>NZ_CP134946.1:0-3707125 GCF_032113415.1 Halobellus marinus
CTCGCTCGTGCTCATCCCCGTGGTGTTGCTCGTGACGACGCTCGTGTTCTTCGGCGTCTTCCCGATCGGCGCCGGGTTGAACCTCGGCGCGACGGCGGCTGCTCGGCGCCGCCATCGGCATTCCGCTGGCGCTCGGATTCACGATCGATACGCTCTACGTCCCGGCTCCCGAGGAGTACGACCTTCCCGACCGGCAGTAGGAGAACACACGGCGTCGTCGCAATCGTAGAGGACTACGATCGCTCGCCGTCGATCAGTTCGTCGACGCGTCGCTCGACAGTCTCGGCGACCGCCGATGGCGACCGGGCGGCATCGACCCGGACGAACCGCTCGGGGTCGGCCTCGATCAGGCGTTCGTAGTTTTCTCGAACTGCTTCGAGGTACGAGGCCCGCTCGAACTTGTTTGTCGCGCCCGCTCGCTCGGCCCCCGTCTCGGGATCGATATCGAGGTAGATTGTCGCGTCCGGCGGGCGGGTGAAGGGCGCGGATCGACTGGATGTATTCGAGCGGGTCCAGTTCGTCGGCGAGTGGCGAGTCCGCAAGCGCCGCCGCCTGGTAGGCGAACCGCGAGTCGGTGTACCGATCGGAGATCACGACCCGGCCGTTGGCTAACGCGGGGCGGACGACCCGCGAGAGGTGATCGGCGCGGTCGGCGGTGAACAGAAACAGTTCCGCCAGCGGGTCGGCGTCGTCGTCCCGCATCGATCGCGTAACGCTGTCGCCGTACCACGACTCGGTCGGTTCACAGGTGAACACCGCGTCGGGCCGTCCCTCCCGGAGCGACTCCCAGACGGTGGTTTTGCCGCTCCCGTCGAGTCCCTCCAGCGTGATGAGCATAGTTCGACGTGGCGGCCAGGTTCGTTAAAACCCATTGGGTCCCGGTTTCGACGCTGATCGGACCCCGGCAATTACCTTTACATCCACCCGGAGAGTTATCACGGGTATGAAAGTACTAATCGTCGGCGGCAGCGGCTTCATCGGCAGCACGCTCTGCCGGGAACTGCTCGACCGGGACCACGAGGTGACGGCGCTTTCGCGCAGTCCGAGCAGCGACGACCTGCCGAAGGGCGTCAACAAGGTGATGGGAAACATCAGGAAATATGACACGATCAAGAGTGCCTTCGAGGGCAAAGAGGCCGTCTACAACCTCGTCGCGCTCTCGCCGTCAAGCCGAGCGGCGGCGACGAGATGCACGACAAAGTCCACAGACGCGGCACCGAAAACGTCGTACGCGCGGCGGAGAAACACGGCGTCGATCGGTTCGTCCAGATGAGTGCACTCGGCGCCGATCCCGACGGCTCGACGGCGTACATCCGCGCGAAGGGCGAAGCCGAGGAGATCGTCACCGACTCGGTCCTGGACTACACGATCTTCCGCCCCTCGGTCGTGTTCGGCGACGGCGGCGAGTTCGTCTCCTTTACGAAACTGCTGGCGCCCCTACATCAGCCTGCTTCCCGGCGGCGGCCGGACCCGCTTTCAGCCAATCTGGGTCGGTGACCTGGTTCCGATGCTCGCTGATGCTATCGAGAGCGACGATCACGTCGGCGAGATCTACGAGATCGGCGGGCCGGATCAGCTCAGGCTCGCCGAGATCGCCCGGCTGATCCACAGCTCGGACGGACGGTCGACCACGGTCGTCCCGCTTCCGATGGCGCTCGCGAAGATCGGCCTCTCTATCGGCGACGTGCTCCCCGGCTTCCCGATGGGGAAAGACCAGTACCGCTCGCTGCAGTTCGACAACGTCACCGACGACAACGATATCGAGGCGTTCGGGATCGGCACCGGCGAACTCACGACGCTTGACGCGTATCTGAACGGTCGGGCCGGAACGGGAAAAAGCGACACCGCCGCGGCGGCAGACTGATACTGGTTACTCTCACGTCTTCCCGCCGAGCGTCACCCCGTTGACGGCTTTCGGCGGGAAGAGACAAGAGCAATCAGTATGATACGGCGGTTTCTCTCGAACATCGAACCGGAGTGACACGACACCCGACTATCTGTACTGCTCGCAGCGGCCACCTACTGCGGCGGTTTCCGCGTGCCGAATCAGAGACGCTGTTCCGGCCGCACAGGGAGGCCCTCTGCCGAGTGTCTCGTTCGCTCATTATGAAGACTGATAAATAGAGTCGCCAACGGGACAGAACCGTCCCTAAGGTGTCATTAAGATGCCGCCGCTGTCGTGCGTTTTCTGTGGTTTGAGGGCCGAGCCGTCGATTTCACCCCATCACAAGGTTTATGTCCGCCTTCGCACTGGTATACACCCAATGGCGAGGGGACCCATTATATGAAGCTTGCAATGATCGGTTTCGGGCAGGCCGGGGGAAAGATCGTCGACAAATTTGTCGAATACGACAAGCGCCACAACTCGAACATCGTCCGGGCGGCCATCGCTGTCAACACGGCGAAGGCCGACCTGATGGGACTGGAGCACATCCCGAAGGACAAGCGGGTCCTCATCGGCCAGTCGCGCGTGAAGGGTCACGGCGTCGGCGCCGACAACGAACTCGGCGCGGAAGTCGCAGAGGAGGATATCGACGAAGTACAGGGCGCAATCGACAGCATCCCGGTCCACGAGATCGACGCCTTCCTGATCGTCGCCGGTCTCGGCGGCGGCACGGGAAGCGGCGGTTCGCCCGTGCTCGCGAAACACCTCCAGCGGATCTACACCGAACCCGTCTACGGCCTGGGGGTCCTGCCCGGCAGCGACGAGGGCGGCATCTACACGCTGAACGCCGCGCGATCCTTCCAGACGTTCGTCCGGGAGGTCGACAACCTCCTCGTCTTCGACAACGACGCCTGGCGGAAGACCGGCGAGTCCGTCCAGGGCGGCTACGACGAGATCAACGAGGAGATAGTCACCCGGTTCGGCGTCCTCTTCGGCGCCGGCGAGGTCGGACAGGGTGGCGAGGTCGCCGAAAGCGTCGTCGACTCCTCGGAGATCATCAACACGCTCTCCGGCGGCGGCATCTCGACGATCGGCTACGCCTCCGAGACGGTCGAAACCGACTCCTCCGGCGGCGGGTTACTTTCGCGGATCACGGGCAGTGACGAGGACGACAACCTCGATACCGCTCACACGACCAACCGGATCACATCGCTGGTCCGGAAGGCCGCACTCGGCCGGCTGACGCTTCCCTGCGAGATCGAAGGCTCCGAACGCGCCCTGCTGGTTCTGGCTGGTCCCCCGCGGCATCTCAACCGGAAAGGCATAGAGCGCGGGCGGAAATGGATCGAAGAGCAGACCGGCAGTATGGAAGTCCGCGGCGGTGACTACCCGATGGGAGACACGAATCGGGTCGCCTCAGTCGTGCTGCTCTCGGGTGTGACGAACGTCCCCCGAATCAAGGAGCTTCAGCAGGTCGCCATCGAAGCACAGGACAACATCGACGACATCCGATCGGAGAGTGAAGACAACCTCGAAAATCTAGTTAATGATGACGAAGACGAGTTGGAGTCGCTTTTCTAAGCTCGCGCTGGCCTGTCTCTTCGTCCTCTCCGTCGCGACGGTCCCCGCCGCTGCCGTCTCCGTGGGGGACTCGACCGTCACGAGCGACGCGGAGGTCGGAACCGAGGTCACCGCGACAGTCACGCTGACCGAATTGTACCAGAACCCCTCACTGGAGGAGTGGACGCTCGCCGGGAACACCGAACTGACAGACGTCACCTGGACGGTCGTCTACTACGACCAGACCGGCTCGAAGGTCTCCCAGGAGTCCTACGACGGCCAGTCCTTCTCCGGCGCGTCGATCGTCGCCGACGACGGTACCAGCGAGGTCGAGATCCGCATCACCGGCACCGTCCCGTCGGTCGACGACTACACGTACGACCCGGCGCAGTCCTTCACCGTCCTCGCGCTCGAACAGACGCGTGAGGGCGGGTCGACCAACGAGATCGACACCTGGTCTGCGACGCACTACACCGAGGAGAGCCGGGAGGCCCGGACCGCGATCGACGACGCCGCCGCGGCAGTCGAGCAGGTCGACGATGAGGAGGCGGAACGACGGCTACAGAACGCCAAAGAGGCCTACAACGGCGAGGAGTTCTCCCTCGCGACCGACCTGGCCGGACAGGCCCAAGAGCAGGCAGAACAGACCCAACAATCGAACCAGCGGTTCCGGCTGGCGCTGTACGGCGTCGGCGGACTGGTCGTAATCGGGCTCCTCGTCGGCGGGTTCCTCTACTGGCGCTCCCAGCAGAACAAACCCGACAAACTCGGCTGATCGCCGGACCATCCTTTCGATGCTGGTTTTGGTTCCCTACACCGGCCGCGATCCGAAGAGTAGACTCTCTCCGCTTCTCTCAGCCCCCGAGCGCCGCCAGTTTTCGCTCGCGATGCTCCGAGACGTCGTCGAAGCGGTCCGTGAGGCCGGCGGGACCCCCGAACTCCTCGTCCCCGAGCCCGTGATCACCGCGGACGATCCCGTCGCTAACGGGGGGTCGGCGGACGTTCTCGACGGCGTCCCCGAAACCGTCGACGACAGGCCGCTGACTGTCGCAGTGAACGCCGCACTCGACCGACTCGATCGAGGCCAAGCGTCGGAACTGGCGGTCGTGATGGCCGACCTCGCGCTCGCGACGCCGACCGCGCTGCGGCGGCTGTTCGCCGCCGGTGGCGACGTCGCCATCGCACCGGGGCGCGGCGGGGGGACGAACGCGCTCGTGGTTCGGGACCCGGCGTTCTCGGTGGATTACCACGGCGCGTCCGTCCGGGATCACCGGGAGATCGCTGCGACGGCGGGGCTCTCTGCCGACGTCGTCGATTCGATGCGACTCGCGACCGACGTCGACGAGTCACCCGATCTGGTGGAAGTGCTGTTGCACGGCCGCGGTCGGGCCCGCGAGTGGCTGGTCGACGCCGGATTCGAGATCGAC
Source organism: Halobellus marinus (assembly GCF_032113415.1). Classification (NCBI taxonomy): domain Archaea; kingdom Methanobacteriati; phylum Methanobacteriota; class Halobacteria; order Halobacteriales; family Haloferacaceae; genus Halobellus; species Halobellus marinus. The sequence continues at coordinate 4,873 of NZ_CP134946.1, forward strand.
GCGGACGACGACGGCCGCGTCGGTATCACCCGGTCGTGAGTCGAGCAGCGTTGGTTAGCGGCAGTTCCGACGGTAGCAGCGCGTGAAGAGTGGCGAACAGTCGGCACATCACGACTTCCCGCGCCGACGTGCCGAACTACCGTCGCGTTTGCAACTGGTAACGGATCCGATTGCACGCCGCCGTGCGATCGATCACGGGGAGACTTGCAAACGCGACGATACCGCAACCCGACGCGGGGCCGTTCCTACGTCACACGGTCGCTGGCCGCCCGATCGGATATAAACCTCCGTATCGGCGTATAATTGTTTGAGGTGAAATAATTACCGAGGGTTTTTTCAGTCATTCACATAATCCGTTTTGATTATTCTTGTTCAGCCGATGTATCAGAATTCCAAGTTAGACGCCGTCCGTCCGAGTGGATTCATTACGTACCGTGTCGGGGGTAATGAACCGCCTGTAGAAACCGGTTGAAAGACCCGGGCGGAATCAGCATCTCGTCGGTAGTGGCCGCGTCAAATGAACCGAGATCCCCGAACCGGACGCAGCAATCGTAGCTGTGTCGTTTGTACCGAACGAATCGAACGCCTTGCTCTGAGACTCTCCTGCTGTAAGGTCGTCGATTGTTTTGCTTGTTCCATTGATGGTGATGTTGACATCCAGCGTTGTCCCGGCGGAAAACCGATTGGTTACGGTCACCTGTAATGTATTGTCACTACACTCTCTTTGGATGCCAAGATAGGCCTCGTCATCGGATACAACAGCAACGTCTACGTTCCGATCGGCAGCCACTGAACTAAACGCCGTAGCCGGGACAACGAGAGATCCTGCAACAAGCAGCGCGACGACAAAAAAAATATCGCCTCCACGTCATCGACGTTCAACCTCCGGTGGGGCGCCACTGTTGCCGAGTTTCATACGCTTCGTGTCGTACAGGAACACGAGAGACGACACGAGAAACGAGGCCGCGAAAAAAGAGCCCATTCAGAAGTCGGAGAACGCTGTCAGCGGCGCCACGTTGAAGCCGACGAGAACGAGCAAACCGAAATGCACCGCAGAGAGACCAGAGAAATATATCCCCCACGGAACGTTGCCTTTCTCGACGATTTCCGCATAGACGTCAATCTCGTCTAGGGTAGGAGTGGGTTCGACAGTGCCATCACGTTTGTTGAACCCGACGAGACCGACGTCCTGCATCTTCGGGAGATGCCGTTGCTGGAGTGCCGAGTACACGTACTTCCGCTCGTTCGAGGTGATCTCCTGTCGTGCTTTCTTGTGCTCCCAGGCTGCGATCTGCTCAGCCATCTCCCCCAAATCGGTTCGTCCGTCCACTTGCTGCAGATAGTGAAGCGTGTAGCGCCGTCGTCTGTTCGCGAAGATGTCGTATAACTCATCAGCCGAAGGATTCTCACTATGTTCATTCGTCGAAGGGTTCTCACTATCTGGCTCCGCTTTGCTAGGGACATTTGAACTGGCCACCTCCCCCGTCCGGGACATACGGAGAGACCCTTCGTGTACCCCGTACAATGTTATTTTGAGGCTTTTTTAGTAAGGCGATAGTAATCGTAAATTGAAAAGTACGAACGACTGTTCTCGGCCTCCACGAAACTTGTAGCGGAAGTCGCTTGGACTCCAAGAAAAACGTCGTTAACCCCGAGAAACGGCTTCTCGCGGCGGAATACGATATCCCCAGCCATCTATGCGATGAGTGCGCGCCGCGGCCGACGAAAACGAGGTTACAGAGGCGATGTCGGGCTCGCTGGCGCGACAAACGAGGTAGAAAACCAATGCAACGACGCAAATTCGTGGTCGGACTCGGATCGCTCGCCGCCGGCGGGGCGGCTGCAATGGGCACTGGGGCGTTTGGCAGTGTTGAGGCGACTCGGACTGTCGGCGTTAATGTGGCAGGTGACGCGAGCGCGTATCTCGGTCTGGAGGAGACGTCACCGTACGCGGAGTTTAGCGGGGATCAACTCGTTCTGGACTTCACTAACAACAATAACGGCGGCAACGGTATCAATCCCGACTCGGTGACGACTTTCGATGGCGTTTTCCGGATGACCAATAACGGCCCGAACGACCTCGACATCACTATCGACAAAACCGGACTGAATAATCCCGGTAGATGGCATTTCGTCCCCAAAGAAGTGTACGAAGAGTACAGTGGAAGCTACCCCGAAGATAGCTTCTACCCGAGTTGGGACAACTTCGGCGGGTACGAATCTACCAACGCAAGTGGAGGCGGTCTTCTGGTAACTCTACGCTAAGTTGGTGTGGCGATTGACGCGCGGGACAAGACCAGCCTCAAAGGTGGCGAAATCACATTCGCCGTCACGGATGAGGATGGGCCATACGGAAGCGCCTAACGTCTTGAATGCGTAATTCTCGGCTGGACCGTCCTCCTCTATTTTTTGGCGTAATACATCACGACAGAGAAGTAAATTCACATTTGTTGACACGGCTGCGACTACAGAGGAGGCACGCTGGAGTTCGCGCGGAACTGGTTAGCACAGCGACGATAGGGTCTTTCCCTAACTGGGCATTTCAAACTGTCTCTGAATTTCTCCACTTTCAAGCTCAGAGGGATTTACTCCGATAATCGAAACAACCGCATAACAAAACCTCTGTAGTGACATTTTCTGTCTCGATATGGGACTGCGGAAGGTGGGGATTGTCGTTCTACAACTCACGGTCCTTCTCATCGTGCTATTCCTGATTCTTGGATCCGTTCTCGGCCAACCAATCCTCTTGGGGTACGTTGAGACAGACAGTATGTCCCCGACGCTGGAACCCGGAGACGGATTCATAGCCGTCCCCGTACAGATCGATTCCTCCGTAAGTACGGGTGACGTCATCGTGTTTCGTGCGGAGGAACTCCAAGGCGGCGGTCTCACGACCCACCGCGTCGTGGACGACACGGAGCGCGGATTCATAACGAAGGGAGACGCGAACCCGTTCACTGACCAGAGCGATGAGGAACCACCGGTCAAACGTGCCCAGATAGTCGCCACAGCTTTCCAGGTGAATGGTCACGTCGTCGTCATCCCGTCTCTCGGGACCGCCGTTGAGGGCATCCAGTCAATCCTCTCGACCGTCCAGCGCCAACTCGCCATCCTTCTGGACCTATCCGCGCTTGCAGGAACCCGGGGCCTCGCGTATCTTCTCTTCGCGGGGACGGTGCTCTGGTACGTCGTGGGCGAGTGGCGTGCCAAGCACGGGAAGGAACGGGGAACGGGACCGCGTCACGTCGCGGGTGACGGGCGTCGACAGCCGACTCGTGATGGGGGCGTTCGCAGCGATACTCGTCGTGGGGGCGACGGCGGCGATGGTCGCGCCCGCGGGCACCCAGGAGTATGAGGTCGTGAGCGCGGAGTTCTCCTCCGAGCGCCCGAACGTCATCCCGGCCGGCGAATCCAAGACTCAGCCGTACGCGGTCGGGAACGGCGGGCTCCTCCCGGTCGTGACGTACCTCGAACCCGCGAGCGAGGGCGTCGAGGTCCAGCCACGCGAGCTATACGTCGAGGGGCAGAGTGTGGCAAACGCGACGGTGACACTGCACGCGCCACCGGAGACCGGCTACTACCGGCGGTTCGTGACCGAACACCGGTACCTCGCCGTACTCCCTCTCCCCTGATACGGGGGCTCTACGAGTTCCACCCGTGGGCGCCTATCGTCGTCATCGACACGCTGATCGCGGTGCCGTTCTACCTCGTCGGCGTGGCGCTCGTCGGGAAGGGTCGCATTCGGCGACGCTCCCGGGACCGGGACGTCTCCACAGCCACGCGCGTCCGGCGGGCGGTCCGGGGCCTCTACCGGTGATGTCGAGGGTGCCCGGCCACCGGCAGTCGTCGGTCCCTCATCGGGGCTTGAGAACTTCGAACCGTCCACCGTAGTTGTCCTGCACCCAGTCGTCGATCGCGGCGTCCAGTTGCTCGTCGGCCGCAGCGAGGTCGCCGGCGTCCACCGATGCGAGATGCTTCCACTGTTCCCGTGAGTCGTCGAAGCAGAGTGCATAGGCCGTGTCGCCCGCGGCGATTTTGATCGCGTAGATGCGAATCTCGGCTTCCTCGACGATACCGCCATAGGTGCTGACCTGAAAGCGGTCGTCGTCAAGTGCAGCGACGTCTCGTCTTCGGAGCGGTCTACTTGGGAGACGAGTGATTGTCCTCATCTTTGGCTTTCCGTCGGGAGGAGGATACCCTCTACACGGAAAGTTATGCACAACAAACACTCTCTAGAGCTCGATTTAGGAAGAAGAGGGTTACAACATATGGTCACCTTAATCGGAGTAACACTTTCTTTCAGCAATTACGAATCCAATTACAAATACGTGAGTCGTAGTAGTCTGTCGAGATGGCCAACTGGCTGCTTCGGCTTCGGGCGCTTCTCGACGAGCAATTTGTGGTCGTCGTGGCTGCACTCGTCGTGCTGGCGCTTGTGGGCGGATGGCTCACCTACACGACCCACGCCAGTCCTAATACCACCACTGAAGAGCGCATCGCCTCCTCCTGGCAGACGACAGGCTCGTTCAACCATTCCGCAACTGTCACAGAGAAAAATTCCGTGTATCCTGTCGGCACCACGCTCACCAACCGCTCGATCTACTTTACGGATATTTCGCCGTGGTTCAACGGGACGTACACATTCAGGTACGACGCGAGCGAGCGTGGCGACCTGAAGAGAGTGGCCCTCCAGTTCGTCTTGCAGAGTGTCGAGGAAAATCAGGAAAGCACGACTGTGGTCTGGCAGACCAATAGATCGTTAGAAACAACGTCCAGTGATTCGATCCAGCCCGGAGAGACGATCCGTGTGCCGTTCTCGGTCAATATGAACGAGACGACAAATCGAACAGAGGTAATTGACGAACAACTCGACAATGCGCCAGGACAACCGGAAGTAGTTATCCGCGCTACTGTCGATATCAAGGAACAGTCAACGGCCAGCAGGTTGACCACGTAGTAGAGCACACGCTACCAGTCGCGCTGGAGCAGGGGACCTACCGGCCAGCCAATCAGGGACGAATAACCGATCAGTACGAGGCGACTCGGACAGTAACGGTCCAGCAGACATACGGACCATTACGCACTATTGGTTGCCCTGCTCTCCTCTTCGGGTCAGGCGTGGTCCTCGGGGGTCTTGTTGCAGTCCGGAGCAGGGGCCGACTTGCCCTCTCCTCAACAGAACAGGAATTGCTCGCCTACGAAGACGAGCGCGAGGACTTTGATGAGTGGATTTCGACGATCAAACTGCCGGACGAAGCATTTGACCTCCCACGGGCCGAGGCGGCGTCACTTGGCGCACTCGTGGACTTTGCAATCGACACCGACAATAGCGTCATCGAAGATCCGGACGACGGCGCATATTACGTGGTCCACGACGGCTACCTCTATACCTATCAGCCATCAGTCTCTCGCGGTGAAGGAAGATCTTCCCTTCTGACAAAAGATGATTCCGACGAACCTGAACAGACCGGCGGAGAGTCTACGGTGACGCCCGCGACAGACGACGAATTCGACTCTTCTGAAGGAACACCAACAGACGAGTAAACGACATCTAAAGGACAGCACATATTATGAGTCTGATAAATGGCAAACGATGACGATGACGGCTTCCTATCGCCGACCCATCAGACCTCGATGCTGATACTGTCGAACGTAACTATCCGGAAATTCTCGGCACCACGAGGTGCCGAAATGTTCCACGAAATTACGTCCGATTGTATGATTCTTGTCGGGATTTACAAAAGCACGAGGAGAAAGCCTCGCGCTTCAGCGCGGGGAGGAAGTCAATGATAACCTCCGCCGGACCGGGAGCAGCCACCGGTGTTGGAATCCCCGCAGAACCCCGGCACAGGCCGCCGGAAGCACGACGGTTTTTGTAGCTGTACCCTGACACCGGACGTACACACGATGTTCCCCGCGGCCGACGACTACCCTGTCGACGTCGACGTTTCGGAGCCCGCAGTCGAGCGGCTGCTGGCGGTGACGCCAGATGATGTCGATGCGGCCGGGGAACTCACCTTCGCGCGGAACGTCTTCATCCCGCTGACGACCGCCTGCCGGTACACCTGCACCTACTGCACCTACTACGACGTGCCCGGCGAGGCGACGCTGCTTTCACCCGAGGAGGTCCGGCGGCGGCTCCGCGTCGGCGCCGACGCCGGCTGTACGGAGGCGCTTTTCACCTTCGGGGACGAACCCGACGAACGGTACACCGCCATTCACGACCAGCAGCCGAGTGGGGCTACGATGACATCCTCGGCTACCTCCGGGACTGCTGTGAGATGGCGCTCGACGAGGGACTGCTTCCGCACGCGAACCCCGGCGATCTGACGGTCGCGGATTTCGAGCGGCTCGCCCCAGTCAACGCCAGTATGGGCGTGATGCTGGAGACGACAGCAGACGTCCGCGCACATTCCGGAACCCGCCGCAAGACGCCCGGTCAACGGCTGAACACCATCCGTGCGGCGGGCGAGGTCGGCGTCCCGTTCACGACGGGTCTCCTCGTCGGGATCGGGGAGACGTGGCGCGACCGCGCCGAGAGCCTGCTTGCCATCGTGGCCCTCCACGATCGGTACGACCACGTCCAGGAAGTGATCGTGCAGAACGTCGTCCCCAACGAGCGCTCGGATTTCGAGCGACCGTCCGTTCGGACGATGCGCCGAACCGTCGCGATGGCGCGTGCGGCCCTCCCGCCTTCGGTATCGGTGCAGGTTCCGCCGAACCTCTCGCCGACCCGAGACCTCCTGGACTGCGGCGTCGACGACCTCGGCGGCGTCTCCCCGGTCACCGAAGACTACATCAACCCCGAGTACGCCTGGCCCGCACTTGCGGAACTCGAAGGCATCGCCGACGCGGCCGGCGTTCCGCTCTACGAACGGCTCCCGGTGTACGACCGCTATCTCCCGGCACCGATCCGACGGGACGACTTCGACGGTACCCCAGCCACGGGACAGTGGGTCTCGGAGCAGATTCTCGAGGCGATCACCGCAGACGACGTCCACGGCGAACGCTACCGGGGTGTCGCACGGCGCGACGGCCCGCTCGCAGTCGAGCCATCGTCCGGATCGGCCGACTGATATGATTACTCTCGTCGCTTCCCGCCGAGCGCCGCCGACGGAGGTGGCACTCGGCGGCTAACAGTGAGCGTAATCAGTATGAAACACTGATGGTCGATATCGACGAGCCTACAGGTCGATCCAGTCGGGCACCCGCTTTCTGACGAGCGTGTACGCTGCCGCAAGGAGGATCCCGCCGACGACGAGCGAGCGCAGCCACCCTCGAACGTGAGAGCGGCTGGAGCCGCCAACACGACCGTGAGGAGGAGGTCCTCGGGTGCACCGTCGTAGCGGACGAGGTAACGCGGACGGACCCACCGCCGCCACGGGTGGAGATAGACCGCCTGATCGGAGGTCCGCTCCCACGGCCGGAGTTCCTCGCCCGCACCGAGCCAGTCGGACGCCGAGTGCAGGCCCGCCGCGAGCAGGAACAGGGCGATCCCGACAGTGATCGGTTCCGGAGCTACTACCGCGATGGCGGCGGCACCAACTCCGAAGATCGAGTAGTAGATCGGGAAGTGCAGCGTCTTGCGATGGACCCCGACGAAGAGATCCAGATCCGGGAGGACGCCGCCGAGCATCGCCCCGACTGCGGCAGGGAGCGTGAGGTGTGGTGCGACGGCTGCGACTGGCACCGCGAGCAGGAGACCGGCGGCCACGTGCGTGGTGACCATCATCGAACTGGTGAAGGGGCGCGACGGATTTGAGTGTGTGGTCGGGTGCGCCGTCCTGTGAGAGCGGCAGCGAAACCGCGCGAAGCGGGCTAGAACAGCGGTTCGATATCCCCGTCGCCGCCCCAGATGAGGTCACGGAGGGCCTCCGGGCGCTCCGCTGCCCGGGCTTCGAGGTTTCGCTGCGTCTCCGCGCCGATCTGCTGTAGTTCCTTGATCCGCGGGACGTCGGTGACGCCCGAGAGAACCACCAGCGCCGCGACGTAGTCCGATTCGGGGATCGGATAGTCGCCGCCACGGACCTCCATCGTGCCGGTCGCCTCCTCCAGCCACCGGCGCGATCCCTCGATCCCTTTCCGGCTGAGGTACTGCGGTGGACCGCTGACGACGACGAGTGCGCGCTCCGTGCTCTCGACGTTCGCCGGGAGCATCAGGTTTCCCAGCGTCGCCCGGCGCACGGTGGTCGTGATCCGGTTCACGACGTCCGTTTCGTCGGGATCCGGGGCGCGCCGGCCAAACAGCCCGCGGGAGGGTCGATCCAGACGGGAGTTTGCGTAGCCGATCGTCGTCACGCCGCCCCCGGAGAGCGTGTTGATGATCTCCGAAGCGTCGACGACCGACTCCGGGACCGGAGGCTCCGACACCTCGCCGGCACTCAGCAGGACGCCGAGGCGTCGCGCGATCTCCCCGTTGGTGGTCGCGTAGCCGCCCTGGAGGCTCTCGCCCGAGCGCCGCCAGGCGTCGTTGTCGAAGACGAGGAGGTTGTCGACCTCCCGGACGAACGTCCGGAACGATCGCGCGGCGTTCAGTGTGTAAATACCACCCTCGTCGCTGCCGGGCAGAATTCCCAGGCCGTAGACGGGTTCAGTGTAGAGCCGGGAGAGTTCGCGAGCGATCACGGGTGCGGCACCCGAGCCCGTCCCGCCGCCGAGGCCGGCGATCACGAGGAACGCATCGACTTCGTGGACAGGGAGATCGTCGATCGCGCCCCGTACCTCGTCGATGTCCTCCTCGGCGACGGTCACGCCGAGTTCGTTGTCGGCCCCGCACCCGTGCCCTTTCACGCGCGACTGGCCGATGAGCACGCGCTTGTCCACCGGGATCATTCTGAGCCCGAGCAGATCCGCCCTGGCGGAGTTGATCGCCACGGCGTCGGTGACGAAGTCGACCCTGCTCGCCGCCTCGTAGTCCAAGATTGCGTCGGCGACCTTGCCGCCGGCCTGCCCGACGCCCAGAAGTGCGATCTTCATTGACGGTTCGAGGTTCGCCGCCGAGATCAATAAGTGTCGGCTGTATCAGCGGCAGCGTCTTCCGTCCGGTCGTCCGACCTGCTGTCTCGGATTTCCCTCAGAACCGGTGCATCGAACTTTCCTCAAAATCGGTGCAGCGGATTTCCCCCGATCCCGGTGCGTCGTCACGTCGGAAAACGGTGTATCGTCACGTCGAAAACGGTGCGTCGTCAGGTCGGACAGTTGCGCCGAAACTCTCGGCGGGAAAACGCCCGTCTCTCGCCGGAATCAGTCGTCGGCGCTCGCCACGGGCCTCGATCCGCGTTCGGCCTCATCGAGCAGCGGCGTCCCGTCTGCGTGCGGGCCCAGTCGCGGCCCGTGCGGGGGGTCGTCGGGATCGAGTCGCCGCGTTTTCCGGTAGTCCGTCGAGCGCTCGACCGGCGGCCGGCCGATCGCCGACAGCATCTCGACGTAGTCCGAAAAGGAGCGGAACTCGCCGTAGGTGCCGCCGGCCCGCGTGGTGATCTCCTCGGACAGGATCGTCCCCATAAAGTCGTTCGCGCCGCAGTTGAGCAGCTTCAGCCCCTTCTCGTCGCCGAACTTCACCCACGAGGACTGGACGTTCTCGACGTTGTCGAGGAACAGGCGCGCGACCGCCACGAGTAGTTCGTCCTCGGCGTCGCTCGCGCCGCCGGCGACGATGCCGCGCTCGTAGAGGGGGGTGGATAAACGAGAGCGGCACGAACTCGGTGATCCCGCCCGTCCGATCTTGGAGGTCGCGGATCACTTTCAGGTGCTCGACGCGGTGGGCCTCGTTCTCGACGTGCCCGTACATCATCGTCGCGGTGACGTCGAGGCCGGCAGCGATCGCCCCTTCCATCGCCGCGACCCACTCACCGGTCGAGATCTTGCCGGGACAGATGACGTCCCGGACCTCCTCGACGAGGATCTCCGCGGCGGTCCCGGGCGCGGAGTCGAGGCCGGCGGCCGAAAGCTCGCGGTAGACGTCCTCGTAGGACCACTCGGTGCCGCGCCGGGCGTGCTGGGCTTCCTCGGGCGTCATCGAGTGGAGGTGGACGTCGCCCACCGACATCGCGCGCATCTGTTCGACGTACGTTCCCGGATCCGTCTCGTAGACCGCGGGGGGCTTGTAGTCGACCTCGCTTTCGGGGTCGCCGTAGCCCGCGAGGATCTCGTGGTGCTCCTCGTTCAGGGCGAACGCCGGATGCAGCCCCGAAACCGACGTCACCTCGTAGATTCCCATCTCGACGGCGTCGTCGACGATCGCCCGCGACTCCGCGGGCGTCTTCGTGAACCCGGCGTGGTCGCCGTCGTGGGCGGCCTCGAACTGGTGGGCGGTGTCCTTGAAGTTGCAGAACAGACAGCCCGTGTTGCAGGCGGTGGTGACGTTGTTGTTCAGGTTCGCGACGAACGTCACGTCCTCGCCGACGACCGCTGCGCGCCGTCTGTCGGCCGCTTCGAGCACCGCTTCCTTCCGCACCGGATCGATCCCTTCGCTGTCGGTGCCCGTGGTCAGCAGTTCGATCCCGTCTGGGACCGTGAGTCGCTCTCCTGCCCGGGCTTTCGCCAGCGCGTTCTCGAACGACTGGTCCGTCTCGGGGACGACCGAAAAGTCGAACTCGGGAACGGACCCGTCGTCGGCCGGCCCTGCTGGCTCGCGCATACTGGCGACAGGGCGGCCGTCGACAAAAAGTGAGGCGGTACCGGAGCCGGTGCCGTCGCTTCCGGTCGGGTCGATCTCGCGGCCGGTGTGTCAAACGCCGGGAGTGGAAGCCTTCTTGTGCTGCGGCGACGCCACTCGGCGTATGACCAGCGTCAAAGAGTTCGGCATCGAGACGGAGCCGACGGCCACGGAACTGGGTCGCGGACGGTTCGTCTTCACCGACCAGTACTCCGTCTTCGACTGGGGGGAGATGCCCGATCACGTCCCGCGGAAGGGGGCGTCGCTGTGTACGATGGGCGCGTACAACTTCGAGTTACTCGCCGACAACGAGATCCCGACGCACTACGCCGGCGTGTCTCCCCCCAGTGAGAGGGACGGAAGCGACTGCGACGACGCGGCCGAGGAAGACGACCGCGGTCCGATCACGCTCGGCGAGTGCACCGAACCCCCGCGCGAGATGGCGATCGAACTCACGCAGGTGCCGGATCTCCCCTATCTCGGCGACGACGAGTACGACTACGACGCCTACCACGACGCGGCGGGGGAGAACTACCTGATCCCACTGGAGATCGTCTTCCGGAACACCGTTCCGGTGGGATCGAGTCTCCGCTCCCGCGGCACGCCCGCGGAGTACGGCCTCGACATCGCCGAGTGGCCCGACGAGGCCGTCGATCTTCCGGATCCAGTCGTGGAGTTCTCCACGAAGTACGAGGAGCAGGACCGCTATCTTGCCCGGGCCGAGGCCGACCGGATCGCCGGGATCGCCGACCTCGACGACCTGGAGGATCTCGCACTCGCGGTGAACGACGTGCTGAACGACCGCGCGGCGGCGCAGGGATTCGTCCACGAGGACGGCAAGATCGAGTGTCTCTTCCACGACGGGACGGTCAAGGTCGCCGACGTCGTCGGCACTTTCGACGAGAACCGCTTCTCCTACCAGGGCCAGGAGGTCTCGAAGGAAGTCGTCCGGCAGTACTACAAGCGGACGGACCCCGACTGGGTCGAGGCCGTCGGTGCGGCCAAATCGGAAGCGCGCGAGTCGGGCGTCGCTGACTGGCGATCCCTCTGTGACCGCTCGCCCGACCCGCTCCCGAGCGACGTCCTCGACGCCGTCTCCGATCTCTACGCGGCGGGCACGAACGCCTATACCGGCGCGGTGTGGTTCGATGCGCCCGATATCGACGAGGCGGTCGACCGCGTGCGGGACCTGTAACGCCCCCGACGGCTCCGGAGCTCGCCGCAGAGAAACTCACGTTCGTGTATACCCGTAGCAGTCCAAAACGTCTTTTACACACGACCGCGCACTACGATTCGATGACGACGTACACCGCGACGGTGACGGTCCGCTTGAAACGGGGCGTTCTCGACCCCGAAGCCGAGACCACGAAGCGCGCCCTCGAACGGCTGGGGTTCGAGCTGGATGCGCTCCGCTCGGCGGACCAGTTCGAGGTCGACCTCGACGCCGCCTCGGCGGAGGCCGCCGCCGACCGCGCCGACGAGATGGCCGAACGCCTACTCGCGAACCCGACCATCCACGATTACGACGTCGAGGTGGCAGAAGCCTGATGAGCGTCCTTTCACCGACACCGACCGTCTTCGCACGACACGGAGGTCGATCGCCGTGACGGTCGCTTCACTGACACCGACCGTCTTCGCACGACACGGAGGTCGATCACCGTGACGGTCGCTGTCATCACCTTCGGCGGCTCGAACTGCGACCGCGACGCCGTCCGTGCGCTCGCCCACGTCGGCGTCGACGCCGAACGGGTCTGGCACGAGGACGGCCTGCCGGCGGACGTCGAGGGGGTCGTGATCCCTGGCGGCTTCTCCTACGGCGACTACCTCCGTGCGGGCGCGATGGCCGCCCACTCGCCGATTATGGCGGACGTCCGCGAGGTCGCCGCCGACGGCGTCCCCGTTCTCGGCGTCTGCAACGGCGCCCAGATCGGCTGCGAGGCGAAACTGACGCCGGGCGCGTTCACCACGAACGCGAGCGCGCGATTCCAGTGTGAGTCGGTCCACCTGCGCGTCGAGAACGCCGACACGCCGTGGACGGCCGCCTACGACGAGGGCGACGTCGTCGAGATCCCGATCGCCCACGGCGAGGGGCGGTTCGAGATCGGTGAGGACCGCTACGACGACCTCGTCGCCGAGGACCGGATCATCTTCCGGTACTGCGACGCCGACGGCAACGTCACGGCCGAGGCCAACCCCAACGGCTCCCGCGGAAACGTCGCCGGCATCCTCGGCGACCGCGAGCACGTCGCGGTGATGATGCCGCATCCCGAGCGGGCGACGCTCCCTGATCTGGGTCGGAGCGTCGACGGCCAGGGCGTGCTGTCGACGTTCGCCTGACCGGACTGCGGCCTATCGGAAACTCGATTCGCTGTCTTTCGAAGAGAACAACTGCCGTCGGAAAAACGGGACTCCCCGTGTAATGGAGGGCTCAGTAGCGAACGCCCGAGGCCCGCGGTTCAGGCCGCGGGGCGTGCCTCGTCTTGGGCTTCTGCCTCTGCCTCTGCTTCCACCTCTGCCTCTGCTTCTGCTTCCACGATGTCTTTCGTGTTCGCCAGATGCATCTCGAACTGGCGGTTGGTGTAGCGCGTCGCGACCGGTTCGAGGACGCTGTCGAGGACGGAATCGCCGAACTCGTAGGTCGCCTCGTGGGCGATCTGCGTCCCGTTGTCGGTCTCCGAGTAGTGGATATCGATCTCGCTACCCATTCCGGACCCTTCCACCGAGATGTGCAGGTGCTCGTTGGGTTCGACGATCTTCATCTCCATCTCGACGTCCTGGGCGATCCCCAGAATCTTGTAGACGGCGTGCATCCGGGCTCCTGTCTCCGTCTCCTCGACGATTTCGAGGTCGCGCAGGCTGGACATCGTCCGCGTCCAGTTCTGCGGGTCGGTGTCGAAGGCGAAGACGGTCTCGACGGGTGCGTGAATCTCGATCGTGTGCTCGAATGTGGACATTGTTGTAACTCCTTCGTCAAATCGTCGCGCACTCGCCTCCGATACGACGACCTCGGGCGCCTGCGTCGTCTGACTACCCCTACAGAGGCGCGCTGAGGAGATATACTCGTAGTGAACTGTGATAGCACCCCGCCGCAGACGCCGCATCGTCAGCAAGATCCCTCTCGCCGACGTCACCTTCGTCAGCAAGATCCCTCTCGCCGACGTCACCTTCGTCAGCAAGATCCCTCTCGCCGACGTCGCCACCGTCACTGGCAGGGCCATCCTCGTCGGTTCGTCGTCTCCCCGGATCGAACAGGGGGTCGCTACCGCGCGAGCGGCATCCCGTAGCTCCTCTCTTCGTCGAGGACGTACTCCCAGGTGGCTTCACACTCACAGGAGACCTGCTCGAACACGGCGGGATCCTGCCGGCGGTCGAAGTCCTTGATCGCCTTCTGTACTCTATCGTCGCACTCGCCGCAGTTGTGCGGGCCGCGGTCGGAGCCGTGACCGACGGGGTCGGAGACGACGATGGCGTCGACGTCGGCCGTCGCTTCGAGGACCCGCGTGACCGACCAGAGCCACGGCGGGCGGTAGCCGCCGCGGAAGAACAGTTCGTCGACCATCGTGTACCGCTGGACGTTCGTGGGATTCATCGAGACCGTGTGACAGCCGTCGACGGCGGCACACCGGCGGACCGACGAGATCATATCCTCGACCGCCTCCGATTCCGTGAGAAACGGCGGTTTCAGGAGGAGATACGCCTTCACGCCCGCCTCGACGTCTTCGGCGTCGAAGTCGGCCTCGGCGACCTCCTCGCAGGCCGCCTCGAAGTCCGCGAAGTCGAAGTACTTGTTCACGCAGTCGTGCCGGACGCGGTCGGTCGCGGTCTCCAGTCCGACGGCGACGTCCGTCGACAGGCCGACGTCGGTGAAGTCGGCCAGCTTCTCCCGGTCGACGAAGTCCGGAAGCGACTCGACGACGATCCGCTCCCGGTCGGCGAACGTCTCGGCGATCGCTTTTCTGGTCTCTTCGCCCACCTCGCGCTCGTCGAGGAACGATCCGGAGGTGTATATCTTGATCAGGTCCGCGGGCTCGTCGGCGTTTTCGGCCTCGTGTTCGAGACACACGTCGATCTGGTCCATCAGGGCATCGTGGGTGACGCTGCCGCCCTCGACGGACTCTGCGACGTAGCCGCACATCGTACAGCCGCCGGCGCGGGCCCACCGACAGCCGCCCGTGTTGAGGATGATCGTCAGCGAGTCGACTACCCCGTCGGGCGTGTTGTCCTCGTCGAGCCACACGCGGGTGGGCTCGTGCGGATCGTAGTGTTTGTCCTTCTCGGCTCTGATCTCCCGCATCACCTGATTGTGGGCGTCCATCCCCCGCCCGCGCTCGTAGCTCTCGGGGCTCGGTTGACTCATTGCTCCGATGTAACCCACGGGCCGGTAAATCTCCGTCGGCTGTCGATCACGCTCCGGTCCGACGCAACATACGCGCTTGTTGACGGTTTCGAAAATCGGTTACGATCCGACGAACGTAACTTATTCTGGTTACTCAGTCGTGGTAACGCATAATTGATTTCAGTCCGTAGTAAACTACGGATATTAACTATGACTGATCTGGGCGGATTCAACGACCACGTTGCACGAATCGACCTGACGGAGGGCGACGTGCAATACGAGAGTATCGACGACGAGGACGCGAAGAAGTACATCGGTGGGCGCGGCCTCGGCGTGAAATACGTGTTCGACCAGGGTCCCGACGTCGATCCGGAGGGCCCGGAGAACCTGCTCGCGTTTATGAATGGCCCGCTCACGGGCACGCAGGCTCCGATGAGCGGACGCATCGCGGTCTGTACGAAATCCCCGCTCACGGGGACAGTGACCGACTCCCACCACGGCGGCTGGTCGGGCGCCCGACTCAAGTGGGCGGGCTTCGACGGCCTGCTGTTCGAGGGACAGGCCGACGATCCCGTCTACGCGTACGTCGAGGACGGCGAAGTCGAACTCCGTGACGCCTCCGACCTGTGGGGCAACGGCGTCCACGACACGATGGACGCGCTCGAGGAGGAACACGAAGGCGCGTTCGGCAAGAACCTCTCGGCGATGGCGATCGGACCGGGCGGCGAGAACGGCACCAAGTACGCCTGCATCGTCAACGAGGACGACCGCGCGTCCGGTCGCGGCGGCACCGGCTGTGTGATGGGCTCGAAGAACCTGAAGGCGGTCGTCGTGAAGTCCGGCACGCGGATGCCCAAGCCCGCGGACCCCGAGCGGTTCACCGAGGGCTACCAGCAGGCGATGCAACTCATCCGCGAGTCCGACGTCACCGCGCCCAACGAGGGCGGACTCTCGATGTACGGCACGAACGTGCTGATGAACCTCACCGAGGAGATGGACGGGCTTCCGACCCGGAACGGTCGGTACACCTCCACCCACTCCGAGGCCGACGAGGACCCGAGCGAGCCCAACATCGACGCCGAGAACGTCTCCGGCGAGAACGTCCGCGAGAACATCCTCGTCGACGAGCCGACGTGTCACTCCTGTCCGGTCGCCTGCAAGAAGGAGACCGAGGTCACCTACGAGCACAAAGGCGAGGAGATGAACGTCCGCGGCGAGTCCTACGAGTACGAGTCGGCGTTCGCGCTCGGCCCGAACTCGATGAACGACGACCGCGACAGCATCGCGGTGATGATCAACAAGTGCAACGACCTCGGGATCGACACCATCGAGGCGGGCAATATGCTCGCGATGGCGATGGAGATGACCGAGCAGGGCAAACTCGACGACCTCGACGACGACCTCGAGTGGGGCGACACCGAGCATATGATCGATCTCCTCGACGAGATCGGTCACCACAGCTCCGAACTGGGCGAGCTCCTCGCGCAGGGCGCCCGGCGCATCGCCGAGGCGCGCGACGCCCACGACAACTCCCTGGCCGTCAAGGGCCAGACGATCCCCGCGTACGATCCCCGCTCGATGAAGGGGATGGGCATCGGCTACGCGACCTCGAACCGCGGTGCCTGTCACCTCCGCGGCTACACGCCGTCGGCGGAGATCCTCGGGATCCCGGAGAAGGTCGACCCGACCGAGTGGGAGGGCAAAGGCGAGCTGTGCGCGCTCTTCCAGGACCTCCACGCCATCTCGGACTCCTTCGACATCTGCAAGTTCAACGCCTTCGCGGAGGGCATCGACGAGTACGTCGATCAGTACAACGGGATGACCGGGCTCGACCTCAGCGAGGACGAACTGATGGAGGCGGGCGACCGCATCTACACCCTCGAACGCTACTACAACAACCTCGCCGGCTTCGACGGCGAGGACGACTCGCTGCCGGGGCGCTTCGTGGAAGGCCACGAAGAGGCGGTCCCCGGCCAGGGCGGCTCCGAGGGCGAGCTGTGTGAGCTCGACAAGATGAAAGAGGAGTACTACGAGCGGCGCCAGTGGGTCGACGGCGTCGTCCCCGACGACCGGCTCGACGAACTCGGCATCGACGTCGGCCCCGGAACCGGCGTCGAAAGCGGCGAGGGCGCTGCCCCGGCCGACGACTGAGGACGCAGCCGATTCCGCTCCGGCTTCACGAACCCCATTTTCTTTGCGCTCGCTCGGCAGCGGTGCCTGTCGTCCGTCTCTTCTCGTCTCTCCCCTCGACCCGTCAGTCGTCGCTCCCGGCCCGATCCAGCGCGGCCAACACGCCACGGACATTCAACGTGTCCTCGGCGCGGGCCTTCCGCTCGCCCCAGATCTCGATCATATCGGAGTTCTCGGCGAAGTGCTCGATCACCGCCTCGTCGTCGCCGAGTTCCGCCCGCTTCTGGCGGACGGCCTCGACCCACTCGACCAGGGTCCGCTTGTACCCCTCGAGCAGTTCGGGGTCATACTCCCGCGGCCCGAAGTGTCCGAAACACAGCGTCTCCGGCGCGATATCCTCGATCGTCCGGACGTCTGCGAGACAGCCCTCCAGATCGAACTGCGGCGGCGGCGACGTCTCCCGGATCGTGTCCCGCTCCGGGACGTAGATACCCGCGGCGTCGCCGGTGAAGAGCAGGTCATCGCGGGAATCCAGAAAGACCGTCTGATGCGGCGCGTGGCCGGGCGTGTGGATCACCGACAGCGTGCGGTCGCCGAGATCGATCTCGTCGCCGTCGGTGAGTCCCTCGATCCGGTCTTCCGGGACGGGCTCGGGATCGGCGTAGAACTCCCACTGGTCGCCGACAGCATCCTTCGTGCCCGCGACGAGTCGGTCGGGATCGACGAGGTGGGGGACGCCGATCTCGTGGGTCCGGACCGTCGCGTTCGGGCAGGCGTCGGCGAAATAGCCCGCGCCGCCCGCGTGATCGAGGTGGACGTGCGTCGGGAGGATATGCTGCACCGCCTCGCGGTCGATCCCGACTTCGTCGAGGGTATCGAACACCAGTTCGCGGTTCTGGCCCGTTCCCGTATCGACGAGCGCCGGCTGGGCCGCATCGAGGAGATACACCGTGCCGTACCGCGGCACGCCGTGGGTTCCAACGTCGACGTAGTAGACGTCGTCCGTTCCCGGTACTGCGGCGAGATCACCGATAGCCATAGCGGATCGGCGGTGCGCGCCGAAAAAAGCGTTCCGTCCGGCGGGCCGTCGTCGGACGAAACCGCCACCCGTTTATCCGGCGCGGCCGACTCCCGGGTATGAGCGAGACACTCGACGACGATCTCTACCAACGGACGCTGCACCTTTTGGAACCTGGCGATATCGAACTCGTCGGCGCTATCGTCCACACTACGCTCTCCAGCGAGGAGGACCTTGAGTTGCAGGAACTCACGGTCGACGTGAACGAAGTCATCACCGACCACGCCGGGAAGGGCGAGACCTACATCTACGCCGGCAACGACACCGACGAGTTCGCGTCGAACCAGTTCCAGGGGCTGACCCTCGACGACGACGCGTTCGTCTGGGAGTGTCAGCAACTCCTGCGCGAGGGAACGTTCGACGTCGTATTCTACTACGAGGCCGGCCCCGACCAGGGGGCGCTCGCGGAGGACCTGACTGCGCTCGACGGGGTCGACGACGTGACGACAGTCCCGTAGCGTCCTGCGCTGTTCCGCGTCCCATCCTGACCCGCGGTTAGAGGTCTGTGCCGCCGGAACGCCCCCGGCGACGACACCATCTCCCGCCGCAACGATGCTGGTGGCGATCGCATTCATTCAAATCTGAGTAACAAAGGTAAATACGGCTTCAGCGAGTGTGACTGCATATGGATCCTGAGACGACGACACGGGAAGAGCCGAATCCGGATGGCGTCCCCGAGTCGAGTCGGATCCTCTCGGAGTTCCGCAGCAAGGAGCTCTCTCGCCACCTCGCACTCTTCTACGACTCCCGAGAGATGCAACTCGTCGTCTCAGCAGCCTTCGCCAAACACGAGCTCCAGCGGGGGCGGCGGTTCCTCTATCTGTACGAGGACAACGACGAAGCCGACGTCAGGGTGGCGCTGGGGATGGCCGATATCGACGTCGAAACGCGGCTAGCCGACGGCGACCTCAAACTCGAGGACGCCGCCGACGTGTATCTGAATGGGCAGTTCGACCCGGATTCGATGATCCAATCGCTCGACGACGCGACGGGCGCAGCACTCGATGCAGGATACAACGGGCTGAGCGTCGCAGGGGAGAACACGTGGTGTTTCCACACGAGTCTCTCGTTCGATCACATCATCGACTTCGAGTCCCAGTTCGACGCCCACGCGCCGGAGCTTCCGATCACCACCCTCTGTCAGTACAGTCTCGACCGGTTCGACCAGGAGTCGATCGGGAAGGCGCTGTGGACGCACGAACAGATCATCTACCGCGGGCGGATCTGTGAGAACCCCTTCTACGTCCCGCCCGCGGAGTTCCGGGAGTCGGAACCGTCCCAGTCGGAAGCCCGACTGATGCTGGAGCAGGCACGGAGCCTCTCGCAGGCGCGCCGGGATCTCGACATCCGCGAGCAGCGGATCGAGGTCCTCAACCGGACGCTCAGACACAACATCAGAAACGAGACGAACATCGTTCTGGGCCACCTTGAAGGGGTGCTGGAATCGGATCGACTCTCCCCGGAGGAACGACGCCGGATCGAGATCGCACGGGAGTACGTCGAGAAGATCTCCCGGACCTCCGAGAAGGCCCGGTACGTCGAGGCGACCCTCACCGACGACGAACTCGAACCGATCGATCTCGGGGCGGTCGTCTCCACGTCGGTCGAGCAACTCAGACGGAAGTACCCCGCGGTCGACGTCACGACGTCGGTAGCTGACCGGCCCACATTGCTGGCCGATCGGAACCTCCGTGAGGCCGTGGACGAACTGCTCGAAAACGCCGTCCGACACCAGGACCGTTCGCCGCCGGTAGTAACGGTTTCGCTCGACAGACGAGAGGGCGATCGCGCGGTGGTTCTGGAAGTCAGTAACCCCGGGGAGCCGATTCCGGAAGACGACAAGCGCGCGCTCCGGACCGGCGAGGAGACGCCGCTTCAGCACGGCCGGGGGATCGGCCTCTGGATGGTGAAGTGGATCGCCGAGAACTCCCACGGGCGGCTGACCTTCCCTCCAGCCGAGACCGGCAGCCGCGTCCGGATCGAACTCCCGCTTGAGGCCGTGGCCGATCTCTCGCCGGAGTCGACGTAGCGGCGCGCGACAGGCAGCCCCGTGGCGGGGATCGATCCGGCCCTTCGAGACGCTTATCCTCCCGGAACCCCGACTCGACGGTATGAGCGAGGCAGACGCGGAGACGGCGGACCTGACTGAACTCGATCGCGCCGTCGTCAACGCCTTCCAGGGGGGGTTCCCCGTCGTGGAGCGTCCCTTCGAGCCGGCCGCAGCCGAACTGCGGGAGCGCGGGGTCGATGTATCGGCGACGGAACTGCTCGAACGCATCCGGGCGCTCGACGAGGCGGGCACGCTGAGCCGGTTCGGGGCGCTCGTCAACGCCGAGGAGATCGGCGGCACGGCGACGCTGGTAGCGATGCACGCCCCCGAGGATCGCTTCGAGGAAGTAGCCGAAACGGTCAACGCCCACCGGGAGGTCGCGCACAACTACGAGCGCGAACACCCGCATCTCAACATGTGGTTCGTCGTCAGCGTTGCCGACGACGAGCGGGTTCGGGACGTCCTCGACGAAATCGAGGCCGAGACCGGCCAGGAGACGTACAACCTGCCCAAACAGCAGGAGTTCCGCGTCGAGGCGAAGTTCCTCCTCGACGGGCCGATTTCCGACGGCGACGTCGACCTCTCGGGGCTCGGGCCCGACGTGACACCGACAGATCGGCAGACGCTCACACCCGACGAGCGCGACCTCGTCGTCGAGATTCAGGGTGGCCTGCCGATCACCGCGACGCCGTACGCCGACGTCGCCGCCGCGATCGACCGCGATCCCGCGTGGGTGGTCGAGACGATCAAGCGCTTCGAGCGCGAGGAAGATCCGCCGCGTCGGCGTCGTTCCGAACCACTACGCGCTCGGCTACACCGAAAACGGGATGACCGTCTGGGACGTCCCCGACGACCTCGTCGACGAGGTCGGTCCCGCGGTGGCGTCGCTCCCCTTTGTGACGCACTGCTACGAGCGCCCGCGCCACGAGGGCGTCTGGCCGTACAACTTCTTCGCGATGACGCACGGCCGCTCCGAGGGCGAGAGCGACCGCCGCATCGAGCAGGTGCGCGAGACGATGGCGGAGTACTGGGACGTCGGGGACGACGACTGGGACTCGCTTTTCTCGACTGCGATCCTGAAGAAGACGGGGATCCGCCTCGACGAGCGCGCCGCGGCCAACACGGAGTGACGGGGGCGATGCGAGGCCGATGATCCCACTGTATCACGACTTCACGGACGAGACGGTGCTGGTCTTCGGCGGCGGCCCCGTCGGCGCACGGAAGGCCCGCCGGTTCGCGGCGGAGGCCGACGTCGTCGTCGTCAGTCCGGCGTTCGACGACGCGGAGTTCGGGAGCGCCGAGTTGATTCGGGCGCGACCGACGCCCGAAGACGTCGTGGAGTGGATCGAGCGGGCGGCGCCGGCGCTCGTGGTGGCCGCGACCGACGACGACCGCGTGAACGAGGCAATCGCCGATGCCGCCAGCGCGCGGGATGTGCTGGTCAACCGCGCCGACAGCAGTGCGAGCGATAGCGCCGACAGCAGCGCGAGCGAGACGGATGCCGACAGCGGCGCGAGCGAGACGGCCGGCGACGGCGTCGCCGACGTGGTCGTCCCCGCAACCGTCACCGACGGCGACGTCCGCGTCGCGATATCGACGGGGGGACGGAGCCCAGCGCTCGCGAAGTATCTGCGCGAACGGATCGAAGCGGAGATCGAGGGGGCAGAGGCGATGGCGGCGCTCTCGGGTGAACTCCGCGCCGAGTTGCGAACCGCAGACCTCGATCCGTCGACGCGCCGTGATGCAATTCGGGCGGTGGTTCGCGACCCGGAGGTTTGGAAGGCTTTACGTACGGGGACGTCCAATCCCCGCCAAGAGGCGACACGCGTGATACGCAACACAACGGGGGGTGACCGATGGACGCAGGAGTGATCCGTGGGGTCCGTGTGTCGCACGAGCAAGCGAGCGTCGACGAGATCGAGACCGTCGCCGCCGCGGACGTCCGGACGTTCGTCGAATCGCTCCTCGACACCGACGGAGTCAGCGAAGCCTTCGCGCTCCAGACGTGCAACCGTGCGGAGGCCTACGTCGTCGCCGAGAGCGAGGACGCTGGACGTCGCGCGCTGGCGGAGTACGTCGCCGACGTCCGCCCCGAGGCGGTCGTCGAGATGACCCACGAGGAGAGTCTCCGGCACCTGATGCGCGTGGCCGCGGGGCTGGAATCGCTGGTGCTCGGCGAGGACCAGATCCTTGGCCAGTTCAAGCGCGCGGTCGAGACCGCACGTGGCGTCGGCGCGCTCGGCCCGACGCTGGAGACCGGGCTGACGAAGGCCGTCCACGTCGGCGAGCGCGCGCGGACCGAGACCCGGATCAACGAGGGCGCCATCTCGATCGGGTCGGCGGCCGCGCGACTCGCGTCGACCGAACTCGACCTCGACGGGGCGACCGCCTTGGTCGTCGGCGCCGGCGAGATGGGAACGCTCGCCGCGGAAGCGCTCGCGGATACCGCCGTCGACGAACTGGTGGTCGCCAACCGGACGGTCCCGCACGCAGAACACGTCGCGACCACAGTCGAGACCGACGCGCGGGCGGTTTCGCTGGACTCGCTGCGGGACGCGCTGGAGTCGGCAGACCTCGTCGTGACCGCGACGAGCCGTTCGGAGTATCTGCTCGATCCGGTCGACCTCGTCGCCGCCGGCGAGACGGTCGTCATCGATCTCGCACAGCCGCGTGACGTCCACCCCGAGGCCGCGACGGTAGCGGATGCGGTCGTCCACGATATGGACGCCTTAGAATCGGTGACCGAGGAGACGAAGGCGGCCCGCAAAGCCGCCGCCGAGGAGGTCGAGGCGATGATCGACGCGGAGTTCGAACGGCTGCTCGCGGACTACAAACGGCGGCAGGCCGACGCGGTCATCAGCACGATGTACGAATCTGCAGAGCGGATCAAATCCCGGGAGGTCGACACCGCGCTCTCCCGACTCGATTCGAAAGGCGAGTTGAACGACGAGCAGCGCGAGGTCGTCGAGTCGATGGCCGACGCGCTCGTCGGACAGTTGCTTTCGGCGCCGACCCAGAGCCTTCGGGAGGCTGCCGTCGAGGACGACTGGTCGACGATCCAGACGGCGATGGCGCTTTTCGACCCAGAGTTCGAGAACTTCTCGGCGGTGGCGGAGTCGATCACCGACTCGGACAGCATCGGCGGCCACGTCTCGGCGACCGAAGCGGAGGCCCCCGAGCGGGGCGACGAGAAGGGCGAGAACGACGGGGAGTCCCGATGCCGCGGTGATCGCGAGGACATCCCGAAACACGCTTTCGAGAGCGTCTCCGACGACTGACGTCCGTCACCGGTGCGGCTTCGCCAGGGCCGCGGTCGAGAGTCGCGGGAAATCGATCCCGCAGGTTCGAGGGACCACTCTCGCAGGTCGGCGAGGGACCGTCGCTGCGTTCCCGAACTGGGCGAAATATTATGCGGCAGGCGATCGAGTCCTGATGTATGGCCGAATTACTGTCCGACGACGAGATCCGTTCGAAACTCCCCGAGGGGTGGACGCTCGACGGCGACGAGATCACCCGAACCTACGAGTTCGGGGACTACCTGAGCGGCATCGCTTTCGTCACCCAGGCCGGCGAGGTCGCAGAAGAGGAGTTCCACCATCCGACGATGATCGTGCGCTACGAGGAGGTCGAAATCCGACTCTCCAGCCACGAGGAGGGTGGGATCACCGAGAAGGACATCCGCCTCGCGAACCTCTTCAACGCCGAATACTGATACTGTGAGGATCTGACTGACCCTCGAAGCGACCTCGATTCCCGGCGACAAGTGCGGGTGTCGAGAACCGATGCCACCCCCTGCCGAAACCCACTTACGGCGGCCCTGCGTAGATCTCCCCCCCGATGTCCCCCGAGTCCCAGGACGACCCCTACGACTTCTGGCTGTTCGACCTCGACGGCACGCTCGTCGACGTCGAATGGTCGTACACCCGCGAGACCTTCGATCGGGTCGGCCAGCGACTCGGCCGGGAGTTCACCGATCGCGAGGCCGAGATTCTCTGGCACGGCCTCGGCGGCGCGCGTGACGCCCAACTCCGCGCGTGGGGGATCGATCCGGACACCTTCTGGCCGGCGTTCCACGCGATCGAGGACCCGCAGGCCCGCGCAGAGGCGACGTATCTCCACGACGACGCCGCGGCGCTCGTCTCCGATCTCGTCGCCGCGGACGTCCCTGTCGGCGTCGTCACCCACTGCCAGGCGTTTCTGGCGGAACCAGTGATCGACCGGCTCGACGTCGGCGACTGGTTCGACGCGTTCGTCACCTGCACGCCCGAACTCGGCTGGAAGCCCGATCCCGCACCGGTCCAGCACGCGATCGAACGGCTCGGCTTGGACCCCGCCGATCCCGGTCGGGGGATTCTCGCTGGCGACGGCGCAAGCGACGTCGGCGCCGCGTGGAACGCCGGCCTCGACGGCATCCACGTGGAGCGGCACTCGCCGCGGCGGCGCGGGCACTGCGTCCTCGCGGATCACCGCGTCTCCTCGTTCGACGAACTGCCCCTGGGCCCAAGCGGCCACAACGTCGCTGCCGACGGCGGCAGCGTCCAGTAATCGTTCTGCCGGGATCCGGCAGCGTCCAGCAGCCATCCCACCGGAATCCCGCAGCGTCAAGTAGTCGTTCCGCTGGGACCCGCTCGAATTCAATTCTGTTCTTGCTCGTGGTCGTAGCCTGCGAGCCCCTCGAAGACGTCCGCTGCCGTCCCGAGCACCGAAGCGAACTCCTCGACCCCGGCCTTCGCCGCGCGGTCGGGGTTCGCGCGTACCCGGACTGACTCGGTCCCGACCTGGACGAACCCGAGTCCCAGTTCGACGGCCGTGGCCCGGAGCCCGAGTCCGGCATCGGCTTCGCCGCGGGCGACCGCCCGGGCGGGGCTCTCGAACCCCTTCGTTCCCACCTCGAAGCCGCGGATCGACTCCGTGAGATCGCGGCGTTCGACGTCGCGGTCGGCCGCGAGATCGTCGAGCGCCACGTCGAGACTCCGGCGGACGCCGGCGTCACCGCCGCGGTTGAGGAAGGCGAGATCGCGGTCGACCAGGTCCGAGAGCCCCTCGACGCCGTCAGGGTTGCCGTCCGGGACGACAAGCCCCCACTCGCGCGTCCAGCCGCCGAGGTCGACGCTCTCGACGTCGCGCTCGACCGGACCGGCGACGACGGCAACGTCCGGGACGCCGCCACCGAGGCGGCGCAGCCCCTCGCGACTCCCCACCGGCAGGAACCGGGGTTTTCGAGGCGGTCCAGCAGTCGCGAGAGCGCGGGATCGTCCTCGCCGACGGCAAGCAGGGTCGGCGCGCGGACGTCGGGAGAGAACAGTTGCACCTCGACAGTCTCGCCCTGATCGAGGTACTCGGTGTCGGGATCGACCGCGACGACGCCGTCGGCCTCGACGAGGGAGGTCGTCGCGCCGGAGCCCTTGTCCACCGGATACACCAGCATCTCGTCGTCGGCATCTGTCACGAGGCCCGCCGGCATCAGTCGGAGTCGCCCCTCGCCGTAGCGCTCGCGGACGGCCATCCGCCCGCTGACGGTCGCGGTCTCCGGCTCCGGGAGCCCGGCCGCCTCGCGGATCGGGGGCGCGACGAACGTGCGGAAGATGGTGAGCGCGGAGACGGGGTAGCCCGGTAGTCCGATGTAGGCGCTCGTGCCAAGTTCGCCGACGAGCATCGGCTTGCCTGGCTTGACTGCGACGCCGTGCAGGAGCAGTTCGCCGCGCTCCTCGATGACGCGGTAGATGACGTCGACCGCCGACGCGGAGGTCGACCCCGAGGAGAGCACCAGGTCGCACTCCTCGGCGGCCGTCAGCAGGAGCCGCTCCATCTCCTCGTAGTCGTCGCCGGCGTGGGGTAGAGTTTCGCCTCTCCGCCGGCCTCTTCGACGCCTGCGGCGATGGTGTAGCTGTTGACGTCGTAGATCTCGCCGCGCTCGCTGTGGAGTTTTTCTCCCGGTCGGACGAGTTCGTCGCCGGTGGAGACGATCCCGACCGTCGGCCGCCCGCGGACCGGGATCTCGTCGATCCCGAGCGCAGAGAGCAGCCCGATCTCCCGCGGCGTCAGTCGCGTGCCCGGACCGAGCGCGCGGGCGCCCGCCGCGACGTCCGTGCCGGCGAGCATCACGTTGTCGCCGGGGGCGACCGCGGTGCGCGCCGCGACGACATCGCTCGCACCGTTCTCCGTGTCTTTGCTCCCCGCAGAACGTGTTTCCGTCCGCTCGACCATCACGACGGCGTCAGCTCCGTCCGGCATCACCGCGCCGGTCGAGATCTCGACCGCCTCGCCGTCCCCGACCGCGACGTCGGGTTCGGCGCCCGCGTGGACGGTTCCGACAAGATTCAGTTCGACCGGGTCGGCCTCGTCGGCGCCGAAGGTGTCTCGCCCGCGGACGGCGTAACCGTCGACGCTCGCGCGGTCGAACCCCGGCACGTCGAGGTCGGCGTCGATCCGCTCGGCGAGCACGCGTCCCCGCGCGTCGGCAAGTCGGACGGTTTCCGGTTCGGGCGTGAGGTCCAGTGACGCGATGGCCTCGCGTGCGACCTCGGGAGCGACGAGGTCGCGGAACTGCTTTCGGTCACTCACGCCGACCACTCCCAGTGTTCGACCGCGACGCGTTCGCCCGCGTCGTACCCCTCACGGTCCTCGGGCACGGCAACCCAGCCGTCGGCCAGCGCCACCGAGGAGAGGACACCCGACCCGGACGCGCGAGTCGGTGTCGCGGTTGGGAGCGAGTCCTGCTCCCCGTCCTCCTGACCGCCGCCGTCGTCCCCCGCTCTCCGTCGTCGGAGGTATCTCCCTCGTCCAGTTTGACCCGCGCGAACGTCCGGACGCCGGGCTCGCTCGGGATCTTCCGGTCGAGGCGCGCCGTCGTGGTCGGCGGCGGGTCGTCCGGGAGATGGCCGATGTGTTTCACGAGTGGTCGGAGGAACTGGACGGCGTTGACGATCGCCGCGACCGGATATCCCGGCAGCATCACGACGGGCGTCTCCTCGACGACCCCGAGAGCGACGGGGTGCCCCGGCTTGAGCGCGACGCCGTGGACCAACACCTCGCCGAGGTCGTCGACGACCTCCGGGAGGAGGTCGCGGGCGCCGACGGAGGAGCCGCCGGTTGTGACGACGATATCCTTCGTCAGATCCCGCTGGATCGCCGCCCGGAGCGCCGACTCGTCGTCGGTGACGACGTTGCGGTAGGTCGGGACGCCGCCCCAGCGCTCGACGAGTCGGGAGACGGTGAGCCCGTTCGTCTCGATCACCTCGCCCGGCGCGGGGTCGGACTGGACCAGTTCCTCGCCGGTCGGGATCACGCCGACCGTCGGGCGCTCGTACACCTGCACGCGGTCGATCCCGACCGACTTCAGGAGCCCGAGATCCGACGGGCGGAGGCGGTGACCCGGATCGAACAGCCGCTGGCCCTCGGCGACGTCCTCGCCGACCGGCGCGACGTTCTCCCCGTCGGTCACGGCGTCGAACACCTCCAGATCGTCGCCGACGCGCTCTACGTGTTCGATCATCACGACGGCGTTTGCGCCGTCCGGCAGTTCGCTTCCGGTGTGGACGCGAACCGCCCGCTCGGGGCCGACGGACGTCTCCGGAACCGAACTGGGTTCGTCGTCGGCGACGCGGAGGATGCCAGGCGAGCGATCGGAGGCGCCGAAGGTGTCCTCGGCGCGGACCGCCCACCCATCCATCGCCGCGCGCTGGTAGTCCGGGACGGCCCGCTGGGAGGTGACCGCTTCCGCGAGCGCCCGGCCGTCCGCGGGGACGAGTGAGAGTCGTTCTATGCGTTCGTGTGGCGTTGCCGCGTCGAGAACCCGGCGGCGGGCCGCGTCGATACGCGTCCGGTCTTTGAAACCGGCCGTTCGCCGATCGGGTGGTGTCTCGTCTGCGTCCGGGGAGTCCATACCGGACGGTGGCGCGCGAGTACAAAAAGAGCCGCGGCACGGCCCGCCTCGTTCATAATGATTACTCTCACTGTTTCCCGCCGAGCGCCACCCCCGTTGGCGGCGTTCGGCGGGAAGAGACGAGAGTATTCATTATCAGCGGCGCTTTCCTTTGCCGGGATCTCCCAATCCCGGGACGGATCGTCGGCCTGAAGAACAGCGCATTGTATCTCTTGTGGCCGATCTCGGACGGTTCAACCGCGGCCTTTTTCGATCCGCCGCCCGTACCGGCGTATATGTCTGCACTGCGGGATGCGCTTCAGGAACTACCGGAGTCGGTGTTCGCCGATCTACTCGAATCCGAGGAGGCGTATCTGATCGTCCTCGACCTCCCCGGCGTGACGGCCGATACTGCCGACCTCACAGTCGAACGCGGGCGACTCGTCGTCGAGGCACGGCGCGCGAAGGACGTCCCGGCGGAGTTCCACTACGTCGAGGAGGATCGACCGTTGTTCGTCGACGCCGAACTCCCGCTGCCGCCAGATGCGACCGGTGCCGGCGCGTCCGCCGAGGTCGATCGCGGCGTGTTCACCGTCCGCGTGCCGAAGCGCGGGGCCGCGCCCGATCAGACGATTCCGATCTCGTCGGCCGGCGAGGACGAGTAACCGCCGGGTGGTCACGCAAGTGAACCTCCGTGCGTACTGGCGGTTTCTGATCGTCGTCCGGCAGTTCTTCCCGCTGATCGTCGCGTACACGCGGGACCGCCGGAAGTACATCCTCTTCGGCGGCAGCCGAAGCGTCGGCACCGAGACGCAACTCGAACGGGCGGAGATCCTGCTGGAGACGCTTTTGACGCTCGGACCGACATTTATCAAGCTGGGGCAGTTGCTCTCGACCCGGCCGGACATCCTCCCGCCGGAGTACGTCGACGTGCTATCGAGCCTCCAGGACGACGTCCCGCCGGCGCCCTGGGACGAATCCCGGGTGGTCATCGAGGACGAACTCGGTCCGGTCGACGAGGCGTTCGACGACTTCGATCGCGACCCGATCAGCGGTGCGAGCCTCGGCCAGGTGTACACCGCCGAATACGAAGGCGATCCCGTCGCGGTGAAGGTCCGCCGGCCGGGGATCGAGGACCTCGTCGAGGCCGACCTCCGGGTGATCCGCTGGTCGCTGCCGATCGTCCGCCGGTTCATCGGCGAGGGACGCGCGTTCTCGCTCGAAAACCTCGCCGACGAGTTTGCGAAGACGATCCGCCAGGAGATGGACTACAGCCGCGAAAAGCGGATCCTCCAGGAGATCAAAGCGAACTTCGCGGACAACGAGCGCATCCTCATCCCGGAGCCGATCGACAACCGCTCGGGCCCGCGGGTGCTCACGATGGAGTACCTCCCGGGCACGAAGATCAACGACATCGAGACCCTGGACGGGAAAGGCATCGACCGCACGGAGCTCGCGACGACGCTCCAGCGGGTCTACCTGCAGATGATCGTCGAGGACGGCGTCTTCCACGCGGACCCGCATCCGGGGAACCTCGCGGTGAACGACGCCGGAAAGATCATTTTCTACGACTTCGGAATGTCCGGGACGGTCGATTCGTTTATCCAGAACAAGATCATCGACTTCTACCTCGCCGTCGCCAACCAGGATATCGACGCGATCCTGGACACGCTCATCGAGATGGGCACGCTCTCCCCGGACGCCGACCGGCAGGTGATGGGCGACGTGATGGAACTGGCCATCGCCGACGCCCGCGGAGAGGACATCGAACAGTACCGCGTCCAGCAGATCATAGAGCAGGTCGAGTCGACGATCTACGAGTTCCCGCTGCGGCTCCCCCGGAACCTCGCCTTGATCCTCCGGGTCGCCACCGTCGTCGAGGGCGTCTGTGTGACGCTGGATCCCGACTTCGATTTCATTTCGGTCGCGACCGACTACCTGCAGGAGGAAGGCTACTACGAGGAGACCGCGCGGCAACTGATCCAAGAGGGCGGCCAGCAGGTCCGAGAAACCTCGCGTGCCCTCTTCGAGGTCCCGCCGAAACTGAACCGCACGCTCGACCGGGTGGAGAACGGGAACCTCGCTGTCAACGTTCGGCTGGAGGACGAAAACGACGTCTTAGACCGGCTCGCACGGCGGATCGTCTACGGTCTCTTCGTCGCCGTCGGCGCGCTGTCGACGGCGATCCTCTACGCGTTCGAGGGAACGAGCGTTCTGCCGGCGGCCGTCGCCGCAGTGCTGACGCTGCCACCGCTTTTCGCACTCTACCGGTCGTTCCGGCGGAAACGCGGTATCCGGGCGAAACCGCAGTTCACCAGACAGAGTATGCGCGACCGTCGTGAGTAATCGGGCGGCTACGGCCCGATATAGGCGTCTGCGGTCCCGCTCCTGTTATCACGGTTGAATATTTGATACGTACGTTTATGCAGAGAGAGAAACGAGCGACGGGTATGACACGGTGGCGAGCCGTCGCGGCCGGGTTCGCACTCGCGGCCTGCAGTGAGACGCTCGTCTTTCTCGGTACCGGCCGCGTGACGCTCGTTGGGGGCCTGGCCGGCAGCGCGCTCGCGGGCTACCTCGCCAGCGGGCGGCTTGACGACGGAGCGTGGCACGGCCTTCTGACGGCGATGGCGTGGGGAATCGTCCTCATTCCCGGGCTGGTCGCACTCTCCGTCATCGCTGACGCGCCGCTGCCGTTCCCGATCGAGTATCTGCTGCCGCTCCTGAACACGCCCGGCGAGGCGACAGCGATGATCCTCCTCAGCGCGAGCCTCCCGAACGTCGCGGCCGGCGCCCTCGGCAGCGTCGCGCGGCGGGAGGACGACCGGACGCAGTCGGCGGACGGCGCCTCGACCCCGAGCCCTTCGGACGGCGATCCCGACGAGATCTGATCGCGGTGGTCGGCCCGTTCGGTCGCGTAGCCCGTCACACACGCGGACGGCGCGTTTCCAAACCGTTTATACCTGACACACGACAACCCGGAGGTATGCCGAAAGAGCAGAAGCAGGTCCGCGATCTGCAGGAAGGCAGCTACGTGATGATGGAGGACTCGCCGTGCAAAATCAACGCCTACAGCACCGCGAAACCCGGCAAACACGGGAGCGCGAAGGCCCGGGTCGAGGGGAAAGGGGTCTTCGACGAGAAGAAGCGCTCGCTGAGCCAGCCGGTCGACGCGAAGGTGTGGGTGCCGATCATCGAGCGCAAGCAGGGGCAGGTCGTCTCTGTGACCGACGACGACGCCCAGATTATGGACCTGGAGACCTACCAGACGTTCACGATGCGCATCCCCGAGGGCGAGGACCTCTCGCCCGACGACGAGATCGAGTACCTCGAGTACGAGGGCCAGCGGAAGATCGTCTGATCGGTGATGTTCCCTGGGGCGACCGCACGGCGCGACGACGCCGCGTACGTCGTCGTGGGCGCCCCGCTGGACCTCTCGACCTCGTTTCGGCCCGGAACCCGGTTCGGGCCCGAGCGGATCCGGCGGTTCGCCCGGCCGTTCGACGACTACGACCGGCGAACCGACCTGCGTTTCTCGGACTGTTCCGTCCACGATCACGGCGACGTCCGCGCCTGGGACGACGCGCCCGAGTACCTCGCGTGGCTGACGGGCGAACTCGGTGACATCGTCCGGGACGGCGCCGTCCCGGTGCTGTTCGGCGGGGAGCACACCGTCACCGCGGCCGGCGTCGGCGCCGTCGACCCGGACGTCTTCGTCTGTCTCGACGCGCATCTCGATCTCCGGACCGACCTCGACGGCAACGAGTACAGCCACGCCACCGTCACGCGGCGGATTCTCGACGACCTGGAGGGCGTTACGGAGAACGACACCCGGGGACCGGCGACCAACAGCGACCAAGCGGCCGAGACCGGCGGCGACACCGAGGAGGCCGCCGCGCCAGCCGGCGTCGAGGAGGCGATCATCCTCGGGGCCCGGACGGGATCACCCGAGGAGTGGGACCGCGCGGACGGCGACGACGTGACCGTCGTCGCACCCGAAGCCGTCCCCGAGTTCGATCTCGCGGGCTGTCTCGACGGCCGCACGGCGTACCTGAGCGTCGACGTCGACGCTGCCGACCCCGGGTTCGCGCCGGGGACCGGCACCCCGAACCGTTCGGGCTCACCCCGCGTGAGCTGCGCGACGTCGTCCGGACCGTCGCCCCACACGCCGCTGGCTTCGACGTCGTCGAGGTCAACGACCGAGACGACGGACAGGCGGCGTCGCTGGCGGCGAAGCTCTGTCGGGAGTTCGTCTACACCCACGCAGCGGCAGGAGAGTGAGCGATCGGCCGCCTACTGGACGCTCTGTCGACCTTGCTTCTCGTCGATCTGGAGTTCGTACCACTCGAACTCCAGTTCGTCGTAGGGACGCCTGAACACGTCCAGCGACGCGATCTTGGCGGGCCGCGAAGATTCCTGCGGTTTTGGCGTTTCGTTCTTCGGGGACGGGTTCGAGAGTACCTTGTACCACGACGCTCCGCCAGTCGGTCACCGAGTTCCACTCGTGGACCGACAGCGACACCCGGTTGTCCCGCTCGATGTACGCGGCCTTCCGGCTGTCTTCTCCGAAGGAGAACTGAAAGATGCACCGGTCGTTGACGCTGTCGTAGCCGAACGACATCGGGATCGCGTACCCCCCGCGCTCGTCGCCGAACGCCAGCGTCCCGGCCCCCATCGACTCCAGGCACCGCGCGATCTCGTCGTCATCCATCGCGACGCCGTACTCTTCGAGGGACATCCTCTCTGGACGTGGGGACGGCTCCGCAATGAAACCTCTGTATAGGCGCTAGCCGGGGGACGTGTCGACAGAAAGTATCTACCCGCTGGGCGCTCGACGGTGGCGTATGCAACTCTCGACGCTCACGGAGCGACTCGACGATCGGCTCGACACCGACGCGTACGCGGACGTCGACGCCAGCGCCAACGGCCTGCAGGTCGGCCCCGAGACCGGCACTGTCGGCCGAGCGGCCGTCGCGGTCGATGCTGCCGCGGCGACGATCGAGGCGGCCGCCGACGCGGACGCGGATCTGCTCGTCACCCACCACGGCCTCGTCTGGGGCGGTCTCGACCGGGTCACCGGACGCGAGTACGACATCATCGCCGCCCTGATCGAGAGCGACATCGCGCTGTACGTCTCGCATCTCCCCTTAGACGGCCACGAGTCGCTGGGCAACGCCGCAGGACTCGCAGACTACCTCGGCCTCGACGCTCAGGAGCCGTTCGGGACGCTCGGTCCCGTCACGATCGGGCAGCGCGGACGGGCCACAGAGCCGTACACCGTCGCGGAACTCCGTTCGGAGTTGGCCGGGCTCGATACCGGCGGACGGGAACCACAGGTACTCGACTTCGGGCCCGAGACGATCGAAGACGTCGCTATCGTCACCGGATCGGGCGTCGATTGGCTCGACGAGGCGGTCGCCGCGGACGTCGACGCCCTGGTTACCGGCGAGGGGAAACAGCAGGTCTACCACGAGGCACGGGAGGCAGGAATCAACGTGTTCCTCGCCGGCCACTACGCGACGGAGACCTTCGGGGTCGAACAGCTGGGTGAGTTGCTCTCGGAGTGGGGTGTCGAGACGACGACCCTCTCTCACCCAACCGGGCTCTGACCGACCGCGACACGCCGCCAGCGGACGGGGGTCGCTCGTGGCGCTCCGAAAGCGTTCGCTTTCCACAGCGGGGGCCGGGACGCCCTCTCGATCCCACCACCGAGACGCGATAATATATCTACTGGCCGACGATTATCACGTCGGATAATCGGCGAGTCGGATTTTTACTTCGGGTCTGGCAAGGAAATCTCAGATGCCAAGATCAGACCCGTTCGAACATATTCGGTCGAGTTACGGGGCAAAACTCGGCGTGGCGCTGCTCGCGGTCGTCGCACTCGTGGTGGGGTTCGGGTTCGTCGTCCAGGAGCAGACGTCAGCGACGTTGCAGGACGAGGTCGAGACCGACCTCCGCACGTCGGCCGAGACGCGGGCCGCGGAACTCGATACGTGGCTGAGCGGTATCGAGGGGCAGATTCGGCTTCACTCCACCCGGGACGTGATCAAAAGTGGGGATACGGAGGCGATATCGGACCATCTGAGACATACAGCCGAACACGATGCGTTGCCGGAGGGAGTCGTGGCAGTCCACTACTACGATATGGAGTCGCAGACGATCGAAGCAAGCTCGATGGAGACGATGGAGGGCGTGAACCCGGGCGACGAGGGCGCGCCCTTCGCCACTGACCCGCCGACGTTCGAGACAGACGACGACACGTACGTCACGTCGCCGTTCACCGTTCAGGTCGTCAACTTCCCGGTCGTGTCGGTGATCTCGCCGGTCGAGGGGGCAGACGGAAAGGCGCTGATCTACATGATCAACCTCAAGGCACACACCCAGTCGTTTGCCGACTCCGCGGGTGTGGGCTCGACGGTCGTCGTCGACGGTGAGGGGCAAATCGTCGCGCACCCGAACGGGGAGCGTATCCTCACCGACTACCAGGGCGACGCGGGCGTGCTCTCCGAGGGCGGCTTCGCAGAGCAGGGCGACCTGCTCGTGGCCGGCGCCGGGATGCAGTCCCACGACTGGACGGTGGTCGTGCGGACGGACCGTGCGGCGGCGTTCGCGCTCGGCGATCAGATCACCTCCTCGGTGGTGGGGCTCATCCTGCTCGCGCTCGTGAGTCTCGCCTTCGTCGGCGTGGTCGTCGGGTCGAACACCATCGTCTCGCTCCGGCACCTCGCAGCACGTGCTGACGCGATGGCGAAGGGTGACCTCGACGTCGATCTCTCGACGACGCGGACCGACGAGTTCGGGACGCTGTACGGCTCCTTCGATCAGATGCGTGGAGAACTCCGGTCGCAGATCCGGGAGACCGAACGGCGGAAAGAGGAGATCGAAGAGAAGAACCGGGCGCTGGAGGCGACCGCCGCCGAGTACGGCGACGTGATGGACGCGGTCGCCGACGGCGACCTGACCCGGCGACTCGACACCGACACCGACAACGAGGCGATGAGCGACATCGCCGTCTCGTTCAACCAGATGCTCGATGCGGTCGCCGAGACGATGGCCGAGGTCAAAGCCTTCTCCGAGCACGTCGTCACCGCCGCAGAGCGGGTCGACGACGGCGCCGACGAGGTGACCGACGCCTCCGAACAGGTCACCGACGCGACGACCGAAATCTCGGCCGGCGCAGAGCAGCAGACGGAAGCGCTGCACGACGTCTCCGAGGAGGTCGACGCCCTCTCGTCGTCCGCCGAGGAAATCGCCGCGACCGTCGACGAGGTCGCGGAGGCCTCCGAACGCGCCGCCTCGATCGGCGAGGAAGGCGGTGCGTACGCCGAGCGCGCCCTCGAAGAGATGGACGCCGTCGAGCGGACCACCGCGGAGACCGCCGAGGAGGTGACCAAACTCGCCGAGGAACTCGACGCCGTCGGCGAAGTCGTCGAGGTCATCCGCGACATCGCCGAGGAGACCAACCTGCTGGCATTGAACGCGTCGATCGAGGCTGCCCGCGTCGGCAACGGGTCCGGCGGTGCCGACGGGGCCGGGTTCGCCGTCGTCGCCGACGAGGTGAAGGAACTCGCCGAGGAGACAGCGAGTTCCGCCGCCGAGATCGAAGATCGCATCGAGCGCATCCAGTCGCGCGCCGGCGAGACGACGGCGGCGATGACTGAGACCAGAGAACGGATCGAGAGCGGCGTCGAGACGGTCGAATCGGCGATCGACGCGCTCGATAGCATCGCGGACGCCGCCGAGGAGACCGACGAGTCGATTCAGGAGATCCGCGACGCGACGGCCCAGCAGGCGTCCTCGGCGACTGCCGTCGTCGATCGCGTCGACGATGTCGCGGCCATCGGCGACCAGACGGCCGACGAGGCGGCCGACGCGGCGGCCGCGGCCCAACAACAGACGAGCACGATGACGACAGTGAGCGACGCGGCCGAACAGTTGACGGCACAGGCACGCGAACTCCGGACCGTACTCGAGGACTTCCGGGTCCCCGAAGAGGCCGGCGGTGATCTGACCGGCGGCGATTTAACCGCTGGCGGGACCGTCGGTGACGGACTGGGCTCCACCGACGGCGTTGGCGACGAACTTGCCACCGGCGACGACGGCGACGACGCCGGTTTCGAGTTCGGGAGCGACACCGATTCGGACGTCGAACTGCGCGCTGACGGCGCCGACGCCCCTGAATCGTGGGACCTCGACGGCAGCGGGGGAGGTGAGTGAGTATGCAGTTCGACGCGACACTGTGGCTGTGGGTCGGCCTCGCGGGGATGACTGCGGGGACGCTCCCGTCGGCCTACCGGTTCCTGATCGGATCGGAGACCCGTGATCTCACGGCCGTCCTGACGGGCATCACCGGGATCGCCTCGGTCGCGTACCTGCTGATGGCGATGGGCTACGGGTTCGTCTCCGTCGGCGGGACCGAAATCGAGATCGTCCGCTACATCGACTGGCTCCTGACGACGCCGCTGATGGTCCTGTATCTGGGCCTGTTGGCGCGGTCGGGGAAGCGGGTCCTCGGCGCGCTGATCGCCGTCGACGCGGTCGTCGTCCTGGCAGGCATCGCCGCGACTGCGACCGGCGGCGTCACACGCTTTGCGCTCTTCGGCCTGGGCGTCGTCGCCTACCTCGGCCTCGTGTGGCTGCTGATGGTGACGCTGCCGCGCCGGGCGTCGTTCGACTCCTCCCGCGTCTCGGGGACGTTCACGACCCTGCGGAACCTCACGGTCATCGTGTGGACCCTGTACCCGGTCGTATGGCTGCTCGCGCCGACCGGCACCGGCCTCCTGCTGCCGGAGACGGAGGCGCTCGTGTTGACGTACCTCGACATCGTCTCGAAGGTGGGCTTCGTCGCCGTCGCGCTCCGCGGGATGGAGGTGCTCACCGACGTCGGCGCCGACGTGAGCACGGTCGCCGACTAGCTACCGTTCTTTCTTCGGGCAACGTCGCCGCAGGACCGCGACACATAACCGATCGGACCGCCGACGAGGGGGTATGAGCGACGACGCCCCCGACGAGGCGACACAGGACGGTAGCGGTCACGAGGGACCGGACCGCGAGGAGTTCCACGAGGCCCCGATCGGGCACGCGAAGGTCCGGGCCGGGATGAGTGTCGGCGAGTTGGCGACCGAGTACGGCAAGGCCGGGATCGGCGCGGCGACCGTCGACCGCGCAGTCGACATCTACGCCGAGATGCTCGCCCACGAGGACGTGACGAACTTCTTCGGCCTCGCCGGCGCGATGGTCCCCACCGGAATGCGGGCGATCGTCGCGGACCTGATCCGCGACGGCCACATCGACGCCCTCGTGACGACCGGGGCGAACCTGACCCACGACGCGATCGAGGCTGTCGGCGGGAAACACCATCACGGCCGGGCGGATCCCCACGAGGATCATCCAGCGGGCGAGGCCAGCGACATCGACTCGGCGGCGACGGTCCGTGAACACGACGAACACCTGCGCGAGGAGGGCGTCGACCGGATCTACAACGTCTATCTCCCCCAAGAGCACTTCGCGCTGTTCGAGACGCACCTCCGCGAGAACGTCTTCCCGGAAGTCGAACGTCGCGTGTCGATCCAGGAGTTCACCGCCGAACTCGGGCGGGCGAACGCAGAGCAGAACGACGCCCGCGACGTCGCGGAGGATCCGGGCATCGCCGCTGCGGCCTACGAACACGACGTCCCGATCTACTGCCCGGCGATCCAGGACTCCGTGCTCGGCATCCAGGCGTGGATCTACTCGCAGACCTCCGAGTTCGGGCTGGACGCGCTCGGCGATATGACCCACCTCTCGGATCTGGCGTTCGACGCCGAGCGGGCGGGGGCGATGGTCGTCGGCGGCGGCGTCCCGAAGAACTACGTGCTGCAGACGATGCTGACGATCCCCGACGCGTACGACTACGCGGTCCAGTTGACGATGGATCCGGACCACACCGGCGGCCTCTCCGGGGCGACGCTGGACGAGGCGCGTTCGTGGGGCAAACTCGAACGCTCCGCGCGGAACGCGACGGTCGTCGGCGACGCGACGATCACGCTCCCGCTCGTCGTCGCGGCCGCACGGGAGCGTGCTGTAGCGAAGCGCGACGGGGCAGAGTAATCGCGGCAGCGATCGAGGGCGACCCATAACCTCCATCCTCCCGCTCGCGAATCCGTGACACGGAACGGCTATACGGGCCCATCCTCTCTTTCCTATATGGACTACGCTGATTCACTCGATCGGGCGCTCGATTCGCTCCCGGAGCGGAACGAGGAGCAATCGCGCCTCGACGTGCCCGACCCCGCGGGCGAGACCGACGGGGCGTTCACCCGACTGACGAACCTCGGCGACATCGCCGAGGCGCTCGGCCGCGACGTCGAACACGTCCACCGGAACATCCAGGGCGAACTCGGGACCAGCGGCCAACTCGAGGACGACCGCGCGCGGTACAACGGCTCCTTTACTGTCTCGGACTTCGAGGCGGCGATTGACGAATATATCACCGAATACGTCCTCTGCTCGGAGTGTGGCCTGCCGGACACCCGCCTCGTCACCGAGGACGGCGTCGATATGCTCCGCTGTGAGGCCTGCGGGGCGTTCCGTCCTGTTGCCAAGCGCGCCGCACAGACGCAATCGCAATCCGGCCCGGCCGTCGAGGAGGGCCAGACCTACGAACTGGAGATCACCGGCACCGGCCGGAAGGGCGACGGCGTCGCCGAGAAGGGGAAGTTCACGATCTTCGTCACTGGTGCGCGCGAGGGCCAGACAGTCCGTGCGATCGTCGAGCGAACCAGCGGGACGCTCGCGTTCGCCCGAGTCGTATAGCACAGCAACTGCGGCGACGGGCCTCGGAACGTTCTTTGAAACCGCTTTCGTATCACAGGTGGCCGATGACGACGGCACCGTTCCGAGCCGGGGTGGCGCTCGGCGACGACGAACCCTATGAGTGCAGAGGCCACTATTTTTGGCGGTAGAGGGTATCTCTGACGTAATCTGGTTGTGGTCACGGGAGACATAGACCCCGGTCAGGCTCCCGCATAGAAGGTAGACACGGATTTAAGAACGTTGCCGAGCAATCACACGGTATGGCCGCCGAAATTTCCGACCGTGTTCGAGAAATCGCGGAGGCCCGCGGCCTTCCGGAATCCGAAGTGTTCGAGCGGGCACTCGAACGCGGGCTCGAAGACCTGTGGGAGGACCTCGTGCTCGCACAGTACCTCGATGGGGAACTCGACCGCGAGGAAGCCATCGAGCACGTCGGTCGGACGAAAGTCGAGCGAGCGGAGCGAGAGCGTGCGGTCGTCGAGGAAGACGTCGACTGGGGTTTGAACGCGTGACGCTTGCGGCTGTCGCGGACGCAGGACCGCTCATTCACCTCGCCGAGATCGACTCGCTCGAACTGGTCGCGACGTTTGACACACTCCTCGTTCCAGAGACGGTTCACAAGGAGGTCGATGCCGGTGGTGTTCCGGACGGGCTGGCCGACCTCTCGTACGAACTCGTCGAAGCCGACGAAAGCCGAGTCGGAACTGAGGAACTGGACGCCGGAGAACGCGCCGCGATTGCGGTCGCAAAAGAGCGGGGAGTTGTTCTTCTAACCGACGACCTCGCCGCCCGAGAGACAGCATCCGACGCGGGCGTCGAAGTACGCGGTTCTATCGGCGTCATCGCGCTCGGGTATGGTCGCGGGTTGCTCGACGGACACGAAGCGGCATCCCGTATGCGAGCACTCCAGCGTGAGACGAGTCTCTTCGTGACCGAGGCGGTTGTGGAACGCGGCATCCAGATGCTGGACGGACAGTAACACGACGAGTGGGCACTATAGTCGCTCTAAACACATTCACTATGGACAGATCGTGAGTCGTGAGTGCCGAGGCCTCATATAGACGTTTTTCAGATGGTAAGAATAGTCGGCGGGTCTTTGTGAGACGGCAACGAATATCGCTTGTTGGCAGTACAGATCCATCTGCAGTGAAGCGCAGCCAACCGGAACGGAGAGACACCTACTATGGACATTACAAACATCGTTTCAGACGACTACGTCGAACTGTCCCCGGAGACTCGCGTCTCGAAGCTCGCCAGCACGTTCGAGAATCCGACCGTCAAGGGCGTCGTCGTCTACGGCGATGAATTCGAAGGAGTCGTCACAAG
This sequence comes from Halobellus marinus, assembly GCF_032113415.1. NCBI lineage: Archaea > Methanobacteriati > Methanobacteriota > Halobacteria > Halobacteriales > Haloferacaceae > Halobellus > Halobellus marinus. Next base: position 45,111 of record NZ_CP134946.1, read on the forward strand.
ACGACAGCTTGCAACCTCCCACCACCAGCCGAACGAAAAGCTCGGCTCGTTGGTATGGCACGTCCCCGACTCGCTCCCGACGAAGACGTTCGGAAGGTCGCACAGCTGATGATCGACAGCGACTCCCATCTGCTCCCCGTCTTCGAGGGACGAGAGCTGATCGGCGTCGTCACAGTCGATGGGATCCTCGAGGCGGTCAAGCCGTTCCTCGATGCAGCGACTGTCGCCGAAGCTGCCAGTAGCGACCTCATTTCGATCGATCCGGATTCGACGCTCGGAGAAGCACTTCACGTCTTCCGTGAACAGCGGATCACCCACCTTCCTGTCGTCGAGAATGATTCCGCAGTCGGCATCGTGAGTCTCTACGACCTGACGGATTTCACCGTCCGAGCCACGGAACAGAGTCAATCCGGCGACGCAGCGGGTGTCGACTCGTTCGGCGGGGATATCTCCGCCAGTGCTGGTCGTGCCCGAGGTGGTGGGTACGGTGCCCGCGAGGGGGAGCTCGCACGACTGTTGGACCTCCCTGTGCGGGACGTTATGGTTTCGCCGGTGCGGACGATCACCCCGGCGGCAACGCTCGACGAGGCCGCCGATGAGATGCTCGAGATCGATGCGTCGTCACTGGTCGTCACCGAAGACGGAACTCCCGACGGAATCGTCACGAAGACCGACGTTCTCGACGCGCTCACCTGGGAGGCGGGCGGGAACCGGGGTGTCCAGGTCTACGGCATCGACCTGGTAGACGATATGAGCTACGATGAGATCGTCGCGATGGTCGATAAATTCGACGACAGGGATCACGGTATGAGCGTCCTCGACGCCAAGATTCACCTCCACAAGCACGATGAGAAACGCCGGGGGACGCCGCTTTTGCTCGCCCGGATTCGTCTCCATACCGACCGGGGGCTGTACATCGCTTCCGGGGAGGGTTACGGCGCGAATCACGCGATCAACGAGGCACGGGACGTCCTGGAACGCCAGATTCGGGACAAGAAGACGCACGGCCGGAGCAAAAAACCCCGAAGCGAGGAGTTCTGGGAGAAACGCTTCGGCTGGCTACTCGAGAGCGAAGGTTGATACCCTCTCCGCTCTGGTGAGTGCGGTTCCCGTTGGGATATTGTGGGTGTTGGACCGCTCTCTGATACTGATTACTCTCACTGTTTACCGCCGAACGTCACCCCCGTTGACAGCGCTCGGCGAGAAACGACGAGAGTAATCAGTATGACAGTATCAGTCGACGACGATGGACCCTTTCATCCCGAGCGACAGATGTGGCTCACAGTGATAAAGCGCGATTCCGGAGTCGTCGAACGTGCGTGAGTATTCGATGTCGTCCCCCTCGACTGCCTCCCCGGAACTGAACTCGTAGTCGGATTCGCCGAGCTGATCGTCAGGTTCGGCTTCGACGTTGTGTTGGCCTCCTTCCCCGGTCCACTCCCACAGAACTTCGGTTCCGGTCGAGACGGCCACTGCGGATGGGCCGTACGCGAACCCGTCGCCATTGCCCTCTGCGCCGACATCTATCGTCACATCGCTCTCGTCGCGGAGATCCACGATTTCCCCCTCGTACGTATCGTCCGCATCGCCGATATCCGTCTCAGTCATCCACTCGTCGACGGCCGGATACTCACTTCCCGGAATCGCACCAGCACCGTCGCCGTTGCCGTCGCCACCACAGCCGGCCAGCCCAGTCAGCCCAACGGCCGAAAGCACACCGAGGGATCTGAGTACGGTTCGTCTGTCTGGTTCGGTGAAGGAAAGACGTGACATGTCCACTATGAACTAGCGGGGCCGGACATATACGCTTGCTCTAATTTCTTGTATCGCGGGAATCAGCGAGCAACGACCGAACTGGACAACTGATCCTGGATCTCCCCGTTGTGTTCGACTGCCGTTGATCGAATCGCTATAACGTCCTACACAGCCTGTGTCCTGGTATCGGTGATCACGAATATCGGGGCATCGTCACCAACTCCCGGAGCGGTAGATAGAACATCAGATGCTCCTGTCCGAGATCTCCCGGTGTCGGCCTGTACGAGCCGCCGGTATGGACTGCTCGGGCGACGAGATAGTTGTAGCCGAACGTAAGTCCGAAATGATCCTCGATGAGTTGAACGGGTTCCGCAGACGACAGTTCGTCGTAGATCGCCTGGCCGTGGGTCCGCGCAGTGTCGCATCCCGGTTCGGGGAAAAATTCCCGAGCGAAGAATGCATAACGACCCTCCCAATCGGAGAACCGTGGCAACACCTCGTCGAGAGAGACAGCAATGCCATCTCCGAGCGACTCGTCGGCAATTCGGTCAGCAAACGGCTCGATCGAGCGCCATTCGGGCGATGGAGCGGTCGCCGAGCGTTCGTGATAAAACTCGATACAGCAGTCTGGATAGCCGTGTAACCGACCCTGATACCGTTCGAATTGTTGCGACGAGTCGTGCAGAATCCCATCGATGTTTTCTCGAATCACGTCTTCCGGCGTGGTGGATTCTTCACTCCCGAAGAAATAGACGCGCGCCCCGTAGTGGAGACGGTCTCCGCTTTGCAGCCATTCCGGGACGACGAAACACCGTCCGGGGAACTGACGCTTCAGAAAGTCGATTTCCGGGATTCGTCGTAATTCCCGGCGGAACCGAGTCGACGCGGTCCAGAGATCCGCTTCCGTGAGAGAATCAATATCGATCTCAATTTGCCTGTACCTCTGCAACGATTCTCGGAGGTCCTGTGGTCGTTCCGCGAAACCCGGGGTGGAGCGTTCTTCGGAATCGGCGTCGAACGCCTCGAACGCTCGTAACTGCCCGGTGAAATATGTGTCGTCGAGCTGAATACTCGTCCCCCGCCGCTGCCCCGCGAGCACCGGGGAACTGTCCAGGGCGACAAACGCTGGCAGTGTGCCGACGACGTGTTGATGATCCATTATGTTGGATACGGGATTCCCGTCCGGCGTGTCCGTGTTCGACGTCGATCTCTCACACTGTCGATGGCTACTGACTGTGATGAGCTATCGTCAGGAGAGATTCCCTGTCCTTCGGACCTACCGGGAGTCACATCATTTCCCCCGCTCAGTAGTGTCGATACCGACAGCCTCGTTGATCGGACACTTCTGGGTTGTGCCAGTCACGAGGAGGATCACGCCAACCACGAGCGCGACGCCGCCGATGACGGCCCCGGCACCCCAGTAGCCCAACAGGGCGGCAATACCGGCTATCCCCGCTATGATACCGATGACGATACGCCCAGTTCGATCTATTCCGCCGACATTCTTGTTCATCTGTTTTCGGGTAGTAGGTTGTCGAGCGGCACTATTGTTATTGGGAGTTATTCTCAGTCGCTTGGAATCACTGTCTCGTCCGAACAAATTAGTCGGCTGTGAGGTCTGCGGTTTCTTCGACGTTCGGATGCGGGCCCCTTCGTCGGCCAGTACTGGGAACTGACTCGTGAGTCGAGACCGTCTCGTTTCGATGTCTGGAGGATATCGTGACGACGGAGGCCACGGAGTCGATTCGTTTCCGTCGGTGGTCACGGGGCGTAGGTTCCTTCCAGTTGCGCCTCGGCAATGACCTTCCCATCCATCGCTGATTCGAGTTGGTCCTTTGTCGCATTCGCGTCGAGATCGAGTCGCTGATCCAGCGCGAAGAGGCGGAATCGATACGTGTGTTCGCGATCCGGCGGATTCGGCCCGCCGTACCCGCGTTCTCCGAAGTCGTTGCGTCCCTCAACAGCTTCAGACGCGTCCCAGTCTTCGGGGATCGTCGAGGTGCTCGGATCGATATTCCAGACCAGCCAGTGATCCCAGATCTTGCCAGCCGGCTCGACAGCATCCGGGTCGTCCATCACCAACGCCAACGACTCGGTTTCCTCGGGTACGCCCTCTATTTCGAGGGTTGGATTCACGTTTTCGGCTGTGTAGCCATACCGCTCCGGAATCGGCTCACCGTTTGCAAACGCCGGACTCGTTACCTGAAGCGCGGTCATCTCTACTACAACGGCAACTCCAATACAAATGAAAGATGGTGAAATTATCACAGCTTAGGAACTGTAGTCAGGTCTAACTGATCAACGCGAGTGGGAACGGCCGGACTATGAGTGACTCCGACGACGTGGATACGGCCGTCCAGCGGGTACGTGACGCCTTCGACGAGGCAGTGAGTGAGGCCGAAGAACTGAGCGACCAGGCACGCGAGAGCGTCGAGGACGCGATCGACGACCTCGAGCAACGGCTCGAGTCCCTCCAGGACGAGGAGTGACCGGTACTCTGCCGGGAGAGAGTATTGTACCGGCTCGACCGTCGCGAACCATAGTAGCGTTTGCAAGTCTTCACTCACACGATCGCACGCGGTCGTGCGATCGGATGTGCAATCAGTTGCAAACGCTACTATAGCCGTCCGTACAGACACAGTTGAGAGACCCAGAACGGGTGATCACAATCTCGAATAATCGGCAGCCGGAGCCCTCGTCGTGGCCGCAGCGATTCTGGCGTTCTACGACCGTCCGACGAGTCCCCTGTACTTGCTGTCGCACTCGGTTTCCTCCTGGTCTCTCTCCTTCGGCGTCGGATGGGACATTGCCCCTCGTCGACAAAACACGTCTGGGGGGTGAGGCGACACTTTGGTGGTCGCGGAGGGTTGTCGGGGAGGAAATCCACTCCTTCGACGCGGACCCGACACCAGATACTTGGTTTGTGATAACGAGCCCCACAGATATGGGGACTGATGCAACCGCCGGATTCGGCTACCTTTCGCCGGACACCATCGGCCTGTTCACCGATCGATACGAACTGACGATGCTCCGGGGATACCGAGACACCGGACACACTCCCCGGGCAACGTTCTCACTGTTTTACCGGTCTTTACCCGAAAACCGCGGGTACGTCATCGCCGCCGGTCTCGAACAAGCTATCGCCTACCTCCAGGACCTCACGTTCGATGACCGTCAGCTCACCTACCTTCGAGAGGAGGGGTTTCCGGAGGACTTCCTCGAGTACCTGGCGGATTTCGAATTTACCGGCGATGTTCGTGCTGTCCCCGAAGGAACCGCCGTCTTCCCGAACGAACCTTTCCTCGAGGTAACAGCACCGATCGACCAAGCGCAACTGTTCGAGACGCTGTTTCTCAATCAGATCGGGTTTCAGAGCCTGATCGCCACGAAAGCCGCCCGTATGCGCGACGTCGTCCGCCGGGAGGGTAACGACCAGCAGCTCGTCGATTTCGGCAGCCGACGAGCCCACGGGACGGATGCCGGTGTCAAGGCTGCCCGTGCCGCCTACGTGGGGGGCGTCGACGGCACCTCGAACGAAGCCGCCGGGGCACTGTTCGGCATCCCGGTCTACGGAACGATGGCGCACTCGTGGATCCAGAGCTTCCCGAGCGAACGAGCCGCCTTCGAGGCATTTACCGAGGTCTACGGCGAGGAGACAGTACTGCTGATCGACACGTACGATACGGTCGCCGGGGCGAAAACCGCACGTGACCTCTGCCAGGAACTGGATATCGACGTGCGCGGCGTTCGCCTCGATTCCGGCGATCTCGCCGCACTCTCACAGGAGGTTCGCGGGATCCTGCCGGATGACATAGATGTTTTCGTCTCCTCAGGTGTCGACGAGTATTTCCTGCAGGAGTTTTTCGACGATGCCGGTGTCGCTGACGGGTTCGGACCGGGAACGTCGCTGACGACGAGCAAAGACGCCCCGACGCTGAATCCCGTGTACAAACTCGTCGCCGTCGAGGAGAACGGCACGATGCAGCCGAGTATGAAGCTCTCGAAAGGGAAAGTGACCTATCCCGGAGCAAAGCGTGTCCGCCGGTTCGGCGACGACACGTTCCAGCGCGATGTTCTGGCGCGCACCGACGAGGACATCGGCGGGCGAGAACTCCTCGTCGAGGTCGTGACCGATGGCGAGGTCGTGTACGACTTCCCGGCCCTCGATAAGATCCGCGAGGAGGCGATGTCGACTCTGGAACGACTGCCCCCTGAGGTTCGGGCCGTCGAGAATCCTGCTGAATATCCCGTGGACGTGAGTGACGGGCTCACGACGACTGCGGAGCGGGTTCAATCGGAGTTACGGCGGGAAATGGGGTTGTAGCAGAGATGCATAGCGTCTGTGACATTTCGGCGTCGCAGCGCGCACCGGCGAGGAAGGAGGCAAGTATGACACATTCGCACAATATGTCGGTAATCACGAGAGATCGGTTATCCGATCCGACCGGAACCTGTTTGCGCTCGGTTCGGGCGACCCGAACAGCGAACGGTGAAGATTGCCGAAGCCGGCCCCGAATACGTCTGGGAACGGAGAATCTCAGTGAATAATGGCACAAGACAAATCCGATGACCACACCCCGTGGTCGCAGTCGATTGCTGACGTCTTGGCGTGGGCGGACGTCTCTCGTGACGAAGGGTTATCGGACGATCAAGTAACGCGGAGACTGGAGCAGTTCGGCCCAAATGAGCTACGCGAGGCGGAAAAACGACACTGGGCGGACGTGCTGGCGGATCAGTTCAAGAGCTTCATCATCCTGTTACTCGCAGTCGCGGGACTGGCGGCGTTCGCGATGGGAGACGTCGTCGAGGCGGTCGCGATCTTCGCCGTCCTCGCCATCAACGGTGCCATCGGCTTCGTCACCGAGATGCGGGCTATCAGCTCGATAGAGAGCCTTCAGGAGATCACGGAGATCGAAACGCGGGTCCGTCGAACCGGTACGGAAACAACGATCCCGGCAGGCGATCTCGTCCCGGGCGACATCGTGATTCTCGAAGCCGGCGACCTCGTTCCGGCCGACCTCCGGATCATCGACCCGTCTAAGCTCCAGGTCGACGAGTCGGCGCTCACTGGCGAATCGGTTCCCGTGGGGAAGACGAGTGACCCGCTCGAGGAGGACGTTCCGCTCGCCGAGCGGGAGAATATGCTCTACAAGGGGACGTACGTGACGCGAGGGTCCGTGGAAGCGGTCGTCGTCTCTACCGGCCCGGACACGGAACTGGGACACATCTCGGCCTCGCTTCGGGAGGCGGCCGAAGAAGAGACGCCCTTGCAGGAGAAACTCGACGAGCTGGGACAGAAACTCGTTCCCTTCCTGCTTGTGGTTGCGACGATCGTCCTCGTGTCCGGGTGGCTCCGTGGGCAGGACCTGTTCCTGATGGTCGAAACCGCCATCGCGCTCGCGATTGCGACCGTCCCGGAGGGACTCCCCATCGTGGCCACGCTGGTATTGGCACGGGGGATGTGGCGAATGGCGGACCGTAACGCGCTCGTCACCAATCTGGCGTCCGTCGAAACGCTCGGCTCTACCACCGTCATCTGCACCGATAAGACGGGAACGCTGACGGAAAATCGGATGACTGTCGCCGAATACGAGCTGGCGAACGGTACCGTCGCGGTCACCGGAACTGGGCTCGAGACCGACGGGACGTTCCAGCAGGACGATCAGGAACTGGACGAACCGCAGGATCCAGTCGTGCAAGACGCGCTCGAAGTGGGAGTGCTGTGTACCAACGCGTCCGTAACCGAGCACGAAAGCGACATCGAAACGTCTGGGGATCCGATGGAGGTTGCGCTCCTCATCGCGGGGATCAAGGGCGGGATCGAACGGGACGCACTCCTCGACTCGATGCCGGAAGCCCGCGAAGTCTCCTTCGATCCGTCGGTCAAGATGATGGCGACCTACCACGAACTGAACGGAGCATACACCGTTGCTGTGAAAGGGGCCCCGGAAGCCGTCATCGACTCGGCCACGCAAGTGAAGACTGACGGTGATACCGAGGCGTTGACCGACAGCGAGCGAGCGAAGTGGCTCGAAAAAAGCGACCGGATGGCTGAAGAGGGGTTACGGGTTCTCGCTCTCGCCCGGAAGGAGGTTGACAGCACGGATGCCCCCCCGTACGAGGACCTGTCGCTACTCGGTTTGGTCGGATTCATCGATCCGCCGCGCGAGGAGGTCAAGCCGACCATCCAGCAGTGTCAGGACGCCGGGATGCGGGTCGTTATGGTGACCGGTGACCACGCGGGGACCGCGAAGAATATCGCCCACAGTGTCGGGCTGGTCGACAGCGCCGATGTGGAGGTGATCGAAGGCCGCGAACTCGACGACCCGGAGACCCTTTCTCAGGCGGAAACCGACCGGTTCGTGAACGCGTCCGTGTTTGCGCGGGTGAACCCCGAGAACAAGCTCGATCTGATCGACCTTCACCGGACGGCCGGCTCCATCGTCGCGATGACCGGTGACGGAGTCAACGACGCACCAGCGCTGAAGAAAGCCGATATCGGCGTCGCGATGGGACAGCGAGGGACGCAGGTCGCCCAGGAAGCGGCGGATATGATCCTCAGGGACGACAATTTCGGGAGCATCTACCACGCTGTCAGGGAAGGACGGACCATATTCAACAATATCCGCAAGTTCGTGCTGTATCTTATGTCGTGCAATCTTAGCGAGCTTTTGGCCATTTTGATCGCGGCGTTGCTCGGGTTTCCGCTCCCCTTGCTCCCGTTGCAGATTCTCTTCCTCAACGTCGTGACCGATATCTTCCCGGCGTTTGCACTCGGAGCCTGTGAAGGAAGCAGGGACATTATGGATCGCCCACCCCGGGACCCCGAGGAACCGATTATGACCCGAACGCACTGGGGCGAGTTGGGGGTATACGGACTGCTCATTTCAGTCTCGACGATCGGCGCATTCGTCATCGCTGGTGGGATGTACGCCGGCGGTCTGGAGACCGAAGAGGTCGTCACGATCTCTTTCCTGACGCTTGCGTTCGCGCAACTCTGGCACGTGTTCAATATGCGGGAGATCACGTCAGGGATTCTCCGAAACGAGGTGACGGAGAATCTGTACGTCTGGGGGGCACTCGGCCTCTCGACGCTGATCCTTTTCGGTGCCGTCTACCTCCCCGGCATCTCGTTGGCGCTACGGACAACGCCTATCGGGCTCGATGGATGGCTGGTCGTGTTCGGAATGAGTCTGGTCCCGCTCGGGATCGGACAGCTCGAACGGGAGTACCGGCGGCGGTTCGAGACGCCAACGTTCCCGCCGATACTCGAAAAATTGACATCCTCACTGCCCTGATACTGATCACTCCCGTCTCTGACCGCCGAGATCCGCCAACGAGAGTGGCGCTCGATGGTGACGTCGGATCCCAGCTACCGGGTCCTGCCGACCAACCAATCCTCGCGTATCCGCCCAGTCCACCATTTTAGTACGTCGGCCGAGAGATGCGAGTATGAACGCATCACGACCGACAGCCGCGGCCAGTCGATTCCACCGATGGTAAACGTCGCACTCTCGGTGGGACAGCTCGCCATCGCGCTGTTTCTGGTCGTCCTGAACGGCTTCTTCGTCGCCGCCGAGTTCGCCTTCGTCCGGATCCGCGGGACGTCGGTCGATCAACTCGCTGAAAATGGACGGACCGGCGCCGGCTCACTCCAGACGGTGATGGGCAACCTCGACAACTACCTGGCGGTGACCCAACTCGGGATCACCCTCGCTTCGCTGGGACTGGGGTGGGTCGGCGAACCCGCCGTCGCGTCGCTTTTGGAACCCGTCCTGGAACCCCTGCTCCCGGCGAGTCTGATCCACCTGGTCGCTTTCGCGGTCGGGTTCAGCATCATCACGTTTCTCCACGTCGTCTTCGGCGAACTGGCGCCGAAGACGCTCGCGATCGCCAGGACGCAGACGCTGTCTCTCGCGCTCGCCCCGCCGATGATCTTCTTCTATTACCTCTTTTACCCCGGTATTATCGTGTTCAACGGCACAGCCAACGCCTTCACCAGCCTGCTCGGCGTGCCGGCGGCCACCGAGGCCGACGAGACGCTCGGCGAGGGCGAGATCCGGCGGGTGCTGGCGCAGTCCGGCGAGGAGGGCGAAATCGACACGACGGAGGTAGCGATGATCGAACGCGTGTTCGACCTCGATGACACCGTCGTCCGGGAGGTGATGGTCCCGCGTCCCGACGTGGTGAGCGTGTCGACCGACGCCACGCTTTCGGACCTCCGGGAGACCGTCTTCGAGGCGGGCCACACGCGCTATCCAGTCCTCGACGCCGACGACAGCGACCAGGTGGTCGGCTTCGTGGACGTCAAAGACGTCCTGCGAGCAAGCGAAGATGGCGACGCCGCCACCGCTTCGGACATCGCTCGCGACATCGTCGTCGTCCCGGAGACGACGACGATCAGCGATCTCCTGATCCAGTTCCGGGAGGACCGACAACAGATGGCCGCCGTCATCGACGAGTGGGGCTCCTTCGAGGGGATCGCGACCGTCGAGGACGTCGTCGAGGCCGTGGTCGGCGACCTTCGCGACGACTTCGACGTCGACAAACGGGAACACTCGATCCACAAGCGTGACGACGGCGAGTACGACGTCGACGGCGGCGTCCCCATCGTCACGGTCAACGACACTCTCGACACCGACTTCGAGAGCGACGAAGTCGGGACGATCGGCGGACTGGTGCTCAGCCGGCTCGACCGCGCGCCGACTGTCGGCGACAGCGTCGAAATCGCAGGGTGCGTGCTGGAAGTCACGGGCATCGACGGCACCCGGATCTCGACGGTGCGGATCCGCGAGGGCGACGAACCGGACGTCGGCGAGGAGTGAACCGGCCGCAGTGGCCCGTGAGGCTGTACAGAATTTGAACGGAGTTTGAACAACCGATTTGTATACTGCCGTCGGTACTCCGGGTATGACGGACGACTCACACGACCGCCACGGCAGGAGCAGCCGTCGGACCATCCTCGCCGCAAGTGGCACGCTGGCGACGAGTTTACTCGGGGGGTGCCTGAGCGGCGGTGGGTCGGCCGATGGGGACACCGAAACCGGCGCGACCGACGGAGCGGCGACGACCGACGGGATGGCGACAGAGACAGCCACGCCCGCATCGGACGAGTGGCTCTTCACGGAACTGTCGGCCGTGCGAGGCGGGGAGACGTTCACCGTCGATAGCCTCACGGCCCCGGTGGTGATCCAGTCGTTCGCAGTCTGGTGTCCGAAATGCAAGCGGCTCTCGAACCAACTCGCCCAACTGGACGGGACCTACACCCTGCTCGGACTCAACACGGATCCCAACGAGGACGCCGCCAAAGTCCGGCAGCACGCGGAGGAGAACGACTTCAGCTGGCGATTTGCGGTCGCGCCGACGGAGATGACGGAGTCTCTGGTCGACCGGTTCGGCTCGACGGTGGTGAACGCCCCGAGCACGCCGGTGATTGTCGTCTGCGAGTCGGGAACTGCGACGTTCCTGTCGGGCTCCGACAGCACGCGCCCGACTATCCGTGAGACCGCCGAGGAGTGCTGAGATGTCGCTCCTCGGCGAGGCTGTGACCTCGTTCACGCTGGGGCTTGCGACGCCGCTGTCGGCGGTCTGTGTCATCCCCCTGTATCCGGGGTTCCTGGCGTTTCTCTCGAACCAGGGCGAGGACGGACGATCGGTCGCCGCGCTTGCGGCGCTGGTCGCGCTGGGGGTGGTCGCTTTTATGGGCGTCGTCGGGATCCTTTTCACCACGCTCCTGCAGACGTCACTGACCGCCGTCGTCGAGGTCGTCTCTCCCGTCGCGTTCGGCCTGCTGGCGCTTTTTGGTGTGGTGCTGATCGCCGACCTCCACCCGCAGTCACGCCTGCCGACGCTGGAACCCCCGAGCACGCGGTATCCGTCGCTCTCGGCCTTCGTCTACGGTGCGTTCTTCGGGGCGATCGTGTTGCCGTGTAATCCCGGCTTCATCTCGGTGTTTTTCGCCCGCGCGTTCCTGTTTTCGGATCCGGTGGCGAGCATCACGAACTTCGGCGCCTTCGGGCTCGGGATGGGAACGCCGCTTTTGCTCTTCGGTGTCGTCTCCGAACCCTTCCGGAACCGGGTCCTGACCGCACTCACGACACACAGGCGGGCGGTCAACGTCGGGACCGGGGTCGTGCTCCTCGCGATATCGCTGTACTACCTCCTCTTCGTCTTCGAGGTCGTCGGTTCGTTCGGATGACGTCCGGGACTTCCGCAGGCGCGCGCATACTGATTGTTGTAACTTTTTCCCGGTGCCCGTCACCCCCTGGTACCGGCGAACACCGGTAAGAGACGACAACAATCAGTATCAGGGCACGTACCAGATCCCGCGTTCGGTGTCGAGCAGGGAGCCGACGACGACGTGCGGGAGCGCGACGATACTGATGAAGATGCTCCAGAAGGCTACGGCTCCAGGGAGGAGGTCGCTGCCGGCAAGCGGGTTCGGCACCGCCCAGTAGACCGTCGCGAGGACGAGAAACGTGGCGAGTGCGCCGGCGACGAGCACGCCCCACGCACGGAGGGCGACCGCCGACGCCCCGCCACCGCCGATGATGTCCCACTCCTCGTCGCCGACCGGCTCCGAGTCGACGGTGACCGTCCGGGCGACCTGCCGCGCGGAGTACCAGAAGGGGAAGTACAGCCCGACTGCGATCAGAACTGGGACCGCCGCGAAGTACGCCGCGAGCAGGAGGCTCTCCCCGGCGTCGACCAGCCACGAGCGGCCGCCACCGCGGACGTACCCCAGGCCGACGTGCGTCGCGAGCGCGAGCCCGTAGCCCGCCGCGATCAGGGGCCGGGTCGTCCCGAAGTGTGCGGCGTAGGGCCCGAACGCGCTCGGATCGACGAGGCCGACCATCAGCGCGCTGAACGTCGCGAACGTGTCGGGGTGGAAGACAATCGGCACGAGCATCACCGCACCGCCCCTGACGCCCGCTGCAAGCCAGCGCTGGGGTCGCGTCCGGAGATGCTCGGTTCCCGACGTGGCGTCGAGTACCTTCACCCCGCCGAGACCGCCCTTCGCCATCGCGACGGTCACTGCGAGCGCGAGTCCCAGCACGGGCGCGACGAGCAGCAGGCCGACGAAGCCGGCGATTGCCCCCAGGTAGATCGCGACGTAGCGCCAGCGGAACGACGGGCGCCGACGACGGAGGTTCTCGAAGTGCTCGTACCCACCGTGCGGGAGGTTCAACGCGACCATCCCGACGAGGTAGAGCACCATCTGCGCCCGGAGCGGGACACTCGCTCCCGCCGCCCCTGCGGCGGCGAACCCGACGGCGAGGACGAGCAGTGCCGCCCGCGAGAGCGGCAGCGACGGGTGGGCGTCACTGTCCAGCCAGAACCGACGGACGGAACCGATCCTTAGCGCGTTCATCATCGGGCGGTCGGGACCGATCACATATAAAAAACCAGCCAAACTCCAGCGGACTGAAAACGGCGGGCGCGCGGATAAGCGTCCGGTCCGAACGGGCGCGTATGTCGGCTCGGCTTTCCGGAGATGCAACGGTCTCTATCGTCGGCGGCGGCTTCGGCGGGCTCGCGACGGCCGCCTACCTCGCCGACGCGGGCGCCGACGTCCGCCTGCTCGAACAGCACGACCGCCTCGGCGGTCACGCCGGCGTCCTCGAACGCGAGGGGTTCCGGTTCGACACCGGCCCCTCGTGGTATCTGATGCCGGACGTCTTCGAGCGCTTTTTCGCCCACTTCGGTCGCTCGCCGGAGGATTTCTACGACCTCGAACGGCTGGATCCGCAGTATCGGGTGTTCTGGAAAGACGGCGACAGCGCGACGATCCGGCCAGAGCGGGCGAACGTCCACGACCTCTTCGAATCGTACGAGACGGGCGCGGGCGATGCGCTCGCGACGTATCTCGACCGCGCCGAACGGAACTACGAACTGGCGATGGATCGCGTGCTGTATGCGGGCAGAGAGCGGTTCCGCGAGTTTCTCGACCCCGAGTTGTTGCCGCTCCTCCCGCGATACCGGCTGTTCGGAAATATGGATCGCTACGTCTCCCGCTACGTCGAACACCCAAAACTCCGCCAGTTGCTGGAGTACACGCTCGTGTTCCTCGGCGGCTCCCCGCACAACACGCCCGCGCTTTACAGCGTGATGAGCCACGTCGATCTGAATCTGAACGTCTTCTACCCGGAGGGCGGGATCGCCGGTGTCGTCGACGCTCTCGCCGACCTCGCACGCCAGCGGGGGGCCGAGATCACCACGGGCGTGACTGTCGAACGGATCGAGGGCGCCGCCGGCGACTTCCGGCTCCGGACCGATTCCGGGACGCTCGAATCGGATCTCGTCGTCAGCAACGCCAACCCCGCGTACACCGAGCAGGAACTGCTTCCCCCATCGTCGCGCGATCACGACGCCGACTACTGGGAGTCGCAGACGTACGCGCCCTCGGCATTGATGCTCTATCTGGGCGTCGAGGGCGACGTCGACCCGCTCGAACACCACACCCTCGTCTTCCCGACCGACTGGGACAAGCATTTCAGAGCCATCTTCGACGATCCCGCGTGGCCCGACGACCCCGCGTACTACCTCTCCGTGCCGTCGAAGACCGACGAGTCGGTCGCGCCCGACGGCCACCACGCGGTCGTCGTACTCGTCCCGATCGCGCCGGGGTTGGACGACACGCCCGACGTCCGTTCGTCATTCCGCGATCAGATCCTGGCGGATCTGGCGATCCAGACCGGCGTCGACCTCCGCGACCGGATCGTCGTCGAGGAGCGCGCCTGCGTGCGCGAGTTTCGTGAGCGATACGGCAACCCGGAGGGGACCGCGCTGGGGCTCGCACACACGCTGCTGCAGACCGGGCCGTTCCGCCCCGGCCACCGGGCCGGCCTCGACGGGCTCTACTACACCGGTTCGTACACCGCTCCCGGGATCGGGATGCCGATGTGTCTCATCAGCGGGGAACACGTCGCGACGGCGGTTCAGGCAGACTATCCCGGTCTGCTCGATTGAGAGAGAAGTGTCGGGTAACGCCTGCGGGCGCGGTTGCTGCCGGGTCCTCACCAGACCTGGAAGAGGATCGTGAACGTCGCGTAGGCGCCGGCCGTCGAGAGGATCGGAACGACGTTCTGCATCACGATCACCCGCCCGGTCGTGGCGGGATCGAACAGGTCGGCCGCCGTCGGGATATCCTCGGGCTCCTCCTCGCCGATCGCCGGCGCCTCCTCGCCGGGTTCTTCGGCCTTGAGGGCGCCGACAGAGACGTTCGGCGAGCTTTCGCCGCGCGCCACGTCCGGGATGGTGGACGTCCGGGTCGCCCGGCCCCAGCCGAGCCCGACGATGGACGTCGTTGCGATGATGACGAAGGAGGCGGGGATGCCGATCGCCGAGAGCCCGGTCACGATGATCGAGGAGACGACGGCCACGACGATAGCGGCCGTCAGCGGCAGGTCCGTGATGTCGTTGCCCAGCGTGTCGAGCGTCCGGCGTGCGATGGTGAACGCTCCGACCGCGACAGCCAGACAGCCGAGGACGATCAGGAGGTTGATATCGACGCCGACGCCGACGAGCGGCGCGATGGCGTTGGCAATGTTCGAGGTGCCCGAGGAGAAGGCCATCAGACAGCCGATCGAGACGACGACGGCCGCGCCGGCCAGTTCGCGTCGCGTGGTGTTCGGGCCGGTGATCGGTCGGGGAACCGAACCGGATCGGTCGATCTCGATCAGCGGGCCGGGCGTGTTCTCGATCGCGACCCAGGCGTTGATTCGGGTGTAGAAGTACCGGCCGATCATCCCGGAGACCCAGAAGCCGACGATCGGGGCGACGATCCACCAGATCGCGATCTCGCCCATCACCTGCCAGTTCAGTTCCCCGGCGGCCACACCGAGGCCGGCGATGGCGCCGACGGCCGTCATCGACGTCGACGCCGGGACGCCGAAGTAGTTGCCCACGAACAGCGCGCCGCCGATGAAAAAGAGCACGACGATGCTGGTCTGGATCGTGAACACGGCGGGGTCGGTGACCAGTTCGGTGCCCAGCGTATCGACGACCCGGCGGCCGATCGTCCACGCGCCGACGAAGAAGAACACCGCCATCAGCGCTGCTGCACCCGTTTTTGAGATCGCATCCGCTCCGACAGCCGGCCCGAACGCAGGGCCTGTCGTCGCCCCGCCGATGTTGAATCCGACAAAAAGCGACACGGCGATCCCAACGAGAAGAAGCACTTCGACCATATCCTGAAAATTGGGCGCAGTCTCTTAAGCGATTGGACCTCCGGACGTCCCGTGTCGCTCCCGCGGCCGAACAAACGGCTATTCATGCCTGGAGCCGAAACCACTCTCTGTGAACTCGCAAAGCGAACCTGCCAAATTGACAGGGAGGGAGCAATGACGCCGGCACGCGTCAACTTCATCGTCGATCTCGCCTACGGCGTGACGATCTTCGTCGCGATCGGACTGATCCTCCTCGTCGGGACGAGCGTCGGCGTCGCGTTCGGCCTCGGCGTCTTGGTCTCCTACGTCATCCACATCGGCTGGAAGATGTCGCGGTTCGATCCCGACTGGATGACCCGCGAGGTGGCCGAACGGATCGAGGAGACTGTCGGCGAAGAAGTCGAGAAGACTGTCGGCGATACGGTAAGCAAGGAAGTCGAAAAGACTGTCGGCGATACGGTAAGCAAGGAAGTCGAAAAGACTGTCGGCGAAACCGTCACCAAAGAAGTCGAGAAGACGGTCGGCGAAACCGTCAGCAAGGAGGTCGACGAGGTCGCCGAGACGGTCTCCGATGAAGTGTCTGACAAAGTCGAAGAAAAGGTCGAGGAAACAGTGGAAGAAACAGTCGAGGAGACGGTTGAAGAGACGGTGAGTGAGGAACTCGACGAGGCTCTGGAGGACGCCGCCGACGGAACGGACGAGAGTAACGCGGCCGACGACAACGAGGTAGAAACGGGATCGTAACCCACCGTCTCCGGTAGCCAGCCGACGAATCAGCCTCGATCGAATGATTACCTTTGGACATACTCAGAGATATTATAGTACCATAACTCATATTAGGGGCGATAGAGTCCCCACAGACACGAATGACCGCCGACCGTATTCGGACGACTCATATCGGAAGCCTCCCGCGATCGCCGGACCTGCTCGAACTGCTGAAGCGGCGTCAGGCCGGCGAGGACGTCGACGAGGAGGAGTGGCACGACCGCGTCTGCGAGGCAACCGCATCCGTCATCGAGCGACAGGCCGATATCGGCCTCGACATAGTGAACAACGGCGAACAGCCCCGTGTGTCGTTCAACTGGTACGTCGCGAACCGCCTCACCGGGATCGGCGATACCCGCGATGCGCCGCTGTGGGACGACCTCGCGGACTACCCCGAGTACGCCGAGGAGGCCTTCGAGGCGGAGGGAATCGATCTCACGAAACAACCGTCCGTCACCGGCCCCGTCGAGTACGCGGGCGAGGAGGCCGCCCGCGAGGAGATCGACACCTTCGTCGAACTGCTCGACGCCGCCGACGCCGACTTCGAGGGGACGTTCCTGACGGCCGCCTCGCCCGGCATCGCCGCCGCAACGCTCGTCAACGACTACTACGACTCCCACGAGGAGTTCCTCTCCGTCGTCGGCGACGCGCTCAAGCGGGAGTACGAACTGATCGCCGAGACCGGCGCGACGCTCCAACTGGACGCCCCCGACCTCTTGACGACCGGTCACCGCGGCTTCGGGGACAGGCCGATCGAGAAACTGAAGCCCATCGTCCGGATGCACGTCGAGGCGCTCAACGAGGCGACGGCCGACATCCCCGACGAACAGATTCGCGTCCACACCTGCTGGGGGAGTTACGAGGGACCGCACCACCGCGACAAGCCGCTCGAAGAGATCCTGCCGATCCTCTACGATCTCGACATCGGCGGCCTCTCGATCGAGGAGGCGAATCCCCGACACCAACACGAGTACCGCGTCTTCCGCGAACACCCGCTTCCGGACGGCTGGACCCTGATCCCCGGCGTCGTCGACGTCAAAACGAATATCGTCGAACACCCCGAAGTCGTCGCAGACCGCCTCGAGCGCGTCGCCGGGGCCATCGACGACCCGACGCGGATCGTGGCCGCCCCCGACTGCGGGTTCGACACGCAGGCCGGCCTCGCGATGGTCCACCCCGAGATCGCGTGGGCGAAACTCGAAACGCTCGTCGAGGGCGCCGAGGTCGCGACCAAACGGCTGTTCGGCTAGGCTCGCACCCTCTCGGACTGTTGGGAGATGCTCACACTCTCTCCGACTGTTGGGAAAAGCGCACACTATCTCCGACGAGGACGGATCTGAACCAGGGCCCGCGACCGCCCGCCAGACCACAGCCGCCGTTTCATACTGATTACTCTCGTCTCTTACCGCCGAACGCCGCCAACGGGAGTTGCGCTCGGCGGTAAAAAGTGAGAGTAATCAGTATCACTCCGTTGCTGTGGGAAGCGGCTCCACGCGGAACACGTAGTCCTCGTAGACGCCGTCGAGGTTCGTCGGGCTCTCGGCGGCCGTATGCCGCTGACAGAGCGCCGCCGTCGCCTCGACGGCCCCGTGTCCGGTTTCCTCCTGGTATCGTTCGAGCACCAGAAACGTCGCTGGCTCCGAACAGTCGCGGCGGCGGCACTCCGGCGGCCAGTCCTCGTCTGACTCGTCGGTGCGGAGAATCGGTGGTTCCTCCTCGTCTGCACGCTCGCGGGCCTCCCTGATGTCCCGTTGCATCTGTCGCCGCTTCTCGTCGGCGGCCTGCTTCTCGCGTCCTTCCTTGGTGTCTGCCATACTCTCTAGTTCCACGGCGGGAAGCATAATCCTGTGGCCAATTCTCATAATGGCTGCTGTAACTTTCACCGATGCTCGTCGTCCCCGGTACCGGCGAGCACCGGGGAGAGACGACAAGAGTCATTACCAGTCCACGGCGGGCAGTTTTTAGTGCCGCATCTGGCTGAACCCGGTATGGGCAGTTCGACCCGGGTACTATACGTCGACGCCGCTGCTGATCCCGACGCGGCCGTCGCGGCGTCACTGGCGAACGCGATCAGTTCACCGTGACGACGGCGACGCCCGACGAGGCCCTCGATCGGCTCTCAGCCGGCGACTCCGGGGCCGACTGCATCGTCAGCGACCACCGTCCACCGGACCACGACGGATTGGCGACCCTGAAAGACGTCCGGTCGGTCCGTCCGTACCTCCCTTTCGTCCTGTATACCGCAGACGGATCCGAGGCGGTGGCCAGCGAGGCGATCGCGGCGGGCGTGACCGAGTACGTCCCCCGGGACGCTGCCGCCGCCGTCGACACCCTCGCTGCGCGGATCGAGGCGGCCATCGACCGAGGACGGGAACGCTACGACGGCCTCCGGGAGCGCGATATGACGATCGAACTCCTGCGGGACCTCTACGACGTGACCACCGACACCGAACTGACCTTCGACGAGAATGTCTCGCGGCTCCTGCAACTGGGCAGCGAGCGGCTTGACCTCCCGTATGCCTTCCTTTCCCACATCGAGACCGACGAGGGCGACGCCGAGACCGGCGGTACACAGCGGATCGTTCAGTCCCACGGCGACCACGAACTGCTCCAGACGGGCGAGTCCTGCCCCCTCTCGACGGCCTACTGCCGGAAGACGATCGAAACGGAGGGCTTGCTCGCGATCGCCGACGCCGTCGACGCCGGATGGGAGACGGATCCGGCCTACGAGCTGTTCGGACTCGGCAGCTACATCGGCGGCAAGGTGTCCGTCGAGGGCGACCTCTACGGGACGCTCTGTTTCGCCTCGACTGACCCCCGCGGCCGACCGTTCACCGAGGCCGAGCAGACGCTGGTGCGGCTGATCAGCAGGTGGGCGAGTTACGAACTCGACCACGATCGGATGACGAGCGAACTCCAACGACAGAACGACCGGCTCGAAGGGTTCGCGAGCGTGCTCGCACACGACCTCCCGAACCCGCTGAACGTCGCGGAGGGACGGCTGGAGTTGGCACAGGCGGAGTGCGACAGCGAGGATCTCGAGGAGGCCGCGGACGCACTCGAACGAATCAGTTCGCTGATAGAAGAGGTCCTCACGCTCGCCCGGGAGGGACAGACAGTCACGGATTCGGAGTGGATCGACCTCTCGGAACTCGTCACGAACTGTTGGGGGAACGTCGCGACAGCGGACGCGAGGCTCCGCGTCGAAACCGATCGCAGAATCCGGGGCGATCCGGGGCGGCTGAAGCGGCTCGTCGAGAACCTGGTTCGCAATAGTATCGAACACGCCGGCAGCGACGTCACGATCACCGTCGGCCCGCTCGAGGACGGCTTCTTCCTCGAAGACGACGGTCCGGGGATCCCGCCGTCGGATCACTCGGGGATCTTCGAGTTCGGATACACGACCGATAGCGACGGGACGGGCTACGGCCTGGCGATCGCCAAGGAGATCGTGGAGGCACACGGCTGGACGGTGACGGTCGCCGATGGCGACGACGGCGGTGCCCGGTTCGAGATGCGGACCTCAGCGTGAACGGGGACGTTCGCGTTGTTACTGCCGAAAAGATGCCGTTCTATTACAAAATATGATATCTGAACGCTGCTCTCCGCCATCTTTATCGAAAGATTTGATCTCCTAAAATCCCGATAAAAGGCCTAAATAACCCATGAACGGGGAATTTTTAGAATCTGGGAATCATCGGGCCGTCAATACAGTACAAATCCGGAATCTGATACTGGACGGAGTTACTATGGCACTTATCGAGTGGGACGACGAGCGATACAGTACCGAAATCGATCGGATGGACGAACAGCATCAGCAGCTTTTCACCCTGCTGAACGACCTCCACGAGGCGATGGAAGAGGGCCACGCCGAGGAGGAAATCGGCGACACCCTGCGGGAACTGGAACGGTACACGGAGTACCACTTCGGCGACGAGGAGGAGTTCATGCAGGGCTGTGGGTACGCTCAGGACTGTTCGGACTGCTTCCACGACCACCAAGAGATGCACGAGAACTTCGCCGCGAAGGTGACCGAACTCCGCGAGAAACACGAGAACGGCGAGTACATCACGATGGAGGTCCTCCAGTTCGCGCGCGACTGGCTCGACTCCCACATCGCCGGGAGCCAGCAGGATATGGGCTACAGCGAGTACTACGAAGAGGAGGTCGACGACTACCAGTTCGAGTGAGACGGACGGTTGTACCGTTTCGTCGGTGATCGTCCGAAGCGGTCCCGCGATCACCGGTGAGATGCTACAACAGTCCGTATGAGGGCTGGTCCCGCGCGACGGCAGCCACCTACGCGTACGGCGGTCGCTTCCGACGGGCGAACGGCCGATTCTTCGCCGTCGAAAGGGATAACGCCCGACCAACTAATCAGCACGTATGAGCACATACGCAGACGTATTCGGACAGGGCGGACTGAACTCCGAGGTCGACGAGTCACAACTGGTCGAACGGATCGGGCTCGACGACGAGGAGATCCAATGGCGGAAGGACTTCCTGAACTTCGGCGACGACGACGCTGCCCGGCTTGCGTCGCTCGCCGCGACCTTCGAGCAACACGAGGACGCGGTCGCAAACGCGTTCTACGATAATCTCACAGAGCACGACGAGACCGTCGAGGTGATCGAGCGGTCGCCGAAGGATGTCGAGGCGCTCAAGCAGACACAGCGAGCGTACTGGCGGACACTCACCGGCGGCGAGTACGGCCGGGAGTATTTCACCAACCGTGCGCGCATCGGCAAACTTCACGAACTGCTCGATATGCCGGAAAAGCACTATATCGGGCAGTACGGTGTCTACTACGAGCTTCTGTTCGACGTGATGAACCAGCGGATGCAGTCGCAGGTGACAGAGGTCCTCGAGTCCGCCGGCGTCGACGAGGAGACGATCCTCGACGTCCACGAACAGATCGACGACGGGGTGGACGAGACACTCTCGGCGCTGAAGCTGATGAACCTCGATATGCAGGTGGCGATCGACACCTACACCGCGAGCCGGGAGGCCGAACTCGAAGACGAGATCGAACGCCGCCGGCAGATCGCCGAGGAGACGAACGAGGCCGCCCAGGATCTCCAGGAGTTCGCCAACAACGTCTCCCAGAGTTCCCGACGGATCAGCGACCTCACCGACACCGAGGCCGGCAACATCGACGAGATCCGCGCGGAGATGTCGAACCTCAGCGCGACGATCGAGGAGATCGCCGCCACTGCCGACGAGGTCGAAAAGACGAGCGAAC
Source organism: Halobellus marinus (assembly GCF_032113415.1). Taxonomy (NCBI): domain Archaea; kingdom Methanobacteriati; phylum Methanobacteriota; class Halobacteria; order Halobacteriales; family Haloferacaceae; genus Halobellus; species Halobellus marinus. The sequence continues at coordinate 67,041 of NZ_CP134946.1, forward strand.
GGGCCGTCGAGGCCGCAAAGGAGGGCCAGCGGTCGGGCGCGACGGCGATCGACGTGATGGAGGACATCGAGGCGTCGGCGGAGCAGATCGGTACGAGCGTCGCGGGCCTCCAGGACCGCACCGAGGAGATCGACGAGATCGTCGACGTGATCAACGACATCGCCGAGCAGACCAACCTGCTCGCGCTGAACGCGTCGATCGAGGCGGCGCGGGCCGGCGAAGCCGGCGACGGCTTCGCGGTGGTCGCCGACGAGGTCAAGAGCCTCGCCGAGGAGTCCCAGGACCAAGCCGACCAGATCGAGACGACGATCCGCGACATCCAAGGCGAGATCGACCGGACCGTGGAGAATGTCGAGGCGACGGCCGCGGACATCGACACCGGGATCGATCGGGTCGAGGACGCGATGGAACAGCTCGACGAGATCGTCAGGGTCGTCGAGGAGGCCGCAAACGGGATCAAGGAGGTCTCGAAGGCCACCGACGACCAGGCCGGGAGCGGCGATCAGATCGCCCGGATGCTCGATGAAGCGGCCGACCGCATCAACGAGATCAACGAGGAAATCGACGAAGTCGCCACCGCGAACGAACAACAGACTGCCAAGGTGTTCAAGGTCACCTCGGACCTCAAACAGCTCAGCCAGAAGCTCTGAGAGCCCGACGGTGCCCCTTTTGCCCGTATTCGCCGAGTCCTGGCCGATATTCTTTCGCCCGGGCACTTGCCGAGTGCTATCCGGCCATCCTCGCGACCGGTAAGACAATCGGATCTCGTCCGCTCTCTTTCGCTACCGGGCTGCCGATCGATTCCGTCCACCCACCCTCGCGACTGGTACAGCCGGCCGAATCCCGTCCGTTCGCCAACCGATCCTTTGAGGGTCCCGCGGCCCCAAAAGCGATTGATGGCCGAAGATGACACCGGGAGCGGACACGAGGGGGAGAGACGCATTTTCGAGCTGACGCGGGATAAAATCCTGCTCGTGACGTTGCTCTTCGTCGGGATCGCGGGTTCGGGGATCGTTCGCCGGCTGCTCGGCGAACTCGGCTACGACGGTCTCGGTGCGATCGTCTTCATCCTCGGCTACGGCGGGATGGTGTTCGCAATCTGGTACGGCTGGATCCGTCCGATGGACATCACCGGCCCCGATTGATCGCCTCGCGACCAGTATTCGACCGACAGACGTCACTGGCCTCGATTGATCACCCCACGACCAATGTTCGACTGATCGACTGACGGGTCGCCCGCGGTCGCCCCGAGCGGGATGGGTTCGTTCCCACGATCCCGCGGAGAACGGAACTTTAATACTCGATTCGCGCCGAACGTCCGGATAAGAATGCTCCCCCTACAGCTCGTCGACAGTTTCCTGCTCCAGTACAACGTCGGGCAGGCACTCTTGCTCGGGTTCGTGGTCGCGACAGTGGGTGTGCTGCCCCTACGATCACAGAAGCTCCTCGCGCTCAACGTGATGCTCTTCGGTGTGATCTTCGCACTGACGCCGCAGTCGCTCGTGCCGATCCATTACCTGTTCCTCGGGCTCGGACTGCTCGTCATCGGGCCGGTCCTGTACACGACCGCGAGCGATTGACCGACCGCCGGGACGCCGCCGTGGGAGCCCGGAGCGCGACGTTTAACCCCGACCGACGAGAACGACCGGTATGACACAGCCGCAGGTTCCCGGCGGGGGCGGCGAGACGCTCGAGTTGCCGTGCGGCGAGGATATCGACGTTCGGCGGCTCGACTTGGGAATGCGAGAGTACGAGTGCGACTGCGGGGACCGCCACGCGGTCGTGATGGACGTCCACCCCCCGGAGCGGTTCCTCCCCGACTTCCTGGTCTCGGTGCTCCGCGAGGCCGTCGAGACGACGAGCGAGGAGATGCCGGAGTTCGGGACGGCCCACCTGATGGGGATGGTCTTAGAGGAGTTCCCCGGAGACGTCGCCTCCGCGGACGTGAGCGACGACGGCGACGTCGGCGCCGGGATCGTCTGGATGACCGACTTCGACGCCCGTCGCCTCCACGAGATCGTCGTCGAACTCGTGGTCGAACTGATGGAACACGCCGTCAGCCACGCCGACGCGGACTCGGCGATCGCGGAGTTCGAAGCACGGATGCACGAGTTCGACGTGAGCGAGTTCGTCAGCCAGTACCGTGCCGAGCGTGATCTCTCCGCGGACGACGTTTCGGTCTGAGATGTCGGCTGGGCGCGCTCGCCACAGCGCACGGGAGAGCCCGGTTCGGATCGATCGGGGACTCCCTCAGAACGCACATCAATCCGACTGACTGCGGCCGTCTGACGCCTGTCGCACTGGAATCTAAGCCCTCCCAGGTCGTGTCCCCGAATATGATCGCGACCCGGCCCTCCGGGTTCGAGGAACTCTACGACGTGCTCGCCGACGCAGACGAACCGCTGACCGCACGCGAGATTCTCGATCGCCTGCGGGAGCGCGAGGTCGACGCGTTCGATTCCTCCTACCGCGTCGCGACCGTTCTGGGAAAGATCGCGGAACGTGGCGGCCCGGTCGTCGTCGTCGAGGGGAGCCCGTACCGCTACCGGGTCGAGGGACGGGACTGACGTCGGAGCCTCGGTCAGTAACCTGCCCTCGCTGCCGAGCGGTGCGTCCGAGTGCCGTGTCGCTCCCTCCGGTTACGAATTTCGAAATCGACTTTCGCATCTCGTAGTAATCCGCCGGGCTTATTACGATGTGCGGACTTCGTCTCAGTGATGACTGACGAGGACATTTCGACCGGCGGTGCAGCGACGTCCGAAGACCGGACGATCCTGCTCATCGGCAGCGGACCGATCCAGATCGGACAGGCGGCCGAGTTCGACTACTCCGGCGCACAGGCCTGCCGGGCGCTCCAGGAGGAGGGCGCCCGAGTTGTCCTCGTCAACTCGAACCCCGCGACGATTATGACAGACCCGGAGATGGCCGACCGGGTGTACATCGAACCGATCACGCCCGAGGCCATCGCCGAGATCATCCGCGAGGAGAAGCCGGACGGCGTCATCGCCGGACTAGGCGGCCAGACCGGGCTGAACGTCACGGCCGAACTCGCCGAACAGGGCATCTTAGAGGAGCACGACGTCGACATTATGGGCACGCCGCTGGACACCATCTACGCCACGGAGGACCGCGATCTGTTCCGGCAGCGGATGGAGAACATCGGTCAGCCAGTCCCCGAATCGACGACGATCTCTCTCGACGACGACGAGGAGGTCCAGCGGCTAACGGAAGAGGACCTCCGCGACCGCGTCGACGACGCCGTCGAGGCGGTCGGCGGCCTGCCCGTGATCGCGCGGACCACCTACACGCTCGGCGGATCGGGCTCCGGCGTCGTCCACGAGTTCGAGGAACTGTACGAGCGCGTCCGGAAGGGGCTCCGCCTCTCGCGGAACAGCGAAGTCCTCATCACCGAGTCGATCTCGGGGTGGGTCGAACTGGAGTACGAGGTGATGCGCGACGCCGACAACTCCTGTATCATCATCTGCAACATGGAGAACATCGACCCGATGGGCATCCACACCGGCGAGTCCATCGTGGTCACGCCCTCGCAGGTCATCCCCGACGAGGGCCACCAGGAGATGCGCGACGCGGCGCTGGAAGTGATCCGGGAACTCGGCATCCAGGGCGGCTGTAACATCCAGTTCGCCTGGCACGACGACGGCACCCCCGGCGGCGAGTACCGCGTCGTCGAGGTGAACCCCCGCGTCTCCCGCTCGTCGGCGCTGGCATCGAAGGCGACCGGCTACCCGATCGCCCGCGTGACCGCGAAGGTCGCACTCGGCAAGCGCCTCCACGAAATCGAAAACGAGATCACCGGCGAGACGACCGCGGCGTTCGAGCCCGCGATCGACTACGTGGTCACCAAGATCCCGCGGTGGCCCAAGGACAAGTTCGACGACGTCGACTTCACGCTCTCGACGGCGATGAAGTCGACCGGCGAGGCGATGGCGATCGGCCGGACGTTCGAGGAGTCGATGCTGAAGGCGATCCGCTCGACGGAGTACGAGCCCGCGACGGACGTCGAGACCGTCTCCGACGAGACCCTGGAGACGGAACTGCTCGAACGGCCGACGCCCGACCGGACCTTCGCCATCTTCGAGGCGTTCGACCGCGGCTACTCCGTCGCGGAAGTCCAGGAACTGACCGGGATCAAGGAGTGGTACCTCGAACGCTACCAGCGCGTCTCCGAGGCGATGGACGCCGCCCAGGAGGGCGACTTCACCACCGCCGCGACCGCCGGCGTCACCAACGCCGAGATCGCGACCGCGACGGGCGCGACTGTCAGCGAAGTCGAGACCGACGTGCCGGGGCGCACCTACAAACAGGTCGACACCTGCGCCGGCGAGTTCGCCGCGCAGACGCCGTATTACTACTCCTCGCGCAGGCCCGAGTTCTACACCGGGCCCTACGAGGGGGACGCCGCGGCGGGCGAACTCCGCGTCGATCGCGACGTCGAGAGCGTCGTCGTCGTCGGCGGCGGCCCGATCCGGATCGGCCAGGGCGTGGAGTTCGACTACTGTTCGGTCCACGCCGTCCAGGCGCTCCGGGACATGGGCATCGACGCCCACGTCGTGAACAACAACCCCGAGACGGTCTCGACCGACTACGACACCTCCGACGGCCTGTTCTTCGAGCCGATCACCGCCGAAGAGGTCGCCGACGTCGTCGAGGCGGCCGACGCCGACGGCGTGATGGTCCAGTTCGGCGGCCAGACCTCCGTCAACATCGGCCACCCGCTGGAATCGGAGATCAAGCGCCGCGGCCTCGACTGTGAGATCCTCGGGACGAGCGTCGACGCGATGGACCTCGCGGAGGACCGCGACCGGTTCAACCGACTGATGGACGATCTGGGGATCCTCCAGCCGGAAGGCGGCTCCGCGACCAGCGAGGCCGAAGCGCTGGAACTGGCGAGCGACATCGGCTACCCGGTCCTCGTTCGCCCCTCGTACGTGCTCGGCGGCCGGGCGATGGAAGTCGTCTACTCCGACGACGAACTGAAAGAGTACATCGAGGAGGCGGTGCGGGTCTCCCCCGACAAGCCGATTCTCATCGACGACTTCCTCGCCGACGCGATCGAACTCGACGTCGACGCCGTCTCCGACGGCGAGCGGGCGATCATCGGCGGCGTAATGGAACACGTCGAGAGCGCGGGTGTCCACTCGGGCGACTCCGCGTGTATGATCCCGCCGCGGGCGCTCGACGAGGAGACGATGGCGCGCGTCCGCGAGGTCACAGAAGACATCGCGACCGCGCTCGATACGGTCGGCCTGCTGAACGTCCAGTTGGCAGTAAAGGACGGGAAAGTCTACGTGCTGGAGGCCAACCCCCGCTCCTCGCGGACGGTCCCGTTCGTCTCGAAGGCGACGGGCGTCCCGATCGCGAAGCTCGCGGCGAAGGTGATGGCCGGCGAGACGCTCGACGACCTCGACGTCGACGAGCAGATCCCCGAGGACGTGAGCGTCAAGGAGGTCGTGCTGCCGTTCGACCGCCTGCCGGGCTCGGACCCGCGGCTCGGCCCCGAGATGAAGTCGACGGGCGAGGTGATGGGCACGGCGTCGACGTTTGCGAAGGCCTACGACAAGGCCCAGGACGCGACCGGCAAGTCGATCCCCGAGTCCGGCGCCGCGTGGATCGACCTCTCGGCCGCGGAGTTCCCCGACCCCGACACCGAGGCCGGGCAGGAACTGCTCGACGGTTACGCGGAGTACTTCGACCTCGAGACGTTCGAGGACAACGACGAACTCGTCTCGGCGCTCCGTGAGGGGCGGATCGACCTCGTGGTCTCCCGCGACCGCGACCCCCTCAAGGTGTGTGTCGAAGAGGAGATCACGTACTTCTCGACGGAGGCGTCGGCCGCCGCGGCGCTTGAAGCCCTCGGCGCCAAGGACGAACCGATCGACGTCGAAGCCGTCTCCGACCGCCCGCGCCGCATCGAGCAGTGGGGCGGCCGGGCCGACGACTAATAATGATTACTCTCGTCTCTTACCGCCGAGCGCCGCCACCGGGAGTGGCGCTCGGCGGGAAAAAGTGAGAGTAATCATTATAAGACGCCGCTTCGATCGCTCCTGGCCGTAATTTTATCACAGATCGGGGGGCCAGCGTCCCCGTGACGTAGGAGAAGCCCCGCGTCGGGCAGCGATTGTTCGGCACGTCGACGCAGGGATGGGGTTGTGCCGACTGTTCGCTCACATATTCGGTGGCCATCTCGACCCTCACTGTCGGTATCGACACCACTCGGTCCCATCGACGCGTGTCATTCAAGTTCGACGGGTCCCAAGCGGGGGCAATGAAAATCCACCAGAACATCCGCCACTTCGCGGCGAAGAAGGCGCTGACGATGCCGGTCGTCGGCGACATCGCGACGGAGAAACTCGTCGACCTGCACGTCCGCGTGTTCGGCGACCGGGCTGACGACGAGTACCGCGAGGAACGGGAACCCCATATGGAGGCGTTCTTCGAGTGCACGTTCGACACGTACGTGCAAGCGCTCGAAGAAGGCTTCACGGAGGCCGAGGCCCGCGAGATCACCCACATCCAGGCCAACTTCGACTTCTACAACCACGGCTGGACCGAGATGATGGAGTTCCCCGCCTCGGAACTGGAACCGCACTACGAGCGCTACGAGTCGTTCTTCGAGCGGTACAACATCGACATCGCGAATCCGCTCGGTGACTTCCGGACGCGGGAGATTCCCGAGGCGCCGTCGACACCGGAACGGCTCGACGAGCCAGAGCATCCCCACGCGGAGGGCGGCTTCGCCGACGACGTCTACGTGGAGGGCGAGGACGGCGAACTCCGCGTCGGCGGACAGGACGAACCAGACGACGTCGACGTCGAGGTCGCGCCCGGATTACAGGACGTCGACGCCGAGGTCGACGACGGCGACGAGACCGAGGCGTAAGTCGCTCGGCCTGCCGGCTATTCGTTTTCGACGCCGTCGGCCCCGCTGAAATCGAACCCCGCTTCCGGCGCTGTGTCGCCCGCGGAATCCGACTGTCTCCCGTCTCCCAGCGCCGCGTCGATCCGATCGGCGACTTCGTAGCCCGCGAGGATTCCGCCGTTGAGCGACCGCTCCGGGTACTGCGCCGCCGAGGCCATCCCGGCGTAGTAGACGCCCTCGCCGACCTCCGTATCGAGGTGGTACGGCACGACGAGATCCAGGTAACCGCGCTCGTAGATCGGCGCGGCGCGGGGGTTGCGGGCGATCCGGAACTCCGAGACCGCGGGTCGATCGAAGTCGGGGAACATCGACTCGATCTCGGCCAGCCACGCCTCCCGAACTTCGTCGTTGTCCATCTGCCACAGGTCCTCCTCGCTGTCCTGGACGTACGCGGCGACGTACAGCAGGTGATCGCCGCCGTAGCGCTCCCGCTCGATGAAGTTCGTGTGCTCGATGAGCGCACCGAACGGGGCGTCGTGTGCGACGTTCAGCCAGTAGGTGTCCAGCAGCGACTCCTCTATCGTGGCGAGTCCGCAGACCGCGCCCTGGAAGTCGATCTCGCAGGCGTAGCCCGTCAGCGACTCCAGGACGTTCGGCATCGTCGCCACGACGGCGGCGTCGACGTCGTGGGTCGTCTCGCCTGATTCCTGCGCTTCGCTGGATCCCTGCGCCTCGCTGGATTCCTGCGCCTCGGCGGACTCTTGCGCTTCTCCGTGATCCACCGTCAGCGACTGCACCTGCCCGTCCTCCACCGTGAGGTCGGTCACCGGCGCGTTCGTCGAGATGTTCTCCCGGCCGACGGCGTCGACGAGCGCGTCGAGCAGGGCGCCGAACCCGCCGTCGAAGTAACCGAGGATCTCCCCGCGGAGGGGATCCCGCTCACCGCGGAACCGCACCCGGCCGAGGAACCACGCCGCCGAGATCTCGTCTTTCCGATCCCCGTACTTCCCGTCGAGTAACGGATCGACGAAGTTCTCGTAGACGCTCGTGGTGGTGTGTTCCTCGACGAACTCCCGGACCGTCACGTCCTCGTAGGCCGCGAGGTCGTCGTAGGCGTCGAAGTCCGGGATCCCACCGCGGACGTCGACGCCGAGGGTGAGCATCCCGAGCCGGAACTTGTCGTAGAGGCTCATATGCGGGTACGCGAGGATCTCCCAGGGCGTATCCAGCGGGTGGACGACGCCGTCGACGTAGTAGCCGTTGGTGCCGACCCGCCACTCGACCCGGTCGCCGAGACCGAGATCCTCGGCGAGTTCGACGATGGTCTCTTCGGACTTCGAGAGGTGGTGGTAGAACTTCTCGATGTCGTCGCCGGCGGTTTCGTAGGTGGCCGCGAGCCCACCGATGTCGCCGGTGGCCTCGAACACCTGTACGTCGTGCCCACGCTCCTGCAGCCGATAGGCGGCCGCGAGTCCCGCGATCCCGCCGCCGACGACGCCGATCATACCCTCACTACTCCGCAGTCCGGAAAGTGCTTTCCGTTCGGCCACGGTCCGTCCGCTGTGGTTCCGTCGTTCGCTACCTTTTTATTCGCAGTTGGGCAACCGAACGCGTATGCAGACGGTCAGGGCCCCCGCCACGAGCGCGAATCTCGGAAGCGGGTTCGACGTCTTCGGCGTCGCCCTCGACCGCCCCACGGACGTCGTCCGCGTCGAGAAGGCCGACCGGACGACGATCGAGATGACCGGCGTGGGCAGCCAGTACATCCCCGAGGATCCCGAGAAGAACGTCGTCGGTGCCGTCGCCGAGGCGCTGGATGCGCCGGCGCACATCCGGATCGACAAGGGCGTCCGTCCCTCGTCGGGACTCGGCTCCTCGGCGGCCAGTTCCGCGGCGGCGGCGCTCGCGCTGAACGCGCTCTACGATCGGGGGCTCTCGCGGGAGGAACTCGTCCCCGTCGCGGCCGAGGGGGAGGCCGTCGTCTCGGGGGAGGCCCACGCGGACAACGTCGCCCCCGCGCTTCTGGGCGGCTTCACCGTCGCCCGCGGTGACGCCGTCACGGCCGTCGACGCCTCGATCCCGCTCGTGGCCTGCCTGCCGGAGATCGCCGTCTCGACTCGCGACGCCCGCGGTGTCGTCCCCGAGTCGGCCTCGATGGAGGACGTCGTCCACACCGTCGGCTCCGCGGCGACGCTGGCGGTCGGGATGTGTCGCGACGACCCTGAACTCGTCGGTGCCGGGATGGACGAGCGGGTCGTCACGCCCGCCCGGGCGGAACTCATCACCGGATACGACGCTGTCCACGAGGCCGCACTGGCGGCCGGCGCGACGGGCGTCACGGTCTCCGGAGCGGGGCCAGCGATCATCGCACCCTGCCGGGAAGCCGACCGTCGGCACGTCGCCGCCGCGATGGTCGACGCCTTCGCGCAGGCCGGCGTCGAATCGCGCGCGTACCAGACGCGGGTGAGCGCGGGCGCGACGCTGTACTGACGGGGTTCGTCGAACGTTCAGAAGACGACGACCGGCGAGCACTCGCGAAAACAGCAGAGAAAGCCGTCAGTCCGCTCAGACGCCGCGGCCCTGAATCTTCTCCTCTTCGGGGAGGCTGGCGTTGGACTCGCCTTTCATCCCCTTGCCGAGGTTCGAGGCGATGTCCGCGAGCACGTCGGGGTTGTCCCAGTTGTTCACGGCCTCGACGATCGCCTCGCCCATCGCCGGCGGGTTCTCCGCGCCGAAGATCCCGGAGCCGACGAAGATGCCGTCGCAGCCGTGGTGCATCATCAGCGCCGCGTCAGCCGGGGTGGCAATGCCGCCCGCCGCGAAGTTCACGACCGGCAGCCGACCCATCTCGGCGGTCTCGTGAACGAGGTCCGCGGGCGCTTCGTGTTCGCGGGCCCACGCCTCGCGCTCCTCGTGGGTCTTGCCCTGGATTTCGCGGATCGACCCTTTGATGTTGCGCTGGTGGTGGACGGCCTGGTTCACGTCGCCGGTGCCGGCCTCACCCTTGGTGCGGATCATCGCCGCGCCCTCGTCGATCCGGCGGAGCGCCTCCCCGAGATTGCGCGCGCCGCAGACGAACGGTGCCGTGAAGTCGCGCTTGTCGATGTGGTATTTGTCGTCAGCGGGCGTGAGCACTTCGCTCTCGTCGATCATATCAACGCCGACCGACTGCAGGATCTGCGCCTCCTTCGTGTGGCCGATCCGGGATTTGCCCATCACCGGAATCGAGACGGATTCGACGATCTCCGTGACGTCGGCGGGGTCGGCCATCCGCGCGACGCCGCCGCGCTTCCGGATGTCTGCGGGGACGGCTTCGAGCGCCATCACCGCGACCGCGCCGGCTTCTTCGGCAATCCGTGCCTGTTCGGCGTCGACGACGTCCATAATGACGCCGCCCTTCTGCATCTGTGCGAACCCGCGCTTGACGAGTTCGGTCCCGCGGCGGAGTTCGGACAGATCAGTCTCCTCAGACATACGAATTCGTTGGGGTTGGACGCACTTAAACAGTTTAGTCCCGCCCGCGAGGACCCGGATTTCGTCCGCGATCTGGTCGTCGAGATGGCCTCGTCCGAGAGCGAATTCACCCGCTGCTCCAACCCGGAACCGGCACCCATTTTTCGTCGGAATCCGAGCCTCCAGTATGGCATCGTCCCGCACATCACGATCCAGGCTGCGTCGGTTGGTCGCCGGCGACGGGCTTCCCGATTCCGATGGCCTCCCGCGGTGGCTCGCGCCGCTGCCGACGTGGCTCGAAAACCTCGGCCTCCGGCTCGCGTGGGCCGTCGTAGCGATCAACCTTCTCGGGACCGCCTTCGGCTTCTGGTACTACGGCTTTCACCCGCTGCCGCTCACGGACCCGCTCATCACCTGGCAGTTCGCGGCCGAACCGGTCGTGATGTGGCCCTTTGTCCCCGACAGCCCGATGGCCACGCTGTTCATCGCTCTGGCCTTCGCTAGCTGGAAGCTCGGGCGAACGAACGAGTATCTCGCGGCGCTGGCCTTCTTCGGCTGCTGGAAGCTCGGACTGTGGACGCCCTATGTCCTGGCGGTCTTCGCCGACGCCTTCCTGGAGACGACGTGGTTCCCGCTCTACGTGTTCCTCTTTTTCAGCCACCTCGCGATGGTCGTCGAGGCGTTCGTCATCCACCGGTTCGCCGACCTCCCGGTCCGGGCGGTCGCCGTCGCCCTCGCGTGGTACGGCCTCAACGACATCGTGGACTACTTCGTTCCGATCGTCGGCGACCCCCACCACACCGCCCTCCCACTCGCTGACAGCGTCGTCGTGGGCGGATCGACCGTGTTGCAGCTCGCGGCCGCCGGGGCCGTGGTCCTCACGTTCCTCGCGACATTCTTCGCGCTCGCGACTCGCGTGAAGAAGGTGGAAGCGTGGTGCGCCTGAGAAGGGTGCGACGGCGTTTGCCCCATCCGATGTTGCTCCGACCGACCACGCTTTTCCCCGCGTCGCGCCTATGCAGTTGCGATGAGCCAACTCTTCGACGCTATCGCCGACCTGCCGCTCGCCGTCGATGCAACCGAGCGGACACGGCGCGACCGCGACACTTCGAGCGACTTCGTCCGGACGACGACCACGTTCCACCTCTCGGGCGAAGGGACGACTGGACGCGGCGAGGACGTCACCTACGATACCGAGGACCACGACGCGCTCGCGGACGCCCCGCCGCTCGATCTCGCCGGCGAGTACACGTTCGCGTCCTTTTCGACCCACCTCGACGACATCGATCTCTTCCCGACGAAGCCGCCAGAACGGGAGACTGCACGCCCGTACCGTCGGTGGGCGATCGAGTCGGCGGCGCTTGATCTCGCCCTGCGGCAGAACGGCCGCTCGCTCGCCGACGTGCTCGACAGAGAGCTCTCGTCTGTCCGCTTCGTCGTCTCGACGCGGCTCGGGGACCCGCCGACGACAGACCGGATCGAGTCGATCCTGGATGCCTACCCCGACGCCGAGTTCAAACTCGATCCGACGCCGGCGTGGACCGACGACGTCGTCGACGCGGTCGCGGCGACCGAGGCGGTTCGGATACTCGATCTGAAGGGGCTCTACGAGGGCACAGAGGTCGACACCGACCCGGATCCCGGTCTCTACCGGCGCCTCCTGTCGACGTTCCCCGAGGCGGTCTTCGAGGATCCCGCGCTGACACCGGAGACGCGACCACTGTTCGACGGCGCGGAGGGGCAGGTGTCGTGGGACTACCCGATCACGGGTGTCGAGTCGGTCGAAGCACGGCCGTTCGAGCCCGCCTGGCTCAATATCAAGCCGTCGCGGTTCGGCACCGTTCGGTCGCTGTTCGCGACGATCGAGTGGGCGGCCGCCCACGACGTCACGCTGTACGGCGGCGGTCAGTTCGAACTCGGCGTCGGCCGCGACCACATCCAACTGCTCGCGTCGCTGTTCTATCCGGACGGCCCCAACGACGTCGCCCCCGGCGGTTACAACGACCCGGAGGTGGCGGGTGGGCTGCCGACCAGTCCGCTCACAGCACCAGAAAACAGTGTCGGGCTCTCGTGGGAGTGACCGCGCAGTTGGGAGACCGCCGCAGGCGGTCACCTACGCGAACTCGACGCCGCTGAACTCGAACCGCGCGCCGCCGCTGTCGCTTTCCGTGACGTCGATCTCCCAGCTGTGGGCGGCAGCGACCTGACGGACGATCGAGAGGCCGAGGCCGGTCCCCTGCCGCGCCGTCGAGTAGCCGTTCTCGAAGACGCGATCGCGGTCTTCCGGCGGAATCCCGGGCCCGTCGTCGGCGACGTAGAAGCCGCCGTCGACCGTTCCGATCGTAATGGTCACGTCCTCGCCGCCGTGCTCCACAGCGTTCCGGAAGAGGTTCTCGAGGAGCTGTTGCAGCCGGTCCCGGTCGGCCCGGATCGTGTCGGCCGTCTCCACAGACAGCGTCGCGTCGGCGGTCGTGACGTTCTCCCAGCAGGCCGTTGCCAGCGCCCCGAGTTCGATCGACTCCATATCGCGGATGGCGTCGCCCTGACGGGCGAGCGTCAGGAGGTCTTCGATCAGGGTCGCCATCCGCTCGTGGGCGTCGGCGACCGTTTTCAGGCGCTCGCTGTCTGCGTCCTCCCGTGCCAGCTCCGGATTCCCCTGTGCGACGCTCAGCGGGTTCCGGAAGTCGTGTGAGAGCACGCTCGCGAACCGCTCTAACTCCTCGTTTTTCCGTTCGAGCTCCGCCTCCCGTTCTGTGAGTTCCTCCGTCCGCGTCCGGAGTTGCTCCCGCCGCGTGTTGGCTTTCGTCTCCTGGATGCCCACCGCCAGCCCGCCGAGGGAGCCGACCGTCACCGCGATCACTTGCGTTCCGATCGACCACTGGACGGCGACCGCCGGGTGGAGGGCACGCAGGAGGATGAACCCGTACATCAGCAGGACCCCGCCGAGCACCCAGCCGATCACTCGCGGATACTGCTCCCGGTGGATCTCCGACTCCGGCAGCCGAATCCCCGTGTATGCGAGTGCGATGCCGGGCGTCCCGACGAAGACGAACTCCAGGACTGCGACGGGGACGTTCCCGCCCCCGACGAGCGCGACGGCGACCTTCGCGATCGCGGCCAAAAGCAGCGCGCTCCCGCCGGCGAACAACAGCCCCGGAAAGAGAGATAACCGGGAGAGTCGCCGGATGAGAGCCGTCGGCGACGGGGGAAGTTCCATTTACCCTCCGGAGTACTTCCCGCCCCGTTATGTATTTACTTGTCGCCGGACCCCATACGAGCCTACCAGCTCATACTGATTACTCTCGTCTCTTCCCGCCGAGCGCCGCTAACGCGGGCGGCGCTCGGCGGTAAAAAGTGAGAGCAATCAGTATCAGGCCGACTCGAAGCCGTCCTCGAACTGGAACGTCCCGTTGCGCTGGACGACCTCGCCGTCGACCTCGATGACAGACTCCTCGCCCATATCGACGATCATATCGACGTGTTCTGCGCTCTCGTTGCGTTCGTTTTCCTCGCCGACGGTGTCGGGATACGCCGAGCCGACGGCCATATGGACGGTGTCGCCCATCTTCTCGTCGAACAGCATATTGTACGTGAACTGGTCGATCTCGCGGTTCATCCCGATCCCGAGTTCGCCGAGGTAGCGGGCGCCCTCGTCGGTCTCGAAGATCCCGTCGAGGACGTCCTCGTTGCGGCCGGCGCTGTAGGACTCGACGCGACCGTCCTCGAATCGGACCCGGACGTCCTCGATCTCCCGCCCCTGTCGGTACAGCGGCATATCGAAGTGGACCTCGCCCTCGACTGATTCCTTCACCGGCGCGGTGAACACCTCGCCGCCGGGCAGGTTCGCCTCGCCGTAGTCGTTGAGTGTCTCGTTGCCCGTCAGGCGCATCCGCACGTCGGTCTCCTCGCCGGATTTGATGCGGACCTCGTCGGCGTCGTCGAGGATCTCGACCATCTGTTCCTGGTGTTCCCGCTGGGCCTCCCAGTCGAGGCTCACGGCGTCCCACACGAAGTTCTCGTAGGCGTCCGTGCTCATCCCCGCGAGTTGGGCGTTGCCCGAGGTGGGATACTGGGTGAGGCTCCAGGTCTTCGAGAGCCGCTCCTGGAGGACGGGTTCCATCGCCCGCCGGTAGGCGGCGTTCGTCTCGGGGTCGACGTCGGCCGTCTCGGAGGCGTTGACGTCGCCGCGGACGGCGACGTAGGCGTCCATCTCCTCGTACATCGCGAGCAGATGCTCGGGCGTCTCGAAGTCGCCGTCGTGGTTCCGGAGGAACGCCCGCTTCGCGCGGGAGTCGCTCGCCAGCGAGACCGGATGAGCGCCGCGATCGGCGCACTCCTCGTGGAGCGCGACGACCAGATCCGACGCCGCTGACGGCGCGCTGATCACGACGTAGTCCCCGGACTCGATCCCGGTCGAGTGATCGACGACAGTCCGTGCGTGTTCGCGGATTCGCGGGTCCATACCTGAGGGTGGTCCGTGTGGATCAAACGCCTTTCGCCACCGGCTGTGGTCTGCCGCGTCGGACACAGTCGTTCGGAACCCGCGTATCGACGACGACTGCGCGCGGCCTGATGCCGATGCTCCGGTTGTCGTTGGCCGCTACTGCGACTCCGACACCGGCGGGTCGCGCTCGCCCGCCGGAATCGCCGTCTCCAGCCAGTTTTCCTCCGGCGGCAGCGGGCACTCGAAGGCCTCGCTGTACGCACAGAACGGCGTGTACGCGAGGTTGAAGTCGACGACGACGGTCTCACCGTCGGTCAGGTCGCCCTCGGGGTGGAGTTCGAGGTAGCGCCCGCCCCGGTAGCTCTCCTGCCCGGTGGTCTTGTCGCGGAAGGGCACGAAGATCGGCTCCTCCTCGTCGTCGGGGCGCTGTCTGTATCCGTGGAGTTCGTGTGTCTCGCCGCCGAGGTCGAAGCGGAAGGTGACGACGCGCACGTAGCGCACCTCGCCGTCCGCGGTCGTCTCCATCGGCACCGGTTCGGGGTCGTCGTGGACGTCGGCGACGGTCTCGATTCGGTACTCGGGCGCGGCGGCGAAGTACGACAGCCCGTCGAAGTCGTCGCGTTCCTCCGGTGGCACCGGCGACTGCGGGTGCGACCCGAAGAAGTCGTCCTTCTCTTCGCGCTTCCGTTCCAGTTCACGTTCGTAATCGCTCTCGCGGTCGGGTCCCGGTTCGGCGTCGTCGGTCATACAGGACCCCACGCGGTCCGACCCGTAACGTCTGACGGTTCCAAGCGAACGCGACCGGTTCACGAGTGGTTCCTCATACTGTCGGCTGTAAGTCTGTGAAGAATTTCGCGACCCCGGGGTCGCGAATATCTTGAAATATAGTAACCTTTGCAACTGATTGCATATCCGATCGCACGACTGCGTGCGATCGTGTGAGTGAAGACTTGCAAAGGCTACTATAGTTACAGCCGACAGTATCAACTGTTCGCAAGCGAGGGGGCTGTTCGCGGGCGACACAGCAGTCCTCGGTCACACGGCTTTTAGTATCCGGGCGCGACTCCCAACACATATGACAGACGACCACGTCCCGACAGCGCGGTCGGTCGACAGCAATCTCTTCATCACCGTCTCGGGACCGCCGGGCTGCGGCGCGACGACCCTCTGTGACGGGCTGTCGGCCGCGCTCGACTGCGGCTACGTCTCCGGCGGCGACATCTTCCGCGAACTCGCCGAGGATCGGGATATGTCGCTCTCACAGCTCATCGCGAAGACCGACGAGACAGACGAGATCGACCGCGCGCTCGACCGTCGCCTCCGGACGATCGCCGAAAAGTGGGGCTCGTCGAACAAGGCGTTCATCCTCGAATCGCGACTCGCCGGCTGGCTGGCCGGCAACCGCGCCGACTTCCGCATCTGGCTCGACGCCCCCGAGGAGGTCCGCGTCGATCGGACCCGGGATCGCGACGAGATGGAAGCCGAAATGCGGGTCCGCGAGGTCAGCGAAGCGGGCCGGTACCGCTCGTATTACGACATCGACGTCACCGATCAGTCCTTCTACGACCTCTCGATCAACACCGCCCGCTGGAGCCCCGAGGCGACCCTGGAGATGGTTCTCACCGCGATCGAGGAGTACGACCCCGAGGTCGACGAGGGCGCGTTCCGGACGAGAGACATCGATCTCTGAGCTGCCTCCCGTTTCTTCTGCTCCGCTGACCGGGAGACGACGCCAGGATAGCATCGTGACGTCGCGGGCTAGCCGCCGGCATCGCCCGGGCAGTGGCCGGCCGACTCGCCGGAGTCGCATCCGTCCGCAGTGAGGTCTTCGACCGTTCGTGCGACCGCCAGACACCCCTGACAGCAGTACTCTCCCGCCACCTCGGGGTCGGTCACGGGCGGGTTCGGCGTCGGGAGATCACAGAGCGCACAGCTCATTTCCACGGTGTGCCGACGACTTCGGCCTGGATGTCGTGGCCGACGCGAAGCCGACAGTCGGTGTCCGGTGTCGCGATACAGGGCAGGACGTACCCCGCCGCGAGCGTTCGTTCTTTCAGGGCCCGCGGCGACCGCAGGTGTGTCATCTCGCCGTCGAGCAGTTCGGCGATGCAGGTTCCGCAGGCCCCGTACAGACAGCCGTACGGGATGGCGACCTCGGCGGCGTCGGCGGCGTCGACGACGGTCTCGTCGCTCCCGACGCGAACCGTCTCGGTCCGCCCGTCCGACCAACAGAGTTCGACGGCGTGGATTCCCTCGTCGGCGACGACCATCTACTGCCAGACGTCGCTGGTGCAGTCGCCACCGGGCCAGCGGATCTCGTGGGCGCGCGCCGGACCACCCGGTGCGTCACCGAAGTCGACGAGGAACTCCTCGTCCAGTTCCATCCGTCCCTCCTCGGGGTAGACGTCCGCCTTCAGCATCAGCGAGCCTTCCTCGGCGATGTCCGGGTAGAACTGATTGTCCCACGAGGAGAAAAGCGACGTCGTCCAGTAGAGCCGCCGTCCGTCACGCGAGAGCTGGAGCATCTGCGGTGCGCCGCGGACCTCGGTCCCCTGCACCTCCTGTCTGTCGCCGAACAGCCCGCCGACCCAGAGCTGATCGACGAGTCGGGGATTTGCCGAGTCGCTCACGTCGTACATCCGGACGTCGCCGTGGAGCCAGTTCGAGTAGAAGAGGTACTGGTCGTCGAGCGAAAGCAGGATGTCCGTGATCAGCGGCGGGACGGGCATATCCCAGTCGTCGTGTTCGCGGGGGTCCTCGTCGATGACGACGTCCCAGTCCCAGGTGCCGTCGTCCTGCTCGTAGAAGCGGATGATGTTCGAGGACAGTGCCGCGCCGACGTAGCCCTGCGTCTCCTCGGGATTGTGGCTCATCCGGACTTCCAGCGGGATCCGGCCCTGTTCGCCGAACTCCAGGGTCTGGATGTGTTCGCGGTCCTCCCAGGACCAGACGTGGATGCTGTCTCCGTATTTGCCCTCCTCGACGTCCTCGAGGTCGAATCCCGGATAGTAGGTGTTCGGTGCGGCCCACTCGCTGGAGATCAGGACGTCGTGGCGCGGCTGATACCAGTAGTCGTAGTTCATCTCCATCTCGCCGCGGTCGGTCTCCCAGCGCCCCTCGATGCTGAAGTCCTCCTGGTCGAGCTGCAGGAAGCCGCCGGGGAGTTCGCCGTCGGCGTCGCCGAGCATACTGACGACGATCTTGCCGCCGGGAACGCAGTGGACAGTGTGGGGTGCCGAGAGGTCGTACTCGAACACCTCCTCGGGTTCGATGACCTTCACCATCTCGGGGTTGCGCGGGTCCTCCGCGTCGATAATGTGGATGCGCGACGAGCGCTGTCCGGGGACGACGAGGTACTGGCGGGACAGCCCTTCGGCGTGGCACGACGACGAGCAGGCGTTCCAGCCGAAGTGGTGGAGTTCGTCGCCCCTGTTCGGCATCTCGATCGTGTCGATGAGTTCGCTATACGTGTTCGACTCCGGATCGAGGTCGACGACGCCGACGAAGTCCGGGCCGTCGTTCGCCATTCCGACTCGGGGCGCCATCACGTACGCGGTCTTCTCCCGTCCGCCCTCGGTCCGCATCGCGGCGGGTGTCGAATAGCCCGGGCCCTCGACCTCGTGGTGGTCGTGGTGGTCGTGGCTACTGTGCTCCGATTGGGTTGGCGGGTCGTCGGTGCTCATCCTCGCGCTCTAGTTCTAATCTAAATGATTTAATGTTATTCTCAATAGTTTATCATATGACGGGCGGAAAGAAGTCCGGCGAGCGTCTCCTGTGCCGTGACCACGATACCCCTCACGACCGACAGCGACCGCTCCCCGAGACGCTTCCTGTCCCGCTGTGGCTCGGCTCTCGCTCCGTCGATCCGATCCGGCACATAGACGACGGTCGGGAGTGATGTCTACATCACCGCGGTCCTCCCTCCTTCGCGGGCCGGATTCGATACGGCAGTGGCACCTACGACCGGAGGACGAACCGCCTGATTCTGGGGAGCTCCGCCCGGACAGCCCGCCGCTTCACCAGTACGAAGCCGACGAAGATGACGAGGAAGCCGACGACGGTGTACACGGTCGGCACCTCGGTGAGGACGACCCACCCGGCGAGCGCCGCGAACACCGGCGCGACGTAGGAGACGAGGTTGATCTGGATCGGGCCGAGCCGGTCCAGCAGGTCGAAGTAGATCAGGAAGCCGAGGGCGCTGGCGACCAACGCGAGGTACGCGAGCGCCGCCAGCGATTCGAGGTTCCAGACGGCGTCGGCCGGTGACTCGCCGAGTCCGAGGCTGATCCCGTGCATAATGAGCGCACCACCCATCATCGACCACGCCTCCATCGTCTCGATCGGGAGATCCGCGTCGATCCGTCGGGTCAGCACAGAGCCGAGCGCAAAGGCCGTGGCGGCGCCGAAGATCAGTAGCTTCGCGACGGCACCGCCGGCAAGCAGGTTGTCGGGGTCGGGGTTCGAGAGGATCACGACGCCGACGAGGCCGAGCAGCAGTCCCGCGATCCCGACGATCGTCAGCCGCTCGTCGGGGAGGAACAGCCGCGCGAAGCCGGTCGTCAGGACCGGACTGAGGCTCACGATGACAGCCGCCGCCGCGGAGGTGACCGCCGGATCGGTCTCGCCGATGAAAAGCAGCGAGTGGTAGCCGGCGATGATCAGCGTCGCGCCGACCGCGACGACGGTCCACTGTGCTCGACCGCGCGGGATCGGTCGATCCGTCACGTAGAACGCGTACAGGAGCATCAGGATCCCGGCGACGTCGTAGCGGAGCGCCGCGAAGAGGACCGGCGGGATGTACGCGAGACCGGCCTTGATGGCCATAAACGCCGAGCCCCACGCGGCCGCGAGGAGGACGAACAGCAGCAGGTTCCGATACCGGGTCACAGCGGAAGTGTGGCGGCGGCCGCCCTCAACGTTTCGTTCTGCAGGGAAGACCTCACCTGTCGCACCGATCGTCTACGTCGCGGGCGGCCGTTCACGACGTATCTTCAGGATCGTCGTGAGGCCACTCACGACTCGTTTTTATCTGGCCTCGCCCTCGGCGGCCCGTCGCTCGTCGCGGATTGCGCGGATGACGTCCTGGCGCGCGACGATTCCGGCGAGCGTCCCGTCTTCGATCACCGGCAGGCGGTTGATGTCGCGCTCGTCGTCGGCCAGGAGGTCGAGTATCTCGTCGATCGGGGTGTCGGGATCGACGGTCACGACGTCCTCGGTCATCACCGAACTGATCGGCTTGTTGGTGTTCCGCAGCAGGTCGATCCCCAGATCGAGGTCGTCCCACGAGACGTCGACGGCGTAGGTGAGCGTTTCGAGGAACGGCGGGAAGCCGACGGGGATCCACAGCGTCCGATCACGGGTCTGAAACAGGTCGACGAGGTCGGTCTGGGTCACGATCCCGACGACTGCGTCCGTCTCGTCGACGACGGGGAAGCCGTTGAACTCCGCGCGGGCGAGTCGGCCGAGTACTTCGCTGACGTCGTCGTCGGGCGAGACCGTCTCGACGTCGGTCGTCATCAGATCGCGGGCCGTCAGGGTTTCGATCGGAGTCATAGTCCGGTCTTCGAGGCCTCGGTGTCTAATACTGTCGACTGTTCGGTTGTCAGCCGTCGACGCTGTCGCGCCGTTATCGAGGGTATATTTAAGAGCCCCCAGTCGCAAGCGGGTGTATGGCCGCTCACGGCCGGCAGACGCTCCGCGACCTGTTCGACGACTCCCCGACGCCCCACATCGCGCACCCGCCGCGAACACACCACCGACACTTCTACGTCGCGACCGACGGGTCGTATCGCCGCGACGGGGGCGGACTGGGAGCGGTCATCGAGACGGGCGACGGGACGCGCGTCACGCGCGTGTCCGTCCCCGACACAGCGCCGAACAACAACGTCGCGGAGTATCGGGCGCTGCACCTCGGCCTCGACGTCCTCGCGGCGCACAGCCCCGACAACGCACGCGTCGGCGTCCTCGTCGATCACGACGAGCTCGCGGGGGCGGTCAACGGCGAGGTGCTGGCCGCAAGCGGCGGCGACGGCGGCTGGCGGCCGGGCGATGGCGGACGGATCCCGCCGGGCAGCGAGTCCCACTGGCGCGGCATCCGCGCCCGCATCGCACGCTTCGCGGAACTGCGGGCCGCACGCATCGACGGCCGAGAGAACCCCGCCCACCCGCTGGCGAACACGCCGCGGGACTACGCCCACGTGAACCAGGGGCCGGATCGCTGTGTGATCCCCGAACCCATCGTCGACGGGGACGCCGATCCGGTGGCCGAGGCTGCCGAGTCGAGCGATCCGCAGTACCCGCCGCCGTCGCGGTTCGAGAGCCGGGCGAGCGACTGAGTCACGATACGCGCGTCGCGCTGTGAGTGCAGCACACCGTCAACCGATAGAGCCTGGTGACCCAGTACTACGGCACATCATCGACGACATCGCGGAGGTCATCCGGACTAGACCAGGCGAAGCAGCGGTCCTGGAGCTCGAAGAGACGGAACTCGTTGAGGTGAACCCAGCTGTATGAGACGGGTGCGTGTTCGCTGTCCTCTCGTTCCTCTAAACGGTCGATGACGTCTGGTTTCGTGAGACTGATGTCTTTTTTGTTGGCTGCGGTGATGAGCGAATCCAGCTCTTCTTCGGTAGCCGCTTCGTCGAGATCGTCGTTGAAGTAGATCGTCGCGGCGGCCGCGATGACGTCTGTTTCCGTAGCGAGGTTCTGTTCGCTCATCCACGCGTAGTCCCGCGGCAGCACGTACGATTTGTCGAAGTACGGTGTCGTGCTGATCTTGCCGAGTTCGGTGACTTCACCCCCGGCGTCCTGTTCATACACGGCGACGATGGTATCGGTATGCGCGGCGAGCAGAGTGAATCGGATGCGGAAGACGGGGAGCCGGTCGATATCCAACTCGGAGAGATCGGCCATCAGGAATGGGTATGTACCGAGGCGCTTGTCCAGTTCGTTCTGGACGATGCGGAGCCGTCGAAGGTATGGGTCGCGGTAACTGCCGAGGATGAAATACGAGTCCTCGGGGGTGTGAAGGTGTGGAAGTTCTCGGCTCGCGAACCCAAGTATTTCCGATGTTTCGTGAGGTTCTAATTCGAGACCCTGGAGCGCGTCGTTCACACTCTCCATAATCTCCGCTGCATTCGGGGGCGGGCCGGGGTCAGCCATACTGCGTGCTCCTCGGGGAGTGAATAAATAGGTTACCGACTAATATGGCTAATACGCTAATTAACCACACCAGTTGATCCAAAGTATTATTCGCATCGCCGAGGTACTCCCAAGCGAGATTATGAGTGATGCGCCTGCCGCGGAGGGTGGCGGTCCGTTCGAAGAGCAGCGGCAGATCTACGACCTTCTCTCCCAGGAGACGCGGCACTTGATTCTGCAGTTCATCCTCGGCCACCCGGAGCATCTCCCCTCACTCGATGAGTTGGCGTATATGATGCCGAAGAACAAGGCCGCAATCCGGGACCAGCTGGAGGTTCTCAGTGACAACGATATCATCGACTGTTATCGGCATCCACCGAACGAGGACGCGCGCGATCTTCCCAGTCAGTTCTACGGCCTGACCGAACACGGTGTGGAAATTCTCTACGAGTACAATTATCTCCGTGGGCTCCCCGTCGCGCGTGCCCTCTACGACAACACGCGCCTGTCGGAGAAAGCCCAGCGGCACCGTGACGCGCCGCGTCCAGAACTTCCAGACAACGTCAGAGACGCGCTCACGATTGACGAGGATAGCGACACAGATTTCGCCCGCTTGGAGCGGTATATCCGGGAACGAAAGGGGAACACACACAGCGTCGACGATCAGGTAAGCGTTGCAAAGGCGTTCTACAACGCGGGGATGGGCCCCGAGCAAGAGGGAATCAAGCGAACGGAGCTACTGGACTCGCTCGATATCGACGTCGAGTACCAACCGCGAACAGTACTGAATCACCTTGTCGACGCTGGAGTGCTCGCCCAGACCGCGCCGCCCGGACCGGACGTCTTTGCGATCAGCGAGCGGCTTGACGACATCGTGAATGGGCAGGTAACTGAGGAAGCGGAAGCGAATCTGGATGCGCTGATCGCGCATATCGACGACGAACTGCAGGTCACGGCGCTCTCCGAAGACGCTGCAGAGCGGGACGGCCCACATACCCGCGTGTCAGCACCGTCTGTCGCCGTCGCTGACGGGGCCGGTCGAACAAATCGAAGTATCCTGGCTACGGAGTTCGGTATCGAGCCAGAGCAGGTCATCGACTATCTACGGTCCGGTGACCCAGTGGACCGACTCAATACGGCTGTCGAAGCGATCGAATCCTCCGAGGAAGTCACAAAATCGGAAGACTACGGGCAGATCGTGTTTGTGCGACCAGCGTATCGCTACCGGTTGACCGAACAGGCGATGGATCTCGTATAGAATCGGCGACCCCGCAACTTCACGATCGAAGCGCCACCGAGTGGCGGATCTCTATCAGCGAGCCGCCGGATCTGCTACTCCTGTGCGTCGACAACGGCGACGCCCGCGAGGTTGACGATGTCTTTCACCTCGTCGCCCCGCTGGAGGACGTGGACGGGCTTGTTCATCCCGACGAGCATCGGGCCGATGGCCTCCGCGCCGCCGAGCCGCTGGAGGAGCTTGTAGCCGATGTTCCCGGCTTCGAGGTTCGGGAAGACTAAGACGTTCGCGGGCTCTTCCAGCTGTGAGAACTCGTAGGTCCCGCGGAGGATGTCCTCGACGACGGCGGTGTCGGCCTGCATCTCGCCGTCGACCGCGAAGTCGACCTCCGCGTCGTCGTGGAGGAGCGAGACGGCGTCACGGACCTTCCGGGTCCGGTCGTTCTCGACGCTGCCGAAGTTCGAGTACGACAGCATCGCGGCGCGCGGTTCGACGTTGAACCGGCGGGCGAGGTCGGCGGTGTGTTTGGTGATCTCCGCGAGCACCTCCGCGTCGGGATCGAGATTGACCGTCGTGTCGGCGGCGAAGATGACCCGATTTTTGAACGTCAGCATATAGACCCCGGCGACGTAGTCGGCGTCGGGCGCGGTGCCGATGATCTGCAGCGGCGGGCGGAGCGCCGAGGGATAGTGGTGGGTCAACCCCGTGAGCATCGCGTCGGCGTCGCCCTCCTCGACCATCACGCTGGCGAAGTAGTTGCTGTTCCCGCGGATCCGCTCGTGGGCCTCGCGCTTCGTGACACCCTCCCGCTGTCGCAGTTCGTAGAGGCGGTCGGCGTACCGGTCCCAGTCGCCGCCCCGGGGATCGACGACCTCCGGCTCGAAGTCCAGCCCCAGTTCCGACGCCGTGCCGGTGATCGAGTCGGCGTCGCCGATGAGGACCGGTTCGGCGATCCCCTGCTCTTGCATCTGGTAGGCCGCGCGGATCATCTTCTCGTCGCCGCCCTCCGCGAGCGCGACACGCTTGGGGTCGGATTTGGCCTTGTTGAGGACGACGCGCATCATCTCGCGGGACTTGCCCAGCCGCGCCTCCAGGCGCTCCTCGTAGGCGTCGAGATCGACCTCGCTGCGGGCGCAGCCGGACTCCATCGCCGCTTTCGCCACAGCAGGAGCGACCTCGAAGAGCACCCGCGGATCGAGCGGTTTCGGGATCACGTAGTCGGCGCCGAACTGCAGTGGCTGGTCGCCGTAGGCTTTCACCACGGCGTCCGGCACGTCCTGCCGCGCGAGGTCCGCGAGCGCCTTCGCGGCCGCGCGTTTCATCTCCTCGTTGATCTCGGTCGCGCGGACGTCGAGCGCGCCGCGGAAGATGAACGGGAACCCGAGGACGTTGTTCACCTGGTTCGGGTAGTCCGAGCGGCCCGTCGCCATAATCACCGTGTCGTCGCGAGCGGCCTTCGCGTCCTCGTATTTGATCTCGGGGTCGGGGTTCGCCATCGCGAAGACGATCGGGTTCTCCGCCATCGAGGCGACCATCTCCTGTGAGACGATGCCGCCGACCGAGAGGCCGACGAACACGTCCGCGCCGTCTATCGCTTCAGCGAGCGTATCGGCCTCGATGTCGGAGGCGAACTCGGCTTTGAACTCGTTGAGTTCCTCGCGGTCGGTTCCGATGACGCCCGAGGAGTCACACATCACGATGTTTTCTTTCCGGACGCCGAGGGTGGTGTAGAAGCGCGCCGTCGCGATCGCGGAGGCGCCGGCGCCGGAGAACACGACGCGGAGATCCGAGAGATCCTTGTCGACGACGTCGGCGGCGTTCAGCAATGCGGCGCCGGAGATGATCGCGGTGCCGTGCTGGTCGTCGTGGAAGACCGGGATGTCGACCTCCTCACGCAGCCGCGACTCCACCTCGAAACACTCGGGGGCTTTGATGTCTTCGAGGTTGATGCCGCCGAACGTCGGTTCCATCGCCCGGACGGTCTCGACGATGGCGTCGGGGTCTGCGAGGTCGAGTTCGACGTCGAACACGTCGATGTCGGCGAAGCGCTTGAACAGCACGCCCTTCCCCTCCATCACCGGCTTCGACGCCTGCGCGCCGATGTCGCCGAGACCGAGCACCGCGCTGCCGTTCGAGACGACGCCGACGAGGTTGCCCTTGGCCGTGTACTCGTAGGCCCGGTCGGGATCGGCGTCGATGTCGCGACACGGCGCGGCGACGCCCGGCGAGTACGCCAAAGAGAGGTCCCGCTGGGTGTTCGTCGGCTTCGTGGTCGAGATCTCGATCTTCCCCGCTGGCTCCGTGCGGTGATATTCACGTGCGTCGTCGTCTAGTCCCATAGCCGCGGCGAGGATATCGGTACAAAAAAAGCTACCTGTCGAAGGCTGTTTCGACAGACAACGAATCACACGGTCGGGTCGACGTCCGGCGGTCTGTGTGCGACCGCCGACAGGTCACTCCTCGGCTGGAGTGTATACCGTGTGTCTCTCGATGCTGGACTCGTCGTCGGCCACCGACGTCACCGACTGCGTCGGCCACTGGCCCGTGGTCGTCAGCACTTCGGCGCCCGCGTCGGTGACGAGGACGGTGTCTTCAGATTTGGCGCCCCGGACCGTCGGATTGTACGCGTACCCGAGTGGCGTCTCCACCGGTTCGTCGCTTTCGGGCATCGCAAACCACTCTCGACCGGCGAACCCGGTTGCGCCACCCTGGTGGTGCTGCCGCCACTCGCCGGGTTCGCCGAGCGTCTCGTAGGCGTCTCTGATCGCCGCGAAAACGCCCCCGGCCGTTCCCCCGGGCGCGTCCTCCTCGCCGCCGGCTCCGACACCGGACGCCCGAACGGTCGCATCGATCGCGGTGGCCTCCACGCGCATTGCCGTCTCGTGGCGCTCGGTGAGCCACGGAGGGGCGTCCTGGAACGCGACCGTCCGCGTCGCACTCGCGTAGAGCCCGCCCCGTTCGGCGGTCACGGACAGCAGCGCGTACTCGCCGAGTTCGGCCGTCGTGGGCGTGAAATGCCGGTAGGTGCGGGCGCGCTCGCTGCCGCCGACGAGCGCGACCGGCGCTTCGATACCCCGGGTCGCGAGCGCGATACGCAGACCCGCGGCCACCTCGCGTTCGGTATCTTCGGGCCGGAGTTCCCGCGCGACTCGCTCGATCGCGGCTGCGACCTCCCGGCCCAGCGTCCGATATCGGTCGATGTCGGTCGCCGACAGGGGACGACGGAGCCGGCTCGCATCGATGGCTGCCAGTCCGGGAACGTCGAAATCCGCGGCGCCGGCGCCGGGAGTCGCCTCCGCGACGGCCCCGCGAAGGGACGACTCGTACCACGGAACGGAGACGACGTCGAAGGGGTCGGGTAACTCCTCGGCAGCGAGGCGCTCGGCCTCGATGTTATCGGTGATGGTGACGAAGCCGTCCTCGCGGGTGTAGCCGGCGGCCGCGACGCCGACGTCGGCATCGCGGTCGACGACGTTGCTGCCGCCGGTGAGCCACGCGAAGGAGTTCGGGCGGCCGAACCAGACGGCGTCGAGGCCCTCGCTGTCGAGGAAGGCCGACAGCCGCTCGCGTCGGTGATCGAGTTGCTGCTCGGCGAAATCGGCCCCCGACTCGTCGGGCCGCGGCCCCGGAGGCGTCTCGTCGCTCATCTGTCGGTCTCCTCCTCGTTCATACCTCAGTCTCGCCTCGCCGCGACTTGATAATGATTACTCTCGTCTCTTCCCGCCGGGCGCCACCCCCGTTGACGGCGCTCGGCGCGAAAAAGTGGGAGTAATCATTATGAAACGTGCCGATAGCGCCGCGGCGCATCTATTGGGGCTCCCACGGCGTGACGACGAGGCTCCCTTCGCCGTCGAGAGAGCCATTCAAGTGCCTCCGCTCCCGAGTTGCGGATATGGACACGCGCCTCCGACGGTTCGTCGGTGTCTCCGCCGCCCTTACCGGCGTCCTGATGGTACTCGGGGTGTACACCGCCGCGACGGGTGCCGGCCTGACCTGCGCCGGCCGCTGGCCGCTCTGTGACGGCTATCTCGGGCTGTTTCCGGCGAACTGGAGTAGCTTCGTCGAGTGGTTCCACCGCCTCGTCGCGATGATCACCGGCTTCGTCGTTCTCGGGACGACGATCCTGGCGTGGCGGCAGGACGCCGACCGCCGGGTTCGTCTCGCGCTCGCAGTGTCGACGATCCTGCTGCCCTCGCAGATCATCCTCGGCGCGCTCACGGTGACGACCTACGAGTGGCTCGTCCTGCTTGCGCACTTCGGAACGGCGTCGATCATCTTCACCGGGGTCGCGCTGGCGGCCGCGTGGAGCTATGGATCGTCGGGGACGACGGGGCCAGTTACGAAAGCGCTCGGCGCGGCGGGCCTGCTGCTGCCCGTCCTCGTCGTGCTGACACCGCATACGTTCCTCGCGTTCGGCCCGCCGGTGCAGGCGGCGTACTACCTGCTTGGGCTCGGGACGTACGCGTCGCTCCTCGCAGCGACCGTCTGGTCGGCGTCAACGGCGGGGGCTGTCGGAGCCTCCCGCGTTCCCCGCCTCGCTGGCGCAGCCGCGCTCATCGTCGTCTCCCTGCTCGTCGCCGGCCGACTCGTGTACGGCGGCACGCTGCAGTACGTCTCGCTGGGCGGCAGCCTCGCCGCATTCGCGCTCGTCGCACTCGCGTGGTACGCCGCGCGGGAGGGCAGTCGGTCCG
Organism: Halobellus marinus; assembly: GCF_032113415.1. NCBI lineage: Archaea > Methanobacteriati > Methanobacteriota > Halobacteria > Halobacteriales > Haloferacaceae > Halobellus > Halobellus marinus. The sequence continues at coordinate 94,886 of NZ_CP134946.1, forward strand.
CCGACGCACTTGGCGTCCCCGGTGGCGACTGATCCGGATTGCTGTACCGTTTCACGGCCGCTCGCGGACAAAGCACTTATTCGCACCCCGTGTACATCCGCCCGTGACCAACGTCCCCGGCGCCGGTTTCGTCGCCCTCCTCGCCGTGGGTGTGACACTCCTCGCGCTGCCCCTCCTGGCGGGCGGAAGCCTGCTCGTCGCGCGAGCGACCCGCAAATCCCTCCTTTGGACGCTGTTCGGTGTCCACACCGCGGCGATCGCGGTCGGCCTCGCCGTCTTCGTTACGACGTCCGGTATCGACGGTGTGCAGGACGCACCAGTCGGCGCGGCCGTCGGCTTCGTGAGATTCGCCCTCGGCGTCGTCGGCGGCGGACTGGTCGTCGCAGTTGTTGCCGAAGGCATCCCCATCGCCGTCGGCGCAGCGCTGACGGTGGTTGTCGGCAAGGCGTCGTGGCGCCGAGGGCTGTGGTACGCGACTGTCGGCTACGCACTCGGGGGTGTCGGCGGCGCGCTCAGCGGTCTGACGCTCACTGGCTCCATCGAGGCGGCTGTACTCGGCGCGCTCTTGGCCGGGCCGGTTGCAGTCGCCGCCCCCGTGCTCGAAGCGGTGGCATCCCGCGGGCAACTGCCGACCCCGTGATCACATAAAGTCGGAGAGCCCGGCCTGATCGTCGGGCTGCTCCGACTCTTCGCGCTCGTCGGCATCCGCCGCGGAGCCGTCCGCGGATTCATCGTCGGAACGATCCAACACGTCCGCGTCGAGCGTCTGCTGGTCGTCTCCGTCGTCGCTCCCGCTCTCCCCGTCGGGCTCTGTGTCCGCTGCGTCCGCTCCGTTCGCGCCCGCGTCTGCGACGTCCTCGCCCTCGCGTTCGACGAAGGCGCCGCCGGCGTGATCTTCGACCGCTTCCGAGCGCAGGTCGGCGGCGTCTTCGACGATCGACTGCACCTTGTTCGTCGTCTCCCCGCTTCCGGTGATATAGGAGACCGCGGCCTCGTCGAGGTCGTACCACGCGGCCATCGCGACGGTCAGTTCCCGGGGTTTACAGTGGTGCGTCATCGCCGCGAGAAACGGCAGGACGTCGAGCCGCGCGGTCGCCATCGAGAAGCCGCCGGATTCGGCGATCGAGCGGACTACCTCGCCGCGAGTCGAATCTCGCGTCGAGCGGTAGGGTGCGCCGCCGTATCTGGTCCAGCCGCCGCGGGTGCGGTCCCGCGCGGCCGCGACGCCGCCGGCGAGGTTGTCGGTCGCATAGCGCCACCAGCTGTAGTCGAAGTCGGTCGTGTACACACGACTGGTCCAGACGTCCGCGTTCGAGAGAAACTCGTAGGCGCGGGCGAGTTCCTCGCCCTCGTAGACTAACGAGACCTTGTCCTCGACCCACTTGAGCAGGTCGTCGGGGGTCTCGTCGACGTCGTAGGCGGTCTGCAGTGCGTCCTGTGCGGGCTTCTCCTTGAGTACGGCGTCGAGGAACTCGAAGAGACCAACAGCCCGGTTCCGCGAGCCGGTCGTCACGTCCTCGAGGGTGACGTGTGATTTCCCCTCTGCGGTCGCCTGGAGGTCCTTTACGGCCGCCCGGAGGTCGCCGCTGTTCGCCTCTGCGATCCGCTCTAAGGCCTCCTCGTCGAACTCGATCCCCTCTTTTCGGAGAATGTCTCGGAGGACGGGGACGATCGACCGTGGAGAGATGTCACGGAACTCGATCTCCCGGGCGGCGTTTCTGAGCCCCTGGGACATATCGTAGTACTCGTTTGCGATCAGGACGATGGGCTGGCCTGCTTCCTTCAAAAGCTGTGTGACCGCGCGCTTGCCCCCGCGGTCGTACTGGTAGTGGATGTTGTCGGCCTCGTCCATCACGATGAGTTGCCGGCCCTCCTCGCCGCTGGCCGCGCTCGCGAGCGTCGTGTTCCGCGAGGCACGCCCGGCGAACCGCTCGATCTCGTCTCCGGTCCGTTCGTCCGAGGCGTTTAGCTCGACGATCCCCCAGCCCATATCGTTCGCCAGCGCGTGGGCGGCCGACGTCTTCCCGACGCCGGGGGCCCCGTGGACGACGACGGGTTCGCGGTGCTCGGGCCACGTCTCCGCCCACTCCCGGAGCGCATCGCGGGCCTTGTCGTTGCCGCGGACCGCCGACAACGTCGTCGGGCGGTACTTCTCCGTCCAGTCGGTCATTACGCGCAGTTGGACTGAATCCCGTATAGTGGTTGCGCCCTATCGCCGCCACTGATCGAGCCAGATCAACCGTGAGCGACTAGGGGAGTTCACTATAGTATCGTCGCAACTGACTGCGCATCCGACCGCACGACTGCGTGCGATCGAGTGAGCGAGGACTTGCAACCGCTACTATAGGGTAGTTGTGGGGTGGGGTCGATCGGCCGCCGCCGACACGCGAGGACGAGCCGCCAGTCGAGCGACAGTTTATGCTATTGTAGGACAAATGTTCACATATGTCCCGAGACAACGAATCCGTCGTACTGGATCGAGCGGAGATCGACGAACTCCTCGGCCGGGGCGGCGTCGGCGTGCTCGCACTCGCAGACGACAACGACCCGTACGCGGTTCCAATCTCGTACGGCTACGAAGCCGAAGCCGGCGACGTCTACCTCCGCCTCGGCTTCGGGACCGACTCCGAGAAGCGGGAGTACGTCGAGCAATCGAACCGGGCGGTGCTCGTCGTCACTGTCGAGGGCGACCGCGGCTGGCAGTCGGTGGTGGTCCGCGGCCCGCTCTCGGAGATCCCCGAAGCGAGCATCGACGGGACCATCGTGGAAGCGATCCGCTCGATCGACATCCCGTTTTTTACGATCACCGAGGAACCGGTCCAGGAACTCGACTATCAGCTCTACCGGCTGCAGCCTGACGAGGTGACCGGCCGTCGCGAGAAACCGCCCGCCGGCATCGAGTGAGCGGCTTCGCAACGTCTCCGTTCCGACCCTGGGCTGTCGGATGACGAAAAATTCGACAGACCGAACCCGCCGACTGGCGATCCGCCGACCAGAAGACTCCTACGGATGCGCGTTCTTGGTCGGATGATGTCACAGCCCGAGTCCTCACCCTCGTCGACACCCTCCCCGTCCAGTGCACTCGGCACCCGCACCCTGGGTGCAGGTGCGCTGGGCGGCGTGCTCGCGTACCTCCTCGGTTACGCGCTCACGTACGCCGCGACCGGCCAGCGGATCGAAAACTCGATCGCTTCCAGAATCCTGGAAGTCGCGACTGGCGACCCCGGCACCTGGAAGATCGTCGGCTGGGTGTTCTACAACGAGCACTTCGTCACGACTGAGATTCCCGGGCTGCTCGGATCCACGGCGACGAACTTCGTCGGCGGCGAGGACGGATTCGCCGCGGCGCTGTTCCTGCTACCGCCGGTTCTCCTGCTGCTCGCCGGCGGGGTGGCGGCGGCGGCCAGCCACACCGAGACGCCGCTTTCCGGCGCCCTGAGCGGCGCGACGGTCCTGCTCGGGTACCTGCCGCTTGGCGTCCTCGGGGCCTTCCTCTTCGGCATCGACGTCGGCGACGCCACCGCCGGCCCGACGCTCGTGACGGCCATTCTGCTCGTCGGTATCGTCTACCCGCTCGTCTTCGGTGCCGTGGGTGGTGCCGTCGGTTCGCTCGCGTCCGGGGAGTGACCGGGGCGTCGACGCCGCGGGCGCTCACAATTCGCGCGCGACCATCTCACCCCAGTGCTCGAAGCCGTAGCGCTCGTAGAACGCCCGAGCCCGCTCGTTTGCCCGATCGACGTCGAGGACCATCCGATCGAGCGGCAGGTCCTGCCCGCGGGCACGGGCGAGCGCCGCCTCGAAGAGGTCGTCGGCGACGCCCGTGCCTCGATACGCGGGCGCGACGTAGAGCTCGTTTAGGACGGCGGCATCCCAGACGAACGAGAGCGACTCCGGGAGGACGAACGCGTAGCCGACGAGCGGGTCGGCCCCGCCCGTGTCGGTCGTCTCCCCGTCCGCTGCTACCGCGGCGGCGACGACGACGCAGTCCGGATCCTCGCCGACGCATCGGTCCACCCACGCAAGCCACCGCTCGCGGTAGTCCTCGGTCAGTTTGGCCTCGTAGACGCCCTCTTTCTCCGCGCCGCCGGTCTCCGCGCCGATGCCGCGCTCGAACCCGCGCTTGAGTGCCCACAGTTCGCGGTCGTCGGTCGCCGGCTCGTACGGCCGCACGTCGATGTCGGCCGCGTCGGTCTCGCGCCCGTCGGTTGGTCCGGTCATCGGTCACGCTCGGCCGTGCGGCGACAAGAGCGCTCCCATCTCTCCTCCCCCGCTCACGCCCGCCGGAGCCGAACGGCCGTCACGAACGCCGAAAGCGGGAGCAGCCACGCGCGAAAGCCGGTCATCGCGACCGGGAAGAGCCGCTCGACGCGCTGTGGCTCTCCGCTGCCGCCGCCACCGCTGTCCTCGACTCCGAGCGTCGGTTCGGCGTCTAGAACCGTCCGAAACCGGAAGTTCTCGGTCGTCCGTGGTTGGGACGGTTCGGACGGCTCAGACGGCTCCGGCGGCGAGAGGTCGACGAACGTCTGGACCCATCCCCGGTCCGTCGAGTAGAACAGCCGGCCGTCGACCGTAATGAAGGCGTCGTGTAGCGGATAGAACGCGTTGACGCCGCCGACGACGAGGTCGGGAACGATCGCGGCCCCGAAGATGCAAGCGACGGCGACGAACGCGAGACGGACCCCGCGGTCGCCGAAGCGTGAGCGGAGGTGCGAACGATCGCGACGCCGTGCGTCCCACACGAGCGCGGCCAAAAGCAGCGCGGGAAACAGGAAGGTGTGGCCGACCGAGCGATGGGCACCCGAGATGAACGGTTCGAGCGCCACGTCGAGGTCCGGGAGGACGGTCGCGGCGGCGACGACCAGTGCGGCCCGCCCGTCGAACTCCTCGCCGAGCAGGGCCGCAGCCAGCAGAAGCGCGAGCGCGACGTGGACGAGGGTCGACGGCACGGCTGACTCTGGCGCGCGAGCGGACTTGAACGTTCCTGCGAGGTCGGCTTGGGTTTCTTCCCACGCGGACGGCTTGGCGTTCTTCCTGCACGGACGCCTCGACGTTTCTCCCGCGAGGGGTGATCGGCGGTCGTCGAACCCCCCGTTCGACACCCTTTTGCGCCCGCCTCCCGGACGTGAGACCGGTATGAACCGAGAGAGGCCGATCGCGAGGGGACTGCCGTGACCACGGTTCCGCGGGAGGATCTCGCGCGACGGATCGCGGGGGAGATCACGCTGAGCGACGACCCCGGGGCGACCCTCCGGAAGTGGCGCACGGACTTCGACGTCTCACAGACAGCCCTCGCCGAGCAACTGGAGGTCTCCTCCTCCGTCATCTCCGACTACGAGAGCGGCCGCCGCGAGAGCCCGGGAATCGGCGTCGTCCGACGGATGGTCGAGGCGCTCTTAGATATCGACGAGTCACGCGGCGGCGGCCGGATCCGCCAGTACGCCCGTGTCATCTCTGCGGGCTTCGAAAGCGACATCGTCCAGGACCTCCGGGAGTATCCGACCTCGATCCCGCTGGAGACGCTGTACGACGCGATGGATGCGACCGAACTCGTTCGCGGCGACCAGGACCGCATCAGCGGTCACACCGTGATCAACAGCATCGAGGCGATCACCCGACTGTCCTCCGAGGAGTTCTACCGCCTCTACGGGCAGTCGACCTCGCGAGCGCTCGTGTTCACCGGCGTCACGCGGGGAGAGTCGCCGCTGGTCGCGATGCGCGTCGTCAACCCCACGCCGAACGCGGTCGTCCTCCACGGACTCACCGAAGACGACCTCTGGGAGCACGCGCCGTCGCTCGCGACGATCGACGGCTTTTCGCTCGCGATCTCGAACCGCGATCTCGACGAGATGCTGGAGGACCTGCGTCGGTTGCCCTGAAGCGACGGCGGTCGCTTTCCGGATTCGCCGGGGCGCTCTCTCCTCACGTCCCGCTATTCGACGTACTCGTAACGTCGCTCGTTCATCCGCCCCCAGCCGGTGAAGACGAACTCCCCGGACGGCTGGGTGAACGCGTCGACGTCGACTTCCTTCTCGTGGTTGTGTGCGTCGTGGACTAGCTCGTACTCCTCGAAGGAGAGGTCGTAGCGCCCGTCCAGTTGCTGGTCGACGTCGACGGCGTCGACCTCCTTGTGCCACCCGTCCTGGACGGTCTCGGCGTGAATCTCCGCCTGTGCGCCGGACCCGTAGGAGCCGACCAGAAGTTTCTCGCCCGCGAGCGCGACGTCGTTTTCGATGGCCGCACGGAGCGCCGAAAGCCGCGCGACGTGCACCGAGCCGGTGTACCAGTTGCCGACCTGTCCCGAGATGTCGACAGTCGGGTCGATGGCTCGCTCGTACCACTCCTGATAGCGGCGCGTCTCTTTCAGTTCGTCCATATACCCGCGGATCGCCTCCTCGTAGTCTTCCCGGCTCCCGTAGTCGCCCTCGCGTGGCTGCATCCCGATGTCCTCGGCGAGGGCCTCCTCGACTTCGGTGTTCCGGGTGATGTGCCGGTAGCCGAGCAGCGCGGCCTTCCGGACCATCCCCGGGTACGGCGTATGAAACGGGAAGTAGACGAAGTCGTCCGGATGCGTGTCGCCTGCGACGGACTCGTAATCCTCCAGCGCTTCGCGCATCCGCGCGAGGTACACCTGGATCGACCGCTTGCCGTCGACGCTCGGGAACTGCTGGTTCGGCTTGAGGAAGTCGGTCTCGTCGGCGCTCCCGTAACCCTGCTCCGTCGAGAGCGCGACGATGTTCGGGTCCTCGTCGATGAGCATCGCGACCGCCCCGGCGCCCTGGGTCGCCTCGCCGGGGTCGCCGCGTGCGTAGAGCGCCGTGTCGGTCGCGATCACAAGCGCCGCGCGCCCGCGATTCCGTCCGGCGCGGATCCAGTTGTACGCGTCGTCGACGCTCTGGGTGCCGGAGAGACACGCGAACTTCCGCTCGCCCTTGTTCGCGTGGTGGAAGTCGCCGTCGTACACCGATTCGAGACAGCCCGCGATGTACGTCGAGACGGGTTTCGAGTTGTCGAACGCGGACTCGGTCGCGACGTCGATCCGGCCGATGTCGTCGGGGACGAGCCCCCTGCGATCCATCAGTTCCCTCGCGGCGTTTGCGCCCATCGTGACGATGTCCTCGTAGACGTCGGGGAGCGAGGAATATTGGATCCCGATCCCCTTCGCGTACTTCCCGGGGTCTTCGCCCTTGGCCGGGGCGAAGGTCTCGGGGAGATCAAGTCGCAGTTTTCCCGTCCGGATCTCGATGGCGTCGATGCCGACGGCGGTCATAGCCCCGAGTTTCGTGGCTGCGCATATGGTTTTGTCGATGACTGCGTACGTCGTCTGTCGAAGGCGTCTGTCTCAGCTGCCACCGGCTGCTCCCGATTCCGGGTCGCCGACCACTGCGTTCTCCGGAGAGACCTTCAGATACTCGTCCGTGTCGTCGATAACGGCGTCGGTGACATTGACGACGTAACCGTTTCTGTCATCTCCGTCGTCCTGTCCGCGACCCTGGCTTTGTTCCCTCCCACGTCCTCTGCCTTCTCCTGGGCCGTCACTCGATTCCTCAGGCACCACCGCTGTTGCATGTCCGCGTGACCGAATCTTCGCCTCGACGAGCTTTATGTCGCCCACGTCGCCCACTGTGAGAGAGATGCTGTTGTAGCTCTCTGCGTTGTCGAGCGTCGACGCTGTAGCGTTGATGCCGCGTCCCGCAGTCAGCGAGATTTCTTCTCGGCTGACCGCCGAGGCGTCATCGATTTTGAGGTGTTTTCCGGAGCTCGCTTTGATGTTATTCCAGCCCTCGGAGGCGTCCAGGTCAGCGCTCGTCAGCGTCACGTTCTCACCACCGGTGAGATGGATAGCACCCTTTGTTTTGACCGATAAGTCACGGCCCGCGAGATGACGGCTCTTGGAAGTGACGTACACCCCGCTCCATCCGGCTGTACTATCGATCTTTGCCTCCGTCAGTCGCACTGTCGACTCTGCGGTGACGGACACTTTCCCACCGGAGGTAAGACGGCTGCGGACGGCGTTGACACTCTCGCTGTCCGACGTCACGGTAACGCTACCGTCTCCATCGTCGTTAGTGATCAGCGACTGGCCGACATCGACGGCGCTTGATCCTGTGATCGCTATCGAACTCTGGGTGAATATCTCTGCGTTTCGAGCGGCAATCCCATCTTCACCTTCGACAGTCACGCTTCCTTTTGACCTGATCGTCAGCCGATCGCCCGACACCGAGCCCCCGTCCGTCGAGACAGTGACGCTGTTCCATCCCGCTTCGTTGTCAATCGATGCGGAGGCGAGATCTACGTCCGTCGATCCGGTGACGGAGATACTTCCTTTCGAGCTAATATCAGTGCTGGGAGCGTCGACAGCCCCGTTGTCGGACACGAGGGTGATGCTGTTACTCCCGGCGGCGTTGGTGATCGAAGCCGACCTCATCTGGATGCCCTGCGATCCGGAGACGACGATAGATCCCTTCGAGGTGACGCTCCCCCCGATGGCGACGACGGTACTCTCCCCGGACTTGAGGGTGACACTGTTCGATCCTCGGAGATTATTGATCTGTGCATCGCGTAGGTGCACCGAACCTGGCGCCGAGACGGTGATACTCCCCCGCGAGGATACGGTTGTCCCTGCGAGATCAGTCTCTCCTTCGCCGGACTTGATACTGATGCTGTTCCAGTTGGCGGCGTTGTCGACGACCGACTCTGTCAGCCGCACGCCCTGGTTTCCGGAGATCGAGATACTTCCCCTTGATTGAATGGATGTACTGTCGCCGCTGACGCGGCCTTCGCCTGATTTTATCGTAACACTGTTCCATCCGGCTGCATTGTCGATCGTACCTTCAGTCAGGTCGACGTATCCAGGCACGTCGAGCGTGACGGAACCTTTCGTTCGGAGCGTTCCGGAAAGGCTTACGTTCTCGGCACTCAGATCGATCGCGTTTCGCCCAGTATCGATCGTTACGTCGCTCGGAATCCGAAGCGTGGCTGACGACGCCGTCTCGGAGTAACTTCCGGGCACAGTTCCAGACGAGAGGTCGACGGTCACATCCCCGTCGGTAGTCTCGAACGCTCCGTCGTCGTCGATGTCTAGCCACGGTTCGGCAGGGACCTCCGCGTCTTCCCCATTGTTTCCCTCGTCTCCGCCATCTTCGTCGTCCCCGTCTCTCTCGCCGGGATCTTCGCCGCCACCGTCCACGGCCGTCTCCCCCTGTGCGAGGTTCGCGGGTCGATCAGTTGATTCCGCCGGGATCGTTATCGTTTCCTGAAACACGAGCGTCCCGGCGTCGTCGTTGATCACCGAGACGGTGACGTCCGTGCCCGCCGGCTGAGTCCAGTCGAGTTGCCACGTCTCGCCCGGATCGAACAGGCCGTTTCCGCCACCGTTGCGGATCCTGCCGTCGTCGAACGTGTAGGTGACGTCCCCGGAGCCGTTGGCGACCACGACGCGGAGCGCGTCGACTGAAAGCGCCGGACCGCCGTTGTGCGACAGCCGCAGAACGTCCTCGCGCGCCGAGGCCTCGATGTCGACACTGCCTGCGTTCCCCGCGCTGCCCGCGCCGCCGTTGGCCGATCCGCCGGTCGATGACGCGACGTAGTAGGCGCCGAACGTCGTCGCACTGACAACGACCACCGCGATGAGGAGCAGGCTCCCGAGGGATTCGACCTGCGCGCGGTCAGTGGCGAAAATATTCACTATATACATATCGACCTCCGTTTGAGGCTAAACCTTTCGTAACTATTCTCATATCTGAAACGCAGACCACAAACTCAGACAGTATAGATTATTCGAACAGCTGATGTATACTATTATATAAAATATCAATCCAGGTATATGGTTGTGCTTTCGCCGATAACTGATGATCTAGGCTAGATATGAATATTCAAACTACGATGAATCCTGGCGAGTCTCTGTCCTGCTATTCCCGTCACCGTCACATACTGTGGCAGTGAGAGTGTATATCTCTCCACTCTGCACATCGTACGTCGAATCATCAGGATCTATCCTAAGGTTCTTATCTTGGTACTGCTGGCCGGATATCTGGACCGTATATGTCGCCCGAACGACTCCACCTTCGTCAGCTATCTCGAACTTCAATTCGCTGAGGTCATTATCGCCGTCCTGGTCCTGAACATTCACTTGGCTGATGTCCCAGCGATCAGGCGACGGTTTCGAGTTGAAGCCGTCGAGGTTGTTAAATTGGAATGCAGTCGGATTGTTGTTGGTTCCAACAGTACAGACGCCACCGCCCCCACCACCGCCACCGCCACCAGTTGCCCCCTGAACCATCACGGCGTACTGCACGTTCTCTATTTTGCTCCCGTTGAACGCCGGATCGGTGATGTCGTACTCAGCACCGTCGGCCGCAGACCGGTAACTCACGTTCACCCAGTCTGGACCGTCGCTGTCGGGTGCGGTGTATTCGTACCGGTAGCGTCCCGGCTCCAGCACAGTTCCCGGCGGGACCGTCCCGCGATTGGCGGAGGCGTTGACCTGCACGCCGATCGGGTTGTTGTACTTATCGCGCGCTTCGACCACGAATGGGTACGTCCGTCCCTCGAACGGGCTCGTGGTGAGGCCTTCGGCACTCGTCAGATACGCCGGATCGGTGTCGCCGGCGTTCGCTCCCACGCCGACCTTCGAGAGTTTCAGCTGATACGTCGTCCCGGCCTCGAAGTACAACTCGACGCCGTTCGATCGGTCCTCGACCCGGTAGACGTACGCGCCGTTGGTCGCGTTCGCGTCGGGGTCGTATTCGCCGGATTCGTTCAGGAGGTCTTTCCACGTATCGGCGCTCAGTCGTGTAGGGAGGAACACTGAGACGTTCTCACCGGCTGTCGTGTTGGAGACGCTGATCGTCCGCGTCGAGACACTCACGGGCTGTGGATCGAGCGTAAGGGTGCCAGTTCCCCCGCGTGAGAGGTCTCCGGAGAGTGCGACGACCGAGATTCGCCTCCCTGAGACGACCGGCTGACCGGTCTGTGTGACGTTGCCAGACCGGAACCGGTTGAACACTACGCCGTTCTCGAAGATCGTTTTCGGCGCGTTCCCGTAGTTCGCGTAGTTCGGCTGGTACGCCAGCGATTTCGTCGGGTAGCTGTGTGTCGATCCGTTCCAGAAGTCCGCCGTCTCCGGATAATCTGTCCCGGGCGTGGCGGGATCGTCGGCTGTCGCGTTCCGCACTTCGATCGCCCCGAGGTCAGTAGTCGAGAGCGTGCCGCTCGGTGGCGCCGGGTTCACCGCAACGACACGGGAGGGATAGGCCGTTCCGAGTTCCACGCCTGTCGGCGCCGAAGAGCCAGTCGCGGCTGTCCCGAGGATTGCGTTCCTGACACCCTGAAGATCCGCCTGCACGCGCTGGTTGTGTTCGAACTCGATGCGTTTGTTCTGATCTGGGACGACTGTCGCCTGATACAGCGACAGCGAGATGACGAGGAAGCCGAGAAGAATGACGGCGCCGATCTGGACCGTCACTGCTCTGTCGGCGTCCCGGAACGACATACGTTCGATTCTGAGGTTGGCGTGTAAAAACGTGCCGCTGATTCCGAGCGCCCGAGGCCTGGGAGTCCCGTCGACGCCGTCAGCCGATCATCCGGTCGGACACGACCGTTTCACGCGACCCGCCGCCGCAGGGAGACGACAACTGGACACCCATCTGGCGGACCGTTTCATACTGATTACTCTCGTTTAGTGAGAGTGCTCATTATCAGTCCTCTTCTTCGACAACTTCGGGGTCGCTCATCGCGCTCTGGAGGCTGTCGAGGCCGTTGATCCACTCGGAGACGAGGCCGTACTCCAGGTCGTCGACGACGGTCATATCGAGTTCGTCGCCCTCGATAATCCGGGTGCCCGCCTGCACGAGGTAGCCGAGCGCGGCGTCCATATCGTCGTCAGTCTCGGCCGCGGCGGCGGCGTCGACGTACTCTTCGAGCGGCGCCTCCTCGGCCGCGCCCGCGACGATGTACTCCTCTGCGGCGTAGAAGACGCAGACGAGACTGGTCTGGACGCCGTCGACGAGCATCTCCTTGTCCGCGCGCACGTCCGGATCCTCGATGTCCAGATCGGGCTCCGAGAGGACGATCGTGCGCACCCCTTCGAGTTCCTCGATTGCCTCCTCGTCGTCCAGACGACCGTCCTCGTAGGCGGAGAGAATCTTCGCCACCGCGATGGCGGCGTCGTCCTGAAGGTTCAAAAGCAGGCGCGCGGAGTCTTCGTTCTCGGGGTCGAGGTCCTCCTCCTCGACGCGTGAAAGCCAGTTCTGCCATCGTTCTTCGGTGTAGTAGGTCTCCTCGGCCTCGTCGGTCATACTCCACCATTCCCGCCGGGATTCAAATGCCTTTCCTGTCGAGGGTCGCAGTTCCGCCGATACAGCGGTCGCCGAAGCGGGATCGCCCGTGTGTCGTCGACGCAGGAATCCTACGGACTCTGTCACCGCGACAGCGTCGCGCGCGTGTCGATCCCGTACACCTGCTTCGGCGTTGTCACGTGAGCGCGCTCGACAGCCTCGTCGTAACCCGATTCGAGGAGCCACCGGACGCGACGCGGGACGGTCTTCGGCCCGAGTACCGCTCCCGGTCGGTCGGGGTCGTCGACGAAGTCGGTCTCCATCAGGAACGGCTCCCCTGACTCCGCGGCGGTCGTGAGCCGATCCTTCTCGCTCATCACGCTCGGCGTCGGCCCCGCGAGCCGACCGCCGGCGTAGTGTTTCACGACGCGGTGGGCCGGGAGGCCGCGTTCCTCGGCCCACGCCGCTACTTCGGTTAGGTCCTCGGCCGCCTCGGTGTGCAGTTGCACGGCGCAATCGTGTTCTGCGCCCAGCGCGAACGCGTGGCGCATCACGTCGTTCGAGGCCTCCCACACGGCGTCGCTCACGTCGTAATGAGGACGCCCGGACTTCAGCGCCAGCGCGTCGCCGTCGGCGACGCACTCCGCGGCGCAGTCGAGTCCGGCCTGCATCAACTCCGCCGCTGCCGAGGGCGAGAAGCCCCGCTCGTCGACGAGCCGGGAGATCAGTCCCGGATGGACGCCGAGGACCGGCCACGCCCGGCCGGAAAGCAGGTCGGAGGCGGCGTCGACGACGTCGAGTGTCGTCTCGAAGACGGGACGGAAGTCCGCGCCCGATTCCGGTTCGACGCCGAGGAGCCACGACGGTTTGTTCACCACGAGCAGGTGGGTTCCGCCCAGGCGGGCGAAGTCGCGGACGGCGTCGACGCCGCGCCCGTGCTCGGGGTCGAGATGGAGGTGGTTATCGAGGACTGGCGTGTCGAGGTCGTCCATACACCGCTATGGGCGGTCCGGCGCAAAAGTCCGTCCGCTTTCGGTCGAGCGGACATCGCTCGCGTCGTCTGGGTTAGACGGGTCCCCGCTCAGGCGACTACGAGTCGTAGCCGACCAGCGTCGGCCCGTCGTCCTCGTTTTCTTCCAGCGTCACCCGTTCGGTCGCGGCATTGCGGAGCGCGTCCGAGCGTCCGAACTCCCCCGGGGCGACTGCGAGCGTCCGGCAGCCGTACTCGTTTGCGGTCTCCAGCGCCGGCTTGAAATCCGTATCACGCGAGGCGACTGCGATCACGTCCGCGCGCCCTTCGACGGCGAAGCGGGTGATGTCGACCGCCAGGCGGACGTCAACGTCGCCGCTTGTGACGATTACCTCGAACCCGCGCGCTTCCGCGGCCTGAATCAACCCTGGCGTCGCGTGTTCGTCGAGATAGAGTCGCGTCGCCGTCAACTGCCCCACCGCCGCGGCCGCCTCCCGGAGGTCATCCAGGTCGACGTCGAACTCGTCGCGGAGGACGTTCGGGCCGTCGACGAAGAGCGCCACGCGCGGTGCCGGCGCGTCCTCGGCGAACAGCCGTCCCAGAAGGTCCATACTCCCGGTACCGCGGGAATCGACATAACGGCGACGATGCGGCGAACGACAGTTGCCTGCTAGCCCGTTGGCGCGTCGACGCATCCAGTATCCGAATATACACCTATTACTCCTTATAGGCTAGATTTATCAACTGATATGCCGTACGACTGGATATAATGAGTGCGAATACGCTCGGATCACCAGGATTATACACAATCGAGAAAGAGATGAACGCACACGGTGCAGTCACCGTTCGGTCGACCGCGACGAACGCAACGTACCACCTCGTCGAATACGCCGACGAGTCCACGCGCGAATCGCTTTCGTCGCTGGCGAGCGGCGAGTCAGTACGGATCCACCTCTCCCGGGTCGGGGCTCGGGGGAACGTCTGGCGTGCTGAGGGCGCCCCCCGTGCGGAATCGAGCGTCTCGCCTGCCGGTTCGGCCGCCGGGAGTTGAACACTGCCCCCGAGATGACCGCGCTGTCCCCGTCGTGGGGATGGAAGTCGTTGCCCTCTCGAACGATACTCACCAGGTAGTGATGGCAGGTCGAACGTCTCAGAGACGAGACCCCCTCGCAATTTTCCAGAGATCGCCTCAGCGGTCCCCACATCTCTCAGAGTCCGTCTTCACCACCACTCTGCGGAGAATCCCCAGCCGATCTATCAGTTCCGAATTTGATATCGCACTCGACGGTTTATTTCGCTCGGCTGCTCCGGATCTCAGCAAACATACCAAAACCTTTGTTCTCCCGTACCAAGGGCCAGTATGGCCCTTCGAAAGCCGCCGCTGTCCGATGTGTACGGCGCTCGCGCGACGTTCACCGACTTCGGGGGGTGGGAGATGCCGGTCGAGTTCGACTCGATCAGGACGGAACATACTGCCGTCCGCGAATCGGTCGGCCTCTTCGACGTCTCCCACATGGGCGAAATCGTCGTCACGGGCCCGGACGCGACGACGCTGATGCAACGGCTCACGACAAACAACGTCCGGGATCTCTCCCCGGGCGATTCCCAGTACTCCGCGATCACCGACGACTCGGGAGTAATCATCGACGATACGATCGTCTATCGACTCCCCGAAGCGGACGCCAACCGGTACCTCTTCGTGCCGAACGCCGGCCACGACGAGGAGATCTACCGGCGGTGGGTCGATCACAGAGACGAGTGGGACCTCGATGCCGAGGTCGATAACGAAACCGAGATGTGGGCGATGGTGGCAGTGCAGGGGCCCGACGCGGTCGACGTCCTCACGGACGCGACGTCCGATGTGGACGTCGAGTCGTTCTCGTGGGGCGAGGGAGCCTACGCTGAGGTCGGCGGCGTTCGCTCGTGGGTATCCCGCACGGGATACACCGGCGAGGACGGGTTCGAGATCCTCTGTCCGTGGGAGGACGCCGAAGCCGTCTGGGACGCACTCGAAGCGGACTGCACACTCTGCGGGCTCGGTGCCCGGGATACGCTCCGCACCGAGATGGGCTATCTCCTCTCGGGGCAGGACTTCGATCCCGCTGCGGAGCCGCGCACCCCCTACGAGGCGGGGATCGGCTGGACTGTCGACCTCGACACGGAGTTCGTCGGCAGCGAGGCGCTGGCGGGTGTCGCCGCCGAGGGGCCGGACGAGATCTTCGTCGGGATCCGATTACGCGAGCGCGGGATCGCCCGCAACGGTTACGAGATCGTCGCCGACGGCGACGTCGTGGGGCACGTCACGAGCGGGACGATGAGCCCGACGCTGGGCGAGGCGATCGCACTCGGCTACGTCCCGACGGCCCTATCGGACCCGGGGACGGACCTCCCGGTCGTCGTTCGAGGCCAGGAGAAACGCGCGGAAGTCGCATCCACACCATTCATCCAGGATTCATAGATGTTCGAAGTACCCGAAGACCGCAAGTATCAGGAATCGCACGAGTATGCCACGACCGACGGAGACACCGCTACCGTCGGGATCACCGACTTCGCACAGGACGAACTGGGCGACGTCGTCTTCGTCGAACTGCCCGAGGTCGGCGACGAGATCGCCCGAGACGAGGAGTTCGGCGTCATCGAGTCGATCAAGGCCGTCTCAGACCTCTACTCGCCCGTTTCGGGCACCGTGACTGCGGTGAACGACGAGCTCTTCGACCAGCCCGAACTGGTCAACGAGAGTCCCTACGGCGACGGGTGGATGCTCGAAGTCGAGGTCGCAGACGAAAGCGAGTTCGACGACCTCCTGTCGGCGGAGGAGTACCGTGAGCAGACTGAGTGAGTGGGTGTAACCGACGATGACTGACACCGGACGACACGAACGCGTCGTGGGCAGTCCCTACGCGCCGCACACACCCGAGGAGACGGCGGCGATGCTCGAGGCGGTCGGCGTCGACAGCGAGGCGGATCTGTTCGACGTGCCGTCGTCGGTCGCATTCGACGGCGACCTCGGCATCGAACCCCGAAGCGAACGGGAACTCCGTGACGAGCTCGGGGCGATGTTCGCGAAGAACGACGACCTCACGGAGTTCCTCGGCCGAGAGCACCACACCCACTACGTCCCCTCGGTGATCGATGACCTCTCTCAGCGGGCGGAGTTTCTCACCTCCTACACCCAGTACCAGCCGGAGATCACCCAGGGCTTCCTGCAGGCGCTGTTCGAGTACCAGTCGCTGCTGGTCGAACTGACGGGGTTGCCGGTCGCGAACTGTTCGATGTACGACGCCGCGACGGCGCTCGGCGAGGCGGCGCGACTCGCCGGGCGGGTTCGGCGGGTTTCGGGCACGACCGTGCTCGTCCCTGACCTGCTCTCGGCGAACAAACGCGCTGTACTGGACAACTACGTCGACGGGACGGACCTGACCGTGGCGACGTACCCGACGGACGACGGCAACGTCGACGTCGACGCACTTTCGGAGAGTGCCGACGCGGAGACGGCGATGATCTACGCGGAGAACCCGACGGTTCGGGGGACAATCGAAGAACAGCTCTCGGCGGTCGGCGAGGTTGCCGACGAGGCCGGCGCGCTGTTCTGTCTCGGCACGGACGTCGTCGCGCTGGGGCTGCTCGAAGAACCGGCGAGCGTCGGCGCCGACGTCGTCGTCGGCGAGGCCGACGCCCTGGGCCTCCCGACCGCCTACGGGATGGGACTGGGGCTGTTTGCCACCCGCGAGTCGTTCCTGCGGCAGGTTCCCGGTCGGCTCGTCGGGGCGGGCGAGGATGCGTCCGGCAAGCGCGCGTACACGTTGACGTTACAGACGCGCGAACAGCACATCCGCAAGGAGCGCGCCACCTCGAACATCTGTACGAACCAGGCGTGGGTGGCGTTGCGGACCGCGATGCACCTCGCGTGGCTCGGTCCCGACGGCCTCGTCGACCTCGCGAGCCAGTGCGTCCGGGAAGCGGAGTCGCTGGCCGCGCGGCTTAACGAGGTCCGCGGGATCAAAGCGCCCGTCCACGACCGCCACCACTTCCGGGAGTTCCTCGTCCGGACGGACCAGCCCGCTTCGGCCATCGCCGCCGACCTCGAATCCGAGGGCTTTGCGGTCCACGTGGTCGACGAACACCGGCTCCAGGTGTGTGTCACGGACGTGAACGCCGCAGAGACGGATGCGCTCGTCGACGCGTTCGAGGAGGCAGTATGAGGCCGAGGAACCCGCACCGACAGCGTACCACACCACCGACTCTGGAGGCGCACCGATGAACCACGATCAAGCACGCTACGGCGACGAGGACCGCTACGAAACGCTGCTTTCGGAGAAAGACACGACGCACGTCGACGTCGACGAGGCGTCGCCGCTCCCCGACGACCTGACCCGGGACGAACTCGAACTCCCCAGGCTGTCTGAGCCGGAACTGTCGCGACACTACACCCGACTCTCCCAGATGAACTGGAGCGTCGAGACCGGCCCGTATCCGCTTGGGTCGTGTACGATGAAGTACAATCCATCGTTCACAGAGGCTGTCGCGGCCGATCCGAACGCGGCCGTCCACCCCGACCGCTCGCCGGAGAGCGTCCAGGGGACGCTGGAACTCCTCTATGCGCTGCAGGATTACCTCGCGCGCATCGGCGGGATGGACGCAGTGACGCTGCAGCCGCCGGCCGGTGCCGCCGGGGAGTTCACGGGCATCCATATCGCGAAGGCCTACCACGAGTCACAGAACCACGACCGCTCGGAGGTGATCGTCCCCGCGTCGGCCCACGGGACGAACTTCGCGAGCGCCGCGATGGCGGGCTACGACGTGGTCGAACTTCCCTCCGGGGACGACGGCCGCGTCGACCTCGAGGCCCTTCGTGCGGCGGTCTCGGAGGATACGGCCGCGCTGATGCTAACGAACCCGAACACGGTGGGGCTCTTCGAGCGCGACATCGTCGAGATCGCCGAGATCGTCCACGACGCCGGTGGACTGCTCTACTACGACGGCGCGAACCTCAACGCCCTGCTCGGCAGAGCCCGGCCGGGCGATATGGGCTTCGACGTGATGCACTACAACGTCCACAAGACGTTCGCGACGCCGCACGGCGGCGGCGGCCCCGGCGCGGGGCCGGTCGGCGTGCGTGAGGAACTCGTGCCCTTCCTGCCGAGTCCGCACGTCCGCGAACAGGGAGGAACGTACGAGCTCTACGACCCCGAGCAGACCATCGGCAAAGTCCACGGCTACGAGGGCAACTGGCTCGTTCTCGTGAAAGCCTACGCCTATATCGCCCGCCTGGGCGATTCGGGCCTCGAAGATGCATCGGCGAAGGCTGTCCTGAACGCGAACTATCTGGCCGAACAGCTCGAGATGGAGATTCCCTACGACCCGTTCCACCACGAATTCGCGGCGACCGCCGGCGACCGCGACGCGGCCGACGTCGCAAAGCGGATGCTGGATTACGGCGTCCACCCGCCGACGACCAAGTGGCCGGAGTTCGTTCCCGAGGCGATGCTCACCGAACCGACGGAGGCGGAGGATCGCCAGTCCCTCGACGACCTCGCGGCCGCGTTCAACGCGGCGATGACCGACGACGAGTCCGAACTGGCGGCATCGCCCTCGAAGACGACAGCAGGGCGTATCGACCAGGCCGACGCCGCGCGGAACCCGCGGCTCTCCTGGCAGGCGCTGGACGAGTCGTAGGAGCGCCTTGGGATTACGACCCGGTAAAACGAGAGATTACGCTTTTGCGGTGCTGATTCCGTTGATCTCGATGAGCCCGTAGCCGCACTCGTTGCAGCTCCACTTCGTCTTCGTCCCCAGGTGAAGCTCCATCGACGCAGTCTTCCAGAAGCCCGAGTGACCGCATTCGGGACACTCGTACTCGCGTTCGAGGCTCATACAGCCCCGTTCGACTCCGGCAGTGTTGAAAATACTGATTCGTCCCGCAGTGGCGTCGCGATAAATCTGATGTCGCGATATCGAAACCGGTCGGCGCGGGAATGGCCAGTCGAAGGAGAGGTTTTGATAATTCTGTGACAATTCGTGCCCCAGCGCGGTCCATAGCGACTGCTCGGGGGTTCGCCGTTCAGCCAGACGAACTCAGCCACGGAACGTGACTGAGTCGGCACGCATCGGGTTGTGGTTGGGACACAGATCCGTTGGACGTGCCAGGTTGGGCTACTCCCCCCCTACGTATAACGATTTTGTGATTAATCGAGTGACCGGCTCTGTCCCGTCGGAACTGCCCCTTGTCCCAGCCAGCAAGAACTGTGACTCCGACTGTGACAACCCGATTCCGGTGTCATCGTCGGTCTGGCCCCCTTTTTGTGGAGACGCGCCATTCTCTATTTTTCGGAGTAACAACACATATCTGTCTTGCGGCGAGAGTTTTGAAGGACCTCGGGTTCTCCCGGGTTGTGGTTGGGACAAATGAGCACTGAAGACGCACTCCAAGAGGCGACAGAGGTACTGCAGCAACTCGGGCTAAAAGAGTACGAAGCGAAATGTTTCGTCGGGCTCTCGCGGCTCTCGACGGGAACGGCTAAACAGCTCAGCGAGATTACCGAAGTCCCGCGGACCCGGGTGTACGACGCCGTCCGGGTCCTGGAGGCGCAGGGGCTCGTCGAGATTCAGCATTCGAGCCCGCAGCAGTTCCGGGCGGTCCCGTTGGAGGAGGCGACCGAGACCCTCCGAGATCAGTACGAAGCCCGAGTTGATCGACTCGCGGACGCGCTCGAAACCGCCGGCGACGCCGAACCGGAATCCAACGGACCGGTCCAGGAGGTGTGGGCGCTCTCCGGCAACGACGCGGTAGCGAACCGCTCGCGGAGGCTGATCACGGAGGCCAAGGACGAAGTGGTCTTGGTTCTCGGCGAGGACACGCTCTTGACAGAGGACCTGATCACGACACTGACTGAATTGAACGAGACGGTCGACGTCCTCGTCGGAGCGGTCACCGAATCCCTGGAGCGGGAGATCCACAACTCGCTCCCGGACGCAACGACGTTCGTGTCGGGACTGGGATGGATGCGTCCGCAGGCGGAGTTCGACGACGACCTGGTGATCGGGCGGCTTCTCTTGGTCGATCGGTCGAACATTCTCGTCAGCACGATCGTCCAAGACACGCGCCAGGAACAGGCAATCTTCGGTGGCGGGTTCCGCAACGGGCTGATCGTGATCGCTCGCCGACTCCTCTCTCAGGGGCTGCTCCCCGGCCGCGATCCGCGTGGCGGTCAGTAGCGCTCAGCTCAGGTTCCGTCCCCCGGAAATCTCCCTGACGCAGCCGCAGAGATTCCCGATCCGCGTCACTCGCTCCACTGTTTGTCGACGGTCGGAACGTCCCCGTCGCCGTCGGCGGCCGTTTTGAGTTCTGTCGCCCGCTCCGAGGAGCTGTCCAACTCCGGCACCGGTGTCGGGCTCCCGTCTTCGTCGACGGCGACGTAGACGAAGTGTGATTCCGTGGTGAGCTTCCGCTCGCCGGACAGGGGATCCTCGCTGAACACCCGGAGGTAGACGCTGACGCTCGTCGTCCCCGCAGCGTATACGTACGACTGGATCAGTGCGGCGTTGCCGCGGGGGATCGGCTGGTGGAAGTCGACACTCTCCATCCGGGCGGTGACGCAGGTCTGGCCGGCAAAGCGCATTGCCGACATCGCGCCGACCTCGTCCATCCACTTGACGACGTTACCGCCGTGGGCCATATCGTAGTTGTTCGTGTCGTTGGGATGGACGAGAACCCGGTTCTCGATGTACGTCTCCTCGAGCGCGATCATAGCCCCTCCTTTCCGGACCGCCGTATTCGTTCTGTCGTCTCGGACACGGGTAGGGGGTCCTCGCGACGTGAAACACGCCTCGCCGCCGAGACGCTTACAGGCCTCCGCTCCCTCCCTTCGGTCGTGGACGGAGACGGAATCGTCGTCGGAATCGCAGCGGTCTTCGCCGGGACGACTGTGCTCTTTACGGTCCTCGCGGCGGTCTATCAGCCGTTTCTGCTGCTGTTTGCGGCCATCTTCGGCGCCGCGACGTACTTGCTTTGGTACCACGCAAGCGGGTCGCTGGGCGAGCGAGTGAAACGGACTGCGGGGAGCACCCGGCGCCGGCGGAGCGCGGCAGCAGGCGGTCCACGCGACTTCGAGGGGTTCGGCCCCGGCCGCCGCGCTGCCGAGGCTCCCGGGGAGCGCGCCCGCGGTGCAGGCGGACGGCGACGCCCGGGTGGCCGAGGGCCGGAAGCGAACGACCTCACGCGGTCGGAAGCGTACCGGACGCTCGGCCTCGACCCGGGCGCCGACCAGGCCGCAGTCAAGGCCGCCTACCGCGAGCGCGTGAAAGCCGCCCACCCCGACACCGACTCCGGCGACCGGGAGAAGTTCAAAGAGATCAACCGTGCCTACGAGCGACTCAGAGACTGATCGCGTGTCTCGCTGCCCGCCAAGCGGGGCCGACCTGACGCTCCGGAGCGCTACTGTGTCAAGCTAACTCACACCACGAAAAGGGTTTTAATAAGCCGTTCCCTATCGCCGGCTATGAGCGCTGATCGGGCCGTTCTCGAAGCGGCCCTCGAGCGCGGCGAGGAGGAGGGTGGCAATGTCGAATTCAAAGAGCGGCTCTCGCGGGACCTCCACCTCGCAGACGGTCGGCTGGAGAGTCTCGCGGCGCAGCTCCGCCACCGCGTGCTCTCCGGGGACGGCACGGCGACGTACGTGGTCGGGGTCACCGACGACGGCGGGATTGCGGGCATCTCGCCGGAAGCCTTCTCGGAATCGATGGACGTGCTCTCGATCCTCGCCGAAGAGGCCGGCGCACACATCGCCGATGCCGAAACGTGGGGCGTCGGCGACGACGGCGAGAACGGAATCGTCGGCGTCGCGACCGTCGAGGAGGGGGCGGTGCTCGACGTCGACGAGGACCACATCGTGGTCGGGACCGCCGGCCACGTCGACCACGGGAAATCGACGCTGGTCGGCTCGCTCGTCACCGGGACCGCCGACGACGGCGAGGGCGGGACTCGCGGTTTCCTGGACGTCCAACCTCACGAGGTCGAGCGCGGGCTCTCGGCGGATCTCTCCTACGCCGTCTACGGGTTCGCCGACGGGGCGGCGGTCCATATGGACAACCCCCATCGGAAATCTGATCGCGCACGCGTGGTGGAGGAGTCCGACCGGCTGGTCTCGTTCGTCGACACGGTCGGCCACGAGCCGTGGCTGCGGACGACGATCCGCGGCCTCGTCGGCCAGCGCCTCGATTACGGGCTGCTCGTCGTCGCGGCCGACGACGGGCCGACGAAGACGACGCGGGAACACCTCGGCATCCTGCTCGCGATGGAACTGCCGACCGTCGTCGCGATCACGAAGGCCGACACCGTGGACGAAGCACGCCTCGAAGCGGTCGAACGCGAGGTCGAGCGCCTGCTGCGGGACGTCGACCGGACGCCGCTGCGGGTCGACAGACACGGCGTCGAGGTCGCCGTCGAGGAACTGGGCGATTCGGTCGTGCCGGTCCTGCAGACCAGCGCGGTCACGATGGACGGCCTCGACGACCTCGATGCGATGTTCCGACGGCTGCCGAAGACCGCGACCGAAGAGCGGGCGGACTTCCGGATGTACGTCGACCGGACCTACTCGATCACCGGGGTCGGCGCGGTCGCCTCGGGGACCGTCAACTCCGGGAGCGTCGAAGCGGGCGACGAACTCCTCCTGGGCCCGATGTCGGACGGCTTGTTCCGCGAGGTCGAGGTCCGATCGATCGAGATGCACCACCACCGCGTCGACCGGGCGAAGGCGGGCCGGATCGTCGGTATCGCGCTGAAAGGCGTCGACGAGGAGGAGATCGAACGCGGGATGGCGCTGCTCCCCGCCGACGCCGACCCGACGCCCGTCCGGTCGTTCGAGGCGGAGGTGATGGTCCTGAACCATCCGACGCGCATCCGCGACGGATACGAGCCGGTGGTCCACCTGGAGACGGTCGGCGAGGCGGCCATCTTCCGGCCGGAAGGCGGCCAACTCCTGCCGGGCGACACCGGGACGGCGACGGTCGAGTTCAAGTTCCGGCCGTATCTCGTCGAGGAGGGCCAGCGATTCGTCTTCCGCGAGGGCCAATCGAAGGGCGTCGGGACGGTGATGGAGGTCGACGACGGCGGCACGTCGGAAGCAGAGGGCGGTCGGGACTAGCCGTGTTTCGTCGATACTCAACGATCGTTCGCTGAGCGCCTCACAAGTATCTCACTCTTCGTCTACTTCCTTCAGGTCGAGTCGCGGCACAAATCCCTCGTACGCGTCGTCACTGGAAACGATCGTGTCGCCATCAGATTCGACGAGATGAAGCGCGTCAAAAGGGGTGAAGCCGTGGTCTTCGACGTACGTTGACGCCGCGACGACCGTTTTTTCATCACCGCGAACTTCCACTAAATTTGCGGCGTTTGTGACTACCCGCTCTGTATCCAACTCTTCGCGGTACGCGACGAGAAGGAGTTCGATGAGTGTGAACTGTGACGTCCAGAGGTCCTGATCGTGCTCCGAATATAGGGTCTCAGCGGCTGTCCCGAGCCAGTCTTCGTCCTTGATGAGCGCCAAGAGAAAATCAGTCTCCGCGTACATTCAGCGTCCCGCCTCGTCCAGAGCTGCCCTTCGAGCGTCTTCACGGAGTTCTTCGGCCGTCTTTTCGACGTCGTCGAATTCGTCTCGCAACGCATCGAGCGGATCGTCTGCGATCGGAACCAGTTTGATACCGTCGTGGAGGTCGACGACGTAATAGTGGTCGCCGTATCGCTCGCGGAGTTCTCTCGGGAGCGTCAATCGACCTCTGTCATCCAACTTCGCATCGGACATATGCTATCGTAGAGTGGGCGAATATAAAACTATTCCCCGAAATCGAGACGTTACCCACAATACCGCGGTATTGCTGTTCTCCAAGCCGAACATTCCCGTCCGCGACGTTGAAGTTCCACGACGCCCCACCAGTGAATAATGGTATCGATAGCGGTACTCGCGCTCGTCGGACTCCTCGTCGGCGTCCAACTGCTCGAGACGGTCCTCGACCGCCTGAACCTCCGGTACGGCGCCTCGGCCGTCCGCGACGCCGCCGAGTGGGTGCAGAATGCGCTCGACGTCGACGACCCCGAGGCGATGCTTTCGTATCAGCGCTCGAAAACGATCCTCGCGCGGATCCAGTCGTGGGTCAGCGTCCTCGCAATCCTCGCGATCGTCGTCTCGGGACTCTACGGCGATATCGCGACCGCGCTGACCGAGACCGGGCTCCCCAGCGCGGCGCAGGGCGTGGTCCTCTTCGCTGGGGCCGTCCTCGCCGGGCGCGTCCTGTCGGCGCCGTTCGACGCCTACGAGACGTTCGTCGTCGAGGAGCGGTTCGGCTTCAACAACCAGACGCCGGCGCTGTGGCTGCGGGATCTGGTCGTCGGCACGGTCGTCGCGCTCGTCTTCGGCGGCCTCATCGCGGGCGGGATCCTCCTTGCCGTCGCGGCGCTGCCGACTGTGTGGCCCGTCGTCGGCTGGGCGCTGGTCGTCGGCTTCTCGCTGCTTATGATGGTACTCTACCCGCGTGTGATCGCGCCGCTTTTCAACGACTTCGAGCCGATCGAGGACGGCGACCTCCGCGAGGCCGTCGAGGACGTCTTCGAGCGCGCCGGTTTCGACTGCGAGCAGATCTACGAGATGGACGCGAGCCGCCGGTCTTCGCACTCGAACGCGTACTTCGTCGGGTTCGGGCGCGCAAAGCGCGTGGTGCTTTTCGATACGCTGGTCGAGCAGATGGACCGCGAGGCGATCCAGGCGGTGCTCGCACACGAACTCGCTCACTGGAAGAAGGCCCACATCTGGAAGCAACTGGCCGCCTCCGCGGTGCAGATGGCCGTGGTCTTCGCGTTCCTGTGGTGGGTGACGACGTCGCAGTGGGTGTACGCGGCGTTCGGGCTGCCGGAGGTGACCTACGCCGCGCTCGGGATCGGCCTCCTGTACGCCGCGCCGGTGCTGTCTTTGACTGCGCCGCTGACGAACCGGCTGTCGTTGGCCCACGAGCGGGAGGCCGACGACTTCGCCGCCGAGACGATGGGCGAAATTGAATCAATGGCGCGTGCGTTGCGCACGCTCGCGGGCGAGAATCTGAGTAACCCGTTCCCGCACCCCGCCTACGCCGCGTTCCACCTGACGCATCCGCCGATTCCCGAGCGGATCCGGCGGCTCAGAGAGCAGTACGGCGATGCGGATGGTGGCGACGGCGTCGCGGACGACGAGCACGGAAGCGGGCCGGACGTTCCGCCAGCGACGTGAGCGCTCGGGAGCAGACTGACGTGGGCGTCCTGGAGCGTACTGATTCTGGAGCGGACTGATTATTCTACGCGCACGTAACCGCCGTCGCGCTCGGCAGCCAGATCCAGCAGGACTGCCCATCCGAGGATCCGCTCGACGCGCTCGCGCCAGACGTCGCGCCAGTCTCCGGCCGCGCGGTGGGTCTCCCAGACCGGGACGCGCTCCTCGAAGTCGGCGAAGACGTCGTCGACGGATTTCGGCTCGTCGCTATCGAGCGACGCCAGCACCTCGCGGGCGCCGTAGACCCGCTCGCGGAACGCCGCTCGAAGGTGTTCGGGCGTCGGCTCGGTCGACTCCCGAACGAACCCCGAGGACGTCTCCGAGGCAAGTTCGAGCGCACGGAGGAACGTGAGCCACGTCCGCGCGACGTCGCGCGAGCGGAAGTCCACTCGGCGCATCAGGCGGGCGCAGCAGTCGTCTTCCGAGCCGGGGACGAGCGGGACGGCGCGCTGGGCGTCCGCGACGAGATCGAGCGACTTGGGCGGTTCGGGGAGGAGTTTGAATCGCACGTTGCTACCGGTACTCGAAGGATTCCGCGAGCAGTTTCTCGTCGGTCTCACCGAGGACGTGGGTCGGGCCGTCGACGACGTCGATCGTCACCTTCGCGGGCGCGAACACGGATTCGGGCACCTCGTAGAAGTCCCAGTCGGCGTCTTCGAAGATCTCCGCGAACGGCGTGCCGTACTCCTCGCGGGCGCTCGACGGCAGGCTGTCGAACTCGTCGAAGTCTTCGGCGACGGTGAGGTGGACCTCGCCGCCGTACGCGAGGGCGTCGTTCGTCCGCGCCATCGCGACGCTCTCGTCGTAGCTTACCGGCGCGACTGGGGCGGAACCGAACACTGACTTCACGTTCCGGACGTCGTAGCCGAGTTCGAAGAGGCGGAAGAGCGCGAGTTCGGCCGCGCGGGCGGCCGCGGTGACGCTGCCGACGGTCGAACCCGTTGCGTAGGCGGGGAGAAAGACGCCGCTGGGATCGATGCCCGCGCGCTCGGCGACGTGTTCGGCGATCCGGTCGTCCGGGAGGTCGATGCTCTCGACTGCGAGGACGGTGAGATCGAACTCGTCGGCGTACTCGATGGCGTGGAACTCGTCCTCCTCGGCGACGAGCGCGCGTGCCGGTCCCGATCCGAGGCCGTCGAACGGCGGATCGTCAAAGGTGAGTTCCCAGCCCGCCTTCTGCGAACAGAGCAGGGCGACGGCGGGGTGGTCGGTTGCGAGTTCGACGTGGGGCGTCGGTGCGCCGGCGATCTCGTCCATTCGCGCCTGGACGGTCGCGAGGCCGGCGGTCTGGACCTCGGCGAGCAACATTCCCGCTTCGAGGCCGCCCTCGCTGTCGACACCGAAATCGAGGACGGTGGCGCCCGAGTCCAGTTCGTAGGGGTCGACGCGGAGTTCGTCCGCGAAGTCGATGGCCTCGTCGATCAGTTCGATGGCCATCCGGTTGATGGAATCCATAGGGTCGGGTTGGGCGGCGTCCGGTAAAGGGATTGGTAGTCGATCGATCCCCTACTTTCTTCGGCGTTATTGGTGCAACCGAAGGTTTGTATACGTTGCACACGACGTATACAGTATGGGAACGGTATCAGCCCGGGTGCCCGACGAGGTCGAAGCCGAACTCGAAGCGTACCTCGAAGCCGAGAAACTCGACCGGAGTACAGCTATCCGGAAGCTGCTCGCAGAGGGACTCGAACAGTGGCGCCGCGAGCAGGCGCTCGAACGACTGGAATCGGGCTCGATCACCTTCAGCAGGGCAGCCGAAATCGCGGGGATGTCGGTCTGGGACTTCGCGCAGCTAGCCGACGAGCGGGACGTCACCTGGGTCGACGACGAGCATCTTCGGGAGGATCTCGAGGACCTCTAAATGTGGGTCTTCGACGCGACGCCGCTCATCTATCTGGCGAAAGTCGACCGAATCGCGCTTCCGGACCACCTCGACGAGCCGTGTGTGATTCCCGAACCGGTCTACTGTGAGGTCGTCGAAGCGGGCATCGAGCAGGACTATCCCGACGCACGGCGCGTCGAGTGCGCCGTCGATGACGGCGTTTTTGAAATCGTTGAGGTCGTCGAGACCGAGTTGCTGTCGCGGTTGCGGGAGAATCAGAACCTGAGTGACGCCGACGCCGCCGTGCTCGCTTACGCCGGGAGAAACGACGGGGTGGCCGTGATGGACGAGACGTACGGTCGTGACGTCGCGGCGACGGAGGGAATCGAGACGCGGGGGACAGCATATCTGATTCTGCTGCTCGCGTCTCGTGGTGTGATCTCCCCCGACGCTGCTCGGACTGTCATCGACGAGATGGTCGACGCAGGCTGGTACTGTGCGCCCGACGTCTACGCGAGGATCGTGCGGAAACTGGAGTCGCTTGCGGACTGATGAGTAGGGTCGACGTGGTACGTTGCCGAAGGAGTGCGGGGCGACGACCACGACGCCGGGATCGGAAAACACTACTCTTCCAGTGCCCCGTTTCGCTCTCGATTGTCGAGGCCGAACGATCTGATACCTGCGCGGAATCGAGCGGACGAACCCTACTCGATCGATAGTCCCGACCGTGTGAAGTCTTCTCATAGAATTCCGGCGACTGTGGCGTTCTCGCGGCGGTTTGCGTCAGACAACTACACAAAGTATTTACCGGACGTCGTACTTGTTTGCCCTGTACCCCTACCCATGGTGGCAGAAGCGAGTACTGCGGACCACGTCCGACCGATCGGACGCACGCATCCGGCGTTCGGTGCGCGCAAAGCTGCTGTCGCCGATTGCGGTAAACACAACAAACTATGACAGGAAACTCAAACAAGACGCGCGCAGTAATCCTTGCCGCGCTTATGGTCTTCAGCGTCTTCGCTGGGACCGTGGCGTTCACAGGGAGTGCTGCTGCGCAAGCAGAATACGCAGGCGGCGCTGTTGAGTATGAAAACAGCAGTGACGTCTGGATAATCGAAGTACCGGTTCAGGATGGAAGTATAGACAATACGACCGTCACTAGTAATAACGTCGAACTTACTGATGACGGCGACGAGATTAATGACGAAATCGACTTTGATGCCAGTCAGAACGCCAGCACTGACGGTACTGTCGTCTTAGTGCTTCAGGACAACGAACGATACGCCTCTGACGACCTAGAAGTCGAATTCAGCGGTGACCTGGAGGACCTGGGTGGCCCGCACGAAGTCGCCTTCGCTGCCGAGTCGTACGATGAAGACCTCACTCAGGACATAGACTCCTACCAGGGAACGACAATCGCCTTCTATAACGATACTGGCGACGAAATCACGGATTACACGATCGAAAACGACGACTACTTCCAGAATTACGGTTCTGGAGACAACAGCTCGGTGTTCTACGTTGACACCGACAACCTCGAAACGGAAGAGTACGAACTGGACGATACTACATATAACCTCACCGTTCGTGACCTCGGTCTGAGTATCGATCTCGACGAAACCAACGTCACGACTGACGAAGAAATCGAGGGTACCGTCGAGGCCCGCGCATCCAGTCGTCCGATCACGATCGAGCTACTCGAAGACGGTGACGCTGTGGACGGCGAGACTATTGATAACATTCAACTCAATGGTCAGGGTGAGTACGACTTCTCCATCGACGCGAGCGACCTCGATACAGGAGACTACACCGTCGAAGTGACGGACGACAATAGCTTCGTTAGCTCTGAATCCTCGACGGTGACCGTCAGTGAGGCGGCCGACGAGGAAGCTTCCTTCGAGAACAACGTTGTCACCGACCAGCGTGGTGACATCCTTGAGTTCACCGTCGAAATGACGAGCACGGACACGGCAACTGTTGTGTTCGGTTCGGAGAGTGACGGCGTGAATGCGACTGCCACAGTCATCGACGATGATGACGACGGTGAAGTCACGGTGTACGCGGACACGTTCAACTTCAACAACAGTAGCGCCGACGGTCAGGTCTTCGCTCTCGACGACGACAGCGACGACGAAATCGAGACCCGGTCCGTTCACTCGGACCCCCTCGAAAACCTGATCGACGCTGGCGACTACGACCTTGACGTCCGTGCTGGAGACGATTACACGGATGACTCGGACGATGTCGCTACTGTCACACTCGAACAGCGGAGTACGGATGCCTTCCGTACGTGGACCGCTCCGGAATCCGTCGGCACTCCCTCGGATCTCGAAGACATCAACGAGGGTCTCGACGAGGGTGAAATCACCCAGTCTTCCGATGTCGCTAACGGTGACGTCGTCATCCACCAGCTCGAAGCCTCCGGCTTCGAAGGTGCCTTCGACGCACGAGACCAGGAGGATATCACCGACGAGTTCTTCACCGCTACGGGTAACTTCACCGACCTGACGGTCGAGGAAGCGGATCCGGGTGCAAATCAGGATGCGGACGTCCTGCAGCTTGACTCGGAGAATGCGACCGTCATCGCCGACGGTGAGAACGACACGTACTTCATCGCGTACGATTCGGACGCGGTGACGTACGAGAACGGTAACTCGATCGAGGACGATACGGCGCTTGATGCCGAGTTCACGGTCATCAACGACGATGACTCGACGGTCCCGGACTACACGTCTGAAGACCTCGATGACGACGAGAACGAGACAATCAGCGCCACGTTCGAGGTTACCGAGCCGACTATCACGGTCGACACGCCGTACAACGTCTCGAACGCCGAAGGCCAGACCGTGAGCGGCACGACGTCGCTCGCTCCGGGTACGGAGCTTACCCTCCGCGTCCGCAGTGACGACGGTGTTAGCCCGAGCTTCCTGAAGACGGCCTCGCCCGTCGTTCAGGAAGACCGCACCTGGAGTGCAGAGATGGACTTCAGTGAGCAGGCTGTTGGCGACACCTACGAGATCGTCGTCAACGGCGGCAACGCCGACGAAGTGGACGAAGACGGCGCGGTCGTCGAATCCGTCGGCACCGCGACGCCTGAGCCGGACACGGACACGCCTGAGCCGGACACGGACACGCCTGAGCCGGACACGGACACGCCTGAGCCGGACACGGACACGCCTGAGCCGGACACGGACACGCCTGAGCCGGACACTGAGACGCCGACCTCCACGCCCGGATTCGGTGTGGTCGTCGCGCTCACGGCGCTCCTCGCCGCAGCCCTGCTCGCGATCCGTCGCGACTGAGCTGAACGGCTGAACCACCGGAACTGATTCCGGCCTTTCGACTTCCACTTTCTTTCGGCGCTACTTCGGATAGCCGCGGCACTCGTGTCTATCTTGCTCGTTCGCTGTCCCCAGCAACGGTGAATAGTGCTCGATCCTCTGTTCGCGGACGCTATTTTGATTGATGAGAATCTGTATCGCTGCCGCGAAAGTGTCAGTAAGTCAGATACCTGATATCGACGAAGAAAACTATTTAGGTCTCCTATCAATCGTTTGTAGTACTCCTACATCGGCGGCATCGCTCGCGTACGGTCGGAAGATCCCGATTCTCGCACGTGATACTGTCGTCGTGCTAAGGGGGGCAAATATGACAAAAGAGACAACCAAGAGCCGCGCAGTGTTCCTCGCGGCGCTTATGATCTTCAGCGTGTTCGCGGGGACCGTCGCGTTTTCGGGGAGCGTCGCTGCTGTGAACGATCCGCAGACAAATGGCGGCGATGTTACCAATACGACGGTAGTGGAGACTTCCAACAACACACATACGATTAAGCTCAACGGGACACTAAATACCTCTAACACTACGCCCGTAAACTACATCTTTTCACTCCCGAACGGTGCAGCATTCGATCTCTCTGGAACCGACAATTCTACAGTCCAGATTAATAGTGCGGATAACGTATCGATTACAAGCACCTCAGTTGACGACGGAAACAATAACTTCACTGCTACCGTCGATCCGGACGGTAGTGGACTCGATACGGAACAGATCAATCTCACGTTCGATCTCACAGGTGTAAAAGCGCCGTCCGTATCGAGCAATACTAACTATGAAGCGACGTTCGCTGTCGACAACAACACCGATGACACCTTCGAAGACTCGACCGTAATCGATACGTTAACCGTCCAAGATACGGCTTCGGGCTCCCCTGAACTCAGTAGTGCCACGCACTACGACGATACGGGTGACGAGGGCGTGGGTGTCGAACTCGCATTCAGTGAAGCGGTCGACGTTTCCGCAAGCGATATCACCCTTTACGAGGACGAATCTGAAGTCGGTGACTACACCGTCCAAGATACCGGATTCACCGAGCGCGTCTTCATCACTACCGACAGCACGATTCTCACCGGCGATCTGGAAGTCGAACTGTCGAGTAATATCGAAGACGCAGACGATAACAGCCTTATTGACTCCGACACCGGCAACAACTCCGTCACGTTCGCGCCGGTGACAGTCAAAAAGGACGACGACAAGAACGCCTACGAGGGCGGCAACATCGCAATCGTCAGCGAAAGCGGTAACAACAAAGACGTCGAAATCGAAGGGCCCAACGGCTACTACTTCTCGGGCTCGACCGACACGAACAGCGAGGTGTTCGTGTTCAATACGAGCGACCGCGACCTCGGAGAGTACGACATCAGCATCGCCGGGAGCAACATCGACGACACGCAACTCACGCTCCGTGACCTCGGCCTCGAACTCACCGTCGACGATACCGACGTGACGACCGCCGAGTCGATCGAGGGCACCGTCGAGGCCAGCGCGTCCGATCGCGACATCACCGTCGAACTGCTCGACAGCAGCGGTGACACCGTCGACGGGTCGACGACCGATGCGACCCTCAGCGGGCAGGGATCGTACGACTTCAGCTTCGATCCGTCCAGCTCCGGGCTGGACCTGGATACGGGTAACTACACGGTTCACGTGACCGACGACTACTCCGGCGTCGAGGTCGAGTCCTCGGACGTCACCGTCAGCGAGGCGGGCGATAAGAGCGCAGACTTCACTGAGAGCGTCGTCACCGACCAGCGTGGTGACACGATAGAATTCACAGTCGAAACCCAACAGACCGACACGGCGACGCTGACGTTCGGCACGGAAAGCCAGGGTGTGGTCTCCAACGTGAGTGTCGAAGACAACAACGGCGACGATCAGGTCACTGTCTACCTGAACACCTACTCGCTGTGGGCTGTTAGCGAGACCGGCAGCAGTGAACTCACAGAGAGCAGCAGCACCTCGCTGTGGAGCGTCGATGACGACAGCGACGACGAAGTCCGCAACTGGGACCTTACGACCAACACCTCGGACCTGATCGACGCCGGCGAGTACGACCTCGAAGCGCGTCCGGACGCGGGCGTCTCGGGTACTGAATCGACCGACGTCGAAACCGTGAGCCTGCAGGATCGCGGAACGACGGAGTTCCGGACCTGGACGGCACCTGACGACGTTTCCATCTCGGACCTCGAAGACGTCTCGGAAGCTGTCGAAAACGGCGAATTGACGCAGTCCTCCGAGATCGCTAACGGCGATATCGTGGTTCACGAGCTGCAGAGCTCCGGTCTCGAAGGCGCGCTCGGTGCAGAGCAGACTGAAGACGTCACCGATCGGTTCTACACGATCAAAGACGCCGGCGTCTACGATCTGACCGTCGAACAGTCCGAAGCGGGTGCGAACCAGCAGGCGTTCGAGGTGCTGCTCAACGAGAGTAACACGACAGTCATCGCCGACGGTGCGAACGACACCTACTACGTGCTGTTCGACACCGACGAAATCAACACGACACGGAGCGATCAGGACATCCCGGACGACGAAGGGCTGACCGCGAACTTCACCGTCTACAACGACAACGGCTTTGACTTCGCGCCGGATGACCTCGACGACGACGAGGATGCGGAGACCCTCGTCGACTACGAGGTCGTCGAGCCCGAACTCTCGGTCGGCACCCCGTACAACGTCTCGGACGCGGCCGAGCAGACTGTCAGCGGCACGACGACGCTCGCACCCGGCACGGAACTAACGCTCCGCGTGCGCAGTACGGACGGCACGAGTCCGAGCTTCCTGAAGACCGCATCGCCCGTGGTCCAGTCCGACCGGACCTGGAACGCGGACCTGGACTTCAGCGAGCAGAACGTCGGCGACACCTACGAGATCGTCATCAACGACGGCTCGGGTGGCGCTGACCAAGTGACCGAAGACGGCACCGTCGTCGAAGTAGTCGATACGAGTACGCCGATGCCGGAACCGGAGACGGACACGCCGGAACCGGATACGGACACCGCCACGGCTGAACCTGACACGACGACGGCCGAGCCTGAGCCGGACACGGACACACCGGAGCCGGACACTGAGACGCCGACCTCCACGCCAGGATTCGGTGTGTTCGTCGCGCTCACCGCGCTCCTCGCCGCAGCCCTGCTCGCGATCCGCCGCGAGAACTAACGTTCTCGCGAGCTTCCATCTTCGATGGGAACGGCGAGACTAGGCTGAAAAACAGAGAACTACCGGAACCGACTCCGGCTTTCACCTTCGACTTCTTTCGACGCTATCGGGTAGCGATAGTGTCATCGCAGGTCCACCGACGTCTGCCGTATTCGTCAGGGTCTTTTTACCGCGACTACTCACAGTAATCACATCCGTGCCCAATTTCATCGCCGCCCGTGTCTCGTCGGCGGTCGACGCACTCCGCGGAGGAGGCCGCGGCTGGACGGTGTCGGCGGTCGCGGGCGGGTGGTTCTTCGTTCTCGGACTTCGCTTTGTGATTCCCGCGCTCCTCCCGGCCATCAGAGCCGATTTTCCAGTCTCGGACACTGTCGCGGGCGCCGCGATCACCTTACTCTGGGTTACCTACGCCGCAATGCAATTCCCAGTGGGCGCCTTAATCGACCGACTCGGCGAGCGGACGCTACTGTCAGCGAGCGCAGTCGGCGGCGCCCTTGCGATGGCGGTGTACGCAGTCGCGCCGACCTTCGGGGTGTTCCTGCTCGCGACCGCCGGATTCGGGCTGGCCTCCGGCCTATTCGGCCCGCCGCGAGGAACCCTGCTCTCCCGGGTTTACACCGAGCACGACGGCGCGGCGTTCGGAACGGTCCTCGCCGCGGGGAGCGTCGGCGCCGCCGTGCTCCCGCCCGCTGCGACCTATGCCACGGGGCTTGTCGGCTGGCGGGGCGCGCTCGCGCTGACCGCGCCGGGGTTCCTGATCGCCGGATTCGCACTGCGTGCGTTCGTCCCGGAATTCGACTCACGCGAAGATTCGAATGGCACCGCCGAGACGTCAGATACCAACGTCTGGGACAGCGACGCAGTCGCACGCGTCCAATCCGGCGCAACCGCCGTCAAACGAGCGGTCTCCTCGCGAAAGGTCGGACTCGCTGTCGCCGGTGCGACCCTGATGCTTTTCGTCTTCCAGGGCGTGACCGCGTTCCTGACGACGTACTTCGTCACGGCGAAGGGGCTCTCCGAGGCGACCGCCGGGACGCTCTTCGGCCTGCTGTTTCTCAGCGCCGCGGTGTTTCAGTCCGGCGGCGGAGCGCTCGCCGACCGCTACGGCCACGGGCGGGTGCTCGCGGTTGTTTCCTTCGTAGGCATCGTCCCACTCGTCGCGCTTCCGTACGCCGAGGGGCTCCCCGCACTCGCTGCTGCCGTCTCGCTCCTCGGGATGCGCCTTTCGGTCGGCCCCATCTCGAACGCCTACATCGTCGCGCTGCTCCCGACCGAGATCCGGGGGACCGCGTGGGGCGCGCTCCGAACGGGCTTTTTCATCATCGGCTCGTTCGGCTCCACCGCCGTGGGCGCGCTGGCGGACGCGGACCTGTTCGCGGAGTCGTTCTTCCTGCTCGCGGGACTGACCGGCGTTGCCGGCGTCGTGTTCGTGTTCCTGCCGGAGCGCGGTGCCGAGGCGGATACCGACGATCTGACCGATGCCTAGCCCGTCTCAATCGGTCGCACCGAGTCCGTGTAGCGATCGGTTCGTAGCCTCCGGAGTGCACTCTGACTCCGGACTCCGCCCGCCAACAACCATTTTGCCCTGTGAGACACAGACACACACAATGAGGCGCCGTGGATTCCTGGGTGTAGCGGGACTGACGCTCACGAGCGGCTGTTCGGCGCTCTCCAACGACTCCGGCGAGAGCGAGCAGCCCCCACAGGCCGACGGTGAGTGGCCGATGTACCGGTCCGACGCCGCGAACACCGGGAACCCGCGGACCGCGACCGGACCCACAGACGGTGTTACGCGCCGGTGGACCGTCACGGCCGACGACGCGGTGGGGTCATCCCCAGCAGTCGTCGATGGGACCGTCTACGTCGGAAGCCGGGATGGACACGTGTACGCGGTCGACCGCAACGACGGCAGCGAACGGTGGACGTTCGCGACCGACGACGGTGTGGTCTCCTCGCCGGCAGTCGTCGACGGAACGGTCTACGTCGGCAGCAACGACGGGAACCTCTACGCGCTCGACGCGGCCGACGGCGACCGGCAGTGGTCGTTCGCGACCGAGGCTGCCGTCCAGTCGTCGCCGGCGGTGGTCGACGGGACCGTCTACGTCGGCGGAACCGACCGCTACGCGTACGCGATCGACGCGGCCAGCGGCGAGCGCATCTGGGCCTACCAGACCGACGGGGCGGTGTATTCATCCCCGGCAGTCGCCGACGGGACCGTCTATCTCAGGACCGACAACCGGGGCCTGTACGCGCTCGACGCCGCAAGCGGGGAGTCGCGGTGGACGTACGGCACCCTCTCTGGTGGCGTCTCCTCGCCAGCGATCGCCGACGGGACCTTCTACGTCGGTAGCGACAACCGACGGCTGTACGCGATGGACGCGGCGGACGGAGAGCCGCTGTGGACCTTCGAGACCGACAACTCCGTCTTCTCGTCGCCGGCGGTGGCGGACGGGATTGTCTACGTCGGCAGCGACGACGGAAACCTGTACGCCGTCGATACAGCCAGCGGCGATGCAGAGTGGATCTTCGAAGCCGGGGGGTCGATCTTCTCGTCGCCGGCAGTCGTCGACGGAACGGTCTACGTCGGCAGCAACGACGGCCACGTCTATGGACTCGACGCAGCGAACGGTGATCGGCAACTGTCCTTCGAGACCGGCAGTCCCGTCTTCTCCTCGCCGGCAGTCGTCGGGGGGAGGCTCTACGTCGGCAACATCGCCGGAGCGCTGTTCGCGCTCGAAGCGGAGTGATCCTGTCGCAGCACTGCTCCGGGAGCACCCGGTGCCGAATCACAGCGGGTTCGCCCGCAATTGAGGACGGAAAGGACGCCCGCTGCCGACGCCGGCGAATCGCACTCCCGCCGTAGCCCACCTGAGAACTCACGACTACCCCAATTTCATACCGGACCGGTCCTTGCCGTCGGTATGGACACAGCCGTCGTCTGGTTCCGCGACGACCTCCGCCTCGACGACAACCCGACCCTGACCGACGCCGTCGCCGCCGCTGACGAGGTCCTCCCAGTCTACGTCGCTGACCCCCGCCGGCGAGGTGAGACCCGCTATGGGACCGACAAGCGCGGGCCACGCCGTGGCAGGTTCCGCCGCGAAAGCCTGCTCGATCTCCGAGAC
The DNA here is from genome assembly GCF_032113415.1 of Halobellus marinus. NCBI lineage: Archaea > Methanobacteriati > Methanobacteriota > Halobacteria > Halobacteriales > Haloferacaceae > Halobellus > Halobellus marinus. Next base: position 131,869 of record NZ_CP134946.1, read on the forward strand.
TCTCTCCGGGAGCGCGGCGGTGACATACTACTGCGTGCGGGCCGGGTCGAATCGGTCGTGCCAGATCTCGCCGAGCGGGTCGACGCCGACGCCGTCTACGCGCAGACGAAGCCCGCGACAGAGGAACTGGAGAGAGAGCACGCGGTTCGCCGGGCGCTGCCCGAGGACGTCGCCTTCGAGCGCCGGTGGACCCACACGCTGTACCATCTTTCGGACCTGCCGACACCGTACGATCGTATCGACGACACGTTCACGCCGTGGCGCAAAGAGGTCGAAGCCGGCGCCTCGGTCCGCGACCCGGTCGCCGCTCCCGAGACGGTGCCGACGCCCGATCGTGGACTCGATCCCGGCGAGGTCCCGTCGCTCTCGGCGGACGATCGGGAAGTCTCGCCGGCAGACAACCGCGCAGTCCTCCACTTTTCGGGCGGCGAGTCCGCGGGCAAAGACCGGGTTCGGGAGTATATCTGGGAGGGCGATCACCTCCGCGAATATAAGGGGACACGCAACGGGCTGCTGGGGGCAGACTACTCCTCGAAGTTCTCGGCGTGGCTGGCTGCTGGGTGTCTCTCCCCGCGGTGGATTCACCGGGAAGTCAAGCGCTACGAGGACGAACGAGTCGAAAACGAGGACACCTACTGGCTGGTCTTCGAGTTGCTGTGGCGCGACTTCTTCCAGTTCCAGTTCCGCAAACACGGCGCGGACTTCTTCGCCCCGACTGGCATCCGCGACGTCCACAAAGAGTGGGACCGCGACCGCGAGGCGTTCAGGCGCTGGGCTGACGGCGAGACCGGCGTTCCCTTCGTCGACGCGAATATGCGCGAACTGAACCGGACGGGCTATCTGTCCAACCGCGGCCGCCAGAACGTCGCCTCCTTCCTGGCGGACGCGCTCGGCGTCGACTGGCGGTGGGGTGCGGCCTACTTCGAGGAGCGACTCGTCGACTACGACGTAGCCTCGAACTGGGGCAACTGGGCCTACCAGGCCGGCGTCGGCAACGACTCCCGGGACAACCACTTCAACGTCCTCTCGCAGGCCGACCGGTACGACGGCGACGCCGACTACGTCACGACCTGGCTTCCCGAACTCGCGGGCCTCCCGCCGGAGTCCGCGCATCGGCCCTGGCGAATGAGCGATCAGGAGCAAGCGGAGTACGGCGTCGAACTGGGAACCGACTACCCACGGCCGATGATCGATGTCGAGGCCCGCTATAGCGAACTGCGAAACCGCTAATCCTCGCCGTGTTTCCGGTACCAGACACGCTCGCCGACGGGTGACTCCCCCTCGTCGATATCTAGCCGACTCACGAACAGGTCCCGAACGGCGAGCGTGACGACGAGTTCCATCGACCCGCCATCTTCGGAATCGACCGTGACGACACAGTGGCCATCCCGCTCCGTGATCGACCTGATCCTCCCGACCGACCACCGATCACGGTGGTGTGCGGGCTCCCGTGCGTGGATGCGATCGTGCGTCATCTCAGTGGATTCATAATGATTACTCTCGTCTCTTCCCACCGGGGGGTGGCGCTCGGTGGGAAACAGTGAGAGTAATCATTATCAGGCGTCTTCCGGGACGTTTCCATCGCCGGCCGCGGCGGGGTGTCTGTCGTACTCCGCTAGCGGTTCGTCGATCCCGAGAAGCCTTGCACTCTCCGCCCAGAGCCGCCTGGCAGCTTCGCCGTCCCGGGCGGCCTCCGACGGCGTGCGTGGCTGCTGATTCGCGAAGTACCGGCCGGACACGGCCGCAGTGCGTGGGGAGACGGCAACGAAGAGGATCTCGGCGGCCCCGTCGGCGACGGACGTTATCCCGGGGACTGCTTCGAGTCGCTGGAACAGGTTCGGCAGCGGGCCGGGAAGAAACCGACTGAACCCGCTTCCCGGAATCGCGCCCGGGTGGATGCTGTTGGAGGTGATCTCGCGACCCCCTGCGTCGAGCCGTCGGGCGAGTTCCGTCGCAAAGAGGATATTTGCGAGCTTCGAGTGGCTGTACGCCGTGAATCCGGTGTATCGGTCGGGGCCGCGTACTCGATCCAGGTTCAGCGAGGTTCCCTGGTGTGCGCCGGAGGCGGTCGTGACGACCCGGGCACCCTCACGGAGGTGATCGAGCAACTCGGCGGTCAGCAGGTACGGCGACAGGTGGTTGACGTGGAAGGTGTACTCGACGCCTGCGTCGGTCAGCTTTCCGTGCCGAAACAGCCCGCCGGCGTTGTTGACGAGCAGATCCAGCCCGTCAGTCTCCTCGCGCACGGTGGTCGCAAGCGCTTCGACTGCCTCGATATCTGCGAAGTCCGCCTGCAGGAACCTGGCGTCGGCGCCGATCCGGGCGAGTTCGTCGACCACCGCCGCGCCCGCCTGTGTGTCCCGGCCGTGGACGATGACATCCGCGCCGAGTCGACCGAGCGCCAGGGCGGCGGCACGACCGATCCCGCTCGTCGAGCCCGTAATCAGCGCTTGCAGCCCGGTACAGTCGACGTCGGACACATCAGCGAGGGTTTCCGGACGTCTACTCATATGTGTTTCAGGGAGTCGACGAACAAAACGCCATCACCTGCCTGCAAGCCACCACAGCCGGTTTCGTGGCGTCCCGACGCCGTCCATCGGCTGGAATGCACCCCTTTGTCATACTGTCGGACGTCCGTTCGTGGAATATTCCGACACCTCGTGGTGCGAGGATTTCCAGAGAGATACCTCCGACAGTATCAGTTCTCTGCTTCCATCGGACACGTACTGACGCCGAGGACCGAGTACACGCCGCAGGTCCCTGTCGCTGCCGTCCCGAGCATCATAATGGCGATCACTCCCAGCACGGGCGAGAGTATCGTCGGAAGCGAGCCCACGCCTGCGAGAATCGCGAGTGATCCGGTGCCAAAGATGGCTCCGAGGGCGGTTCTGAGCTGACGGTCGGTCGCGCCGACGTTTTGGTTCATACAGGGAGTGGGGTCCGGAAGGATATACATCTTAGCCCGTCCAAACGTTGAGATTGATATCGTCGGCTTTCCCGGCACCCGCTCCTAGAAGTCGCCGTTGCAGTCCCAGCGAGTCGTAGCGTATGAAAATACGACGAGTGCCCGGGGTGGGCTCCGAACCCACGATCTCCGCATGTCCCAGGTTCGAGGCTCGGCGGGCCCCGTGGGGAGCGGCGGAGGCTTCCAAGGCGAACCGCACCGAATCTCGGGAAACCCTATGAGTGCGGCGCTATGTCCAGCTAAGCCACCCGGGCTCGTCTCCTCGTTGTCCGATGACGCTCTTAAACCTTCGCAACTCCGACGACGGCGCGGGTGTCAGTCCGGTCACGACTCCCCGATCTTCACCGACCCGTCGGCGGTTGCGAATCGATCGACGGCCCACCTGTACGCCGTCGGACCGAGCAGGAGCACGGCGACCGCGCCCGCAGCCACGACGACCCGGAGGTCGGCCGCGCCCGCGACGGCGCCGGCGGTCAGCCGCTCTGCGGACGCCCCCGCGAGGACGCCAGCGAGTACCCACGGCACCTCGCCGATCGCCGTCCCAAGCAGGAAGGTCGGGAGTCGGACGCCTGCCATCCCCGCAGCGATCGAGACCACGTCCGAGGGCGCCGGCACGAGTCGGCTCGCGACGACGCTCCGGACGCCGCCCGCGCGGTCGACGAACGCCTCGCCCGCGTCGGCGACGCTGCCGCCGCGGCCGTACCGTCGGGCGAGGAGGAACGGGGGCACGCTCGTGAGCGTGACCAAAGCGAGCGCGGGTAGCACACCCACAAACCCGAGTCCGTAGCCGAGGAGCACGGCGAGCAGCGTCGTTGGCCACGCGAGCAGCGGCCGAACGACCGCGAGCACGGCCGCAGCCACCAGCAGCCGAATCGGATCCGCGACGAGCCACGCCGCCCGCGAGAGCACGGCGTCAGGCGAGGCCAGGAGCGCGCCCGCAGCGACGACTGCAACGGCCGCCCCGACGACGACCCGCTTTCGGAGTCGTGAGCGATCCATCGTGCCCGCGTCGCGGCCGGGCGGGCATAACAGTTGTTTTGTTCCCGCGGCGCCGACGAGGGAGCGAACCGTGGTCGACGACGAGCAGCCGGACCTGTCGGCGTTCGAGTCTGCAAACGATACCGAGAGCGACGCCGACGCCGGAGCGGACGACTCCAGAGCGGACGCCGACGCCGGAGCGGACCACGCCAGAGCGGACGACGACGTCGGAGCGGACCACGCCCACGTCGAGGGGACCGAACCCGAAACTGGCGAGGAGTCCGATATCCCGCCGGTAGAGGTGAGTACCGAATCGAACACCACTCACCCGACTGTCGCCGAACTCGACCGCACAGAGCGCGTCGAACTCGGCGTCGACCTGCTGGCACACGTCGAAACCGAATCGCTGTCGCTTTCGGCGGCCGTCGATCGCATCGAGACCGTGACCACCAATCCCGCGCTCACGCGGGAGATCCTCGATACGGCCGAGCTCCGGGGAATCATCGAGCGCGAGGACGGTCGGATCCGAACACGTCGCGGGGGCACGTACGTCCGATTCGAACGGCAGGTTGTCAAGCGGGAAGGCGACTACGAGTGCCGGCGCTGTGGCGCCGGGCTTTCGACCGGGCACTTCGTCAAATTCGAGGCCGGCAAACTGGGGCCGTTCGGCCCCTCGTGTGTCAAAAAGGTTCTCGGCCGTGAATGAGTCGCTCGACACTCACGACATACTTATGTGTGAATCACATAAAGTAATGAAGTGAAAAAGTATGAGTAGCGCAGAGTCTGAAAAAGTTGTGTCAGTCTCCTCCCGCGGACAGGCGACAATTCCCAAAGAGTTCCGGGAGGAGTTAGGTATCGAGACGCCCGGCCGGGTGAAGTTCGTTCGGACCGAAGACGGTGAGATCGTCGTTCGTCCCATCACGTCGGTCACAGACCTGCGCGGCGTGTTGGAAGGCAAAACCGACGAGCAAGGTCGTTCGGCAACCGAGCGATTGCGAGACGAGCGGGACACCGACGCGGCCAGCGAGGCCGAGTTGCGCCGGCGATACGTCGAAGACAGTGACGACGAATGAGCGACGAGATTGACATCCCGAAAACAGTCGTTTTCGACACGGAACCACTCGTCGCCTATTTTTGCAACGAACCGGGCAGTGACCTCGTCGAGCGGTACCTCGATGCCGTCGAAGGTTTTGCGGAGGGATTTATCTCTGCAGTCAATCTCGCTGAGGTCCACTATATCGTGCGTGCGATCGACGGCGAGGATCGCGCTGATGCTGTCGTCGACGTCCTCCGGGAAAGCGGGATTCGCCGAGTCGATACCGAAGAGACGTGGGCGACTGCGGCTGACTTCAAGTCTCGCTACTCGCCTGCACTCGGCGACGCCTTCGCACTGGGAACTGCAGCCACCGTCGACGGGCTGCTGCTTGTCGGTGCCGATGATGATTACGACGGTATCCCAGAGGTTCCAATCGTCCGGTTCCGAGACGAGCCAGTTTAAGACGCCCGCTACCGCCCGAGTCGAAGCTCCTCGATGAGCTGTTCTAAGAGTTCCCGCTGCGCCCGGAGTTCCTCGTTCTGCCGCTCGACGACCGCGCGGAGTTCCGACAGTTCCTCGCGGATCTGTTCGTCCGCCGCCGGCGCGGCCGACTCGAAGCCTGAGCCCGCAAACCTGTCGCTGGTCGATCCGTCGCTGCCCTGCGAGTCGGCGCTGTTTCTCGCCTCCCCCCGTTCGGAAACCGCTTCCGCGGGCGCCGTTGCCCCTTCTTCGGACGCCCGTCTCGGATCCTGTTGCACGTCATCCTGTTGCGGGCTGGTAGCCTCGCTTCCCGGTGTCGGCTCCGTACCCTCCGTGGATGTGGACTGCGTTTCCGTCGGGGATCGGGTCTCTGACGCGGACGCACCCTGTGCAGTCTCCCCGAGCGGATCCGCCGGTGATGTCTCGGTTGCGTCCGGCTCAGATCCGCCTGTCGACGTCGGTGCGGTCCCTCCAGCGTCGGTTGGAGTCCCCGTTTCGGACCCGGTGCTCCCTTGCTCGAGGGGTTGTGTGACCGACTCCGGACCCGACTCGCCTTCGCTCGATTCTGCGGTCGGCTGTGTTGCGGTCGGCTCCTCCGCTCCTGTGGCGTCCCCGGCTGCGATCGAACCTTCGGATTCGGCGGACCTGTTCCCGGTGGCCGGCTCCTCGACGCTCCCCCGCGTGGCGTTCTCCGGGAGATCGTCGGGCTCGGCCGGATCGGCGATCAGTGGGTCGGGCCCGTCGCCGAACGACACGTCCCGGCCCGCAGCCTCCGCCGACACGTCGTCTCCGTCGGTCTCGTCGTCGTCGTCGGGCTGGGTGACCGCGCGGAGTTCCTCGATCGAGTCTACCTCCCAGTACGAGAGAAGCGTCGATTCGAGCGCGGAGCGGACGGCGCGGGCGTCCTCGTTCGGCGCCTTGAAGCGCTCCCTGCGGCCGGCGACGCTCAGGACTACCGAGGTAGCGACGCTGCCGTCCTCGAATGCCAGATCTGTCACGTCCTCGTAGTGGTACGACTCGAAGTCCTCGTCCCAGAGGTTCGATCCGATGTGGCGAACAACGCGCTCCTCTGCGATCGCGATCGTGAGTTCGCTGAAGCGGAACAGCCGCTCGATCGATTCCTCGTCCGAGAGGACGTCGTTCGCCTTGAACACCCCCTCGAGGATGGGCTGGAGAGCACGTTCGAGCCGCTTTGCGGGCAGCGAGATCGTTTTCTGGCCGTCGAGGCCGTAGTCCAGCGTGATCTTCGCTTTCCGACGCCCCTCCGAGACCGTGATCCGCTCGGCGTCGTGAGCGTATTCCTCGACGGACTCGTCGGAGAGCAACCCCTCCGCGCGGTAGACCAGCGTCCGCGTCGGCGTCACGTACAGTTCGTCCTCGCTGCCGAGGTCGACGCGGGCGACCACGTCTTCGTCGGCGAGGTCGTTCTGGACGATCTCCGGATGACTCATAAATCAGTCCACCGTCCGTTTCGTCATAAATCCGTGGGTATTCCGGCCGAACGGGAGAATTCTGTCGCCGATCCGTCAACAGGAGTAGCGGCAGTCAGGGACGGATTCGCCGTCAACGAGGGTGGCGATTGGCGATAAAAAGTGAGAGTAATCGGTATCAGTCGCCGGCCACCGCGCGTGTGCTCTCTTCGGTCAGCGCGAGGACGTCGTCGAAGAAACCGAGCGAGTCGTGAGGGCCGGGGTGGGCTTCGGGGTGGTACTGACGGGTGATGACGCCGAGGTCGTCGTTTGCGAGTCCTTCGGCGGTGCCGTCGTTGACGTTGACCTGTCTGACGTCGAGTTCGTCGCCGGGTTCGCCGACGGTGTACCCGTGGTTCTGTGTCGTCATCACGACCTGGCCGGAGTCGAGATCACGAACCGGCTGGTTGACGCCGCGGTGGCCGAAGTCCATCTTCTCGGTCGTGCCGCCGAGCGCCCGTGCGACGACCTGCTGGCCGAGACAGATGCCCGCGATGGGCAGTTCGCCGACGTACTCGTCGACGAGCGTCTCGGCGGCCTCGAAGTTCGCCGGGTCGCCGGGCCCGTTCGAGATGAAAAGCAGGTCGGGGTCGAGGTCGGCGAGTTCGGCGGGGGTCGTGTCGTACGGAAGGACGTGGACTGTCGCGTCCCGTTCGACCAGCGAGTCGACGATCGACTTCTTCGCGCCGCAGTCGATGAGCGCGACGTCGGTGTCGCCGTCGCCGTGTGTGGTGTGTTCGACGGTCGTCACGCGCTTGCCGATGTCGACGTGCTCGCTCATCCCCTTGCACTGTTCCAGTTCTGCTTTTGCGTCTTCCGGCGTGACGTCATCGCCGACGGCGATCCCGCACTTCATCGCACCCCCCTCGCGGATCGAGGTGACCAACTCGCGGGTGTCGATGTGATCGATCGCCGGCACGTTCTCCGACTGAAGCCACTCGGCGACGTCCTCGGTGAACTCGTGGGCGACGGCCGCACGCGGGTGGACGCGTTCGGATTCGAACCGCTCGCTTCGGACGCCGTAGTTCCCGATGAGCGGGTACGAGAAGGTGAGCACCTGTTCTTCGTAGGATGGGTCCGTCAGGCTCTCCTCGTATCCCGTATACGCAGTCGTGAACACTAGTTCACCGCGGGTCCGTCCCGGAGCGCGCCCGCGGGCCTCGATCACGCGGCCGTCCTCCAGGGCCAGGTAGGCGTCCGACATTACGAGAAACGGACGTGATCTGGGGGTATAAGTGTTACTTTCGTAGCTGAGTTACGAATTTCGTAATCTGTAAGCCCCCCGAACCCGTTGGCCCCGTATGGACGATCTCGATCGGCAGATCCTGGACATCCTCCGACGCGACGCCCGGACCCCCTACACGGAGATCGCCTCGCAGGTGGGCACCTCCGAGGGAACGGTCCGGAACCGCGTCGAACGACTGCTCGATGAGGGGATCATCGAGCGGTTCACCGTCTCGACGCGGACGGGCAACATCAAGGCGATGATCGAAATTTCGGTGAAGGTCGACGTCGACACGACCGAGGTATCCGAGGAGATGGCCACCTGGGAGCAGGTCGACTTCGTCTGGCAGGTCTCCGGCGAGGAGGACGTGGTGCTGATCGTCGACGCCGCCGACACGGGGGCAGTGAACCAACTGATCACGCGCGCCCGCGAACTCGACGAGGTGCAGGATACCAAGACCAGGCTCATCCTCGACGAGCGGCTCGGCCGGGCGCCGTAGCGGGTTACGGGCGGCGCTCGCTGTCCGTCGCGTGGCCGTCCGCAAGTCGGAACGAATCGTTTTTGTGCGCGCTGGCGGAAGAGAGGATATGGCGATCAAACCCAAATACGTCAAACAGCTCGGGAAGGTGCTGCTGGAGAAGTATCCGGAAGCGTTCAACACGGACTTCGAGACGAACAAAGAGAGCGTCGCGACCCTGACGAACGTCGAGTCGAAGGGTGTGCGCAACCGGATCGCGGGCTACATTACGCGGAAGAAGGGCGGCTCGAAGCCCTCCTCGTCGGCCTGATCGGGACTTCCTTCTCGGTGTCGTCGCGTCGGTAGCCGCCGGTATCGACAGCGGAGCGCGTCTCTCACCGAACCGGGCAGTCCGCATCGAACCGGGTCTTCCGCACCGGACCGGATCAGAACCGCTCGACCCGTCCGGCAGCGGTCCATTTGTCCCGCGGCGCGCCGTCGGCGACGCGGTCGACGCGGCGGCCGGTCGTCGCGGCGACGCGTCCCGCGAACGTCCACTTCTCGCCGTCCCACGTCGGCTCCGACTCCCCGGCTGCGGCCGCGACAGCCGCAGCGGCCAACTCGCCGTCCCGCAGGTGGGCGGCGACGGCGGCGGCGATGGCGGCCGCCTCCTCGTCGTCGGCGTCGGCAGGGAGCGACAGCCGATCGAGAAAGTCGTCGGCGCCGGTGTCGTCTGCGGCCCTCATCGGTTCAGATCGGCAGGTTACCGTGTTTCTTGTCCGGAAGCGACGAGCGCTTCGAGCGGAGCATCTCCAGATCGTCGATCAGGCGCGCCCGCGTCTCCGGCGGTTCGATCACGGCGTCGATGAAGCCCCGATCGGCGGCGGTGTAGGGGTTCGCGAACTCCTCGCGGTACTCCTCGATGAGTTCGTCGCGGCGCTCCTCGGGGTCCTCAGCCGCCGCCAACTCCTCGTCGTAGAGGATGTTGACCGCGCCCTGCGGCCCCATCACCGCGATCTCGGCGGTCGGCCACGCGTAGTTGACGTCGGCGCCGAGGTGTTTCGAGGCCATCACGTCGTAGGCGCCGCCGTAGGCCTTCCGCGTGATCACCGTCAGCAGGGGCACCGTCGCCTCCGAGTAGGCGTACAGCAGTTTCGCGCCGTGGCGGATGATGCCACCGTGTTCCTGGTCGGTTCCCGGGAGGAAGCCCGGAACGTCGACGAAGGTGACGATAGGGATGTTAAACGAGTCGCAGATGCGGACGAACCGCGCGGCCTTTTCGGAGGCCTCGATGTCGAGCGTCCCGGCGTTGACGCGTGGCTGGTTGGCGACGATGCCGACGGAGTGGCCGTCGAGGCGCGCGAAGCCGACGAGTGCGTTCTTCGCAAAGCCCTCGTGGACCTCGAAAAAGGAGTCGGAGTCCAGGACGCCCGCGAAGACGTCGTGCATATCGTAGGGTTTTCTGGGCTCGTCGGGCACGACCGCATTCAGCGATTCGTCCTCGCGGTCGGGGTCGTCCCACGGTTCGACCCGCGGGGGATCTTCGACGTTGTTCGGGGGGAGATACGACAGCAGCCGCCGGATGTCGTCGAGTGCCTCCTCCTCGCTGTCGCAGGCGAACTGCGCGACGCCCGAGGTGGATGCGTGCGTGACCGCGCCGCCGAGTTCCTCGAAGCTCACCTCCTCGCCGGTGACGGTCTTGATCACGTCCGGCCCGGTGATGAACATGTGGCTGGTGTCCTTCACCATAAAGGTGAAATCGGTGAGCGCCGGCGAGTAGACTGCGCCGCCGGCACAGGGGCCCATAATCGCCGATATCTGCGGGACCACGCCCGAGGCCTCGGTGTTCCGGCGGAAGATTTCGCCGAACCCGCCGAGTGACTGGACGCCCTCCTGGATGCGTGCGCCCGCGGAGTCGTTGAGACCGACGACGGGCGCGCCGACCTCGACGGCCTTGTCCATCACCTTCGTGATCTTTTCGGAGAACACCTCGCCGAGCGAGCCCCCGAAAACGGTGAAGTCGTGGGCGAAGACGAACGTCTTCCGCCCGTCGACCTCGCCGTAGCCGGTGACCACGCCGTCGCCCGGGAGCTGTTTTTCCTCCATCCCGAAGTTGTGGTTCCGGTGGGTCCGGAGCTGGTCGAACTCGTTGAACGTCCCGTCGTCGAGGAAGTAGTCGATGCGCTCGCGGGCGGTCATCTTGCCCTTGTCGTGTTGGGCGTCGATACGGCCTTCGCCGCCGCCCTTCAGCGCGCGCTCGCGCTTCTCGCGCAGCTCCTCGATCCGGTCCTCCATCGTCACGTCGGACCACCTCCGATCATCGTCACGTACGTACCGACGGGAGGCAAAAGGGTTTCCGCAATCCGTACAGCCCGGTTCGTCGATCGTCGATATCTCTGGGCTGTTTCCACAGTATCTAATATGAAGAATAGTGATGTTTATGCCGCTCGACGTTGTGGTACTCACTAGCACAATGGCGAGCACGCACCGATCACCCTTCGAACGACTCCGCACGCAGTACAACGACGTCGACCTCGTCTGTCCGTCGTGTGGCTACGACGACGAAGACGGGGAGTGGCAGGCGGCGACCGCCGGCCGGACGGTCCAGTACCGGCACGTCTGTCCGAGCTGCGGTGCGATCCGGCGGCGGACGCTCTCGCTGGATTCGTAATCGAGTCAGTTTTTGACACGGGTCGAACGCGGCTGTCACACCACCGACCGTTCCGTCCGAAGACCGAGAAACGCAACGGCGCCGACGAGGACGGAGACGAGAACGGTCGGCCAGACCCCGAGCCGAGCGTCGACGCCGAAGGTCGTCAAGAGTGTGAACACGAGGAAGATTGGGAGGACGACGCCGACGGTGAGGAGCCACGGCGTCGCGAGTGCGGCCGCCCGCCCCGCGCCCTCGCGGAACTCCGCGACTGCGTCGCGACCCATCACCCAACCGACGAACAAAAGCGCCGCCGCGAGACCGGCCGTGAGCAGTGTGTCGACGAGCGGGCCCGCGACGAACCCAAACACCCCGACTCCGGCGATCGTAGGATCGAGTGCGCAGACGCTGCCGGTGACGACCACGGTGCCCGCGACCAGCCCCACGGCCCGCCGCCGGCCGACCCCGTACTCGTCGACGAGAAACGACACGGGGATTTCGAGCATACTGATCGACGAGGACAGCGCCGCGAGCACGACGACGCCGAAGAACACCGTCGCGACGAGTGCGCCCGCCGGGAGTTGTGAGAAGGCCCCTGCCAGTCCGACGAAGAGCGCGCCCGGCCCCGGTTCGGTCTGTGCGGGATCGACGCCCAGCGAAAACAGGAGGGGAAAGACGACGAGTCCGGCGAGGACGCCCACGAGCGTGTTGAGGACGGCGATGACGGTCCCGTCGAACGGCAAAGAGCGATCCTCGTCGATGTAGGAGGCGTAGGTGATCATCGTCCCCGCCCCGAGCGAGAGGGTGAAGAGCGCCTGTCCGGCCGCCGGCGCGAGGACGTCGAAGAGATTCGCGCGGATCGTCGTCGGATCGAACCGGAGGTAGAAGGCGTAGGCGTCGGCTGCACCGGGTCGCGTCCCCGCCCAGACCGCGAGGCCGACGAGCAGCGCGAGCACGGCGGGCATCATCACTTTCGTCCCGAGTTCGATCCCGCGGCGGACGCCCCCGACGACGACGAGCGCGGTCAGGCCGAGAAAGAGCAGATGAAAGCCGAGGGCGTCGACCCCGGCTGCAGCGCCCCCGAAGTACTGTCCGGGCGCGGCGAAGTACGCGGGGCTGCCGCCGACGATCCCGACCGCGCTCTCGGCGAAGTACCGGAGGATCCACCCGCCGACGACGCTGTAGAACGAAAGCAACGCGACCGCGGTGCCGACATAAAAGACACCCCACGCGCCCCACGACCGCGAGCCCGAGAGATTCCGAAGCGCGCCGACGGGACTTTGCTTTCCGCGCCGGCCGATGACGAACTCCCCGAGGAGTCCCGGGACGCCGACGAGCAACACGACGGCCAGATAGACGAGCAGGAACGCGCTGCCGCCGTTGTCGGCGGTGACCCACGGAAAGCGCCAGATGTTCCCGAGGCCGACAGCCGACCCCACGGCGGCGAGAATAAAGCCCACCCGCGTCGCCCACGTCTCACGTGTCATTATCACCTCTCTCGAATTCGGGAGTAAGTCGCTTTCGGAGTGCCCCGTTTGCGGGACGTCGACGATCCGGAAAAGCCGGCTGTCCGCGAACGCATCACTACTTTCTCGTAGCCGGATCCCGTCGCCACCGGTAATGGCGACACAGCCCTCCATTTCGTCGTCGGAATCACCTGACTCATCACCGCTGTCGACGATCTCTCTCGACGGCGGTCGACAACTCGCCTACGCAACGTACGGCGACCCCGACGGAACGCCGGTCGTGTTTCTCCACGGCACGCCGGGGTCGCGGCGACTCGGCGGGGTGTTGGCTTCGGCGGCAGAAGCGCACGGGATCCGACTGCTCGCGCCGGATCGACCCGGCTACGGCGACTCCGACGCGTGGCCGGACCGCACGATGAGCGACGCAGGGAAGTTCGTCACTGCCGTCCTCGACGACGTCGGGGTCGAGTCTGCCGGACTGGTCGCGTTCTCCGGCGGGGGCCCCCACGCGCTCGCCACGGCGGCGACACACCCCGACCGCGTGACGCGCGTCGATATCGTCGGCGGCGCGACGCCCCCGGAAGTCACCGGCCAGTACCCCCCAGTGCAGCGGGTACTCGTCGGCCTCGCTTCGACGACACCGACGCTGCTTGGCGGACTGCTCCGCGGGCAGTCGATGCTCGCAAAACGGCTTGCACCCGCCTTCGTCATCGCCCAGTACACAGGTGAGAATGGCGCCGAGGGGATTCCCGACGCGGTCGCAGCGGTCGTGAAAGACGACTTCCTGACGGCGTTCGCTCACACTGCCGCCGGCGCGGTGACCGAGCTATCGCTGACGGCGGCGGAGTGGGGAATCGACCTCGCGAACGTCGACGCCGACACCTGCCTTTGGCACGGTGACTCGGACACGAATGTCCCGCTCGCAGACGCTCGACGGCTCTGTGCGCGGCTCCCGAACGCCGAGATTCGAGTGCTGCCGGACGCCGACCACCTCCGGTCGCTGCTCCGCTCTGCCGACGACGTCCTGGAGCGACACGGCTGACGGGTCGGCGACGACGGGGTTGCCGGTTTGAATACCACGAACTGTCCGGGGAGAGGCTTATTTACCAGGATTATAATGATCAAATATGACTGATGCGGAGCACGTCGTGATCGCCGGAAGCGGACGTGTCGGTCACCGAGTCGCACAGCATTTCGCCGACCGAGAGCGAGAGGTCACCGTCATCGACCCCGATCCGGACTGGGACATCGAGAGCGACAGGATCGAGGTGCTCCAGGGAGACGCCACGAAGCCCTCAGTGCTCGAATCGGCCATCACCGAGCGGACCGGCGTCGTGGGCGCGCTCACGGACAAGCAGGACACGAATCTGGTCGTCTGTATGGCGGCAAAGCGGTACGCCACCGGACTCCGGACTGTCGCCCGCATCGAGGAGCGGGCCGGCGACGCGTACGAGGCGTACGTCGACGAGGTCTACTTCCCCGAGCGCGCCAGCGTCCGCGCGGCGGTCAACGCCCTCTCCGGGAGCGACGTCCGGACCCTCGAAGAGGTGACCGGCGACCTCGAAATTCTGGACATCCGGGTCGGCTACGACGCCCCGGCCGCGGGCGAGGTCGTCTCGGACGCCCTCCCGGAGGGATCGGTCGTCGTCGCCGAGACCGACGGGCACGTCGCCGTCCAGCACTCGACGAAACTGATCGAGGGGCGTCGGTACATCATCGCCGCCGACCGCGACGTCGTCGGCGAAGTCATCAGGCAGTGTCGCGGCGAGTCGGCGGAGATGTAAGACGCTCCGGTCAGCCTGCGAAAGCGCGTCCCGGGACGCTACCACGGCGGAACGATCGCCCTACAGCGGTGGAACGATCGCGGGACTCTCGGCGAAGAAGAGCGTCTGAACGCCGAGCCACAGCGTCAGGAGGACGGCGAGGATCACGGCCGTCCGCACCAGCCACAGCCAGGTCGCGCCGACGCCCGCCCCCATCGACGACCCCGAGAGGAGTTCCTCGACCGCCGGCCGGCCGTACACCCAGCCGATGAAGACCAGGACGCCGAGCACCGAAAGCGGGAGCAACAGCTGATACGCCAGGGTGTCGAACCAGGTCAGCCACGCGGTGTCCAGCGCGGAGGGAATTCCGAGCAGGAAGATGAGTCCGCCGAGAGCGGTGGTGATCTGCGGCCGGCGCGCGCCGTAGTTGTCGACGGCGTAGGAGACGACAACCTCCAGCAGGCTGATCGCCGAAGACAGCGCCGCGATCAGGACGACGACGAAGAAGACGCCGCCGATGAGGCGACCGGCCGGCAACTCCGCGAACGCGGTCGCGAGGCTGACAAACAGCGCCCCCGCGCCGCCGCTGCCGGGTTCGACGCCCTGCACGAAGAGCAGCGGGATGGCGACCAGCCCCGCGAGGATCCCTACGGCGCTGTTGAGCACGACGACGGTGATGCTGTCGCCGAAGAGGCTCTGATCCTCGCCGACGTAGGAGGCGTAGGTGATCATCGCGCCCATCCCGAGCGACAAAGAGAAGAACGCCTGACTCACCGCGAAGGGGATGACCTCCGTGAGCGGCCCGCTAAACGAAGGGAGCGGATCGAAGGAGACGCTCAGGCTGAGCGTCGAGAGGTCCGGCGAGAGGAAGTAGCTGTAGCCCGGGGCGGCACCGGGCAGCGTGAACACCCAGACCGCGAGGACGGCCAGGATCACGACGATGCTCGGCACCATCAGCTTCGTCGCCTTCTCGATGCCGTCCTCGACGCCGCCCGCGACGATGACGACGACGAGGATCATAAACAGCGCGTGGAGCGCGAGCGCGTCGAGGCCCGCCGAGACGCTCCCGAAGTACGCCCCGGGATCGGCGAAGTACGCCCCGGTGACGCTGCCGCCGATGTAGCGGAGCACCCACCCGCCGACGACGCTGTAGTACGACAGGATCCAGAAGCCGGTCGCGACGCCGAGGACGCCGACCCACTTCCACTTCTCGTGTCCGAGTTTCCCGAACGCGCCGATTGCGTTGAGGTTGCTCCGCCGCCCGACGACGAACTCCGCGAGCATCGCCGGGAGCCCGATACCGACCGCGGCGATCAGATAGACGACGAGGAACGTCGCGCCGCCGTACTCGGAGGTCTTGAACGGGAACTGCCAGATGTTCCCGAGGCCGACCGCCGAACCCACCGCGGCGAGGATGAACCCGACCCGCGTCGCCCACGTCTCTCGTTGACTCATACTGACTCGGGCTACTCGGTACGCGTGTGATAAGCGGCGCGATTAGCGGACGAATTGCGGATGATAATTGTAAATAGATCCGGGCGAGACGGCGCTGGTCCGCCGCCGGTGATACTTGATGGGGTTCAGAGACCGACTTGTTTGCTCCGAATAGCGTGTTATAGAGTGCTTCTCACGGATATGATGGGCGCCCTGTATAGGGTTACAAATGGCCGATTCATCCTCGGTTTGTGTCTATTCTCTCCGATTTCCCCTAGCCAACAACGAGTAGCAAAATGACTATTTAGCTCTTGGAATGCAATTGTGACTTAGAACTATGGATCGCCCCCCTGAAGATGCGGATGCAGCTGACATTGCAAGATTCCTCGAAGAAAACTTTTGGGAGCAAGTAACCGATGGATTAGCCGAATCGGGCGACGATCACTGCAGTGAGCAATTCGATAAATCACCGTAAGCTTTCAATTGCCACGGTTCTCTCACAGAGCGAAGATGCTACCTCTTTCGACTCTCGGTATCAACTAAGATGTAGCTCGCTTCATCGCACCTGTCAGCGAGTGACCGCTCTTGTTTCTCTAGGTGCTCATCTATTCGTTCTATTGGGGTTGCGGACCCTTTTGGTGGCAGATTTGCGATGAAACGTCCGAACATAAATAATGCGCGTTCGTATGACTGGGCTTTTCCATCGGGACACGTCTGAGTAAAATCAGTGCAGAAATTGTCGTATTCAGTAGTGTCCTGACTCGCTTGTGCATACAGTTGATCGTCTGTATCTCGAAGCCCCCAGAGATACACGTACGCATTCCAGACGCGACTATCATAGATCGGATATTCTGTCGAATACTGCTCGCCACTTGCAGCCAAATGAAGAAGGAATGCCGATGTAACGAGACTGGCCGTTTTGACGACTCCCGCTTCATTCAGTTCAGATGAAACGGCCTCAATTGCTTCTTTACGATCTTTACTGAGATAGTCGTCCCAATCCAATTGTTGGATTACGGGGCTGATTTCACCAAACGGAACACTCCGATTCAAGCCTTTCCACTCCCAGAGATGGTAGGCTCGATCTGTCACCGTTGAATACTCCATCGCATTTTCGTATTGTTCTGCATACTCTGTGAATGCAGGATAGAGCGAAGCCCAATAATCGATGTTCAGCGGTGGGTCTGGCATATCACTAACCTGACTACGGCGATTAAAAAACACGCGGGTCGGAAGTCTCGCTGTGTTTGACCTAGTGTACTACCAAATATTCGCACCCCTCACTTGCAGGACGGACAGAACACCATATGAGGTTGGTAAATGGAAACGAGAAATACGCAACTCGCCTGATCGGCCGCGAATAATTCTATGAGATGTTACCGGTCGCTACGGCTCTAAGACGAGTTTCCCGACGAAGCTGTCTTCCAGCACCGCGCGCTGGGCCTCACCGGCGTCCTCGAAGTCGTACGTCCGGTGGACGACCGGCGCGAGTTCCCCGCGGGCACCGAGATCAGCGAGCGGCGCGAGGATCGCGCTGAGGTCGTCGGCGTTGAAAAGCGACATAAACTGGAACGTGACCTCCTTGCCCTTCGTGGCCCCGATGTTGTCGAAGCCGCCCTCCGCGGTGTCGTTACCGATGCCGACGACCGTCGCGCCGGTGTTGACGACGTCGGTGTTGAACTGGAGGTACTGGTCCATATGCAGGTCGACGACGGCGTCCGGGGCGCCGGCGTCGACGACGGCGTCCGCGAGGTCCGAGCGGCTGTAATCGAAGACCTCGTCGGCGCCGAGGGCTTCGAGGTCGTCGGCGTGCTCGGGCGAGGCCGTCGCGTGGACGCGAGCGCCCATCGTCTCCGCGAGCTGGATGGCCAGGTGACCGACACCGCCGCTGCCGCCGTGGACGAGCACCGTCTCGGCAGGGTCGACCGCGGCGTGGTGGACGAGCGCCTGCCACGCCGTCGCGCCGACCGTACCGAGTGCAGCGCCCTCGATAAAGTCTATCTCGTCGGGGAGGTGTGCGATGTGGTCTGCGGGTGCGGCGGCCTGTTCGGCGTACGATCCCGGCATCCCGTTGCCGAGTCCGGTTCCGTACACGCGGTCGCCGACGGCGAAGCGCTCGACGCCCTGCCCGACTTCCGCGACGGTGCCGGCCAGGTCGCCGCCGCCGATGAACGGCAGGTGCGGCACGGGATAGGCGCCTTCGCGGAAGTACGTATCGACCGGGTTCACCCCGGCGGCTTCGACGTCGACGACGACCTGGCCGTACTCGGGTTCGGGTTCGTCGACTTCGTCGACTGTCAGTACCTCGGGGCCGCCGTGTTCGTGGAATCTGACTGCGCGCATCGGACGGCTGTTCGGGACAGAAGGGTATAAAAGACGGCGGATGCGGCACGGAAAGCGGATGGCCGGCTGCACCGGGTCGACACGCCGCCGCCGCTCTTGAAGTGACAGTCCAATACTCACTATTATATGCGAGAATTCCTAATCGTAGTATGTGATATATGTTGTCAGCTAACGATCTCAAAGAGATGTACAGCGATATGGTGACGGCGCGTCACTACGAAGAACGCCTCCAGGAGGAGTACCTGGAAGGAAAACAGCCGGCGTTCGACATCTCCGCGGGGCCGATCCCGGGCGAACTCCACCTCGCGGCGGGCCACGAGGCCGCGGGTGCCGGCGTCTGTCAGCACCTCCGTGACGACGACACGGTCACTGCGCCGCACCGCCCGCATCACGTCGCGATCGCGAAGGGCGTAGATCTGAAGCGAATGACGGCCGAGATCTTCGGCCGGGAGACCGGACTCGGAAAGGGGAAAGGCGGCCATATGCATCTCTTCGATCCGGACGTCAACTTCGCGTGTAGCGGCATCATCGCCGAGGGCTGTCCTCCGGCCGCAGGCGCTGGACTCGCCGCAAAGAAGCGCAACACGGACAGCATCGCCGTTGCGTACTTAGGCGAGGGCGCCATCGACCAGGGGGCATTCCTGGAGTCGCTCAACTTCGCCGCCGTTCACGACCTCCCGGTCGTGTTCGTCATCGAGGACAACGACTGGGCGATCAGTATGCCCAAAGAGCGCGTGACCGACCTCGAAGACGGGTCGAAACGGGCCGACGGGTTCGATATGCCCGGTCGCCGGGTCGATAGCGACGACGCCGTCGCCGTCTACGAGGCCGCCCGGGAGGCCGTCGGCCGCGCCCGCGACCGGAACGGCCCGTCGGTCCTCGAAATCCAGGTCCACCGCCGGATGGGCCACTTCATGGGCGACCCGGAGAGCTACCGCCCAGAGGAGGATCAGACGGCGGCGACCCAGCGCGACTCGATCGAGCGACTCGCCGACGACCTCCGGGCCGCCGGCGCCGACGACGCGGAGCTCGATGCCCTCCGGGAGGAGGCCGAGGCTCGCGTCGAAGCGGCCATCGAGTGGGCCAAAGAACAGCCCGAGCCCGACCCGGCGGCCGCCCACGAGGATATGTGGGTCAATCCGCCGAGCGGCGTGACAGATAGCGAGCCCGATTTCGACCTTGCGGGGGGTGACGACTGATGTCCGAAACGATCGACCGCGAACTGACGATGAGCCGCGCGATGGTCGAGGCCATCGGCGACGAGATGCGCGAGAACGACGAGGTGTTCTATATGGGCGAGGACGTCGCCGACTACGGCGGCATCTTCGACTCGACGCAGGGCCTTCTCGAGGAGTTCGGCTACGACCGGATTATGGACGTGCCGATCAGCGAGACGGCCTACCTCGGCGCGGCCGTGGGCGCCGCCCAGGAAGGGATGCGCCCCATCGCCGAACTGATGTTCGTCGACTTCTTCGGCGTCGCGATGGACCAGATCTACAATCAGATGGCCAAGAACACGTATATGAGCGGCGGGAACGTCTCCGTGCCGATGGTGCTCACCGCCGCCGTCGGGGGCACGTACAACGACGCCGCCCAGCACTCCCAGACCCTCTACGGCACGTTCGCCCATATGCCGGGGATGAAGGTCGTCGTTCCCTCGACCGCCTACGAGGCCAAGGGGCTGATGCACAACGCCATCCGCGACGACGACCCCGTCGTCTACCTGTTCCACAAGCGGCTGATGGGGATCGGCTGGCTGCCCGCGCCGGACGGGCCGAAGACGCCCGTTCCGGAGACGGACTACACGATCCCGTTCGGGAGTGCCGACGTGAAGCGCGCGGGTGAAGACGTGACCGTCGTCACGCTCGGCCTGCACGTCCACCGGGCGCTCGAGGCCGCCGAATCCCTCGCTGCCGACGGGATCGACGCCGAGGTAGTCGACCTCCGGTCGCTGGTTCCGCTGGACACCGACACGATCGTCGAGTCGGTCGAAAAGACCGGGAACCTCGTCGTCGTCGACGAGGACTACCGCTCGTACGGCGTGACCGGCGAGATCGTCGGAAGCGTCGCCGACGAGGCGCTCGGGGCGCTCGACGCCGTCGAACGGGTCGCGCTCCCCGACGTTCCCATCCCGTACTCGCGCCCGCTTGAGAACGAGGTCGTCGCCGACGCCAGTGATATCGAAGCGGCCGTGCGACGGACACAGTGACAATGTCGGACGACGATCGCGTCGCGGTGACGCTCGCGGCGTGGCCGGACGACGCCGACAGCGACGAGGGCGTCATCGTGAACTGGTTCGTCCGCGAGGGGGCCGCAGTCGACGAATCGGCCAGTCTCTGTGAGGTGCAGATCGAGAAGGTCAGCGTCGACGTGCTCGCGCCCGTCGCCGGCACGCTCGAAGAGATCGTCGCCGGCGAGGACGACGAGTTCGCCCGCGGCGACACCCTCGCGTGGATGGTGCCGAATGACGAGTGACGAGCCAGCCGAACGGACGGTCGCGAGCGAGCGGTCGCTGAGCCCGATGCGGCGGACGATCGCCTCCCGGCTCCAGGAGAGTTACCAGGAGGCCGTTCACGTCACTGTGAGCCGTGAGATTTCGGCCGAATCGATGCTGACGGCGGCGGATACCGAACTCGACGTGGACGGCGAGTCCGTCGACCCGTCCGTCGTCGACGTGCTCCTGTGTGGGCTCTCGGAGACGCTGGCCGAACACCCGGCGTTCAACGCGACGTTCGAGGACGGCACACACCGAATCTACGCGGAGCACAACGTCGGCGTCGCGGTCGACATCGACGACGGGCTCGTCACGCCCGTGCTCGAAGACGTCGGCTCGAAGTCGCTTGCCGAGATTGCGCAGGAGCGCCGCCAGTTGACAGAGCGCGTTCGGGCGGGCGAGTACTCGATGAGTACCTTCCAGGGCGGGACGTTCACCGTCTCGAATCTCGGCCCGCTCGGCGTCGACTCCTTTACCCCCGTCATCAACCCGCCGGAGGTGGCAATCTTGGGCGTGAACCGGATCAGCGAGACGGTCGTGCCCGAGGAGAACAGCGAGAACGGCATCGGCACCGAAAAGCGGCTCACGCTCGATTTGAGCTTCGATCACCGGGTCGTCGATGGTGCCGACGCGGCCCGGTTCCTCGGGACGCTCGCGGAGCACCTGACCGAAACACAACGGTACGTCGAGTGAGGTCGAGACGGCCGGATTCGGCCGTCTGAGCGGATGAATCAGGTGTCTCCGGCCCCCGGGAGACTCCGCGTGCCGGAAACTGATATCGACGGGCTTTATGCAGGCGCACACCCCTCATTCGGACGATGCGCTTACACGAGTATCAGGCGAAGGGTGTCTTCGCCGACGCCGGCATTCCGGTGCCCGATTCGGACCTCGCGACCACCGTCGAGGAGGTCCTCGAGGCGGTCGAGGACATCGGCTTCCCGGCGGCGATCAAGGCACAGGTACACGTCGGCGGCCGCGGCAAGGCCGGCGGGATCAAGATCGCAACGAACGAGGAGGAGGCCCGCCAGTACGCCGAGGAGATCCTCGGGATGGACCTGAAGGGCTACACCGTCGACAAGGTCCTCGTCGAGGCCGGCGTCGACTTCGAGAACGAACTGTACGTCGGAATCACGATGGACCGCGGCGAGGGGATGCCAGTCGCGATGGTCTCGACTGAGGGCGGCGTCGACATCGAGTCCGTCGCCGAGGAGAATCCCGAAGCGATCGCCCGCGAACATATCGACCCCGCGTTCGGCCTACACTCCTACCAGGCGCGGAAGATCGTCTACGACGCTGGAATCGCCGGCGACATCGCGGGCGACGTCGCGTCGATCCTCTCGACGCTCTACGACCTCTACGAGTCGAAGGACGCCTCCGAGATCGAGATCAACCCCGTGATGGTCACCGCGGATCGGGAAGTCGTCGCGGCCGACGCCGTGATGAACATCGACGAGGACGCGCTGTTCCGCCAGCCCGACCTCGCGGAGATGGAAGACGAGGCCGCGGAGGACGAACTCGAAGCCAAGGCCAACGAGTACGGCTTCGACTACGTCCGCCTCTCGGGCAACGTCGGCATCATCGGTAACGGCGCCGGCCTCGTGATGACGACGCTGGACCTCGTCGATCACTACGGCGGCGCGCCGGCGAACTTCCTCGACATCGGCGGCGGGGCGAAGGCCGAGCGCGTCACGAACGCCTTAGATATGGTCTTCTCCGACGAGAACGTCGACGCCGTCGTCTTCAACATCTTCGGCGGGATCACCCGCGGCGACGAGGTCGCGAAAGGGATCAACGAGGCGCTCGAGCAGTTCGACGAGATCCCCAAGAAGGTCGTCGTCCGCCTCGCCGGCACGAACGCCGAGGAGGGAATGGAGATCCTGAACACGGATCTCGTCGACGTGGAGGCGACACTCGAAGACGCAGTCCAAAGAGCGGTCGAAAACGCACAGGAGGCAAGCCAATGAGCATCTTCGTCGACGACGACACGCGCGTCGTGGTACAGGGCATCACCGGTGGGGAAGGCAAGTTCCACACCGAACAGATGATCGAGTACGGCACTAACGTCGTTGCCGGTGCGGTCCCCGGCAAAGGCGGCCAAGAGGTCGCGGGCGTGCCGGTCTACGACACCGTCGACGGCGCCGTCGAGGCCGAGGACGCCGACGCCTCCGTCATCTTCGTCCCGCCAGCCTTTGCGGGCGACGCCATCTTCGAGGCGCTCGACACCGATCTCGACCTCGCCGTTGCCATCACCGAGGGCATCCCGACGCAGGATATGGCGAAGGTGAACAAGCGACTGTCCGAGGTCGACACGCGCCTCATCGGGCCGAACTGCCCCGGGATCATCACGCCCGGCGAGGCGAAACTGGGTATCCTCCCCGGCAACATCTTCGAGTCCGGCGACGTCGGCCTCGTGTCCCGTTCGGGGACGCTCACGTATCAGGTCGTCTCGAACCTCACCGAGCGGGGGATCGGCCAGACCACCGCGATCGGCATCGGCGGCGACCCGATCATCGGGACCTCGTTCGTCGACGCCCTGGAGGCCTTCGAGGCCGACAGGGAGACGAAGGCGGTCGTGATGTGCGGCGAGATCGGCGGCGAGGACGAAGAGCAGGCCGCGAAGTACATCGCCGAGAATATGGACACGCCCGTCGCGGGCTTCATCGCCGGCCGCACCGCGCCGCCGGGCAAGCGGATGGGCCACGCGGGCGCCATCGTCTCCGGGTCGGGGACGGGCACCGCCGAATCGAAGATCGACGCGCTCAACAACGCGGGCGTCCCTGTCGGCGACACGCCGGACGAGGTCGCCGAGTACGTCGAGGACTTCCTGTAACCGGGCTCCGAATCGACCGATCCACCTCTCGTTTTCCGACGTCCCTGTCGCAGATTCGACGCTCTCATCGCCAGTGGCGTCTCGATGTATCACCTCTATCAGTAGCGGAGTGAACTGAGTGGAAACGTTTACCGCAGTTCGGGCCGAACCTTCAGTATGGCCACGGCGGTAAAGGTCGACGAGGCCGCGAAGTCCCGGCTCGAAGAGCTCCAGGCCGAGATTCGTCTCCGAACGGGCGAGAAGGTCACCCAACAGGAGCTCCTGACGCGCCTGATCGACGACGCCTACGAATCGCGCGAAGCGGTCATCGACTCCTTTCGTGCGTCTCCCGTCCCGCTCTCGGCGGCAGAGAAAGAAGCGATGCGGGAGGGGCGGATCAGTTCGGGCGTCGAAACCGACGAGGAAGACGTCGACGAGATCCTGTACGGATGACCGTCCTCGTCGACACGGGCGTCCTGTACGCCGACCACGACACGGACGCGACGAGACACGAGTCGGCGGCGACGGCGCTCGAAGCAGTCTACGACGGAGAGATGGGTCATCCGTACATCAGCGACTACGTGTTCGACGAGGCGGTCACGCTCGCCCGCAGACGGACGGGTTCGTTCGCTTCGGCCAAGCGACTGAGCGACCGACTCCGCGGAGCCGAAGCGTTCCCGGCTGTCTTCGAGATGATTCGCGTCTCTGCGGCCGTCTTCGACGATGCAGTGACGATATTCGAACGATACGACGATCAGCGGTTGAGCTTCACGGACGCGACGACCGTTGCGCTCGCAGAGCGTCACGGGATCGATCGAGTGCTGAGTTTCGACGACGACTTCGACGGCATCGTGCGCCGAACTGATCCGGCAGACATCTGATACAGACTGTTATCGTCTCGGTGAGTACTGTCAACGGGTGAGCGATCACCGGAACACAGTGGGGACAGTCCGTATCAGAACTCGGCGTGTCTGATCCACTCGATGCAGGCGAACACGAACCAGGCCATCCACGTCGCAAAGAGCAGGAGTACCGCGGTGTAGTACGCCACTCTCGTCCCGATGACCGCCGCGAGCGCGAGAACTGCCACCGCAAAGAGGAGCGCACCGATATTGCGGCGCCAGTCGCCGAGCGCCGCCGTGAGCGCGGCCGTCCCGGATCCGTCCGCCATACAGGGGTATCCGGCTGCAGCGCTATTCGTTCTGTCGCCGATGCGAGGGCTGTTTTATTACTGCCCGGTTCGATTCAGCCGTATGCGCGTCAGCGACATCTGTTCGTCGTCTGTCGTCGCTGTCGACGTCGGTGACTCGCTTGCGACGGCCGTCGGCCGGATGCTCGACGAAGACGTCGGGAGCGCGGTCGTCGTCGACGCGGAGGAGCCGGTTGGTATCCTGACCAAGAGCGACGTCCTCCGCGCGGCGCACCGGACCGACGAGCCGCTGTCGTCGATTCCGGTGCGGGCGGCCGCGAGCGCGCCGCTCGTCACGGTCGGACCGTCGGCGACCGCGCGGCGAGCCGCCGAGATGCTCGACGACCACGACATCCACCGGCTCGTGGTCGTCGACGACCTCGACGTCGTCGGAATCGTCTCGACGACGGACATCGTCCGGAACTACGGGGGGATCCGAAGCGATGCGCAAAAACGGGCCGACGCGGAGTACGACTGGCTCACGCGCGAGGACGTGGAATGAGCGTTCAGGGCGGATTCTCCCCGTCGTTGAGACGTTGAAGAGTTCCCCCTTCGTAGGCGTCACGCCAGCGCTCCACCACCGCCCGCGTGACGGTCGGAAGCTCAGTCATCTCGATACAGGAGGTCTCGACCGGGCGAGTAGCTGCCTCCGGCGGTGGGCGAAAGTGTCGGGTCGGCGCGTCAGGCTTCGGATGGCAGTCGAAGCGGAAGTCGCGACCGTTGTCGTCGGTATAATGAAACGCGTAGTGACCGGTGACGCTCCACCGGACGTCGAACCGCGCTGCCGTCGCGTCGTTGATCCCGTCGGCGAACTCGATCGACAGCGTCTGTGGATCCAGTGGATCGTCCAGTTCCGCCTCGTCGACGAGCGGTTCCACTTCGACGAAGAGATCGCGGATCTTGCGCAAGGCCCCGGCGTCGATCGGACCGAATCCCTCGAGCCGTTCGTCGTCGGTCCTCTCCCGTTCGGTCATACGACGACAGAAGAGTCGGATTCCCCGTCGTCGCCGTCGACATCCGAGCGCTGGCCGACGTTCGAGACTTCACCGATCGCGAGTGCCGCCTCCGCGAGTGCGAGGTTGCGACGCGTGGTCTGCCACTCTCTGAGCACGGCCCCGAGTTCCGTGTCTGCGTCGCCGACGTCGAGTTCCCGGGCGAACGCTTCGGGCGACTCGACGCCGTGCTCCTCCCGCCAGGATCTGAGTTCGGCCTTCATATCGGCGATCCCGGCGGCGATCTCTTCGGTCGTCCGCTCGGCGAGTAGTTGCTGGGCGTGCTCGGTGACGACCGCAGTTTTCGACCGCCGGTACAGCGTCGTCCGGTCGTCCGCTTCGGTCACAACTTCCCCCACGTCGACGAGTGTTCGGAGGTGTTTGCGTGCGGTCGTCGGCGAGACGCGGGCGCGTTCGCTGATTTCGGCCGCTGACTGGGGGTCGTACGTTCGCCGGACGACGCCGTGTACGCGCTCGAACGGTGTGGTCTCGGCGACCCACTCGTCGACGGCGCGCTCGTTGACGTCTTCCGGACCGGTCGAACGGTCAGGCATTACGCTAACGTACGATATCACAGTATAATAATTTGTGGATGACTATACTGTTTCACCAACGATCACAGATCGAATCATCGCACACGCGTCTGCGGACGCGGCGGAGGTCTTCGGAACCGTCATCATCGTCGGAACCTAACACCTGAACAGAGAGTATGGACTCAGGATCCAGGTCGCGATCCGGACACTCGCCGACCCGACGTGCGTTTCTCGGCAGCCTCGCGGCCGGCGGCCTGCTCAGTACCGCCGGCTGTCTGGGCGCGCTCGGATTCCAGCGGGAATCCGCCTGGCGCGACCCGCCGCTGGCCGAGGATCGCCCCGATGCAGTCTACGTCCCTGCAGTGACCGAAGGAATGGGGATGTACGGACGGACCACGGTCGACCGGTACGGCGTCGCGCTCACGTACTCCTACCCGCACCGTTTCTGGACGCTCTCGGGGACGGAGACCTCGAAGACGGTCGTCGAGCCCGACGACGACGTCCACCTGATGGCCTCGCTGTGGGACACGGAGACGGGGCAGGTGCTCCCGCTGGATTCCGGCGTGACGATCGAGATCCGCGACGACTCCGGGCTCGTCTCCCAGGAGGTCGCCTATCCGATGCTGTCGCAAAAGATGGGGATGCACTACGGCGCGAACTACGCGCTCGACGGCGAAGGCGACTACGAGGCGCGCGTGCAGATCGGCGGCGTTTCGCTCCGTCGGACAGGTGGCTTCGCCGATGCGTTCGAGTCGGCAGCGACGGCGACGATACCGTTCACGTTCGACACCGCCGAGCTGCACGACGTGTCGCTGTCGGAGCCGGAGAACGCGGGCGAGCGTGGGGCGATCCCGCCGATGGAGATGGACGGCGTTCCGGTCGGCCGAGCGCCCGAAGTCGAATCGCTTCCGGGACGACACCTGGGAAGCACACGCAGCGGCGACAGCGAGGCGCAGAGCGCCTCGGGCAGCCGGGCACAGTCCGGCGATGCAGTCTTCGAGGTTTTCGCGGTCGATCCCGGGAGTGCGGACGGGCGATTCGGCTCGGAGCCGTATCTCTTCGTGTCGGCCCGGACGCCGCACAACCGTTTCGTGTTGCCGATGATGGGACTGGAAGCGACGCTGCGGCGGGACGGCGAGGTTCTCGCGGAGACTCGCCTACAGCGTACGCTCGATCCCGAACTCGGGTATCACTACGGAGCGAGTGTCGATGGGGTCCGCGACGGCGACGAATTGACGATCGCGACGACGGTGCCGCCGCAGGTCGCACGTCACGACGGCTACGAGACGGCGTTTCTAAAGATGGACGACGTGTCGATTCGGGTATCGTGATCTAGTACGTGACGACTTCGAGGCCGTCGATGTTCTGGAAATCTCCGTCGTTCGAGACGACCGGTTCGTCGCGGAGCAGTCCGTGAGCGGCGACGATCGAGTCCGCGCCGTCGAGATCGGTCAGCGTATCCGAGTTCAGGTGCGTCCCGTTCAACTCGCCGGCTCTCCGAGAGACATCGGGTGTCAGCGCTACTGTCGAGTGGTTTGCCAGCAATCGTTCGTACAGTCCGCGCAACTGTTCGGCTGTCTCGGCTGAGGCGGCGTTTCCGATACCAGTGTACGCCTCCCAGACAACCGCGGTCGGAACGCGAGTCGGGACCCGTCGGTCGTCGATTTCTGCCGCTTTCGCACGGGCGCCGTCGCTTCCGTCGACGAGCGCACCGAGAAACTGCGTGTCAAGGATCATTCCTGGGACGGCGGCGTCGCTCCGACCGCTCCGTCGGTCGCCTCTTCGACGCTGAAATCGAGGTCGAGTTCGGCGGCGTCGTCGGCGAAGTCCGTGAGGGAGTAGCCACCTACGAGCCGTTCGAGCGCCTCGCCGAGTGTTTCGTCCGGCCGCTTTTCGGATTTCACCCGGGCGTACAGGTCCTCGCTCACTCGGATCTGTTTCGTTCCCATACGAGCGCGTTGACAGCGTTGACAAATGAAACTGACGCCGGCTGAGTCTATCCTTCCGAGCGGGACATCAGCTCGCGCGTGCGGCGTCGACGCCGATTGCCGAACTCCGTAGCGACGACTGCGTGTCGCCGCCGGAACCGTCGTTGCTGCCGTCTGTCGTCGACTCGGAGGAGCCGTCGCCGCCGGAGCTGCCCCCGATCTGAAGTTGCTGGGCGTTCCGCTCGAGTTCGACCTCGACGGAGCCGTCCTGGTCACCGTTGACGTCCCCCTCGGAGACCGAGAGGTTCGACTGGTAGGTGACGATGTAGCCGCTCTCGTTGAGCGAGCCGGGCGTCGAGACCGTATACGGACCGGTCGCGCGCACGCTGACGTTCGTGTAGCCGTTCTCCGGGCCGTACTCGTCGTAGTCGGTCGTCGAGTACGGCAGCGTCAGCTCGAACTCGCCGTCGGCGTTCGTCTCCGCCTGCTGCGTGTAGGTGAACGTCGAGTTCGTGTTCGGAACGCGGAGTTCCGTCTGCGCGGTGACAGTCGAGTTCGCGGGCGCGCCGCTGCCCTCGACCGTCGCGCCGGGGACCCGCTCGAAGGTCTTCACCCACGCGGGGTTGCTCGGCACGGCCACCTGCGGGTTGTACCCGGCGATCTGTGCGCTGCGGCCGGTCTCCCGGAGGATGGAGTTCCCGGCGGAGGTTTCGCTGACCTGTGCGAGACGGTAATGTTCCAGCGCCTCGACGCGTTCGGCCGGGTAGGATCCGATGCCGCCGATCTGAGCGCTCCCGTCCTCCTCGACGTATTCTTCGGCGGCGCTCATATTGTCGAACGTCCGGACGAACGAACTCTCACCCTGCGGGTTCGAGGGGACGGTCACCGAGTCGCCGCTGCCGGTCTGAACCTGCCTGTCCTCCCAGTCGACGACGACCGGCGAGGGAGCCCGAGCGCTCCCGTGGTAGTAGTAGAGTCTCGTCATCGTGCTGTTGTAGAAGCGCTGCGTGCGGACCGAGGTGGTCCCGACGAACCGCCCCTGGTTCTCGTCGTCGAAGCGATACAGCGTTCGGACGAAGTCATCGCGGGAGACGTTCTGCTGGGCGTCGTAGAAGACCGTCGGCGCGCCGAACTTCGACCCCGGCGTCGCCATCTGCCAGTCGACCATCACGTAGCGGGTGTTATCGCCCTCGGTGCTCTGAGAGGTGAGGACTTCCTCCGATTGGGTCTCGTTGGGGGCGAGCAGGAAGTTCGCGGCGCTGGTCGCGCCCTGCTGGAAGGGGTTAGCGTTCGGGATCCGCTCGCCGCGGACGGTGATCCAGTGGCCGTAGTCCCACCACGACATCACGCCGTAGGAACCGTCCGGATACTCGAAGTCATCGGTGTACTCGTAGGTGCCGTAATACTCCATCTGATCGGCGTTGCCTGCACCGCCGAGGTTACCTTCCTCGGGAGTGTTGCCCTGCATCCACTCCAGGGATTCGTCCCAGACGGTGACTGCGCCGGGACCGTTGTTCTCGGCTTGATCCCAGGCGGGCGACGTCTGGGTGTTACCGACTGTGATCGGGACCGCCAGAGCGGGGCCGAGAACGAGCAGGACCGTAGCGACGATGGCCAGTACCTGATAGCCGTCGATGTCGTCGACCGCTTCGCGCCCGGAGACGTCGAGATCGAGCCACTGGAGAATCTGACCGAAGAGATACGCGTTGAAGACGGCGACAATAGGGGCGAGGTAATAGTTGAACCGCACCTGCGTGAACGCCATCGAGGTGATGAACACCGCCCAGACGACGAGGAAGAGTTTATCGGCGTCGTACTCGGCGAGGTAGGTCGCGCCGACGATGAGCGCGGAGACGATGAGCAGGCCGGCGACCTGCTCGTCGACGCCGGTGACACTTTCGATGCCGTTGAGGAGCGGGGAGGCGAGGAACAGCAGCGTGATGATCGCAAGTGCGCCCGCAATGTAGCCGTACGCGCGGGTTGTTCCCTTCCGGACGAGCGGGCGGGCGTGGAGCCAGACGGCCGCAGCGAGCCCGGAAAAGAAGGTCAGGCCGTATTCGATGGAGATTCGGCCGGCGGCCTCGACGCCGTAGCGCTGGAGGGTCGAGGGCGCGATGAACGGTTGGGCCTCGCCGATGGTTCGGGCGGTTGCACCGGCAGAGAAGCCGACGATGCGGAGCAGATTGTTCGCGATGGTGTCGACGATTCCGATCGGAAGAACCGCGAGGAGGCCAATCCCGACGACCCCGAGGCCGGCGACCGCGACCGGATAGAGGTTCGTATCGAGGTCGGTGGACTCCCATACGCGTGCGAGCCACGCGAGGACGACAGCGGTGATAGCAACGCTGAACGCAGCCAACGGCTGCAGCAGCGTGGGATCGTTCGTCCCGAACGAGAGCAGTTCGAGATCGAGAAGCCCCATCAGTGTCACGACGATCATACTCGTCGCGACCACGAACGCCGTCGGTTCCGGCGTCTGCTCGTTGACGACGTCGCTCGTGATTTTCACGAGGGTGAAGACGCCGACGATGCCGACGAGGACGACCCCCGGCGGCCACGTCCAGAGGTAGATGCCGGTGAGAAAGCCCGCCAGAAGACTCCACTTCAGTGGCTCTTCGATCGTGTCGAGTTCGCGGTGTTCGACGACCTCCTCGCGGACGACCTCCCAGACCGGCATCGTCGAAGCGGCCTTCCGGAGAGCGATCACCAGCCCGAGGACCGCAAGCGTCATCACGAACGGTTCGACGGCGTTGTGGTCGGCAGTACCGACGAGCGTCCTGCTGAGGAACGTTCCGGGGAGGAGCAGAAGAACGACCGCACCGAAAAGGCCCGCGAGACGTCCCGTGAGGTGCTTCCCGAGGAAGTACACCGGGATGGCTGCGAGCGCTCCCGCCACCGCGGGGGCGACGAGGAGCGTTTTGGCGACGAGTTCGGGACTCGGCGATCCGAGACCGACGATGAGGGCGACAGTCGCGACGGTCTGATCGTAGAGGGTGCCGAACTGGCCAGCGAACGTGCCGTAGGGAAAGCCCGTCCACGGGTCAAACGGCATTGTGGAGGGCCAGTTCTGTACCGCGTACATCGTCGACCGGAAGTGGTACCACGCGTCGTTGCCGGAGAAGAACACCTCGCCGTCTCGGATAAAGTTCGAGTACGACTGCATCCGGACGGCGAACATCGCACCGACTACGAGAAGGAGTGCGGGGACCTGATACCAGTCTTCTACCAGATCGAGGACCGACTGGCCTCCTCTATCGTCTGTTTCGCTACGCGAACCCATTATGGAGAGATTGTTTCGGAAAGGGCGAATAAGCCTTTTGTTAAGCGGACGAGAGCGGATTTAGGACGTCTCATTCGTCACGTGACAGAAGAACCAGATGCGTCACTCCGCAGCTGCACTCGACTCCGTGGATTCGACCTCGTAGTCCTCTTCGAGCCGCCGCTCGGCCTCGTCGCGGTCTTCGGGGTAGCCGACGTCGATGCGCCACCCGTTCATTCGGATGGCGTCGATCGTCCGTCCCGACTGAATCAGCAGGTCGATCGCATCGGAGAGTTCGTACTCGCCACGGTTAGAGGGCTGGACGAGGTGACACGCGTGGAAGATTTCGGGCGTGAACGTGTAGAACCCCGTCATCACGAGGTTCGTCGGCGGCTCGTCGGGCTTTTCGATGACCTCGACGATTTCGCCGTAGTCGTTGGTGTCGCAGACACCGTATCTGGAGGCTTCCTCGTAGGGGACCTCCTCGACGAGGAACGCGGCGTCGGAGCGGTCCTCGCGCTGGCGGTTGACGACGTCCGCGAGGTTCGCATCGAAGATGTTGTCGCCGAGCATCAGGATGAAGTCGTCGTCGATGTGTTCCTCAACTGTGAGGAGGGCGTGAGCCAGCCCCTTCGGCTCACGCTGGTGAGCGTACGTGATCGGAATTCCCTCGTAGGAATCGCCGTAGTACTCGATGAGCTTCTCCTTTTTGTAGCCGACGACGACGAGCAGTTCGCCGACGTCGAGTTCCAGCAGGCGGTCGAAACAGTGACTGAGGATGGGTTCCCCGGCGACTTCGACGAGCGCTTTCGGCTTGTCTTCGGTGAGCGGTCGGAGACGCGTGCCCTGCCCCGCCGCGAGAACGACAGCTTTCATAGAGGTACTGAAATGGTATGCCGAGAAATGTCTTTCCGTTCGATACGTCTCTCCTCGGATGGGACTGGTCAAATAAGCGATCCGAGCCACTGACAGGACGTCAGGACTGGCGAACCAGCGGATCGTACCAGTCTTCGTTCTCGCGATACCAGTCGATGAACTTGCTCACGCCCTCGCGAATATCGACCGTCGGTTCGTAGCCCAGCAGTTCGTTCGCTTTCGAGACATCGGCGTGAGTGTGTTCGGCGTCTCCCTCGCGGGGATCGTCGTAGACGATATCCAGCGACGGATCGATCTCGTCGCGAATCACCTCTGCGAGCGTCTGGATATCGATGTTGTCCGTCGAGCCGATGTTGAGAATCTCGCCGTCGGCGCCGTCGTCGGTGAGCAGCTGCTCGTTGACGCGGCGGATATCTTCGACGTATGTGAAATCCCGCGTCTGCTCGCCGGTACCGTAGATTACCGGGGGTTCGCCGTGGAGACACCGGGAGACGAAGTTCGTCATCGCCATATTCGGCCGCATCCGCGGGCCGTAGACGGTGAAGTATCGCAGCGAGACCGTCGGGAGACCGTAGATTTCGCTGTAGACGCGGGCGTACTGCTCGGTTGCGAGTTTCGAGACGCCGTACGGCGAGACTGGGGTCGTGGGATGATCCTCGTCGTAGGGGAGATACTCGGGTTTTCCGTAGACCGACGACGAGGAGGCGATGACGACGCGCTGGACGTCGTGTTTGCGGGACGCCTCTAAGACGTTGACAGTTCCGTCGACGTTGTAGCGGTTGACTTTCGCCGGCTCCTCGACGCTCTTTCGCACGCCGGCCTGTGCGGCCTGGTGGTAGACGACGTCCGTGTCGGCGACGAGGTCGTCGACGAGTTCTGCATCGGTAAGCGTATCCCTGACGAGTGTACAGGAGCCACCGTTCGCTGTGGCGGCCTCGCGTATCGCCTCGACGTTGTGGTCTTTGATGCCGAGGTCGTAGTACGGAACGAACTTATCGAGGATCGTAACATCGTGGCCGCTGGCGGCGAGCTGTTCGGCGATGTGGCCGCCGATGAATCCGGCACCGCCGGTGACGAGGACGCGCATAGGGTGGCTTTCTAGAGTAGTTGGATACGTGTTTCGACTCTGGGTGGTTTCCAAATAAACAGACGAAACACTGAACTAGACGTAAAAAGATCTGGACGCTCTTGTTTTTCACTCTACCAGAAGGCCCCGTCTTCTGGGTGGCCGAAAATCTCCAATTTGCAGCCCGTTAGGAATGCAATTGCTCAGTTGGTCGACCCACCTGCTTGCCTATTCGTATCTGAGCTCCGCCTATTATCATCTCTGAGCAGTATGACGGCTATGGCCGGTGGTTCGACACAGCCGATTAAACGCTGGTCGTGGACAAACAGCACCCTTATCACCATCACGGAATGAAACTCGGTATCTCGTAATGACGACTGACTCCGAGACGCTGTCGACCCAAGAGAAGCTGCAGGCCCTCAGACGGGTCGCTCGATATCGGCCGACGTTCGCGGCCGGGCTCGTGGTGCTTGGCGCCTTCGTGGCTTTCCTCGAGGGGATCGGGCTGAGTTTCATCTACCCGATAATCGAGACCGCACAGGCCCAGGAGCCGACGAACGTGGGGGGCCCCGTGATGGAGGCCTTCGTCAGCACGTATCAATTCTTTAATATTCCGTTCTCGCTCGGCTATCTGATTGTCGGTGTCGCGCTCGTGATGACGGTTCGGTATACGATGTCGTTCTTGGTGCGGTGGCTGGCGGCGGTGCTCGGCAAACAGTACGAGAAAGAACTGCGTACGCGTGCGTTTGATCGCGCACTCGATGCCAAAGTCGGGTACTACGATGAAGAGGGTACTGACAACATTCTGAACGCGATTATTACGGAGACGCGATACTCGGGGCGCGTAATCAAGCAGGGTATTGCGATGCTTGAGACGCTTTTTCTCGTGTTGATGTATGTCGCCGTAATGTTCTACATCACACCCACGATGACGCTCCTCGCTATTGTACTACTGGGGGGTATCACCGGAACCCTTCGATTCGTGATCGAACCTGCAGTGACTGTCGGCACACGGGTGGCGGAGGCGAACGAGCGCGTCCAGGAGACGGTACAGGCCGGTACACAAGGGATTCGCGACGTGAAACTCTTCGGACTGCGTTCGGAAGTGTTTTCGAGTTTTTCGGATGCTATCGACAAGTATGCTCGTTCGGAGATCAACCTCAGCCGGAACGAGATTGCGATCAAGAACTTCTTCGAGTTGTCGGCTGCACTCATCATCTTCACGTTGATTTACGTTGGGTTCACGTTCACCGGTCTCTCGCTCGGCGAACTCGGGATTTTCCTGATCGCGATGTTCCAGCTTGCACCGAAAGTGAGCGTCCTTAATTCAAAAGTGTATAAGACGGAAGGGAACCTTTCGCACGCTGTTCGTACGCACGAGTTCCTTGATGAAATCGGTGACCGACGGGAATACAGCGGTGAGCAGTCGGTTTCATCTGTATCCACTATTGAGTTCGACGATGTCCGTTTCGCCTACAACGAGGACGAACAAGTGCTTGGTGGGATTTCATTCGACGTTAGCAAAGGAGAGTTTATTGCGTTCGTGGGGCAATCCGGTGCCGGAAAGTCGACGATTGTCTCGCTGCTTTCGCGGATGTACGATCCCGATGCCGGTGAGATTCGGGCCGACGGAACGCCAATCGACGAGTACGACATCCGAGAGTGGCGCGAGCGGATCGCAGTCGTTCGACAGAAGCCGTTCATTTTCACCGACACACTGGAGAATAACGTGACTATCGGCAATCGGGATGCGACGCGCCGTGAGGTCGAACGCGTCTGTGAGATCGCAAAGGTCGACGAGTTCGTCGGCAACCTTCCGAATGGATATGATTCCCAGCTAGGCGACGATGGTGTTCGCCTCTCAGGTGGACAGCGACAGCGGGTGGCACTGGCGCGAGCGTTGCTTAAGGACGCTGACTTTCTGGTGTTGGACGAGGCGACGAGTGATCTCGACTCGAATCTGGAGAAGGAAGTGCAGGCGGCTATCGAGTCAATGGATCGCGATTACGGGATTATCGTGATTGCTCACCGGTTGTCGACGGTGAAGAACGCGGATCGGATCTACACTGTCGATGACGGTGAGATCATCGAATCCGGGACGCATCAGGAGTTACTAGCGGAGGAAGGAGAGTATGCTGAGTTATATACGATCCAATCGAAAGCATAATTACCCATTCGTGGAGCGTGTCATAGAAGTCTTCACACACTATAGTCGATATTTTTACTATTATAGGAAGTTACTGGCTTAGAACATCGTGCACTTGAGTGGTCTGCGAAAGAGTTGAGCCTTGAGAGAGCGTCTATCTCTTGATGAAGAGTAGTCGCGGAGGGCAGTTGGTGAAGCACTTGTCGGAAGAAGAACTCGATCAGGCGATGAGAGACGCACAGAAGGCAGACGAGACTCGCCTCGTCCGGCGGTTATCACAGGGCATTGTTCAGATTAGCTGATTGAAGCAGACGGCGAACGCTTGGAGCCACGTTTCTGCAGTGGTCGGATCAGCGTGTCTGAAGTGGTTAGCGAAGGCTTCGGTTCGGTGTTTCAGCTCTTTAAACACGCGTTCGATGGCATTCCGATTCCCGTGGGTGACGTGTTGGAATCGGAGCGAGTGGCGATGGCAGGCCGCCTGCAGCCAAGGCGCGCCATCGACCAGGAAGATCGCGTCGTCGACGAGATGTTTCTCGCGGAGTTCCGTGAGGAACATCTCGGTCAGTGCCTGGGTCCTGGTCGGGAACAGTCGCATATACAGCAGGCGGTTCGTGTCGGGGTCGACCGCCGAAAACAGCCAGTAGCGCTGGTCATTCACTCGAATTACGGTATCATCAACCGCGACGTAATTCGGATCGTGACCCCCTGTTGGCTGTAGATCAGCCTTCTGAATCCAGTTGTGAACGGTAGAACGACACCGATCGACACCCAGGCCAGCGAGGACTGAGACGGTATCCGACAGCGATAATCCCGCTAAATGCAGTTGGATACCCAGCTTCATCGCCGGCTCGGGTGTCGCCTCTCGCTCCACAAACTCTAACTCCGGAAAGTCGCTACATCCGATGAGGCGGTCCGGTTCTTGCATAGGCACCAACGAACTACGACCGCCTCACTTTTCGATCTTATCTGAACAGTGCCAGCTGGGGGCGTCGCAATGAATTGTAAAATGAATCGTGAAATTCTAAATTTGGACTGTGTTGATGATCTATTTATCCAGCCAGCGGCTAATGATTCAGGAATCTGTCTTGGAGCTGCATTAGAAGCATTCTATAGAGTAACTGGAAAAAAACCAAATGTTGAATATGAAAATGTATATTTCGGACCTAAGTATTCTAATAATGAAGTCTACGAAACGCTATCGGAGTATAAAATAGAATTCGAACAGAAAAACGATATTAGTACAAAGGTTGCAGAATTACTCGCAGAAGGTTATCTGGTGGGTTGGTTCCAAGGGCGGATGGAGTATGGTGCCCGAGCATTAGGTAACAGAAGCATCCTAGCAAACCCAACTAAGCAAGAATATATGGATAAAGTGAACTCAAATGTTAAGGGGAGAGAAGCCTGGCGGCCATTCGCGCCGAGTATGCTGTACGAAGCCCGGAACGAGTATCTAGTTCACGGTGATGAAGCACCATTTATGATATTATTGGATGGTGTTGATGAAACCAAACGAAAGGAGATACCTGCAGTCACTCACGTAGATGGTACGACACGTCCCCAAACTGTTCGTGAAGAATCAAATCCAAAATACTATAATATGATAAAAAATTCGGAGAGTTAACTGGAACTCCTGTGGTGTTGAATACTTCCTTCAATAAAGCGGGAGATCCGATTATTGAGTCACCTACTCAAGCGATCGAAACATTCTATTCAACAGGTTTAGATGCACTAGCAATAGAAGACAATCTTATAACCAAACCAGAAATTAATATTTCATCTTAGTTCTCCATCTGTTAACCAAAATTTTCAATATATGGAATATTTATAGATAACCAAAATCCTTCAGTCGTTGTCTGACCTCTTCATCATACTGGATCTCTCTATAACTACCTTCGGGGGCATTAGAGAGCCTAACCTCAATTTCTTCTCTCAATTCGTCGTGGTTTTCACCACGCTGTGTGACATAGTCTCCGGCAATATAATCAACTCTATCCTCACCACGAACAGCAGCCATATCAAATCGTATATTTTCTGTTTCATCCCCCGTTGGATTAACTGGGGTTCCCTTTTCATCTGCATTATAAATGAATTCGGTAACTGACACAGTATCTTCGTCGATATCGAGAAGATCACGACCCTTAAATTGCTCAGCGTCAGATCGATTTAGTGCAGCGAGTGTAGTTTTCGGTAGTGATTGAAGGTTGACGGTGTGATCTATTTTCTGCGGAGTAGCGTCCGGAGCAAAAATGAGTAACGGAACGTGTATACGCTCCTCATCAAGTTCAGTTTCACGCTTGAACCATGTGCCGTGGTCTGCAGTAACGACGACGAATGCATCTCGATCGAGTAGTGATTCTACAAGTGAAGCGACTTTTCGGTCAGTGTCCCAGATAGCTGCACGAAGTAGAGCGCTCATCTTTTCAGCAATTACTTTGTCGCCATCTCTGAACTGCTCGTATACGTCCTGTCCACGGATGCCAATCGGTATTTCCTCACGCGAGTAGTCTGAGCAGAATAATTCGAGCGCTTCGTCACTCGCGTCCAGAGGTGGATGAATATCCATATAATTCGCTACCACAAATGTGTCCTCATCGCTTTCAGCGAGGAATTCTCTAATCCTGGCATTCATTTCATTAGCGTACTGGAACCGGTTTTGATCCCGTGATGAGGACTCTGGAATACTAGAACGCCGTTCTCTCATTACATTTCTGTATTTAATTCCATTAACAATAGATCGGATAGGCTTTGATGAGGTGGAAATATATTTGAAATATCTTCGGATTTTATTATCATAATCGTGGGTCTTCATAAACTCTGCAGGATTTCTAGCGTCGGAGAACACCATATATTCTTCTTCCCGCAGATCGTTCGTCACGTCGAATCCCTTTTGCAATCCGTTAAATATATAAGGATTTGCGGAGACCAGCATAGACCGGTGTGTTAATGATAATATCTCACCAATTGTCTTTACATTATTTTCGAAGTACGGAAATGCCTCGTGCATACCGGTAACTGAGGGTGGTTCCCCAGTGAAAAACGAACCGTGTGAGGAGGGACTTGATGGACCAGGAACGTAAGCATTTGTGTAAACAGCCCCAAATTTATTGACAAGAGCTGAGAGCTCTGGCATAGTATTTTCACCACTTGTTGACCGAGCGTTAAATGGCGTAGCATCAAACGAAAGGGAATCCAAGATCAACCATGCAATATCCATAAGAAAACAAACTCATTCTGTATAAATAAGCTTGCTGTTCTCAGCACAATATGTGATTATAATATTTCTGAGTTTGAGCACAATTCGATATCTATTCCAGTACCCAATAGGTTATTATGCGCTAAATTAGACATATCGAGACGTGGGAGTGTATAACACTGATTCCAATCCCTGGGCTCAACTGTCCGTTGTTCAGTTGTAACTGCACTCTCGTATCCTACTTGTTCTACTACTTGCAAACTGTTTGGGGAAGTAGAACCATATGGGAATGAAAAGTGTGCAATATGGTCACCCAAAATTCCAGATAGGATTTTCTTTGACTGTACCATATTTGTCTTTATATTAGAATTCGACAATTTCCCAAGAGGGCGATGTTCGTGACTATGTGACCCAACTGTAACTAGTTCGTGTGTCCCAAGCTGACTAACTGTATCTGGAGTAACAATTTTGAATTCTTTGGCTTCGGGGGATCCAATTCGTTCTATGAGTGAATTCCGTCTTTCCGGTGGTAAGTGTTTGTATTGTTGACGCAGTTCGGAGTATGCCTTTTTGACATTACGTTTAGTAGAGAGATCATATTCACCAATTTCGGTATATATTTTGTCGGATTGTCGGAGTGCAGAAGCAAGACGAAATTCGTACGGGGCAACCTGCTCACACATAAGTTTAGTCGATATGTATACAGTACTTGGAACACCATATTCTTCTAATACCGGAAGAGCCTGATCGACATAATCTTGATACCCATCATCGAAGGTTAGAATGACCGAATTTTTCGGTAGTGTTCTTTCCCCTCTTATATAATCAAGTAAGTCCTCAAGGGAAACAATTGTTTTGTTTTGTGACAGCCAGTCAATATGATTCTTAAATGTCTCTGGAGTCACACCATATTCCCACGGTCCCCAGTTTCGTTGGCCCTTTTCCGAAATAGAGTGATACATACAAATAATTGGATTCCGAACCTTTTGTTGTGGGTTTTTGACGCGGTTGAATATGTTTGCCAGTAGTCCAGCGAATCTCTCCTTCTTATTCATACAAAGATCTGCTTTCTTCGGAATGGAATGTCTTCAGGTGTGTATCCGCTGCGAGCCTCATCTAGGACCAAGTTTTCCTACCAATACATTACGACCCCTGATTTCTTTTGATCAAGCTCAGCAATATAAATACGGGTAAGGCTGCTGCAGCACGAATATTTTCAGGGGATAGTCCATATCGGAGTGATCTGACAATTGCGAGAGCTGCGTTTGAAAATTTGTTCTCTTTTCTAAACTGTACACAAGCTTTATAATTAAGGATTCGTCTGAATTCCCGTAATTTAGAAGGTGGTATATCTTCGTTCTGTTCTAAAACGGATGCCATTTTTTGTCTTTGTTGGTATAGCAACCGTGGATTGTTATGAGCTGAGAGCCCCTGCTTATGCTTTCGTATTTCAACTAAATTTTCACAGAGACAAACGTCTGATTCTAGCGCCGATTCAATCATAAATATATGGTCCTCAAACCGATCTAGAGATTCATTAAACTGTACCGATATTTGTTCTGTATCAATAAGAATTGATGACGTTTTGGAGACGATATTTCCGGTTAGTAAACCAGATATGAACTCATTCGTTGATTTCGGTGTACCTTCTACACAGATTCCCGCTCCAGTTTCGCGTATTCGCTCAATCTGGCGTTGAAGTTTATTTTCCTTCCACAAATCATCAGCATCAAGGAAAGCAACGTAACGTCGATCTGCTTGAGCGAGTCCTTGGTTTCTTGCCCAGGCGGGGCCTTTTCGTTCAGGATCTTCAACAATAATGGTTTCTGTTTCTACGTTTTGGCCGTCTACTGACTCAAGTGCCTTATTGAGCAAATCTTCTGGAGTGATTGACGGAGCGTACGGAATTACCACATTAACTGTCGGCGTCTGCTCCACGGTAATTTAGATAGAACGCTATCTACAGAAAAACCCTTTTGCTCCGGAATCGGAAGGTTCAGACTAGCTGATTAAAACAGACGGCGAATGATTGGAGCCACGTTTCTGCTGGTTCAGGACGATCGTGTTGTGAATGATTGATAGACAGCGCTTGGCACCCAAGATGATGAGGACTGAGACGGTGTCCAACAGAGCAATCCCGTCAAAAGGAGTTGGATATCCAGCTTTATCGCTGACTCAAGTGTCGCCTCTCGCTCGATAAAAGCTAACTCTGGAAAGTCGCTACACTTGATGAGATGTTGGATTTTGGCGTAAGCACCAATAGAGGGTGTCATAGAACGGTTACCACACCAAAGAGCAGGGTGAACGCTGAGGTGGAATGAGTTCAGCGACCCTGCAAGATGATCCTTCGGTAGAGACGTTCTTCAATGTCGCGGAGACTGAAACGCTAGCGCTGTTTGAGTATCTCTCCTTCGAGTTTCTTGAAGAGTTCGACGTGTTCGCCCCGGCGGAGACGGGGCGAACACGAGAGCATGAGCCACCAGAGATGATGCGCGCGGTTCTCCATTGCTACTACCACGACATCTACGGCATTCGTCCCGTTGAACGGGAGCTTCGGAATACGGTCGTTTGGGTGAGCTGCGGCTTCGATCGACCGCCGTCGAGAGACGCGGTCGATCGCTTCCTCACCGATCTTGAACACGTTGTCGACGAAGTCTTGGACCACCTCGTCGAGCAGGCCGCCCGGCGCGGCCTGCTCGACTTGACTTACTGCATCGATTCAACAGACGTGAGAGCGATGCCCGCTGATCAAGACGCCTCAAAGTGCTACGATCCAACCGACGACGAGTACTACTACGGCTACGGCTGTACGATCGTCTCAACCGGACAAAAGATCCCGATTGCAGCGGAGTTCACCGAGAGCAAACAAGCGCCAGAAGAGACGGCGATGCGCGTCACACGTGACGCGCTCGCCGTCGCCAAGCCGATTTGGATGGTCGGTGACAGTGCCTACGACACGCTCGACTGGCACGACCACCTGCTTGCCGCAGGGGTCGTGCCAGTCGCCCCGTACAATGCACGAAACGCTGACGAACCGAAAGACATCGAATATAGAGTCGAAGACCGTATTGAGAAACACAGCAAGGACGTTCAGCTGAAGCAATCTATCCTGGACGAGACGTACAACCGCCGTACAGGAGTCGAACGAACTAACGAATCAGTGAAGGACTGCGGCCTCGGGCGAACGCACGCCCGAGGCCGCGTCCACGCACGAGCGCAGGTTTTCCTCGCTCTATGTCTTCGTCTCGTTGTCGCAATCACCAACTACGAACGCGGAGACAATCCGGGAAGCACTATCATCACGGTGTGAGAAGACTTCTATGACACCCTCACCAATAATCTATAAACGCCTCATCTTTCGATCTTATTTGAATACGCCGTAAACATTCGCAACACTCAAGATAACCCCAAAGAATGTCCGATATCACCCTCTAAGATGAACAAAGATTCCTCCTTTGATATTAAAGGTACAACCATCTCCGCAGATGATTTAGTGTT
This sequence comes from Halobellus marinus, assembly GCF_032113415.1. NCBI lineage: Archaea > Methanobacteriati > Methanobacteriota > Halobacteria > Halobacteriales > Haloferacaceae > Halobellus > Halobellus marinus. Next base: position 174,118 of record NZ_CP134946.1, read on the forward strand.
GGATCTCGGGACGAAAGATGGAACAACACTATCTGGGTGCCCCGGAACAGTTGTTGGTATCGATATTGATGACTCTCAATTTCCTGAAACTACCGACACCGAACTCATTCTTGGCGACGGACGGACACTCCCATTTGATACAGACGTCTTTGACTACGTGCATTGCTCCGTGGTTTTAGAACACGTCGATGGGTCCGGATCTTTAATTTCCGAAGCAGCACGCGTTCTCAAATCATCCGGAGTAGCGTTTTTCGGCTTCCCAAATCGAATCTCGCTTCTGCAACCTCATATGCTCCCACGATATTATTCGATTCTGCCGAAACCGCTCGGTCGACTGTTAGCACCGCTCCTCCTCTCAGAACGGGAAACCGAATACTACGAGAACGCGTTATTTCCGCTCACCCCGATTACAGCACGTCATCACTTACACTCCAATTTGAGGGTGTCATAGAACGAGTAGCACACCAAAGAGCAGGGTGAACGCTGAGGTGGATGAGTTCAGCGACCCTGCAAGATGACCCTTCGGTAGACTCGTTCTTCAATGTCGTGGAGACAGAGACGTTAGTGCTGTTCGAGCATCTCTCCTTCGAGTTTCTCGAAGAATTCGACGTGTTCGCCCCGGCGGAGACGGGGCGAACACGGGACCACGAACCACCAGAGCTGATGCGTGGCTTTCTCCACTGCTACTACAAGGACATCTACGGCATTCGTCCCGTTGAACGAGAGCTTCGGAACACGGTTGTCTGGCTGAGTTGTGGGTTCGATCGACCGCCGTCGAGAGACGCGGTCGATCGCTTCCTTACCGACCTCGAACACGTCGTTAAGAAGGTGTTCGACCACCTCGTCGAGCAGGCCGCCCGCCGCGGCCTGCTCGACTTGACCTACTGCATCGATTCAACTGACGTGAAGGCGATGCTCGCCGATCAAGACGCGTCGAAGTGCTATGATCCAACCGCTGAGGAGTACTACCACGGCTATGGCTGTACAATAGTCTCTACCGGGCAAAAGATCCCAATTGCGGCTGAGTTCACCGAGAGCAAACAAGCGCCAGAGGAGACGGCGATGCGCGTCACGCGTGACGCGCTCGCCGTCGCCAAGCCGATCTGGATGGTCGGTGACAGCGCCTACGACACGCTCGACTGGCACGACCACCTGCTGGCCGCAGGGGTCGTGCCAGTCGCTCCGTACAACGCGCGAAACACCGACGACCCGAAAGATATCGAGTACAGGGTCGAAGACCGCATCGAACAACACAGCGAGGACGTACAGCTGAAGCAGTCCACGTTGGATGAGACATACAACCGACGTACTGGAATCGAACGAACCAACGAATCAGTGAAGGACTGCGGCCTCGGGCGAACGCACGCCCGAGGCCGCGTCCACGCGCGAGCACAAGTGTTCCTCGCGCTGTGCCTTCGTCTCGTCCTCGCAATCACCAACTACGAACGCGGAGACAATCCGGGAAGCACGATCATCACGGTGTGAGAAGAGTTCTATGACACCCTCTCCAATTTTGAAGAGGTCAATTACACGATGCAAATAAGCGGTGAAATGATAACAGATAACCCTCGAATACGGCGGTTAATGCGGGCCGGAAACCAAATCGTAACGAAGCCGCCATTCAAGTGGCCGTATGAGTTACTTTGGCCAAACGCAACTTATCGATGTAAAGATCCAAAATATGACCGGCATACAAGATGAGGGTATATAAAAGAATACAAGATTACAACTTATAACCGAGGTCTCTGAGGTGGTCGTCTACATCCTCCGTCACTTCTTTAGATTGGGTAATCGATTCGTGGGGCGCATCTGCTTCATTAATCTCACGTCGCTCTCCATTTTGTATCTTAAACCACGGCACTTTGACCAGTTGATCCATATAGACCCCTTCAGGGTGGAAAGTCTCGATGATTGGAATTGGCCGCGACCGTTCCGCCAGCAGTTCACCGTGGTCAGCAGAAATGACTGTCAGTCCCTCCAGTTCCTGTAATAGGTCATCGATATGACTCAATATATATTCGACTGACGATCGGTATGCGTCCTGAATCTCCTGTTTCGTGAGGCGTTCCGGTTTTTCCGTCGAACGGTGGACGAGATCAAACAACGTGTCTGTTTCGTGTTTCGTCTTGAAGTCGACGATTATGTCCCCGTTTTCATCAACGTACGGCCGGTGCGGTGGCATATAATGGATGATAAATCGCTTGTTTGGGTACTCCTCATACCGTTCCAGTGCCTTTTCGGTGACTTTGTTGCACCATGTGCGAACTTCCCCTAGCTCTCTCTTACCGCCAGACGATAATCTATCGAATAGAAAGACATCGCTACGCTCGTCGCCAAGCTCTTCGCTGATCTTTTTGTACCAAGTGTTTGCTGACACGTATACCGTGTCCAGTTGATCTGGCCCCTGGAAGTTCCCACGGACAAATTCAACAGAACTTGATCCTCTGCTGATTCTACTCTCCAACACACCATCAAAGGTGTGTAGATTTGAAAAATAATCGTACCGACACGAATCCAGCAAAATCAGATTATCCCAATCTTCTTCAAAAATGTATGTCCCCTCGGTGTTATACCTCTCTGGTGGTTGATTTATGATCCTATTAGCCGTTTTGCAGGCCGATTGGAAATCCGTCGCCACGCGGAGGATGTCTCTTATTGAGATATCCTGAAGATTCTCCCTAACGGCAACCATTCGATTCGCAACCCGTACTCTATCTATATAAACATCGCTGCTTCAAAGACTCTACTAGTCCAAGGTACGGAGCCAAGGGCTCCGATGGTCATTTCGAGGCAGTGACGTTTATATTGGATTATCAACCATAGCAAGAGGACCAGCGAATCTAAAGAGCACATCCAGTAATGACCTTGTTTCCATTAGTCTGCCGAAGAGACGGAATCCGCAACTATATCAAACTTGGTCAAGTGGATCCAGATGGATGTCGCGAATAGCCTTTTTCACTCTTAATGCCTACGATATGCTCACAGGCGGCCACGAGGGTGACGCCGTCGGTGGAGCACAACTCCAGCAAATTCTGATAGGCAAGGAGCTAGCAAAGCGTGGATACGAGGTTATATTCGTAGAGTACGCTGCGGAGTACAAAAAAGAGCAACGAATCGACGGAATCAAGATAGTCACCAAGCCCAGACCAAAGGGATCAGAACTATCGCGGGCAGCTAAAGCAGTTGTTGGAACACTCCGAACGCTCAGACGAATCGATCCCGATGTCTGCTATCGTCGAGTATTGGATTTCGAGATACTCCCACTTTCGTTTTATTGCTCTCTTACCGATACCCGATTCGTATATGGGTTTGCGCACGACAACGAACTCACCGACGATTCTACATTTTTTTCAAAAGGTGTAAAGCAAACATCATTATACAGGCGGCTTAATCAGTTCGCGATCTCGACCGCCGATTCAGCGATTGCACAGAATGCCTACCAGTATAATATTGCGACCTCTCGATACGATACCGATGTATATCAAATCCCGAACTGTTATCAGATTGAGGAAGTGGAACCGATAGATTGGGATTATGAGTCGCCCGTAATCTTCTGGGCAGCACGTATTGAGCGGGTCAAACGCCCAAAGACAGTTGTAAAGTTGGCTCGAAAACTCCCTGACGTTACCTTTGTTATGGCTGGGGGGCCAGGGAATGCCGAACTCTATTCGGAGCTTCAACAGGAGGCTGAATCGCTCGAAAACCTCGTTCTGCTGGGACATATCCCATTCGAAGAAATCGACCGACACTTTGCAGCAGCTGATCTATTCTTAAACACCTCTGAAGCCGAAGGATTTCCGAATACATTCCTGCAAGCGTGGGCAAATGAAACACCAGTTGCGAGTCTCGCTGTTGATCCAAACGAGATTTTGTCTTCGCAAGGGATTGGACTCTTCGCAGATGGCTCCGTTGAGACGCTATGTGAGGAAATGCGTGATGTGATAGATGACGAAGAACTCCTCTCTACACTGGGGCAAGATAGTCGAGAATATCTACACGAAAATCATTCAGTGGAAGCGATCAGCGAACAGTACGAACGTGTGCTACTCGGCGAGGGGAACGGGTTAACAGATTCGTAAGATTCTCTTATGGATGGGCAACCAGCGACGTCCTGTCTGTTTGACTTATGATCGGTTTTCTCAACTACCTGTACGAAGCTAATATAAGATGCCTGCTCATTTGGTATATAATGAGTTTTGTGAAAGCCGTAGCCCATCTTAGTCAATGTATTGCTCGTACCATTCTTCGAGGAATACGAGATCCCAGAGCTGTCTACCATCGTCTTTCTCACCAGCGACGTGTGCTTCCCACTTCCGTTGGAGACCTGCTTTGTCCCACGCTTCTCGCTCACCTAACCGTTCGATAGCCTCACGACCACGTGTTTTCAGATGCCCACGGAACCACTCGCCAACGGGAACGCCGAATCCCTGCTTCTTCCGGTCGACGACAGCATCCGGTAAATAAGGCCTGAAAGCCTCCTTCAGAACGACCTTTTTCTCGAATCGAGGCATCTTCTGGGCCGCTGGAATTCGTCGGGCGAACTCGACAAGCTTGTGATCAAGAAACGGTGACCGGACTTCGAGCGAATGTGCCATACTCGCTCGGTCGACTTTAACGAGGAGATCATCGGGGAGGTAGCTTCGGAGATCAACGCCGGTTGCTTCGTCAACGGGTTTGCGTGCTGGAGTCGTATCGAATAGTTCACGGAACCATTCCAGTAGATCTCCCTTTTGCGGGCCATCGTACACTGACGCGATGTCATTCTCGGTAAAGTGACCGACAAGTCCAGCGTAACGTTCCGCTTTGGGTTTCTCTGCGAGACGTAGTATCCGTTCTGCGTCCCGCTCGCGCGGTATCATCTCGCGGATTTGTCTAGGAAGGCTTCGTACTGTTTTTGCTCCTACATTCGTGGTGAGATTTGGGAGTCTGCTTGCGAGTGAGATTGCCTTGTAATTCGCATACCGGGGATAACCAGCAAAATTTTCATCACCTGCGTCCCCTGCTAGTGCAACCGTGATATGCTCACTTGCCATCTTCGATACGTAATAAGTCGGAAGCGCAGAAGGGTCACCGAACGGCATTTCATAGTGATCGACGATGTCAGGAAGTGATGCCATCTCATCAGGTGATACCTCGAACTCGTGATGGTCCGTGTTGTACCTATCGGCAACCATCTGGGCGTAATTAGTTTCGTCGAACTCCGCTATGTCAAATCCGATACTAAACGTCTTGATGTCGTCAACACCGAGGTCGTCCATCATAGCAACTGTAATCGAGGAGTCGATGCCACCACTGAGAAACACTCCAAGGGGAACATCGCTACGCAGACGGAGACGAACCGCGTCGCGCACTTTCTTGCGTAGGCGCTGTTGAATTGCTTTCTTCGAGAGCGTCAACGGATCGGAATCGGGTAGCGACCAGTAGGAATTATGAGTGATTGAATCGTCGTCGACGATCATATACTCGCCCGGTCCGAGCTTCTTGATGCCGTCGAAACCGGTTCGTGGGTGGGGGACGTACTGATAGGTGAGATACTCCTGAATCGCGCGATGATCAGGTCGTGCCGTGAGGTTTGAATCCTTAAGCAGTGCTTTGATAGTTGAACCAAACAGAAATGCATCATCGGATTGGTGATAAAAGAGCGGTTTCTGGCCGAGTCGGTCCCGCGCTAGGACGAGTCTGCTATGCCGTTCGTCCCAGATTCCAAATGCGAACATTCCCCGAAGTTCGTTGAGACAGTCGATCCCAAGCTCCTCATACAAATGCAGAAGAACTTCCGTGTCAGTTTCACTTTTGAACGAGTAGCCTCCGAGATAGCGGTCGCGGAGTTCCTGATAATTGTAAATCTCACCATTATATACGATATGAATTGTCCCGTCCTCGTTGCTCATCGGTTGTGTTCCAGCATCGGTTGTATCGATGATTGAAAGTCGACAATGTGAGAGGACGATATCTTTATTCTGAAAAATACCTTTAGCATTAGGGCCGCGGTGTGTCATCGTCTCGGCCATTGCTTGCCCGAGACCGTTATCTGGTGTCCCAGTAAAGAACCGCTTCCCAGCAATTCCACACATATTTCTTCTTACCTACAGTAGCACGTAAAATTCGTTCGATTACTTAGCCTGTAAGAATTAAATCTTATCTTTCGAGGCGACAAAGCCAGTAATGAATGAGAGTCGCGATTATTGTGAGAGCGTTTCCACCAGATGTAATCGGTGGAATGCAGACACAAACAAAGCAGATGGGTACCGAACTTCACAGGGCAGGTCATAACGTAACTGTTTTTACTAGACAATTTGGTGAGCACGACGATAGCGATGTTCCGTATGAAGTTGTTCGAATCCGTAACTGGAAGATCAACTCGTTCATTAGCCATCTTACCTTCCTTTTGTTCGCACTCTTTGCTGTTGTTCGTCGCTCTGATGAATTTGACTGTGTGCAGTGTATGATGCTCTATCCAGTTGGCTTTCTTGGCTACGTCATTAACAAATTAACCGGTCTTCCGTACTTTGCGTGGATTCGCGGTGGCGATTACTACTTGATGAATGACGTTCACTGGAAACGCTGGACTATGCGCAAAGTATTGGCTGATACGCTGGTATTGGCCCAGTCAAAAGAGATTCGATCAGACGTGCTCTCTGATTTCAACGACATAGACTGCAACATCCAGGTTCTCGGGAATGCTGTATCAGTTCCTGACGAAACCGCAACTGGAGATGGGGCTCTCTATGTCGGACGGTTAGCTCCAAAAAAAGGGATCGAGTATCTTATTGAGGCAATCTCCGAGATCGAGTGCCATCTGACGATTGTCGGTGACGGCTCGGAACGCGAACGACTCGAAAAATTGGTTGAACAGACAGGTGCTAATGTTACTTTTGAAGGGAAAATCCCGCCAGGTGATGTCTCTGACTATTACCGGAGTGCAGGATTTCTCGTCCTCCCCTCCACTGAGGGAGAAGGTATGCCAAACGTGGTGTTAGAGGCCATGGCATGGGGTTTACCGGTTATTGCAACGGATAGCGGGGGTCTCCCAACCGTGATCGACGACGGTACCAATGGATACTTAGTCCCGATGCGGGATCCCGACGCTCTGCAAGACGCGATAGAAACTCTTCTCGAGGACCCGGAGACCAGTCGAAAGATGGGCAAAAACGCAAAACAGTACGTCCGCGAAAATCACTCTTGGAATGAACTTGTTGATTCTCTTGAAGATGTGTATAAAGAGGTGATATATGCTGACTGAGGAGAATATCGTATCAGTATTATCTGGTCGGAACGGAAGTAATTAACACGTCTCAAAGTCTATCGTCGTCCAGTATGAATGATATCCTGTTAATTACAGTTGACTCTCTTCGAGCGGATCATATTGGATACCACGGCTATGACCGGGATACGACACCAAATCTCGATTCATTAGCTGAATCAAGCCATAGTATGTCAAACGCGTTTGCTAATGGCTGTGGAACCAGTCGCTCGTTCCCTTCAATTATGTCATCAGCGTATCCACGAATGTATGGTGGATTCGAGCCACTCTCGGACGACCGACCCTTACTCGCCGAGATCACACGCGAGGAAGGATACCGGACTGCCGGATTTCACTCGAATCCGTATCTCAACGAACAATTCGGCTACGGTCGGGGATTCGAGACGTTTTTCACCTCCGAATCTGAGTCGTCGACTCTCGGTGAGATGCGCCAGTGGGTCAAAGATACCTTCGACGAATCGGGATTAATATTCAAATCACTCAAATTAATTTACGATCTGAGCGAGCGAACGGTCGGTTTCAATCCGGGCACACCATTCGTGCGTGCCGAGAATCTCACCGACCACGCACTTGAGTGGGCCCGGTCCGCCGCTTCTGCTCCCCGATTTCTCTGGGTCCATTATATGGATGTCCACCACCCCTACGCACCCCCTGAATCGTATCAGCGTATGTTCCGGGATAAAGTAGTGTCTGACCGGCGAGCAGTACAGCTTCGCCGGAAAATGCTTGAGGAACCAGAAGACATAACGGACGAGGAACTTGCAACGTTACGCGACCTATACGATGGAGAGATCCGGTATTTCGATCACCATGCCAGCAGACTAATACAGGAGATACGGGATTTATGGGGAGAGGAAACCATCGTCGGATTCACTTCCGATCACGGAGACGAATTTCTCGATCACGGTATGTTCAGTCATTACGATCGATTCTACGACGAACTGATCAACGTACCGCTGCTCATCGATGTGAATGATGGCGGAGACGAACACGATGAACTCGTCGAATTGCTTGATCTGGCCCCAACGTTGTTAGACTACGCTAACGTGCCGTGTCCGGACAGTTTGCTGGGTTCGAGCCTTCGAGCGGTGTTTGAATCAGGAACCTGGGAAAAGGAGGGAATCTGCGTCGAAGCGGCGTCCGGCCGCGCTTACCGAACGAAAGAGTGGAAATATATCAATACAGACACCGAGACGAAACTGTTCAATCTGGTCGAAGACCCCGAAGAGCAGACCGACGTGAGCGAGCAGCATCCCGAAATCGTCGAACAGTTCGAAGCCAAACTTGAGCGCTACGAGCAGTACGAACAGGAGACGGACCAGGATGTAGCTGCAGTCGAGATTGAAGGTGAGACCGAGAGCAGGCTTGAAGATCTCGGATATCTCCAGTGAGACAAGCGAAGGAGGGGATTTATAAATCCTCCGTTTAATCGATTTCTGTCAGAATAGTCCTGTATCGCTTTACTGCAGCCTCGAAACTGTACTCGTCGAGGACCAATGCTCGTCCATTTCTGCTAATCTGATCGAGATCATCTCGCTCCAGGATTGATGTAATATCCGCGGTCAGTTCCGACTCTTCTACCCCATCAATAAGAAATCCAGTCTCACCTTCCCGTACCACATCGGGCACACCCGAGACGGGCGTCGCATACGCCGGCGTCCCACAGGCCATTCCCTCCAGAATCGCTGTCGGAAGCCCCTCTGTCGGATGCGAGGGCACCACCTGCAACCGCATACGATTCAACTGCTCGGGAACCTCCTCGCGATCGACCCACCCCACGACCTCCACCTTGCCACACTCGATTTCCTCGGCGAGTTCCCGTTCGAGCATCTCCCGGTAGTCCCCGTCACCGACGAACACGAACCGGATATCATCCGGCAACTGTCGGGCGGCAGCCGCGAGTTCGGGCACGCGTTTCTCCACGTCCAACCGCCCGATGAAGCCGACCACCTGCTCGCGCTCGTCGAAGGGGACGCGCACGTCGAACTGTTCGGTGTCGACGAAGCGGGCGCCATTAGTGTGCAGTTTCTCCCGATATCGCCCTAACCCCAACTGTTCGGCCATCGCCGGCGTATAGGTGACGACGGCATCCGCCAGCCGATAGTTGACGCGTTCGAGCAGAGAAACCAGCCCAGCGAGCACACGAGGAAGCGGATCGGGTAACGACTCCTCCCAGCGCAGTCGCAAGGACAGCGGCACATCTCCGCGAGGTAACACGACGACGGCTTTCCCGATCAGTCGAGAAAATAGTACCGGTAGCACGTACGAGGTCGTCCCGAAGAACAGCACGGTTGTCTCATCGCGACGATAAATCGCCCGACAGAGCCGAAGTTGGTTCAGGAGGAATCTAACTGCCTCCACGAGCACGTGCTCGCCGGTTCCACTCGAACTGTACTCGACAACGTTGTGTTCGTCCCGGAGAGTGGTATCAGACGGAAGATTTGCGGTCAATACTGCAACGGAGGTAATTTCGGCGACGATATCGGCTAGATCGTGGGCGTGATCCTTGCCCTGCGTCCGCTGTGGCTGCGTAACTATACAGACGCCCCGATCGTTATCTCTCATTCTGGTTAGGTCGGCGAGTGCTCACTCGCCTTTGAGCCATTCGATCGTTCTCTGTAACCCGTCCTGAAACTCGACTTCCGGCTCGTAATCAAGCTCCTCACGAACCAGATCCAGATCCGCCATCGAATGGCGCACGTCGCCCGGCCGCGGATCGTCGTAGACTGGATCGAGATCCGTCCCCAGGACCTTGTTAATTCTCTCTACAAGTTCGTTGACCGTGATTCGGTCGCCGCAGGCGACGTTCACCGCCACGCCCGAGGCGTCACCCTCGGCAGCCAGCACGTTCGCCTCGACGACGTTGTCGATGTACGTGAAGTCCCGCGATTGCTCGCCGTCGCCGTAGATCACCGGCCGCTCGCCGTCCTGCATCAGGTTGATAAACTTCGGAATGACCGCCGCGTACTCACCTTCGGGATCCTGCCGGGGGCCGAAGACGTTGAAATACCGCAGCGCCACCATGTCGATATCGTACAACTCGCTGAACTGGACGGCCAACTTCTCGGTATAGTACTTCGAGAGCGCGTACGGCGACTCCGGATTCGCAGTCATCGACTCCACTTTCGGTAGCTCCTCACTCGAACCGTAGACAGAAGACGACGAAGCGACGACAGCAGTATCGACGTTGGCCCGGCGTGCGGCGTCAAGGACGGTCGCCGTTCCGGTGCAGTTCCCGTCTGTCGTCGTCACCGGGTCCTCGACGCTCCTCGGGACCGACGGCACGGCAGCCTGGTGGAAGAGGTAGTCGACGTCCTCCATCACGTCCGCAACACGCTCAGCGTCGCGGATGTCTATCTCGAAAAAAGAAAAGTCATCGTGTTCCTCGAGCGGATCGAGATTGTGCCGGTGACCGGTCAGGAAATTGTCGATCCCACGAACCGTATAACCACGGTCGAGCAACGACTCGGAGAGATTCGAGCCGATGAATCCGGCCGCCCCGGTGACGAGTGCAGTTGGCATACCGGGCTATGGAAGCCTCGGTGAGTTGAGTGTGTCGACTTCGAGAGGGATCACAGTCGCACGATGTTGTCGCCGGCGTGCTCTGCGGTCGCGTTCCGAGTGTCGAAGAGTAGCGAGGAGTGGTCGACGATCTCCCCGATATCGAACTGCGAGTGATCGGTGACGAGAACCACGCAGTCGACCCCTTCTAGCCGGTCAGTCGTCAGTTCGATTGACTCGTAGCGCTCCCCGAGAATGTCCAGTTCCGACACGAAGGGATCGTGATACGCGACGCTCGCGTTCCAGTCTTCGAGTTCGTTGATGATGTCGATGGCCGGGGATTCGCGCGTGTCGGAGACGTCCGGTTTGTAAGCCGCTCCCAGGACGAGAATCTCGGCGTTCGACAGCGCGACGCCGCGGTCGTTGAGTTGCTCGACGACGCGCTGGACGACGTGGCCTGGCATCTCCCGGTTCACGGTATCGGCCAGGTGGATGAATCGCGTGTCGATGCCCTGCTGGCTGGCTTTCCATGTGAGATAAAACGGGTCGATCGGAATACAGTGACCGCCGAGCCCCGGCCCCGGATAGAAGGGCATAAATCCGAAGGGCTTGGTCGCCGCCGCGTCGATCGCATTCCAGATGTTCACGTCGAGTTCGTGGGCGATCTGCGCGAGTTCGTTTATCAACCCGATGTTGACCGCCCGGAAGGTGTTCTCGAGTAACTTCACCAGTTCGGCTTCGGTCGCCGACTCGACGCGAACGATTTCGTCGAAGACCGGTTCGTACAGCGCCACGGCGTGGTCACCACAGGCCTGTGTCACCCCGCCGAGCACTTTCGGGATCTCCGTGGGTCCGTACTCCTCGTTTCCGGGGTCGATCCGTTCCGGTGAGAAGGCCAGATAGATGTCCTCCCCAACCGTTGCGCCGTTTTCGGTCAGCGCCTCCCCGACGACCTCGTTGGTCGCGCCGGGATAGACCGTACTCTCGAGGATGACCGTACAGCCGTCGGGGACCATCGGAGCGAGGCGTTCCGCCGCATCGATCACGAAGGAGAGGTCCGGCGTGTCCGTCTTCCGAAGCGGCGTCGGGACGCAGATCGAGACGCCATCCACGTCGGCGAGGGCACTGTACTCGGTGGTGAACGTGATCCCCTCCTCGACGGCCGCAGCCACGTCGGAATCGGAGATATCGCTTACCGTCGATTCCCCGTCCTGGAGGCGCTCGACCGTCTCCGTGTCGACGTCGACACCGACGACCTCGTATCCGGCCCGGTGCATCGCAATCGAAAGTGGAAGGCCGACGTATCCCAGGCCTACCACGCCGACACGTGTCGTATCCGTCATATACACCCCTCAAGTCGCCTGCCGATTTCAATACGTTGATTCACCACTTGATGAGTCCGTAAAGATAGCCCGTCCCGACGAGTCCCGTCAAAAGGAAGAGCGTGACGAGTTGCGTGGCTTTCGTCGTACTCGGGTCGCTTGCGAGCGATTCCACGCGCGAGGGGACGAACTCGAAGAGAAGCTGTTTGAGAAACGCCGACTCCTCGGCACTCGCGTCCCCGGAGACGATTGTCTCCATCGCGCGCTTCGAGTAGCCTTGCCAGAAGGCGCGTTCGAGAAGCCAGCGCTTCTCGGTCCGAAACTCGAAGACCTTGTGTCCGACTTTTGCGTCGGGATTGTAGATCACGCCTTGCCCGTACGCTTCCCGCATACGAGCGCAAAACTCCGTTTCGTGGGCTTGCAGGTTCTTCTCGCCCTGTCGACCGACCTGCGTCTCGAAGCCGCCGAGTTCCTCGAGTACCTCTGTTCGAAAGGAGATGTTCGAGCCGAACGTGTTCCGGACTTCCTCGCCCGGTTCCGCGAAGCCGCGGTGAGTGACGCCGACGAGCCAGTAAAACTCCTCGGGGAGAAACGTGGGCTTACCTGCGACCCAGATCGGCGTCATCTTGCCGCCGACAGCAATCGCATCTCGGGATTCGTACACCGAGACTAGCTCTTCGACCCACTCCTCGTCGGCGATCGCGTCGTCGTCGATGAGCGCGACGACATCGCCAGTCACATACTCCAAGGCGTTATTTCGACTCCCAGAGAGCCCGACGTTTTCCTCGTTACAGTGAATCTTCACGTCCTTCCTGTCCCCGTAATCCGCCTGCATCCGTTCGTATAGCGACTCGTTTCCGTCGGAGACCAACACGAGTTCGATATCGTCGTACGTCTGGGCAAAAATACTCTCGACGGCTTCCTGAAAATGATCGTACATCTCCTCGGTGTAGGTACAGATGACGACAGAAACCTTCATTAACGGATATCTTCCCACTCCGACAATTAAAGATTGTGAAGCACCGGTCGCAATATGAACTCGCCGCTCTGCGATCGGCGTTATCGGCGGTAATCCTTGAGGACACGACGGGAGTACTCTCCTTTCTGGATCACGGTCGCTGTCCGAGACGATCTCTCGTTCGGAGAGCAACGACGGTCGAAGACGCGGCGGCAGTGCCCCAACCTCACCATCGAATCACATCAGCTCCCCTACTCCACCGTCACACTCTTTGCCAGATTCCGCGGCTTATCGATCGACCTCCCCTTCAAATTCGCAACGTGATAGCTAAACAACTGAAAGTACACGTTCGCCACCAGCGGCTCTAGCTCACCAAGCTCGGGAACCTCGAACACCTCGTCGACGAACTTCTCGGCGTTTTCGACTGCCGAAGAAGCACACCCGATCACTGGCGCGCCCCGGGACTCTACCTCTTTCACGTTATTGAGCGTCTCCCCTGCACTGGCCCCCTCCGTCAGGATCGCCAGTACGGGCGTCTCCGAGGTCACCAGCGCCAGCGGTCCGTGTTTCAGCTCCCCCGCAGCGAACCCCTCGGCGTGATCGTACGAGATCTCTTTCAGTTTCAGCGCGCCCTCCAGTGCAACGGGCGCACCCAGCCGCCGGCCGATGAAGAAGAAGGCGTCGCCGTCGACGTACTCCTCGGCCGCAAGGCGCACCTGCTCTTCTCGATCTAACACCTGCTGTACCGCCCCCGGAATTCCACGGAGGTCCGACAGCAACTCCCGCGCGTCTCCCGACGACATCGTCCCGCGCTGCCGACCCACGTACACAGTCAACAGCGCAAGCGTCGCCACCTGCGAACAGAACGTTTTCGTCGCCGCGACGCCGATCTCCGGTCCGGCTCTAATAAACACCGTGTCATCGGTCTCGCGTGTCACTGAACTCCCCAGCGTGTTCGTCACCGCGAGCGTCCGTGCACCGGCTCGCTTCGCCCGCTTCAGTGCTGACAGCGTGTCGGCAGTCTCGCCGCTCTGGGTCACGGCGACGACGAGCGTCCGCCAGGGATCCCGGCCACCGGTAAACTCGTATTCGGAGGCAATCTCCGCGGAGGCCCGAACGTCGGCGTACTCCTCGAACAGCGTCGCCGCATACAGTCCGGCGTGATACGAGGTCCCGCAGGCGACGAACTGCACCTCCTCCAGTGAATTCAGATACTCCGCCGGAAGGTCGAGCTCTAGGTCGACCTCGCCCTGTACCTGATCGATCCGCCCGGAGATGGCCTGCCGGAGCGCCGTCGGCTGCTCGTGGATCTCCTTGAGCATATAGTGCTCGTAGCCGCCCTTCTCAGCTGCTTCGGCGTCCCAGTCGACCTCGATAATCTCCCGTGAAACCACCCCGCCGTCGGCGTACACCGTCGCGCCCTCGTTGGTGAGGTGAATCAGGTCGCCCTCCTCGGGGTAGCTCACACGACGTGTGTGTTCGACGAACGCCGGGACGTCGCTCGCGAGGAACGTCCCGTGGTCGGCGTGGCCGAGCACGAGCGGGTTGCCTCGCCGGGTGGCCACGATTCCCTCGTGACCTGCGGCGACGACAGCCAGCGCAAAGTTTCCCTCCAGCCGCTCGATAGTAGCCGACACTGCATCTACCAGCCCCTTCCCCGAGTCGAGTTCCTCCTCGACGAGATGCGGAACGACCTCGGTGTCTGTCTCGCTGGTGAACTCGTGACCCCGTTTTTCTAGCTCCGTCCGCAGCGTGTCGTAGTTCTCGATGATCCCGTTGTGGACGACCGCGACGTCGCCCGACTCGTCGGTGTGCGGATGCGCGTTCGCATCAGTCGGTTCGCCGTGCGTCGACCACCGGGTGTGCCCAATGCCCGTCGTCGACGTCGAACTTTCGGGGAGGATGGCTTTGAGCGCCGAAAGCTCCCCCTCCCGCTTGTAGACGTCGACGACGTCGCTACAGAAGGCCACGCCTGCGGAGTCGTAGCCCCGGTATTCGAGGTTCGAGAGTCCGTCTCGGAGGATCGGAAGCGCGTCCTCGGTCCCGACGTAGCCGATGATTCCACACATCTTATCCCCTCCTGACGACCGCGTCGGTCTCGATCCAGCCCGCCACGACGGCCCCAGATTCGACGGACGCGTGATTGCCCAGCACCGTTCCCGGCGAGACGGTCACAGCACCGCCCAGTTGTGCGTTGTCGCCGAGGACACCGCCCAGACGCACGTCTCCGTGAACACTCCCGTCGACCACCACGTCCGCCTCGCCGCCTTCGATTGTCGTGTTGGAACCGACAGTCGCGTTCTCGCCGACGACGCAGTCGCGGACGACCGCGCCGTCGCCGATCGTCGCGTCCGTGAGCACCACGGAATTGGCGACGACGGCGTTCGAGCCGACCTCGACGTTGTCGCCGAGGGACGTCCCCGGGAGCACGGTCGCGCCCGGCCAGACGCGGACGTCCGAACCCAGCGCGGTCCCGTCGACGACGGTCGCGCGATCGTGGACGGCTGCCGTCTCAGCACTTCCGGAGCTTGACCCGCCGTTATCAAGCCGATCCAGCATCCGGCTGTTGACCGAGAGGATGTCCCAGTGATACGAGACGTCGAGCCAGAGGCCGTCGAAGCGGATCGGCCGCAGCGCGTCTCGGTGCTCCCTTAGCACTGCTGTGATCGCGAGTTCGCCCTCGGTGTCGGTCTCACGAAGGGCATCGAAGATAGACTCGCCAAGCCCGTAGACGCCTGCATTGATGTAATCCGTCCGTACGGTGTGCGCCGGCGGCTTCTCCTCGATGGAGCGCACCGACTTCCCGTCGAGTTCGACGACGCCGTAGTTTTCGGGATTCCGGTGTCGCGTCACCGCCATCACCGGCTGTCTGGTCTCCCTCCGTTCGTCGATCACCGCGGAGATGGCGGTCGGTTCGATGATCCGGTCGCCGTTCAGCGCGAGAAAGTTGCCGTCGACGTACGATTCGGCCTGCAGCAGCGCGTGCCCGGTGCCGAGTTGCGTCTCCTGGACGGCGTATTCGATGTCGACGTCCCAGTCGTCGCCGTCACCAAAGTGACTCTGTATCCGCTCGCGTTTGTAGCCCACGACGAACACGAATTCGTCGATGCCGGCCTCACGGGCGGCTTCGAGTACGTGTTCGAGTAATGGCTGATTCCCGATCGGAAGCATCGGTTTCGGCCGCGTCCGAGTCAACGGCCTGAGCCGCGTTCCTTCACCGGCGGCGAGGACGACTGCCTTCATATTACAGGTGTATCGATGGGGGGTTCAATACTTTTTGTCTGTCGTTCGGTATCAATTAGACCGACTCCCGGAGGGCCTGTCGAACTGTGTCTTCGACCGAGCACTCGGTTTCGATTCGAAACTTCGTGGGCTGGTGATATATTGACTGTCAAATTCTGCCCCGTGGGCTGGCTCTTCCGCGGATCCTCGATATACTCAACTTTGGGTTCGTATCCCCTTTTTTAGAATACCGTTGGTTGATTTCCACGACGTCGGTGACGCTTACCTGTTCGCCGCTTGTGAGTTCTCCGCACTACGAAACTCCAGTGTCAGCAGGATCGGTGAGGTCCACAAAGAGAACCGGATGGTTGACCCACCATTCTGCGGCGTATCGTTTCGTCGTTGTGTGGTGATAGTTGTGCCGTCGGAGGAATGTTCGACAATTAATCTCGCCAGTATATCGGGTGTGGTCTATCTTGTAGGCGGTGTCTGTGATTCCATCAGTTGTGTCATCGGTATCGGCAACCGGGTGAACAAAAATCAGATCGATGTCCGGATGAGTGCCAACGCGGAGGTATTTGCGATCCGCAAAGTGCGGAAGATAGATATCTCTATTCAGGCGAAGTTCATCGTCTCGCGAATAGTACCGCGCGTGGATACGTCGATGAGCTTCTGTTCCGTCATCATCACGAATCCGATAGCGGTTCGCTCCATCGGACGCGATGGTTATGGTAGTATTCAGTGTCGTGTTCGTCCTACTTGTTGACGGCTTCGATGCACTACGGTCGTCGCGCCCGTAGATCAGCGGCTCTCTGAGGACATCTGCCTCAGCAATGTTTCATTTCTCGGGGAAGGAGAGGTCTGGTCTCGAGTCCGGAGAGATCCGGGTAGACGAGCCCGTGAAAATAGGATCTTCCATCTAGCTAGCACCGAAAGGGCTCCGTCCTCCTTGTACTCGTGAGGTCAGGTTCTTTTCTCTAGCAATTCCTATGCCTTCTTGTGCTCGCTCTTCGATCGCTTGACTAAGATGCATATCTCCGTCATCGGCAGCGGGTACGTGGGAACCACGATCGCAGCGTGTTTCGCCGATCTCGGCCACAGCGTCGTCAACATCGACGTCGACGCCGACGTCGTCGAAACGATCAACGCAGGCGACACACCGATTCACGAAGCGGAACTCCCGGATCTCATCGGGAAACACGCAGGCAACAGTGGAACCGGCCGACTCAGAGCAACAACAGACTACGACGCCCTCCTCGAAACAGACGTCACGTTCCTCTGTCTCCCGACACCCCAGTACGACGACGGGAGCATCGACCTCTCCATCATCGAGACCGGCGCGGAGCAACTCGGCGAGACCCTCAAAGGGAAATCCGGCTGGCACACCGTCGTCATAAAAAGCACGGTCGTCCCGGGCACCACCGACGACGTTCTCACGCCCGTCATCGAGTCCGCCTGCGGCCGCACCGCAGGCGAGGACGTCGGCGTCGGAATGAACCCCGAGTTCCTCCGGGAGGGAACGGCAGTCGCCGACTTCCTCGATCCGGACAAGATCGTCCTCGGCGCGGACAACGAGCGCACCCGACGCGATATGCGGGAGGTCTTCGCCCCGCTCGAAGCCGAGACCGGCGCACCCGTCGTCGAGACGGACACACGAACTGCGGAGATGATCAAGTACGCGAACAACGCCTTCCTCGCGGCGAAGGTCAGCCTCATCAACGACCTCGGGAACATCTGCAAGGAGTTCGGCATCGACGCCTACGAGGTGGCCGACGCGATCGGTCTCGACGACCGGATCAGCGAGCAGTTCCTCCGGAGCGGCGTCGGCTGGGGCGGTAGCTGCTTCCCGAAAGACGTCGCCGCTATCATCGCAGCGGCGCGTGACAACGACTACGAGCCGACGGTGCTCGAAGCGGCGGTCGAACTCAACGACAAACAACCCGAGCGCCTGCTGGAACTCCTCGATTCGCACGTCGACGTCGCGGGCGAGCGCGTCGCGGTCCTCGGTCTCGCGTTCAAGCCCGGCACCGACGACACCCGAAACTCGCGGGCGATCGAAGTCATCGAAGGCCTCCAGGCGCGCGGCGCTCGCGTCGTGGGATACGATCCGGTCGCGACCGAAAATATGCGGGAGCGGTTCCCCGACGTGACATACGCGGAATCGGCAGCCGAGGCGCTCGAAGATGCTGTCGGCGCCGTCGTCGTCACCGACTGGGACGAGTTCGCCGCCCTCGACGACGAGTTCGCCGCGATGAAAGAGCCAGTCGTCGTCGACGGCCGACGGATCATCGAACCGACGCCGGAGATCATCTACGAAGGGCTGACGTGGTGAAAAGGAACTGCGACTGCGGCTGAACTCGCTTCTTCCAGTAACTCCGGGTGGGGTTCAGGTGCGCGATTGCTGGCCGAAGAACCGCCGATGGGCGGGAATGGAAGGGGCCGCGCTCTCGACGAAGACGGGCGATGCAAGCACTGAAGAGCGAACGGAGTGAGCGACGAAGCGCGCAGCGAGCCCATCGAGTCGAGAGCGCGGGGGCTTCCAAGGTCTTCTCTGCACAGTTCCCGGAGATTCCAGTCTTAACGAAACAGTAACAACTCCGTTCCGGAACCACTTTTAGGACTCCCCGATGCAGTCCCCACGATGGATTACGACGACGTCTGCGTTCTCGTGCCCACCTACAACGAGGCCGAGACCGTCGGCCGCGTGATCGACGACTTCCGCGAGGCGGGCTTCGACCGCATCCTCGTCGTCGACGGCGGCTCCGAGGACGGCACCGACGACATCGCCGCCGAGCACGGCGCAGACGTCGTCTATCAGTCCGGTTCTGGAAAGGGACAGGCCGTCCGCGAGGCCGTCTCCCAACATATCGACCGCGAGTACGTGCTGATGCTCGACGGCGACGCGACGTATCACGCGGACGACGCCGACGCGATGCTCGAACCCCTCCGCGACGGCGACGCCGAGCACGTGATCGGCAACCGCTTCGCGGACCTCCGCGAGGGGGCGATGACGCGCTTCAACCAGCTCGGCAACCGGATGATCAACCGCGGGTTCAGGTTCGTCCACGGCGAGAGCTTCGGCGACATCCTCTCGGGCTACCGCGCGTTCACGCGCGAATCGTTCAGATCGATGACGCTGACCTCCGACGGCTTCGGTATCGAGACCGAGATGGCCGTCGAGTGTGCAAAGCGGAACATCCCGACGACGGTCGTTCCGGTTACGTACTACCCCCGTCCCTCGGGTTCGGACACGAACCTCCGGCCGATCCGGGACGGCGGGATCATCTTCCTCGAACTCTACCGGCGGGCGAAGACGAACAACCCGCTCTTCTACTTCGGGAGTCTGGGCGTCCTCTCGACGGTGACGGGGTTCCTGATCGCAGTCTACGTCGTGGTCGAGTGGGTCACGGTGAACGTCTCCCACGAGGTGCTCGCGGTGGTTTCGGGATTCGGCATCATCGTCGGCGTCCAACTGCTGATGTTCGGCGTACTCGCGGATCTGGTGCTGACGCTCCATCGGGAGACGTTGCAGCGGATTGACGAGCAGCAAGAGTAGGTTGGGTATTGCTGCCACGTCTCTCGAAGTTGAATTATTCCAGCCGGTGCATTACATCTATTACGGTGAATTACATAGGACGAGTATGCCAATCGACATCGACCGTTTCGAAAGCGACCCCGAGAGCGAACTCAGAGCGTCGGGCCGTACGAACGCCGAACACATCCTCTCGTTTCTCGCGGGGGCATCCGAAAAGGCGTTCACCCCCCAGGAAATTCACGAGGCCACCGACGTCCCCCGTGGGAGTGTTGGCGTCGTTCTCTCTCGCTTGGAGGACCGTGATCTCGTCCGGCACCGTGGAGAGTACTGGGCAATCGCTGAATCGGTTGACGTTGACGTCACGCTCGCGGCGATGACAACCGCACGAACTGCGACGGAGCGCCTCGGCTCCGAAGATCCGGAAGAGTGGGGTCCAGGGATCGAGACCGACGACGAGGCCGAATAGATGGAACTTGACCGCGGAGCAGTCTGGTGGGGACCGGCGCCACACAAGGCGAGTCCAGCCTACCGTCCGTGGGTCGTCGTCAGCGACAACTCACACCCCTTTGCTGATACTGAATGTATCGCGGTCGCGATGACGACACAGGCACACGCGGAAGGCATACTCGTTCCCGACGACGCGTGGATTCGTGGTGGTTCCGACAAATCCGCCTACGTCTCCCCGTGGTATGTGACCACGATCAAGCAGCGCGATTTCGATCGACAACAAGGGGTACTGTCCGAGCCTCTCCTCGCGGACGTCATTGCTGAACTGCACCGGTATACTCCGGATGTTTCGTGAGGACCTCGATCAAAACGGCAACAGCGCCCGGAGCTGCGAGAAAATCCCCCCGCCCGAAGCGCGATACTCCTCGAAGACTGGATGCAGCGCGTCCAGCAACTCCCGCTTGGAGTCGAATTCGCTCGGTCCGACGGCCGCAAGCGCCTCCGAGAGTGCGACCGTGTTGTCGTTGGCGTCGTAGGGAATCTCGGGGTCGCCGAGCGCCCGGACGATCTCGTCGGTGGTCGCAGGAAACGTGAGATCCGAGTTCGAGAGGTAAGGGGAGAGCGCCGCGATCCCGAACTCCAAGGAGTCGGGCTCGTCGCCGTCCTGTTGCGGTGGTCTGACAGCCATCGACCGTTCGTAGGGCGGGGGGAATGGAAAAACCCCCGGCTCCGACCGGAGTATCGCCGCCCACTCCACAGGGTTTTGTTCGCCCGCCGTCACACACTACTCACGCCGATGACCGAGTATACGACCGTCTCGATCCCGAAAGATCTGGCCGAGCGGGTCGACGAGACTATCGAGGGGACCAGCTTTTCGAGCACGAGCGACCTCGTTCGCTTCCTCCTGCGGAGCATCGTCATCCAGTACCAGCGCGAGGGCGAACTCACGGAGGCACAGTTCGAGGATATCGCCGAGCAACTGACTGATCTGGGGTATCTCGACGGCTGAGTCGAACTGTAATTTCACTCGCCCGCGAGCGTCTCCCGCGGCGGTTCGACGTCCAGCACGTCGAGGTCGAGTTCGCGATCGTTACGGTCGAAGGCGGCACACGACGACTCCTCCCAGGGCGGCACTGCGACCACGACTGCGGCGGCGAACGTGTCCTCGCGGGTGGCTTCGGGCGGCCCTTGCGGATGGGAAACGAATCGGGCGCGGCCGCGTCCCGCGGGCGTCCCGAGATCGACGCCGAAGACGGCCCGTACCGAGCCGCTCGCTTCGGGGAAATAAAAGTGCGTCAGTACCGGCGTGTCGGGTTCTAACTGCAGATCTGCCTCGAAGTCGGCCGCCGGTGTCGACGCGAGGACGGCTTCCATCGACGACGGCTCTTCGTCCGCCGCCATCTCCAACAGCGCGTCGAGAAGCCCACGAGTGATGTATACCACGACCGTACGAACGCCCGCGGGCCCCAAAACCGCGTCGGAGGCGGTGACGCGAGTGGCGGAGGTACCGCTAGAAGCTATCGCCGCTATCGACTCACGTGACCGCACAGCGGTCCGGCAGGTTTAATACCGAAACGGGCGCCGCTTGGAACATGAGCGGACGACCCCTGGACGTGCTCGAAGCCGCACTCGAAGATGTCGTCACGGTCACGCTTAAAGACGGGACTGCGTACTACGGCACCCTCGCCGGGTACGACCAGCATATGAACGCCGTCCTGGAGCCACCGACCGACGTCGACGACGACGTCCTGGCCGAACTGGACGTCACGGCGGTCGAAGACACAACGATTATACGCGGCGACAACGTCGTCACGATAAGAACATGACGGGTGCAGGAACCCCAAGCCAAGGAAAGAAGAACAAGACGACGCACGTCAAATGTCGCCGCTGCGGCGAGAAATCCTACCACGTCAAAAAGAAGGTCTGCTCCTCGTGTGGCTTCGGCAAGTCGGCGAAGCGCCGCGATTACGAGTGGCAGTCGAAAGCCGGCGATAACTGAACCGTTCGTTTCCTTCTTCCACTTCTCGTGGCTTCTCGGCGTTCGTGGCATTCTCTCCGTACTCCGGTCGTCGAAGTAGCTGAGAGGTCAATGTAGCCAAGGGTTGTCCATACGCGTCGCCGGCGTGAATACTGGGAATCTTTGTCGATGGCGCGAAAAGCCACTCGTATGACCGAAGACGATCAGAGTCACGAGGACGCTCACGACCACGATCAGGGTAACGACGATCATCACGGCCACGACCACGATCATCACGACCACGATCAGGGTAACGGCGATCATCACGGTCACGACCACGACCATCACGGGCAGGATGACCACGACCACGACCACCACGCCCACGACGTCGAGTCGGTCGGCGCAGCCATCGTCACAGTCTCTACGTCGCGCTCGATCGACGAGGACCCGGCCGGCGATGCCATCGCGGCGGCCTTCGAGGCCGCCGATCACGAGGTCGCCACCAGGGAAGTCGTCCCGGACGACTTCGACGGCCTGCAGTCGACCGTCGACGGCCTCGTGGACCGCGAGGAGGTCGACGTCGTCGTGACGACCGGCGGCACGGGCGTCACGCCGGACGACGTCACGATCGAAGCGGTGAGTGGCCTCTTCGAGAAGGAACTGCCTGGATTCGGCGAACTGTTCCGCCGCTACTCCGAAGACGAGATCGGCACGCGCGTCGTCGGCACCCGGGCGACCGCGGGCATCCTCCAGGGCGTCCCTGTGTTCTGTCTCCCCGGGAGCGAGAACGCCGCACGGCTCGGCAGCGAGGAACTCATCGTCCCCGAGGCACCACATCTTGCAGGGTTGGCGACGCGACCCGAGGAGTAAGCCGGTCACCCGTGGCCTTTTAATGGCGGTACGACCACCTCTCGTGTATGAGCAAGCAGGAACCACCCGAACGCGAGGACGAGGAGACGTTCTCCACCGGGAAGGATCCCGACCTTCCCAGCACCGACGTCACCGAGGGGCCCGACAAGGCGCCGCACCGCGCGATGTTCCGCGCGATGGGCTTCGACGACGAGGATCTCGGCTCGCCGATGGTCGGCGTCGCCAACCCCGCCGCGGACATCACGCCGTGTAACGTCCACCTCGACGACGTCGCCGACGCCGCTATCGAGGGCATCGAGACGGCCGGCGGGATGCCGATCGAGTTCGGGACGATCACGATCTCCGATGCCATCTCGATGGGCACGGAGGGGATGAAGGCCTCCCTGATCTCCCGGGAGGTCATCGCCGACTCCGTCGAACTCGTCGCGTTCGGCGAACGGATGGACGCCCTGGTCACCATCGCGGGCTGTGACAAGAACCTCCCCGGGATGATGATGGCCGCGATCCGGACGGACCTGCCCACCGTCTTCCTCTACGGCGGGTCGATTATGCCGGGCGAACACAACGGCCGCGACGTCACCATCCAGAACGTCTTCGAGGGCGTCGGCACCTACGCGCAGGGGGAGATGGACGCCGACGAACTCGACGAACTGGAGCGCCACGCCTGCCCTGGCGCCGGCTCCTGCGGCGGGATGTTCACCGCGAACACGATGGCCTCGATCTCCGAGGCAATGGGACTGGCTCCGCTCGGCACCGCCGACGCGCCCGCCGAATCCGAGGAGCGCTACGAGGTCGCGCGCCGCTCGGGCGAGGCCGTCCTCAGCGCCGTCGCGAACGACATCCGGCCCTCCGATATCCTCACGAAGGAGTCCTTCGAGAACGCCATCGCCCTGCAGGTCGCGATCGGCGGCTCGACCAACGCCGTCCTCCACCTGCTCGCGCTCGCCGCGGAAGCGGGGATCGACCTCTCGATCGAGGAGTTCGACGAGATCTCCCGAAAGACGCCGAAGATCGCGAACCTCCAGCCAGGAGGAACAAAGACGATGAACGACCTCCACGAGGAGGGCGGCGTGCCGGTCGTGATCCGACGGCTGCTCGACGCCGGACTGTTCCACGGCGACGCGATGACCGTCACCGGGCGGACGATCGCCGAGGAACTGGAGGAACTGGACCTCCCGAGCGACGAGGAGATCACCGGCGACTTCATCTACACCGTCGACGACCCCTACCAGGCGGAGGGCGCGATCAAGATCCTCACCGGCAACCTCGCGCCGGACGGCGCGGTCCTGAAGGTGACCGGCGACGACAAGTTCCACCACACCGGCCCAGCGCGCCTCTTCGAGGGCGAGGAGGCGGCGATGCGCTACGTCCAGGAGGGTCACATCGAGTCGGGCGACGTGATCGTCATCCGCAACGAGGGACCGCAGGGCGGCCCCGGGATGCGCGAGATGCTCGGCGTCACCGCCGCCGTCGTCGGGCAAGGCCACGAGGACGACGTCGCGCTCCTGACCGACGGCCGCTTCTCCGGGGCGACCCGCGGCCCGATGGTCGGCCACGTCGCGCCCGAGGCCGCCGTCGGCGGGCCGATCGCGCTCCTGGAAGACGGCGACGAGATCACTGTCGACATTCCCGACCGGGAACTCTCCGTCGACGTCTCCGAGTCGGAACTCGACGCCCGCCGCGAGGAGTGGGAACCGCGGGAACCCGCCTACACCTCCGGCGTGCTCGCGAAGTACGGTAACGACTTCGGCTCGGCCGCGAACGGCGCGGTGACGAATCCGGGCGCGAAGCGGTAGCCGAAGCGCGTTTTTTCGACAACATCCGAGAATAACCGGGAGACGGCGTACCCGATCGAACTGATAGCCACGCCGATCGGCGCGCGTTGATAATGATTACTCTCGTCTCTTACTGAGACAAAGTACTTGTACCCCGAATAGTGATAATAGAACGACACGATAAGGATGACGCACAACATCACGCGGCGGGAGGCGATGCGGCTGGCCGCGGCCGCGGGGGGCGCGTTCGCGCTTGCCGGCGCGAGCGGGAGCGCCAGCGGCCAGACGGCCGACAGCAGCACGGTACCGATGTTCAGGTACGACGCCCACAACAGCGGCGTCGCGCCCGCGAGCGGCCCGAAAGACGGCGCTGACGACGTGTGGACCTTCGAGACCGGCGATCGGTTGACCGCACAGCCGATCGTCGCCGACGGCCGGGTGTTCCAGGCGAGCCACGACAACACGCTGTACGCCGTCTCGACGGCCGACGGGAGCGAGGTGTGGTCTGCCGGGACGAACGGGTCGCTGTCGTCGTCGCCTGCAGTCGGTGACGGGGTCGTCTACCTCCCGACGGCGACGGGGCGGGTTCTGGCGTTCGGCGCCGCAAACGGCGAGGGGCTCTGGGCGTCCTCGGTCAACGCGAGCAACATCCGAAGCCCGACGCTCGTAGACGGTGAACTGTTTGCCACGGGATCGAAAGACGACGTTCGCGACGCGTACTTGCTTGACCCGTCCGACGGCGAGGTAGCGTGGCGGACTGACCTAGCGTATATGGGGCCGCTCGGGACGCCTATCGTCGACGACGACGTGGTCTACGTGACAAACCGCAAGGACGATCGCTGGGACTATCCGGCGCGAATCACGGCTCTTTCCCGATCCGACGGCTCAAAAGAGTGGACACAGACCCTCTCCGGCAGCGACAGCAAAACGTGGGGCCTCTCATACGCGGACGGCACGCTCTACGCCGGAACAAACGAGGGCGCCGTCTACTCCGTCGACGCCGACTCAGGGAGCGTCAACTGGCGGTTCGGGGACATCTCGGGTGTCTCGACGATCCCGGTCTACGCCGACGGCACGCTCTACGTCGCTTCGACCGGCGACAACGCACTCCACGCGATCGATCCGTCGATCGGAACGCGACAGTGGCGGACGTCGCTCAACGGGACGCCGACCTCGCCGGTGTACGCCGACGGCGTGCTCTACTTCGGCGCGGACGACAACTACGTCTACGCCCACGACGCCAGCAACGGAGACGAACTGTGGAACTTCCAGACCGGCGGCTCCATCGTCGCCCCGCCGGTGGTCGTCGGGGGTCGCGTCTACGCTGCGAGCACGGACGGACTCCTCTACGCGCTCGGTGAGGGATCCGGGGGACCGCCCGTCCCGGACGTCACCGGCGACGGCAACCCGGCGCAGGACCTCGACGGCGACGGCCTCTACGAAGACGTCAACGGCGACGGCGCGTTCACCGCTGTCGACGTGCAAGCCCTCTTCGCCAACCTCGACAGCGACGCGGTCCAGAACAACGTCGAGCGGTTCGACTTCAACGGCGACGGCGTCGTCGACGTCACCGACGTGCAAGCGCTCTTCGCTCGACTTGACGAGTGACAATGAGACGTACCCATACCACACGGCGCGCGAAGCGACTCGCGGTCGTCCTCGCTCTCATCGTCGCACTCGGCGGCGTCGCGGGCGTTGTCGGCGCAGGGAGCGTCGCAGCGGCCGGTGCCGCCGCGGAGGGAGCGACAGATACCCAGGCGCTGTCGGATACGAACATCCGGGCGCAGACCTCCGCGGGATCGACGTCCGTGCGCCTGACCCCGACGACAGCGACCATCGCGGCCGGTGAATCCCAGGAGTACGACATCGTCGTCTCCGACGTCGACGGCGGCGTGGGGGCCGTGACCGCCACGATCTCTGTCGACGACACCGACGTCGTGTCGATCGGCGACGTCGATCTGAACGGCGATCCGGGCGTCGAGACTGTCGACGTCGAGTCCGACGGCTCGGAGGTGTTCGTCCGGGCGGCGCTGATGGACACCGACGACAGCGGGTCGGTGACGATCGGCACCGTCTCCGTCGAGGGCGTCGACCAGGGCTCGACAGACCTCTCCCTCGACGTCGAATCGCTCGGCAACGAGGAGGGAGAGCCCTACGACGTCGGCGCGACGCCGGGCAGTTCACTCTCCGTCGAGGGCTCCGCCGACGCGACGCCGCTGGCCATCTCGGCGGACGAATCGACCGTCGAACCGGGCGATCAGGTCGACTTCGAGGTCCGGCGGGGCGACAGCGACGCACTCGTCTCCGCGACGGTCCACGTCGGCGGCGAGGCCTACGAGACGGGCCTCGACGGCGTCGCGACCGTCAGGATCACAGAGGAGATGGGCAGCGACGCCGAGACGATAACGGCCGTCGCCTCGAAGGAAGCCACCGACGAGGAGTCGTTCCGGAACGACTCGGTGACGCTGGATCTCGGGGGCGAGGACGCCGGGACGGCGACCGCGACACCACCCGACACAGAAACGCCCGAACCCGGTGACGGCCCGCGGGTGACGCTCCGCCCCGCGAGCGCGTCGGTCGGCGTCGGGGAGGAGACCGAGTGGCGACTCGTCGCGGCCGGCGTCGACGGCGGCGTCGGCGCCGTCGAGGCGCAGATCCGCCTCGAATCGACCGAGACGGCGAGAATCACGGACGTCGAACTCGAAGGCGACGCGGGCGTCGAACAGACCGAGATCCAGGGTGACGGCGCGGGCGCCGTCATCCGCGGCGCACTGATGGATACGAACGACACCGGGGTCGCCCACATCGCGACGCTGACCGTCGAAGGTGTCGAATCGGGGACCACCCAGGCCGCAGTGTCGGTCGACTCCCTCGGCGACGAGGACGGCAACAGCTACGAGGTCGGTTCGACGCCGTCGGCGACGCTCTCGGTCGGATCGGCCGACGACGGCGGCAGCGAGGGCGGTACCTCGACGGTCGTGCTCTCGGTGTCGGAGATGTCGAACGGCTTCGAGCGCGCGAGCGTCACGGTGCGGACCGCCGTGGACGCGTCGGTGACCGACACGCAGGCCGAGATGGTCTCCGGCAGTCAACTGCGGGTCGTCTCCGACGGCCCGCGGGCGACGACCGTGCAGGCAGTCGATCTGGCGGGCGACGTCGACGCCTTCGAGGAGCCCCGAACGATCGCACGGCTCACCTACGACAAACGGCTGAGCGCCGATGACGTCGAGATCGAAGTCGAGAACCTCCAGAACGACGACGGCGATTCGGTCTCCGGCGACCGCATCTCCGTCGAGGTGCAGGCCGGCGGGCTCTTCGAGGAGTCGCTGCCGGGTGCCGACACCGGGGCAGCGCCGACTGATCCCGACGGTGACGGTCGCTACGAGGACGTCGACGGCGACGGCGAGGTAACCTTCGACGACGCAGTCGCGCTCTCCTTCGTCGACACCACCGAACTGAGTAGCGAACAGGTCGCCGCCCTGGACTTCGACGAGGACGGTGACCTCGATATGGACGACGCAGTCGCACTCGCCTTCGAATGATGACGCAGGACGCACCCACACCGACCCGGTCGGCATCGACACGGAGACGATTCCTCGGAACCGCGGCGGCGGCCATCTCGGTCGGCCTCGCAGGCTGTGGAAGCGCCCTCGAAGCGGGTGCCGGCTCCGAGGCCGTCGCTGCCGTCACCCTCGACGGTGCGCCGAACGGTCTCCAGAAGTACCGCTGCACCGTCGAACAGGACGGGGACGTCCCGATCACGGCGGTCGAACCGGAACTCGTCGACAGCGACGAGTTTCAGGTGATCAATGGCGGCGTCGACAGCCCCGCGGTCGTGGCGAGGGCCGCCGACATCTCAGAGTCGGTCGAGGCCTTCGAGGAGACGCGGACGCTCTTTGCGGTCACGTTCGGCGACACGGTCGACGCCCAGGATCTGGGCCTGAACGTCGGCGTCGCCACCAACGACGAGGGCGAGTCGATCCCGCGGGACCGGCTGTCGCTCAGCGTCGAGTGAGCGGCCGGCGACCGGAGTCGGCCGAATATCCGCTCTCGGAGCGCCTACGCGCTCTCGACGGCGTCCAGCAGTTCGTCGTAGTCGGGTTCGTTCGTCGGATCGTCGGCGACCCACTGGTAGGTCACGGTCCCCTCGTCGTCGAGGACGAACACGGCGCGGTTGGCGATGCCGTACAGCCCCAACTCCGGGATGTCCATCGAGAGGCCGTACGCCTCGATCGCGTCGCCGGCCATATCGCTCACGAGGTCGAACTCGAGGCCGTGCTCGTCGGCGAACGCGCCGAGCGAGAACGACGAGTCGGCGCTCACGCCGAAAAGCGTCGCGCCGGCGGCCGCGAAGTCGTCGTGGTGCTCCTGCAGCGCCACCATCTCGTTCGAACACGGCGGCGTGAACGCGCCGGGGAAAAAGGCGAGCACGACGGGGCCGCCGCCGAGGTGGTCGGCGAGGTCGAAGGTCTCGTGGTCGCCGCCCCGGTACGTCGCGGTGAACGTCGGTGCCTGGTCGTCGACTGTGGGTGTCGCTGACATCGTCACCGTATGGTTGATCGGGAGGAACCAAAACCCCACGGGGAATATGTTCGGGCACGGATAGGTTCGGACCGATCCCAAAAACGGCGATGAGGGTCCGCTACACCCAGCCCTCTTCGACGAGCAGTTCGCCGTTGAGTAGCGAGGCGCCGGCTGCACCGCGGATCGTGTTGTGGGCGAGGCAGTTGTACTTCAGGCCGTTTTCGGTCGTCTGGATCCCGCCAGCGGAGATCTGCATCCCGTCGCCGCGCTCGCGGTCGAGACGGGGCTGCGGGCGACCGAAGTCCTCGAAGACGTGGATGAGCTGATCGGGCGAGGAGGGCAGGTCCACCCCGGGGTACTCACGCATCGCCGCGGCGGCTTCCTCGGGGGTGACGTCCTCGGCCGTCTCCGCGAAGACGTTCTCCAGGTGGCCGTCGAGCGTCGGGATGCGGTTGCAGGACGCCGCGACGTCCATCCCGTGGAGTTCGATCTCCGCGCCGTCGAACTCGCCGAGGAGCTTCCGGGATTCGGTCTCCATCTTCTCCTCCTCGCCGCCGATGTGGGGGATGGCGTTGTCGATGATCTCCATCGAGGTGACGCCCGAGTAGCCCGCGCCGGAGACCGCCTGCAGCGTCGACACCTGCACCGCTTCGAGGCCGAATTCATCGAGCGCCGCGAGCGTCGGCACCATCGTGATCGTCGAGCAGTTCGGGTTCTTCACCAGGGCGCCGTCCCAGCCGCGCTGCTCGCGTTGGACCTCGATGAGGTCGAGATGTCCGGGGTTGATCTCGGGGATCGTCAGCGGGACGTCGGGCGCCATCCGGTCGTTCGAGGAGTTCGAGGAGACCACGTAGCCGGCCTCCAGGAACGCGGGTTCGACCTCGGCGGCGACGCCCGACGGCAGCGAGGAAAACAGCAGATCGACGTCGTCCGGAACGTCCTCGGGCGTCGTCGCGCCGACGGTCATCTCCGCGACCTCCTCCGGGATCGGCGTGTTCACGCGCCACTTCGCCGCCTCGCGGTACGACTTGCCCGCGCTCGCTTCCGAAGCCGTAAGCGCTGCCAGCTCGAACGTCGGGTGGTCGTCGAGCAGTTGGATGAATCGCTGTCCCACTGCGCCCGTTGCGCCGAGGATTCCGACACGTACTGTCATTATCGTGGGCCTGGGTGACACACACATAAGGCGGTTTGGATTCGCGGCCTCTTTCACGAACGTTCGACTCGATTCGCGAAGCCGGGTCGTTCGCTGACAAACGTCCAGTTTTCGGGGAAACTGTGCGAACAAAACCGGCTCCGGCGCGGCGCATATCCATCGCTTCCGGAAGCGACTGTCCGTCTGCGACCGTTCGGTCCCGGTATTTTCGACGGTCGTCGAACATCCCTTCGTGCGGAACCGACAGATAGACGTGCCACGTATCGGAACACATCGGCAAATGTTCAACAAGGTTCTCGTCGCCAACCGCGGGGAGATCGCGCTCCGGGTGATGCGGGCGTGCCGCGATCTCGACGTCCGCACGGTCGCGATCTACAGCGACGCCGACAAACACGCCGGGCACGTGCGGTTCGCCGACGAGGCGTACAACGTCGGCCCCGCACGCGCTGCAGACTCGTATCTCGACCACGAGGCCGTCATCGAGGCGGGGCGGAAAGCCGGCGCGGACGCGGTCCACCCCGGCTACGGCTTCCTCGCCGAGAACGCCGAGTTCGCGCGGAAGGTCGAGGCAAGCGAGTTGACGTGGGTCGGCCCCCCGGCCGACGCGATGGAGCGCCTCGGGGAGAAGACGAAGGCGCGGTCGCTGATGTCTTCGGCCGACGTGCCGGTCGTTCCCGGGACGACTGATCCCGTCGACTCGATCGACGAGGTCAAAGAGATCGCCGACGACTACGGCTATCCGGTCGCGATCAAAGCCGAGGGCGGCGGCGGCGGTCGCGGACTGAAGGTCGTCCGCTCGGCCGACGAGATCGAGTCCCAGCTCGAAGCCGCAAAGCGGGAGGGCGAGGCGTACTTCGATAACGCCTCCGTGTACGTCGAGAAGTACCTCGACTCGCCGCGACACATCGAGATCCAGATCCTCGCCGACGAACACGGGAACGTGCGTCACCTCGGCGAGCGCGACTGCTCGCTGCAGCGCCGCCACCAGAAGGTGATCGAGGAGGCACCCTCGCCCGCGCTCGACGCGGACCTCCGCGAGCGGATCGGCGACGCGGCCCGCCGCGGGGTCCGCGAGGCCGACTACACCAATGCGGGGACTGTCGAGTTCCTCCTGGAGGACGGGGAGTTCTACTTTCTCGAAGTCAACACGCGCATCCAGGTCGAACACACCGTCACCGAGGAGATCACCGGCATCGACGTCGTGAAGTGGCAACTGCGGATCGCCGCGGGCGAGCAAGTCGACTTCGCCCAGGACGATATCACCTTCGACGGCCACGCGATCGAATACCGCATCAACGCCGAGAACGCCGCCGAGGAGTTCGCCCCCGCGACGGGGACCTTAGAGACCTACGACCCGCCCGGCGGTATCGGCGTCCGCGTCGACGACGCCGTCCGGCAGGGCGACGAGATCGGCGGCGACTACGACTCGATGATTGCGAAACTGATCGTCGCCGCCGGGGACCGCGAGGAGTGTCTCGCGCGCTCCGAACGTGCCCTCTCGGAGTTCGAGATCGGGGGACTCCCGACGATCGTTCCCTTCCACCGGTTGATGGTGACCGACGGCCGGTTCCGCGCGGGCGAGCACACGACGAAGTACCTCGACGAGGAACTCGATCCCGCGCGACTCGATCAAGCAGTCGAACGGTGGGGCGCCGCCGATGCGGCGGACGAGGAGGCGACAGACGAAAGCGACGCCGAGGAGGTCACTGAACGGGAGTTCACCGTCGAGGTCAACGGCAAACGCTTCGAGGTCAACCTCGAAGAGCGCGGCGCGCCGCCGATACCCTCGGTCGACGCCGTCGGCGGTGGGAGCGCCACGAGCGGGGGGCAGCGATCGGCCCGCTCGCGTCCCGAGGAGTCGAAGAGCGACGACGGCGGCGAGGTCGTCGTCGAGGGCGACGGCGAGCAGGTCACCGCCGAGATGCAGGGGACGATCCTCTCCGTCGAGGTCGCAGAGGGCGAAGAGGTCGCCGCCGGCGACGTCGTCTGTGTCCTCGAAGCGATGAAGATGGAGAACGACGTCGTCACCGAACGCGGCGGGACGGTGACTCAGGTACACATCGAGGAAGGCGACAGCGTCGATATGGGCGACGCGCTCGTCGTTCTGGAGTGAACGGCGATGAGTCTCTCAGCCAACCCGGAGTGGGCGAGGATGACAACCGCTGTCACCTGGAGTAAGCGGCGATGAACGAGACACGCCGCGCGCTCATCGACGCGCTCGCGGACGGCCCGATCGACGGGCCGGCCCTCGCCGACCGACTGGACGTCTCCCGCGCTGCCGTCTGGAAGCAGGTGGAGGCGCTCCGCGAGGCGGGCTTCGGGATCGAGAGCGGCGACGACGGCTACCGCGTGGTCGAGATCCCCGAGTACGGCGCCGAAGCCATCGCGTTCGGTCTCGAGGCGCCGTACCGGATCGAGTATCACGACCAGATCGGGAGCACGAACGACCGCGCTCGCGAACTCGCCGAGACGGGCGAAGACAACCTCGTCGTCGTCGCCGACGAGCAAACCGGCAGCCGCGGGCGGCTCGGCCGCGAATGGATCGGGCCGTCGGGCGGCGTCTGGGCGAGTCTCCTCCTGCGACCCGAGCGCCCGCCGGCGGAGATCCCGGTCTACGCGCTCGCGGCCGCCGTAGCCGTCGCCCGTGCAGCGCGGGAGGCGGGTGCCGAGGCGATCATCAAGTGGCCCAACGATGTTCTGTTAGCCGGCGAGGAGCCGACACAGCGGAAGCTCGCAGGCATCCTCACCGAGATGGAGGGCGAAGCCGATCGCGTCTCGTGGCTCGTCGTCGGCATCGGCGTGAACGCGAACGTCGACGCCGGCGCACTTCCGGATGGGGCGACGAGCCTCCGGGAGGCGACCGGGGACGTCGATCGCCGCGTGTTTCTGCAGCGTCTCCTGGAGACGTTCCACGACCTCACCGGCGGCGACACCGACCTCCACGCTATCCTCGACGAGTGGCGTCAGCTCTCCGCGACGCTCGGGCAACGGGTCCGCGTCGAAACCCCCGGGGAGACGATCGTCGGCGAGGCAATCGACGTCCAGTTCCCCGGGAGCCTCGTCGTCCGGACCGACGACGACGAACGGGTCGTCCACACCGGCGACTGCGAACATCTGCGGCCAGTGTAGCGAGCGAGGCTGCCGGCGCAGGGAGTGCAGACGGCTGGCTGTGGATCCCTCTCAGTCTCTCTTTGATTCCAGTGCAGAAGCATATCCGCGGCGCTCGAAACGGGCGCCGCGAGTAGAACGTCCTCGACGACGCGGCAGCGTGCTGAGGTTTAGTCGCCGCCGTCGGCGAGGGGTCGGCCGCCTGCGGTGACGATGCCGTCGGCGATTTGACGGGCCTCCGCGGGGGAGGGACGGGAGCCGTCGGCGCATCGCTCGCCGAGTGCCTGGACGACGCTCATCACGTCGGTGAGGTCGCCGCGGTCGGCGACGTCGGCGAAGACGTCCTCGTAGGCGTTCGCTTCCCAGTGGCTGATCTCGTAGTCGTCGGTGCCTGTCTGTGAGGCGACCGCATACTGGAGCTGACGTGCCGCGTCGGACGGGTGCATACATACGTATCAGGACTCGGATTACTAAAGTTTACTCAGACTCGGAATCGAGTTAATTGTCGCGGACACACGGGAGAGCCCCTGCCGCGCGGTATCTCCCGTTCAGCCCAAATTTGGGGAACGAAAGGCATCCACAAATATACCCCGCTGGCCGTGATGGGGGGCGTATGGCAGTCCCGTTTGTCGGCTCGATCGTCGCGTTCGTGATCGCCCTGTTGATCGGCGGATTCGCCATTTACGTAAGCGCCCGGATCGTCAGCGACGTCGACGATTACGGCCACGCGATCCTCACCGCGTTTCTCGGCGCCGTCGGCTGGGCGCTCACCTCGTGGATCCCGCTCGTCGGGCCGCTCATCGCACTGATCGTGTGGATCGGCGTCATCAACTGGCGCTATCCCGGCGGCTGGGTGAAGGCCGCGATCATCGGGTTCGGCGCCTGGCTCTCCGCGCTCGTCATCCTGCTGTTCGTGAACTCGGTGCTGGGCCTCGGAATCGGCGCGTTCGGGATCCCCGGCGTTTAGGGACCGTAGGTCGAATCGTCTCCTATGTCACCAGCAGACCGAGCGGCGCTCGCTCGGCGAGCGGCCGCGGCCGGTGCCGACGTCGCCGACTCCCGGTTTCGGACGGTCATCGACGTCGAGCGCAAGGGCGCGAAAACCGACGTCGTGACGCAGGCTGATCGCGACGCGCAGACGGCGGTCATCGAGACCATCGCGGATGCATCTCCTGACGACGCCATCGTCGGCGAGGAGGCCGAGACGCGGGAAACCGTCCCCGACCGCGGGAGCGCGTGGGTGATCGATCCCATCGACGGCACGAACAACTACGTCCGGGGGACGCGCACGTGGGCGACCGCCGTCGCGGCCGTACAGGACGGCGAACCGGTCGCGGCCGCGACGAACCTCCCGGCACTCGACGACGTCTACTGGACGGACGGCGAGGCGACGTATCTGAACGGCGACCCCGTGACCGTCTCCGGGCGGGCCGATCCGGAAGCCTGCGTCGTCGCGCCGACGATGTGGTGGGACTTCGACGCCCGCGACGAGTTCGAGCGTGCGTGTGCCGCGGTCCTCGAACGCTTCGGTGACATCCGCCGAATCGGCTGTGCACAGGCCGAACTGGCCGCCGTCGCTGACGGGTCGCTCGACGGCGTGGTGACGAACGTCCGCCCCCATCCGTGGGATACGATGGCGGGCGTCGCGATGATCCGGGCCGCAGGCGGCACCGTCACGGACCTCTCCGGTGACCGGTGGCGACACGACTCGGCCGGTCTCGTGGCCTCCAACGGGCGTATCCACGATGTGGTGCTCGCGGCCGCCCGCGACATCGGCCCGGTCGACGCCGACGGTCCGTAATACTGGCTCTGCTCGATCCCAGGGCGACGGGCCCCTCCTGATCGCTCTCCCTCCGGCACCGTCGGTTGCCCGTCAGTCGCACCGGAGACCGGAATCCTCAACACGACCGCCGCCGGCCTTTCGCGTATGTCAACAGTCGCCGAACGCGTCGGCGCCGATCCCGAGCGGTTCTGGGCCGGCGGCGTTTTGACCGCCGTGGTCGCGCTCGTCGTCGGATCGCTCGTCTTCCCGGAGGCCGTCTACGACGGCTTCATCTGGCACTACTTCTGGGGACCGGTCCAGGCGGACGCCAACTCCGCCGTCTGTGCGATCCGTCCCGGGAGCACCGTCGAGTACCTGTACGACTCGGGCGCGTGTACGAGCGCCACCGAACCCGTCGCCTACCCCGGCTACACGCTCGTCTCGGAGGTCGGCTATATGGTGACGCTCCTGGTCGCACTCGTGGGCGTGGTCTTCCTCCTGCGCCGTCTGGATCTCGGAACCGATCGACGGTTCTTCTATGCGTTCTTCCCGTTCGTGCTCTTCGGCGGTGCGCTCCGGGTCGTCGAGGACGCCAACGACGCGATTCCCGCTGGGGAGGCGCTCATTACCTACCCGCTGAACACGCTGTTTATCAGCCCGATCATCTACTTCACCGTCTTCGCTGTGGCACTCGCTGCCGTGCTCGTCTCCGTGGCTGCGACCCGAGCGGAGGTCGTCGAGCGGTACGATCGACTCCTCTTTGCGATCGGTTCGGTGATCCTGCTCGTGACGCTCGGCTATCTCGTTTCGCTCGTCATCACCGGCGCCTCGGGCGTCGAATTCTACCCGCAGGTCCTCGTCACGGTCCTCCTCGGTGCGACGCTGGCTGCGGCCCTGACGTGGTGGCTCATCGAACGGTTCGTCCCCGAAGTGAACGCCGGGACAGAGCGGATCGGCTTTGTCGTCCTCTGGGGACACGCTGTCGACGGCGTCGCCAACGTCGTCGGCTTAGACTGGATGCCCGCCCTCGGCGCCGGCCGGAATCTCGTGCCGAAGCACCCGGTCAACCAGTTCGTCGTCGACGTCACCGGCTCGGTGCTCCCGTCGTCGGTGCTCGCGGTCACGGGCGACACCTGGCCCTTCCTCGTGGTGAAACTGGTCGCCGCCACGTTCGTCCTGTGGGTCTTCGAAGAAGAGATCTTCGAGGAGAGCCCCCGCTACACGATCCTTCTGCTCATCGCCGTCCTCGCGGTGGGACTGGGCCCTGGGACGCGGGATATGATCCGGGCGACGTTCGGTGTCTGATCGACGGCTGCATTCCCTCCGTACCTTTTTATCCGAACACGCGGCCAGCGGCCGTGTGACCTGACCACCGCCGCGCGGCGTCTCGCGGGAGTCCGACACAGCGCCGCGTGTGCCGAGCAGCCGTGTCGGCTGTCAGCTCTTCGTTTCCGGCGACCTCGTGTCGGCTGTCACCCCCCGCTACTGGGAGACCGCGATCACGGGAACGGGTGGTACGGCCGATCGAGTTCGGGCTCGAATCCCAGTTCCGACGGGATGGTCCGTGCGCGTTCTCCGAAGAACGGTTCGCCCTGGAACAGCGGCTGTGCCGCCGGACACAACACGCGAACGGCCTCGAAGCCGAGCGCCTCGACGTCGGCTGTCGTCGTCCGCGCGGCGTAGGCGTCGAGGCCGGCGTCGGCGACCGCCTCCACAGCTGCCGCGAGTTCCGCACTTCCGCTCGGAGCATCGTTCGGGCCGACCGTCTCGGCCGGTACCGTCGCCTCGGCGTCGACGAACTCCCGTGCGGCCGCCGGGAAGTCGGCATACTCGCCGATCGCACCCTCCTCGTCGACGGCACGCTCTCTCCCCATCGATCGCAGTTCCATCCAGTTCTGCAGCCCCTCCGCGAGTGCCGACTGCGCGGCAGCGGTGGGATCCAGCGACGCGCCGGAACCGACAGCGAAGCGCGGCCACTCGCCGTCCCGGTGGACGGCGGCGGCGACGACAGGGATGTCGACGTCCTGTGTGACGAGCAGCGTCGTCACCGACAGGTCCTCTGCGCTCGCTCGCTTGCGGAGCGCGTCGTAGGTATCGTCCGTGACGTCGAGCGCCAGCGGCTCGAACGTCGAGTACCACGCGATCATCGTCGCATCCCGTTCGACGACCTCGTAGAGGCCTGCGAGCAGCGCTTCGGACCCGGAGTTTCCGAGCCCGAGCCCCGTCGTGATCGGCGGTTTGAACCGTTCCTCGGGTGGTGGATAGTGGACGAACTCCGCCGGAAGCGACGCCGTCTCGTCGGTTTGGAGGTCGATGCCGGGAACCCACGGGATCGGCGTATCCGCATCGACCTCGTCTGCATCGTCCGGACGAACGAACCGCGATACGGGGACAGGGTTCGCGCGCGTCCGTTCAGGCGCGACGGTGAATTCCGCGCCGCGGTAGACGCCGGCGCAGTAGCGCTCCAGTCCCTCGCCGAGCGCCTTCATAAACGCGGCATCCCAGTCGAGGTCGACTCCGGCGGCGAACTCGGCCGCCCGTGCGTCGCTGAAACCGTTCGTGTCGGCGGTCACCGCGAGATAGTACGGGACAGGGAACGACTCGCGCTCGCCGACCTGCGTGATGATCCCCGTGCGTTCGTCGAGCACCTGCTCTGCGCGAGCGAGTGCATCGTCGACGTCGACTGTCCGGTTGTCCCGACGGACCTCCCGATCCCGGGTGGTCGGATCCGGAACCGGAAGCACCCGCCGCTCGGCGACGATGCTCGCACCGCCAATCTCGACGGCGGTCCCGGCCACGGCGCCGTCGCCTGCGAGCAGCGCGACTGCTCGCCGTCCCGCGACTGCGCCGGCGAAACGCACGGCACTGCGGTCGCCCGACGGCGATCCCCCGTCCTCGGTCGTCGCGGCGACGCGCGTGCGAAGGTCGGCGAACCGGGCACCTGATCCCCCGAACGTCGATACGGCGGCGTCGAGGTCCTCACGGGCGTGCCCGCCGATACCGCCAATCTCGACGACGACCAGCCGTTCATCGGCGGCGACGCCCGCCGGGAGCCCCGCACCCGCCGGCACGACGACGACCGTCAGCACCGCATCTTCGGGTTCAGTGCCGACTTGCGCGTCGATGTCCTCGAATGCAGCCGTCGCAGCAGCAGCAGCAGGACCGCTGCCGACGACCGCGATCGTGTCTGTCATACCGTCCCTGTCGGCGCTGCGCGTGAAAAACCGGCGGGTTCGACGGCCTTCGGATTCGATCCCCCTTGACCGGTCTCCACTCGGGACAAACGCGCGAACCAAACACCCTCGCTGGAACGATCTGCTCGGCCCGCTGCCGAGTATATACCGCTCTGTGTGCCGTTAAATTAAATATCGTCTGAGGTATTTTGTGGCGTATGCCCTCTGAAACGAACGTGCTCGGCGACGGTCTCGACACCGTCGTCGACGCCGCGCTCGGATCCGACGCCGACGTCGTCTACGTGACCGGCCCGACTCCCGCTCTCCTCGAATCGCTCGTTGGACTTGCGACCGACGCCGATGGGGTACCGGAACTGCGAGTGCTCGCTCCCCGGAAAACCCTGAAGACGGTGACTGACGAGTTCCTCCTCGCGAGCAACGCAGCAGATCTCGTCGAGGCCGGCGTCCTCGAACTCCGTGTCACCGAGGACCAAACTGAAAACGCGCTTCTCGTGACCGAGGAGTCGGTCACGGCTGTCGTCACCCTCGGTGACGCGGCTGCCGGTCTGGTGACTACGGATGCGGGCTTTGTCCGGACGGCGAACGACGCCTGTCGGTCGGCCTTCGAGGCTGGCGAGCGGTTCACCCTCCGGACGCCGGCGATCTCTGCGGTTCGATCGTCGCTCGAAGCGGACCTCGGAGCCGAGGTCCGTGCCGACTTCGACGCCGTTCTCGACTCCGTACAGGAGGCTCTACCTGCGGACGCAACGCTGGATGAGGTAACGATCAGCCTCCTCGTGGCAGCGAAAAACGAGGTGTTGCTCTACGACGTCTCGAAGTGGGGTGAAGACGTCGGGATCGCCAGTAAAGCGACGTTCTCCCGGACGAAATCCGAACTGGAGGAGGCGGGAGTGATCGCAACGGAGAAGGTTCCGATCGACGTCGGTCGCCCCCGACTCCGGCTCAAACTCGACGACGAACGACTGCAGGCGGCCTCCGCGAACACGCTCGCCGACGTCGCCAGGGACATACTCGACTGATTCGCTTCCTGTACGACCACCGGTTCGGTGATTCCTGCGCCGATCTGCCGGTGAGCGACTGCGGCCAAAGTGGACACACTTATTGGACGCACGGCCTCCCTATCTCGTATGGATTACAGTCACGTCCGCGACGTCGATCCGGCCGTCGCAGACGCCCTTTCGGGTGAGGTACGACGACAGAACGAGACACTGGCGATGATTGCCAGCGAGAATCACGCCAGCGAGGCGGTCTTAGAAGCCCAGGGGAGCGCGTTGACGAACAAGTACGCGGAAGGGTATCCGGGCGAGCGGTATTACGCGGGCTGTGAGTACGCCGACGAGGTCGAGCAGTTAGCGATCGATCGAGCCAAAGAACTGTGGGGTGCCGAGCACGTGAACGTGCAACCGCACTCGGGGTCGCAAGCCAATATGGGCGTGTATCTCGCGATGTTAGAGCCGGGTGACAAGATCCTCTCGTTGGACTTGACTCACGGCGGGCATCTCTCGCACGGCCATCCCGCGAACTTCGCGGGACAGACCTACGAGGTCGAACAGTACGAGGTCGACGCCGAAACGGGGTACGTCGACTACGACGGCCTCGACGAGTTGGCGGAGTCGTTCGACCCGGACACCATCGTCTCGGGGTACTCCGCGTACCCGCGGGAGGTCGAGTGGGAGCGGATTCAGGAGACGGCCGACGCGGTCGACGCGTACCACCTGGCAGACATCGCCCACATCACTGGATTGGTCGCGGCGGGCGTGCACTCCTCGCCCGTGGGAGTGGCGGATTTCGTGACGGGCTCGACGCACAAGACGATCCGTGCAGGCCGCGGCGGGATGATCCTCTGCGATTCCGAGTACGCCGATGCCATTGACAACGCGGTGTTCCCCGGCACACAGGGCGGGCCGCTGATGCACAACATCGCGGGGAAAGCCGTCGGATTCAAGGAAGCGCTCAGTTCCGATTTCCAGGCGTACGCCGAACAGACGGTGGCGAACGCGAAAGCGCTGGCCGACCAACTGCAGGAGCACGGTCTAGAGTTGGTCTCCGGCGGGACGGACAACCACCTCATCCTGGCGGATCTGCGCCCCTCCCACCCGGAGACGACGGGCAAAGACGTCGAAGCGGCGCTGGAATCCGCGGGCATCGTGATGAACGCGAACACGGTGCCGGGGGAGACGCGCTCGGCGTTCAACCCCAGCGGCATCCGACTCGGCACCCCCGCGATCACGACTCGCGGGTTCGACGAGGCGGCCACGCGCGAAGTCGCCGATCTCATCGCGCGCGTGATCGACGACTACGACGACGAGACCGTCGTCGCCGAGGTCGGCGAACGCGTCCAGGAACTCTGC
Organism: Halobellus marinus; assembly: GCF_032113415.1. Taxonomy (NCBI): domain Archaea; kingdom Methanobacteriati; phylum Methanobacteriota; class Halobacteria; order Halobacteriales; family Haloferacaceae; genus Halobellus; species Halobellus marinus. The sequence continues at coordinate 215,061 of NZ_CP134946.1, forward strand.
GACGCCTACCCGCTGTACGAGTAGCTGCTTCCAGCCGAATCCGCTTTCTGCCGCGGGCGTCCGAGCGTTTCGGGAAGCCCACATCGCACGTTTCAAGTGGGCTACGGACGCCGTTTAGGTATGACCGAGATAATCGACGGCAACGAAGTCGCACAGGACATCCGGAACGGGCTGCTGGAGAGCATCGAGACGCTGACCGACGCGGGGACGACACCCTGCCTCGCGACCGTCCTGATGAACGACGACCCGGCCAGCGAGACGTACGTCTCGATGAAGCACAAAGACTGCGAGGAGGTGGGGATCGCCACCCGCGACATCGAAATCGACCCCGAGGCACCCGCCGAGGAGCTTTTCGACACGGTAGACGACCTGAACGCCGATCCGGACGTCCACGGGATCCTCGTTCAGATGCCAGTTCCAGACCACGTGAACGAACGAGAAGTCCTCCGACGGATCGACCCCGCGAAGGACGTCGACGGCTTCCACCCCGAGAACGTCGGCCGACTCGTCGCCGGTAACGCACGGTACAAGCCCTGTACGCCGCACGGCGTCCAGAAGCTCCTGGCTGCGGCGGACGTCGAGACCGAGGGCGCCGACGCGGTCGTCGTCGGCCGCTCGAACATCGTCGGCAAGCCGATGGCGAACCTCCTGATCCAGAAGGCCGAGGGCGGCAACGCGACAGTCACCGTCTGTCACTCCCGTACCGAGGACCTCGCGGCGAAGACGAGGGCAGCCGACATCGTCGTCGCAGCCGCAGGCGTCCCCGAGATGGTCACCGGCGATATGATCTCCGAGGGCACGGTCGTCATCGACGTCGGCATCAACCGAGTCGAGACCGAAGACGGCTCCGAACTCGTCGGCGACGTCGAATACGAGAGCGCAAAAGAGAAAGCCAGCGCGATCACGCCCGTCCCAGGCGGCGTGGGCCCGATGACCCGCGCGATGCTGCTCTGGAACACAGTCAAGGCCGCGGGCGGCGTCGCCGACATCGAGGTCGACCTGCCGTAGCGGCGGCGAAGACGCGAACCAACGCTATCGCCCGATCACCGGATCATCAGCTGGAACTATCCGGTCACCCGCCGAAACCGCCCGGACCGCCGGGCCCACGCGGCTTGTTCGTTTCCTGGGTTCCGGACGAACCTGCCCCAGAAATCGTCACGTGTTCCGTCTCCGGACGGGGCTCGACTTCGCGTCCGTCCTCGAACCGAACGAACGACAGGAAAAATTCCCGGCCGCACGGGCTTTCGGCTTCAGGACGCTCCACGTCGTCCGCCTCGCTTCGCTCACCTGTCCAGTGGAGGCTATCGATCTCCTCGCCCTCGCCGCAGACGAGGCGGACGCCGTCGGCCGCTTCGTAGTCCTCGTCGGGAGCGGCGTACTCCCACCCGACGAGCGGATAGGGCGTGACCGACTTGTCGGCGAGGTATCCCTCACGGGTCAGTTCGACGACAGCGCCGCAGTGTGGGCAGTAGTAGCTGACCGGATAACTCATTGTCTCAAACGTCGGCTCGAATCGACTTAACGACCGCGCCGGTGGAAGATTCATACTGTCGGCTGTACGTCTGTGAAGGATTTCGCGACCTACGGAGTCGCGAATATCTTGAAATAGGTACAGCCGACAGTATCAGCAGTTCGGTCGACCGCCTGGGGGCGCTGACGACCGCAGGCGGGCATTTATATACGATGCCGGGACCAGCACCTGCGTGCGGTGACAGGAGCCGCGGGGCGAGAGCGGGTGTACGGTACGGCGTCCCGCGGGCGGCCCGATAGCGTACCGTCTGTTCGCTGCTACCTCGATCCGGCTGCTTCGTCGGGGATGACCTCGGTATCGACGTACTGAAACGCGACGCCGGCCCGTCGTGCGGCCTCCTCGTCCCGGCGGGAGTCGCCGACGAACACGGCGTCGTCGGGATCCGCACCGATCCGCCGGATGGTCTCCAGAAGCGGTGCCGGGTCGGGCTTCCGCGTCGCGACCGTATCCCGGCCGACGACAGCGTCGATGTCCGCCGTGAGTCCGTGGACGTCGAGTGCAGTCCGGCAGGCCTCCTCGGCGTTCAACGAGCAGACGCCCTCGGCGGCGAATCCGCCGACGTGATCGGCGTGCGTGAGCCGATCGGATCGCTGTGCTCCCTTCCGTTCGTACTCCGCGATCACCGCTTCGACGTCGTCACGGAGGCCCGATTCGTCGGCGAGATCCAGCATCTCCCAGAGGTCGATCTCGGTTGCGTCGACGCCGGCCGCGTCGAACACCGCAGTGACGTCGCCCGCGACGGCTTCCCAGTCGACCAGCAATCGCACGAGTGTGCCGTCCAGATCCCAGACGACGGCGTCGAACGCCGAGAGCGGCCGCGATTCCGCTCGGAACGGATTGTCAGTCATCACATTCTATAGGGCCGCAGCGGCAAAAGGGGCTTCGGACGATCGCCCGATGTCAGCAGAACCTGGCGGACGAGGGGGCTGTCACTCCGCAGACTCCCAGTCTCGGATTTCGTCGAGCACTTCGGCCGGCGAGGCGTCGAGTCCCCCGCCCTGGGCGAACGGCGGGCCGCCGCCCCCGCCACCGCCGTAAACGTCGGTGAGGTCGTCGATCACGTCTCCCGCGTGGACGTCGCTGTCGGTGCCGGCGGCCACGACCACGTAGGGGCGTTCTTCGTCGCCGACGGCGACGATCACCTCCGCGTCGCCGACGGCGTCCTTGGCTGCCTCCCCGGCGTCGTTGGTGTCGACACCGTCGAGTGTGCCGAGTCGCCACGCTGTGTCGTCCTTCTCGACGGTCTCGAAGCCGTCGATCGCGTCGGCGACCGCCGCACGTTCGAGTTCGCGGACCCGATCGCGGAGTTCGTCCCGCTCCGATCGGATCGCCGCGGCAGTCGCCGCGAGGTCGTCGGTGTTCGTTTCGAGCGCCGCGGCCGACTCCCGGAGCGCCCGGTGCTGGGTCGCCCGACGGTCGACGCCGTCCGGGCCCACGGCGAACTCCACACGGGTGAGTCCCTCACCGGGGTTCGAGCGATCGAGGACCGTCACCGGGCCGATCTCGCTGGTGTTGGCGACGTGGGTTCCGCCGCAGGCGGCGACGTCCCAGCCCTCGACCTCGACGATCCGCACCGTGTCGGCGTCGTCCATCACGCCCTCCTCGGTCTTCGTGTTGAACGCGACGTCCTCACGATCGATCGCTTCCTCGGTCGGTACTTCCTCCCAGGAGACGTCCCGGGACTCCCAGACCGCGCGGTTCGTCAGCCGTTCGAGTTCGACGAGCGTCTCGTCGTCGATGTCGGTCGTGGTCGTGAAATCGACCCTGACCTTCTCCTCGGAGATGTCGAAGCCGCCGTAGCCGAGGTCGTCGAGGACCCGACGTCCCGCGCCGTAGAGCAGGTGACTCGCCGTGTGAGCGCGCATACAGTAGGTTCGGAAGTCGTCGTCGATGATGCCGGTTACCTCCTCGCCGACCTCGAATTCCGGTGCTGTCGCGAGCGTGTGGGCGACGCCATCCCCGTCCTTCTGGACGTCGACGACCCGTATGCCGCCGAGCGTTCCCCTGTCTGCGGGCTGGCCACCGCTCTCGGCGTAGAAGTACGTGCGATCGAGGGTCACCGTCCGGTCGTCGATGTCGACGACGGCGGCGGTGAACTCGCGGACCTCCGGTTCGGCTGGCGCGCGTGTTTGCATACGCGCCGCTGAAGGCGTGGGTGGACAAAAATTGTTCACACTTGGCCCCGGAGCGCGCGGTTCGTACTGGGTACTCTCGTCTCTCCTCGCCGAGAGCCGTCAACGGGTGTGGCGCTCGGCGATAAAAGTGGGAGTACTCAGTATCACTCGTCGATCAGTTCGATCCCGAACCGGTCTTCGAGCGCGCGGATCACCGATCCACCGACGTCTGCGCGGGCGGCCCGTCCATCTTCGACCGCCCGCAGATCCGCCTCGTCGACGTCGAGTTCCGCGGCCAGTTTCTCGATCGTCAGCCCCGCGTCCTTTCTGGCGTCCGCGACCCGATCACTGTAGCCCGACACGAGGTGCGGAAGCTGATCCTTCTCGTAGTCCGTCCCTTCAGTTTCCCAGTGGCTGGAGTCGCCCGTCGCCCGGTCGTACACCTTCGCCTGCTGCTGGGCGGCCCGCTTGCGGCGCGACGTTCCGGTGTCGTCGCTTCCGCCGGATGCCGAACCCGAGGAACCGGAGGTGCGCTTCTTGGAGTCGTCGTGGGGTGCACACTCACTGCACACCAGAAGCTCCGCGCCGGCGACGTTCGCCCGCCGCAGGTTGCCGGTCGACCGGCCGCAGAGTTCACAGCTGTCGCCGTCGCCACCGTCCCCGCCGCTCCCGGTGGAGTATTTGGGCATAGCCACACGTTCGGGTGCGATCGATTTAAAACCGCGGCGGCCGGCAGTCGTCGGAGTGAGCGTCAACCCTGCGGGCGTCAGCCACGGCTGGTCGGTGTAGCGTCGGAAGGATTGTGCGTGGGTGCTGTGTCCCGAAGGATAGCACCCGCATCGGGTGGCGGATTTCCGCCGTGCGATGCGTGGGACCGGATTTGAACCGGCGGACCTCTACAGGACAGCGCCCTCAACGCTGCGCCGTTGGCCTAGCTTGGCTACCCACGCTCGCAGTATCGTAGTGCGCAGTCAGTGGTTGTCCGGGGTAATTTAAATCAGTTTCCTTTCGGTAGCCCCCCGCTCGCCGAGTCGGCACCGTTTTTATCCCTCCGTCCTGCGATCCGGTATGGCACTGCGTGCTCGGGATCACGTGCTCGGACTTACGGCCGCACTCTCCGTCGTGTCGCTCGCTGCGGTTTTCGGTGCCGTCCTCGGAGTGATTCCAGGCTCGTCGCTCCCGCGCGCTCCCGAGTTCGTCGTCGACGCAATCCCGCACGTCAACGCCGCGCTCAGCACCGCTGCGATCGTGACGATCCTGCTCGGCGTCCGATCCATCCGCCGCGATGAGATCCGGCGCCACCGGGCGATGATGCTCGTCTCGCTCGCGCTGTTCGTCGGCTTTCTCGTCCTCTACCTCTACCGGCTCGTCCTGGAAGGAACCACCGAGTTCCCCGGCCCCGAGGCCGTCTATCAGTTCGTCTACCTTCCGACGCTTGCGATCCACATCCTGCTCGCCATCGTCTGTATCCCGCTTCTGTACTACACGCTGCTCGTGGCGGTCACGCGACCGATCGCGGCGATCCGTGCGTCACCGCACCGTCGCGTCGGACGGATCGCCGCGTCGCTTTGGCTGATCTCCTTCGTTCTGGGGAACGTCGTCTACGTGCTGTTGTACGTCGTCTACTGAGACTCCCTTGGACCAGAACTCGAATCTCACCCGAACATATTCGTGGTCAACGATAACTGGGAGGCCGTCGTAGCTCCTGTATGGCTCAGTCTCAAACCGCCAAGACGGTCGCGGAGACGACCGTCGAGGTACGCGCGACAGGACACGTCCGCGACGCGCTCGGGACGGCACGGCTCTCGTACACGTTCGAGGGCGACACGCTTCGGGAGTTCGCGAAGTCGTTCTTCGCGGAGTACGACGTCCAGGACCTCGTCATCGCCGAAACGGAGGACGAATCGGCCACCCGCGGGTGGGCACCGATCGACGCCGAGGACGTCCCCGGCGACCTGCTGAAGAACCCCGACGGCGAGCAGACACGGGCGTACGCCCGCATCCTCATCAACGGAAAGTTCAACGAAACCCTGGACGGCTTCGATACGAAGCTCCACGACGACGACCGCGTCGCGCTCGTCTATCCGTTTATGTTCTGCGTCTAGCGGTTCGCGACCTGTCGTCGCGGGCTGTGTGCCACCGAAGAATCAGTCGTCCGCGCGGGCGGGCTCGCTGTCGGTATCGATCACCGGCCGCTGGACGTCGCGATCGGTCTCTTCGCCGTCGATGTCGTAGGGATACTCGCCGGTCACACACCCGAGACAGAGATTGAGCCGTGATTCTCCCAGGACATCCGCGACCGATTCGACCGACAGGTAGCCGAGACTGTCGGCACCGATCTCGTCGCGGATCTCGTCGACCGAGCGGTCGGCGGCGATGAGTTCCTCGCGGGAGGCCATGTCGATCCCCATATAGCACGGCGCGACGATCGGCGGCGCGCCGATCCGGACGTGAACCTCCTCGGCGCCGGCCTCGCGAAGCAGCGCGACGAGCTGCCGCGACGTCGTCCCCCGAACGATGCTGTCGTCGATGATTGTCACCGATCGGCCCTCGATGGTGCTTTTGATCGGATTGAGCTTCAGTCGGACGGCGCGTTCGCGCTCGTCCTGCGTCGGCATGATGAACGTCCGGCCGACGTAACGGTTCTTCATCAACCCCTCGGCGAACTCGACGGCATCGCTCTCGGCTCCCTCGTTCGCCGCTTCGGCGTACCCTGACGCGAACGCCCGCCCGGAGTCCGGTACGGGCAGCACCACGTCGGTCTCGACGCCCGATTCGTTCCAGAGTTCCCGACCGAGATCGCGGCGCGCTTCGTAGACGAGCGTGTCGTCGATGACCGAGTCCGGGCGGGCGAAGTAGACGTGTTCGAAGAAACAGTGCGCCGTGTTGTCCTGTTCGATCAGTTGATACGTGTCGAATCCGGACCCGTCCGGTTCCAGAACGACCAGTTCGCCCGGGCGGACGTCGCGGACGAGGTCGCCGCCGAGTGTGTCGATGGCGGCAGATTCGGAGGCGAGCACGTACCCGTCGTCGAGTTCGCCGATACAGAGCGGTCGGTTGCCCTGCGGGTCCCGAACGCCGAGGACGGTCTCGTCGTGCATAATCGTCAAGGCGTACGAGCCGTGGATCCGGTCCATCGTCCGCTTGACCGCACGAACGAGGTCCGCTTCCAAGAGGTTCCGGGCGAGGTCGTGGGCGATGACCTCGGTGTCGCCGTCGGAAGTGAACGCGTGGCCGAGTTGGGCCAGTTCGTCGCGGATCTCGTCGGCGTTGACGAGGTTGCCGTTGTGCGAGAGGCCGAGCGAGCCCGATTTGAACGAGACCGAAAACGGCTGCGCACAGGAGGCGTTGACGCCGCCGGAGGTGGGATAGCGGACGTGACCGATCCCCGTCTCGCCCGCGAGCGAATCGAGATCGCCCTCCTGGAAGGCGTCGCCGACGAGACCCATCTCGACGTGGCCGTGCTGCTGGAAGCCGTCGTGGGTGACGATGCCGGCGGATTCCTGTCCGCGGTGCTGGAGCGCGTACAGAGCGTAGTACAGCGGGCGCGACGCCGCCCGGTCGTCGAGTGCGACGCCGACAACGCCACATTTCTCCGTCGGCCCGGAGCGTGCCGCCCCGACTGTGTCCGAGTCCGCCTTTGGTGTCGGTCCCGCGTTCGTCGCCTCGTATCCGGGTGTGGGGGTGGATAAGTCCCGCCCGTCTGGCATACAATCGGCTACGGGATCAAGGGGCTAAAAACCCGTCCATATGCTACTTTCGGCGTTCGAAATGGGCGTAAATATGCACGATCGTGGGATAACCCGGAGTCGGTAGTCCGCCGTCCGTCGTCGAGCAGGGTTAGAAGGCGCACTCCCACCGCCGGTAGTACGTCACGGGCCCCTCGGCTGTTTCGATCCGCTTCGATTCGAGATACTCCGCGTCGCGGAGCACCGTTACGGCCTCCTGGACCTCGCGTTCGCCCACGTCCATCGGGACGATCTCGATCTCCTCGGGTTCCTCTTCTTCGTCCTCGCCCCAGCAGATGTCCTCTTCCGGAGCCGTGACGGTCCCGCCGTGCTGCAGGAGTTCGTGCAGTTCCGACACCGAGTAGGCTCGCGGCTTGACCTCGTCGAGGAACTCGCCGACCGCCCGTTCGACGTCGGCCCACTGCTTTTCGGACTCCCACTCGTCTTCGCTGATTGGCATATCGTGACGCTCGCACAGCGGGCTGAAAAACTTTGTTGCGATGTCTGACATCTGGCAGCGGCGGCTGTCCGTCTCCGGAACCGAGTCCCGCAACTGTACGCCGATAAAAGACGAAATCCGTGCCGGGCCCGTCCGTGGCGGGGAGCTCTTATTCCTCTTCGTCGTCGTCGACGTCCTCGAAGTCGGCGTCGACGTACTCGTCGTCCTCGCCGCCGGCACCGCCCATATCGCCCATTCCGCCGGGGCCCGCGCCGCCCGGACCGGCACCGCCCGGACCGGCGCCCGCAGCACCGGCACCGGCACCAGCGCCCCCGGCCGCCTGCTGGGCCTCGTACATCTGCTTGCCGATCTCCTGGAGTTCCTCGGTAAGCGCCTCGGTGGCCTCCTCGAAGTCCTCCTTCGTCGCGTCGTCGTCCTCGAGGGTCTCCTCGACGTCCTCGATGCGGGCTTCGATCGACTCGCGGAGATCGTCGTCGACCTCGTCTTCGTTCTCTTCGAGCAGCGTCTCCGCGCGCTGAATCGCGCTCTCGGCCTCGTTTCTGGCCTCGATGCGCTCGCGGCGGCGCTCGTCCTCCTCGGCGTGCTCTTCGGCTTCCGCCTGCATCTGCTCGATCTCCTCGTCGGAGAGGCCGGCGCCGCCCTCGATGGTGATCGACTCGGCGTTGCCGGAGCCTTTGTCCTCGGCCTCGACGTTGACGATCCCGTTCTCGTCGATGTTGAAGGCGACCTCGATCTGCGGCGTGCCCGCAGGGGCCGGCGGGATCCCGGTGAGCTGGAACTCGCCGAGCAGTTCGTTCTCTTCGGCGATCTCGCGTTCACCCTGGAAGACGCGGACGTTCACCGACTGCTGGTTGTCCGCGGCCGTGGTGAAGATCTTCGACTCCTCGGTCGGGATCGTGGTGTTCTTCTCGATGAGCCGCTCGAAGAGGCCGCCCTTCACCTCGATGCCGAGGCTCAAAGGCGTCACGTCGAGCAGCACGATGTCGTCGACCTCGCCGCCGAGGACGCCGCCCTGAATCGCCGCACCGAGTGCGACGGCCTCGTCGGGATTGACGTTCTTCTTCGGCTCGGTCCCGAGCAGTTCCTCGACCTGCTCGTGGACCTGCGGCATCCGGGTCGAGCCGCCGACGAGGATGACCTCGTCGATGTCGCCCTTGTCGTAGCCGGCGTCTTCGAGCGCCTGTTCCGTCGGCCCGACGGTGCGCTCGATCAGATCCTCGGTCAGCGACTCGAACTTCGCCCGCGAGAGGGTCTCTTCGAGGTGGACCGGGCCGGAGTCCGTCGCCGTGATGAACGGGAGGTTGATCGTCGTCTCCTTTCGCGAGGAGAGTTCGATCTTCGCCTCCTCGGCTGCGTCTTTCAGCCGCTGCAGCGCCTGCCGGTCCTCGCGGAGGTCGATGCCGTGGTTGTTCTCGAACTCCTCGGCGAGCCAGTCGATGATGGCCTCGTCCCAGTCGTCACCGCCGAGGTCGTTGTCCCCGTTGGTGGCGACGACCTCGTAGACGCCGCCGCCGAGATCGAGGACGCTCACGTCGAACGTCCCGCCGCCGAGGTCGAAGACGAGCACCGTCTGATCGGAGTCGTCGTCGAGCCCGTACGCCATCGACGCCGCGGTCGGCTCGTTGACGATGCGCTCGACCTCGAAGCCGGCGATCTCGCCGGCGTCCTTCGTCGCCTGCCGCTGGCGGTCGTTGAAGTACGCCGGGACCGTGATGACTGCCTTCTCGACCTCGTCGCCGAGGTACTCTTCGGCGTCCCGCTTGATCTTCTGGAGGATCATCGCCGAGATCTGCTCGGGGGTGTACTCCTCGTCATCCACCTCGACGGTGTAATCCTCCTCCCCCATGTGCCGCTTGATCGACTGGATCGTGTGGTCGGGGTTCTGGATTGCCTGGTTCTTCGCGGGTTTCCCCACGAGTCGCTCGTCGTCGTCGGTGAATGCGACCACCGAAGGCGTCGTCCGATCGCCTTCGGAGTTCACGATGATCTCCGGGTCGCCGCCCTCCATCACCGCGAACGCACTGTTCGTGGTGCCGAGGTCGATACCCAGGATCTTGTTACTCGCCATCTTGCTCGTCATTACCGGTCTAAATCGGTTAAAGGTTACTAGACGGGGGCAGCCACCACCCTTTCAAGGGTCGACGCTGTCTGGCGATTCGTCTATGTGGGTGATTGTCGTGTAGCAGGATTTATATTGAAGCGCCGGTCAGCCGCGCCGACGCCCCTACGCTGAGATTGCCGCAGGACCGTTCTCGAGCGCCGCGAGCACGTCGTCGAGGACGGCGTTCCGCCCCGACGAGGCGAAGAACTCGTGGCCGCCGTCGTACCGAACTCGGTTCGCCGCCGGCGCCCGCGCCTCGATCGCCGCCGGATCGACCACGCGGTCCGTCGGCGAGTAGAAGACGACGTCGGCGTCGTCGAACTTGCCGAGCCGTGCCTGCGCGTCACGGATCGTCCCGAGGAACGCCGGCGACAGCCCCGACGGGCCGAGTTCGGCTTCCGCGGGCGACTTCAGATCACCGATCGCGTCGGCATCCAGATCCGGGGAGTGCAGTCGCCGCGCCGTCGGCAGTCGCTCGAACACGGCGAGGATCGCGGGATCGATCCGTCCCGCGGTCCGGACGCCCCACCACGGACTGAGAAACACGTTCCGCAGCGGATGCCGCTCGGCGAGGTGTTCGGCGATCAGCCCGCCGGTGCTGTGGCTCAACACGATGTCGAAGTCGCGCTCCGACACGTAGTCGTCGAGGGGTGCGAGATACTGGTCGTCGAAGTTCCAGACGTTCGTCGGGATCGTGACCGCGTGGACGCGGTATCCGGCTTCCAGGAGTCGCGTCAGGAGCCACGCGACGTGCTCGTGGGCCACCCGGTTGCCCCAGCCGAGGACCACGAGCAGGTCCTCGTCGCCGGTTCCGCGCCGCGTGATTCGCATTCGGGGCGTCTCGCGGAGCAAGCCCGCGAACGGGAGGGTCATACGTCACCTGTTGGTCGCCGGAGGGAAAAGTCCCGCTCCGGATTGCCCGCTGGTGGTGTTTCCCCGAGTCCGATCACAGAATGACGTCTTTCACGTCGGCCGCGCCCGCGCGCCGAACGACCGCGCGGACGACGTCCTGCGCGCCGGTGAGGTTGTCGGTGTCGCCGTCGAGGACGAGCAGTTTCGCCTCCCGGCCGGGTTCGACGACGCCGTAGTTCAGCCCCGCGAGTTCCGCGCCGTTTCTGGTCGCCATCCGCAACACCTCCGTCGCCGGGACGTCGGCCAGTTTGGCGGCCGCCGCCATCTCCCGGAACATCGACGGGGAGTTCAGCATCACGTTGTCGGTACCGAGCGCTACGGTCGTCCGCTCTCCGAGTTCGCGGATCGGCGGCACGCCGACCCCGGTGACGAGGTTCGAGCGCGGGCAGACGACGACGGGGGTGCCGTTGTCGGCCACCCGATCGTAGTGGATCGCCTCGGGGTGGACCATGTGGACGAGGAAGTCGGGATCGAGATCCAGGGCGGCGTTGATGTCGTGTGGATCGCGCTCGCCCGCGTGGATGCCGAACAGCTTCCCGGCCTCGCGGGTGACGTTGCGGAGCCGGTCGAAGTCGGCGTCGCGCGCGCCGGAGGCGCCGAATCCGTCGGACGCGCGCATCGCCGCCTCGCTCTCGCGGCCGAGGATCGTCGGTTCGATCGGGAGGTCGGCCGCGGCCTCGCGGATGGCCTCGACGCCCGCGACGCCGCCCTCGCGGAATTCGATGCACGCGGCGGTGCCAGTCGACCCCATCAGCCGCAGTGAGCGATGCATCGCCTCGATGGTCTCCTCGGGCGTCGCTTCCGCCAGCAGCCGGTGTTTCAGGCCGTCCGGCGGCGCCACCAGGTCGTCCAGCGAGAGGCCCGCTCCCGCCTCTTTCGCGATCGAGTCGCCGAGATGCGTGTGGGCGTTGACGAACGCCGGGAGGACGATGTTCTCGGTGTGAACCGCCTCCTCCTCGATAGCCGTGATCTCACCGTCCTCGACGACGACCCGCCCCTCGATCGGCTCGAACTCGGGCCCCCGCAGCACTGTTCCCTCGACGATCATTGCAAGGACGTCACCGGCGCATCGGTTTGAAACCCCACGAAACGGGACGATTCGCCGCTCGTTGCGAGGCAGTCGCCCGCTTACGAGCCGGTAAACTCGTCGAGGGTGGCCGTCACGCCCGGTCGAACGTCGGTGACCGGCGCGCCGTCGACGTCGAGATCGAGCACGTCCACGGCGATCTGCCCCACACTGTCCGTCGACTCGTCGGGGACGTACACGCCGAGTCGCCACTGCTGTTCCCCGGCGGTCCGGAGCGCCGACACCAGCGGCGACTGTTTCCCGAGTTGTCGCATCTCACCGCCCACCATCACGCGCGAGGTGGATTCGGTCATCGACGGTCGGTCCGAGACGTCGAGGATGACTCCCTCGGGAGACAGATCAGCCCGCGAGGCGATCCTCGCTTCGAGGTCGCGCAGGGTGTCGAAGTCGGCATCGAGGACGTCTTCGGGGACGGCGTCCAGTTCGGCCCAGACGGCCCGCTTGTAGAGATCCCGGGTCCGTAGTCGGGTCGCGACCGCTGCCGTCTCCGGGGTCGTCCGGAGCGCGACGAGGAGGTCGTGGTCGTCCATCCGCCGGAGTTCCGCCGGCGTCGTCTCCGTCCGGTCCAGCAGTCGCTCGGCCGCCTGCCGGAGCATCGCCTTCGAGATGCGGGCGACGTGGTGCTGGTAGACGGTCGGGTTCATCAGCGCCCGCGCTAAGAGCAGTGACTCGGCGGTCTGGACGTTCCCCTCCCGCAGGACGAGCTCGCCGTCGACGAAGGCGAGTTCCCGCACGAGCCGTTCGTGGTCGATCGTCCCGTACGGCACGCCCGTGTGGTGGGCGTCGCGGACGAGATAGTCCATCCGATCGACGTCCAGCTCCCCGGAGACGAGTTGCCCGTACTGGCTCTCGCCCGCGACCAGGTCGGCGACCCGCGCGGGATCCAGATCGTGATCTCGCAGCACGTCTCCGACTTCGCCCGCCGCGAGGAGTTCGTGCACCTCGTCGTGGTACTTGCCCGTGTGTCGCTGGGTGACCGTCTCGACGTTGTGGCTGTAGGGGCCGTGGCCGACGTCGTGCAGGAGTGCTGCCGCGCGGATCCGCTCGGCCTGGGTTCCCTCGATACCCAGGTGTGTGAGCGCGCGGTCCGCGAGGTGATAGACGCCCAGCGAGTGCTCGAAGCGCGTGTGATTAGCCGAGGGGTACACGAGGTGGACGGTCCCCAGCTGTTTGATGTGACGGAGCCGCTGGACCGGCTCCGTATCGAGGAGGGCTGCGGCGACGCCGCCGACCTCGATGTGGTCGTGGACGCTGTCCTTGATCGTCGCCATATCCCGGGTTGGCGCGGCATCGTACAAAAACCGTCGGCCGAACCGTAGTCGGTAGGGTCTTCCTTCGCCGGTGATCGTCGCTGTTTGCTCTCACGTCCCCCGATTTTCACCGCCCGAGTAATCGCAGGATACTATCGGAATCGTGACTATTTAGCCGAATTCACCCGGATTTTGTCGCGACGGCGGTGCCGAATTCGGATTGACTGTCTACCCCGTTCAAGTGGTCTCCTCGCCAAAAGATGGATGCGACGTCGCCCTGCGGCGTCGCGACGTGGCCGCGCCGATTGCCCCTCGGCGACGCCACAGTCGCACGCCGGCCCTCCGGACTGCCACCCCCACTGGCGTCCGGGACCCCACACCGGCTGCGAACCCGATGACGGACGCCGGTTCTCCCGTCCCGGCGTTCGTCGCCCGCATAGGCGGGACATCACCCGCCTACACTCCGACCACGACGAACGGTCGGCCCAACTGGGGGAGTGCGCAGAGGCACCCGATTCCGGACGCCCCCACCCGTCCGGCTGATCGACACCCCCTTTTCGACACCACTGGCCCCGACCGAACCCAGCCACGGAGCGGTCGGTGGGTTGATGAGTGTGCCAATGTTTCGTAGACGTGACTAACAGTGATTCTGCCGTCGTTACCCCCGAACGTGCTCTACGCTGCGTACGTGCTGGCGTTCGCGTCCGCCGCTGTGGTATGCTTCGGGATGCTGCCCAGAACGACGCAGATCTCCCACGAGGACACCCGACGCGGGCTGTTCTGGCTGCTGCTCACGGGCGGCGGCTGGGCGGCCGCACACGTCGGCTACCTCACGATGCCGACGCCGGAACTGCAGTACGTCTTCTACGTCGTCGGCCTCATCGTCGGCCTGGCGTCGGTCGGCCCGTGGCTGTACTTCTGTTCGGCCTACACCGGCCGGTCGATCCACCGGAACTCCGGCGCCCGCTGGGCACTCGTGGCCGTCTTCCTCTTCTTCGTCGTGGTGAAGGTGACGAATCCGCTCCACGGCTGGTACTTCGCCGCCGAGCAGGCCGTAACGCCGTTTGCCTACCTCCGGATCGAACACCGGCCGCTCCACTGGATCGCGATGGGGCTCGCGTACGCGCTCTCGGCCGTGGGGTTCTTTATGTTGTACGAACTGTTCGACCGAGTCAACTCCAACGCCCGGCCGCTCTTGGTACTCGTCGGACTGACTGGCCTGCCGGTCGTCTTCGACGTACTCGGCGCGATCCGTTCGTCTGTTCTCGATCTCACCTACGCCTCTCTCGGCGTCGCGATTTTCGCCGTCGGCGTCTTCGCCGTGTACTTCGATCAGTTCCAGTTCGTCCGCGCGACGGGCGAGACCGACGACCCTGTCATCGTTCTCGACGAGCGCGACCGCATCAGAGATTTCAACACCGAGGCGGCGGAACTACTGCCGACACTGGTCGGCTCGAGCGGCGAGTCGCTCTCGGAACAACTCCCGTCACTCGCGACGGCACTCGACGATTCGGATTCGACGTTCGAGATCGAGGTCGGCGGACGAACGAGATACTACAGCGTCGCTTCGACCCCCTTCACTACCGCCGGCGCAAAGACCGGCCGGTCGGTCATCCTCTCCGACGTCACCCACCGCGAGCAGTACCGGCAGGAACTCGAAGAGAAAAACGAGAAGCTCGAACAGTTCGCGAGCCTCGTCTCCCACGACCTGCGGAATCCGCTCGGGGTCGCGCAGGGACGGACCGAACTCGCCATCGAGGAAGACGAGACCGATCACCTGGAACCGGTGGTCCGGGCGCACGATCGAATGGAGCAACTCATCGACGAGATGCTGACGCTCGCACGGGAGGGTGTCTCGATCGACGAACCAGAGCAGGTCCTGATCAGCACGGTCGCCGAACGATCCTGGAAGATGGTCGCCGTACAGACGACGTCGCTGTCGATCGAACCGGAGTTCGATCTGTCGGTGGCGGCCGATCCGGAGCGACTGCAGCAACTGTTCGAGAACCTGTTCCGGAACTCTGTGGAGCACGGCGGCACAGACGTAACCATCACTGTCGGTGCGCTCGAAGAGGACGAAGGCTTCTACGTCGCGGACGACGGCCCGGGCATCCCCGAGGAGAAGCGCGACGAGATCTTCGAGGCGGGATACACGACTGCCTCCGACGGGACCGGGTTCGGGCTCGCGATCGTCTCGGAGATCGCCGAGGCGCACGGCTGGGAGATCACTGCAACCGAGAGTGCCGAGGGCGGCGCCCGCTTCGAGATCCGGACCGGGTGACCGTCTCGATCGGTCTTCCGCTCCCGCACCGCAAGGACACCGTTTTGTATCCGTCGGTCCTCCTGTGCGTATGGTCGACGATTCCGAACTCGAAAACCCGGAGAACCCGCTCGTCACGCTCCACACCACGAACGGAGACATCACGCTCGAACTGTTCGAGCAGCGTGCGCCTCGGACGGTCGAGAATTTCCTCGGCCTCGCGACCGGCGAAAAGGAATGGAGCGACCCCGAAACCGGCGAGACCCGAACGGATCCGCTCTACGAGGGCACGATCTTCCACCGGGTGATTGAGGACTTTATGATCCAGGGCGGCGATCCCGAGGGAACAGGTCGCGGTGGCCCCGGCTACGAGTTCGACGACGAGTTCCACGAGGACCTGAACCACGACAAGGCGGGCATCCTCTCGATGGCCAACCACGGTCCCAACACGAACGGCTCGCAGTTCTTCATCACACTCGGCCCCCAGCCGCACCTGGACGGCCGCCACGCCGTGTTCGGCCACGTCGTCGACGGGATGGATGTCGTCAGGGAGATCGGCGACGTCCCGACGGACAGCGACGACAAACCGGTTCGTGACATCGAAATCGAGACTGTCGCCGTCGTGGACGACAGCGACGGGACGTAGATCTACAGAGAGTGAACCGCCCCGGGGTCAAGCCCCGAGGCACTCGCCTTGTTCTAGCTGTAGACTCGACCGGAACCGACGATACCGAATAGACCGAAACCGACGATACCGAACAGACCGAAACCGACGATACCGATACGGTCACGGACGCCGTCCCCGCGATCAGCCCTCCGGCCCGTCTCCCTCTGTCGGCCCGGGATCGGTTTCGATTCTGACACGGGTGTCGCTGTCGCCGTCGACGGCGCCGACGGTGAGTCGCATCCCGCTGACGCGGACGACGTCGCCGGAGACTGGCTGTCGGCCGAGTTCCTCTCGCAGGAGCGATAGCACCGAAGCCGACGCCGCTGCCGACGACAGCGTCACGCCAAGCGGACCGACGACGTCTTCGAGCGTCGCGTCGCCGGGCGCGATCACGGCCCCCTCCGTGGATCGAGTGATTTCTTGTCCGGTGCCACGGTCGGCGAGTCCGCCGAGGAGTTCCTCGACGATGGCCTCGGTGGTGAGGACGCCCTCGACGCTCCCGGAGCCGTCCCGCAGGACCGCCATCTCGTAGCCCCCGGCCCGGAGGTCCCGGAGGACGCCGTCGACGGCCCGATCGCCGAACGACGAGAGGACCGGGCGGAGATGCGACGCGACCGTTCCGGCGGCGTCACCGCTGGTGTCGCCTGGATCGCTGTCGTTGTCGTCGCCGCGGTCGCCACCGCCTTCGCTGTCATCGTCGTGGGTGCGTCCTCCGGTGTCTATCGCGCCGACGAGATCGCGGAGATCCACGGAGCCGACGACGCTGTCGAGCGAGCCCTCGTAGACCGGGAGGGCCGTTACTCTGTGGTCGGCACAGACGCGGATCGCGCGCTCGACGGTGATGTCGGTGTCGATCGCGGTCACCCGGGCTCGCGGCGTCATCACGTCCCGGGCCGCCGTCCCCGAGAACTCCAGGGCACGGTCGATCAGTTCCCGTTCGCCCGCGTGGAGCGTCCCGGCGCGCTCGGCCGACGCAACGAGCGCCTCTATCTCGGCGCGGGTCACCGCAGGCGGCTGGTAGTCGGTCGATCCCCCAGTCAGCCGAGTCACGCCGCGTGTGACGAGTTCGAACCCTGCCACAAGCGGGTACAGGATCCGCTGGACGATCTCCAGGGGCCGGGCGACCCGGAGCGCCCACGATTCGGCGTTGGCGACGCCGTAGGACTTCGGCGATATCTCGCCGACGACGAGGACGAGCACGCTCACGACGACCGTCGACGCGGTGACAGCGTAGCCGGCGGGGAGGCGATCGACCAGAAAGGTCGTCGCGATCGAGGCGATCGCGATATTGACGACGTTGTTGCCAACCAGGATCGTCACCAGCAGGCGATGGGGATCCTCCCGGAGCCGGCGGAGTGCGGCGACCCGCCCGTCGCCTGCGCCGTCGTCCGCCAGACTCGCGACGAACAGGTCGTCGATCGAGAAGAGCGCGATCTCCGAGGAGGAAAAGAAGGCGCTGATGAGGAGGAGAATCACGATCCCCGCGACGACCGCAAGCGCATCCGTTCCGGACGTCTGGGCGAGCGCAAACATACCTATTTCCGTGTGGGTCGACCGTAATGATATCCCTGGGTGGATGGACACCCAAGGACGCGGTCGATCGACAGCGCAAAGACGTCGCCGCCGCAACGGTGGGGTATGAGCGATGCCGCAGACGACGCGGACGACGCCCCGGTACAGCCGAGCGACGTCGGCAGCGAGGAGAACGCCCCGCCGGTAGCGGAGAAGCCCTACAAGATCATCTTCGAGGGGAACAAATGCATCGGGGCGGGTCGGTGTGCCGAGGTCGCGGACAACTGGGAGATGGACATCACCTCCGGCCTCGGCCGCCCACAGTCGTACTTCATCGGCGAGGACGAACTGGACGAGAACGTCCGGGCCGCGGAGGTCTGCCCCGCGAAGAAGGGCGAGGGCGTGATCCACGTTATCGACCGCCGAACGGACGAGGAGATCGCGCCGGACCCGCACGGCGACGGCACGCTGAGCGTCGACTGGTAAACCACGGTCCCTGGCTCCGGAGTGAAGCGCCTACCGCGCTCGTCGTCTCCGAGGCCCCAGGTCTCCGAGCGGCTCCACGAGCAGCCTCTGGCTGCACGCCGTCGCGTACTCGTGTGAGAAACGGAACACAAAAGCAGCGATATTTAAACGGGTTATCAGTATATGCGTCAGGCCGGTATCCCCGGGCGTGCGAGTGCAGGTATGCGTCAGCGACGTCTCGGACTGGTGTTCACGCTTTCCGGTGCGGCGCTGTTCGGGACGCTCGGCGTCTTCGGGAAGGCGGCCGTCGGCGTCGATCTGACGGTCGCGACGCTGCTCGCCAGTCGGTTCGTGGCGGCGACCGTTCTGCTGTGGGGGCTTTTGCTCGTCACCGGTCGGTTCATTCGTCTCCCCGTGCGCACCGTCGGCGTCGAGGTCGGTCTCGGCGCCGTTTACGGTATTATGTCGGTCGCGTACTTCGAGAGCCTGGCGTGGCTCTCGGCCGGTGTCGCCGCGCTGCTGCTTTTCACGTATCCGGTGCAGGTGATGGCCGTCTCGTCTGTCGTGCTGGACGAACCAATCACGCTCCCGAAGCTCTCGGCGCTGCTTGCGACGACCGCGGGCGTCGCGCTCGTCGTGCTGGGTGACGAGATCACGATCGCGCTGACCGGCGTCCTGCTCGTCGCTGTCGCCTCGCTCTGTTATACGGTCTACACGATGGGAACGCGCGCGATGGTCGCCGACATCGATCCGCTGGTTCACGTCGCCTACGTCTTCCTCGGCGTGACCGCGTCGATTCTCGGATACGGTGTCGCGACGCGCTCGCTCGCGATGCCCGAGGGAGCGGCGGGCTGGTGGCTGATCGTCGGCATCACGGTGTTCGGGACGCTGCTGCCGATCCTCCTGTACACGGAGGGGCTCACCCGGATCAAAGCCAGCCGCGCGAGCATCGCCAGCACGAGCGAGCCGCTGACGACGGTCCTGCTCGGGGTCGCCTTCCTCGGCGAGATCCTGACAGTCTCGATCGCGGTCGGGGCGGTCCTGATCATCTTCGGCGTCGTGCTCACCGCGCCCAGTGTCGAACGAACCATACGCCGGCGTCTCGAAGGTGTCGGTGTCGACGCCGCAGTCGAGCGGGAGCGCTGATAGACCCGGCCGTCGACTGATCCCTATGAGCGACCTCACCGCCACGATCGGCCTCGAATCGCCCGACCTCGCGCTGACCGAGACTGTCACGTACGACGAGTCCGCGTCTGTACAGCCGGTTACCGGCGCGGGAACGGTCCCGAATGCAGAAGGGTATCTTTTCACCATCCGCACGGCGGACTTCGACCGGTTCGAAACGGCGCTTGCCCGCGATCACACGATCGACGGCTTCGAGCGTGTGGTGGATCTCGGCGTCGAGGCAGTCTACAGCTTCGAGTACAGCGCCGACGCCACGCTCTTTTCGCCGGCAGTGGCCGCATTAAACGGGGTTTCGCTCGACTGGACGAACGACGGAACCGAGTGGACCGTGCGGGTGTGGCTCCCCGACAGGCCGGCACTCGCGGCGCTGCGGGAGTACGCCGCCGGTCACGACATCCGCTTTACGCTGCAGCGCGTGAGTGACTACGTCTCGCCGGGCGAGGCCGAAAACAGCCTCACCGACGAGCAGCGGGAGGCCGTGTTGCTCGCTCTGAATATGGGATACTTCGAGGAGCCGCGGGAAGCGACGCTCAGCGAGGTCGCCGCCGAGTTGGGGATCTCCCAGCCCGCTGCGGGCGGTCGCCTCAGACGCGGTCTCAAACGACTCGTGCTGTCGACGCTCGCGAGCGAGACGGGCGACGGCTGAGACGGACTATTGTCGTCATTTTCTGGTGTTCACATTCAAACAATCCTCTCCAGTAGAAGAGTGTCGATAGAGTTCGCTATCGGGAGACGAGGCTATAGTAGCCTTTGCAAGTCTTCACTCACACGATCGCACGCAGTCGTGCGATCGGATATGCAATCAGTTGCAAACGCTACTATAGAACCTGTGTGTCAAACCGTTCAGCAAACTGGTTCCAACTTCGTGTGGTCTGCGGCGAAATCGCAAGGCTTCTCCGGATCAACAACGCGCCACGCAAGAGCGTTCAAACATAATTCTGAAGCACAAAGTCAAATACGAGTGATGTGATATATGGTAACAAGAGTGCGAACAGTACCTCCTGAATCATCGTAATATTGAGGGGGAACTCGCTCGCCATTTCGACGCGTTGCATCCGAATGTGATTGTACGTGTATTGATTCGCATCCTCTACTGATTCGGGCTCGGCGTAGGGGAAGATATCTTCCGTAGATCCGACCTCTCGTGATTGTTCTGCGAGGGCTTCGATCTTGATGTGCTTCGCGGCGTTGATAAACGACTTCATCCATAGCATCGGACCGAAAAAGAGGATTAGGCCGACAAGGAGGCCTGCAAGCAGCAGTGGGAGGGAAAATTGGTCCATTGGACTTGCCCCAACAGCGACCGTCTGAAACAGCATAAAGAGTGTAAGAAGAATAAAATACGAGACAGAGACGTTTTTGAACATCTCGCCGGTCGGTTCCAATCCCGCGTAGCCGTGGGGGTCAGAGAAGTCAATGAGTCCAGCCCGTCGAATCTTGAAGGGGAGAAGTACAAGCGCGCCGATAACGACAGCCAAAAACTCAGCTCCAATGGGATAGAGCACGAACGGGATGATCAGATAGAATCTAACAGTCGCAACAACGGGGCCAGTAAGATCAGCTACAGGACCAACCAATCCAGCGGGATTGGTTAGTAATTGCCATGCATAAAATGCCAGCCCAGCACACAGGACACTATATCGAACTAGAGGTGAACTGATCTCGTTGAGGTTTGCGTCCGTTTTCCCGGATGGCTTCGCCGGAACTCCGGCGATCGTGAGGAGCCGAGAGACGGGGTTCCTCCCTCTGTCAAGGTCCCGAATATCTTCGTCGATCGCGTCTGGGAGGTCCTGGACGGCTCCAGCATACTTCCGTTTCGTCCGGAGCAGCATCCACACGACTGCGGGCCACGCGATAACTTGGAAGATCTCGCCGGGGTTCGCGGCAATTGACAATCTTCCTGTCTGAAGCCACCCGACAAAAGACAGGACAGGAAGATGTAGTCCGATGACGGCGACGATGAAAAGATACGGTGCCCAACGTGACGTGCCAGTGAAACGTTTCGAGACCGTCTCGAAACCGACCACCCGAGATATATGTTCGATCCAAAGATCATCTAAACCCACCTGTGATTCTGGCATACGCGTGGACTGTTCAGAGACCTATCACAAATAGATTCTCGGGTTTGGATACGGAATCTGTATTCGGCCGGTTTCAATATATAAATATAACCTGATAGTAATTTTACTGGGAGAGATTCACACTCGTTTTGGAGGCTATTTGCCGATGTCTCCGTGAAATCAAATACCCTACCATTTGTGATACTATCTCAACAGTACTTATAAATCTCGCAGTGATCCGCCGGAGTTGCGGAAGCGAAACCACTAACCGGGCGTCAGGGGAATGTTCGTCTGCGCGGGGGTGGCTGAGCTAGGCCAAAGGCGGCGGACTTAAGATCCGCTCCCGTAGGGGTTCGTGGGTTCAAATCCCATCCCCCGCATCCGTATCTGCGAGCGAAGCGAGCAGTCCGGTTCGTACGGTGGGATTTGAGTCAGGGAGCAGCTACGTTGTGACCGTGGTTCAAATCCCATCCCCCGCATCCGCGTCTGCGAGCGAAGCGAGCAGTCCGGTTCGTACGGTGGGATTTGAGTCAGGGAGCAGCTACGCTGTGACCGTGGTTCAAATCCCATCCCCTGCACTTCGTGTCCGAGCGACGGTGAGCGTGGTTGTGTATATGATAACAAAGAGTCACAGAGGTGTTCGCTAGAGTTCTTTCCACGAATCCAAGACTGAATCAACTATCAAACTGATTGTGAGCACCTTTTTTCCGCTCGGGTCGGCTTCGCCGACCACTCGCGCAAAAAATCTGCACCAAAAAAGCCCGACGGCTCCCGGCGGTCGCCGTCGGCGAACCGCTCGCTCGCGACGTTCGCTCGCGGATGCTATCGTACGGTAGACGTCCTGGGGAGAGCGTCCGCGAGCGAGGTCGAAGGCCGAGTGAGCGGCCCGTTTTTGGTCCACCGTGAGACGCAAGCGTCTCACGAGCCTCGCTTCGCTCCGTCAGCGAGACAGCTTTTTGTAAGGAGGGCGAGACGGCGAAGCCGTCTCGCTTCCCCACGGGCGACTTGCGGGTCGCCCGTGGAGAGTGCGCCTTCGGCGCACCCGACGCAGTAAAAAGGTGGGCTGAACTGACCGATCTCTACTCTGGGTGTGATGACCTTTCTATGATACCCTATACGAGTTGGTTCAGGTAGATGGTGTTAACTGATTCAGCCCTGTTTCGGGGTGCTGAGATAGGCTTGGACGTGAACTGTTGCAGGATCACGGTCTGGTGTCAGCGTCTTCGAACCCATATATTGGTTATCGGCCACGAGCACTTCGAGTAGCTCTGTGGGCATCGGTTCACTCGTTGCTCCTCGTTGACCCTCGCTCCGAGTTCCACCCCATATTCTATATTGGCCACCTGTCTCTGCGCGGCGTTTGAGCTCCTCGCTGGTGGTCGCAGCGACTACTACCGCTGGTCCGTCTCTAACGACAAACTCGTAACTAAATATGGGATTTTCATCCTCAGGAGTAAACGTAGAGTTGTCGATGCGGTCGGAGAGGGGCCACTCTTGATAGGCACCCGGCTCGATTGTCGCTTGCTCGTCGAGTATCTGCGTCTCACGGGGAATGTCCGGTTGTGTGATGGTCCCAAGACAGCCGGTTATCAGCCAAATACCGGCTATGCAAGCAGTGACGAATCTTCGGCGGGAGGGCATACTGACCACTCTTTATCAGCGGACAAGGCGAATACCCCGAGGCTTGACCTCGGGAATGAAGCCGACGACTCGTGATACAAACCACTAAGTCAAAACGTTCCTAATCAAGAGACAGCGATGGAACACAGTCACCGCTACCACGCCTACCCAAAAGGAGAGGTAGCGGAGGGACTGGAACATCATCTAGATGTTCATCGCCAACTCTACAACCATGTCCGCTGGGACTACGAACAAGCCCCAGAGGACGATAAGCCGAGTGAGTACGACCAGAACAACAAACTCCCTGAGTGGAAACGTAAGTGGCCTGTCTTCAGTGAACTTCACTCGAAGGCCGCCCAAGCCACCGTTGCACGCTTCCATCGAAACCTCTCGAATCTTCGCAAGAAGAAAGAGAAGGGGTACAACGTTGGTCGGCTCAAACGGCAAGCACCCACCGACTACCGAAGCGCGACGTACAACCAGTCCGGTTTCGACCTCGATGAAAAGAGGGGGCGCGACAAGTATGCGTACGTCCGCTTCAGCAAAATTGGCTGGGTGAAGATTCGTTACCACCGTCCGATTCCCGACCACGCCACCATCAAAGAGGTCACGTTCAAGAAGGAACGGACTGGCGAGTGGTTCGTCACATTTGGTTTGGAAACTGATGAAGCTGACCTGCCCGAGAAACTCGACGTAGACTCGCTTGACGCGAGCAACAGCGTCGGTATCGACCTCGGAATACTCAACTACATCCACACGAGCGACGGTCACACTGTGGATTGGCTCGACCTCGAAGACGACTACGAACGACTTCGAGGAGAACAACGCAAACTCTCACGGAAAGAGAAGGGGTCGAGCAACTACGAGAAACAACGTCTGAAGGTCGCCAAGGTCAAACGCCACATCAAGCGGAAGGTGCTGGACTACCAGCACAAGATTACGACGTGGCTCGTCCGCGAGTACGACGCCGTGTTCGTGGAAGACTTGGACGTGAAGGGGATGCTCGAACAGTCGCATAACGCTCGGAACAAGCAGGATGCGGCGTGGCGACAATTCATCACCCTCCTGGAATACAAAGCAGACCTGTACGGTTGTCACGTCGTACAGGTCGAAGCACGAGGCACGACCAAGGAGTGTGCGTCGTGTGGTGTGGAGACGGCAAAGCCCATCTGGGTGCGGGAACACTCCTGTCCGTCGTGCGGATTCGAGACGGATAGAGATGCGAACGCGGCGATGAATGTGTTGCAGAGAGGCTTTTCTGAACTAGGGCTGGGATGGCCCGAAGACACGCCCGTGGAGACTGTGACCGCTACGGACACACCTGAATTTCAGTGTGTGTCTGCAAGTCACGTCGTAGAAACGGGAAGCCTCGGGGCTTGACCCCGAGGCGATTCACGCCCGCATACAGTTTTTATGCTCCCATCAGAACTCCGCAGGGGAAGTGATCAGTATCTCCTCATACGGAATATGAGTGAACTATACTGAGTTATAGTAGCGTTCGCAAGTCTTCGCTCATACGATCGCACGACTGCGTGCGATCGTATGTACAATCAGTTGCAAACGCTACTATATTCTCATCTGGTGTGGGGCCTTGTTCGGAACTGGTTTGATACTGTCTTTGGTCATTCTCACCAGGCCCGACAATTATTCAGAACCATCTGTGCAGCACTATTTCACGCAAACTGACTACTCACGACACTACGGTTCGTCAAGCGTCCCGGCTCGGCTCTTCTGCGGCGGCCGGACGAGTAGGTAGTCCTGTCTTGCCTCAATACGATCGGCCGGGACCAGGAGCTGGCCATCATCGATCTGATGATAGCCACCGCCGCCGCCACCGTGTGCCCTCAGCCGTAGGTTCTGTAGATCTCCTGTCTTGGGATCCATTGTGATGCTTTCGACGACGCCGAGTTCCGTGCCTTCGGTCGTCATTACCTCATTGCCAGTCAGAGAGGATGCGAGGACCATATGTGGTCCTACGCCACGAACTACTTAATCTGCGAGATAGCTGAAACTACCACTTCAGCAACCCGCTGGACTGAACGATGCTCGTTCAAAGTGTAGTAATCCTATTATGAGGCGTTTGTTCGGTAAAATCTGAACCACTATCACGAAGAAGCGGCTCCCCGATTCAGATCCCGTCCCACAGTCCGTATCCAACTGACCGCTCCGCAATACACTTCCATCCCGGTGTCGTAGACGTCGCTATGTACGTCCGGGACGCCAAAAACCGCGACGAGGTCTGGTTACTCGACAGGATCGAGGAGGCGGACATCGACGATCCCGCGTTTCGGTCCCGGGACTACGTGATTGCTCTCGACGAGGAGACGTCGCGGAAGGCCGGCTTCGGCCGCATTCGCGTCCACAAGACCGACGAGGGAGAGTTCTGCGAACTCGCCTTTGTCTACACCCTCGCGGAGTGGCGACAGCAGGGCGTCGGCGCCCACGTGATGGAGCGGCTCGTCGACGAGGCGAGCGACGAGGGCTACGAGACGGTCTACACTTTCACGCGCCAGCCGTCGTACTTCACGCCCTTCGGCTTCGAACCGCGGGAGGTCACCGACCTTCCGGCGCCCGTCGAGGAGCGACTGGAGGCCGTCCGCGAGACCCGCGGCGACGACGTAATCGCGATGGCGGTCAATGCGGCCGACTTCGACGTTCCGGAGACGTTCCGCGAGCGGTTCAAGAACGCGTCGCCGGCCGACGAACCCGAGGAGGGGGACAACGTCGAGGAGACCGCCGAGGACTTCGGGATCGACCCGTCGGAAGCGACCTATAAATACGACACCGGCAGCTGAGAGGGACGGCGTCACACGTCTCCCCTTTCGCTGTCGTGTTCCGGTCGGAGCGTTTACTCGGCCGCCGCGACGTCCGTCTCGCGATCGTACTCCAAAATCTCGGCCACTTCGTCGGCAACCTCGGTCCCGAACTCACGGCCGACGAGATAGAGTGCGAGGTCGATACCGCTGGTGATCCCGCCAGCGGTCACGACGTCCCCGGCGTCGACTACCCGTTTTTCGATAACCTCGACGCCCCTGTCCCGAAGGTCCTCCAGTGCGTGCTGGTGGGTCACCGCTGGGCGGTCATCCAGGACGCCGGCCGCTTCCAGGAGCATTGTGCCCGTACAGACCGCTGCAATCCGGTTGCCGCTACTCCAGTGTTCGTAGACGAGTTCCGGCACGCCGCCCCGTTCGATCTCACGGCGAACGCCCCGGTCCTCGGTATTCCATCCACCGCCCGCCACGAGTAGCAGATCCGGCGCTCGTTCGTCCGCCGGGGCGGGGAGAACACCGTCCGGAACGATCTCGACTCCATTCAGCCCGGTAATAGTGGCCCGTTCGTCGTGGGTGACCAGTGACACTCGACAGGGCGCGCCGACGTGTGCTGCCTTCTGGAACACCTCGTAGGGGCCGAGCGCATCCAGTTCGTCGAACCCATCGAAAATCAGGATTTGGACGAGCATACTCCGCGGTCGTGCTCAGACGTAGTAAATAGGGCGGCCGGTGGGCGCGGATCTCGCCGCGGGAGTCAGGTCCGATCGTCGAGGAAGTCCGTGCTGAAGACGATGTACGCGAGGACGGTACAGAAGAGAATCGGCGGCAGGATCGCGAAGGCCCACAGCGGTTCGATCCCCCACCCGAGCAGCAGCACCACGTTCCCGAGACCGATCAGGAGGAAGGGCGCGACCGCGAGCGCCGCCCGCTTTCGGTTCCGCGATCCGGACTCCCCAAGCGGGGCGTTCGGATCGAACTCCTCGTCGGGCGGCCCCGCGCCCTCGGCGCGATCCTCCGCGGACGTGGGCGTCGTCATACCCCGAAGTCGGCACTCGACGGATAAAAACGGTGCGCTGTCGGCGTGTCCCTTGCGATCACGACCTCGCTGTTCAGGTCCGCCCCTCGGGCCCCTCCGCGTCTTCGAGGCGCGAAGCGAGTTCGACGAGTCCGAAGAGCGTGCCGAGCACGAGCGTCGCGACGGCCATCCCGTAGAGCGCCATCGCGACAGGACTCGTCGGGATCGTCAGGGCGGTCCCCAGGATCGCGGATTCCGGCACGACTGCGGCGCCGTTGCCCCCGATGATCGCCCCGACGAAGCCCGAGATCACGATCACGCTCACACCGACCGCCAGGAGGATCTTGCGGCCGAGGCCCGGGGTACCAGTCGGCTTCCCCGGTTCGTTCGTGTCCGACTCGGAGTTCACACCGTCGTTACGTGCGGGGACGGCTTTGGTCTTGTTCTTCGAGGCGATGCTGATCAGTCCGGCCGCTCGGTGGGCCCGACACGCCGATCCGACGACAGCGTAAAGCGCCCGCCGCGAAAAAGCGGACTTGATGACTGACGACCTCGTGGAACGCGCCCGGACGGTACTTTCGGAGGCCTACGTCCCGTACTCGGAGTACCGCGTGGGAGCGGCGCTCGAAACCGCCGACGGCTCTGTGTACGTCGGCTGCAACATCGAGAACGCGAACTACTCGAACAGCCTCCACGCCGAGGAGGTCGCCGTGGCGGCCGCCATCAGAGACGGCTACCGCGAATTCGTGCGCATCGCGGTCTCGTCGGGCGCTCGCGACGGCGTGACACCCTGTGGGATGTGTCGCCAGACGCTCGCGGAGTTCGCCGACGAGGATTTCGAGGTCATCTGCGACCAGGGCGGCGAGGAGACGACAACCTACACCTTGGGGGAGTTACTCCCGGACACGATCTCGCCGGCGACGCTGGATGCGGCCGCTGCAGAGCGTGCGGCGTCCGCGGAGGGCGGTGCCGACGTAGACGACGACTCCGACGCGTAACTGGGACGCGATCCCCGCCGACGCGTAACCGAATTTCGTCACAATCGGTCGAGACTGCCACCGGTCCCCGCAGCCGACAGCCTATTTTCGCTGGGCGCTGGAAGGCCCGTATGAGCGACAGCGAAGATCCCGGGGACGAGGTCCAGTACCACATCGACGTCGGTCCCGACGACGTCGCCGACAGCGTCCTCCTCCCCGGCAACCCCGAGCGCGTCGACAAGATCACCGCGCTGTGGGACGACGCCGAGGAGCGCGCCTCTCACCGGGAGTACCGGACGGCGACCGGAACGTACGAGGGGACGCCGATCTCGACGACGTCGACGGGGATCGGGAGTCCCTCCGCCGCCATCGCGGTCGAGGAACTGGCCCGCGTCGGCGCCGAGACGTTCATCCGCGTCGGGTCCTGCGGCGCGATCCAACCGGAGATGGACGTCGGCGATCTGGTCATCACCTCCGGCGCGGTCAGACAGGAGGGCACCTCCGCGGAGTACGTCCGCGAGGACTACCCGGCGGTCGCCGACCGAGAGGTCGTCTCCGCACTCGTCGCCGCAGCAGAGCGACTCGGATACGACTACCACGTCGGCCTCACGATGAGTGCCGATTCGTTCTACGCCGGGCAGGGACGCCCGGGCTTCGAGGATTTCCGCGCCGCCGGATCGGAATCGCTGGTCGAAGACCTGAGGGCAGCGAACGTGAAGAACATCGAGATGGAGGCCGCAGCACTTCTCACCCTTGCGAACATCTACGGACTCCGGGCGGGGGCGGTCTGTTCCGTGTACGCGAATCGGATCACCGGCGAATTCCGGACCGAGGGCGAATCCCGGGCGGCCGAGACGGCGAGCCTCGCGGTTCACCTGCTCGCGAAGATGGCGGAAGAAAAGCAGGCGGCGGGGGTCGACCACTGGCATCCCGGCCTTTCAATCGACTGATACCGGCGAGGAGGTGCCTGGCCGACCCCGGAAAATCCACCGGTAGCGTGGGCTGCTCCTCGAAGACCGTTTCCGCAGTCCCTTTATCCGAGGCCTCCTGAGACGCATCTACCTATGAGTACACAGGTCGTCGTTGTCGGAGCCGGATATGCGGGCGCCGGCGCCGTGGCGCGCCTCGAAGAGCAACTCGATGCGGAGACGGATCTCACGTGGATCTCGGAGAACGACTACCACCTCGTCCTGCACGAGGTTCATCGGTGCATCCGCGATCCCAGCGTGGAATCGAAGATCGCCATCCCGGTCGACGAGATCAAATCCCCGTCGACGGAGTTCCGCAAGGGACACGTTACTGACGTCGACGTCGACGAGCGAGTGGTCGAACTCGAAGACGACGAGGTCGAGTACGATTATCTACTGCTGGCTGTCGGCTCCAGCACCGCCTTCTTCGGCATCGATGGGCTACAGGAACACGCTCACCAACTGAAAGGGCTCGACGACGCGCGTGCGATCCACGCGGACGTCCGGGACGCAGCCGAGGCGGCCTCCCGCGACGATCCCGCACAGGTCGTCATCGGCGGCGCCGGCCTCTCTGGAATCCAGACCGCCGGCGAAATCGCCGAGTACCGCGACGAGCACCGGGCGCCGATCGAGATCACACTGGTCGAGGGGCTCGACGAGATCTTCCCCGGCAACGACTCGGAACTGCAGGGTGCGCTCCGCAAGCGCCTCGAGGCGCTGGACGTCGAAATCCTCACGGGTGATTTCATCTCGCGGGCCGGAGAGGATGCAGTCTACATTGGCGGCGGCGACGAGGTCGAGCCGGAAGCGCTGCCGTACGACGTCCTCGTCTGGACCGGGGGCATCACCGCCCACGAAGAGGTTCACGGCATCGACGTCGAGAAGGACGACCGCTCGAAGCGGATCAACGCCGACGCAGACTTCCAGACGTCGGACGATCGGGTCTTCGCCGTCGGCGACACGGCGCTGGTCGAGCAGGGGCCGGACGCTGTCGCACCCCCGACGGCCCAGGCCGCCTGGCAGGCCGCCGACGTTGCGGGTGAGAACGTCGCTCGCGCCATCGAAGGCAAGCCGCTGAAGACGTGGCGCCACGACGACAAAGGGACCGTGATCTCCGTCGGCGACGACGCCGTCGCCCACGCGGTCAAACTGCCGATGGTCGGCGACGTCCCGATGAACGTCTTCGGCGGCCCTGCTGCGCGGACGCTGAAGAAGACCATCGCCGCCCGCTGGATCAAGGACATCGCGTCACCGCGCGCCGCGGTCGAGGCGTGGGACAGCCTCTGAGCGGCCACGAGAGACCGAAAAGAGCGAAGCCAGACGGAGTTTTTTCCGGGCTACCGGCGCTTCAGTGGGACGGCTCTTCGACGGGCGCGCGCATATCCTCGATCCGGAGGATGAGGATGTTGCTCGTGTCGTCTTTGCCGTCGACGGTGCCTTCGATCACTAGCTTCGAGAGCGGCGTCGGTCCCACAGTGACGCTGTCGCCCTCGTGGAACTCGCGGACCGAGCCCTGGATGTGGATCTCCGCGCGGCACAGCTCCGGGTGGTGAACCGAGGAGAGGTCGATCTCGTCGACGTTGGCGTTGTCGACCTCCTCGCCGTCGTGATACAGCGGGACGAAGGCCGGTTCGTCCATCTGGTCGACGTCGAGCGCCTCGTAGGCGTTTGCCGTCGGCTTGTACCCGCCCTTCGGTCCTGGGACCCCCTCGACCAACTGTAGCGCCTTCAGACTCTGCATCTGATTTCTGATCGTTCCCGGGTTCCGGTCGACCTCTTCTGCGATGTCTTCGCCCTTTACTGCGTCTTCGGTCTCCCGGTGGAGGTTGATCA
This sequence comes from Halobellus marinus, assembly GCF_032113415.1. Classification (NCBI taxonomy): domain Archaea; kingdom Methanobacteriati; phylum Methanobacteriota; class Halobacteria; order Halobacteriales; family Haloferacaceae; genus Halobellus; species Halobellus marinus. The sequence continues at coordinate 245,577 of NZ_CP134946.1, forward strand.
ATGCCGTCAGAATGGTTTTCTGACTGGACGTCAGCTCGATGGATGACATACAGTCTGGTAAGCCGTATACGGTCTTAAATCCGGTGGATGGATGAACGGAGTGTGAAACAGTCTCCCGATTTTCGTTCGATTGGGACGCGTTCGTTGGATTTTCGACTCGCCTCTTGGGAAAATCGGCAGCGATCGACACGACCGGCTGTCTGATTCGTCGACCGCTATTCGACACCACTTTGTGAGCCCTCGTATGTGTAGTAGGTATGCAAAATCAACGCGCTCTGGTGACCGGCGGGGCCGGATTCATCGGCTCGAACCTTGCGAATCACCTCGCGACGGACAACGAGGTAATCGCCGTCGACGACCTACATCTCGGTACGCCCGAGAACATCGACGAAGACGTCGAGTTCGTCGACGCCAGCGTCTTGGACGACGACCTCCCGACCGCGGACGTCGACGTGCTGTTTCACCTCGCGGCGTACTCCTCGTACACGATGGCCGAAGAGCACAAACGCGACGCGACTCGCGTGAACGTCGAGGGGTTCGTCAACGCAGTCGAACAGGCCCGCGAGGACGGCTGTGAGACGGTCGTCTACGCCTCGACCTCGTCGATCTACGGTTCTCGGACAGAGCCCTCCCCCGAGGAGCTTCCGGTGGAGGCACGGACCTGCTACGAGGCGTCGAAACTCGCCCGCGAGAAGTACGGCGAGTACTTTCATCACCACTACGATATGACGCTCGCCGGGCTGCGTTTCTTCTCCGTCTACCAGGGGTACGGGGGCGCGGAGGAGCACAAAGGCGAGTACGCAAACACCGTCGCGCAGTTCACGCACAAGATCGCCAACGGCGAGCGCCCGGAGGTCTTCGGTGACGGCACCCAGACCCGCGATTTCACCCACGTCGACGACATCGTCCGCGGAATCGAACTCGCCGCCGACCACCGCCTGCAGGGGATCTACAACCTCGGCACCGGCGAGAGCTACACGTTCAACACGATGATCGAGTTGATCAACGACGGACTCGGAACCGACGTCGAGCCGAAATACGTCGAAAACCCCTTAGACGTCTACGTTCACGACACGATGGCCGACAGCACGAAGATCCGGGAGGCGACCGGCTGGGAGCCGGAGATCGACTTCGCGGAGGGCGTCGCCCGCGTCTGTGCACCGTATCTGGAGGAGTGAGGCGATGAAAGAGCCCGTCCGGATCGTCGGCGCGCCGGTCGACTACGGCGCGAATCGCCGCGGCGTCGATATGGGCCCGTCAGCGATTCGCTACGCCGGTCTCGCGGACGAACTGACGAAAATTGGACGTGAGGTCGTCGACGACGGCGACGTCCGCGCGCCACGCCCCGAAGAACGCGATCCGGAAGTCGAAACCCTGGCCGCTGGCTCGACGCTGTTTCTCAGAGAGACGCGTGAGGTCGCGACCCGCCTGGCCGACCGGGTCGACCGAACGCTCGCCGACGGCGCCCTCCCGCTCGTTCTCGGCGGCGACCACTCGGTCGCGATCGGGTCGGTCGTCGGGTCGGCCCGGGAGGGGGACGTCGGTGCGGTCTGGTTCGACGCCCACGGCGACTTCAACACGCCCGAAACGTCGCCCTCGGGGAACGTTCACGGGATGCCGCTCGCGGCGCTGCTCGGCGTCGGCGCCTTCGCGGACGTCGAGTGGGCGAACGCCGCCGGACTCGACGCGTCGAACGTCGCGCTCGTCGGACTCCGGGACGTCGACGAGGCCGAACGGGCGGCCATCGCCGACAGCGACGTGACGGCCTTTACGATGTCCGATATCGACGCTCGGGGGATCTCCGCCGTCGTCGCCGACGCGCTGGATGTCGCCACGAGCGGCACCGACGGCATCCACGTGAGCCTCGACCTCGACTGGCTGGATCCGCGTGAGGCGCCGGGGGTCGGGACGCCCGTCCGCGGGGGCGTCACCTACCGCGAGGCCCACGCGGCCCTGGAAGCCGTCGCCGAGTCCGACTGTCTCCGCTCTTTGGAACTCGTCGAGGTGAACCCGATCCTCGACGAGCACAACGAGACCGCGTCGCTCGCGACGGAACTGGCGGCGAGCGCGCTCGGCAAGCGGATCCTCTGAACTGCGGCCCTCGTGGCGGTCCTGTGAGACAGCCGAACACACCACGTTTCCGGTGAAAAGTTCCGGATCGGTCCGATACGTCCCTCTGTCGCTACTCGGTGGCCTGCGAGTCCTCGGCGGGGTCGTCGGCGTCTTTGGCGGATTCGTCGGCGTCGTCAGCGGGGTCGTCGGCGTCCTCGCCGGCGAAGTGGACGTCGACGCTGGCGACGGCGTCGCCGGGTTCCAGATCCATAATCGTGACTCCCATCGTGTTCCGGCCGACGGTCGAGATGTCCTCGACGGGCGTGCGGAGGATCTGCCCGTCGCCGCTCATCACGAACAGGTGGTCGCCGGGGCCGACGGTCTCCAGTTCGCAGACGAGGCCGTTGCGCTCGTTCGTCTTGATGTCGATGAGTCCCTTCCCGTTCCGGGACTGCCGGCGGTACTGGTCGATGTCGGTCCGCTTGCCGTAGCCGTTCTGGGTGACAGTGAGCACCCAGCTTGTGCGGTCGGGTTCGACGGCCGCGAGCGCGGCCACCTCGTCGTCGCCCTCCAGTTGGATTCCACGGACGCCGCGGGCCGAGCGGCCCATCGCTCGAACGTCGGCCTCCTCGAACCGGATCGACATCCCCTCGCGGCTCGCGAGGATCAGGTCGCGCTCACCCTCGGTCACCTCGACGTCGACCAGGGCGTCCTCGTCGTCGAGTTTCGTGGCGATGATGCCCGTCGAGCGGATGTTCTGGAACTCCTCGACGCTCGTGCGTTTGATGTAGCCCTCGCGGGTCACCATCGTGAGATACTCGTCGGCGTCGGTATCCATCTCGGCGGTGTTGACGACCGCGGTGATCTCCTCGCCGTCGTCGAGATCGAGCAGGTTCACCGCCGACTTCCCGCGGGCGGTCCGAGACATCTCCGGGACCTGGTAGGTCTTCAGCTGGTAGACCTTCCCGTGGGTGGTGAAGTACAGCAGGTAATCGTGGGTGCTGGCGACGTACACCGACGACACCCGGTCGCCCTCTTTCAGTCCGGTGCCGATGATGCCTTTGCCGCCGCGGTGCTGGGCCTTGAACCGGTCCAGCGGCATCCGCTTGATGTAGTCGTCCTCGGTGACGACGACGACGACGTCCTCCTCGGCGATGAGGTCCTCGTGGGTGACGGTTCCGGTGTCCTCGATAATCGAGGTCCGGCGGTCGTCGTCGTACTCGTCTTTGATCGCCAAGAGCTCTTTCCTGACGACCGCGTCGAGTTCGTCGGGGTCGTTGAGGATCGTCTCCAAGCGATCGATCCGCGATTGGACCTCCTCGTACTCGGTGCGGATCTCGTCGGCCTCCATCGCGGTGAGCGACCCGAGTTGCATCGCGACGATGTGGTCGGCCTGCGCCTCCGAGAAGTCGAAGGACGGCAGCGGTTCGCCGTCGACCTCGACGACGTGCTCGCCGCGCAGCGCCGCCTTCGCGTCGTCGCGGCTCTCTGAGTTTCTGATGACCTCGACGACGTCGTCGACGTTCTCAAGCGCCGTCAGTCGGCCTTCGAGGATGTGCGCGCGGTCCTCCTTCTCCTGTAGCTCGTACTGTGAGCGCCGACGGACCACCGTCCGGCGGTGTTCGAGATACTCTACGAGGGTCTCCTTGAGCGTGAGGACCTGCGGCTGGCCGTCGACCAATGCCAGGTTGATGACGCCGAACGTCGATTCGAGGTGGTGTTCCAGCAGCTGGTTTTTCACGACCTCGGGGTTGGCGCCGCGTTTGAGTTCGATGACGACGCGGATGCCGTCGCGGTCGGACTCGTCGCGCAGGTCGCGGATTCCCTCGATCTTCCCCTCGTTGACGTCGTCGGCGATCCGCTCGACCAGCCGCGCCTTGTTCCCCTGGAAGGGGAGTTCCGTGATCACGATCCGATCGTCCGTGACCTCGAACTCCGCGCGGACGCGGAGCCGGCCGCGACCCGTCTTGTACGCCTTGTGGATCGCGTTGCGGCCGACGATGTTCGCCCCGGTCGGGAAGTCCGGCCCCTTGACGTACTCCATCAGGTCCTCGATCGTACAGTCGGGGTGTTCGATGAGGTGGACTGTCGCGTCGATGACCTCTCCCAAATTGTGCGGCGGGATGTTCGTCGACATCCCCACGGCGATGCCCGAGGAGCCGTTGACGAGCAGGTTCGGGAACGCCGCGGGGAGGACCTCCGGCTCCGTCAGCCGGTCGTCGTAGTTCGACGTGAAGTCGACGGTGTCCATCTCGATGTCGTCGAGCAACTCCTCGGCGATGGGCGACATCCGCGCCTCGGTGTACCGCATCGCGGCCGGCGGGTCGCCGTCGACGGAGCCGAAGTTCCCCTGGCCGTCGACCAGCGGATAGCGCATCGAGAAGTCCTGAGCCATCCGCGCGAGCGTGTCGTAGATCGCGGAGTCGCCGTGCGGGTGGTAGTCACCCATCGTCTCCCCGACGATCGAGGAGGACTTCCGGTGTGAGGAGCGGGCGGTCACGCCCGACTCGTGCATCGCATAGAGGATCCGCCGGTGGACGGGCTTGAGCCCGTCACGGACGTCCGGCAGCGCCCGCCCCGCGATGACCGACATCGCGTAATCGATGTAGGACTGCTCCATCTCCTGTTCGATGCGTGCGGTCTCGACCTCCGCGGCGATTCCGGTCCCGGGGTCGAACTCTCTCGGTGCGTCGGAACTCATCTATCGACCACCTCGTGTGCGTCGGAACTGCATCTATATGTCCACCCATTTGGCGTCGGTCGCTCGGTCCTTGATGAACTGCTTGCGCGGTTCGACGGCGTCGCCCATCAGCACGGAGAACATCTTGTCCGCGGCGGCGGCGTCCTCGACGGTGATCTGCTTGAGGATGCGGTTCTCCGGGTTCATCGTCGTGTCCCAGAGCTGATCGGGGTTCATCTCGCCGAGGCCCTTGAACCGCTGGACCTGCGTGGGGTTGCCGCCGCACTTCTCTTCGATGATCCGGTCGCGCTCGGCCTCGGTCATCGCGTCGTAGGTCTCGCCGCCGTAGCGGACGCGGTACAGCGGCGGCTTCGCGGCGTACACGAAGCCGGCTTCGACGAGCGGGCGCATGTGGCGGTACAGAAGCGTCAAGAGCAGCGTTCTGATGTGTGCCCCGTCGACGTCGGCGTCGGTCATCAGAATGATCCGCTCGTAGCGGACGTCGTCGATGTCGAACTCCTCGCCGACGCCCGCGCCGATCGCGGTGATGAGCGCGCGGACCTCGTCGTTCTCCAAGACGCGATCGAGCCGGTGTTTCTCGACGTTGAGGATCTTCCCCTTGATCGGCAGAATCGCCTGGAACCGCCGGTCGCGGCCCTGCTTCGCCGAACCGCCCGCCGAGTCGCCTTCGACGACGAACAGTTCCGACTCCGCGGGGTCGCGGCTCTGACAGTCCGCGAGTTTCCCCGGCAGCGACGTCGACTCCAGCGCCGACTTTCGGCGGGTGAGCTCTTCGGCCTGCTTTGCGGCCTTTCGGGCCTTCGCGGCCTCGACGGCCTTCCCGACGATTGCCTCGGCGGTGTCGGGGTGTTCCTCGAGATAGGTGCCCAGTTTCTCGTGGGTGATCGACTCGACGATGCCGCGAACGTCGCTGTTGCCGAGTTTCGTCTTCGTCTGCCCCTCGAACTGCGGGTCGGGGTGTTTGATCGAGATGACCGCAGTGAGCCCCTCGCGGACGTCCTCGCCCTTCAGCGAGTCGAGGTCGCCGAGGAGGTCGTGTTCGCGTGCGTAGTCGTTGACGACGCGGGTGAGCGCCGTCTTGAATCCGGTGAGGTGGGTGCCACCCTCGCGGGTGTTGATGTTGTTCGCGAAGGCGTGGATCGACCCCTGGAGTTCCTCGGTGGCCTGCAACGCCACCTCGATTTCGATCCCCTTCGCGCTGTCGGCGTAGTAGATGACGTCGTCGTGGATGACCGTCTTCGTCTCGTCGAGATAGCGGACGAACTCGCGGATCCCACCCTCGTAGCAGAAGGTGCGCTCTCGGCGCTCGGCGTCGGAGTCGTCCGCCGTTCCGGGCGCGTCGTCGTCCGATCCCCGCTCGTCGATCAACTGGATCTCGACCCCGGAGTTGAGGAAGGCGAGTTCCCGGAGCCGGTTTTCGAGCGTGGAGAACTCGTACTCGACCGTCTCGAAGATCTCCCCGTTGGGCCAAAAGCGGACCGTCGTGCCGGTCTCCTCGTCGGGGTCGAGGTCGCGGACGCGCTCGAAGGCGCCCTCCTTCGGTTCGCCGTGGTCGAAGCTGTCGCGCCACAACGCCCCGTCGCGTTTGATTTCGACGTCGAGGCGTCGCGAGAGCGCGTTGACCACCGAGACGCCGACGCCGTGGAGCCCCCCGGAGACCTGGTAGGACTTGTTGTCGAACTTCCCGCCGGCGTGGAGGACCGTCATGATGACCTCCACCGCGGGGCGGTCGTACTGCTCGTGGGTGTCGACCGGAACGCCGCGGCCGTTGTCCGAGACCGACACCGACCCGTCGTCGTGGAGCGTGACCGTGATGTGGTCGCAGTACCCCGCGAGCGCTTCGTCGATCGCGTTGTCGACGACCTCGTAGACGAGATGGTGTAAGCCGCGGGAGTCCGTCGACCCAACGTACATCGCCGGGCGCTTCCGGACGGCCTCGAGCCCTTCGAGGACCTGGATCTGCCCGGCCCCGTACTCAGTTTCGCGTGACATTGAACGTACAGGGGTTAGTTCATCTCCACTCATAAACCCTCGCACGCGCGGGCGCGCATCGACGTGTGGAGGGTCCCAAGCGTCGGAGACGGGAGCGGGGCCAAAAGCGGGTTCCGATCGCTGGAGACGGGGGGCAACCGTCGCACAGGTCGCGTCCACTTTCACTGTGCTGCCGAACCCTTCTTAACGATCCGTCGGGTAGATGGGCGCACAGAATGACCTCGTTTCAGTCGGAACTCGGCGAGGAAAAAGCCGAGGAGGAGAAAGTCGGCACGGAGGAAGCCGAGGAAGATGTCGGGATCGCCGAGGAGTTGGCGGGGGGGCAGCGGGCGATCTCCATCGCCGAGTTCTTCGAGAAAAACAAGCAGATGCTCGGCTTCGGGTCGGGAGCCAGAGGACTCGTCACCGCCGTCAAGGAGGCGGTCGACAACGCCCTCGACGCCACCGAGGAGGCCGGGATCAAGCCGGACATCTCCGTCGAGATCAGGGAGTCGGGCGATTACTACACGCTGATTGTCGAGGACAACGGCCCCGGGATCACCCGCGAGCAGATCCCGAAGGTCTTCGGGAAACTCCTCTACGGCTCCCGGTTTCACGCCCGTAAGCAGGCCCGTGGACAACAGGGAATTGGCATTTCAGCGGCTGTACTGTACGCTCAGGAGACTTCCGGCAAACCAGTCAAGATCACCTCCCGGACCCAGCGCTCCGAGCGCGCCCAGTACTTCGAGCTCATCATCGACACCGACACCAACGAGCCGGAGATTTCCGTGGAGGAGGAGCGCGCCCCTGGCGAGTCGGACCTCTCGCCGACCCACGGGACACGCATCGAGATGGAGATGGAGGCGAATATGCGGGCCCGAACGCAGCTCCACGACTACATCAAACACACCGCGGTCGTCAACCCGCACGCGCGACTCGTCCTCGACGAACCGGGACTCGAGGAGCCGCGGCGCTACGAGCGGGTCGACGGCGCCTCCCTGCCGGCCGAGACCGAGGAGATCCGCCCACACCCCCACGGCGTCGAACTGGGGATGCTCATCAGGATGCTCGAGGCGACCGAGTCGTACTCGGTGTCGGGGTTCCTCCAGGAGGAGTTCACCCGCGTCGGCTCGAAGACGGCCACGAAGGTGCTGGATCGCTTCCGTGACCGGCACTTCGGCCGCGAGATGGGGTGGGCGGTCCCGCAGGATCCCGATACCCCACTGGAGACGGCGATCGAGGACGCCGTCGCCAACAAGGGCAAAGAGGCGACGGCGGCGTTCGCAGCGCGGGTCGCCGAGACGCTCTCCTCCCGGGAACGGACGACTCACTCGGAGCTTTCGGAGATCGTCGACACCGTCGCCGACGACATCGAAGCGGAGTTCGACGCGAACTTCGGCGCGACGGTCCGCGAGAACGCAGTCGAGGCGGCCTGGGACGTTCTGACCTCGGATCTCGACCCGGACCTGTACTCCCTGGTCGACGAGGCGACGAGCACTCGGAAGGACGATGCGACGATCGCGGGACTCGCCGAGCGACTGGCCGAGAAGTTCCGGAAGGGCGACTCCAGACACCGGGCCACCCGCGAGACGCTCGTCGACTACGTCGATCGCTCGGCGGACCGCCTCGTCGACGAGGACACCTCCTTCGGCGAAACCGCCCGCGAGAACGTCGTCGAGGCGGTATGGGCCGCGATGCGGACGGTTCCCGACGACGTGCCGAAGGTCGGGACGGTCGCCGGCACCCGCGACATCGCCTCGGAACTGCTCGAAGCGATGCGCGAGACCGACATCCTCGCGCCGCCGACGAACTGCCTGTCGCCGATCACGGCCGAACTCGTCGAGGCCGGTCTGCGGAAGGAGTTCGACGCCGACTTCTACGCCGCGGCGACGCGGGACGCGGAGGTCCACGGCGGCGATCCCTTCGTCGTCGAGGCCGGCATCGCCTACGGCGGCGAACTGGAAGACGGGACGGTCGGCCTGCTCCGCTTTGCGAACCGCGTTCCCCTCGTCTACAAGCGCGGAGCGTGTGCCACGACCGACGTGATCAAGGGGATCGGCTGGCGCAACTACGGGCTCGATCAGCCCGGCGGCTCGGGGCTGCCGAGCGGTCCGGCGGTGATTATGATCCACGTCGCCTCCACGAACGTGCCCTTCACGAGCGAGTCGAAGGACGCGGTCGCGAACATCCCCGAGATCGAAGACGAGATCGAACTGGCCGTCCGCGAGGCCGCCCGCGACCTCAAATCGTATCTGAACAAACGGCGGTCGATGCAGAAGCGGCGGGAGAAACAGGACGTTCTCGGGCGCATCCTGCCGGAGATGGCCGACAAACTCTCCGAGGTCACGAACCGCCCCCGGCCGAACATCGACGGCGCGCTGGCGCAGATTATGAACAACGTGAGCGTCGAGCGCGAGGTCGACGGCGACGATGTCACCCTGGTCGTCGAAAACCACTCGGACCGGAGCGAAAGCCCAGAGATCACCGACATCGTCTCGGCCGAACCGTCGAATCTTCCCGAGGACGCCAGCGCCGTCGACCTCGACGGCGAGTGGTTCATCTCCTGGGAACCGTCGGTGCCGGCGGGCGAGTCGGCTGAACTCACCTACACCGCCGCGGGCGACCCATCCTTCGACGTCGACGTCGACGGCGTCGAGGCCGAGAAACTGACGATCAACGCCTGAGTCGGACGGACCGACCACAACGAGCACGGAACTACCGGACCGACCACAACGAGCACGGAACTACGAACCTACCACAATGAGCACGAAATCGGACGACGACCTCGCACAGGAACGCCTCATCGACCTCGCCGCGGAGTTTTACGACCAGTTCGCGTCGGGGGAAGTCCCACGGATGGAGATCCCCACGCGGACGAAATCGAACATCGTCTTCGACGAGGACTCGAAGGTCTGGGTGTACGGCGACCGGACCTCGACGCGGTCGGCCAACAGCGTCCGCGGCGCACGGAAGCTCCTGAAGGCGGCGTACGCAATCGAGTTCCTCGTGAACCAACTGGAACAGGGTCGCTCCTCGACGTTGCGTGAGCTGTATTACCTCTCGGAGTCGTGGGACAACGAGGAGGCGCAGTTCTCCAGCCAGGACGAGTCGAACCAGCTCATCGAGGATCTGGAAATCGTCGCGGAGGTCACCCGCGAGGACTTCCATATGCGGCCCGAGGAGTCGGGCGCAACCCTGATGGGGCCGCTGGAGCTCCGCGAGCAGACCCGACGCGGCGAGCGGGAGATCCACTGTCAGGAGGACGTCGGCGAGGGCGGCTACCAGATCCCGAACAACCCCGACACGATCGACTTCCTGGACCACGACATCGACTTCGTCCTCTGTGTGGAGACCGGCGGGATGCGCGATCGGCTCGTCGAGAACGGCTTCGACGAGGAGTACAACTGCCTGGTCGTCCACCTGAAGGGTCAGCCCGCGCGGGCGACCCGGCGGATCACGAAGCGGCTCCACGACGAACTCGACCTCCCGGTCGTGGTCTTCACAGACGGCGACCCGTGGTCCTACCGGATCTACGGCTCGGTCGCGTACGGCTCGATCAAATCTGCGCACCTCTCGGAGTATCTCGCGACGCCGGAGGCGCGCTTCGTCGGCATCCAGCCGGAGGACATCGTGGAGTACGATCTCCCGACCGATCCCCTGGCGGATTCGGACATCAACGCCCTGGAGTCGGAACTGGAGGATCCGCGGTTCCAGACCGACTACTGGAGCGAGCAGATCGAACTCCAGCTCGACATCGAGAAGAAGGCCGAACAGCAGTCACTGGCGTCCCGCGGACTGGATTTCGTGACGGAAACGTATCTCCCCGAGCGGCTGTCGGCGATGGGCGTCGTGTAGTCCGGTCGTCGCTGGGCCGCGCTTCGTTCTATTCTCCGTCCGCGAGCCGCTCGACTCGTTCGAGGCTGTCGGCGTCGGCGGGCGATTTGTCGTCGCGCACGGTCACGAACCGGGGAAAGCGGAGCGCGTAGCCCGAGGAGTACGTCGGCGAGCGCTGGATCTCCTCGTAGCCGACCTCGAAGACGACCGCGGGCTCGATCGACACCGTCTGGCCCTCTTCGGTCACGACGTGCGGTTCCAGTCGTTCGGTCAGTGCTTCGAGTTCCTCGTCGGTGATCCCGGTCGCGACCTTCCCGATGGTCTGATACTCTCCGCCGTCGACCCGCGCCGACAGGAGAAACGTCCCGAGGAGGTTCGCGCGCCGTCCCTCGCCCCACTCCGCGCCGGTCACGACCAGATCGAGGGTCTCGACGTCCGGCTTCCGTTTCAGCCAGTTCCGCCCGCGCTTTCCCGGCGCGTACGTCGAGTCGGGATCTTTCAGCATCACCCCCTCGTGGCCCGCCGCGAGTGCGTCCTCCTCGATCACTTCGATCTCCGCGGGATCGTCCGTGATCGTCGGATCGGCGACGGCGTCGGTATCTCCGAGCAGGTCGTCGAGTCGGTCCAGCCGGTCGGTGAGCGGCGCGTCCAGCAGATCCTGGCCGTCGACGTGGAGGCAGTCGAACGCGCGGAGTTCCACGCGGACCTCCTCGCGCATCCGCTCGACGTCGTACTTCCGGCGGAACCGGCGGAGCACCTCCTGGAACGGCAGCGGCGTCCCCTCGCCGTCGACCGCAACGACCTCTCCGTCGAGAACGACCGGGACGTCGATAGCCGACTCGACGAACTCCACGACCTCCGGCAGTGGATCGGTGACGTCGTCCATATTCCGCGAGAAGAGCGCCGTCGTCTCGCCGTCGTAGTGCACCTGGACCCGTGCGCCGTCGAACTTCGTCTCCACGACCGCCTCGTCCCACGCCTCGATCGCCTCCGTCGCCTCGCCGGCCTGTGCGAGCATCGCCTGTACCGGGCGGCCGACCTCGAGGCCGATCGCGTCGAGTCCCTCGCGGCCCTCTTCGCGGGCGACGCGAGCGACCATTCCGTAGTCGTTCGAGACCTGCAGCGCGCGCTCGACCGTGGCGACCGCATCGTCGGTCTGGCGGGTGTGCTCCGCCTCGGCCCCACCGTCGTGCTCGGATGCATTGTCGTCGTCTTCGTCGACATCCCCGTCGCTTCTGCTGGTCTCCTCGTCTGAATCGAGATACGCGGCGGCGACGGCGTCCCGGACCGTCCCCTCGCCGACACCGATCCGCATCTCGCCGAGCACCATTCGGGCGAGAAACTTCGCTTCCGTCGGGGAGGCGCTGTTGAACAGCCCGAAGAGGATATCGAGCTGTCGACTCTCGCTTCCTTCGCCCGCGGCTGTCGCGATCGAACGGAGCCGTTCGTCGACCTCGGCGACGGAGAGGTCGCTTCCGGCGCTTCCCCCTCCGCTCTGTCCGTCGGTGAAGGCCCCGAGCCCGCGCTGGCCGCCGAAGTCGTAGCCCTCGGCAACGGCGCCGATCTCCCCGACAGCCGCGAGTTCGGCCTCCACGTCCGCGGCGTCGACGTTCGGCCCCGCGGCCTTGGCGATGGCCGCCTGAAGGAGGGCGGGGCCAATATCGAGTGTCGTCGGGTCCCAGGCAGGATAGACCCGTCCCAGAAGGAACCGCACGACGGTTGACAGATCTTCGTCGGTGTGGGCGAGGAGGTTTGCGACCGCCGCGATTGTCGCGAGGTCGCCCGGTTCCTCCTCTAAGTCGGCGGCGCGTGCGGCGAACTCGGCGAACTGCATCGGGCGCTCGTTTCGGCGCGTCGGACAAGAGTCCCCCGACTCGTCGCGGTGGCTCCGTCCGGGGAAGTGACTCCTAGTGCACGAAGCGCGGGATTGAAGACTTCCGATTGCCCACGATTGGCTATGACCGAGGACCTGGCGGCGTCGGTCCGGGACGCACTCGCTGTCGACGTTGAGGAGTTCGAGGCAAAAGCGCGGACGGAGGCCGATATGGTGAAGTCCGAACTCCACGAGGGGACGTTCGACAACCACCAGTCGATCGTGGGACTCGAGTACGAGTTCTACGCCGTCGCCGACGGCCGGTGGGAAGCGTCCGACGACGCGGGTATCTATGCGCTGATGCGTGTACCGCGGCGGCTCCTGGAACTCATCGGTTTCGAGAAGGAACTGGGCCTCCACAACGCCGAGATGACGACCAACCCACAGCCGCTGAACCCCGACGGCCTGCGGGCCCAGGCGTCGGAGGTCCGCGCCCGCCTCGCGGCGGCGCAGGAATGTACGAGCGCCGAGGGAATCCGGCTGGTGAGCGACGGGATGTGGACGATTCCCCCGGCCGCCGAGACTGCCAGCGGTTACCTGACCGACAGCGTCGAGGCCGAGGGCGTCCGGATCGCGACGAATATGAGCGGCTCCGAGCGGTATCACGCGATGGCGAACGGTCCCGCCGCGCCGGAGGAGATGACCATCGACGCGCCCAACGTCTCACTCTCGGCCGATACGGTGATGCCCGAGTCGCTCATCACCTCGATCCAGCCGCACTACCAGGTGGCTCACGCCGCCGACCTCCCGACGTACTTCAACTACGCGCTCCGGGTCGCCGGGCCGCTTCTGGCGCTGGCGACGAACTCCCCGTTTTTCCCGCCGGACCTCTACGACGACGTCGGGGCCGGAAAGATTCTCGCGGACGGCTACGCCGAGAACCGGATCCTGGTCTTCGAGTCGGTACTCAACAACGACGGCGTCGAGAAGGTGCGCTTCCCGCAGGACCTCGACAGCGTCGAGGAGGCCGTCGACCGGGTCGCCGGCGACGCCACGGTCGTCCCGATGCCGGTCCCGACGGGGAACCGCTTCGACGACGAGTTCGCGACCCTCCGCCGCAAGCACGGCACCTACTGGCGCTGGGTGCGTCCGGTGTTCGACGGCGCGTCCCGCTCGTCGGCGAACGCCCGTATCGAGTTCCGGCCGATCGCCGCACAGCCGACCGTTCGGGACTCGCTCGCGTTCCAGGCTACCTTCGCCGGGTTGATGGAGAGCCTCCCGCGCCGCCAGCACCCCGCGACCGACCAGCAGTGGTCGACCGCCCGCGAGAACTTCTACGCCGCGATGCGGGGCGGCCTCGACAGCGGCCAGCGGTGGATCTGCAACGACGGCGCCGAGACCGTCGAGACGGAGCGAGTGTACGAGGACATCTTCGCACACGCGATCGACGGGCTCACGGCCGCCGGGTGTTCGGAATCGGAGGCCGAGCGGCACGTCGAACCGCTCAGAGCGCGGGTGGAACGGGGGACGACGCCGGCCGACTGGAAGATCGCCCGCGTCAGAGAGTACCTCGCCGACGGCGCGGCCTTCGAGGACGCCGTCTGGGAGATGCAGCGCGACTACGTGCGGAATCAGCGGGAGACGCTTCTGGACGGATCGTTTACGGACTGGCTCTGAAAACAGGGGTTCGGCCACGTCCCGGTACGGTTCGTGCCGCGATTCCGACTGTTCGGGAGAAATCGACCGCGCTCAACCGCAGCGGCGCGCTTTACAGGAGCTCCTCGAAGTCCTTGTGCTGGGTGATCTCGACGCCTTCCTCGGTGACGACACAGACGTTCATCCCGTTGCCGGACGCGAGGTCGCGCTCGACGGCGCTGTCGATCGCGTGGGCGGCGACGCTCTTTGCCTCCTCGATCGACAGTTCCTCGTCGTACTCCTGTTCGAGGACACCGAGAGCGTACTGGCTGCCCGACCCGGTGACGGTGTACTCCTCTTCGAGGATCGAGCCGGCGGGATCGATGCTGTAGATATGAGGTCCTTCTTCGTCGACGCCGCCGAGGATCGGCTGGACGATGAAGAACGCGCCCGACCGCAGGAAGTTCCCGAGGAGCGTCGACAGCGCCTGCATACTCATATCCTCGCCGCGTCGGGCCTCGTAGAGACGGACCTCAGCGCGGATGGAACTGATAAGGGACTGGGCGGCCGAGACCGACCCCGCGATGGTCAGTGCGCCCCTGGGGTGGATCTCCTCGACCTTCTGGACGTTCTTCGAGGACACCATCCGTCCGAGGCTGGCGCGCATGTCCGTCGCGAGGACGACCCCCTCGGACGTTTTCAGCCCGACGGTGGTCGTCCCGGTCTTCGTCTCCTTGTCGCTCATCTGCTCTGCACGGTGTTCCGCGTTGGTGAACTCGCCGAGTTCTGGCGAGAACACGTCAGCGTGCTCGCCGTTCAGCGGATCGAGACGTCCCGAGGCGTCGTCGCTCGTGGGGGTACGCATTACCTGGGGTAGTTGCCCGCCGCAGATAAATGCCACCCTTCCCTCCGGGGTTGCCCGTATCGGTGTCTTCCATTCCTAGACAGGGGACTACGGGTCCGTCGACCCCGCGGAAAAAGCGTCGGCGTCCAGTCAGCGGTGACGGCGGTGGCCGTCCGTGCGTTCGTAGGTCCGTTCGGCGGTCTCGATCAGCGTGCGGACCGGGAGCGTCAGCCCCAGTCGTCGCGCGAACAGCGCGATCGGCATCGCCAGGATACCGAAAAGCAGCGTCGTCTGGTACAGCAGGAAGGCCGCGCCCCGGTGCAGGTCATTCATCATCGGCTTGCTCGGTCAGGAGCGACGGGAGTATATAACTCTTTCCGGCCGTCGATCGGAATAGCGTCGACGCTGTGATGCGGTTCTACTTGCTGGTCCGGTCCGACGACCACCGAAGTCGACTGGGTCGATTGGTGTCGTAAGAGCGCAGTCATTTGCACCGCTCGTTCGCATAAGTTATGAGCAGTATCGACGTGGCGTACGCGCTCGGCGACCCTCCCGAACGGACGTCTGGCGATTCCCCCGGAAGCACCTGTGGCGAGCACTTCGTCACGCCGAGCTGACGCAAACCGACTGTATCCATCTCCGACACGCGCAAACCACAAGACACGAAACCCCACGGCACGTCGAGAGCGTATGAGCAACTATCTCGTCGCGATGGAGGCCGCGTGGCTGGTCCGCGACGTCGAGGACATCGACGACGCGATCGGCGTCGCTGTCAGCGAGGCCGGCAAGCGACTGAACGACAAGAACAAGGAGTACGTCGAGGTCGAAGTGGGGGCGACGCCGTGTCCCGCCTGCGGAGAGCCGTTCGACTCGGCGTTCATCGCCGCCAACACGGCCCTGGTCGGTCTCGTCTTAGAGATCGACGTGTTCAACGCCGACAGCGAGGAACACGCCTCCCGCATTGCGAAAAGCGAAGTCGGCGGCGCGCTTCGGGACGTCCCGCTCTCCGTGATCGAAGTGATCGAGACCGAGGCCGACGAGGAGGACGAGGACGACACCCGGGTCTACTCCGACGAGTGACCCCGCGAGCGGGACGCGCCCGAAACACTTTCGTATAACTTCGGGTAATTAGCAGTATGGAGCTCCCGACCCCGGAGGATCTGCGGCAGCGTCGCACGGAGTTAGACCTGACCCAGAGCACCCTCGCAGAGACAGCCGGCGTCTCCCAGCCGCTCATCGCGCGGATCGAGGGCGGCGACGTCGACCCACGGCTGTCCACGCTTCGGCGAATCGTCAACGCCCTCGAGGAAGCCGAGGGCGGCATCGTTCGCGCCGACGACCTGATGAACGAGAACGTCGTGAGCGTCGCGCCAGACGATTCGGTCCGCTTCGCGCGGGACGTGATGCTCGATGAGGGGTTCTCGCAGTTGCCCGTCATCCGCGACGGCCGGCCGGTCGGCCTCATCTCCAACAGCGACATCCGGCACGCCCAGGAGGGCGAAGACGTCGGCACGCTGCCGGTCGCCGACGTGATGCGCGAATCCGTCACGACCGTCGAGCGGTCGGCAACGCTCGAAGAGATCGACGCGGCGCTGGATCACCACTCGGCCGTGCTCGTGGTCGAAGGCGGCGAGACGATCGGGATCATCACCGAAGCCGACGTCGCCGCCCACCTGTAGCGGCGCCGTCGACAGAAGAAATAAGGCGAGGCCTCGGGGCTTGACTCCGAGGGACTTCACCGCCGCACTCAGAGTTCCAGTCCGCGGATCGAGACTCCTTCTCCCGCCTCGACGCGACCGATCACGCGGCCGTCGGTCGCGTCGGCCAGCGCTTCTGCGTCGTCGGGAGCGAGCGCACAGACGAAGCCCGTACCCATATTGAACGTCCGGTGCATCTCCTCGTCGGAGACGTTCCCCTCCGACTGGACGAACTCGAAAACCGGCTGCGGAGCGAAAGCGTCGTCGACGACGTAGCGGTGATTGCCCAGCCGTTCGAGGTTCGTCCAGCCGCCACCGGTGACGTGGGCGGCGGCCCTGACGTCGTGTTCCCGCATCGGATCGAGTAGGTGGGTATAGAGCCGCGTCGGTTCGAGCAGCGCCGCGCCGAGCGTGTCGTACTCGCCGAACGGACAGGGATCGGTGTACTCGTAGTCGCGCGTGACCGCGGTCCGCGCGAGCGTCAGGCCGTTCGAGTGGATCCCCGAGGAGGGGAAGCCGACCAGCGCGTCGCCCGGTTCGGCCTCGCCAGCGAAGATAGCGTCCTTCGCGGCCAGGCCGGCGCAGGTCCCCGCCAGATCGAGCCCCTTGATCACCTCCGGCATCACAGCCGTCTCGCCGCCGACGAGTTCGAGGTCGGCTTCGTCGGCGCCGGCGCGGAGCCCCTCGCCGATCTGCTCGGAAAACGTCTCGTCGGGTTCGTCCACAGCGAGGTAGTCGACGAACGCGACCGGACGGACGCCGGCGGCGACGAGGTCGTTTGCGTTCATCGCGATGCAGTCGATCCCGACCGTCGAGTAGTCGGAGAGCGCCTCCGCGACGAGCAGTTTCGTCCCGACGCCGTCGGTCGCGAGCGCGAGATAGCGGTCGCCGATATCGAGCAGGCCGGCGTAATCGCCCTCGCTCTCGCCGACCGCGCCGATCAGCGCCGCCGTCGCCGCCTCACTCGCTTCGATGTCGACACCCGCCTCGGCGTAGGTCAGTTCTTCCCCGTCGGATCCTGTGCCGCCGTCAACCGCCTCCTCGGTCATATCCGAATTCCCGCGGCCGAGGGAGAAAATACGTCCGGTCTCGGACGCGAGGCGGTCGATCGGGGATCGGTGCCGAGCGTCTACGCCTCACAGCGTCGACGACGTCTTGCCGCCCGCGTCTCCGGGGACCGACGACCGCGGATTCGAAACTGGTGGCCAGCAGGGGCCGATAGCTCACCGAATCCGAGTTACAGTTTTAGAAGACGTTTTAAACTTTATCGGCCGTTCAGAGAGAGTATTAAAACATCGGTAAAAAGTCTATAACCCCCGATAAACCGTCACGAAACGACTGAACGCTCTGGGCATTATATGTGGTTGTCTCTCCTATGGGGTAGTGAGGCGAAACAGATGTCAAGTGTCCCCCGCTCCCTCGAGTCCTCCCTCGAACGTGACTCCCTCCGTCGCGGCTTTAGCGTCGCAAACACCGCAGTCAGAACGAGCCTCCAGGGTCTCACAGTCGTGAGCTTCTGGGCTGCGATCGTCCTCCCCTTCACGTACTTCCCGCTGCTTTTGGGCGGGCTGACCGGCGGAGAGCTGTTCCTCTTTGTCGCCCTCGTCGCGATCAACGCCCTCGCGTTCGTCCTCGGCCACGACTACGATCCCTCCCCGTAGCTGGCGTGAACGAACGGTCGTAACGGCCTTGCGTTCTCTCAACGTCCGACGAACGACGGCTCCGCCCTAGAAGCCGAACCCGACGACAAAGGCGCCCGCAGTGAGAAGTATCGCGGGCACGAAGAACGCCACGAAGACGGATTTACTCCAGCCGAGCACGGTCTTCCCGTCGAGCGGGCCGAACGGGAGCATATTGAACGCCGCCAGGAAGAGGTTGATTATGAGCCCGCGTGACCCGACGAGCGCCAGGAATTCGGCACCGACCGTGGTGCCGATCAGAAACACCGGCAGGAAGATCGCCGCGAGCACGGCGTTCGTCGCCGGACCGGCCAGCGCGATGAGGCCGTGTTCGCGCGCGGTCAGCCGTCCCCGGTGGTGGACAGCGCCGGGAGCCGCGAAGATGAACCCGGCGAGGGCGCTCACCACCGCGAGAAACAGCATTCCGTAGTCGGCGCGGAACTCCGCGACCTGCCCGAACCGAACGGCGACGACCTTGTGGGCGATTTCGTGGAAAAGAAAGCCGACGCCCGCTGACAGCAGGCTGACGAGCACGGGGCCGACGATTCCCCCTTCGAGGATACCGAGCACCGCGCGCTGGCCCCCGCCGGCGAAGAAGAGCGCGAACGCGACGCCGAGAGCGATCCACGCGGCGGCGAGATCCCGGATTTCCCGGGAGCTAAACGAGAGGTTGGCGACGTCCATTACGCCACCGACCCCCAGAGGATCTCCCAGCCGTTCCGTGCGCCCTCGAAGAGCAGTCGCGTCACGCCGGCCGCCCCGCCGAGATCGAGGGCGAAAAGCGGCAGCAGGTACGCGACGAACAGCGCCGAGGCGACGATGCTCCCGATGTTCGTCGCGGCGACGACGATGATGAGGCGGAACAGCGGCACCGAAAACATCTCCTCGACGAGGTCGCCGATCGGCTTCTCCTCGTCGGCCAGGAGGTCGTTGAGCGTGCTGATGTCGGAGATGTTCACCGGATCGTGCCGGAGTTCCATATAGCCCGCGAACCAGCCTGGTGCCAGAAACGGATTGATCGACGTCATCCACGCCACCGCGCCGCCGACGATCGAGGAGGACCACCGCGCGCCCGCGGCCTTCGCCAGCCCCGCGGCGAACAGCCCGTTGACGAGGAACCACGCGCCGAACAGTCGGAGCAGGGTGTCGTCGCCGGCCGACGACAGCGCCAGGAGCACGAAGAAGCCGATCACCACCACCGAGATGGCAGTGCCGACGACCTTCCCCCACGGGATCCCGCCGCCGTCCGTTCCCGTCAGCGAGGCCATCGGCGGGAGTTCCTCGGGGTGCTCCAGATAGCGTTCGATCCCCTCGCGGTGGCCCGCGCCGACGATCGCCAGCACGTCTGCGCCTGACTGCCGGAGCGCGACCAGTTTGTACGCGATGAACGCGTCCCGTTCGTCGATGAGCGCCGCTGCGCCACCGGGCGAGAACTGCCGGAACTCCTCCATCATCGCGGTCACGACGTCGGTGTCGGTCATCCGCGACATGTCGAGCTCTTCGACGTCGTCGACCTCCGCGGCCCCGAATACCGCCGCGAACTGGCCGATGACGCCACCGACGAACAGGCCGCCGACGATCCCGACCGCCATACTCCCCACGACGCGGACGGTGAAATCGCCCAGCGCGTCGACGACCGGTGCCGCGAGTCCGAAGCCGACGCCGCCGATCCCGCCGATCGCAATCCCGGCCGCGAGCGCTGCGAGCAGCCGATCCTCCGTCGAAAGTACCGAGGAGCCGAAGACCCAGATCGCGGCGGCGACGCCGACGGCGACGACGACGCCGCCCGTAATCCGCGAGAGGAGGGGAAGACCCAGCCCGACGCTCCCGCCGAAGATCGCCACGAGCGGGCCGAGTAACACGCCGAGGATGACTCCGCCGGCGAGGCCGACACCCCGACTGTCGCCGATGCCGAACGCCAGGCCGCCGATCATCTGCAGTTTCTCGACGAAGCTCATCCGCGACCAGAACCGCCGCATCGTCTCGTTGATGTCGCGGTCCACGAGCGCGACGTCGATGCCGAGGTCCTCGGCGGTCTCGACGGCGGCGAGCATATCCGCACCGGGCGTTACGTCGAACCGGTCGCCCAGGCGCGCCTGCACGTACGACAGCATCCAGTAGGCGATGAACTGAAATACCGTGTTGCCGCTGAGGAGGTCACCGGGCTCGATGTCGTCCGGCTCGCCGCCTTTTAATTGGCGGTACCGCCCCTCGTCGAGTTCGACGGCGACGACGTCGGGACGCTCGGCCTCGATCGTCTCCTCGACCTCGCGGACGCTCTCCTCGGAGACGTGTGCCGTCCCGACCACGCGGACGCGACCTTCCCCGGCCGCTTCCTGACTCATTTGACTCCCCTACCGCGTCACGGCTTTTACCGCTGTCGGAGCGGCTGTTACGCCGTGGTCGTCCGCGAGGCGGACCGTCCATCAGGGAGCGGGAGTTCTCTCTACTACTGCCCCGGCCGGAGAAACGTCAACACGTGGCCGTCGTCGTCAACCACCCGGAGACCGCCGTCGACGGGGTACGGCCCCGTCCGCCAGGGCGCGCCCGCCTCGACCGCCGCGTCGGGGTTGGTGGTCTCGAACGCCAGGTCCACGTGGAGCCCGCCGCGGCCGTCGGCGATTCCCAGTTGCGGCTCCCACAGTTCGAGATCGACCGGCCCCGAGAGCCGGACCCGCCGCCGTTCGTCGCCGCGGTCGACGACCTCGAAGCCGAGCCGTCGGTAGCGCTCCTCGGCGGCCGCGAGATCGATCACCTCCAGCACCACCTCGAAGATTCCCGTGAGTGGGGGTGCCGCTCCGGTGGCTGGGTCGTCGCCCTCTCCGGTTCCGTCGCTCCCGCCGTGTTCGTGCGCTCCCGCACCGCTGCGATCAACGCTCCCGATCTCCACGCAGTGGCCCGCGGGATCGTCGACGTACAGGGAGTCGGTTGTGCCGAAAGAGAACTCGACGGGGTCGAGATCGGCCAGTCGCTGCACCCATCGGCTGTAGGCCGCCGGGGTCGTCGCGAACGCGTAATGGGTGTGAACCCCGCCGCGCGGTCGATCGGTCGGCCGACGGAGGCGGAGCGTCGTCGCTCCGACCGCATAGTCGGCGGCCTCCGCCCCGGTATCTGTCGACGCCGCGTCGCCGTCGCCTGTCTGTGGAGCAAGTCCCAAGCGTTCCTCGTAAAACGCGCGGGCCGAATCGAGATCCGCGACTTCGAGTCCCAGCCGACGGAGCGCCGTGAGCATACCCGACAATCGAACGCGAGGGCCAAAGAGCTACGGCCCTCGCTTGCACCGGTGCGAAGGTATTTTTATCACGTTTCTCTACACGGAGTATGGCCGAGACGGGGATCGGGGATCTCTCTGCGGAGTTCGCCGACGAGATCCGGGTCCTGCACCTCGACGACGATCCCGCGTTCGTCGATCTGACCGCCTCGTTTCTGACGCGGATCGACGAATCGTTCGCTGTGGAGACCGCCACGAGTCCGAGTGAGGCACTCGGCCGGTTCGAATCGACCGCCTTCGACTGCGTCGTCAGCGACTACGAGATGCCCGAGATGAACGGGGTCGAACTACTCGAACGGATCCGAAACCTCGATCCGGAGATCCCGTTCGTGCTCTTCACCGGCAAGGGCTCCGAGGAAGTCGCAAGCGACGCCATTTCCGCCGGCGTAACCGACTACCTCCAGAAGGAGACCGGGACAGACCAGTACACCGTCCTGGCGAACCGGATCAAAAACGCCGTCGAACAGCACCGCTCTCGGCGGGCGCTGGCCGAGAGCCAAAAGCGGCTCTCGAAGTTCATCGAGCAGTCGCCGCTGGGCACCATCGAGTACGACGAGTCGTTCGAGATCGTGCGGGTAAACGAGGCCGCAACGGAGATCACCGGCTACGACGTCGACGAACTCGTCGGCGGGACGTGGCTGCCGATCGTCCCCGAGGAAGAAAAGCGCCACGTCGCCGAGGTAGAGCGGCAACTGCTGGCGGATCAGGGCGGCTACCACAGCGTCAACGAAATCGTCCGGAATGACGGCGAACGGCGGCTCTGCGTGTGGCACAACCACGTCGTCACCGACGAGGACGGCGAGGTCATCACCATCTTCTCGCAGTTCGAGGACGTGACCGAGGAACGGCGTCGGCAGGCGGAGCTCCGTCGATCGAGCGCCGTGCGCACGTCGCTCTTCGAGACGCTTCCGGTCGGCATCCTGGTGGAAGACGAAACCCGCTCCGTACTGCGGATCAACGAGCGGCTGCTCGAGCTGTTCGAGTTGTCCGGATCTCCCGAGGAGATGACCGGCGCCGACTGCGAGGCGTTCGCGTGGGAGGTGAGCGACCGCCTCGAAGATCCGGAGGGGTTCGTTTCGGAGATCAATCGCCGCATCAGAGGTGGAGAACCCGTCTGGAACGACGAGGTGGTGTTCGACGACGGGCGCACGCTCGAACGGAACTACCGCCCGATCGAACTGCCGGAAGGCAAAGGCCACCTGTGGGTGTACTACGACGTCACGGACCGCACGGAACGCGCCGAGCGGCTCGAAGCGCTCAACGGAACGGCACGTGAGCTGATGGCGGCAGAAACCCGCGAGGAGGTCGCCGAGATCGGCGTCGAGGCGGCGGCATCAGTGCTGGGCCTCGATGCGAACGCGATCCATCTCCACGAGGACGGGGCGTTGGTTCCGATCGCCGCCACCGATGAGGTCTTCGATCTGATCGGGGAAGTGCCGACGTTCACCGGCGACGAGAGCATCGCGTGGCGCGTGTTCGAGCAGGGCGAGCCGACCGCCATCGACGACATCCGAACGGACGAAGACCAGTATAATCCGGAGACGCCGATTCGGAGCGAACTGCACCTCCCGCTCGGCGAGCACGGAATCCTGATCGCCGGGTCGTCGACGCCCGATGCCTTCGACGAAGCTGATGTGGTGCTCGGCGAACTCCTCTCGGTGACGCTCGCAGCCGCGCTCGAACAGGTCCAGCGGACCGGCCGGCTCCGCGAGCGTGAGCGGGAACTGACCCGACAGAACGCCCGGTTACAGGAGTTCGCGAGCGTCGTGTCTCACGACCTCCGCAATCCGCTGAGCGTGGCAAAAGGCGGGCTGGAACTCTTCCGGGAGTCCTGCGACAGCGACGACCTCGACCGGGTCGCCCGCGCTCACGAGCGGATGGAGACGCTGATCGAGGACCTCCTGACGCTCGCTCGCGACCGCGAAACGGCCGTCGAGTTGGTCTCGATCGATCTGGCGCCGTTCGTCGAGCAGACCTGGAACAACGTCGATACGACCGGGGCGACGCTCGATGTCACAGGAGACGTCACGATCCGTGCCGACGAGACGCAACTCAGGCAGTTGCTGGAGAACCTCCTCGGTAACGCCGTCGAACACGGGTCGACGAGCCCCCTTTCGGACGCTCAGGGGGACGCCGGCGAAGACGGTTCGACGGACCCTCCTTCCGACGCTCAGGGGGACGCCGTCGAACACGGAGGTGAGGAAACGACGGTGACGGTCGGTCTCCTTTCGGACGAGCCCGGGTTCTACGTCGAGGACGACGGACCCGGAATCCCGGCCGAGGATCGCGACCGCGTCTTCGAGTACGGCTACTCGACGACGGACGATGGCACGGGGTTCGGGCTGTCGATCGCCAAGCAGTGCGCCGAGGCCCACGGATGGGATATCCACGCGACCGACGGGACCGACGGGGGCGCGCGGTTCGAGATCCGCGGCATCGACGTCGTCGAGGAGTGAAGCACGCGGGGTCAGAGACGCCTCTCCCCGCTTCAGCGGATCTTCCGCACGTCACTCACGTCGAATCCGCCCTCGTGGATCTCCGTCTCGAAGCGGACGATGTTCTCGCGTTCGATCTGCGAGAGCACGCCCTGGAACTCCTGGACGACCATCGTCCGGGCGCGCTTCGAGCCCCCGGACTCCCACTCGAAGGTGAGGGTCCCGTCGGCGGCGTCCATCAGATGGCCCAGCTGGGTGGGTTCGAGCGTCGCCCGGCTGACGTACGCGAGGATGAGCCCACCCCAGCCGTGTGCAGCCTTCGCGAGTCCCCGAACCAGCATCGCGATGTCGTTCCACGTCATCTCGTCGGAGATGCCCGCCACGAGATCCGTGATCGAATCGATGGCGACGAGGTTCCCCGCCGCGTGGCGGTTGAGATACTGTCCGAGTGCCGTCAGGACGTCCGTGCGGCCCTCCGTGCCGCTCAGATCGCGGAGGGCGGTCGTCTTGCCCATATACCACTGCCGCGGGACCGGGCTCAGCTGGAAATACTCGGGGGAGAAGTCGCGGACCGTGACGCGGTCGACCGCCGCGGAGACGAGGTCGTCCTCCAGCACGTAGGAGATCTCCCGGCGGATGTTCGACTCGTCGTCGGTGAACGAGAGGTAATGGACCTCCGGCGGGAGCGTGGCGTCCTCGTGGAGGTCGCCGTAGTGGAGGTCGAAAAGCTCCCGGTCGGTGTGAGCGACCGCGTTCATCGTCACGCTCGTGTACATAAACTCCCTCGCGCCGGCGCCGGGTTCGCCGACGAGGAGCACTACTGTCCCGGGTGGGGCGCCGCCGTCGACGACGCCGTCGAAGCGGGAGACGCCAAACGGGATGCGATCCATACCGAAGCGTCGCCTCCGGCGCCGTTAATCGTTTCGGGCGCTCCGACCCGTATCTCCCGCCGAAATCCCGGTGAGATCAACTGTAGCGCCGTCGTTGCGGCCGGCGACGACACGCACCTCGCCGTCCAGGCCCGCGGCGTCGAGCGCGGACTCTCCGGCGTCGCGGGCCGCCGCCGCACGGTCGCGGTCGGTGACGGCGTATACGCACGGACCCCAAGAGGACTGGCCGACACCGTAGCACGCGGGGTGATCGCCGAGTGCGTCCACGACGCGATCGACCGGCGACCGGTAGACGCCGCCCTGCTCGTCCGTGTACCACTGCCCGTTCAGGCGCCCGATGGTCTCGACCGCCGCACCGAAGCGCACTGCGTCCTCTTCGGCGACTGCCGGCAGTAGTCGGCGGGTCACCTCGCCCGCGATCCGGTCGGCGACCCCCGGGTCTGCCTGCTGGATTACCGCGCGGATGCTCCCGTCCTCGTCGTCGCCGTTGCGTCCCGGTTCGACGTCGGGCACGACGAGCAGAAACCGCCACTCGTCCGGTATCGCCCGCCGGACGCTGACCGCTGGCACCTCCCACGCGCCGTCAGCCGGCCGATCGGGCGTAAACCGTGCCGACGGGTGACCGCCGTCGACGACGAACCCGCCGCGGCGGAAGGTCCCGACGCCGACACCCGACCGCCCGCCCCGACCGAGTTCCGGCGCAAGCCGTCGGATGTCCGGATCGCGGCCGTACGCGCGGCCGATCGCTTCGAGGAGCGACAGCGCGAGTTTCGTCCCGCTGCCGAGACCGACGTGCCGCGGGAGCGCCGATTCGACGCGAACCGCGGCACCCGGAACGTCGAGAATCTCGACCACACGTTCGGTGTACTGGGGGATCGCGGCTATGGGTCCTCCTCCGGTCGTATCGCGACACTCGACACTATCCGCAGGCTCGGCGACGACGACGGTTCGGGGCTCGTCGAGGGCGACTCCGAGGCTGCCGTAGAGGCGCTCGTGTGCCAGACTCAGGTTCTGGAAGCCGAAGTGGAGTCGGCCGCCGGCCGCGACGCGGGCGCGTCTCATCACTATCCGCTACCGGGAGCGGGCGGTTGGGGATTTCGACCGTGGCAATCGGACCCGGTGTCGGAAGCGGCGCTTCGCCGGCGCGCTCCAACACCCGGGTGCAGTCTCGTGATTAGGGGAGCGGGCAGAGGCTCGCGGTGAAGAGGGCGACGTCGTCGGACTCGTTGCGCGCGCCGTGTTCGACACCGCGGTCGTGGCGGACGACACCCGGCGCCGCAACGAGTTCTTCCTCGTCCTCGCGAACGACGACGACCTCGCCTTCGAGGATGTGGAAGACGTTCGTGCTCTCTCCGTGTTCGTGGGGGTCGAGTTCGGCACCCGGGCCGAGCGCGAACGCCTTCACGAGCACGTCGTCTGTGACCACCAGTTCCGCGGTCGTGACCTCGCCCTCTGCGGGGTCGAGGTTCGCGCGCGCCTCGTCGTACAGATCGAGTTCGGACATACCCACTCCTGGGTCGGGATCGTATATATACTGTTGGCTGTCGGTGGCTGGCGAATGACGCCGGTCCCCCCGACGGCCGACAGATGGTGAGGGAATGTGCCCCCAGAATGCGCCCTTCAGAACGCGCGGAGATCTTCGAGGACGGCGGCCGCAGCCCCGGAGTCGATGCTCTCGCGGGCCAGTTCGAGCCCCTCGTCGAGCGTCTGGGCGTCCTCGCGGGCGTAGATCCGGAACGCGGCGTTGACCGCGACCGCGTCGGCGAAGTGGTCGTCGCGCTCGCCCGCGACGATCTCCTCGGTGAGCCGTGCGGAGTCGCCGGCGACGTCGTCGGGATCGACTTCCAGGTCCTCGTACTCGAAGTCCATCCCGTACTCGGGCGTCTCGATCTCGTAGTCGGTGAACTCGCCGTCGGTGAACTCGCCGACCTTCGTGTAGCCCGGGCGGATGTCGTCGTACCCCTCCATCCCCTGGAACATCACGACCCGGCGGGGGTCGTCAGACTCCATTTTCTCGAAGGTCTCGACGATCTTCTTCGCGAAGGCGAGATGGTAGAACGAGCCCAGGTGGACGTCTGCGTTCGCGGGGTTCGCGATCGTCTCGACGGTGTTGAGGAACGTCCGAACGCCGACCTGGTCGCGGCGGTCCCACAGGTCGTGGACGTGCGGCGCGAACTCCGGCTGGTAGTAGAATCCGAACCCGGTCTCGTCGACCATCGCGGCGCTCTCGGTCGGTTCGATCTCGGTACGGACCCCGAGTTCGTCGAGCACGTGCTTGTACGCGTCCTGTTTCTGCGTCGGGACCCGGTCCCCGGAGTGGACGACGACAGGCGTGCCCGCACCCGCGGCGACGATGCCCGCCGCGGCGCCGAGAATCGCGGTGTCGCCCTTGCCGTCGTAGTTCGCGCCGCAGTCGACCGGATCGGCGTCGGGTTCGGCTGAGACGACGTCCTCGGCGATCACATCGGCGTAGGCGGCGAGTTCCTCGGCGACGTTGTGCTTCCAGCGGTTGGCGATCCAGAAGGCACCGAGGGTCGTGGGGTCGGGTTCGCCCGCGAGAATTCGCTGCATCGCGTCCGTCGCCTGCTCGCGCGTCATATCCTCGGCGGACTTGACGCCCGACCCGACGACTTCGGTCATCAGTCGTTTCAGCGGCCACTCCCCGAATTCGGCAGTCTCCGGCGCTTGCGCCATATAACGACCCGTTGGTGGCGGATCGTCAAAAGTGGCCCGCCTGATTCTCAAACTGTTGGCTCTCAGTAGGTGCTGGGTCTCCCCGCGGCACGAGGCCGAAATAGGTAGGTTCGTCCGGTCCAAAAGACGGGTAATGAGTACGCTGGAAGACGACTGGCGCGCCGACCTCGACGACGTCGACGCCGCGCTCGTCGACGAGTACCAGAGCGGCTTTCCCGTCGTCGAGCGGCCGTTCCGTGTCGTCGCCGACGACCTCGGGATCGACGAGGACGAGGCACTCGATCGGGTCCGCCGGCTCCGCGAGCGGGGTATCTTCCGCCGCTTCGGCGCGGTGTTGAATCCGCCGGTCATCGGCAGTTCGACGCTCGCGGCCGTCGCCGCGCCGGAGGATCGCTTCGCGGAGATCGCCGAGATCATCAACGGCTACCGGCAGGTGAACCACAACTACCGCCGCGACCACGAGTGGAATATGTGGTTCGTCGTCACCGCCGCCTCCCGCGAGAAGCGCGATTCGATCCTCGCGGAGATCGAATCGAAAACCGGCTGTTCGGTGCTGAATCTCCCGATGCGAACGGACTACTACATCGATCTGGAGTTCCCCGTCGTCAACGACGACTCCTTCGCGCGCGAGACGCACGTGGGAGGCGACGGACCCTCGGAGCCTCCGGCCACCGACGACGCGGCGAGCGCGACCGCAGGAGGCGATGGTTTCGACGGCACGGACGCGTCTGCGACCCGAATCTCTGAGGACGCCGTCGGCGGGCTCTCGGAACTGGAGGCCGCGCTACTCGTGGAGATTCAGGAGGGCTTTCCGCTCACGGCGACGCCGTACCGCGACGTCGCCGACGCGATCGACGCCGACGTCGACGCGGTCGTCGAGGCCGTCGAACGGCTACTCGCGGACGGCTGTATCAAGCGCGTGGGCTGTGTGGTCAACCACATCGTCACCGGCTTCGACGCGAACTGTATGGTGGTCTGGGACGTCCCCGACGAGGAACTCGACGCCCGCGGGGAGGCGGTCGGCGAACTGCCCTACGTGACCCTCTGTTACCACCGGCCGCGGCGCCCCAACCAGGAATGGCCGTACAACCTCTTCACGATGATCCACGGCCGCGAGGGCGCGGCCGTCGACGACAAGATCGACGAACTCGCCGACGAATACCTCCCCTTCGAGCACGAGCGGCTCTACTCGACGGAGACGCTGAAACAGACGGGGGCACGCTACGACGAACTCGTGAGCGCCGGGTCGGAATCCGGACAGTAACGTTTCGCTTCAGGTGTCGAGAATCGTCGAGAGCAGTTTTCCCTGCGCGGCGGCGAGATGCTCGGTGAACGTCGAGGGGTCGATTCCGAGTTCCGCAGCGACCTCGCCGGCGTTTGCGCGCTTGGGATGCTCGAAGTACCCCATCTCGTGGGCCGTCCGGAGTACTTCCCGCTGGCGATCGGTGAGTTCGCTCCGATCGACCAAGACGAGGTCCTGGCCGTTTTCCTCGTGGTCTGATCGGATGAGCCGATGGACGGCGACGTCCGACCACCGCTCGTCGAGCTGTGCGACCACCGACTGCAGGGTGTCGACGTCGGGGGCGTAAAACGAGATCGTGAGTTCGCCGTCCCGGGAGTAGACGTCCCGGACCGGACAGTCGTACTGCTCGATGCACTCACAGAGACACGTGCGCGTTTGTGAACGCTCGAACCGGTAGACGCGCCCCTCACCGGAGGCGAACACTTCGCGGAGATCCGTGTCGACGGACGCCTCGACCGACTCCGCCGGTGCCTCCGCACTGAGGGTGAACTCCTCGGTAATGGGTTCCTCGGCGTCCCGTGGCACGGATTTCGACACCGCCGAGGCCTCCCCGCCCGCTGCCGCCGACGCCCGGGCGGCCGGGCAGTCGGCCGGAGAGCCGATGTGTATTTCTGCACGGATGCCGCTCATCTATGCGGCGAGAGGAAGGGGAATCCAAAGAACGTTCGGCCTCGATCCGGCGGCGACCCCGTTCAGCGTAAAAAAACCCCGTATATCGTGGTCCGATCTATAATCGGCTTCCCGGAAAATATTTTTTCGTGCTTCACCCACGCCTGATAAAATTGCTCCCGACGAGAGCAGACGCAAGCAACCAATGAAACGACGAAACTCCCCTGTCGCGAAACTCGGACACGTCGCAGCGCACACACCCGACCTCGACGAATCGCTGTGGTTCTTCAACGAGGTGATGGGGATGCAGATCACCGAACGCGACGGTGATACGGCCTATCTTCGCGGAATGCGTGACTGGGAACACCACACGCTCAGTCTCACCGAAAGCGGGAAGCAGGGCGTCGATCACTTCGCGTTCCGAACCGAGAGCGCCGAGGCGCTGGACGAACTCGAACAGCAACTGAAAGACGACGGCGAGGAAATCACTTACGTCGAGGCGGGTGAGGAGAACGGCATCGGCGAGGCGATCCGCGTCACCAAGTTCGGCCACAACTACGAGTTCTACTGGGACGTCGAGAAGCCCGACGCCCCCGAGGGCAAGCGGTCGGGGCTCGGAAACCGCGTCTACAGCGAGGCCGTCGGCAACCGCATCGCGCCGCGCCGGATCGACCACATCCACGTGAACGATCCCGGCGAGAACGCGTTCAAACACGACGAGTGGCTGCGCGAGACGCTGAACTTCCAGCTGAACGAACGATACCAGGCCGAATCCGGCGAGTACTGGGGCTGGTGGTACGCGGTCACGCCGCTGCCGCACGACATCGCCATCCACCGGGAGGGCGCCGAGGACCCCACGCAGTTCCACCACGTCGCCTTCCACCTCGACAGCCTGCAGGACCTCTGGACGGCCGCGGACATCTGCAGCGAGTACGGTCTCGAAATCAACAACCGCAGCAACGGGCCGGCGATGCACGCGATCACGCGAGCGGACTGTATGTACGTGAAAGACCCCGCGAGCGAACTCCGTCTGGAGCTTTTCGCCGGTCCGGGGTACCTCAACTTCGAGCCCGACTGGGAGCCGATCGAGTGGAAAGAGGAGTCCCTCGGCGGCCCGACGAACCACCAGTGGCTCGGTGGCGGCCCGACCTGGGACGGTATCGACTACGTGTAGCTGTCTGACTCCTCACACGCTCCTGTCTTCTATCCTTCCGTCGTCGAGTCCGGCTTCTGCTCCAGCGGCTGGATCGATATCGACGGACGCCGTCCCGCGAACCCCGCTCACTGGGAGAGCGGCGAAACCCGATAGAGGGTTCGTGCGGCGGAGAGCGCACCCATCTTCGCGAGCGCGCCGCTCCGGTAGGCCCCGTATTTCGCGTAGAAACTGCTCTTTCTCGCCCCGGCACCGGCGTAGTGCCGCGCCGACGTCGGGATCGGCGTCCGTCGTCCCTCGACGTGGGTCGCGCCGTCGCTGATCGCCGACAGAATCACGTCGGCCGTCAGCTCCGCCCGGGAGACGCCGTCGATCCCGATTTCGGTGTACGCGCGGCCGACGTACCCGACCTTGTGCGCGTCGCTCCCGGCGACGCCGGGATAGCCGTACGCCTCCGCGTACCGTCGCGCCCGGCGGTTCTTCCAGCCAGTGAACGCCCAGGAGTTGTACACCTCGATGGCGTCGGGCTCGACGCCCTGCAGTCGCCGCTTCCGGACGCCGTGACGGCTCCGCTGGAACGGGTGGGGTACGATCGAGGTGCCGCCCCGCTCGCGCACCCAGGCGGCCGTCTCGGCCATCGACGCCCGCCGCGGGGGCATCTCCTCGATCCCGAGCGCCAGCAGGTGCCCGTCGGCGGTCGAGACCTCGACGCCCGGAATGCCCACGAGTCCGTACTGCGGCGCCAGCTCCGCGGCGCGGACGGATTCGTGGATGACGTCGTGATCGGTGACCACGACGGCGTCGAGGCCGATCTCGGCGGCCTGCTCCAGCAGGAGCTCGACGGGGTCCGTGCCATCGTATGAGGCGTCCGAATGGACGTGCGGATCGATTCTGACGGTAAGCGACACTACACGTTATTGGTGTCGACGGTAGTAAAGGCTGTCTCCACGGCATTCGGAGGAGTACTCTCCCGGGTTACGGGCTCGCGTCTTTGATCCGCTCGCCGGTCTCGTGGCCGTTCCAGAGTGCGCGCTCGACCCGCCCCTCGCCGGCGACCCAATCACCAGCCACGTACAGTCCGGCGTCGCTCGCGGCCCCAGCGGCGGTCTCGACCCCCGAATCCGGGAGCGCGTAGCGCCAGCCCTGGTCGTCGACCCAGTCGGGATTGCGGTATCGATCGTCGTCGAGCAACGCCGCCACGCGTTCCGTCACGTCGGGGAGAATATCGTCGAGCCCCTCGTCGTAGCGGGCGGTCGACCACTCCGGGCTCATCTGGACTATCAGGAGACTTTCGCCGTCCGGCACGTGGCCGTCCTTGCACTCCTCGCGGGAGAGCCAGCCGATTGCGTGCGCTTTGTCCGTGTTCACGAGGCCGTACCAGGGATACGACTCCCGGAACGGGTAGTGGAGGACGACCGTTCTGATCGTCCGGTACGGAACAGCCTCGACGGCGTCGCGGAGCCGGTCCAGGCGGTCGTCCGCCCAGTCGGTCGCACGGAGCAACTCGGCCGTCTGCGGTGCCGGCGGTGTCAGGAGCACCACGTCGAACGGGCCGTATCGCTCCCCGTCCTCGGCGACAAGAGTCCAGGGGCGCCGGTCGGTGTCCGAACCGCCGTCGCGGGCGATCTCCGTGACCCGGGTCCGACGGTGGACGGTCGCGTCGGTCCGGGCGAGGAGGCGTTTGGCCAGTTGCGTCATTCCTTCAGTCCACGCCCACTTGTGGCCGCCCCGGTCGTCGCCGGCCGTGATGTCGCCTGCGCCGTCGAACGTCCAGACCGGCGGTTCGATATCGACCAGGCCGTCGGTCCCGAGCGACGAGAGCAACGACGCCGTCCGGTCGTCGGCCTCCTTCAGGTAGTTCGCGCCGTGGTCGTAGTGACAGCCGTGCTTCCGACGAGTCGCTGCACGGCCGCACACGCCGCCGCTCTTCTCGACGATCGTCACCGTGGCGTCTGCGTCACGGAGGGCGTACGCCGCACCGGAACCGGCTGCACCCGCACCGACGATTCCGACACGCATCGGCTCGTCGGTCGCCGACGGGCCCGAGGGATCGGCTCGTTGAGTCACGAACGGAGCGACGGACGCGACGTGCTTCACCGTTCTGGCTGGGTTCCGACAGTCGCTTTCGACCGGCCGGTCGTGGATCGAGGCCGACGGCTGGCGTTACGCTCGGTGAAAACCGGGACGGAACGGTTAAACCGGAGACGGGTGAGTTGCGAGTATGCGGATTCCGAGTGGGGTCAGCGGCTTCGATCATCTGATCCAGGGGGGGTTCCTGCCGGGACGGCTGTACGTGTTGTCGGGGCCGCCGGGAAGCGGCAAGACGACCTTCACAGCGCAGTTCGTCGCCGAGGGGCTCCGGAACGGCGAGGACTGTCTGTACGTCACGATGCACGAATCGCGAGAGGAACTCGTCGACGATATGTCGAACTTCGAGTTCGGCTTCGAGACCCTCGCCAACTCCGAGCAGTTCCGCTACGTCAACCTGGCGAGCAACAAGGGCGAACGCCTCCTGAATCAGTTTTCACAGAGTGGAAACTCGGGCGCACAGAGTCTCGCGGACAAGATCGTCGCGTTCGTCAACACCCGGGAGATCGATCGGCTGGTGATCGATTCGACGATGCTCCTGGAACTGCTCTTCGCGGACGGCGACGAGGAGATGACGCGCTTTCTCACGGCGCTGAAAAGCTGCAGCGCGACGACGCTTCTCATCTCCGAGATGACCGATCCGAGCGCCTACTCCGACGAACACTACCTCGCTCACGGCGTGATCTTCTTCCACAACTACCTGGAAGCGACGGGAATGAGGCGGGGGATTCAGGTGGTGAAGATGCGCGGCACCGATATCGACTGTGACATCCGGTCGCTACGGTTCACCGACGAGGGGATCGTCGTCGATCCGACCAAACGCGTTGACTTCTGAGATGTACGAACACGCCTTCGACACCGACTGGGAGTCGCTCTCGGGCGAGGAGGCGATCCGGCGGATGTACGCCCTCGGCATCTCCGCGGAACTGGGCCACCGCTACCCGGAGGAACGGTCGCGGATCCGCGATCTGGCCTCCAGCGCCTACGAGCGGAGCGTCCTCGATTTAGCCTTTCAGGAGGGCAAACGGAAGGTACAGGACGTCCGTCCCCACCACGAGTCAGACGAGGCGGCCTGGGAGACGCTCATCGAGACCGCCGATTCGCCGTCGCCGCCGCCGGAGTCGCTCTCGACGGAGGAGGGACGCCCCTCGGAGATCCCCGACGCGGTCGACCGCCCGTCGCTGCTCGGCGGCTTCGACGTCGACGACCTCGAAAAGCTCCGGCTGCCGTCCCTGCTCACGCGCGACGAGTAGTGGGGGATCCGATCGCGGGACGAGGAGTGGCGGCTCGGGACGCGGGCTAACTGCCGCCCCGGCCGGGCCGGGAGTTCTTATCTCTCCGGCCCGAAGGACACCTATGTCAGACGAAACGATCGAGGACCTTCCGGACTCGGACTCGGAGTGGCGAGAGCGACTCACCGACGAGGAGTACCGGATCCTGCGCGAACGCGGGACGGAACCGAAGTTCAGCGGCGAGTACCTGGACGTCGACGAGGACGGGACCTTCCGGTGTGCCGGCTGTGGCGCAGCACTTTTCGACAGCGAGACGAAGTTCGGCTCCGGAACTGGGTGGCCCTCCTTCTTCGACGCCAACGAGGACGCGATCGAGACGGAGACCGACACACGGCACGGGATGCGCCGCACTGAGGTGCTGTGCAGCAACTGCGGCGGGCACCTGGGACACGTCTTCGACGACGGCCCCGAACCGACCGGGCAGCGGTACTGCATCAACTCCGCGGCCCTGGACTTCGACCCCGAGGAGTGAGGGCCCGACACCGACCAACTGAGAGCGCTCTCGTCGGTTACTCGTCGCTCGCGAGGTTCACCGTCAGCACGGGCGCCGACGCTCGAGCGACGACTTTCTGGGAGACGCTCCCCATCAGGTTCTTGGTGTAGTCGCCGCGGCGCGTGCCCATCGTGATCAGGTCGGCGTCGAGTTTCTTCTCGTGGGCGAGGATCTGGTCGGCCGGATCGCCCTGTCGGATCGTGGTTTCGACGTCGATGCCGGCCTCCCGAAGCCGTGTCGCGGCACGGTCGGTTGCCGCCTCGCCCTCGCCTTTCAGCTCCGAGAGGACCTCGGTCTTCATTTCGTCCTGTAGCGTGAGGAACGCCCGGTCGTCGACGACGTAGAGGATGTGCACCTCGGCGTCACGTCGCCCGGCGATGTCGGCGGCGGCCTCGATAACCGTCTCCATCGAGTTGGTCCCGTCAGTGGGCAACAAGATTCGCTCGAACATATGGTTCTATCGGCCCTTTCGGCCGCGGCACCCTATATCCTCCTTTCTCGTCTCGATCCGGACGCCGGTGTGACTCATCGCGACTGCGACCGCGGCCGCGGCGTTGAAGGCGGTCGGCCTCGTCCAGTCGCACAATGGACTCGCGGCTGGTTCCGGATCGGCTGCCCACGCGGCCCGAGATCGCCGTCTTCGTCTCCGGCGTCACGAGTATGGGCCTCGAAATCCTGGCCGGGCGCATCCTCGCCCCGGAGTTCGGTAACAGCATCTACACCTGGGGCGGCATCATCGGCGTCTTCCTGGCGGCGCTCAGCCTGGGCTACCACCGCGGCGGGAAGCGGGCGGCGTCGAACGCCTCCCACAGCCGGCTCGTGGGCGTCTTTCTCGTGACGGCGCTGTACGTCGCCGGCGTCGTCCTCTTCGGCGATCTGGTCGTCCAGTCGACCGACGTGTTCCCGCTGCCGAGCCAGTTCGCGTCGCTGCCGGCGATCACGATCCTCTTCGGTCCGCCGACGTACCTGCTCGGCTACGTGAGCCCTTACGCGGCGGAACTCGCCGGCGGCGACGTCGGCGCCACCGCCGGTCACGTCTACGCGGTCGGCACCGTCGGGAGTATCGTCGGCGCGTTCGCGACGACATACGTGCTGGTGCCGACGCTCTCGGTCCCACAGATAGGCCTCGTGCTGGGACTGTCGGCCGTCGCAGCTGCGGCCGCCGTCGGCGCGCCGGATCTTCGGGGCCATTCGGGGCTCCGTGTCGGCGTGGTCACCGTCGCGCTGGTGGCTGCTGCAGCAGTGGGCGGGGTCGGCCCGGGCGTCACCGGCGACACCGTCTACGGAACCCAGACCGCGTATCAGGAACTGCGCGTCGTCGATCGCGACGACACGCGGACGCTCTATCTCGACGGGCAGCCTCACAGCGCGATGGACCGGGAGGACCCCACGCGGCACGTCTTCGAGTACACCCGGTACTTCCACGCGCCGCTGCTTTTCACCGACGACGTCGACCGCGTCCTGTTCGTCGGCGGCGGCGGCTTCACCGGCCCACGGATCTTCCACGAGCGGTATCCGAACGTCACCGTCGATGTCGTCGAACTCGATCCCGCCGTCGTCGACGCGGCCGACGAGTACTTCGGGGTGCCCGACTCCCCTCGGATGAATGTCCACGTCGGGGGCGGCCGGCAGTATCTCGCGGAGACGAACCGCACCTACGACGTCATCGTCCTCGACGCCTACCGGAAGGACACCGTGCCGTTCCAGTTGACGACGGTCGAGTTTATGCGCCTCGCCGCGGAGCGCCTCGACGACGATGGGGTGTTACTCGCGAACATCATCTCCGCGCCGACCGGCCCCGCCTCGGAGTTCTACCGCGCGGAGTACAAGACGATGGAACGGGTCTTCCCGCGGGTCTACAGCTTCCCGACCGCGGGCGGCCCGGTCGTCCAGAACATCGAGGTCGTCGCGACGAAAGACGAGACGCTCCTCACCCGCGAACAACTGCAGGCGCGAAACGAGAAGCGCGACATCGGCATCGACCTCTCGGCGGACCTGCGGTCTTACCGCCGGGACGAACCCACCGACGACGTGCCGGTCCTCCGGGACGACCGGGCGCCGGTCGACAGCCTGCTCGACGGGATGGTCGGGCAGCGGTACGTGCGCACCCGGGCGAACGAGTCGGGGGCGGTGAACGCGACGCCGACGAACTGATTGCGGCAAACTGACGCCGACGAACTAAGTACGACAGCCGACGCCGCCGACCCACTTGCGAGGCCGACAGCGAGAAACTGATTACGACAGTCCGACGCGGCCCGGGATCGCCCGCCGACAGCGGTCGAGTGCGTCGACGCAGCCGTCGGCCGTCGCTGACAGGCCGGCCGTGACGCCGCTCGCGAGGCGGCGGCCCGCCCTGGCAGTCCACGCAATACCCCGTCGGCTCGCCCCCGCGATACCGGACGCCGTCTGTCGGAGCTTTCGGCCGAGACGGGAGGGTGCCGCGAGACTCGTGGTCGTCGCGAGACAGACCGCCGCGAGCGTCGGGACGGCCGCGACGGATCCGAGACGGGAGTCGGCGGTGATCTCGGTCGCGTTCTCGTCGGCTTTGGCCTCCTCGACGTCCGGCGTCGCGTACGGGTCCGGATCCTGCAGGTCGAGGAGGACCTTCCGCGCGATGAAGGTCGCGCCGTTCGGGAACTCCGGGGCCGCCGGCGGGTCGGCCACGGCGTCGAGGACGTCGATCGGCTCGGGGGCGACCGAAAAGCCGCCGACGTCGAACCGCTCGAGCCAGTCGGCGACGGCGTCCTGCTCGTCGGTCGCCGGGTGGACGACACACGGGGTGCCGGCCACCGCGGCGTCCATAATCGTCGAGTAGCCCGAACAGACGACGACGTCGGCGCCGCGGATGTACGGCAGGAGCGACTGCACCGGCTCCCAGCCCTCGTCGGCGACGTTCAGGACGTCGTACCCCTGCCGGCGGAGGTGTCCCGCGACGCGGGACAGCGAGGAGTAGTGGCTCGGCACCACCACCACGTCGGCGTCGTTCCGAACCGGCGGCTGGCCGTCGAGTGCGACCGGCGGGATCCGCGTCGCAGCTTCCGGGTCCGCGCCGGACTCCGGCCAGACAACCGGGTAGAAGAACTCCCGCGCCGCGGAGAGCTGAAAGAGCGTGTGGAACCGCGCGCCGGTCCGCTCGGCGAAGTCGTCGTACAGCCCCGGCATATCGTGTTTCAGGACGTAGAGCGGGACGTCACACCGGGTCGCCGCCATCGCGGCGAACATATCGTCGGTGACCAAAGCGTCCGGCTCGGTCGTCGACAGCCAGGCCTGATAGTCGGCGATCCGGCCCAGGCTCGCCGGGAGGCTCCGCTTCGTGGCCTGCCACAGCGACCCGTTCTGGTAGGCGTCGATGTAGTCGACGTTCGTCGGCTCGAACTCGTCGTAGCCGTTGAGTGCGACGAACTCGCGGCCGGCGCCGCCGCCCGCCATCCGCACCGATCCGCCGGCGGACTCGATGGCTTCGGCGATGGCTAACATCCGCGTCGCGTGTCCCGCACCCTCGGGGTAGTGCGCGACAGCTACGGTCGGGGACATTGGACTCGCCGGAAGGTCTCTCTCCGGTTTTATGTGTCTTTTGCCGCAGGTCAAAACCGCGAGAACGGCCGAAATCTACCGGCTCAGAACCCGAGACCGCCCCAGCGGATGTAGACCATCACGGCGACGATGCTGAGTTGAAGGAAGCCCTGTACCCCGCTCAGCTTCGCGTTTCGCATCCCGATCGAGGCGATGAGGTCGGCGTCGGGATCTTCCGACGTCATCTCCAGATACATCCGCGCCTCCCCGGGGAGCAGTACGCCGAACCCGAGGATCGTGAGCACGCTCACGATGCCGAGCGCCACCAGAATCGGGATCCCCGGCATCGCGAAGCTGCCGAGGTTCGTCACGAGCGAGGCGGCGCCGCCGCCGACGATGACGACGAAGAGCGCGAGCCACCGCGGGTCGGTGAACGAGCCGAACTGATAACCGACAGCCAAAAGCGCGAGCCCCATCGCTACGACCGAGAACAGCCCGCCCCACGCCGCGAGCCCGGGGAGCAGTCCCATCTCCGCCGCCAGCACCATCCCGCCGAAGATGGTGGTGAACGCGAGCGTCGGCATCAGGAAGGTCATCTTCGGCGTGAACCGCTGAAACACCGCAGCGCGCTGTTCGACAGCCAGCCCGCCGAGCACCGGCCCCAACACCATTGCCATAAAGAGGTCGATACCGGTCCACAGCACCCCCGCCATCACGTGGACGTACGTGAGCTGTTCGACGGTTCCGAACAGGACCGCACCGACGAAAAGCGCCAGCGGAACGAGCACCGCCCCCGCCCCGAACGCCGGGTTCGCCCGGTTCGCCATTCCCCTGATCGTGTCAACGACTGATACACTCACACTGACAACCGAGCGGTCGGGCGATAAAGGGTCTACTGGTCCTCACGAGAGATTGCCGGTTCGCTCCGGATCTCGCTTAGAGACACAGCGCCGTCGCTCACAACTGAATCTGGAAGGAAAATCGCGGATCGTGCGTCGTCACCGAAATGCGTCGCGTGATGCCGACACGCGGGAAGGAACTCCCGCGAACATCGGGCGGCGACGGTCTCCGTTCGGACGCGTTCGACCTGATTAGACGCGGACGACGTTCGTCGCGCGGGGGCCCTTGGGGGCCTGTTCGATCTCGAATTCCAGTTCGGTCCCCTCGGTGAGGTCCTCGCCGCCGACATCCTCCATGTGGAAGAACACGTCCTCGTCAGCGTCCTCTGTCTCGATGAAACCGTAACCGCCTGTGTCGTTGAAGAAATCAACCGTACCGTTTGCCATTGCAAACGGTCTGATGCCGGATTGACGTATAAGCCTTCCGCAATCAAATCGAAAATAGAGCAGGAAAACAAAGAAAATTCAAATATCGTTCCACTAGTTGGCAGACGGACCAAACGATCGGTTTTCCGACGCTGCGGTTCCGTTCTTGGGAGGCGAGAGTAATCAGTATGAAACCGTTCGATCTCGCCCGCTATCGAGCCCGCGTCAGTGGCTGGCGGGCGGATCGACCAACTGGGCCGATTGCTCCTCGTCCCGCGGGAAGTTCTCGATGGTGTCGGCGCGGAAGGCGTCTTCGTCGAACTCGTAGTCGGCGTCGAAGAAGTCCAAGAGCGTCTCCGTATCGCGCATCGCGTTCTTCAGGCTGGTCGAGGCCCCCGGCGAGGGCGTGATGTTGAAGATGATGTCGTCGCCGACGATCTTTGCCTCACCCATATCCAGGGACTTCGCGCTCGTATCGACGATCTGGGGCCGGACGCCGCCATAGCCCGTCGCACGCTCGATATCGTCGGCTTCGACGCTCGGGACGACCTTCTGTACGTGCGGGAGGAACGCCCGCTTGCCCACCCCAGGTACGTCGTACAGGAGGTTTCGGAGCACGTACGGCAACAGGATACGGTCCGCGAGGATGTTGGCGTAGCTGAGAAAGGAGGCAGCGTTGAAGCCGAAGACGTCGAGGAAGTCGCTCACTGTCGAGATGCGACCACGTTCCAGCGCCGGGACGAGTTTCGCTGTCGGCCCAAAGCGCGTGACGCTCGGGTCGTGGACGTCCGCGTCGCCGTGGATCGCGGCGAACGGCAGTTTCTTCATCTGCAGCGTGTAGACCTTGCCGTTCAGGAGATCCTCACCGAGGAAGAAGCTCCCCGCTACCGGAAGCAGGGACATCTCCTCGCCGTAGCCCAGTTCTTTCGCGATCTGGAGGCTGTGTGAGCCGGCGGCGACGACCGCCACCTCGCAGTCGAACGGCCCCGTCGGCGTCGTGAGCGTGTACCCTTCGGTGTTTTTGGTGATCTCCTCGACTTCGGTCCCCGTGTAGACGTCCACCGTCGACTCCTCGCGCGCCTCCTCGACGAACGACTTCGTGGTTGCGCCGTAATCGACGACGTACCCGTCCGGAGTCTGCAGCGCGAGCAGTTCGGTGTCGGGGTCGCGACCCTCCACGACCTTCGGTTCGAGGTCGGCGATCTCCTCGCGACCGATCGGCCGCAGCTTCGGGAACAGATCGCCGAAGCCCTCGTCGTGGTACCGCCGCTCGAGGGCCTCGACCTCCTCCTCGCCGACGCCGAGCACCATCTTGCTGCGCTTTGCGTGCATCTCCCGGTCGGGGTCGTGGTTCTCCAAATAGCCGGCCAGGAGTTCCGCGCCGGTCTTGACGCCTTCGGCCTTCTCTAAGGTGTAATTCGTCTCGATGTCGCCGAAGTGTAGCGTCTGCGAGTTGTTCGTGTGGTTGGAGTTGATCGCCGCGATCTCCGACTCCTTCTCGATCAACGCGATCGAATCGATGTCGGTGAACTTCGCCGTCGTATAGAGGAGCGATGCGCCGCTGATACCGCCGCCGACGATGACGAGGTCATACTGTCCTGACATATTCTGGTTTGGGTAGGTATCTCGTGGGGAGTACTCCAGCGTCATAACTCCTCAGCTTTCGATCGGCGTTTAGACGATCAACGAAGCCGTTTTCGACGGAACCGCGAGCATCCGTTCCCGCCACCTCCAACCGCGTGTCGAGGCCGTCGGAAAACCGACCGTCGCTCTCCGGTTCGGTCTCGAAACTGAACCCCGCCCCGCCGAAGCAACTCTCCTCGAC
Source organism: Halobellus marinus (assembly GCF_032113415.1). NCBI lineage: Archaea > Methanobacteriati > Methanobacteriota > Halobacteria > Halobacteriales > Haloferacaceae > Halobellus > Halobellus marinus. The sequence goes on from NZ_CP134946.1 coordinate 286,634, forward strand.
CGTCGTCCACCAGGGGCCTCGGCAGTCGTTCCGAGGACCGCGAGGCCGGATCCGTGCCGCTCTCGTGTACCCGCGTGGCAGTCCCTACGTTCCCCGGACCACCGTTCCCGCGGCGTCGCCAGCGAGAAACGCGGCGAGCGCGTCGGGGCCGAAGATGTGCGCCGGCGCACCGAGTTCCAGGAGCGCACGGACCTTTGCGGCCATCCCGCCGGTCACGTCCGTCGTCTCGGCAGCGCCGAGCGCCGCCTCCACCTCGGAAAAGTCGGTGATTTCGGGGATCACGTCCCCGTCGTCGTCGTAGACGCCCGGGACGGTCGAACAGAGGCCCACGCGGTCGGCGTCGAGGCCGTCAGCGAGCCGTGCAACCAGTTCGTCGCCGCTGATTATCGTCGCGCCCGCGCCCGCCTGTGCGATCACGTCGCCGTGGAGGACGGGAACGAAGCCCTCCGCGAGCATCGTCACCGTGGAATCGAGCGCGAGCGAAAGCGTCGATTCGGCGTCCCGCGCACCCACCGAGAGCGGGTGGACGGGCAGCGCCGGGACGCCGGCAGCCTGAAGCCGACCGAGGAGTTCGTCGTTCAGCCGTCGCATCGAATCGTGGATCGCCCAGACCCCGTCGGCGTCGTGGCTCCCGTCGGTGGGCGTGACGCCGTGCTTCTCGGCGTAGTGGTGTCCGAAACTCCCCGCACCGTGAACCAGCGCGAGCGACGACTCGTCCGACTGGGCGATGGTTTCGACGGCCCGATCGAGCGCGTCCTCGTCGACGGTCTCGGGTGTCTCCTTGTCGGTGATGACGCTCCCGCCGAGTTTGAGGACGACCGTCACGTCACTTCACCTCCCGTGCCCCTCTTGTCGCTCGCCGCTCCGTCGGTCGCACCTTCGGCGCGGACGCCCTCGCGGTCCAGTTCGGCGCGGAAGACGTCGTGACACTCCGCCGTGTACCGGAGCGCCGTACTCGTCTCGGGCGTCTCGTCGAGGGCGACGATACAGCCGCCGCCGCCCGCGCCCGTGAGTTTCGCGCCGTGGGCACCCGCTTCCCGGGCCGCCCAGACCATATTGTCGAGCGTCCGAGAGGAGACACCCAGCGCTTCCAGCAGGCCGTGGTCGAAGTCCATCAGCCGACCGAGTTCGGCGAGCAGTTCCTCGTCGGGGTCGGCGTCGGAATCGGCATCCGCCAGACGCGACTCCCCGGCCCGGACGATGTCGCCGATGTTCTCGACGGTGTCGGCCGCAAAATCGTACTCGTCTCGCAGTTTCCGCACGCCCGCGACCAGTTCGCCAGTGTCGCCCGCGCCGCCGTCGAAGCCGACGACGAAGGGGAGGTTCGGCGCGTCGATCCGGCGGCAGTCGTCGCCCTCGACCCTGACTGCGCCGCCCATCGTCGAACAGAACGTGTCCGCCCGGGAGGCCTGGCCTTCCTGGACATCGTACTCAGCGCGGTAGGCTCGGTCGGCCAGTTCGGTCCGGTCGAGCGGTTCGCCGAGTTCCCGGGTCGCCGCGTCGATTCCGGCGACGACGACCGCGGCGGAGGACCCGAGACCTGCCCCGAGCGGAATCTCGCTTTCGACGGTGATATCGAAGCCCGCAGACGGGGCATCGGCCGCCTCCCGGGCCTGCTCGACGGCGGCGTCGACGTAGCCGACCGCGGCGTCGACGAGGCCCGCCGGCACGTCGACGTCCGGCCGGTGATGGGTGTCGCCCGCGTACTCGACGGTGAAGCCGTCGAGGCTCAGGTCCTGCGCCTCGACTCTGATGTGGTCGTCCTCGCGCGCCTCGACGGTGACGGTCGCCCGCCGCTCGATCGCACACGGAACCGCCGGTTCGCCGTAGACGACCGCGTGCTCCCCGAACAGATACACCTTCCCGGGAGCGCTGGAGACGGTCATAGGCGCAAGATACCCCGGGTGCCGCTTAAGCGTGGCGCGCTCCGGTCAGCGGGTGAAAAGAGCCGCTTCCGACAAGCGTCTCGCCTATTCCTCGGCGAAATCGTCGAGGTCGGCCAGTTCCTCGATGTCGTCGTCGCCGCGGACCCCGAGGTCGTCGTCGCCGCGGAGATACTTCGCCGCGACCGCCAGGGCGACGAGGAGGACGAGTGCCACGAGTGCCCCCGTGCGCAGGCCGACTGAATACGTCTCCTCGCCCGCCTCGGTGGCTGCTTCGCTGTCCGTCCCGTCCTCGCCCGACCCGCCGATCGCGGGTGCGGTGTTGGTCGCGCTGAAACTGAGTCCGTCGTGCAGGTGGACTTCCAGGAGCGTGAACGATTTGTCGGTCATCACATATCTCGATACGCCGATAGAAAGTAAAACGATTGTGGGTCCGAGGATCGGCGTCGGGAGTCGCTGTGGCGGCACCGCCGGCCCTACCGACCGCCTGCCGGGCCATCAGCCGGTGGTTTCAGGTGTCGGGCAGTCGGAGCGAAGGTATGGACGACGACAGACGCACGTTTCTGACGGATCTGCTGACGACGCCGAGTCCCTCGGGGTTCGAGGCGGTCGGCCAGCGAGTGTGGATCGATTACGTGCAGGAATTCGCCGACGACGTGTGGACCGACGATTACGGCAACGCCGTCGCGGTCCACGAGGGCGACGCCGACGCCTCGATCGCGTTCGGCGGCCACGCCGACGAGATCGGGTACATCGTCCGCGACATCACCGACGACGGCTTCCTCCGGATCGGTTCGATCGGCGGCGCAGACCGGACGGTCTCCCAGGGACAACACGTCACCGTCCACGCGGAGACGCCCGTCGCGGGCGTGATCGGACAGACCGCGATCCACCTGCGGGACGTCGGCGAGGAGGAGTACGAAGACATCGGCGAGCAGTTCGTCGACGTCGGGGCCGACGACGAAGCGGAGGCCGGCGACCTCGTCGAAGTCGGCGATCCGGTGACTGTCGAGACCCGCGTGCGACCGCTACACGGGACACGGATGGCCGCGCGGGGAATGGACAACCGCGTGGGGATCTGGTCGGCCGCCGAGGGCCTTCGCGCGGCCGTCGAGGCCGACGTCGAGGCGACTGTCTACGCCGTCAGCACCGTCCAGGAGGAACTCGGCGTCCAGGGCGCGAAGATGGTCGGGTTCGATCTCGACCCCGACGCCGCGGTGGCGATCGACGTGACCCACGCCACCGACAATCCCGACATCCCGGGCAAGCGGGTCGGCCCCGTCGAACTGGGCGAGGGGCCCGTCGTCTCCCGCGGCAGCGCGAACCACCCGTCGCTGGTCGAACTCGCCCGAGATTCGGCCGCGACGGCCGACGTCGACGTGCAGTTGCAGGCCACGGGAACGCGGACCGGAACCGACGCCGATGCGTTCTACACGTCCCGTAGCGGGATTCCGGCGTTGAATCTCGGGATTCCGAACCGCTATATGCACACGCCCGTCGAAGTCGTCGACACCGAGGATCTCGACGCCGTCGCCGAACTGCTCGGGACGATGGCGGCTGCGGCGGCCGACGCCGCACCGTTCGGCCTCGATCTGGGGTGAACGGCCCGTTCGGTCTCACCCCGAGTGAGCGCCGCCCAGTCTGCTCTCCCGCTACGCCGTGTCGAGCCGTGTCGCTCTCTGACACGCCCGTTCGGCCGAAAGAAAACCGTTAAAAGTCGTCACAGGGTGTTGTGAGGTATGGCTGGAACCATCGAAGTACTCGTTCCCGGCGGGGAGGCAAACCCCGGTCCGCCGCTCGGCCCGGAACTCGGCCCGACCCCCGTGAACGTCCAGGACGTCGTCGGAGAGATCAACGACGAGACCGCAGCGTTCGACGGGATGGAAGTCCCCGTCACCGTCGAATACGACGACGACGGCTCCTTCTCTATCTCCGTCGGCGTCCCGCCGACGGCCGAACTCATCAAGGACGAGGCCGGCTTCGAGACCGGCTCGGGCGAACCTCAGGAGAACTTCGTCGCCGATCTGACCGTCGAGCAGGTGAAGAAGATCGCAGAGCAGAAGTCCTCGGATCTGCTGTCTTACGACCTGTTCAACGCGGCGAAGGAGGTCGTCGGTACCTGTACCTCCCTCGGCGTGACGATCGAGGGCAACGACCCGCGCCAGTTCAAAGAGCGGATGGAAGACGGCGAGTACGACGACGTCTTCGCGGAGTAACGCGGCGGCATCCGGGAACTGCGACTTTCTGCTCCAACGGGGAGCCTCGTTTCGGCGGCACGCCCCGAGCCGTCCCTGCTGCTGGACGCGTTTGATCACGCGGTAGCATCGAAAAAACAGTTCGTACCGCCGTAGCGGCGAGAACCAACCGCCCGCAGATCAGGCGCCGGATTCGTTCGCCTGGCCGCCGTCTGCACCGTCTTCGCCCGCTGTCACTGTCCCGTCTGATGTCTCAGTCTCGGTGGTGTCGTCGTCGCTGTCGGCTTCCTCGATTTCCGCGACCTCGACATCTTCGCCCGCAACGCCGCTTTTGCCGATGACCGGCAGGAGATTGTACCCTCCGTTCGGGCCCTTCTGGACGACGTTGATGTCGAACACGAAGCTCAGTTCCGCGTCGGCGGCGATCTCGAACGGCTTGATGATCCGGAGCCGGTCGCTGGGAACCATCACGTCGACGGTTTCGCCGTCGACGACGCCCTCGGCGGCGGCCACGCGGAGTTCGATTCCGGCGTAGCGTCCCTCGTCGAGTTCGCCTTCAAGCACCGACACGGCCCGGGTGCCGAGAACTTCCGTGAGATCGACCGTCACGTCGTCGAGGCCGAACTCGACGAATCCGGTCGCATCGTCGTCGGTTCCCGGGGCCGTGGTCTCGGTGTCCGTCGGCTCGGCCGTCTCTGTCGCCGTTTCGTTCGTCGCAGTCGATTCAGGAGTCGCCGTCACTGTCGTGGTGATCGCCGATGGCGTGATCGTCTCGTCCTCGCCGGCACGGAACACGCGGGCCGACGAGAGCGTCACGTTCAGCGACTCGAAGTCCTCAATGGCCGCCGGTTGATCGCTGATCAGGAGGCGGAAGATCCCGCTGCCGCCACCGCCGTCGGTATCAGTCTCACCGCCACCGCCGTCGGTGTCAGTCCCGCCGTCGCTGCCGCCGCCAACGCCGCCCGAACAACCGGCGAGCAGGACGCTCCCGGCGCCAGCCGCGGCCGTCACGAACGTACGTCGGTTCATACGTCCTCCCCGCCTGCGGATTTCTCTCCCGTCTCGCTGTCAGCCAGTGTCTCGGCTCTGGTTCTTCGCGCAAACCGTCGGAATCTCGCTGTCGTCACACTCCCGCTCGGATCCTGCCACGGTTACGTCTGGTGACTCGTGCACCGGGGCGGTGTGGCTGATAGAATCCCGCGATTCCGTGCCGACAGTTCCCACGGATCGGGCGTCTCGCCCCCGAAAACCGGCAGTACGAGGGCTCCGCTTCGACGGACTTAAGTCCGGCATCCGCCTTCCCTACGACGAGACAGGCAGATGCCTGTGTCACTGACCCGTAGGAGCAATCCTGCGTACTACGGAGGTGAATGATGGCAGATACGATAGTTGACGCAGTCTCTCGCGCACTCGACGAGGCGCCGCCGCGGCAGTTCCGCGAAACGGTCGACCTCGCCGTCAATCTGCGCGACCTTGACCTTAACGACCCGTCGCAACGAGTCGACGAGTCTGTGGTGCTGCCCGCCGGTACTGGGCAGGAAACACAGATCGTCGTCTTCGCGAGCGGTGAGACCGCCCTCAGAGCTCAGGACGTCGCCGACGAAGTGCTGGACGGCGACGACCTCGAGGAGCTCGGGGACGACACCGACGCGGCAAAAGACCTCGCGGACGAGACCGACTTCTTCGTGGCCGAAGCCAGCCTGATGCAGGACATCGGCCGCTATCTGGGGACGGTTCTCGGTCCGCGCGGAAAGATGCCGACGCCGCTCCAGCCGGACGACGACGTCGTCGAGACGGTGAACAGGATGAAGAACACGGTGCAACTCCGCTCTCGCGATCGCCGGACGTTCCACACCCGCGTGGGCGCCGAAGATATGGACCCCGACGAGATCGCGACCAACGTCGACGTCATCGTCCGTCGACTCGAGGCGAGCCTCGAGAAGGGCCCGCTCAACATCGACTCGATGTACGTGAAGACCACGATGGGTCCGTCCGTGGAGGTCCCCGCATGAGCGGGAGTTCCTCCGCACGCCGGACGGACACGATCCCCGAGTGGAAGCGCGAAGAGGTCGGCGAACTCGTCGAGTTCCTCGAAGGCTACCAGTCGGTCGGCGTGGTCGACGTCGCCGGGATCCCGAGCCGCCAGCTACAGAGTATGCGCCGGGACCTCCACGGCAGCGCGGAGCTCCGGATGAGCCGCAACACGCTCACCGTCCGCGCGCTCGAGGAGGTCGACGACGGGCTCGAAGAGCTCGTCGACTACGTCTCCGGCCAGGTGGCGCTCGTCGGCACCAACGACAACCCGTTCGGGCTCTACCAGCAACTGGAAGCCTCGAAGACGCCCGCGCCGATCAGCGCCGGCGAGGTCGCCCCCAACGACATCGTCATCCCCGAGGGCGATACGGGGGTCGACCCCGGTCCGTTCGTGGGTGAACTCCAGCAGGTCGGCGCCGCCGCGCGGATTATGGACGGCTCCATCCACGTCACCGAGGACTCGAAGGTCCTCGAGGCCGGCGGGACCGTCTCCGCGGAACTGGAAGGCGTCCTCTCGGAACTCGGCATCGAGCCGAAGGAGGTCGGCCTCGACCTCCGCGGCGTCTTCTCCGAGGGCGTTCTCTTCGAGCCCGACGAACTCGAGATCGACGTCGACGAGTACCGCGCGGACATCGAGTCCGCCGCCGCCGCCGCGCGGAACCTTTCGGTCAACGCGAGCTACCCGACGGCGGGGACCGCCGGAACGCTGCTCGCGAAGGCCGCTGGCGAGGCGAAGGCACTCGGACTGTTCGCCGCGATCGAGGACCCCGACGTCCTCCCCGACCTCGTCGCGAAGGCCGACGCACAGGTGCGTGCCCTCGCGAGCCAGGTCGACGACGAGGAGGCGCTCCCGGAGGAACTCCGGGGCGTCGAAGCGCCCGAGCCAGCCGCCGCAGAGCCGGCTGACGACGGCGACGAGGCGGAATCGGAATCGGACGACGAAGACGATGCGGAAACCGACGCCGACGACGACGGGACCGACGACGATGACGACGACGGTGCCGAAGGACTCGGCGCGATGTTCGGATAACACACGAGGTACACGACAATGGAATACGTTTACGCAGCACTCATCCTGAACGAATCGGGCGAAGAGATCAACGAAGACAACGTCACCGCGGTCCTCGAGGCCGCCGGCGTCGATGTCGAGGAGTCCCGCGTGAAGGCGCTCGTCGCCGCGCTCGAGGACGTCGACATCGAGGAGGCCGTCGAGACGGCCGCCGCCGCTCCCGCGCCCGCCACGGGCGGCGAAGCAGCGGTCGAAGAGGCCGACGAAGAGGAAGCTGACGAGGCCGACGAGGCCGAGGAAGCCGAGGAAGAAGCCGACGAAGGCGACGACGAGGACGAAGAGGCCTCCGGCGAGGGCCTCGGCAACCTCTTCGGCTGACGCCGGAGCACCGGACCGCTGTCCGACGTCGCGCCGAACTGCCGTTCGACCGGATTTTCTTTCGACGCTAACTGAGAGCGACAGCGCAGTCGTGTGGTCTCGACGATTCGCAGCCGATGCACGCAAACGTTCAAGTACGAAACCGGGACCACTCCGTCGCGATGGCGCCGCCGCTGACAGTCCTCACCTACGCGTGTGTCGGCGTGGGGTTCGGAACGCTCACGGGGCTCGTCCCCGGACTCCACGTCAACAACGTCGCGTTTCTCCTCGTCGGGGTCGCGCCGAGCATCGACGGCCCGGCGGCGGCTGTCGGGGCAGCGATCCTCGCCGCTGGAGTCGTCCATACGTTTCTCTCCATCGTGCCCGCACTAGTTCTGGGTGTCCCGGAAGCGGCGACCGCGCCGGGCGCACTTCCAGGGCATCGACTCGTCCTCTCGGGACGGGGTCGGGAGGCGATCCGCCTGTCGGCGCTCGGCAGTTCGGTCGCTCTCGTCGCCGCGGTGGCGCTCGCGCTCCCCCTGTCGCAGGTGATCGCCGCCGGGCGCGAGCACCTCCTCGCGGCGCTGCCGTTCTTGCTCGCAGCGATCGCCGCCCTGCTCGTCCTCGCGGAGCCGACCCACCGCGCCCGCCTCGGTGGTTTGCTCTGTCTCGCTGCGGCGACAGCGCTGGGGTTTCTCACGCTGGATCTGCCGGCGAGCGGACCGCTGTCTCCCGAGGGTGCGGCCTCGATGCTGGCGCCGCTCTTCGGCGGCCTGTTCGGCGCGCCCGTCCTCTTGGACGCGCTCGACGCCGAGGGCGCGATTCCGCCGCAGGACGGGACGACGCTCGGTCTCACGAGGGTCGAAACCCTCCGCGCGGCGCTGGCCGGGACCGGCGGCGGCGCCTTGGTCGGCTATCTGCCGGGAGTCTCCGCGGGGGTGGCAGCGGTCCTCGCGCTCGGCGGTGCCGGCGGAAGCGGGCCGGCAGGGCGCGGCGCGGACAGGGCTTACGTGGTTGCCACGAGCGGCGCTGACACGGCAACCGCGGTGTTCGCTGTCGCATCGCTCGCCATCCTCGGTGCGCCGCGGAGCGGCGTGACGGTCGCGCTCACGGAACTCGGGACCGGCGGCAACGGCGGTGCGACGGCCGGTGGGAGTGCGGCAGCCATCGGAACTCTCGGATTGGGAGGGCTGCTTCTGGTCATCGTTTTGGCCGCGGGGCTGGGGACCGTCGTCCTGGTCTCCGTTGGGGACTGGTATCTCCGCCTCGTTCGACGGCTCCCGCGCCAACCCCTGGTGCTTGCGGTCCTCGGGTTACTGCTGGCGCTGTCGATTGGTTTTGCGGGTGTGCTCGGCGGCGCCGTTTTCGCACTGGCGACGCTCGTCGGACTGCTGCCGCCCCGCCTCGGCGCGCGGCGTGTTCACTTGATGGGGGTGCTGCTCGGGCCGCTTGCACTCGCCTGAGTCGGGTTTCGGTTGCGGACCGGCGTGAAAGACAACCGTTAAAAGTCGGCGCCGGGTGCTGTAGTGTATGAGCCAGTCCGAGCAGCGACACGCCCGACAGTGCGTGTCCTGTGGCATCAACATCTCCGGCATGAGCGCGGCGACGTTCAACTGTCCGGACTGTGGCCACCAGATCTCCCGCTGTGCGAAGTGTCGCAAACAGAGCAACCTCTATGAGTGCCCCGACTGCGGGTTTATGGGACCCTGAACGATGGGAAAGGTAGCTGCCAAGATCAAGGTGATGCCGAACAGCCCCGATATCGACCTCGACGAGCTCCAGGAGCGCCTCGAACAGTCGCTCCCGGAGGGCGCAAAAATCAACGGCTTCGAGCGTGACGACGTCGCGTTCGGGCTGGTCGCGCTGCTCCCGACCGTGATCGTCCCCGACGACGCCGGCGGCACCGAAGCCGTCGAAGAGGCCTTCGCCGACGTCGAGGGCGTCGAGAGCGTCGCCGTCGAGAACGTCGGCCGGATCTGAGCCGGTCGCCGTTTTCGGCCCACACCGTTCTATCGACTCCGTTCCTTTCGCGTTCGGATAGCTGCGTCTTCCGGAAAGGGAGGCTGCGTCGCGACGTCCGCGCTACTCGTTGCGCTTGAGGACGAGCACACCGATCACCGGCGACAGGATAAAGCCCATCCCGGTCGCGAAAAGCAGCGGGACCGCGCCGGCATCCAACGCTGCCGTGGCCGCGACGCCGACGACGGCGCCGAGGAGGATGCTCGCCGCAACCCCGAGGCCGAACCGTTCGAGTCGAGAACTCGAGTCCTCGTGTGTCGAACCCTCCAGGGTTCCGTCGACGTCGTCCGGGAGCTGACTGCTGGTCGCGTATTCCTGGCTCATAGGCGGCTGTACAACGGCCTTCCGTATAGATGTTGTCGAGGAGGACGAGCGGCGCGTCACCGAATGCGGCGATCCCAGGGGCTCATAGGGATCATCGTAACTATCCATCGATTCTCGTCGGATCGATCGGCGAGAAATCTATGAGGACTTACGATGATCCCTATCACCGCCCGTCCCGGCGGGGCTGGAACGTGCGTTTTATAACCACGTCGGAAGTACGGCTTACAACGACTATGCCCAGTTCCAACGGTCCACTTCAGGGAACACGCAACAAGCTCTCGAACAAACCGCGCGACCGCGGCACCTCTCCGCCCCAGCGGGCGATCCAAGAGTTCGACGATGGACAGAAAGTCCACCTGGCGATCGATCCGAGCGTCCGTGAGGGGCGCTTCCACCCGCGTTTCAACGGCCATACGGGCGAGGTCATCGGTAAACAGGGCCGCGCGTTCAAGGTGCAGATCGTCGACGGCGGCAAGGAGAAGACGATCATCGCTCGTCCGGCACACCTGCGCGCGCAGGAGTAACACCCCACCCAGATGACGATATTCAAAGAGAAGGTCGACGAGGAGTATCTGACCGTCTCCGAGGTCAAGACGCTCCTCGAGGACGTCGAGGCCGAGCGCGCCGCCGACGAGGAGCGGGAGCTTCGCTACGAGCTTGCACGCGCCATCGAACACGTGAACCGATTTGCCACCCTCGATCCCGAGGAGTCCCGCGATCTGGTCGAGGAACTCCTCGAAGTCGAGAAGGTCGACGCCACGACGGCGATCAAGATCGCCGACCTCCTCCCGGAGAGCCGTGACGAACTCCGCGCTGTGTACGCACAGGAACGCTACGCGCTCGACGGCGACGAACTCGACGAGATTCTGAACGTCGTCGCGAAGTACGTGTAAACTACGCCTCTCTACTTCGCTCATCCTGACGGGTTCGCTCGTCGGAGGTGGAGCTTTCGCCTGGATTCCCGCTCCGGCCGGAACTTCCGACAGAAGGTTCACACTCTCCGCTCGCAGTCACCCTCCCGCGATTCAAGCGCACGCCTATGCCTGCGTTTCCGCCGTCCTATACCTGCGTCCCCGCCGTCCTATACCTGCGTCCCCGCCGTCCTATACCTGCGTCCCCGCCGTCCTACACCTGCGGAGCGCGGTCGGCCCTTTCGCCGCCCGTGAACAGGACCGTCCTCGCGGCCGAAAACTCGACGCTGACACGCTCGCCCGCCGCCGGGGGGTCACCCCGCCGTTCCACGACGAGTTCCTCGCCGCCCGGGAGCGTCACTGTCACGTCGTATCGGCTCCCGACGTCCGCGACTCGGTCGACCGTCGCGGTCAGCGAGCGGTCCTCCCCTCCCGAAGAACGCAGCGTCAGGTGTTCAGGTCGGATGTGACACGTGACGGTCGTCCCGACCGGCACGTCCGTCCCGGTTTCCGGGAGCGTGATCGTCGCTTCCCCGAGGGCGAGCGTCGGCGGCTCGCGGTCGACGACCGTCGCCGACACCGCGTTCGAGCGGCCGAGAAACGACGCGACGAACGGCGTCGGGGGCGATTCATAGAGTGTCCGGGGGCGGCCGCGCCCGGCGATCTGTCCCTCGTTCATTACCAGCAACCGATCTGCGAGCGCCATCGCGTCCGACTGGTCGTGTGTGACATAAAGCGTCGTCACGCCCGTTTCCCGCTGGATGCGGGCGATCTCGTCACGTAACCGGGTCCGCAGCGATCGATCGAGCGCCGAGAGCGGCTCATCGAGCAGCAGGACGTCCGGTTGAGGGGCCAGTGCTCGCGCGAGTTCTCCCCGTCGTCGCTGGCCGCCGCTGAGTTCGACAGGGTAAGCCTCGCGCTGCGTTTCCAGGGAAACCAACGACAGATATTCACCGACCAGTTCGTCCCGGCGCGGCGGCTCGATCCCCTGAGCCCGCAACCCGTAGGCCACGTTCTCGCCGACGGTCATATGCGGATACAACGTCGGCTGCTGGAAGACGACCCCCACCTGTCGGGCTTCCGGCGGGCGGTCCGTGACGTCCTCGCCGCGGAGGCATATCCGTCCGGTAGCGGGCGAGACGTGCCCGGCGATCGCCTGGACGATCGTCGTCTTGCCACACCCGCTGGGGCCGAGCAGCGCGACCAGTTCCCCCCGTTCGATCCCGAAGGAGACGTCGTCGACGGCCGTTTCGGCCCCGTAGCGGTGGGTGAGCGAGTCGACGTCGAGCATCATCGATCCACCACCGTCGGGATCCGTCCGAACCGCTGGACAGCGGTGATGACAAGGAGCGTGACCCCGAGCAAGACGAGCGCCAGCGGCACCACGGTGTCGATGCCGCCCGAAATGAAGTTCACCCAGATCCGGGTCGGGATCGTTCGCGGATTGTACGCGACCATCATCGTGGCTCCGAACTCCCCGAGTGCCCGCGCGAACGTCAGGACCACGCCGGCGAGGATCGCACCCCTCGCGAGCGGGAGCGAGACGTTCCAGAACGTCGCGAGCGGCCCGAAGCCGAGCGACCGCGACGCCTGTTCCAGGCGCTCGTCGACCGCGCCGAAGCCCGCCTGGGCCGTGATAATGACGAAGGGTGCCGCGACGAACGTCTGAGCGAGCACGACTCCCAGGAGGCTTCCGGTGAGCGGAACCCCGATCGCGGCGGCCGCGCTCCCGATCGGGGTGAACCGGCCGACCGCCGTCAGCAACATCGCACCCCCCACGACCGGCGGGACGACCAGCGGCATAATCACGACGCCCTCGACGAGCCGTTTGCCGACGAACGAGGTCCGTGCAAGCACGTACGCCAGCGGGACGCCGAAGACCGTCGCGATCGCTGTCGAGACTGGGGCCGTGATGAGCGAGTTTCTGACCGCGACCTGCGTTTCCGGGGCGGCAAGCCTGGAAACGAGGCTCGCCGTGCCGGTCCGCGAGAGGAACACCACGAACGGGATCGCAAAGTACACGAGTAACACCCCGCCTAGCAACGCCGGCACGAGCCGGTCGGGGGTTCGGAACGACTCCCGGGAGCGGATCGCGTCGACGCGGCTCATACAGCGATCGCCTCCGGAACGAGTCGGTTCATACGTCGATCGCCTCCGGAACTGATCCGTGTGTCCGCGGGAGGCTCGACCGCGTCGTCAGCCCCGCCTCGTCGAGTATCTCCGGGTTTTCCGCGACAAATGACACCAGCTTTCGACCCGCTTCCGGACTGTCTGCCGCCTCGTTCACCGTCATATTGTAGATGATCGGCCGCCCCGGGACGGTGTACCCGTCGTCCGTGGTGTAGGTGGCCGTCGCGTAGTGGTCTTTCAGTTCGGGATCGGAGAAGTTGTAGGCATCGGGGAACCGGAAGAACGGCAGGTCGTGGTCGACGGCCATATTCCGGTAGACGATCGCTGCGGCACGGGAACCAGTTTCGACACCCGCCATCATCTGTGGCTCCTCCGGTTCGGTGTAGACCGACGAAAGCATCGCCTGGCGGAAACCGTCGAGACCGTGTTCGGCTTCGGCGAGTTCGAAGGCCTGGACCGCACGGTAGCCGAGCGGATCCAGATCCGGATCGCTGATGGCGATGTCGCCTTCGTCGGCCTCGCGGGCGAGTTCGTACCACGGCTCTCCGGCGGCGAGTCCCTCCCCGAACCGGGTCGCCTCCCGGTAGCCGATTCCCAGGCTGTTCGTCGCAAAGGCGACGTCCCAGTCGGTGAACTCCCCGTAGAGCCGATCGCGGAGGAGCGTCGCATCGGCGCTCACGATCACGTCGGGGTGTTTCGTTCGATCTTCCACCATCCGCATCACGGCGTTCGTTCCGTAGTACTCGCCGTGAACGTTGATCCCGGTCTCCTCCGCGAACGCCGGTCCGACGTAGTCCTCGAACGTCGTGGCGAGGCTTCCGGCCGACAGCAGACTGACGGACTGCGACGACATATTCAGACAACCGGCAGCACTCCCGACAGCCGCGGTTCCGACCGCAGCAACGAACGACCGCCGTGACACTGTCGGTTCCTCCGACATAGTGAGAACCATATATGGTTTCGTAATAAGAGTACCTAACTATATCTGGTTACCCAACACCGCGACCGGCGAACTGGAGGTACCCACCCGGGGCGACGACATCTCGTCCCGTCGTCACGGTCGAACTGGTGGACCATATCCACCTATAGTAGCGTTTGCAAGTCTTCACTCACACGATCGCACGCAGTCGTGCGATCGGATGTGCAATCAGTTGCAAACGCTACTATACTTCGTCGCCTGCGGAAAGATTCTGTCGACTTCAGCGGAACGCGGGGCGGATCTGCCGGCCCACTTTTTAAATACGCCGTGGTCGTACGTGGAGCTATGACTGCCAGCGAGAGCGAGGACGCCGACGACGCCACTGCGGCGGGCGAGGGGTCCGACGCGGGCTCAGAGACCGACGCGGCCGAAGTGCGACACGCGGTCGTGCTCGATCACCTCCCGCACGGGCGCGCCGACGACGACCGGCCGCGACATCGGAAGTCGCCGATGGCCTACGCGCTCGGGGAACGTGACTTCCGGCTTTTCGAGCTGACGCTAACGGACGACGCCGACGTCTCGATCGGCGACCGGGTCGTCATCGGCCCCACGGAGGCCCGCGATGCCGTCGACGGGTTCAAGCAGGTGCCGTACGACAAACTCTCCAACACCGCGACCGGCGAACTGGAGTACGCGATCGAAGCGATCATCGACGAACACGAACGACGGTTCGTCGACTTCTACAACGATGCCCAGCCGATCACGCTGCGGCTCCACCAGCTGAATCTCCTGCCGGGGATCGGGAAGAAACTCCGGAACAACGTGCTCGATCAGCGAAAGCGGGGACCCTTCGAGAGCTTCGAGGAGGTCGAAGAGCGGGTGTCGGGCCTGCACCGCCCGAAGGAGGTTCTCGTCGAACGGATTCTCGAAGAACTCCGCGACGACGACCTGAAGTACAAGGCCTTCGTCGGCCGCGACGAGTAGCCCGAAGTCGAGACGTTTACACGCGCCCGGTCGCTACCACGTTCGATGACTGATCAGACGCCCGATACCGAAACTACCGCCGGCGACCGTGCGGCCCCCCCGCGCGATCCCGACGATCTCCTTCGGCGGGCGGGCGTCCGCGGCGACCCGGACCGCGACCAACATTTCCTCGTCGACGACCGGGTGCTGGACCGCGTCCCGACGTATCTGCCGGCCGACGCCGACACGACCCACTTCCTGGAGATCGGCGGCGGGACGGGTGCGCTCACCGATCGCCTGCTCCGCGTGGGCGAGCAGGTGACCGTCGTCGAGCGTGACGCCGCGCTCGCGGCGTTTCTCCGTGAGGAGTTCGCCGGCGAGATCGCGGCCGACCGGCTCCACGTGATCGAGGGCGACGCGCTCGCGGTCGACCTCCCTGAGTTCACGGCGTGCGTCTCGAACCTCCCGTACGGCATCTCCTCGGAGATCGCCTTCCGCTTGCTCCCGCGCAAACGGCCACAGGTGCTGATGTTCCAGCGGGAGTTCGGAGAGCGGATGGCGGCCGAACCGGGCTCCGACGACTACGGCCGCCTGTCGGTGAGCGCCCAACATTACGCAGACGTCGAAGTCGTCGAGGTGGTCCCGCCGACGGCGTTCGAACCCGCCCCGGCCGTCGAGAGCGCGATCGTCCGACTCCGTCCCGCGGAGCCAACGTACGAAGTCGACGACGAATCGTTCTTCTTCGACTTCGTGAAGGCGCTTTTCACCCAGCGGCGGAAGACGATCCGCAACGGCATCCGCAATACGGCACACATCTCCGGGCTCTCGGACCCCGAAGCGGTCGTCGCGGCCGTCGAGGCCGAGGACGAGGAGCTGTTGCGCCGGCGCGCCGGATCGCTCTCGCCCGAACAGTTCGCCGAACTGACTGCCCTCGCGGACGAACACGGGCGCTGAGGTGTCGACCGTGCCTGCTCTCTCCCTGCTGCAGACGACGCCGACACCGACGCCCGGGACAGACGTCGGTGGCGCGCTCGCGGCGATTCCCGAAGTGGTACCGTCGCTCACCGCGCGGATCGCGATCACCCTCGTCCTCGCGCTCCTCGTGATGGCGCTTCTGACCCGGACAGGGCGGTTCCACGCCGTCGGTCCCGACCGGATCCCGTCGACGGTGTGGCACCTGCTCGTGACGGCCGGGACGATGGCTATCGCCGCGGCCGCCGGGCTCGTGATCGTCGGCGTCTGGGGACTCTCCGACCAGTTGCTCGGTATGTTCGCCGAGAACCTCGGTCCGGAGGCGCTCGTCCGGCTGGGGATCTCGCTTCTGTTCCTGATCGGCGCGTACACGATGATCGGGCTGATCCGGCAGCTGGTCGAGGAACTCGCCGAAAGTCGCTCGTCGCTCGGCGAGCACGAAAGCGAGATCGCGTTCCGAGTCGGGCAGGTCACCGTATATCTGATCGCGCTCCTGATCGTGCTCTCGCTGTGGCGGGTGAATATCGGCGGCATCCTCGTCGGGGCCGGCTTCCTCGGCATCGTCGTCGGGATGGCCGCCAGGCAGACCCTCGGTGCGATGATCGCGGGTTTCGTCCTGATGTTCTCCCGGCCCTTCGAGATCGGCGACTGGATCCAGGTCGGCGACCACGAGGGGATCGTCACCGGCATCACGATCGTCAACACGCGAATCCAGACGTACGACGGCGAGTACGTGATGATCCCTAACGACGTGGTGTCCTCCGAGAGTCTGGTCAATCGGAGCCGGAAGGGTCGCCTCCGGATCGAGGTCGAAGTCGGCGTCGACTACGACGCGGATCCAGAGCGGGCAGCGACGGTCGCCCGGCAGGCTGTCGCCGAAGTCGACGACACGATGACCGTCCCGACACCGCAGGTCGTTCTCAAGCGCCTCGACGACTCGGCGGTCGTGCTGGGCGTCCGCTACTGGATCGACAACCCCAGTGCGCGCCGGCAGTGGCGCTCGAAGACCGCTGTCATCGGCGCCGTCAAGGCGGCCTTGGAGGAGGAAGGTATCAAGATTCCCTTCCCGCAGCGCGAACTCGCCGGGCGGGAGGAGGCCGGGGGATTCGTCCTCGCCGGAGAGGACAACGAGGAGGCCCCACAGGCCGAGGCCGAGGGAGACAGAGCGTGACCGACGAATCAGACGACGCGGAGGACGAAAGTGGCGCGGCGGCGGAGACAGGAAAGGAAAGCGCCGCGGCGGCGGAGACGGGGACCGAACGCGACGCAGGCGAGGACACGCGGAGTGGCTTGGCCGAGCGCCGCGGCGTCGACACGAAAGTGTACCAGCCGGCGGAGGACTCCGGGCTGCTCGCCTCGGCGGTCGTCGACCGCGGCCGCGGCCGGCTGCTCGAAGTCGGCACCGGCTCAGGATGGGTCGCAGAGCGCGCAGTCCGGGACGCCGAGGGCGTGACCAGAGTCGTGGCGAGCGACCTCAGTCCACACGCCTGTCACGAGGCCCGCCTCCGTTCAGTCGCTGCGACGGGCGACGGGACGAACGTCCCCCCCGCTTTCGATGTCGTCAGAGCCGACCTCGTCGACCCGTTCGCCGCCGACGCCTTCGACACGGTCGCGTTCAATCCGCCGTATCTCCCGACCGACCCCGAAAACGAGTGGGACGACTGGATGGAACAGGCCCTCTCCGGCGGCGAGACCGGCCGCGAACTGGTCGACCCGTTCATCGACTCGGTCGGACGCGTCCTCGCCCCCGGCGGCGTGGTTCTGCTCCTCGTGAGTTCGCTGACGGGGTACGAAGCGGTCCTCGACCGCGCCGAGTCTCGCGGTTTCACACACGAGGTCGTCGTCGAAGAGTCGTACCCCTTCGAGACGCTCTCGGTCGTGGCGTTGACTCGCGAGGGAGCTGAACGGGCTGCGAACGCGGATAAATAACTGAAACGTATATTACGATAGCAAATATTAAGCGGCAGCATTTCTTAGCCCTGGCCGATGACGCACTACGTCGCGACGACGCCCGGGCTGTTCCCGCTACCGGACTGGGCGAAGTCGGAGCTGTCCGACCTCAAGGGCCACCAGAAGGGTGACCTGATTTCCGGCGAGGAGTCCGAAGAGATCCGTGAGACGTACGCCGACGCCCGATCGGCGGTCGTGAGCGACCAGCGTGAGGCCGGTCTCGATCGCATCGTCGAGGGCGGGCTCCGCTGGGACGATATGCTCGCCCACCCGCTTGCGGTCGCCGAAGGGGTCGAGACCGGTGGCATCGTCCGCTACTACGACAACAACAACTTCTATCGCGACCCGCGTGTCGTCGACGGACTCACCGCCTCCGGCGACGTCGCCGCGGAACTCGAGGCGGCGGTCGATCTCCTCGACGGGGAGCCCCTCCAGGCAGTGTTGCCCGGGCCGTACTCACTCGCCGATCTGGCGACCGACGAGTACTACGGCGACGACGGGGAGTTTCTCTCCGCCATCGCGACGTTTCTCGCCGAGGAGGTCGGGATGTTCCCCGCCCACGAGACGCTGTTCTTGCTCGAACCGTCGCTCGTCACGGCCCCACCGGACGACGACATCGCCGCGGCCGTGCCGGAAGCGATCGACACGGTCGCCGACGCCACAGACGCCGACGTCGTCGTCTACACGTACTTCGGGGCGCTCGACGAAAAGACGTACGCGCACCTGATGGATACCGACGTCTCGGCGCTCGGGTTCGACATCGTGGCCGGAGACCGAGACCAGACCGTCTACAACGCCTCGGAGTACGGTGTGACGGACGATGTCGCACTCGGCGTCGCTGACGGGCAGAACACGCTCGTGGAGTCGCCCGGAACCCTCCGCGAACGAGTCGAGTGGTTCGCCGATGGTGTCCCCGCTGCCGATTTCGAGACGGTCTATCTGACGACCAACACCGAGCCGTTCTACCTGCCGGTGAACAAATACGAGGATAAACTCGAGTCGCTTGCGGCAGCCGTCGAACTCGACCGGGAGGTGAGCGTCTGATGGCCAGAGACGCAGACAACCGCGCGCAGTTCCGGCCCGACGGCCACGACGGCGACCACTTCCTCCTGACGACGGTCGTCGGAAGCTACCCCAAACCGAAGTGGCTCAACCGCGCCCGGGACCTCTCGGAGGACCCCGATGCGAAGTTCGACGACGACGACCTGGCGGAGGCCCACGACGACGCCGCCCGGCTCATCACGCGGGAACACGAGCGAGCGGGGTTGGACACCGTCGTCGACGGCGAGATGCGCCGCGAGGAGATGGTCGAGTACTTCGCGGGTCGCATCCCCGGCTACGAGTTCAACGGCCCGGTGAAGGTGTGGGGCCACAACTACTTCGACAAGCCCTCGGTCGTCTCGGAAGTCGAGTACGACGACCCGTGGCTCCTCGACGAGTTCGAGTTCACCGCAGACGTCGCGAGCAAGCCGGTGAAAGTGCCGATCACCGGCCCGTACACGCTCGCGCGGTGGTCGTTCAACGAGGCCTACGATGACGAGGCGGCACTCGCCTACGACCTCGCGGATCTCGTCAACCGGGAGATCGAAGGGCTCGTCGACGCCGGTGCGCGCTACATCCAGATCGACGAACCCGCGCTCGCGACGACGCCCGACGATCACGCCATCGTCGGCGAGTCACTGGAGCGCATCGTCGACGGGATCTCCGAGGACGTCCGGATCGGCCTTCACGTCTGCTACGGCGACTACTCGCGGATCTACCCCGAGATCAACGACTTCCCGATCGACGAGTTCGACGTCGAACTCTGCAACGACGGCTACCAGCAGATCGAGACCTTCCAGGAGCCCGATTTCGAGCCCGATCTCGGCCTCGGCGTCGTCGACGTCCACGAGGCCAAAGTCGAGCCAGTCGCGGAGATCAAACGTAACATCAAACAGGGCCTGAAGGTGGTCCCGCCCGAGAAACTCACCGTCTCACCGGACTGCGGCGTGAAACTGCTGCCGCGGGAGATCGCCTACCAGAAGATCGAGAACCTGGTGACGGCCGCCCGCGAGATCGAGGCCGAACTCGACGCCGGGAAACTCGACGTCGCGCCGCCGCAGGTGTAGGGCGGGGCGGGATCTACTTCTTATTCAGCGTCCGCCTCGGCCTCGGAGCCGTCGTTGCCGTCGCCACGACCGTATTCCAGCGCGAGCACGATGCCGCCGGCGAGCGCCGACAGGCCGAACTGTGCCCGCGTCGCGGCGACGTACCAGTCGCTCGGTTCGAGATCCTCGGGGTTCTCATAGCCCGCGAGCAGGAAGCGCCCGGCGGTGTCCAGCACGCGTCGGGGGAACGCGGCGCCGACGAGTCCGAAGACCATCGCCATCGCAGCACACATTGGGGTAGGCACCATTCGCATAGGAGACAGTACCCACCGGCGAGTGAAGAGGCAACCGGTGGCTCCCGCTCGGTGGGATTCATACTGTCGGACGTACGTTCGTGGAACATTTCGGCACCACGAGGTGCTGAGAATTTCCAGATAGGTACGTCCGACAGTATCAGCGATAGATGGAACGAGCGAGTTGGTGCGAAGAAGCGACGGCGCCGGTTACTCCTCGTAGAGCCAGGCTTCGTCGATCCGCTCGTAGTCGAGCAGTTCCTCGTCGTCGAAGAAGAGGTCGATCTCGCGCTCGTTTGCGCCCTCGTCCTCGTGGTCTGAGGCGTGGATGACGTTGCGCCCGAGGTCCAGACCGAGGTCGCCGCGGATCGTTCCCGGCGGCGATTCGGCGGGGTCGGTCTCACCGACCATCGAGCGGACCTGTCGGGTCGCGTCGGCGCCCTCCCAGACCATCGCGAAGACCGGATCGGACGTGATGAAGTCGACGAGCCCGTCGAAGAACGGCTTGTCCTCGTGCTCGCCGTAGTGTTCGTGCGCCAGTTCCTCGTCGATCTGGATGAACTTCCCGCCGACGAGTTTCAGCCCGCGCTCCTCGAACCGGGAGACGATCTCGCCGATCAGCCCACGCTGGACGCCGTCGGGCTTGACCATCACGAACGTGCGTTCGTCTTCGCTCATTCGTTACTGCCCTCGGCGCGTCCCGCTTCCGTCCACTCCAGATCGCGGGGCTCGCGGCCGAGCCGGTAGTTCTTCTCGGCCTTCGAGTTCTTGAAGTGGAGGATCGTTCCGTCGTTTTTCACGAGCATCGTGCCCGTGCCAGGTTCGATCTCCTCGCCGGTGAAATCGCAGGTTCGTGTCTCGACCATAGGTTATCGCCCTCCGATGGAGTCGGCGTCGCGCTGGGTTTCGCGAAGCTGCAGGATGTCGCCCTCGCGAACCGGGCCCAGGACGTTCCGGGTGATGATTCGGCCCTGGTTCGAGCCCTCGCGGATGCGGCACTTGACCTGCATCGCCTCGCCGTGCATCCCTGTCTTGCCAACGATCTCGATGACCTCCGCGGACGTCGAGTCGCTGGCGGTCTCTTCTGCGCTCATCGTCGCTTACCGCAGTTCCTCGACCTTCGCGGTGATGTCTTCGAGGTCGTCCTCGGACTCGCCCGCGTCGACGATCGCGGCGGCGGCCGAGCCGACTTCGAGGCCTGCGGCCTCCCCGAGTTCGTCCTGCGTCTCGATGAAGACGTAGGGGATTCCCTTCTCGTCTGCGAGTTCGGGCAGGTGCATCACGATCTCCTCGGGGGAGACGTCCTCGGCGACGAAGACGAGTTCCGCGGTGCCGCGCTCGACGGCTTTGGTCGTCTCGTTCGTACCTTTCTTCACTGTACCGGTGTCTCGGGCGACCTCGAGCGCCTCGAGGGCGTCCTCGGCGAGGTCGGCTGGAACGTCGAATTCTACGTAGACTGGCATTGTTGTTCACCTCTCCTGCTCGCGGGCTCGACTGCCCCGCCGGAAACGCATTCCCTGACGGCGGGGAGCATCATCAACCCCGGGCAGGCTGTACAGTCCGGTAGCCCGGGATCGCATAAAAGGGCTTTCGTTGGCGTCGTGCCGTGACACGCCGCCACACGCGACTTTGAGCCCGCCGTCGATTCAGCGATCTGAGCGCCGACGAATCCCCACAAACGAAATCACCTTACGCGGCCGCGGCCACGAGTCGGGTATGACCGTTGCCGCCCTCGCCGCGGACCTCCGCGCGGCGGCGCGCCGAACCGACCACCGTCGGTTGCTCGTTCTCGCGGGTGAGCGGGACGCCTGCATCGACGCCGCGTTCTCTGCGATCGAGGGCGCCGAGATTCCGGCCACGGAGACGGCCCTTGTCTCCACTTGGGAGGGGTTTCGCTTCGAGCGCCTCCACCCTGACCACGCTGGCCGGCTCCTCGGGACCACGCGGACAGCCGTGATTTGCGACGCCCACGAAGGGTTCTCCCCGAACGTCCTCGGCCGCCTCGTCGGCGTCGTCGACGGCGGCGGCCTGTTCGTGCTCTTGACACCGCCGCTTTCCTCCTGGCCCGACCGCGACGGGAAGTTCGAATCCTCGCTGGCGGTCCCGCCCTACGGAGCGGCGGACGTCGGTGGGCAGTTCCGGAGGCGGCTGGCTCGGACGCTCCGGGAACATCCTGGTGTCGCGGTCGTCGACGTCGACTCGGGCACGGTCGAACGCCGCGGCGAGGCTTCCGAAGCCAGTCCGTCGCGCTCCTCGCCGGTCGTCCCGCCCGCCGATCGGCGTCGGTTCCCGGGGGCAGCCTACGAGGCCTGTCTGACTGCCGACCAGTCGCGGGTGCTCCGGGCGCTGGAGTCGCTGCACCCGCCGACTGCGGACGCGGGCGCGAACGCGGTCGTCGTGGAGGCGGATCGCGGCCGCGGGAAATCGAGTGCTGCCGGTCTCGCCGGGGCGTCGCTTGCGGCTGCCGGCGACGACGTTCTCGTCACGGCCCCGAAATCCCGAAACGCCAGCGATCTGTTCGCCCGCGCCCGGGAACTGCTCTCGACGCTTGACGGGCTCGACGACTCGACGTTCGACCCGCCGGACGGATCCGCGTCGACGGAGACGGATGCGCCACCGGATGCGCTGCAAACCGCCGACGGCGGTCGGATTCGGTTTGTCCCACCCGCTGAGGCGACGGCGCTGCCCGGCGACCCCGACGTCGTCCTCGTCGACGAGGCGGCGGGGCTGTCAGTGCGACGACTTTCGGCCTTCCTCGCTTGCCCCGACATCGCCTTTTTCACGACTGTTCACGGCTACGAGGGTGCCGGGCGGGGCTTTTCGGTCCGTTTCCGCGAGCAGTTGACGGAGACGGACCACGCGGTGCGGGATGTGACGATGAGCGAACCGATCCGGTACGCGCCCGCGGATCCGATCGAGGCGTGGGCGTTCCGGACGCTGTGTTTCGATGCCCGCCCGCCTGTCGCCGACCTCGTCGCCGACGCGTCGCCGTCGTCGGTGACCTACCGTGCGGTCGAGTCGGACGAACTCGCTGCCGACGAACACCTGCTGCGGGCGGTGTTCGGCCTCCTCGTGTTCGCCCACTACCGGACCGAGCCCAACGATCTGGCGCGCCTGCTGGATGCGCCGAACCTTCGCGTCCGGGTCCTCGAACACGAGGGGCACGTGGTCAGCGTCGCGCTGCTCGCCCGCGAGGGCGGACTCGACGCCGACACCAGGCGCGCGATGTACGAGGGCGAGCGGGTCCGGGGCAATATGCTGCCGGACATCCTCACCAGCCAACTCCGCGACGAGGCGGCAGCCATTCCGGTCGGGTACCGCGTCGTCCGGATCGCGACACACCACGCCGCGCGTTCCCGAGGGCTCGGGTCGAGGCTCCTCTCTGAGGTCCGCGCCGAGTTCGACCGCGAGGCGGACTATCTCGGCGTCGGCTACGGCGCGACGCCCGACCTGCTCGACTTCTGGGCCGAGAACGGTTTCGAGACGGTCCACCTCTCGACGACGCGCAACGAGGCCAGCGGGGAGTACTCCGCGGTGATGCTCGACCCGCTCTCCTCGGCGGGACGGGAACTCCGCGACCGGCACGCGCGATGGTTCCGGGACCGGATCGGGGCCGTCCTCGCGGATCAACTCCGCGACGCCGATCCGGACGTCGTCCGCGGCGCGCTTTCGGCCTGCGGGGTCGACGCGTCGGTGGAACTCACAGACCGCGAGTGGCGAATCGTGGTCGGGGTTGCCACGGGACCGGGACAGTACGCGACCGCGCCGGAGGCGTTCCGCCGACTCGCGCTCGCCGCGCTGCTCGACGTGCCGGGAGACCAACGGACTGACTCCTGCGCGACCGCCGACGGCGACGACTCCGAACGGCCGCTCACGCCGCGAGAAGAACGGCTGCTGGTTCGGAAAATCCTGCAAGCGCACCCGGCGTCGGCGGTCGCTGACGAACTGGGGTACGCCTCCGTCCGGACGTGTCTCCGGGCGCTCGGCTCGGCGTACGCGTCGCTCGTGGATCGCTACGGCGCTGACGTCGACGCCGTTCGGGAAGAGCGTGCGCGGTTCGAGGAGGGGTAGGCGGGACTGTTCCGACACCGTCGGCTTCATCACCGTTGCCGCCGCTCTTCCCCGTATGACCCCGCTCGGCTGGCTCGCTCTCGTCCTCGTCGCCGTCGGCGTCGTTGGCGCGGTGCTCCCGCTGCTTCCCGGCGGTCTCCTCTCTGCGGCCGGCGTGCTCCTCTACTGGCACTCGACGGGCTATGCGGAGCCCTCGGTCGTTCTCGTGGCTGCCCTCGTCGCCGTCGGGCTTCTCACGACGTTCGTCGATTACTTCGCCGGCGCGATCGCGGCTCGCGCGGGCGGCGCATCGGTGCTCACGACCGCCGCAGCAGTGCTCGTCGGCCTCGTCCTCCTCTTCGTCGCCGGCCCGCTCGGCTTTATTCTGGGACTCGCTGCGACCGTATTCGCCGTCGAGTTCGCACAGCACGCCGACGCAGAGGCGGGATTCCGCGTGGCGCTGTATTCCACGGTCGGCGTGCTCGCGTCGACGGTGGTGCAGGTGATTCTGACGAGCGCCGTGCTCGTCGCGCTGGTCGTAGTCATCCTCGTCTGATACTGTCGGACACAACTGTTTCAAGACATTTGCCGCCCAGGGCGGCGAAATTCTTCATAGACTTGTGTCCGACAGTATGAGCAGATCACCCGCCTGCAGCCGGGGGGATCGAGGCGACTGTACTCCCGCAAACAACAGTTTTGTATCGCAGCACGGCCTAGCCGAAGGCGATGGCCCGCCTCCTGCCCTCCAGTTCCGACCCCGAGGTCGCCGCCGAACCCCGCGTCGTCGGTCTCGACGACGAGGACGCCGACGACCTGCTGTCGGCACTCTCGTCGTCGACGGCGCGGCGCATCCTCGGAGCGCTCCACGAGGACCCGACAAATCCCGCCGCCCTCGCGGAGTCGGTCGACACCTCGCTACAGAACGTCCAGTACCACCTCGAACGTCTCGAATCCGCCGGCGCGGTCGAGGTCGTCGACACCGTCTACTCCGAGAAGGGCCGGGAGATGAACGTCTACGCCCCGGCCGACCAGCCGCTCGTCGTCGTCGCGGCCGACGACGAGGAGACCGACGGGCTCTCGGCGATGCTCACGCGCCTGCTCGGTGGCGTCGCCGTCGTCGCATTCGTGAGTCTCCTCGCGCAGTTCGCGATCGAAGGACTGCCGTTCGGCGCACAGACGGGCGGTGGCTACTCGGCGGAGACGGCCGATTCGGTCCAGGTGGCCGCGGATACGGCCGCCGCTACCGGCCCGCCGCCCGGTCTCCTGGTCTTTCTGGGCGGCCTGACCGTCCTGCTGGTGTGGTTCGCGGTCTGGTTCGTCCGCCAGCGGTAGCTTCTTGCGGCTCCGCCGGCCCCCGGCACGGCGCTGTCGCCGCGACCACGGGGAGCGTCGCTGGCAGATCGCCACGGACTTCGCTCCCGTAAGTATTCGTACCCGGGCGTTCTACTGTTTCGTATGAATCATCCGGGCGAGGTCGAGGGCATCGCCGTCGGCGTCGACGCCGAGGGCGAGAACATCCCCGCGGTCGTTGTTGCGGCCCGGTCTGAGTTCCTGCCGATCGTGGTGACCGCCGATCAGGCCCGCGCCATCCAGCTTGCGCTCTCCGGAGAGCCGTTCGAGCGGCCGCTGACCCACGACCTGCTCGTGGAGATACTCACCGAGTTCGGCGGCGCGATCGACAAAGTCCGGGTCGACGATGTCGCTGACGGCACGTTCTACGCGAAGATCGACGCCGAGCGCTATGATAACGGCACGGCGCGGAAGTTCGTCTTCGACGCTCGCCCGAGCGACGCGATCGCGCTTGCGGTCCGGGTCGACTGCCCCATCGAGATCGCGGACGTCGTCCTCGACGAGGCGGGGCAGCCGCCGGAGCGGTTCGAACTCGGCGGCGGTTCCGACCCGGAAGTGCCCGAGGAACCGGACGACTTCGACGACTTCGACGACTTCGGCGACGAGCGGTGATACTGCTTACTCTTCGCCGACTCCGGCGAGTTAGTTGTACGGGAAGATCTTCCGAATAACGGGAAAAACTTTGTCTGTACAGGCGTTATCTGCGTCTATGACGTCGAAAGCCGACAAGCGGGGTCGGATTTATCTTCCAAAGGAGATCAGAGAGAAACACGGACGGAAATTCCGCATCGTCGAACTCCCGTCCCACGTCGCGCTGTTTCCCGTCGCCGACGATCCGCTGGCTGCAATCGAGGCGGAAGTCGGCGACGCCCTGGCTGATAAAGACCTTGACGAACTCAAAGTCGAAGCCCGCGAGAAAGCTGCCCGCGAGGTCGCAGACGAACGCAACTCGAACGATAGGGCCTGATTCGGTATGTACGTCGAGAGTGATTTCCTCTTCGCGCTCGCGAAGCCGGAGGACTGGCTGAAGGAGAACGCCGAAGCCGCGCTCGATGCGGAAGCCGTATACACCTCACTCGCTGCGTATACGGAATTTCTGG
Source organism: Halobellus marinus (assembly GCF_032113415.1). Classification (NCBI taxonomy): domain Archaea; kingdom Methanobacteriati; phylum Methanobacteriota; class Halobacteria; order Halobacteriales; family Haloferacaceae; genus Halobellus; species Halobellus marinus. The sequence continues at coordinate 313,180 of NZ_CP134946.1, forward strand.
TGTACTGGTACGACGAAGACACCGGAACATACGCGATCGATGCGGCGTCGATCGTGCCGAACCTCCTCGAACTCGTGCCAGTCCGCCCCGAGGAACACGAGGAAGCGCTGCTCGCCGCCGCAGCCTTCATCGACGAGTACGGAACGACGCCGTTCGATGCTATCCACGCGGGTATTGCCCACGTCAACGGCGATATCGCCCTCTCGACAGAGACAGACTACGACACCGTCGGCGTCGAGCGCGTGCCACTCGATTCGTACCTCGACGGGCCGGAGTGACGGTCCACGAGACGCACCGCTCCCGTGTCATTTCCAGCAGAACTGGTATGGGACCGCTGAGATTCCAGCAGGTGGAATCTCGTCCTCCCATTTTCGCTTCGCGAAAAGTGGGACCGCTGAGAGTCGAACTCAGGTCCTACCGACCCCATCGGCAGAGGATACCACTACCCCACGGTCCCAGTGTGCACTCGAAAGGAGACGAGTGTCGACGTTAAGTCCTTCGTTTCACTGCGACCTGCGGGCGTCTCGGGAACGACACTGTCGATCAGACCAGGACGCGTTCGAGCGACACGGCCTCGCCGGACTCCGCCCGCGGATCTCCCGTGAGGTGCCCGAGACAGACCGCCGACCCGTCGGGCGTGAAACAGGCGACGAGCGGCGCGTTCTCCGCTGTCGACGCCGAGGCCTCGTCCAGCGCTTCCACGTCTGGCCCCACGTCGACGATGCCGGGCGCATACACCGGTGCGCCCTCCGCGATCTGTTCGGCCGCGGAGAACGCGACCGTGAGTCGGGGGAGATGCGTCAGCGCGCGCTCGGCCGGAGCGACCACGTCGCGGAGGGGCGCCTCGTCGCCCTCCTCGGCGAACGCGAGTGCGTCGGTCAGATCCGCCGTCGAGACCAGATCCGTGTCGTCGAAGGGGTCGGTAGCGGTGCGGCGTAGGTCGCCCATGTGGGCGCCGGTCCCCGCTGCGAGGCCGATGTCGTGACAGAGTTTCCGGACGTACGTGCCGCTCTCACAGCGGATACGGACGAGCGCCTGCCGCTCGCGGACCTCGAGGAGGTCGAGAGCGTGGAGCTCCCGCGTTCGGAGGCGACGCGCGACCGCGCTCTTCCGCGGTGGCTTCTGGTAGATCTCCCCCTCGAAGGCGTCGAGCACCGCCGCCAGGTCGGTCGGCGCCGGTCCGTGGAGTTCGAGGACCGCGACGTACTCTTTGGTCCCTTCCAGAAACACCTGCGCCAGCCGGGTCGCGTCGGCGAGCAGGATCGGGAGACAGCCGGTGACCTTCGGATCGAGCGTCCCGGCGTGTGCCGCGCGCCCGACGCCGGCCAGGTCACGGGCCCACGCCGAGACCTGGTGCGCCGAGGGACCCGGCGGCTTGTCGAGGTTCACGACCCCGAACGACAGCAGTTCCTCGACCGACCGCTCGCCCGGAGGGCTACGAAGCGTCGCCATCGTCACCGCCGCTCCGTCTCGGCCTTGCCGGTCGTCTGGGGTTCCCTCATCGTCAGAAGTCGTACCTGACGCCTTCGGTGGGGTATTTCCCTTCGTCGACCGCCGGGTCGTACGCTTCGACCGCCGCCGTCAGAATCTCCGGGACGGCGTGTTCGTCCCAGCGGGCGGTGTTCAGGACGACGTCGTAGATCGAGAGATCCGAGATGTCGATCCCGTAATACTCCTGGTAGCGAAGCGCCTCGCTCTCCTCTCGGGAGCGGGTCTCATCGAGCGCCGTCTCCGCGGATTTCTCTTCGCGGCCGGCGATGCGGGCCGCGCGGACCTCGATGGGGGCATCGAGCCAGAGCCGCAGATCCGCGGCGTCGCCGGCGAGCCACCCAGCGAGGCGCGATTCCAGCAGCACGTCGTCGCGTTCGAGGGCGACCTCGCGGAGGCGCCGATCGAGGTCGCGGTCGATCTGGTCGTCGTCCTCGGCGAGTCTGTTGAACTCCACCGCGGTCATTCCGCGCTCGGCGGCGAGTTCGCGGAAGATATCCCCGCCGCTGACGTGTTCCAGGTCGAACGTCTCCGCGAGGGCAGTCACGGTCGTACTCTTGCCAGCCCCGGGGGGGCCAGAGACGGTCAACAACATACCATTGCTGGGAGAAGGCGGGTAAAAGAGGTTGTCTTTGCGGTCGGCCGAACGCGGGGCGGGATCGTCCGATCCGGTCGCCGGATCAGGCGGAGGTCGGCGAGATGTCGATGTTCAGGCTCTTGCGGATGATCTGGGTGAAGCCCATCGAGCAGAGGAAGTACCAGACGATCCACGCCTGGATCGGCCCCAGCACCGACTCCGTCCACTCGACCTGTCCGACCAGCGGGAGCACGAGCGAGTCCAGGGCGGTGTGGGCGGTCGCGTTCTGGCCGACGCCGATCGACCAGTACATCCAGAGGAACACCGGGATGGTGAGGAACATAATCCACACCATCGGGCGGAACTGCTCTTTGAACATCCCGAGTTGGTCGCCCATCGCGTCCATCTGTTCCTCCTGGATCGCGTCGAGGGCCTCGTCGTCGCCGGCCTCTTTGGCCTCTTTCCGGCGCTCTTGGATCTCCTGCATCCGCTCCTGGTAGGCGCCCATCTTGTCCATATCCATCAGGTTCGCCTGCAGCAACGTCGAATACAGGCCAGTCGCGAGTGCGAGGATCATCACGACGGCGTAGAAGGGCAGAAACTCCTGTAGCGGGCCCAGCGGAATGTCCATCGTCGTGCCGATGACGTCCCGGAGCGGCTTCCAGGAGTAGCCGACGAACAGGCCGAGCGTCAGGACCGCCGCGCCCTTGTCGTAACTCGACCACGAGGACTCGTCGTCGTCGGGGATCTCGGTGTCGATGCTGGTATCCGACGAGGCGCTTGATGCGGGCTCCAGCCCCGCTTCAGTCGCGTCGGGATCAGCCAGCTTGAACCCTGCCTCGCCCTCGACGAGGATTTCCTTCTCGATGAGCCGGCCCCACTGCCCGGACGTGAGATCGCCCTTCACGTCGAGCCACTGGACCTCGCTGTCGCCGTCGTCGGTCGCCTCGAGGACCGTCTCGACGGCCTCGCGCATCCCGTCGTCGGAGACGAGCGTGCGGACTTTCGATTCGATTCGTGGCATCTGCCCGTCGGTAACCGCCCGTCGGTTATCAACCTTACACTCTGCGCGCGTCAGCACGACAACAAAGACGGCTCGCTTGGCCACGGCGCGCGTCCAGCGCGTACGTGTCCACGACGCCTCGCGCGTTACTCGTCCACAACGCCTCGCGCGTACGTGTCCGCGACGCCTCGCGCGTTACTCGTCGACGACGTCGGCGATCGCCTCGAAGACCTCGTCGGGCGTGCCCTCGCCGTCGACTTCGACGAGGACGCCCTCCTCGCGGTAGTGCTCGACGACGGGCGCGGTGTTCTCTTCGTAGACGCGGAGTCGTTCGCGGACGGTCTCCTCGGTATCGTCGTCGCGCTGGACGAGTTCGGCGCCACACTCGTCGCAGACGCCGGACTCGGCGGGCGGTTCGAACTCGACGTGGTAGCTCGCACCGCAGTCCGGACAGACGCGGCGGCCGGTCAGCCGGTCGACCAGTTCGTCGTCGTCGACCGAGAGGTACACGACGGCGTCGAGGTCGGTCATCTCCGACAGCTCCTCCGCCTGTTCGAGGTTCCGCGGATAGCCGTCGAGGACGTACCCGTCGGCGGTCGAGAGCGCCTCCTCGACGATGGCGTTGACGACCTCGTCGGGGACGAGTTCGCCGGCGTCCATGTACGCCCCCGGCGTGTCGTACTCGGTGTCCATCCCGCTGATGTCCATCTGCTTGTTGTTGCGGAGCGCATCGCCCGTCGTGACGTGTTCGAGGTCGAACTCGTCGGCGAGGCGCTTCGACTGCGTTCCCTTCCCGGCACCCGGCGGGCCCAGAAGCAAGATGTGCTTGCCCATATCCCGGAATCTTCGCCCGTCCGTATAACGTTGAAGAAACGCGTCCGCCGGGTGGTCGCCGGCGCGGCGCCGGCGTTCGCCGGCCGATCGGCGTTTTTTCACCCCTGCGACGGATACTGTCCCCTATGACCAGATTCGACGCCGACGATCCGCAGGCGCGACGGAAACTGTTCGCGGACGCCATCGCCGCACACCGGGCGCGGGCCAGCCCGTTTCTGACGATCGAAGCCGACAGCGACCGCGACGATGAGAGTGAAGACGATCCCGGAGTCGGGGCCGACAGCGACCCCGACGGCGAGGACGCCCCCGCGCCGTGGTTGCAGTTCTCCGAGAGTACGTTCAATCTCGACGTCGAGGACGACGAACTCGATCGGCTGAAGGATCTGATCGAATCGTTCCCCGAGTTCCGGATCGACCAGATCGAATCGCCCGAGGAGGCCGAGGGGACGAACGTCCGCGTCACCGCGCGCTCGGACGCCAACCGACTCGCAGCCTTCGCCGATCAGGTGTTCCTCGGCGTTTACGGTCGCGAGGAAGACTACCGCGCGTGGGTTGCGGCGGTCTGATCGGCGGCGAGAGGGTTGTCGCTCCGGGATACCAAAGTGTTGCCGACGCGCTCGACAGAGTCAGGCTTCCGACGCGTCGACGAACTCCTCGGCGCCCTCGTAGAACCAGTAGCCGTTCTCGCGCATCGCTTTTCCGACGGCCTTGTGGAACGAGACGAAATCTGCGAACTCCTCCTCCTCGATGTGCTCGAAGATCTCCGCGACGGAGACGACCCGCTCGTAGTCGAGTCTGACGGGATGGTCCCCGTACTCCGCGACGAACTCGGCGGTCGAGAGCGGGAAGTCCTCCTCTTCGTCGACCTTCTTTGCGATTACCGCGTGGCCGTACTTGCGTCTACCCTCGGAGCCCTTCTCACCGTCGGGGTCGTGTGGCCAGTCCATACCGGGGTGTTGGGTGGCCACGGCAAAGCCGTTACGAAAACCGCAGCGATCCACCACGCGGGGGTCGCAGGCGGGAGCCGAAAAACCCGAGACGAGCCAGGGGTGGGATTTGAACCCACGAAGTCTCGATTACAAGTCGAGTGCATGAACCGCCCATGCTCCCCTGGCCTGCGTCGACGTATTCAGTCCTCCTTTGAGTGTGTGTCGTTTTCGGCGGACGGGTCGGACGACGTCTCGCCGGATTCATCATCCATCTCGTCGCCGCTGCGAACCCGCTTCTCGAACTGGATCCGGTGGGGCGCATAGCCCCGATCGCGGTAGAACGCGCGGGCGCGGTCGTTCCCCGCCATCGCCTCCAGCGAGACGACGCTCGCGCCCGCCGCACGCAGTGTGTCCTCGGCAGCATCCATCAGGTCGGTCCCGACTCCCCGGCCTCTGTACTCGGGGCGGACGTAGACGTTGCGGACGACGCCCCGGGTCGCGTCCTGCTCGAAGGAGCCGCGTTCGAGATCGAAACTGACGAATCCGACGACCTCGTCGCCGGACTGGGCGATCCGGACGCCGTCGGCGACGACCTGGCGGGCGAGCGTCTCGCGGACCAGACTCCGGTTCTCCGTCGGCAGGATGTGCGAGTCGTGTGCGCGCTGATCGCCCGCGAGTGAAACCCACAGGTCCACGAGGGCGTCGACGACGCCCACGTCGGGACGCCCGATCGTGACCTGCTCGGACGACGCAGCGGCGTCCGCGTCCGGGGACTGGTCCCGATCGGCCGTCTCGCCCGATTCCCCCATACCCTCCGTTCGTCGGAGAGAGCAAAATATCGTCGGGTTTGGGGTCGGCGGTAGCGTGGAAAGAGCACACGTGGTTTTCGACAGATTCGGCAGCGGTGCCGCTCTGACCTCGCCCGACAGAACCTCGGCGCTGTCGTGTAAACTGTTAAGTTCGCTCTCTGACAGATGGCTACTATGAACGAGGAGTTGGAGTCGAAACTCGACGGGATCCTGGAGGCGCTCATCGAAAACGCCGTCCGTAACGCTGTATTCTCCTACGTAAACCACGTCGGCACCGATCACGATCCGGGCTCCCGGGAACAGTTCCGGAGCCAACTCGTCGGCGCGGCCTGCACCGCCTTCGAGGCACAACTCCTTGGCATCGCGAGGGCCTACGAGACGATCGATGCGGATATCGAGTACGAGCGCTCGGAGATCCGGGCGATGGTCGAACGCCGCTCCGGGCGGGTGGAATCCGCGGTCGACGACCTGCTCGATACGATAGAATCGCAGGTCGGCTCGACGGACCCGCTCTCGGATATCGAATCCGGGATCGAAGACGGCTCCGCGGACCGCGAGACTGAGATCTTCGACCCCTAGGAGCGATCTCAGTCCTGACGGCCGCCCGAACGACGCACCTTTCTCTCCGCCGGTGCGACGAGAGACTGATGGAACCGGTACGGACCGATCCGCAACTGGGACCGCTCGTCGACGAGCACGGGGAACTGTCGATCGGTACGGCCGACGACGCGTTCGAGCGTCTCGTCGTCGCAATCGTGAACCAGCAGCTCTCGGTCGACTCCGCGGCGGCGATCCGCGAGCGCCTGTTCGACCGCGTCGAGGTGACGCCCGCGAGCATCCTCGCGGCCGACGAGTCGACTCTCCGCGAGGTCGGGCTCTCCGGGCAGAAAGTCGAGTACGTCCGCAACGTCGCCGCGGCGTTTCAGGATCGCGACCTGACCCGGGCCGGACTGCGCGACGAAACCGACGACGCGGTCATCGAGTCGCTGACGGAGATCCGGGGCGTCGGCCCCTGGACGGCGAAGATGTACCTCATCTTCGTGCTCGGCCGTCCCGACGTGTTCCCCATCGAGGATCTCGGAATCCGGACGGGGATGGCTGAACTGTACGGATACGACGACGGCGACAGGGCGGCGATGGTGGAGCACGCCGACCGGTGGCGGCCGTATCGGAGTTACGCGAGCCGGTATCTCTGGCGCGCGGTCGACTGACTGCGCGATAAACGGCGCGTGAGTTTTCCAGCCCGGGTGACAGAAACGTTGAAAGAGCGAGCCGCCGTCACGCCGGTATGGACATCGACGATGTCAACGCCGTCGCGGTTCTCGGCGCGGGCAGTATGGGCCACGGGATCGCCGAGGTCGCCGCCCTCGCCGGGTACGAGGTCACGCTCCGCGACATCGAAGCTGATCTCGTCCAGGAGGGCTATGAGTCGATCGAGTGGTCGCTCGACAAACTCGTCGAAAACGGCCGGATCGATCGCGAGGAGGCGGACGCGACACTCGATCGGATCGAGACGCACGTCGATCTGGGGGATGCCGTCGCCGACGCCGACGTGGTGATCGAGGCAGTGCCCGAGCGGATGGAGATCAAACGGGAGGTCTACGAGGACCTGGAGGCGGTCGCGCCGGACCGGACGGTCTTCGCGACGAACACCTCCAGCCTGTCGATTACGGAACTGGCGGACGTGACGGAGCGACCCGAGCGGTTCTGCGGGATGCACTTCTTCAATCCGCCCGTCAGGATGGACCTCGTCGAGGTCGTCGCTGGCGCGGCCACGAGCGAGGAGACCCTGGACCTAATTGAGGATCTCGCCGAATCGATGAATAAGACGCCGGTCCGCGTCAACCGGGACAGCCCCGGGTTCATCGTCAACCGCGTGCTCGTGCCGCTTCTGAACGAGGCGGCCTGGCTGGTCGATACCGACGAGGCGACGATGGCAGCGGTCGATTCGACGACGAAGTACGGCCTGGGACTCCCGATGGGTGCCTTCGAGCTCGCAGATCAGGTCGGGATCGACGTCGCGTATCACGTCCTCGAATACCTGCACGAGGAACTCGGCGACGCCTACGAACCGTGTCCGTTGCTCGCGGCGAAAGTCGACGCCGGAGAGTTCGGTCAGAAGACCGGCACGGGGTTCTACGAGTACGAGGACGGGGACGGCGCGCAGGTGCCCTCCGACGAGACTCGTGAGGAGATCAAAGAGCGCCTGCAGGCCGTCCTCGCCAACGAAGTCGCTGCCCTCGTCGGCGGCGATGTCGCGGATCCGGCGGCGATCGACACGGCGGTGAAACTCGGCGCTCGCTGGCCTGACGGACCCGCAAAGATGGTCGACCAGGCGGGGCTTTCGGACCTGCTCGACGTGCTCGACGAGCGGCACGCCGAGACGGGGGCGGCACGCTACGAAGCCGACCCGTACCTCCGCGAACTCGCAGACGCCGGGCGGTCGTTCCACGGCGCCGCGGACGACGGAGCCGATACCGACGCTTCTGGTGCACAGGAGTCGGCTCAGGCGAGTGAAGCCGAGTTTACGGACGACTACGAGACGCTCCGGATCTCGGTCTGCGACCGGGTCGGGCACATCGAACTGGACCGCCCCCACCGGATGAACACGGTCACCGAGGAGCTTCTGACGGAAGTAGTCGACATCGTCGAGCGATTCGAGGAGTCGGATTCGGTCCGTACGATCCTCGTGACGGGCACGGGCGACGAGGCGTTCTCCGCGGGCGCTGACATCCAGGCGATGGCGGGCGGCGCGGGCGACGCCAACCGCGCCGCCGACATCTCCCGGCTGGGCCAGGAGACGTGCGGGCGTCTCGAATCGTCGGACCTCCCGGTTGTGGCCGGCATCGACGGCTACTGTCTCGGCGGCGGGATGGAACTGGCGCTGGGCGCGGATCTCCGGATTGCCTCGGAGCGTTCGGAGTTCGGCCAACCCGAGCACGACCTCGGTCTCCTCCCGGGGTGGGGCGGGACCGTCCGCCTCCCGCGGATCGTCGGAATGGGCCGCGCCAAGGAGATCATCTTCACCGCGGACCGCTACGACGCCGAGACGATGGCCGACTACGGCCTGATCAACGAAGTGACCGACAACGGCGACCTCGAGGAGCGAGCCTTCGAGTGGGCACGGGACCTCGCCGCCGGGCCGCCGATCGCACAGCGGTACACGAAACGCGCGATGCACCGCGGCTGGGACGATTTCGACGCCGGACTCGACGTGGAGTCGCAGTCCTTCGGGCTGTTGTTCGACACCGACGATCTGATGGCGGGAATGACCGCGTTTATGGGCGACGGCGAGCCCGAATTCGAGGGGCAGTGATCGCGCCGACGGCGGCGTGAAACCCACCCGCGGTGCGGACGGCGAGCGTGCGCGAACGAGTGTCGCACTGCCCCCGTAACGGAATATTTAAACGAGTCTGCCCGTCAAGACAAAATGCAGGCTCGGTTGGTGTAGTCCGGCCAATCATCTTGGCCTTTCGAGCCGAGGACCAGGGTTCAAATCCCTGACCGAGCATCCGTTTCTGCGAACGAAGTGAGCGGTGCAGTGCCTATGGAGGGATTTGAATCAGGGGCAGTTCCGTTGCGACTGTAGTTTACGCCTGGCCGAGCACGTCCGCAAAAGACCATCAGCTATCCCCACGAGAGTCCGCCGATCGGGGCCCGAACGGACCATAGGTATAAGAGTCGACGTCGCATAGTATGCCCTATGAGTGAAACTGAATCTCACACGGAAATCGACGAGACCACGTCCTGGCCCGAGTTAGCTATCGGTCTGTACGACAGACTGACCGGTCGCGGAGCGGAAATCGTGTACGAATTCGAGGATATGGACGTGGCCGTTCCGAGCAAGGTCGGTGAGGACGCCGAACACGCACATTGGCACGTCGACGGAACGGTTCGCATCACGACACACGAGCGTGAGTGATCGTGGCGGCGAGCGGTGACCTGGTATCGACTGTCGAGCGTCTCGCCCGTGACGGTCCCAGTCTCAGTGTCACGGCCGATCTGTCGGTGTCGATCGACGGTATCGATATCACTGTCGGTACCGTCGACGACCGGATCCGGGTCCAACTCCCGTCCCTGGGGGCTGGCGTTCGCCTGCTGCGAAGTGAACACGACAGGCTCCCGGCGCTCTCCCGTGTGCTCTCGGAGGCCGACCTGACTGCCGAGATACGGGTCGGAACGACGGTCATCGCTGTCGCCGGGAGGGAGGCCGCGCCTGGTCTGCTCTCGGAACTGCTGTCTCTGGACCGGATCGAAGTTCGGCCGCGCGCGCTGATCCACGCGTTTGTCCGATACGCATAATCGGAACCCGGCTGGCCGGGAACTCCTGATCGAGCGCGGTCGCCGCCCTCCGGGGCACGAACCCGTCGAGGACCGACAGTCTCTAGACCCGTCAGTACACATTCGGTCCTGTGGAGACTCGCCACCGAACCTACGTCGGGGACGCGGGCGAGATGGCCGCGGTCGATGACGCGGTAGAGTTGGTGGTCACGTCGCCGCCGTACCCGATGATCGAACTGCGGGACGAGCAGTTCGCCGAGCGCTCCGAGGCGGTGGCGGCGCTCGACGAGGCCGATGGCGAGCGATCCGTCCGATAGGAAGACCGACACGGGCCGGCGGCCGCTCCTCGATCGAAACCGACAACAAACCGGTTCGGCGAAGGCTCACCGACCGAAATCGGTTTTCCGATTGATGCAGTAGTAGAACGAGACAGATGACCCTCACAGAGGACTCGGACCTCGTCACCCTGCAGCCGGACCAGCCGTTCTTCGAGGCGTTGTACACTGCCTCGCCGCTGGTCATCGTCGGCACGCGCGAGCAGGACGGCACCGAAAACCTGGCGCCCAAGCACATCGCGTTCCCGCTCGGATGGTCGGAGTATTTCGGCTTCGTCTGCACACCGGAACATAGCACCTACCGGAACGTCCAGCGGACGGGCGAGTTCACCGTCAGCTATCCCCGGCCCGAGAACGTCCTCGACGCTAGCCTGGCCGCTGCTCCCCGGGACGCATCCGGCGACAAACCGACATTAACGGAAGTCGAGACGGTGGCCGCCGACACCGTCGACGCGCCGGCCGTAGAGGACGCCTATGGGGTGTTGGAGCTCGAACTCGACCGCATCGTCGACGACTTCGGCGACGCTGGACTCGTCGTCGGCAAAACCGTCGGCAAACACGTCCACAGCGACGCGTACAGATCTGACGACGTCGAACCGGAGACCTTGCTTGAACGCGCGCCGGTGCTTGCGTACCTCTACCCGGATCGCTTCGCGGAGGTCGACGACTCACAGGCGTTCCCGTTCCCGGAGGGCTTTCACCGATGACTGCCACGGGAGAGTCGCCGGCGACCGACCGAGCGCTTCAGACGTGGGCCGAAAAGCATCGGGAGGCGCTCTCGGCGTACCTTCTGGACCTGGTCGAGACCGAGACACCGTCGGAGGCGCCGGAGACCTTCGACCGGTTTTTCGACCGACTGGCCGACGACCTCGCTGCGATCGGCCTAGAGACCGAACGCGCCCCGGGCGAGGAGACGGGCGGTCGACTGGAGGCGTGGTCGCCGGACCCCGACGGAGAAGTGCAGCTCGTGCTCGGCCACGCCGACACCGTCTGGCCGCTAGGGACTGTCGAAAACAACCCCCCGGAGATTCGCGAAGACGTCCTCGAAGGTCCGGGCGCACTCGATATGAAGGGGGGGTTGGCTCAGCTCGTGTTCGCGCTTCGGGCGCTCGACGCACTGTCGCTTTCGCCGTCGCTGCCGGTACACGTGCTGGTTTCGAGCGACGAGGAGATCGGGAGTCCGGAGTCGAAAGCCCGCATCGCCGACCTCGCCCGGAAGGCCAACCGCGTGTTCGTCCTCGAACCGGCAAGCGGCCCGGAGGGAAAGATCAAGATCGCCCGCAAGGCGGTCGGCCATTTCACGGTCACCATCAAGGGGAAGGCCGCCCACGCCGGCCTCGAACCGGAGGAGGGCGCAAGCGCGACCGAGGAACTCGGCACCGTCATCCATAGGCTGCACAACCTCACCGATATCGACTCGGGCGTGACGGTGAACGTCGGCCAAGTCGAGGCGGGCCTGCGCTCGAACGTGGTCGCCCCGAAAGCCCGCGCAGAGGTCGACGTCCGCGCGCCGACTGCGGACGCCGCAGACGCCGTCGCCGCGGAGATTCGCTCCCTGGAGGCGACGTTGCCGGGCACCGAACTCACCGTTGAGGGCGGGTTCGGCCGGCCGCCGATGGAACAGACGCCGGGCAATCGACTCCTCTGGGAGCGCGTCACTGACGTCGGTCAGCGACTCGGTCTCGAACTGGAAGGAACCCACTCCGGCGGCGCCAGCGACGGCAACGACGCCAGCCAGCACGCCCCCACTATCGACGGGTTCGGCGCGGTCGGCGACGGCGCCCACCAGGAGTTCGAGTACGTGAAACTCGACGCGCTCGTCGACCGGGTCGCGCTGCTTTCGGCCTGTCTGCTCGACGAACCGCTGCCGGCTGATCCGCACCGTGAACTGGGAGGAAACGATGAACGCTGACGTCCACACATCGGTCACACGAATCGCCGACCTCGAAGCGCGGTCCTACGAGGTCGAACCACGCGCGAGAGAGCAGTGGGCGGCCGGCGAGTACGTGTTCGCCCGCGTCACAGAGCGACCAGCGCCCGACGTCCGGGTCGAAAATCCACGGGGCCGCCGCGTCGAGTTGATGGAGGGTGAAACCATCGTCGGCGCGCTTGGCACCCGCAAAGCGACCCGCGAACTGGTCGGGGACTGGCGCGACGTGGGTTCGGACGGTCGTATGCACGTCCTGACCGGCGGCGGCGTGCTCGGTCGGCTCACGTCCGCCTCCCCATTCACGCTGACGCCGGTAGAGGTCGAATACGAGGGTCACGTCGTCGTCGACGGTACCGTCGCTCGGATGGCTGACTACGGGCTGGGGGCCGATTCGCCGACGCTTTCGACGCCAGTCGTCCTGGTTCTCGGCACGAGTATGTCTGCCGGGAAGACGATGACCGGCCGCGTGGTGACCCGCGTCCTCGTCGAGGAAGGCTACAGGGTCGCGGCCTGCAAACTGACCGGCGCGGGCACCTACGAAGATGTGCTGTCGATGGAAGTGGCAGGCGCCGATCCCATCTACGACTTCGTCGACGGGGGGTTGCCGACGACTATCGTCCCCGAACGGCGGTTCCGGACTGCGATCGGCGGCGTTCTCGACGAGTTACAGGATGCCGATGTGATCGTCGCCGAGGTCGGGGCCAGTCCGCTCGAACCGTACAACGGCGCCGCTGCGGTCGATCTGGTGGAAGAGCAGGTCGCGTTCACCCTCCTCTGTGCTTCGGATCCGTACGCTGTCATCGGAATCGAAGAGGCGTTCGACTGCGCTCCCGACCTCGTGGCAGGAATCGCGACGAACACATCGGCCGGTATCGACCTCGTCGAGCAACTCGCCGGCTGTCCGGCGTTGAACCTCCAGGAAGAATCGGCCAAAGAGCCGCTTCGGGACCGACTCGTCGACGCGCTATCTTGATTTCCGTGGAGGCTTATCCCCGTTGCGGTCGATGAAGGCCGTCGACCCTCCAAAAGGGCGACGAGTACCGCTCATCCACCGACGACCACGACCAACGTTCCTGAGAATCGACAGTCTCTAGACCCGTCGGCACACACTCGGTCCTGTGGAGACCCGCCACCGAACCTACGTCGGCGACGCGGGCGAGATGGCGGCGGTCGACGACGACGCGGTAGAGTTGGTCGTCACGTCGCCGCCGTATCCGATGATCGAACTGTGGGACCAGCAGTTCGCCGAGCGCTCCGAGGGGGTGGCGGCGGCGCTCGATGAGGCCGACGGCGAGCGCGCGTTCGAGGCGATGCACGACGTCCTCGATCCGGTCTGGCAGGAAGTCAAGCGCGTGCTCGCGCCGGGAGGAATCGCAGCGGTCGTGGTCGGCGACGCGACCCGCAGTCTCGGCGGTCGCTTCCGGGTCTATCCGAACCACGCCCGCGTGACGGAGGCGTTCGAGTCGCTGGGGTTCGATCCGCTGCCCGACGTGCTGTGGCGGAAGCCGACCAACGGCGCGGCGAAGTTTATGGGCAGCGGGATGGTGCCACCGAACGCCTACGTGACGCTCGAACACGAGTACATTCTCCTCTTCCGCAACGGCGAGTCGAGCCGATCCTTCGAGCCGAACGCGACGCGCCGCTACGAGGCGGCGTACTTCTGGGAGGAGCGCAACCGCTGGTTTTCCGACGTCTGGACCGACGTGGGCGGCGCCCGGCAGGCCCGCGACGCGGACCGGCCTTCACGAGCCACCGACGGCTCCGATCAGGGCTCGGAGCAGCGCGAGGTCCGCGACCGCACCGCGGCCTACCCGTTCGAGATCCCCTACCGACTCGTCTGTATGTACTCGGTCTACGGTGACACCGTCCTCGATCCGTTCCTGGGGACGGGCACGACCACACTCGCGGCGATGGTGGCCGGCCGCAACTCCGTCGGGTACGAACTCGACGCCGACGTCCTCGCGGAACTCGATGTGCGGGTCGAGACGGTCCCGGAACGCTCCCGTCGCGTCACCGCGGACCGTCTCGCGTCCCACCGGGAGTTCGTCGCGGCCGAACGCGCCGAGGGGACCGACTTCGAGTACGAAGCCACGCACTACGACGTTCCAGTGCGGACGCGACAGGAGCGGGATATCCGTCTCCGCGTCGTCGACGACCTGCGGCGAACCGAGGAGGGCTACCGATTGAAGCACGACCCCGCGTGAAGTACCTCGGGACAAGCCCCGAGGCTTCACCGTTTTGTCTGTGTCGTCCAGAAACGGACGGACAGACGCAGGCGAATTTAATTCCCCTCGGCCTCCCCGAAACGGGTCGGTTGAAATTAACACCCGAACGCCCGGTGCGTCCGTGAGGGTCGGCGACTCCACCTCGCCCGACAACACCCGTCGCACCACGCCTTCGGCGTGGGTTTTGAGAGGTGTCGCATTTCTCTGCAACTGCGCGCAGTTGCTTCGGATTAAGGTCTTTAACCCACGTCGCAACTGTGCTATAAGATACGGTGGCTTATGTCATAATAGTGTCTGTTTCACCCTCGGGGTCAAGCCCCAAGGCACTCACCTTGTCCCGCCGGTAGAGCAAGAGTCAGTCACGGAAGGCAGCCGAATTCGTCACTCGGTGAGACCGTCCGCAACGCGTCGGGCTCGCCGCCGAATCGCCGCGGCGTCGCCGGTCTGCAAGCCGCCGAAGTCCTCATCGTAGACGACGTCGCCGTCCACCATCGTGAACGTGACGTCGTCGCCGTGGGCCGAGAAGACCAGATGCGAGAGCGGATCGTACATCGGCGTCGCGCGGGTCACGTCGGTATCGAGTGCGATCACGTCCGCCTTCCATCCCTCGCGGAGTGCTCCGACGTCGTCGAACCCGGCCGCGCGAGCGCCGCCGAGGGTCGCCATCTCGAAGACGACAGCCGCGGGCGTGACCTCCGGATCGAGACGGTCGACCTTCTGGAGGAGGCTAGCCTGTCGCATCTCCGTGAACGGGTCGAGCGTGTTGTTACAGGGCGGCCCGTCGTTGCCCAGCGCGACGTCGATCCCGCGGTCGAGGTAGTCGACGATCGGCGCGATCCCGGAGGCGAGTTTCATATTCGAGGAGGGGCAGTAGGTGACGTGCGTCCCCGTCCGTTCGAGGATGTCGCGCTCGCGCTCGTTCGTGTGAATACAGTGGGCCAACACGACGTCCTCGCCAGTCAGCCCGACCTCGTCGAGCCACTCGATGTTCCGCAGTCCGGTATCTTCTTCGACCGTCTCGATCTCGTCGTGGTTCTCGCTGGCGTGGGTGTGAATGCGGACGTCCTCGTGGCGGTCGGCGATCTCTCGGGCGCCACGGAGGCACGATTCCGTACAACTCACAGCGAACCGGGGGGTGACCGCGTACTTGATCCGATCGTCGGCGGCGCCGTGGTACGTCCGCAGCAGCCGCTCGGTCTCCGCAAGGGCCTCGTCAGTGTCCTCCTGTAGTCCCCCGGGTGCGCGCTTGTCCATCAGCACCTTCCCGAGTCGCCCGCGGATCCCCAGATCGATCGCGGCCTCGAACGCCTCCCCGGCGTGGCGGACCGAGAGGTGATCGATGGCGGTCGTCGTCCCGCTCTCGAGGAGTTCGAGGTAGCCGAGTTCCGCGGCGGTCCGCATCTCTTCGGCGCCGAGCGACGCCTCCATCGGGAGGATGTGCTCGAAGAGCCACTCCAGCAGCGCGGTGTCGTCGGCGATCCCGCGGCCGACGCTCTGGACGGAGTGGACGTGTCCGCCGACGAGTCCCGGGGCGAGCAGGTCGAACTCCCGGACCGGCTGATCCGGATAGGCGTCTTCGAGACCAGCGCGCGGTCCCACGGCCGCGATCCGATCGCCGTCGATCACGATTGCGCCCTCGTCGTGGACGGTCCCTGGATCGGCGACGACGGTTCCTGCGAGGAGCATCCCACAACGCGGAGTGGACGCGGCGACAAGTGCCTTACGCTCGGCGGGAAGCGAAGAGAGTTCAGTATCAGCCGATGAACGCGGGCGAGGCCGTCGGCAGCGACACCAGCCACAGGCTCACGACTGTGTAGCTGATCATCGCGAGCACGAACGGGTACTGGCTCCTGATCGCCTGGAGCCGACTCGGGAAGAGCCGGTAGGCGGTCGAATGCGCCACCCAGATCGCCACCAGGTGGCCGCCGAGGACGAAGGCAATGTTCAGCGCCGAGACCCACGCCGGCAGCGTGAGGACGACGGGATTCGTCGGCGCCGAAAGCGGCGCGGCGAGCACCGCCAGAAGCGATGGCGACAGCGACAGGAAGAAGCCGAAGTAGTGCGCGAGATGGTAGCCCGCGGCGATGACGAGCAGTGACGGCGCGAAGGCGACCGCGAGTTCCCGGGGGGTCCGTGTCGTGCGGATTCGACGCACCGAGACCCGTGCCGCGACGATGTACGCGCCGTAGAAGAGCCCGAAACCACCGAGAAAGAGCACTACGTAGATGAGCATCGGTGGGACGCCGAGCCCAGCAACGGTACGGATCGCCGCGGCGCCCTGTTCCGTCGTGACGAACCCGCTGAACGTGAGTTCCCAGATCAGCGCGATTGCGACGCCGACGTCGTCGAGACCGGTGACGAGCAGATTCGAGCCGGACCCACCGTCAGTCTCGTCGACTGCCCCGCCGCCCTCGCGCTCGACGAGACGCATCGCCGGTAGCGACGCGCGGAGTCGCCCATCCTCCCACGAGAGTGGTGCGACCCGTCCGTAGAACCGGAAGAACGTCGCGATCGGATCGACGTTCCGGAACCAGGTGTCGCTACCGACGAGGATCGCACCGCCGACGGACACGACCGTGTAGCCGACGACGACCCACGCCAGCGTGGCTGGGCTGTCGGTGATTCCCGTCGTCGTCTCGATCCACACGAGAACGAGGATCCCGGCGACAGCGGGCCACCGGCCGAACCGGTCGGGATACGCAAGGAGTCCGGTCGGCAGCCGTGCGGCGATGGTCCGGAACGGATTCAGCGCCGGCCAGACGTTCCCGACGGCGTACGCCGCCATCGTCAGGCCCGCGCGTCCGCCGGCGAAGGCGACCACGACCGCGAAATTGATCGTCGCGAGCTGTGGCCCGTCGATCCCGCGGTAGACGACCAGCGCGAGGAGGACGACCCCGAGGACGCCCGCGAACGCGCCGCCGACTCGCCGGAATCGCCCGTCGGTGCCGAGGTCGGCCCGCCACTCGTGGACGCGTGCGACGAACCGCCGATCGGTCACGAACCCGGCCAAAAGCGCCGAGGCACCGATCGCGGCGCCGCCCGTGGCGACGTAGAGCCACCGTGGGACCGCGAGCCCCTCGCGCGACGCGTCGGAGAGCCCGACGGCAGCGTTGCTTGCGGCCACCCCGCGTGCGAGGACGAGAACGCCCACAACAGCGAACGCGACCGCTCCGAGCCGTCCGAGCCACAGTGCCGCACGCCTGCGGCGTGTGTCCTCACGGGGAGGCATAGAACACATACAGGAGGAGGAAGCCGAAGTACAGGATCACTAGGACGAAAAGCGCCCGAATCCGAAACGAGCGGATCTCCCGCTCTTCGGCCGCATAGGCCTCGCGGTACGCCTGCCGTTCGGTCTCGTCGAGGTCACTCGGGTGCCTGACCCCGCGGTGCAACACGAGCAGTTCCTCTGCGTGGAACGCGCGACCGCAGACGTCACAGACGTGCGTCGGGCTCTCTGTTTCGGTCGAGGCAGTCGCAGTCGACGTGGATTGGTGATCTGTCATTTCTGCGGAAATCAGGTGTCGGTTGTCGCCCGAGCGTTTTCCCGGGACGATGGCCTACGTCCAGGGAACCGATCGCTCCTGTAGCTCGCCGGCGAGGGAGCGTTCCATCGCCGCTTCCGGCCTGTCGAGGTTTTCGAGCGCCCACATCAGTTTCACCTTCGCCGTGCCCGGGAGGGTGTCGCCCGCCTCGACGACGCCCGCGTCGAGGAGGTCGCGGCCGGTGTCGTAGACGCGGTCGCAGACGCGGCCTTCGAGACACTGGCTCGTCATCGCGACGACGACGCCGTCGTCGACCAGGTCTCCGAGAACGGGGATGAGGTCGGTGTGGACGTGGCCCAGTCCGGTTCCCTCGACGACGAGACCGTCGAGGTCGGCCTCGCGGAGGATCGCCCCGTAGCGGTCGACGTCCATCCCCGGCGTGAACTTCAGCAGGTCGACGTTCTCGTCGAGGTCCGGATCGAGGGCGAGGTCGTCGGCGTCGCGTTCGGTGTACTCGCGTCGGAATTCGACCTCCTCCGCGTCGTAGTCGACGGTCCCGAGCGGTTCCGCGCCGACGGTCTCGAAGGCGTCCCGCCGGGAGGTGTGGTTCTTGCGGACGCGCGTGCCCCGGTGGAGCGCACAGACGTCGTCCGACGTCGAGGCGTGCATACAGACCAGCACCTCCGCGGCGTCGGCCTTCGCGGCCTCGACCGCACAGACGGCGTTCATCACGTTGTCTGAGGAGGGCCGATCCGCGGAGCGTTGGCTCCCGGTGAAGATTATCGGTACGGGTGTATCGAGCATATACGACAGTGCCGACGCGGAGAACTGCATCGTGTCGGTCCCGTGCATCACGACGACGCCGTCGGCGCCGGCCCGGATCTCCTCGGCGACGGCCTCGGCGAGGTCGCGCCAGACGGCTGGCGTCATATTCTCCGAGAGGATGTTGGCGACCACGCGGCCGCGGTAGTTGGCCCGGCCCGCGAGGTCCGGGACCGCCCGCAGCACGTCCTCGGCGTCGAACTGGGCCGTCACGGCGCCGGTCCGGTAGTCGACGGTCGAGGCGATCGTCCCACCGGTCGAGATGAGCGACACCGTCGGCAGCTCGTCGTCGAAGGCGATCTCGGAGGCGTCGGATTCGGATTGTGCGGACTCGACGTCGTAGACGTCCGACTCGAGGACCTCGACTTCCGCTTCGGCTCGATCGAGGCCGACGTTGTACCCTCCGTCGAGTTTCACGACGATCTGCTCAGGCGTCGAGGAGGGCATCAGGACGCCCTCGTTCGTGACGTCCGCGCGCTCGACGCGGACACGGTCTCCCGGGCTCATACCTCCGGGTACCGGTGGCGCGGACTTGAATCCACTCGTTCGCGGCGGGCGCGTCGGGGACCGACGGCCACTGATAATGAGGCACAAGAGTCAGGGCCGCTGGGCACAGTGTATCTGTATGCAGCGCTCGAACGAGGAGGAACGGACCGAGCGGGTCGACCCGTCGTCACTGCTCGACGACGTGGACGGGATCGACGACCGGGCTGGCTCCGCGGCCGCCACCGGCGAAGGAACTGCTGCGGAGACGACGGAGAACGGCGGCCGACTCCGGGGGCTCTTCCCCTCGTTTTCGCTCCGGTCGTTCCTCGTCGTCCTCGCGCTCTTGCTTTTCGGTACCGTTGCCGGTGGGTCGATCCCGCTCGTTGGGTCGATCGGCCAGTTCGTCGGCCTCTTTCTCGCTGCCTTCGTGGTCGGCCTCGTCGGCTCCCGCGGCCGGTATTTCGAGGTCGCGCTGGCGGGTGCGATCGCCGCCGGCGTCGCGTTCGTGATCGGAACGCTCACGAGCCTCTTTGCGCCGGTCGCGATTGGCGTCTTGGCCGACTACGGCCTCGCCATCGCTGGGATCGGCACGGGGGCCGGTGTGCTCGCCGCACTCGCCGGTCACTACTTCGGTCGCGACCTCCGGGACGGGCTCACGCGGGAGATCTGAACGGGCTATTTGTCCGCGTGCGCACTGCGCGGGCGTGGTAGTTTTTAGCGTTCGTCCTCGTTTGTGTCACTCTCGCGTTCGTCCTCGTTTGTGTCACTCTCGCGTTCGTCCTCGTTTGTGTCACTCCACGCGTTAGTTTGCATTCGTCCTGGTTTGCGTTACTCCACGCTTCGACATTCGAGCAGCGTACCCTCGCGAGGATCGGTCTCGTCGTCGTCCGCCCGGCGGACGACCTGCTCGTCGACGTAGTACCACGCCTCCCACGCGTAGTCGCCGTGGAAGTTGGTCGCCGTCACCGAGAGTTCGACCGTCGTGCCGTCGACGTCGAAGTACAGCGTGTCGCTGTCGCCCGGTCCCGAGAGATAGAAGTCTGACGAGAGCGACGAGAAGAGGTCCACGTAGCGGTCGACCTCCTCGCCGGGCGTGTCGACGTGGAACTCGGCCTCCCCCGTTTCGGCGGCGGCTTCGAGCGTGTCGACGACCCGCTCGTCGTCGACTTCGGCGATCGGAATCGGTTCGACGCCGTCGGGCGCCTCGGCGGGCGTCGCACCGCCGAGCAGGGTCGGCCGATAGACGCCACCTCCTCCGGCGTACTGCAGGATCCAGCCATCACCGGCCGCTCGGGGCGACCCGCTCACGCTCCCCGCCAGGTCGTATTCGTCGAGTTGGGACTCGGGTTCGTACTCGACGACGACCTCGCGGTAGTAGGCGTCCTCGTACTCCTCGACGAACGGTTCGACGGTCGATTCGTCGAGTTCCGTAGGCCACTCGACATCGAGGTCCTGCGACGTCGGACACTCGCTGGGGAGGTCGGTGCGTGCGTTCCCGTCGTCGGTACCGGGTGAGGCGTCTGTCGCCGTTTCCGAGTGCTCGGTTGCTGTATCGCCGGGGGTCGTTCCACTCGCGCCGGGTTCGTCGGCGCCGCTGAGACACCCAGCGATCGAAAGCGTTCCGACACCCAGCCCGACCAGGAGCGTCCGTCGATGCATATCCGTACTCGATGGGGCACGTGCAAGTACTTCGTGGAGGCTCAAAGGGTAGTTTGTGCGTCCGCGTTCCCGAGGGCGCTCTGTCCCCTGCATTCGCGTCTCCGACCCGGTTGCGTCTCAGGCGATTCGCCGGCGTGATCTGGTTCCGTCTCAGGCGATTCGCCAGCGCGATCCCTCGTATTCCACGAGGCCGCGCTCTGCGAGCCGATCCAGGGCGGTCTCGACCCGTTCGGGGCTGGCGTTGAGTTCGCGGGCCACCTCGCGGGCGCTCCGCGCATCGCGGACGATGGCTGCGAGAACCTCCGCGTGAAATCGGCTGTCGGCCTCGGTGCCCAACCGCTCGGAGAGGCTATCGAGGATGTCGGTCACGCGACCGTGCACCCACCGTTGCGCCAGGGAGAGTTCGCTCTCGACGTCTTCGAGGTAGGCGTACTCGCGGGCGAGCGCGGCGACGTCGTTCGGATCCGCTTTCTCGGCGCCGCCGTTGGCCTTGATGCGCTGGCCCTCGATTTCCGGGACGTCGGCGTGATCTTCGGGTTCATCGACTGCAGCCTCGGGAGCATCTCTGGCCGCGCTCGGTTCGGCGTCGTCCTCGCTGGCCGGGAAGTCGATCGAGATGTGTTCACACCGCCCCCGCATATCGAGGCTTCGGCTGGCTGGATAGGCGCTCTTCGCGCCGAACCGGTACGGCGAGACGCTCACCTCGAGACGGAGGTTCCGCGCGATGTGGAAGTACTTCCGCCGCTTTTCGTCGGTCCGGCTTTCGATGAGTCCGGCCTCCTCCAGCCGTCGCAGGTGGTCGATGACCGCCTTCGGGCTGACCCCCAGGTACTCGCTGATCTCGGTGACGTAACAGGGCTTATGCGAGAGAAGTCGAAGGATGCGCCGCCTGTTCTCGTTGCCGAGGAGATCCAGGAGCACCGCAGAGTCCATAACCGAAGGTAAACCTTCAAGATATAAAATAGCTCCGTATTTCGGGGCTCCCGGCCCGCGCCGTCTCCGCCTACTGTGACTCACGGCTGTCGAAAGCCCGCGCGGCGTATCCGACCGCGAGGAACGAGAGCGCGACCGTGATCGCCGCCAGAAGTGCCCCCGCCTCGTAGCGGAGCGGCGGATAGAGGCCGAGTCCGTAGTCGAAGACGTCGTTGACGAGCAGCAGAAGGAGCGCCATCACGAGCGCCTCTCGCGACGTCTCCCCGTAGTACGGGATCAGCGCGGCCTGCACGAGGAAAAGCAGGTGCGTGAGGAGTATGACCCAGTACTCCCACAGGAGTGCCGGCGTGAAGCCGACGTAGAGGTCCGGACGGAGATTCAGCGCAATGGCGGTCCAGAGCCCGTACTTCACGAGCCAGACGAACGCGAGCGTATGCAGGACTGCGAGCACGCGATTCGACGGCGCCTCCGTGACGGGGCGCCCGAGGTTGGGAAGCAGCGTCGCGACCGACAGCGTCGCGAGCGCCAGGGCCGTCGGCGAATCGCCGAAGAGCGGATAGGCGAGCGCGCTGATGTCGCCCAGCGACGGATCGGAGTGGACGTAGAAGCTGACGCCGAGGAGGAACGCCGCCGCGTCGACGATCAAAAGCCAGCCGAGACTCGCGCCGTTGCCGAGGTAGTACTGCACCCAGCGCTCGGGGATCGGGCGTCGGAGTCGCGCCCACCGGCTTTCCTCACCCGCGTCCGCGCCGCGCTCCGAACGCTCGTCACTGCCGCGCTCCGAACGCCCGTCCCCCATCCCGCGGTCGTCGGCCATCGCCTCGGAGGACGGCGGGAAGCCGAAAGAAGGTGTCGCGTCGGGGCGCGACTTCGTCGACGAGGCCAAACGGCCAAGTTGGGCGCGACCGGGGTGAAGCGAAGGCTATTCACCCTCGGTCGACCTTGCGACAGGTATGCAAGCAGCGCTGGTCATCCTCGACGGGTGGGGTCTCGGGGATCACGACCGACGCGACGCAGTGAAGGCGGCGTCGACGCCGAACGTCGATCGGTACGCCGAGGCCGGCGCGTACGGGACGCTCGACGTCTCCGGGCGCCGCGTCGGCCTGCCCGAGGGACAGATGGGCAACAGCGAGGTCGGCCACCTCCACATCGGCGCCGGGCGCGTGGTCAAGCAGGCGTACACCCGCATCGAGGACGCCATCGCAGACGGGAGTTTCCGGACGAACGAGGCGATAGCCTCCGTCTTCGATCACGTCGAGGAGACCGGCGGCCGCGTTCACTTTATGGGGCTCCTCAGTGACGGCGGCGTCCACTCCGAGCAGGGCCACCTCCACGCCTTGATCGAGCTCGCCGGCGACCGCGGCGTCGACGCCGTCTCGCATCCGTTCACCGACGGTCGCGACACGGACCCGTACGGCGGCGAAGAGTACCTCGAAACCCTCGAAGCGGTCGTCGAGGAGCACGGCACAGGCGACGTCGCCACCGTTTCGGGACGCTACTACGCGATGGACCGCGACGAGAACTGGGAGCGGACGAAGCGCGCCTACGACGCCATCGTCAACCGCGAAGCCGACCACAGAGCACCGACGGCCGTTGCGGCCGTCCGCGACTCCTACGACCGCGGCGATACCGACGAGTTCGTCGAACCGACGCTCGTCGACGACGCCCCCGCGCTTGCGGACGGCGACGCGGTCCTCTTCTTCAATTTCCGCCCGGACCGAGCGCGCCAGCTCGTCAGGATGCTCGCCGACATCGATCCCGAGTGGCCCGTCGAGACGTCGCCGCCGGAGACGCGGGTGGTCACGATGACCGAGTACGACGAGACGTTCGACCTCCCGGTGGCGTTCCCCCCGGAAGAGCCCAAACAGACGCTCGGCAAGGCGCTCGCGGCGGCCGGAAAGACGCAGCTCAGAATCGCCGAATCCGAGAAGTACGCCCACGTCACCTACTTTCTCAACGGCGGCCGCGAGGTCGAGTTCGATGGCGAAATCCGGTGTATCGTGGAGAGTCCGGACGTCCCCACGTACGATCTCAAACCGGAGATGAGTGCCCCCGAGGTGACACAGACCGCGATCGACCGGATCGAGGCCGACGACCCGGACGCGCTCGTACTCAACTACGCGAACCCCGATATGGTGGGCCATACCGGCGACTTCGAGGCAGCGATACAGGCCGTCGAAGCCGTCGACGATGGCGTCGGCCGGCTGGTGCCCGCTATCCAGGAGGCAGGGGGCCACGTTCTCATCACCGCCGACCACGGCAACGCCGACGATATGGGGACCGAGGAACACCCCCACACCGCGCACACGACGAATCCGGTGCCGTTGATCTACCTGACCCCCGACGGCGACGACGGCGGCCGGACGGTTCGGGACGGTGGCTCGCTTCCGGATATCGCACCGACGATGCTGGAGCTTATGGATCTCGAACAGCCCGAGACGATGACCGGCGAGTCGCTCCTGGAGTGAGTCTCGACGGTCCAAGGGGTATTCTGGGCGCGGCGGGTGAGGCCCGTCTCCGGGGCGCGGCGGGTGAGGCCCGTCTCCGGGACGGTCCGGGCGGGTGAATCCGTGATCGGCGATCGACGCGGAAACTATTTCTCCACGGTCCGTGAACCGGCTTCTGGCCTTGTTCCGACCCGGTAACGGGGTCCGTGCGGTCTGGAGACAGACGGTGTCGCTCGGGTGGCCGGTCGCCGTCCAGCAGACGCTCAACACGCTGATGCGGACGGTCGATATCCTCGTCACCGGCTTTTTTCTCCGGCGGCGGTCGCCCCCGATCGGCCTCGCAGACCTCTACTCCCGAATCCCGCTCAGAGTGGGGATGGGATTCGGCAGTGGCGCCATCGCGCTGTCCAGCCAGGAGACCGGCCGCGGATCGGACGTCACCCGGGACCGAGCCGTCACGCAGGCGCTCCTCGTCGGCCCGCTCTGCGGACTCCCGCTCGTCGTCGTCGGCCTGCTGTTCAGTCAGTTCCTGATCGACGGCCTCGGCGCCGAATCGGCGGTGGTCCGACTGGGGGGCGCTACCTGGCCATCATCTTCGCGGCCGCGCCGATGCGGATCGTCGGCTTCGTCGGCGCTCGCGCGCTGCAGGGCACCGGCGACACGCGCACGCCGATGCTGGTCAACGGGAGCGCGACGGGGCTCAACATCCTCCTGTCGGTGACGCTCGGACTCGGCGTGGCGGGTGCTCCGCGACTCGGGATCGTCGGCGTCGGGGATCCTCCGGGGGGACTGGATGGATCTGGCCGCACGGATGATCGCCGAACGGGGGAGCGACGACGGAGAGTAGTTCCGAGATGACACGGTTCTAACTTGCTGTGCCCGTACAGGAGCGCCGACGTAAACCCGGCAACAACGCTGAGCGACCGCCAACAGGAAGCGCTTCAGACAGCTGTCGAGTTAGGATACTACGACACGCCGCGAGAGGACACACACGCCGATGTCGCAGACGAGTTGGGCTGTGCGCCGAACACGGCGAGTGAACACCTCCAGAAAGGTGAAGCCAAACTCGTCAGGGGCAGACTTGCGGCGTTCACCCCGTCCTTGTGACCAACGGGCAACCCTTGATAACGCCCGTCGGAACGATCCGGTGGCAGTTGTGGGTCGGAAAAAATTCATTTGGTGACAAATCATATACATTTATATGGCAGATGGTGACACGGATACGGGTTCGGCCAGAGATACCGAGGAGTTACCACCGGGACCAGACGGGCTTCCAGTCCTCGGGAACACGCACCAATACGTGCGGCAGCCGATGGGGTTTTTCGACGAATTAGCGGAGTACGGGGATATCGTCCACTGTGAGTTTCCGCGGATCGACGCCGTCGCAGTATTCCACCCCGACTACATCGGCGAGGTCCTACTGGGACAGAGCACCTACGAGCGGTGGAACTTCGATGAACTCAAAGACCTCCTCGACTACGAGATCGCCCCGCAAGGACTCACTTTCACTCGCGGGGAAGAGTGGAAAAAGCAGCGACATTTCCTCCAGCCGATGTTCGGGCTCGACCGGTTAGCAGGGATTAGTTCGGCGATGGTCACCGCCACAGAACAGTTGATCGCAGAGTGGGACGACGGCGCGGAAATCAGTATCAACGAGGAATTTTCCCGTCTGACGCTTTCGATCTTGACGAACTCGCTGTTTGACTTCGACCTCGGAGAACGCAGACAGGTGATTACCGACGCTGCCGACGAACTCCAGGCACTTGCTGATCTGAGTGGGCTGAGCGCCGTCGAGATGCTACTGCCGTCGTGGGTTCCGACACACGGGAACCGTCGGTACTCAAAAGCGATGGACGCGTTCGACTCGACAGTCGACACGCTCATCGCGGAGCGACGGGCGAACCCGGACCAGTACGACGACCTCCTGACGATGATGCTCGAAAAGGAGGACGATCACGAGTACTCGATGAGCGACGACGAAATCCACGATCACCTGATCACATTCCTCATCGCCGGCCACGAAACGACCGCGATGGCCCTGACTTTCACGTGGCTGTTACTCGCTACTCATCCGGACGCGCAGGATCGAGTCGAGACCGAAGCCGGGACCGCACTGGATGGACCGCCAACGGCTGCGGACCTCTCTGAGTTAACGGTGACCGAGCGGGTCGCGAAGGAAGCACTACGACTGTACCCGCCGGCGGGGATGCTGTTTCGGGAGGCTGTCGAAGAGACGGAACTCGGCGGGTACCGGATCCCGGCAGGGACGAAAGTCCTGCTCCCGCAGTTCACTGTTCACACTGACGACCGGTGGTTCGACGCGCCCGAACAGTTCCGGCCCGCCCGCTTTACTCCTGAACGCAGCGACCGGCGCCCGGACTTTGCGTACTTCCCGTTCGGCGGTGGTCCACACCAGTGTATTGGAATGCACTTTGCGATGATGGAACTGAAACACATCATCCCGATCCTCGCCCGCCGTGTCGACCTCGAACTGGTGAGTTCACCGACCCCGGACGTGAATATGGAGTTGACGTTGCAACCCGCCGAGGACGTCCGAATGCGCGTGCACAAGCGCTGATAATGATTACTCTCGCCTCTTACCGTCGAGAACCGCCAACGGGGGTGGATCTCGGCGGTAAAAAGTGAGAGTAATCAGTATGAGTACGCAACGGCAGACAGCTCCGACCGAACCTCACAGTGGTTATAGAGGTAGGCGGCGGCAGTCACCAGTCTCAATCGCCGGGGGACAGTCGCGCGCGGATAGTGGGGCCGACACCACGGAGTGCCTGCCGGGCGTACCGAGCCAGCACGACAGGTGACACCCGCCGCCACAGACTGGTATCCGGTGCTGATACCCCTTCGAGTGTCGTCCCCCAGTCGGTTGTGGCGAGGAACCGGGCTAACTCACGGCGGGCCTCTGCAGTGATCGTCGCCGAGTCGACGCTTCGGACCGTCCCTTCGTGAACGAGTACCTCGCCATCGACAATAACGGTCTCGACATCACCGGCAGTGACAGTGTTGACGATCGACGCCGGGAGGTTGTACAACGGCTGGTGGGTCGCCGTCTCGACATCAAGTAAGATGAGGTCGGCGCGCTTCCCGACTTCGAGACTCCCGATCCGATCGTCGAGTCCGAGTGCGGTCGCGCCGTCGATGGTGAGCATCCGCAGCAGATCACGTGAGTGATACTGGTGGGCGCCGTACTCGTAGTTGGCGAGCAGGCGCGCCCGACTCGCTTCCCGGAACAGGTCCCAGGTGCCGAACCACCCCGGATCGTCGAGGCCGAGGCCGATCGACACGTCGGCGTCGCGTAAGGCACCGACCGGATACCAGTCCCGTTTGTCGGCACGGAAGTAACTGAAGATGCTCGCACAATGGGCGACGCTTGCGCCAGCGTCAGCGATGCGTGCCACGTCCTCGGTGTCAGCGTGGGTACAGTGTGCCAGGACCGTTCGCTCGTCGAGGAGTTCCAGTTCTGCGAGCATATCGAGTCGATCCTGACCTCGGGTCCCCCGGGCGACGACGTCGCCGTACGGAACGTTGAACGCGTGGGTGTGGAGACAAAGATCGGGGTACTGGTCTCTGAGCTCGGCAGTCGCCTCCCACGCCTCCCGTGAGCACGCTCCGGTCCCGTCGGGCGCGAGACTCGCTTGGACGCGCCCGTCGAAGCTCCCGTGGTATGCCGCGATGAACTCTTCGATGTCCTGGACCTGCTCGGAGACGGTCGCGGGCATCACCAAGTCGCTGAAATCCAGGCCGATCACGGCCCGAAGACCGGTTTCGCCGATCGCTTCCGCGCCGAGAGCCGGGTACGCGTCCATCGCGTTGACCGTCGTCACACCGTGGCACAACTGCCGCAGACACGCCAGCCGCCAACTCGCCTCGAAAAACGACTCACCGAGTGCGTCGGCGTCGTCGTGGTATAGTGCGATCGCTTCGCCGAGCGCGTCGAACGGATCGAGATCGCTGAACAAGCCACCAACGAGACAGAAGTCCGTGTGGCGGTGGGTGTCGACGAGACCCGGCATCGCCATCCGCCCGGTCCCGTCGATCGTGGTCGCCGCAGGCAGATCAGCATCGTCGAGCCGAGACGGTCGGACAGCAGTCAATTCCCCGTCGTCGACAACGAGTGTGCCGTCTTCGATGATCCGGTCGCTGCCATCGACAGTCACGATCGTTGCGCCGTGTACGACGAGATCGTGCATATCTGTCCTGCGAACATTGAATTATTGGCAGGAAAACACTTCCGTCGGCAACGATGGCACGTGTCCGCGACCATCGGACACCTGAAGGTATTTATCGAACACTCGTGTCAGCGGCTAGTCGTGAACGCAGATGGTGATAGAAGCTCTCCCAGAGGACGACCTCCGGCACACTGCCGCGTCCCTCGACGATCGCCTCCTCTTCGGGATTCTCGCTGCGGCACTCCCGGTTCCAGCAGCCATCGCGCTCGGCATCGGGTACCAGACTATCGTCACTGGTGGCGAGTACGGTGTCGTCGGAAAGAACATCACCTACGGCGTATCCTCACTCCTTGTCGTCGGTCTCGTATACGTCGCACTGGGACAGCCAGAGCGGAACGCAGTGTTCCGATTCACCCGTCCGAGTAAGAGCGAGCTGACGTGGGCATTCCTCGGCTTCCCGATCGGTACAGCGCTCTACGTCGGTGTCTCGGCTGCGACACGTGCGGCTGGGCTCACGATCGGCGGCTACGAATACACACTGACCGACCCCGTGACCGTCGCCGCAGTTATATTCGGAGCGGTGCTCGTCACGCCGTTCGCCGAGGAATTGTTGTTTCGAGGGTTGGTACTTGGGAGCGTTCTCAGCCGCGGTGCGCACCCGATCGTGGCCGGCGGGGCGTCGATTCTCGCGTTCGGCCTGATTCACGTGGCCTTACTGGGAGTCGCTGGCGTGATCGTGACCTGTTGTTGGGCAGTCGTGCTAACTGTGCTCCGGCTCCGGTACGACAATCTCACGGGCGCGTGGCTCGTGCATCAAATAAACAATCTGTGGGCGTATCTCGGCGTCGTTGCCCTCGGCCTTAGCTAGCTTCAGCTGTCTACGAGGACCCGAACTGTCTCACTGTGGTACCTACTGAGTTTCCAATTGCTTCGTGCCCGTATCGAAACATTAGCACAAGGGCGACCAGCCATACAGCGGTGACCAAGATCGGATACGGAGATACGGCAGCCGTCGAGCTTTCACTGACGAACGCCACTCCGACGCTCGGGGCCGCGTTGATGCCGCCGTGGAACAGCATCGCCACCAAGACATTGCCGTCCGTGCGGTTGTACAGCCACGTCAGGATGATCGAAACACCCACGACAAGCAGCGTGTACAGTGCAAACGACCCGGTGTACCCTGGAATTTCGAACACGAACGCGGGCACGTGCCATCCCGCCCAGACAACCCCGATGATGACGCTCGCAGTCAGGGCGTCGTAACGATTTTGCAGCCGCGGGAGCGCGAATCCGCGCCATCCGAACTCTTCTTGCCCACCGCCCAGCACCGACAAAATCACTACCAAGACCGGATACATCGCTACCGCGCGAGAAAGTCGATCAGTACTCAGTTCTCCCAAGCCGATCACAAGCCCAATCCCGAGGACGACCGCCAGCCCGAGTGGCAACCCCAGAGCAACCCCGTACCACCGCTTCGAGATCTGCGGGTCCACCCCATCGGCAACCCACGTCCGAACCGACTTTCCCTGACTCCGCAGCACGGCCACTGCCGCAAGGGCAGGGCCGAACGCGCCCGGGATCATAACGACACTCGTTGCAGAGGGGAACGCCACGAACAGCGGGATCCAGAGTCCCCACGAGATCGTCACTGCCAACGTGAAGAACGCTGCGATCGGGTGTGAATTGAGAATTGATGCGACACGCCACGGACGGTGTGTTCCTGAGTGATCCGTCATTACACCCTGAGGTTGGAACAGGATCTGAAAAACACCTCCAGCAGAACTTCACTCAGTGAAGAGGTGTCATAGAAGGTTTCCTACACCAAACAGGAATCCTTCAGTACAGTCTGCAACTAGGGTTCCCCTACAGTGTCTACTCACACCTCTTGGCGTACCACTTGTGAATCAATGAGCTACACCAATCTTTAGCAGGATGGATTCACTATATTGTCATAGATTAATAGACGTTCAAACCGTTTTCTTGGAATTGAGTCACGATGGTTGATCGTCTTCAGGATCGGGGATGAGAAACCAGATGATGCCAACAATTCCAATAAACAGTCCTCCGTACATCAAGAGGCCGCCGTATACTGGCCCAAATGTCATCATAATAGCGCCACTGAATATCAGGCATAACGCGAGAAACTCGTCGCCGTAGGAGTCAATCAGGTCCTCAACAAAATCCATATCGTGAGCGTGCCGGAGACTTCTTCACTTGATTCGGGTATTCTATTGGGCGAGATACATAGCGCTAATCAATGTAACCCATATCGCGTAGCTCCTCCCGTAATTCGTCGTCAAGGTCAGTATCCTCAAGTGATTCCACTAAATTATCGTGGTGATATTGGACGACGTCAACCAGTTGGCTGGCAGTTCGGAGCTTGTAGTGTACTTCACTATTCTCCGTTTCTTCGATTGTACTCTCTACAAGCTGCTTGATTGTATCGAGGGGGGAATTAGCCATATGTATTGATTTAGTATTAATCGCAAAATATTATTCGATATACATTTCACCAGCTAAATATGACTTAATTACTGAGTAGGGCGGTGCTACAGAAGAATTACCACACCCAAACAGGTATTGATCAGTTCAGCCCACCTTTTTACTGCGTTGGGTCGCGCTGCGCGCGACCACTCTCCACGGGCGGCCCGCAAGTCGCCCGTGGGGAAGCGAGACGGCGAAGCCGTCTCGTCCTCCTTGCAAAATTTCGCTGAGCGGAGCGAAGCGAGGTTCGTGAGACGCAAGCGTCTCACGGTGGTCAAAAACGGACCGCTCACTCGGCCTTCGGCCTCGCTCGCGGACGCTCTCCCCAGGACGTCTACCGTACGATATAGTAGCGTTTGCAACTGATTGCACATCCGATCGCACGACTGCGTGCGATCGTGTGAGTGAAGACTTGCAAACGCTACTATAGCATCCGCGAGCCAACGTCGCGAGCGAGCGGTTCGCCGACGGCGACCGCCGGGAGCCGTCGGGTTTTTTTGGTGCAGATTTTTTGCGCGAGTGGTCGGCGAAGCCGACCCGAGCGGAAAAAAGGTGCGCAGGCAGATTCTCACGGCTTATTCAGCTATAGGATCGTGAAATAAACAGCGTGACAACCCTTCTATGACACCCCTGAGTGAAGCGAAGTTATTCCCCACCATCGAAAGCGGGGTTTCTCATATCCGAGGGGAAATCGGAATCAAGAGTCTGGCACGCTCGCTGAGGAAGTAACACCTACAACCGGAGTCCATAGATGATACACAGCAGCCCGGCGACCTCGAAAGTCTGGCTGGTAACCTGCACGGCGACGCGCCCACCTGTGATGGGGAGGGCTAGATACACAACTGTGAGAACCAGCGGCACGCCGAGTGCGAGGGCGAACCCGACCGCGACGAACAGCATCGGCCGGCTCTGATTGCGGCGATACCCACGATAGGCGAGATACGCGATGACCACACCAAGTGCCGCTCCGAACAGTTCGTACGCCAACAGCCCCATCCGGAGGCTCTCCGACAGTTGGGTACCGGCTTGGAGCATAACTTCCCCGAGACTACTAGCTGGTTCCTGAAGCATAGTCACATCTCTTCGATGAGCCGGGTGAAGCGGTCGGCCATCCGCTCTCGGTGAGTGATCTGCATCGATAGCGTCCCTTCGTCCAGCTCGATCCTGATACGGTCGAGGTTCGGTGCATACACCTGTCGGTGGTGACCGCTGTCGGGGTCCGGACGGGTCTGTTCGACGACGAAGTCGGTGTCTCGAAGCCGTTCGAGACGGCGGTAGATCGTCGGTCCCGATGCGTCACAGTGATCTTTCAGTGCTCTTGCTGACATCGGTTCCTGACTCGTTTTGGTGAGGATTTCTCGCACTGTCTGGTCTTCGAGCAGACCGGCGACAGTCTCGATGTCCGGGGGATCCCCACTCATCAGGATACATATCATCGAAGGAAAATAAAGAGGTGGCGACCGCTTCAGGACCTGAAGACCTGCTCGCACGCCTTTTGCGATACAGATCGAACGGCTAAGTACCGATGCAACCTCCAGCGGTACTCCACAACTCACGGCTCGCATCGCTATGCAACCAGCTCGCCGGTGGTGACGACGGCAGTGGTTTTCCACGTATGCTTGCCGCGGGCGGTTTCGGTCTAAGCCTGTTGAGCGCGGTCGCAAGTATCATTGCTCACGGTATGCTTCCGGACCGGATACGGATCCATTGGACGCTCGGAATGGGACCGTACTACGGCCCGGAATTCGCCCCCGCGTGGCTCGTTTTGATTCTGTTCCCGGTGCTCGTAGCCGGGACGGCGGTTCTCGCGTCCGTGATTGATGCGCTGTTCCGAAACACTGGGGCATTCACTGAGATTCGCCCGGTCTACCTCGTTAGTGTGCTGGGGACGCTCGCTGTGCTGTTTAGCTGCCAGGTAGGGCTCATACTCGCCAACCTATACGCCTAACACGGTAGCTAGGAAGTCAAGATCCGCAATGCGGATCCCATAATTCCGGTTCTATGCAACTGTCCGTTGTGATTCCAACCTTAGCGCAAAACGGTGAATGGGCCTCCAACAGAATGACTCTCGAAATCGTTTTTCACGTCCGAGTAATGTGACACAATTGATGACTGATCTCCTGGTTCACGATGCGACTGTAGTGACGGTGAATCGAGAGAACCAGATCCTGCGAAACGGTACCATTCGAGTGACGGACGGACGCATTACGTCGGTTGAGTCAACCGAATCCGGAGATCGAACCGCGACGGCGGATCGCGTAATCGACGCCAGCGGGAAGATCGTTATTCCCGGCCTCATCGACGCGCATCGACATACCGATTTTACGCTCGTTCAGGGGCTCTTCAGCGAACTAGACGGGACTGAGTTACTCAAGGAGGCCCTCGCGTTGTACCATACTGCTGAGTCGGCACTGGGAGATTCATTCTTTGAAGCCGCGTGGGACCTCGCCTGTCTACGCCAACTCACGCACGGCGTCACGACGGTTAATGCGATGGACTTCACGCCGGAACTCGGTGCGGAAGCGATCGCCGAAGCCGGGTTACGCGGCGTGATCGGACCGGAACTTGCGGATCTACTCAATCCTGCATCGGCGGACGAACAACTCCAAGCCGCTCGTCGATTCGTGGACTCGTATCACGATACCTACGATGGCCGCGTCACGGCGAGTATCGCCCCGGGCGGTGAGGTCGGGTGTTCACGGACCCTCTGGGAGGGTGTCGCAGCACTGCGTGCCGACTATCCTGAGTTGCGACTCCACACGCACCTTTACGATTCTGCCGCGGCAGACACGATGGCGGCTGGAAACGGTGCCGACGACCCGCTCGACCTACTCGATCAGTACGGACTGCTTGATGAACGAACGTTACTCACGCATTTACTCCACGCTGATCGGGATGATGCGCGGCGAATCGCCGAGGCTGGCGCGCACGTGCTTCACTGCCCGACAGTGTACAGCTACTTCCAAGCGGGAGAGCAGGCGTGGTTCCCTCTGCCTGCTCTCCAAGAGTTCGGCGCGAACGTTGTTATCGGGTTAGATGATCCGTTCTGGTTCGACTCCTGGGATCTGATACAGGAAGCCAAACACGCACGGCTCCTGTCGAATTTCGAGTACGGTGCTCAACAATGGTCCTCGTACGACCTTCTCAAAATGCTTACAATCGATGCTGCACGCGCGCTCGGATTAGACGACCAAGTTGGGAGTCTCGAACCTGGGAAACGGGCCGACTTCGTCGTTATCGATGTCGACACGCCGCGTCACCAGCCGTACAGTAATCTCCCATCAGTGCTGATGAACTCAGTGACTGCGGGCGACATCGAGACGGTCGTCGTCGACGGCGAAGTCCTGATGAGAGACAAGTCGGTCGGGGCACTGGATGTCGAGCGCGTACACGCGGCGGCAACTCGGGAACGGGAACGCCTCCAAACGCACACCGGATGGGTAACATCTCTCGCCGGCAGCACAACGCCGGAAAAATCCATACTTCGGCGCATCTCTGCGCGACCCTTACTCCGAGCCGTGAATCAGTACAGCCACGGCGTTATTCACCGATATTTCTGATTTGCAGGGCAGTGCGCGTCTCTTCACCGGCTGTTCGAGGGGCGCTCCGGTTCCTGATGAGTCGAATCGGTAAATCGGACGACCACTTCTTCAGATGTGACGACATACACGGTCATTTCCAACCTCGCCGAGACCGTCACGATGCCGTGATCTGCGAAAAATGTGCGAGGGGAGGGATTTGAACCGAAACCGGACGTGCTCGCTTCGCGCTGCGCGCGCCCGGCAGGGCTCAAATCCTTCGTATCGACGACAGCGCTCGCTGTCGTTCACGGTTCAGATGCGAGGGGAGGGATTTGAACCTGAACCAGACGTGCTCGCTCGTGCATCGCTGCGCGCGACTAGTAGGGTTCAAATCCCTCGTCAGATACACGGCTCTCACTGTCGTTCGAGCACGAGATGCGAGGGGAGGGATTTGAACCCACGGACTCCTACGAGAGCGGATCTTGAGTCCGCCGGGAGGGGTCAGATTCTAAACCTGCTTTTTAGGCCTTGAAACGTCCAAATTCTCCCACGATTGTATACCGTGGAACCAGTGTACCTCTAAATCGGCCCTTGGCTGTAATAAGCTTTTCTCCAAGACGGAACAGGTCCACTCCACGAAATGGCCCTTCTAAGGGTATTTGAGGGATCATTTCTGTCTCTCTACTGTGAATTTATATTCAGTCTTCAGTGTCACCATCTCCATTGACGAGGTGGTCTTTCCGAGGCGACACTAACGAGATCACCCTTCAGCAGCCAATGTGCTCGGTCGAAAAGGCGGCCGCGATGCAATGCACACTCACCGAACTCGGACCAAATACCTGTAACCAAACCTCGCGCGTCTGAGGGGATTCTGACGGCAAACGGAGGTACGATCAAAACCATTCAGAACCAGTCGAAGACGCAGCACGGCTCAATCTGGTGGGACAGGGGCGACTTAGACGCCTATTCGCGGATTGTCTGTGTACGCTTTGTGCGCTCAGTCGAAAAGCGGACTTCAGCAACAATCCCTGCCCACGGCTTTTCGTCTCTACCAGTAGCCTCCTATCCCTCCGATAGCGCAACAGAGGTGGTAGTCGAAGGGCGGCACAAAGCCTATACTTCAGGTTGCAAAATCCGGGATTATGTTGAACGCAGAATTCGAGGTGTGTACCGATTGTGGAAACCTCCATATGGAAGGCGGGGCCGCACCCGATCACGTAGAAGAATGTGCAGTCTGTGGAGGCCGTGTTACCGATGTTGAACTCGACGACCTCGTTGGATTGTAGTTGTCAAAACACGTTCTGATCGAGTCGTCGTCCGATCGAGGTTCAAAATTTCGGAACGTGAACCTCGTGCGTCTGAGGGGATTCTGACGGCGTTTTTCAACCACGATCAAATGCCCTCGGTCACTCTGAAAAACTCGTCCTGAGTCAATCTGAGAGGTAGGGGTGGATTCAGGAGGCAATTGCAGATCGTCTATAGGGTGTCATAGAACCCTTGTCACGGTGATTATTTCAAGCAGTAAGTGGGAGAATCGGTCAGTAAAACAAGCGTGCATACTGAGCAGCGAGAGGGAGAAGTTTGTCTGCACCACTCATTCAATCACAGATTCGATTGAGTCCATCAGATCTTGCTTCGTATAGGGTTTAATCAGGTAGTCGTCAGCACCTTTCTCAATTGCTTTTTCAATTGACTGCTCGGATGCGTACGCAGTGCTGACAATGATTTTAATATCTGAATTGATACGCTTGATCTGCTTCATTGCTTGAAACCCGTCTTTCACGGGCATATTGAGATCCAAAATAGCGATGTCGGGATTGTAGACACTCGCAAACCAAACTGCTTCGTCTCCATCTTTGGCGCATTTGATAGACGCGTCATACTTTTTTACAAAATACTGTATCAAATTCTGCTGTGACGGTATATCCTCAGCGAGGACGATATCAACCACTGTCACTTAACAAATAGTAATCCTTGCCAAATCATAAGAGAATAGTATATTTCATAAACAGTTGGCAGCGATTCACTCGGTTTTTGACTTAGTTGACTGTTTTCGTCACAGATGCGGAAGCCCCGTCGTTGTCAGTCACGGTTAACGTCACCTCAGTTCCTGGTGAGACCTTCGCACTAATCGTTTGGCCTGTCTGATCAACAGTCCCGTTGGCACCAATATCCCATTCGTAGCTGTTGATTGATCCGTCGGGATCAGACGAAGATGATGCATCAAGATCGACATTCGACGAGTTTCCTTTCCGGCTGCTGGTGAAGGCTGCCGTTGGCGGTTGGTTCGATGGCGGTGTGCTCGTGGCTGTCCCCGTTGTCGTGGGGGTGTCTGTGGGCGTAGAGGTAGGGGTCGGAGTAGAGGCGAAGTCACACGAGCCGATACACAGATCCAGAGTTGTGGAACTCCCGTCGGAGAACCCCACGCTGATTCTCACGTCTTCGCCACTCATCGCCCCGTTTTTGTTCTGTCCGTCTCTGAATCTATCGAACTCAAATGTAATCGCGTTATTCGCACCGGGCGCTAGATCTACAGTCGTCGTGAGCGGCTGTCTACTTCCACCGACTGTGATGACATTGTTCACGATGGAGTTGCCGGTAGTAACGTTCTCAAAGATCGGATCGTTGTTCTTGCCGCCGACTTTCACGACGTTGTTGTTGGTCGTCTGAACAACACCGATTTCAGTCAGCGTAACGGTGACGCTGCCCGTGTTTTCGAGCTCAAATTCGAACTTCCCGCTGTTTCCACTAGCGGTGACAGTCGGCTTGATCTCTTTGACCGCTGAAGACGCAGGGATCACGAAATTCCGAGTCGCTTGAAACGAGAAATCGTCGCCTGTCGCTGTTATGTCGATGTCGGCGTCAGATCCTGCATTGCCACCGTCTTGGATGGCCACGTTAACCGATACCCCAACACCGATTCCAAACGTGACTGGAACGAGCTCATAGCTTCCGGTCTCTCCAACGTCGAATTCGACATCCTCGCTCGAATCCAGGATAGTAGTGACTGATGAGGTAGTCATATTCGTGAACGTCGTGACAGTTGCTGTATCAGCATACCCTTCAATCCCGAGTATAGCACTGGCATCATCGGTAGCCGACGCATCAACAAGCCGATCAGCAGTAGCGTTGCTGAATGCGCCTGTTCCGATGAGTGTTCCCCCGGAAGCCGTCGCTCCAAGAAGAAGTAAAATATTCCTTCGAGTAAGCAAGCCTGAGCGCTTAGATCTACGTCTTCGTCTCATCTGTTTTACTTAAACCATTCTTTGTCGCTATCGGGGTGACAGATCTTTTCAGAGATTCCCTTCTCGCTGATAACTTGTTTCGCGTCGGTTAAATATTCTAGTGTGACCGGTCTCGACACGTGTGACCAACTGTCTCATAAGTAGTGTGCAATAAGTACGCTATAATTGACTACACTGATAGGTCGATTACTGAGTACCCCGAAAATATGCTTGAGCAATCCGACAGGCGTGTTGCTCAGTCCTTCGTCTGCACTGAGCGATTCCTGTGTAGGTGTGGTAAGACTCACTATGAAACCCTCTATGCTACCTGTTTTGTATTTCTCGTTCAGGCAAAAATTGAGAGGGATCTCACCTTGGAAGTTTGATGCGTGCTGAGAGCCATACTCTCCCCCAAAACGAATCAGATCGGTCTTTTTCAAGACGCTTGGTAAATCGAAAAGGCGGTCCGACAAGATCACAACACGACCAAGATCCCAACACGACCACAATCACTTAATGGCCCACCGACCTTGGCCGCAATTCCTGAGGAGTCTCACATAGCTATGTGGGAATAACAGTGATTGAGCGCTTTCAATTTCTGTTCTCATCAATCTTCAACTGGTTTGTACTATCTCATTCCCTTCACTAAAGGGAATAGAATGGGGTTTATATACCCGATCTACAAGCCCCGATCAACAGGGAGGATTCGACACTATACTGGCGGTATCAGAATCAACCAAGATCCAAGTCTCCCTCAAACGAGAGGAATCCCATCTTCCCACATCTCCTTGTAAATCGAAAAGGCCGCCCGACAAGATCACAGCACGGCCACAATCATAGAGGGTAAAAGTCCTTGTACGAAATTGGCCGGTCTTCATCTCGGGATGTACAAAAGGCAATTGTTGCTATATTTCGGGGCAGTCGAGCCCGTCGAAGCCCTATTTCTATGCCTATCTGAATCGTTTATCTCATCTCAACCCCTTCACTAAAGGGAATGGAATGGGGTTTATATACCCGATCCAATCTTTCCCAACTCTTCATCGTCAGCAAAGGGATCTGCGACACTGTACATTGACTCAATAGGCCCGTACTTGCCATTCGTCTTTAGCTAAGACTCACACCTCGGTTGTGTAGCGGTAGCGAGCGTCTCCTGTAAGATCGGTCGTTGTTGGTGGATCTTCTGAGCATCCTCGATCAGCCGCTCCAGCAACGGCGGTGGCGAGTAGCCAAGGTACTCTCCGAGTTCGTGGAGGATGAGCTGGGCGTGCGACCGGAAGGTCGCCGCCCAGCGTTCCGGCGGAAACACGATCTCGTCGTCGGCCTGCTCGGTGACCAGATCCAACAGCTCACGACTCACCAGCAGTGACAGCAACGCCGCATACAGCAGAATTTTCACCACATCCGGGTCGCTTGTGTCGAACTCGTCCAACTCGTACTGCGTCTTCAGTTCACGAAACAGCGTTTCTACCTCCCACCGACACCGATACAACGTTGCTAAATCCGCCGGGAAAAACTCCTCTCTCGGCAGATTCGTGATGTACAGGTGGTAGTCGTCGGCGTCCTCGTCGCGGACGCCGACGACGCGGAATCGCTTCGTATCCAGCGAGCGCGTTCCCTCGTACTGGCCCCGCTTGAACTCCGCTTCGACCTCTACGTCGATGTACTTCCGCGAGAGATCATCGACCACATCGTGGATCTGCTTACCCTCCAAGGGAATGGCGCGCCCGCGCCATTCCCGCAATTCCTCCGTTATCAGCGGATTCGCGTTCTCTTTCAGCCGACTCACGAAGTAGCCGTCGTTCTCATCGATCAACGCGAAGCGGCGGTACTTGAAGTACGCTCGATCGAACAGAACGAGCCGTTCTTGTAGCCACGATCCCGTCTTGAACAGCGTGCTGTCGTGCGTTTTCTCGTCCGTCACGTCGATCCGTTCAATCGTCTCATCGGTGGCGTTGTGGAGCAGGTGGAGCTTCGCTCCAGCCTGCTCCTCGTGACGGGCTTGGAACTCATCAGAAAGGAACTCGTGTAACCGCAATACCGTTCCATCGGCGATCATCACGTCCCTGAATCGGTCGATATCAGCGTCAACGGTGTCGGGAACAGCGACCTCGTCGAGACCATGCTCGACGAGGTCGCGGAGGTACTCCGCCAGCGTTGGTGTCAACCGGTGATAGAAGCCACCGGGAGAGATCGTTTCATCAGCTGTTGAGTTGTAGCAGCGTCTGAACCCGGCGAGTGTTCGGCTCTCGCCTGCGGCGAAGCCGAACACGAGCGCCCACACGAGAACGGGAATCTGAAGCTTCCCCTCACGCTCGACCACGCCGAGTTCCTCGGCGTGCTCTTCGAGGAACTCGGAGGGAAACAGTGTAGTGAGCCGACGCATAATTCTCGATGAGGAGGCGTCTTGGTACACACTTGCCGCCTCCTCATTCCTCTCGAAAAGAAGCCTCGATAAGCCGCTGCTGTCACGCGGTTTCTCTCTTAGCTAAAGACGGATGCCCGTACTTGCCAATTCGGTCCTTCAACCCACGAAATTGCCATTCCTACTCGATGGAACGCCTTATTAAGCATATTTGGACGGCAGTCAAACGCTTCAATCGTTTCCTGATACAGCCTATCATAGTTATTGCGCGCATTCGGGTGGGTTTTCCTTTCTGTTTCTTCATATAATACCCATCCGCAGACAGCTACAGCAACTTCCGACGCTCGTAGGCCAAACTCGTCAAGATCAAGTCCTGTGAAGATTCTAATTGCTTTTCCCTTCTCAAACAGCGTCAAGCCAATTCTGTCAGCGGCATTCTCAATGAGATTATAATTCAGCCAGTATGTCTCATAGTTAGTGTTGGCCCACGTTCCATTTTGAAGACCAGCGTTATGTCTGTCTATATGTTTGTAGAGATCTAACTTTGTTTCGTAGTACCAATCAGTCCGTGACAAAAAGGGAACATCCCACTTTGATTTATTCTCTTGCCAACCGATAAAGGTATGATGCTTTGTATCACAGTTGGTTAGACCACTCGCACTCACCTTTTCTCTACCATCGAGGTACTCAATTGCCTCAGAGACTGTCCAACCGCCTGATTCACCGGGTGATTTTGTTGACATAAATATACAAATAGAAGAGCATCTACCGAGTTCTCTACTCCT
The DNA here is from genome assembly GCF_032113415.1 of Halobellus marinus. Classification (NCBI taxonomy): domain Archaea; kingdom Methanobacteriati; phylum Methanobacteriota; class Halobacteria; order Halobacteriales; family Haloferacaceae; genus Halobellus; species Halobellus marinus. The sequence goes on from NZ_CP134946.1 coordinate 353,980, forward strand.
ACAAAGTCATAATGAAACCGTCATTGAGAAAGATAGCCAGTGTGAACTAACTCACTCAATACGAATCTATGCTCGCGATAATAGGGATTAGAGCAACCGCTGGTGCTTCTCTTCACCAATTAGAGGGGCTGTGAGATAATAAACCTATCGGGAGTGTTATACGAATCCGAGTCCGATTATCGAATTTGCGATAAAGCCGGTGAAGTACGCCAATATCTCGGCGTGCAGTTCGTCTGTACCAGTGATTATTCTCACGTGAGATTAGAAATGGCGACGCCCGCGCCGCCTATACGAACTGCAGAAAATTCCAAAAAATTCTGAGCAGCTTACCTCCACTCGGACCAAGCCCGGGCTGACCGTGTCACAACCTATCTCACTCCTCCGTCTCGGGTGGATCAGGCCGCCACCAAACGACAGCCAAGCCCCCGATCTTCTTCTTCCGAATGTCGCCGCGCTCTGTCAACGCCTCAAGCTTGTTGTAAGCGGTTCTCTGCGCTACGTCAAGGGTTTCTGCTACCTCGCTCGTTGTCCGAGGTTCTGTATCCGTAAACAGCTCAAGGACGGCGTCGACAGACACAGTCTCTTGATACCTGCCCCCCTCGTCGCGTTTTCGTCCCATAACACCGGATTCGACGCACGAGATATTACCTCTTTCCCACTACGCACGTGGGAAACCGATACAGCTATATCCTATGCTTACGTAGGCGAAGGTGAGAAGAACGACTCCCTCAGGGCGGTGAAACGCCGGGTGGTGATGACACCCGGAGTCGGCTTCTCAGGGAAGAGAAAGCCAATGGGAACTATCGAAAGCAGTAGACAAAAGAGTGCTGTTGAACACCTGAATTTCGGCGTGAAAACCTCGAAGCGCGTCACGTGGGAGTCGTGGGAGTTTACGATTGAAGCTCCGCATCTCGTCCGCGTCACGAACGCGAGTTACGGGTGTGAGAAAGACGACCACAGTTACCTCGTCGGCGTCGAAGATCGTGACGGCGTCCTCGTGCCGGCTGAGTGCGAGTGTCCCGCTGATATGTACAACGAGGAGTACGACTGCAAGCACAAGGTGGCGTTGGCGACGGTCGGCGGTCGGGTGGTATTGGAGGCTGCGGCGGGCTTCTCGACTCAATCAGCAGAGAGTGATAAGTCAGCCTTGGCTGGCGAGTGTGACTGTACTACCCTGTCAGATCTCCCGTGCTGGCCCTGCTATCAGAAGGGAGTACGGGCCTGATCGATACGGCTAACCCAATAAACAGCGTACGATATTATGCCTAACACCCATCCATACGGCAAAAAATGCGAGAACCAAACTGCGAGCATTAGCGGGAGAAATTGAACAATGACAGAACTACCATCAATTGATTCTGACGACGTGAGTATCAGAGAGGTAGAATTCGGCGAGGAGCATTCACCGAATGGTTCCGATATTGAAGGAGTATACATCAGATTGGAGGTCTATCGGAACTCAGACCGCCCCGTCATTTTCACGTACCGTTTCGTTCCCTTCGAGGACAGTGTTGGAACGCGGTATAAGCCCTACTCCGTAAAACACACAGCAGGAGCAGAAATCTCTGCAACCATCAAAAACCGGGCACAATACGAGGCAGTGCGGGCAATTGCCGAACTTACAGGCACCCGCGCGACTGCCACATACATCTCGCAGGAGTATCTCGATAGTCTGTAGTCCGGTTCTCGAATAAGCCGGCGAACGGACACCATCCTTTTTACCAACTGACTGTTTCAGCAGGGGTATGTCGAATACGTCTGCGATTCTCGACGCCCTCCACGGAATCGCCTCTCGTCTTGACGGAGATATGAGCGAGAAAGACGTGGAAAACGCGTTCCTCAATGAGAATTTCTACGATCTCCTCGGCTACAAGGGAGCGGGTCACGATCTCCGGAGCGAGTGGACGCTTCCCGATAACCGACGTCCCGACTACGTCACGCTCGACAGCAACGAATCCGTCACTGCTGTCTACGAATTCAAGACCACCGGGCGAGATCTCGGCCCACACGAAGACCAACTGTTCCACTACGTAGACGAACTGAAAGCTGACTACGGCGTTCTCACTAACGGCGAGGAGATCAGGCTGTACCGGCGCGAGGGCTATTCCCGCCTGCTTTCCGTCTCTCTCGAAGATGCAACTCAGGGTGAAGCCGCCGACCTCGAAGCCGCTCTACAGAAACCCGAGTGGGACATTACCGACCCCGAGAGCGTCACATCCTTCCTTGACCGACTTGATGAAGTGGAACTTGACGGCGAACTCGGCCGGGAACACTTCTTCGAGACGTTCCGATTGGAGGAGGACAGCCCCTTCGCGGATCTCGTGACGGCGATGATGGATCTGCTCGAAGAATTACGGGATGAACAAGAAGCGAAGTTCGTGAAGGGTGCCTACGACTTTTGGGAAGCCAGCTACGCAAGCGCACCCGACGAGACGCCCGACTCGTGGGAACCGTTCATCGACGGAAAGCAGTCCCTCCGTGACTTTATGTTCTGTTTGGAGTCCGGACACGCGCTTCTCGCTCGTCTCCTCTTGGCGAAGGCAACCGATGATCACGACTTCTTCCCGACCGATAAAGGGCTTCGACGCTATTTCGATGAGCTTGGCGGATTCAGCGGAAACATCGATCTCGACGCCTACCCCGTCGCGGCCAACGGGATGATCGAGGATATGCGAAACCAGCTCGTCGAGAGTCTATTCGAGGACGACATTTTCATCTGGTGGACTGACGGCTACGGCGAGCAGACGGCAAGCCAACACGACAACCCATACACCCGCTTCCGCGACGTGGCTAAAGAGGGAAGCGAGGTAACCCGTGTCAGTCCGGCGACCCGCGAGCGTTTCAGTCGGGCTATGGCTCACGTTTCCTTCGCCGTATTGAAATTCGACTTTTCCCGAATCGAGGGCGACCCGCTCGGAGATTTGTACCAGCGATACTTCGACCCGGAGACACGGAAAGCCCTCGGGGAGTTCTACACGCCGCAGCCGGTCATTGACTACATTATGGACGGCGTCGACTACAACGTAGGAGTCTCCCAAGAGCGCCTCATTGATCCTTCCTGTGGCTCTGGTACGTTCCTCGTGGAAGCCGTCAACCGCTACCTCGAAGACGTGCGACGATACAACGACGATCCCGAGTGGTCGGAGCATCTGACGGAACTTTGTACGACTCCCCATATCGTCGGACTCGACATTCACCCGTTCGCGGTGTTGATGGCGCAGATTCGGTTTATGGTTACTATCCTTCCGGAGTACCGCGAAGCGAAACAGGAGAGAGACGATTTCACGATCCGCCGTCTTCCGATCTTCCGAACCGACTCCCTGCGGAATGAGCGTGAACTGACGGGGTTAGATCTCGGTGACGACGGGCAGACGCAAATGACGCTCGACTCGATCACGGAGGACAATCAGGACGTGAAAATCCCTGTTCCCCTTCCTATCGAGGTCGATGAGGACGAAGTGGCAGACTCCGAATTAGAAGATGGGTTCCTTGTTCAGCGGGTGCGGATGCCGAAGTACGACACGGCGAAGATGAGCGCCGGGATTCGGAACTTTGGAGAGTATTATGCGGCCTTGCAGGGCGTTTTGGACGTAGTCAAGTTCCATATGCACGAAAGCTGGTGGGAGTACGGCGGCGGCCTCGAAGAAGGAATCCACCGCTATACGACCCGCGAGTACGACGGCGTTGAGGACTTCTTTGAGCCGTACGTCAACGACATTCTCGCTACGGTTCGATACCTCCGGGAAGATCACGGCGACGGCCGGCTGTTCAAGATGTTCGAGGACAGCGTTCTCGCCCTCGTCGTCAAGAACTATATGGAGTACCAGTACGTCGTTGGGAATCCGCCATACGTCCGTATCCAAAACCTCCCTGACCAGCAGAAAGCGGTTCTCGATGAACTGTACGAGTCCACAACAGGGAACTACGACCTCTATTGTCCCTTCTACGAGCGCGGACTCGATTGGTTGGCGGAAGGGACCGGGAAGCTCGGCTACATCACGCCGAATCAGTTTATGGTGACGGACTACGGGGAGGGACTCCGTCGCGTTCTCCGTCGGGACGCCGCGCTTGATGAAGTGTACGACTTCCGCGATTCGGGCGTATTCAAAGATGCGACAAACTATCCGGCTATCGTAATCGCAGAAGACGAGCCGGATGAAAAAGCTCGGGACGACAACAAGATTCGGTGTGTTCGAGTAAAGGCGAACGTCGATGAGGACACGGGAAGAGCGTTAGATAAGGAGATCGTCGCCGCCGTCCGTGACCATCGGGGAGAACCGGGTTACTCAGACGAGTTTATCGATGTATTCGACTTCCCTCAAAACGAGCTTGGCGACGGCTATTGGTCGATGATGCCCCCGGCCGAGTTAGAGGTATTTCGGAAGCTCGAAGGTCACGCTGATGAGCAAATCGAGTCCGTTACCGATGCCGTGTTTCAGGGGATTCGGACAAGTGCCAACAAAATATACATCGTGGACGTATTGGATGCTGATCGGATCGAATCAGATGATGCCGGCGACGTTGTAAGGGTTGTTCCTACGGGCGAATCAAATCAGTACGAGATTGAGACCGACCTCCTTCGACCATTTCTACAAGGTGATGAAGTCAAACGCTGGCGAGGAGACTGGTCAGGTCTACACGTCGTCCATCCCTATTTTGCAGAGGAAGACGACGACGGGGAGCTTAATGCGGGACTCTACTCGGGCGATTATCTTCGTGAAAATTTGCCTAAGACGTGGGAGTTCTTCACCGATCACAGAAAGGCGCTTGAGGGTAGAGAAGGTGGTCGAATGGAAGGAAGGGATGATTGGTACGGCTACATCTATCCCAAGAATCTCGGCAAGTTCGAGAACCCGAAGATAATTCAGGCGCACATCTCAGAAGATGCTACCTTTATGATAGATGAGCCGGGGACGTGGTACTTCACAACTGCTTATGGAGTCCTGCTGACTGAGAAATTCCGCGAACAAACACAAGAAATTGCTTGCCAACTGAATTCAAAGGCTCTTGACTTGCCTTGTTGAACGCAAGACAGCGACGGGGTAGGGTCGATTGTTTGTAGTCTCACGCTGTCAGAGGTGCGTTCTTACAGTCAGAAGATACAGCGGCTGTTACTGACAGCGGTTGCCGAAGGGTCAAAACTATGGTATCTTGCTTCGTTGTTTCGGTGACGACGGCGATGCCTCTCCCGGATACGTCCGGAGAAGGGGAGCAGGCGGCGAGCCCTAACTCGCCGCCTGCGTTAGGTTATGGACGATGCACTTCCGAGTCAGCTCCCGGAACTGGCCGTGCCAGCTCCGGGAGCGGAGCTTCTCGCCGTCGTCTTCTTTCAACTGCGAGAAGCCCGTCTCACTCATCCAGCGTTGGTTGTAATCCTCGGTCATTCGGGCGTTGTGGGCCTTCTGCAACGGTGTTTGTTCCCTGTGCTTGATCAGTGGTCGCGTTGAGTTCGAGCGACACTCCTCACGGAGTTCGCCCCACGAGTAGTTCGCGTCAGCAGACAATACACGCAGGTCTTCCGCGTTCCGGCGGAAGACCTGCATCCCGATGTGGCCGTCCCACGCCTTCTGTGTCGTGAAATGAACGTCTTTGATCGCTAGCGAGTTCACGTCGATCAAGATGGTTGTCTTCATCGACTGGAACGAGTAGTTCGCACGGTCACGGTAGTGATAGCTGGTCTGATCACGCTGGAAGCCACTTGCATCGATTGCGGCTTCACCACTCCAGCCCGCCTGCTCCGCCGAAGCGCGGAGCAGGCGGCGGAGTTCACGCATCCGATACTCGTCTTCCCACCGGCAGAACGAACTGTAGTGTGGTGCCTCGTTGAGATCAAATACGGCGAGGATACCGGGCATCTCGTTGAGGTAGTCTTCAGTCTCACGAAGACTCTTCTCCAACTCAACGCGGAACAAAATCAACGCAATCTGTGTCCACTTGGCGTACCCGTCCGCGCCGTTCGGCGCGGCGGGTACGTCAGGGTCATCTACGTGCTGTTTGGCAAGATCTCGACACATCCGAGCGAGCCGTCTGAGCGATCCCATATCGCCAGACGGCGTCCAATTCCCGGTTAGCTTGACGGTATTTTCCTGTGAGAGCGTCTGAAACTACAGTCAGCTAGCGGCAAAACAAGGCATTTTCAGACCTGACCTCAGCCAGTTTGTCCGTTCGAAAGTCCTCAAGTGCATCTGCTAGTGGTCGGCTCTTCAGAGACAGTTCAGGAAATGACTCCTCGAACTCTTCAACCACTGCCGAGGCTACCTTCTCTACGAGTTCCTCAGATGGGTCTCCAGAAAGGATTTGTTTCAAAACTTCTGCATCGCTCACCTGATCAGACATCTGAACGCTGTGTAGATTATGCGCCTTGGCTCCCAGACCAGCTGTAATCGGTCACCTGACTGTTGAAATCCACCGGTCCTGGGCTCACGTATGCGTCTTCCGGCAGGACCTTTCGGATACGTTCTCGGAAAAACGTGCGTCGGAACTGTCGTCGCCGCTCATCAGTCAAGTAGTAGTCCCTGACTGCCTCGGCGTCTATGCTGCCTTGCTCTTGAGCAAGTCGTTCTGCCATCTCAAGGACGGCTGTCTCCGCATCAGCCAGTGTATTATAGTAGAACGACCGGCCGTTTCTGGGGGATGCAGGACTCCCATCGATTGTTACGTCTGCTTTGCGACACAGGTCTTTGAAACGTCGACGCATCTGTCTTTCCGACAGCGCTGAACAGTCGAAGTCGTCGCTCGGATACAGACATCCGTTCCAGTCTGGTTGGCGAGCTCGTTTATCCAGAAGAGTGCCCAGCTTATCCAACCCGAACAGCAGGCTCACTTCCCCTAAACCGTTTTTTCGATCCCGGTCCTCAAACTGTATTTTCGGCTCCTCGGAATCGAGATCAATCTGGCGAACGTGAGTGGGTGCAAGCTCCTGGGTCCGGACGCCCCATACACAGTACCCAATTACGAGTACGTATTCTTCATAAGTGTCTGCAGCTATCCACAACCGCCTTACCTGACCGTCTTCTAACGGTTCAGGGTCACCACTCCAATCCCATCTGAACTCGTCTTCAAGTCCAGCCATCGGATCGTACTCGATCCGATTTGGTCGTGCAAGCCACTCGAAGAACCGATGTGTATCACGGAGATACCGATATGCTGACTCGTGTGAACTTAGATCAGCCCTGAGATCTTTTCCAACTTCTTTGGCTCTGTTGAAATCCTCAGAGAGTTACATATTCGCCGTGTAATTCGACGAGATGAAGGCCCTCCCGAAGTCGCAGATTCTCCGGTTTACTGAGAAGGCGATCCATCTGGCACGCCGAGCGGTTTCTCGATACTCCTCGAAATTCTCCAAACATCGCTACACACTTCCCCAGCACGTTGTTTTACTGTGTCTCAAAGTCCGGAAGAACACGACCTACCGTGGCCTGCTTGACGAATTAATCGAGATGCCACGCATTCGTCACGCTCTCGGGCTATCCGAACTTCCTACGCCATCAACGCTTTGTAAGGCGTTCAATCGGCTTGATATGGCAGTATGGCGTGTTATATTGACTCTCTCAGCCACGCTACTTCCGACGAGCGGCATTGTTGGAGTTGATGCATCAGGATTTGACCGCAGTCACGCCTCGAAACACTACACGAAACGAGCCGAACTCACGATTCAGCAGCTCAAAGTGACGCTGTTGGTTGATGCGAAGGTCAACGCAATCCTCGATCTCCACGTGACGACGACACGAAAACACGATAGCCAGATCGCTCCATCGTTGATCAAGCGCAATCCCGAAGACATTGATATTCTGCTCGGTGACAAGGGCTACGACGACCAGAAGATCAGGCGGCTCGCCCGGCAACACGAGGTTCGGCCACTGATTAAGCATCGTGAGTTCACATCACTCCACAAGGCATGGAACGCACGCTTAGACGCTGATCTCTACGGCCAGCGGAGTCAATCCGAGACTGTGAACTCAACGCTCAAGCGAAAGTACGGTGCGTTCGTCCGATCACGATGCTGGTGGAAACAGTTTTGTGAACTCACTATCGCTTGTCTCGTTCATAATCTCGACCGGTCGCTCTGAACGGTCTATACAGTTATTCCGTTGCTCGATACGCCTGACCGCCACGAACGATTCCCAGTACCGCGAGGAGGGCATACAGAACGGGCATATTTACGAGACCGAGATTCAGATAGCCGAGAACGGCGAACGCAAGTGAGAGAACTCCAACAACGATCATAATGACTGAGTACACTTTCTGAAACTTCAAGAGCAGGAACACACCAGCGACGGCGATTAACGAGAAGAGGGCGCTGAGGAAATACGAATCGAGGTAGACGGAAACAAAAACCGCTCCGAAGAAAGCAACAACGATGAGCCCCACCCTATAGAAATTCCTCCGTAACTCCTGATCGATCACGTTGAGAGAGTTATATTCCAAGGAGAAACAGTTTATTCTTTTCGCAATTCTCATCGACCGGCTGTTTCAGTCGATAATGTGTCTGAAGAAGAGGATTTCAACAAGGCCACTTCTTTGAATGTCGTGTAGACTCTGGTTTCGACTGACGGATCATTGGCCAGTTGAAGAATGGTATCTTTCCCGTATTTTCTACTGAACCGCCCGAAGGTCGTATTTATCCGAGAGCGCGTTGTCCGAGCAGTTGATTCACTCCAATTTCGGCAATCTACGCGGTCCTGGATAAATTCGTTAGCTCGAGTTATTGTCTCTGTATCATCGATTATCCAGTCGTACCCGTCGGAGTCCTCTGCCCCGGTGAACAATATGAAAAATTCAGGAATTCCTAAGTTATGCTTCTCTCTGAGAATCCAGCGCAGGTGCCCGTGTCCGTTTTCGTCTAGCCATCTTGTCGTTGGGTAACCTCGGGGTGAACACGGGTTCTGTGCCTTCCATTCTTTCCGGATTTCTTCACCTTTCGTTTGGAGTTCTGAGAGATCGTGAGACCAGTCTTGATAGTTTGTCGTGGTATCCGATCGGTCATCAGTCGGATCTGTTGCCATATGTGTATGTAGACCTGCGGGGATAATAGGTTCTATCAGATAGCAAATACTATGTTCTATAGTAATCGTTAGAATAGTAATATTGTTATCGTAGTAATTGTACTAGACCGGTTAGGAACCGATATTAGGCACTATTACTAATACGTCACCTATGTACACACACGCTCATACGAAACATATGTGTTCTTATATATTTATTCGCGCCCGTACTAGAACTCTATGACACAGACATCTGTGCATCAACCTAGAAAATCAATAGACGGCAGCCGATTGGCCAAGCACTTCAATTTCGGTGTGAGTAATTTGTTCTGAACACCCCGCCGCTGTCCCTCAGAACACAAATCCGACAAGTTACGCTACAGTGTGCTAGCTAAACTGATAATTTCACGCAATAATCGGCTTCCGGTCGCGGTTGTATCTGATACGCCGGAATGACTTCCAACTGTGAGTACGATCTCTTCGTCAGTGCTGGTGTCCTTAATCCACGGAACAACTTGCCGCTACGAAACAGTCGATTCAGCCAAACTTCTCTCTCAGCGTAGCTTCACTGGAGTAGTCCCGTGGATCATCACCTGTCTTGCTCATCAGATGATGTTCACAAATTCATACTTAGACCCAACCACCGTTTGCTCTCCAGCAGTACTGTCTGATTTTTCTTCTCGGACCTGTTCACGCGTTACGTCAGCAGCTTCCCCGCGGTCGTACTCCTCTGCGGGATAAACGGATATGAACCACGTCACGCTACCGGATCTTTCTACGTATGAGGGCTTCAATACGACCTCATCAGCGGATCGTAATCGCTGGCTCAATTCGTCAGGAAGTTCAGAACTGATCGTTACTCGTCCAGATCCAATGTCACCGGAATCAACATCCTCGTTGCTGACTCCCACGATGGTGCACGTATCCACAAGTGTAATCGACTCAGTATCAACGGTGTCTGATGCGAGAACTGCTTTATCTCGATCAGTATGGTAATACCAAGAGACAAGACCACCTACCTTCGGTAATAATCCTTTCTCCACGAAGGTGACTCGCTCCACGATGGATTCCGGGAGGTGGATCTGATTCTGTTCAGTTACTGCTGCACGCACTTCGTGTTTCGGTGTGAACGCAGAGTCAGATGTCATCGGTCTAATCTCTTGAAATGGCGCTTTCGCTAATAAACCCTATCCGCATACAGATCCATAATTCATCTACTGGAGACGCTTAGCGACGCGTTGGGTACTGTCAGTCGGTGACGGGAGACTGCAAGTACTCGCGTAAGGGTAACGACGATTGACAGTCTCACTGTGTGGTGGCACCTGCGGTAGCGAGGTATACAGCCGGAAGCTGACTCCGGCCGAGTCTTACTCCTGCTTGCGGACATCGCCCCGGAGTATCGATCAGAAATCGTCAAGTCTAGCTTGATCGTCAGCCTTCTCTCTGGGGGATTCCTTGCAGAGTGCTCGTTTCAAGGGCGATACGATGGGCGTGAGTCTCGTGTTCGTAGTGAATGCCATCACCAGTTTCTGAATAGCAGTTGAATTAGATATAACGAATAGTATATATCGGGTTCTTATTCTACGATAACGAGTTGTGTTAATTCGGAATGTTGTTATGTAAAAGTCGACTTAGAAGGTTCAGAAAGCCCTATATCACGATATAAGCAATAACGATTCACGAGCGTTTAAGTCAATACAGTATAAATTAATATTTGCTGGCAGTAACCACACAATTGGTTCCTACCCTCTCGTCAATCGAGCCCGCGCTCGATTCGACTGAACACCAGGAGACAACCTATGACAGAACACATTAACGACGAGCGGTCGACCAGCAACGATCAGTCCGATAATCACAGCGATTCCGACATCGGTCCCACTAGCCGTCTCCATGATACTGAGAACGTCACGGAAATATGCCTCATCGATCTCGACGGCTGTACGGCCGACGTGATTTATTGGCATCTCGACAGTGACGGTCCAGGTGGAATCACGTTTAGCTACGACGGAGCGTTATCTGACGAAGAGGACCTGAAGGCAGCAGTCGGTCAGGTTTACACCGCAATGTACTGTGCCCGTCAAGAGTTAGGGTCTCAATTATCCACCCCGAAGGTTCGCCCCAAGCTATTCCGCTCCCTCGCTGTGAAGTCCCCAGTCACGGCAGAATATAAGATTGCCCAGCTCCTCAGTAAAGCAGCTGCACGTGGAATACAAGATGCCAATATGGGCCTTCCTGACCGGTCGAAGGCTGAAATCACCTATCGACTAATGATCCCCGAATCCCACCTCGACATCAGCGATGCAGAGCCGGTGTGATTGAGCTGCAGCCGAAGGACTGTAAGCAAATCAATTCACAGCAAAATGATTCCTATGGCGGATTCCAGCCTGCGTTCAACGGTTTGGATGAGTTGGTATGGTAGGCAACTCGCCAGAGTTTGAGCATAGCACGTGTGACGAGGTTCGCGGCTGCCTGTGAGATAGGATCCTTCACCCTTGTCGGGATCCAGACTCGCATCAGGTGGGGGATGATAGTATGATGAGTCCCGATACGTGAACGTAGTCTCTCCTGTGTGGGTGATTTCCCCACCGGAAGTCCACCCCTTGGTTATCTGTATAGTGGACTTAGTATTCTCCGTGTGCCGTCCACTGGACACCGATCCGAACCGTCTCGGCCTCACACAGCCCGTCATCGAACGTGAGTTCGAGTCGGACGGATTGAGGTAATCGTCGAGGTTGGCCGTCTTCAGCGGCTCTATTGCTGCAACGATATCGCGGATCCTGAGTAGCGCCGCTTGATCCGTCGGTCCATAAAGCGTGTGGGTTTCCGACCGATCAGGTGCCCCGGCCAGATACAGAACACTCCGACGAGTAATCGTCTTAGCGGTGAAAAGGGGGGTGGGAGACGTGGGGTGCCGGGGTGCGGGTATCGGACCGACAGGAATACTGTCGGCAGTACGGTGTAAGAACTGCTGGGTAAAGAACCCGGCTAACTGTTAAAAACCACTTTCAGCTATTCAAGTCTTATTCAGCCAATCGCAACAGCCGGTGGTTCGGTTATCTGATCAAGCGATGGATTCACTTGAGAGAATACATTGTGTTTGCAAGTGCGCCATCCGGTCAGCATACCCCAACCGAGCGAATTGAAGGCGAACGAACGGGTATGCGACTCGTTGTCTGATACTCTCTCGTCAGTTAGTATTGTTCCGTTCGGAAGTCGATTCAAAACGACGAGCACCACGAATCATCCGGATAGCGATTGCAATGACGGCGATTACGAACACGATCCAGTACCACTCTCTGTCGGCAGTCGCAGCTCGGAATTCCAGAATCCCGACACAGATCGTCAAAACGGCAACGTAGAGCGCATTCGTTCCGATAAAATCTGCCAGACCCTCCTCATCTGTAACAGTTTCAGGATCGTATCCAGCGATCAACTCCATCACACCGACGTACTTGATCAGGATACCGAGAATACCGACGAAATCCCAGCTCCGATCGCAGTCACTGCTTGCTCAGTCATCATCGGCCTATTGCGACACCGTCCGCCCTCTGAGTCGATCGATACTCAATCGACCGATAGATCCGGTGGTGAACCCGATGGTACCGATGACAAGGCTCGCAACGTCGAGCACCACTAATCCGACTGGATCGAAAAGGAACGCGAGCTTCCCGACGAGGGAGTGACTCGAAAGCCCCAAGAACGCCCACTCAGCTTGAAAACCAAGGTATGCCGCGAACAGGCTGACCCACGCCACGAGCAACCCACTCCGTCGAGCGCCGACACCAACAGCGACGGCGAATCCAACAAGCGTCGCTGCTCCCGGCAGGACGACTACACCACCGGACACCTGAAAGACATCAAGCGCGTACGCACCGAACGTCCCGATAAGGACTAAGAGGGCAACGAATGCATCGAGCGCCCACTGGAAACGACTGCGGGGACGACCGACGAGTACTGTACGGAAAGCTGGGACCATATCCCCATTCTATGACCGTATCATAGAATAATTTTCTTATTCTATGGCTCTGATGTGGAATAACTGGGTATCGGGGGACAATTGAACAGTTAATTCCTAATGACGTTGCACTCCCAACTTATTGTCCTGATATGCACCATATCCCCGATATAGTCCTGCAATTACAGTGAACGCGAAGGTAGCACCAACCACGAATCCCAGTTCACCTGCATAGGGTATTTCTAGTGAGTGAAACCGCGTTCCAGCTAGCTGTCCCGCACGAATCGTGGCAAAGGATATGCCCACTATGAGAATGGATTGTATAATGAAACCGTATCCGGTCGGTTTTTCTGGCATAGCGTAATTCGGCACGCGAACTCATAAGTACTCCTTACTATTCACCCGTCGCTGTTCGATACACAAGTGCTCTTCTCCGAGTGATTCCGTAGCGTCTGTCGAAACTAACTAACACAACTCGTTCAGTACAGGATGTATATCACCCGCGCGGTCGTTTCTTCGAGTGCATAGCACCCAGCTGATGAGCGAGATATCGCTTGGTTTCCCTTCCTACCGCGTGCTGAAAACCAGGCCAGCACAGACTTTCCGTGGTAGACCTCTCGCCGTGTATAAAGACGTTCGAGCGATACGTAGGCGTATGGTCGAGGTGGTGAGAACTACTATCGGATTAGTTCTGCTTGCCGGCTGCTTATGGTTTGGTTCCCGAGCGTTCACTGCCAGAATGCTTTACCGGTCAGTGTCGACAGCCGTCGACGAACATCCATCGACGCTTGTCGACGGCGAGACAGTCGCTATAGAAGGGACGGTGAAGGTAAAGGAACTACCGCCACTTGGCAACTCCCTGCCGATTGACGAGAAGCGGCCGGTTGGCGCGTACGTTTGGCGGCTCACGGAGCGCGAGAGTTATCAGTACGGTGACGAAAGCTCGAATTTGATCACGTACGCCTCTGGGGTGGAGTCGGGCACGTTCGCTGTTGACGACGGGCGAGGCGAGATCCGTATCGACACAGATTGGGTGGCCGAGGCCCACGACAGCATCGATGTCACGGTGGTGTCTCCAGAGTGGCGGATATCGACGCCGCTGTCGAAGCTGAGTTGGATGTCGCAATACATTCAGTTAGACGAACACCGGACTGTCATCCCTATTGCCGATATGGACGATGTCTTCGATGTAGACGCCGTTGGTGAAAGTCTGGACGATAAGTACTTCGAGGCGAGAGCCGTCCTTGACGGCGAGAGGCTGGCCGTCCGTGGGGAAGTCACGTTCGAGCAGGGCACCCCCGTGCTCCGTGGAAGCGATGAGACGCCGCTGGTACTGTCCGATCAGGGGTTCGATAAGTTCGGCAGTCGTCTTCGCCGCCAGAGCCTCAAGAGCGGATTAATATCGGGCGGATTAGCGGCCATCGCCAGCCTTGCGCTGGCAAACGGATTGGGAATCGTATGAGATGTGTTGCTGTCAGTTGCATAGCGATCGACGGTGGCAGAGAAGCATCAAGCAGACCGGACATACGGGGCTGATACCGTTACTGTTTCACATAGTTCTACCACCCCCGCCCGCACTGCCCCATATGTGAGAGATGAGTTTTGTAGCGGTAGCACCACCGAAACCTCTCAGTCCCTGTTGGCACCGGTACGAGCGATACAAATTGAATAGTTACCGTTCAATGGAGCGGGTATCGGAGTGGAGTCGACTGAGAATATCAAACGCGCCGGGATACGACCAGACAGATCCAAATACTTCTATTATGATCGGTAGAAACGCGTGCATATGGGGCTTGTCGCTGAATACCAGATCGATTGCGACGCACTTCCGTTGACGGAAGTGGCGACAACCGTACCTGAAGCAACCCTAACGCTGGACATCCAATTCAATCACGGTGACCGACCCCCATTTCTCGTCACTATCCAAAACGGCTTTCAGTCCACTATTGAAACTGCTTTTACTGACGCGTTCGATGTCGGTGCGTGGACGCTCGTCGGCCAAGCTGGGGATACATTTCGATACCAGGTGCGTTCAGCACTCAGTTTCGAAGAACAACTCGGGGACCACATCAACGACCTCGCTGGGCTTGAAGCTCTTGCAACCGCCGATGCAATTATTGAGCGGATCGAAGTATTACCGAGCGGCTGGCGCCAGACAGGGTGGTTCGCCAATCGAGATACATTCAACGAATTCTCCTCGTTCTGGCAGCAGAACGCTGACTTTCAGTTGCTACGGCTCACCCACGACGATGAATCCAAACCCGCAGGTGATGGGCTCACTGACCGGCAGCGTGAGGCGCTTCGAATCGCGTACAAACGAGGATACTTCGAAATCCCACGTCAAGCATCTCTCGAAGACATCGCCGCGGAACTAGAGATTTCCGCCTCTTCAGTTTCCGAACGACTCCGCCGCGCGCAAACCGAACTCATCGAAGAAACAGTCGCACCCACGTGGCCCCCACTCCCCCAGTAAACTCCATCGCTCCGTTCAACGGTGTTTAAAGGGCCGGATGATTGAGAGACAGTCCTTCTCGACGCACACTCATACAGTACGATGTACCGATGCAGACACTCACAACAACAGGTGAGACTCGTATCACAGTCGAACAACACGGCGACGGCCAGCCCCTAATCTTGCTTCACGGCGGGATGGCTCCCCGACAGTACTGGAATCCAGTCATCCCCCACCTCGAAGACTACACTTCGATCGTCCCGCAGCGACCGGGCTTCGGCACGTGTCTCGATGACCTCGCTGAAACGAGCGCCGATGACGTACTCAAACGGGAGACCGAGTACGTTCGCACGCTCGTCGACGCCGTTGACGGTGAACCGATCCTGTTTGGTCACTCCTACGGTGCACTCACGGCCATCGAAGCAGCGACGGACGCACCTGTCGGAGCGGTCATCGCATACGAGCCTGCGGTCCTGCCTGACGATTATCGTGAAGAGGCTAATCTCGCCGCTCGTATGGATTCCCTCATCGACGAAGGAAAACGTCACGAGGCGGTGAAACGCTACATCGAACAGGTGCTCAATCCTGAGGAAACCAACGATCTTGACGCGTGGTTAGAAGAGTGGCCGGTCTGGCCGGACTGCGTGGAGCTCGCCGAAGAGGTCGTCCGAATGAACCAATCTGTCGAGCAATACCAGCTATCTGACCAGCTTGACGTTGACGCCCCGGTACTCGTGTTGACCGGGACTGATGGACCGGACTTCCTTCGAGAGAGCGCCCGCACAGTCCACGAGGCACTCCCGCACAGTCGTCTCGTTGAATTTGAGGGCATTAGCCACAGTGGTCCCAGTGAAGCGCCCGAAGTGATCACAGCGGAAGTGGACGCATTCCTCGATACAACGACTTGAGAATAGAATCCTTCTGTAATTCTCTTACAACGTGATGAAGCCAAGCCTGACGAGTTGCCAACTGAATCCGAGTCCGAGAAGCGCCAGTAGTGTGTGGTGAATACGGGCTCTCCAGGACCAGTACCGGTTCCACCACGCAAGTACTGCGCCGGCAGTCGTCCCGAGTGCACAGAGTACGATGAGGTATGGGAGTGTGAGCGCGACTTGCATCGGGACTGGTCGTGTGATAAGTGTGAGCTCGCCGCCACTCTCAATAACAACTAGTAGGAGCAAGACGAACCCGAGGGAAACGGCACTCAGACCAACGCTGGCTGTACGAGCGAGCCACGTGAGGTAGCGTTCCTGAGGGGTGAGACTACTTGTCCTCTCATCGGTATCGGTGTGTTCGCTGGGGCGGCCTGCCTGCCGGACCGGGGGAGAGTTAGAGTGGTCTGTCATTCGGAACGCTCCCTCTCAGTGACTGAGTCCCTATTCGTACGATACTGATTCCACTTCTGCCGAACCCGTTGTCCGCCCCATCCAGCGAGGGAAAGACCAAATCCGGCAAGGGATACACCTATGGTACTTCCAGTGACGAGTTGACGTTCGTGGAACGGGACTGGCTGATAGACGCCGGTCGGCTCGCTCGCCATATGCATTCCCTCGATCTCACCGTCTGTGACCTCGAATGCAAGGACATCGTTCCCACCCACCTCGTGATAGACATACGGGTCGGTCTCAACCCACTGGCGCGTATCGCCGTCAAGTGTCGTCGTGCGGAGACGACCATTGGCTGCAGGTTCAACCGACACGTGTTCCAGTAGATCAACTACCTGCAGTGGACCACGCTTTGGCAGGCTGGAGAGGCTATACTCGCCAGTAACGGTTTCAGCGCGTTCCCGACTTTCCGGCTCTGTTGACGGTGGTGGTTCAGTCGGCGATGGTTGAAGCCCGTATGCAGCAAGAATATCGTCGATTACGGTTCCCGGTGGGGGCTGCTCGCTGCTGTTGCTGTTGTAATTGACGAAGATGCCGACATCATCTGCAGGTGCGAGAACGAGATGGCTCGAAAAGTGGACTGTCGCGCCTGAATGACCGATCACTCCAGCGTCGGGAGCCCCGTATTCGTGGAACCCATACCGCCAGTTGGTGACCGCCGGATGTCGAACGTGATGTTGGTCGTGCATCACCCGTGTCGTGTCTGCCTGCAAGACTCGTGTGTTGTCGACCGCACCGGTACCGAGATGTGCGCGCATAAACGCCGCCATATCACGCGCTGTCGTGGTCATCGACCCTGCCGGACGCATATTGATGTACACCGTCTCAGCAGTCTGGAAGCCATCTCCATCTCGGGTATGACCTGCGGCGAGGTTCCTAGGAGACTCGTCTGGGATGGGCTGGGCGAATGTACTATGCGTCATATTGAGCGGTTCGAAAATCTCTGACTGGACGTACTCCTCGAACGTGGTATCGTGAGCTTCTGCGACGATGTATCCGGCGAGCGCCGCCCCGTAGTTCGAGTATCCGACTAATTCACCTGGCGGGCGCACGCGACGCGGCATCTGATCGACGAGAACTGTTTCCAGCGGCGCGATGGCGTCCGGGTCAGCGACAACGTCAGGATCGATTGCTGACTCGAACCCCGCGGTGTGGGTTCCAAGGTGTCGTAACGTCACCGGCTCCTCGTAGGTCTCTGGAATTGTGACCGCAGAATCTTCGAGATATTTGTTGACGTTCTCGTCGAGGTCGAGGACGCCTTGTTCGACGCCTTGCATAACAGCAGTCCACGTCACGAGCTTGCCAACAGAGCCGATACGAAACGCGGTCTCAGGTGCCTGAACCGGTATACTGGAGTCCACATCAGCGTCGCCGTATCCTTTGATGAGGATGGGACCATCACTTCGAACAATAGCCACGGTCGCGCCCGGCGTTGTCGTCCCGATTCGCTGCGTCAGCACGTCATCGACGAATGTTTCGAGCTCACCAGCATCAGGAAACGGGTTCTCGGTGGATGAATTAGTTCGGGCCTCAGACTCGACACTGACGGTCGCTGTGGCTGTTGCACTGCCGACCCTGGAGAGAGTGAGGGTGCCGAGTCCAGTGAGAACCGCTCGGCGGGTTGCGCACCCGCCTTCGCTGGTTCGGAGACTCGGTTTCTGGTCTTTCATTCGTTGGTCTCGTCTAGAACTGGGTCACACACGATTCGGGTGATCCGGCCGAGTTGCGCAGTTTCGGCTTCATCCACGGATAATCCGGCTCGACGAACCACCGAAAGAGGCTCTTGGGTCACTCGACAGCCCGACTTCTCGTAGTGAGCGTCAGCGCGCCATTCTTGGTACCGTGCGATGAGATCATTGTCACTCCGGCCGTGTTCGAGCAACAGAATCTGCCCATCGGGTCGACAGACGCGAGCCATCTCTCGAAGCGCCGCGACACGATCCGGGAACGTACAGGTCGAAAACGAGGAAATGACGGTGTCGAAGCTATCGTCCTCGAATTCGAGATCCTGTGCGTCCATCTGTGTGACTGTCCCGTCTCGTTCGAGAGTCTCAAGTTCCGATCGGGCGCGTTCTAGCAACGGTTCGCTGATGTCGATACCGACGATCTCCGTTGATTCTGGTACGTACTGGAAGTTCGTCCCGGCTCCGCACGCTACGTCGAGTACTCGTCCCGTCGCTTCCGAAAATTGACGGCGTCGAAATCGCCCAGTTAACAGGCGGTTCAACCAGCCCAGACGATCGATCCACTTCGCGTAGCGCGCGTAGGCGTTTTGGATGTCCGGGATGGTCATCTGATCGTTGTTCGACGACTTCGTTCCGCGGTCTTTCGAGTGCCGGGGGGAGTCCGGCGTCTTAATCGTCTCGTGATTGGTCATAGCTGATTGCCTCTGTCTCCATCTAAAGAGAGGACAACACCACGCATAAATATTATCGAACAATTGATATATTTTCAGACCGGTTTCAAAATCACGGTTAAGCGACAAATCTGATTAGGGAGCCTTATCACGACATAATGAAGCATATCAGGGACAACCGCTCCGAAACGCTCAACCGCCATTTTGAAAAATATTTGATAACCATCTCTCAATCGTGATCCCGACCGCGCACGCGCTCAGTCCGCGTGGTCCGGGCATTAGCATCAAGGAATACCCGAAGGACTGCATCCTCGTGACGCAATTCGATTCGATACTCGGCCGGATCAGTTGCAATCTGCTCGGCACTCCAGCGGCCGTCTCTGAGATAGCTATGCAGTTCCCACCACCCGGTTCCCAGAATATCAACACCGTGATCCCAGTAAAACGCAATCGACGGGGGTCGAAACGCCGCGCTGTACGTCAGTGGCCCACTATACCGACGGAGGCACGCCTCACACGCATCGATCGTGAAATATGAGACCGGTACCTCACTAGGCAGCGGCTGCTCACTCGCATCTAGAACCTCAGTCTGAATCTCCCCACCACACTCAGGACAAATCCCCTCTTGAACGAGACTAAACTCCGTCGCTTGCTTGCGCTTGAGCGACTCGAGCAGCGCCGCCCCCGACCGTGTACGCGCTTGCGCCGGCGTCACGATATAGCCAGTCACCGGCTGCTCACAGGACGGACACCGTACCATAAAATACTGATCGTCTAACCCCGCCTCAAGCTGCGTTTCCCCACAGAACAGGCACATCCCTTCCGTCTCGATACTGTCAATACCGGATGGCTGTCTGAAATTCTCCGCAAGGATAAACCGGACGATCTGTTCACCAGCGTGTGTGAACGTATAGCCATTCTCGACCTTCCGAAGATACGTCCCCGCGAGTTCCCCAAGGTGATACGAGAGCTTCGACGTATTATCGATCTCGACGCGCTCATAGATGTCCGAGAACGACAACGGGGCAAACCCCGAGTTCGACGGATTTTGCTCAGATTGCGCGACGGCGACAGCCCGAAGAATGTCCACCCGACTCTCATCCGAAAGCAGAGCGAACATATCTGCCGCCGATTGCTCGGAGACCATACCTACACACTCGTTCTCACTCACCCCCAATAGCATCTACGCCAGGAATCGCTCCACGAGCGAGCGAGTCGCGGCCGTAGTACGTAACGATAGCAACAACAACGAGCAACTGGACGGCCAACTGTACCATCACGACCGTCCCGACTGCAGCTTCGTCGATCACACCATCGACGACGATCAGATCCGGCGCGAGCGGCAGCAGTATATCTGCCGTGTTCGCCATCGTGTGCAACACCATCACGATCAACACGCTGCCAGTCCTCGTGAATCTATGCAGACGTGGCCGTGTCGTGGGCGAACTCACGCGTCAACGGCGGTGCTCCGGATAACGCGATGCCGATAGCAGCCAGTCCGAACGCGATAACACCGGCAACCCCGACCGGACTGGCGACTAATTCACTGAGCACAGCCTCGTCCGCGACGGCATACGCAATAACGAGACCGGCAGATCCGTTGAACACCCCGTGGAGTAACGCCGCTGCGACCACGGACTCCGAGCGGATGACAAGGTACGTATAGACTGGCGAAAACGATAGACAGGCGATCGTCATAGCGACGACACCGATTACGGGGAACGAAGGATAGTTGTAGCCGGCAACGATGACCGGGGCGTGCCAGACGCCCCAGAGCGCACCGATAGCAGCTGAGGCTTTCCAGAACCCCCACGGAGCCAACTCCCACAGCAGATACCCTCGCCAGCCGAACTCCTCGCCAAAGGCGAACACCGCATTCACGGTCGCCCCGAGTCCAAGCACGAGTCCGAATGTCGCCACCACACCGAGAACTCCTGACGGCAGTCCGAGCCCCGGCGTCGGATTGGCAGACGGATCGAACCCGACACCAGGGACGGCCACCGCGATGAGAAGCGTCAATCCCACGAGTGGCAGGGCAACCACGGCAGCCACAGCAAGCCATCGAACACGGCCGATTCGCAGACCAACTGCCGACAGAGGGATGTCCCGACGGAAACAAACAATGAGGCCTGCGATCATCGGAGAGAACATATACGCTGGCGCAAGCGCGATCGGACTCATCGCGGTGAGCCCGGAGACGACATAGAGCGCGACGGCAAAGACAACGAGAATACTGACGAAGAGCGTGAGACGGCTTCGATCAGGACTTGGCATTCAACATCACCATACCGAACAACACATCTCCAGCTTAAAAAGGAATAATCTCATCACGGTGTCTCACCCGATACTCGCTGATAGAGCGTCCAGACTATCGCTACACCCGCGAAAACGGCACCGAGGACGAACGGCAGTATCCCGTCTGCCTCACCGAATCGCCACCCGAAGACGACATAGCCGATAACACCGATGATCGCAGCGAACACCCCTACTACCTGTAATTTCGAAATCGAATGACGATCTAGCATAGGCCTCGGTACAGGGTGTTGATATGCGCTCAGTAAATCAACTGGGATCACACTGCTTGTCGATTCCCGTGATTAGTCACCCCGCTCGGCGAACTTCCGCGTTGATGTTCGTTGCAGGGCGAAGCTGAACTGACGGGATGAACGTCAACTGGTCGTCAGCGACCACATCGAGATCGACGCGACCGACCATCGTCGCCAGCATCAGCGTCAATTCTTGGCGAGCAAAGTCGTTCCCGGGGCAGCCGCGAGGGCCGCCGCTGAACGGGAAGTACGCGTACTCTGGACGGTCTATGTTTCGTTCCCACCGATCGGGGTCAAACGTTTCAGGGGCATCCCAGAATCGCTCGTCTCGATGGGGGACCCACTGTGGAATCAAAAATCGGGCTCCCTCGGGTAGCTCGTATCCATCCAGCGTTATTGACTCGATTGCCTGCCGGTTGACGCCCGTTGTCGGCGGGTAGAGGCGAAGCGTTTCTGCAACAACGCGTTGCGTGTATTCGAGCGCATCATACTGCTCAATTCCCGGTCGATCATCACTAACAACCCGGTTGTACTCGTCACAGAGTGACTCGTACACGTCCGGATGCCTTTCCAGTAGGTACCAGACCCGAGTGAGTACACCTGATGGTGACTCGTGGCCCGCCAACAAGAACGCAACGAGGTTCTGCTTGACCTCTGTGAGCGTCAGGTCTCCCTCTCGATGTGCAGCAAGCAATACTGCGCAGACATCGTCGCTTGCCTCGCCTGTTGCGCCCTGTCGTTCCTCGACGATTTCGTCCACAAGCGTATCGAGACGCTGTACCGTCCGGCGGAACCGACGATCGGTCGGCGTCGGTATCCAATCCGGAAGCAACTGCCCGGGGCGTCGGAAATTCGTTCGATCAACGAGTGCGTCCGCAGCGTCAATTACCACGTCTTCTTGTCCGCGAAGATCCTCGTTCAGCAGTGTCTCCCCCAGAATCTGCACCGTTAACCGACGCATCTCCGCATGCAGGTCAAACTGCTCACCATCGTCCCACTCGTCAACAAATTGGGCCGTCACAGCTGCCATCCGATCACCATACTCGGCGATGCGCTCACGAGTAAACGCCGGATGGGCAGCCCGACGGAGACGACGCCACTGATCGCCAGTCGCAGTCGTCATCGCGTGGTCCTCAACACCCGCAAATGTCTCCTGCTGTTCCGGGCCGATGGTGAACTTGTGCTGTTCCTCAACGAGAATCTGCTTGATAAGATCGGGGTGTGTCACTAAGTACATCGACTCACCGAGAAACTGCAGGTGAACCACGTCACCATACTCTGCCCACGACTCCATCGCCTTCACGGGATTCCGGGAAAAGGCAACACCATGTCCAAGAATCGGAAGCCCGTCCGGAGATGGTGGCGTATCCGCCCCACTCATAGTCAGTACATTTTTGACACAGTGTCTTAATCGCTCGGTCAGTCAAACCAACGACCGTAGCTTCCAGTCACGATTGTTTGGAGCGTGACGCTATAGTGTATAACTGGGGTAAGCGGTGGTCGTTAGTCAGCTGTTTGTATGCCTTCTCCAGTCGATAGCAAGTTTACAGTATTCAATCTGTGCCGAAGTCCCAGACCACTAAAGCTGGGAGCTACGATATACAATTAAATCTATAACAGCCGTATGAACGACATATGATACGGGCGCTCATCGGAATACTCGGCGTGCTAACCGCAGTCTTCCCGAACCGAATCATCGAGGTCTTCGAGGCCGTCGCTATCGAAAATCCCGACGACTGTACACGAAAACCGTGGATCGACTCCGGAATACGGATCGAAGGAATCGTAGTGGCCGTTGTGAGTGTCATCGGCCGCCGCGTGTATGCGTGGCTGATGAATCTCACAGGCGTGTTCGGTGCTGTGGTACTCATTTTCCCCGAAGCCTACCGCGACTTCGCCACGACACTCCTCTACGAACACCCAGACGAAGTCGAATGGAACGACCAATTCACCAATAGGATTAGACTCATCGGTGCCGTCTATACCCTCCTCGCCTTGTGGACGTACACTAAACGTCGAGCTACCGATTGATGACGGCCTGGTAAGTCAAGCTATTCGATCACAAATTTGCGACCACCGAACAATAGCTGGCAAGGAGCACCTCTATAGTCTCGGTCCAGACTGTCGTAGCGTCGCCAGCCTACTCGTCTTTATTTTGCAGTCTAGAAGACGAACGCGTCGTAGAGGACGCGGGATACGACGCAACAGTCTGACTTGATACAACGGAGTGAGTATCGCTCACGGGCTTAGGAACCTAATACGCGGTACTTCTTTCTCGGTACAAAACGATGACCAAGATATGGTCCCCTGTGAAACTGCGGTGAGTCTTTGATGAGTTTGCTAACCGCATACAGCGGACCGCTCATCCGTATCGGTCTCTACTTGTTCATTTTCTGGCCCACTGTCGGGTACTATATATACTCCGATTCGGAGAAGAGAGGATTACCGAATCCACGGCTTCGTGGTCTTGTCTTGGGGTTCTTAGGAGTCGTAGGGCTACTCATTCACTTGGGCCTTGTACAGCGCCGGGACTGATACTTTCCGAGCCTCAAATGATCCACGCTACTGGCAATTCACTACCTGGCTTCACCACGTGGGGCGGTCTGTTGATGAGCGGCATCTGTAAGCGGAGCACCCCGAGTACCTTGAATTCGCTTGGAACTCAGAACAGTCCTTACTCTGCATCTCTCTCAGTCAGTCCGCGCCCGTGACTCACCAGCCGGCGACCGAACACGTCGATAACTCCGAATAAACGCGTAGGCCAGCCCAACAGCTGCGCCAATACCGAGCACGCCGGCACCGACACTCATCGAAATCTCAGTCGGCGTTGACGTGAACGAAAACAGGAAGCTGAACGTATCGGGTGTGCCGATCGTGAGCGAATCGACACCAAGGATATCAAGCACAATCGGCCCGCCAACCGCCAATACGAGAAACACACCGACGGCAGCGACAGCTGCGCCGGCGAGTGCGTCCCAGACGACGCCGGTCACTGACAGCGCCCCTCGACGGTCGCTTTCGCGGCCGAGTATCCGGACGCCTCTGGGATGGTCTTCCAGTCGGACATCCGCGGGGAAGGCAAGTAGCGTCATCGTCATCCAGAGGTCGGCGATCGCCCCGGCGGCGTTCGCAGCCAGCGGGACAATAAGCCATCCCCACTCAAAGACAAGCATCACTGGCACACCGACGGCGGTCATCACGAGCAGCGGTGTCATCAGGACGACGATGAACTGATTGCGAGTGAACTCGTGATCAGTCGTGGCGTACGCATACGGAAGAATGAAGTGCGCAATTCCGACGCCATATTTCGCTTCGCCGCCGTAGTATCGAATAGCAAGGCCGTGCAGCCACTCGTGAGGAACGACGAAGACAGTCGCCAACACCAAGATGACGAGAACGTCCAACGCGTTGGTCCACCAGCTGACACCGGGCGCGAACTGTAACGACACCGGATTCCCAGTAACGGCCTGGTAAAGTCCGCTCAGTACGGTAGCGGCGATGAGTAACCCGAGCGTGCTGAGCGCAGTCATCTGGATAGTGAGCCCGCGCGTCAGTTCGAGATCCGCAAGCACCGTCTCCGATTCACGCGGACCAACTGAAGCCATAATATAAGATCATCTATGCATCTGTTAACTCTACGGGTCTGGAGTATCGCCTCGTCGGAGCCAAGGACGCGGTGAAACGTGCTACGTAGTATCTCGTCTATCCTTCCAAGTTGAACAGCAAACTACCACTGAAAAACACGAGTAGCGTGATTGTGACTGTCGTTAGATAAATGGCTATGAACGCTGAGGGGACGAAATGTGCGATGAAACTGTCCCCAAGTAGGTATCCGATCGGTACGGTGAGCAACACTACTAGGCCGGCGTAGCCAGGGTGAATATTCGAGAGCGTCATCGAAGGGAGGGCACTTCGAGACATACGACTCAACCGACGACGAATGTCAAATAACCTCCTCACTCGATTCGTCTCTGACTGATGGACCCGCTGTACCCTGCGGTCAACGCCTCGCAATCACGTGGACAAGTCAAGGAACGGGAGTGAATCGAGAATCAAGAGTAACCCCGCCGCAACTCACTATAGATACGAAAGTAACGGCCTTCGTGTATCTGTGACGCGAAGGGCGACGCGAGACTCACCGAAAGCAGAGCGTACCAACCTCATTTATTCCGGTACTTTTCCAGGGCTGATACCGCTCCTAAGAGCGAAATAACCGCGCCGATCCCGGCGGCAAGCAGGGGCGTGTTCGACGTTTTGTTCTGCAGGAATGCGTCGTTTGGGTCAGCGGGATCAACGTACGCAGTAACAGTCATTCCATCTTCGTACTCATCAATGACTGATTCAGCGTTCGAACGCTGTTCGTACTCCGGGGCGATCGTCGCTGGGAAGACATTCGTACCAGTGTACGACTCACCCTGATATTCGTAGGTGAATTCAACGCGAGGTTCGTACTTGACCTGTGCGTTCCCAGCAGGCGCACTCGTCGTTTCGACACCGACATCGGTGATGGTCGCATCTACCTCAACTGCACTCCGTATTGCATCAGACTGTTGTACGTAATCGTACGCGCCGTACCCAGTCACACCAAGGCCCAGCACAAGAAGCAACAACGCACCACGAAGCGTATCAGGACCATCGATACTGATACCAGAATCGTCCGCCATACCAGCAATCACCTCAATCTGTATAGAGAAATAATACTGGCAAAAAAAGATACGAACTCACTCTCCCCTTACCGGAATTCTCGATATTGGCTGTTGAAGGATACACTTCACGCGAATCACTCTGACAGCGGAGAGTGGTTCAAGGGAATCCCTTTCTCGTTGGAATTGCAATCGTTGCCTGTCAGTGTCCCGAAGCCGGTCCACTCTCTTCGGCTGATTACACTGTCTCAGCGATGTGCCGGGTTGCGGAAACAATCGATTGAAAATCAGATTTTACTCTACGGGTGTTTTATTAAAACAGGTGAGATATATTGGACCAGTATGGCCCTCCAACTCAGCAATGCGGTTAGCGACGGTATTCGGCGTACACTCACCCGAACTGGCGGGATCCTGTTTATTGGACTCCTCGTCATCCAGCTCGGTGTTCAAGCAAGTATCAACACGGCCTTGTTAGGTTTCCTTCCACCAGCGGCGGCCGACCAGTTCAGTAGCAATGCTGGACTCGTACTTCCACTACCAGGAAGCGTGGGACTCGCTCTGTTCGCCGTACTCGTGATCCTGAGCTCGACGTTCTTCGTGATCCTCTCTAGAACGCTGGCTCAATCGGATAGTACACTGTCGACGTTCCCGGCAACGTCAACGCGACGGCTCGGGCGTGCCACAGCCATCGCCCTCGTCGGCGGACTGATCGTGAGCATCTCGATTATGATTGGCACTATCTTCCTGTTCTTTCCAGGACTCTTCCTCGCGGCGTCGTTCCTCTTCTTCATCTTCGCCGTTAGCGTTGAGGATCTCGGTCTCATCAAGAGCCTCAAACGGAGCTGGGGACTCGCTCGCGGCTCCCGAATCAAACTCGGTCTCCTTGTTGTGATCTCTGCGATATTCGGTGGTATCATCGGTGCCATCGCACCCCTGTTAGATCTCGCCGGCGTTCCAGTCGCTGCCGATATCGCAATCAGTGTTCTCACAGCGGTATTTTTCTTGCCGTACTACGCGATTATCGCGTCAGCGTACCGCCAGTTGCGTGATGAAGGAACTGCTGGCGACCGATCTCTATCCGAGCCAGTCAACACATCACAGGTCCCTTGACCTCTCCCCACAGCGGAAATCGTTGGCTTTCACCCCCTATTTCTGAAAAATAGATCCTGTAGCTTCCGGCGGTGATTTTGAGTATCAAGCTAAATTTCCCGATTGACGGATGCCCTCCAGTACCCGCAGATCGGTCCTTACAGCAATCAGCACCGGACTGGGCCTGAGTTTGGCCGGGTGTGTCGACCAGTCATCTCCCGATGCAAGTACGCCGCCTGCAACCGATACAGCGGCCGAGAACGATGAGACAGAGACAGACCCAGACACGAAGTTAACACTCCCGTCGGTTGTCACCCGTGACGGGTTCCCAGACGGAGAAGTCGTTCTCAAACCAGACGGGAAAATCGTGCTGTTGAATTTCTTTACGACGTGGTGTCACCCGTGTCAAAAAGAAATGCCGGACTTCCGGAAATTACGCGCGGAGTACGACACCGAGACACTCCATATGGTGTCGATCACACCAGAAGTCGACGAAGAACTCATCAAGCAATTTTGGAACGAGTACGATGGCACGTGGCCAGTAGTGAAAGACCCGGGTCTCGTGGCGACCGACCGGTGGAACGCGAACAGCTACCCGACGAACCTCGTGGTCGACACGGATGGAACGCCAGCGACGGGAGAGTCGCCGGAGGTCACAGCACGGACGTTCGAGGAGTTCACATCCATCATCGACCCGTTAGTGGAGGCGTGACGATGACTGGACTTGCGCTCCCAGCCCTGCTAGGACTCTCGTTCTCCGCAGGGGCTGCGACCTTCTTCGCCCCGTGTGCGTTCCCGCTGCTTCCCGGCTACCTCTCGTATTTCCTGAGTGATACTGTTTCGACTGCCGAGAGTGACACCGCAGTTTCGACGGAAGATTCACGAACAGTTGTCGCACGGCTCCGCCGCCCTCTCACTCGTGCGATCGTATTGAGCACACTCGCTGGCGCCGGGATGACCGTCGTGTACGTCGGCTTAGCAGGGACAACCGCATATCTCGGTGCGCAAGCACTCGCTGATATCGCCGTGCTAGAACTCATCGTCGGGAGTGTGTTTGTTATCGCCGGGGCACTGATGATGACGGGATGGAAGCTATCATCCCGATCCACCGTCCAGCTCCCAAAGCGACAGCGGTCGCTCAGCGGGTTCTTCATCTTCGGCGCGCTGTACGCTGGTGCAGCAGCCGGCTGCACCGCACCGTTGTTTATCGCCATCGTCCTGCAGGGAGTATCCGCTGGCCCGATACTCGGTGTTGGTATCGCACTCACCTACGCCCTCGGAATGAGCACCGTACTCGCCGCGTTTACGTGCGTAACCGCCCTTGGTGGCTCATCAATTACGGCAGTACTTCGATCACATACTCAGACGATCTACCGCATCGCCGGAGCACTCCTTGTCTTTTCAGGTGCCGCTGAGATCTACTACTACTTCTTCGGGTTTCCGGAGGTGCTAACCCAGTGAAGGTATCTACGAAGATCACCGCAGTCTGCGTCGCGTGTCTGCTGCTCACTGCCGGGTGTGCCGCGCTAACCAACGCCCCGCAGTCATCACCCGCGTTGACAGAGAGTGAAGTTACCGATGCGAACACAGTAATCCGATCGCATACTGCGACGCTTCGAGCGCAACCGTTCACCGTCCGGTCAACGACCACGATTCGAGACGCCAACGACACGTTCCAAGCCACCATCAATCGAACGTGGAAGGTTGACCCGCAGCGACCCGTCCGAGCGCTCACAGTTCGGACGCCGACAGTCTCTGGGGATACACCAGCAGGCTATCAACAGGCTCCGAGCCGAGTGACGGCGTGGCGACACGGGAACGACACGACGATCCGTGTCGAGGCCGGCAACGATACCCACATTCGGGAGGCTGATCTGCTCAATTCCTCAGTCCGGCTCAATAGAGCCTTCCACCGGCAGCTTCTCTACAAATACAGCACGCGTCAGAACGCGACCGTCGAGACCCTCACCAGGAACGGAACCCACTTCTATCGTATTCACGCAGACCTGAACGATACGCACGTCACGTCAAACGCTTCGATGACACTCCTCGTGAATCAGGCAGGATACGTGCAACAGATCGAGACGAGAAGAACGGTCGCGTACCGCTCTGGCCCCCCGGGGAATTACGGAAACAGTCCGATTTAGTCGAATCGATTCAACCACGCTTGAAGCCCCTTCGTGGGTGTGAGACATCGTCAGCCCGTGTAGAGTGGTCCCTCAAATAGTGGTTTCAGGTTCATTTGCGATGCATTAGCCGAGAAGATGAGTCTGCGAACTGATCATCTCCTGTCTGATGCAAACACTCCGAATAGGCTCCCCAAGAGGAATCCTGTTCGGGAGACGCTGGAGTTGCAGCATAAATCTGATCAGTAATTCGGATATCTCAGTAGGTAATCTGATAACCCAGAAGTCCATCGAGCTATCACATAGTGGCTATCCCTCCATTCCAGCCCTCTATAACGACGCTCTTTGCCGGTGCAATGCTTCTTCTTGGGACAGTTGTATTCGCTGTGAGTGCACGATATGTATGGCGAGCAACGAGCGTGTACCGTGCTACCGAGATACCGGATATGGGCGAACCGGTGGCTGAATCTCTTGTCCGAGTGTCAGGAACAGTTGCCAACAAAGATGACGCTCTCGTAGCGCCGTTCAGTGAAACGAAGTGCGTCGCACTCCGCTATCAAATCGAGGAACGGCGGCTCAACCTTTTGAATTTGTTTCCTTGGTACGTGACGATTCACGAAGCGACCGGTGCTGTCGAATTCACCGTCGAAACTACGTCAGGCTCGGTTCCCATCGTCAAACCGGCACGCACAGTCACACTCACGAAACGCATCATCGCAACGAATGGGGTTGACGAGGCCCCGCTGGAACAAATCCAGACGTTCGAACGGGATCACGATGATATTCCCGAAACGACAGTGTGGCGTGATCCACCGGCAGTTCTCCAGCCCCTGTTCCGATTCCTCTCGCTCGGATCCCGTCGATACAGCGAACAGCGGGCTGAACCCGGTGACAGTGTGACAGTAGTTGGACGCATTACTGAGGATGCCACGGGTATAGATCCACTCGTTGTCTCGGACCGCCCACCGGGAAAAACAGTCTTCCGTATGGCGAAATTCTCCATTTTGGGACTGTTCGTTAGTTTCACAGGTATACTACTTGGAGTCTTTCTCCTCGTCGTACTGTAGTGGACGCGACGGATCTGTTGGAATCCTATTGGTTCGAGACATTCCTTACTGAAACAGCCGTTAGCTAGGAGTGCTGTTTTGGACGATTCGCTATCCTTAGTTCCACTTCCCTGCTGGTGAATCACCCGATAGAACAAGTTTGCGAACCTACTGATGGACAATCAATCACAGTTCATTCACTGCAATACGTAGTTGCTCAGAGACATTCGGTTTCTCTGTTCAGGAACAATTATTTTGCTGACTTGGCTACGGAAGGTTATGGACTGGGAGAGGAGGGCAGACCTGTGTGTTGCTATCGGGATGCTACCCTTCGTAGTCTGGATGGCACTCACAAGCCGCTCAATCTCCGCAGTTGGCTGTCTCCTATTTAGTTTGACTGCCGCCTTACGACTTCGCTCATCACGAGTGCGACGGTGGACAGACGAGTACCAGTGGCAATTTCTGGTGATTATGCTCCCGGTGCTCCTGATGACCGTGTTAGGAGCGATGCCGACCAGATAACCAATACGCGCCAGTACTGACCGATACGTGAGTCCCCTACGTTGAGTGAACCAAAAACCCACTTCCTTCCACGGTTCGTCGCCTAAATTTGTACTCTCCTGATCTCTAGATCAGACTTTTCTTTGATAGTTCGACGGTGATCTCTGGTAAGAGCGAGTCCCAGTCCTCGTTGTGCTCGGTTGTGTATTCGAGGATCGGTGGCTCGAATCTCCCTTGGACGAACATAGTTCCTGTTTGAATGATGTCGGCGCCGTGAATGTCATACGTTTCTTCGACCGTCTCGTCGGGACCGAGCGTTCGTACGAGCGGTGTTGACTCGACGCCGTAATTCTGTCTCGTCTCAGCATCGACGTACCGGCTTTCTTCGTACCGATTCGTCCAGAGAATCGTCCCTGGTCCGGCGTCTTGTGTGTCAAGCGACGGGACGAGCTCCAAGAGGCCAAACGGCCAAATCCCCGTGTTCCGGATCTCGATCGGGGAATCCTGTTTGTTCGTAACGGTGAACGCCAGCTGTGCCGGATGTTCGATAACGGCATTCGGTTCGACGATCTGCACCGAGATGCCGAGTGGCGTCGTCGTTTCTGTTTGCACGTCCGTGATAGTGTACTCTGTCGTGCCGAGACAGCCCGTGAGGCTCACCATCGACGCAGTGGTAACGCCGAGTAGCGTTCGTCGCTTCATTATGTGGTCTCCGAGGAGGGTTCGTCGGTCAGTACTGGGCCGTTCGTCACCGAGACGAAGATCTCTTCGACTGGAGCGTCGGCTCCGACGTTCGTGTCAGCACGAAGGGAATCGATTGTCCCTTCGGCCACGAGGCGTCCCTCGTGAAGGATTCCAATCCGGTCACAGACAAACTCGACTTGTCCGAGCACGTGACTGGAGAAGAAGACAGCAGCACCGCGGTCGTTCTCCTCGTGAACGATCTCTCGAACGGTGCGAACGCCGTGCGGGTCGAGTCCAGTGAACGGTTCGTCCAAAACGAGCAGGTCAGGGTCACCGACGAGCGCCATCGCAAGCGCCAGTCGTTGTTCCATTCCTTGCGAAAACGTCCCGACTGATTGCCCGTCGACGTCCTCCAATCCAACCCGGTCTAACAGTACCTCAGGTGAATCACTGACGCGTTTCGTATCAATAACCAATTCAAGGTGTTGACGCGCGGTGAGGCCGTCGTAGAGACTGTACCGATCCGGGAGAATACCGACGCGGGAATGAACGTCGACAACATCGCGTTGCGGGTCCTGACCGAGAACGCTAATCGAGCCTGTCGTCGGACGGAGATAGTCCATTAGCAGCCCGATCGTCGTTGACTTCCCTGCACCATTCGGTCCGAGGAACCCGTAGATTTCATCGCTTTCAACGGTCAGCGTGAGCTCGTCGACGGCTGTCGTTGACCCATACTGCTTCGTCAGTCCCTCGGTCAGAATCGCAGGCTCACTCACACGGCATCCCCCCGGGAGAAGTAATAGCGGGCGAGTCCCAATGGGACGACCGCCCACGCGAGTAGAATGAGGAGCCCGACGGCTTCGTGGAGATACAGCGGTGCTGTCCCGGGGGCGAACGTCGCTTCCACGACGTACGCGTTCGTCTGTGTCTGCGGCTCCAGTTTCGTGAGGACGTGACTGTATGTGTTGGCGGAGTTCCCAACACCGAGCAGCCAGTTCGAGACGACACGATACGCGCCGTCAGGAGATAGACGAAGGAGCAAGAACAGGGGGCCGGACGCTGGGGGTTCGTACGGGTTGACTGGCGTGCCAGTCACCTGCGTGAAAATAGCCGTGCTGATCTGCGTCCAGAACAACACGAGTGGGAGGAATATCACGCCGAACACAGTCCCGGCAGCGGTGACTGTTCGCTTGGCGACAGCAGAAACTGCCGTCCCAATCGACACGAGGACGCCGACGTACGCGAGCGTGATGAGGACTATCCCGAGGAACAAGACTGGATTGAACACGCCGTGGTCGAGCAGTCCGATAATACCGAGAAGGAGGCACGCGGCCGCGACTGGGCCGGCGATACCGGCTGTTCGCCCAGCTACTTTCCCGAGAAGAATGTCCGTTCTCGTCAGCGGGAGCCCGAGTATGAATTTCACGCTTCCAGAAGTCCGTTCACCGACGATCGACTGGTAGCTCAAAAGAAGCACTCCCAAGGGAAGGAGCACTGTCCCGGCGATCTGGACGTACCCGGCAGTGATATTCGCGCCGAGACCGTCCCATCCAATATAGCTGGGACGATACCCCCAAAGAACGATAAGAAGGGCGAGTAGCCAGACGCCTTTCGACGTTGCAACTGTTCTTGCTTCTTTGCGTGCAAGCGGGGACCAACGCATCACCCCGAGCATCTCCAGTCGTCCTTTTAGATGTTCTGTAGAGTCAATCTCACCTTCTACCTATCCTGTCGAACCGTACCTTTCGCGTCTGCACTGTACAGGACGACGGGTCACGGCTCACAGGTACCGGGCTCCTCTGCAATTAAGAACTCTTAGCCTGTGATCCGTCGGTAGCCGATTCGGAGCAGTTTCCCAGCACCAACTACTGTTAACACAGCTGCACCAAATACAACTCCCGAGTGAACGAGATCGAACAACGGAAACGGGGTGTGTCGTCCGAGTATGAGTAGTACCACGAATAGAAGCCACAGGAAGTACAGACCGATGCCGGATCGGAGGAGGGCTTCACGCATATCTTGCTGTTGTATCGTATTTCACTTACCGATACCGGGAAGAAAAAGTGTCATCGCTCTTGGGAAGCAGGTTGTTGGTCAGGTAGAGCTGCCGCTGGAGAAGCGTAGCGGGCAAGGGTGACGCGGCAGCGTCACCCGAATGCAATGTTCCCGTTTGAGTTGCTGAACTCAGAGGCGAGCGCCGCGAACCTGCTGGAGCAGGTTCGCTGGCGCGATGGCCTCTATTGCCCGCGCTGCCGGTCTGAATCAGTGATCAAACACGGCAGCTATCGAGAGTATCAGCGGTATCTGTGTAAGGATTGCGACCGCACGTTCAATCCCAAGACCGGCACGATCTTCGCGACGCGAAGATCGGCCTCCACAAGCTCTTGTTTGCGTTCTACACGTTGCTCCGGTTCAACACGAGCATCCGCCAACTCGACGCTGAACTCGACGTGTCGTATAGGTCACTTCGGCAGCGCGTCGAGCAGTTCGCCAGAACGCTCGACGCGCCAGCCATCGATCTTGTTGGCCCGGTCGAAATCGACGAAGTGTATGTGACTGCGGGATTGAAAGGCCGCGAGCGCGACCAGGAGTCGCGCTCGCGTGGTCTCTCGAAACGTGGTCGCGGAAGCTATGCCGAGGACAAACCGCCAGTATTCACACTTGTTGATCGTGGCAGCGATCAGCGATACGTTATCCCAGCGAAATCGGCTGACGAATCGACCGTGCGACTCCTCCTCGGCGACCGCGAGGAGGAGTCGCTGACCGTCTACACCGACGGATTTCGGGCATACGACCCACTCGAAGACGACGAGAACTTCCAGCGAGAAGCGGTGATTCACGGCGATGGCGAATACGTCGATGGAGACGCACACGTGAACACCTGCGAGAGCCACGCGTCGCTGGCGCGACGGTGGCTCTCGCCGCATCGAGGCGTCTCAAAAGACAAGCTCACGGCGTATCTCAGAGCGTTCCAGCTTCGCCACCGAATCTTACGCAAACCCGGTCAAGAAGCTCTCAAAGAGGTCGTTCGAACTCTGCTCTGACTCACCAACAACGTGCTTCCTATGAGCGAAGTGTCATAGAAGACTTCCCACACCAAACAGGAATCGCTCAAAACAGGGACCCCACATCAATCAGTGCAGGGTGTTTATGTTGTAATGCTATCAAATACCTTGTTTAAAATTGGAGTAATAACTACGAATCCGATGAAGATTGCGATAACATAGGAAATAAATTCGACACCAATCGAAACTGGATTTGCGATATCGCCAGTGTAGGTGTTGTAGACCGTGAATATGATCGCAGCAACTACGGCGTTTGGCAGGTGAGCGGAGACCAACTTTCGTAACTCCATAAACGATCTTGTTTGGTGAATCTTCAAATTCATATCGGATAGGACGTAGGTACTAGAGATTGAATACGTCAGTATGCAGCGGATTCTTATTTTTGTTCGGCTGTGAGATTGTGAAATGAACATCGTGGCAACTCTTCTATGACTCCTTGGATACCGGGAAGATGCTACAGTAAGCAGTGGATCATCTGTACAGAGTGGCCCCGCTGTAAGTCCACTTCAGTCATAGCGACTGTGCTGAGAAGACGAGTTTACGAATCAATCAGGTTTATAAATAAATGATGGTGTGTTGATACTGTGAAGCACCTCTACCATCGGGTGGATGCGTGGGTACGGAATCTCTCACGGGGAGGGTATGCAATTGTGATCGGTCTCATAACTGGTCTTGCAGTCCTTATATTCGCCCGGCTACTCGGTCATTGGATACCTTTTCAGGCAGCATTAATGTCTGTCACAATGTCTGTGATCTATTACATACGTGACCCAAATAGCCAAGCTGAGTAAGAGTCAATACAGAACAGTCGAGAGCCTTTCCCTGCACGAAATTGATGTGTATCGATCCCGCTTCGTTGCACGCACATCCTCATTCACAGCAGCGTATTGGACGAGGCGATGAACGCTGCCTACGACACCTGTGACTCAACCGCCTTCCGAAGCGCTCGTACTTCGTCAAGTACTGCCCGCCACTGTTCGAGACTTCCCGGGATTTCCTCACTCGTTGCTTGATCAACAAGCCGACGGACAGCCTCGGGGTTTTCGATCCGCCGGAACTGAATATCATCACCACCTGCGATCTCAAACGTGACAGTCCCGTATCCGAAAACAGAACCGAGTGCATCTTGAGAAAACGCGGAATTTTGAATCTTCGATAGCGACGACTCCGAGATCCGAACACCGATCACGCCTTGTTTCGTGTACACTGCTCGATCCGAAAGGACGTACTCAGTATGTATGACGCTGAGATACGCCCACAATCCGACGATGATGCCTGCGACTCCAAGAAGGAGACCCACAACGAGCTCGTTCTGCACGATGACAAACCAGATCGCTCCGACGAGCAACGCTAGTCCCATCCCAACGCCTGGAAGTGCAGTCGTGAGTTTCGGCTGCCCGTCCCAAGCAACTGTTTCACCTGTATCGAGCGTCACCCAGTTACCAGTCATACCTCGTCAGAACTCGTGGCTTCTTCTTGGTCAGGTTCTTCCACAGCGACCCTGATAGCTCGTAGTTCGGTCAGGATTTCGTCGAGAACAGCGGCTTTATCCTCGGGGCGATCGGAGCCATCATCCTTCGTCTGCGTATTGATGAGTTCCTGCACTCGTTTCGGGTCCGAAATCGAGTCGAATGTGAGTTCGACGCCAGACCCTCCGGCGGTCGATACCTCGACGGTCCCGTAGCCGAACCGCTGACCGAAAAAGCCCTGCGAGTACGTCGTATTCTGGACCTTTCCAAGGTCAACTCGCTGCACGTTCCGTGACATAATACCGCTTTTCCGGTAGAGCGCCCGATTGGTGACAACGTACTCGGTGTTCTCTCGGTGGAGATACGCACCGACGATGATGGGAATTCCAACGAGCACGATTGCGAGCGGGACGCCCACAACGAGAGCTGGAACGAGACTACTCTTGTGGGGCGTATCGGCCCACACGACTTCTTCGTCGTCATCGAGTGAAATCCAGTCGAACTGGGTTGGACTCGATTGATCCGTTGCCATACTGGCTGCAGACGCGATACCGGGATGAATATTTTCGTTGTGTCGAGTAAGCGCCCTCGTGTTTCTGACGACACCATCAGCAGGAATACCACACAGAGGCCAACTGAGGTTCAGTAGATCAAAATAGTTCGAACGACCCGTACACAGTATGGTCCCTTCACGACGACAACTCCTCCACGTGACCGGTGCAGTATCGCTAACAGCACTAGCAGGATGCTCGACAACTGGTCTTCTCGACACAGAGGAGACGACCGAAGAGTACACGCTTCATATCGACGCGATCAACGCGTCTCCGACAGAGTATGCGCTTTACGAACCTGATGATGATGCATTGTTCGGTGCACCGGCACGAACCGCGCTACAAGCGATCGTACCTGAAGGCCGTCACACGACCTACGGATACAAACCATTACCGAGCGACGCGTACGTGGAACACGACGGGTCGTATTTCCAGACGAAACACGTCGTCACCGGACAGAAACGTCTGGAGCGGTCACTCATTCACGTTACTCCTGTTCCGGAGGAGAACGTTCCGGAAGACGCAATTCTGATCGACACACTTGACCGACCGGCCGCTCGGGTTCTTAAGATCCTGCACTCGTACACGCAGACGGGTGGGAGAACCAGTACTGCAGAACTCGTACGCGGTGATCAGTACGTGCTTCGCCGCCCAGCCGAACAAGAAAGTCGACTTGGTACCGGCGAACTCGATGGGCAAGTCTTCACGATGACCGAGGACGGCACGTGGGCCTACCGAGTGCACGTCACAACCGAGCAAATCATCGAGACTGCCTACACCGCTCTGGCTGTCAACGTAGCAAGTTCACGCCAAGAATTCCGCGAGGTCGTGTTTGGATCTCGCATCGATGCGACCCTCACCCCTGACGAACTCCCTGCAAATGCACGTGACCGTCTCGAACAAACAATTAACCGAGGATCGTCATCTGAGACTGCACCGCTTCCCGACTCGTTTGTCGCACTTCTCAAAGCACTCCACCTCGGAGCGGTCAATACGGCGGAAAACGGGAAGCTCCTTTGGTATGATGACGCACTCTATCGCTACGGACTCTACGTAAACGACGCATCCTGAACGATCTTGCTTGACATATTCTCCGTGGCAGACAGTGAGTGAATCGACAAGTGTCGAAAACGCTTCTATCGATCGACGCTCGATCGCAAGACGGTCTCAAGTGTCTCGTCAGTAAGCCAAGGTTTAGGAGGGTCACTGCTGAGTGATCAGTATGGCAGCCCTGAAGTCCCTCCATCCAGCGGTTACGGCACTGATACGTAATCCGATTCTCGTCGTTCTTGTCGGCCTGTACGGGGTCGTACAACTGCCGCAACTCGCCCTGCAGTCGTCACAACCGCTCTTCGCAGCTGTCTTCTCACTCGGGCTGACTGGTGTCTTCATCTTCGTGATGCCCTTCGTCCAGGGCGGACTGCTCGGGATGGCCGATGAGGCGCTCACCGGTCGTACAGGTTGGGGAACGTTCGTAGCTGACGGGAAATCGAACTACGTCACTCTCCTCGTGGCGTACCTCGCCATTTTCGCTGTGAACTTCGTTCTCGGAATCGTCGCGTTCTTCGCGTTCGTCATTGGCGGTCTGGGCTTCTATATGAGCGAAGGCGGCACCAATCTCGCCGGCCTCGGCATTATGCTGGGTATCGGTGTCTTGTTCGTGCTCGTATACTTGCTCGTGATGTTTTTCACACAGTTCTATGCGCACGCCATCGTTCTGACCGACACCGATCTCGTGGCGGGCTTCAAACGAAGCATCGGATTAGTTCGTCACAACCTGCTAACTGTCCTCGGATACTCGCTGATACTCCTCACAGGGAGTATCCTCTTCGGTAGTATTGCCGGCGTTGCCTCACTTCTCCTCTCGCCACAGCCAACCGGTCTTCCGCTCCCCGACCCGTCGCTACCCTTGCTCGTCGTCGCGGCAATCGTCTACGTCGTCATAATCGCCGTCCTCGGTGCCTTCTACGCGACTTACTCCGTCGCGTTCTACCGCTCGATCGAAGACCGAATACCGACGGCTTGAAACTGGCACGAGTCAGCGCATAATTCGTTAGCTCCGTTCCCAATTCCCGGATTTATTGCACCCTGAAGCCATTACTTGTCTCAGTCGTCGATCACTCAATCCGTCGGGGTACTCTGTCGTTGGAGATGTGTGTCTCGTTCAAAACGGGATCTCGGTAGTGTTGACGCGAGGTGCGCTTGAAGCGTTCCGGAACGGTCGCCAAAACGTTCCGACGAAAGCGCATTTAACGAACTGACCGCCGAGTTCACCGAGGAAACGGCTGGCGACGCTCGGATCGAAATCACAGATGTCGATACTCGGAGTGGGTGCTCTAAATTCAGTACACATTCCGGACAGGTCCCAGCCCGGATTAATACAGCGATCGTCTATACGTCACGCACCATCAGAGACTGAGGTTTCGGGCTGGACTGATCAAGTTGTTGGCAAAGAACGGTTCCCACGACGAGGAACCCAACAACAGCCATCAGCACGCCGAGGAGTGGGACAACCTGGATGAAGGTCCCTGCGAGACCAATATCAATCAAACCGACAAGCACGGGATAGAGAGACTGGTGCGTCATCTTGTCCACCTATACATCATATCAGCAAAAAGGCCCTCAAGACTCAAATACACGCTGAATATACGCAGGATATCTTGTGGGTTCCCTGCCTTGAGCAATCAAACGTTGATTCCGTATCCAGTTAGATCGAATACGGCCTCAGAATCCGCATACGAATCCAACGGAAGAACCGGAACTCCCGCAGCTATTAGTATGCCAGTTTGGATACAACGCCTATGAAACGATTATACGTCTTCAACGGCACTCTCGTAATAATTGGGCTTTCACTCGGGTTGCCGGCAGCACAATCGCTCATTATTGGCGATCATAGTATTCCGGTGTTGCTAATGGCACTCGGTGGAGGTGGGATGATTGTCAGTGCTGGCTACGAATCACTACGAACCGACCCTGAAGAGTTTACAATCTCCGCTGCCGCTCTCTTTGCGTTAGTTGGGGCCGCCTGTCTGAGCCTACTCGGAACACTTCTCTCTGCGGTGTCTAGCCTATGAGTATCCTGTGGCAAGTCGGACACCTCGTTGCTGTAATCCTGGGTCTTGCCTACGTCATCAGTCCGAAACGTGCACACCAGTTTGGATTTGAATTCCTTCGGCAGTCCTCGTCCGACCAATCTGAAGCATCGAACACCCCTGTCTGGCTGTATCGAGGATTGGGTACGCTACTGATATTCATCGGTATCACAGGACTTCTCTAAAGGATAGTTCACCTTTCTTAGACGGTAGTTACTGAGAGATGATTGCGAAGTAGAGCGTTTCTCGCTACCGGAGAAGTCAGGAGATTCGCATACAAGTGTGACACCAGCATACACGCCACCGAGCCAAAGACATCCTAAGAGAACCACTATGGACAGATCATCGGGGAGAAGCGTACTGTTTGGCGTGAGCAGCATTACTGCCGGAGCTAGCACACCGACGAGACTGTACCAGAATTTCGAGTGCGGGCCAGACCCCCTTGTCCGGTACTGGGGATATGCGAAAAAATCCGTACCCTGCAATTGACGACGTAACTGCGATCGTCCCGCCAACCCACAAATCTCCGCGCTGTATCCCGAATACATAGCCGAGTACGGCACCGATTCCGAGACCGATCAACGCCGAGAACCACGATTCCATAGCGAACGTAAAATTAGATAGGTGATAAACACTTCCTCCGGACTGATTGTTTCTATCTTCTTGATTGGACACTCCAAAGGTGAATTAGCAACCCCGGGATGCCGAGAAACCCTAACACAACACCTCTCATTTTAGGATTTGACAGACTCTGTTCCTTTGATTTCACGTACACGTACGAGCCCACAATCGGCCAGAAAATCAAGATGTATAGACCAAGTCGGATGAAGACACCGTTGTAGGCCGAAAGAAGATCCATAGCCAATAGCTCTCTTGAGCGAATATAACCATTCGGTGGAGCACCTAAATTGACCACGAAGCCATTTCGTCCTATTCGTGCGTGAGCTCTCACTGGTGATTCTCTTCATCGCTCGTTCGTCTATTCGGGAAGGGGCACGGCTTCTCCCCACAGCTCCTGGAACTGGCGTTCGAATTCGTCAACGATGTCGCTATCGTTGACTGCAACCACGCCGATACGGTCTTCAACCACCTGTGGATGTAAGATATCGATAGTTGTTACCGTCTGATCAATCACATCAAAGGAGACTGCAATCTCGGGGAGCACCCTGATACGAATCTCTCTCACGTGATCCTCAGCCACGTCGAAGAGCGCTTTGGGGATCGTTTCGAGCACTTGCTCGCTAATGAGTAACGACACAGAAAGATCCGGCTGTGCTCCATCAAAAAACGCGTCAACCTCTTGCTTGAGTGTCTCCCACGACGCAGCCTCATAGGGCGGCCCAACGACGGCGTGAACTGAATTCGTCGCCGTCTGCATATGCTCTTGCAGAGCCGTTTGCATCTCTTCACTGCCGAGTGTGCCAAGCCAGAGACTCCCGTCAGTCGGTAATGTCGGGAAGAGATTCGAACGGACGGAGGTAGCTACGTCACGATACCGCGCCCATTCCTGTTGCAGTTCAACGGTACGTTCGGCAAGAAGCCGCTCAACTACGGTTTCTGGCGGTTCTGCGACGTATCGAGTCGGCTCAGTCGATTGTGTTCGAATAAGTTGCCGGGCATTGAGATTGTTGAGTACATCGTAAATACGACCTTGCGGCACACCACTGGCATCAGAAATGTCAGTCGCTGTCGCTGCACCAGTAACCAGTAATGTCCGGTAGACCTTCTCTTCGTAGCTCGAAAGCCCAAGTTCGCTGAGATCAGTCATCGTTATTCCTGTGTGCGGATACTGGAATATCCGCGGTGTGTACGAGAGGTGATTTATGTCCGACCACGCTAAAGCTACGGGTTCCCTTTCACGACTGTGTGAGAAATGACCCGCAAGTGGCAGTTAGTTTCAGAATCATCATATCAGGCATCGCAGTAGCGGCACGTATGAATCCATACGTGTTGCTCGCTGGTGCAATTGTGTCAGAACTCATCGGCACGACCGCCCTCAAGCTCTCAGACGGCTTGTCAAATCCACTCCCAAGCATCGGTGTCGTCATCGGATACGGGCTCGCGTTCTACCTAGTGTCGGTAACTATGGAAGACCTTCCAATCGGGGTTGTTTATGGAACGTGGGCTGCACTCGGCATCGTCGGTGTCGTAGCGATTGGTGTCATCATCTTCAACGAAACTATCGACCTTGCTGGTGCTATCGGTATACTCCTCATACTCACCGGCGTGTACTGCGTCAACATCCTCTCTGCAATGTCCGTTCACTAACGAGAATAGCTGTAGCAAGAGACAGAAGTGGTTACCTTGACCGAGATTCATAGCTCGCTCATCGGACAGCCGTCTCGCAGGCCAACGGTTGCAGAATGGTACCAGACCGTGGTCGGAGAGATCCGCGACTCACTCATCAAGCGAGCGCTCGTATAGTGTTCCAGTAAGGATGCTGGCCGGGAAAGCAATCCACGACGAGAAGAGGAACGCGACAAAGATGATACCAATACCACCGATGACGGAGTCGACGAGGGGGCTGCCGGTGGCTACGTCGTAGACCGGGGCGAGACTAACGGCCACTGCGCCGGCGACAAGATAGGCCAGAGCCATCGCCAGCAGACCGCCAATCGCACCCCCATACCGCTGTGACGGTGGGACGACTCGCCACGCCGCGATACCGGTGACAAACAACAGTGGGGCAACGACAACGGAGAGACTGAGAGCACCGGCTAGGAGTCCGACTGCAGCGTTGGTGAAGAACGACTCACCACCAAAACCCACCCCAATCAGTAGGATCCCAACCCCGACAAAGAAATAGTAGAGAGTTGTGACCCCGACTGCCGTAATTGCCATCACGTACCCCGCACCAATGTCACAATCTCCGCCACGTGGCAGTCGGTTGAGATGCTTGAAGGGAGAAACAGCGAGCCGAGAGATCGGAACCATACAGGCGGTTCAGGGCCGAATCAGTAATGTTTGACTGCTTTGATGCAGGCCGTACCGTGGAACCCACACTAGACACTGCACAAAACCGGGTGACTGCGGAGTCTGCGGGAATCGAGCTGTGTCTCTTACATAGCGATTAGGATATCTCCCTACATTAGTAGAAACTACAACGATCAATACGCATACAAGTTCTGAGACTGGCGATTCTGCGTGTGTTTTGAGACGGGAACACTGATACGGGATCGCTAGGTACTGTGTGTATGCCAATCTCCGATGCTGAATGGGATACCGGCGCTCGGAATGATAGCAAAGATACGGCAGCGACAAGCCCGGTCGGAGAATATGACGACGAGAAAGAATTGATCGTCGCCTTCCTGTCCGAAAACGTCGATACGGCCTATACGAGAAGTGAGATCATCCGAGGCGTTGATTTCGGCAACGATGCCCGGCCCGAATCGATTCAGGAGGTCCTCACCGAGATCCAGGATGAACTGGTTGATGCCGTCGGTGACCTCGTCGCCAGCGGGATGGTCGTCGACGACATCGACGAAGCGCTCGATGAACTCGTCGCAGAGGAAATGGTCGCTGAAAAAGAAGTCGAAACGAAAGACGGCACGACGAAATACTACCGTCTCAACACAAACGAATCACGAAGCTGAAACGTCCAATCGGTATTAGGAAAAAAGCGACCTCTATCTCTTAACTCTTCAACGCATCACAGATCCGCGTTGATCTGCTGCAGCGCCGTGATCGCTGTCTGCAACTGCTCACGAATCACTACGTCATCTGCATCCACTGTCGTCGTATCACCTACATCGTCTCGACTCCTCTGTGCGGACGCTTCCCGCTCTTCGGAATCATCCTGATCATCATTACCCGGCGTATCGATAACGGTATCGAGCCGTTGTTGGTCCTCTCCGTCACCCGGACTTGCAGTCACCTCAGCAGTGTCCTGGGTCGCCGCATCACCTGCCGGGTGCTGCCCACCGTCACCGCCGCGACGGAACGCAGCAAGCGGGAAATCGTACGCCTTGGCTCGCTTCTCTTTGTGGAACGTCGTCCGGCGCGACACGTCGAGCACGTCTATAACTTCCTGCCGGTCACACCCGCGTTCCAAGGCTCGCCTGACTTGCTCATCCTCGACTCGTTGAACTAACGCCTGCGGATCAGATGGAATATGTCCCCGTGCTGAGTGCTCGATCTGCTCCGTTAATCCCCACACGCCGGTTTCGACACCCTGATCGACGATCTGCCGATCGCGCGACTCGACCTGATTATCGAGCCCCATCAGCACCGCCAGGCGCTCCCGCACCGCAGTCACCGACAAGTCAGCTGTCAGCGCATCCGCAATCTCACCCGTTCGTGCCGGTCCCTCATCAGCTAAGTACCGCAGAATCTCGATATCCTGCGGTAACAACACGCTTAAATCGGCTTCCGATAGCGTCACCGGTGCATCGTCGCGCGTCGACTGTTGATGCACCCAATTGTGACACGACCGGCACAGTGTCGTCAGATTCGCCGGTGCGTCCTCGTCGACACTATCCGGCCCACGCTCAATATGGTGCACGTGCAGCGTCGCCAGCCCGCCTTGCTCCGGCCCACAGCGACCACACACCTGGCACCGGTACCCGTCACGCTCCAACACAGCCGTCCGCACATCAGCCGGAAGCGACTCAGATCCGCGCGGTCTCCGGTCTGCCGCGTCGGCATCGCCGTCCTCAGCACTGCCAGTCTCTTGTTCGGTTGATTCCTCGCTGTCAATCCACGTTTGTGGGTTATCTCGTGTCATAGATCACAACCTCTGTGAGTCGTGTCCGCTGCTGCAGTCTGAACCGCAGGTATCTCGTGGAGTATCGCTTCAATCACCGCATCCGCATCTCATCTTCAGTACTCGTAGTCGCAACTCCGACCGGTAGTCTCGCT
Source organism: Halobellus marinus (assembly GCF_032113415.1). Lineage (NCBI taxonomy): Archaea > Methanobacteriati > Methanobacteriota > Halobacteria > Halobacteriales > Haloferacaceae > Halobellus > Halobellus marinus. Next base: position 398,781 of record NZ_CP134946.1, read on the forward strand.
CCACGTTATCCATACTCTGTCGGCGTGAGCGATTTCACGCCGAATTCTGACTTCGCGCAGAATCGCTCCGCTACCCGTCCCAACTGCCGTGTCCGCAGCACATCTGCCACATTATGTACGACGAGATCGCCAAACCGGCCATCCTCGAACGCCGTCACGGCTTCACGACTCTCCGCGAACGGATCCACTGCGTTCAGTTTCCCATCACACAGCGTCCCGTACACGGAGACGAGATCCGATTGATCCTCGCCGTCCACGCGCGTGTTGAATCGCCGTGTCACGACCGGCATTACGTCCGCGAACGGCACATCCCGGAACGGCCACTCGATACCAGCTGTCGCCAGTCGCGTCCGCAGGAACGGTAAATCGAACCCGTCACGCCATCGTTCCCCGTTATATGCTACAAGCAACGTATCCTCACCAGACACGCGCTCACCAACGAACTCACCAACCGCTTGCAACAGTTCGGTTTCCGAAGCGTGACTCGACACAACAACGTGCTCGTCGGTCCGCTCCCGCACCGACGCTTCGAGTCCATCAGCACCCCCGTCAGCATCACCTGTCTGGGCGAACACCCGGACACCGAGCGGTACCGCGAACCCCACGATCGTTACCTCATCATCAACCTCAAACCCGGTCGTCTCAATATCGAACGCCACCTGCTCCAACGGCATCACACCGCACCCCCCGCATCCTCAACACACCGTCCAGGCATCCGATCCTCGTGTGCTGGCCGGACCCGGAACTCACCGAACCCGTACCGCGAATGCGTCCCGACACGCACCACGCCATTCTTCGCCGTCTCAACCGGATCATTGCCCGCGTACCCGACGCGTTGCCCGTGATCGATGCACGCCAGTGTATGCACGTCATCATCACCGACAAGCCGCTCATCACGTCGCCGCAACCCATCACTCGCCCCGCCACGCGACCCTAGTAGTGACGCAGCCGACGGATCCCACCACCACGGCACCGATTGGGACTCCGCCCCCGGATACTCACTCGCCAACACGTACGGCGACACGATCTCCAACACGAACCCGTCACCCGTACCGTCCGTCACCTGGCTGTAGTCAAGCGTATCCAGGTCCACAAGTTGCGTGTCCGCTACCGAGAGCTCACCGAGCCCGTAATTCCGCGCCCCACCAACCCGCATCCCATCAAGCACGTCAGTTGCCAGCGGGAGAATCTCGTCGTCACCACCAGCGTGCACGTAGCACTGCACGTACCACTCGACGGACCGCTTATGATTCCGAACGTCCGGTGGTCTCCCGAAGTAACACTGCGGCGCGAACGTCGTCCGGCCACCGTGCGAGTTGAGATCGTGCGTGTTGTGCGCGTCCCGCGCCCGGGAATCCAGCAACCACCGCTGCGCCGGGTCGCGGTACAGGAACAAGTCTTCATACGCCGCAACTTCAGGCAACGACGCTCCGAGCACCCCGGCATATCCGTCTTGGGAATGCTCGTCCGGGTACTCACCGTACTCGGCCGGCACGAACACGCCGTGACTCACACGTAACGATCGCCGTGTGCGCTCATCAACACGCTGTGCGATCGCGTTGAACAACGCGTGCCCCGACACGTAGTACGGGTGCCCGTGGTAGTCCGTCTCCAGTTTGAAGAGCACCTGTTGAATCTGCGTCATCGACCCGGCGCACCCCCCGTGTTTCCACTGCAAGTAGCGCCACGATGACCCACACCACCACGATGCAGTACCGAGCCACACACCTCATTTCCAGTGTCCTGTAGCAGCCAGTCACGGGATTCCGGACACACCTTATTTCCAGTGCCATCAGTCCAACACCCGCTGACACACCAGTATTCCGGCATCCCGCCCCACAGACTCCACAACGAGAGCGAGACCCCACACACCCCGTTTCCAGTGTTCTGCACTACTCGGTCACGGCACTCCAGCCATACCCTGCTTCCAGTGTTCTCACCGACCTGCAACCCACACCGGAAACACACCTCGTTTTCAGTGTCTTTCATCGACTGCCCAGCTATTCCTCGACACACCCTGTTTCCAGTGCAACGACCCTGAGCAGTCCTAACACGTCCCGAACCACGTACCTGACTCAGCAGGCACCCAGCCTGGCGAGCCTCACGCAGCATCGCCACCACCCCCGCTCGGTCGCGCCGTACCCTGCAGCCTCGCTACGTAGTCCTCGATGAACTGCAGCGCCGTCGACCACGACCGGACCCGTCGCAACTGCGCATCCAACACCCGCCAGCACCGCTCACCAGTATCAATCGGATACACCGGCAACCGCGCCCACACATCCGCGAACGACCGTGTCGGCCGCGATCCCAGCTCCGCCGCAGGCCGCCCGCCCGGCTCACCCGTCACGTACAGTGCGAACTCCGAAGTCCACAGCACCGTCCGGACCGACCCCACCACGTCCGCCGTTAACGCCGCCTCAACACTACACTCAACCGCACTATCAACAGGCGCCACCGCGAGGTACAGGTCATCAAACGAGTACTCCGAACGGTAATTATCCAGCAACGCCCCCACGAGCAACACGTGGTACTTCAACGACGAGTACGGGTAATACACTGACTCGTTGAACCCCGCCGGCACCGGACTCGTTAACCACGTCGCGTGCAGCTGTTCGGGATCCGTCGGCGTCACGAGGTCCTCAAACCCACCGCCGGTCGCAGCTTCGATCCGGTCAGTATCTACAGCCGTTTCGCCGGTCAGCAGCGACAAGCGGAACGGCGACACGTGATTATCGACCGTCTCATCCGGCTTCCCGCGCGGCCGACTCAGCAACGCTGCATCCGCATCCGCGCCTAATGGCACCGACTCATTCACCGGCACACCGTACGCCTCATCGCACGCCGACGCGTGCCGCCGCCCACACAACTTATGCACATCGTGCCGGAACGCCGCCACCAACGGGCTCTCCACCCGCAGCTCCGAGGTATCCATATGACCCGACTCCGCAGGCTCTTCACCCTCGCTCGTCGAGACAGCCGCGTTCACCCAATCACCACCGGGCATTATACCTCACCCCCGTCCACGGCAGCCACTCGCTCCTGCAACGCTTCGACGAACTGCTGCCGCACGTCCTCGCACCACACGTCATTCTTCGACTCCATCGCGGCCGTCGCATCTTGCGCCCGATTAAACACGCGCCGCACCTCATCGTCAGTGTACAGCGGGTTGATCACCTCGGCGTCAACAATCCCCGAACCGAAATTCCGCGCCCCACCGAGCTGCATCTCATACTCGTCGCTGTGAGCGTTCAGGTAATCGACCGCCTCAACAAGCAACCCGACGTACTCCGGCTTCAACCCACGCAACGTCAGCCGCCACGTCCCGTCAAGATTCGCCACGACATCCCGCGTCGCCTGCCGCAACGGCTGGCCCTCATCAGCCTCGTTTCGAGAGCGAACCTGCGTGTTCAGTTGCCGGTAATGCGCTTCGGCCTCACCTTTCAGTACGTCCACCTGCCGGCGAATCGGTGAGAAACTAATCGGCCGGCGAATCACTCGGCCGGCACGATCACCGAACCCACCGAACAAGTCATAGATCACGCAGCCGGTATCGTCATCTCCAGCTTCAACACAGGAGCCTTTCTCGTGGTACCCAGCGTCGAGATCCCGGTTATACACATCCTGCAGCATAAAGTCCGCATTCGACTCACCCGGGTGACACGCCGACGCCCCCACAATCTGGTGTACACGTTCGCATCCGTGCCGTAACCACCCGCTTAGCGGAAACGGCGACACCTGCCCACCAATCTGATTCTGCGGATCATCCGCCTCGTACCGATCCGCCGACGCGTGATGCCGATCCGTCACAATCCCATCACCCGGCGCCAACAAATCAATCTCCAACCCAACATACACATCCGGGAACGTCGGACCACCATCATCATCGTACGGAAGCTCAATATCCGTCTCTAAGTGACCCGTCTCGAACCTCTGCGAGTCGTCTATCATCGAACACCACCCCCGCACGACGCCTCACACTCACGCAAAGCCGCACACTGCTCCGCAACCCTGACCCTCAACACTCGATCCACCAACGACACCGGCTCATCCTCATCCAACTCTGTCACCGGCCCCGGCTCTCCAACAACGTCATTGCGTACACGCTCCCATGCATCGTCCGAGAACCACCGTACCGAAGTCGTCGAAGCCGCACTCACCGCCACCGGCTCCGGAGCCACAAGCACCGGCCACGACAACTGCATCGCCTGATCCGAACACTTCCCGACACGACCCTCAACCAGTAGTTCACGCACACCGAGCGTGAAACACTCCGACGGCGCATACCGCCCCTCGGCGCACTTCGTATACCCGATCTGGAACGTCGGCTCACCAACCGGCCGGAAGGCATACACGACAACCCGTGTACCTTCCCATAAAGTGGAGTCGCAGGCCTGACAAGCCACCGCCCCTTCCCCGAGCGCTTCACATATTATATGTGATATATCTTCAACTATTTGATTACCGACAACCTCTTGATCTGGCAGATTTGTTTCTTTCATGGGTTATCTCACATCCCGTGGGGAACCCAGCCTGGGTGCTGCTACACCTGGGCACTTCTGTCGATGAGTGCTCAACGGGTGGGTCCGTATCCATTAGTCGAGCGTCTATAGGTATAAACCTTTGGACATTCGACTAATGGTTGATTGTCCAGCAGTCATTTGTGAAATGGCACTCACGTCACTACTATGGAAGACCGAGATCGGGACGAAAATAGTGGAAAGTTTACTGAGGAGTACCCCGCTCAAGACTTCCTAGAAGCTTTGGTCGAACTCGGACCAAGTGGTACGACGGATATTTCGGATTATGTCGGCTGTGACCGTCGGACTGCCTATCTGAAATTGAAATCGCTCGAAGAGGAAGGAGAAATTGAAAGTAAAAAGGTTGGTAACTCTCTCCTCTGGAAACTGAGTTAGTTGTTTCCAGTTAGTCAACAGGGCGGTCGCTGAGTGAGCTGAAACGGAATGGACCGGCCGCAAAGGCCTTGGGATGACTGGCTGGGGTACACGAGTCGATAGTGCACGCGCGAGGGGGCGGAACACAATCCGAGCGGTTTGTGTGCTTTCACGGCGGGTGGGGTAGACAGACGAAGGCGTGTGTGGAAACAGAGAGTTGACCGAGAAGAGTAACGATAAGTAAAATGGTTTCTACTATTCAGCGACGAGTCCGTGCCCTGTGTGACGGACAGTTCTCAGCGACGCGAACTGTCGTGCTGTCGTGACGAACTGTGTGTGCCGCTCCGATACGTGTCCATCACGGTGCGGATGATGTTTGCTTCAGCTTTCTGGAGGTGGTCGCTGGCTGTCGGCGGTGCGCAGTTGAGTTCGGCGGCGATATCGTTGTGAGTTGCCTTACGAGGCTGGTTATAGTAGCCGAGATCGAGTGCAGCTGTGACTGCTTCACGTTGCCTGTCGCTTAGCCTCGCCACGGGGTTGTCGTCGTGACTTTCGAGACGACCGATTTGGTCGATCTGAACGTCGACGCCATCCGGGGCGGCTTCGAGAGCACGTTGGAGTGCTGCCGCGTCGCCGACAACACGGGCTGACATCGTCCCGTTACGGTAGATGATTGGTTTGCGGACGATGATGCCCGCTTGTGAACTTGCTCGGTGGATGGCAGCGAACAGTGGCGTTTCTTGCGGGCGCATCACGACCATCACGTATGTCTGTCCCTGAGTAGTATCGGACAGGTCTACCGAATCAATCCCGGCCGTGTCGGCTGCCCGTTCGGCAAAGGCTGTTGGGTCACCATCGACAGTATACAGGAGCGTCGACTGTTCGCCGGCAGTCAGACTCCAGTCGATCAGTCGAACCTCTGCGATGACCGATGAATCGGCCAGAAGCGCGAAAAACTCCGGTGATCGGTCATCGTCGACGTGGACGGTAACCTGCAGGTGTTTCATTGACGGCCTCTCGAATATGGGAAGGGATAAATCCCCGATACATACCTCACAGAATCTCTATTCTACAACGGAGCATACTACAGAGCAAAGATGGAAGCTGTGATAGACTCCCGTGATGGCAGACTCCCCACTGATGAAACGAGACGAGGAACTCTTCTGACTGGTCGGCCGCTCGTGGATGGTACGCCGGTTAACGGACCAACACTCGAACTAGATCCCGAGAGTCCCGCTAGTGACCTGTTGCAACAGTCGCCTCACCCGTTGGTTTCCGATCCGGTCAGCCGAACGTGGGCAACACTGCTAGAGCGGCCAGATCCAGACGAGACTGATCGCCCGGTCCTTGTTCAATGGGTATCACCGGGATCTCCTGCGCCACCTGTTCACTACCATCCGACGACAGAGACGTTCAGAGCGCTTGAAGGGCAACTCACCGTTGTCTGCGACGGAGATCCGATTCACCTCAGTCCCGGGGAATCGCTGACCGTTAACTCAGGGCAGGAACACACGTTTCGAAACGAGACGGATGACACCGTTGCATTCAGGGCCGAGCTTCCATCGATTCGAACGGTAACAGGCCTTTACACTACCTGGGGCTTGGCTCACGAGCGCGGCAGCGATGGTAATGGTGAGTATCCCGGGCCGGGGTTCGGACAAGCGCTCGTGATCGCGGCTGATCTCTACGATGAGACAACGATGACGATGGCCCCCATACTGGCGCAACGGTTTCTATGGGCGACCGTCGGTCGAATCGCTCGGTTATCGGGAGCGAGCGGTATTGATGAGGCGTATCTTGACGCGTCGTTCTGGAATCAACACGTCGAACAGCCAGAGTGGGAACAAGCTGAGGATGCTGGGTACTGACACGCATCTGCCGGCGTTCGAGAGTGGGTTGTCAGTCCCCATCGTCACATATCTTGTCGTGCTTTCTGTCCTGTCTCTATTCTTGCTCGTGACCCCGGACGGATCGCCGCCACCTCTCTTGGGAATGGTGTGGGGCGGGTTCCTTGTTGTACTCGCTGTCGGTGCGTTCAGTATCGAGGGAGTCTCGCCACGTGCCATCTTCCCGTCTGCTCGGACCGTCCGCTCCGTGGCCGGAGTTCTCATTACGTTTTGGGGGGTGTACAATCTCGCCGCGGTCAGCCTCGCACTGGGAGGTGTTATCGGGTTTGAAGCTACGTGGTCGAGAGTTGCTGCCCATCCGCTTCCTTATTTTGCGGCCCTGGGTAGCTCGTTCCTGTTCACCGCGATCCCAGAAGAACTGGTATTCCGTTCGTATTTCCAGCAGAAATGCATCGCCATTGCCGGGGGCGAAACGCGTCGCGCGGTTGTCTCTGGCGTCGTAGTCGCAGCAGTTCTGTTTGCTGGCTTCCACCTTCCGCGGTGGTTTCTCGCGTCGGGACACGGAGTCGGTACTGCACTGGTGCTCCACCTGTTTGGATTGCTGCTTATGGGTCTTACGTACGGGATCGTGTACGTGCTTACGCGAAACCTCTGGCTGGTCGCTCTCATACATGCGACAATGAATTATCCGCCAGTTTTGGTCACAATGAGCGTCCCTTCCACACTCCATTTCGCTGTTGGTGTCATCGAATACGCCGCAATTATTTCGATCGTCTATTCAGCTGTACACGTGACCGGGAGTGATCGGCCAACACTCATCTGGTCTCAGCGAGAGAGACCGTCCTTACCAGACAATTGAGTGTGTCATAGAAGACTTCCCATACCAGACAGAAATCGTCCAGTACAGCGGAGTGACTTATCGTTACGGTACGCCTCTATTGACTATGGAGCCACGGATTACACTCGTGACGCTCGGTGTATCAAACCTGGAGGAATCCATCCGGTTCTACCGAGACGGTCTCGGATTGCCGATGCAAGAGCGAGACGACGACAGCGGCGTCGCCTTCTTTCCACTCGACGGGACGTGGCTCTCGCTTTACCCGAGAGAATCACTCGCTGAAGACGCCACCATTTCTGCGGACGGCAACGGATTCTCTGGAATCACTATCGCTCACAACGTATCGACCAAAGAAGAGGTAGATACGGTGCTTGACGAGGCAGAGGCCTCTGGCGGACGGATTGTGAAACCAGCGCAGAAAGTCTTCTGGGGCGGCTATTCTGGCTACTTTGCCGACCCCGACGAACATCTCTGGGAAGTGGCTTATCCCCAACTCACCGACGACTAACCACTCTCACAACAAACTTTCGGGGAAGCGTTTTCATTTGGTTTGTAGGTTCATTTTCGCGGCTGTGGAGTCGTAGAATACATACCGAGAGATGAGTTCTATGGCTCCCTGAGGCAGACAATTCCAACTCTTGTGGGACGAAACGTTGCTCATACCAGAGGTCTGCGCTGACTTCGATGATTTGGGAAATGAAAGAACAGTAACCGGAACCGAGCTCCGATCGGACCACGAGATATGAACGATTTTGGGTGAATCCCTACCAGCGGGATGCCGTCATTAGATCACATTCACCGCTATGGTTATCCGGTGTGGTTTGTGAAGTGAATGACTAACTCTTCAACGGCGAGCGCGTAAACGGTCATCTCGGTCCCTTTTGTGGAGTACCACGTGTCTACAGCCTCGACGACGCCGGCTTCACAAAGGTGCTCCAGATGGTACTTCGCGTTCTGTATCGATGTGTCTGCTACCTCAGCGATGTCTGAGGTTGTCGCTGGCCCGTCGTCAAGCGCCGCTAATATCTGCTGTGCCGTGTCCGAGGAAATTGTTTGGAGCACGTTAGTCGGGTGGTTATTGTCAACGACGACACTGGTTTGTCCACGCGGTGTGTGGTCGACGGGGTTGTGGTGGGGGAATGCAGTTGGCATAGATTCTGGTTAAGGTAAGTTATCGGGTGTTGTACGTGGTAATGCGGTCATTGAGTTCGAGTGCCCCGTCACGCCAGCGAATATACGCGAGTAGTAACAGGCCGCCGAGGATGGCGAAGCCGACAAAGACGAGTCCTTCCTCTCCAACCCACCGCGATGGGCCGACGATGTCGACAGCGAGGAGTTCCGGGGTCTGCTGTGAATGTCCGAGTCCGAATATCGCGCTTTGTGTGAAATTATAGAACACGTGAAAGCCGATACTGAGAGCGAGTTCCCCGGTCAGAACGTATACGCCACTCAGTATGAGTCCAGCTATCAGATAGTACCCGTACTGGCTCAAATGTGTTACTTTCGCGCCGTGTAGAAACGCGAACACGAGTGTACTGATCGTGACTGCGAGTCCAATAGCTATCCACCGGGGGACGAATCCGGTCGCTCCCTCGGCAAGGTTCGTCAGCATCGCACCGCGGATGATGAATTCTTCCCAAGTAGCTGCGAAGGCGATATACGCGAACACGATCACCATCGCGGGCACGAACGGTAGCTCGCCGGACTCGTGCATTACACCATCAAACGTGGCCCAGCCAGTACCGAGGCACACAACGAGTGCACCTGCATTGATTGCTGTGGCGACGAGCCCACCGACAGCAACCGAGTGCCACCATTCTCGATCGAACGAGAGACCGAATCCGCTCACAGGCCGTCGGTCGATAACGCGTGCACTGAGAATGACTGAGCCGGTGAGAATTCCCGCGATCGCAGTCAATTCGAAGAGTTCTCGTACTGGATGGTCGAATCTCGCTCGGATCGCAGTCTGGAGGAATGCAAGGAGAAGAAATGTCAGCACCGTCGGTAGTAGCGCGCGTAACGGTGCACGGAGTCGGTGGTGCTCAGTATTCCAGACCGGCCAGACGAGGTGCAGGATCCTCTCACGAAGGGAGGGCGTGAGGATACGAGCAATCGTCGATTGTAACGACATATACGGGAGAAGAGGACCAGTACAAGTAGCCCCCCAAGCACAGCTTCCGGGTCAGAAGCTGTGACGGGTTTTTTACTGGGACCCGAGCCTGGCATACCTATGGACGAGGACGAGGATGCTGTCTTGGCGTTACTTGACGACGAGTACGCCCGAGCGATCCTCGCACACCTCACAACTGAACCGATGTCAGTCGATGAACTCTGTACGGCCTGTGAGATGTCCGATGCGACGGCATATCGCCGTCTCAATCGGTTACAGGAGGTTGATCTCGTGACCGAGAAGCAAGAAATTGACCCCGATGGTCACCACTACAAGCGGTACGCGGCGACGGTCGAGGCTGTCACCATCGCATTCGCTGATGGGGCCTACGAGGTAGAGGTGACGCGGTCGAGAACCGACCCTGCTGATCGGTTCACGGATCTATTCGAGGGGTTGTCCTAAGATGCTCCAAGTACAATTGGATACGACTGGGGCTAATCCCTCGATTGCACTCGGCGTACTCATTCTCTCTGTTGTCTCAGTAGTGCTGTCGCTGACAATCGCTGTGGTTCTGATTCGTGGATATCGTCGCGGACCGGCTCACCGGGGGATGCTTTGGCTTGCAGTCGGTCTCATCTTCCTGATAACAGTTCCCGAAGTCCTTCGCGTTGGGCTGCCAACAGCTACTAACATCGGGAACGTCGGTCGTTCAGTGCTTGTCAGCGGGTGTGAGTTGCTCGGCCTTGGGACGATCCTGTGGACCGTGTACAGGGGTGGGATGCAGTGATAATAGACAGTCTGCTGGTGATCGAACTGCTCACTGTGGGTTTGGTTGCGCGCGGTGTGACTGCTATCGTTGGACTGTTTGTCGCTGCGCTGGCGTATCGCGGATATCGTCGGAATGGTTCCACAAAGATGCGGGCGCTTGCTCTCGGGATCGGTCTGTTGACAACTGTTGTTTTCGTGGCGGTGTTGCTTACGGACATCGCTGGCGCGGGGAATGGCGTTGTCTTACTTGTACGGGGCCTCGTGACAGTAATCGGTCTCTGTGTCGTACTGTACGCAATTCTTTTTGCATAGTTTACGTCAGGTCTCAGACGGCGCCTTTTTCACTCTGCTTGGACGCGGACTGATTTAGGGAGTATTGATCTGAGGACAGCATCCTTTGATCGTGCTCTTCGACCGACCTGCGTGCGGTGTTTACAGCCGAGAGCTGCGGCTTTATACAGTAGGTTGATGATTTGATCGTCTACAGGCTTGGCGTGACCCACTGGTCTTCGAGGTCCAGAGGATTCTTGCACGAGTTTCCTGTGGAGTGTGTGCTTGAGCTCGTCGGTCACCACGGTGCCGGCAAATGAGAGGAACGCTTTCGGCCGGAACTTCGACGCTGGGAGTTCTGAGCGGTACGCCGATTTATATAGCTCATATAATACAGTCTTGAACTCATTCATATCCTGTACCACTCCTCGGGACCTGAATTGGAGCATCGACCCGGTCTCAATATAGCTGTACGAGCAGGTATCGAGATCAATAAGACAATTATAGTAGTTGACTCCACGGTCCGGCGGATCGCTGGCAGGATCGGCGTCTGGCTTACTCTGTCCCGATTCTAATTCGTCCCATTCTCTGGGACGATCAAGGTGTGAGAAGGTTTGGTCGTCGGCTTCTGTTGTCGTTTCAGTACTGGTTGATCGCTCAGTGTCGGGATAGTCTGTCATAGTTGCTTTTTGATAGTCGAACCGGTTGTTCGGGTTCGACGGCTGGCAGTGACCGCCCTTACGCTGTATTACCAGTAAATATGAATACACTCTTTATTGACTTAAACTCTCGTGAATCAAATAAGTTTATTTGCGTATTTTTGACTCAGAAGCCGTAAGTCGCGGTTTTTCTTCGAAGACAATCTGAGTAAATTCGAGGTAAATATATATTGTGTGTTGATAAAATAGCAGAAATAATATGGTTGTACGAGACCAGCGAAAAGCGCGATTCGACTCAACAGCTTTCAACGGCTATGGACTTCGATTCACGGCACTTGTGAGGTGTTGACTGGGCCGGATGGAGATTGGTGAGAGATTTGGTCATCCCGCAGCTGGCGGTACGCGGCTGCGATAATCGCGTAGTACGGTAGGAAAAACACGGTGGTGAGAACACTAATTGCTATGTCGGCAATAACTGGAATGCCAGCGAGATCGAACAGGGGTGCGATGACACCGATGATCCCACCGAATATCGCGGAGGCCACCACAAGGAGGCCGAGTTTGATGCGGGAGCCGCGAGCGAGTCCCCAGCTTCGCTTGAGGCTCCGATGAGCCCGAGATCTTCGACGGCGACAGCGAAGATGAAGAATAGAAACGACACAGCGAGGAAAATTCCAGTGAGAAACAGGAAGATGGTACCAGTCATTATTGAGACGCTCACAATCAAGCCACCGACGATGGCAATGACTGTGGTACGCCCGAGTCGTCGCGTCGCTGTTGCTGGGAACGTCGAAAATTCGCTCCGCGGTTGAGCCAGCGTTCGGGAAAGGATCACGAAAAACGCCGAACTCAGGATTGCGAGTACGACGAAGATGGCGAGACCGACGCTTCCGGGAATTGGAAGTACGAGTCCTGCGTTGTTGCTAAACTGTTCGGCAGCTGCTGGGGGGAGAAATCCCAGCAGGGCACTATTGATACTTGTTTGGATACCGAGTTGGATGGCGAGCAGTCCTATAAATAGGATTCCACCAATCTGGGTGAATGTACGTCGAATACCATCGCTAATCGCATCGCCGAGTTAGAGGGCCATACTGGTCTAAGATGTTTGACCTGTTTTATTAAAGGAATCGAAGGGTACAATCTGATTTTTTAGTCGGGTTTCCACGAGCAGGTTGGTCGCTAATGGGTGCGAATGTACGCATCAAACAGCGACTTGTAATAGGATAGTTGGGCTACGAGTTCCCTGTATGAAGAGATGCTGTAAGCTGCTGCCGGGTTTCAAGTCCGGCCTGGAAGCGACTGATGATCTCCGATTGATGTTCGGGACAGGCGAGGATGCTCACAGCGCCGGTCCCCACCGGAACGGCGGGCTGCTGTAGATTATAGGGAGCGAGATGACAACTCGGACATCCAATTCCGCCAGCGGGTTGATGCTCAACGAGATCTGCTCTTTCATCGGTCGTATGCCCACAGATAGTGGTAAACTCTTCCTGATGCTCATCACACCCAACCACTGGGATTGTATATTGATCAAGAAGCAAAAATGAGAGGTGCTGCTGATCTGGTGACTGCAGTGCAGCTTCACAGGCAGTACAGGGAACCGTTGGCGCACCAGCAAACTCTTCTGACTGAGGAGAAAGAGAGATTCTGGAGTCCATCTGAAGGTTCTGATTAGGGTTTCGTACTCAGCGGGAGTAAGTCGTGTGGACTACCAATCAAGGTCATAGACGGACTGGTATCACTCCTCGAATGTTCTTGCTACTGCTGCGGTTGTGTTTAGCTACGGTAAAGGCAGTCATTCGTGAGATTCTTTTACGGATACCGGTTCGCCTTCTTCCATCTGCCATTCAAATTCGACATCGAATTCGGCCTCGTCCTCGGTGACCTCGTACTCAACTTCCAGTTCAAACCGTTCTGGAACTGCCACTGTGAAGCCGTTGTCCCCCTCAATGTCAATTCTCCCATTCTCGACACCAGCAGCGACTTCACGGAGAACTCCCGCAGCGTCTGCTCGACTCATTATCCGCTCTCCTTCCCGTTCCGTCTCATCATCTGCCGATTCCGCTTCGGTCTCGGATTCTTGTTTATCGTTTGCCATACCGGAGAAACAACGACCTTCAATAAAATATCCCGGGCTTCAACCAATTACTATGACTAGCAACGGTCACCACCGCTGAGGGAACAACTGACCGCGAGCCGTTCAAGTGGCGTTCACAGCGTTTTCGGTCACATTCATATACACGGCTCCTGAGAGGCAGCCGACTGGGATGGTTATCCACCACGTGAGAATAAACGCGAGTGTGACAAGACCGACCGAGATCTCAGCAGCTTCCAGAAGGGTAGCACCGCTCAGTGAAAACAGAGCTCCAGCAGTGAGAACTCCCCCGACAAGCAAGAGTGATACGAGATACGTCGCAATAGCTCCGATACCGCCGGTAATAATCCCGGTGAGCGTGGAAGAGGTTGGCGACAAACGCCAGCCGATGACGCCGAGAAAAAATGCTGAAGGTACGACGATCGGGAGTGCGAGAGCAGGAAACAGGAAACTCGGCAGCCAATCACCGTTCATCCCCTGAATGGTAGACACACTCAGCAGGATGCCGAACAGGATAGTTGCAAAAACCGCGGCTGATGCAGCTGCGTATCCAGCACCAATGTCGGGGCGGTCAGCTTTGGGGAGACGACTAGGGCCGTATCGTTCGCACGCCTTTCGGAGTGTTGACTGGTAGGAGGGCGGCATACTCAGATCTTGTAGGAAAACGTAAATAATACTTGGGACGATTCCGATAAGCAGTGTTGAAATCAGGAATCTTCTGATTGGTATGACAGCCGTGACCGCTCTTCATAGAGCGCGACGAGTCGAGACTCTGCTTTGCGGAGATGGTTTGCAGCGGTGCTTTTCGAACAGTTGAGTTCGTCAGCGATTTCTCGAACACTGGTGCGTCGGGGGATTTCGTAGTATCCGAGTTTCCGTGCAGTTTCAAGGACCTCTTCTTGCCGATCAGTGAGGGCTGTGACGTGCGGTTCTCTGAACGCGTCGTATTCACCAAGTCGATTGACTGATACCGAGAGGTGGTCCGAGAGGTTAGCGACAAGACTCTTGAGAGCGTCCTGTTCACCGGCGATCTCGAAGAGCATCTCACTCTCAGTGCCGTACTCAACCGGTGGCACGATGAGCAGTTCCGTATCCGTGAGGAGACCCCGAAGACGACCGGCGAAGCCTTGAGCGCTCTCCCGGACGTAGACATAGAAGCTGCGGTCATCGATTAGTGTCACATCGAACTCTTGGATGGATTCAGTAGCTTCGAGTGCCGCAAGGTACTCCTCACGTTCGCTCTCAATGTTTCCGACGATGTGGAGTAAAGTAGCGACGTACTCAGGGTTCGAGAAGTTCCAGTGCCGCAGGTACACCCGTTGAATCGAGTCTTGTTCGGTGAGGAACTGGTGCATTGGGTGCCGTTCCTCGGGAGGGAACCGGATCTGTAACTGGAGGTACCGCATTACTAGAGGGATATCTCCAAAGATAGTTAAAAAGAGGTGGACGTGTCCGACAGAAAACCGGAGTTCGAGTATCGTAAATACGTATATATGAGTTCAAAAATGGCGTATCCACCCGGTCCACGCGGACTTCCTGTTATCGGTAATACTGTTGATTTGAGCCGTGACATCCTCGAGTTTTACGAACAGTTACGTGATGAGTATGGTCGCGTCGCAAGCTACGAAGTGTTCGGGACAGACGCGTGTATGGTCGCCCACCCGAATGCGATTCAGCAGGTGCTCCTTGATAACCACGAGGCTTTCGAGAAAGGTGAGGTTCTAACGCGGAATCTCTCCGACACGATGGGAGAGGGGTTATTTTTGACCGGCGGGGATCAGTGGCAGAACCAGCGGACACAGATCCAACCAGCGTTCTACCGCAATCGGTTGAACACGTACGTGCCCGAGATGCGTGCTACTGCTGCAGAGACAGTCGAACAGTGGCGCGACGGGATGGTCGTCGACGTTAACGATTGGATGACTGAGACGACGATTGCCGTGCTCGGTCGGACGTTATTCGGTGTGGATGTGACGGAGAACCCCGTCATTTCGGAGTCATCGGATGCAATCCTTGCACGGTTCGATACGAGTCGGTTCTGGTCGTTCCTGCCAGACCGGCTTCCAACACCGACGAATCGACGGTATAGACGGAAGCTCACCGAACTCCAGACGTTCGTTGATGAGCTAGCTGATCGGCGCCGAGAACAACAGCCCGAGAACCGTGGTGATGACTTACTATCGATCCTCGTGAACTTTGTCGAGGCAAGCGATTTGACCCAAGAAGAACTCCGTGACAACATCGTTACGTTCCTTTTTGCGGGGCACGAGACGACGGCTCTAGGACTGACGTACACGTTACTCTGTCTCGCTCAGCACCCCGACGAGCAAGCCAAACTCCAGGCCGAAGTGAATGCTGTCTGTGAGGGCGTAGTAACCGCAGAAAGCCTACCAGAACTCGAACGACTGGAGCACGTGATCGACGAGGCGCTGCGTCTCTATCCACCAGTGTATATGTTCTTCCGCGAGGCGACGCAGGACGTAGAACTACAGGGTTTCGATATTCCTGCAGGCACGACCTTAGTCATACCACAGTGGGCTGTCCACCGTGACTCGAAGTGGTGGGACGATCCTGAGACATTCCGTCCGGAACGGTTCATCAGCGACACCGATAGGCCAGAATACGCGTACTTCCCGTTCGGTGGCGGGCCCCGTCACTGTATCGGGATGCGCTTCGCGCGAATGGAGATGAAGGTCGTCCTAGCGACGATCCTCAGCGAGTACACGTTCGAACTTGCATCCAACCCGGACCCAGACCTAATCGCCAGCACGAACCTCAAGCCTGGCGAGCCGATCGAAATCAAACTAAGAAACGATGACGCTGAGGAGATGATTCGATGACGCAGCAGAGACCCGCGTTTCAGGGAGGGTGGCGACCAGTGGTTGGGTTCGCTGCCGCGTTTGCACTTGTGACTGTGATCTGGGTTCCGCTGACGGCTGCCGTGTCCACTGCATCGGCGTGGGTTCAGTTAGTGACTGAGATCGGGAAATTCGCAGTGATCATTGGCGCCGTGGGTGTGCTCTTGCGTCTCGACGAGGTTCGGTTTTTCGAACTTGGGCTTTCTCGTTGGCATCTCCGCACTGCAGTTCTCGCGTTTGCAGGGCTCTGGATGGCGATGAATGCGTTCGGATTCGTGATGGCAGTCCTCACTGGGAACGACTTGGCTGTAAGTATGATCTGGCAGTTCCCGGAAGCCGCACCCGAAGTACAGCGATATTCACCACTCCCTGCAACATCTCTTGTCGTCATCCTTCTCAATTTCCTCGTAATCGGTCTCATTGAGGAAATCACATTCCGTGGATATTTCCAGTCAAAGATAATCGACGTGTTCGGCCACAACACCAGGCTACGAATCGCTCTCGGAATCGGTGTGACGACGATAGTGTTCGGCGTACTGCATACTCCTGCTGCGATCGTTGCCGGGAATTCGCTCGGCGGTGTTGTCGGTGCTGCCCTCGCGCCCACAGTCACTGCGGTTTTATTCGGCATTTTCTACGAACTGACCCACAACGTGTACTTTGTCGCCCTGTTGCACGGGTTCGGCAACACGTGGCCGATCGTTGTCGAGTGGGCAAACTGGTCAGGGACCTCGCTAATTGCATTCTGGCTCGGCACCGCGTGCATTTACTTCAGCGTAACGTACGCATATCGGTATTGGACTGCTGGAAGGGCCTCGAAGGAAGCCCCCCGTAGAACTAGCTCGTTCGGTTGACAGAGACTGCGCGGGAGAGACCCGAAATACTGAAGCCCGTAGGAACTATCCGATTTTCAGTCTTCAATTTATTTAACTGGTTCAGAAGAAGTTTTGCGTTTATGCTCGCCCGATACCACATCTCGAAATCAAATCTCTCCGAGACAAACGCTAAGAGCCATCGAAGCGGGGTTTACAGTCGCATCAATTGCCGGACTCAACGATCGCATCTACTCTCTCCCAATGCGTGGATCAGAAGCAGGAAGAGCAACCTATGAAGAAAACTTCTCTCTGTCTCCACAATACAACCGGTCTGTACGCTTCCTCTCTTGACAAGACACTACCCGTTCAGCTACGCAATTCTCTGTGGTAAATCAATATATGATTCGGCGTTTCTGCCACCGATATGGTCCCGGAGCCCTGCCGTACGCTTCACGTCGTGATGTCGGCGGTGGGATTGCAATGGCAGCAACTGGGGTGTTGACAGCGGTTCTTTGGTTCGGTGGTGCCAGCACTCTTCTTGTTATAGGTGCCGGAACTGGTACTGGAACGCTCGGGTTTCTGATCGGCGTCGGGTTACTGTTCATCCCGCTCGTGATTCCAACAGCGTTCACTCTCGGATTCGTTCTCTGGCGGGAGTACTACCCGGAAGAAAGCCGCCGTGTCTACGGCGCTCTGTACGGTGGGCTTACAGGGCTTGGAAGCCTTGGTGTTGGGGCTCTTAGCCCTACACTGGTCCTTGCAGTCTCAAACGTGGTTAACGGGCGGATGACAGTAGTTGAGGGGCTAGGCTTTCTCGTACTTCTCTTACCTGTTGGATTTCTG
Source organism: Halobellus marinus (assembly GCF_032113415.1). Classification (NCBI taxonomy): domain Archaea; kingdom Methanobacteriati; phylum Methanobacteriota; class Halobacteria; order Halobacteriales; family Haloferacaceae; genus Halobellus; species Halobellus marinus. Next base: position 416,776 of record NZ_CP134946.1, read on the forward strand.
TTCGCTGTTGTTGCCGCTGGATGGCTGGTGGTTCCACTCGGTATGTTCGGTGGATGGTACCACGAACGCGCAAAAGAGACTCCGTAAAAACACTCCGCTGATTAGAAATTGCCTTGTTGAACGCAAGACAGCGACGGGGTAGGGTCGATTGTTTGTAGTCTCACGCTGTCAGAGGTGCGTTCTTACAGTCAGAAGATACAGCGGCTGTTACTGACAGCGGTTGCCGAAGGGTCAAAACTATGGTATCTTGCTTCGTTGTTTCGGTGACGACGGCGATGCCTCTCCCGGATACGTCCGGAGAAGGGGAGCAGGCGGCGAGCCCTAACTCGCCGCCTGCGTTAGGTTATGGACGATGCACTTCCGAGTCAGCTCCCGGAACTGGCCGTGCCAGCTCCGGGAGCGGAGCTTCTCGCCGTCGTCTTCTTTCAACTGCGAGAAGCCCGTCTCACTCATCCAGCGTTGGTTGTAATCCTCGGTCATTCGGGCGTTGTGGGCCTTCTGCAACGGTGTTTGTTCCCTGTGCTTGATCAGTGGTCGCGTTGAGTTCGAGCGACACTCCTCACGGAGTTCGCCCCACGAGTAGTTCGCGTCAGCAGACAATACACGCAGGTCTTCCGCGTTCCGGCGGAAGACCTGCATCCCGATGTGGCCGTCCCACGCCTTCTGTGTCGTGAAATGAACGTCTTTGATCGCTAGCGAGTTCACGTCGATCAAGATGGTTGTCTTCATCGACTGGAACGAGTAGTTCGCACGGTCACGGTAGTGATAGCTGGTCTGATCACGCTGGAAGCCACTTGCATCGATTGCGGCTTCACCACTCCAGCCCGCCTGCTCCGCCGAAGCGCGGAGCAGGCGGCGGAGTTCACGCATCCGATACTCGTCTTCCCACCGGCAGAACGAACTGTAGTGTGGTGCCTCGTTGAGATCAAATACGGCGAGGATACCGGGCATCTCGTTGAGGTAGTCTTCAGTCTCACGAAGACTCTTCTCCAACTCAACGCGGAACAAAATCAACGCAATCTGTGTCCACTTGGCGTACCCGTCCGCGCCGTTCGGCGCGGCGGGTACGTCAGGGTCATCTACGTGCTGTTTGGCAAGATCTCGACACATCCGAGCGAGCCGTCTGAGCGATCCCATATCGCCAGACGGCGTCCAATTCCCGGTTAGCTTGACGGTATTTTCCTGTGAGAGCGTCTGAAACTACAGTCAGCTAGCGGCAAAACAAGGCATTAGAAATTCAAGAAATGGTCTCCGGTAAAACTCTACAGCACTACACCCCGCCGTCTGAGACGACTGCCATTATCGTTGCGAACGCACTGCCGCTCATCGGAGTTGTTGCCCTCGGGTGGGATCTCGCTGCACTGGTCTTTCTGTACTGGTTTGAACTCGGGATCCTTTCATTTTGGGCGCTTGTAAAAGCCGTATTTGCTGGCCGACCCTCGGAATTTGATTCTGACCCGCTATTCGCAGGCGCACTAGCGAGCAAACGAACTGCAGTCCCGCTCCCGTTCACTAACGTCGAGATTCAGCTATCGACACTACCTGTCCTCGCTGTTACCATTCCGATCTTCACACTCGTGTGGTTTTTCGTGGGTGTCACGACCGTTGGGGTAGTCGGTCCCAACACGCTTGAATCGAGTGCGCTAGAAATGGTAGTACTCTCCTCAGTCGGCATCTTTCTCAGCGAAGGAGCTTCGACGCTCGTTGAGTACTTCTATCGGCAGGGATACCGCGACCACAGCGCGCAGACAGCGATTCAAGGCATTTTCATTCGTAGTGGAGTGATCGGGATCGGAGGACTGCTCACAGCAACTTTCGTCGGACTCGCCGCAGACTCTGTTTCCGGTGATGATCCGATCACGGCCATCGATCCGACGCTCGTCGGTCCTCCGATTCTCGTCGGGATCGTCCTCGTGAAGTTTAGCTTCGATCTCGGCGGCCTGTACCGAAACCGACTCGTCGCCTTCGACGAGGCGTCCGCGCTCGAACTCGGATGGGCGTACGAGCCACCAACCGAGGAGACGATCGAACCAGTAAGTGCAGTGGGCGATCGGATGCGGCCGGCCGCCCGGGGACGACTGTTCGGCGGTCTCTCCCCGTCGAACGTTCGGCGCCATCCGGGTGCGCTGGTCGTCAGCGGGTTCATCCTCACGGTTTCGCTCCTCTTCGCGCTCGGCCGCGTCTGGGACATCGTTCTCTCCCTTGTCGGAGCCAGTCTCGTCGTGCCGATGGGGCTTCTCACGATCGACTACGGGTTGCGGTACGGCGCTGTTGAGTACCGCAGTTCCGACGACGCGGTTGTCGCGTACGATCGGTTCTTCCAGACGCGTCTGTGGCGGATCGAACCGTGGGACGAAACCGGGCTCCGCGTCGAACGTGATCGAATCGACCGATGGCTCGACACATTAACTGTCGTGATCGAGTGTCCAGACCGTGAACTACGGCTTTCACATTTGTACGACCCCGAACCGATTCTCGACGTGTTCGACCGTCGTGCCAGCGGCACCGAACGTATGGAAAGAATGTAGTGCCATCCATCCGGCAGGGTATGAGTCAACGAGAACTATTCTCGGTGTGGTTCATATCAGGCCCAGTACTTCCAGAACGATATTGATGCCTGTCCAATCGACCCCGCTGTTCATACTCCTCGTCTGACGACGTAGTATCGGTATCATCTGTCATATCCTAATGCACTCTTGTGTCCCACAAATGGCTTGGTGGTCCCGGATGACGGTCCTATATGATCGTCCCCGCGTTGCTCGGAATTCCAGACGCGACCCTCGGTGCGGGTTTAGGCGTCGCGTGGCTGCTCGTGCTCGGAATCGCTACGTATCGCTACCTGACCGGCAGTCAATCTCCGGAACAATTCCTGGCAGTCGTGTCCGTGGGTGCTTTCTGGCTCGCATACAGTCTGCTGCAGATTTCAACTGCAGTCTCGGGGGTACCCGAGATACTCGTCGTGGGGCTCGCAGCCGGATTTTTCCTAACTGGGATCGTTGCTGGGATCCGATGGTGGGACAGCCGCAGTACCGACATCGAGGAGCAAACGACCCCCTGAGGCTTTCACGGCGATTCTTCCAGTTTGGGGTATCCAAATGATCAATACAGGCGCACCCTTGGGCGTGCGCTTGAACAGCGGGATGGTGAACGTGGACGGAGGCTATTCTCCTGCTTCGTCAGAGGCCAGAACGGGAGTCCACGCTGAATCCCACGACTTTACAGTAGTTGCTGAAGTGGGAAAGAGGACAGATTCGGTTGGTTCTCTTACTGGCTCTAAACTGTGTGCACCCGGTGCACGGAGTTCTGAGTCGTGTCCGTTCCATCGCCGAAACGCTAACTGCACGCGATTCAGCAACTGCTGTTTAGTCGTGGGTAGCTCAATGCTGGGTTCAAACGGCAGATCGGTGTCAGTAAGTCAGCGAGTCTCTATTTTGGCCAGTCTCATATCAGGCGCCGCACTTCCAGAACGATATTGATGGGTTTGTCTAATCGATCCCGCCGTTCGTCATCCTCGTCTGACGACGTAGTATCGGTATCGTCTGCTATTTCCTCAGTTCACTCTTGTGCTCCGCAAATACCTTGGTAGTCTCAGAGAACGATCCTGTATGATCATCCCTGCGTTGCTCGGCTTTCCAGACGCTATCCTCGATATGGGGTATGGCCTCGCGTAATTGGTCGCGCTCGGGATCTCAAAATCGGCAGTATCTACTATATGAAGCTCCTAATCGCTGCCGATGCGTTGGTCCCCTCTTCCACGACTGTTCGTTACCCTCCTCGTACTGATCGGAGGCACGGGTGCCGTTGCGGTGTCGGCAGCGAACCCGGCCGTACAGCTGTCGTCGGTGACGGTGACACCCGACGATCCAAACACCGGCGAGCAGGTCACGATCGAGGCGACGATCTCGAACCTGGAAAACAGCGACACGACCGTTGATATCCGTGATCTCTACGTCCGGACTCCCGGGACGACCCAGGAGTTCGCCCGGGTAGAGGAGGTCGGCTCTGTCGCTCCGGGCGGTTCCCTCTCAGTACCGATTTCGACTACGTTCGAGACCCCCGGCGAGAAGCGGCTTGACCTCAACCTGGTGGTGCAGGACGGTGACGGCGAGTACCACTCCTATACCTACCCGGTCTATGTCGATGTGTCCAAACCGACAGTGAAAGCAGATCTGTCGGCGACGACGCTGGAGAACGACTCCGGGACGACCGAGGTTTCGCTCACGAACTTCGGCAACACCAACCTCTCCGATGTCGAGATCACCGCCGCCGTCGACGGCGAGGTCTTCGACCGGAATTTCGTTTACGACGTGCCCCCGGAATCCAGCCGGACCACCGCGTTCGACACCGACGATGTCGGTTCGGACACCGTGGAGTTCACCGCGACGTACACCGCCGCGGGCGACAGCCACAACACGTCGCTCACGGTCGACATCGACGAGGAGACGCAGGTTCCCGGCGAGATCCGGCTCACGGCCATTGAGGCCTCGCAGGCCGGCACCGGGGTGACAATCCAGGGTGACGCCGCCAACCTCGGCAGCACCGACGCCGACTCGGTACTGGTCCGGATCGGTGACGCCGACGACGTGCGTCCCGCACCCCCGTCGGGCGAGTACTTCGTCGGCGCCGTCGAAGCTAGCGAGTTCGCCACCTTCGAACTCACCGCACAGACCGACGGGAACGTGTCGTCGGTCCCGGTCGAGATCACGTACATCGTGGATAACGAGCGCGTGACGACCACCCAGCGGGTCGACCTGACGACCAGCGTGTCCGCGTCGCCAAACGTCGGCGCATCACCCGGCGACGCCGCTTCGGGCGACGGCCCCGGTGGTCCCGGTTCGGACGGCTCCGGCGGGCTCCCGCTCCGGCTCGTCGTCGGCGCGATCGCCGTGGCCAGCATCGTGGGCGGCGTCGCGCTCTACCGATGGCGCAGCCAATGACGGTCATCGAGCTTGAAGACGCTGTCAAGCGGTACCACACCGGCGGAGAGGTGATCGAAGCGCTCGCCGGCATCGACTTCGAGGCCGAACGCGGCGAAATGGTCACGGTGATCGGGCCCTCCGGCTCGGGAAAGAGCACGATGCTCAACCTGGTCGGCCTGCTTGACACCCCCTCGGAGGGGGTGGTCCGTCTCGACGGCCGCGACGTGACCGACTTTTCGGAGGACGAACTGACCGAGGAGCGCCGCTCGGAGATCGGGTTCGTGTTCCAAGCGTTTCACCTGCTGCCGATGCTCACCGCGGTGGAGAACGTGGAACTCCCGTCGATGTGGGACACCACCCGGGACCGCTCGGATCGCGCGGTTGACCTGCTCCGTCGGGTCGGCCTCGGCGACCGGCTCGAACACACCCCTGAGGAACTGTCGGGCGGACAGAAACAGCGAGTCGCCATCGCTCGAGCACTGATCAACGAACCCGACATCCTGCTGGCTGATGAGCCGACCGGGAATCTGGATCAGGACACCGGCCGGACGATCCTTGACGAACTCACTCGACTCAAAGAGGACGAGAATATCGCCATTGTAGCCGTGACTCACGACGAACAGTTGGTTGAATACGCTGATCGGGTGGTGCGGCTCGTGGACGGGGTGATCCAGTGAGCCGGATCACCGACCTGGTGTGGCGGTTCCCGAGTTTCGGGATGGCGTGGCGCAACCTCGGCCGGAACAGAGTTCGAACCGCTCTCGCAACCCTCGGGATCGTGATCGGAGTCGTCGCCATTGCGTCGCTAGGAATCGCCGGCGTCGCGCTCCAACAGCAGGCGACAACCGACCTTGGTAGTCTTGCTAACGAGGTGACCGTCAGATCGGGAGCGGACAGCGATACTGACGGCGTGACCGACGAGCAGGTCGAAGCGATCCGAAGCGTCGTCGCTGACGCCCCCGTCGTCCCCGAGAAAACTAACAGTACGACGTTGTCCTCGCGTGACGGCGAGGAGACGTTCGTGAGCGTGACCGGGGTAACGAACGCAGACGCGCTGTACACCGTCTCCGCTGGCGACTCCCCGGAACGGTTGCGATCCGGTGCGCTCCTCACAAACGGGACCGCGCGGCGGCTAGGGATCGAACTCGGTGATCCAGTGACGTACGATGGGCGGCTCTACCGCGTGCAAGGGATCATCGAATCCGAGGACGGGTTTGGCGGCGGGAACGAACTCGTTGTTCCGATCTCGGCGCTTGACGAGCAGGAACACTACGATTCGGTGACCATCGTCGCTGCGAACGGTGACGAAGCCCAGGAGATCGTCTCGTCGCTCGAATCCCGGTTCAACGAGGGTGACGAGGAGGAGCTAGCGATCACGAACTTCGCGGGCGTCCAGGAGAACGTAAACTCCTTCTTCAACACACTCAACCTCGCGCTTCTTGGGATCGGAGCGATTTCGCTTGTCGTTGCTAGCGTCGCCATCCTCAACGTGATGTTGATGAGTACGATCGAACGCCGCGGGGAGATCGGCGTCCTCCGCGCGGTGGGCATCCGCCGGGGCGAAGTACTCCGGATGATCCTGGCGGAGGCGGCGTTCCTCGGTGTGATCGGTGGCGTGGTCGGCGCCGCGGCCTCGCTCGGCACCGGCCTCGTGATCTTCGAGGTGCTCGCGGGCGATCCAACCCTTGTATTCGAGTGGGCCAGCCTCCGGTATCTCGGGTATGGGTTCGGGTTCGCTGTGGCCGCGAGCGTCCTGAGCGGGCTGTACCCCGCGTGGAAGGCAGCAAACGACCTTCCGGTGGAGGCGCTCAGAGGCTAAAGTTGAAACCGGTTGAAAAGATCGTCCCGGGTCGGTCACTGTAATCCCCGTCCCCCGTTCTTTCTATGTCAGTATGCAGAACACTGCGCAAACACTCACCATCAGCCGCGCGGGTCTGCGTGAATCGAAACCGTAAGTGAATGCTCTGTGGATCGTGTTAATGGATTGTGCAGGAAAGCCTCAAGCCTCGACTATCTGTACCGAGCCAATCAATCGAACGTATAGCGTCGATATCGTCGAATTGCGCAGTAGTACGCTCCATACGGCACTCCTACCGTCAACAAGAGGTACATCCCGAAGCCCACGAGGAAGACGGGCGTCAAGACGAGATTGCCGGTGCCGCAAACCAGATCATCAACAGTCCAAGAACCGTGCCCCCACCGACAACAAACAGGTATCCTATCATCACAAGCGTCGACGGAACGACCGTTTCGGTACCCCAGAACTCACGCTCCTCGTAGATCGGGTACGCCGCACCGATGCCGAGCGCGAACATCGCCGCGGCCAGACAGGTACCGACTCCGACCCCTGCGAAGGCCAGAGCTCGCAGCACCGGTGTTCCGAGACCGACCGACGCAAGCGGAATGAGAACGGCAATCGGGAGACCAACGGCAATGCCGGCGAGCAACCGCCCGCGGACGAGAGCTCGTGGCGAGGTTGTGGTAAGCAACAGGAGCGGTAACTGGGGTCGATCGTCCCCGAGCGGGTTCAATCCGAAGGTCGCTCCCGCGAGGAACGTCCCGAGACCGACGCCCGTCCCCGCGATGAGAACGCCGATTGCATCACCTGACGACTGAACGACGGTCGTTCCAACCGGACCGATGAAAAAGAGGATCATCACAAGGTGACTCAGTTCCTGTGGTCGTCGGCGAGCGCGTACAAGAACACCCCACGCGATTCGACCCGCGTTGGTCCACGCGAACGGCTGCGGCGCAGTGAAGCCACCGCTTGATCTGCGTACCTGGTTCGACGTGTTCCGAGCCGGTGCGTCCGTAAACCAGAGGGTAGATGCCTGTTTGGTGGCGACTGCGAGTCCAATCGGTGTCAATACAAGCATCGCACCGAGCACCGCTATCGAACGGATCGACGCCGGGCGTGCGAGTGGGGTTCCGGTGAAGGCAAGCGCAACGTACTCGATGAGCGGGTCGTACGTCGTCATCGAGAGCAGCCACTGTATCCAGCGGTCCGCCTCGACGATGTACTGCCCGACGAACTGCGAGGCGACCACGATCCCGACCATTATGAGAGCGCCACCTACTTTCAGAAGGCGACGCACAGCAGGGAGATGTCGGAGGAGTCGCAGGATACCGAGCCCACCAGCGTATCCCCAGACGGCAGCACAGCAGACGAGTGGTAGTGCGACAAGCCCGCCCGTAACGACGAGTGCCGGTGCCCCTAATCCCAGCGCGAACGCGGCGGCAAACGCCCCGAGGGGAAGCCCGAACCACAGGAGAAGCCGTCCGATCTCCGCGGTGATGAGCCCGAAGACCACCGCACGTGGGTGGACTGTCGTCAAGACGAGGGCTTCAGCTTCGATGCTGCCGATCCGTTCCAGTGTTCTGAGCACCGCCAACAGGACAAGCACAACAGGCATAGCGCTCGCAGCAGGCCCGAAGAATGGAATCGCAGTGACGGAGCGTGCAGTTCGACCGAGCAGGTACGCGGTCGGGAGCGCAAACAGCAGACTCCCGCCAAAGAACAATACCGCAATCCCCAACCCGACAAGCTGCCGTGTATTTTCGAGGTACCCTCGGAAGCTCCGAACGAACTCCGCTCTGCCGATTCGGATCCCGTGACGAACGTCGCGTTGCAGGCTCATTCTTCCACGGAGGGTGCCCGTGTTTCGTGCTCGCTGGTGACAGCGAGGAACGCATCTTCCAACGATCCGCTCTCACCCGTCTCCGCACGTTCCTGCACCTCTGTGGGTGTCCCCTCAGTAACGAGTCTCCCGTCGAACAACACGCCGACCTCATCGGCAACGGCTTCGACGACAGGGAGGATATGTGTCGAGAGGAACACGGTCGTCCCCCGATCGGCAAAGGCGGTGATGGACTCCCGAATGGTGCGAGCCGCGCGTGGATCAAGCCCTGATGTCGGCTCATCAAGGAATAGGACATCCGGATCGTGCAGGACGCTCTGGATGAACGCGGTTTTCTGCTGCATTCCCTTGGAGTACGCTTCGATTCGTTTGTCGGCGTCGTCAGTCAAATCAAACCGATCGAGGTACTCGTCGATCCGTTCGCGGGCAACATCCTGCGGGACATCGCGGAGATCGGCAACGTACTCAAGTTGTTCACGAGCGCTGAATTCCTCGTAAAGCGGTGGCGTTTCGGGGAGGTAGCCGACGTGTGGAGTGAGGGCACGTCGGTCGGCTACGTCGACACTACAGACACGGACAGATCCACTTGTTGGCTGTGTAAGGCCGGTAAGGAGCCGCATCGTGGTCGTTTTTCCCGCGCCGTTCGGGCCGAGAAACCCATAGACGGTTCCTGTGGAGATTGCAAGCGACAGGCTATCAAGGGCCACCTCGGATCCGTAGGTCTTCCTGAGATCCGTCGTCTGAATGGCGATGTCATCGTTAGTGGAGGGCATAAATCACAGAGAGTGGTTGTCACACTGTTCGCCTATGCGTTTCGGAACGATCGAGCGACATTCGTTCGGCGCATAGATCACCAGAGAATCGAGATAGACCATCTGTTCTCTTTGCCAATTTTCACGGATTTAATCCAAACCAGGAATCTTAGCATATTGCAACGCAGTAAGAGGATTTTAACAAAGCCCAGGCAGTAGTTACTTTTGTTATGATGCAGAATATCGAACGATGACAGCCCTCCAACAGTATGGACTGTCCGCGATCGATCTCTCCGGAAGCCAGTATACTGTCGAGCAGACGGGACGCGATAAGAACTTTCGGCCCGAGTACGAAGCGAGGGACGTTGCGGGTGACACGCTTTTTCGCACCACGTACCAGATGTACGAGGAAAAAGACGAGTTCCCGTTCGTCGACGCCGACGGAACTGAGATCTGTCACGTGAAGGCCATCGACACGTGGGACATCGCCGGCGACTATCTCCTCACGGACAGCCGTACCGACGAGGATCTCCTTATCTTCGATAACGACCTCTCGCTGTTGCAAGACACGTGGCGGCTCCGCGACCCCGACGACCGGTCGCTGCTTGCCACGATATCCTCTCGTGGCGCATTATTCACCCTCGCACGGAAACTCCTGCCGGTCGGTCAAGGCATCGCTCACAAGTACGAGATAGCCGATTCAGAGGGTGGTTCAGTCGGTTCTATCGAGGGCGAGTTCGCTCTATTCGACTTCGATCAGTACGAGATCACGCTCACTGATACGAGTTCAGTCCCGACAGAACCGATCGTGATCGCCGCGATCGTTATCGATGCGATCCAGGGGAATTGACTTCCAAGCACGATTGCCGGTTCACGAAACGACGCCCTGGACGTAGATGTGCGCGTACGCGCTGGCCCACACGATCGAGAGTAGTTCACCGATGCTTGATGAGATCACGTCCAAAGCGGGTGGCACCAGCGCCAGCCCCGTCCCAAGATCGGGAAGAACTGTTGGCAAATAAAGGCTGAGTGCACTGCCAACTACGATTACGAGGATGAGCAGGAACTTTCCGCGGTAGTTCGTCGTGATGCGCCAGCTAACCCACAGTGATTCGATCGGGCCGTACTTCCCGATGACGCACGCTTCGGGTGCGAACCAGAACTTGAACAGGAGGAGGAGAAACGGGACGGCAAATACGATCCCACCGACCGCTGCAGCGACAGGAAAACCAACCATTTCTACCGGATTGCCCGGAATAACGCCGACTAGAACGAAGAGCGGAAGCGACAGGAAGAACGGGATCGTCATCACGGAGAACACCACGAGAAGGACGACGCCGACTAACGCCGGTGTCCGAGCGATGCTTCGACGCAGTCCCTCACGTATCGTGACGGACTTGCCAGTGAGTTCGCCGGCGACGATCGTTCCTACGTAGGCCCGAATCGAGATGATGAACGCGAACGCCGTCACAGCCTCGACCACGCCGACCGCAGGCGTCGGGAGCACGGTGACGGCATTCGTTTCGAGAAGTCGGTTAATGAGGATGATCACGCCGGCGAAGACGACAATCGACGGATAGGATCGAAACAGGCGCACGGACCAGACGAGTGCGTCGAGGACGGTCCGGTTGATGGTGGTCGTCTCGATGTTTCGGCATTCGAGACAACCGCAGCCATCGATGTCGTCTCTGGCTTTGATCGTTGGTGCCACGTCACACGTGGTTTGGTCGGCGACAGTAGAAGCCCTTCGGACCGATGCGTCGGTGTGTTCGGTCATTCCCCAGTGACGAAGTGTGAGATGGATTCTCCGGCGGCAAGTAGGATTGATGGCGGCCCGAGTAGCGAGGCGAAGGATTTGAACGCGCGCTTGAGACTCGGCCGATCGTCCTCGGTGCCGAGAAAGAGCAGCGTCGGGTCTTCCGAAACGACGAAGACGCTCATCTCACGGCCCTTCTCCGAATAGCACGTGTCAGTGACCTCGATCACACCGGCCGATTCGAGGTTCGACAGGTGATAGTGCACGTTCTGTACGCTCTGGTCCAGTTGTTCGGCGATTCGGGCTGGCGTCGCCGGGGTCTCGTTGAGCAGTTGGAAAATCTCGTAAGCGGTCTCGGACGACAACGCTTCGATCACGTCTCTCGTCGCCTCGTCATCGAGACTCAGGACGGCGGGGGTATCGCTTCGTTCGACGGCGGCGTCCGTTTGGGTCGGAAGGAGTTGTGGCATTGGTGTGTTGACTTGATGGAAACGCTGCTACCCTAGGAGAGCGTGAAACAAGATATGGGGCGCAAGAGACCGACCGCTATTCCGTGCTACAGAGCACGTCGTGTTGACTGGTCCGTGTGCGAAAGAAGCCGAGTCATGGGCGTGACAGCCCGGATGCCGCGCGGCGCGGCATCCGGGAAAGCCCGAATAGGTGAATCTCTGCTTCACGCACTGGCGTCCCGGGTGAACAGACTATGTACCTCGGAATTGATGTCCACAAACGGTACGCACAGGTGGCAGTGATGGATGAGGCTGGGAAGATTGTCGAAGAGGTTCGCGTCAAGAACGCGAACCTCGACGACCTCGCCCAGCGGTACGCCGGCGCACAAGCTGTGCTTGAGGCGACCTCCAACTACTACCACATCCACGATACGCTGTCGGAGCACTTGGATGTGACCGTTGCTCATCCCAAAAAAATCAACCAGATCGCAGACACCGACAAGAAAACTGACCGCGTCGACGCCAAAGAACTCGCGCGAATGTTGCGGCTGAATTCGGTGCCTGAGAGCTATGTTCCGACCGAGGAAGTGAGGGAAGCCCGCGCACTCGTGCGCGGGCGACAAACGTTGGTCGAAAATCGTACCAAGTACGCCAACAAAGTCCACGGACTCCTCTCCGATCACGGTATCACTGAAGACGTGAAACCACTGACTGCGAGGGGACGAGAGTTCCTGCGGGAACTCTCGCTCCCGACGCCGTTCGACGCGTTGCTTGAGTCGTATCTCGACCTGATCGAGTCGCTCACCGACGAGATTCAGAAGCTCGAGAAGACGATTGAAGAACGCGCTGGGTCTCTGAAGGAGACCCAGCTGCTGATGACGATTCCTGGCGTGAGTTACTATACGGCGTTGACGATCTATGCGGAGTTAGGCGACATCGACCGGTTTGACGGAGACAAGGAGGTGGTTAGTTACGTCGGATTGAATCCGGTGATCCGCGAGTCAGGCGACTCGCGGATCGAAGGGAGCATCTCGAAACGTGGATCAGGTCGTGTAAGATGGCTGCTCGTCCAAGCAGCTAATACTGCAGTCCATACGTGTAACGACGAGTATCTGAGTCGGTTCTATGACCGGTTAGCAAGCCGGAAGAACTCACAGAAAGCAATCGTAGCGGCAGCTCGGAAGATGCTGGTGTCGATCTACCATATGCTTGATCGGGGAGACGTATACGATCCACCTGGTGTGAGCGCATAGACGAGGGAACTGAGGGCCGCCAAGTGGGCGGCCCTCAGTGGCCGGCCGAGGCCCTCCGTAGCGTCAGCTATCGCTAGACAGCGACCGCACCGCATCACGAGCAGGACCGCCTGTCGGCTGTGGGAATAGCAGATTCCAATACGGCGTAACCATTTTGTCGCCAGCGGTGGTTTGTCCGGGTAGCAGCGTTTCCATAGGTGAATGGTGAGGTGAGTCGTCGGGATCTGTTCTGCTCAGTGGCTGTTCGAAACCGTCGTACGTAGTTGTTGGTGAGTGGTCATACTGATTCCGTGGTGATGGGAGAGATAGCGATTAATCGCAGGTAGTACGCCGTGTACACCGTATATAAGTACGCGAAGCCAACCGCCGACAGCACGATTCCGATCGGAAGTAGGACAGCTATCGGAATACCGAGGTCGACCGGTAATACGTCAGCTGGAGCAGCGTCTGTCAGGGTCAATTGGAGCAGGTACTCGGGGATGAGGAAGGCGTTCAACAGGACGAGCCAGGCCAGCGAGAATCCGACCACACTTTTGAGATTTGAGCGGACGAGTCCAACACTTCTGCGGAACGCATCCGTAACGCTGTGGTCTTCGATGACGATCGCCGCATCGTAAAACTGTACGAACAGTATGACGGCGAGGATGGCCATCAGCCAGAGGAGTAGGGAGACGACACCCGCGGCGAAAGCGGCCATCTCGTGTATCGCTGCGAGTGCCATTGACCCGATCCCGAGGACGAATCCGACGAGTCCGAGCCCGATAGCGGTTCCGAAGACGAGAACCACGAACAATACAGTACCAAGGAGAAGTCGGAGGTAATGTGTCCGCGCGGCAGTGACAAAGTGAGAGACCGATGCGTCTGTCCCTTCGACCGCGGCACGGGCAGTTCCGAGGAAGCCACCGAGTACGAACGGGAAAACGACCAGCCACGCAAGTGATGCGCCTGCCGAAACCAACGGTGAGTCAATCAGGTGCTCAACGTACTGAAGTTGGCTTCCACCCCCGACGAAGAGACCGGCGACGAGCAGGATCGGATTCGCTCGGAGGGCAGTGTATCCGTCTTTGAATGCGGAGACGAGGACCATCGTGTCTACGACTTACCGGTGCCACATATTAGAACGACTGGAGTATCAAAACCAGATTTAAGCAATATGAGGGCTTGTATTGGCTATTCTCTCCGAGGAGAATGCTTCCTCAGTCCACCAGTGCCGCTGTCAGCGCCCGGAGCTGTTCCCATCCGTTCAAGCGGATTGCTGCGGGCAACCGTCGGCGTGCGCCCTCAAGTGCCGTCGCAAGGGCAGTCGAGGCGTTCTCGAAGACGCCAGCTCCGTGTCCGACGAGGACCCTGTTTGGGGAGAGGCCATCGAACACGGCTCGGGGAGGAACGAATCAACACAGGAGGTACATCCCGAGTCGCTCCGCACCGACTGTGAATAATGGTGTAGTCCCGAGTACGTCGGGAACGTAGAGCGTCTCGTCGGATTCACGGTACGCAACCACTTCGGACCAGCCCGGAAACGGGCGGCAGCGACGCAACTCGAACCCGGAAGTACCGACCGTATCCGTCTCCGAGTCGGTCGGAGAATCGAGTTTGGATACTGCGCGGGAAAGCCACGAGGGGCAGTACACCGGTACGTCGTGACGCGCGGCGAACCTGTCGGCGTCACGGACATGATAGTTCGAACAGACGAGAACGCCGCGCACGTTGCCAAGTGCCGAGAGTTCCTCGTCGATCCCCGGTGCGTCGAGCGGGTCGATCACCCACACGCCACCGTCCGCGCCGACGACGGCGTGACTCGTCCGGCGACCAGTCTCGTTCGGGTGTGCGAGCCATCCGATCCCGCCGTCCCACCGATCGACGGCCTCGTACTCCGACGGGGGCCGCCGGTCGTAGATCGGCATCGTCAGTTCTCAGGAAAGACCGTATCCGGATCCCGACCCTCGAACGGACCAACTTGGTTACCCGTCGTCGCGTAGCGGTACAGCGCGGTCCGGACGACCGCGGATGCCGTCTGCGAACCCACGATTGCAGCGACGACGATCCCGCCGCCACCGACGAGCGCGCCCACGGCGACCACGCCATCGAGGACGAAGTATCCAGCCGCTCCCAGCGCGACGCCGGGGAGCGCAACGATCAGGAAGACGAAACTCACGCCGAGCGTGGCGGAGACGCTTTCCCCCCACGTGTCTCGGAAGAGTGATCCGCTCCGACGGAGTTGCCGACGCAGGCTCCGGCGCTCGTCGAGGACGATGACCGGCACGATGAAGAACGTCAGGAGCGCCCACGCGAGATCGAAGACCGCCCGCGTCAGGCTCCCGACCACGCCGAACTTCTCGTCGAGGATGTACAAGACCGTGCCGAGCGTCGCGGCGGTGACCGCCCACAGAGCGATCTGCCGGCGGGCGCGCCACGCCGCGGCGAGGCCATCTCGAACGGATGTCGGATTCCCATCGAACAGTTGCGCCGCACAGTGCACCACGGCAGCGTTGAAAAACGTCGCTACGCTCGACGAGATCGCTATCGCACAGAACAACGCACTGTACTTGTAGAGGTCATTGAGGAGAAGCGACTCGACGAGCCCCTGTTCGAAGACGATCGCTCCCAGAATAGCAAAGGCACTCCCGACTGCAAGGAGGCTCAAGGCCGGAAGGATCAGCAGCGTCGGTCGCTGGGTGAAGATGCGGAGACTGCCACGGGTGATCTCGAAGCCGCGTCGGTATTTCGAGGTCATCCTGAACGGTCACCGTTCGACTGGTCACGAGCGGACCGGGTTCCGTTGCGTGCCGAACATGCTACGGCACCGCCAGTCGATCGGCGTCGGCCACTCTCCGTGAGCGGCGTCAGGCTGTTTTGTCGTGTGATGGAGGGCATACGATGTGATTCGGTCAGTCTACGTATAAAAACCGGGGAGAATGAAAACAGCCTCTGAGCGATCGACCTGTTCCTCGGTCGGACCTTCGCCGTACTCCGCTATGATTTTAGTGCGGGGTACGGGAAGACGCAGATATGTTCGCCCTCCAAGCGACACCGCCTTCGGTCGGTGCTGCGATTGCCGCGCTCGTGGGGCTCGCACTCGTCGGGGGTCTCCTCGGAGCGATCGGTAGCGCTGTCGTTCGCCGGCTGGGGAACCCCGTCGGAAAGTACCGGCTGCTGTATGCAGCTGTCCTCTTCCCGTACACACTGCTCGCCTACGCCGTGTTCGCCCTCACAGGATTCGGCGCTGCAATCCTCACGGGACTACCCGCCGCGCCGGACCTTATGACCGGAATTCTCGCGGATTTCGTCACGTTCCTCGCCGCCGGTTGTGTCTGGATCGTCTCGTATTTCCCCACGGTACGGGGCATCCGGGACGTGCGTGACATTGATCTCGCCACCAGTACGTCGATCTGGAAGATGACGCGGTACGTTATCGGAGTAAGTGCGCTTCTCTCCGTGGTGCTCATCCCACTGCAAGTAGGCTCAATCGAGTCCTCACCGTTCGCCCTCGCTGTCGGGCTCGCAGTGCTCCTGCTTGGGATGCTGTACGCGGCACCGTGGTTGATCGTCGTCCTTCGCTCGACATCGAAGCCGACTGGAGACACTGCTGATCGATTGGCGCGGCTCTGTGATCGCGCAGGCCTCACCGTTCGAGACGTGCGGATCCTCGACACCGAAAACGAGGAAACGGCGCAAACGCTCGTCCGCGGTCCGCCAACCTACCGTCGTCTCTTCGTCACGAGCACGTTTCTCGACGCTTTCGACGACGAGACCGCCACTGCGTTGCTGGCGATCGAGGCCGGGCAACTTCGAACCTACGTCTTCGAGGTCAGGGTCGGGACGGTTCTCGTGGCTGGGATTGTACTGATTGCGTCAGTTATCGGTATCGGCCCACGGTGGCCGTTACTCGGTCTCGCACTCGGATCAATTCTCGTTGGGTTTTGGCTCTCGCAACGGCGGATCCGTACGGCTGACGAGTATGCTGCCGAACAGGTCGGGCGAACGACTGTTGCTGATGCGCTGGGCGAGTACGCCGACGTACACGCCCTCGAACCGACACGACGACGCATTCCGAATCCCCTCTCTATCAAGGTCGCCCTCGGGGATCGAATCGACCGGCTTCGGTCGTCGAGCGATCCGTGACGGTTCGTAACCCACAGCCGACACTGTCTAAAATCAATTTTTCAGTCTGAATTATCCTTTTCTCGTTTACGGTCGAGTAGTGGATATGCCCTCCCAGCAGGCGTCGACCGAACACCCGTCTCGCGGTGGACACGAGACAACGCGCGGAGTTGATCCGCATTCCTGATCGCAACGGAGCAACTATGCCAGCCCTCCACACATCGATTTCGGGCCCTGACCAGCGGGATCGGTCGTCGTCACTCCGTAGGCAGGGCACCCTGAACTGCTCAGATGTCGTGTCGGTATGTGATTCGCTATGAGTCTCTCGTCCGCCATCTCGGCAGCGTTGGAGACGAGGCGCCGCCGACAGGCTCGTGCGGTTGTCGCCGGACTCGGGATCACCGTCGGCGCGCTGCTCGCCGGCCTCATCGGCGTCATTTCGATGCGAGGCTTCGTATCGGTACTCAATCTCGGTGATTCACCCGTCGTTCGCGTTCTTCAAGGGAACTATATCCAAGTTGGATTCGCTGGCTTCGCCGTTGCGTACCTAGTATGGCAGGGGAATTGGGATCGGTACGTCAAGATCCGACGGCCGACGCTCGAAGACTTCGGCTGGATCGTCGCGCTGCCGCTCCTCTTCGCGGCCCAAGGAGTCGTTCTCCCGCCAGTACTAGCTGCGGTCGGACTCCCCCATCCACAGCCAGGGACCGGGATGGAAGAACTCGCCTTGGAGACTCGACCCTTGCTCTGGCCGGTCGCGTTCGTCGGGATGTATCTGTTCGCTGCGCCGGCTGAGGAACTTGTCTACCGCGGAATCGTTCAAGGTCGGCTTCGCGCTGCCTTCGATACACTTGGTGTCGTGATTTTCGCCGGACTATTGTTCGGTGTGCTGCATTTCCTCGTCGGACTGATGACTCAAGGCGTGAGTTTCGGTGGCAGCCTCTACTGGGGGATCGACACAGTGATCCCCGGGTTGGCTTGGGGGTACGCGTACGAACGCACGGAAAACCTCGTGGTCACGGCAGTCACACACGCGATGGTCTGGACCGTCACACTCCACGAAATCGTGCTCCACGCACTTCCGATATAGTATCTATAATGCCTTCCGTGCAACACATCGATCGACTCGGACTCGCTACCTCAGTCGCGCTCTTAAGCCTGTTCGTCGTGGGGTTTGCCTACGATTCGGACTATATGATCAGGGTCTACAGTCCGGCTAGCTACGTGTGGGTTGGATTGATTATCGCAGTTTTGGTAGCACTCCCGTATCGTCCGTTCCGCACATCTTGGGCGTGGAGTGTGCTCTTCGGAGCGATGGTCCTCACGTGGGGACTGCATAATATCGCTGGCTCGGGAGCATCACTCGTGATGGGATACGGCTTCGCCGCACTTGGAACCGTATCAATCGCCTATGGGATCTACGACCGATTTACACCACCAGCATTTCCCGATCTGCCGACATTGAGATAGAGAACTGAGACTACTGAAGAGGCGTGCTGTCGAGTTTTATCCACAGATTTCTGGATTGACCTTCCCCGCAATCCATCCACCCAAGAAGCCGCCGAAAACTCCGATCAGTATCGCTAATATCCCCGTAGCAAGGACAAGCATACACAGAAGCACAACCCCGAATACCAGCCCGCCTTCCGAAGCCGACGTGAGGAACCAGTCACGTAGAAAGCCAGACGACCACGCAAAGGCAGGAACCGTTCCGAGAACGCCAGCACCCATACCAGCTTTTTTGAACTGACCCGACCCGTTTGCGGCGAGAAATCCGGCGAGAGCACTGCCAATAATCACTCCCGAGAGGTTATAATACGGCTCTGCACCGACGAACAGATTATGTATAGTCACCACCAGAATACTGACTACCCCGCCAAAAAGCGCGTACACATACGTTGGTGTATCCTCTTCCAACAACCAATCTAGTTCCATATCGACCAATTCAATCAAGAAGCCCATATTCTCCCCGTTGTGTCAAACTGATCCCGAAGCTATCCATTCGAATCTGAGATCAGTAGTAGCTCCAATTCTCGTTCACTGTGTCTACCGATGCGACGGCGTCTGTTGTAGTCGGCGAAGAAGAATTTCCACAAAATGCGATGACGACTCCAACAAACAACTGAGTGTCTGCACGAGGCCTTCAACGGCCTGTGCCGCAGGAATCGTTCCCCGGGGACGGCGAGGATATCAACTGAATCTTGGAGGGGACCAGTCGTCATAATCGGTCTATTGTTACTATAGGTGGTTCCGAGACAGCCGGAACTACGATCGAAATGCGCCCCACAGATACAACCCGGCACTTGCAAACACAACGGTCGTCAGCCAGACCGCTTCGAGTTCAGACGCGAATGACTCAATGAGATGAATCGTGAACAAATACCCGACAGCCCCACCAATAGCACTCGCAAGGACAACGATCGAAACAGCGTGATTCACCGGGATCTTAGTCCCGTCCCAGTCCTGACTCATATCTTCGATGTCTCTACAGTAGGTAAAATATCTTGACACCGCTTTGGACGCGTTATAACGGTGTCATAGAACTATTCTCACACCCAAGTCACAGCGAATCGAATCGTTCAGTTCAGTTAAACCACTTACCGAGTGACCGCTCCCATCAGACCTAAGGGTGCCAACAACTAACATACGGGTCCAGTATGCACTCCCTCGTTGCCCACACAGACAGATCAGCGTTTGACCGCGTTCGAGATGCAATTCTTAATCGCGATGACTCGGAGGATGACGAAAAGCCGACCGGACCCGGTGCGCCCACGCCAGGATAACCGGTAACGGCAGAGGACATCTGCTCAACACGCACACTCGTTCTAACGAGGGGTTCAATCACTGAAGCGTGAAATGGAAATCGTGGCAAGATTTCTATGGCACCGCTTTGGACGCGTTATTCCACCATCATAGAGTCGCGTATGCCAATTAATCGAGGGCGAATGCGAGCGAAATGAGAGCACTGTTGATACCCAGAAACCCTGTAATGAGAAGCCCTAGTGGTGGATCGTTAGTTGATGACGTAACGAGGAGTGCGAACGATCCAATTCCAACGGCACCGAGACACACCGCCAACACGATATCGGACCACGCATTCCAAGAGTCCTCAAGTGCTGGCTCGACTCGGGTAAGCCACCAGTCCGTTTCCCGCTTTTCGTCCGTGGTCGTTTCCGTACGTCCGGCCAGCCGTCGGACAGCTGTCGTCCCGCCAGCCGCGAAGAGGGCGATGATCGTAGCAATCCCTACCCCCAGTAGAACCGGCAGTGAAACCAGTCTCGTCTGTACAAACAGAAAGATCAGCACGAACCCCACTCCCGAGAGCCCAGCAATAACTCCTCGAACAACTGTCCGGGTATTCATCTCCGTTGGCTCTGTTGAAATCATCAGAAATTGGTATGTTCTGACCCGGTGGGGGTTAATACGAGGAGAGAAATAGTAAAAACGACATTTCATTCATCCAGACACTTTATCGGGTCGAACTCTTGCCTGTACGTATGGGAATATTCCAGCGGATAGTGTTTCGTAAGCCAGATGGGCGAAGGAAAGGATTCATCTTTTTGTCCTTATCGTCCATCTGTCTCCTTGCGTGGGTGTACACTAGTATCGTACTCAATAGTTCTCACTTCTTCCTCTTTACTGGTCTCGCGCTTGGATTATCTGGATTCGCCGAATCGCTGCCTATAGAGCGACGACGGTTAGCCGGGATACTTCGAATAGTCGCCGTTGGTATTCTCGTTATGTTCCTCGGTCTCCTCGCATCAGTTCCTGAATTACTATTCGAGTAGCGAAAGTGCTCGGGTTTGGGTAGTGTCTGAAGTATTTCGGTGGTATTCTAAGACAGTCGGGAGCTCTGTACCTTTCAGTGACCAGCTGTTTCAAGCGGGCATATGTCTAACGAATAGGATTTCAACAGAGCCTGCCCGTTCGGAGAGAGCCTCGACCAACGCGTTAATCTGGCGGTCACTTGGGATCCGCGAGACAGTAGTTGACACCACCACTTCTAACTCGATATCTCGTGAGTGGTTCGATATGCCCTCCACAAGCACCGCACAAGCAGAGTCCCGCCTCAGTTGGGAGACGAAGCTCCACGGTTTGCGTCGACTTCCGCATCGATTCGCGGCGTTCATCGTGACGATGCACCCTTTCCTCTGGATCGGCCTCTTCGTCGTGTTCCCGCTTGTTGTTCTCGGTTCGATGACTGTCTTCGGTTCTCGTGCCGCCGTCGCGTACGTGATCGTGTGCGCGTGTCTGTGGTTGATGGTGTGGTTTTCGAGTGCGGGATTCAAAACGAACCACTACCTGCTCGATCCCGAGCACCGCACCTTAGTGATCACACCCGAATTCGACGATCCCGACACCCAACGGTTCGCCACGGTGACCGGCACTGACGAACGGACTGTCAATATCGATGAAGTAGACTCGTTGCACTTGATTTGCCTTGTTGAACGCAAGACAGCGACGGGGTAGGGTCGATTGTTTGTAGTCTCACGCTGTCAGAGGTGCGTTCTTACAGTCAGAAGATACAGCGGCTGTTACTGACAGCGGTTGCCGAAGGGTCAAAACTATGGTATCTTGCTTCGTTGTTTCGGTGACGACGGCGATGCCTCTCCCGGATACGTCCGGAGAAGGGGAGCAGGCGGCGAGCCCTAACTCGCCGCCTGCGTTAGGTTATGGACGATGCACTTCCGAGTCAGCTCCCGGAACTGGCCGTGCCAGCTCCGGGAGCGGAGCTTCTCGCCGTCGTCTTCTTTCAACTGCGAGAAGCCCGTCTCACTCATCCAGCGTTGGTTGTAATCCTCGGTCATTCGGGCGTTGTGGGCCTTCTGCAACGGTGTTTGTTCCCTGTGCTTGATCAGTGGTCGCGTTGAGTTCGAGCGACACTCCTCACGGAGTTCGCCCCACGAGTAGTTCGCGTCAGCAGACAATACACGCAGGTCTTCCGCGTTCCGGCGGAAGACCTGCATCCCGATGTGGCCGTCCCACGCCTTCTGTGTCGTGAAATGAACGTCTTTGATCGCTAGCGAGTTCACGTCGATCAAGATGGTTGTCTTCATCGACTGGAACGAGTAGTTCGCACGGTCACGGTAGTGATAGCTGGTCTGATCACGCTGGAAGCCACTTGCATCGATTGCGGCTTCACCACTCCAGCCCGCCTGCTCCGCCGAAGCGCGGAGCAGGCGGCGGAGTTCACGCATCCGATACTCGTCTTCCCACCGGCAGAACGAACTGTAGTGTGGTGCCTCGTTGAGATCAAATACGGCGAGGATACCGGGCATCTCGTTGAGGTAGTCTTCAGTCTCACGAAGACTCTTCTCCAACTCAACGCGGAACAAAATCAACGCAATCTGTGTCCACTTGGCGTACCCGTCCGCGCCGTTCGGCGCGGCGGGTACGTCAGGGTCATCTACGTGCTGTTTGGCAAGATCTCGACACATCCGAGCGAGCCGTCTGAGCGATCCCATATCGCCAGACGGCGTCCAATTCCCGGTTAGCTTGACGGTATTTTCCTGTGAGAGCGTCTGAAACTACAGTCAGCTAGCGGCAAAACAAGGCAACTTGATTCCGCTCGGTACGTTCGTTGGTGCTCGACTCAGTTACCGTTCGCACACGTTCACGAAGCCGGAAGGGGTCCTCATTCCGCGCGAACAATTGCGTCAAGTCGTCGCTAGCTTTCGATCATATGGGGTGTCAGTGCCTGAATTAGGAGCCGGCGACCGTCCGACGCCGCAGCGCCGACCGCTCCGGGCTGTAGTTCGGATCGCGGCAACGCCGGTATTGATCGGCGTGCTGCCGATCTACATCGTACAGGTCCGGCTCGGAATCGATGTCTGGCCGTTTCTGTTCGGCTTCGTCCTCGTGACGTGGGTAATGATCGTGCGACATTTTTCAGTCCGAGCCGGTATTCGCCCCGAAGGGGGACGAGCACGCGACTGGGTTATTCGATGGGGATTCGATGTCTTCGTCGCCGCGGTCGGGTTGGCGGTTGCGTTCGGAATTCTCGCTCTCGTTGAGGGTATCTGAGTCGATGGGGGAAGCGAAAGTTTATATTAGATGTAAAGCTTCCTTTACTGTAAAGGGTGCTTGACACCATCGGCGTCGATACAGATCGACCAGGACGGGCCCGTCGCGTCTACTACCGGGTCGTGTACGCAATCGTAACCGTAGCGATCGTCGGATTACTCGCCGGGATGGTCGTAGGACGTGAACTCATCGGAACGATCATCTACTGTGCCGGTGTGTGGCTTGGCAGCGGAATCGCATTCCTCGCCCCACGGTTGACTGACGTACCGCTCCAAGACGAGCGCGACACCGAACTCTACAACCGTGCAAGCGGCTTGACGCTCGGCGTATTATTCATCGGTGGACTCTCCATCATCCCAGTGATCTATGTCCTCGAGGCGGCCGGGAGTATAGAGACGCCCCCAGAGGTGACCGGTGCGATACTGCTCGCTTCGGGACTCTTCCTGGTGTGGGGTGTCGCCTACGGGGTCGTCAAGCGGCGCTAACCATAATGGAGAATGACCTTCCACAACGACGTGAGGCAGCGGGACTCAGCCAGGGTGAGTTGGCCGAGGCAGTCGATGTCACCCGACAGACGATTAACGCCATCGAGCGCGACCGATACGACCCATCACTGGAACTCGCTTTCAAACTCGCCGCACACTTTGAGTGCCACGTCGAGGATATCTTCCAGCCCGAAGAGACCGATGACTAGACGGGATATCCGAGAAATCGTATGATCCCCCCAGACACGCAGTCGTTCCAATTAGCCGACTCGTAGTTGGAAAGAACAAGTGAATAGTATCATATAGAGACGCAATCCGTACTGGCATAATTCCTAATGCTCGACACGCTTGCCCTCGTGGTCGGTCCTGGGATCATCGCTGCAGTACTGTCGAGCCCGTTCCTTCTCAGCGGTCGATTCCGTTCGCTGTTCGCCCGGTTACCACCAGTCCGATCGACGATTGCGAGCTATCTGTTTGTCGCCGTCGCGCTGTCGATCCCTTTTATGATCGGTACCGGGATCATCTTAACGACGACAAGTACGGACGGGGCAGCCCTCTCGAATGGGCTATTGAATATGGCGTTCGTAGTCACAATCGCATACGTAGCTGTGCTGCCAGTAGCCGCCAGCGTCGGCTTACCGCGGGTCGGCATCGATTGGGATCCGACCAACTACGGACTCGGGACGTGGCTGTTACTCGTCGGTGCAGCACTGTGGTACAGCGCCATCTTCGTTGTCCCGTTGGCGTTCTTCGCATTCGTCCTCGCGCTCCCGACGGGGTGAGATACGGCAAAAATACAGAACGCTACGGCTCGACGAACCAGATATGAGCCAGCCACCCTCTGAAGACGAGACCGACGCGGACAACGAGAAAAAAGAAATTAACGAAACACTGGATCGAATCATCAACTTTCTCGCAACGTATCTACCGTGAGAGGCTCACAGGACATCACAGGTCGACTACCACTGTTTCGGGCTGAAGACCCCGTACGTCGCTTCCAAGTGCCCTAAGTGCGGTGCGGCGTCCACAATCCATAGAGGATCGCTACGAGTCCCGCGAGTTCACTGACTTGGCCGACGCTATTGACGATCGGAATCGGGACATTAAGACCAAATCCCAAGAGTACGAGCGCGGCACCTGGCACACCGAGAATGAGCGCGAATCCGAGGGCGATAAACAGCATCGGTCGGCTTTGGTTCCGTCGATACCCGAGATATGCGAGATAGCTAATCGCTAACCCGAGTGCGACAGAGATCAGTTCACTGTACGTGCGAATACGGCTCAGCGTATCGAGATCGATCGACTGAAGGAGTAGTTCAGGTGTGATCATCTGTTTTCCACGAAGCGAGTGAACCGGTCGGCCATCCGTTCACGACGAGAGACGGTGATCTCGAAGCCCTCATCGGTGAGTTCAAGCGTGAGGCTGTGGAGCTGTGCTTGGTACACGTTGTAGTTCTTGCCGTCCGGAACCGGCTGGATCTCTTCGGATACGAGGTCGTGCTCTCTGAGACGTTCGAGGCGACGGTAGATCGTCGGTTCTGACCTGTCGAGTCGCGTGCTGAGCTCAGACGCCGAACAGGGGTCGTTTTTCGTTTCGATGAGGATCTGCCGGGCACAGTCATCCGCGAGGAGATCTGCGAGTGCCGCCGCGTCTGATCCGTCCGCCACCACGACTCCCACATCAATTTCATTCTCAATAACAGTTCGGGACGTTGTTTCGGTTGTGCTTGGCTTCAGCTGCTGAAACCAGGCGATGGTACTCTTTGAAATAGCACGTCCAAGTTTCGTATCGATGTCAAAGCCCAATTTGCCCCGCGATGCGGACGAACCCTCCAACCCGACGTTACGGACGCTGCTCGCCCCCTTCTGGAATCGTACTGAGAACCGCCCCCGTGCGCTTTGGCGGATTCTTGGTGCGTTTGTACTGGTCGCAATAGGATCACAGGTACTCCCGTCGGTACTGTTCGGCAGTCTCGATCTCCCCCCATCGGTACTAGGAGTAGCTCAAAACGGTTTTACTGTCGGTACCGTGCTCCTCGTGGTCGTGATCTGGGCACGGTACGTCGATCACCGTCGTATCACCGCGTATGGCCTCGAAATCGGACCGGAATGGATTCGTGATGCGAGCGTCGGTGTCGTTGTCGCCTTCATCGCTTGGGGGCTGGCGCTTCTCGTGCATCTCACCACGGGGTGGGCGCACATCTCGGCTGTCCTGTCGCCAGGCACCACCGAAAACGCACTCCCCTTTGTACTGGCTCTGACCGCATTTGTCGTCCAGTTCTTGTTCGTCGGGATCTGGGAAGAACTTCTGTTTCGTGGTCTCGTGCTCAAAAACGCGGCCGAAGGATTCCACACCCGGTGGTTCTCGGAACGCGGTGCAGTGGTGGCTGGACTCGTTGTGTCTTCGGTACTGTTCGGTATCGTCCACGCCGACCAAGCGACCTCGCTACCCGCGCTTGGGTTCTGGGTGTTAATGGGTCTGGTTCTCGGCACAGTGTACGTCACAACCGACTCGCTGGCAATTCCGATCGGCCTTCATTTCGCAACGAACCTCGCGTTCAACAACGTCTACGGCTTGAGTAATGTCCGACCGGCGACCGCAGAGATCGCCGCTATGCTACTTCGCCCGGAATTCACCGGCCCCACACGATTCGTCGGCGTATCAGGACTCGTTAACATCGGTGTGGTTGTACTCATCGCCGTACTCTCGATAGGATACGTAACGATCCAGTATGGCCCTGTCAGGGTGAAAGTGTCACCCGCGTATGCTATTGACTCTGAGTCAACATAGACTGCGTCTCGAACATTTTGGTACGTGAAAGTGACTCACGGAAATTTCTATGTCGGTGGGAATCCTATCGTCGCGCGTTCGTGTCCTTGAATCGGTCCACTGTCGTCGCTTCCGGAATCCTCATTGTGTTCATCGCTGGAGGGGCTTGGATCGTCACGCAGTACCCAACACTATCTGTCGGTAGTGCAACCGTCCAAACGCCCGTCATAGTCGGTCTTATCGGTGGAAGTCTTCTTGTACCGTCGATCATCTCGCAGTACCGGGCCGGTGAAACCCGAGAGTCGATACGGTGGGCGCTGTTCGCAGGAGGAATCCCGCTCTCGCTCACCCAACGCGCGCCATTAGACGTAGTCGGTGTCTTGGCCGTACTCCTGAGCTTTGTCCTGGCGTTGAAAATTGACCACCGTCTCTTCGGAACCACTTCTCAATAGATCTGTAAACGGTACTGAGCAAGAAGATCAAAACAACTCCAGCTCTACAGATTCCAAACGGAGCCGACATTATAACACGTCTCTGACGGGAGTAAATGCCCATCTCAAATGGTGAGCTACGGCATCCAGCGGTCGTACGCATACAGTCCCCCGCCAGCCAAAACGAGTGCGACTCCGAGGGCGGCGATGCCGAGCCCGACAACAAACCCACCGAACCCAGGGCCGAAGTCGTCGACGTGGCCGTACGTGTAGAGACTATAGAGCGTCTCGCCCTTCCATATCGCGGTCGGTAGCTGATCGACGTACGGATCAGTCACCTGCGGACGGTACCCAATCTCGTTCCCCGTAGAGTTCTCTAATATGTTGTCGACGGTACGCTGTTCACCGGGCGCGAGTGCTTCGTATCGGGGGGCTTGATCAGCAGTAGCGTTGGCAACGTCCGCAAGCGAGACGGGGGTAGCACGGACCAGAGATCCGTTCTCCTCGACGATGAGACGGTAGTATCCTTCCGGACCAGCGTCGCTGTTGCGAACGAACTCGTACTCCGCGGCGATTTCTCGCAGGTCTGCACGAACGTCTTCGTCTGAGACCGTCGCTGACCCGTCTGCCATCGCTGACGAGACGGTACGACGAGTGGCATTAGGTGACCGATATCTCTCATCGTCGTGGCGTGGCGTGAGCTGATAGTCAGCGAGCGTGACTTCGTCGCCATATCGGTCGACGAAGCGCTCTTGATCGGACCCGTTTCCGAGATCGATCGATTCGGCGGCGTATACCTGAGAGGTCTGTGCAGGAGGAGCCGTGGCCGTTGCTGCCCAACCGAGATACTGCGGTGCCGGGAGACAGAGAATCCCGACAACAACGAGCAGGAGGGCTACTCGGCGGCGATTCATCACCCAGAGTTGCTGTATTCCGTGTAAGTGCCTTGTGGGGACGGTAGTACCGATCGATCCGTGACTACGCTTTCAGCTCGTTTCGAGACGGTTGTACACACGCCCCCAGAGCGCTGCATCGATCCCGTACCAGTAGAAGTAGATCACCGGCCAGATGATGATCCAGCCGACGATCGTGAACAGCGAGACCCCGAGCAACACCGTAGCGACGATGACGCCAACCCCGTTGATAATAAGAACGTAGAGAAGGAAACCGTAGAGATACGTGACTGTCGTAAGCTGTTCAGAGAGGATCGAGGGGCTGTAGGCTGTTCTCCACTCACCAGTGACTGCATAGTTCATATAGATACTGGGGTACACGTAGAAGCCAGCGATAGCCATCAAGAGCGCAAGCGGATCAGAGACTTCTGCTGTGAGAGCCACGGCCAGTGCGTAGATAATCGCAGCGGGTAGCAAGACAATAACGAGCTTCACACCGTCGACGAGCAACTCTTTCCAGTCATCAAACGATGGCGGCGTCACATCGCCGCGTCCAGCTGCCCGAGTCAGGCGGAGGAAATACCCTGCGGCGATAAATAATGGGACGAGCAACCAGAAAAACAGGAATACGAGTCCACCCCAGAGTACTGTTTCCCATCCATCACGACTCGGATAGAGCAGAGAAAACCGCAACAACCCTTCCCCCTCAGGTGGTGAGACCTCATCGGTAGCTGCCTGTGCAGAACTCATACGCAACAGATCGATTTACGGGATGAAAACTGTCTCTGAAGATCAAATCCGAATTGAACCCTATTCGACCTCACAATCTGCCTTGATGTGCCGTTCCCTCAAAATCAGATATATAAAAGAATATGATTGTGTACCCGATTGGATCATTCATATGCCCTCCATCTTCGACAGTCCAGTCGTCCGCTATGGCATCAGCCTCGTTAATGCCGCGATCATCGCCATAATCGCATTCGTCCTGCTCGAAGGCACGATTCGCTGGGTCGCACTCGGAATTGCTGCCCTGGAAATAGTTGTCACTCCGCAAATACTGAAACACGCAGAGTAACGCTCCTACGGGTCTCAAGCGTCGATTCGACAGATCAGAACACGTCCACAACGCTGTTGGTGTTCGGACAGATAGAGTTCACCATACGAGGAACGCCGATCAGAATCACGAAAGGGGCCGTTATTCTGATTGTCGCCTGTCTCGCGTTGATCTCGTACGGCGGGTACGACTACGTTCAGCAGTCCGCTTCGCACCAACCCGGAGTATTATATTCCTTTAGCGACAATCAAATCACCGCGAATCGTATGACACCGGCGACCCCCGTTACGAACCGTGACGAAATCAAACCGGCGAGTAGTGGGTTTGTTTATAAGAGACCCGCCGCTGTCCTGCGAATGTTTGCCGTCACGGAAAATGACGGACCCGACGGGATTTGAACCCGCGACATCCTGGTCCGGAACCAGGGACTCTGTCCACTGAGCTACGGGCCCTCGAAAACGGGTAGACCGGCAGACGGTAAAACGGTTGTGAACGCGCTCTTCTCAGGGCGCCTCGCCCGTCTCGATCGTGAAGTCCGCGCGGGGGTACGCGACGCAGGTGAGCGTGTAGCCCTCGTCGAGTTCGCTGTCGTCGAGCATCTCCTGGTTGTCGTGGACGACGTAGTCCTCGGCGTTGCCGCCGGAGGTGATCTGACCGGCACAGGAGACACACTGCCCCTGTCGGCAGGCGTACGGGAGGTCCCAGCCCTCCTCTTCGCCCTGTTCGAGGATGGTCTCGTTGTTCGCGAGTTCGATCGTCTCGCCCTGCTTTGCGAACTCGACCTCGAAGTACTCGACCTCGTCTTCGGGGATGTCGGCGGGACTACCCTCGTCGCTGTCCTCGCCTTCTTCGAGTTCTGCGCCCTCCTCGTCGCCGCCGACGGCGCCCGCGGGGACGGCACCGCCGCCACCGATGGATCGGTTCATCGGCTCCGGGAAGTCCGTCTCCGGGACGGCGCTGGCCCGCTGTTCGAGCACCTCCTGTGAGATGTCTCCAGTGGGGTTCCACCCAGTGCCACGGGCGTAGTGAAGCGACACCGCGAGGAGCGTCAGGATCACCCCGAGACCCAGCCCCGCGAAGTTGATTTCGACCATATCGGCGCTATGGAGTCGGGGGTTAAGGAAATTGTGATTGCCGGGCCGCCGACACCGAGTCTCGTTTCTTCCCTTCCGTCGACCAGTTCCGCAGCGACCGCGGATTACTGTCGCTTCACTTCGTGTCGACCGAACCCGTAGCGCAGACGGTTCGCCAGTCGGCGGGCGAAACGGCCCTCATCGGCCCGGCTCCCGAACCGTTCGGCGAGCGCCTGATAGATGAGCGGCACCGGGACCTCCTGTTCGAGCGCCTCCTGGACCGTCCAGGTGCCGGTCGAGCCGCCTGCGACGTGGTCGGCGACGTCGCCGAGGTCCGAGCCCTCCTCGCGGAACGCCTCCTCGCAGAGGTCCAGTAGCCAGGATCGAATGACGGCGCCGTTGTTCCACGTCCGCGCCACCGACTCCAGATCCAGGTCGTAGCGGCCGTTCGCGAGGAGTTCGAACCCCTCGCCGTAGGCCTGCATCAGCGCGTACTCGACGCCGTTGTGGACCATCTTCACGTAGTGACCCGCGCCGCTGGGCCCCATCCGGTCGTGGCCTGCCGACCCTGTGGCGACGGCATCGAAGACGGGCGTCAGTTCCTCGTAGGCCCACTCCGGGCCGCCGATCATCAGCGAGAAGCCGAGGTCCGCGCCAGCCGGTCCGCCGGAAGTGCCGCAGTCGAGGTAGGCCGCCGGCGTCGACTTCGCCCGACGGACGGACGCCTCGAAGTGGGAGTTGCCGCCGTCGACGACGACGTCGTCGCCATCGAGATGTTGTTCTAGCTCGTCGAGCGTCGCGTCGACGGCGTCGCCCGCGGGCACCATCAGCCAGATCCGCTTCTCGTCGCCGAGCCGATCCGCGAGATCGGGGAGGTCCTCGGCCGGCGTCGCGCCCGCGTCGGCGGCCGTCGCGACCGCCTCCGCATCCAGGTCGAACGCTACCACGTCGTGTCCCGCGGCCGTCACGCGGTCGACGACGATCTGTCCCATCCGGCCGAGTCCGACGACACCCAGTTGCATACCACCGCGTCGGTGACCGGAGGAAGTAGTGATTGTGGTTCGGCGGCGGGGCAGCGCGCGTAAGCTACTTTCACCCCGGCCGCGAGAACGGGCTATGGACGAACGAATTCGGGAGCACGCCGAGACGCTTGTCGACTGGAGCGCGCGAGTCGAAGCCGGCGACGACGTGGTCGTCCGCGTCGCTGAGGGCGCACACGACCTCGCGGTCGCCGTCGCAGAGGTCCTCGGTGAGCGCGGCGCCACCGTCGTCACCACCTACGACTCCGCGGAGGTCTCACGCGCGTACCTCCGGGCGTACGGGGAGGACAGCATCAGCAGCGATGACGGCCCCGACTTCGAGACGCCGGCGCACGAACTCGCGCTCTACGAGCGTGCCGACGTGGTCCTCTCGCTCGGGGGCGGCCGCAACACCTTCGCGACGGCCGACGTCCCGGGCGAGACACGCCAGGCCGCCGCGCGGGCAACTCAGCCAGTTCGGGAGGCGCGCCTCGCGACGGACTGGGTATCGACGGTCCACCCGACCAGATCGCTCGCCCAGCAGGCCGGGATGTCCGTGGAGGCCTACCGCGATTTCGTCTACGACGCAATCCTCCGCGACTGGGAGTCGCTGGCCGAGGAGATGGGGCAGTTGAAGGAGATCCTCGACGCCGGCAGCAAGGTCCGGCTGGTCAGCGAAAACACCGATCTGCGGCTGTCGATCGAGGGACGGATCGCGGTCAACTCCGCGGCGTCGGTGGCATACGACTCGCATAACCTCCCCTCCGGCGAGGTGTTCACCGCGCCGTTCGACACCGAGGGACAGGTCTCTTTCGACGTGCCGATGACCATCTCCGGAGCGCGCGTTCGCGACGTCCACCTCCAGTTCGAGGACGGCCGCGTCGTCGACTACAGCGCTGCTGCAGGCGAGGAGACCCTGGGAGACATCCTCGACACCGACGAGGGGGCCCGTCGTCTGGGCGAACTCGGGATCGGGATGAACCGCGGCATCGACCGCGTTACTGACAACATCCTCTTCGACGAGAAGATGGGTGACACCGTCCACCTCGCGCTGGGACGCGCCTACGATGCCTGCCTCCCCGAGGGCGAGTCGGGCAACGACTCCGCGGTCCACGTCGACCTGATTACGGACGTGAGCGAGCGGTCGCGGCTCGAAGTCGACGGCGAGGTGATCCAGCGGAACGGGCGGTTCCGGTGGGAGACGGGATTCGAATCTTGAGCCGAGACGGGAGTCGCTGAAGCCGTTCGCCCACTGAAATATCCGGGTTCGGCGGGAGTCGCTTTCGACGTGCTTTTTATCGGCGGCCGTCTCCTCCCCTCTATGGCTGAATTCAAGGTCGTCGTCTCCGACGAGACCGGACGCACGGAACAGTTCGAGGTCGACGGACAGGACGCGAATCGATTCCTCGGCCGCGATCTCGGCGACGAGGTCGACGGCGGCGCCGTCGATCTCGACGGGGAGACGCTCGAACTCACGGGCGGCTCCGACAACGCCGGCCGACCGATGCGCGCCGACGTCTCAGGCGGAGATCTGAAGGAACTACTCTTAGAGGGCGGCGTCGGCTACGAGCCGTCCCGCGATGGCGAGCGCAAGCGCGTCACTGTCCGCGGGCGAACGATCACCGAAGAGACAGCACAGGTCAACGCCGCAATCGTCGGCGGGGGGACACTCGGCGACGACGAAGCCGACGCGGCCGACGACGAAGCCGACGCGGCCGACGACGAAGCGGAGGCCGACGGAGACGAGGCCGACGACGAAGAGTAAGCCGTGGCCGAACGCGTCCCGAGCGACCACGACTCGGTGACGAACTACCGGGCGAAACTCGCCCGGAGCGGCGGCACGAGACGCCCCTGTCTTCGCCTTCCTGAGGACGTCGACCTCGCGGAAGACGACGTCATCCGCCTGTTGCTCGACGGGACGACTACCCACGCCCGTGTCGCTACCGACGCCAGCGGACTGCTCCTCCGGGGCGCCTACGACAACGAGCGGCTGGCCAGAACGCCTCGCGATGGGGAGAACCGACTCGTCGAGTGGTGTGACGACCACGACCTCGGTCCGGACGCTGCCGTCGAACTCGACGCACTCGATCCTGGATTCTGTTACGGCCTGCGCAGCCCTGGCGACCGGCTCGTCTACGATGTCCCCGCCCGCCCGGATCAGTCGCTGCGCGACATCGCCTCGTCGCTCCGTGACGAAGCGGAGTGACGGTCGCACTCTCCAGGAGGACCACGGTGGCCGACTGCGAGATAGCCGATCGCGAGTGAGTAAGTCTTAGGACGGCTCGGCCGCTGTTTCGGGTATGAGTTCGGTTCCCGAACGGGAGGAGATCGACGCCGGCGACCGGTGGGATCTCACGAGCATCTACGAGGACGACGACGCCTGGCAGGCCGCCTACGAGGCCGTCGACGAGCGCATCGACGACCTCCGCGAATACGAGGGCCGCGTGACCGAAAGCGCCGAGACGCTGCTGGAACTCCTGGAACTCCGCGAGGAAATTCTTCGCGAGGTCTCGAAGGTGACAAGCTACGCGAACCTCCGGAGCGCCGAGGACACCCGGAACCAGGAGTACCAGGCGCTGAAGGCGAAGGCCGAGTCGCTCTCGTCGGCGGCGGGATCGGCGACGAGCTTCCTCGAACCCGAACTGCAGGAACTCGAGGAGACGGACGTCGAGGCGTTCATCGACGCGGAGCCCGCTCTGGCCGAGTACGGCCACTACTTCGACGACGTCCTGCGGATGAAGCCCCACACTCGCTCGGCGGAGGTCGAGGAGGTGCTCGCCGATCTCGGCGAGGTCGCCGGGGGTGCCTCGGACATCTACGGGATGCTCTCGAACGCCGATATGACGTTTCCGACCGTCGAACGGCCCGACGGCGAGGACGTCGAGATCACGCAGGGGAACTTCACGAAACTCCAGAAACACCCCGACCGGGCGTTCCGACGGGAGGTCTACGAGGAGTTCTACGACGAGTGGGCCGACGTCCGCAACGCCGTCGGGACGTCTTTGAAGACCAGCGTCAAGAAGGACGTGAAGTACGCCCGTGCGCGGAACTACGAGACGGCGCGGGAAGCCGCACTCGACGGGCCGAACGTGCCGGTCGAGGTGTACGACACGCTCGTCGACGCCGTCCGCGACAACCTCGGGAGCCTCCACCGGCACGCCGAACTGAAGCGGGAGGCGCTCGACGTCGACGACCTCCGGATGTGGGACCTGTATATGTCGCTGACGGGCGACGAGGGACCGGATATCCCCTACGAGCAGGCGACGGAGTTCATCGTCGACGCGCTGGAACCGCTCGGCGAGGACTACCAGCACCGGGTCGAAGCCGGCCTGGACTCCCGGTGGGTCGACGTCTACGAGAACCGCGGGAAGCGCTCGGGCGCCTTCTCGGCGGGCACCTACGATACCCAGCCGTTCATCCTGCTGAACTACCAGGACGACATCGCCTCGATGTTCACGCTGGCGCACGAACTCGGGCACTCGCTGCACTCCGAACTCGCGAAGGAGGCCCAGCCCTGGCACTACGCCGATTACACCATCTTCGTCGCGGAGGTCGCCTCGACGGTCAACGAGACGCTCCTGACCCACCACCTGCTGGACACCGTCGATGACGACGAACTGCGAACGTGCGTCCTCGACGAGTACCTCGAACGGTTCCGGTCGACGCTCTACCGGCAGACGATGTTCGCGGACTTCGAGCTCCGGATCCACGAGATCGCCGAGGCCGACGGCGCGCTCACGCCAGACCGCTTCGACGAGGCGTACCGCGAGCTGAAAGCGGAGTTCTACGAACCGGCCGAACTCGACGATCACATCGCCAGAGAGTGGATGCGGATCCCCCACTTCTACTACAACTACTACGTCTACCAGTACGCCACCGGAATCTCCGCGGCCGTCGCCATCGTCGAGCGGATCCTCGAAGAGGGCGACGATGCCGCAGAGGCGTACCGCGAGGCGCTGTCGCTGGGCGGGTCGGCGTATCCCATCGAGGTGCTCGAAACCGCCGGCGTCGATATGGCATCTCCGGAGCCGATCGACTCGGCGCTGTCGGTCTACGACGAGTATCTCGACCGGATGGCTGAGTTGCTCGCGGCGGAGTAGCGTCGGTATCGGTCGAACGAGGCGGTGAGAGACGGCCTCTGATCCGGCCGTGAGGGCGAACAGCCGGCACCACCGCTCCCCGCGCCGACGTGCCGGGCAATCGCGTCCCGGCGCGGGGCTGCCGTTACGTCACGGAGACCGTGGTCCCGTGATCGTATATAAACGCTCGCCGGCGAACCCCAACCGGTAAGCGACCTCGCCGGCTGGATTCGGGTATGGACCCGAACCGGGAAGCGCGGGCGCTCGCAGAGCGCCTCCCGCTCGGACGACTGGCTGCGCTGCTCGGCGGTTCTCTCGTCTGCCCCACCGACGACGGCTACAACGAGGCACGCCGCGTCTGGAACGGGATGATAAACGAGTACCCGGCGGCGATCGCCTACTGCCAGACGGTCGAGGACGTTCTCGGCTGCGTCGAATTCGCTCGCGATCACGACCTCGACGTCACAGTCCGAAGCGGCGGCCACAGCGTCTCGGGCGCGTCGGTCGTCTCCGGCGGCCTCGTGATCGACTGCTCGCGGATGGAATGGGTGCGCGTCGATCCGGACGAGCGGACGGCCCGCGTCGGCCCGGGAGCGACCTGGGGGACCGTCGATCGGGCGACCCAGTCGTTCGGGCTGGCGACCCCCGGCGGCGTCTACACCGACACCGGCGTCGCCGGACTCACCCTCGGCGGCGGAACCGGCTACCTCTCGCCGAAGCACGGATTCACCGCGGACAACCTCCGGTCGATCGACGTCGTCACCGGGCGGGGACAGTACGTGACCGCGGACCCGACACAGCACGAGGACCTCTTCTGGGCGGCTCGCGGCGGCGGGAGCGTCGGCGTCGTCACCGCCTTCGAGTTCGATCTGCATCCGCTCGATCACGACCTCCTGTACTTCGAGTCGTGGCTGGCCGTCGACGACGCCCCCGACGCGCTCCGCGAGTATCGCCGGTACCAGCGGAACGCCCCCGACGAATCCTGCGTCTTTCCCTACTTCACGTCGGTCCCCGTGACGGACGAGTTCCCCGCCGACCGTCACGGAGACGCGGCGTTCGTTCTGGCTGGCGTCTACGCTGGCGACCCCGACACGGGACGCCGCGAACTCGAACCGTTCCGGGATCGGCCGGCGGCGTTCGCGGGTTCGACCGACGCGATGTCGTACACCGAACTCCAGTCGCTGTCGGACGAGGACTTCCCCGATGGCCGGCTCTACTACTGGAAGTCGGTCCCCGTCGCAGACCTCACGGACGAGGCGATCGCGGAGTTGCAGGTCGCTGCCGACCGCGCGCCTTCCCCCCGCTCGACGATCGTCGTCTGGCCGATGCACGGCGCGGTCGAGCGCCCACCGGATATCGCGGGCCC
This sequence comes from Halobellus marinus, assembly GCF_032113415.1. NCBI lineage: Archaea > Methanobacteriati > Methanobacteriota > Halobacteria > Halobacteriales > Haloferacaceae > Halobellus > Halobellus marinus. The sequence continues at coordinate 452,838 of NZ_CP134946.1, forward strand.
GGTCGCCGGTCGCGACGCGGCCGCCGTCGTCAACGTCGAGGCCGCGTGGGACGACCCCGCGGCGACGCCGGCGAACGTCGAGTGGGTACGGGAGACCTGCGGGCGGTTCCGTGATCTGGGGGCGACCGCCGGCACGCTCCCGAACTTCGCCGGCGGGCGCGAGCCCGATGCCGATGATGTGTACTCGGGGCACGCCGAGCGACTCCGGGCGATCAGAGACCGGTACGATCCCGACGGTATCTTCGAATACGAACGCGCGTGACCGCGGGAGTTGGGAGTCGGCGGGGACGCTTCCCCGCGGCCGTACGATTCGACGGCCACCGCCCCCGCAGCGGGCAGTATAAATAACGCGACGCCCAACCCGGAGATATGCAATACCGGACACTGGGCGACTCCGACGTCGAAGTGAGCGAGGTCGGCTTCGGCGCGTGGGTCGTCGGCACCGACTGGTGGGGCGACCGAACCCGTGAGGACTCGATCGAACTGATCCGACACGCGATCGACGAGGGGATCACCTACTTCGACACCGGCGACGTCTACGGCCACGGCGACAGCGAGAAACTCCTCGGCGAGGCCCTCGGCGACGACCGCGAGGACGTCACGCTCGCCACGAAGGTCGGCTACGACTTCTACAACAACCCCCAGGCCGGCCACGGGGAACTCCCGAAGGAGATGACCGGCGAATGGGTCCGCTCGGCGACCGAAAAGAGCCTCGAACGGCTCGATACCGACTACATCGACGTCCTCCAACTCCACAACGCCAACGTCGAGGAGGTCGACGCCGACGTCCTCGAAGCGCTCGACGAACTCCGCGAGGAAGGTCTCGTGCGCGCCGTCGGCTGGGCGCTCGGCCCGTCGATCGGGTGGCTCGCGGAGGGCGATATGGCGATCGAGGAGGAGTTCGACGCCGTCCAGCTGGTCTGGAACCTCTTCGAGCAGGAGGTCGGCAACCACTTCCTCGAGACGATCGAGGAGACGGGCTCCTCGACGAGCCTGATCCCGCGCGTCCCGCACTCTTCCGGCCTTTTGAACGAGCAGGTCACGCCCGAGACGGGCCACGACCTCGACGACCACCGCGGGTTCCGCCCGGACGCGTGGTACGAAACCGGATGGGAGAAACTCGAAGCGCTGCGCTTCCTCGAACGCCGAGACGAGTCGAACTCGTCAGGCTCCCGGAGCAAATCCGGGAAGGACGGCGAGCGCACGATGGGCCAGGCCGCGATCGCGTACCTCCTCAGCCACGACCCCGTCGCGACCGTGACGCCGACGTTCCACACGAAGGCGGACATCACCGAGTGGGCCGCAGCCTCGGACGTGCCGAAGCTCTCTGCGGAGGAACTGTCCCGCGTCGCTGACCTCTACGAGACGAACTTCGGCGTCGACCGCGACGACGGGATGGACGAACTCCGCTCCTCTGTCGGCGGCGAGGACATCCGCGCCGCGGGCATCGACAAACGGGCGACGACCGGGCCGCGGAACCCGGCCTCGTCGGATTAACTTCGAGCCCTTCGAGCGTGAACCGCAAGACCCTCCTCGCCGTGACAGCCGTCGCCCATCTCCTGTTGACGGCGTGGGTCCGACGCGACGCTCGAAAGCGCGACGTCGACCCCTCGCCGTGGGACGCCCTGACGCTGCTGACCGGGATCGTCGGCGCCGTCGGCTACCGGCGGCGTCGGTGACGGCGGCCTCTACCGTCGAGACTGTCTATACGGCACAATTTCGACTCGAAATCGACAGTCACGCAACCCCTTCATTTCGCTTCGAAACCGAGGGACTGCGGCGCGTCGGACGCTGCAGTCGCTGGAGTGGAAGTGGGGGTCGGTACCAAGCAGGTCGCCGGAGTGGAAGCGGGGATCAATACACAGCAGGTCGCCGGAGTGGAAGTGGGGATCAATACACAGCAGGTCGCCGGAGTGGAAGCGGGGATCAATACACAGCAGGTCGCCGGAGTGAAAGCGTGGTCGAAAAACGGGGGAACCGCGGTCGCTACGCGAGGAAGACGTGTCTCGGCCGGTCGGCCAGCACATCGCGGCCCCACTTGACGGTCTCGCTGAACTCCTCGGACCGGAAGAACGCCATCGCGTTCTCGCGGGCGTCCCACTGGCTGGAGATGAACATATCGTTCTCGTCTTCGACGTTCACGAGCAGGTCGGTGTCGCGGTGGCCGTCCATTCCCTCCAGGATGTCCTCGACGTCGTCGAAGGTGTCGTGGAAGTCCTCGCGGTAGTCGGATTTGACGGTGTAGAACATCCCCATCGTCCCGAAGCCGGACTCCTCGCCGGCGCGAGAGACGACCTCGGGCAGTTCCGAGAGGAAGCCCGCGGCCGTCTCGGCGGCCGAGGCGGTGTCCCAGATGCTCACGACCGCCGAGCGGTCGCGGCCCCGCGCCTCGTAGACCGCGGTTTTCACGTGCGTGTCGTAGTGATCGAAGTTCCCGCGGAGCCCGTCGACCTCATCGAACAGCTCGTCGGTGTCGGCCTCCGAGTAGAGGACAGTCGCGTAGACGTCCTCGCCGTGCGGCTGGCCGGCGTAGATGTCCAGGTCCGCGAGTTCCTCGCGGATGTCGTCCGGGTCGTCCGCGGCGGTGGCGTCTCCGTCTTCGCCGTGCGGCGAGTCGCCGTGAGCGCTGCCGCCGCCGTGGGCGCCGCCGTGGCCGCCCGAGCCACCGTGAGCGGCGTCGCCGTGGGCGTGGCCGTGTGCTTCGCCGTGCGCCTGTGGTTCGCCGGCCGGGTCGGCGTCGTGTTCGCTCGTCGGGACGGCCGCGCCTTCGAGGTACGCGCCGAGGTCCGCGGGCGGAAAACGACGACCGACGTAGAACTGGCCGAACTCCCCGTACTTCGAGGACACCTCGTCGAAGCGCATATCGTAGACGATGTCTTTGATGTGCGTTGGATCGTCCGAGAAGAGCGTGACGCCCCACTCGAAGTCGTCGAAGCCAACCGAGGAGGCGATGACCTGCTTGATTTTGCCGGCGTACTCCTTGCCGGTCTCGGCGTGGGTTTCCATCATCTCCGCGCGCTCGTCGAAGGGCAGGTCGTACCAGTTGTCTTCCTCGCCGCGCCGCTTCGACATCGGATAGAAGGAGACGTACTCGTCGTCGGGGATGTCAGGCGTCAGTTTCCCCTCCATATACCGGCGGACGCCCTCGTCGACGGATTCGGGGTCCTCGAAATACTCCGGCGTGGAGTAGCCCGAGATCTCGGTGACGGAGACGTAGGAGGTCGGCTGCTCGGTGAAGCCGGCGAGTGCACTCGCCTCGAAGCGCCGCTCGGCACGCGAGAGGTCGTCGAGCGTCGGGCGGAAGTGAACGACGAGGAGGTCGGCCTTGTGCCCGAGCACGGAGAACACCGCCGACGCACCCTCGTCGGCGTCATCGGACTCCGTCCGATTGCCCGCCGAGCTTCGCTCGGCGACGTCGACGACGTCCTCGTGGCGGCGGAGGTACTCTGTCCCCTCCGCGATCGCCCGCTCGCGCTCGCGATCGGGGGCGTCCCGCCACGCGTCCCAATCGACGGTACGGAAGTCGTGCAGCACGAACCAGCCCTCGTCAGTCGGTGGGGCGTCTGGCATACGAATCGGTTGGCACGCCACCCCTATGGGCGTTGCGAGTCGCTCGCGGGAGAGGCTGTTGCGGGGGAGCGCACGATCCCAACGCCGAAAGACACGGGCGACGACTGATTGCGGTGTTTCGGGAGCGTACAGCAACGTATTTGCGCTCGAAGTCACTCCTGTTCAGACGTATGACTCTGAGGTGCTTCGGTTGCTGAACCCGATCGGCTGGGCCTACGTCGGGATGTTTGCCGTCAGCGGACTCGTCTGTTTCGCTGCGATCCCCCGGGCACAGAAGTTCGATGACCCAGAGATTCACCGCGGACTCGTCTGGCTGCTCGGGACGACCGGCACCTGGGCGGTTTTCAAAGTTGCCTTCTTCACCGTCCCGGACCCGTTCCGGCAAACCGCCTACACGATTGGGCTCGTGTTCGGCTTTGCCACCGTCTGGGCGTGGCTTTACTTCTGTTCTGCGTACACGGACCGGGTCTATCACAGAAACCGCCTGGTGCGTTGGCTCAGCGTCGGCACCTTCGTGTCCGTCGTGTCGGTCAAGCTCACGAACCCGCTGCACGGGCTGTACTTCACGACGCAGGAGGCGACGACCCCGTTCAACTACCTCGTGATCGAACACGGGATCCTGCACTGGAGCGTCACCGGCCTGTCCTACGTGCTCGCGGCGGTCGGGATGTTCATGGTCTTCGAACTCTACTTGGAGTCCGGCTACGACGCCAAACCGCTGGGGGTGCTAACGGGATTGCTTGGCCTACCCGTCGCACTCGACGTCGCTGCGCTCACGACACCACGGATTATCAACGTGATCTACGCGCCGATCGGGGTCGCAATCTTCAGTATCGGCGTGCTGTTCGTCTTTCAGCAGGAGTTCATTGCCGTCCAGAGCACGACACGGGCTGATGATCTGTCGATCTACGTCGACGACGGAGGACGGATCCGCGATTACTCGCGGGCGGTCCCGACTGTATTCCCCGAACTGGAAGATGCCGTCGGCGAGGAACTTTCGGGGGCGTTCCCGGCGCTTGCGGCGGCCATCGAGAGCGACGATCAGATCCTGACCCACGAGACGGCGGACGGGAAGCAGTACTACTTCGTCTCGATGAGCGGCGTCACGTTCGGCGACTCGAACGCCAGAGTGATACTGCTCTCTGACGTCACCGAGTCGGAGCGACAGCGACGGGCGCTGATCGAACGGGAACGGGAACTCGACGAACAGAACGAACTCTACCGCGCCATCATCGACGCGAGTTTCGACTTTATGTCCCGACTCGATCCCGACGGGCGGTTCACCCACGTTTCGGCGCCGGTCGAGGACTTTCTGGGATACACGGCCGAGGAACTGGACGGCCGGCCGATCGCCGTCGTCGTGGCCGACAGCGAGGCGGTCGAGCGGGCCCAAACACAACTCGATCGAATCCTGGGCGGCGAGACGATCCAGGTGCGCGACTTTCCGCTGGAGACGAAGGCGGGAACGACGGTCTACGCCGACATCCGAGGGACGCCGGTGTACGACGGAAGCGTTCCGACCGAAGAGCGCACCCCCGCCGACATCGTCGGGATCCAGTTGATGACGCGCGATGCGACCGAACGACGGCAGCGCGAGGGGCTGATCAGCGTCATCAACCGCGTGTTACGCCACAATCTGCGAAACGAGATGACAGTCATCACCGGCTACGCCGAGATGCTGGAATCGGAACTCGACGGGGAGCAGGCGGCGAGAGCGGCGGTCATCGGCTCGACCGCCAACCGGCTGCTGGACCTCAGCGAGTCGGCGCAGGTGATCGAGGAGAACCGGGAGCTGTCGGCCGATCTGGAACCGACGGACATCGTGCCGGTGGTCGAACGCCTCGTCACGCAACTTGAGACCCAGCACGCTGACGCGTCGGTGTCGGTCGACGCGCCGGAGACGGCAATCGCTGAGACGCTGCCCCGGATCGAGATCGCGCTGTGGGAACTCGTCGACAACGCCGCGAAACACGGCGGCGAGCGGCCGTCGATCGAGATCGGAATCACAGTCGATCCCGACGTCGTGCGACTGCGGATCAGCGACGACGGCCCGGGCCTCCCGGAGATCGAACGGTCCGTCTTAGAGTCCGGCGAGGAGACCCAACTCGTCCACGGGCGAGGGCTCGGACTGTGGCTCGTCTACTGGATCACGACGAGTCTCGACGGCGACGTCGACGTGACGGAGGCGGAGACGGGGACGACCGTCGAGATCCGCCTCCCGCGGCCGTCGTGATCACCCGCCGAGTACGGTCGGCCCGAACACGAGCAACAAAAGCGACAGCAGCATCGTCACGCCGATGCTGGTGGTGATGGTGGTGACCACCCGGTTCCGATCGGAGACGGGGAGCCGCGAGACCACCGCCTCCACGCTCGTCCGGAGGATCCGGCCGCCGTCGAGCGGGTAGCCGGGGATGCAGTTGAACAGTCCCAGCTGGAGATTGATCCACGCCATCCAGAAGGTGACGTTCGCGAGGAGGAACACGCCGGTCCCGAGGAAGCCCAGCGGTCCGGTGATGCTATAGAAGTTGAACACGGCTCCGGTAAAGCCGGGGAAGTTCGGAATCCCGAGCACCAGCGAGGCCAACGGCAGGACCAGGGAGATGTAGACGGTCGACAGCGGCGAATCCGCGACCTGCCCGGCGAGGCCGGAGGCGTCGGGGCCACCATCGCCGCCGAGCAGTTCGAGGTACGTCCCGGCCGGATACGACTCCACGCCGAAGTCGGTCAGGAGCAACCCGCTCGTCCCGGGGAAGATGTTGACACCGAGGAAGCCGCTGCCGTCCTGCGGGTTCTTCCCGAGCGTCACCTCGTGGGTCTCGATCGCGCCGTCGTGATACAGTTCGACGGTCACCGCGTCGCCGGGATCGGTCGTATCGAGCACGCGGGAGAGTTCGGTCGAGGAAACGACGCGCTCTCCGTCGATCGCAGTCACGATGACGCCCGGATCGGTCGGCGCGCCGGCGTTCGCGAGCGGGCCGTCGGCCGCGACTCGGGTGAGATACGCACCGATCGGGATCGTGACCGTCCCGCGCTCGGTGTCGAGGGTGGCGTATCGGTCCTCGCCGACGGCCTCGGCGAATCCGGCCCGCGTGTAGACCGCCGTCCCGTTCACGTGTGTGACCGCGACCGGATCGTCCTCGACGCTGATGTTCGCGGGATTGCCGGCGACAGAGCCCGCGACGACGAGTGACCGCTCGACGTCGACAGAGCGTACCTCCGTCTCCGCGGCACTCTCACCGCCGTCGAGTTCGACAGCGACCGTCCGCGCGTTCGTGTCCAGAAGCGCCGCATCGAGGGTCGTTTCGTTGCTGACGGGCACGCCACCGACGGCGGTGATCCGATCGCCCTGCTCGATCCCCGCGTCGGCTGCAGGGGAGCCGCCGTAAGACCCCTGCACGGCCATCCCGGGTGCGACAGCGATGCTTCCGACGATGGGGCCGAAGAGCAGCGCGAACGCGACGAACGTCACGAAGAGGTTGTTGGTCACGCCGGCCGCGAACATCCGCGTGCGACCCCCTCGGTCGGCGTTCCGCTGGCTCTCCTCGTCGGGCTGGACGAAGGCGCCGAGCGGGATGATCGTCAACAGGAAGAGGCCCATCGACTCGATGTCGATCCCCTCGACGCGACAGAGGATGCCGTGGCCGCCCTCGTGGACGACCAGTCCGACAAGCAGCCCGAAGACGATCTCGGGAGCGACCGACAGCGGCAGGAAGTCGTTGACGCCCGGGATGACCAGGAAGTTCTGCGGCTGGTTCACCGAGGAGGCCGGCGGCGGGTCCCGGAGGATCGCGATCCCCTGCACGAGCAGAAACAGGAACATTCCCGTCATTATGACGAGCGTGGCGCCGACGCCGAGGTTTGTCCACGCCCGCCAGAACCGTTTCGGCGTCGCGATCCAGTCGATAAAGTCCCGCCCGCGTTTGGTGTGGACGGTCGTGAACGGTCCCTGGATGCGGACCGAGGAGGGCAACAGCCCGCGCTGTGAGAGGACGAGCGCGACCGCCGAGTAGGCCGCGAGTCCGACGAGCACCCACAGAAGCGTATTCATCACTAGATTCGAAGAGTCCGGTGGGGAAAGATGTTCCTCATCCACCTTTTTACTGCGTCGGGTCGCGCTACGCGCGACCACTCCTTGCAAAAAGCTGGACCAAAAAAGGCCGCTCGCTCGGCCTTCGGCCTCGCTCGCGGTCAAAATCCTTGATAACTTCCGTGGCTGCTCGGACTCCGGGTGACTGGTCGGTCTGCACTTCGCTCGTCTGTGCCCCCACGAAGCTATCCGTGACGATGCTTTGGCCTGCACTAAGATTATTTATTCGACCCCGGCGTTCGTCCGCGTATGCTCGGTGTTGGTCCCCGTGCATTACAGTGGATCGCCGCCGGCGTGCTCGTGACGACGCTGGGTGTGCTCATCAAATACGTCGGCTGGACGTGGCTGTTGGCAGGTTACAGCGAGTCATCGTCGCCGGTTCCGGACGCGGTGATTCAAGATATCGCGGGCAATACGGTGCTCCGAATCGGGACCGCTCTCCTGACAGTCGGGGTGCTTGCAGCCGTGACGACCCTCCCGGCCTACATCGACGTCGTGGTCGGGGGAGTGATCGTGCTGGCCGTCGCGCGACTCATCTACCGACTGAACACGTGGTCGCCCTCGAAGGCCACCTGAAAGAACCGACGCAGCCGCGAAGGTGCCGTCGGGTGCGACCGCCGAGGATCAACTACCCCTCGCGTCGCAACCGCTTTACCACGAACTCCGTGTCGAGTTCGCCGAGGAACTCCCCGAGCCGCGGCCCCTGCGGCTGATCGAAGAAGAGCAGATAGCCCGCCTCGAAGAAGTCGCCCACCTCGATGTCGTGGCGGCGCGCCGTCTCGTACATCTCGCCTTGGATCGCTTCGCCGTCGTGGCCCTCGGCGACGAAGTCTGCCAGTTCCGAGAGCGCAGCGGCGACATCGTCAGCGAGGTCGACATCCGGCAGGGCTTCCTGAATCCGGTAGTTGTACTCGTTGTCCAGCCGCTCGGCCCACGCGCGTGCCCGATCGACCCGTTCGAGGGCCTCCTCGATCGCCCACGCCGGAGTATCGTCGTCGAAGTACTCCTCGTTTCGGGCCATCTCGATCCGGAGGTCGCGGTCGTCGGTCATCCCCAGGACAGCCGCGAACGTGTAGGGAAGGCGGACGCGCTCTTCGCGCATCTCGTCGACGACGAACGGGTACGCCCGCTCGGCGAACGCCGAAAGCGTTTCGTCGTCGACGTCGCCGAAGTACGCCCGCTCGAAGCGGTCGAAGTCGTCGACCAGCTGATCGAGCCGGGAGATGTCCAGATCGCGGGCCTTCCGCGGGTTCAAAGCGAAGAAGTACCGGAGCACCTCGGGTTCGAGCAGGTCCAGAATCTCCGGCACGGTGACGATGTTCCCCGCCGAGGACGACAGCGCCTCGCCGTTGAGCGTGAACCACTCGTAGACCATCGGTTCGGGCGGTTCGATGCCGAGGACGGTGCGAGCGATGTCCTGGCCCGAGGGCCACGACCCCTCGGCGTGGTCCTTGCCGAACGGCTCGAAGTCGACGCCGAGTACCTGCCACTGGGCGGGCCACTCGAAGCGCCAGGGGAGTTTACCCTCGCGGAACGTCGCCGTTCCCTCGTGGCCGCATCCCTCGATGGTGTTGTCGCCGACGGTCATATCGGTGCAGACGTACTCGACGGTCCCGGCGTCCAGATCGACCGACGTGACGGTCTCGGTGATCTTCCCGCAGTCCGCACAGATCGGGTTGAACGGGACGTAGTCCTCGTCGACTTTCGCCTGGTACTCTGAAAGGACCTCCCGGGCGGTATCGGCGTGTTCGAGGACGTGCGCTACGACGTCGTCGAACGCACCGGATTCGTACATCTCGGTGTTCGACAGCATCTCCACCGGAATATCGAGCCGCTTTGCGTCGGCCTGCAAAAGCGTCGCGAAGTGCGCGGCGTAGGACTCGGACTCGCCGAACGGATCGGGGATGTCGGTGTACGGTTTCCCGAGGTTCCGCCCGAGCGCGCCCGCGTCGACGTCGCCGAGGCCGACGATGTTGCCGTCCGTGTCGGCGAGTTTGCGAGGCAGTTTCCGGAGCGGATCACGGTCGTCGCTGGTGAACACCTGCCGGACCTCGTACCCGCGCTCGCGGAGGACTGCGGCGACGAAGTACCCGCGCATCACCTCGTTGAAATTGCCCAGATGAGCGACGCCGGAGGGAGAGACGCCGCCCTTGATGACGATCGGCTCCTCCGGCGCTCTCGCCTCGATCTCGTCGGCGATTTCCTCGGCCCAGAACGCGCGACGGGAAGTCTCTCGCTCACTCGCGGACTCGCCCTCACCGTCCCCGTTTCCGGCCATCGTTATCGCACCGTCCAGTAACTCGGCTCGCCGTCGACACCCGTCGGGACCACGTCAGTGCCGTTGTGCTCCCCGCGAAGGACAGCGTCCTGAATCCGTTCGGGATCGGTCCCGTCGAGGACGATCGTCCGCATCTCCGAGCGCTCGATGAGTTTCGCCGCCAGGAGGTCGACCGGCGCCGACGCGCCCGCATCGCGGCTCATCGGGGCGACCACGTCGACGAGTTCTGTCCCCGTCAGGCGGTCGTACTTCTCTGCACTCTCGTCGACGCTCGGATCGGCGTTGTAGACGCCGTCGACGCTCGTCGCGTACACGAGCAGGTCGGCGCCGACGTACTCCGCGAGCGCTGCCGCGACCGCATCCGTGGTCTGCCCTGGCATCACGCCGCCCATCACCGAGACGTCGCCCCGCCGGAGCGCGTCACCCGCGTCCTCGTAGCTGTGCGCCACCTTCGGATCGACAATCGACCCAATCGCAGCGATGAGCAGCCGGGCGTTGATTCGCGTCACGTCGATGCCGATCTGGTCCAGCTGGACCTCGTTCGCGCCCAACTCGCGGGCCGTGCCGATATACTCGCGCGCGACGCCCCCGCCGCCGACGACGGCACCGACCTCACAGCCTTCGGCGACGAGCGTCTCGACGACCGCTGCGTGGCCTTCGACGCGCCCCGCGTCGAGGTCCGGCGCGAGCACGCTCCCACCGATGGAGACGACGACTCTCATTGCCCCGTCGTTGCCGCGAACCGGGCTTAAGGGTTGTCAACCACGATGCAGCCAGTCGTCTCCCGGCGCCGGCTCTGAGCGCTCGGCCGGATCCGACGGGCCACCTACGGTGGCACAGGCGACAGTATAAAGCCGATCGCCGCCCCGACTGCGGAGTATGCAGATACTCGGAATCGTCGGCCCCGAATCGCGGCGGCTGTGTGAGCGCGTCGGCCCACATCTGGATGGGCGCGTTGCGGTCGTCGAACAGCGTGACGACGGATCGTCCGGAAACGGTCCATCCCGGCCTGACGGCGTCGAGACGGCCTACGGTCTCACAGCCGACGGCACGTGGACCGGAACGGGAACCGACCGGAGCCTCGATACGCTCCTCGATGACCTCGCGGCGACCTACGACCACGCGTTGCTCGTCGACTTCCCCGATGCGGACGTCCCGACGGTGTCTATCGACGGCGCCGAAGCGGAGAACGTCGTCGTCGAGGCGTCGACGGCGACCGACGTGGACCTCGAACCCGTTCTCGACGCGCTCGCGGACGCCGAACCCTACGTGACACTGGAAACGCTCGTCGAACGGGTGAAAGCGTCACCACGCGCCGAACGCGCGGGCGCCATCGCGACGTTCACCGGGTGCGTCCGGGAGAAAGACGGCGAGGAAGACCCCCGGACGCTCTCTTTGACGTTCGAGAAGTACGAGGGCGTCGCCGACGACCGTCTGCGGACGATCGAATCCGAGCTGATGGAGCGTGAGGGTGTCGAGGAAGTGGCGCTCTTCCACCGGACCGGCACGATCGACGCGGGCGAGGACATCGTCTTCGTCGTCGTCCTCGCCGGCCACCGCGACGAGGCGTTCGAGACGGTCTCGGACGGCATCGATCGGCTGAAGGACGAAGTCCCGATCTTCAAAAGAGAGACGACTGTCGAGGAGGACTTCTGGGTCCACGATCGGCCGTAGTGGTGTGCCGAAAGCACCTCTTACGATCCGGAGTCCGGCTACTCGAACGCCTCTCACGCGGTAGTTGTTCCGCAAGCAGAGTCGCTGTCGACCGCGCGCGCCGGCCGTAGTCGGCGGATCTTCACCGTGCACGCCGGCGAAAACTGCGAGATGAACCCGTTGTGTGCGGATATAATATTCTTAGTTTAAGAGAAGAAATAAAAACTCTAAGAAGTTTTTAAAACGTCTGGTTCAATTTAAACAGTCTTTGAAACATCGATTCTCCCCGATTTTACCGGTAAAGAGACCCGAATTTCCACTAACGTTCATCCGTTTATATACTCCCCCGAGAACAAGCCGAGAGCGAGGTGACATAGATGAGCGCAACCGCGACACCCTCCACCGAGTCCGCGAGCGAAGAGCCGTCCAAAGAGGAACGGCTGAAATCCTATCTGCTCACGAAGGCAGAAGACGGCGAGATGTACTTCAAATCGAAGTTCATCGCCGACGAGGTCGGTCTCTCACCGAAGGAGATCGGCGCCCTGATGGTGAAGCTCAAGGACTCGGCCTCCGAGTTGACCGTCGAGAAGTGGTCGTACACGAGCGCGACCACGTGGCGAGTCGAACCCGCTGAGACGGCGTAACCGGTCGAACGTCACACCCCGACGAGACGCAACTGCCTCGCCGCCCCGAGGTCCCCAGCCGCCCGGTCCCGCTGTCCGCCGTCGCGGAGTTTATCCGGCTGTATCACGTACCGGTATCCGATGGATTCCCGCGATACGGCGGCGGAACCGCCGGTCGACGCCCTTCGGTCCGTCTTTCATCTCCACGAGACGCGACGCGACGGCGATCGGGTGCTGTTTTACGGCGAGTCGCTGGTGCCCGAGCGGATGCTGGTCCGTGAGGTCTGGGAGGCGTTCCGCGAGGCCGGCTACGAAGTCCAGGTGGCCACAGCCCGGGGCGGCCAGGAGGACATCGTCGTCGCCCGGCCGGTCCAGTCCGGGATCGACGGCATCCCCTGGAAGAATATCGGACTGTTCCTCGCGACGATCGCCTCGACGCTCCTGGTCGGCGCGCTGACGTGGTACTACATCCCGGCCGACGAACTGCTCGCGAACCCGTTTTCCGTCTTCCGGGCGTGGCCCTTCACCGCGGCTGTCCTCGGCGTCCTCGCAACGCACGAACTCGGCCACTACGTGATGGGCCGGTACCACGGCGTCGACGTGTCGCTACCGTACGTAATCCCCTTTATTTTCCCGTTCGGGACGCTCGGAGCCGTCATCCGGATGCGCGGCCAGATGCCGGATCGGGAGGCCCTGTTCGATATCGGCGTGGCGGGGCCGCTCGCGGGGCTGGCGGCGACGATCGTCGTCACCGCGGTCGGCCTGTCGCTGCCGCCGGTCGAGGTGCCGCCGTGGGCGCTGGAGGGAAGCAGCCGGGTCATCGTGTTCAACAACCCGCCGCTCTTGGACCTCATCGCGACAGCTCTCGGTGAGCCAACGGAGTATACCGATCCGGCGGTCTCGGTCAACCCCGTCATCATCGGCGGCTGGGTCGGGATGTTCTTCACCGTGCTGAACCTGCTTCCCGTGGGCCAACTCGACGGTGGCCACATCGTCCGGGCGATGCTGGGCGAGTCCCAGGAGCGCGTTGCTGCCCTCGTCCCCGCTGCCCTGTTCGGCCTCGCCGCGTATCTCCACTACGTGCTCGGCTACGCGATCGACGAATCCGTCGGGCTCTGGGGCTTCTGGGGCCTGCTCTCGGCGGTGATCGCGTTCAAGGGACCCGCGAACCCGATCGACGAGTCGCCGCTCGGCACGCCGCGGTTGCTCGTCGGCGTCGCGACGTTCGCGCTCGGGGCGCTGTGCTTCCTGCTCGTTCCGATCGAAGTGATGAGCGTCTGATACTGATTACTCTCACTTTTCACCCCCGAGCGCCGCTACCGGGGGTGACGCTCGGCGGTAAGAGACGAGAGTAATCAGTATGAGGTGACCTGCCGGGCCGAACTCAGCAGAGCGCGACTTCGCTGTCGCCGCCGATATGCGTCACTCGTGCGTGTACCCCTCGTCTTCGAGCGATTCGCCGTCGAGGCGGATGCCGTCGGCGACGACCTCGCCGATGACGCTCAGCGGCACCGGTGCCGCCGAACGGGCGTTCTCGACGGCGGTCGGGGGCAGGGTACAGACGAGTTCGAAGTCCTCGCCGACTGTCGTCGCCATCTGCCGCCGGTCAGCCGCGTCGGCCGCGTAGTCGTCGACCGCCGGGTGGACCGGGATCGCATCCCACGAGACCTCGAAGCCGACGTCCGAGGCCTCCGCGAGCTGGTGCAGCGAGCGCGCCAGCCCGTCGGAGGAGTCCATCATCGCGGTGGCGTGGGACGCGAGCGCGAGGCCTGCGTCGGTGCGTGGCTGGAACCGGAAGAGTTCGTTCCCGCGGTCGACGTCGTCGGCCGCGAAGGCCCGGAGGCCGGCCGCCGTCCGTCCGAGCGAACCGGTGACGCAGACGGCGTCGCCCGGACTGGCACCACGGCGTCGGACGGGCGCATCCGTCTCTCCGAGAGCGGTCGTCGCGACGGTGAACTCCGCGGCGGTGTCGAGGTCGCCGCCGACGTACTCGGCGCCCACGCCCTCGCAGACGTCGACCGCGCCGTCGAGGAAGGCGTCGAGTTCCACTTCGTCGAGTGCCGGCGCGGCGTAGGCGGCGACAGCGGCGGTCGGCTCGGCGCCCATCGCGGCGACGTCCGAGAGCGACGCGCCGACGGCCCGCCAGCCCGCGGTGTAGCGCGTCGTTCCCGGCGGGAAGTCCGTCGCCTCGTGGAGCATATCCGTCGTCACGACGAGGCCGTCCACGACGGCGGCGTCGTCACCCGCGGACGGGAGGGCGACCGCGAGTCGACGGAGCGCCGAGCGTTCGTCCATAGGTCGCATCCGGCCCGCCCGGGCAAAAAGCCGACGTCACCCGAGCGTGACGTCGAGACCGGTCTCGTTTTCGACGTTGTCAGTGACCGGACACCGGTCCTTTACCGACGCGAGCCAGGCGTCGAGATCCGCGTCGCCCTCTGTCTCGACTGAAAGCCTCACGTCCAGTCCCTGGAGGCCCGCACGTTCGTCGACATCTTCCCCTCGGTAGGTAGCGTAATTGATGTCGCCTTCGACTGTTGCCTCGAGCGACTCGATGTCGATGTCCATATCCCGTGCGACCATCGTCCCTGTCGAGTTGAGGCAGGCTAACACCGAGCCGAGGAAGTACTCCACGGGATTTACGTCTTTTCCGACGACGAACTCTGCGTCACCGGTGTCGACCTGCGTCCGTTTGGGACTGAGACGCGATGCACTGACTTCGTAGTGAGTGAGGTCCGAATCGCCCATAGAGGGGTGTTCGCAGGCCCGAAAGAATACAGTTTGGTTTTCCCGCGTCACGACGCCGACTGCGGTGCCGACGCCGCGCCCGGGAGTGGTCGACCGCCGTCCGTTTCGATGGGTTGATGCCCGGAACGGCCGACCGGACGCGTATGACCCGCGAAAACCTCCGTGCGACCGCCGTCGGCTTCGCGGCGACCGCGGGCGTCTTTGCGCTGTTGTTTTATTTCGCGGGCATCGACGAACTGCTCGCGACGCTCGGACGGGCGGATCTCCGATACGTCGCGCTCGTGTTGGTCGCGACGCTCGGGTGGCTCCTCGCGTGGAGCCTCTCTCTGAACACCGTTCTCGACGTTCTCGGTGTCGATCTCGCGTATTCGACCTCCTTTTTGGTCTTCGCCGGGGCGACGTTCGCGAACAACGTCACACCGTTCGGGCAGGCCGGCGGGGAGCCGATCACCGCCTACCTCATCTCCCGCGTCGCGGACACCGAGTACGAGCAGAGCCTCGCCGCGATCGCCAGCGTCGACACGCTCAACTTCGTCCCCTCGATCACGATCGCACTCGTCGGTGCAGGCTACTTCGCCTCCGAGGTCGCACTCGGGGCGAACGAGAACCTCCTCGCGGCGGTCGGCGCCGTCGTGGGGCTTGCGGTCGTCGTGCCGACGCTCTTCTACCTCGGATGGCAGCGTCGCTACCGGCTCGAAACCCGCGTCGTCGACGCGCTGACGCCGGTCATCCGACGGGTCGCCGATCTGGTTCCGCGCGTGCCGGTGCCGACGCCCGAGGGGATCGAACGGCGGATCAACGGGTTCTTCCGGGCGATCGAACGCGTCGCGTCGAACCCGCGCGGACTCGCGCTCGCGCTTGCGGCGTCGGCGGTCGGTTGGCTCTGTCAGATGGCCGCACTCGGCCTCGCCTTCGAGGCCATCGGCGTCGACGTGCGGCTCTCGATCGCGCTGGTGGTCGTGCCGATCGCGGCGATCGCAGGCGTGACACCGCTCCCCGGCGGTGCAGGCGGTATCGAGACCGTGCTGGTAATTCTGCTGCTGGCAGCGCCGCTTCCCGGCGTCCGGGAGGCGACCGCCGTCGCGGCCGTTGTGATCTTCCGAGGAGCGGTCTACTGGGTGCCGACGATCCTCGGCGGGCTCGTCGTCACCTGGATCGGCACGGGGCTCGGTATCGGCGACCCGGGCTGAGATCGCTGTCGCCGATCGAAATCGCGGTCCGTCCGGCCTCCTGAGAATCCGTCTCACGGCGCGTAGCCCCGATACGATGGCTTTAAACGACGCCGTCGGGTACGCGTAGCTATGGTAAGCGTCTACGACGTTCCGGCCGACGCCCTCATCGAGGACGTCGCCGACCGCCTCTCGGATCGAATCGAGGAGCCCGACTGGATCGAGTTCGTCAAGACCGGCCAGACGAAGGAGATGCCGCCGGAACAGGACGACTTCTGGCACGTCCGCGCCGCGTCGCTCCTCCGGAAGGTCGCCAAGGAAGGCCCGATCGGCGTCGACCGGCTCTCGACGGAGTACGGCGGGCGCAAGCGCGGCTCGAACCGCTACCGCGTCGCGGGCAACAGCTCCGCGAGCGGCAGCAAGAAGATCATCCGGACGGCGCTCCAGCAGCTCGAAGAGGAAGGCCTCATCGAGACCGCCAAGGGGCAGGGCCGCAAGCTGACCGACGACGGCCGAAGCTTCCTCGACAACGCCGCCGACGACGTCCTCGAAGACCTCGACCGGCCGGAGCTCGAACGGTACGCTTGAGCACCGGTCCGACGGGAACCAGCCGAGTTCACAGACGTCTGACGACGTAACCGTTTTTAGCGCTGCGACGGAATCACTATCACGATGAGTGAAACACCCGACGACGACCGACTCGAGGAACTGCGCGAAAAGAAGATGCAGCAGCTTCGCGAACAGGCCGGCGGCGAGGGAGGCGGCCAGGCGAACGAGGCCGCACAGGAGGCCGCCCGCGAGCAGGCGGAAGCCAAACAGGAGGCGATGCTGAAACAGTATCTCACCGACGGGGCCCGCCAGCGGCTGAACGCCGTCGAGATGTCGAAGCCCGACTTCGCGGAGTCGGCGAAGAAACAGATCCTGGCACTCGCCCAGAGCGGCCGCATCCAAGACCGGATCGACGAAGAGCAGATGCGGGACCTGCTCAAGGAGCTCCAGCCCGAGTCGAAGAGCTTCGACATCCGCAGACGGTAGCGGGTTCGTGGAGCTCGCGCTTTGCTACAGCGGCGGGAAAGACTCGACACTCGCCGCCTTGTTTCTCGATTCCTTCTACGACGTCCGGCTCGTCACCGGGCGCTTCGGGGTAACCGACGACTGGGAACACGCCGCGGCCGCGGCCGAACGGGTCGGGTATCCCTTCGAGGCCGTCGACCTGGACCGATCGGTCGCAGAAGCTGCCGCCGAGCGGATGCTCGACGACGGCTACCCGCGAAACGGGATCCAGCAGGTCCACGAACACGCGCTGGAACGGGCGGCCGATCTCGACGTCGACGCCGTCGCCGACGGGACGCGCCGCGACGATCGGGTGCCGACGATCTCCCGGGCGCAGGCCCAGAGCCTCGAAGACCGTCACGGCGTCGACTACCTCTCGCCGCTCGCCGGCCTCGGTCGCCACGCCGTCGATCGGCTCGTCGCGGAGACGCTCGACGTCCAGACCGGTCCCTCGGAATCGATTCCGAAGGGCGACTACGAGGCCGAACTCCGGGCGCTGATCGCAGCAGAAGCCGGCGACGACGCCGTCGCGTCGGTGTTTCCCGACCACGAGCAGTCGTACGTGCGCGGCGTTCGATCGGACGGGGACGCAGATACCGGGGCCTGATACTGATTACTCTC
Source organism: Halobellus marinus (assembly GCF_032113415.1). Taxonomy (NCBI): domain Archaea; kingdom Methanobacteriati; phylum Methanobacteriota; class Halobacteria; order Halobacteriales; family Haloferacaceae; genus Halobellus; species Halobellus marinus. Next base: position 470,637 of record NZ_CP134946.1, read on the forward strand.
ACTTTTTCCCGCTGATCACCACCCCCGTCGACGGTGCTCGGCGGGAAGAGACGGGAGTAATCAGTATGAGTGAGTCCCTCGATTGCCGTCGTCAGACCGAGTACGCCCAGCCGTCCGCAGTTCCCACCGGAGATATTTGCGTCCCGAGCGAGTAGTCGCGACGATGCCCTCCTGGTCCCGCAGGCGCCTCCTCGCAGCGATCGGTGCCGTCGGCCTCGCCGGCGGCGGCTGGTATCTCGCCGAACGTCCCCACTGCCGCCCGCGGCGTGAGCCGCGCTGGACGTACCGCGGCGAGCACTGGGGGCCTGTGATACCGAACCAGAGAACGCTCCTTCTCCCGGAGGGGTACGGCGTCACCGGCGGATCGCAGTACAGACTCGCCGCCGTCGACCGAAACACGGGGCAGGCCCGCTGGTCTGTCGTCGCCGAGGGGGGTGGATTCGGCGTCCCGACACGGCACGACGGCACCGTCTACGTCGGCACCGGACGCGACACGGTGCGCGCCCTCGACGCCGAAACGGGCGCTCGCCGGTGGGCGTACGAGGCGGGCGGCCGCGAGGAGTATGGGGGCGGTGCGTGGGGTGCGCCGCTCGTGGCAGCCGATCGGATCTACGTCGGCATCTCTCACTCGATGGATCCGGACGCCGACCCCACCGACGGGACGGCCTACACGCACCGCGTCGTCGCACTGGACCCCGGCGACGGAACCGAACTGTGGGCGACCGACGTGTCCCGGATGGTCTGGGCTGGCCCGGCGTGGGTCGACGGCACCGTCGTCGCGGCGTCACGGGGCGGGATGCTCTACGGGTTCGATCCGGCGACTGGCGGCGTCCGGTTCGAGTTTTCCCTCCCCGGCGGGGTCAAAGCGCCGCTCTCCACCGTCGGCGAGGAGTTCGTGAGTCTACTCACCGAAGACGGGACAGTCGGGTACGTGGACGTTCCCGACGCGACGCTCCGTCGGACGCAGTCCCTCGTCCGGGAAACCACGGCCTCCGAGTGGAGCGGTGACACGCTGTACGTGGGCGGAAAAGACGGGCTCGTCGTCGCCGTCGCAGCCGACAGCGACCGCGTCCGCTGGGAGTACGACCTCGGAACACCCGTCGACGGGATCGCGGCCGATCCGGACGTCGGCGTCGTCGCCGTCGATCGGACGGGACGCCTCCATCGGTTCACCGAGGAGGGGAGTCGCGAGTCTCACGTCCGAATCGTCGAGCGCCCGAGCGGCGACCGCTGTGGGTGGCCGGGCGACGTCCGGCGGGTCACCGACGCGACGCTGGATCGCGGGACGCTGTACGTCAGCGGACGGACGTGGACTCGTCGCTTCCCCGTCAGCGGCGGATAGGTCACGGCTGCTCCTCGCCGTTTCCAGTCACTGTAGCGTCAACATCGGCTCGGTGCGTCCGGCACAAACCAGTGCGCGCTCACGTACCCTCGGTGCGCCGCAGGCGGCCGGTCTGGTTGGTGACAGACAAACGAACCGTGCTACCGGACAGACAATCCCGACGGATTAACAATACGAATTGTTCGAATAGCATATTTTAATATAACTGAGTCAATAGTTGTTAACAGTATGGCGCACATCCATCTCGGCGAAGGATCGTTCCCGCTTTGGGCACTGGTCCTCTGGACAACACTCGGTGTCGCCCTGATCGGCGCGGTGGTCTACCGTATCCGGAGGGAGGAAATCAAGAGCCACCACATCGCGCTCGCCGGTATCGGTGCGGCGGCGAGTTTCGCAATCTTCCAGTTGAACATCCCCGTGTGGGGAGGGATCCATATGAATCTCACTGGGCTTGTGGGTATCCTCGCCGGACCGCTCCTCGGCACGCTCATCGCGCTCGTGGTCAACATCTTTTCGGCGGCGCTCGGCCACGGGGCCGTCGGACTGTTGGGCGCGAACACGCTGGTCAACGCATCCGAGGCGGTCGTCGCCTACTACGTGTTCAGAACGCTGCTTCGATTAGACTGGGACCCGTTGCCCGCGAGCACCGGCGCCGCCACGCTCGGACTGTCGGCCGGTGCCGTTCTGATGGGGGCGATCATCGTCGTCAGCGGCGTCAACGGAAGCGCCCTGCCCCGCGGTGACCTGACGATCGCCGTCGCCGGACTGGTGGGGCTCAACCTCGGGGTGGCAGTTGTCGAGGGGATCCTGACCGGGTTCGTCGTTCAGTTCCTCGTGTCGGTGCGGCCGGATCTCCTCGGCGTGGTCGACGGCGACACCCAGGAGGGCGCTACGGAGGTGGCAGTCTGATGCAGCGCTGGAAGCAGTACGGCGGGCTCTTCGGGCTGCTGACAGTCTGTCTTGCCGCTGGCCTCTGGGGATTCACGTCGACCGGCGGCGCGCTCCCGTGGGCCAAGCGATCTGCCCAGACACTCCAGCGCGGCGTCCAGGAGGGTGGCGGAGCGCTCGTCGATCTCGGACGCGGGATCGTCGTCGCCGGACCGATCCGCGAGGGCGGGCTGCTGGTCGAGTACCTCGGCGCCGTCGTTCTCCTGGCTGCCATCGGTGTCGGCCTCTACGTCTACGCCAGCCGCTACCGTGGAGTAGACGACGCGGAACAGGCTCCCCGATCACCGTGACGACGCTCTCGAATCACGTTCCCGACCCGCGGCTCATCACCGCCTACGCCGAACACCGGGACGGCCCGCTCCACCGGATTAATCCGTGGACGAAGGTCGGCGTCGTGGGCGCGCTCGTCCTCGCGGTGACGGTGGTTGACAGCCTCGCCGTCCTCGCGGGGCTGTACGCGGTGACGCTCGCGGTCTACGGAATCGCCGGCCTCCCGTACCGTCGGCTCGGCGCCTGGTACACGCTGCCGTCGCTTTTCCTCGTCTCGGTGGCGGGGCCGCTCGCGTTCCTCGAACCGGGGACACCGGTCGGCGGTGTGCTGACAACGCCCGTCGGCGACCTGTCGGTCACGTGGGAAGGGGCGGCGCTGTTCGGGGAGCTCACCTGCCGATCGCTCACTGTTGTCACGTTCGCACTCGCCGCGACGATGACCACCAGATACGCGGATATCGCCTACCTGCTCGGCAGACTCCTCCCGCGACCGATCGATCAGATTGCGCTTCTCACCTACCGGTTCACCTTCGTGATGCTCGAAACGCTCGAAGAACTGGTCAAAGCCGTGCTCGCCCGGGGGGCGACCCTCACGGAGTTCTGGACGAACCGGCGGACGTACGCCCGAATCCTCGGAATGACGCTTCTGACCGCCATCGAACGCTCCGAACGGCTGGTCGTGTCGATGGACGCTCGGGGCTACGACGGGGACGTCACGCTGTACGGCGACGTCCCGCGGCCGCCCCGTCGTGAGGTGCTCGCGGTCGTGGCCTGCTACGTCGGCGTCGTCGGCTACGCGCTCGCCGTCTCCGGGGTGGTGTCACTATGAGCGCGAACGCGGCCGACGATCGGTCGCCGCTCATCGACCTCCACTGTGAGGCCCACACGTACCCGGACGGGACGGTCGGGATGCACGACGTCGACTTCAGCGTCTATCCGGACGAACTGGTCGCACTCGTCGGCGGCAACGGCGCGGGAAAGTCGACGCTTCTGGAACATCTCAACGCGACGCTCGTCCCCGACGACGGCGAACTCGTCGTCGACGGAACGGAGATCACGGCGGACAACCGGGGCCGTGCCCGCCGCGAAGTCGGCTTCGTCTTCCAGAACGCCGATACGCAACTCGTGGCGCCAACGGTGCTCGACGACGTGATGTTCGGCCTGCAGAACTACGGCGTGTCCGGCGAGGCGGCGAAACGTCGGGCCCGGGAGGCACTCGCGACTGTCGACGCCGCCCATCTCGAAGACCGAATTCCGCACTACCTCAGCGGCGGGGAGAAGCGTCTCGTCGGACTCGCGGGCGTCCTCGTGTTGGAACCCAGTGTGGTCGTCCTCGACGAACCGCTGGCCGGGCTGGACCCACAGCGCTCGCGGCGGGTCGCCGACCGGATCGAGCAGATCCGCGAGGAGGGAATCAGCGTAGTGCTGTCGACCCACGATCTCGAGTTCGCCGCCGCCGTCGCCGATCGCCTTTGCGTGATGGCCGACGGCAACGTCGTCGGAACCGGGACGCCGCGGGAAGTGTTCTACGACGACGCCCTGCTGGCGCGGGCGAACCTCCACCCGCCGAGCGCAGTCCGTGTGGCACGCGATCTGGGACTCGATCCTGACACACAACCCGTGACTGAGGCTGAACTCGTGACACACCTCTCCGGCCGCGCTCCCGAACAGACGCGTTGACTTCCTCCCCGCGCTGCAGCGCGGGGTCTTCCCCCCGTTTTCCGCAAATCGCCTCGAGGTCAAGCCCCGAGCTTTTCGCGTGAAACGTCCCGATCGGCGGGCGCCCCGCCCACCGCGGCTTCAACAGTTTCAAGCGCGAGACCGCCGAACCACGCGGTATGTACGACCGACTCAAGGGCTTTCGGGACTTCTACCCCGAGGAGATGGCCCCCCGCCGGGAGGTCATCGACACGCTGGAGGACGCCGCCGCCCGGTACGGCTTCCGCGAGATCTCGACGCCCGCCCTGGAACGGACGCAGATGTACGTCGACAAAAGCGGCGAGGAGATCGTCGAGGAACTGTACGCCTTCGCGGACAAGGGCGGCCGCGAGGTCTCGCTGACGCCGGAGCTGACCCCGACAGTCGCGCGGATGGTGGTCGCGAAACAGCAGGAGCTCTCGAAGCCGATCAAGTGGTACTCCACGCGGCCGTTCTGGCGGTTCGAGCAGGTCCAGCAGGGGCGTTTCAGGGAGTTCTACCAGGCGAACGTCGACATCTTCGGCTCGTCGGAACCGGAAGCCGACGCCGAGGTGCTGGCCTTTGCTGCTGACGCGCTCACGAGCCTCGGACTGACCGGCGAGGACTTCGAGTTCCGGGTCTCCCACCGCGACATTCTCGGCGGACTGCTGCGGGAGTTCGACGCCGATGTCGACGTGCCGGCGGCGATCCGCGCGGTCGACAAGCGGGCGAAGGTCGAGGAGACCGAATACCTCGGGCTGCTCTCTGATGCGGGCCTGTCCTACGAGCAGGCCGAATCCTTCGACGACCTCGTGACGACCGGCGACCTCGACGAAATCGCTGCGTTCGGCGGCGACGACGTCGCGGCCGCAGTCGAGAACCTCCGGAACGTCCTCGCCGCCGCAGAGGACTTCGGCGCGCGGGAGTACTGCGAGGTGTCTTTGACGACGGCCCGCGGCCTGGACTACTACACCGGCGTCGTCTTCGAGTGCTTCGACTCGACGGGCGAAATCTCACGCTCGGTCTTCGGCGGCGGCCGCTACGACGACCTCATCGAGAGCTTCGGCGGTCAGCCAACCCCCGCGGTCGGGGTCGCTCCCGGGCTCGCTCCCCTCTCGCTGCTCTGTCAGCGGGCCGGCATCTGGCCCGAGGAGGCGCTTTCGACCGACTACTACGTCCTGACCGTCGGCGACACCCGCGACGTCGCCGCGCGGATCGCCGGCGACCTCCGGGAGGCGGGCAACGTCGTCGAGACCGACGTCGCCGGCCGGAGCTTCGGCGCACAGATGGGGTACGCCGACAGCATCAACGCCGAGACGGTCGTCATCGTCGGCGAGCAGGACCTCGCGAACGGCGAGGTAACGGTGAAGGACATGGCGTCCGGCGACCAGACCACCGTCGACGTCGACTCGTTCCCCGGCGAGGGCTCGCCGACGTACGACGACCTCGCGGAGTGATAATGAGTACTCTCACTTTGTACCGCCGAGCGCCATCTCCGTTGGCGCCGCTCGGCGGGAAGAGACGAGAGTACTCAGTATGACGGTGCGCGCGTTCCGGATCGCCTACGACGGCCGGCCGTTCCACGGCTTCCAGCGACAGCCCACGGTGCCGACCGTCGAGGACGCGATCTTCGACGCGCTCGACGCGCTGGGGGTGTTCGATCCGGAGACGCAGCACAGACCACCCGGCTACGCCGCCGCGGGTCGCACTGACGCCGGCGTCTCCGCGTTCGGACAGACGATCGCCGTCGAGTGCCCCGAGTGGTGCACGCCGCGGGCGCTGAACGGCGAACTCCCGGCCGACGTGCGCGCCTGGGCCGCCGCAGCGGTCCCCGAGGACTTCCACGCGACCCACGACGCGGTCCGCCGCGAATACGTCTACGATCTCTACGGTCCCGACCTCGACGCAGAACGAGCGGCGGCCGCTGCGGACGAACTCCGCGGCGAACGCGATTTCCACAACCTCACGCCCGACGAGAACGGGACCGTCCGCGACCTCTCGATCCGGATCGAGCGCGATGGCGCGTTCCTGCCGCTCCGGGTCGCCGCCGACGGGTTCCCGCGACAGCTCGTCCGACGACTCGCCTCGCTCGTGCGGGGTGTCGCAGCGGGTGATCGGACACTCGCCGACGTGCGCCGACTGCTCGGTGCGAAAGCACTCGACGGCCCCGACGGAGTCCCCGCAGCACCCCCGGAGCCGCTGGTGCTGACGGACGTCTCGTATCCCGACGTCGCGTTCGAGCGGGATCCCGAGGCGGCAGCGAGCGCGGCCGAAGTGTTCGAAACCCGGCGACGGGAGGCGCTGCGCCGCGCACGGGTGACAGGTCGCCTGGTCGACGGGGTCGGTGCCGATGTGGACGACCGGGTCGAGTACGGGGGCGATCAGGTCGGCGCCGATGGGAGCGATAAGGTCAGTGATGGGGGCGATCAGGTCGGGGATGGGGGCGGAAGCGGCGATCTGTAAGCTGACCGTCCGGGTCGTCATCAGATTCTCGTGTAGTGGTGCAGTCGGGCGATTGCGTTCGGTTCAATCGCGATTTATCCGTCCCTAAATATTATTTCGATTCAATACAAATCCCCGGCCGATGCCGACATGCGAGAACTGCGGTTCGTTCGTTACCGCGGAGTACGTCCGGGTGTTCGCACCGAACGGGATGGAGCACCCCCGCGTCTGCCCGAACTGCGAGGACAAGGTCCGCGACGGTGCCGACGTCCGTGAGGCGCGCGCGACGAGACACTGACGCCGGTTTCACGCGTCTTTTCACCCTCCGCCCCTTTCCGACGGTATGAGCCAACTCGAGGAGTTCCTCGCGGGTGAGCGCCACGAGGACGTCGCGCTGTTTCTCACCGACGCGTATCTCGACAGCGAGGGCAAACTCCCAAAGATGGGCGAGGCAGTCGACTCGGGCTACGTGCTCGTCGTCGACGGCGACGACGGCCGCCGGGCCTTCAGCGCCGGCACCGGAATGGACGCGATGGAGTTCGCCCGCGGCGCGATGGAGACGCGCGGCCACATCTCCAGAGACCTCGACGGCGGCGAGTGCCCCGCAGCGACCGAATCGGCCGATACGACCTCGGGCGACGAGGCGGAGCCCGGAAACGGCGACCACGAGGTCGAGTTCATCTTCGCGTTCTCCGAGGCGCAAAACGAGGAAGTCGGCGGGCTCTACGCCGACGGCGACGTGATCCACGCGTACGCCCACTGCGACTGCGGCGTGAGCTACTCCGACAAGTGGGTCGTCGGCAGCGAGACCGAAACGGGCGTCCAGCCCGGCGACACCGAGCCGATCGACGCGGCCGAGTAGGTCACCCGACGCGCCGGTCATCCGACGGCCGGTAAATCCAGGATGGAGGAAGCCGAACCAGCGGCTATGGCCGAGCAGGTACCGGTTACGGTCGTAGCCGACAGAAAGGAGACGACCATCGAAGTCGAGTGCGGTGTAAACCTGAGAGCGGCGCTGCTCGACCACGACTTCCCGGTGTACGGAACGGTCTCCCAGTACGCCAACTGCGGCGGCCGAGGGCTGTGTGCGACCTGTACCGTCGAGGTCGATCCCGCGCCGGAGCCGACCCACTGGCACGACGCCGCGGCGGTCAGGTTCGGTTACCCGCGACTCTCCTGCTGTCTCACGGTCGATGAACCACTGCGCGTCCGCCTGCTGGACAAGTACGTCTGGGGGCAGGTCGTCCCGGGGCGATCCGAGAGCGAGTGAGGTGCTGGAACAATCCACCGGCCGCTCTCGCCTCTCATACTGATTACTCTCACTTTTTACCGCCGAGCGCCGCCAACGGGGAGGGCGCTCGGCGGTGAGAGACGAGAGTAATCAGTATCAGGACAGCAGTCCGTCCGCCGGGAGCTCTTCCTCGAGGACCTCGATCTCCGGGAGTTCCTCGCGAGTGACCACGAACGTGTCGTAGGCGCCGTCCCCCGCGACTGACTGGCCGACCGTGATCCCGGTGACGATCCGGCCCGCGTTGTCGCTGCCGACGAACACGATGCTCGCGTCCTTCTCCCGGGCGACCCGTCGAATCCGCCCCGCGATCGTCCCCCGCGGCGCGTACCTGTCGACGAACACGTGCTGGAACTCCGCGTCCGGGGCCAGTTCCGCGACCGCATCCCGGAGGTGTGCGACGACGGCCTCGGCGTCGAACTGCTCTCCGCTATCGATCCACCCTCGCTCTCTCGCGTACCTCGTGTTGCCCTTCGGAATCACACTCACGACGACGACACCCTCGTTCAGCACGGTGTCGAACTGCGCCGCACGGACGAGCGCCGCCTGCGAGAGTCGCGATCCGTCGAACGGGACGACTAATGACATATGTCCGGAGAGACGTCAGCGCGATGAGTACTTTTCGTATCAGTCCTCGTCGGGGTCCCCGTCAGTATCGTCCGCCGCCTCGACCTCCGCCGCCACTCGCTCGAACGCCCGGAGGATGACGCGCTTTGCAGTCGCGCCCTGCGTCGTCCAGTGGTGGGCGTAGTCGAGCATATCGTCGTAGATGTTGGGTTTACAGCCCGCAGCCCGCGGATGGCCGCCGCCGTTGACGTAGCCGGCGACCTCGTGGGCGCGCTCGAACCCCTCCGAACCGCGGATGCTCGCGCTGCCGGCGGGTTTGACGACGACGGCGGCGTCGGCACCCTCTTTGCGGAGCGCTTCAGCGACCTCGTTCTGCGAACAGCGCCCGTACGTCACCCCGACCGTCCACGGGCCCACGCGCTTCATCTCTGCGCGGTCGACCGCGGCCTCGATCAGTTCGCGCTTCTCGACGCGACGGAGTTCGATATACTCCTCGACGACGTCGGGCAGGTCGGCGCCGAAGGTCCCGACGACGGTGACGTACTCCTCGGGATCGACCCAGTAGGCGTAGTCCGCGAGATCGTCGCTACGGGGGTCGTTCTTCTGCCAGAGGTCGTGATCGCGCGTGACCGCCGCGAGTTCGATCCACTGGTCGTCGAAGTCGTAGTCGAGCGACCGGAGCGCCACGTCGACGGTACACTCCTCGTCGGACTCGCCGACGACGAGGTCGACGCCCGCCTCGCGGACCGCCGTGGCGGTCGCCTCGTCCCACTGGTGGTGGTCGTACCACGAGACCGACGCCGCGAGGTCGCTGGCCGCAGCGAGTTCGGCCTCGATCCACCCGTACTCGTCGGGACAGAGATCACAGACGTAGAGGTCGATGCCCTCGGGCGCGTATTCGGCGACGTTTTCCAGGGCCTCGTCCAGCGAGTAGGGACCCGCACCGACGAGCGCGACGGTCGAGCGAGGTTCGTCCGTCTCGTCGGCTTCGTCGTCATCGTCCGCCGGGGCGTCACGCTCCCAGCGCTCGATTCGGTCCGTGACGTCGGACTCGAAGGACGCCCACTCGAGAGTGGCGTCGTACATCTCGCGGAGCAGCGCGACACAGCCCAGGCCGTCGGCGTCGGTGTCGGCGATGACGACTGCCTCGGCGCCGTCGACGGCGGCCTCGACACGCTCTTCGGTTCGGTCCTCGTCGAGCGAGTCGGGGTAAAAAAAGCCCGTGCCCGGGAGCTGTGACTTCCGGGTCAGCGGGAGACTCGCGCTGTCGATGAGTTCGTCTTCCATACCGTTCGCGACGGGCGCCCGGGTGAAAACCGGCGCGGTTCGATGGCACGGCTGAAGCGCCACCGCGAGAAGGCAGAGCGAAAGATCCAGGTAGAAGCGTTCAAACGGCCGTTCCGCGCAAACGAGGAGGAGAAAGCCGTTCCCGCTGGCTACGGCCGCTCGGGGGTGCCGCTCAACTCCGTCTCACCCTCGTCGGCGGCGAGCTGTCGGACGGTCAACACCGGGATGGGACACGTCCTGACCACCCGCTCGGCGACCGAGCCGAGGAGAAACCGATTCTCGCCGTGGCGACCGCGGGTCCCCATCGCGACCATATCCGCATCGACGTCGCGGGCGTATTCGTCGATCACGGACGCGGGGTGCCCCTCCCGGATGGCGGTGATGACCTCGCTGTTCGTCGATTCTCTGACCTCGGCGATCGCCTCGCGGCCGCGCTCTTCGAGGGCATCACGCATCTCGCCACGGAGGCGTTCCGGCGAGGACGCCACGTCGCCCTCGTCGACGACGTACAGACAGTGGATTTCGGCGTCGAACCGCTCGGCGAGATCGAGCGCCACGTCGATAGCCCGGCGGACGCTTTCGGAGCCGTCTGTGGCGACGACGACCGTCTCGAACATAGTCGCCGGTTCGCGTTCGGCCGGCATAAATCCCGTCGGGTCCGTTCGCTCCGCTCACTGCCCCGACGTAGTCACGTTCACTGACGCTCACCGTCGACCGAGATTGCCGAGGACTACCCCGGAAGGATGGAGTCACTCGACGGGGGTGCCGTGAGATTCCCGAAGTTCGACCTTGCGGATCTTGCCCGTGGAGGTCTCGGGGAGGTCGTCGACGAACTCGACGACGGTCGGGCACTTGAAGTGCGCGAGGTTGTCGCGGGCGAATTCGATGACACCCTCCTCGGTGAGGTCGGCGCCGGCTGCGGGGACGACGATTGCCTTGGGCGTCTCGCCCCACTTCTCGTGGGGGACGCCGATCACGGCGACGCGCTCGATGTCGGGATGGTCGTAGAGGGCGTCCTCGACCTCGACGCTGGAGATGTTCTCGCCGCCGCTGATGATGACATCCTTCTTGCGGTCCTTGATCGCGACCATCCCGCGTTCGTCGATCGTAGCGAAGTCGCCGGTGTGGAACCACCCGTCGGCCCGGCCGGAGAAGGCCTCGCGGGTCCGCTCGGGCTTGTTCCAGTACCGGTCCATCACCTGGTTGCCGCGGACGACGATCTCGCCCATCGTCTCGTCGTCGGGCGGGACGTCCGCGCCGCCCTCGTCGACGACGCGCAGTTCGGTCCCGAGCATCGCGTGGCCCTGGCGGGTCTTGATCGCGAAGCGACCCTCGCTTTCGATCCGGCGCGGCGAGTTGCTCGTCGTGATCAACGGGCCGGTCTCGGTCAGCCCGTAGACGTGCAAAATGTTCCAGCCGAGTTCGTCCTCGACGGTCCGGATGGTGGCCTCCGGCGGCGGGCTGGCCGCGGTCGCGATCCTGACTGGCTTGTCACCGGTCGCCGCGACGTCGTGGGCCTGGTAGTGGTCGACCATCCGATCGAGGACCGTCGGCGCGCCACAGAGGTAGGTCACGTCGTGGTCGTGGATGCGCTCGAAGGCGCCCGCAGCGTCGAAGTGGCGCTGGCAGACGTGTGTCCCGCCGACGCCGGTGATGATGTAGGGGTAGCCCCACCCGTTGACGTGGAACATCGGGAGCGTCCAGAGGTAGGCGTCGTCGTCGCTGATCTCGGTGTGGTGGGTGGTGATCAGCGCGTGCCAGTGTTCGGTGCGGTGGGTCCGGACCACGCCCTTCGGGTCGCCGGTCGTCCCGCTCGTGTAGTTGATCGTCGCGGGGTCGTCCTCGTCGATGTCGGGGCGCTCGACCTCCCCGGGGTCTGCCTCCGCAAGGAGTGACTCGTAGTCGCGCCAGTCGCCGTCGACGCGGTCTGCCGGGTTGGCGACGAACGCCGTGGCGGGGACCCGATCGCGGATCGCCTCGACCTTCTCGGCGTACTCGTGGTCGGCGACGACCGCCTTGGCCCCGCAGTCGTCGAGGATGTACTCGTAGTCCTCGGTGATGAGCCGGTAGTTGAGCGGGACCGAGATGGCCCCGAGGACGTTGATCGCGAACAGCGTCTCCAGAAACCAGTGTGTGTTGGGTGAGAGCAGCGCGACGCGGTCGCCCTTCTCGATGCCGAGATCCGAGAGCGCCGCCGCTGTGCGGTCGACCCGCTCGCCGAACTCGGCGTAGGTGTACTCGGTCCCGTCGTGGGCGATCACGCCGACGGCGTCGCCGTAGACGTCGACTCCCCTGTCGAGGAAATCGAGCGTCGTCATCGGTCGATGCATACTATCCCAAGGGGTAACGGTGAAACGTAAAGTTCTTTCTCACCGACGGAGTCGAACGTGTGACCGTCGCCCGGCAGGACCCGGCGAGACGTGTGACCGTCGCCCGGCAGGACCCGACGAGTTCCGGTCCTGTCCGGGCCCGGGTGCGGGCGGGCCAGGCACCGCGACCAAACTATTAAGCCTACCAGTTGGCGATCCATAGAGGATGTCCAAAGCGCACCTTATCGCGGTCGGGTCCTCGCCGCTGGGCAAGACAGGCCTGCCCGGCCGCGACCTGTTCTCGAGCGCACTGGCCGAGGCGTTCGAGGAGTTGCCCGATCCGGCCGACGTCGTCGACGGACTGTACGTCGGCGCCCAGTCCGAACGGTACGAGAATCAGATTATGCAGGGAACACTCATGGCCGAGTGGGCCGGCCTGCGGAACGTCCCCGCAGAGCGTGTCGAGGCGTGTGCGGCCGCTGGGGCGCTCGCGCTCAAGAACGCAGTCCGGGACGTTCGGGCGGGCGTCCACGACGCAGTGCTGGCCTGTGGCGTCGAGAAGATGACCGCCGGCGGGACCGAAGGCGCCACGAACGCACTCGGTGCCGCCTTCGAGCGGGCCTTAGAACAGCGATCCGGGATCACCGCGCCCGCCACGTACGCGCTTCTCGCGCGGCGATACCTCCACGAGACCGACGCGACGGAACGTGACCTGGGCAGGATCGCCGTGAAGAACCACCGGAACGCGGCGGCCAACCCACGGGCGATGTTCCAGGAAGCGGTCGACATCGAGGCCGTGATGGACGCTCCCGAGGTCGCGCCCCCACTGAAACTGTACGACTGTGCGCCGGTGACAGACGGTGCCGCGGCCGTCGTCGTCGCGAACGACGAGGTGGCGGCCGACCTGCAGCGTCGTTCCGACGCGATCCGCGTGGCCGGCGTCGGCTCGGCGGCCAACAATCTCGCCGTCGCGGAGCGCGACCTGACGTTCGTCGAGGGGGCGAACGTCGCTGCCTCGACCGCCTACGAGGACGCCGGCGTGGGCGCCGCGGATATCGACGTCGCGGAAGTCCACGACGCCTTCACCGTCTGCGAGGCACTGCTGGCCGAGGCCGCCGAGTTCGCCCCCAAAGGTCGCGGCATCGAGACTGTCGAGGACTCCGAGGATAGATCAGCGGGCTGGACGGACGTCCAGATCAACACCAGCGGCGGACTGAAGGCCCGCGGCCACCCGATCGGGGCGACCGGGCTGTTGCAGGCGGTCGAAGCCTACGAACAGCTCACCGGACGGGCCGGTGACCGGCAGGTGGCCGACGCCGACACCGCGTTGCTCATCAACGAAGGTGGCGTCGCGGACGCTCATACCGTGGCCACCGTCCTGACCGCAGAATGACCGACGAGAGTGATTCACCGATGACAGACACCGATTCCACGACGACGGGACCGCTCGGACCGGAAGACATCACCGCCGACTCGCCGTTCACGCTCCCCGGCTTCTTCGACGCGTTAGCCGAGGGCCGGCTACTGGCCGCCCGCTGTACGGAGTGCGATACACAGATGCTGCCGCCTCGCCCCGCCTGTTACGGCTGTGGCAGCCGGAGCGTCACCCTATCGGAACAGCCCCGGACCGGTGAGGTAGTCTCGTACACGTCGGTCAACCGACCCCCCTCCGCGTTCCAGCACCTGGCGCCGATCACCGTCGCAGTGGTCAAACTCGACTCCTCGGCTCGACTGACAGGTCGCGTCGACGCGTCCCTCGAAGCGGTTGCGATCGGCGACCGCGTCGAACTCCGGGTCTGTGATCCCGAGACAGTCGATATCGATCCGGACTTCGACCTGTCCTACGAGGAGGAGTGGCCGATCCACGTCTTCGATCTGCTGTGAGCACCGGGACGAGACCAGAACGGTAACTGTCAGTTCCCCGACGGCCTCACCCCGGGACGGTCACTCAAACTGGTAGAACGCGACACCGCAAGTTTCGCAGGCGAGTACCTGCGGCGGATCGGTGCCAGCGTCGGGAACGGTATGGCCACAGCAGTCGTCGAGCGCCCCTTCGACGACGTCGTCGCCGCAGACCGGACACGTTTCGAGGAACGCACAGACCGCGTGGGCCGCCAGTTCGCGATCCGTCGCGGGGAACCCGACCTCGCCGAGCGCCTGGAGGGCGGCGACCTCCGCGATGGCGACCGGTCGCCGGAGCCAACTCGCCCCGTCGTCGCCGGAAACGACGAGAAACGTCTCCGAGCCGGTGTCCTCGATCCGCGCCGACGTGATCGCCTCGCTTGCCTCGCGTGCGACCTCGGCGAGCCGTTCGTCGGGTGCATCCCCGAGATGCTCCATCCGCTCCCGCCACGCCGTTGCAAACTCGTCGGTCGGTGCGAGCCGGTCCCCGGTGGCGACGACGACATCGGCAGCGACCAGAGACCGCAGGACTGCCTCCCCGTCACCCTCGTCGGGATCTAGGTCGCCGAGGGTATCCGAGGGCGTGTCGTGCCCGAAGCGATCACCGGGGAGTGCGGCGACGAGACGGGGTGCAAACTGCGGGGTGTACGGGACGACGTATCCGCGGACCCAGATCAGGAGGCCACCGACCGCACCGAGGGCAGCTCCCAGTCCGGGTCGATCGCGACCCGTGGCGACGACGGCGAAAAAGAGTAGTGCGAGATTCACCGCCGTACAGGGCCAACAGCGGTTCTCACCGGTGTATTCGGGGCGCCGGAGCCGGTCGATCATCGTCGGACCGGGAGCGTCGGGGTCATTCCGTCGCCTCCAGTTCGTCGAGCATCTCGATGACGCCGTCGGCGAAGGCGCCGTCGGTGACGACGTCGGCGTGGTCGAGTGCAGTGTCGTCGGCGTTCGCGACCGCGTAGGCTGTGCCGACTGTCTCGAACAGTTCGGCGTCGTTCGCGGAGTCGCCGACGGCGACGAACGCGTCCGGCGGGATGTCCAGTAGGTCGCAGGCACGGCGGAGGCCGGTGGCTTTGTTCACCGAGGGTGACTTGACGTGGTAGGCGTAACCCGAATCGACGATGGTCTGTCCGTGTTCGCCCGCGACCGCGTCGAGATACTCCCGGGGCACCGACCGGGTCACGGACAGTTCGGTCTCCCGCCAGCGGTTGTGCATATCCGGCTCCGGCCAGCCGCCGGGGTAGCCGTCGCTGCGGAGTCGCTCGGCGACGCGACTGGCCGCGGCCGCGTCTCCCTCCACAGCGAGTTCCTCGTCTACGAGTATAACGCCGCCGTTTTCGGCAATCACGCGCTCCGGGATGTCGATGAACGTACACAGCGCGACGGGAAAGGGGAACGCTTTCCCGGTCGCCACGACGACCGGCGCGTCCCACGCGCGCAGCCGTTCGAACAATCGCTCGTCGATGCCGCCGTCGGGCCGCGTCATCGTTCCGTCGATATCGATTGCCAGCGGTCGGGTCATCGCCATCAGATACCGTGAACTACTATCGTAGTCGTATTAATTTTATGTCCAATAAGCGAATATCGATAAAGGTCCCGTGTCGATCACTCCGTCACGCGTCGACTTTCGGCCCCGAAACAATGAACGCCGGTTAGGTACAATCATACGGCGTCCGACACTGCGATACGGGGTCGTATCGGCCGACGACAGGGGACCAAACCGCACGAAACGAGCATACTATGGACATCGACGCTCGGATCGAACGTCGGCAGCGCCTCCGGAGTGACGGCCGTCTAGCCACCGATGACGAGTGGCTCAGTCCGGTCGAACACATCAACGACCCCGTCGCCCGCGGGTCGGTCGTCGAGCGACTTCTCGACCTCCTCGATCCGGCCTTCGACGGGGAACTCCCGGCCGATAGCTGCCTCTACGGCCCCAAAGGTGCCGGGAAATCAGCAGTCGTCTCTGCGCTGTTCGATCGTCTGAGCGCCGTGACACACCGGTCGAACGCGACGATTCACACCTCGACGCGGGTTGCGGAGACCCGACTCCCACGCTTCGTGTACATCGACGGCCGTGCGGCGAACACGCGGTTTTCCCTGTATCGAAACCTGCTCGACGGCCTGATCGCGGAGACGGTCCCGAGGCAGGGCGTCGGCACCGACTGGATCCTCGAGCGGCTCACCGCGGCGCTGGAAGACGAAGAGACCGGCATTGTCGCCGCCGTCGACCACCTCGGCGAATCCGGGACGAAGACGGTCGAGTGGCTGCTGCAGACCGTCAAACCGCTGCCGGGCGTCGCCTGTCTCACCGTGAGCCGAGAGCGACCGACCCCGTCGGTCGGAATTGACAACGCACGAGTATTCGGCATCGAGGCGTACCAGCAGCACGTGCTGCGGGATATTCTGATGACGCGAGCCAGCGGTGGACTGCCGGGCGAGGGGATCGACCACGAGCGGGCAAAGATGATCGCCGAGTGGGCCGAGGGCGACGCCCACGACGCCCTGGCGGCACTGCTGAGTGCGACAGATATCGCGACCGCCGACGGGCGGACGCGGCTCCGGACCGCGGACATCACGGCGGGGATCGAAGCGGTCCCGCGCCCCGCGGTGTCGCTCAGCGAGATCGTCTCGCTGCCGGCGAACAAACAGGCCGTGCTGCGGGCGCTTGTCGACATCGACGCCGAGAGCCGCGAGTCGGTAACGACCGCGGCAGCGGCGATTGCGGCGAATGGCGCGCTAACGCTTTCGGTGGATACCGTCGAACGCTTCCTTTATCAACTCGCGAACGCCAGCATAATCCAGCGAGTTCCGCACAGACAGACCACCGGGAAGGGTCGCCCGCCGAGTCGCGTCGAATTCCGGTTCCCCGCTCGGGCGTTCGCCCGACTGTACGACGCGCAGAACGGCTCCTCGGACGCATAATTGGAACTGGAAAGGGCGCCTCGCAGGCAGACAACGATCACACATCAAAGCTGTGGACGACGCAACTACCTCACCGACTATTATCTGAACACTGCCTATCGAGTGTGTCCAAAGAATTAAGTCATACACAATTGATTGGAATGTATGCGCCGAGTTGATAGACGGAAGTTTGTCAGTGGAATCGGAGCCGCGGCACTCGCGGGCGTCGCTGGTTGTAGTGGCGGCGGCGGCGGCGGTGACAGCGACGGTGACAGTGGTGGCGACAGTGACGGCGATAGCGGCGGCGACAGTGGTGGGAGCACGACCACCAGCGGCAGTGATATGCCCGACCACACTGACCCATCCACGTACCCCGAATTCGACCCCGCCGACCCCGAGTTCCCGCAGCTGACCAGTACGCTGATTGAAGAGGGCTTCGAGACCGGGACGATGGCGGACCTCGAACGGATGCAGGAGAACCAGCGCGACGAGCCCCGGTACGGAGATCCCGTCGCGGAGACGCCCGACGACGAAAGCGAGTGGCTCGACCCCGACACCCTGGAGTTTTCGCTGACGCCGACGGAGGACCCGACCGTCTACGAGGAGACGCTCAGGCCCCTTCTCGACAACATCGAAAAGGAGACCGGCAAGTCGGTCAACTACGCCGCGCTCGACTCCTACGCCGCGCAGGTTGAGGCGATGCGTTCCGAACGGCTGCACCTCGCCGGCTTCTCGACGGGTGCGGTTCCGTTCGCGGTGAACATCGCCGACGCCGTTCCGTTCTCCGTGCAGATCGACGGGGAGGGCGGCTCGTTCGGCTACCGCCTCTGGTTGATCACGCAGGTCGACAACCCCGACATCGGCTCGCTGCAGGATCTCGCCGGCGATCCGAAGGAGAACGTCGCCCACGCCGACCCCTCGTCGAACTCCGGGAACCTCGCGCCGCGGGCGCTCTTCGCGAACCAGGGCGTCGTTCCGGGCGAGGACTACGAAGTGAGCTACTCCGGCGGCCACCAGCAGAGTTCTCTCGGCGTCGCGAACGGCGACTACGAGGCTGCGCCGGTCTGTTCGACGTGTTACGCCCGCGTCGCCGCCGACGATCAGCTGGACCCGACCAAGATCAAGGCCGTGTACGCCTCCGAGCCGTTCCCGACGACGGCGTTCTCGTACGTGAACACGCTCCACCCAGACATCCAGGAAGGCGTCCGCAAGGCGTTCCTCGACTACAGCTACCAGGACACCGCCATCGCGGAGGAGTTCGAGGGCCGCGGTACCTGGGTCGAGATCGACTACGCGACGGTCTGGGACATCATCCTCCAGATCCAGGAGTCGCTCGAAGTCAATTACAAGACGGGCAACCTCGGCGAGTAATCGCCAACACCCCGCTTTTTCTAGCAAAAAAGTAACTACTACACCTACACCACAGTAATGTATGCTCTCAGTCACTGATCTACAGAAGACGTATCCGTCCGGTGACGAGGCGCTGAAGGGCGTCTCGCTCGACGTGACGGGTAACGAGACCGTCGCGATGATCGGGCCCAGCGGTGCCGGCAAAAGTACGTTCATCCGCTGTGTCAACCGCCTCACCGAACCCACCGCCGGGAGCGTCGAACTGGACGGCCTCGAAATAACCGACCTCTCCGGCAAGGAACTGCGGAAGGCCCGCCGCGACATGGGGATGATCTTCCAGGAGTACAACCTCATCGAGCGGCTGACCGTGATGGAGAACGTCCTCTCCGGGCGGCTCGGGTACGTCAGTACCTGGGACGCCTTCCGCCGGAAGTTCGCAGGCGAGGACATCGAGCGGGCCTACGAGGTGTTAGAGCGTGTCGGCCTCGAAGGCCACGAGAACAACCGGGCCGACGAACTCTCCGGGGGACAGCGGCAGCGCGTCGGGATCGCCCGGGCGATCCTCCAGCGGCCGAAGATCCTGCTGGTCGACGAACCGACGAGCAGCCTCGACCCCGAGACCTCCCGTGCGGTGATGGATCTGCTGACCGAGATCGCAAACGAGGACGACATCCCCGTGTTGATCAACATCCACGAGGTCGACCTCGCCGAGGAGTACGCCAACCGCATCGTCGGACTCCGCGACGGCAAGAAGGTCTTCTCGGGGCTGCCGGAAGAACTCGACGAGACCGCCCGGGGACAGATCTACCGCGGCGAGGAGATTCCGGAAGGAGCGGGCCCGACAGGGAAGGTACCGGAGGTAGAGACACCCGGAGAGTCCTCACAGGAAGAAGGGCAGGTCAGACGAGGCTAAGCGATGGCGACAGAACAACCCGAACAGCGGACGTGGCAGCGCCCGACAGCGTTCTACAACTACTACGTGAAGTGGGCCGTGTACATCGTCATCGCGGTGTTCCTGCTGTGGAGCGCCTGGAACATGCGGATCTCCTTCGCCCGGGTGGTTGAGGGATGGGGCGCTGCCGTCGGGCTCATCCAGGGGATGGTCCCGCCGGAGTTCACGCCGTTCAAGACCGACCTGTTGATCGAGGGATTGGTCGAGAGCGTCGCGATGTCGGTCATCGCGACGATCGTCGGCGTGATCCTCTCGATTCCGGTGGCGTTTATGTCCGCCGAGAACATCGCTCCGCGGCCGGTGTACTGGGTCGGCCGGGGGATCATCACCGTCTCGCGGTCGTTCCACGAACTCATCATCGCGATCATCGCGGTCAAGGCCGTCGGCATCGGCGCGCTCGCCGGCGTGATCGCACTGTCGTACAAGACGATCGGCTTCTTCGCGAAGTTGCTCGCCGAGGAGATCGAAGACATCGACGCTGGACAGATGGAAGCGACGGAGGCCACCGGAGCCAACCAGACCCAGACGATGCTGTTCGGCGTCGTCCCGCAGGTGATGCCGCGGGTCATCGGCTTGACGATCTACCGCTGGGACATCAACATCCGCCACAGCACGATCGTCGGCATCGTCGGCGCCGGCGGCATCGGCGGAACCCTCCTGAACTCGTTCGACAAGTACGACTACGACTTCTTCCTGACGATCATCCTCGCGATCATCGCGATCGTCATGGTCGGTGAACTCATCAGTACCTACGTCCGGGGGCGGATACAATGACCGACTACCAGACCTGGGAGCGGCGGTCGCCCCGCGAGCGGATCGGTCGGTACGTGTTGACGCTGCTCATTCTCGTCGCCGCCGCGATCTCCTGGCAGTTGTTGCAGATCAACTACAGCTACCTCGGCACCGCGCCCGTGGAGTTTATGGATCTGATCAACCGGATGTACCCGCCCAACGTCGGCTACAGCCGGCAGGTTATCTCGCCGTTGATCGAGACGATGCACATCGCGATCCTCGGGACCGCGCTCGCGGTGCTGATGTCGGTGCCGGTCGCGCTGCTCGGCGCCGACAACACCACGCCGAACAGGTACACATTCCTGCTCGGGAAGTTCATCATCTCGGCGTCGCGCTCGGTGAACGTGATCATCTGGGCGCTCGTGTTCGTCATCGTCTTCGGGTCGGGCGCGCTGGCCGGAACGCTCGCCATCGCGGTCCGCTCGATCGGGTTCTGTTCGAAACTGATCGCCGAGGCGATTGAGGAGATCGATCCGGGACAGGTGGAAGCCGTCAAGGCGACCGGGGCGAACTCCATCGAGGCAGCCATCTACGGCATCGCGCCGCAGATCAAGCCCGCGTTCATCGGCGTCTCCACCTACCGGTGGGACATCAACGTGCGCGCCTCGACGATCATCGGCTTCGTCGGCGCCGGCGGCATCGGCGTCGAACTCAACACCTCGATCAACTTCTTCGCGTGGCAACAGGTGCTGACGATTCTGCTTGCGATCCTCGTGATCGTCGTCATCAGCGAGGTCGTCTCGGCGTACCTCCGCCGGAAGGTGCGCTAATTCGCAGTGCCCTTCGGTGTGCCGGCCGGTTCGGGTGTGAAGTCTTTTGTTCGATCGACGGCTCTGACAGCCGTAATGCCGGGAGAGACGGCCGGACGCCACGCAAGAGAGAGTGAAACGGCGCTGGCGAAGGCTGCCGACGGACGGGGCCACTCGAAAAGCGACCGCGAGGGACACCATCGACGGAGCAGTGACCCACAGTGCGCGTGATCGCCCACCGGGGCTGTCTGGCGCAGTATCCCGAGAACACCCGCTATGCGTTCCGGGAGTCCGCCCGCGTGGTGGATATGATCGAGACCGACGTCCGCCGGTGCGGATCGGGCGAACTCGTGGTCTTCCACGACGAGACGCTCGACCGCGTGACCGACCGGACCGGCGCGGTCGAGTCGCTGTCGCTCGCCGAACTCCGGGAGGTTTCGATCCTCGACAGCGGGGAGTCGATCCCGCGACTGGTCGAACTGTTCGAGACGGTCCCGCCGACGGTGGGGCTGAATCTCGAACTGAAAGGGCGAGACCTCGCCCGGGATACGATCGCGATTGCCGACCAGTACGACCACGACGTGATCATCTCGTCGTTCCGCCCGGAGGACCTCGCCGTCGCAGGGGACACCGACGCGACGGCGCTGGCGTATCTGTTCGCCGCGGACGACACGGCCGACTTCGACGTCGCCGACGCCCTCGATACCGCGGTCGATCTCGGGTGTGAGTACGCCCACCCCGAGGTCGCGCTCTGTCTGGAAACCGACGTCGTCGGCGACGCCCACGCCCGCAGCCTCGCGGTCAACGCCTGGACCGCCGAAACCGAAACCGAGGTGCGTGCGCTGCGAGCACGGGGCGTCGACGGCATCGTGATCGAGGACTGTGACCTCGCGGCGGTCTGTCGCGGCGAGTGATAATGATCACTCCCGTCTCTTCCCGCCGAGCGCCATCCCCGCTGGCGCCGCTCGGCGGGAAACAGTGAGTCGCTATGAGGCCGCTCGTACCGAGTGATCGCCGCACACTCGCCTCGGTACAAATTCACTTGTTCAAATTCAACTAATTCGGGGTGTTTACCCAACTCAACCCTCATTCGACAAAAGGTATTTCCCGCCGAGCGCCGGAACACCGATGATGGCGAAGAACACGGAGGCGGCCGAGGAGTTCGGCGTGCTCCGGAGCAAGCGGAACGCCACGCGGTATCAGATTCTCGTAGAGATCGCCGAACGACAGCCAGCGGTGAACCAACAGGAGATCGCCGACGCAATCGGGATCACCGCCCAGGCCGTCAGCGACTACCTCCGGCAACTGGACGAGGAAGGGTACGTCGAGAAACACGGTCGGGGGCGCTACGAGGTCACGAAGGAGGGCGTCGACTGGCTGATCTCACAGACCGACGAGTTGCGGGCGTTCGTCCAGCACGTCTCCGAGGACGTGATCGGGCAGGTCGACGTCGAGACGGCGATCGCCACGACCGCGATCGAGGAAGGCGAGACGGTCAGCCTGGCGATGCAGGACGGGGTGCTCCGAGCGATCGCCGGCGAGAGCGGGACGGCGACCGCGGTCGCAGTCTCGGACGCAGAGGCGGGCCGGGACGTCGGCGTCACCGACTTCCAGGGCGTCCTCGATTACGAACTGGGGACGGTAACAGTGGTCTCGGTGCCGCGCGTCCAGAACGGCGGCAGTCGGGCGGTCGAATCCGAGGACCTCGGCGGGATGGCCGAACGTCACGATCTGATCGCGGTCAGCGGGGTCGAGGCGCTCGTCGCCGTCCGGGCCGTGGGACTCGAACCCGACATCCGGTTCGGGACCGCCGCGGCTGTCAAGGAGGTAGCCGCCAAGGGACTCGACGTGCTGCTTTTGGCCACCGCGGACGCGCTCTCGACGCACACCGACAACCTCCGCGAGGAGAACATCAGCTACAAGGTCGTCGACGCCGTCGAGGAGTGAGTCCCGCCGGAGCGACGCCCGCAAGGGGGGGACAGCAGACCTCATACTGATTACGCTCGTCTCTTCCTGCCCAGCGCCGTCACCGGGGGTAGCGCTCGGCGGTAAACAGTGAGAGGAATCAGTATCAGAGCAATTGAACGGCGCCCACGCCGGCGACGCCGAGTAAGGCGAGATACGCCGCGCGCACGACTACCGGGCCGAACAGGGATCGGTTGATCCCGACAGCAAGCCAGACTTTCACGATAATACTCGCGAGGGTTCCGGCCAGGACACCCTGGGCGGCGACGTCGGGGGTGATCTGCCCGGTACTCGCAAGCGAGACAGCCGTCGTCGTCGTGGTGCCACTGGAGAGGAGGCCACTGAGGAAACTCGTGGCCAGGAAACCGGCGGTCCCGAACATCTGCTGGGCGCCCGCGGTCAGGAGAAGCACGAGCAGGAACAGCCCGCCGAAGGTCAGCGCGTTCTTGCTGCTGAACGGCGAGTCGAGGTCGAGATCGATCTCGCCGGTCCAGTTTCGCTCGTAGGCCGCAAGCCCCACGCCGCCGACGGCGATGAGGCCGAGCGGGAGGCCGACGCTGAGCGCCGACTCGGGAACGAACGCGACGACGATCACGAGGTTCCGGACGGCCATCGCGGCGTCGGCGACGAGGATCGTCGCCACCGCGAGATCCAGGATGCCGGTGTTCGCCTTCGCCCGGTTTGCGATCTCGCCGATGACCGCCGTGGAGTTGACGAGGCCGCCGAAAAAGCCCGTGAGGAGCATCCCGCGGCCGCCGTAGCGCTGCATAATCGCGTAGTTCGCAAAGCCGATCCCGCTGACGGCGATCACCAGCATCCAGATGAGCTGGGGGTCGATCGCCTCCCAGGGGCCGTACGTCCCCGCGGGGAGCAGCGGGTAGACCACGAACGCGATGATGGCGAACTCCGCCGCGCCGCGGACCTCCTGGTGGGAGAGCTGGCTCGCGAACCCGTGGAGCTCCCGGCGCAACACGAGCAGGAACGACGAGGTGATCGCGATCACGACGCCGACGAGGACGTACTCCAAGCCGACGAGCACGCCGACGACGTACGCGACGAGCAGCGACGTCGACGTCGTCAGGGCGAGTCCCGGGCCATCCTCCGACTCCTCGTCGTAGAGTTGGGCGTCGACGAGCACCCCGCGGGCGCCGAGCAAGAGCCCCTGGACGAGGACCAGCACCCCGCCGAGGGCCAGCAGGATCGGTTCGCCGACCGTCGCCGCCGCCACGCCGACGAGGCTCGTCAGCGTGAACGTCCGGATCCCGGCGGACTTGTTCGACCACTCCCGTTCGAGGCCGAGAAGCATACCCAGCGCTCCCGCGACGAAGAGGCGGAAGATGGTGTCGTCGACGAGGAGGCTCTCAGGGCCGATCGCCATCCTCATCACCTACCGTTCGCAGTAAGTCACGGGAAACCCCGTAGATATATACTAGTAATTTCACTATATAGCTTATATAGATACGACGAGTTAAGCATTTTCCCGTCCGGCAGCGACTTCATTCGGATTGCTGTCGTCTCGCCCGGTGGACGCGGCACCCCTCCCCCGGCGCGAGGAGCGTGAACAGCTACTCCCCGAGCGCAGTATCGAGGACGTCCCGACGGCGGCGGCATTCCCGCGCGCCACGGGCGAGCGCGTCGAGCGCGGGATACGTGGTATCGTGGTCGGCGAAAAGATACTCCACGACGGTGTCGTGGCTGATCCCGGCCTTGATGTCGGCGGCGGTCACGTCGTCGAGCGTCGACTGTCGCTCCCGGACCGCCCGATCGATCTCCGCTTCGAGCGAGACGACCCGCGTCCGGCGTTCCCACAGTTCCCCGTCGGCACACAGGATTCTGACGGACTCGTCGACCGCCGGGATCGACTCGGAGACGGCCTTGAGCGTCCCGATCGCGTCGTCGAGCGCGGTCCGTTCCTGCGCCAGAGCGCGGACCATCACACGGCTCTCCGCGAGGCGCTGGTCGACGTGCTCGAGGATCGCCCGCCGGAGTGGCTCGGTGAACTGATTGCCGCCACCCTCCGAAGCGAGCGCGACGGCGATGTCGCCGCTCAGTTCCGCGGCCAGCGTCTCGTAGACGTCCGTCGCTTCGTCGTCGACGTGGGGCATAATCTGTTCCTCGAAGGCTGCCCGGACGCGACGACATCGGGTGTCGACGGAGGCCGCCGATCCTGTGGTCCACCCCGGCGAAACCGACCCGGTCGCGCCGGCGGCGTCCGCGGGAGAGGCGGGCTCGACGTCGGCGACAGTCCGGCGGAACTGCTCGAAACCGCGCTGCTGCCGCTCTGTCACACGCCGCTCTTCCCGAACGAGGCGACGGGCCGCAGTCAGGTCACCGACGGCCGCTTCGAGGTCAGACACGGTTGCATTCACCCCGGCAGTCGGTCGGAACGACGGCCACGAGCGCCGAACGGGCGTCAATCGCGCTCCAGATCGATCCGTCATCGAGCATAGTTTTAGGTATGCCTAAACAATGTCATAACGGTTACGGCTCGCTCCGCTCGGGACGCGTCCCGAGCGTCGGACCACCCCGATCCGCGGGTTTTTCCGCACGTCGGACGGCAGTAGAAGTATGCGTGCAGCTGTTTATCACGGGCCCCGCGACGTTCGGGTCGAGGACCTGCCGGAGCCTGAACTGGAGTCACCGACAGACGCGATCGTTCGCGTGACCCACACCGCGGTCTGCGGCTCGGACCTCTGGTTTTACCGCGGCGAGAGCGACCGCGATCCGGGATCGACGGTCGGTCACGAACCGATGGGTATCGTCGAGGCCGTCGGCGAGGACGTCCGCTCGGTCGAACCGGGGGACCGCGTGTTCGCGCCGTTCAAGATCAGCTGTGGGCGCTGTGAGTTCTGCCGGACGGGGCTGCACACCTCGTGTGTGAACGGCGAGGGCTGGGGCGGCAAAAACGGCGGCGCACAGGGCGAGGTGATCCGCTGTCCCCACGCCGACGGGACGCTCGTTCGCGTCCCCGATCGCTACGCCGACGACGAGGACGCGCTCCGGTCGCTGCTCCCGCTGACGGACGTGATGGGGACGGGCCACCACGCCGTCGTCAGCGCGGGCGTCGGCCCCGGCGACACCTGCGTCGTCGTCGGCGACGGCGCCGTCGGCCTCTGTGCGGTGCTCGCGGCGCGCCGTCTCGGTGCCAAGCGGATTGTGGCTGTCGGCCACCACGAGGACCGACTCGAACTGGCTGCGTCGTTCGGCGCGACCGACATCGTCGCCGAGCGCGGCGAGGCGGGGATCGAGCGGATCCGCGAACTGACCGGCGGCGGGGCCGAGCACGTCGCCGAGTGCGTCGGCGTCGCCTCGTCGATGGAGACGGCCGCGGCGGTCTGTCGACCGGGCGGCACTGTCGGCTACGTCGGCGTCCCTCACGGGCTGGACGGCGGGCTGGACCTCTTTTCCTTCTTCGGCGACAACATCACGCTCCGCGGCGGCGTCGCGCCCGTCCGCGCCTACGCGGAGGAGTTGCTGGCGGACATCCTCCAGGGGACGCTCGATCCCGCGCCGGTGTTCACAAAGACCGTCGACCTGGAGAACGTCGCCGAGGGCTATCGCGCGATGGACGAGCGGGAGGCGATCAAGGTGCTCGTCGAAGTGTAAGCCGGGATAGAGGTTGGCGCCGGTGAGTTTCGCTTCCGTTTCGGGCTCTAACAGCCCGCCTCACTGCACGCCGCCGACGCCGGAGGCAGCGTCAGGGAGGTCGTGGGGATCCGCATTGAGGCCGAGTTCCTCGAGGGCGGCCGCGAGGTGTTCGTCCTTGGCGTAGTCTTCCCCGTCTTCGACGCGCAGTTCCTGGGCCTTCGCCAGGACCTCGCCGCGGCGGTCGTCGGGGATGTCGTACTTGTCGGTGGAGAGTTCGATCACCAGGCCGTTGTTGTCGTGCGTGTACAGCGAGAAGAAGATCCCCCGGTCGAAGACGTTGTAACTGCGGCCGTCGTCGTCGAGTGCAGCGGCGACGTCCTCGAAGTCCTCGGGCGCGACGCTGAAACAGAGGTGATGGACAGAGCCGGTGCCGCCGCGCTGCCGCCCGCGGTGGGACTCCCGGTCGCCGACGAACACCGTCAGGATGCGGCCGTCGCCCGTGTCGAAAAACAGGTGTGTCTGGGAGGGGTCGTCGAGGTTCGGCTGTCTGAGCACAAGCGGCATCCCGAGGAGGTCGCGGTAGAACGCGATCGTGTCCGCCTCGTTGCTCCCCCAGATCGTGATGTGATCGGTCCCGGTCGTCGTGATCGGGCTGTCGGGTCGGTCCGCGGTGACTGGCGTCTCGTCGCTCATACCTCCAGTAGGATCGCCGTCGGCATAAACGCCGGAGTGACACCGGTGTCACCACATCGGCCTTCCGGGAGTGAAAAAGGGAAAGCCCCCTCCGGAGCGGGGGGAACGAGCGGCGAAAACGCGCGGGCCGTCGACGTCGTCATACTGTCGGCTGTAACTATTTCAAGATATTCGCGACCGGGGTCGCGAAATTCTTCAGGGGCTTACAGCCGACAGTATCAGTACCGCGAGGGGAGGTACGCGAAGCCGATCATAAAGACCGCCGTGAGGAAGGAGACGATGCTCACACCCCAGAGACCGTTCTTGTAGGTGTTGAAGCGGTCGATATCGTCGGTCTGTGCGTTGTAGCGCTCGAAGTTCTGGGTCAGTTGCAGGGTCGAGTCGTCCGCGAAGTGCGCGAAGTACGTCTCGCCGTTCAGCGTGACGTTCGCCCCTCCCGAGACGCTGACCGCGTTCGTCCGCGGTGCTGTCCACGCCAGTGTGACTTCTGAGGTCGTCACCGAATCGACGGTGGAGGTGTTGCCCTCGTACTCGATGGAGTCGCCTTCGGCGTACGTCCGGGTCTGGGGTTCGGGGAAGTACTCGTCGGCGGCGACGAGTTCGGAGCCGTTGATCACGACGTAGCGTTCACCGTCCTGTTCGACCGTCTCCTCGCTGGCGTCGGGGTCCTCCTGGAGGATCGCGGTCTCGTTGATCTCCTCTTCCAGCGTGAACGCCGAGGGATCCTCGCCGCCCTCGACGAGTACGCGCCACTCCTCGCCGTCGTAGGTCACCGTCGAATCGTTCTCCCAGACGGCGGTGTACTCCGCGGATTCGACCGTGTAACTGAGTTCGCCCGAGCCGTCCGAGGCGCTCGATACCGTGTACGTCCGGTCGCCGACCTGGAGTTCGTCACCCGCCGTGAGTTCGTACTCCGGGTTCTGGAACTCCACCTCAGGCGTCTGTGCGGTCGCGATGAGGGAATACGAGGCCGCACCGATAACGATGAAGAGTGCGACGTAGATCGCCGCGGCGCGTCGTTGCATATCTCCGGGTTTGACCACGTAGCGTATAACGGTTATCGTTTTCAGTTACGATGTCGGAGGGGCGGAAAACCGGGACAACGACTCAGGATCAGGTTCCCGACAGCCGGAAGTGTTCCCGCGCGGCCGCGACGTCCCGGAGCCGGGTCCCCGGTGGACACTCCCGCAGGAGGGTGGTCAGCGTATCGAGCGCCAGCGGCCGGTACTCCAGGAGTTCGCTGCTGACGTTGACCCGCTGTGCGTCGGTAGCGACGAAGGGATACTCCTCGGGACGGTTGTTGTGGTGGTGGCCGTGGAGGACCCACCCGTCCCAGTCGTCGGGGACGTCCTCGGGCCGGTGGGTGCAGTAAAACTGGAATTCACCGTGTTCCAGCGTGCACGAATCGAGGACCGGAAACGGCGCGTCAGCCGGATCCAGTCCGACGTCGTGGTTCCCCCGGATCAGGAGGTCGCCATCGAGGCGCTGGAAGTAGTCGATCGTCTCCTCGCCGTCCCGCATATCCATCGCCACGTCGCCGAGATGCACGAGGAGATCGTCGGCGCCGACCGTCTCGTAGTGGCGATCGAGGAGCACGCTGTCCATCTCGCCGGGGGAGGAAAACGGCCGGTCACAGTAGTCGATGATGTTCGCGTGGCCGAAATGGTGATCGGAGATGACAAATCGGGACACAGCCGTGGGTCGCTGCCGATCCGATTAACAGTTTGGGTGGCGTCGGCAGAGCGTACGTCTCGGCGCTCTCGCAACTGCCGCGAGCGAACTGCCCGATCCGCGTCGACTTGCCGAAATTGTTCCAGGGGGTTCATTCGGAATGAATGTAGCCTCCGTCTGATTATCAATATCGATAACGTACCGGTAGATTTTACAAAGAGATATTGCACTTTGCAGTATGGGCACCACCGGCGGCGAGACGACGATTCTGGCTGTCGATGACGAGCCTGCGCTCCGGGAGATCTATGCGATGTTCCTCGAGGAAGTTTACGAGGTGAGAATTGCAGCGGGCGGCGAGGCGGCGCTGTCGACGATGGACGACGACGTCGACGTCGTTCTGCTGGACCGCCGGATGCCGCGGATGTCGGGCAGTGAGGTGCTGGACACGCTCCGCGAGCGAGGGTACACCGTTCCGGTGATGATGGTGACGGCTGTCGATCCCCAGGAAGACATCATCACGATGCCGTTCGACGACTACCTCGTCAAGCCAATCGACCGTGAGGAGTTGCTCGCGAAGATCGACGTCCTGGCCTCGCAGGCCCACCTCGACCGGAAGAGTCGGGAATTCTACCGGCTCGCCTCCAAGCGAGCCACCCTCGAGACCCAGGATTCCTTCGATCACACGGCCAGCGAGGAGTATCAGGAGCTCGTCGACCGGATGGAGGCGCTTCGGTCGGAACTCAACGAGACGCTCGATGATCTCATCGAGGAGGAGCCGCGGGCTGCGTTCCAGTCGCTCTGATATTACTCTCGTCTCTTCCCGCCGAGCGCCGTCGACCGGGATGGCACTCGGCTGGAACAAGTGAGAGTAACCAGTATGAGACGGACTGGTGTCGTCTCCTCGCCGCTGGTTGCGCTGTGGGACCGTCGAGCGACAGAACAACGGCACGGACGAGCCGTGTCTGGCTCCAGTCGTCGTCTCACGTCCGAGGGAATCGACGCCTGACGATCGATGCGCGGAAAATTCGCCGTATACAGCGCACCCCGCTTGCCTGGACCGGAATCTCGATCGACGTCGACCCGCCGGATCGGGTCACCCCACTCGAACGACTCGGTTAGGTCGCTCGTCGATCGCTTACTCGACGTCGACGCCGCGGAAGATGAACCGGGCCCCGCCATCGCTTCCCTCGGTGACCGCTACCGTCCAGTCGTGGGCGTCGGCAATCTGGCTCACGATCGCGAGTCCGAAGCCGGTTCCGTCATCGGAGGTTGTGAACCCCGATTCGAGGACGTTGTCGCGATCCGCTTCGGGGATTCCGGGGCCGTCGTCCTCGACGTAGAAACCGTCCTCGAGCATCCCCACCCGAACGGTCGAGTCTTCTCCAGCGTGTTCGCGCGCGTTCCGGTAGAGGTTCTCAAGCAGCTGTTCGGTCCGGGAATCGTCCATCAGGAACGTCGCGTCGTCGACCACCTCGAGACGCATCTCGCGGGTGTCGACGTGGTCCCAGGCGTTCGTGGCGACGGCCTCGAGCCCCGCCGGTTCGGGGTCCAGCACCGTCTTCCCCTGTTCGGCCAGCGCGAGCAACTCCTCGATGAGTTCGCCCATCCGATCCAGCGCCGTCTGCATCCGCTCGTGGGCGTCGGCGGGATCGTCGGCCCGGGACGCCCGATCGAGGTGCGCGTCGATGATGTTCAGGGGGTTCCGGAGGTCGTGGGCGACGGTCCGGCCGAACTTTTCGAGCCGTTCGTTCTGCCGCTTGAGTTCGCGACGCTGTTCTTTGAGTTCGGAGATGTCGCGGTTGATCGCGACGAAGTGGGTGATCTCGCCGTCGTCGGTCAGCGGCGCGACCGTCTGGTCGATGGCGTACCGCTCGCCGTTCTTGTGCTCGTTGACGATCTCGCCGGTCCAGACCTCACCGTCGAGGATCGTCTCCCAGAGGTCGTCGTAGAAATCATCCCCGTGCTCGCCGGATTTGTTGATGGCCGGCGTTCGTCCGATGGCCTCCGCCGCGCTGTAGCCGCTCAGCTCCTCGAAGGCGGGGTTGACATACTGGATGACGCCGTCGGTGTCGGTGACGATGACGGCGTGACCGGCCTGTTCGACGGCCTCGCGGAACATCCTGAGCTCCTGCTCGCGCGCTTTCCGTTCCGTGATGTCCTGGATCGTCCCGACGTGATACTCGTCGCCGCCCGCGGTGATGTGCGTCGTGGTCGTGGCGACAGGGAACGTGGTGCCGTCGTCGAATCGCCTGTGGCGCGTCTCTCGGCGTTTGGTTTCACCAGGACCGAAGGACTCCCAGTACTCGTGGAACCGGTCGGCTTCGAATTCGGGGTTGAGGCCCGCGACGTGCCGTCCTTCGAGGTCTCCGGACGTCGTTCCGAGCATCTCGGCGTACGCGCTGTTTGCATACCGGATCGTTCCGGTGTCGTCGTAGGCGGCGATGCCGGAGCCCATCTGTTCGACGGCCTGCTGGAAAAAGGCGAGGTTGCGCTCGCGTCGCTTCCGGACGGTGATGTCCCGACTGATCGCGACGAACCCCTCGATGTCGCCGTCGTCCGTGATGGGCGCGATGGTCTGGTCGATGACGTACTGGTGGCCCTGCTTGTGCTCGTTTATCACCTCGCTCTCCCAGACCTCGCCGTTCAGTATCGTCTCCCAGAGGTCCCGGTAGAAGGCCTCGTCGTGTTCGCCCGATTTGAAGAGCGACGGGGTCGCCCCCAAGAGTTCCTCCTGCGAGTAGCCGGAGACCTCCGCCATCGTGGGGTTGGCGTAGGTGATGGTCCCGTCGGGATCGGTGACGAACATCGCGTGGCCGGCGTGCCCGATCGCCTCGTAGATGTTCTCCAGTTTCTGCTGTCGGCGGCCGAGCGTGACACAGCCCTCGATGCGCCTGGCCAGCAGTTCGTAGTGGACCTCGTCGTCGCCGCGTTCGAGGTAGTCGTCGGCGCCTCGCTCGATCGCCCGCCGTGCGACCTCGTCGGACCCGTCGGTCGCGAACAGCACGAACGGGAGATCCGGGGATCGGTCCCTGACGGCGTCTAAGAGCGCGAGGCCGTCGATACCGGACCCGGCGTGCCCGCTCACGACGCAGTCGACTCGCGCCTCCGCGATTTGCTGGAGGGCAGCGTCGGCGGTCGTTGCGGTGGCGACGTCACAGCCGTGCTCGTCGTCGAGGTACGTCGAGACGGGATCGAGGGCGTCCGTGTCGGCGACAAGTAACACCCTGATCGCCCGCTCGGCCGGGATCGTCCTCGCTACTCGATGGCGGGGTTCGGCTCGTTTCTCTTTGGGTGTCATCATCTGGGTGGTCGCTCCGGAAACCTCCGGGAGCGGTCGTCACGTTCGAGATCGATTGCTTCTGCGGTCGCTTCGGGCTCTTCCGCCCGCGGTGGCAGCGTGTCTCCCACCGGACGGCTACCCCACAGGGGTGAGAGCGAGCCCACGGTTACCCCGCAGTAGGATCTGGTCTGTATCAACAGTGAGATAGATTCCTACTACCTGAGATTAAACCCGTGTTTTTAAATTTTCTTATCCTCCATCAGAGGTTCTATGAGACACTGTTATATTTCGTTAGCTATCATATTAGTACCTCTCAATCAGTATTCTAGATTTTGAGCCGGCTTCCATTTTAGCTCTAATTTGCTATCGACGACGAGAACGCCGGTCCCGGGTGAAGGTGCCGGCGGTCACGGTTTTCAACGGTCCGGATGGACGAATCCGAGACCGTCCTCTACGCCCGGGCAAAGTGAAGAGTGAACCGAGGGTCGTCACCGAGGCCATCGACTTCTCGCACTTCTTCGAGGTAGCCGAGCAGTACCGTGAGCGCGAGCGCTACCTTGATGCCGCGGCCGTCTATCGCGCGCTG
Organism: Halobellus marinus; assembly: GCF_032113415.1. Classification (NCBI taxonomy): domain Archaea; kingdom Methanobacteriati; phylum Methanobacteriota; class Halobacteria; order Halobacteriales; family Haloferacaceae; genus Halobellus; species Halobellus marinus. The sequence continues at coordinate 503,205 of NZ_CP134946.1, forward strand.
TTCGAGCGGATCGACGATAACGAAGTCCGCGTCGACGCCTTCGTACGACCACTACGCCGAAGCCTTGCAGTCTGCCCTCGACGGATACGTCGACTGCGTGCTCGCGGCCGATCCTGACCAAGACGAGTTCGAGAAGTACATCGGTGCGATAGAAGATCAAGCGAGTCGGAGCATCCGGCTAACACCGAACAGTTCTGCCGAGCGATCGACGACCTCGAAGAGCGACGATGACGGTCAGATATCAGGAAAAGATTCGGTCACTCCGTACCGAACGATCCTTCGAGCAGAGAACCAACTACTAGAATCAAAGTCGGATTCGGGAGTTGACTATCGACTCCCGACAATTTATGCGCCCGCCTGCAAACGAACCTCTATGGGCGGTATCGAGCTACGGAGCGGAACACTCGTCGTCGAGCGTGAACCGAATCAGCTCGACGAGTTGGCGATTGAGTTCTCCGAGATTCTCGGTCACTTTGATATCCAGCACGTTTACATTGCGGGGTATGTCTCCATCCTCGCTGGTCGAGCGCGCTCTACCGAAGACGTCGACGTCCTCATCGAACGGATCAACGAGGGAACTGCAGACGAACTCGCAGAGACGCTCGACGAGAAGGGGTTCTGGGGACCGGCAATGCCACTCACGTCGATGTACGAGATGCTCGACAACGGGGATAACATCTGGGTCGCGCCAACGGATCAGATCACGCCGCACCTCGAAGTCAAGTTCACGCGTGACGAGTTCGACCGCGCGTCCCTCGAAAACGCTACCACTGCCCGAATCGGTGGAAAGACAGTTCCGATAGGCCCCATAGAGCTCCAGATCGCATACAAACTCTACCTCGGCGCGCAGAAGGACGTCGAGGATGCGGTCCACCTCTACGCCCTTTTCGAGGAAAGTCTTAGTGTCCCCCGCCTCGAAGAGTGGGTAACGCGACTCGACGTCGAAGCCGAATATGAGCGACTCAAACGCGCGTGAGCGCCTCGATGCGAAGCACGAACGCAACCGTGAGCAGCGCATCGAAGGTATCAAGCGCTGGGTCGATTACATCGAGTCCGAACCCCCCGAGACGTGGGGACCACAGCAGAACGCAGTCGTCAACGACCAGCTCGATGCGGCCCAAAGCCTCCAGACTTCGACTTCTCACCGGGAGCACGTGAAAGACGTAGCAGCGGAGATTCTCGAAGTGAGCGACGAGTCTGACGCCGATTCGAAGTAGAGAATTTCCTCTCCGGGATTCGTCTCAGAGATCACACACAGTATCTCAAAATAAGAGGATTTGCCAAGACGTAGCCGTCTCGAGCTTTGGGAGAACGTGAGAGCCAAGGACCCCAATTAAGACATTGGCTTAAGTATTATAAACCATCACATCAAATGAATTATCGCCAGATCCCTCCAGATAATGGATAGAACGACGTTTCTATCTTTGATTGCTACGGGGATTGCAACCGGTGAGTCGACGAGTGTCCCGTCCCACGATAGATTATTAGATCGGTGGATCCGATTACTACGTACGATGGCCTCTTCCAGTAGTAAGTCCTCCGACGAACTTGCGACCGCAGTGTGTCGGTACGTTCTCGGCGACCTCTCGCTCGGACGTGCTGCGGAAGCGGCCGGACTGTCCCGGTGGGAGTTCGAAGAAGTGCTGGAAGACGCTGGCTTCACGTCGCTCTACGGGCCACGAACTGACGACCAGTTACAGCGCGAGATCGACGTTGCACTCGACCTCGACGAATAGATGCCGGACGGCTACCCACAACCGATTCTCCTCGACGCAACTGTCATCAGTAATTTCGCCAGTACGAGCTCGGTCGAATTTCTCGTTCACCTACCCGAAGCTCCAATCGTAGTCCCTGCAGTCCGTGACGAGATTGAACGGGGAGTCAAACACGGTCACGAGTATCTGACCAGCGCCGTCGAGGCGTTCGACAACGGACTGACAGTCAGTGACGTTCTACCCGAAATAGGAAGGGTGAGCCTCCATAAGCGACTTGATCCAAGAGAAACAGAAGCGTTGCGGGGAGCCGTTGAACGAAATGGACTATCGGCACCGATGACATCGCAGCACGCCGTCTTTCGACAGGACTGGATGTTCCAGTCACTGGATCGATAGGCCTCCTCCTCGGCATCAAACGCGAGCGTATCGACAGCGAAACTGCGGACGAATGGCTAGAGGTCTGGCAGGATGAACGCGGCTACTACGCCCCCGTCGAGAGCGTCACCGAACTACTAGACAAATAGGGCTGCAGACTGGTAAAACGGGTTACAGAAGCATTCTACAGTTATGGACCCCGAGAACGTGAACATCCGGGAGATCTGTACCGACGCGGTGTTCGAGCGCGGGCGGAACTACCGGGATGAAGGACGCATTCAGCGAATCGAACGGTTTGGCGACGTGGTCACAGCTGCGGTTCGGGGATCGAGCCTGTACGATGTGACCGTCGAACTGGGCGAGAACACCGTCGATGCGCGGTGTACGTGTCCTTACGAAGGACCGGGCGAGTGCAAGCACGTCGTCGCGGTGCTACTGGACGTCGTCGCCAATCCGCCCCAAGACAAGAGCGAACACGTCGAAAGGGTTATGCAAGATGTCTCGTCCGACGACCTACGCTCGTTCGTGCGCGATGCACTTGCCGAAAACCCGGACCTGCGTGAGCAGTTTCTCGCACGGTTCGGCGACGACCACAAGTCGGTCGAAGCGTACCGTGACGAGATCGAAGAGCTGTTCGATCAGCACACCGAGCACTATCCAGTCGTCACCGAGGCCATCGACTTCTCGCGCTTCTTCGAGGTAGCCGAGCAGTACCGCGAGCGCGAGCGCTACCGGGCGGCTGTGACCGTCTACCGTGCGCTGTTCGAGGGAATCGACGACAACCACGTCCGCATCGACGCCGCATACGATCACTACGCCAAGGCCTTGCAGTCCGCGCTCGATGGGTACGTCGACTGCGTGCTCGCGGCCGACCCAAGCGACGGCGAATTCGAACAATACGCAGGCGCACTCGAAGCACAGGCGATGTCCGAACCGCGGATCAACGAGGAGCAGTTCCGACGTGCGCTCGACGCTCTGGAAGATCGACGGTGACGGTGACTTTCTCAGTCAAGATACGACGACACGAGCGAATCCGGCTGGACAACCCACTCGAGTAGGATTGTCGCATTCCAGATATTCCGATGAGAAAAGAGGGACGTGCCAAGACAATTTCGTCTTGGGCTTTAGGGTAACGTGTGAGAGCCAAGGGCCGGATTTGAACCGGCGATGATCCGCTCTGCAGGCGGACGCGTTAGGCCGAACTCTGCCACCTTGGCACAGGTGATTCTATTCCGTTTCGGCGCTTAAGCCTAGCGGTCTCGTTCGAAATGAAAAACGCCCACGGGACAGTCTTGTACTGCCCCGTGGGCGCTTGAAATTATGAGTATGAGTGGCGAGGCGGCGAGTCAGTGTTCCCAGAGGATCGCTCACTCCAGTACTACCTCACACGCTGGCAGGCTTAACTTCCGTGTTCGGGATGGGTACGGGTGTGACCCTGCCGCTGTGGCCGCCTCAAAACCGACTGACGGACTCGAACCGTCTACACACGCTCGAAAGAGCGCGTGGTGACCATCGTCGGTCAGGACGCTCGCTGCGTACTACAACCGTATGTATATGCGTGCAATCCAGTTTCCGCCTGAACTCGCCTGCCCGAGTGACGTCCGGTCACTTCGGCCAGACAGTGCAGTGCTGTGTCTTAGAGACCTTGCTCGTGTTCGTTGCGAGTAAGGTAGTGTCCACGACTTTACCAACACAGTGACACTCGATATGTCCTCTGTGGTATGAGTGTGGCTCGGATTGTTAGTGCTCGCGGGCTTAACACCTCGTTGCCTCGGTGCGTACACCCCGAGTCTATCTAACTCGTCTTCTACGAGTATCCTCGGTGGTACCTCTTTTTGCGGTGGGTTTCGAGCTTAGATGCGTTCAGCTCTTACCCCGTGGTGCGTGGCTGCTCGGCATCTGCCCTCTCGGACAACCGATACACCAGTGGCACCCACTCGTAGTTCCTCTCGTACTATACGAGCGTTCCGCGCAGGTACCTATAACACCCCCAGTAGATAGCAGCCGACCTGTCTCACGACGGTCTAAACCCAGCTCACGACCTCCTTTAATAGGCGAACAACCTCACCCTTGCCTGCTTCTGCACAGGCAGGATGGAGGGAACCGACATCGAGGTAGCAAGCCACCCGGTCGATATGTGCTCTTGCGGGTGACGACTCTGTTATCCCTAAGGTAGCTTTTCTGTCATCAACGGGCCCCATCCTGGAGCCTCGTTGGTTCGCTAAACCACGCTTTCGCGTCAGCGATCCTCGTTGGGAAGATCACTGTCAGGCTTCCGTGTGCTCTTGCGCTCTCCGGCGAGTTTCCGACTCGCCTGAGGAAACCTTTGGGCGCGCTCGATATCTTTTCGAGCGCGTACCGCCCCAGTCAAACTGCCCGGCTACCGGTGTCCTCCTCCCGGAGTGAGGGTCACAGTCACTGACGGGTAGTATTTCACGACTGCCTCGGTGGCCCGCTGGCGCGGGTACCTGTGTAACGGCTCCTACCTATCCTGCACATCAGCGACCATGTCCCAGCGACAGCCTGCAGTAAAGCTCTATAGGGTCTTCGCTTCCCCCTGGGGGTCTCCAGACTCCGCACTGGAACGTACAGTTCACCGGGCCCAGCGTTGGGACAGTGACGCTCTCGTTGATCCATTCATGCAAGCCGCTACTGAAGCGGCAAGGTACTACGCTACCTTAAGAGGGTCATAGTTACCCCCGCCGTTGACGGGTCCTTCGTCCTCTTGTACGAGGTGTTCAGATACCCGCACTGGGCAGGATTCAGTGACCGTACGAGTCCTTGCGGATTTGCGGTCACCTATGTTGTTACTAGACAGTCGGAGCGTCCGAGTCACTGCGACCTGCTCGATCAAAAGCAGGCATCCCTTCTTCCGAAGGTACGGGACTAACTTGCCGAATTCCCTAACGCCGGTTGCTCCCGACAGGCCGTGGCTTTCTCCGCCTGAGCACCTGTGTCGGATCTCGGTACGGTCGCCGTACGTCTTTTCACGGGCTCTCGGTACCAGCGACTTGCGCTCTCTCGCGTTTCGATCGCTTCGTGCCATTACGGCGTCCACGATCTTCCGCGATTGGACGAGGCGAAAGCCTCGCTCGCTGTTTCCAAAAGCGTCGACAGAATGTACGGCGGCACTGGAATATTAACCAGTTTCCCTGTTTGTCCTAGTCGAGTTACGGTAGGACTTAGGACCGGCTAACCCTCGGCTGAGTGGCAGTGCCGAGGAACCCTTGCTCGTTTGGCCGTCGGGGTTCGCACCCGACTCTCGCTGCTACTGTGACCAGGATTTTCGTTACTAATCGGTCCACACGAACTCTCGGCCGTGCTTCCGCCCGATCAGTACGCCTAGCCTACTAGGTCGTCCGATGAAGGACGCTGCCAGGTCTCGGTGGTGGATTTGAGCCCCGATCATTTTGGGCGCCTCGAACCTCGGCCGGTAAGCTGTTACGCTTTTCTTAGAGGGTAGCTGCTTCTAAGCTCACCTCCCGGCTGTTTAGGGCTCGAGACCACCTTCGATCGCACTTAATCCACACTTGGGGACCTTAACCCGGCTCTGGGTTGTCTCCCTCACGGATCACAGGCTTACCCCGCAATCCGGATTCCCAGCGTCTCCGGCGTCTGCAAGTTCGGAGTTTGACAGGACGGCCGACTCCTCTCGGAGGCGGGGCGTCCAATCGGTCGCTCTACCTCGCAGACTACCTCGGCTGAGGTCATGCTTCGACATATTTCGGCTGGAACCAGCTGTTGCCGAGTTCGATGGGCCTTTCACCCCTACGCACGGGTCACGGGAGGGTATTGTAGGACACCATCCCTGCAGGCCTCCACGCAGCTTTCGCCACGCTTCACCTTGCCCGCGCGTAGATCACTCGGTTTCGGGTCGCACTCACGTGGCTCCCCGCGCTTGAGCACGGTGGCCCTGGTCTCCGAAGAATCGGAGACTGCGGCCGTATCGGTTTCCCTGTGCCTGCCTGGATAATCCAGTTAGACTCGCCATGTGAGTGCACTCCCTGGGTCGTTTTTCAAAACGCACGACGCGACATCGGCTTCCCGAGAGTCCTACTGGTGGATCGCTCCACGGTCGTTTATCTCGGGACCTTGTATGCCCCGTCGTTCTATCGCTGACTGAGTTCAGGCCCTATTGCACCGCCCTGTTCGGGGTGCTTTTCAGCGTTCGCTCACGCTACTTGTTCGCTATCGGTCTCGAGGAGTGTTTAGTCTTCGCAGGGGATGCCTGCGGGATTCACGAGGGATATCCAACCCTCGCTACTCTGGAGGTAGCCCAAGATCGACGCGACCGGATACGGGGCTGTCACCCTGTGTCGCACTCCGTTCCAGGAGATTTTTCCGGCGTTGTCGATCTCTTATGGCTAGTCCGTCACACCACATTTCCTTGCGGATTCGGTTTGGACTGTGTCGCGTTCACTCGCGGTTACTAACGATATCGCGGTTGCTTTCTGTTCCTGCACCTACTGAGATGTTTCAATTCGGTGCGTTCCCCATTGCGCGAGGCAATTGCGGTGGGGATTCCCATTCGGAGATCCTGAGTTCTTTGCCTCCGTGCGGCTCCCTCAGGCTTTTCGCAGCTTGGCACGTCCGTCGTCGGCTCTCGAGCCGAGCCATTCACCAGCCAGCACAGTAGCCAGTTTGAGTGTCGTTTACTGTGTTGCTGTTGTCGTTAATCGTCATCGTTGTCACGTACTGTGGCAACGGTGATCTGTAGACGTCCACACTGCGTCTGGGCGAGTGACTGACGTCACGTCGGCCAGACGAGTTCAGTGGGCGTCTGGATTGCACGCGTACATACGGTTGTCATGGAACGTCCGGTGGCGTCCGGAGCGTCCGTCGAACCCTTCCTATCCGCGCTTTCACGGGATAGTGCATCAGTTCGGTGGGGACTCAGCCTCACCGTCGGCCCCACTTAAGGGGCACGTTTCGTGGTGAGACTGAGGCCGCCAACATGGACCCGCTGGGATTTGAACCCAGGGCGTCCTCCTTGCAAAGGAGGTGCTCTACCGCTGAGCTACGGGCCCTGTTAGCCTTGGTGGTTCTAAAGTGCCTGTCTGGCGACAGTGGCGTGCCAACGATCGGTCACGATGGAGTGATGAGTGTGAAAGGTGGGTCAGGCCGTCGGCCTGATCCCGGTCAGTAGGAGGTGATCCAGCCGCAGATTCCCCTACGGCTACCTTGTTACGACTTAAGCCCCCTTGCGAAGCCCAGATTCGACTGTCTTGCGACAGCCTCATCCGGACCTCACTCGGGTGCTTTGACGGGCGGTGTGTGCAAGGAGCAGGGACGTATTCACCGCACTCTTGTGAAATGCGATTACTACCGAATCCAGCTTCGTGAGGGCGAGTTTCAGCCCTCAGTCCGAACTACGACCGGGTTTCGGAGATTAGCGCCCGCTTTCGCGGTTGCAACCCATTGTCCCGGCCATTGTAGCCCGCGTGTAGCCCAGCTCATTCGGGGCATACTGACCTACCGTTGCCCGTTCCTTCCTCCAGTTTGGCACTGGCAGTCCTCCTAATGTACCCAGCCAGTCGAAACTGCTGCTGGCAATTAGGAGTGCGGGTCTCGCTCGTTGCCTGACTTAACAGGACGCCTCACGGTACGAGCTGACGGCGGCCATGCACCTCCTCTCTACAGCTCGTGATGAGGTCATCAACCTGACCGTCATTACTGTAGTCGGAGCTGGTGAGATGTCCGGCGTTGAGTCCAATTAAACCGCAGGCTCCTCCGGTTGTAGTGCTCCCCCGCCAATTCCTTTAAGTTTCATCCTTGCAGACGTACTTCCCAGGCGGCTCGCTTCTCGGCTTCCCTACGGCACAGCACAGGCGCGTAGCCTGTGCCACACCTAGCGAGCATCGTTTACGGCTAGGACTACCCGGGTATCTAATCCGGTTCGAGACCCTAGCTTTCGTCCCTCACTGTCGGATCCGTCTTCTCGAGGTGCTTTCGCCATCGGTGGTCCGTCCGGGATTACGGGATTTCACTCCTACCCCGGACGTACCCCTCGAGCCTTCCGGTCCCAAGCCTCGGAGTTTCCGCCGGACGCCCACACGTTGGGCGTGTGGATTTCCCGACGGACTTGCGAGGCCAGCTACGGACGCTTTAGGCCCAATAAGATCGGCCATCACTTGAGCTGCCGGTATTACCGCGGCGGCTGGCACCGGTCTTGCCCAGCTCTTGTTTGTGTACCACCCTACGGTACACGAAAGCGAGGACGATATGCCCTCGCACTCGGAGTCCCCTTATCGCACTTGCGTGCAGTGTAAAGGTTTCGCGCCTGCTGCGCCCCGTAGGGCCCGGTATCTTGTCTCAGATACCGTCTCCGGGCTCTTGCTCTCACAACCCGTACCGATTATGGGCACGGTGGGCCGTTACCCCACCGTCTACCTAATCGGCCGCAGCCACATCCTACAGCGCTGACGCGTTTGGAACTCTCTGTCGTTCAAACCTGAGAGCCGTATGCGGGATTAGCCTCAGTTTCCCGAGGTTGTCCCGCTCTGTAGGGTAGTTTGGCCACGTGTTACTGAGCTATCCGCCACGAGGTTACCCTCGTGCGACTAGCATGGCTAAATCGGACTCCGATAGCAATGGCCTCCGGCAGGATCAACCGGAATGTTTCTTCCCCGCGAGGGGAAGAGGGTGTGGCGGGATTCCTTCCCAGAGGGAAGGGAATCACCATCAAATCACTTCATTGCGTGGTCCGTTCGTTGGTCGTTCAGTGCCACCAGACAGGTGTCACCGAACCACCAAGGCTAACATCAGATTCCATCTGTACGGCGGACCGCAGGGGTGGAATCCTCATCTCTTGCGGACGTAAGCGTAGGACGGACGGAGCCATAAAGGCACCGGTCCGACCCCGCCGCCGACCGAAGTCGGCGCGTCCGAGTGGGGGCGGAATCGAACCGTCCCCGGTCGCGGTGTGTCGTTCGCATTCGTCCGGAACGGAGTCGAACACTTAAGCCCGTCGTGTCGCCCCCGGCGAACCGGAGACGCCGACGGGCGGTTCGAGACCGGCCCGACGAAGGACCCGGCCGGGTATTCCCGGGTGGGCTTCCGCGTATCTAAACGAATGCCGGGGTAACATAAAAGACCGTCGAACCGTCCCCGCTTCGTTATGCGATTTCACACCGAACGCCCGAGCGTGTCACGGGGGAGCTGGCGCTGATCGTTTGGGAAAACCGACCGATCGAGCGAGGCGAAGCGACCGCTCGTGGGAGCGGATCTCGAGTCGACAGTGATTCGTCCGGTTTTGCTTTCCCGGCAGCAACAAAGTGGACCGAGTGGCCCGTGTTGCGCGGTCGGAGGCCGACGCGTCATCCCACGCAGGTCGCGTTCGGTCACGCCGGAGAGTAACCGCGCACGAGAGAGTGAAGATGGGACACCCAAAGCAGTGTCGGGTGCGAAGAGACGATGGACGGGACTACGGCCGCGCAGATGCGGCCTGGTGCGTCACTCACAGCGTAGCCGGAGGGAGAACCCCCATAATGATTACTCTCGTCTCTTCCCGCCGAGCGCCATCCCCGTTGGCGGCGCTCGGCGGTAAAAAGTGAGAGTAATCAGTATCAGTCGTCGAGGTGTTCGATTCCCTGTTTGGACACGTTCCCGCGTGTGACCGCCGAGACCTCGTTTTCCTGCATCCATCCGGGCTTGTCGTCCGGCGCGGTGTCCGTCCACGCCCACGCGTGGTAGATGTGCACCCGGTCAGTCCCGCGTTCGAGGAGTCTGATCTCGGTCGGATCCTCCTTTGCGTCCTCCTCGGACTCATAGGAGTCGTACCCCTCGAGTCGCCGGGCGGCCTTCAGTGCCGCCTGCCGAGGCATCTGCCCGGTGAACTGTTTGGTTTTCTCCCCGTCCTCGAGCATCACGAAATTCCGTTTGCCGTCCTCGCGCACCATAGGTGTCTACCTCTATGTCAAGGAAACACATAGTATGGCATAAATATATCGGCAAAATAGGCTGCAGCGCCGGGGTCGAGATCGTAATGATTACTCTCACTTTTTCTCGATGAGCGCCGTCAACAGGGGTGCGCTCGGCGGGAAGAGACGACAGTATCCTGTCAGCCGTGCGTCTGTGAAGAATTTCGCGACCTCGGGGTCGCAAATATCTTGAAATAGTTACAGCCGACAGTATAATCAGTATCAGCCATCTGGGAGACGGAGTGACCTGCGCGGTCAATCGGGGGCGAAGCGTAACCAACACTTATGTATATCCTGTGGCGAAGCTACGGGTAGACAGCTCCGATGGTCCGGAAAAAGAAGCTCAGCCCGAGTGGTGCGAAAGACGAAGACGGCGAGTACCACAACGTTCACGTCAACCTCCACGAAGACGAACTCGCCGTCGCGGGGATGGAGATCGGCGACGAGGTGTTCGTTCGGGTTCGGGACGGCAAGATCGTCATCCAGAAGGCCGATCCGGATACGGTCGATCACGACCTCTGAACGGCGATGAACCCAGGCACCGACCGGCCGACGCCGAATCGATCGACGGACCTGCGGAGGACGCCGTGATACACGCGGCGTACCGCACGCTCAGACCGGCACTCTTCTCGTTGCCCGCGGAGACGGCCCACCGGGCGGTCCACACCGGACTTCGGACGATTCAACACACGCCGATCGAGTCTACCCTCCGGGCCCGCCTCCGCGTCGACGACGACCGCCTCCACGTCGACGCCTTCGACCAGTCGTTCCCGAACCCCGTCGGCGTCGCCGCCGGCTTCGACAAGAACGCCGAACTCCCCTCGATCCTCGGTGCGCTCGGCTTCGGCCACGTCGAGGTCGGCGGGGTCACCGCACGCGCCCAGCCGGGCAACCCGCGCCCGCGAATGTTCCGTCTCCGCGCGGATCGGGCGCTGATCAACCGGATGGGCCTCAACAACGAGGGCGCAGACGCGGTCGGCGAGCGCCTCCGGACGAGCCCCGACCCCGGAATCCCGGTCGGCGTCAACGTCGCGCTCTCGGAGGCGACCGACCCCGACGACGCCCCCGAGGACTACCGCTACACCTACGAGCAGGTCGCCGACGCCGCGGACTACCTCGCGGTCAACGTCTCCTGCCCCAACAGCGAGGGGATGCGGGAGCTCCAGAACCGCGACTCTCTGGAGGCGATCGTCGGCGCACTCGTCGACGCCGGGGCCGAACCGCTGCTCGTGAAGCTCTCGCCGGATCTCCCCGAGCCCGCAATCGAGGACGCGCTCGCGGTCGTCGACGACTTCGACCTCGACGGCGTCATCGCCACGAACACGACGACCGATCGTCCGGCGGACCTCCAGAGCCCGAAGCGCGCCGAGCGGGGCGGCCTCTCAGGCGCACCGATCGAAGCGCGCGCGACCGAGGCCGTCCGGTTCGTCGCCGAGCGGACCGACGTCCCCGTAGTGGGCGTCGGCGGCGTCGCCGACGCCGCGGGCGCGTACGCGAAGATCCGTGCGGGGGCGAGTCTGGTGCAGTTGTACACCGGGCTGGTCTACGAGGGGCCGACGCTCGCCCGCGACATCAACGAGGGACTGCTGGAACTGCTGGAGCGGGACGGCTTCGCGAGCGTCGAAGACGCCGTCGGTGCGGATCTGTAGGTCGTAAAAACGCGGTCGCGAAACGACGGCCGGCGCTACGTCTCGCTCTCGTGGTGGACGATAACGATGGCGCCGTCGGCCTCGATCATCTCGCCGTCGCCCAAATACTGCCGCTCCTCTTCAATCTCGAACATCTCGGGGTCGAGCGCGACGTCGGCGACGTGGAGTTCGCCGTCGACGACCTCGTAGTCGCCGGCCTCGATCCCGTCGTCGATGTCGGCAACCTGGCTGCCGAACTCCGGTCCGACGAGCGAGTAATCGAGGTCGACGCCGGTCACGACCGACTCGACTGCGGGGCGCTCCTCGAGAATCTCCAGTTCGTCGACGTGCATCACGCCGGAGATGTCCGCCTCGAAGCCGGAGACCTCGCCCCAGACCTCGACGCGGTCGAGTTCGGCGTTCATCGACAGCTTCGTGTCGCTCTTGTACTTCCGCAGGGCGCCGACGACGGCCATTGCCGTCTCGCCGGCCTCGACGTCGGCGTCGATTCCGAGCGGCTCCGGCCAGCCGCTCCGGTGGACGCTCGTGTCCGTATCGTGCATATCGTGCCACAGTTCCTCCGTCGCGTGTGCGAGGATCGGCGAGAAGAGCTTGAGGAACCGCCGGTGGGCGACCGACAGGGTGTAGGCTGCCGCCTCGTCGCCGCCGTCGCGGACGCGCTGCTTTGCGACCTCCAGGTAGTCGTCACAGAACGTGTGCCAGAAGAAGCCCCGCAGGCCGTCCCGTGCCTTCGAGAACTCCCGGTTCTCGAATCGGTCGGTCAGCCGCTCGATCTCCCGATCTAAGGAGGCAAGCAGCCAGCGGTCGAGTTCCCGCAGGTCGTCGTGATCGACCGAGTCGGGATCCGGCGCCTCGGCGGTGAGGCTCTCGACGAGTTTCGAGGCGTTCCAGAGCTTCCGGAGGAGCTTCTCGCCCGCCCGCAGGCCCTTCTCCGAGTAGGGGAGGTCGTCGCCGACGGCCGACCCGGCCGCCCAGTAGCGCGCGGCGTCGACGGGGAACTTCGAGACGACCTCGTCGGGCGCGACGATGTTGCCCTTCGACTTCGACATCTTCTCCCGATTTTCGTCGAGGACCATCCCGTTTATCATCACGCTGTCGAACGGCACCTCGCCGGTGTGTTCGTAGCACTTCACGACGGTGTGGAAGAGCCAAAACGAGATGATGTCGTGGCCCTGCGGCCGGAGGTCGAACTGGTAGAGTTCAGGGTTCTCGAAGGTGTACTCCTCCGCCTCGTCGTCCCAGTCCCAACCCGCGTTGATCAGCGGCGTGAGCGAGGACGTCGCCCACGTGTCGAGGACGTCGTCCTCGGGGACGAACTCGTCGTGGCCGCACTCGGGACAGGTGTCGACCGGCGGATCGTCGCTCAGCGGGTCGACCGGCAGATCCGCCTTCTCCGCGAGGACGACGGCGTCGCAGTCGGCGCAGTACCACACCGGGAACGGGATCCCCGAGGAGCGCTGCCGGGAGATCGCCCAGTCCCACTGGAGCCCCTCGATCCAGTTTCTGTACCGCGTGAACATCTTTTCGGGGTACCAGTCCATCTCCCGACCCGCCTGGAGGTACTCGTCGGTCTTGTCGAGCAGTTCGACGTACCACTGCTCTTTGACGAGGAACTCGACACCCGTGCCGCAGCGCTCGTGGACGTTTACCGTGTGCGTGATCGCCCAGCGGTCCAGGAGTGCGCCCGCGTCGTCGAGGTCCTCGACGATCGCCTCCCGGGCCTCGTCGGCGGAGAGCCCCTCGTACTCGCCGGCGACGTCGGTCAGCGTCCCCGACTCGTCGATCGCGAGCCGGAGGTCCAGGTCGTGCGCCTGGTACCACTCGATGTCGGTCTGGTCACCGAAGGTACAGCACATCACGACGCCCGAGCCGGTCTCCATATCGACCCGCTCGTCTTCGAGGATGGGCACCGTCTGCCCGAAGAGGGGGACCTCGGCCTCGCCGCCGACGAGATATTCGTTTTCGTCGTCGTCGGGGTGGACGAAGACCGCGACACACGCCGGCAGCAGTTCCGGGCGCGTCGTCGAGATGGTGAACGTCTCCACGTCGGCGCCCTCAGGGGGGTCGCCGCCGGTTTCGACGACCTCGAAGGCGATGTCGTGGAAGTGACTCGGCCGCTCGTCGTCCTCGGTTTCGACCTGCGAGATTGCCGTCTCACACTCCGGACACCAGATCGCCGGCGCGCGCTGGCGGTACTCCCGGCCCTGTTCGTGGAGATCGAGGAACGAGAGCTGCGAGATCCGCTTGACCCGCGGGGAGATCGTCTGGTACGTCTGGTTCCAGTCGATCGAGATGCCGAGGCTCTGCATCTTCTCGGTGAACTCCGCCTCGTACTCCGCACAGACCTCCTGGGTCAGCCGCTGGAACTCCCGGCGCTCGTAGTCCTGGTGGCGCACGTCGAGTTCGTCCTCCGCGAGTCGCTCGGAGGCGATGCCGTTGTCGTCGTAGCCGAACGGGAAGAAGACGTCTTTCCCGCACATTCGATTGAACCGAGCGACGAAGTCCTGCAGCGTGAAGCCGTAGACGTGGCCCCAGTGCAGGCTCCCGGATACCGTCGGCGGCGGCGAGTCGATCGAGAAGGCGGTGTCGGGGTTCTCCGCGTCGCCCTCGTAGGCGTAGAGGTTCTCCTCGACCCACCGGTCCTGCCACTTCGCCTCGACGGTCTCCGGGTCGTATTCTCCGCTCGGCATTCTCGGGAGGAAATACCGGCGGGTGGCGTGTTAAGTTACTCGATTACTCGTCCTGCGGACCCATCGCGGGCGACTCGGGACCGGGAGCAAAGGGTCTCGCCGCGCGACACGGGAGTAAGACGTGTTTTTAATAGTAAGAGTGGGATAATTCAGTAAGGAAATGGTCGTCTCAGAAGACGCGACGATCACGAGCAAAGGGCAGGTGACGATTCCGAAACGGATCCGCGATGAACTCGGACTCGACGCGGGGACGGAAGTCGAGTTCATCCTCGAAGAGGACGGAACGATCCGCGTCCGACAGAAGGAGCCCGCGATGGACCGTCTCCGGGCGATCAAAGAGCAGTTAGCGGATCGCGACGTCGACGTCGAGAGGATGCGCCGCGAGTCGAAGGCCGAGTGGGAGTCACACTACGACGGGGACGAGGCGTGATCTTTCTGGACTCGTGGGTATGGCTGGAGTACCTCTTCGGCGGCGATAGCGACGACGAGGCCGAGGCTGTCATCCAGCGAGCGAATACCTCCGGAGAGGGCGGCATCATCACACCGACGGTGCTCGCGGAGGTTTCCTACCGACTCCGCGTCGTCGATGACGACGGGACGGCCGATGAAGCGGTCCGTGCGATCCACGACTACGAACACATCGACAGCGTCCCCCTGATCGACGAGATCGCGGAATACGCCGCCGAACTCCGATTCGAATACTACGAAGGGGGAGAACGCGAACCATCCTACGCGGACGCGATCCATCTCGCAACTGCCGTGGTCCACGACGACTGCGACGTCCTCTACTCGGGCGATCCCGACTTCGCCGATATCGACGAGATCGAGACGGTCGTCCTGTAGCGGTCCCTACTCACCTAACGCCGCGAGCTCGAACTCGAAGGCCGCCACCGGCAGTTCGAGGTCGTGTTCGACCAGCACTTTCGGGTGGAGTTCGCCGACGATACCGACGGTTTCGCCGTCGATCTCGACGGCAGCAGTGCGGCCGTCGATGAAGGAGGGATGGGCCGTCGGTGGGGTCGCGAGGTCGACGCCGAAGTCCCGGCAGAGCGCCTGCAGGCGGGCCTTCGCGTCCTCGTAGGTCGCGTCGTGACGTGCCAGCACGCCCGCGACGTGGCGGCGCTCCCGGACGCGGGTGTTGACGTCGTCGTCGCGCTCGGCCACGAGACCGACCTCCGCGAGATCCTGCGGGTACGCACGATGGGTGTTGTTCTCTAAGACCATCACCAGCGAGGGCAGCACCCACTGCCGGAGGATCGTGTAGTCCTCGCTGTACGGTTCGGTGATCTCGACGGGGTCGCCGCCGCCGAGGTAGTCGTCGCCGGGTTCGACGTTCATCTGATCGTACGCCTCCGCCTCGCTCGTCATATGGAAGTTCAGCAGGTCCTCGAAGCCGAGGCCGGTGAGGGCGCTCCGCGTGGCCGATTCGAGTCGCGAGCGCTCGTGGCGGCCGCCGACAGTCCCGACGTCGGGGTACCGGGGTTCGAGGTCGCCGAAGCCGTACGCGCGGCCGACGTCGTCGATCAGATCCAGCGGGTGGAGGACGTCGGTGCGGTACGGCGGGATGGACACCTCGTAGACGGTGTCCGCGTCGCTCGCTTCCGCGCTCTCAGTAGCGCTCTCCTCGTCGTCTGCGACGACCGCCTCGAGGCCGGAGCGCTCGAAGAGGTCGATCACCTCGCGTTCCTCGAACTCGACGCCAAGCATCGTCTCGATGCGGTCGTGGGAGACGGATTTGGTCTCCACCTCGAAGTCTGGCCGTCGGAGCGTTCGGCCGTCACCGGATGCCTCGCTGTCGCCGGACGTCTCGCCGTCGCCGCCCCCGGCTGACTCGCCGTCGCCGCCTCCCGCGTACTCGACTTCGACTGCCTCGATGGTCGCGCCGCGGGCCGCCAGCGCATAGCAGATGATGTTGCACATCCGGTCGATCGTCCACTGGTCGGTGCCGGTGAGTTCGACCAGGAGTTCCCGCGAGTCGGTCGAGACCTCGGTCCGGCGGCCGTTGATGACCGGCGGGAACGAAAAGAGGCCGAGTTCGTCGTAGATCGCCGGGTAGCGGTCGTAGTCGGCCACCAGATCCGCGTACGTCCGGCCGGTCGAGTGCTCTTCGAGCACTTCTGCGGGCGTCAGTTCGCGGTCGCTGTCGAGCGGGACGAAGGTGTCGCCGTCGGGATCGATTCCCGTGTAGGTGATCGAGTTGCCGCCGCTATCCTCAGTCAGGCTGTCGCCTTTGATCGCCACGAGGTCGTGGATCCCGATCGCGCCCTTGGCGCGCTTGCGGCCCATCGTGGCGTGAAGCTTCTCCTGCAACTGGATCAGCGAATCCAGGGCGGCCTCGTCGAGGTCGACGCCGCGGATGATCGCGCCCGTGACGTACGGCCTCTCGTCGGGCACGTCCTCGTCGACGACGAACGTGAAGTCCGGGTCGTTCGTGTCGGGCACGGCAACGCCGCGGTCGTCGCCGTAGTGGTACCGCAGCGAGCGCGCGACGCCCTCGACGGAGAGCCGGTCCAGCCGGTCGGGACCGAACTCGAACTGCAGCAGGCCCGCCTCGGTCTCGCCTTCGAATTCGAGGCCGAGGCCGAACAGGTCCGATTTCAGTTCCTCGTCGCCTTTCTCCTCGTGGCCGGTCAGCTCCCTGAGTTCGTCAGGATCGATGTCGACGACAGGCATCAGTAGGTCACCTCCGCACCGCGGAGGAACTCAAGATCCGCAAGCGTCCCGTGCAGGTCGCGGATGTCCTCGGCGCCGGTGGTGAGCATCGCGAGGCGTTCCAAGGCGAGTCCCCACGCCATCACGTCGTGTTCGACGCCGAGCGGTTCGAGCACCTCGTCGCGGAACATTCCGGAATTGCCGATTTCGATGAGTTCGCCGGTCGTGGGGTGACGGCCGAACAGCTCGAAGGACGGCTCCGTGTAAGGGTTGTAGTGCGGCTTGAACTGCACGTCGGTGATGCCGAACTGCTCGTAGAACTCCACGAACGTCCCCATCAGGTCTCGGACCGAGAGGTTCTCCGCCATCACCCACCCCTCGATCTGGAAGAACTCCAGCAGGTGGGTCGCATCCAGGGTGTCGTTGCGGTACACCTTCTCGACGGAGAAGTACCGCTGCGGGGGTTCGAGTTCGCCGACTTCGGTTCCGGAGAGATACCGCATCGACAGCGACGTGGTGTGGCCACGGAGCGCGATCGCCCGCGCGAAGTCCTCGGACCACGGCGAGTGGTAGCCGTCGCCGTCGTCGCCGACGCCCTCGCGGTGGGCGCTCTCGACGCGGTCGACGAGGTCCTCGGGGAGGTCCTCGATCGGCGGGACGTCGAGCGCGAAGCGGTCCCAGTGGGTCCGCGCCGGGTGGTCCTGCGGCATAAACAGACAGTCGTTGATCCAGAAGTCCGCGTCGGCGTGGGGGCCCTCCATCTCCTGGAAGCCCATCCCGACGAGGACGTCCTTCACGCGCTCTGCGGTCTGTCGCAGGACGTGCATCTTGCCGCTCCGGACCTCCGGGGCGTCGGCCTCGACGTTGTACTCGGTGAACTTGACGTCTTCCCACTCGCCGGAGGTGAGCAGTTCGGGCGTGAGCCGATCGACCGTCTCGGCCGCCTCGACGCCCTCCATCAGCGCTGTGACACCCGCGTCGGTGAGCGTGACCGAGCGCACGGTGCGCTCGTGGCGCTCCAGGAGGTTCCGGGAGACGAGTTGATCGAGGACCGCGTCGTCGACGTCGGCGAGCGAGTCAGTTCCATCGGTATCGGCGGACGAGTCGGCCGCGTCGTCGGGCGAGCCGTTTCCGTCGTCGGCGTCGGCGGCCCCGGCGAGTGTGGCGAGTGCGGCCGCTTCGGGATCCTCGTCCGCGTCGGCGTCGGGATCGGCCGCGAGTTCGCCGGCCTCGATCTCGCCGTAGCCCTTCCGGCCGAAGTTCGCGAGGGCGATGTCGACTTCCGGGCTGTCGAGGTCGGCCGCGCCGATGACTTGTCCCATCTCGACGGGCTCCTCGTCGGCGCCGGCCTCGACGGCCGAGCGGTAGAGTCGGATCTCGGGGAGGCCCGCGTCGACGTACTCGCGGCCCTCGTCGGTGAGTTCGTACTCGACCGCCTCGGACTCGGTGACGTCGAGCAGCCCCTCGTCGCGGAGTTCGAAGACGGCCTGCGTCGCCGTCTCCGGTTTCAGCTCCGCCTCCGCGGCGAGGCGGTCGATCGGCGTTTCGTCCGTCGCGCTCGCGGTGTTGAGCACCGCGACCTGTGGTTCGGGAAGTTGCATTCTGTGTAGTGGGGAAATATCGATGGCTGTAAGCCGGTCGTTATCGCGTCTACCGACCGGCCGGCAGTTAGCAGTTCCGAAGACTGCGGACGCGGGAGCGTCCGCGGCGGATCGATCCGGGCGGTTTCGCCCCCGACCGCGACGTGTCAGCGTGTGGCTGAGACGTGCCGGTCGGAGGGTCCGCTGCCCTCACGCGATCCCGAAAAAGAACCCGGACCCGTCGCTCTCGGTCGGTTCGATGGCGACGCTGCCGCCAATCGGGGTGGGTCCGGTGCGCATATGTGATCGAATAGCACGGCCGGACTAAACGGTTCCGGAATCTGTGTGATGCGATGACAGAGCGCAGTGCCAACGGAGGCGGGCTTATGACGGTGGAAAACGATGGTGTAGTATGGTCGAAGAAGTACTCTTCAAATCGGAGCACAGCCAGAGCAGAGAGGCGATCGCGTCGTACCTGCGGGACGTCGCGGACAAACTGGACGCCGGGGAGGCGATCACGCTCTCGGCCGGCGACCAGTCGGTGACGATGGAGCCGCCCGCACAGCCGACGTTCGAGGTGAAAGCCGAACGCGAGGGGCCGGCCGACGGCGACGGCGAACTGAGCATCGAACTCGAAATCGAGTGGACGGAAGGCGCGGAGAACGGCGGGAGCGGCGGCGAGCTATCGGTCGAGTAGCCGGCCGAGGACACCTGGCGATCGAGGACAACTGGCGGTCGAGTAGCCGGTCGAGAGCGTTTCTGCGACCGCGCTTCACCCGTCGCCGGGCGCGACGCCCCGCCGCGGCGACTCCAGCGAAATGTCGAGGTCCTCGAGCACATCCTCGACCTCCGCGCGCTTCTCCTGGTGGTCTTCGAGGAACTCATACATTAGCTCCGCGGCCTGCTCCTTGCAGCCGCCGCAGAGGCGCTCGCCGCCGACGCACTCGTCGTAGACCCGCTTTGCAAACTCGTCGTCGTCGCCCGAAAGCAGGTAGGCGTACAGCTCGTAGACCGGACACTCGTCGGCCTCGCCGCCGAGTTCCCGCTGTTTTTCGGCCGTCTCGCGGCCGCCGGTCGTCGCCGCCTTCACCTTCTCGTAGCCCTCCTCGGGATCGTCCAGAAGCGAGATGTGCGAGGCCGGGACCGACGAGGACATCTTTCCGCCGGTGAGCCCGGTCATAAAGCGGTGGTAGATCGACGACGGTGGGACGAAGCCGTAGCCGCCGTGGTCGAGTTCGACCTCGCGGGCGAGTTCCTCGGCCGCCCCGGCGTCCAGATCGAAGGCGTCGACGTGTTCGTCGTAGCGGCGCTTCTCGCCGTCGATCGCCTCGATTAATGCTTCAAAGGCCTCGTCGGTGGCGTTGGCGTCGAGGAAGCGAACCCGGGGGCGGAGCGGCTCCATCCCGCCGTTGTCGAGTTTCGCGACCGCGGACTCGCGCACGTCGTCGGCGACGACCACGCCCAGTTCGTCGAGCGTCTCGACGTCGGCCCCGGCGAGCCACTCGCCGGCCTCCTCACAGCGCGGCCGATCGGGGTCCTCGGCGTACGCCTCGCGCTGCTCGTAGACGGCCGCGACGAGCGCTCGCTCGGCGTCGGTGAGCTCGAAGCTCGCGTACGCCTCGGTCACCTTGAAGAAGCGCATCCGCGCCGCGAGGTCACGAGCGAACCGGACGTGCGGATCCTGGTCGGGCCCGACGGGGATGACGGTCGGTTTCGGCTCCTCCAGTTGCGGGTAGAGAATGTCGGCCATCTGGGTGACGACCGACTGCATGTGCGAGACGTGCGTCTCGCCGTCGAAACCGTAGATGCCCTGGAACTCCGAGAAGTTCGCCTTCGAGCCCAACTCGAAGGCGAGATCCTGCAGCTCCCGGTTGTCGGACTGCCGATAGAGTTCGCCCTCCCCGGGGTCGAATCCCAGCGCGAGCAGACTGAGGAGGTAATCGCGGGCGTGTTCGTCGATCTCGGTCCACGTCATCCCCCGTGCAGCGTGTGCCTCCAGATCGGCGATCAGGGCGTAGGCGTCGGCGCCCTGCTCCTGGTGCCAGATGATCTCGTCGAAGACGAGTTTGTGGCCGATGTGGGGGTCGCCCGTCGGCATAAAGCCCGAGAGGACGGCCGCCTCGTCGCCCTCCCGGAGCGCCTCCGCGACGGGGTCGTAATCGCGGTGACCGAAGATGACCCCCCGGCGCATCAGGTAGTGGGGGTTCGGCACCTCGGGGAGAAGCTCGTCGAACTCCTCGATGCCGAACTCCTCGAAGAGCTTCCGGTAGTCGGCGACCGTCGAAGAGCCCCACGGGTCGAGCGCGACGTCGTCGGCGCCAGCCGCGCCGTCGGTGCTGTCCGTGCCGGCGTCGCTGCGTTCCGTGCCGCCGTCGGTCACGGGGCGGTCGCAGTCGGACGATACGTCGCCGTCGGGCGTCGACTGCGCGTCCTCGCGCTCGGAGTCGCGTTCGTCGTGGTCTCGTGTCATGGGGTGAGTCGGGCTACCGAGAGCCAGTCTATCTCGCCGTTGGCCGCGGCCAGCGCAAAAACCATTCGCTTCCGGACCCCGCCCGCGAGCCGAACGTCCAGGGAGAGATCCCGCGGGTAGAAGTCGTGACCGGGGTCGAGGACCCGCACGAGGTCCGTCGAGTGGCTGAGCGAGTCGACGTCGGTGAAGTCGGTGTACACCCGGAAGTCGGCGCCGAACTTGAAGCCGCTCTTCGGCACGACGCCGCGGTCCCGCAGGGCGGCGTAGACCCGGAGCCGTCTGTCGAATCGGTCGCCCTCGACGTCGCGGCCGCGCTCGACGACCGCCGCGGGATCGACGCCGACGACGTCCCGCTGAGCGAGGTATGCGCCCTCGACGAGCGACAACTGGAGCGGCCCCGAGTCGGCGTTGCGTCCGAACAGTCGCTGACCGTAGAACCGCCGCTCGTAGAGGGCGTCGGCCGCTTCGTAGCAGACCACGCGGTCCGCCAGCAGGTCCGCATCGACATCGGCAGGCAGCAGGGCGTCGGACTCGACACAATCAGAGTCGCCTTCGGCAGCGTCGGACTCGACACAATCAGAGTCGCCTTCGGCAGCGTCGGACTCGACACCATCGGAGTCGCCTTCGGCAGCGTCGGACTCGCCCTCGGCGGCGCCGTTGTCCCCCCCGTCGCCGCGGTCCGCATTTCCGATCGCCGGAGCGGGATCGGCCTCGAAGTACGTCAGTTCCCCGTCCTCGTCGACGACCGCAAGGACGATATCGCCCAGCGAGGCCGCGGGGACGGCCGCGCGCTCGCCGACGACCCGGACACGGTAGGCGACCTCCTCGTCCCACGGTCCCTTGCCTCGCGGATAGACGACGAAATCGAGGCCTCCGGCCGCCTTCGCGGTCTCCTCGCCCGGGTCCGTCTCCGGCACGGCCGCCCCGGCGACGCCGGGCCACTCGACCCTCGCGGGCGAGAGGTAGAACCCGCGGTCGCGGAGGTCCTTGTAGACCGTAAACCGGAGCGGATCGCCGGTTCGGGCCAGAAACGCCCGGAAGTCCAGGCGCTCTTGGGAGTCGCCGTCGGGACCGTTCTCGTCCTCCTCGGCGTCCCCGTCGCCGTCGTCCGCCACGGCGACGGCGTCGAGGTCACCGCGCGACAGCAGGTGTGCCGCCTCGACGGGCGCCAGTTCGATGCGGTTGCGGTCGAGCGGGCGGCCGTACCCGCGGGCGTCGTGAAACCGCTGTCTGGCGTCGCCGCCGACGCGGACCACGCCGTCGGCCAGTGTCCCGTCCATACCCGTGTGATCGGCTGGCGTCGGCATAGGGGCTGCGATACATCAAAATGGCTGTTGTGACTGTTTACCGGTGCTCGCCACTCCCGGTACCGGCGAGCACCGAAAGGAGACTACAACAGTCGGTATCAGACGTCGAGCCGCTGGAATTTCACCAGGGCGGCAGCGAGCAACCCGCCCGTCAAGAGCAGACACAGGGCAAGCGAGACGGCGGGATCGACGTAGCCGACCAGTTCGAGCGACTCCTCGGGCATCCCCTGCCCGCCGGGGACTTCGTAGACGCCCGCCCAGAACCCGAGCTGTGCCTGTAGCTCGACCGGCATAGGGCCCCCGACGGCCCCGAGAAGCAGCGCGTAGACGTTGCCGAGGTGGTAGCTCACGTCGACGGCGTAGAGGTAGTAGTCCTCGTAGATGCTCCCGGGGACGAGGCGGGCGACGAACAGGACCAAAAACAGCACGGGGACGACAGCGGTCACGGCGGCAGTCTGGAGCCGGTTCCGCGTGGCGACGCTGGCCGCCATCCCCACGGCGTTGACGAGCGCACAGACGACGAGCAGATACAGGAGCGTCGCTGGGAGGACCGCGAACACGCCCTCGCCGAGCGCCGCGGCGCTGAACCCGCCCATCTGATAGAGGAAGACGGCCACGAGGAGCAGGCTGGCGACCCCGACGGCAAACAGGAAGGAGACGTTCGCGAGGAAGGTGGCGAAAAGTACCTCCCAGCGGCGGACGGGCTTGCTCAAGAGCAGATCGAGGGTGCCACGGTCGGCTTCCGTCGCGAGGGTGAGCGCGACGAACAGCGACCCGGCGGCGAGCAGTCCGATGCCGACGCCCCACAGCCACGCCAGGGGAACGTAGGCCGCGAGTAGTTCCAGTTCCTGCTCGGCCAGCGGGAGGTCCGCGACTGCGTCGGGGATCTCGTTGTTCGTGAACCCCAGCAGCAGGAACCACAGTACGGCGGCGAAGACGACCAGATACGTGAGGATCGCCTTCGGCTCCGAGAGATCGCCCAGCGTCTTCCGGTAGATCGCGAGGAACATCGTCACTCCTCACCCCCGTCGTCGAGAATGTCGAGGAATCGCTCCTCGAGGCCACCCTCCCGATCCACCGAGTAGAGTCCGAGGTTCGCATCGCTGAGTACTCGCGGGAGTGCGACAGCGAAGGCCTCGGGATCGTCGGTCGTGACCACGAGCTCCCCGTCGTCGGCGCGGTCGATACCGGAAACCGACTCCTGATCCGCGAGCAGGTCGGCCAGGCGGTCGTTGTTCGAGGCGTCGACAATGTACCGATCGGCCGCCGTCGACGAGAGCACCTCGGCGAGCGGTCCCGAGGTCACCACCTCCCCCTCCTTGAGGAACGTGACGGTGTCGATGAACTGCTCCAGTTCGGTGAGCACGTGGCTGCTCACGAAGATTGTCGTCCCGTCGTCAGTCAGGGTTTCGAGCGCGTCGATGATCATCGCCCGCCCCTCGGGATCCAGTGCCGCCGTCGGCTCGTCGAGGATCAGTAACTCGGGGTCGCCGAGCATCGCCTGCCCGACCGCCAGCCGACGGAGCATCCCGCCGCTGTACCCCTCGACGGCCTGGTCGGCTGCCTCCGTGAGGTCCAGTCGCTCTAGGAGTTCGTCGGCCCGGTCCCGCGCCGACCCCTCGACCGCCGAGAGTTTGCCCATATAGGTGAGGTAATCCCGGCCAGTCATCGACTCGTAGAACGCCGGATCCTGTGGTGCGTATCCGATTTTTCTCGTCGCCGCGCGGGTCCCCGCGGGATCGCCGCCGATGTACGCCTCCCCGCGGGTGGGCGTGACCAGCCCTGTGAGCATCTGCATCGTCGTGGTCTTGCCCGCGCCGTTGTGCCCGACGAAGCCGTGAATGTCGCCGCGTTCGACCGTCAGATCGACGTTCGTTACGGCAGTCACGTCCCCGTACTCCTTTGTCAGGCCGCTCGTCTCTATCATCGTCATCGTTTGTTCCCCAGTCGCCGCCGCCCGTAGGGGTAAAACAGGGCCCCGATGGCCCCCGCCGTCGCGGCGTAGAGTAGGAGGTCGAGCCGTGAGTCCCCCGGTGGCGCCCCGCCGAGCTGTCGCTTCTCCCCGTCGCTGCCCGTGATCGTCGCCCGGCCTTCTGTGTCGATGTCGGTGCCGATGCTCTCGAAGGTGTTTCCCGTCACGGTCGCGTCCACGTCGAACAGCCGTTCGCCGACCTGCCCGCTGAGGAACACCCCCTGGTCGGCGTCCTGGATGGTGGTGTCCCGGACCAGCCCGTTGACGCTGAGGTCCCGCAGCGCGACCCCGGTCTCGCCCGCAGCGATCCGACACCCCCTCACCACGAGGCTCTTCGTGAACTGCGCGGACACGCCGTTGGCGGCTCCGGAGAGCGTCAGATTCCGGAGGCGGACGCCGTCGCCGTCGAGGACGCTCACGGCGGCCGTCGCGCCCTCAGCGACCACCTCGATTCCCCGGAGCGTCGCGAAGTGGCTAGCGATCCGGACGCCGAACGTTCGGTCTCCGGACCCGCCGCGAGCGACGAGCGTCGGGTCGTGTCCCTCGGCGGCCGCGAGTGTGATCGGGTTCCCCACCACGAGCCCCGCCTCGTCCTCGCGCGTCGAGTCGAAGATCGGATTCCCGAACCGCGACTCCGGCAGCGGCGACTCGAAGGGTTCGATCGGGAGTTCCCACCTGTCGCCGGCCAGCGCGACGGTCGTATCGGGGGCAGCAGTGTCGATGGCCGCCTGGACGTCCTCGCCCTCAGCGACCCGCAGCGGCCGTTCGTGAACGTGAATCGGATCGAGGTCGACGTTGGTGTTCTGTTCGCCGTTCGCCAGCGAGACGCTCAGGGGGACGAGCCCCCGGGCCCCGTCGTCGATATCGAGTTCGATCCGGAGTGTCGCTGCCTCGGAGATGTCCGTCGGTTGTTCGACCTGAGCCTGCTCGCCGTTCATCCGCACGGATACTGCCGACGGATCGATGAGGTGCGGCGACTCGCGTCCCTGAAGAGTGGCAAACTCGGCGTGTTCGACGTCGAACTCGAGGGAGACCGAGTCGCCGGGGGCGGCGTGGGTCGGCGGCCGTCCCGCTCGCTGGATATCCGGCCGACGTTCGGCATCGAAGGTCAGATCACGACCGTCGCCGGGCGCGGTGCGCCGGGTGACGGGCCCGTAGCCCACCGCTTCGGCGGTGATCGTCGCCTCCCCCTCCGGAACTGACAGCGTGTATCGTCCCTGGTCGTCGGTCCGGGCGGTGTCGCCGGTCACCGCCGAAACGGTCGCGCCGGCGACAGGGTTGCCGTCGGGGTCTGTCACCGCCCCCGAAACCTCCCGGCCGCGGCCCCGAATCTCGGCGGCGGCCGCGGCCGCGTTGACGATCCCGTGGCCGAAATCGCCGTTCGGATCCGGATGCTCGTGCGGCTCGCCCGGCTGCTCGGCGGTCTCCCGAAGAATCCGCTGGATCTCCCCGGGTGGGATATCACCCTCCAGCGAGCGCAGGAGCGCGACGACCCCCGAGACGTGCGGCGGCCCGTTGCTGTACCCGTCCTCCCGAGTGTGTCCGCCGTCGAACTCGTCGTTGTCGGGGACTGCCGCGAGGACGTCGACACCCGCGGTCACGACCTCCGGGACGGTGTACCGATCCGGCCAGTCGTCGGGAACGGTGCTGCTGCGCCAGTACCGCTCGGTCCGTATCTCGCCACCGTTCCCGCCCCTGAACGGGTTCCGCTCGCTGTCGATCGCCCCGGCACTGAGCACGGAGTACAGCGCGCCCGGCGACAGAAACGAGTCCGGTCCGTATCCCGCCGAGACGACGACGGTTCCGGCCGCGTTCGCGTTTGCGACGGCCTCGATGGTCTCGTGTTTCAGCGGGCCGACGTCGAAGCTCATCGAGACGGCGTCGGCGCCGTTCTCGACGGCCCACTCCAGTGCGGCCAAAGAGGATGCGAAGATCCCGTCCGGTGCCAGCTTTGCGACGAGCAACTCGGCCTCGGGTGCGACCCCGATCTGTGTCCCGCTTGCGTTGCCGCCGGTCGCGAGACTGCTCATCCCGGTTCCGTGTCCCTGGGAGTCGTAAGGATCGCTATCGACTCGCTCCCCCTCAGCGTCGAACTCCGCCCACGCCGCGAGGTCGATATCGGGGTGTGAAGCGTCGACGCCCGTGTCGATGATCGCGACCTTCGCTCCCTCGCCGCGGGTGTCGAACCGCTCCCAGACGTCCGGGACGTGCATCATCTCCAGGCCGTAGCTGACCATCCCGTCCGATTCGGTCTGTGCAACCGAGGAACCGGATTTGTCGAGTTCCGGACGCTGCCGGTCGAGGCCGGAATCCGTCCGGTGGACCCGATCGACGCCGTCGAGAGCGGACAGGTCGGCGAACGACGCCAGTTCGGTGTCGACGGCAACCAAAACTGCGTTCGCAACCCAGAACTGTCGCCGTATTTCGATTCCCGGTGTCTCCGCGACGTAGTCGACGACCGGTCTCTGTGTCCGGGCCGCGTGTCGCCTGAGTTCGGGTACTGTCCGTTCACGTGGCGGACGGCTTCGGACCTCGTCGACTGCTCCCGCTTCAAGCCGAACGACGCCCTCGACCCGTCCCGAACGCCCTTTCAATCCCGGATCGACCGTTGCCCCACTCGTCCCGGCACAGCCGACGACCGCCGCCGTCCCCACCGCGGTGGACAGAAAGCCGCGCCTCCCGATGGAGGTCGATCTATCCATACTACCGACTGTGCAGGTCGGTAACTAAATCTTTTCTCTCAGATGACATATGTTGCGGGGCGGCCGATGACGTTCCTCAGTCCGTGAACGCCTCGCAGGTCCCGTCCAGACAGCGCCGGCCGCGGGCGGTCTCGAAGACCGGCAGCCCGCAGTCGCAGGTGTCGACGACGACGCCCGCGGGGATGGAGAACGCCGCCTCACAGTCCGGATAGGCGTCACAGCCCGCGAGCAGCCGCCCGCCGCGGCGGATGATCCGGAGATCCGACCCGCAGTCCGGACAGGTCCACTCGCGGTCGAACCGCTCGCGGACGGCGTCGTCGAGCGACTCACACGAGCGATCGAGGCAAATCTCGAAGGCTGCGCCCGCCTCCGCGCGGATCTTCGGGAGTCCGCAGTCGGTGCAGGTTTCTTCCAGGACGGCTGCGCCGGCCGGCAGCGAGTAGCGGACGTCGGAGTCGATGCCGCGGACGTCGCCGCCCGCGCGGACCAGCGGGTCGCCCGTCTCGGGGCGGGTCCCGACCGGGACGCCGGCCTCTGTGACGGGATACTCCGCCCGGCCGGTGGACTCGTGCGACACGACTCTGAGGACCTGTTCGTCGGCACGGGCGACGAGACCGAAGCCGCCCTCGTCGCTCTCGACGGTCAGCGAGTCGGGACGCGTCAGCCACGCCACGGGCTGGTAGCCGTCGGCGTCGTGGACGAGGACCGTGCGGTCGGGCTTGACCACGACTGCGACGCGACCCCGCTGGGTTCGCGTGCGGGCACCCTCGAACGTCGTCGTACAGTCGCCGGCGAAGACGCGGATCGTCTCGGACATACGGGCGTCGTGGTCCCGTCATCGGTCATAAACTGTCGCCTCGCCGTCTCCGGCCACGGCTCGTCCGGGGGGTCGCGGTCTGCTCGCCGCGAAGGTCTTTGCCGGCGAGTGTGAGAGGCAGGTATGAACGTACCCACCGGCGCTGTCCTGTTCGATATGGACGGCGTCTTGATCGACTCCGAGACCTACTGGGATCGCTTCGAAGACGAGTGGGTGTTCGCCGAGGCCGTTGCCGACGGCGCGCCCGAGCACGACGAGATCACGGGGACGCCCTACGACGAGATCTACGACTACCTCGACGCCGAGTACGGCACGACGGTGACGAAAGCTGCGTTCGCCAGAGCCTACGAGGAGCGCGCAGAATCACTGTACGGTGACGAAGTAACCCTGACAGACGGCATCCGAGAACTGTTCGACGAACTGCGCGCCGCGGGGCGCTCCCTCGGGATTGTCTCTTCGGCACCCAAAGCGTGGATCGATATCGTCCGCGAGCGGTTCGGTCTCGATCCCCTCGATGTCGTCGCGAGCGCCAAAGACCTCGACGTCCCTGGAAAGCCGGATCCGGACGTCTACGAGCACGCTGCGGCCGAACTCGGCCTCGATCCCGCTGAGTGTGTCGTGATCGAGGACTCGGTCAACGGCATCGAGGCCGCCGTCCGCGCCGGGGCCTTTACCATCGCCTACCGGTCGACGCACAACGCCGGGTCGGACCTCTCCCGCGCCGATGCGGTCGTCGGAAGTCCCGCGGAACTCCGCGAAATCCTGTTGGGCTGACTATTCTACCTCGACCGTCCGGGTCGCCTCGACGGGGTGCAGCGGCTCGTCGGGGAACGTCACCTCGACGGCGAACGCCAGTTCGTCGGTATCGGCGCCGAAGACGCCGACTGGCACGGTCACCACGTCCGAGAGGTACGCCTCCTTCGTCGTCATCTCGACGCCGTTGACGGTCACGCGGACGCCGACCGCCGCACCGCCGCCATCGTTGCGGACGGTGACCTCGCACATCTCGTTTTGACCCTGTGCGATGACGTCCGGAAAGTCGCCCCACGAGACGTCGATCGCGGGGAACGAGCGGGCGTTCTCGACGATCCGCTCGGCGACGCCCGCCGAGAGGCCCGCGCGCTGTAGTTCCTCGGCGCCGGCGTCGACGACCGCAGCGGGACTGTGGAGGCCGCCGGTCGCGAGCGTCCGCGCCCGGGTCGGGCCGATCCCGTCGACCGCGGTGAGACCGACGGCGTCGCGGGGAACGCCGTGTTCGACGCGCGCTTCCACCCGGCGGGCGAGGTTGGCCGCTCGCGGCCCGGCGAACTCCTCGAGGAACTCCCGGAGCGCAGAGAGCAGCCGCAGGGCGTTCTGGCGGATGATCCACGCGTCCGAGCGGAGGTCCGCGGGCGTGCTGTTCTGCATTCCGGCGTGGAGGATCGCGAGCACCTTCCGGGGGCCGTCCTCCAGGTCGGTCGCGACGTCCGAGAGCACCGCGTCGACGGCGTCGGCCTCGGACTGCCGCGCGGAGACCGAGTGGAACTCCGCGGCGCCCGCGACGGCCTCCAGGATGCCGGCGGCGGCGATCGTCTCGCGCGCACAGAGGTCGTGGAAGCGTTCCGCGGTTTCGAGCCGGAGGTAGTACTTCGAGGCGAGGCGGCCGAGTGCGGTCCCGCGAACCGAGAGATCCTCTCCCATCTCGACGAAGCCGCGCGCGACGAGCGATTCGAGCGTCTCACGCACGCGCTCGCGGAGGTTCTCGAAGTCGTACTCGTCGGGCTTCGACTGCGCCCGCCGGTAGTAGAACGTCGTCTCCAGCCACGAGAGCACGTCGTCGAGGTCGCGGATCGTCCCCATCGCGATCTCGGCGTTGAGATGGGAGTCCAGGTCCTCGGCCAGCCGCGATTCGATCTCCTTGCCCTCCCGGAGGAGCCGTCGGTACTTGTCGGCGTCCGCGCGGTCGCAGACGACCCAGCCGTAGCCGACGTCGTCGTAACCGGGCCGGCCCGCGCGGCCGAGCATCTGGAGGATGTCCAGCGGCGACATATCGACTTCTCCTTCGAGGGGGTCGTGGTACTTCGTGTCGCGGATGACGACACAGCGCGCCGGCAGGTTCACGCCCCACGCCAGCGTCGACGTCGAAAAGAGCAGTTGGATCTTGCCGGCCTTGAACCACTCCTCGATCCGGTCGCGGTCGGCCTTCGAGAGGCCGGCGTGGTGGAACGCGACGCCGTCGGGGGCGCCCTTCGCGAGGTCGTCGTCGTCGAGGTCCTTCGCCTCGGTGTGGAAGTCGAAGTCGCCGCGGGCGCCCATCGGGATGTCGCGCTCGGCGATCACGTCTCTGGCCTTGCCGGCGGCCCGCACCGCGTCCTGCCGCGAGGAGACGAACACGAGCGCCTGGCCGTCCTCGCGGATGTGCTCCTCGGCGAGGTCCAGCGCACTGTAGAGCCGCCGGTACTTGTCGGCGAAGGCGTTGTCGCCGTGGGTGTACGTCTTCACGCCCGCGTGGAGTTTCACCGGCCGGTACTCCTCGCCGAACTCGAAGGTCGTCTCCGGGGGCGCGTCCAGCCACGCCGCGACGTCTTCGATGTTCGGCATCGTCGCTGAGAGCGCGACGATCCGCGGGTCACAGATGCGGCGGAGTCGCGAGACGGTCACTTCGAGGACGCCGCCGCGGGTGTCCGAGTCCAGCAGGTGGACCTCGTCGATGACACAGCAGTCGACGTCGGCAACGAAGGAGTACCGCGCGGAGTCGTGTTTCCGCGTCGCCGAGTCGGTCTTCTCCGGCGTCATCACCAGGATGTCGGCGCGCTCGGCGCGTCGGGGGTTCAGATCCCGCTCGCCGGTCACGACGTACACGGAGTAGCCCAGGTCCTCGAAGCGCTCCCACTCGGCCTCCTTCTCGTTCGTGAGCGCGCGCATCGGCGCGATGAAGAGCGCCGTGCCGCCGTCGGCGAGCGTCCGGCAGATGGCGAGTTCCGCGAGCGCGGTCTTCCCGCTGGCGGTCGGCGCGGCCGCGACGACGTTCTCGTCGCCGTCGAGGATCGCCGGCGCGGCCTCCCGTTGCATCCGGTTGAACTCCTCGAAGCCGAACGCGTCGGCGAACTCGGGGACGACCTCGGCGACTTTCACGCGTCGCACCTCCGATCGGGCGGCGAGAGAGAGACACTCGTCGGAACAGACCTGCTCGGAGCCGATCTGATCGGAACCGAGCCGGATGGACGAGAGCAGGAAGCGAAGCGAGTCATACGCGAACCCGGGGCCTCCGGCGGCAAAGTCGTTTCTCCATCCGGCGCGACGGCGCGAGCGGCCGAGGTTTATATGCGATCGGGCGGCCAGCGCGCCTGTGACGTAGCGACTGTCCCGCGTCGCTCTGCGGTTGTTCGGCACGTCGGCGCGGGGAGAGCGGCTGTGCCGACTGTTCGCTTTGATTTGCCGTTACTGGCTTGCACTGCAGACTGGGTGCTGGTCCGACCCCCAGGCTTTTGCTCGACCGGCCGAAGACTGTGGTATGAGCGGTAGGCGGAAACCCGACTGGCTGAAGATGCGCCCGCCGTCGGGGCGTCAGTTCACCGATATCAAGGAGACGCTCCGCGACCGGGACCTGCATACGGTCTGTGAGGAGGCGAACTGCCCGAATATGGGCGAGTGCTGGAGCGGCCGCGACGGCCCGGGGACGGCGACGTTTATGCTGATGGGGGATCGCTGCTCGCGGGGCTGTAACTTCTGCGACGTCGAGACCGGCGGGATGGAGGCGCTCGATCCCGACGAGCCCGCAGACGTGGCCGACGCCGTCGCCGAGATCGGCCTCGACTACGTCGTGCTCACGTCCGTCGACCGCGACGACCTGCCCGATCAGGGCGCGGGGCACTTCGCGCGGACGATCCGGGCGATCAAAGACCGCGATCCGGGGATCCTCGTGGAGGTGCTCATCCCCGACTTCCAGGGAGAACCGGACCTCGTCCGGAAGATCATCGACGCTGGCCCCGACGTGATCGCCCACAACGTCGAGACCGTCGAACGCCTCCAGTGGCCGGTCCGGGACCGCCGCGCCGGCTACGAGCAGTCCCTGTCGGTGCTCGAACAGGTTTCCGAGGAGTCGGACATCTACACGAAGACGAGCCTGATGCTCGGACTCGGCGAGTACGACCACGAGATCTACCGGACGCTGTCGGACCTCCGGGAGGCCGACGTCGACGTGGTCACGCTGGGACAGTACCTCCAGCCATCCCGCTCGCATCTGGACGTCTTCGAGTACGTCCATCCCGACGCCTTCGAGACGTGGCGACGCGTCGCCGAGGAGGAGCTCGGGTTCCTCTACTGTGCCTCGGGACCGATGGTGCGGTCCTCCTACAAGGCCGGCGAGCTATTCGTCGACGCCGTCCTCCGCGACGGGAAGAGCGTCGCCGCCGCGCGCCGCGAGGCCCGCGCGGCCGGCGGATGAGGCGCCTGGAGCTGTCTCCGGAAACCTCACCGTGAGCCAGAGTGTCCGAGAGCAGGCCGCCCGAGCCCGCGCAGTCGTCCGGCAGACCGTGCGATGGTATCAACACCCGGCCGGGTGATGAACGGGATATGCTGGATCCAGGTACCGGTGGTACGGAAACGGTAGCGCAGCCAAGGCGGTGGGCAGAATGACCGTTGCGGGACTCCAGGCGGCGACGGGGATCGGGGGCTATCTCGGTGAGGTGCTATCTGACATCGGGCTCCCGCCGCAGTTAGCCGACGCGGCCGCCGCAGCAGTGGTATTCGCGGTGGTATTTCTCGGGATCTACGCCGTCAGCAAGATCGTGGTCGTCCCGCTCGTCACCCGCCTCCTCGATCGGCGCGGCCTCGACGAACACGTCCGGAAGCCGGTGGTGCTCGTGATCTACGGGGCGCTGCTCTTCGCCGCGGTCGCGGTCGCCTTCGCCGTCGCCGGCTTCGGAAACATCCTGATCGCACTCTCGACGGTGACGGCCGCCGCAACCCTCGCGGTCGGCTTTGCGATGCAGGACGTGATCAAAAACTTCGTCGCGGGGGTGTTCATCTACACGGACGAGCCGTTCCGGACGGGCGATTGGATCGAGTGGGAGGGCAACTCCGGCTACGTCGAGGACATCAGCCTCCGGGTGAGCCGCGTCCGTACCTTCGACAACGAACACCTCACGGTGCCGAACTCCCAGCTGACCGACGGCGTAATAAAGAACTACGACCGGAACGGGACACTCCGCTTGAAGTTCACCTTCCGGATCGGCTTCGAGGACGACGTCGACAGGGCGACGGACATCATCGTCGAGGAGGCACGGAAGCGGGAGGGCATCCTCGAGGACCCCGAGCCGTCCGTCCGGCTGATCGAGATCAACGAGGCGTCGTTCGGGCTGCAGAGCCGCATCTGGATCAGCGATCCCGGCGGCTCGGACTTCCTGGGGATCCGCGGCCAGTTCGTGCAGGCGGTTACGGATCGGTTCGAGGAGGAGGGGATCACCATCCCCTACCCCCACCGGACCATCGACGGCTCGCTGGAAGGGGCCGGATCGGCGCCAGCCGGGGCGGTATCGGATGATTGATAGTGGCCGTGTAGTCGCCTGTCGCTGATCACGCTGTGAGACACGTCGGGGCAGCAATTCCCACACGGCTTTGGTCCCGCGCACCCGAGTCGTCGGTATGCCCGGAATGGACGAGGCGACGGCCGAGTTGATCCTGTCGGTTCGGGAGGACTCCCGTCGACGGGCGGTGCTCTCGAAGCTCGCAGAGGGGCCGAAGACCGTCACGGAGGGGTCCGACGCCGAAACGAT
Organism: Halobellus marinus; assembly: GCF_032113415.1. Classification (NCBI taxonomy): domain Archaea; kingdom Methanobacteriati; phylum Methanobacteriota; class Halobacteria; order Halobacteriales; family Haloferacaceae; genus Halobellus; species Halobellus marinus. The sequence continues at coordinate 536,809 of NZ_CP134946.1, forward strand.
CCTCGCGGCGTTCGTCGACGACGGCATCGCCGAGCGCGATGGGTCGACGTACCGCCTCACCGACTTCGGCGAGCGCGTCCACGAGTACGCGACGCGGGACTGGAACCCCTCCAACGAGGGCACCAAACGCGCGGCCACGTTCGAGACGCTCTCCGATTGCGAGTGGCACTGCTCGGCGTGTGAACTCCCCAGTTCACAGCCGGCGAAGGACATCCAGATGCTCCGGAAGGAGGGCTTCGAGTTCGTCCAGAACACCGGCCAGGGACAGGGCGACTACCTACACTGCGAGAACTGCGACGCCACCACGTTCCACCGGAAACTCAAGTATCCGTTTCCGACGCAGAAGCCGATCACGCGCCAGGAGATGCCCGACTCGTTCAAGCGGCGCGTCCGCGACCTCTACGACCACCGCGACGCCTTCGACGGCTCCTCGCCGAGCACGACGCTCGAGGTCGACCACCGCGTGCCGGAGGTCCGCTGGGAGGACTCGGAGAGCTTCGACTACGAGTCGATGAGCGACGAGGAGATCCGCGAGCACTTCCAGATCCTCACGCGGACGCACAACCTCCTGAAGAGCCGGAAGTGCGAGTCCTGCGTCGAGAGCGGCACGCGGCCGCCGTTTATGCAGATCGACTTCTACTACGAGGGCGGCGAGGAGTACGAAGAGGAGGTCGGCTGTGTCGGCTGCGGCTGGTACAATCCCCAGAAGTGGCGAGCGGCGTTGCAGGACGAACTCGACGGCTGATCCGCGGAAATCGGAGCGATCAGCGCGGAAGACCCGTTCTGCGCCGCTCAGTTCTCGACGCCGATCACAGCCGCTCAGCGTCGGGGTCGATCTCGTGGCCGGGCAGGACACCCGTCGATTCGAGCAGGTAGTACGCCGCGACGTGGGCGAGGAAGCCGGCGACGAGACCGTTCAGCGCCGCGCCGGCGACGCCCGGGATCAGTTGCGGCGCCGGGACGCCCGGAACCACCTGTCCGGCCGTCAGCACTGCGACGACCGCCCCGACGGCGTACGCGAGGATGCCGGTCCACCGGACGCCCGCAAAGCGAACGTCGTCCATTTTCGGGACCTGTAGCCGCCAGCACAGCAGGAAGTCCGCGATGAGCACGCCGCCGAGCGGCGGGATGTACTGGCCGAGCGTCGACAGCCACGGGATGAGCAGGCTGTCGGCGCCGACCAACGCGAGGACGATTCCGATCGACCCGCCGGCCAGGATGAACGGCCGCTTGCGGTCGAACTCGAAGGCCTCGCTGCCAGCGACGCCGAAGGCGTAGGCCGCGTTGTCGTTGGTCGTCCAGATGTTGAGGATCAGCGCGATGAGGCCGATTGCGGCGAGACCCTGAGCCGCGAGCACCTCGTAGAGGTCGCCGGCGGGCGTGACGCTGTAGACCGAACCGCCGACAGCGCCCGACAGGAAGAGGAAACCGTTCCCGACGAGGAAAGCGATCAGACCCGCCCAGAAGCCGACCCGGGTGCTACTGGCGAAGCGCGCCCAGTTCGGCGCCTGGGTCCCGCCGCTGATGAACGTGCCGACGACGACCGTCACGGCGGCGGCAAAGCCCATCCCGCCGCCGGCAGCGCCACTGAACAGGCCGCCGATACCGCCGACGTCGCCGACTGCGATGAAGATCGACAGCAGGCCGACGATCACCAGGATCGGGACCGCCACGAAGGAGAGCCGCTCCATCCCCTCGTAGCCGAAGTAGGCCGTCGCGAGGTGCAGGATGCCCCAGATCAGGATGAGCGCACCCGTGAACGTTGGCGTGTCGAGGCCGAAAAAGGTCGCCGTCGGAATCGCAACCATCGGGATCGTGACGCCGAACCAGCCGACCTGCGTGCCCCCGAGCATCAGGTCGGCGAACTTCGCGCCCCAGCGGCCGAAACTGTACCGCGCGAGCAGTACCGTCGTCAGCCCGGCCTTCGCCGCGATGCCACACAGCGTCGCGACGTAGACGCCCAGGATTGCGTACCCGACCGCCATCGCCGTGAGCATCGGCCCGAATCCCATCGCGGCGCCGACCTCAGCGCCGGCCCACAGCGTCCCGGCGAAGAACACGAAGCCGAGCAGGACCGCCGAGATACTCGCGAGCCCTTTTCGTTCGTCCCCCGGGACGTGATCCAGCGGATAGTCGGGGTCGGGGAGGTCCTCGTTACCGAACACGAACCGTCGCCACGCGGGCGTGTCGTCTTCCGTTGCCATCGGTCTCGGCTCATCGCGCGCTTTGATAAAATTGGGGATTGTGTCCACATTTGTTCGCGAGTGGGCGAAGCGTACGGCCGAACGCCGAGAGAGTTGTCGCTACTCCGGAATACCGACTGCCACGTTCGCGTTTGTAAAGAACCGCGGGAGACAGCGGGGCGATCGTCGCTCGGGCGAAGTTCGGATGCGTTTCGGCGGCGTGTAGGACGCGAGTCAGCCTGGGTAGGCAGCGGATCGAACGCCCGGTCCAAACACTCAAGCGTCGGTGCGGCGTCGCATTCCGGTATGTCCGAGTACATCGTGACCGACGCCAGGACGCGCGATGGCGACGCCGTCGACGTCGAAATCCGCGACGGGGCGATCGAGCGGGTCGTCCCCGCCGGCGAGGGAGACCCGGAGCGGTTCCCCGCCGACCGCCGGTACGACGCCGACGGGCGCCTCGTGACGGCGCCGCTTATCGAACCGCACGTCCACCTCGACGCGACCGGGACGGCGGGCGACCCCTCGTGGAACGACAGCGGGACGCTCGCTGAGGGGATCGACATCTGGGCGGCGTACAAGGAGGACATCACCGTCGAGGACATCGTCGAGCGTGCGACACAGACCGTCGAGTGGTACGCGGCCAACGGCGTGACGCGGATCCGCACTCACGCCGACACGACCGAACCGACGCTGACGACAGTCGAGGCGCTCCTGGAACTGCAATCACAGGTCTCGGACATCGTCGACCTCCAGGTCGTCGGCTTCCCGCAGGACGGCCTCCTCACCGACGAGTCCCACGAGGACCTCCTCCGGGAGGCGGTGGAGATGGGCGTCGATCTCGTCGGGGCGATCCCGCACAACGAGTACACCCGCGACGACGGGGTCGAGAGCGTCGAAATCGCCTGCGACATCGCAGAGCGGCACGACCGGCCGCTGGATCTCCACATCGACGAGACGGACGATCCGAACTCCCGGTTCACAGAGGTGCTCGCAAGCGAGGCGCTGAAGCGCGGGATCGGCGACCGCGTCACGGCGAGTCACACGACCGCGATGCATTCGTACAACAACGCCTACGCCGGCAAACTGATCTCACTCATCGCCGAAAGCGGCATCACGGTCGTGACCAACCCCCCGGACAACTCCGTCCTCCAGGGGTCGTACGACGACTACCCGCGCCGGCGGGGCCACACCCGCATCGACGAACTCCGCGATGCGGGCGTGACCGTGGGCCTCGGACACGACTCGGTGCTCGATCCCTGGTACCACTACGGCGCCGCCGACCCGCTGGATGCGGCGTTCATCCTCGCCCACTACGCCCATATGGCGGGCCACGGCGACGTCGCCGCCCTCTGGGAGATGTTGACCGAGGCCAACGCGGCGGTGTTCGGCGCGGAGGGGTACGGACTGGAAGCGGGCGGCGAGGGATCGCTCGTCGTCTACGACGCCCCCGACCCGTTCAACGCGCTCCGGAGGCAGGCCCCCCGGACGCTCGTGCTCCGGGACGGGGAGCCGATCGCCCGGACGGAGCCGCGAACGACCGAAGTGCTGCGCGAGGAGGGAACGAAATCGGTCGATTACACGCGGTGACCGTCGGCGCCGTCGAGGCCGTGTGAAAGGACGACGCCGTCGAGGCCGAAACGACGGACCTACTCGACGTCGGGCGCGGCCTGGTCGGTCCGGCCGGGGAGTTCGAGTTCGATCTCGAGTTCCGGCTCGCCCACGCCGTCGTAGTCGAGTTCGAGGCGGACGGGTTCGCCGAACGCGAAGGGCAGTTCCCACTCTTCTTCGACGATTGTCAGCTCGTCGCCGTCGCGGAGCTGTTCACCCAGGTCGATCAGGAACTGGCCCGCCTCGTCGGCGTCGAGCCGGTACTCCTGTTCGAACTCCCGGCCGGATCGGATGACCGTCCGGTCCTCGGCATCGTCGTCGGGCGCCGTCTCGGTGTCGGTGTCCTCGGATGCCGTCTCGGTGTCGGGGTCAGTCCCGGAATCAGGGTCCTCAGATGCCGTCTCAGTGCCAGGGTCAGTCTCGGAGTCCATATCCGCAGATGGGTCGGCGACGGATATAGGACTTGCCGACCGGTTCGGCGGGCGGGTCGAGACCCCACTCTCGGTCGCGGACGCCGGCTGTTCGATGGCACGCTAACGAACTGTTAAATACGACCGGCGAAGAGATGCGGACAGACATCGAATGCCGGACGCCGACATCGACCGCTCGACGATCACCGTGCTCGATCTGTTCTGCGGCGGCGGCGGTCTCTCGGAGGGCTTCCTGCAGGCGGGCTACGACGTCGTCGCGGGTGTCGACGTGAACGAGGACTTCCTGGCCACCTTCGAACACAACCACGAGGACGCGCTGGCGATCCAGGCGGACCTCGCTGCGGTCGACCCCGAGGAGTTCTTCGACACCCACCCGATCGATCCAGACGGCGTAGACGTCGTGATCGGCGGGCCGCCGTGCAAGGGGTTCAGCATCGCGGGCCACCGCGACCCCGACGACGAGCGCAACTATCTGGTCGGGAGTTTCATCGACTTCCTCGAATTCGTCCAGCCTGACGCGTTCGTAATGGAGAACGTCCCAGGGATCAAGTCGATGGAGGGCGGTGACACGCTCCGGGCGATCCTCGAAGGCTTCGAGCGCGCCGGGTTCGAGAAACCGGCCTACGAGACGCTGAACGCCGCCGACTACGGCGTCCCGCAGAAGCGCCGCCGCGTCATCTTTCAGGGCCGCCGCGACGGCTCAATCCCGACGTACCCCGACCGGACGCACGGGCCCTCGAAGCAGACGACGCTCACAGGGAAACAGTTGGAGCCGTACGTGACCGTCGAGGAGGCGCTCTTAGAGCGCGACGGCGAGGAACCGATCGAAGCCCTGCCGAACCACGAGACGACGGACCACTCCGCGGAGATGGTCGAGCGAATCGCCGAGGTCGAACCCGGCGAGAGCCTCTATGAGAGCTACGGCGACAGCTGGCGGCGGCTCCGGCGGGACGAGCCGTCGATCACGATCAAGGAGAACCACAACGCGCCGTTCGTCCACCCCGAGGCGGACCGCGTCGGCACCGTCCGGGAATGTGCGATCCTGCAGTCGTTCCCCGACGACTACGTCTTCCAGGGCCCCAAGAGCACGCAGTTGAAAGTCGTCGGCAACGCCGTCCCCCCGCGGCTCGCGAAGGCGGTCGCGGCGGCGCTGGCCGAGGACCTGGCCGCGATGGAGCGGACCGCCGTCGCGGACGGGGACTGAGACTGAGTACGTTCGTGTCTTTCCGCCGATCGCCACCCCGTTGACGGCACTCGGCGGTATCAAGTGAGAGTAATCAGTACGAGAGACAGTCATCGGCGTGTTCCGGCAGCCGTCTCCACGGGTAATTTCGGCAGTAAACTACCCCACCCTACTCCCTCGGCGCATACGCACCTCGGTCCTTGAGGGTGTCGTCAGAAGCTCCGCTTCTGACTGCTAACCAGAAATCTCCGATTTCTGGTGATGGGGCTTTGATGTGGACTCCTGGCAATCAGTCGCCAGCAATAGGCCGGTGACTCTTGCCGTTCAACGTCCCACCATTTATACGCAGGTCTACTTCTGCGTCTCCGCTCCCCGACTTGGGCGAGGACCGGAGTTTGTGCGTCCGCTTCCGAGCGTATCGTAGTCCGATGTTCTTCGCGCCGTTGTAGTCCGCGTTCACCTCGTACCCGCACTTCTGGCACTTGAAGTGTTCACCATAGCGGTTGTCGTCGTGTGTGAATCCACAGTCCGTCCGAGAACAGCGTTGGGACGTGTGGTTTGGCTCGACCTGCTCTACGGAGACACCCTGTTCAGGTGCCTTATAGGAGACGTACTCGTACAGGCGTCGGAACGCCCAGATGTGGTGCCACTTCGCCTCTGGAAGCCGCTCGCGGATGTCGGTCAGGTCCTCGAACACGATTACGTCGCAGTCGTGTTCGACGGCTTCCGTGACGAGTTCGTTAGCGACCGTGTGGATGTACTGTTTGCGCCACGCTTCTTCACGCTTTCCGAGTCGAAGCAGGGCATTGTGCGCGGCTTGGGTGCCGCGCTGTTGCATCTCACCACGCCGCTTCTCGAACTCCCGGGTCCAGTGGTCGTAGTCGTCTCCCTGCCAGAAGCGCCCGGTTGAGGCGACCGCGAGACTGTTGACGCCGAGGTCGATACCGAGGACCGTTTGGTCGGGGTGCCCCGTATCTGCCGGAACCTCCGCGTTGTGGCTGTCACTCCGCCGAGTCGAGATGTTGAGGTAGAACTCGTCGGTCGCTGCGTCGTACCGAAGCGTACTCTCGCGGAACTCGTAGTCTTCGGAGAGTACGTACTGCTCGTAGGGCGTCGGGCTGTCTGCCGGGAGAACAAACGACGGTTCGACCCGGCCCTCAACAGTCGCCAGCGACACCTTGCGTCGGTAGAAGGTCGCGCTCCGCGTGTCATAGTCCATCGTTTCGGCGGTGAACGTGGGACAAGAGACGCGCTGTCCCTTCTTCCATCGTTCGATAACGCCTTTGACGGCTTCGACGGCGCGTTTGATCGCGGCCTGGACGAGTTGTGCCTGTAACTCTGTCTCCTGTCGAAGTTCGGAGTAGAGCGCGTCTCGGACCTGCCGTTTGTTGGTTTTGCACTCGGTGTAGGAGGTATCGGACCAACAGTAGTCGGCGGTTCGATTCGCGCAGTACAGGTATTGCTCGGCAGTTCGGTGGAGCGCGTCGCGTTGCTCGTCGGAAACGGCGAGTTTCACGACGGCGGTTCGACGCACGTCGATACTTCAGAGGAACGCCGACGGTTCTTATACGTTTGGGAGTCGGTCGGTCGCAGTATGCCAGTTGCATCGGACTATGTCGGTTTCCTCTCCGGCCTACTCACTCCCTTCGCCACGCTTGGGTCGCTCCTTGAGGCCGGAGGCTCCACCTTGAATTACGCTGAAGCGGTCAGATCAGCCGTCAGCGACTCGTGTCTTCCTCATCATTTTGTATGTTCAATATTTCAACAAATCTAAGTATTATCGGATAGACAAGGAAGATAGAGACAAAATAGTGGGTATACGGCCACTATTATGGCCTAACGACCATCAAAAATACACTGTTCTCCGCATATGAAACCAGACACGACCCACTCGACTTCGATCCCACGACTCCTCGACGGCATCAGGACACTCGCCGCCCGCTTCCGGCCCCGGCAGATCACACCGACGGGTGCGCCGTTCGCTGCGACTGACGCAGACGGCCGAGAGATCGAGATCCGACCGTACCGTGACAGCGACTTCGCGGAACTGGTCGAAATGTACGATTCGTTCGATCCGACGCAGCGAGCCCAGGGTGTCCCCCCGCTCGCCATCGACGGGATCCGGTCGTGGCTCTCGGACGTCCTCGACGGCGTGAACGTAGTGGCCTCCTGCGACGGCCGGATCGTGGGCCACGTGGGGTTCGTGCCCGACGGAACCGGTCGTCACGAACTCTTCGTGTTCGTCCACCAGGACTACCAGCAGGCCGGAATCGGGAGCCATCTCCTGGCGGGTGGGATGGGGCAGGCACAGCAGGACAGCGTCGGCTACGTGTGGCTAACCGTCGAGAAGACGAAGCGGTATCAGCAACGGTTTTACAGCCGCGCCGGGTTCTCCGCCGTCAATCCAATGGGGATGACACACCGGATGTCGCGGACGCTCTGATACTGATTACTCTCACGTGTTACCGCCGAGCGCCGCCACCGGGGGTGGCATTCGGCGGGAAGAGACGAGCGTAAGCAGTATGAGCCGGCGAGGAGTCACCGGTGCAGTGACGGCAGCATCCCCGCTCACTGCTCGGTTCGTCGGACGATGCCGTGTCCCTCGAAGAGCTTCCCGAGCCGGTACATCGAGGCGACGACGGCGTCGCAGGCGGGCCGGACGGCGTCTTTCGGGAGGTAGCCGACGGACAGGCCGGCGACTTCGAGCATCGGGAGGTCGTTCGCGCCGTCGCCGACGGCGATGGTTCGCGAGAGCGGGACGTCGAGGTCCTCTGCGAGCGATTCGAGTGCTTCGTCCTTCGTCCCCGTCACGAGCGGCCCTTCGACACCACCCGTGAGACGTCCGCCCTCGATCGGGAGCCGGTTTGCGACGATCGTGTCGACAGAGACGCCCTCGCGTTCGAGGGCGTGCTCGACGCCGCGCTCGAACCCGCCGGTCAGGATCGCGACGTGGTGGCCGGCGTCGTGGAGTCGTTCGATGAGGTCAGCCGCGCCGGGGCGCAGGCGCACCCCGTCGAAGGCAGCCTCGGCGTCCTCCTCGGAGAGTCCCTCCAGGAGTGACGCGCGCTCCCGCAGGCTCTCGGCATAGGAGAGTTCGTCGTTCATCGCCCGTTCGGTGATATCCGCCATCCGATCGGCGACGTCCATCCGCTCGCCGAGCAGGATCGTCATCTCGGAATCCGAGAGCGTTCCGTCGAAGTCGAAGGCCACGAGACGCATACGCAGACGTCGTCCGCGGAGGCTTTCAAGCCACCTATCCGGCGGCCCCTCGTCAGTCGGTAACAGGCCACAGACGGCCGTGCAGGCCGATGAAGAAACGTTTAACCCCGGACCGGGGATGGGTTACTATATGAAGGTCCTTATTACGGATCCGATCGACGATGCGGGGCTCGAACGGCTTCGGGCGTCGGGTCACGACGTCGAGACGGCCTACGACGTCGAAGGTGAGGCGTTGCTCGAAGCAGTCGCAGACGCCAACGCGCTCGTCGTCCGATCCGGAACGGACGTGACCGAGGCGGTGTTCGAGGCCGCCGAAGACCTCGTCATCGTCGGCCGCGCGGGCATCGGTGTCGACAACATCGACATCGACGCCGCCACCGACCACGGGATCATCGTCGCGAACGCGCCCGAGGGGAACGTACGGGCCGCCGCCGAGCATACCGTCGCGATGTCGTTCGCGGTCGCGCGCTCGATCCCGCAGGCGCACGCCCGCCTGAAGACGGGCGAGTGGGCCAAAAGCGACTACCTCGGGACCGAACTCAACGGCAAGACGCTGGGCGTCGTCGGCCTCGGCCGGGTCGGCCAGGAGGTCGCCAAACGCCTCGACAGCCTCGGGATGGATCTCGTCGCCTACGATCCCTACATCAGCGAGGAACGCGCCGATCGCCTCGGCGCCGAACTCGTCGAGTTCGAGGCCTGTCTGGAGCGCGCGGACTTCCTGACTGTTCACACGCCGCTGACGCCCGAGACCGAGGGGATGATTTCCACTGAGGAACTCGAACTGATGGGCGGCGGCTTCCTCATCAACTGCGCCCGCGGCGGCGTTGTCGACGAGGACGCGCTGGCGGCGGCCGTCGAAAACGGGACGCTCGACGGGGCCGCGATCGACGTCTTCGCCGACGAACCGGTCTCGCCGGACAGTCCCCTGCTGGACGTCGACGAGATCGTCGTCACGCCGCATCTCGGCGCCTCGACGGAGGCCGCCCAGGAGAACGTCGCGACCTCGATCGCCGACCAGATCGACGCGGCCTTCGCGGGTGAACCGGTTATGAACGCGCTGAACGCGCCGTCGGTCGACGAGAGCGTCTTCCCGCGCATCCGGCCGTATATCGACCTCGCCGAGACGGCCGGGAAGATCGCCGCGCAGTTGCTCGACGGCCGCATCTCCGAGATCGAGGTCTCCTACGAGGGCGACATCGCGGAAGAAGACATCGAGCTCGTCACCGCCTCGGCGCTGAAAGGCGTCTTCGAGCCACTGGAGTGGCAGGTAAACGCCGTCAACGCCCCCTCGATCGCCGAGGAGCGCGGGATCGACGTGACCGAGTCCAAACGGCTCCAGTCGGAGGACTTCCAGAGCCTCGTGACTGTCACTGTCGGCGACGGCGAGACGTCGCTGGGCGTCTGTGGCACGCTCTTTGCCGGTGACGACCCGCGGATCGTCCGGATCGACGACTACCGGGTCGACGCCGTCCCCCACGGGAAGATGCTCGTCGCCCGCAACGCCGACAAGCCCGGCGTGATCGGCTTCATCGGCTCCGTCCTCGGCGACCACGATATCAACATCGCGGGGATGTACAACGCCCGTCGCGACGAGCAGGGTGGCGAGGCACTCACCGTCTACAACCTCGACGATCCCGTACCGCAGTCGGTGATCGAGACGCTCCTCGACGACGACCGGATGATCGACGTCCGGTACCTCACGCTCAACGGCGACGAGGACGAGTAGGCCGTCGAGTCATCGGAGCCGGGGTGGCAATAAGGTTCTTGAGCCCGATGTGTCTATCGTGTCATATGCCGATTATGTCGAGCGACGATTTCACGATTCACGCCGACGGCTGTGAGGAAGTCGACGACGGGATGCCGATCTCTGATCTGCCGGACGAGGTGGACTCTCTGGACGATCTCGACTGTGCGTGTTGGACCGGCTTCGACTCGCTCGCGGAAGTCCACTGAATCGGGAAAACGGAACCCCGCTCAGCTACTGCGCGCCGATGTGTTCGAGCACCGCCGCGGTGTCGTTCGGGACCGGTTCGGGCTCGTTGCCCGCCTCGAACGCCGCGTCGGGGTCCTTCAGCAGGTGGCCGGTCGTGAGACAGACGACGTCCTCGTCGGCGTCGACGACGCCGCGGTCGCGGAGCTTCTTCAGCCCGGCGACCGATGCCGCCGAGGCGGGTTCGACCCCGATCCCCTCGCGGGCGAGTTCGCGCTGGGCCTCGGTGATCGCCTCGTCTGAGACAGCGACCGCGGTGCCGCCGGTCTCGCGGATGCCCGGCAGCGCCTTCGGGGCGTTGACCGGGTTGCCGATCCGGATCGCGGTCGCGCGCGTCTCGACCTCTTCCCAGCGTTCGGTGTCCGCCCAGCCGTTCTCGATCGCCTCGACCATCGGGGCGGCGCCCTCGGCCTGGACGCCCGTGAGTTTCGGGACCTCGCTGGGATCGAGGGCGCCGGACTGGACCAGTTCGCGGAAGGCCTTGTACAGCGCGGAGGTGTTGCCCGCGTTGCCGACCGGGAGGACGATCCGGTCGGGGAACCGCCCGTAGTCGTCGCGGAACTCCTCTAAGATTTCGAGGCCGATGGTCTTCTGTCCCTCCAGGCGGAAGGGGTTCAGCGAGTTGAGGAGATACACCTCGCCGCGCCGGGCGAGGTCCTGCACGATGTCGAGACAGGAGTCGAAGTTGCCGTCGACTTCGAGGATGCGCGCGTCGTGGAGGGCGGCCTGCGCGATCTTCCCCGCCGCGACCTTTCCGGCGGGAAGGAGCACGAGCGTCTGCATATTGCCGCGGGCGCCGTAGGCCGCAAGCGCGGCCGAGGTGTTCCCCGTCGAGGCACACGCCAGGCGGCCGACCCCGAGTTCCTTCGCGACGCGGACGCCGACGGTCATCCCGCGGTCCTTGAACGATCCCGTCGGGTTCATTCCCTCGTGTTTGACACGGAGCGTTCGGACGCCGATCTCCTCGCGGAGTCCGGGGGCCTCGTGCAGCGGCGTGTCGCCCTCGGGGAGCGTGACGCCCGTCTCGAACGGCAGCGCGGCGCGGTAGCGCCAGACGCCGCGGCCCTGTCCCTGAAAGTCCTCGAACGTCGGCGGGTCGGCGTAGCGCACCTCCAGCAGGTTGCCGTCGTCGCCGGTGTACCGGATCTCGTCGAAGGGAGCGTACGTCTCGCCCGTCTCGATGTCCGCGAGCCAGACCCCGTCGTCGGCGACCGCCGGGGCGTCGGGCGCGGGTGCGGTGAGTTCGAGACTCATTGTCGAAACCGTCGCGTTCAGCCGTGAAAAGGGGGACGGTTCGAGCGTGGGACGTCGAGCGCCGGCGCTCGCGGGAGCGGCGACAACCGTCGTGATTCCGGAAGGGGCCCTCCGCTATTCGGTAGCGGCGTCCGCCTCGTCGTCGGCGCCGTACTCCTCGATGCTCCGGTGGACGCGTTCGACCCACTCGTCGAGCGCGCCGTGCAGCATCTCCTTGGCCTCCGGGAGTTCGGTCGCGGTGTACTGGTAGATGTACCCACCCGAATCGAGCAGGCGACGCCGCCGCTCTGCGAGTCCTTTGTCCATCAGTGTCGTCAGCGACCGATTGACGTTGCTCCGGTCGCGGTCGAGCACGTCCGCGAGTTCCGCGACGGTGCTGCCCGGATGATCGAGGAGTGCGAGATACGTCCGACTCTCGTGGCGTTGAATGCCGAAGACGCAGGCGAGTACCTGCTGAAAGCCCGGATCTTCGGTTTCGAGGAGGTCGCTCATCTCTGGCACGTCGCTCATACCTGTCTGTTTCAGCGCCGTCACGATTAAAGGGCGCGGCGGCGGCAGGACGCTCGACGGCAGACCGCGTGTTGACGAGGAAAAAGCCTACTCCGACCGTCCGTACCCCATCCGCTCGATGCACGTTCGCATCCCCTCCTCGTCGGGATGTTTGTGCAGCGTCGTCGGCGTGTCACAATAGTACGTCTCGCCATCGTGGCGTAGGGAGACCTCGTGGACGCCGCCGAGGAGTTCCGCCTCGACGATGACACGGCGTCCCTCCTGGAGGACAGCGATGATTTCCTCGGCGGTCAGCTCACCGGATTCGATGCGGAGTGGGGGAGACATACCTGGCAATTCGTCCCCAGAAGTATCATTATACTCCTCGCAAGGGAGCGAGGGCCCGAGAAATATAATATATATTTATTATGTTTGTGCACGTACCTACCGTCGTGAACGAACAGATCAAACTCAATCGCATCGAAACGGTCTTCGAGGAACTCGACTATCCGCTCGGTCCGGAAGACGTGGCAGCCGAGTGTGACGACGTCGTCGTCAGACTGGCGGAGGGGACGGTCCGTGTTGACGAAGTGATAGAGCGGTCCACGGCGGACCAGTTCACGTCGAGTGCGGATCTGGCACTGGAGTTCCAGAGCCTCCTGCCGATGGACGCAGTCGGGGAGCCCCATCAGTCCGACGGGGACGCGTGAGCGGGAGCGAACGCGTTTCTGAACGGCGGTAGCGGTCCGGAAACGGGCGTCAGTTCGTCGTCGACTGGGTCCGGTCCTCGGACTGGGGCGGTTCTACGCCTTCGGCGGCCTCTGCGGTTCCGGTCTCCTTTTCGGTAGTGACGTGCCAGCGAGTCACTTCTTCGTCGAACTCGCTGAGTCGATCACTGACTTCGTCTTTCAGGTCGTCGTCGTTGATGTTTACCTCGAAGATGAACGATACCTCGCCCTCGCCGCGGGTGGACTTCTGGATGTTGGCGGAGACGAGTTCGTTGTCGAAGTAGTAGGGGGCAAGCTGGGTCATAACCCGGCGGTAGACGGTGTTCTCCACGCGACGGAGAGCCCGGCGACCCGCCGAGTCTGCCGCGCGGGCGACGTACCCGAGTGACTCGGACCAGCGCTCGACCGCCTCGTCGCTTTTGCCCTCCTCGACGTGCTCGTACGATTCCGAGAGGCGCTCACCGGCAGTCTGGAGGTCCTCGTCAGGACCCTTGCCCGCCTTCTCGCCTTCGCCCTCGGCGACGCTGGCTTGCTCTGCGGTCTTTTCGTTGACGTCTTCCCCGAGTCGTTCGTGCGACTTCGGACGCCACTCGTCCCACTCCTCGAAGGCGTCGCCGTCGACGCCGGCATCCCGCAGCGCGCGGGTGATTCGTTCGCCATGTTCGACGACATCTCCCCAGGACCCCCGAACTTTGAATCCGGAGACACTCTCTTCCATCGTCTCGGGCGAGGTAGGGACCCGGGAGTATAAAACTCTACTCCGGGTCTTGCGGGCGTCCGACACACCCGCCAGTCCGTAACGAATGCCGAAAACGGACGTCAGAGGTGCGAGTGATCCGGAATTCAGCGGTTTCCGTGGATGAATCGCGTGGCGAACCGATCCAGCCGGCCCACGACCCCACCGAGCCACGCGCCCGGCGAGACCTGACGGAGCGTGTCGTCGTCGACTTCGATTCGCTCGCCATCGAACGGACCCTCGCTCTCGACGTCTGCCGCCTCCACGACTGTCGACATCGAACACCGGCCGCAGGACTCAGTGTTACTGTTCGTTCGCATTACACTATTGTGGGCACCAATCGACATTAAAATTGTGGGAGGATCCCTCCCGAGCGGCTTTTGTGTGTGTGTGTGGAGTGTCCCCGTATGGGATACCGAGTCGTCGATGCCGAGGACGTGCCGCTGGCCGAGGGCCGACCGTGTGAACTGCGTCGTCTCGGGACGGCAGCGGAGCTCTCGAACGTCGCGATCAACCGCTTCCGGGCCGAACCGGGCGAGCAGTTGCCGCTGACGTATCATTACCACGAAGAGCAGGAGGAGGCGTTCTACGTCCTCTCGGGGACGCTGCGGGTCGAGACGCCCGAGGAGACGTTCGAGGTCGACGCCGACGAACTGTTCGCGGTCGATCCCGAGAGCCCACAGCGGGCCTACAACCCCGAGGACTCGACCGAGGACGTCGTGGTGCTCGCGGTCGGGGCGCCGGCAGTCGACGGAGACGCAGTCCCGTACGACGACGAATAATGGCCGACGAGTCCCACGAACCGTTCGATCCGGACGAAGCGGCCGAGGAGGCCGGAATCGACCGCTCGTCGATCCCCGTCTGGGACGACGAGTACCTGGATCGGGTCTCCGATCGGCTGATGTTCAACTACAATCTCGAACAGGACCAGATGGTCAACGGCGAGCGGTTCCCCCTGTTCGCGGAGATGCGGATGGAGAGCCAGAAGCATTTCTTCCATCCGGCGTTAGACTACGCGAACCACGAGCACAGGGAGTTCATCTTCGCTCGCCGGACCGACCGGCCGACCGTCGCGGACCTAGAGCGGTTGGTGGACCTCGGTCACGACCTGGCTGACGACGCCGACTGGCTCGTCCCCGACGAAGAACACTTCGGGACTGACTTCACGTTCGTCGTCGTCGCCGAGACGCTCCCCGAGGACGTCGCGGAGTTCGTCGACGGGTTCCGCGATCGGACCTTGCTGAAATTCGGCTACTACGGGCATTATGAGATCAACCTCGCCGTCGTCGTCCCCGACCACGAGTCTATCGTCAAAAGCGAGGAGGGGGCCTCGGCCGAGGCGTTCGCGCTGTGGCGCGACGTGCCGCCTGCCGAGCGTCGCACGGTACTCGGACGGATCCGCGACGCGGTGGCGCGGCGACTCGGCGACGGGTAGGAATCAGAAGCCAGTCATAGACCGTCCAGAACGTGTTGACGACCGCTGACTGTTTATCCTGTAGTTGTTACGACCGCTGAATGTCCATCCAGTGGTTGGTACGCTGCTAAATGTCTATACGGTGGTTGGCACGACCGCAGAATATCTATACGGTGGTTGTACGGTCGTCGACCGTCCATACGGCCGTGTGCAGGCTTGCTGGTCGAATCGTCCCTCGGGACGAGGTCCCGGAGCGGGGGACGGCCGAGCGAACATATTAAATCGTTTAATATCATTCATCGGACAACGTGACTTCTGATTCGTCAACAGATCTGGCGCCCGAGTTTTTCGCCAAAATGGTCGAATCGGTCGGCGTCGGCGTCGGGATCTACGGGGAGAATGGTCGATACACCTACGTCAACCAGTCGTACGCGGATCTGTTCGATGTCGCACCCTCGGATTTGATCGGAAAGACGCTGTGGGAAATCGTTCCGGAGGTCGAAGCGAGCAAGTTTGACGGATACTGGTCGTCGTTTGCGGACGGCGAGACACGAAAGGCCGAAACGGTGCACAAATATAACGATCGGGAGGTTCCTGTCGCAACGGTCACAACTCGGCGGTCGATCGACGGCATTGCCTATCACTTTGGAACGATCAAAGACATCTCGAAACGGAGAGCCCGGGAACGAGAGATCGAGCGCCAGAACGAACGGCTCGAGAACTTCGCAAGCGTCGTCTCACACGATCTACGGAACCCGCTGAATGTCGCTCAGGGATACCTTGATATTCTGCAAGAGGATATCGATCGGGACGAACTGCAACTCGTCGACAACGCGCTCGATCGGATGAGCGCGCTGATTACCGAACTTCTGGAACTCGCACAGAGTGAGAACAAGGTCGGTGAGACGACGCCAGTCCCGCTTCAAATCGTCGCACGGAGGGCGTGGGACAATGTAGATACCTCGGAAGCGGTCCTGCAGTCGCCCGAATCGAATCCACGAGTGATGGCCGACCACTCTCGGCTCCAGCAACTATTCGAGAACCTCTTTCGGAATGCAGTCGAACACGCCGGCCCGGACGTCCGCGTGACTGTCGGGACGACGGCAGACGGATTTTACGTCGCCGATAACGGCCCGGGAATCTCCCAGAAGAAGCGCGACCGTGTCTTCGAGACAGGATTTACGACGGCGCAGAACGGGACTGGATTCGGACTGAGCATCGTCCAGCAGATCGTCACTGGACACAACTGGAGGATACAGATCACAGAAAGCCCCGACGGCGGGGCACAGTTCGAGATCACAGGCGTCGATTTTGCCGAGTAGACGTTTCCACGCTCGCAGGGTTTACTGCTGAACTGATCACGTTTTTCCTAATTAATTATCTATTTGTTACTACGTCGATAGGGAGACGAGCCGTGGTGAGCAATTATTGATTCTCGTCTGGGAAACGTCTGTATGAGACTATCTGCATACGAAGTTTGGTTACTGAGGAGTGAAGAGAGGAACGGGACTCACCACGGAAGCAGTCGTCGCCACCAAGGATCCGATTCGGTAACCTCTGATTTCTCTTCCGCCCCAACAACGGAGCCATCGAGAGCAACATCCGGGCTCGATTGACCGATATCACTCGGCGTCGTCCCGACAGTCTGGTCCTCGTTCAGACGCATCGCCATCGACTCACGGCCCTCCGGAGATTCATCGTCAGGAAGTCGACTACCTGTGCAGGTGTGGTTCTCGGGCAGTCTGTGATCAGTACAGACAGGGTTTCCGCAGTACGCACACCGATATGGCATCCCATCAACTGTAGTCTCCGAGCCACAGACGTGACAGGCCGACTCAGCCATAGATGATAGAGAGATATGACAGTAAATAATCTAATCGGTGAGACGCGTCGGCAGGATGTCGAACTTCACAAAGAATCTCCCCTGCGAGAAAGGAAGACGAACAGTCGGTAAGCCACTCCAGCGGAACTACGACGCTCTCGCCGGGTGAAGAAATGGAAAATTGGTACGATGCGGTTTCGCGGCCGACGCTCAGTCGTCGCCCGGCGAGAAGCCGCCCGCCCGTTCGCCGTTGCGGACTTCGTCGATGTTGTCGTAGCCCATCTTGACCAAGGAGAGGCCGAGATACACCAACACGAGCGCGAGGGCGATCTGTGTCACCGCCGAGATCATCTGCACCGTCGTCGCCTCGGCCATCCACGAGGGATCGAGGAACTTGGTGTAGAGGTTGCTGTGGAAGGCGAGCCACAGGAGCCCGGAGACGGTGATGGCGACCATCACGGCCATCGGGCCGCCGGTGCTGAGAAGCTGCTTCGAGTCGTCCCAGTTCGCGAGCCACACCGTCGCGGTCAGGAGCGCAAGCGCCGCGAGCAGCTGATTCGCGCCGCCGAACAGCTGCCACAGCGTCGCCCACGACCCGCTGGCGATGAGGACGTACGCCGGGATCGTCTGGAGCGCGGCGTTGCCGTAGCGGTCCGAAGCGAACGACTCGACGGACGTCTCGGGCGTGCCGACGATCTCCTCCATCATATAGCGGCCGAGGCGCACGGCCGTGTCAGTCGACGTGAGGAGGAAGCTCACGAGCACGAGCGCCATGAACGGCCCCCCGAACGAGGTGGGGATGCCGAAGCTGGTGAGTAGGATGGCGCCACCGGACGCGAACGTCGGCAGCGCCAGGCCGATCCCGCCGCCGACGTCGGGCGCGACGACCGCGACACAGATGAGTGCAACCGTCGCGAGCAGGCCTTCGCCGAGCATCCCGCCGTATCCGATCGCGCGAGCGTCGGTTTCGCGGTTCAGCTGCTTCGCGGTGGTCCCCGAGGAGACCAGCGAGTGGAAGCCGCTGATGGTCCCGCAGGCGATCGTGATGAAAAGCAGCGGGAAAAGCGGCGCGCCGTTGCGGCCGATGAAGCCGTAGAACGGTTCGAGGCTGGTCACGAGCGGCTGGTTCGCCGTACCCAGGAGCGTTCCCACGATGACGGCGACGAGCGCGCCGCCGACGCCGGTGTACAGCAGGAACGACGAGAGGTAGTCACGCGGCTGGAGCAGGAACCAGACCGGCAGGGCGCTCGCGATGGCGCCGTAAATCAGGATGATCGGGATCCACGCCGCCGTGTTGGCGCCGAACGCGCCGGCAGCGGGGAGCCACGACATCCCCGATCCGAGGAGGACGATCGTTCCGGCGGGGTAATCGCCCGGAACCAGCGCGAGCGGGTACTGGATGCCGACCCAGACCCCGGCGAACATCAGCGCGACGAACAACCCGGTCCCAACGAGGAACGGGAGATCTAACTGGTACAGCCACACGCCGAGCAGCACCGCCAGTCCGATGTAGATCAGACTGGCTGTCGCCGCCTGCGGGAACGCGTTGAAGACGATGGCAACGACGAGTGCGAACACGGCGACGACGAGGATGATCGTCAGGAACGCGAACCACAGCAGCATATTCTTGCCGCGTTCGCCGATGTACTCCCCGATGATGTAGCCGATCGACTTCCCCTCGTGTCGGAGGCTGGCCGACAGCGCGGAGAAGTCGTGCACCGCCCCCATCAGCGGATTGCCGATCGCGATCCACGCGAGGGCGGGAAGCCACCCCCATAGTACGCCGGCCGTGATCGGGCCGACGATCGGTGCGCCGCCTGCAATACTCGAATAGTGGTGCCCGAGGAGCACCGGCTTCTTCGATGGGACGTACTCCTGGCCGTCCTCATACTTGTGTGCCGGTGTCTCGCGGTCGTCGTCGAGGTCGACGAACTGCGCGAGATACCTCGAGTATCCGAGATACCCGATGCTGAACAGCACGAGTATCGCTATGACTAACCATAGTACCTGGACCATATTGTGATTGCCCCACACATCGTTGCGGAAGAATCACGTATAATGTTAACGATCAATGGGCTGGTAATGAAACCGGTCCGGGTTACAGGTTCGGTGTGAGCAAACGGGAGAGGGTGTCCCGGAGAAACAGCCGCCGGCGACCAGGTCGTCCGAAAGTGGAGCCTGTCTGTCTGAAAGTGAAGCCTGTTCGTGTGTGAGTGAGGCCGATTCGTGTGGTCACTCCGCCGAGGACGAGGGCGGGTCCGGACGGACCTCAATATCCAGTTCCGAGGCGACCGTCTCGAGGATACTCCCTTTCACTTCGGAGACGCGGGTTTCGATCTCCGCGACGACAGGCGGCTCGAACGCCTCGTGGAGGGTTTCGAGGTGCTCCCGCTCGGTTTCGACCCGGTCGCGGAGGAAGGTCGCGCCGCGGCCCTCCTCGTGGGGTTCCGGTTCCGGCGTGAGCCGGTTGATCGCCAGCCCGCGGACGTCGAGACCGTACGACTGGAGTTCGTCGACGGCACGGCTCGTCTCCCGCAGCGACAGTTCGTCGGGGTTGACGACGAGGAAGAAGGCGGCGTCGTTTCTGAGTTTCTGTCCGGCGAACTCGAAGCGCTCTTTGCGCGTCCGCAGTCGGTCGAGGATCGGATCGCCGTCCATCATCCGGCGGGGTTCGTTGTTGCCGATCGCCGCTCGTTCGTACAACTCGATCGCCTGTTCGCGCTTGTGTGCGAGCCGATCGATCCACCCTTCGAGCATCTCCGGAAGCGAGAGCAACCGGAGCGTGCCGCCGGTCGGCGAAGTGTCGAAGACGACGCGGTCGTACTCGTCGGCCTCGCGCATCACCTCGATGAAGCGATCCATCAACGCGGCCTCGTAGGCACCGGGTGTCTGGTGGGCCATCTCGATTTGGCGATCGATCTCGTTGACCATCGCGGCGCTCACCTGATCGGTCATCGCGCGTTTGGTCTCCATCAGGTGGCGCTCGGTCTCGGCTTCGGGATCGATCTCCATCGCGTCGAGACCGTCGATCCCCTCCACGGAGGAGGGGTCGTCGTCGAACTGCTGATCGAAGACGTCGGAGGTGCTGTGGGCCGGATCCGTCGACACGATCAGTGTGCGGAGGTCTGCACGGGCACACCGGAGCGCGTACGCCGAGGAGACGGTGGTCTTCCCGACCCCGCCCTTTCCGCCGAAAAAGACGTGTTTGTGCATCGTCAGAAGTGGTACTGCTGGCCTTTTCGTTCGAGCATCGACCCGCGATCCCACATCCGCCGTTCCCAGGCCTCGAACTCGTCTTCGAGATACGGGAGCAACTCGGCGGTGTAGTACGACACCGGCGAGGGGATCCCGAAGGCTTCCGGGAAGCAGGCGAGCATAAACGTGTCTTCGAGGTCCTCGGCTTCGTTTTCGATCTTCTCGTAGGCGGGA
Source organism: Halobellus marinus (assembly GCF_032113415.1). NCBI lineage: Archaea > Methanobacteriati > Methanobacteriota > Halobacteria > Halobacteriales > Haloferacaceae > Halobellus > Halobellus marinus. The sequence goes on from NZ_CP134946.1 coordinate 557,298, forward strand.
TGGGAGATCATCCCGTGGTAGAGCCCCCGAGCCCACTCGGCGAGAGCCGTCCGGAAGCGTCTGATCCGTTCCACAAGGGACATAGCGCGAGGTACGGACGCCGCAACAAAAGCGTATTGCCCGGATGTGCCCAGCGTGCCAGTCCGCAGGAGTCGCAAACTCGTCGCCAGCGGGATGCCCGCGGCACCGGGAGACCGGGGTGGGGAGGGGAGAACGGGTCGATACAGTCGCGCACGTGCGTTGCGACAACAGCGCCCGCACGTTGAAGTGTCGGCAGCGCCCACAGAGCGTATGCTGAAGTCGTCGGATGAGACACCAGTGACAGTGCTCAGCGGGAGCCTCGGCGCCGGGAAGACGACGCTCCTCAACCGGCTGCTGAAAGGCTCCTCGGATCGGAACATCGCCGTGCTGGTGAACGATATGGGGGAGCTGAACGTCGACGCCGACCTCGTCGACGAGGCGTCGGACCTCTCGGTCGCCGACGGGACAGTCACGGAGCTCTCGAACGGCTGTATCTGCTGTGAACTGCGGGACGACCTGGAGACTGCGGTCGTGCGACTGGCCAGAGAGCGGTCCTTCGACCACCTGGTCGTCGAACCGTCGGGCATCAGCGAGCCGGCACCGGTCGCCCGGCTCTTCACCGGCGGCTCTCCCGCCGCAGCGAAGTACCGGATGGACGCCGTCGTCGCCGTCGTCGACAGTCGGCTGTTTGCCGACACGTTTGACGCTGATGCGACCCCGACGAAGTCGGTCGCGGAGGGCGGCGACGGGGACCGCCGACCGCTGTCTGACCTGCTCGTCGAACAGGTCGAGTTCGCGGACGTGGTCGTCCTGAACAAGACCGACCTCGTCGACGACGCGGAGTTGGAGCGAGTCGAGGGTGTCGTCCGATCGCTGCGTCCGGACGCGCGGATTCTCAGGACCACCTACGGCGACGTCGAGATCGATCAGGTGCTCGGGGTAGACCTGTTCGATCCCGCGACTGCAGGCGAGAAGGCCGGGTGGAAGCAGGCGTTGGACGCCCCAGCCGAAGAAGGAGGCGGCAGCGCGGACGCCGCCACAAACTCCGAGAGCGGGGGTGTACACTCTGAGGACTACGCCCACCGCGACGACAGTCACGACGACCACGCCCACAGCGACGACAGTCACGACGATCACGCCCACCGCGACGACAGTCACGACGATCACGCCCACCGCGACGATGGTCACGACGATCACGCCCACCGCGACGACGGTCACGACGATCACGCCCACCGCGACGACGGTCACGACGATCACGACCACACTCATCCCGAGGAGGACTACGGGATCACCTCGTTCACGTACCGGCGCCGTCGGCCGTTCCATCCCGAGCGGGTTGCCGACGTGCTCGGCAACCTTCCGCCCTCGGTGTTGCGGTCGAAGGGCCACCTTTGGGTCGCTGGCCGGGAGGAAACGCATCTGACGTACGGGCAGGCGGGCCCCTCCGCGACGGTCGAGGCAACCGGTCGCTGGGTCGCAAGCCTGCCCGAATTCGAGCAGCGAAGCTACCGCAACAACCGGTCGGATCTCGGATTCGAGTGGGACGAAACGTGGGGAGACAGACGGACGGGACTGGTGTTCATCGGACAGGATATCGACGAGGCGGCGCTGCGAAAACGGCTCGACGACGCGCTCCTCACCGACGAGGAGTTCGAAAGCGACTGGGAGACGCTGTCGGGACTCGATCGCTATCCGACCGAGGCCGACGAAGAGTACACGCTCGCCGATCCGACCGAATCATCTGCGCGGGAGCGGGAGTCGACAGATGTCCCGTAGTCAGCAGGCACAGCCCGTCGAATCGGGCGAGCGTTCGAGTTCCATCTCGTCGCCGCACTCCGGGCACGTCGGCGGCGCGTCGCCGGCGACGTCGTCGGCAAGAGTTCGTTCGGCACAGTCGTGACACCAGTATGCGCCGCTCGTGGACGAAGTCGCGTCACCCCGGTTCGGCGACTCCGTCGACGCCGCAAACGTGTCTTTGAGCGTTCCGAGCAGTCCCATACACCGGAAATGTGAGTCCGTCCTGTTAATTCCGCCTCGCTCGTCCGCGGGGCACGCACGGCCGACAGGCGAGTCTGATCCGCTGGCAAAGCAAAAGTCACCCGGTGGAGAGCAAAGGGTCGAACGAGAAATGCAATTCACGCGCCGCGAGCGAAGACGAGAACGCTCAAGACGAGGAAGACGATACCGAAGACGAGTGCGCCGTAACAGATCTGCCGGAATCGGACTTTCGCCGGGACCTCGCGGCGGACGACGGGATCGACGGTCCAGACGTATCGCCGGTACGCCCAGACAGTGGTAAGGAACGCGATGGCCGTCGAGATAGCGAGGCCGCGCGGCCAGGGGATGGCGAACGCATCGAGGTAGAGGGGACCAAACGAGAGACACAGCAGCCACGCTGACCCGGCGACGACGGCGAACGGCACCGGATCGACGGGTTCTCCCTCGCGATTGCGGACGTTCACATTCCCGTTTCGGGCGCCAGCGCAAAATATGTGAAGGCCGGCCACGACACCAGACTATGGAGACGACTTCGCAAGGGGACCCGCGCGTGCTCTTCGCGATGAACCTCGTCCTCTCGTCGCTGTTTGCGACCCTCGTCGTGTGGGGACTGAGCTTGGTCGATATCGCGCAGTTCACGCTCGTAAACGTGGGATCGCTGGCGCTGATCATTATGGCGGCGACGCATATCATCACCCGATAGGTGGGAAACCGGCCCGACGTGCTCGGTCAGGCAGCCGGCCCGACGTGCTCGGTCAGGCAGCCGGAACGATCCCGGTGAGTTATGTGGGTCCGCCTCCCGACTGTGGAACTGATGACCATAGAAGACCGCGACGACGCGTATCTGATCACGCACGCACTCGCGAAGGACACCCTCTCTCGACTCCGGGACGTCGAAACCGAGCAGGTGGCGTTCCGCAAGGGGCTGGTGAAACTCGGTCGGATCTGCGGGTACGAGATCATCGACGGCGCGATGGAAACCGAGTACGTCAGCGTCGAGACACCGCTGACCGAGACGACCGGCGAGCGGGTCAAGGGGCTCGACGACGTCGTCATCGTCAACGTCCTCCGGGCGGCGACGCCGTTCGTCGAGGGGTTGTTGAAGGCGTTCCCGCGAGCGAAACAGGGCGTCATCAGCGCCGGCCGCGACGAGGAGGCGGGGATGAACGAGGCTGGGGAGTTCCCGATCAGCATCGACTACGTCAAACTGCCGGAGATCACCGAAGACGACACCGTCATCGTGGCCGATCCGATGCTCGCGACCGGATCCACGATGAGTGCCGTTCTCGATCACGTCCTCAACGCCAGCGACACAGAGCCCGCCGACGTGTTCGTGCTCTCGGCGGTCTCGGCGCCCGACGGCCTCCTCCGAATCGGGGAGGAGTTCCCTCGGGCCGATCTCCTGACCGTCGCTATCGACGATCATCTGGACGATGACGGGTACATCATCCCCGGGCTGGGCGACGCCGGGGATCGGGCGTTCCGAACGACCTGATAATGAGTGGGTGGGGTTACGAGCGAGTGGCGCTACCGCCTTCGAGGCCAGTGGGATCGCCGCTGCGACGTCGAATCCCGCCGGGACCTGGTGAACACCTTTACCGACGGGCTACGCAGGGGGACGTATGGCCGGGAGCCAGCCCTGTGACGCCTGCGGCGAGCCGACCGACGACCCCCTCGCGCGGACGGTACAGTTGAACGTCGATCGATCCGAAGTGGACAGCCAGCGGCTCTGTCCGGGGTGTTTCGCCGACTGGATCGAGCGCTATCGGACCGAGATGCAGCCGCGAAGCCGTAACGTCGGCGACGACGACGCCGACATTATCGTCGACTGACGGCGGCGACAGGGGCGAGCCGGTTGGATGTTGTGGATAATCGATGTGAAAACGTCTACGGGAACATTCGCGGCCCGTTGCCGGCTCCCTCGTAGATCGCGATGTACCGGGCACCGGAATCGTCGTCGGGGCACTCGTCGGTGCGCTCGACGCGGAACGTTTCTCCGGTCGTGTTCGTCGCCTCGATGTGGAGTCTCACCGGATACGTCTTCGAGCCGAAGCTCATCACGTGCTCGTTGTAGCCGTCCTCGACGTTCAGGTGCGCCCGGACGGGCGGCCGCTCCTCCCGGTCGGGATCTGCCGGATATCTGTACTCGCTCCAGTCGCCCGCGGCACAGGCCGAATAGTCGGGGGTCTCGACTCGCTCCGGGAGGGGAGTCGGGTTGGTGACAGTGACGGTCGCGACCTGGAGTCTCTCCCGTGGCGACTCGTCGATTTCGATCCTGCTCTCGGGTTGGAGTTCGTAGGCGAGGCCGCCAGTCACGACGTCGGTGATGAGGATCACGGCCGCGAGAACGGAGACGACCGCGATGAGATATCTGGCCTGCTGCGGGTTCAGAAGGCGATTCTGGCTATCGAACCGGGTCCTGAGCGCAAAGAGGATAGCCGCAAGGACGAGCAGACCGAGGACCGTCAGTTCGCTCCCGAGATCGAAGGTATTGACGAGATCGAAAAAGAGCCCCACGATCGAGATGACGACGACGCCGTACCCGAGAATCGTCAGTTGCGGATCGGCGGTGCGCTGGGAGATAGCGAGGACGAGCGAGAGAAAGGCGAGGACGATCGCGATCTTCGTCACCGGGGAGAAGTTGAGCTCAACGTTGAACACAAAAAAGAGGACGGCAATCGTGGTGAGCGTCGCCGCCGCGCCGTTGAACAGCGTCTCGGAGTCGATGTCGACCATATTGGTAGGTACAGTAGCCCGTATGAAGTATCCAAGGGTGGCACAAAGCGACGTTTCAGCCTCGAATAACTCGCTCTCCGCTCGTCGTTGTCAAGCCATTTGAACGCCCGCTCGGATGTCCCAGCATCGTGAACATCCTCACGCCGGTTTTCACCGTCTCGAACAGGGGTAGCCGCCCACAGCGACAATTAACCGGCGCGGTACGCCTGACTTCCATATTTAAGATGTTATTTCAACGGTACTTTATGATTTAGGAATCAGACAGCCACTGTCTCGTGGTTAGTATTTTGGAGTGTCGGCTTCTGCTCGCGGGCTTTGCCCGCTCGCACGGCCCGCGGAACTCTGTTCCGCGCTGTCCTCCCCGGCCTACTCGCTTCGCGCTGTCCTCTTCGGCCTGCTCGCTTCGCGCTGTCTTCTCCGGCCTACTCGCTTCGCGCTGTCCTCTTCGGCCTGCTCGCTTCGCGCTGTCCTCTCCGGCCTACTCGCTTCGCGCTGTCCTCTTCGGCCTGCTCGCTTCGCGCTGTCCTCTCCGGCCTACTCGCTTCGCGCATCCGACCTGTCGGAAGCCCTCGCTCCTCGGGGCCGGGGGGTCCGCCTCGAAACTGGTGATCGAAAAAGGCGACCGAGCACCGATCACTCCTCGGCGTACAAAAGCGTTCGTCGGCAATCAGGGCAGACATATGGAACTGGTGTGAGTATTTCGTCCGCCCGGAGACTGCTTAGGAAGCCATCGTCCGTCGACTCTGAGACGATAGACAGTTCTCCGATAGCGTCGGTCCCTTGTAGTCTCATCTGCTCTAGTGGAGTCTCACAATCTGGACAGGACTTCTCGGCAGGCATCTCACTGCAAACTACTGCCGTCTCTCTCAAAAATCAAGCTGGTCTGTTCCTGACTCGGAGAAGCGGTACTCGCTCTGTTGCCGAAGAATATACATCCCGATAGTCGGGTTTCTGTAACCGCATCGCTGGATACAGATACCGTATTCACCGATATACAGGGCGGAAGCGCACGACTTCAGTCGTGCGTCTCTGGTAACAGCGTCACTGGTCGATATCTGCCCGCCCGCTGGTCGCGCTTCGGATGCGATCGCGGAGTTCCGAGGCCGCTGCGACGGGTGCGCGGACCGAAAACGAGACCTCGGCCTCGTACGTCGCATCGAACTCGACGTCGGCACTTTCGAGGAGTCCGCGGACTGTCCCGGAGTCGTCGTAGGCGACGGTGACGTCGAACCGCTCGTGTGGGACTGTCAGAACCACCTCGGCGTCGTCGACGGCGTCGTTGACAGCGCGGGAGTATGCGCGGGCGAGGCCGCCGACGCCGAGGTTCGTCCCGCCGTAGTATCTGGTGACGACCGCAGCGACGTTCCGGACGTCGCGCTGGACGAGCACGTTCAGGGCGGGCTTGCCGGCCGATCCCGACGGCTCCCCGTCGTCCGACTGGTACTCTCGGAGCATCACTCCGGTGTTGGGAGGCGTGGCACCGGTGTCTGCGTTGGTCTCGCCCCCGGACGAGTCCGCGCCCGCCGGCACGCGGTACGCGGGGACGTTGTGGGTCGCGTCAGGGTGTCGAGAGCGGATCGTCTCGACGAACGATTCGGCTTCCTCGACGGTATTAGCGGGTGCGACGTAGCCGATGAACTCCGAACCCCTCACCTCGAAGCTGGCTTCCCCGGGATCGGCGACAGTCCGAAACGACGCGTCGGAGTCGTCTGCGGGATCGGACACGTCGAGAGCTACGCCCGGGATCGTTCAAAAGGGTTCGCGTCGGTGCATTTCAGTCGATTGAGACGTCTCCCGCAAACGTTCCGGCAGCCGATCGGTGTAGTTCTCACGAACGCGGTTCAGGCGATCGAAACTCGACGAACGAATTCCAGTTCGGATAACTCGTTCAGCAGATCACCGGGGATCGGCTCGTCGGTGACGACGTAGAGCTTCGGTTCGTCGGTGAACTCGGGGTCCTCGCTGATCGTCTGCCGGATGGAGATGTCTCGTTCGGCGAGGCGGGAACTCACCTCCGAGACGATCCCGGGCTGATCGGCGTCGTTCACCTCGACCGTCAGGACCGAGAGATCGAGGACGGGGGCGAGATCCATCAGACTCGGGATCGAGGAAATGTTCTGAAAAATCCGCCGGAGTTCCTCGTCTTCGAGGATCGCCGTGGTGGTCGAGTCGACGACGCGTCGGTCGACGCCGATCTCGCGGGCGATCCCGGTGTTCGGGATCTCGATTCCACCGGAAACGACGCGTCCTTCGTCGTTGACGGAGAAGCCGCGTTCGAGGAGCAGCCGGATGACCTCCTGTTGGCTCGGGCTCCCCTCGAACTTCTGCATAATCTCGTCGAACATATGGCGTGTCGTTTGTCGGTCTGTGAGGTGATCAGTTGTCGAACCGCGCCTGGACGAACGGCTGGACGTTCTCGATGTCGCCGAGGCGGGAGTCCGAGAGGAGGACTGCCTCCGTTTCCTCGACGGGAACGGACAGGGAGATCTCCTTCGTGCGGCCGTAGCGTCCCTTCGAGACAACGACGGCGTTCACGATCCCGAGCATATCGAGTTCGGAGATGAGGTCGGTCACGCGACGCTGGGTGAGCACGTCTGCGTCGATCTCCTCGCAGAGGCGCTTGTAGATGTTGAACACCTCCCCGGTGTTGATGTTGTGGACGCCGTTCTTCTCCAAGAGGATCGTCGCAAAGAGGACGATCTTCGACTGCGTCGGGAGCGTCCGGACGACCTCGACGACGCGGTCGAGTTCGATCTTGTCCTGCGCCTGCCGGACGTGGGCCTCCTCGACGGTGTCGGCCTGGCCGCGCTCGGCGAGTTCGCCGGCCGTCCGGAGGAGATCCAGCGCGCGCCGGGCGTCGCCGTGTTCCTGGGCCGCGAAGGCGGCACACAGCGGGATGACGTCGTCGGTGAGCGCCTCGGGTTTGAACGCGACGTTCGCGCGGTGCTGGAGGATGTCCCGCAACTGGTTCGCGTCGTACGGCGGGAAGACGATCTCCTCCTCGCCGAGACTCGATTTGACCCGGGGATCGAGAAAGTCGGTGAACTTCAGGTCGTTGGAGATGCCCATAATCGAGATCCGGGAGTTTTCCAGTTCGGAGTTCATCCGCGAGAGATTATACAGCGTGTCGTCGCCGGATTTCTCGACGAGTTTGTCGATCTCGTCGAGCATAATCACGACGACCCGCTCCTCGTAGTCGACGGCGTCGAAGAACGTCGAGTACACCCGGTCGGTGGGCCAGCCAGTCATCGGGACCGGTTCCATCTCCTCGCGGTCGGATTCGAGCTGTTCGATCCGGGCAGCAACGTCCTCGGTCGTCCCGAATCCAGAGTCGACGAGTGCCTGAGGATTCGTCTCGGCGCGCGACCGGAGGTCGGTCAGCTCTTCGAGCTTCCGGTCGATGAAGCTCTGATTCTTCTCGATGAACTTGTTGGCGAGTTGGGCGAGAACTCGATACTGGGTGTCCGTCACCTCGCAGTTGATGTACTCGACCTCGCACGGGACGTCGTACTTCTCCGACGTCGACTCCAACTCCTGGCTGACGAACTTCGCGCTGGCGGTCTTCCCGGTACCCGTCTTCCCGTAGATCAGGATGTTCGACGGCGTCTCGCCGCGAAGCGCCGACACGAGGATGGTTGCCATCTGATTGATCTGTTCGTTCCGGTGGGGGAGTTCGTGCGGCGTGTAGGATGGCCGGAGAACCTCCTTGTTCTCGAAGATCGGTTCGCCGGAGAGGAGGTCGTCGAACAGTCCCTGGCTGTCGTCTTCGTCGTCGAGGACGACTTCGTCGAGGTTTACTGTCGTGTCTCCGCGCGAGTCGGACGAGGAGCCCGGAGTTGATCTGTCGGTCGAATCTGGCGTCGAACTGGACGCGGAGGTGTCAGCCGATTCAGCGGACGGGGTAGATGTGGAGACGTCGGTCGTGTCTGTAGAGGTGTCGGTCGAATCGGATGATGGGCCGGATACGGATTGGTCGGGAGTAGAGGAGGCTGACGTGGATTGGTCGGGAGTAGAGGAGGCTGACGTGGATTGGTCGGGAGTAGACGGGTCCGTTGCGGATGGACCGGGGGTCGAGTGGGAAGACGTGGACGAGGTTGATTCGGACGGACTCGAATCAGAGTCAGTGGTACTCTCGTGTGCGGAAGTAGATGTGATGAGATCGTCGGTATCGGCTGAATCCGTCTGAGGGGATTCGGCTTCGGAAGTCCCTACCTGCGACAAGTCAGCCTGTGATGGGTCCTGAGACTTCTCAACCCCCGAGTCGGTGTCCTGTCGCGAATCGGCGTCCTGGCGCGAGTCGGTGTCCTGGCGCGAATCCACATCCTTCTCGGCAGTATCGGAACGATCTTCGTCACTCTGGGAGCGGTTAGGGGAGTGATCACTCTGGGAGCGGTTGGGGGAGTCACCAGAATCCGAAGCCACAACTCGATCCACGAACGTGTCTATATTGGTGTCGCCCTCGGTCGAGTGACCAGGGTCGGTTTCGGGTGACCGCTCACGGCCGAGTTCAGTTGGCGGATCAGAGCCAGTTTCGGTCGACTGCTGATAGCCCGTTCCAGTCGGCTGATCGGTGCCAGTTTCGGCTGGCTGGTCCGGCTGGCTTCCTTCCTCGTCGGCACGATCAGTCTCTTCTCCGACGGACAACGCCTCGTTTCGCCCGTCGCTGTGGGTGCCCTCTCCCCGTCCTGGATGATCGCCTGGATCGGCGCTGTCGTCAGATTGTGTGTCTTCTTCCATCGATATCCCCCCTATTTCGACTGGAGATAACGCCCAAAACCGGTAAATCGGGTAGTTTGCGGTTTGACGAGTGGTTTTGCCGGACCAGTTATCCGGGGGCGCGTCCAGTTGATGCAGTCGAACCAGAGGAAGAGCCACTACTAAAAACTTGTCTCTGCTCCTCTCGAAGCTGTCTATGCCGACCGCTGGACTCGAAATACCCCGCGGTGACGCCGAGTATCGTCCGTTTGGGTCGGTAGTCTTGGATTAATATTACCCACGGGAATTACTCGGTCTGTTTTCCGCGCCCGTTCTGTTTCACCCCGAACGTACTGTCGGTAGCCCCCCACCCCTTCGTTTCAACTGGAGACTTCCGAGACTGGGAAGCAACGTCTGTCAATGGAACGTAGTAGGGTGAGTAGTTATTAAAATCAAACAAGTACAGTTATGAAATTAATACTGATCTCCCACTACGGATCTGATTTAACACTGAAAGTAATAAAGGTACCGCTACTAACGAGCCCTTCGGACACCCCCCTCTCCCCTGTTCGGAGGTTCCACCTGAAACGAAGGGGTGGGGGGGGGGGCACTGCGACACTCACTTCTCTATCCAGTAGTTTGTGTCAGTAGTTTGACGTGATAGCACTCAGGTCGGCTCGGGAGTACGAACCTCAAGTCCGACCCGTACACCACAGTCGTGGAATGTGGCGGTTCGGTGGTCGTAGACGACGTGTGGGCTGGTAAACGTCGGCTTCGAAGCTTTCTTATCGTTTTCCAGCGTGCGACGACGCTTTTGCAGGCTTCAGCGGCCTTGTTCCGAGCGGCTTGCACCAACCCACCGTAGAACCCGTCTGTTTTCTCGCGCACATCGTCGTAGGTTTCGTCGTCCAGCGTGGTTTTAGGTTTCGTCGTCCAGCGTGGTTTTGCTGGTGGTGACGCAGTTCACCGTTGAAAGCGTGGTCTACGACGTACTGTGCCGACCAGAGGAACGTGTCTACGGTGTCTTCGAGGAGTACAGCGTCGTCGCTGTCCACGTCGAGTGCAACGGGGACGGTACGCCGCACCTCGATATCTTATATGTAGAACTGGTATTCCTTAAACGCTGAGGAGTCGGCCTGCCACTGTAGCGTGGTTTGGTTCAACAGTGACGGATTCATCCCACGTCGCCAGACTGCGTCTGGCGGGCAATCAGAAATCTTTGATTTCTGATGACGGCTAAAGCCGAGGGTTTTCTCCTGTATTTCGTATAACCACCGAACGACAGTTCGCCGTCGATAGCCTGTCTGACGCAGTGTTTAAGTGAACACGGAAATGTGGTTCCTTCATACGCCCTCTTCGAGCGGAACTAGAGGGCCGGGAGGCCAGGATGGGACTGTTAACAGACCTCAAAGACAGCATCTCACGGGCCGTCGACCGGATGTTTTCGGACACCGAGCCGAAACGGATCGGGATCTATGGACCCCCGAACGCCGGAAAGACGACCCTCGCAAACCGAATCGCACGGGACTGGACGGGCGACGCCGTCGGTCCGGAGAGCCACATCCCCCACGAGACCCGCCGCGCGCGAAGAAAGGAGAACGTCGAGATCGAGCGTAACGGCAAGACCGTCAACATCGACATCGTCGACACCCCCGGGGTGACGACGAAAGTCGACTACAAAGAGTTTCTCGAACACGATATGGAGAAAGACGACGCCGTTCGCCGCTCCCGGGAGGCGACGGAGGGTGTCGCCGAGGCGATGCACTGGCTCCGGGAGGACGTCGACGGCGTCATCTACGTCCTCGACAGCACCCAGGATCCGTTCACGCAGGTGAACACGATGCTCATCGGGATCATCGAGAGTCAGGATCTGCCAGTGCTCATCTTCGCGAACAAGACAGACCTCGAGGAAGCGAACGTCCAGCGCGTCGCGAACGCGTTCCCGCAGCACGAGACGGTCCCGCTGTCGGCGCTCGAAGGGAATAATATGGACGAAGTCTACGGAAAGATCGCGGAGTACTTCGGGTGAGACCGATGCCGGAAGTCACACCAGGAGAGACCGCCGACGGTGTCCAGATCGACCTCATCAGCGGCGCCCGGATGGAGGGGTTGACGAGTATGGAGAAGATCCGCCTCATCCTCGACGGCGTCCGCGACGGCAACATCGTCGTCCTCGAAGAGGGCCTGTCCCCAGACGAGGAGTCGAAGCTCATCGAGGTCACGATGACCGAGATCAGCCCCGACGAGTTCAACGGGATCGAGATCGAGACGTACCCACGGTCCGGAAGCACGAACCAGGGCTTTATCGGACGGTTGATCGGCAAGGAGTCGACGAAGAAACTCACCGTTATCGGCCCGGCGAACCAGATCGAAACGCTCCACAAAGACGAGAACCTAATCAGCGCACTCGTCTCACGGAAGTGACCTGCGGCGCCCCGCGACACGTTCCACCCGAACGGGACGCATCCCCCACGAAACGCACACACTAACTCACACAGATGCCCCACGAATGCACCAACTGCGGACAGGTGTTCGCCGACGGTTCGAAGGAGATGCTGTCGGGGTGCCCGAACTGCGGCGGAAACAAGTTCCAGTTCCAACCGTCGTCGGCGATGGACGCCGATCCAGGCGCCGAGACACACGAAGCTGACACCGGCGGGAACACCCCCAGACGCGACTCCGGCGGTCCGTCGACCGGATCGAACGCGTGGAGCGGGACTGCCGATCGTGCACTCGACGACACGAGCGGAGCAGACAGCGACCCCGAGACGGGATCACCGCACGCCGAATCCGCCGGGTCTGCAGAGTCCGCCGAACCTTCCCAGCAGCCGGACTCGTCCCATCAGTGGGTGAATCAGCGAGACGGAGAGGCGTCCGATATCACCAGCGACTCCACGGGCGACCACGAACCGGCGTCCGTCGATGACTCCGGACCCGACGCCGACACGGACGCCCCCGACGTCGAATCCCCACCCGACGCCGATCCTGGGTCAGATGACTCCCAGTCGGCGGAACGGGTGCCTCCCGAAGACACGGCACAGGCGAGCGCTCGCAGCGACGTCGTCTCCCCCGACGAAATTCTCGCTGCAGGGCGCGATAGCTCCGATAGCCGACAGCAGGATCCCGCGTCGTCGTCTCCTTCGGGGCCCGACCGGCCAGACCGCGACGGCCCGCCGACCGACGCCGATGGCAGAGTTATCGAACCGTCGAGCGAGGACCGCCCCGACCTCGAAGATCTCCGGGAAGAACTCAACGAGCAGTTCGAGAGCATCCGTATTGTCGCACCCGGCGAGTACGAACTCAATCTGATGGAACTGTACGACCGGACCGAGTACATCATCTCACTCCAAGAGGACGGTCGGTACGTCATCGAAGTCCCGGACACCTGGGACACCACCCCCGATCCCGGCGACGATACCTGAGAAGGTGGATCTGCTGAGTAAGTTGGCTGACGTCGGTTTGCTGACGACGGAGTTCGATGCTACCGGGAGAGATTTGCCGCGACGGATTGAAGCTTTTAAGCGCTACCGCGGAGACGGAGTGGGTATGAGCCAAGCGACGAAGATCGTTCTCGGTACTGTCGGTGTGTCGGCTATCCTCGCGATTGCCATCATCTTCGCCCTCGCATTCGGGTGACTCCTCTCCGACATCCGTTCGAATGCGCGCAACGGATCTGAGACGGATTCTCGAATCGAACCTTCGTAGCGGATCCCTGAAGCATCTGCATCCCTAACTCCAGGTATGTTCGACCGACGCGAACTCTCCGAAGACGTCGCGGCCGTCCGCGCGGAGCACGCCCCCGACTCGATCGTGCTGGATACGGCGGCCGATTTCGAGACGATTCCACCCGCCGCGGCGGAGGATCTCGGCCTGCTCGTCGACACGCTCGATCCGGCGACCTATCCGAGCGAGTGGCTCCCGCCCGACGCCCCGAGCCCGCTCGTCGCTTACGCGGGGGCGGACTTCACTGTCGGAATGCCCGGGGACGGCACCGTCGTCTGGACGCGGCAGACAACCCCGCCGACGGTCCTCGTGAAGAAACGCGCCGAAGGTACCCCCGACCCCTTCCTGGAGTTCCTCCTCGCGGAGGCGTTCGTCCAGGTGGGAACGGACGCCCCCGAGCATTTTCTTCCATTCTTCGGCGAGGGCTACCGCGAACTCGACGATGCGGTCCCCCTGGGTCCCGCGGACGTCTATCAGATCGCTGCCGCCCTCTACGACGCCTGGCTGGGGCTCCAGACCCGCGAGACGTTCGCCGCGTGGGAGGGCGATCACCCGGGACTCTACGACGCGTGGGTCGATGCCGGCGAGAGACTGGAAGGTCGCCTGTCGACGCTTCCTCGCGCGGTCGCACGCGAACAGACTTCCTTCCCGGAGGCGACTGAGTACGCCTGCTCGGCGATCAAACACGGGCTGGATCTCCCCACCCCGTTCGCCGCGCTCGATACGCAGGCGTTCGTCGAATACGGCGCCGAGTACGGGATCCGCTGGGCAGAGAAGACCTTCGAGAAACTGGAAACGAGCGCCGAGACCGACTCGGCGTAGTCTGCGATCAGGGGTGAACGGCTTTGCGATCAGGGGTGAACGGCTCTGCGATCAGAGGAAAGCGGATCCGGGATCGTGGCTGTACGGTCCCGACATCTGCAACACCAGGTGCTCTCGACACAAAAAATAAATCCGCAACTATCGAGTGGAGAGTAGACCCGAATTCGGGTATACCAACCGCTATGACAGACACTGATGTCGATATTCTGGTTCTCCGAGAAGGAACCGAGGGGCTCTCGATGGCCGCCTACGCCGACAAGCTTCGCGAGCGACTGCCGGACCAGTCCGTGGTCCACGCCCGAACGCCGCAGGAGGAACGGGAGTACATCTCGACCGCTCGGATCGTTACCGGCAACACGATCGACGAAGGTCTCCTCGAGCGCGCGGACCGTCTCGAACTGTTCGCGTGCACTTTCGCGGGGACCGACCACCTGCCCGGCGACCGCCTCCGCGACCGCGGCGTCACTGTTACCAACGCAAGCGGGATCCACGCACCGGGGATCGCCGAACAGGCGCTCGCCCAGATGCTCGTGTTCGCCCGGGGCCTCCACGAGGCGTGGCGTCGGCAAAAAAACGGCGAGTGGCGGCACTTCGGTCCCGGCGAGTTCACTGACAGCACCGTGACGATCGTCGGCCTCGGCACGATCGGTCAGGCACTGGCCCAGCGCCTGCAGGGGATGGAGGTCGATTCGATCGGCGTCCGCTACACGCCCGAGAAGGGCGGCCCGACCGACGAGGTCGTCGGGTTCGATCCCGCAGCCGTTCACGACGCCCTCGCCCGGAGCGACTACGTCGTCCTCGCCTGTCCGCTCACCGAGACGACCCGCTCGCTGATCGATCGGGCGGCGCTTGCGACGATGAAGCCCGACGCGGTCCTGGTGAATATGGCGCGCGGCGGCGTGGTCGATACCGCCGCGCTCGTCGATGCGCTCAAAACCGAGAAGATCCGCGGCGCAGCACTCGACGTCACCGAACCCGAACCGCTGCCGGAGGATCATCCGCTGTGGACCCTGGAGAACTGCCTCATCACTCCACACATCGGCGGCCACACCCCGAAGCACTGGGATCGGCTCGCCGACATCGTCGCCGAAAACGTCGACTGGTTGGCCGCGGGCGAGACGCTCACCAACGTGGCGTTCGCTCCGGACGACGCGACCTGACAAAAAACAGGGCTGCTCCAGCGAACCCATCGGCGAAGGGAGTCGCGAGCGGAGCGGCTACTCGGCGACGGCGGCGGTGACTTCCGTGATCGCGTCGGCGATGATATCCAGTGCGGTCCGGGTCTGCTCTTCGGTGATGACGAGCGGTGGCAGGAGCCGGAGGACGTTGCTGTACTGGCCGGCCTTCCAGACGAGCAGTCCGTGCTCGTAGCAGTATTCCTGGACGTCTGCGACGATGTCGCCGGCGTCCTCGACGGACCCGTTCTCGTCGACGAACTCCGCACCGATCATCAGCCCCTTCCCGCGGACCTCGGCCACGTGCGGGTTCTCGTCGGCGATCTCCCGCAGGCGCGACTGGATCATATCGCCCATCTCGGTCGCGTGATCCAGGAGGTCGTGTGCTTCGATGTACTCGATCGCCCGGAGGCCGGCGCTCATCGCGGGCACGTTGCCGCGGTACGTGCCGGCGTGATCCCCGGAGTCCCAGGTGTCGAGGTCCTCGTGGTAGATCGTACAGGAAAGCGGCAGTCCGTTCCCGCCGAGGGCCTTCGCGCTCGTGACGATGTCCGGCGTGATATCGTAGTGCTCGCTGGCCCACCACTCGCCGGTCCGACCGAACCCGGCCTGGATCTCGTCGACCATCAGCGGCACCTCGGCAACGTCTGCGATCTCGCGGAGCCCCTTCATGAACCGCTTCGGGGGGACGACGACGCCACCCTCGCCCTGAATCGGCTCGACGAAGATCCCGGCGGGGTTTGCGAGTCCCCCGTAGGGCTCGGTCAGGATCGATCGAACCTCCTGGAGGGCGTGGTCGACGGCCGCCTCGGGATCTCTTCCTTCCTGGAACGGATACGGGTAGGGGGCGTGCACGACGTCCGGCAACATCGGCGTGTAGTGGCCCTTGAACCCCTTGTTCGCCGTGATGCTCATCGCCCCGGCAGTCGCGCCGTGGTAGGCGTTCCGGAACGCGACCAGTCCGCTCCCCTCGGTGTTGAACTTCGCGAGTTTGATCGATGCTTCGACCGCGTCACTTCCCGTCGGCCCGCCGAACACGACGCGGCTGTTCCCCGAGAGGTCACCCGGGGCCAACTCTTCGAGTTTCTCGATGAGATCGAGCCGGGCTTCAGTCGGGAAATCGACCGTGTGGACGAACTTGTCCGCCTGTTCGTACATCCCCTCCATCACGTAGGGGTTCGTGTGCCCGACGTTGAGCACCCCGATACCCGCGAAGAAGTCCAGAAAGGTGTTACCGTCGACGTCCCGAACGGTCGCGCCGCTGGCTTCGTCGAGCGCGATGGGGATGTTCTCCGGGTAGGCGACTGCGCTACTGTCGATTTCGCGCTGCCGCTTGAGGAACCGCTTGCTCTCCGGACCGGGAACGCTGTCGACGTTCGGTGCGTCGTCGAAATGTAGTTCGTGTATCTCTGGGCCGACCATACTGATCGTTTCGGCTCGTATAATAAATAACTTTGTCACCTATTTATGGATCAGATACACAATATATCTCATTTATCGGATGAGGTCTATCCACGACCGTTTCGGTCTCTCGTCATCGCCCCGGCGGTCGCTCCCCGGGTGATCTCAGTCCGCTCCCGGGGGATGTCTAGCGGATACTCGACGACTCCTTTACGGGGGCCGACTCTTTCGTGGGTCCGACTCCTTTATGAGACCGACTCTTTCGTGAGTCCGACTCCTTTATGAGACCGACTCCGTCGTGAGTCCGACCCCACCAGCTACTCTCCGAAGTCACCCTCGGAAACGGCATTTCGTCTCATCTGCAGGTGCGCGAAAACCGGAAGCGCCCGCTCGGACGGCGTCAGGCGGGAGCGATCTCGACGAGTTCGTCCCCTGCGTCGACTTCCGACTCGTGCTCTGCGAGGAACTCGACGACCTCGCCGGCTTCGTCGGCTTTCACGTCGTGGAAGTTCTTCATCACGCCGATGAGACCGACGACGTCTCCCGCCTCGACTTCCTCACCCTCCTCGACGAATACGGGGTCTTCGGGATCGGGACGTCGATAGAACACGCCCGGCATCGATGCTTTGATGACGACATTCTCGGCCATATCGTTCCGTATGTGCCGACGCCGATCTACATATATCTTCCCCTTGGTCCGGGCTGTCAGCCGAATACTGACTCTCCTTTGAGAAAGCTGGAAAAATTGGAAGCATATCCAACTGCGTGTCTCCCGTGGCCGGTCACGCCGGCCCCAGACAGGAGGGATGGCCTACAGCAACTGCTCTCACTCGAGGAGCGCTGTTCGCACCGACTCCAGTTGCTCGTCGTGCTGCGCACGAGCGTCCAGCGCCTCGTCGATATCGATCGCCTCGAAGGTGATGTTCCGGTGGGTACGGGCCTGTGCGAGCATGTTCCGGTCGATACTGATGACCGTCCCGACGGTCGCGTACCCGCCGCCCGTCACGGCGTCCTGCATCAGGATGATCGGCTGTCCGGCCATCTGGATCGAGCCGACCGGATACCCCAGGTCGACGACGTTCGTCGCGTCGGGGCCCGCCCCGAAGGGCTGTTCGCGCTTCTCGAACATCGGTTCGATGTCCGGCCCGGTCAATCGGCAGCCGACCCGGTCGGCCTCGTCGCTGACTTTCCATTCGGTACCCAGGAACTCCTCGCGCCCTTCGTCGGTTAGCCGATAGTCACAGAGTCCCATCACGACCCGGATCGTGTCGTTGTTCGCGTAATCCGGGACGTTTTCGCTGTCGACCGACGCTCCGACGGGTGCGCTGCCAGTCGCCTCGCCGATCGCGAGCGTGTCCCCGTCTTCGAGGGCACGGCCCTCGTAGCCGCCGATCCCGATGAGCGTGTACGTCGACTGGCTCCCCATAATCGACGGGACGTCGATGCCGCCCGCGACGCTCAGATACGACCGGACGCCCTCGGTCGCGAACTCGAAGGAGAGGGTGTCGCCCGCCTCGACCTGCACGGCGCTCCACATCGGTACCGGCTCGCCGTTGAGCTTCGGTTCCATATCGGCCCCCGTTGCGGCCACGACGGCGTCCTCGCCGAATTCGAGGTCGGGACCCGCATACGTCATCTCCAGGGTGGCCGCGCTCTCGTCGTTGCCGACGAGGTAGTTCGCGACCTTGTGGGCGTACTGGTCCATCGCGCCCGACGGCGGCATCCCGATGTGATAGTGCCCGTACCGGCCCGTGTCCTGTACCGTCGTAGACAGTCCCGATTCGACGACTTCGATCATTACTGTAGCACCTCCTGGATCCGCTGGTTGTAGCCATCTGGGTCCTCGAAGAACTCCTCGGGGTGGAAGTCGATCGTCCCCATATTGTACTCGTAGGTCCCGTTTTCGACTTCCTCTCTGATCGCGTCGTACTCCGCCCGGTCGATCTGGCGGTAGTTGAGAATGTCACCCGGGTTCGGGAGGACCATCGACTCCTGGAAGTCGGCCAACTCCTGATCGACGTCCAGCACCTCGACCGGCGTCCGCCCGAAGAGCTGGTAGCCGCCGGCGCCCTTGACGGGGTAGATCGCCGTGAACGCCCCGCCGTAGCCGACTGCGCGGCTCGGCGTCGCCGTCCGCGGCTGGACGTACTTCGGCACCTCGATCTGCTGCTCACGCGGGACCATCTGGAAGGTAAACGGCAACCCGGGCACGAACCCGACCATCGTGACCATCTGTGGGGCTCCCGAGTGGGCGTCGATGAACGCCTCGACGCTGTCGAACCCGTTGATCCGCGCGGAGTACTCAAGATCCGTCGCGTCCGGATCCTGATGTCGCTCGCGGAACTGCATCAGCGTCTCGTGAGTCCACTCGTCCTGGTACAGTACCGGGATGTCGATGACCCGGGCCTCCCAGGTGTACTCGGCGATGTCGATGTCCTCTTTCAGCTGTTTGAGTTCCTCGATCAGGTCGTCCGGATTCTGCTCGGCGGGATCGAACCGGATCATATACGAGGCGTTCGACGGTGCGACCTCGACGATTCCGGGGAGGTCCCGCTCTCTGATCTCCTGACAGATTGCCTGCGCTGTGAAGTTCGCGTCGAAGCTCATCTCCTCTGCGAGTTCCACGAACACGTGGTCGTCTCCCCCGTATTCGTATCTGGGCGAGGAGAGCTCCTGTCGCTGGATGCCGTTGGTCATCTCTCTGGGTGTTCAGTTTCTCTTCTCCGAGTTATAGATTCTGGTAAATCTCCGCTCGCCAATACTTTTGAGAATATGACGTACAACAACGGAATCGATACCGGAACGTCATCCGATATTGGACGTGCAGACCGGCACAAGGTTTCTATCTGCTACTCAGGCGACATCTCGCTCCGGATCCGGCCGGAAATCGTAGTCGTCCTCGACCTCGTCGTCGTCGTCAGCGGCCGGGAGAGTATCGTCGATGCGGACGAGTTGAATGACGACGTCGGACGCCGCCGTCACGGCGCTTTCAACCACCGGTGCGAGATCGAACGGACCGCGGTCGCCCGCGTCGCGCACGACCTTCTCATCCGCATCGAAGACACCACTCGCTCCCGACGCCCGAAGCCGTGTGAGCGTATCGATCGGATCCCCGCCCGCGTTCCGAACGAGGGTTCGTGGCAGTTCTTCGAGTGCCTCGGCGTACTCGTCCATCGCGACCGCAGAGCGGTCGCCGACCCCCTTGGCCTCGTCCCGAACGGCGGCCGCGATTTGCATCCACGTGCCGCCGCCGCCCGGCACGAGCCGAGTGCCCTGCAGGATCGTCCGCCCCGTCGAGATTCCGGACATCAGCGCCCGCTGGATCGACGTCGCGTCGTACCGGAGCGCGCCCGTGATCACGAGCGTCCCGACTTCGCTCTCCGCACACTCCTCGATCCGCACGTACGTCTCGTCGGCCGATTCGACCGTGACTCGCCCCGCGGAACCGACGTCTTCGGGGCCGATATTGGTGTTCCCCATCACGATCCTGGCGCCGGTCGCTCGCGACACGCGACGGGCTTGCGGGGCCTGGAGACTCCGGAACGCGGTGATACCGGCCTTGTCGAGTTCCGCGATCGCGCGATCGCTGATTCCCATCGTCGTGAACACGACATCCACGTCGGCGTCGACGAGCGCCTGAACCTGGGCTTTCACGTCCTCGACCTCGTGCTGTCGGAACGCCTCGAGATCCTCCGGTGTCTCGGCCTGCAGCGTCACTTCCGTCCGTCCCTTCCCCGTACTCCCGCCTGTCCGTTTCAGTTCCCGTTCTTCGATCCCGTGGCCCGCTTTCTTCCCGCCGCCGAGGACGGCGATCCGTGCGTCCTCGAACTGCCGTGCTGTGTTCGGTGTTACCGGCTCCCGTTCGAGAAAGAGTCCCCGCCGGAATTCGACAGCGGGGGCCGACGCACCAGTCCGGTGGTGAAACTCGACGTGATCGACGCCGATCCCCCTGGTTCCGCGGTCCCGTGCGCGCTGGGTGAGTCTGGCCGCTTCGATCACTGCCTCGACGCTGCCGTCGAGTTCGGTGGCCCGACCGAGCGACGCACGGATCGCCGCACGGCTCCGTGGGTCGTCGAGGTCCGCGATCTGCGTTCCCAGATCCGCAACTGCGGCGACCGCGGCGCGCTGTCCGCGATGAAAGCCCTTGGCGATGGTCGCCCGGTGCATCCCCTTCGCCAACAGGTCGTCTGCCCGGTCACCGAGCGCCCCGATGAGCAGGGCAACGGCGGTCGACCCGTCGCCGGCGGTCTCCTTCTGTTCGACCGCGGCGTTGGCTGCGATGCGAGCGCCCGGATGGGCAAGATCGAGCGTGTCGAAGAGCTGGTGGAGATCGCCCGTGACGACCGCCTCGCCGTCGGTGACGACGAGTTTGTCCCGCCCGCCGGGTCCGTAGAGCCCCGCTGCCAGTCCGCCGAGCTGTACGGCACCATCGAGCACAGCGTGGTCCTCGCCCGCGTCCGCGGAGGTGATCGAACTCGAATCCATTCGTACATATAGGACACCCTCCCACATCTAAGCCTTTTCTTTATACGGGATCTAATTTCGAACCACAAACTCGGGACTGTGTTGTTCTCCCACAGATGGATTTAAATACACCCGTCGTCAGTATTCGATGAAAAATGAACGCGGAGGCCAGCGAAGAAACTACTACGCCCGAGCAGAACGTCATCGAAATTCGGAACCTGCGGAAGGAATACTACGGGCCCGAAACGGTCGTCGCCGTCGACGACGTCGATCTCGACATCCGCGAAGGGGAGTTCTTCACGATCCTCGGCCCCTCCGGCAGCGGCAAGTCGACGCTGCTACAGATGATCACCGGCATCGAGACACCGACCGACGGGGAGATCCGGATCGACGGCGATCTGGTCAACAACGTGAAATCGTACAACCGGAACACGAGCCTCGTGTTCCAGGAGTACGCCCTGTTCCCGCATATGAGCGCCCGGGAGAACGTCGAATACGGGCTGATGCTCCGCGGCGTCCCCGAAGCCGAGCGCCGCGAGCGGGCGGACGATATGTTCGAGCTGATGAACCTCGTGGGCAAGGAAGACCGGAACATCCAGGAGCTCTCCGGCGGCGAGCGCCAGCGCGTCGCGACGGCCCGCAGTCTCGTCATCGAGCCCGACGTGCTCCTCTTAGACGAGGTCCTCGGCGCCCTCGACGAGAAGCTGGCCAAGGAGATGCAGGTCGAACTGAAGCGCATCCAAGAGGAGGTCGAAAAGACGTTCGTGTTCGTCACGCACAGCCAGGAGGAGGCGTTCTCGATGAGCGACCGGATCGCGATTATGAACCAGGGCAGCGTCGAGCAGGTCGGGACGCCGCTGGAAATATACAACAACCCGACCTCGGAGTTCGTCGCCGACTTCCTCCAGATGCCTAACCTCATCACGGGCGAGATCGTTTCGGTCCACGACCGACTCGTCACCCTCGAGAGCGACGGCATCGAGTATCGGATCGCCAAAAAGAAAACCGCCGGCACCCCCGCCGTCGGCGACGAAGTGACGTTCTTGATTCCCAACGAGCGGCTGCTTTTCGACAACGACCACGAGAACACCTTTGAGGCGGTCGTTACCGATACGATCTTCAAGGGATCCTACACCGAGTACGCTGTCCAACTACTGAACGACCGCGAACTCCGGGTCCACGAAACCACGGGCGAGTCGCTCCTCTCGGAGGGCTCGGAAGTCAAGGTCGGCTTCGCGCCCGACGCCGTCGTCGTGTTCTCGTAGTCTGCGGGGCTCTCTGTCGTCGTGGTCTCGTCGTCTGGCGTGTTCTCCGTCGTCGTGTTCGCGTAGTCTGGCGTGTTCTCCGTCGTCGTGGTCTCGTCGTCTGGCGTGTTCTCCGTCGTCGACACGGTGACAGCGTTTCGCTGTCTCCGGAGCTGTTGTTTCGCTGCCTCAGGAGCTATTGAACGCTGTCCCGCATACAAATTCTATTCCGAATAGCGTACGAATATACGGCTTATCAAAAGACTAATATTGCAGATACGGCGTAATTGACGCGTATGTTTGACAGTGTCTTGGTCGCGAACCGGGGCGAGATCGCCGTCCGCATCATCCAGGCCTGCCGCGAACTCGGTGTCGACGCCGTCGCGGTGTACAGCGATACCGACGAGTCGGCAAAGCACGTGCGCCTCGCCGACGAGGCGTACCACATCGGCCCGTCGGTCGCCCGGGAGAGCTACCTCAATCAGGAGGCGATCATCGACGCGGCCCGCGAGGCCGGCGTCGACGCGATTCACCCCGGATACGGGTTCCTCGCGGAGAACACCGGGTTCGCGGCGAACGTCGAGGACAGCGACTTCAAGTGGATCGGCCCGCCGAGCGACGTGATGGACGACTTCGGCGAAAAGACGAAAGCGCGAAAGATTATGCAGCGTGCCAACGTGCCGATCGTCCCCGGGACGACCGATCCGGTCGAAAGCGTCGCGGAGGTCCGGGCGTTTGCCGAGGAACACGGCTATCCGGTGGCGATCAAGGCCGACGGCGGCGGCGGCGGTCGCGGGCTCAAGGTCGTCCAATCCGAAGACGAGATCGAATCGCAGTTCGAAAACGCGAAACGCGAGGGGGAGGCGTACTTCGACAACGACAACGTCTACGTCGAGCGGTTCCTGGAGAACCCCCGTCATATCGAGGTGCAGATCCTCGCCGACGAACACGGAAACGTCCGGCATCTGGGCGAACGGGACTGCTCGACGCAACGCCGCCAGCAGAAACTCATCGAAGAGACGCCGAGTCCGGTCCTCGACGAAGCGACCCGGGGCGAAGTCTGGGATGCTGCCCGGCGCGGCGCGTCGGAAGCCGGGTACATCAACGCCGGGACCGTCGAGTTCCTCTACGAGGACGGCGACTTTTTCTTCCTCGAAGTCAACGCCCGGATCCAGGTCGAACACTCCATCACCGAGGTCGTGACCGGAATCGACATCGTCAAATGGCAGATCCGGATCGCCGCCGGCGAGCACCTCTCGTTCCCGCAGTCCGCCGTCGAACCGCGCGGCTCCGCCATCGAGTTCCGGATCAACGCCGAAGAGCCGAGCGAGGAGTTCGCGCCGATGCCCGGCGAAGTGACGACGTATCGGCCGCCCCGGGGTATCGGGACGCGCGTCGACGACGGTATCGATCAGGGCGACCGGATTGCCCCGTTCTACGATTCGATGTTCGCCAAGTTCATCGCCTCCGGGGAAGACCGCGAGGAAGCGATCAGCCGCGGACTGCGCGCCTTAGAAGAGACCACGATCGAAGGCGTGCCGACGACGATACCCTTCCACCAGCAGGTATTGACGGACGAGCGCTTCCTGAACGCCGAGCACACGACGAAGTTCGTCGACGAGGAACTCACGATCGAGTGAACCGCCTCAGGGTCAAGCCCCGAGGCACTCGCCTTGTTTCATCTGTAGAGAGCGCAGTTCACTCCGGATCGACGAGATCTGTCAGGGTATCGAGCTCGAAGTCGCGGAACGGCGTCCGCTCGTTTTTGATCGTCGTGATCACGAAGTTGGTGCTCGTGCGTTCGATCTCGTCGATCCTCTCGTACGAGGAGATGAGGTCCTCGACCATCTCGCGGCTCGCGAAGTGGGCGATGACAATGAAGTCCGTGTCGCCCGCAATAAAGTACACCTGATTGACTCCTTCGATGTCGCTGAGTTTCTGACCGACTTCCTCGTGGTACTCCTCGCTGTACTCAGCATTCACTTCGGTAATGACCGTGAGATTGAGTCCGACCTTCTCGAGGTCGATGGTGAACAGCCCGTCTTTGATGATGCCTTCTTCCCGGAGGTTTTCGAGGCGATAGTGGATCGTCGATTTCGGAATCCCCGTCGCTTCCTCGATGGCTTTCGGACTCGGTTCACCGATCTCGGCGATCTTTTTAATTATTTTGATGTCTCGTTCGTCCATATTGACTCCTGTCCATAGCTCTGATTAGAACCGCGTCTAAAATTTCTGTGGTTCTGGGCGGACTATTGAAACCGGTCCCAGATATAGGTTATTATTTGGACCTTGTATAGTTTAATCACTGTTCCCCGGCAAATATACGAATCTAACTTTATTACACGCCGTACCTGAGACGTATAAATAGAAATATTCATATCCGTGTCTGTCCAGCAGACTGTATGGATCGGAAAAATGCTAGCGAGGGTCAAGAAGAAGAATCACGCCGCGACTTTATGAAGCTCGCGGGCGGGGTCGCCGGTGCGGCATCGGTCGGAGGCCTGTCCGGATGTCTCGGCGGGAGCGGTGGCGGCGACACTGCTACCGAGGGCGACGGAGACGAAGACACCACGACCGAACAGACCACCGACAGCGGCGACAGCGACGACGGCGGGGATTCGGTCGACGAACTCTCGTACTGGGCCGTCGGAACCACCAACCCCGAGGAGTGGGGCGACTTCACCGACGAAACCGGGATCGACGTCAGCTACTCCGCAGCCGCGTGGAGTCCCGGCGAGACGGTGACCAAACTCGTTCAGGGGACCGCCTCTCAGGATTTCGATATCGCCGGCAACGACACCACGCTCACCACCGTTCTCCACGAACAGGGGGCGATCAACCCGACGAATCTGCAGGACCTCTCCAACTGGGAGCACGTCTACGACGAGGTCAAAAACAGCGGGCCGACCGAGATCGACGGCGAACAGCATTCGCTTTCGAGCGTCCAGAACGGCGACTCGGTCGCGTATCTGCCACAGGAGGTCGGCGATCCGGGGAGTGTCAACTCCTACGGCATCCTCTTCGACGAGGAGTTCAAGGGGAAGACCTCGCTGGAGGCGGGCTGGGCGACCGCGTTCCACAAGGTCGCACTCTACCTGCAGCGGAACAATATGGCCGACCTCGAGAGTATCGAGAACCCCACCGAAGACGACGTCAAGACGGTCGTCGATTTCCTCCTCGAACAGAAGGAGAACGGACAGTTCCGGACGTTCTGGAGCGGCTGGCAGACGGCTGTCAACCTGCTTTCGAAGAAGGAAGTCGTCGCGATGGACACCTGGGAGCCGGTCGTGTTCGCGCTCCGTGACCAGGATATGGAAGCCGAGTACCTCGAACCGAAGGAAGGGTACTCCCTGTGGGCCATCGGCCCGTGGATCACGAACGCGGGCGCGGAGCACCGCGATGCCTCCGAGCGCCTGATCAACTGGATGATGGGTGGCTGGTACAACGCACAGATCACGACGATCCGCGGCTACCTCTCCTCGAGCGAACTCGGCATCGACTACGCGGAAGACTCGGAGGACTTCGACGCCGAGTTCATCCAGCAGCGCCACGAGGAGGTCCGGTCGCGCTTCAGCGACGACGTCAGCGTCTACGGCAACCGGTACCCGGAGACGTTCAGTACGCTGAACTCCCAGTGGAACCGCCTCACGTCCTAAATTCACGCGCTCTCAGTTTTTAATGGCTCACGACAACTCACAGCTGGCGACAGATGGTAGTGAACGCAGCGGGGTCGATTACGCCGCCCAGCAGCGGCTCCCGGCAGTTCTCAGGCCGCTCGTCGAGAACGACAGGCTCCGGTTCGGGCTGCAGGTGCTCCCGTGGCTTCTGGTGCTCGCCCTCTTCGTGTTTCTCCCCCTCGCGGCGATCTTCGTGTGGAGCGTCGCGATCCCGCAGCCGTTCGGGTTCGAACTCGGGTTCACCCTGGAGAACTACGCGGCGTTCATCGACTCCTATCGGCTCGGCATCTTCTTCGTGACGATCGGCGAGGGGGTGCTCCTGGTCGTCCTCTCGCTCGCCTTCGGGTTCCCGATCGCGTACTACGCCGGCATCCGCAAGCGCCACTCGAAGTACACCTTCCCGGTGATGCTGCTCTTTGCTATCCCGTTTCTCACGAACTACATCCTCCGGACGCTCTCGTGGATCTCCTTTCTCGGGAGCGACGGCCTCATCAACAGCGTGCTGATGCTGCTGGGCGTCGTCAACAACCCGCTCAGCTGGCTACTGTACTCGAAGTTCGCCGTTCGAGTCGGGATGCTCGCCAGCTACCTGCCCTTCATGATCTTCCCGGCGTGGCTCGCGATGAGCCGGATCGACGACGACATCCTCCGAGCGAGCACGGACCTCGGCGCCTCGCCGCTGGCGACGATCCGCCACATCGTGCTTCCGCTGTCGGTCCCCGGACTGCTCATCGGGAGCGTCTTCGTGTTCGTCGGCGTGCTCGGCGAGAGCGTCGTGCCCGTCATCCTCGGCGGCGGCAACGTCTCGCTGATCGCGACGGTCATCAGCAACGCGGTCAACTCGGCGCGCCTGCCGCTCGCGAGCGCGATCAGTTCCGTGCTGCTGCTGTTCGCGGTCTTCCTTTTACTCCTGTGGGAGTACGCCTTCGGCCTCAAAACGGTGGGTGAGATCTGATGAGCACGAAAACGACGGCGCCGACGACGCTGCTCCGGATCGATCCGGACGCCTGGCTCTCGGATCAGTCGAAGGACCGACTCTGGAAGGCGTTTATGGGCTTCTGGATCCTCTACATCCTCGCGCCGCCGATTATGCTGGTGTTCATCTCCCTGGACACCGCGCCGTACGTCCGGGTCCCGCAGGGGATCACGCTCTCGAAATACGAACTGATGCTCCAAAGCGAACCGCTGATCACCGCGATGGAGCGCTCGATCCAACTGGGCGTGGTCACGATGATCGTCGCGCCCCTCCTCGGACTCCTGGCGGCACTCTCGTACAGGAAAACGAGCTACAAGGCGGGGTTCGTCGGAGCGATGATTCTGCCCCTGTTCGTCCCCGGCGTCGTGCAGGGGTTCAGCCTCCTGATGCTGTTCAAGCAGATCGGGTTCGGCCAGCCGTTCGTCTCGACGGCCATCGGGCACGTCATCTGGGCGTTCCCCTTCGCCTTCCTCGTCATTCTCACCAGTATGTCGACGGTTCGTGATGACGTCCTGCTTGCGAGCGCCGACCTGGGCGCAAACGAGTTCGAGACGTTCCGCCACGTCATCCTGCCGCAGATTCGGCCGGGACTGATCAGCGCTATCATCTTCAGCTTCGTCCTCTCATTCAACGAGTTCTCCCGGACCGTCTTCCTCCAGTTCGGGGAGAACACCGTGCCGACGTACGTCTTCGCGAAGCTTCAGGTCGAACTCTCGCCGGAGGTGTTCGCGCTGGCCGGCTTCACCGTCGTCTTCTCGTTCATCCTGATCGGGATCGCGATCGGGGTGCTCTACCGGTCGAGTACCGACAATCAGGAACACTAACCGCACGGCCGTTTTTTCGACCGCCGCTGCGTCTCGTGGCGCTCGACGGGTTCGTACAAAAGACAGGACGTGAGTCGCCAGTGGTTCCGACGTCTCTTGTCGACTTCGCGCGGATCGTGTCTTTCCGCCGAGGCGTCGTCCGCGCGGCGCCTCATACTGATTACTCTCGTCTCTTACCACCGAGCGCCGCCACCGGGGGTGGCGCTCAGTGGTAAACAGTGAGAGTAATCGTTATCAGACGATCTCGTGAAGCGGTGCGAGTTCGATGTCGTGTTCCTCGAGCCGGTCGTGGACGGTTTCGAGGATCTCGACAGCGTTCGGCGTGTCGCCGTGGATACAGATGCTGTCGGCCGGAATGTCGATATCCTCGCCGTTGGCGGCTTCGACTTTTCCCTCGGTCGCGATCCTGACGAGCCTGTCGGCGACGAGGTCCGGGTCCCGGGCCTGTTTCTCCTGCTCGACGATCAGGCTCCGGTCGGGGTTGTAATCGAGGTCGACGTAGCCCTCGAAGACGGCATCGAGTTCGTCGTACTCTTCTGTGACCTCGTAGATGTTCATATCCGTCGCGAGATAGATGAGATCCTCGTCGACGTCGAGGATTCCCTCCATCACTGCACGGGCGTGCTCGGGACTCTCCGAGAGCATCGAGTACATCGCCCCGTGGGGCTTGACGTGCTGGAACGTGACGCCGTGCTGGTCGCAGAACGCCCGGAGCGCGCCCAGCTGGTAGGTGACGTAATCTTTGACTTCCTCGGGCGTGGCGTCCATCTTCCGGCGACCGAAGCCCATCTTGTCCGGCAGGCCGGGGTGGACACCGACGCCGACGCCGTGGTCCGACGCGAGCTGGACCGTCTCCCGCATCACGTGCGGATCGCCCCCGTGGTAGCCGCCGGCGACGTTCGCCGACGTGATGTACGGCATCACCTCGTCGTCTCGCCCCATCGTCCAGTTCCCGAAGCTCTCGCCCATATCGCAGTTGATGTCGATCTGTACCATAGAGGGGGCTTCGATTCGAGATACTATAGATTTTGGGACGACGGATCAATCACTGCCGTTGAGTGCAACGAAATTCCGCATATCCCGATCCCCTCGATTTACGTTCAGACGCGCCTCCGATCGCGCCGTGACGGGCTGCCGTGGGCTCGAACGGTGTGATATTCCCTTCAAGTCGAGAGCCCCGGACTGGTTGCGCTTCGGGACATTCGATTGACCGTTCACCATACCCACAAAATTAAACATCCTAATTTATACTCCGTTGCGTCCATCGGTGTCGTATGTCGCGTCAGAATATTTCTACAGGAACCAAGTGGGAACCGAAGTTCGGCTATTCGCGGGCGGTTCGCGTCGGCGACGAGATCCGCGTCTCGGGCACTACAGCGACCGACGATGACGGCGCCGTCGTCGCTCCGAACGACCCGTACGAGCAGGCGACACACATCTTCGATCTCATCGAGAGCGCCCTCGAAGAGGCCGGTGCCTCGCTTGCGGATGTGGTCCGCACTCGAATCTTCCTCACCGATATCGACGACTGGGAGGCCGTCGGGACGGCACACGCCGACGCGTTCGGCGACGTCCGGCCGGCGACCAGTATCGTCGGCGTCGCCGAACTGCTCGATCCGGCGCTCGTCGTCGAGATCGAAGCCGATGCTGTCGTCACTGACGACACCGCCGACGAGTCTCACTCGGGCTGACGCCCACGATGGCGAGTCCGCTTCCGGTCGGCGAGGTTCTGACGCGGATCCCGCGAGGTCCTGTCCAGCGGAACGTCCTCGTTGCGACGGGCACCGCCTGGGCGCTTGCGGCGATGGAAGTGCTCCTGATCTCGTTTACGCTCCCGACGATGACCGCGGTGTGGGGGCTCTCCGGGACTGCGGCCGGGGTGCTCGGCAGCGCCAGTCTTGGGGGGATGGTTCTCGGCAGCCCGCTCGGCGGCCGACTCGCCGACAGCTACGGTCGGCTGCGGACGCTGCAGCTGATGGTGGCGGTGTATGCGGTTTCTGCGGGTCTCACGGCCCTCTCGGGTGGTCTCTATTCGGCCACGCTTCTGCGGTTTCTGACCGGTATCGGCATCGGCGGCACCGCAACGGCGACGACGGTCTACCTGAGCGAACACCTCGCGGACGGCGACCGGGGGCGGTATCTCACGTATCTCGACGCGTTCTGGGCGATCGGCTCGATCGCGGCGGTGCTTCTGGCGTGGGTGCTTCTCACTCCGTTCGCGTTCTCGATGCCCGCCGGTGGATTCGAACACTGGCGACTCCTCTTTGTGGTCGGGGCGACGCCGATCCTGCTTGTTCCGCTGTTCGGCCGCTTCGGCGACTCCCCGCACTATCTGGCCGACCACGGTCGCGAAACCGCGGCCCGTGAACGGCTCGAAGCCATTTCCACGGGAAACGGCGCGCCGCTCGATCTCTCGGCGGTCCGGCTCGTGGTCCGGACGGCGGACGACGACGACGCCGGATTCAAACAGTTGCTCTCGCCCTCGCTGGGCCGTCGGACCGTGGTGACGTCGCTCGCCTGGTTCGGCACCAACTTCGGATTCTTCGGCGTGTTCATCTGGCTCCCGGGCGCGATCGGTGCCGCGGAGTTCGTCGGCGGCACGTATCAGTATCTACTGCTCGCCAGCGTCGTCCAGATTCCGGGCTATCTCAGCGCCGCCTGGCTCGTCGACCGCGTGGGGGCAAAGCGGACGCTCGGGGGGTATCTCCTCCTCTCGGGGCTCGGCACGTACGTCTTCGCGGCTGCGCTTCCCGGTGTCGGATTCACCCCGCTGTCGGGATTCTGGCCGTTTCTGTTCGGGCTGTTGGCGGCGAGTTTCTTTTCCGTTGGGGCCTTCGGGTCGCTCCGGGCTTACACGCCCGCACAGTTTCCGACGAGTCTCCGCAGTACCGGCTCCGGGGTGGCGGAAGGAACCGGCCGGATCGCCGGGATCTTAGGGCCGATCGTCGCGGGTAGCCTCGTCGGGTCGGGATACCTCCTCGCGCTGGCCCCGCTCGCGGTCGGCTTCGCGCTCGCGGGCGTACTCGTCTTCGTCTTCGGTTCCGACGCCGACGAGTTCGTCTCGGCGTGATGCCCGGAGTCGCCAGTTACGGTGATACTCCGGCTCGCCGCGTCCGAAAGCTCCGAGGCGAACGCCTCGCTCCCTACGAGGGAAGCGCCGCGTTCGGGACAGTTCCGTCCGTGTTCCAGTCTCGGACCTGGTAGTACTCCACGAGTGCGTCGTCGAACCCGGGCAGATCCTCGGCGTACGGGAGGGTGTCGTCGCCCTCGTCGAAGCCGCGCTGGTTGTTGAAGTGCCGTTCCAGCGTCACGGTCCGGTCGCCGACCGAAAGCAGATCCTCGAAATCCGCGTCGAACAGCATCTCGTAGCGCTCCGGCGACATATAGTCGCGCGAGAACTTGCAGACGACGCCGCTGTCGTTGAGCGCCATCAGGTTCTCCCGCTCGACGAGCCGTTCGGCCTTCCCCTCGAATCCGGTGGGCTCCATCGCCTGGTCGCTGGGGACGAGCGGGTACTCGACCGAGTAGAACGTCGCGTACATGTGGTCGGCGCCGCGGTTCGCCACCGCGTAGGAGAGCGCCTGTCCGTGGAGGACGCGCCCCTCGTGGGCCGCGAAGTCCATTCCCTTGACCGACCAGTTCTCGACGCCTAACTCCTCGTGGGTCCGGTCGATCCCTTCCGCGAGGGTGTCGCCGACGCCGTCGCGGTGGGCGATCTTCTCGACGAGGTCCCAGATGAGTTCGCGGTTGCCGAACTCGTCTTCGGCGGCGAGATAGGAGGCGACCACGTTACCCGCGGAGATGGCGTCGAGACCGTACTCGTCGCACAGCTGGTTCGACTTCATCACGTCGACGATGTCGTCGACGCCGCTGTTGGAGCCGAACGCCATCGCCACCTCGAATTCCGGCCCCTCGGTTTCGATGCCGCGTTCCTCGTCTCTCGTCGGAAGTTTGCACGCGAACGCACACGCCGAACAGGTTCCCTTCTTGTACTTCTTGTCGGCGACGGCGCTGCCGTTGATCCCCTCGACGCCCTCGAAGGACTGTTCCGAGAAGTAATACGACGGCAGGCCGTTCTTCTCGTTTGCGAGATCCATCACGGCGACCGTTCCCTGCTCTTTCATGATGTGGTCGTCGGTCGCGGCCTCGCGGTGAATCTCCATCTGTCCGGCCGGGATCTCGATCTCCGGGGCCGAGTCGCCGTCGAAGGTGACCGCCTTGACGTTCTTCGCGCCGAGGACGGCTCCGAGGCCGCCGCGGCCGAAGGCCCGCTCTTCGGTGGTCATCACCGAGGCGAACCGGACCTCGTTTTCGCCCGCTGGCCCGATGCACGCGACGTGGTCCGCGTCGAGGTCGTGCTCCTCGCGGATGTACTCGCAGGTCTCGGGGACGGTGGCGCCCGCGAGATCCGGGACCGGCTCGAATTCGACGCCCTCGTCGGTGACGTGGACGACGAGGAGTTCGTCGCTCTCGCCGGCGAACTCGACGGCGCTGTAGCCGGTGTCCGCGAAGTGCCGCGACATGAATCCGCCGGCGTTCGACGAGAGCAGCCCGTCGGTCAGCGGTGACACCGCAGTGGCGTTCATCCGCCCCGTGAAGCTCATCTGCGAGGCCTGCATCGGCCCCGTGGTGAACACGAGCCGGTTCTCGGTGCCGAGCGGGTCGGCGTCGAACGGGACGCGGTCGTGGACGAGTTTCGTGCCCACGCCTCGTCCGCCGATGTACGATTCGAGTACGTCGTCGATATCCTCTGTGTGTGTGTCCTGCGCTGTGAGATCCACAGAGAGCAGTGGTCCTTTGCTGTGCAGCATTACTGAAACGATGGCTGCCGCGGTAATAAAAGTTCTACAGTCGGCCCGGCAATCACCTCACTAGCAGTTCGGCGTTCTCGATGGGCGTTGCATCAGGCGCGACAACCGACAGCGTCATACTGATTACTCTCACTGTTTCCTGCCGAGCATCACCCCCTCGACGGCGCTTGGCGGGGAGAGACGAGCGTAATCAGTATCAGAAATCCGCTTCGACGCCCCCGTCGAGATCCAGTTCGACCACGCCGTCGAAAAGCTCCCGGAACCGCTGGATCGTCTCCGCGTCGTGGACCTCATTCGAGAGGTGGAACAGCCCGACCGCGTCGTGTTTATCGAGGAGATCGAGGAGCTTGCGGGTGGCGTCGTAGGCCCCGTCGACGTCGGCGTAGTAGGCCAGTTCCGTCACCGAATCGACGCTGAGCCGCAGTTTGCCCTCGTGGGACTCCAGAAAGTCCGTCACCTGCGTCACGATCCCGTCGAGGTCGTCGGGCGCGGAGACGTAGTGGACGTTGTCAGTCCGCCAGCGGGAGTACCCTCGCTCGACCGACAGCGTATCGAGGATGTCCGCCCGCGACTCGTCGACGTCGTAGTGTTCGAGTTTCTGTTCGACTTCCCTGGCGGTCGTCCGGGTCGAGACGATGAGGAAGTGATCGGTGTCGGTTTTGAAGAAGTCGGTGTCGATCCGGTCGGTCTCGCCGATGCTCGGGTGGAGCAGTAAGATGCCTGTGCCACCGGGGACGGTGTCCGGCGCGTTCTCGATAGCGAGCTGGTAATCCATACCGGATCAAATCGGCCCTGTCGACTTAACCGTGCGGGGGATCCGCTCACACGTTCCAGACGACTGATCCCGACGAGTCGGGGCCGTTCGGGCGTATTCACGCTCGGAACCGGTCGCAGGGGGAGGGTGTCAGTACAGCGAGTCGGCGGTCGCCGCGCCGATCACGCTGAAGACGGCACCGATACTGACTGCTTTCGCCGTCGTTTTGACGACCGCGCTGTCGATTACTCCGTCGAAGAGCACGCCGGATGCAGCCCCTGTGCCGCCGAGAAACGTCCCCGGCGCGTCGAACGCGACCGCGAGGAGTAACACCGAGAGATACGAGACCGCGATCAGGGAGATGAACCGCAGCGGCACCCCGCCGACGTCGGATTCCCGATCGGGATCCCTGTCGTCGGCCTTGTACAGCGCGCCGTAGCCGATCGTGAAGACGATGACGACGGTGAAAAGCGCCTGCACTACGGACATACTCTCGGCGAGCACCCACACCTCCTCGGTGACGACGAAGGGCCCCGCGAGGAGGAACCCCCCGACGATCTGTTGTGCGGTGTCCGTGAGCGCGAACCGACGGCCACGAGCCATATCTCCTGTCTTCCCCCGGACAGGATATACTCTCCGCTCTCACCGCCGGGATACGCACCTGTCCGCCGTCCGAAGCACCCGGAGGAAACCCGACGGTTCTTGTCCGCGCCGGATCATCGGGGGATATGAGCGTCAGAGACGAGTTCGACGCCTGGGCGGCCGACGGGCGCGACAAGGGAATGGAGGAGCGACACTGGCACACCGCGAAACACGCGCTCGCGCGGATGCCGATCGAACCAGGTGACACCGTCCTGGATCTCGGATGCGGTAGCGGGTACGCCGGCCGCGCACTCCGAGAGACGAAAGACGCCGGCCGAGTGTACGGGCTGGACGGGTCGCCCGCGATGGCGCGCAACGCCCGCTCGTACACGGACGATTCGGACGTCGCGTTCGCCGTCGGCGACTTCGACGACCTGCCCTTCGCGGCCGATAGTATCGACCACATCTGGAGTATGGAGGCGTTCTACTACGCGCGGGACCCGGGCCACACGCTCGAA
This sequence comes from Halobellus marinus, assembly GCF_032113415.1. Classification (NCBI taxonomy): domain Archaea; kingdom Methanobacteriati; phylum Methanobacteriota; class Halobacteria; order Halobacteriales; family Haloferacaceae; genus Halobellus; species Halobellus marinus. The sequence goes on from NZ_CP134946.1 coordinate 591,719, forward strand.
GAGGTCGCCAGGATCCTCGCGCCGGGCGGGACGTTCTACTGCGCGGTGAACTACTACGAGGAGAACGTCCACTCCCACGCGTGGCAGGAGCACATCGACATCGAGATGACCCGCTGGTCTCGGGCGGAGTACCGCGAGGCGTTCCGCGAGGCGGGCCTCCACGTCGCCGAACAGGATTCGATCCCGGATCGGGAGATCGAAATCCCGCCCGCCGAGGCGTTCCCCACCGAGGAGTGGGACTCCCGCGAGGCGATGGTCGAACGGTACCGGACCTACGGGACACTTCTCACCGTCGGCGTCGCGCCCTGAAACGCCGGAGTGATGCGCTTCGAGCTTACTCACCCTCGACTTCGACGAGATGTGCGTCGCCCGGATCGAATCCCACGCGGACGTCGCCGTCGAGCGGGTCCGGTGACCGGACCCGCAACTCCCGTCCTTGCCACTCCAGATACGACCGCGTCGACTCGCCGAGGAACTCCGTTTTCGACACTGACGCTTCGAGCAGGTTCGACGCGTCCGTACCGTTTTGCCGCTCTCCGTCGTCGATCGCTCTCAGTTGCTCCGGGCGAACGCAGAACGTCACCCGGTCGTTCACCGCCAGCGCTCGCGCCGTCGTCACCGCGAACGTCGTCCCGTCGGCCTCGATCCGGCCAGCGTATAGTTCGCCCGTTGATCGCTCTCCACCCGTCTCCGAATCCCCCTTTGTTTCCACTGGAGATCCGGTCGACTCGGTGCGTCTCTCGACGGAGACGACCCGGCCGTCGAACACGTTGTTGTCGCCGACGAACTCCGCGACGAACCGAGTCGCCGGGCGTCGGTAAACCCCCCGCGGTGTCCCGACTTGCTCGATCCGACCGTCGTTCATCACCGCGACGCGGTCGGAGACCGCAAGCGCCTCTTCCTGGTCGTGGGTGACGTACAGCGTCGTGATCCCGAGCGTCGACTGGATCTCCTTGATCTGCATCCGAAGCCGTTCCCTGAGTCGGGCGTCGAGCGCGCTCATCGGTTCGTCGAGCAGCAGCAGGTCGGGCCCAGGTGCGAGCGCTCTTGCGAGGGCGACGCGCTGCTGTTGCCCGCCGGAGAGTTCCGTGGGATCCCGCTCCCCAGTGTTCGGGAGGTCGACGAGTTCCAGAAGCGACGCAACGCGCTTCTCGCGGCTCTCCCCGCCGGGCGGGTCGTCGAACCGGAGTCCGTAGGCGACGTTCTCCGCGACGGAGAGGTGCGGAAAGAGCGCGTAGTTCTGGAAGACGACGCCGACGTTTCGGTCCTCGGGCGGCACGCCGGCCATCTCCCGGCCGTCGAACGCGATGCGCCCGGTCGTCGTCGGTTCGAATCCGGCGACGAGTCGCAGTGTCGTCGTTTTCCCGCACCCGGAGGGCCCCACCAGCGTGAAGAACTCGCCGTCCTCGACGGTCAGGTCGACCCCTGCGGATTCCCTGCCCAGCGCAACCGCCTCGCCGTACTTCTTCCGTACGTTCGTGAGCGTCAGTTCCATCTGTGGATCCCCCGGTGGCGTGTTGATTGCATACTCAGAACCCCCCTCGACCGCCGTATCGGCTGCCGAACCGCTCGATCACGACGAAACTCAGGCTCGTGACTGCGAGCAGGAGACAGCCCATCGCCGTCGCCGGTCCGAGCCGGCGGCCGAGGTAGCGCTCGACAGCGATGGGCATCGTGTAGCTGCTGGACCCCTCCGCGAGTACGATCGTCGAGTCGAACTCGCCGATGCTGATGGCGAACGCGAAGGCCGCGCCAGCGACGACGCCGGCGGCGACGAGCGGCAACTCGATGTCGACGAGCGCCCGCACGCGACTCGCGCCGAGGCTCCGGGCGGATTCGACCAGTCGCGGATCGAGATTCCCCAAGAGCGGCGCGACGCTGCGGGTCACGAACGGGTACGCGCCCACGGCGTGTGCGGCGATGATCGCGAGCGCCCCGGTCACCTGGATCCGCGTGCCGAACGCCTCGACGCCGAAGACGAGCCCCCGGAGGAGCCCGAGGCCGACGACGATCCCCGAGACCGCGAGCGGCGCCATCGCCAGCGCGTCGACGACGGCGCGCCCGCGGAACTGCCGCGTCGTCAATACGCCGAGGACGACTCCCATCGGCACCGCGACGAGCAGCGTGGCGCCACCGAAAAGCAGCGAGTTCCGGATCGCCGGCAGGGGGCGAACCTGGTACGACGCGCCGGTCTGCTGGCGTTCGAGCAGGAACAGGTAGTGCTCGGGCGTGATCGCCCCGTTCGAGCCCGTCAGGCTCGTCAGGAGCATCGAGGCGATCGGGAGGACGAACACCGCGACGAGGGCGACGGCGTAGACGGCGATTCCCGCCCGTGTGCCGATCTCCCGCGGTGTCCACGACCCGGGCCACAGCGACCGCCGGGGCTGCGGACGCGCACCCTGTCCGGATGCACGCTGGCGCCCCTCGTAACGGAGATACAGGTACGTCAGCCCCAAGGAGATCACCGTCTCGATGACCGCGAGTGCGGCCGCCTCGGCGTACGCGAGGTTCTGGATGCGGGAGTAGATGAACACCTCGACCGTGGCGAGTTGGAAGCCCCCGAGCGCGAGGACGATCGGGAACGAGGCGAACGTGAACACGAACGTCAGCGTCGCGCCGATGGCGACCGCGGGCAAAAGCTGCGGGAGGACGACGTCGCGGAACGCCCGCGTCGGCGACGCGCCGAGGCTCCGGGCCGTCTCGATCGCCGAGGCGTCGACGCTCTCCCAGGCAGCGGTCGTCACCCGCGCGACGAGCGGCGCGTTGTAGAACGCGTGGGCGATCACGATGGCCGGCAGCGAAAACAGCAGTTCGACGGTCGGCAGCCCGAGCGTCTGCAGGATGGCGTTGAGCGTGCCGTTCTTGCCGAACGTGGCGACGAACCCGATCGCGACCATGATCGAGGGCATCACAAAGGGGAGGATCGTCAACGAGCGGAGCGTCTCCCGGCCGGAGAACTCGAAGCGCGCGAGGAGCCACGCGCCGGGCAGTCCCAGGACCACCGACGCGATCGTCGAGAGCAGTGCCTGGTACGCCGTGAACCCGAAGATGTCGACGAGGTAGAACCGCGAGGAGAGGACGGACACGAGCGGTTCGACCGTCGGACGGCCGTCGACGACGACGGCCTCGACGAACACCGTCGCGACCGGGTAGTAGAAGACGACGAGCAACACGAGCGCCGTCGCCGCCGCGACGAGCGTGAGCGCCCGTGCCTCGACAGCCGACAGGAACGCGCGTAGACGACCCGGCACGGACGGAAGGGCGTCTGGATTCACGGCTCTCAGACCTCGACCCTCGTCTGCGCCGTCCTCACTTGCTCGCGAACTGTCGTTCCCACGCCTCGGTCCACTCACTCACGTTGCCTCGGAGTTCGTCGTACGTGAAAGTGACCCCTTCCGGCGGTTCTTTGGCGTACTGCGCGAACTCCTCGGGGAGTTCGGCGGACGTGGTCGCCGGGAACGCGACGTTGCGCTGGGCGATCTCCCCCTGCACGTCGGGCCGGAGCATAAATTCGAGGAACCGCCGGCCGAGTTCGGGTCGGTCGGTCCCCTCGAACAGCGCCATCCCCTCGGGGTAGGCGTAGCCCTGGTCGTTCAGGAACCGGATCTGGTGTTTCGCCATGTCCTGGTCGTAGCGGTTGGCGTACACCTGATCGGTCGAGTAGGAGACGACCATCGGCGCCTCCTCCTCGGTGTACAGATCGTAGGAGGTGTCCCAGTCGGCCACCACTCGAACGTCGTTGTCCTGCAACTGCTGCCAGTAGTCGAGATAGCCGTCTTCGCTCTTCGCTTTGATCGAGTGGAGCAGGAAGGACTTCCCCGTCGAACTCGCGGTCGGGTTCTGGGTGAGCAGGTCGCCCGCGAAGGCCGGGTCGAGCAGTTCGTCGAACGTCTCCGGCGCGACGTACTCGCCGTCCTCGCCCATCGTCTCGTTGTAGACGATACTGACGTAGCTCGTGTCGTAGGGAACGGTCCGCCCGTCGGGATCGAACTGCAGCGACTCCTTCACGTCGTCCTGGCCCGCCAGGCCGTCGACGGTCGTGAACAGCCCGTCGTCGAGTTTGTCGTCGATCCGGACGAGCATATCCACGTTGAGCCCGACGTAGACGTCGGCCTCGATGTCGACGCCCTGCAGGCCGCGCTCGATGTAGTGGTTGATCTCGCTGTCGGGCGTCTCGAACGTGAGCGTGGCGTCGAACTCCGACTCGAAGGTCTCCTTGAGCCACGGCCCGGGGCTCGTAGACGGCGCGTCCACGAACGCCCCGTACGTCGAGACGATCAGTTCCGGCGGCTCGGAGTCGGTGCTCCCCGCGGTCGTTCCGGTGGCCGTGTCGCTTTCAGTTGTCGCCTCCGTGTCGGTCGCCGTATCCGTCGCTCCGCCGTCGCTGCCGGCACACCCGGCGAGGCCGGCGACACTCCCAGCACCGGCCACGCGCAGGAACGTTCGTCGCTTCATTACCAGGTAATCATACTGGGTGGTATTTAACGGTGATGGACTGAAATCGTGGGACTTCTGTCTGACAGGACGGGACGGAAGTAACGCTCTTGTCACTTCGCCGTAAGAGTCGACCGTGCCACTCAACAGACGGTACGTCCTCGGTGGCCTGTTCGTCCTCGCTGGACTGCTCGCGTCGGTCCTCCTCCAGTCGGTGCTGGGGACCGTCTTCTTCGCCGTCACGGTCGCGTACGTGCTCTGGCCGCTCCGCAGAGAGTTGGTCGCCCGCGGTCAGTCGCGCCGGATCGCAAGCGCGGGCGCGACCTTCGGTGCGTTCCTGATGGCGCTTTTCGTCTTCGTTCCGCTCGTCGTGGTCGTCTACTTCCGTTCCGACTCGCTTGTGGCGCTTCTCGGGTTGCTGCCCGACGATCTCGCTATCTCCCTTTTCGGGTTCGAGTACGCGCTCACGCTCGAGGCCGTCAGCGAATTTACGATCCTGGTCATCGAGCGGGCGGCGCGCCGTGCGGCCACAGCAGCCCCCGTTCTCGTCATCAAAGTCACCGTCTTCGTCTTTCTGGTGTACTCGCTTCTGTTCTACGGTGAAGACGCCCAGCGTGCCGTGATCGCGCTCGTTCCCTCCGCCTATCACGACGCCGCGAGGGCGCTGAACGACCGCGCCAGGGAGACACTGTTCGCCATCTACGTGCTGCAGGCCGCGACTGCGCTCGGAACGTTCGTCCTCGCGCTCCCGGTGTTCTTCTTCCTCGGGTACGAGGCAGTGATCGCTTTAGCGACCGTATCGGCGGTCCTCCAGTTCATCCCGATCGTCGGTCCGAGTGTCCTGCTCGCGGGGCTTGCGGCGTACCACGTCGCCGTCGGCGAACTGCTGCGGGGAGTGGCCGTCTTCCTGGTCGGCGGATTCGTGATCGCTCTGCTACCCGACGTTCTCATCCGTCCCCGACTCGCCCGCCAGACCGCCGACATTCCCGGGAGTCTCTACTTCATCGGCTTCTTCGGCGGCGTGCTTACGCTCGGCCCCATCGGCGTCGTCGCGGGACCGCTGGCCGTCGGGTTGTTCGTGGAGTCGGCGACGCTCCTGTCACGGGAACTGCACCCGGGCGAGTCTGCGGCCCTGGCTGACGACGATGCGCGGAGCGGCGAATCCACGGAGGGCCCCAGCGACTCGGCGTAGGCCCTCTGGCCGGGATACCGGACTCCGTACTATCTGCTCCGAGTGGACGATGGCATCGACGCCGGCGCTCGCTGACCGATTATCAGGAACGACATTTTGAACCGCACCTTTTAGTTGCGGGGGGCTCAGTCCCCGATATGTCCGAAGCTTTCGACCCAAAGCCCGCTTCGTCCGGTTCGTGGTCGGTACTCACGCGCGAAACCTGGGAGACCCAAGACGAACTGTTAGTCGCACTCACTGATGCGGTCCGTGGGATCGATGGGATCGACGACGGTCTGACCCTCTCCGACTCCGTCGACATCGAGGCCGTGATCGCGGCGTTGTTGCCCGATCAGCGGTCACGCGGCGTCTCCGAGATCCGGTTCGAGATCGACGGGTACGAGATCCGCGTTATCCGGGACGGCGTCATCGCTGCGCAATCGACTTCCGGCGCATCGAAGCCGCTCTCGGCGTAAATTCCGTCTCACTTTCGCCGGCTCTCAGGTCTCCAGTTTCCCGCTTCCTTTCTCGCGTCTGTCTCTCGCCCCACACTACTCGTATTCGCTGCCGACGACCTCGCGGATCCGTTCTGCGGTCACCTCGCCGACGCCGTCGACCGCCCGGAGGTCCTCCTCCCGGGCGGTCATCACTGCCTCGACGGTGCCGAACTCGTCGAGTAGCGACTGAGCGGTCACCGGGCCGATGTCGGCGATCGCCGAGACGACGTACTCCTGCTGTTCTGCCAGCGTCTTCGCGCTCTTCTCCCCGTGGACGCTCACGGTCCGATCCCGCTCGGTCTGCTCGCGCTCGGCGATCGTCAGCAGGAGTTCCGCGGTTTCCCCTTCGTCGCCGGTCTGTAGGACGCTCACGTCGAAATCGACCGCCAGCGAGGCGAGCGCTCCTCGGATCGCGCCCGGGTGGACGTTGCGCTCCTCGTAGAGTCCCTCGCCTTCGAGTATCAAGACGGGGCGAGCGTACGCGCGGGCGAGGTCGCCGATCTGCTCGAACAGGGAGCGCTCGCCGTCCAGGAGCGTATCCAGGAAGTCCGAAACCGACTTCCGCTCGACGGCGACGCGGTCCGAGAGCACGTAGTCACCGACCGCGAGCGTCTCCAGGCGGGTCCGGACGCCGTCGCGCTTCGAGAGGTCTTTCGCCACTGCGGCGTCGAGTTCGCGCTGGTCGACGACGATTTCTGTCTCCGCTTCGTCGCCCTCGGCGGTGGCGACGATGCCGTCGTCGGTCCCGGCTTCGTCTTCACTCTCGGGTTCGGCGTCGACGCCCGCTTCCTCCGGCGTCTCGCTTTCGGTGTCGCTTTCGCCGTCCCGTTCGTCCCCGCGGGCTCGATCGACTTCCTCCGCGGTCAGGCCGAAGTCCGTCAGGCCAGCCTGTCCGTTCGACTGGGCCGTCGATCGAGACGCCGATTCGCCCCCTGAATCGGCTGCGACAGCTGCCGTGGCGTCGGCGTCCGCTCCGGTTCCCTCGCTGTCGGTGTCATCGGCATCGACGTCAGCCCCACCTTCGCTGTCGGTGTCATCAGCGTCGATGCCGGTTCCCTCACCGTCGCTGTCGGTGCCGCTACCCTCGGCTCCGTCGGGGTCGCTGTCGCCGTCGCTATCGTCGTACGCCTCCAGGTCCCGCTGGGGCGGATCGAGTTCCGACTCGATGTCGCCGACGACGCTTTTCAGCTCCCGAAGCTCTGACTCCATCTCCTTCTCGCGCCGGCGGGAGATCCAGAAGTACGCCTCGTCTCTGGTGTCCTCTGCCAGCAGGACGACGACGCGACCCTCGGCCTGTCGGCCGGTCCGCCCCTTCCGCTGGATGGAGCGGATGGCCGTCGGCACGGGCTCGAAGAAGAGCACCAGGTCGACCTCGGGGACGTCCAGTCCCTCCTCGGCGACGGACGTCGAGACCAGCACCTCGAACTCCCCGGCCCGGAAGTCGTCGAGGGTTTCCTGCTGTTCCGTCTGTGTCATCCCCTCGGAACTCTCCTTGTCGCCCTGCCCGACGAACCGGCGGACGTCGAACGACGCCGAGAGAAAGTCCGTCAGCGCCTCGGCGGTGTCGCGGGACTCGGTGAAGACGATGACGCGCTCGCCGCCCTCGATGCCGAGCGTCTGCGCGAGCAGGATCCGCGCCCGCGAGAACTTGGGGTGGGTGCCGTCGAACGATTCGGCGAGTCGCATCGCCTCCCGAACCTTCGGTTCGGCGACGAGCCGCTGGCTGGCTTTCGAGGCGCCAGACGACCGCGCGGCGTTCCGCTGGCGCTCGAAGTAGCGGCAGACCGATTCGACGGACTGCGTCTCGACGAGTTCGACCGCCCGCCGGAGCTTCATCACCTCCGCGTGCGTCGACATCCCCTTGTAGCCCTCGGATTTGTCGGCGTTCATCAACTCCTGTAACTTCCCGCGCATCCGGTTCAACTGCTTCTGTGAGACGTCGGGCTGGGTCGTGTTCGTCACCCCCAGCGACTTCAGTTTCTGGAGGCGGTCTTTGATCACCTCGTTGAGCGCGTCGCGGATCTGGAGGATCTCGTCGGGCAACTCGATCCGCTCCCACTCCACGGAGGTGTCGTGGGTGTACTCGTCGACGTCGGCGTCATCTTCGGTCATCACCTCGACCTGATCGATGCCGAGGTTCTGACACACCTGTAAGATCGCCTCCTTGTCGCCACCGGGCGAGGCGCTCATCCCGGTCACGAGCGGGTTCTCGGCGTCGGCGTGGTACCGCTCGGCGATGTAGACGTACGCGTAGTCGCCGCTGGCACGGTGGCACTCGTCGAACGTCAGGTGAGTGACCTCCGCAAGCGAGATGCGACTGCCGACGAGGTCGTTTTCGACCACCTGCGGCGTCGCAATGACGATCCGCGCGTCGGTCCACCGGTCGGCCCTGTCCTCCGGGCGGATCTCGCCGGTGAAGACGACGATCTCCTCGTCGGGGATCTCCAGGGCCTCGCGGTAGAACTCGGCGTGTTGCTGGACGAGCGGTTTCGTCGGCGCCAGAAAGAGCACCTTCCCGCCCACCTCCTGCAGCCGGTGGGCGGTCACGAGCAGGCTAACGGTGGTTTTGCCAAGCCCGGTCGGCAGACAGACGAGCGTGTGCGACTCCCGTGCGGTCCCCGCCAGCCGGATCTGGTAGAGTCGGCGTTCGATAAAGTCCGGACGCAGGAGCGGGTGGTCCACGTACGCGGGGTCGTTGGTGGCCGCCATCACGCCCGATACGGCGCCATCGCTGTTAAGGGTTCGCCGACGACGGTGAAAGTGAAGCCGGACACGTACGGACGCCTGTCTGGTGGATCGGCGGCGGGGAGTTCAGCGCGGGTGTGATCGAGCTATCCCTTCCGCTCCCCGTCTCCGAACTCGTACCCGAACGGTTCCCCGGTCTCCGTTTCGACGTAGGCGTCGACGCTTCCTCCCACGTCGTCGAGATCCTCGACGGAGTCCGGCAGCGATGCTCCGACGAGATCCGCCCACTCCGAAAGGTTCTGACCGCGGTTGTGACGGCTCATAACTTCCCTCGGCAGTAAAACTCTTCGCGAACGTATATAACGGTTGTGCTGGTTTTCGGTGGGTGCCGCCGATCGGCTAGATTATCTGTTCGCCGTCGTCGTACAGTTCGATCGCGTCGACCGGACAGGCGCGGGCGGCGAACTCCGCGTCGAGTTCGGCGCCGTCCGGGACCTCGCGCTCGAAGACGCCCTCCTCGAGTTCCTCCCCGCCGGCGAGTTCTGCCTTGCCGGCGTCGACGTTCTTCTCGAAGGCGTCCCACTCCTCGACACACTGGAACATCCCGATGCAGGTCTCCCGATCGTAGCGGATCTTCATACGCGCCGTTCGTCCACCGGGCACATATCCTTGGCGCCGTACCGGTAGCCCTCGTCGACATCGTCGAACTCGCGCCGAACAACTCGGCTACTCTCCGACCGTTTAAATCCGAGCACGGCGTAGCCGGCCGTAATGGAACCGGAGGAGGTGCCCGAACTGCCCGCCGATGTCTCCGACCACCTGCGTGAGGAGGGAATCGAGGAGCTCTATCCGCCGCAGACGGCCGCCGTCGAGGCCGGGGTCACCCGCGGCGAGAGTCTCGTCGCCGCGGTCCCGACCGCCTCGGGGAAGACGCTAATCGCGGAACTGGCGATGCTGTCGAGCGTCGCCCGCGGGGTCTCCGAGCCGCGCTCGGACGGCTCGGAAGAACCGCCGGGCGGTTCTTCCGGCGGCAAGGCCCTCTACATCGTCCCGCTGCGGGCGCTCGCCTCCGAGAAGAAAGCGGAATTCGAGCGCTGGGAGGCGTACGGCTTCGACGTGGGCGTCTCGACGGGCAACTACGACGCCGACGGCGAGTGGCTGGCCTCGCAGGACATCATCGTCGCCACCTCCGAGAAGGTCGACTCCCTGATCCGCAACGGCGCGGCGTGGATCGACGACCTCTCCTGCGTCGTCGCCGACGAGGTTCACCTGGTCGACGACGCGGGCCGCGGCCCCACGCTCGAAGTGACGCTCGGGAAACTCCGCACGCTCAACCCCGGACTGCAGGTCGTGGCGCTCTCGGCGACCGTCGGCAACGCCGATGTCATCGCCGAGTGGCTCGACGCCGAACTGATCGAATCGGCGTGGCGGCCGATCGACCTCCGGACGGGCGTCCACTACGGCAACGCGATCACGTTCGACGACGGCAGTCAACGCGAGGTCCGGGTCGAGTCCGGCGGGCGACCCACGGCCGCGCTCGTGGACGATGCGCTCGACGGGGACGACTCTGCAGACGGAGACGACTCTGCAAGCGGGGACGCACGCGATGCCGACTCCACCGAAACGGTCTCGGCCACCGACCAGGGCTCCTCGCTCGTCTTCGTGAACTCCCGGCGGAACGCCGAGGCGGCGGCCAAGCGACTGCGCGACGTCACCGAGCGGCACCTCACCGACGACGAGCGCGGGCAACTCGCGGAACTCGCCGCAGAGATCCGGGACGTCTCGGACGCCGAAACCAGCGACACCCTCGCCGACTGCGTCGCGAAGGGGGCGGCGTTCCACCACGCCGGCCTGGCCGCCGAGCACCGCTCGCTCGTCGAGGACGCGTTTCGGGACCGCCTCGTCAAGTGTATCTCGGCGACGCCGACGCTCGCGGCCGGCGTCAACACGCCCAGCCGCCGGGTGATCGTCCGGGACTGGCGGCGCTACGACGGCGAGTTCGGCGGGATGAAACCGCTCGACGTCCTCGAAATCCACCAGATGATGGGCCGCGCCGGCCGGCCGGGTCTCGACCCCTACGGCGAGGCCGTGCTGCTGGCGAAGGACGCCGACACGCGCGATGAACTGTTCGAGCGATACATCTGGGCGGACCCGGAGCCGATCCGCTCGAAACTGGCCGCCGAGCCGGCGCTCCGGACGCACGTCCTCGCGACCGTCGCCTCCGGGTTCGCCCACACCCGCTCGGGGCTGCTCGACTTCCTCGATCGGACCCTGTACGCCACCCAGACCGACGAGTCCGGTCGGCTGGAGACGGTCGCCGACGACGTCCTCGCGTATCTCGACCGCAACGGATTCCTCGAGCGCGAGGACGGGTCGCTGACGGCGACGAGTATCGGACACACGGTCTCGCGGCTCTACCTCGATCCGATGACCGCCGCGGAGATCATCGACGGCCTGGAGTGGGCCGAATCGAACCGGGGGGAGATGATCCGCGCGCTCGCGGGCGGCGACGCAGACGGGGACGGCAGCGGGTCGCCCGCCGCTGGGCAGGTCGACCGCGACGGCCCGGATGGAGATGCGCCCGGCTTCCAGCGCGCCAGCGAGTTGGCGTCGTCGACGCCCGACGGCGACGCGAGACCGGAGACGAAACCGGTCGGCGACGAGGCGGAGACGTCCGACGGGGCAGAGTCAGCGCCGACTGACGAACCCACCTACCCGACCGCGCTCGGCCTCTTTCATCTCGTTTCCCGGACGCCGGATATGTACCAGCTGTACCTCAAATCCGGTGACCGCGAGACGTACACCGAGGTGTGTTACGAGCGCGAATCGGAACTGCTCGGCCGGACGCCCTCCGAGTACGAGGACGTCCGCTTCGAGGAGTGGCTCTCGGCGCTGAAGACGGCGAAGCTCCTGGAGGACTGGACCAACGAGGTCGACGAGGACCGGATCACCGAGCGGTACGGCGTCGGCCCGGGCGACATCCGCGGGAAAGTCGAGACCGCCGAGTGGCTGCTGGGGGCCGCAGAGCAACTCGCCGGCGAACTCGGCCTGCCGGTCGTGCCCGTCCGCGAGGCGAAAAAGCGCGTCGAGTACGGCGTTCGCGAGGAACTCCTGGATCTCGCGGGAATCCGCGGCGTCGGTCGGAAGCGCGCCCGGCGGCTCTACGAGGCGGGCATTGAGACGCGCGCGGAACTCCGCGAGGCGGACAAATCCGTGATCCTCCGGGCGCTCCGGGGCCGTCGCAAGACCGCCGAGAACATCTTAGAGAACGTCGGGCGGCAGGACCCGTCGATGGACGAGGTCTCCGAGGCCGACGGCGGCGGAGAGTCGGCGTCGACCACAGAGATCTCCACCGGCCCGGAGGGGCGAGAGCACGAAGGTGGCGAGTCCGACCCCGAAGAACAGGCCAGCCTGGGTGATTTCGGGTGAGAGCGAGAGCGTCGGGCGATGGAGGTGAACCCGAATGAGGCTCGTCGAGGGCACGGTGGCCGTCGACGACGTCGACGCGTTCGTCGCGACGATCGGCGAGATCGCCGCCGAGACCGGCGCGACGATCCAGGCGTTCGACGCCCGGTACGTCGTGAGCGAACGCCACCTCGAACGCGCCGTCGAGTTGGCCGACAGAGCCATCGAACGCGGCGAGAACGTCGCCCGCGACCGGGCGGTCGAGATCCTGCTGTACGCCGCCGGCCGCCGGCAGATCAGCGACGCGCTCGAACTCGGCGTCTCCGCCGGTGAGAACCGCGTCGTCGTCCTCGTCGACGCCCCGAGCGGAGGATCGTCTGCATCGGGCGACGAGCCCGAGGGAGCCGGTAGCGGCGACAGAACGGAGCCGATGGATCCGGACACCGCGGAGGCGGCCGCAGCTGACGCGATTCGATCGCGCGTCCTCGATAGTGTCGAGCCGACACTCGGGGAGTACGACCCCGAGCGCGTCCGCGAGTACTACGATATCGACGGCGCCGAACTCGCCGTCGTCGACGGCGATCTGGCGTCGCTGGTCCTCGAACGGGTGGCGTTGCTCGTCGTCGAGAAGTGAACCGGATCCGCCGTTTCGATTGCGCCCCCCGGGATGGCATCTCCGGGAGTCTCCCTCGGACGGGATTGCAGTGCAGACGGCGAGTCGGTAGGGTCGCCATAGTTATCTCCGTCCCTGCCCTTCCTGGCGGTATGGACACACTCTTACCGGCGTTCATCGGAATCCCAGGCGGTCCGGAAATGCTCGTTATACTCCTCCTCGTCGTGCTGCTCTTCGGCGCAGACAAACTCCCGAAACTCGCTCGCTCTTCCGGGCAGGCGATGGGTGAATTCAAGCGGGGACGTGACCAGATCGAAGACGACATCAGAGAGGCCGCCGAGGCGACGCCGGACCGCACCGACGTGGAGTCGGCCGAACGCGTCTGATACTCCCTGAAATACGTCCGTACAAACTCTCTTCGGCCTTTTTTGACAAGTCATCTGCAACGGGGAGTCCGACAGTCTGCATCGACACGAGGTAGCCGAAAGGCGCCACTCGGAACCGACACCGATTTTCTCCCACAGTCTCACTCCTCCAGTTGATTCTGCGACCGATCGCCCGCTGTCGCTCCCGGATGCGTGTTTATCGAGAAGCGAGGAGAAGGCCTCGCGCTTCAGCGCGGGGATCACTCACCCGTCTCAGGGATATTCTGCGAGCTCCTGCGGCGGTTCGATCTCCGGCGGCACCGCGGTGCTTCCGATGAGTGTCCGCCGGTCGCGGATCGTGTGGATGACGCCAGCGGCTGTGAACGATACGGCGACGAACACCGCGTATCCGAACCCACCCACGTACGAGAACGGGGGAAATCCGAGCGCCGCGACCACGACCAGAACCGACAGGACGCTCCCCAATATGAGGTAGAACTGACTCCACGGGATGTCGTCCTGTGGCACCACGTCGAGGTAGACCTCGAACGTCTGAACGTGGTCAGTGACCGCGACCGTCCCCCGGTCTTTGTCGTACTCGATGACGCCGAGTCGATCCATCGTCGGGAGGTGTGTCTGGTGCAGCGCGGTATACACCCGTTTTCGCTGTTTCGGTGTCACCACCCGCCGCTCGATATGGTGTTCCCACGCCGCGATCTGCTCGGAGAGGTCGCGGACCGTCACTGGGCCGTCTACCTGCGTCAGGTAATGGAGCACGTACCGACGCCGCCGACTGCCCAGCGTCTTGAAAACCGTCTCCCGAGACAGTTCACCGTCGTCCGGGGAGTCCGTGTTCTCGCCGGTCTCTTTCGGCTTCGATATTTGACCCCAACCATTCATATTACTCTATTGATGGTTGTGGATATGAATCTACCTACCGTGGAATATGGTAGTCTTACCCAGGGTAGCCTGGCGGGATCATACTGTCGGCTGTTGCAAGATGCTGTAGCGTTCGCAACTGATCGCACACTCGATCGCAGGACTGTGTGACCGGTGAGCAAAGACGCGCGACTGATCCTATTGGCGCCTCCGGGGGTCGCGAAATCCTTCACAGACGCACAGCAGACAGGATGAGGTCCTCGTGGCGGATATGCCGATCATACCTATGCGTTTTGCTGGCCCTATCGGAGACAGAGATGATCCGACAGTCTCCGATATCGTTTATGACACGCATTCGCCGCCCGGAGTACACTGGTGCCAACCGGTGTCTCCCCTGCACCGCCGTCAACCTCGCCCTCGCAGCGGCGCTCGCCGGTGTGGTGGCGCTCGTCTCGCCCCCAGTCGCCACCGTCGTCGCTGCTGTGGCGTTCGCGAGCATCTACGTTCGCGGCTACCTCGTCCCCGGGACGCCCGAACTCACGAGACGATACCTCCCCGACCGGGTACTCGCGTGGTTCGGGAAGGTCGACGCTCCGGGAGCTTCCGGAGCTGTCGACTTCGACGTAGTTTCGTTTCTCGACCGGTCCGGAGTCGTGGTGGACGACGGCGACGACGTCGTACTCGCATCGAACTTCGAGCACAGCTTCGAGACGGCCGCATTCGCCCTCGACAGCGAGGCGGCGATGACCGCGGTCGCATCCGACCTGCTCGCTGTCGACCCCGACCGCGTGTCGTTCGTCGCCAGCGGTACGTCGTGGCGCGTCCTGGTCGACGGTTCGGTACTCGGTCAGTGGGAGTCGCGGGCCGCGTTCGTCGCCGACCTCGCCGCCCACCGGGCGCTCTCGGAGTGGACCGGCGATTGGGTGTCGGTGCCGGACGCCGCCCGCGGCCGGACGCTCTCTGCGGTCCGCGCCTGTCTCGAAATCTGCCCACTCTGTGCGGGTGACATCCGACTCGGGACCGAGACGGTGCGCTCCTGCTGCCGCGAGTACGAAGTCGTCGCAGCCACCTGTGTCGACTGCGATGCCCGGCTTTTCGAGACCGACGCGCGGACCGTCGCTGCCGCGGAGTGACCGACGATACGGCGTGCCGAGGAAACGGGGAATCGACTTTCTGAGCGACGAAACTGGCATTTCTGCCGCGTCTTCGCTAAGGGGGTACGGACAGCACGTCCGGGCGTTCCGAACTATAGTAGCGTTTGCAACTGATTGCCCATCCGATCGCCAGACAGCGGGCGATCGGATGAGAGAAGAATTGCAAACGCTACTATATCTTTCGGCGATCTCGGACGTGTTCGTATACTCGCTCCCGGAGCGGTCCCGGTTGGCTCCCGAGCGACGGAGCCCGCTGTCGTCTCCTCAAACGCTCCCGATACTGTCTCTCGACCGAACGGGGAAGCAACAAGTCGTCCTGTCGGACGGCCGTCTGTGCAGTCGCTCGCACCCTCACCCCGAGAATATTCAACGTGGGACGGCCAACACGCTCAGAACAGGCGGTCCCAGGCCCGCGTGACTCGCCCGCGCGCACCGAGTCGCGCGGCCGCAAGCTGGTAGGTCGTCGAGAGGGCGAAGAGCACGAGGAACGCCGTCGAGGGGACGAGCGGATCGACGGCGGCGAAGCCGGGGATCGAAGCGAGCGACGCGACCGTGGCAAACAGCCCCACGACGCCGAGCGCGCGGTAGTACTCTCCCCAGGTCACGCCTGCACGCGTAGTGACATCCATATAGCGGCCGAGATGCCCCGCTTGCGGACACACAGACACCAACTTTCTGTCGGGATCGTACACGACGAGCCCGAGATCGGCCATCTTCGGGAGATGCGTCTGGTGGAGCGCGTTGTAGACGCTCTCGCGGTGCGCCCGCGGTGCGGGGCTCTGGCCGGACTCGGTCGTAGCGATCCGCTCGGAGAGCTCACGCAGCGAGAGCGCTTCCGGGTGGGTCCACAACTCGGCGAGCGCCTCGCGCCGGCGGGCGTTACTCAGTACGTGATACACCTCCGCTTCCGGGAGTACGGACCGCTGGAACATCAGATTCTCAGAGGCGATCGCCGGGGATAGCTATGGGTCGACTGCCGTTCGGCGCCATGCGGCACGCTCACCGTACAGAACCCCGAACGAACCGTCCCAAACCGGTACGTCCACTGGACCAACTGGTATGCATACCGGATCACACCGGTATGGACGCACACCTGTTCCGGTACAGACACAGTACACGGCGGTACGGACCTCGTATCCAGCGGTCGAATCAGGCAACGAGGCCCTATAAAACGGCGATTCAGGGGCTCTAACGCCTGAATCGGCGCATAGGTAATACCCCCCGAGCTGTGGGGTAGGCTGTCCCGAAACGACCAGTGACGGTCTCACGGTCCGACGGGAGGACAAACCAATGACAAACGACAACAACTCCCAACTGTACAGCCTCTCGCGCCGCAAGATGCTCGCCGGCCTCGGTGCCGTCGGCTTCGCCTCCGCAGGAGCCGGTCTCGGTACCTCCGCGTACTTCAGCGACGAGGAGAGCTTCGAGAACAACACGCTGACAGCGGGGACGCTCGACCTCCGCGTCCAGTACGAGGCCAGCTACGACAGCGGCGGCGCAGTCGAGAATATGGCCGACACCGCGATGGGAACCCAGGATGGCGACCCCGCCGGGATGTTCTACGACCTCGGGGACGTGAAGCCGGGCGACTCCGGCCACGTCGAGTTCTGTTTCGAGATCGTGGACAACCCCGCCTACGTGTGGGCGTGCGGTGACATCTCGCAGGACGAGAACGGTATGAACGAGCCCGAGAGCGCGGTCGACGACACGCCGGACTTCGGCGAACTCGGCGACAGCATCGATGCGCGGCTCTCCTACTGCGACGTCGACGGCGAGGAACTGATCGAGGGCGAGGAGATCGTCTCCGGATCCCTCGTCGACGTGTTCGCGGCCATCGCCAACGGCGCGGCGCTCGACGGCGACGGCGTCGCCGGGCTCGCCCCCGGCGACCAGTCCCCGTACGACGAGGTCGTCGAAGCTGATCCCGACTACATCACCGGCTCGTGCCTGTGCCTCTACTGGGAGGTCCCCTTCGAGGTCGGCAACGAGATCCAGTCGGACTCGCTGACGATGGCGCTGGAGTTCCACGCGCTGCAGGCCCGCCACAATGACGGCACGACGAACCCCTGCACACCGACGGTCACTACCCGGACGGGCGAGGGCTTCGCCAAGCAGCAGGAGTTCGCCACCGAACAGGAGACCTCCTTCGCCCGCGGCCGCTACGGCAACAACGGTCCCTCGGGCTCGTGGGAAGTCGCCGTCGGCCCCGACGTCGGGAGCGCCGACACGGCCAACTACGTCTGGACGCCCGGCGACACGGTCCCGTTCAGCTACGTCTACGACGGTAGCGGGAACGCCTCGTTCACCCTCGACGGCGTAAGCGTCGGGAGCGGGATCACCGCGCCCAGCGGGAAGCTCGCGATCACGACCAAGGCCGACGAGGCCACCGTCAGCGTCGCGAACCTGGCGCTGGACCTGGACGGCACCCCGGTCACCCTCAGCGGTCCCGACGCGATCTCGGCCAGTAACGACGACGACGGTTCCGACCGCGAGGTCACGTACCTCGTGTTCGACACCGACGCCGCGGACGTGGCGAACCCGTTCACCATCAGCGGTGACGTGACCGTCGACGTCCAGGGCGACTACCCCGGCAGCGAGGAGGGCGTCGCATTCGACATCAGCGTCGAGTGATCACCCGCTGACCGGCCCTCCTCGGTGGAGACGTCCTCCGCATCGAACACACATCACGATCCACTACCACACGAACCCAATCAACAACCCACAACAATGACCAACGACCCCAAACTGTACACCCTCTCACGCCGCAAGATGCTCGCCGGCCTCGGTGCGGTCGGGCTCGCCTCCGCGGGCACCGGCCTCGGCACGAGCGCGTTCTTCTCCGACGAGGAGGAGTTCGTCGACAACTCGATCGTCGCCGGTGAACTCGACCTGCTCGTCGACTGGCAGCAGACCTACGACTTCGGCGACGGCCACACCTTCGTCAGCGCCCACCCCGATCACGACGGCGACGGCGAACAGTCGGTCGAAATCGACGGCGAAGTCGCCAAGTACAGCGACTACCCGGACGAGGAGGACGACGACAGCAACGGCGCGAACATCCCGGTGCTGAACTGCGAGAACATCCCCCCGCTGTCGGAGGCGGAGTTCGGCGTCGATCCCGTCACCGGCGAGGAGATGGACACACTCGTGCAGTTCACCGACGTGAAACCGGGCGACTCCGGCGAGATCACCTTCTCGCTACACCTCTGTGACAACCCCGGCTACCTCTGGATGCAGGCCGACAACGTCTCCGAGTCCGGCGGCGTTCACACCGAGCCCGAGATGGCGGTCGACTCCGACAACCTCCCCGACCTCGCGGGCGCCATCAACGCGCGGCTCTGGTACGACGAGGACTGTGACAACGTCTACGACGGCGCAGACCCCGTCGACATTATGCTGACACTGGACTTCTCCGGGTCGATGCTCTACGACCAGTACGGCGGCGTCGTCAGCAACGACGAGATCCAGGTCAACGGGAACACCTACGCCGAGACGACGAAGATCGACCTCGTCGAACTCGGGACCCGCCAGTTCCTCGACTACCTGCAGTCGCAGAACGCGGACGTCAACGTCGGCGTCGCGTACTTCGACGGCGAGGGCAGTGATGACGACGAGCCCCGGACCGGCATCCTCCAGCCGATGACGACGGACCTCTCGGTCGTCGACGGCGCGCTCTCCGGGCTCCGGCAGAAACTCGCGAACGTCGTCGCCGGTGGCCCCAACGACAACGTCGGGGACGACCCGAACGTGAGCGATCCCGCCGACGGCGACGGCGACCCGGACCCGTTCTCGAACGCGGACTCGATCGCGACGGGCACCTACATCGGCGAGGGCGTCGACGACGCCCAGGACGAACTCGCGAGCAACGGGCGCAGCGGCGCCGAAAAGCGCAATATCGTCCTCTCGGACGGCGAGTCGTTCAACGGAACCGGGAGCACACAGTTCTCCTCGCCGACCGGCGCCGCGGACGACGCGCGGGCGGCCTCGCCGAGCCCCGCGACCGACGTCTACACGATCAACGTCAACGGCAGTGCCAGCACGCTCCTGGCGATGGCCGGCGCGGCCGGCGAGTCGGGCGGCGACCCGGCGTTCTTCAACGACGTCGACGACCCCCTCGACATCCCGAGCGTGTTCGGGAACCTCGCAGCGCAGACGGTCGCCGAGAAGGTCATTATGCAGGACACGCTGGACAACGTCTTGGCCGCTCTGGCCGACGGCAACGGCGTCCCACTCGACGGCAACCGCGCGACGCTCTACGACGAACTAAACGACGATCCCACTGACCCCGACCGCGAGGCGTTCCGCGGCGACGGCGTGATGCACTGCGTCGCGCTGTCGTGGGAGCTTCCGTTCGAGATCGGCAACGAGGTTCAGGGCGACACGCTCGGCTTCGACCTCGGCTTCTACACCGAGCAGGAGCGCCACAACGACGGCTCCGGGCCGGAGGTGGCCGCCTGATCCCTGATCCCGACCCACGCCGGCGATAACGGGGGTTCGACTCCCCCGGTGGGTCCTTTCCATCCACAGTGGCTGGGAAACGAGAATCGACAACAGACGATCTAGACAAAACGCAACAATGACACAAGACGACGAACTACCACTGTACAACCTCTCCCGGCGCCGCCTTCTCGCGGGCCTCGGAGCGGTCGGCATCGCCTCCGCAGGGACCGGTCTCGGCACCAGCGCGTTCTTCTCCGACGAGGAGGAGTTCGTTGACAACAGGCTCCAGGCCGGGACGCTCGACCTGAAACTCGACTACAAAGCGACCTACTTCGGCGGCCCGGGGCGGATCGACGCGGTCAGAGCGATGGACTACCCCGACGCCGAGGAGATCATCGAAGACGACGAATCGACGGGCCGGTACCTCCTCGGCCAAGCTCCCTCGCCAGCCGATATGCAGGCGTGGGAGGATCTCGTCCAGGGCGAGCAGTTCGACTTCTGCAGCCCCGAGGCCGACGAGTACCTCGTCAACGGCGACGGGATCCCGATGTTCACCCTCTCAGACGTGAAGCCCGGCGACTCCGGGGAAGTCACGGTGAGCATCCACATCTGCGACAACCCCGGCTACCTCCGGATGGTGGGCGACATCACCGGTAACGCCGAGAACGGCCAGACCGAGCCCGAATTCGACGCCGAGGGTGAGGACACCGACGGAATCGGCGAACTCGCCGACGCGATCGAGGTCTGCGTCTGGTACGACGAGGACTGCGACAACGTCTTCGAGCCGACCGGCACGGGCCAACAGAACGAACTGGAAGTCGCGCTGGTCTCCGACGTCTCCGGCTCGATGTCCGGAGAGATCGACGACCTCCAGACGGCTGCAACGAATTTCGTCGACAACCTCTCGTCGCCCGACGAGGCGGCCGCGATCTCGTTCAGCAGCAGCGCGTCGCTCGATCAGGAACTCACGACGGTCTACCAGGACGTCAAGGACGCGATCAACGACTACTCCGCCGGCGGCACCACCGACATGACGGACGGGATCCAGACCGCCGAGGACGAACTCCTCAACGGTACCAACGCCACGCCCGGCGCGTCGAAGGTTATGATCCTGCTCTCGGACGGATCGCCGAACGACGAGGAGGGCGCGGAAGATGCTGCCGACGCCGCGAAGATCGACGGGATCCGTATCTTCACGATCGCACTCGGGAGCGGCGCGGACGAGTCGTTCCTCGCGAACGACATCGCTTCCAACCCGGACGACGCGTTCGTCGCGCCGGACCCCGCGGATCTGGACACCGTCTACGCGGAGATCGCCCAGATCGTCCTCGACGGCGAACAGAAGATCGCGGAGGGGACGATGGCCGAAGTGTTCGCCCAGCTCTCGGAGGGCGTGCTCCTCGACGGAAACCGGCAGGAGGGGGGCGTCCAGCCGTACCCCGGCGCGACGACCCAGTGTATCGGCTTCGAGTGGGAACTCCCCTTCGAGGTCGGCAACGAGGTGCAGTCCGACTCCGTCGCCTTCGACTTCGGCTTCGAGGTCGAACAGTCGCGGCACAACGAGACGCCGTTCGCGAACTCCACCGCTACCGACAACTGATACCGACACCGGCGGTTGTCACCGTCGATTTCGGGCGCGCACCCCACCATCGCAGTCGGCCACTCGGTCCAGACGGTCGGCCCGGTAACGACGCCATATCGCGGAGTACGGGCGTCGTATCGGTCGTGAACTCGATCCATACCTATGACCTCCGCTGTCGTATCGCCCTACTGAACACGGATCGGATGCCCGATCCACCGACCGACCCGGCGTATCCGGGACAACTGACAATGACACTCACACGTCGGGAACTGTTGACGGGAATCGGCGCCGGCGCGCTCGGCGTCGGGGGGTTCTCCCTCCGTCGGCACACGCCCCGCTTCTCCCAGTACACCTATGCCGCACCGGAGGATGACACGGACGACCGGCGGCTCCGTATCGCCTGGTACGAAAAATACAACGGCGGCTTCGTCGCGAACCACGCCGGAACGAACGATACTCTCGAAACGACGCTCGATCCCGATAGCGGGCCCGCGTACGTTGATGAGGCGACTTTCGTGACCGACGTGAGCGGCCCAGTCCTCTCCGTGGGGAACGTCCTCCCCGGAGACACGGGTACGCTGGTCGTCGGCCTGGAAGTAGTCGACGGTAGCGATGCGGAAGCGCTCGACGTGTGGTTCCGCGCGTCGCTGACAGAGGACAGCGAAAACGGCGTGAACGGCCCCGAACGGGCCGCCGGAGACACGACCGAGGACGACGGGGAGCTCGACGATGACGCCGTCGTCGAGATGTGGCTCGACGGGTCGCCGCTGGGGAGCTGCAACGGCACCAAGGAGTTCGACGAGACGCTCGAATCGCCGCTGGTCGCTCCCGCCCCCTTCGCCGAGGCGTTCGCGCCGACAGCCGACGCCGGCGACGCCGAGGGGCTACTCGCGCTGGATTGTATTCCACCGGGATCGTTGCGGTGCGTCGCGCTCCGCTGGGAGCTCCCGGCCGAGACGGGGAACCAAGCACAGGGGGACTCCCTCGGCTTCGAGTTCGCGTTCGCCGGCGGCGCCTGCGACGGCGACAGCCCCTTCGTCGTCGGGGGGACAGAGCAATGATTCTGAGCCGACGCCGCGTGCTGGCAGCGCTGGCCGCGGCCGGTGGCACAGGCGCACTCGCGGGCACCGGAACCGCCGCGGTGTTCAGAGACGCCGAGCGGACCCGCGCGTCGATCACGGCCGGCACCGTCGATCTGGTCGTCGAGTACGACCTCCTGACCGGTCCCGGCGCGGACGGCCCCGACAGCAGCGGTACCATCGACGGCCCGCGCGTCACGCTCCCGGTCGATTCGCTCGGCCCCGACGACGGCGCGGGGAGTATGCTTCTCACGTTCGCGCTCCCGCAGGGGGGCGACGCCGTCAACAACCCCGCGGCGCTGTGGCTCGCGACCGACTGCCCCGTGCCCGAGGCGACGGGGCTGGGAGAGGCGTTCCGGGTCACGGTGTCGTACGCCGACTGCGAGTCGGGGACCCCGGGCTCCCGGATCGTCAGCGGTCCGCTCCGTGCGGTCGCCGACGACCTCCGTGACGGACGCCGCATCGACGGCGATCCGACGACCGCCGAGCCCGACTGCCTGGTGGATGAAGTCTGTCTGCTCGTCGAGTACGAACTCGCCGGGTACGTGGGGACCGAAACGGTCGAGTTCCCGCTGTGGTTCGCGGCGGTCCAGTGCCGCAACACCACGCCGGAGAACCCCTTCGCCAGCCGCGATACGGCACCGTGTCTCCCCGGCGACCCCTGTACGTGTTGCCGGACGCTCGGCAAGCTGGAACTCGACTCCGGCATCCAGGACGGGATCGACGACAGCTCCGTCGAGCCCGGGACCTACGCGTTCACCGAGGGCGACACCGACTACGGGCTCGAGATCTACGACACCGCGGACAAAGACGCCGGCACCGAGACCGTCGGCGTCGCCTTCCGGCTCGTGCATCTCGCTGGCGACGCCGTCCCGAGCCTCTGCACGGTGGCCGTCAAGGGCGGCCAGGGGTTCGAGCAGTACGACCGCGACGACGGAACGACTGCCGACACCGCTGGCCTGCCCGGCAGCGACGCCGACGGACTCGTCTACGCGCCCGACGGGAAAGCGATCAGCCACGTCACGGTCTGCGTCTGCACGACCCAGTCGGAGGCGGACTGTCCCGGCTGTACCGACCCCTCTCTCACGAACGACGGCCCCGGCGGCCCGAGCGAGGACGACGATGCTGACAGAGACGAGGGCGAACCGAGCGGGGACGAAGACGGACCGGGTGGCCGCGGTGCCACCGACCCCGACGGCTCCGACGGCGACCCCGCCGGTCACGGCGGTCCGTCGACGGCTTCGCCCGGAGGTGAGCAATGATCCAACTCCCGACGCTGTCGCTGCCGAGCGCCGGCCAGTTGCTCGTGACGCTCGTCCTGCTCGCGGCGATCTCGCCGTTCGTCGTGTTCGCCGTCCCGCAGGTCGTCGGGGCCGACGACGGGTTCGTCGTGCTCTCCGGGAGTATGGAGCCGGCGCTGTCGCCCGGTGATGTCGTGATCGTCGACGCCTCCGGCCCCGTCGAGGTCGGTGACGTGATCACCTACCGGACCGGCGCGGACACCGTCCCGACGACCCACCGCGTCGTCGGCGTCGTCGACGGCGGATACGAAACGAAGGGCGACGCCAACGAGAATGCCGACGCGGGCCTTGTCGGCCCCGGGGCAATCATCGGGCGGACCATCCTCGTGATCCCGCTGGTCGGCCACGTCATCCTGTGGGTGAACACCCCCGTCGGATACGTTACCCTCGTCGTCGCTCCGTTGGTGCTTTTCGGCATCAGCGAACTGTTCGCGTGGGCACGTCGAGAGCCCGAAGCGACCACGACCGGCCCGGAGACTGCACGGTCCGATTCGGGCGCTGACGCCCCCGACGAAGCCGTCGAGGTGTCCAGTTCAGACGCCAGCGAGGTCGTTTCGGACGCCGGAGCAACCGCCGGAACCGTCGGCGAAGCTACTGCGCCGCAGTCGGCCGAAACCGTCGCGGTTGCCGCCGTTGATCTGAAACTCACGCTCCTGGCGATGGCGGCACTGTTAGCCTACGCAGGGTGGAATGTGTACCGTGAGTTCACCGTCGCAGCGGCCCCGGACCCCGTCTCCGTGGGGGCGCTCACAGGTGGACTGCTCGGCCTGCTATTCGCCGGATCGGTGACGGTGGCGGCGTGGCGGGCAACCAAGTCTGCCGCTGGCACTCCCCCGCCCCTGGCGCTCACAGATGGGCGCGGCGACGTGGAGGTGGGCGATGAGTAAGACACTCGCGGTCGTCTGTGCGCTGCTCGTGCTGTTCGCCTCGACGACTGTCGGCTTCGCCGGCGGACTGTCCGTCGCCTTGTTGTCGGACGAGGAGTCAGTTTCCGTCGGTTTTAGCGCCGATGTGCCGAGCCCCGATGCAGTCACGGCCGGTGAGGAGCCGGCGAAACTGGACGGCTCCGACGGGTTCGTGGTAGCGAATGCCGCGAACGCGCCCCAATCAGAGGAGGAGGGCCTCGCCGACAACGCCACGGATCGAAACGGGACTCTCGCCGATCGCGTGATCCCGACCGGGAACCAGTCGACCGGCAACGTCGGCCCGGCCGCCGAAAACGGGACGGCAAGCGACAACGAGACGCTCCCCGAGAAGGGAACAACGGAAGCACCGCTCTCCGGGACCGAAGATCAGCCAGCGGTCGGAGTGAACGGGACGGTTGACAACGAGACTCAGGCCTCCGACGACGGAACCGGAACGGCAGACGACGAGAGCACGTCGCCGGACGAGGAGAGCGGAACAGCCGACGAGGAGACTGGGACGGCAGACGACGAGAGCACGTCGTCGGACGAGGAGAGCGGAACAGCCGACGAGGAGACTGGGACGGCAGACGACGAGAGCACGTCGTCGGACGAGGAGAGCGGAACAGCCGACGAGGAGACTGGGACGGTGGACAGTGACTCCACGTCTGCGGAGTCGGGGTCGGCAGAGAGTTCCGATCCGGACGATTCCGATGTTGGAACTGCAGACTCTGATGATGGTTCAGCGGTCCCGACGGAGCCGGACGACACCGAACAGTCCTCCGAGTCCGACGACGAGACCGAATCCGAATCGGAAGCGACCGACAGCAGTGCTTCGGAGCCGGAGAGTGACTCCGGCGACGGTCCGGATAACGCCATCGACGACAGCTCCTCAGACACGTCGGTCCCGGATGCCTCGGACGAGGGCTGATGACCGTGCGGGCCGGACGAGTCCCGATACGTCTTCCCGGGACCGCTCCCGACGCGCCGCGACGGAACACACTCGTTGTCGTTGGCTACGCCTTGGGTTTGGTGATGTTCGTTTGGAGCATTCTCAGATTCTTTTGAGTGCTTTGCGACAACCCCGGGTTCATCTCCCGTTTCAAACCTGCGTACAGAGGGGTTCAAACTCCCGCAGGGACGGTCACATAAGAGTCGTCACGACGGGTTGAGAGACCCGTGACCGTCGTCTGTCCGGCATATCGGGACTGGCAGCGACCGCAGCGGACTGCCGCCAACGTCGACACCCCCGTGCCGCTGGTGTTCGAACGAGTAGCGTCGTTGGTCATCAGAAAGAAAATGTCACAGAAGATACTATATCCAAAATATATTTTTCCTCGAGCTGATAAGTCCGACAAAATGCCAACCGAGCAGCGTCTCAGACAGATCGCCACAGACTACGTCGAGAACACGCTGTATCGGGACGACGTCGAGGTGGAGGCGGTCTCGATGACCACGACAGACGCCGGGACGCGCGTCGGCCTCGAAGTCTGTCCGGAATCCTCAGGGTTTCTCGGCGCAGTCGCGAGCGCCCTCGCCGGCGGTTCGTACGCGACCGTCACCATCGACGACACCGGCGACGTGGTGCTCTCGAACAAGGACCTCTCGGAGGGGGACTTCTACGAGAAGCTCGACCGGCAGGTGTCCGCGGAGGGCGCACGCACGAGAGAGCGGACGCGGAACCGCCGGCAGGCCGAACGCCAGGAGGAACTCGTCGAGAACTTCATCGAGAACAACTTCGGGTTCGACTTCGGATCGGACTCCAGCGACGAATTCTCGCCGCCGGAGCGGTGTCCCCGGTGCAAGGAATCCGGCTCCTTTCTCTCGCCGCAGTTCGAGGAACTCGGCGACGGGACCTACCAGTGTACGAACGACGACTGCGCCCACATCGTCGACCTGAGCTCGAACTGAACGTCGAACCGGCACGTCAGGTGCTCCAGCAATCGGGCGTAGCAGAAATCAGCGCAGTCGCTCCGGGCGTATCGGGTTGTGAGAAGTATCGTAGCGTTTGCAACTGATTGCACATCCGATCGCACGACCGCGTGCGATCGTGTGAGTGAAGACTCGCTAACGCTACTATAGTCCCACCAGGATTCGAACCTGGGTCGAAGCCCCCAGAAGGCTTCAGGATTGGCCGCTACCCCATGGGACTGCCGTCGTCGACGCCGCCTGCCGACTACGTGGACGTTCGTTGCCTGTCGCTCCATATGAGTGTTGCGAAGTCGGTGCTGGTGTGCCGTCCGTGGGGCTATACTGCCACCAGCGCCGACGGCGCGGCCGTATCCGTCCCCGATCCACTACCTATTTAGTTCGTTCCGGGCGACCTTTCGTGTATGTACATCGGACGGTTCGTCGTCGTCGCACCCGACTTCGGCGCCTACCGCGTCTCCTCCCGCTCGTTTCCCAACCGACAGATCGTCGCCCGCGAGGGCACGCTGACGGTCGCGCCGACGCCCGACGCGCCCGAGAACGACAACCCCTACGTCTCCTACAACTGCGTCCGCGAGGGCGGCGACGGCGTCGTCGTCGGCAACGGCTCGCACGTCGATCCGATCGCGGAGAAACTCGACCTCGGCTATCCGGCGCGGGACGCACTCGCGGGGGCGCTGCTCGCGCTCGACTACGAGAAGGACGACTACGACACCCCGCGCGTCGCGGGCGTTGTCGGCGAGGAGTCGTTCGTCGGGATCGTCCGCCGAGACGCCATCCTCGTCGAGGCCGTCGACGAACCGACGCTCGTGGCCACCTACGAGGAAAACGAGCCCACTGCCATCGACTTCGCCGGAAGCGCAGCGGCCGATCCCGACGACCTCGCCCGCGACGCCTACGAACTGCCGTACGAACACGCGGTCTGCGCTGCGGGCGTCACCTACGAAGACGGCGACATCGCCGTCGGCTTCCACAACGGCGAGTGAGCGGGAGCGAGCGTCGCCAACGGTGGCGGCGCTCGACGGGACGAGACGAGCGGAGTACGACACCCGGTTCACGGGAATCGCGGGACGGACCGGCGGTCGAGCGGCCGGTTCGATCCCCGGTCGATCCCGCCCGACGCAGGCGCGAAGTCGCGGGGACTTTTGGCTCCGGTACACGAACACTCGCGTATGCAGGTCGCCGTCATCTCCGACATTCACTCGAACAAAGTCGCCTTCGACGCTGTCCTCGATGATCTCCCCGACGTCGACGCCGTCGTCTGTGCCGGCGACGTCGTCGGCTACAACCCCTGGCCGGCCGAGTGCGTCGCTGCCGTGCGCAAACGAGAGATTCCGACTGTGATGGGCAATCACGACCGCGCGGTCTCCTCGGGGACGGCCTTCCGCTTCAATTCGATGGCCGCCGCGGGCGTCGAACACGCCCGAGACCAACTCGACGACGACGCCGTCGCGTGGCTGGCGGACCTGCCCGACGCGCGAACGGTCCTCGACGGCCGCCTGAAACTGGTCCACGGCCACCCGGACGATCCGGACCGGTACACCTACCCCGAGGAGTTCTCGCCGTCGATGCTCGACGACGAGGACGTGCTCGTGATGGGTCACACCCACGTCCAGGGACACGAGATCTTCGACGAGGGGATCGTAATGAATCCCGGCAGCGTCGGCCAGCCGCGGGACAGCGACCCGCGGGCGGCGTACGCCTTAGTCGATCTCGACGATCTCTCGGTCGAGGAGCGGCGGGTCGGTTACGACATCGACTCGGTGATGGAAGCGGTAAAAGAGGCGGACCTGCCGGACCGGATCGGCGAGCGGCTGTACGAGGGGCGCTGACTCCCTTCTGTCGCATCCTTTCCGACGGCTTCGTTACGAGCGGCGGTTGCCATCCAGCCGGAGACTTCCAGTCAGTTGACGCGCGATTACCCGCTGATCCCGCTCAATCCGGTCAGTGGGGTCGCACCGGCGACGATCGCTCCCGTCGCCAGAAGCGCTGCGGAGAGGACCACGAAGTCCCCGCTGGGCGAGTAGCCCGCCAGGCCGGCACCCACCTGTACGATAAACACCGTGATGAAGAAGCTGAGGACGGCGAAGGCCAGCATCACGACTGCTGCGATGACACTACTGAGCAGCGCGCCGAAGGAGTCGAGTACACTCATCTGATCTCCCTCTGTCGGAGTGCGGCGACGCGGTTACGCCTTTGGTTTCGTCGACTCCCCGCTTCGACGGCTCGATCCTCCCGATCACGCGGCCGCCTCAGAACTCGTTTTGGACGATTTCGAGGGTCTCCTCGCGGTCGTCCCACGCGACGAAGATCGCCACCGAGGTCGCGGAGGTGATGACGTCGTGGATGTTGATGCCGGCCGCCGAGATCGGCTCGACGATGTCGAGGATGACGCCGGGGCGGTTCGGCAGTTCGCCGCCCGTCACGCGGATGACCGCGATGTCGTCGTCGACGGTGACAGACGACAGCGTCTGATCGTTGACGACCTTCGAGTGCAGCAGGTTCTCGGCCTCCGCAGCGTTGTCCTCGCTGATGTAGAACGTCACTGAGTCCATCCCGGAGGCCACCGCGTCGATGTTGATCTCTGCTTCCCGGAGCGCCTGCGAGAGGTCCGCGAGGATTCCTGGGCTGTTCCGCAGCGAGCGCCCGGCGACGGTGACACACGCGAGTGGGTCCTCCTGCATATCGATCAGGTTCTGGAACTCGCCCTCGATCAGCGTGCCGCCGGTGAGCAGGTCGCCGTGCTGGTAGTGGACGACGCGGACGTCGAGTTCGTCGTTCTTGTAGGATAGTGCCGAGGGCGCGACCACCTCCGCGCCGCGGAACGAGAGGTTGCGGAGTTCGTCGACTGTGATCCGCCCGACGTTGCGCGCGCCTTCGACCACGCGTGGGTCGCCCGTCATCACGCCCTCGACGTCGGTCACGATGACGACCTCGTCGGCGTCTATGTACCGGCCGAGCATCACGGCGGTCGTGTCTGACCCGCCGCGGCCGAGCGTGGTGATCTCGCCGTCGTGGTTCTGCGAGAGAAAGCCCGTGATCACCGGAACGGTGTTGTCGAGATCGGCTGCGAGCGTGGCCGCACGACGCTTCGTCTCCTCGACGTCGACCTCGCCGAGCTCGTTGGCGATGACCGGCCACTCGTCGCTGCCTGGCTCCACGAAAATCGAATTGACGCCGCGCGCGGCGAGTGCGGCCTTCAACATCCGGACGCTGGTTCGTTCGCCCATCGAGACGATCTCCGCCCGATCCCGGTCCTCGGCCTCGAACTCGATCTCCTCTAAGAGCTTGTCCGTCGTGTTCCCCATCGCGGAGGCGACGACGGCGATTTCGTGGCCCTCTTCGACCGCAGCGGCGATCGAGTCCGCGGCGCGGTTGATGCGGTCCCCGCTGCCCAGGGAGGTGCCCCCGAACTTCGCGACTACACGCACGATCGATCCTCCTGTCGGATGACAGATACGAACTGCGAGCGGTGCTCTGACATAGCCGGAGATTGCGCGGGGGTAATGTAAAATCTTGTCTCCCGCTCCCGCGGATTCCCACCCGCAATTCGACCCGTACCGCTCGCTCCTGCGGGCGTTCCGTCCGGAATACGCGTCGGCCTTTTAAGTTCCCTCGGCCAAATACTGAGATATGGACGTAGACGTCCGGGATGCGGTCGAGGCCGACGCCGAAACCCTCGGCGCCATCGTGGACCTCCCTGCGGACGCGCTTCGGAACGTCGTCCACGACCGGACGGTGCGTCTCGCGGTCGAGCGGCCGTCCGATCCGGGACCGAACGCCGATACCGCCGGGGACGACGCCGAGACCGTCCACGGGTTCGTCGCCTTCGACGTCAGAAACGGGACGGTCCACGTGACACAGCTCGCGGGCGACGCCACCGTCGCGGAGCGACTCCTCGCGGAACCGATCCGCTTTGCGCTCAACGAGGGGTTCGACGTGGAGTTCGTCGTCCCGGAGTCCGACGTCGATGCCGAGACGGCGGCCGAAGCGGCCGGGTTCGACCCCGTCGGTCCGGGGCCCGAGTTCCAGGGCGAGCCGACGACGCGGTATCGATTCCGCCCCCGTGAGTAGGCGAGACGCGCCGGGAGCGTGAGCGAACCGTTCTCACTCCGATCGCCGGGTGTGCTGCTCGATCAACACCCCGAGCCACCAGATTTTCACAATGGTTACTCTCACTCCCGCGGAGCGCCACCCCCGTCGACGGCGCTCGGCGGGAAGAGACGAGAGTAATCAGTATCAGACCAACGCTGATCAAGACGCCGAGCGTCGCGTGTTTCGGTGACTGTCGCCACGCGGCGTACAGCGCGTAGACGAACCCGAGCGCACCACCCGTGTTACAGATGTTCGGGTACCTGAGCCCGACTGTCCGGTTCGTCTCTTCCCGAATCCACCACCGCTCTGCGAGAACTGCGCGAGTCATTCAGGCGTCCTCGGTTTCCGGCGGCAAGAACAGAAACGGATTGATGGCTGTCCACGCCAACGCGGCACCGAACAGGCGCCAGTTGCGACGATAGGGGGCGTAGGCGATGATTGCGCCCGATAGGACGCGCCTCCAGCCGCTCTTCGGATTCGAATGGCGCTCCAGAAGTGGTCATCGAACTGCTCGGAGATCCTCGCGACCATACTCGGGGAGCGGCCGGTAGGGTCAATAACCTTGCTCAGCGCCAGCCTCCGCGACAAACTTTCTCCGAATACGCAAGGCCAGATTGTCGATGTTTCGCCCAATTAGCCCCCTGCGAAGGTGGGCTGTCCTCCTTTCTGTGCTGCCAATCAAAAAGTGGATAGTTTCATTAATATCATACTGCTTCCGGAGCTAACCCAACATACAATGAGTGAGGACCTTTCTCTCGAGGCTTATCGGGAACTTATCGAACATTCTACCGACATATTAATTATCGTTGATGAGTCCGGCGTCATCCAGTACGAAAACAAGGCTGTGCAGCGCGTTACCGGATACGACCCGGAGGAGCGTACTGGGAACCGCGTGTTCGAGTACGTTCACCCAGATGACGAACGACGGGTTCTCGAGAAGTTTTCGGAGGCCATCAACGCCTCGGATGATAAAATAGTCACTGCCGAATTTCGGTTCCGTCACAAAGACGGATCGTGGGTGTGGCTCGAATCCAGAGGAGTGACACAGCGAATCCCTTCGATAGACGGGTACGTCGTGACCCTGCGTGATATCACGCAACGCAAGGAGTACGAAGAGCACCTCAGGCGGGAACAGGATCGCCTGAGCCGACTCGTCAGTATCATCTCCCACGACCTCCGGAACCCTCTCAACGTCATCGAGGGGAACGTCGAACTCGCCCGAGCGGAATCCGAGAGCGATCGACTCGATACCATCGCTCGCGCGGCCGACAGGATGGACGAGTTGATTGAGGACATTTTGACCTTGGCGCGGGAGGGAGAGAGCAAACTACAGGTGGACGCTGTCGACCTTCGCGAACTGGCCACGAGCTGTTGGCAGAACGTCGCCACAGAGTCGTCGACTCTCGAGGTCGAAACCGACCAGATAATCACGGCCGATGCAACCAAGCTCCAGCAGGTTCTGGAGAACCTCTTCCGGAACGCCGTCGAACACGGCTCGACGAGCCCCCGTTCGGACGCTCACGGGGACGCCGTCGAACACGGCTCGACGAGCCCCCGTTCGGACGCTCACGGGGACGCCGTCGAACACGGCTCGACGAGCCCTCACTCGCAGGCTCGGGAGGACGCCGTCGAACACGGAGACGAAAGCGTGACGGTCACTATCGGGGAGTTGGAGAACGGATTCTACGTCGAGGACGACGGGACGGGAATCCCCGAAGACGTGCGTGATTCGATCCTCGAAGACGGATTCTCGACGAAGACAGACGGAACCGGACTCGGTCTCAGTATCGTCACGGAGATCGTCGAGAGCCACGGATGGGATCTGACCGTCCCGGAGCGGGAGACTGGCGGCGCACGATTCGAGATTACCGGCGTCGAACTCGTCGGGGACTGATACCGATTCCTCTCGTCTCTTCGCGCCGAGCACGGTCAACCGGGGTAGCGCTCGGCGAAAAGTGAGAGTAATCAGTATGAGCTATCGACAGACGCTGCCGACGTAACTCGCCCAAGCGGCCGAAGGATCACACGAATTTCCGGACGGTCATCTCTAAGGTGTCGAGATCGAGAATCGGCGCATACCCGACGTCGGGATCGATGTTGACCGACTTCTGGAAGTCGGTCTGGGCCTGCCAACACCCGGAGTTGACCGCGAGGACGTTGTGGTACTTCCCCCAGCCGAGTTTGTGGACGTGGCCGGTGTGGAACACGTCCGGGACTTCCTCCATCACAAGATAGTCCTTCTTCTCGGGTGCGAGGCGCGTCTTCCCGCCGAACTGCGGGGCGACGTGGCGCTTCTTCAGCAGTTGGTACATCGCCCTGTGGGGGTCGCCGTAACTCGCCTTCGCCTCCGGCAGTTCGGCGATCACTTCGTCCAGGGAGACGCCGTGGTACATCTGGATCTGCACGCCCTCGACTGTCACAAGCGAGGGGTTCCCGGTGATGCGGGCGTCGTGGGCCGACATAATCTCCCGGAGCGTCTCGTCGAATCCCGGCTGTGGCTCCGCGAGCCGAACGGCGTCGTGGTTGCCCGGGATCATCAGAATCTCAAGGTCGCCAGGGACCTCCTTGAGGTGCTCGGCGAAGGCCTCGTACTGCTCGTAGATGTCGACGATGTCGAGTTCCTCGTCCTGACCCGGATAGACGCCGACGCCCTCGACCATGTCTCCGGCGATCAGCAGATACTCGACGTGCTGGGCTTCCTCGGTGTGGAGCCACTCCGCAAAGCGCGTCCAGGCGTCGGCGACGAACTCCTCGCTGCCGACGTGGATGTCGGAGACGAGCGCCGCCTGCACGTGTCTGTCCGCCGTGTTGGGCGTGTACGTCCGGGGAACGTCGGGGAAGTACATCGCGTCGACAAACATAATGCCTGAATCGTCCGCCAGCGTCCCCTCGACGGCGACACACTCGTCTAAGAGGAGTTCGTCGACGAGGTCTGCGATCTCGCGGTCTTTCATCACCAGACAGGGGAACGTCCCGGTGGTATCCTCCAGTTCCACGAGCCAGTGGCCGCTCTTCGTCGACCGGATGTCGTTGACCAGTCCGATCATCGCCGCGTCCGTCCCGCCGCTCATCGACTGGATGGCCTCCGCGGGTCGGTGGTTCACCCGTCCGCGGAGCTGTTTCGAGAGCTTCTCGTAGCGGTCCCGGAATACCGTCACGAAGTCCGAGTACTCCCCGGTTCCGGTGCTCTGCCCGGTCACGTCGCCGGTCACTTCGAGTGACCGGAGGGAGGGATCGCTGGTTCTGGTAGCGCGGGCGGTATCGGATGCGGGAGCGGATGAGCCGCCGTTTGCTGTTGTGGCCTCGGCCGGATCCGACCCGTCCCCCGCGGCGGAGGGGCCACCAGCCCGGTCAGCGCCCTCACGGGTGGCGTCCTCGGTTGCGGTGTCCGCAGCGGCCGCGCCGTCGCGCTCAGGGGACCGACTGTCACCGCCGGAGGCGGCGCCGTCGTGCTGGCTGTTCTCCTTCGTCGATGACGACGAGGCCGACTTATCAGTATCTGTCTCGCCCACCCCCTTCATTTCATCTGCAACATCTTTTTTGAGTGAACCACCGGACGTATCCCGATCCTCTTCGTCATCTCCAGCCGAAACGACGGGGTGTGAATCGGACGATTCCGACTCTTCCGGGTCGGCCGGATCGCGTGTCGAATTCGGGTCCGGCGGCGCGTCCGTCCCCTCGGTCGGTGCGACTGTGGGTCCCGAGCCGTCCAGTGCCGCGCGGACGTCGGCGGTGGTGATGCGGAGCGCGTCGTCGTCGACGTGGTCGACGATCCGGTCGAGCGCGACTGCGGGGGCATCGGCGGCGGCGATG
Source organism: Halobellus marinus (assembly GCF_032113415.1). Taxonomy (NCBI): domain Archaea; kingdom Methanobacteriati; phylum Methanobacteriota; class Halobacteria; order Halobacteriales; family Haloferacaceae; genus Halobellus; species Halobellus marinus. The sequence continues at coordinate 626,063 of NZ_CP134946.1, forward strand.
AGCGTCACTGCCTCCCGCTCGGCGTTGTAGCCGCGCTCGGCAAGTGCGGCCACGATCCGAACCGGCGTCTCCAGAGGCACACCGGCCGAAAGAGACACCGGAAGAAAAGCGTACTGACCGCGGTCGGGTCGGCACGCGTCCGCGTGGAGATGGCCGAGAGCGAGAACGCGGCGCGGGGGGACGACCGACACGCTGAAACACGCCGACGGCGAACGTCGGGTAGATGACGGACGAAGCGGGCGGGAGGGACACGCCCCATCGTCGTGACGACGCGTCGACCGAGGAGTCACCCGGCGACGGATCGACCGACGACGATCGAACGGACTCCGACACTCCTGCAGACGCTCCGGACCGCGGCGCAGGCGACACCCCGAGTCACGACGACCAGTCCGACGTACCACCCGGCGTCGCCCAGTCACGGCGGCGCTCGACCCGCCCGCGCCCCGAACCCGGGAGTCGGGCGAGGGACCCCGAGGTGGGCTTCATCACGCGGTTCCGAACGGCCCGGAGCGGACCGCTTCTGTACATACGCGAGACGCTCTACAGCGCGATGGCCGTCCTCGCTGTCGGACTCCTGCTGTTTGCGATCAGCGGCGTCTGGCCCCCGATGGTCGCCGTCGAAAGCGGGAGTATGGAGCCGGAGATGCACCGCGGCGACCTCGTCTTCGTGACCGAGCCGCACCGCTTTTCTCCCGACTACGCCGTCAACGACACCGGAATCGTCACGGTCGAGGTCGGCACCGACCGGGGATACCGGAGTTTCGGCGGCAACGGCTCGGTGGTGATCTACGATCCGCCCGACCGCGCCGGTTCGCCGATCATCCATCGGGCACACTTCTACGTCGAGGAGGGCGAAAACTGGTACGACCGGGCGAACCCCCAGTATATGAGCGCAGACGACTGCGCGGCGCTCTCGAACTGTCCCGCACCTACGGACGGTTTCATCACGAAAGGCGACGCCAACACCCGGTACGATCAGGCCAGCGGGATCGCGGGCCCTGTCAGAACCGAGTGGATCCGCGGCACTGCTCGCCTCCGGATCCCGTACCTCGGCTACGTTCGGCTGCAGCTGGCCGGGATATTCGCAGCCTGAGACCGCCTGTTGTCGTCCGTTACCGCCTATCGCGAAATACGGTGCTGCGATGGGTATTGAACAACGCCGACAGTCCTCGTGAGCCTCCGCAGACTGTCCGCCGCTACTCGTCTTCGTACTCGATCGACGCGATAGCGTGACGTGGGCCGTCGCTGTCGTCGTTCTCGTATTTGTACGTGACACCGTCTTCCTCGTCTGCGGTGGCGTTGTGTGAGCCGTCGCAGAACGGCTTGTTGTCGGAGAGACCACACTGACAGACGTAGATGTCGCCGTCGTGGTCGTCGGGGTCGATCGTGGTCGGTCCCTGCTCCTCGTGAGTAATTTCGCGTGCCATCATCTCGCATAGCGGACGCCAGGGGTATATATTCCAGGCAACACCGGTGTTACTGGGCCGAGGGCGTCGACGGTGGAGTTACGGCGGGACGACGACCGATCGAGTACGGCAAGTTCCGTCGGCGGGCTAGGACCCGCCGAGGGCGTCGAGCGCCTCGGCGGCTTCCCGCGCGGCGGCGAGATGATCGGCCGCCCGTCGCGGCTCGTCAGTCTCCTCGGCCAACTGCGCGTGCCGCGTCAGCGCCCGCAGGAGGGACTCTCGTGCGGTCGCGCTGTTCGGGGTGTCGGCTGTAGGCTCGTTCCCGCGCCCCGTTTCCGCCGCCGTTCGGTCGGTCGCCGTCGGCCCCGGAGCGGGCTGTCGATCGGTCGAGGGCGTCGACTCGGTGGCGACGCTGGACGACCTGGGCTCCGATTCGTCCGGCTTTGATTCGGCGCCCGTTGCCGGAGTGCTCGCCCCGCCCGCAGGTGTCGACGGTGTCTCTCCGGTCTCGTCCGCTCCGTTTGCCGCCGCGGCCGCTTCGGTCCCGGCCCCGTCGGCGCCCGCCGCTCCCGCAGCGCGCTGGCAGGTCGGACAGAACTCCTGTCCCTCGTAGCGGAAGATGGGCGATCCGCACTCCCCGCAGTGGCTGTTTGTCATCGTCGCGCCCTTCAGCAGCAGTTCGCTCATCTGCTGGGTCTCCTTGCGCTGCTCTTCGTCCTTTTCGTACTTCTCGCGCAGTCGCTTCCGCTCCGCTTCCTCGTCGAAGTCGCTCACACCTCGATACAGGCGACCTGTCTCGAAAAACCCTCCGGACGGGCCACTGGCTGTCGTGACGCGACGTTCCGGCGACGACGTTCTACAGCAGCGCTCTCTACGGCGACGATATCTTACCGCAGCGTTCTCGATGATGACGACGCCCCTACAAAAGCGTCCCTGCGTAGAGATAGAGCGCGGCGAGTGCGACCTCGAAGACGAGCGTGCCGGCCGCCGACAGCACGAGGAACTGCCGATCGTCCATATCGGCAAAGCCCGCCGGCACGGTCAACATCCCGCGGGTGAAAAGCAAGGCGTTGCTGACGGGGACGACGATCGGTCCCCACCGCTCGAACCAGCCGTCGAAGCGGTCGAGTTTCGACTCGTCGATGCGGAACCACGACCGCGAGAGGAGGTACTGACGGCCGCCGCGTTTGGCCACTTTGAACAGCGCGTACTGCCCGACCGTCGCCCCGAGGACGGCGACACCGAGCACCGGAACAAGCGCGTCGGTGCCGAGAAGCAGCAGCGAGCCGGGAACGATGAGTTCGCTCGGCATAAAGTACATCAGCATCGCTCCTTCGAGAACGAAGACGCCGAAGAGCGCGAGGAAGGTCCACTCGGACTCTAAGAGCGCGAGCAAACGCGGGGGCATCGCGTCGAGTTGGAGGGCGACCGCGTGCGGCTGCATTGCCCCAAACTACCGCCGAATCGCACAAACCCCTTTCGCTCCGGATGCTGTCGACTCCGATGCGATTTTTTCCACCCGCCGTGAACGTCCGGTATGGACCTCACCCACCGCCCGCGGCGACTCCGACGCGACGGGATCAGACCGCTCGTCAGCGAGACCGCATTGCGCGCGCAGGATCTCGTTGCGCCGGTGTTCGTCGACGCGACCACGGACGAACGCGTCCCGATCGGTTCGATGCCCGGCCAGGTGCGCGTCCCGCTCGAAGAAGCGGCCGAGCGCGTCGCAGAGGTACGCGAGACGGGCGTCGAGGCCGTGATGGTGTTCGGCATCCCAGAATCGAAGGACGAACGCGGATCCCGCGCGTGGGCGCCGGACGGCGTTGTCCAGGAGGCAGTCCGGCGTATCAAAGACGAGACGGACGCGTACGTGATTACGGACGTCTGTCTCTGTGAGTACACCGACCACGGCCACTGCGGCGTCCTCGAACCGGACGCCGAGGCCGACCCGACGCTGACCGTCCGGAACGACGAGACGCTGGAGCTGCTCGCGAAGACCGCCGTCTCCCACGCGGAGGCGGGCGCCGATATGGTCGCGCCGAGTTCGATGACCGACGGGATGGTCGGCGCGATCCGCGAGGGACTCGACAGCGCGGGCTTCGCGGACGTCCCGATTATGTCCTACGCGGCGAAGTACGAGAGCGCCTTCTACGGGCCGTTCCGCGACGCCGCCGACGGTGCGCCGGCGTTCGGCGACCGCCGCCACTACCAGATGGACCCCGGAAACGGCCGGGAGGCGCTCCGAGAGGTCGCTCTCGACGTCGAACAGGGCGCCGACGTGCTGATGGTCAAGCCCGCGCTTGCGTACCTCGATGTCGTCAGTGCGGTGCGCTCGGAGTTCGACCACCCCGTCGCGGCGTACAACGTCTCCGGCGAGTACGCGATGCTCCACGCCGCCGCCGAGAAGGGATGGCTCGACCTCGACGCCGCCGCCCACGAGTCGCTACTCGCGATGAAACGCGCCGGGGCGGATCTCATCATCACCTACTTCGCCGAGGATCTCGCTCCCCAACTCTGATCGACACGTGGACGTCGGCAGACCGCTCTGGTCGGATCAGGAACTCGGGTTGCGGTCTCCGCCGGGAGAGGCACTCGGTCTGCAGTCCGTCCAGTGTGACGAGTCGCGGTAGCCAGGCAGCGGCTGCAATCTGTTTGTTTGAATCACGGTAGTGAATCGCCTTGGGGTCAAGCCCCGAGGCTTCCCGTTTCTACGACGTGACTTGCAGACACGGACTCGAAGTGAGTCGTGTCCGTAGCGGTCACAGTCTCCACGGGCGTGTCTTCGGGCCATCCCAGCCCTAGTTCAGAAAAGCCTCTCTGCAACACATTCATCGTCGCGTTCGCATCTCTATCCGTCTCGAATCCGCACGACGGACAGGAGTGTTCCCGCACCCAGATGGGCTTTGCCGTCTCCACACCACACGACGCACACTCCTTGGTCGTGCCTCGTGCTTCGACCTGTACGACGTGACAACCGTACAGGTCTGCTTTGTATTCCAGGAGGGTGATGAATTGTCGCCACGCCGCATCCTGCTTGTTCCGAGCGTTATGCGACTGTTCGAGCATCCCCTTCACGTCCAAGTCTTCCACGAACACGGCGTCGTACTCGCGGACGAGCCACGTCGTAATCTTGTGCTGGTAGTCCAGCACCTTCCGCTTGATGTGGCGTTTGACCTTGGCGACCTTCAGACGTTGTTTCTCGTAGTTGCTCGACCCCTTCTCTTTCCGTGAGAGTTTGCGTTGTTCTCCTCGAAGTCGTTCGTAGTCGTCTTCGAGGTCGAGCCAATCCACAGTGTGACCGTCGCTCGTGTGGATGTAGTTGAGTATTCCGAGGTCGATACCGACGCTGTTGCTCGCGTCCAGCGAGTCTACGTCGGGTTTCTCGGGCAGGTCAGCCTCATCAGTTTCCAGACCAAATGTGACGAACCACTCGCCGGTCCGTTCTTTCTTGACCGTGACCTCTTTGATGGTGGCGTGGCCGGGAATCGGACGGTGGTAACGAATCTTCACCCAGCCAATTTTGCTGAAGCGGACGTACGCATACTTGTCGCGCCCCCTCTTTTCATCGAGGTCGAAACCGGACTGGTTGTACGTCACGCTTCGGTAGTCGGTGGGTGCTTGCCGTTTGAGCCGACCAACGTTGTACCCCTTCTCTTTCTTCTTGCGAAGATTCGAGAGGTTTCGATGGAAGCGTGCAACGGTGGCTTGGGCGGCCTTCGAGTGAAGTTCACTGAATACGGGCCACTTGCGTTTCCACTCAGGGAGTTTGTTGTTCTGGTCGTACTCACTCGGCTTATCGTCCTCTGGGGCTTGTTCGTAGTCCCAGCGGACGTGGTTGTAGAGTTGGCGATGAATATCTAGATGGTGTTCCAGTCCCTCCGCTACCTCTCCTTTTGGGTAGGCGTGGTAGCGGTGACTGTGTTCCATCGCTGTCTCTCGATTAGGAACGTATTGATTTAATCGTTTGTATCACGAGTCGTCGGCTTCATCCCCGAGGTCAAGCCTCGGGGTATTCGCCTTGTCCGCTGATAAAATCGCCGCGCACGCGCTAATTCCGGGAATATGGCAGCATTTGCCTGAACGTTCGTCCAGAAGCGGGACAGAAAACTGGCGCGAAGCCAACGAAGCCGAACCTTATATACATTATATTATTGCCCAAATTATACGAACGTCTACCCAATCATAGGTATTTTGGATATTTTTAACTCCAAACTTTATATACTACCTCCTCTTGAGCGTTCAACGTGAGTTACACTACGAACCACACCAAATTCGGGGCATCGCTGGACAATTGTTTGCCAACGGAGGGAGGGAAATGGTAACTCCGCTACAACTCGATCCGACGGTCGTCGCAAACGGGATCAACAACGTGTGGGTCCTGACGGTGACGTTCCTGATCTTCTTCATGCAGCCGGGCTTTGCCCTTCTGGAGTCGGGGCAGGTCCGGGCGAAGAACGTCGGGAACGTGCTGATGAAGAATATGAGCGACTGGTTCCTCGGGACGATCATCTACTTCGTCGTCGGCGCGGGCGTCGTCGGTGTCGTCGGCGGGCTGACCTCCGGCGGCGGCATCTCCGGGGCCTTCGCACACATCAGTGATCCGACCGCCTGGATCGGCTGGCTGTTCGGCGCGGTGTTCGCGATGACGGCCGCGACGATCGTCTCCGGCGCCGTCGCCGAGCGGATGAACTTCGACGCGTACGTGCTCTTTACGATCCTGATGACGGCGATAATCTACCCCGTCGTCGTCGGGTTCACGTGGGGGGGCGGCCTGCTCTCGGCGGGCGGCTTCATCGGGAGCGCGCTCGGCGCGGGCTACCTCGACTTCGCCGGGGCGACGGTCGTCCACATGTGCGGCGGGATCGCCGGCCTCGTTGCGGCGAAACTCGTCGGCGCTCGCAAGGACCGCTACGACGCGAACGGCAACAGCCAGCCCATTCCCGGGCACTCGATGCTGCTCGCCGTCCTCGGGACGTTCATCCTGGCGTTCGGCTGGTACGGCTTCAACGTCGGCACGCAGGCGACGATCCTCGCCGTCGAGGACGGGAGCCTCACCTTCATGGGCGCGGCGCTCGGTCGGGTCGCGCTGGTGACGACGCTCGGAATGAGCGCCGGCGGTGCGATGGCGATGCTCACCTCCGCGCGCTACCAGGGCAAGCCCGACCCGCTCTGGACCGCGAACGGCCTCCTGGCGGGGCTCGTTGCCGTGACCGGTGCCGTGCCGCACGTCACCTGGTGGGGCGGTGCGCTGCTCGGCGGCCTCGGCGGCTTCCTGGTGCTGCCGGCCTTCCGCTTCACCGTCGACACGCTGAAGGTCGACGACGTCTGTGGCGTCTTCGCCGTCCACGGCGTCGCCGGGGCGGTCGGCACGGCGCTGATCCCGATCTTCGCGGTCGGTGGCTTCGCGGTCAACCAGTTCGCGCTGCAGGTCATCGGCGTCGTGGTCATCGCGCTGTGGACGATCGTCGCGTCGGCGATCGCCCTGTACGCGATCAGTGCGGTGGTCGACCTCCGCGTGACCGAAGAAGAGGAGACCGAGGGACTCGACGAGGGCGAACACGGCGTCTCGGTGTACCCCGAGTTCGTTCCCGACAACCGCCGTGAGGGCGGCGTCGCCGCCGACGGCGGCAGTGTGCGTACCGACGGCGGCAACGTCCGCACTGACGGCGGAGTCCCCGCTGACGACACGGAGGTGATCGACGATGAGTGACTCCGAAGATCGGTCGATGAAGCTCGTGATGGCGTTCATTCGTCCGGACAAACTCTCGGACGTCAAGCAATCGCTCGTGGAGGCCGGTGCGCCGTCGCTGACGGTGACGAACGTCTCCGGACGCGGCTCACAGCCCGCGAAAACGGGCCAGTGGCGCGGCGAGGAGTACACGGTCGACCTTCACCAGAAGGTGAAGATCGAGTGTGTCGTCGCCGACATCCCGGCCCAGGACGTCGTCGACGCGATTCAGGACGGCGCCCAGACCGGCGAACCGGGCGACGGCAAGGTGTTCGTCCTCCCGGTCGAGTCCGCCCGCCAGATCCGGACGGGGAAGACCGGTCCCGACGCGGTGTAAGCAAGACCGGCCCCGACGCGGTGTAGGGGCCGCCGACTCGCTCGCGCGTCGACCGCTCCTCGCTTCGATTCTTCGCGTTCGTCCCGTTCACATTCGTACGGAACTTCGGCAACATTTGTTTCATCGCTGCCGAAATAACGTCCTTATACTCCTTTTATTCGATAGTAGTTTTGACGCTCGTCTATTAGAACACGTATTATTTTAAAATATAAACAGTAATGGTTATAATCACTTGGATCGGTATGATGATCCAGGATTCGAATAACGAATCTGCCTGAAACAGCACAAACAATGTACGACTGTCCAAGCCACACTTTTGCACCAGCGTCGAGGAGGACCGTATGCTGAACACTCTACTGCAGTCGGATCTCGGCGCCGTCGTCGAGGGCGTCAATATGATCTGGGTGCTGACGGTGACGTTCCTGATCTTCTTTATGCACGCCGGGTTCGCGATGCTCGAAGCGGGGCAGGTCCGCTCGAAGAACGTCGCAAACCAGTTGACGAAGAACCTGCTGACCTGGAGCGTCGGCGTGATCGTCTTCTTCCTCGTCGGCGCAGCCATCTCGACGATCGTCGGCGGGATGACCGGCGGCGGCTCCTACTCCGTCGTCGGCGCGTTTATGGATCTGTACGCGCCCGCAGCGGGATCTGCCACCGCGTGGGTCTCCTGGCTGTTCGGCGCGGTGTTTGCGATGACGGCGGCGACGATCGTCTCCGGCGCCGTCGCCGGCCGCGCGAAACTCCGCGCGTACGTGGGGTATACGATTCTCCTGGCGGCGGTCATCTACCCGGTCGTCGTCGGCTTTACCTGGGGCGGCGGCTTCCTCGACGCCCTGGGCTTCTATGACTTCGCCGGGGGTGTCATCGTCCACGCGATGGGCGGCATCGCCGGCCTGACCGCGGCGTGGATCATCGGCCCGCGCGTGAACCGCTTCAACGAGGACGGCTCCGCGAACGTCATCCCCGGGCACTCGATGACGTTCGCCGTTCTCGGGACGCTCATCCTGGCGTTCGGCTGGTACGGATTCAACGTCGGGACGTCGGCGTCGCCGCTGGCGCTGGCGGAGTCGGGCGAGATCGTGCTCGGCTCCTTCGAGACGGTCGGGCGGGTCGCGCTGGTGACGACCCTCGGGATGGCCGCGGGCGCGATCGCGCTGCGGCCGTCGCGCTGTCGAAGACGGGCAAGGTCGACACGCTCTACGTCGCCAACGGCGTGCTGGCCGGCCTCGTCGGGATCACCTCGATCGCCGACGCAATCGTCTGGCCCGGGGCCATCGCGGTCGGCCTGCTTGCCGGCGCTCAGCTCCCAGTCGTGTTCGAGTTCGTCGAGAAGCGCCTCCACATCGACGACGTGTGTGCGGTCTTCCCCGTCCACGGCTCGGCGGGCATCCTCGGGGCGCTCGCGTACCCGTTCGTCGCGACGGCCGTCTGGAACGGCAACGCGTCGTTCGTCTCCCTCGTGATCCCCCAGGTCGTGGGCGTCGTCGTCATCTCGCTTTGGACGTTCGCCGCGACGGCGCTTGTCTTCGGCGCATTCCGCGCTACGGGCCAGGCCCGTGTCTCCCGCGAACACGAGATCGAGGGGCTCGACACGTCGGAACACGGCGTCGACACGTATCCCGAGTTCGGCAGTCCGGACGAGTCCCGCGCCCGCGTCGACGGCGGATTCGTCCGCTCGGACGGCGGCGCCTACGCGCCCACGGACGACTCTGTGCGCTCGGGCCACGATACTGACCGCTCGGGCCGCGATACTGACCGCTCGGGCCGCGATACTGACCGCTCGGGCCGCGATACTGACAGCACTGAGACCGAAACTGACACCCCGACCGACCGGGAGACGAATCTATGAGTGACACGCAGTCGAACGACGAGATCAAACTGGTGATGGCGTACATCCGTCCCGACAAACTCTCGGACGTGAAACAGGGACTGGCGGCGGCTGGCGCGCCGTCGCTGACTGTGACGAACGTCTCGGGGCGGGGCTCACAGCCGGCGAAGAAGGGCCAGTGGCGCGGCGAGGAGTACACGGTCGATCTCCACCAGAAGGTGAAGATCGAATGCGTCGTCGCCGACACACCCGCCGAGGACGTGGTCGACGCGATCGCCGACGCGGCACACACAGGCGAGAAGGGCGACGGCAAAGTGTTCGTCCTCCCGGTCGAATCCGCTCGCCAGATCCGTACCGGCAAGACCGGTCCCGACGCGGTGTAGCGTCGAACCCTGACGACGTTCCAGTCGATCGTCGTATCGTCGCTCCAAAGGGCTCCGCTGCACCGGGGAGGCCGGCGGCTCGTTCGCACCACAGGTACTCGAATCCGAGTAAGTATGTACTGATTTTAAATACTGTCGGCGAGAATGGACCGATATGGCCATTGATACTGTGTTAGTTGCGGTCGGAACCGACGACGAGGACCGCCTGGAGGCGGTCACCTCGACGGCGATCGATCTCGCGGCACCGGCGGACGCGATAGTCAGACTGGTACACGTATTCGAGCGCGAGGAGTACGATCAGGTCCGAGAGCAACTCGAGTTCGACCCCGACGACGAAGTCTCCCCCGACGAGGTCGTAAAGCGCCACCTGTCGATCCGGAAACTCGGCAGCGCGATCGACGACGCCGGCGTCGACTCCACGTGGCACGGCCGCGTCAGCGAGAAAAACGAGGAGGGCAAGAAGGTCGTCGAGGCGGCCGAGGAACTCGGCGCTGACCTCGTTGTGGTCGGCGGCCGGAAACGCTCGCCGACGGGGAAGGCGCTCTTCGGGTCGACCGCCCAGGAAGTGCTTTTGAACGCCCCCTGCCCGGTGACGTTCGTCCGGACCGAGTGATTCTCGGCTCTCACCACTCCACAGAGAGAAAGAGCAAAGACCGGCGCTCCCGGCACTGGGAGTGTGGAACTGACGCCGGTCACCGCCCTCGGGCTCGTGGTCGCGCTCGGGGGATTCACGGCGCTCGATCGCCTCAGAGCCGCCGCTTCGGCGTCCATCGATCGAATTCGGACGCGCTCCCGGCGTCAGGGTCGACCACACCCCGCCTCGGACCTCCGGGAGCACGTCTGGAAGTGGGCTATCCCGGCCGTGCTCGTGGTCGTCGTCGCCGCCGAGGGGAACTCCCTCGCGTCGATCGGATGGCACTTCGATTCGCCGCCGCGGTTTCTCGCGCAGGTGGCGATCGGACTCGGGATCACGCTCGGAGTGAATCTCGTCTCGGCGCCACTGTGGCGTCGCGTCGGCGACGGCGGCGAGAGTCTCGCGGCGGGCCTCGGCGCGTTCACGTCACTCTCGACTCCTGAGCGGTTGTTTGTCGCCTTCACCGCGGGCGCGACCGAGGAGACAGCCTTTCACGGCTACGGCATCGAGCGCCTCGTCGCACTCACCGGCAGTCTCCCGTTCGCCGGCGGTGTCGCGTTCGTCGCGTTCACCCTCGGCCACGCCGGAGAGACCTGGGACCGCGAGGCCGTCCTCCGGATCGCCCAGCCTGCGCTCGTGATGACGCTTTTGTATCTCACCTTTCGGTCGCTTCCGGTGTTGATCGCGATCCACGCCCTGAACGACGCTGTCGGACTGCTTCTGGCCGATCGGTTCGCGTCGGAAGCAGACGGCGATGTCGGGGACACAGGCGATGAGGAGGACGGCACAGATGCAGGCGACGAACGCGAACCCTCGGCCGCGATACAGTGGCTCCGGGAGGAGTGACTGCCGGGTCTCGCCGCCGCGAGGAGGGCACCGTCGGACGAAGCGACAAGGACTTTGCACCCGCCGGCCGAACCGTCGCATATGAGACACGACGAGTCGCGAGCGCTGTACGACCGGGCGCTGTCGGTGATCCCCGGCGGCGTCAACTCCTCAGTCCGGGCGACCCGCCCGTATCCCTTCTTCATCGAGCGCGGCGACGGCGCCCACGTCGTCGACGCGGACGGCAACCGCTATCTCGACTACGTGATGGGCTACGGCCCGCTCCTGTACGGCCACGACCCGCCGGAGCCGGTACGCGCGGCGATCCAGTCGTACGCCTCCGAGGGGCCGATGTACGGCGCTCCGACGGAAGTCGAGGTCGAACTCGCGGAGTTCGTCGCCCGCCACGTCCCCTCAGTGGAGATGACCCGTTTTGTCAACTCCGGGACGGAGGCGACCGTTTCGGCGGTCCGACTCGCCCGCGGCTACACCGGCCGCGAGAAGATCGTCGTGATGCAGGGCGGCTATCACGGCGCACAGGAGTCGACGCTCGTCGAGGGCGGTCCCGACGGCGCCGAACCGAGTTCGCCGGGGATCCCCTCCTCCTTCGCCGAACACACGATCCCGGTTCCGTTCAACGACAGCGAGGCGATCGAGGCGGTCTTCGCGGAGCACGGCGACGAGATCGCCGCCGTCCTGACGGAGCCGATTCTCGGCAACACCGGCATCGTCCACCCCGTCGACGGCTACCTCGAACGGCTCCGGGAACTGACCGCGGATCACGGCGCGCTCCTGATCTTCGACGAGGTCATCACGGGCTTCCGCGTCGGCGGCCTCCAGTGCGCCCAGGGGAAGTTCGGCGTCACGCCGGACGTGACGACGTTCGGCAAGATCGTCGGTGGCGGGTTCCCCGTCGGCGCGATCGGCGGCCGCGCTGCGATCATCGAGCAGTTCACGCCCTCGGGCGACGTCTTCCAGTCCGGCACCTTCTCCGGGCATCCCGTGACGATGGCGGCCGGCTACGAGTACCTCAAATACGCCGCCGAGAACGACGTCTACGAGCACGTCAACCGCCTCGCCGAACGCCTCCGGAAGGGCATCTCGGACATCCTCGAAGATCAGGCACCCGGCTACACGGTCGTCGGCACCGACTCGATGTTCAAGACGGTCTTTACGCGGGGCGGGACCGTCGGGGACGCCGGCGACGCCGAGGACAGCGACGTCTGTGCGGCTGGCTGCCGACAGCGGGAGTCGTGTTCGAAATACGACACCTGTCCGAAGACGGGCGCGGACGTCGCAAACGCCGAGACCGACCGCTGGGAGCGGATCTTCTGGCAGGAGATGAAAGAGCGCGGGATCTTCCTCACCGCGAACCAGTTCGAGTCGCAGTTCGTCTCCTACGCCCACACCGAGGAGGACGTCGAGGAGACGCTCGAAGCGTACAAGGAGACGCTGTAGCTCGCCGTCGACCGCCGACGCTGTAGCCCGCGATCGACCGCTGAGCTGTAGCCCGCGGGCGACCCCCGACGCGCGACTTTTTGTACGGTCACGGCGTAACCCGGGGTATGACGAGCCCTCCAGCCGACGACGTACAGCCGAACGGCGGTTCGCCGTCCGATCGCGACGATCGGGATCCCGACCGCGACGAGTCGGCGCGGCGGCACGACGCCGGCATTTCCGCCCGAGACACGTCGACAGCGAGCCGCGTCGACGACACCGTCGCAAGCGAGGATCCGGTGGCAGACGACCGCGAGACGGGACCGACCGCCGGGGCCTCGACGCCGGCGGTCGACGATCCGGTCGGCGACCTGCTGCCCCACGCGAGCGTCGATTCGCGGTGGTGGTACTGGATCGCGGCGATCCCGCTGTACGTCGTCCTCGGCGGGGTGCTCGCGGTTCTCTTCGTCGGCGCGTTCATCTTCGATCTGTTCCTGACCGGCGGCCTCGCCACCGTCTTCGGCGCGTTCATCGTCATCCCCCTGTTGGGCCTCGTCGGCCTCGTCCTGACGGTGCTGTTTCCGGTCGCGACGTACATCGACGCCCGTGCGATCGCCGAGTCGGATGCTGAGTGGACGCCCGATCCGCTGGTGTGGGGTCTCGCGGCGCTCGCGACGGTCGTGCTGAGCGCGTTTCTCCTGAGCGTCCTTCAGGCGTTATACTACCTGTATAGGCGACACGTCGCGGTCGGCACACCCTGACGTGCCGGGGGCCGAGTTCCCTCCCCGGCGACCGTGACCCACCCTGCCACTCCCCGCGCGGCGGAAGTAGTGGCCTTTTCACCCGTGGCCGCCGAGGACTCGATAATGACTACTCGCGGGACACTCAGGCTGGCGACGCGGGGCTCGGATCTGGCGCTCCGGCAGGCGACGAGCGTCCGCGACGCGCTCGCGGATCGCCGTTTCGAGGTCGACATCCTCGAAGTCGAGACGCGCGGCGACCGGATCAGAGACGAACTCATCCACCGACTCGGGAAGACCGGCGCCTTCGTGCGCGCGCTCGACGAGAAGGTGCTCGACGGCGACGCCGACGCCGCGGTCCACTCGATGAAGGATATGCCGACCGAGGGTCCCGAGGACCTCGTCGTCGCGGGCGTCCCAGAGCGCGAATCGGCGGCCGATCTGTTGCTCTCGCCCGACGGGACACCCCTGGAGAACCTCCCGAAGGGATCGGTCGTCGGAACGTCGTCGCTCCGCCGCAAGGCCCAACTCCTCGCGGCCCGGCCCGATCTGGAGGTCGTCCCCCTCCGCGGGAACGTCGACACGCGGGTCGAGAAGCTCCTCGCACCCGACCTGCAGGCCGAACACGAGCGACGCGTCGAGGCCGACCGCGACGAGACGGCGAACGCCGGCGAAGAGTCGGACGACGAGGCGGGTTCAGATGACGCCGCAGACGGTGACGACGCCGAGACCTTCGAGCAGTCGATCGAGGAGTGGTTCGACGGCCTCGCGGAGATCCAGCGGCGCGCGCTCGAACGCGACCTCGACACCGAGTACGACGCCATCGTCCTCGCGGAGGCGGGGCTCCGCCGCTCGGGGCTCCTGCACCACGTCGAGTACGCCCGCCTCGATCCGTCGACGTTCGTCCCCGCGCCCGGGCAGGGTGCCATCGCGGTCACGACCCACGACGGCAGCGAGGCGACCGAGCAGATCAGGTCGGTGGTCGATCACCCGCGGACGCGCGTGGAGACGACTGTCGAGCGCACGGTGCTTGCGACGCTCGGCGGCGGCTGCATCGCCCCGATCGGCGTCCACGCGAAACTGCAGGGCGAGCACGTTCACGTGACCGTTCGCGTCCTCTCGGGAGACGGCGAGGAGGAGGTGTCCGGGAGCCGCGACCTGCCAGTCGCGAACCACGCGGACGCGGCGGCGGAATTCGCCGAGTCGCTGGCCGAGCGCGGCGCCGACGACCTGATAGCCGCAGCCCGCGAAGCCGCGGAGGAGTGACGATGCGCGACGATGCTGACACGGCAGCCGATGGGGACGCCGCAGAGGTCGACGGAACCGGCACGGTCTATCTGGTCGGCAGCGGCCCCGGCGACCCGGAACTGCTGACGGTGAAGGCGCGGCGGCTCATCGACGACGCCGACGTCGTGCTCCACGACAAACTCCCGGGCCCGGAGATAATCGATTCGATCCCGGAAGCCAAACGCGAGGACGTCGGCAAGCGCGCCGGCGGGGAGTGGACGCCACAGGAGTACACGAACCGCCGCTTGGTCGAACTCGCCCGCGAGGGCAAGTCGGTCGTCCGGCTGAAGGGCGGCGACCCGTTCGTCTTCGGGCGCGGCGGCGAGGAGATGGAATACCTCGCGAGCGAAGGGATTCCCTTCGAGGTCGTCCCGGGGATCACCTCGGCGGTCGCCGGCCCCGGCACCGCGGGCATCCCGATCACGCACCGCGATCACGCGTCGTCGGTCTCCTTTGTGACGGGCCACGAGGACCCCACGAAAGACGAATCGGCGGTCGAGTGGGACGCGCTCGCGGCGACCGGCGGCACGATCGTCGTCCTGATGGGGGTCGGCAAACTGCCGGACTACACCGCGGCGCTCCGCGACGCCGGGATGGACCCCGACACGCCGGTCGCGCTCGTCGAACGCGCGACCTGGCCGGAGATGCGCGTCGCGACCGGAACGCTCGACGACATCGTCGACGTCCGCGACGAGGCAGGCATCGAACCGCCAGCGATCACTGTAATCGGCGAGGTGGCGGCGACGCGGGAGCGCGTCGTCGAGTTCCTCCGGAACCGGACTGGCGAGGAAAGCGAGGTGACCGACGCGTGACCCGCGAGGTCCGCGTGGCCGTCTTCCGGCCCGACGACGAGCGGATGGTCGACGCCGTGGAACTGCTGGAATCGCTCGGCGCGATCCCGGTCCCCGACCCGATGCTCGCCGTCGAACCGACGGGGAACGTGCCGGGCGACGGCGGAAGCGACACTGACGACGAAACCAACCCGGACGTCGTCGTCCTCACGAGCAAGACCGGCGTCGAACTCCTCGACGACGCGGGCTGGGGCCCGGGCGCCGCCACGCTCGCCTGTATCGGCCCCCGGACTGCGGCGGCGGCCCACGACGCTGGGTGGACGGTCGATCTCGTTCCCGCTGAGTACTCCTCGTCGGGACTCGTCGCGGCGCTCGAGGGCGGCGGTGGTTCGGAGACGAGATCGGCGGCCGCGGCCGACGTCCTTGCCGACGGCGTCGCGGGGCTGCGAGTCGAAGTCGCCCGGAGCGACCACGGCAGTGACGTCCTCCTTGATGGACTGCGCGAGGCTGGCGCCGACGTCCACGAGACCGTGCTCTACCGGCTCGTTCGCCCGGCGGGATCGGGCCAATCGACGGTGATGGCGGCCGGCGACGAACTCGACGCCGCCTGTTTCACCTCCTCGCTCACCGTCGAGAACTTCCTCGACGCCGCCGCGGAGCGCGGCGTTCGCGATGAAGCAATCGCCGGACTGAACCGCGCCGTCGTCGGGACGATCGGTGAACCGACACGCGAGACCGCCGAGAGCTACGGCATCCGGGTCGATGTCGTCCCGGAGGACGCCACCTTCGAGCAACTCGCGACAGCCGTCGTCGAGGCGGCGGCGCCGACGTACCGCGACTGACCGGTTCCGGGCACCGGTGGGACGGCGCCGTCCGTCGGAGACGACTCGACAGGATGAAGTCGAGATCCACCCGACCCGACGAACGTGTTGGACGACTGGCGGCCGGTCGGTCTCGTCGCTGGCTGGCAGACGGCGGCGAGCCTCTGTTATTACAGCATCTTCGCCGCGACGGGGTTCGTCCGCGAGACCTTCGCGCTCTCGGAGTCGCTCGTAGGTGTCTTCCTCACGGCCGCGCTGGTGGGCTACACGGTCGCGCTCTTCCCGAGCGGGGCGGCCGTCGACGGCTACGGCGAGCGGCCCGTGATGCTCGCCGGCCTGGTGGGACTTGCGGTCGCCACGGTTGCGGTCTCCTTTGCGCCCACGTACGCGACGGTGCTCGCGGCTGCGGCGCTCCTCGGCGCGGCGTATTCGACGGCGATGCCCGCCTCGAACCGCGGTATCGTCGCCGCCGCCCCGGCCGGTCGCACGAGTCTCGCGATGGGGCTCAAGCAGGTCGGCGTCACCACCGGGAGCGCGGCGGCATCGCTCGTCGTCACGGGCGTTGCAGCCGTGGCCGCGTGGCAGGTCGGCTTCTGGGCAATCTCGCTCCTGGCCGTGGGGTACACTGCCGTCTTCGCACTCCGGTACCGCGGCCGCCCCGGCACCGGTGACCTCTCGGTGCCCGATGTGCGCGGCCTGCTGGGGCAGCGCACGTACGTCGTCCTCGTCGCCGCGGGCTTTTTCGTCGGCGCATCGATCTTCACGATGCTCGGTTACGTCGTTCTCTACGTGCAGGACGCCGTCGGCGCGAGCGCCGCGGCCGGCGGGGTCGCGCTCGCACTCACGCAACTCACCGGAAGCGCCGCCCGAATCGGGGCCGGTGGCCTCGCGGATCGCCTCGGCGGCGCGCGCGGATCCGCGCTCGTCGCGCTCGGCCAACTCGGCCTCGGCGCGGCGCTGTTTGCTGGGGTCGCGGTCGCGCCGGGATCGCTCGCGGTCGCGTTCTTTCTCTTCGCCGGCCTCGGGGTGTCGATCCACGGCTCGACCGGCGTGTTCTACTCGTGTCTCACCGACCTCGTCGACGGCGACGAGGTGGGCGCGGCCACCGCCGGCGGCCAGACCGCGATCAACCTCGGCGGCGTGGTCACGCCCCCGGTGTTCGGCTACCTGGTGGAGATCGGCGGCTACGACGCCGCGTGGGGGCTGCTCGCCGTCGCCACCAGTGTCGGTGCTGCGCTCCTTTTCCTCGTCGTCCGGCGGATCTGAGCCGACCCGGCGTCCCCCCGGAGCGTGGGTTTAAATCCGAGAACGACCCACGCCCGGGTATGAGCGCGGACACGACGAACGCCGAGGGGCCCGTTCCCGAACTCCGGGAGCGCGCCGTCGCCTGCGCGGACCGGCTGCGAGCGGCCGATCGCGTCCTGCTCGCGTCGCACATCGACGCCGACGGGCTGACGAGCGCGGCGATCGCGGCGGCCGCACTCCAACGGGCGGAAATCCCGTTCGAGACCGTGTTCGCGAAACAGCTGGACGAAACGGAGGTGGCGCGCGTCGCCGCGACCGACTACGAGACGGTCCTTTTCACCGACTTCGGGAGCGGCCAGTTGGATGTGATCGCGCCGTATGCGGCCGACGGGGCGTTCACGCCGGTGATCGCCGATCACCACCAGCCCGCCGACCTCCCGGCGGACGTCGAGGAACCCACACACCACCTCAACCCGCTGCTCTTCGGCATCGACGGCGCATCGGAGCTTTCCGGGGCGGGAGCGAGTTACACCCTCGCCCGCGCGCTGGAAGGCCCTGACGGCGACAACCGCGACCTCGCGGGACTGGCAGTCGTCGGCGCGGTCGGTGATATGCAGGGCACCGACGGTGGCCTCTCGGGCGCGAACGAGGGCATCGTCGCAGAGGGCGTCGCCGCCGGGGTCGTCGAGGAGGCGACGGATCTGCTCGTCTACGGTCGGCAGACGCGTCCGCTCCCGAAGTTCCTCGAATACGCCACCGACGTCCGGATTCCGGGCATCACGAACGACGAGAACGGCGCAATCGAGTTCCTCTCCGGTCTCGACGTCGATCTGAAGGACGGCGGCGAGTGGCGCCGCTGGGTCGATCTGACGATGGCGGAGCGGCAGGCAGTCGTCAGCGGGCTGCTCCGGCGGGCGATTGCCTCCGGCGTGCCCGCAGACCGGATCGAGCGCCTCGTCGGAACCACGTACACGCTGTCCGACGAGAAGCCCGGCACGGAGCTCAGAGACGTCAGCGAGTTCTCGACGCTGCTTAACGCCACGGCCCGGTACGAGCGCGCCGATGTCGGCCTGGCTGTCTGTCTGGGCGACCGCGACGAGGCGCTCGAACGCGCGCGGACGCTCCTCCGGAACCACCGACGGAACCTCTCGGAGGGTCTGGAGTGGGTCAAAACCGAGGGGACGACGGTCGAGGACAACATCCAGTGGTTCGACGCCGGCACGCGTATCCGCGAGACCATCGTCGGCATCGTCGCCGGGATGGCCGTCGGCGCGTCCGGTGTCCGCGGCGACGTGCCGATCATCGCCTTCGCCGAGAAGTCCGACGAGGACGTGAAAGTCAGCGCCCGCGGGTCGCACGCGCTCGTCCGCCAGGGACTGGATCTCTCGGCTGTGATGCGCGAGGCCTCACGCGCGGTCGGCGGCGACGGCGGCGGCCACGATGTCGCGGCCGGTGCGACGATCCCGACCGGGAACCGGGAGGAGTTCGTCGCCGAGGCGGATCGACTCGTCGGCGAGCAGCTTTCGTGAAGCTCTGGGGATCCCTCGTGCGGAAATGAAGTGATTCTATATCGCGATATAAGATTTACACCTTGCTTTCTCCGCGTACAACG
This sequence comes from Halobellus marinus, assembly GCF_032113415.1. NCBI lineage: Archaea > Methanobacteriati > Methanobacteriota > Halobacteria > Halobacteriales > Haloferacaceae > Halobellus > Halobellus marinus. Next base: position 645,137 of record NZ_CP134946.1, read on the forward strand.
TCCCGAAAGCAAAATCCGTAGATGGACCGGAGAGCTTCTGAGCGAGATTTGGCGGTCGATCAATCTTCAGCGGTAGTCGCTTGGAAGGTCACGGTTCCTGACCTCTTTACCGATTCCTGGTCCCCCGAACCACCCCCATCCGGCCCGAGACGTGTCCTCGAGAGACGGAGGTCGCGATCTCGTAGTATACTGGTGCGAGTGTCACCTGCTTGCACCGAATCTGTTCCCGGAGTAGTATGTCACATACTAACAGTGGTCCCAAGCACCAGCCGCTCCCGCCCGATTCTGTATCGCTCCCGACATATCTCCGAGGACGGATCCAGGTCCACGACCAGTTTGTCCCCGAATCCCAGTCTCACGCCTCAAATCTCGCTTATAGGCCGGCAGTAAATCACATAACGGTATACAGAACGGCTCGGAGCCGGCTCACTCGTCGTACGTTCCGCCATCTAGATAGAACTGGATCCGATCCATCGTGGATTCGGCCACCTTGCGGAACTCGACGACGCGCTGGCCGTCCTCGCGGTAGTCAGCCTCGACGTCGATGGTCAGCGAATGCTCTCGCAGATAATCCAGGAGTGCGTCGATCTCCTCGCCCTCGCCGCGGACTCGATGGTGTTCGCCGACAGTTTCGCCGTCCTCGACCTCACGGATCGTCTCGACCGCCGGCAGCAGAATCGACTCGCCGAGGTCGTGGGCGCGCTCGCGGAGTCGTTCGTCGCTCTCGTCGAACTCGGCGGCTTGAAACGCCTCGCGGGTGATTCGCGAGAAGACGAAATCCCGGCCCAGATCGAACGGGAGTGCGAACGCGCTTTCGAGTTCGGCGTGGTGTTTCGACTCGGTCGTGTATTTGACCATCGCGTCGCTGTCGGGCGTCTTCATCACGACGCCCTCCCGGCCGTCCTCGTCGAGGTCCTCGATGGCGTCCCAGATTGCTTCCGTCGCTGTCGACGGTTCGTATCGACCGAAGAGCCGCGGTTGCTCGAACCCGTATCGGTCGCAGAGGTCGCGGCGCTCGTCGACCGGGAGCGGCGTGCCGGTCTCCCGGTCGCGGACGTCGAAGATCCGGATCGCGTGGGAGTCGACCTCGTCGTAGTCGTGGGTCGTGTACGGTGTCTCGGGGCCGATCAATTCGGCGCAGATCATCTTCTCGGGGTAGTCCGCGAAGAACGGCGGCAGGTCGAGCAGTTCGTTGACCCGCGCGGTGGTGTACGGGCAGACGTATCCCCCTCGGGTGAACGCCAGGGGTCGCCCGACGTCCGCGATGCGGACGTTGAACCCGTCGAGTTTCTCCTCGACGACGACCGTCTCGTCGGCATCGAAGAAGGATGTCACACCGGCATCCAGCGCGAGTACCCGCGGGATGCTCGGATACCCGCGGACGATGGCCTCGGTATCTTCGACGAGCACGGTCCCGCGTTCGACGCCGTGTCGGGCGTCGGGAAGTACGTAGTGGGTGTTCCCGTCGACGGTCCGCTGCTCGAAGTGCTCGAACAGCTCGTCGGGACTCGACGCCGTCGAGTCCAGCCGTCGGAAGTAGGCGCGTCCGTCCATAGGTAATCTCCGTGGGAGCAGGTGAAAAACGGCGGGGTCGGTAGGCTGGACCCCCACTCGGCCCGTGGAACGGAGTCGGTCTGGGACAAAGTTACAACACACCGTGTCACGAAATGCGAGTATGCCCGGTGACCTGCCACGGCAGCAGTTCGTGCTCGATACCTCGCTTTTCATCACCGAGGAGATCCGCCGGGACGACGAGTCGCTGTCGGCAGCCGTGCTTCGTCTCCTGGACCTCGTGGCGACCGCGCGGCTGGAACTCAACATCTCCTGTCACATGCCGCCCTCGATCCACGACGAACTCGCCACGATGCTCCGCGACCGCGACGTCGACGACGAGGTGTTCTCCCGGCTGGATACCTGGGTCGTCCGGAAGAGCCCGGACCGATACGGCGTCACGATTCCGGCGAACATCGTCTACGACTTCATCGACGAGATGAGCGACCGGGTCGACCGCGGACTGCGCGTCTCCGAGACCGCGCTCCGGGAGGTCGAACAACTCGACCCCGACGAACTCGCACAGGAGACCGATGGCGACGGGACCGAGGCGTATATGACCGAAGCTGACCAGATCCTCTCGAAAATGCGAGACAAGTATCGCCGGGCGCTCAGACAGGGCGTTCTCGACTCCCGGGAGGACTTCGATCTGCTCGTGCTCGCCCGTGAACTCGACGCGGGCGTCGTCACCGAGGACCGCGGAATCATCTCCTGGGCAGACGAATTCGGCCTTCGGTACGTTCGCGGCGGCCAGTTTCCGATCCTCCTGGAGGAGTATCTCCGCGCGACTGGCGTCGACGGCTACGCGCCCGAATAATCTCGCTCGAATCGGTAGTGTCTCACAAACTACCAAATCTCAATAATATTTTTTGCGAACCGCGGACAATTAGCAGATGGAATCGAGGTGAGCAGCAATGCCGCTCCCGACCGACACCACAAGCTCCTGGATGCAGGGGCTCGGATTCCCGTCCCGTGTCTTCGGCGAAGACGGTACAGACTACCAACTGTACGAGGAGGACGAAGAGTTCGTCCTCAGCGTCGAGATGCCGGGATTCAACCGCGACGAGATCGACCTCGCGTGGGACGACGGCGTGTTGAACATTGCTGCGGAACACGTCGATGAGGACCGCGGTCGGAAACGAACCTACCACCGACGGTTCCGCTTCCCGAAGGACATCGACGACGAGGCGATCGACGCGACGTACACGAACGGCGTCCTCGAAGTGACCCTCCCGCTGGAGGAGGGCGGCGCCACCCACGGCAAGACCATCCCGATCGAGAGCTAATCGCGATCGCCTTCGGAAAGCGGACCGAGTGCGGCCCTCGTTTTTTTTTCGAGTGTCGTCACGAATCGTCCCGACGTCCAGTCGCGGCCTCGTCCCGCGCTGGCGACGAACGGAAGCGCTCTTTTGAGACGAACCACTCAGTAGAGAGCGATGGCAGATTCGGTGCTGTTTCTCGTCGGTGTGGCGGTCGCCGTCTTCGTCGGCGTCAACATCGGCGGGTCGTCGACCGGGGTCGCCTTCGGCCCTGCGACCGGGAGCGGCGTCCTGTCGATGCGGACGGCGTCGTTGTTGATGGCAGCGTTCGTTCTCCTTGGCGGCTTCACAGTGGGGACGAACGTCGTCGACACGCTCGGCAGCGGCTTCGTCGCTCCGGAGTACTTCACGCTCGGCGCGTCGATCGGCGTCCTGCTCTTCATCGGCCTCGGGATCCTGCTCGGGAACGTCCTGAAAGTCTCGACCAGCACCAGCCAGACGGCGGTCGCCGCGGTCGTCGGGATGGGCGCGGCGCTCGGCGTCCTCAACTGGCAGACGGTGGGGATCGTCGTCATCTGGTGGCTGCTCTCGACGATCCTAGCCTTCTGGCTCTGTGCGTTCATCGGTCGCTATCTCTACGACTCCGTCGTCGAGACTCTCGATCTCGAATCGCGCGAGGGACGCCTCGGCGAACTGCTCGTGATCGGGATCGGCTGCTATATGGCGTTCTCTGCGGGCGCCTCGAACGTCGCAAACGCCGTCGCGCCCCTCGTCGGCTCGGGCCAGATCGGGATGTTCACCGGCGTCGCGGTCGGCGGTGTCGCCATCGGCGTCGGCGCGTTCGTGCTCGGCCCGCGGACGATGGAAACCGTCGGCGAGGACATCACGGATCTCTCCCTGGAGGCGTCGCTGATCGCCGAGACGGTCTCGGCCTCGATTCTCACTGGGCTGAGTTGGGCCGGGATCCCGGCCAGCCTCGCCGTCGTGCTGACTGCCTGTGTGATCGGGCTCGGCTGGGGCCGGGCGAGCCGCCGGGTGCCGCTCCAGCGTGTGATCCGCCCTGGATTCGCTGCCGATCGTGAGGGATCGACGTGGGCGGCCGATCAACTCGATCTCTTCGATCCGTCCGTCACGAAACGGATCGTGACTACGTGGATCGCGACACCGACCGTCGCGGGCGTCGTCGCCTTCGTCGCGTTCGAGGCGGCGACGTGGTTCCCCTTCGTGGCGTGAGAGCCCGCTGGAGGCGCCAAAACGTGCTCTCCCGGCGTCACAAATTTGGGATCGAATCTCGAAGCATCCGATGTGAGTATGAGCACACTGACCCGTCGCTTTCAGGGACGGCAGACGCAGTTCCACATCGAACTGATCTACGGTGCGCTCTTCGTCGTCGGGTTCGGCTACCTCGCGTTCCGCGTCGAACCCCGTGTCGCCGCCTTCGAGGGCGGACTCGTCGTCGGCTACCTGCTCCGTGTCTGGGAGAAGATGTCGATCTACGAGCGGATCCTCGAAGAAGCAGTCTCCCGGGAGGCCGAAACGCAGGTCGAAGCGGAGGTCGAAGAGCAGGTCGGCGACCGGGTCGAAGCGGAGGTGGACGAACAGGTCGAAGCAGAGGTCGGTGACCGCGTCGAAGAGACAGTTGCAGAAGAGGTCGAAGAGACGGTCGACGAACGGGTCGAGGAGACGGTTGCAGAAGAAGTCGAAGAGACCGTCGATGCACACGTCGAGGAGACGGTTGCAGAAGAAGTCGAAGAGACGGTGGCAGCGGAAGTCGAGGAGACGGTCGACGAACGGGTCGAAAAGCGGGTGGAGGCGGAAGTCGAAGAGCGGGTAGACGAAGGTGCCGACCGTGCTGGGGAATGATCGTCTCCTCATAATGATTACTCTCACTGTTTACCGCCGAGCGCCACCCCCGTTGGCGGCGCTCGGCGGTAAGAGAGGAGAGTAATCATTATCAGAGCCGCGTGCTGTCGCACGATTCGCAGGCCGACTCGCCGCCTCCCGTCACATCCACAGTAACTGCGCGTGCAGCGTCCCGTCGACGGACAGCACGCGGTCCTCGTCGACGATGCCCGCGTCGACGGCGACGCCGACGGCGCGTTCTCCGACGATGTTGGCGACGCTGGCGCGAGTGAGGCTGTCGACGACTGCCGCCTCGTCGGCGGATTCGGCCTCGTCGCCGCCGTAGAACGCCTCCGTCACTTCGAGTGAGACGTCGCCCTCGGTGTACGTTTCGCCGAGACACTCCGAATCGCAGACGGAGACGAGCAGTCCGTCCGGCGTCTGTCGTTCGCGGAGTAGCATCACCGGTCCTGTTGCTGTTCCAGCATCTCCTGTTCGCGCTCCTGTCGGAGTTCGTCGGCCTGCTGTTGGACCTCTTCGGCCTGCTCGTCCTCGCCGAGTTCCTCGAGCGCCATCGCTTTCTCTTCGAGGACGTCGGCGGTGCGCATCCCCAGGCGGATCGCGTTGTCGAAGGCGTTGACCGCCTCCTCGTCGAGGCCGCGCTCCCGGAGGAAGAAGCCGCGGTTGTACCACGCCTGCGGGAAGCGCGGATCGATCTCGACGGCGCGTTCGGCGTGATGCAGCGCGGCCTCCGTCTCCCCGGCGTTCCAGAGTGCGTACGCGAGGTTCGTCTCCGCGGAGGCGGCGTGCTCGGAGTCGTCGTCGATCCGAAGCGCCTCCCGGTAAGAACCGATCGCCTCGTCCCACTCTTCGAGTTCGGCGTGGGCGGCGCCTTTGTTCACCCACGCCTCCTGGGCTTCGATCGAGTCTTCGTCGGCGAAGCGCGCCGCGCGCTCGAACGTCTCGGTGGCCTCCTCGAAGCGGTTGATCTGCATGTACGAGAGCCCGACGTCGACGAGCCGTTCGACGTCGACCGAGTCCGAGTCGACGTTCCGGCGGTCGAGTTCGTCGGTGACGACCCGGCTGTCGACGGGGTCGACCTTCGTCGGATCGACCTTCAGTTCCGGCGGATCGAGTGTGAACTCCTCGTAGTCCTCGTCGAATCCCTGCCCCGAGGAGAACTCGTGGTCGTCGCGCTCGCCGTCTGTCATACACCGAAGTTGGGTATCGGCACGGTTAAGGACTACGTCACGGACGTGATTCGAGTGGTGCGGCCGCTGTGGACTCGGTCGGCGTGGATTGAACTGACTCGATCGGCGTGGGTTGAATTGGGTCGATCGGCGTGGATTGAATTGGGTCGATCGCGTACGCGGGCGTATGCGACTCTTCGTGAGCATCGACCTCCCGGAACAGCTCGCCGAGGCGGTCGCCGACGCACAGGAGCGCTTAGACGACGCCGCGGGACTCCGCTTTGTCGACCCCGAACAGGCGCATCTGACGCTCTTCTTCCTCGGGGACACGGATTCAGAACGGATCGACGAGATCGAGTCGGCGCTGGAACGCGCGGTCGCCGCCGCCGACGTCGACCCGTTCGAACTCGCCGTGGGCGGCTTCGGCGTCTTCCCGTCGCTGGACTACATCAGCGTCGTCTGGGCCGGCGTCCGGGAGGATCGGGGTGCTGCGGAGACGACGCGGCTCGCTGAGGCGGTCGAAGATGAACTGACCGCGCTGGGCTTCGAGGCCGACGACCACGAGTTCACGCCACACGTGACCATCGCCCGGATGGATGACGCCCGCGGGAAGGACCTCGTCCAGGAGGTGGTCCGCGAGACTGACCCTGATCTCGGCTCGTTCGCGGTCGATGCCATCCGGCTGAAGAAGAGCAAGCTGCGGAACGACGGGCCGGAGTACGAGACCGTCGCGACCGTGGAACTGTGAGCCGGCGAGTCGAGCCTCGGTCGAGTTTGGTGTCGGCGTCGCCGCTCGGCTTGGTTGAAGTCTGGCCTCGATACCGGCGTCTCGGAGGCGACGGGGCCGAAGGAACAAGATTTTATGCAGTCCCGGGAAAGAGACGGGTACTATGAGCAAGAAGTCGAAGGCGAAAAAGAAGCGGCTCGCCAAACTCGAAAAGCAGAACACGCGCGTCCCCGCCTGGGTGATGATGAAGACGAATATGGAAGTCACGCGGAACCCCAAGCGGCGCAACTGGCGGCGGAGTGACACGGACGAGTAACGATGAGCGCAAGCGACTTCGAGGAACGCGTCATCACGGTCCCGCTGCGTGACGTCGCCGCGGTCCCCGGCCACGAGCGCGCCGGGAAGGCGATGTCCATCATCCGAACGCATCTCGCGAAGCACTTCTCCGTCCCGGAGGACGCGGTGCGGCTCGACCCCTCGCTCAACGAGACGGTGTGGGCCCGCGGGCAGCAGCAGCCCCCGAGCAAACTCCGCGTTCGCGCCGCTCGCTTCGACGAGGACGGGGAGTCCATCGTCGAAGCGGAGCCGGCAGAGTAACGTGCTCCGCGCCTCCTTCGCCGGGTCGCCGTACGTCGGTGTGTTCGCCCGTGCGACGGATCACGTCCTCCTGGTTCGGTCCGACGCGGAGTCCGACGTCGTCGATTCGATGGCCGAGGAACTCGACGTCCCGGCCGTCCCGACCACCGTCGGCGGGTCCGGGACCGTCGGCGCGCTCGCGACCGGCAACGAGAACGGGATCCTCCTCACCAGCCGGACGACCGAACGGGAGAAGGAGGCGATCGCGTCGGCCGTCGACGTCCCCGTGACCGAACTACCCGGTCGCATCAACGCCGCCGGCAACGTCGTTCTCGCGAACGACTACGGCGCCTACGTCCACCCCGACCTCTCCGACGACGCCGTCGACGTCGTCGAGTCGGCGCTCGACGTCCCGGCCGAGCGCGGCGAACTCGCGGACGTCCGCACAGTCGGGACGGCGGCAGTCGCGACAAACGAGGGCGTGCTCTGTCACCCGAAGTCCCGCGAGCCCGAACTGGAGGCCATCGAGGCCCACCTCGACGTCCGCGCCGACATCGGGACCGTCAACTACGGCGCCCCGCTCGTCGGCTCCGGCCTGGTCGTCAACGAATCCGGGTACGTCGCCGGGCAGGACACCACCGGACCGGAACTGACCCGGATCGAAGACGCCCTCGGCTACCTGTAACGACGGACCGCCGCTTTTTCTCGCCGTGCTCCCGCGCCTCTCCGCGTCGACCGCGGCGTCGCCTGTGCCACGTCGCCTCGCCGACCGCGGCGTCGCCTGTGCCACGTCGCCCCGCCGATAGCGACGCTGCCGGTCTTCAGCGACCGTCTACGCTCCGGCAACGATCCGGACGCCTCGGGTCCCCGAGTAGGAAGATACTTCCCGTTCGCTCGGATAAGTCGGTGTATGAGTAAATACGCAGTGAGCGGCCGGTTCCAGAGCCGCGACGGGTTCAGCGAGTTCCAGACGACCGTCGAGGCGCCGAACGAGAACGTCGCCCACGAGCGCGTCTACGCGAACATCGGGAGTCAGCACGGTCTCAAGCGGACCCAGATCGAGATCGACGACGTCGCCGAAGCCGAAGAGGTGACCGCCGCATGATGGGTGGCGGACAGCAGCAACTCCAGCAGCTCTCGCAGGAACTGGAAGCGATCGACCAGGAGATCGAGGCGCTGGAAGCCGAGGTCGAGGCGTTCCGGACCGAACAGTCCGAGATCGACGAGGCGATCGAGGCGATCGAGACGCTCGACACCGGCTCGACGGTTCAGGTCCCGCTCGGCGGCGGCGCGTACGTCCGTGCGGAGATCCAGGACATCGACGAGGTCATCGTCGACCTCGGCGCCGACTTCGCCGCCGAGCAGCCGGCTGACGCCGCGATCGAGGCGCTCCGAACGAAGCAGGACGCGCTCGACGACCGCATCGAAGAGGTCCAGGCGGACATCGAAGAGCTCGAATCCGAGAGTTCAGAACTCGAACAGCAGGCCCAGCAGATGCAACAGCAGATGCAGCAACAGCAGATGCAGCAGATGCAGCAGCAGGAAGGCGACGAGTAACGTGGTCGGCGCCGAGCGCTGCGGCGTCGTGCTGACACCGACCCGAGAGCGGCAGACACTATGTTCGACGGACTGAAAAAGAAACTCGACAGCTTCCGCGAGGACGTCGAGGAGACGGCCGAAGCGAAGGGCGAAGCGGAAGCTGACGCGCCGACGCCGGGCGAGGATAGCGCCGACGCGACAGACACGGAGAACCGGGCCCGCGCCGGCGCGCGGGATGCCGAAGAGCAGGACGCACCGGCCCCCTCCGCGGACGCCGACGGGATAGCGGCCACACCGGACGCCGACGAGACGTCGGGCTCCGGTGGGCGCGAGGACACGGCGGCTGGAGCCGACGCGACGGCGTCGGACCGCACAGCGACCGCCACGGACGAGGAAGCCCCGGGCGACGCCGAGCCCGGAACAGGAATCGCCGCTGACGAGGCCGCTGAGGCGCTCGAAGCGTCCGAGGAGGACGACGAGTCGGGCCCCGGTCGGCTCAAGCGCGCTGCGGCGTTCGCCACCGGGAAGGTGATCATCGAGGAGGAAGACCTGGAGGACCCGCTGTGGGAACTTGAGATGGCGTTGCTCGAAAGCGACGTCGAGATGCAGGTCGCCGAAGAGATCCTCGACACCGTCCGCGAGAAGATGATCGGCGAGACGCGCGCCCAGGTCGAGACGACCGGCGAACTCGTCCAGGAAGCGTTGCACGATGCGCTCTACGAGGTCATCAGCATCGGACAGTTCGACTTCGACGCCCGCGTCGCCGAGGCCGAGAAGCCGGTCACGATCGTCTTCACCGGCGTCAACGGCGTCGGGAAGACCACGAGTATCGCCAAACTCGCCCGCTACTTCGAGGAGCGCGGCCTGTCGGTCGTGCTCGCGAACGGCGACACCTACCGCGCCGGCGCCAACGAACAGATCCGCGAGCACGCCGAAAACCTCGACACGAAACTCATCAGCCACGAGCAGGGCGGCGACCCGGCGGCGGTGCTCTACGACGCCGTGGAGTACGCCGAAGCGAACGACATCGACGTCGTGCTCGGCGACACCGCGGGTCGGCTCCACACCTCGAATGACCTGATGGCCCAACTGGAGAAGATCGACCGCGTCGTCGACCCCGATATGACGCTTTTCGTCGACGAGGCGGTCGCCGGCCAGGACGCCGTCGAGCGCGCGAAGACGTTCAACGACGCCGCCGAGATCGACGGCGCGGTCCTCACGAAGGCCGACGCCGACTCCAACGGCGGCGCCGCGATCTCGATCGCGTACGTCACGGGCAAGCCGATCCTCTTTCTCGGTGTCGGGCAGGGCTACGACGACATCGAGCGGTTCGACCCCGAGCGGATGGTCGACCGGCTGGTCGGCGAGAAGTAGATCGTCTCGGCCCGCAGAAAAAGGCTTTACCCGCGTGGCGGCGTAGAGGTAGGTAATGGTACTCGACAATCTCGGGAGTTCCCTCCGCAGCAGTCTGGATAAACTGCAGGGGAAATCCCGCCTCGACGAGGAGGACGTCGAGGAGATCGTCAAGGAGATCCAGCGCTCGCTGCTCTCTGCCGACGTCGAAGTGAGCCTCGTGATGGACCTCTCCTCGTCGATCGAGGAGCGTGCGACCGAAGAAGACCCGCCCGCCGGCACGTCCGCGCGGGACCACGTCCTCAGAATCGTCTACGAGGAACTCGTCGATCTGGTCGGCGAATCCACTGAGCTACCGCTCGAATCGCAGACGATCCTCCTCGCGGGCCTCCAGGGCTCGGGGAAGACCACGAGCGCCGCGAAGATGGCGTGGTGGTTCTCGAAGAAGGGGCTGCGCCCTGCGGTCATCCAGACCGACACGTTCCGTCCGGGCGCCTACGACCAGGCCGAGCAGATGTGTGAACGCGCCGAAGTGGACTTCTACGGCGATCCCGACGAGTCCGACCCGGTGCAGATCGCCCGCGACGGCCTGGAGGCCACCGAGGACGCCGACGTCCACATCGTCGACACCGCCGGGCGACACGCCCTCGAAGACGACCTCATCGCGGAGATCGAGGAGATCGAACGCGTCGTCGACCCCGACCGCTCGCTGCTCGTTCTCGACGCCGCGATCGGACAGGGCGCAAAGGAGCAGGCCCGCGAGTTCGACGACGCCATCGGCATCGGCGGCGTCGTCGTCACGAAACTTGACGGGACCGCGAAAGGCGGCGGCGCGCTGACCGCCGTCAACGAGACAGGCTCGTCGATCGCTTTCCTGGGGACCGGCGAAACCGTCCAGGACATCGAGCGGTTCGAGCCCAACGGCTTCATCTCCCGCCTCCTCGGGATGGGCGACCTCAAACAGCTCTCGGAACGCGTCGAGCGCGCGATGGCCGAGACGGGCGACGAGGAGGACGACTGGGAGCCCGAGGACATCATGCAGGGCTCGTTCACCCTGAAGGACATGCAAAAGCAGATGGAGGCGATGAACAAGATGGGCCCGCTCGATCAGGTTCTCGATATGATCCCGGGGCTCGGCGGCGGCTTTATGGACGAACTGCCGGACGACGCGATGGACGTCACCCAGGATCGGATGCGGGACTTCGAGGTGATTATGGATTCGATGACCGACGACGAGATGGAGAACCCTCGCTCTGTCGGCGCCTCCCGCGTGCGGCGGATCGCCCGCGGTTCCGGGAAAGACGAGGAGACCGTCCGGGAACTCCTCCAGCAGCACAAGATGATGGAGCAGACCATCCAGCAGTTCCAGGGGATGGGCGACGGCGACATGCAGCGGATGATGAAGAAGCTCCAGAACCAAGGCGGCGGCGGGATGGGCGGCCTCGGCGGCGGCGGTGGCGGCGGCTTGGGCCCGTTCGGCGACTGAGGCGGCCTGTTTGATCCGTTTTCATCGGTCTGGAAACGGGTGTGTGGCGAGACTCCCGAACTGTTTTGCGCGTGGGTGGAGTAGTACTCGGTATGGCAAGAGCCGATCCGGGCGATACGGACGCTCCCGAGAGAGAAATCCGGTTACTGAAGAACCCGGAGGGAGAGTGGACGGCTCGTGATCTCCGTGTCGGCGTGACTGCACAGGGGGAGAGTCGAGATGCGGCACTCGACAATCTCGATGCCGTCGTCGAGGCGGTCGAAGGCGATGGTGGTCGCCCACCAACGGACGACGAGATTCGTGACCTCGGTGTCGATCCCGAAGTGGCTCGGACGCAAGGCGACGAGCTTCCCGACGTGCTGCAGTAGCGATGGTCACTCGGGACTTTTCGGGAGAGGACGTCTATAAGGTGCTGGTGAATGTCGGTGGCTTCCGGCACGTCCGCACCACCGGTGATCATCTGATTCTGCGGTGGGATCCACCAGAAAGTCACGAACACACCGAGACTCGTACGGTGACTGTCCCCGCCCACGATTCGATCAGCATCGGTACGCTCCACGATATTGCCGATGACGCCGGCGCGAAAGATTTCGAAACGTTCTGCGAGTGGATCGACGAGAACCGGTGATGACCGATCCCGCTCAGGCCGTTCGCTCTGTGGGATCTGCGCAGTGAACCAATCCTGGTCCGGATGATGGCCCCCTCCGACGACGCCTTCACCGAAAACTGCGATCCTCCCGATCGGATCGACACGGCCGATTTTTTACCCCCCGCGTCCACGACTCCGGTATGACAGTCCGGGACGCCGCGCGCGATGCCTACCGCGAGGCGATCCCTGCGCTCCTTGCCAGTCTCGTCGGCGGTCTGCTCGCGGGCGTCGTGCTGAGCGGGATGCGGGCGGAGTTACGCGCCGTGCCGGGATTGCTCGTTCTCGTGCCGGCGCTGCTTGCGACCCGCGGCAACGTCTACGGCTCGCTCGGCGCCCGGATCTCGACTGCCCTCCACCAGGGGCTGGTCGAACCCCGCGTCCGCGGGGGCGACGAACGGCTCCGGGCGGCGGTCGCCGCCGCGCTCACGAACGGTCTCCTGGCGTCCTCGTTCGCGGCAATCGCCGTTTTTCTCCTCCTGACCCTGTTCGGCGATGCCGTCGCACCGCTCCCCGTGCTCGTCGCGATCGCGCTCGTCGCCGGCTCGCTCTCGGGCGTCGCTCTCTCGGCTGTCGTCGTTACGGCCGTCTTCGCCGGCTACCGGCGGGGCCGGGATCCAGACACCCTCGTCGGTCCGCTCGTGACGACGACGGGCGACGTTTTCGGCGTGTTGTTCCTGCTCGCGGCTGTCAGGCTCGTGTTGTTCGTCGCCGGGGTGATCTGAGTGACGACCGACTGGACCGTCCGAGCGATCTCGCGCGCGATGCTGCCCGTGCTGCTGGCGCTGACGCTCGTCGAGGTCGGCAGCGGGCTGGTGCTCGGGCGGTTCGAGTCGCAACTACTCCGGTATCCGACGTTGCTTGCGTTGGTGCCCGTGACGATCGGGACTGCCGGCAACCTCGGGAGCATCCTCGCGGCGCGGCTCTCGACGGCGTTTCACCTCGGGACGCTCTCGTTCGACCCCGCGGACGAACAGCTCGCCGGCAACGCCGTCGCGACGCTCGCGCTCGCGCTGTCGATCTTCCCGCTCGTCGGCATCGGCTCGTGGGGGCTCACTGCACTTGCCGGGAGCGTACAGCTGTCGCCGGGGACCGTTCTCGCGATCTCGCTGTCCTCGGGGATCGCACTCGCGGTCCTCGCTGTCGCGGTGACGCTCACGGTCACGTACGCCGCCTACCGACTGGGGCTGGATCCCGACGACGTGGTGATTCCCGTCGTCACCAACACCTGCGACGTGCTCGGCGTCGTGGTACTGTTTGCGACCGTGCAACTGCTGCTGTGAGGGGTATACCGAGGACCCGTGATACTCTCGGCTCGAAAACCGACGGGGATTAGTCGCCGGCGTCCGGAGCCTGAGTCGTGCAACCGGCAGCGGTCGTCGACGCGGTCTGGCCGATCCTCGTCGAGGTAGCGCCGCGAGTCGCTCGCATCGCCGTTCTCATCGGCGTCGGCGTCTTCCTGGCGAACGTCGCCGTCGGCTTCGGCCTCGTGGAGTACATCGCCGCGTTCTCGAAGTATCTCACCCGGCCGGCGAACCTCCCGGACGAGGTCGGGACCGCGATCGTCACGACTGCGGCGTCGACGACCGCGGGCTACGGGATGCTCGCGGACTTCCGCGAGTCGGGCCGACTCGACGACGTCGAGACGCTCATCGCCGTCACGATCAACACCTTCTTCGGGTTCGTGCAGCACATCTTCACCTTCTACGCGCCGGTGTTGATCCCGATCCTCGGGCTCGAAGTCGGCCTGCTGTACGTCGGTGCGCGGGCCGCTATCGCGCTCTGTATCACGGTCGTCGGCGTCCTCGCCGGCGGAGTGTTGCTCTCGCGGGGGGCCGCTTCGGACGGGCGCGACGCCGATCCGGCGACGACGCCGGACGGCGGCGTGGCGGGCGCCAGCGACGTCAGTGCTGGCCCGAGTGACGACGCCGGCAACGACACGGACCCGCCGCTTTCCGTCCTGCAGACTGCCGCGGAGAAGACCTGGCCGAAACTGCGGCGCATCGTGCCGCGGCTCGCCGTCGTCTATGTTATCGTGACCGTCATCGTGCGGACGCAGGACCTCCAGTCGGCCACTGCCGTCGCGGAGCCGCTGACCTCGATTCTGGGCCTGCCGGGAGCGTCGCTCCCGGTGATCGCGGTGTTCGCCTTCGAGACGACCGCCGGCGCGGCCACTATCGCACCGATGATCGGCTCGACGTTCACGCCACGGACCGCCGTCGTGACGATGCTTCTCGGCGGGATCGTCTCCTTCGCGGTGTCGACGTTCAAGCGCTCGATCCCGTTTCAGTACGGCATCTGGGGTCCGCGCTTCGGCTCGAAGGTCATCGTTGTCAACACGGTCCTGAAAATCGTCTTCATCGCCGTCGCGATCGCCGTGCTGCTCGTGCCGGTGTAGGTCGTTTCGGCGCGCCGTCGACACGACTGCTCGCGCCCTCGAACCCGACTCACTCCCGCTCGTCGACGTCGACCGGCCGACCCTCCTCCGTCGGCGGCGCGACGTGGTCGATGTAGGACTCGACGTCGGGTTCGTGGACGGTGACGTGGACCTGGATGTCACCGAGTTCGTCGGGGTTGCCCACGGCGAAGTTGATCACGCCCTTGAACGCGGCCTGCTTTTTCAGCGCGAAGGAGAACCCGTCCTCGTCGGCGCGCTTGAAGAACTCCCGTCTGGCGGTGTCGAGGATCTCCTGTTCGTGCAGTCGCTCGGAGAACCGCTCCAGCGAGTGCGTCTCGCCGACGAGTTCCCCCGGCGCCTGCTCGAAGGAGACGTTCGGGAAGAGGTTGCGGACGGCGTCCTCGACGCGGTCTGTCACCTCCGTGTCGCGCACCGGGGCCACGATGCGGGCGTCGATCCGGTAGATCATCCGGCAGCACCCCCGTCGTTGGCCTCGACGGCCAGCGCATCCCGCCTGAGTTCGACGTGTTCGTCCTCGGCCACGGCGGCGAGGTCACCGTCCAGAATCGCGCGGATCCGCTCCCGGAAGGCCGGGAGCGTGTCGGTGTTCTCGACGACGACGTCCGCGCGGTCCATCACTTCGCCCATCCCGAAGCCGAGTTCTCGTTCCTCGCGTTCTCTGAGTGCCTCCTTATCGAGGTCGGTGTCGTCACGGGCGCGGTCGAGGAGGCGCTCGGCGCGCGTCTCGAACGGCGCCTCGATGCTCACGAGGAGAAAGTCGTCGCCGAACGCCGCCTGAAAGCGGTCGAGTTCGACGTCCGACCGGAGGCCGTCGACCAGCACGGCGTCGTTCGATTCGAGTTCGTCCTCGATCAGCGGGAGCGACCGCTCGGCGATTGCCGCGGGGCCGTTTTCCTCCCGGAGCGTCTGCGCCATCTCGCCGTGGTGTTCTGCGGGGTCGAGGCCGCGCTCGCGACACGCCTTCCGGATCACATCGCCCATCGTGACGACCGGAACGTCCGCCTCGCGGGCGACGGCGGCGGCCTCGCCCTTGCCGCTGCCGGGAAGCCCGACAGTGCCGATGACCTTCATTACACCGCACTTTACGTGTGCGGACCTTACGAGTTCCGTTCGGCGGCGTGAACTCGAACCCGCATTCCTTTTTACCGGCCACCGATTGGTCTCCCACGAGGGCGCGTAGCTCAGTCGGACAGAGCGTCGGACTTCTAATCCGATGGTCGCGGGTTCGAATCCCGTCGCGCTCGTTCGCGTTGCTCACTCACGCCACGACCCCCCACTCGCTTCGCTCGTGGGGGTCCCGTCGCGCCCGTACAACGAGACGGAACGTCGAGTAAACTACCCCGCCCTACTCACTCGCCTTTCGGCTCGCTCCTTGAGGGCGGGGGTTTCGCCTCGAAGGACGGTGAACCGGCACGCGGGATTCGAATCAGGGAGCGGTGAGCGACCGTGGTTCGAATCAGGGGTCAAACGTCGAGTCGAACTCAGAGTCGAACTCCGATTCGAAGTCGGACTCGAAGTCGGACTCGAACGACACCTCGAACCGCACGTTGATCCCGTCGTTTGCGTAGTTCCGGGAGATGGACACGTCGTCGGGATCCTTGTACGGCACGACGTCGAGCGGGGACGTATCGGGGGTCACGACGGTCTCGGGTACCGGCTCGTTCCCCGGGAGGGGCTCCGGTCGAAAGTCGCCGGCAGTGACCGCGTCGACGTGGTTCACGACGGGATCCGGCAACGGGTCGGCGATGGGATCCGGGATGCCCCGGGAGATGTCCACCGAGAAGCCGTCGTCGAATCCCGCAGAGCGGAACCGATCGTGGTGTGCCTCCGCCGCGGCGACGCGCTCGTGGTGGCGCCACCCGAGTTCCCCGTTGATTGCCCTCTCCTCTCTCGGTCCGACTGCGTAGGCAGACGGCTGGTTGAGCGCCTTCTGGAGCTCGAAATCGGACATCAGCCCGATCTCCCGGTTCAGTTCGGGATCCGGAAGCGCCCCCAACTCCGGCTGTGGTACCCGCATATGTCACGGTTGCTTCCCTGTGATATTATCTCCATCGACGGGCCTGTCCCCGGCCGGATCCACCCGACGGCTGACGACCTCTGGCACCTTCGAAATATCAAAGAGTTAAATATCGGCTGCGGGCGTAGCGCACTACTGTGGCAACGATAAACGTCATCTGTCCGTACCACGGCTGTGAAACGAAGGCGCCGATTCCGCGGGACTCGAAGCTCGCTGCCGTTCGGAAGTCAGGGACGACGGGGGACGGCTGGTCGACGGTCACGTGCTCGGAGTGCGGCTCCGAATTCCGGGTGAGCTACGTCCGTGGATAACTGCCCACCACCGTCGGATCCGTAAATTACGATCGGAGACACGTCGAACGACCGTCTGACGGAGCTATTTGTCGGCGGGAGTCGTACCAGCCGCGTATGCAGGAGATTCCGGGTGGAAACTGTCCGAGGAGCACTGAGGAACGCAAGCAGTTGTCCAACTACTGCTCGGAGTGCGGGGGTCGACTGACGTGGGTCTCCCAGGAGGTCGGCGTCGAACTGTACGAGTGTCCCGACTGCGACTGAATAGGTAGAGATCATACAGACGTACCCTGGCGTTTCCGAAGCGTTTAATCGGACTCCGCCGCCTCGTTTAGCCGATATGACGAAAGTTAGCGTGGTCGGTGCCGCCGGAACGGTCGGCGCCGCCGCCGGATACAACCTCGCGCTCCGCGACGTGGTCGACGAACTCGTCTTCGTCGATATCCCGGACAAGGAAGACGAGACGGTCGGACAGGCCGCAGACACGAACCACGGGGTCGCCTACGACTCCAACACCGAGGTCGTCCAGGGGACCTACGAGGACACCGCGGGATCGGACGTCGTGGTCATCACCGCGGGCATCCCTCGCCAGCCCGGCCAGACCCGGATCGACCTCGCAGGCGACAACGCGCCGATTATGGAGGACATCGGCTCGTCGCTCGCGGAGTACAACGACGACTTCGTCTCCGTCACGACGTCGAACCCGGTCGATCTGCTGAACCGGCACCTCTACGAGACCGGCGACCGCGACCGACACCAGGTGATCGGCTTCGGCGGCCGCCTCGACTCGGCGCGCTTCCGCTACGTCCTGAGCCAGCGCTTCGATGCCCCCGTGCAGAACGTCGAGGGGACGATCCTCGGCGAGCACGGCGACGCGCAGGTGCCCGTCTTCTCGAAAGTCCGCGTCGACGGCGCCGATCCGGAATTCCGCGCCGACGAGCGCGAGGAGATCCTCGGCGACCTGCAGGAGTCCGCGATGGACGTCATCGAGCGCAAGGGCGCGACCCAGTGGGGCCCCGCGACGGGCGTCGCCCACACCGTCGAGGCTATCATCCGAGACACTGGTGAGGTCCTCCCCGGATCGATCGTCCTCGACGGCGAGTACGGCTACGAGGACACCGCCGTCGGCGTCCCGCTGAAACTCGGCTCCGACGGGGCCGAGGAAGTCGTCGAGTGGGATCTCGACGAGTCCGAGGCGGAGATGCTGGAGGAGGCCGCAGAGAAACTCAGCGAGCAGTACGACAAGATCGAGTAGCGGTTACGCGCTCACTGTCCGAAGATCTGAGACGTACGACGTCAGATCGGTCGTGGTCACGATACCGATCACCGCCCCGTCGTCGTCGACGACCGGGACGTGATGAATCCCGTGTTCGAGCATCGACTCGGCGACCTGTGTGATCGGGACCTGTGCTGTCGTCGTCACCGCCGTGTCGGACATATACGCCGACACCGGCGTGCGGTCCTTCGGCTTCCGTTCGGCGACGATCTGCACGAAGTCTGTGTTGGTCAAGATGCCGACGAGCTGTCCGTCGTCGACGACGACGACCGAACCGATTTCGGCATCTAACATCTTCTCGGCGGCGTCCTCCACCAGCGTGTCGGGCGAAACGGTAAGTACCGGTGATGACATCACGCGTGCGACGAAAATGTCGTCCATACCCGGAGTTGCGGCGCAACGTCTATTAATGATTCTGTCGGGCGCCGTGGGTGGCGAGCGACATCGAATCGGATCCGTCGCCGAATCAGCCGGGAATTTATATACGAGAACGGGACCACGCCCGGCGTGACGTAGCCATAGCCCCGTACCGAGCAGCGGTTGTTCGGCACACCGGTGCGGGCGACGAGCGTGCCGACTGTAAGCTATTATTGCAGGGCAGCGACCGCCGAGTTGGTTCCGGCGACAGCGACCCTTCTTGGCTGTGAGGGCAGAACTGATATCGGCGCCAGCGACCGTTCCAAGCAGCTGCACCGACGTCGCGGTGCGGTCACAGTCGCTCGCGGATCGTCTTCGCGGTCCCTTTGCCGACGCCCGGCACGTCCGTGAGATCCTCCGTCGACGCCGCGCGGACGTTCTCGACGCTCCCGAACCGCCGCAGGAGCGCCTGCCGGGTCTTCTCGCCGACGCCCGGAACGTCCTCCAAGACCGTCTGGACCTCGTCGCGCAGCGTCTGGTGGTACTGGACGGCGAAGCGGTGCGCTTCGTCGCGCACGCGCTGGAGAACGTGCAGCGCCGGGTCGTCGTCGTCCCAGTCGTAGACGCCGTCGGGGGTGATCACCAGTTCCTTCTCCTTGGCGAGTGCGACCGCGGGGACGCCCCAGCCCGTCTCCGCGAGCGCGTCGCGTGCGGCGCCGAGTTGTCCCTCGCCGCCGTCGATCACGAGCAGGTCCGGATCGGGTCTGTCGTCACGGCCCTCGATCGCGCGTTCGGCCCGCCAGCGGACGAGTTCGCGCATCCGCGCGCAGTCGTCGTTGCCGTCTGACAGCTGCTTCCGGCGGTAGTCGGATTTTTCTGCGGCGCCGTCGACGAAGCAGACGTCGCTGCCGACGACGGCTTTGCCGCCCGCGTGGCTTACGTCGAACCCCTCGATTCGCGTGACTGAGTCGAGCCCCAGCGCGTCCGCGAGCGCCCCGAGTTCGTCGTTCCGATCCGGCCCTTGCCGCGCGTTCTTCAGCGCGAGGTCGACGAGCTTCGCTTCCCGGCCAGCCCCGGGTACCCGCAGTTCGACGCCTTCGGCGCGCAGCCACGCCGTCACGTCGGGGTCGTCGGGGCGTTCGGACGCCAGGACCGTATCCGGGAGCTCGCGCTCGGCGTAGTACTGCGTCAGAAACGCCGTGAGAACGGCCGCCGACCGCTCCCCGCCCTCGGGAGCGTCGAGGCGGTGCCGCGAGCGGTCGACCAGCTGCCCGCGTTCGCTGTGGAGTCGCGAGACGGTGGCGGTGTCGCCCTCGACCGACACGCCGAGGGTGTCGACCGCGCGCTCGTCCGACTGGGCGGACACGGCTTCCTCGCCGGCGCCGTGGAACGATTCGACAGCGTCGAGTCGATCCCGGAGGTTCGCGGCGCGCTCGAACTGCTCGGACTCGGCGGCTGTCTCCATCGCTCGCCGGAGCGGATCGGCCAGGGTGCCCGTCTCGCCCTCGAAAAAGCGGACGGCGGCGGCGACGTCCTCGCGGTACGATTCGGGGTCGATCTCGCCGGTGCAGGGCGCGGTACACAGCCCCATCTCGTAGTCGAGACACGGTCGGTCGCGGCCCTCGTATTTGTGGTCCGAACACCCGCGGAGTCCGTAAGTTTCGCGGAGTGCCTTCACCACGGTCTCGACGCGACCTTTGTCGGTGAACGGGCCGAAGACGGTCGCACCCGGGTCCGGATCCCGCGTGATCTCGATCCGCGGGACCGGGTGGTCGGTCAACTGGACCAGCGGGTAGGACTTGTCGTCCTTCAACCGGACGTTGTACCGCGGCTGGTGACGCTTGATCAGGTTCGCCTCGAGCAGCAGCGCCTGCGTCTCGGTGTCGGTGACGGCGACGTCGATCGACCCGGCGCGGGCGACCATCTGCCGAATGCGCTCACCACGCGGGTCGGCGTACGAGCGGACGCGGTCCCGGAGGTCGACCGCTTTGCCGACGTAGAGCACGTCTTCGCCGTCGAGGAACCGGTAGACGCCGGGGTCGGTCGGCAGCCCCGCGGCGCGCTCGCGAAGGTCGCTGCGCTCCATTACCCCGACGTAGCGGGTCGAGCGGCTTGAGCGTGACGCGATCGAACGTCGGGACCCGTCTGGTGGGCGCATCCCGGCAGTTTCCGTTCCATCGGGTGCAGTCCACGCGACCAACCCGACTGCTCCGACAGCAGCGCGGGTCAGTAGCTACAAAGCCCTCGCCAACGACGGACTCTTATGGGCGAGGACGCCACCGAGGACGACACGGTCCGCTGCTGGTTGGTCGAGCGGACGTACACCGACCGCGGACTCGTAGATATGACGTACGCGACGCTGGACGGCTCGCACGTCCGCCGCAAACAGGTGTCGACGACGATTATGCGCCAGCGCGGGTCCGGAACCACGGCCGCCGTCGACGTGGCCCGCTCCGATCTCGACCCCGTCGACGACGAGGAGACCCAGGAACGCTACGCCGCGGAGGCCGAGCGAATGCGCGAGGAGCACGCTCCCGACGAGGAGGTGTGATCTGTCTTCGACTCTCGTCCCACACCCGCGACAGTCCGGCTGTAAGTGACTCTCGTACGGACTGCTGTAACTATTCACCGCTGATCACATCCGGTGAGGCGCGATCAGCGGGAAGAGACGACAGCAGTCCGTATCAGCGCTGATATTTCTCACGAAACCCTTTAACGAAAGACCTGACAACGCTTGGCTATGGCCGCCATCGAACTCGACGGGATGACAAAGCGGTTCGAGGACGTCACCGCCGTCGACGATCTCTCGTTGACAGTCGAGGAAGGCGAGGTGTTCGGCTTCCTCGGGCCGAACGGGGCGGGGAAATCGACGACGATCAACGTCATTCTCGATTTCGTCCGTCCCACCGAGGGGACGGTGACCGTGCTCGGTCACGACGCCCGCGAGGAGAGCGTCGCGGTCCGGGAACGGACCGGCGTGCTCCCCGAGGGATTCGGCGTGTACGATCGGCTGACCGGTCGCGCTCACGTCGAGTTCGCGATCGAGTCGAAGGCGGTCGACGTCGATCCCGACGCGGTCTTAGAGCGGGTCGGCCTCGCGGACGCCGCCGATCGACAGGCCGGCGGCTACTCGAAGGGGATGCGCCAGCGACTCGCGCTGGCGATGGCCCTCGTCGGCGACCCCGACCTGCTGATTCTCGACGAACCCTCCTCGGGGCTCGATCCCGCTGGCGCAAAGGAGATGCGCGAGATCGTCCTCGAGGAGGCCGAACGCGGCACGACCGTCTTCTTCTCCAGCCACATCCTCGAACAGGTCGAGGCCGTCTGCGATCGGGTGGGCATCCTCCGGGAGGGCGAACTCGTCGCCGTCGACTCGATCGACGGGCTCCGGGAGGCCTCGGACGCAGACGCCAGCCTCCGCGTCGCGGTCGCGGATCCGGTCGACGACGACGTCCTCGCGGCGATCCGCGACCTCGAGGGCGTCGACAGCGTCGCTCGCGACGGCGACGCCCTCTCGGTCGTCTGCGACAGCGACGCCAAAACGGGCGTCGTCACGGAACTCGAATCCCGTGGGGTGTCGGTGACCGACTTCACCACCGAGGAAGCGTCGCTCGAAGATCTGTTCCTCGCGTACACCGAAGACGAGGACGGGGCAGATCTCGCGGGCGGCGAGCCGACTGCTGCGGGCGCCGGTGCCGAGTCAACGGCCGACGCCGGGTCAACAGACGATGCCGAGCCAACGGCCGACGCCGGGCCAACAGACGATGCTGAATCCACCGTCGACACGGAGGCCGGCCGATGAGCTGGCAGGCCGTCGCCCACAAGGAGTTCCGGGACGCGATCCGCTCGCGGTGGCTCCACGGCTCGACGCTGTTTTTCGCGCTCTTCATCGGCGGCGCCGCGGCGATCTTCTTCGGCTTCCTGCTGCCGCCGGACAGTCGCCAAGTGTCGAACCTCTTCGGCTTCTTCGCCAGCCTCGGCGTGTTCAGCTTCTCGTTCCCCGGGCTGCTCGCGCTCGTTCTCGGGTTCGTCGCGCTGTCGACCTCCTACGGATCGATCACCGAGGAACGCGAGTCGGGGTCGATCAAGCTCCTGCTGTCGCTGCCGAACTCACGGCTCGACGCCGTCATCGGGAAGCTACTGGGCCGCTCGGCCGTCGTCGTCGTCGCGCTGCTCGTCGGCTTCCTGGTCACGTTCGCAATCCTCGTGGCCACGGGCACGCGGCTGGAACTGGGATCGTTCGTTCCGCAGGTCGCGTTGACGGCGCTTCTCGGGATAGCGTTCGTCTCGATCGGGCTCGGCATCTCGGCGCTCGCGGACTCGAACCGCGAGGCGACCCTCGCGACGATGGGCGTGTATCTCATCTTCGCGATCCTCTGGGGATCGATCTCCGAGGGGATTCCGAAGCTCATCAACTACGCCGCAGAGCAGGTCGGGGTGGGGACCGTCTCCGAACTCACGCGCGTGCAACTCGGGGTGTTCCTGAAGTATCTGAACCCGCTGAAGACCTACGAGACGCTCGCGGCCCAACTGTACTACGGGCCGGCGCAGGCACGCCTCGTGAGTACCACCTTCGGCGAGCGAGCGGTCATCGCGCCCGTCTTCGAGGGCTCCGTGCCGTTTTACTTCTCCGGGTGGTTCCTCTTCGTCATCCTCCTTTTGTGGATCTTTCTTCCGGTTGCGGTCGGATACTGGGCGTTCGAGCAGACCGATCTGTGACCGACTGTCGGTCATACAGGCAGTCCGGGCACAGTATCGTCGCTCACGTTCGGTAGGGTTGGTCCGGGCACGGTATCGTCGCTCACGTTCGGTAGGGGATCATTACCATAGCAATTTAATTACGCGGTCCGTTCACCCGGTATGGCCGAGTCGATTCGCGTCCTCCACGTCGACGACGATTCGTCGATCGGCGAGCTGACCGCAACGTTGCTCGAACGCGAGGACGAGCGAATCGAGGTGCAGACCGCCGCAAGCACCGACGAAGGGCTTGCGATCGCCGCCGAACAGAGCATCGACTGTATCGTCTCCGATTACGAGATGCTCGGTCGGTCCGGCCTCGACTTCCTGGAGGCCGTCCGCGAGGACCAACCGGACCTGCCGTTCATCCTCTACACGGGGAAGGGATCCGAGGAAGTCGCAAGCGACGCAATCTCCGCGGGCGTAACCGACTACCTCCAGAAGGGGGTCGGCGCTGACCAGTATGCGCTGCTGGCAAACCGGATCCGAAACGCCGTCGAAGGCTACCGGGACAGCCAGCGCGTCACCGAACAGCTCCGGATCAACAGGGTCGTCCGCCGAATCAACCGCGCACTCGTCCGGGCGACGACCCAGCGGGAGATCGACGAGCGCGTCTGTGAGATCATCAGCGACGCGGAGCCGTACCGGTTCGCCTGGATCGGCGACCACAACCCCGATGCCCGGACTGTCGAGCGGCGGACGGCCGCAGGCGTCGGGGAGGACTATCCCGACGTCATCGAGATCACGACCGACGAGGCGGCGACGGCCCGCGGCCCCACCGGCGAGGCCGTCCGAACCCGCGAACTGTCGGTGATGCAGGACATCCACGAGGATCCGGATTACGAACCGTGGCGGGAGGAGGCGCTCGAACGAGGCTACAGAGCGAGCGCCGCGGTCCCGCTGATCCACGACGATACCCTCTACGGCGTCCTGAACGTTTACGCCGACCGCACGCACGTCTTCGACGATCACGAACGGCAGCTACTCTCGACGCTCGGCGCGACGATCGGTCACGCCTACCACCGGATCGAACTCCAGCAACAGTACACAGACCAGTACCGCGTCCTGTTCGAGGAGGCGCCGGTGATGGTCGTGTTCACCCGATCGGTCGACGGCGAACCGATCATCGACGACTGTAACCGATCCTTCGCCGAACGGCTCGGCTACGAGCGGGCGGAACTCCGCGGGACGCCACTGGCGCGGTATTACACCGAGGAGTCGACCAATCGGCTCCTCGAGAAGGGCTACCAGCGCGCGCTCACCGGGGAGTTCGTCCGCGAACAGCGGACACTTCTCACTCGCGACGACGAGGAGATACTCACCATCCTGCGTGCGTCGCCGCGGCGAAACCCGGAGGGTGAAATCGTCGGCACCCACGCGCTGTTTCTCGACATCACGAACGAACAGCAGGTGACGGAGCTCAAACGGAAGAACGAACGGCTCGACGAGTTCACGAGCGTCGTCTCCCACGACCTCCGGAATCCGCTGAACGTGGCGCAGGGACATCTGGAACTGGTGCGGGAAGAACGCGACGACGAGCATCTCGCGGTCGTCGCCTCGGCCCACGATCGGATGGAAGCGCTGATCGACGACCTTCTCCGTCTCGCTCGCGCGAGTGAGGCGGCGACCGAAACCGACGTCGTGGATCTGAAGTCACTCTTGAACGGCTGCTGGGGGAACGTTGATACGGCCGATGCGATCCTCGATATCGACATCGACCGCGCAGTCGACGGCGACGAGACGCGACTGAAACAGGTGTTCGAGAACGTCTTCCGCAACAGCATCGACCACGGCCGCGCGGACGTGACCGTGACGGTCGGCGAACTCGACGACGGATTCTACATCGAGGACGACGGCCCGGGGATTCCTGCCTCCGACCGCGACGACATCTTCGATGCGGGCTTCTCCACCAGTCCGGACGGGACGGGCTTCGGGCTGAGCATCGTCAAGCAGGTGATCGAAGCGCACGGGTGGGCGATCGACGTCACCGAGGGCAGCGACGGCGGCGCGCGATTCGAGATCACCGACGTCACGTTCGCAGACGACTGACAATCACGCCGTCGATCGATCTGCTACCGTGATCGGCTACTCCCCGGGCGGATACGCGATTCCCCGCTCCGCGAGCAGGTCGGCGAACGCCGCTTCGTCCAGCGTCGGAACGTCGTTGTCCTCGGCGTCCTCGCGCTTCGTCCGCCCCGGATCCTCGCCGACGACGAGGTAGTCGGTGTTGCCGGAGACGCTCCCGGTCGCCGTCGCGCCGTGCCGCTCGACCAGGTCTTGCGCTGTCGCCCGCGTCACCGACAGGGAACCGGTGAAGACGAACGTGAGTCCGTCGAGTGCCGCGCCCTCGTCGGGCGTCTCGACGGGCTCGGGCTCGACGCCGACCGCGCGGAGTTCCTCGATGACGGCGCGGTTGTCATCGTTCTGGAAAAACTCCCGGATCAGTGTCGCGACCGTCGGCCCGACATCGTCGACAGCCTGGAGTTCGTCCTCTGTCGCGTCCATCACCGCATCGAGGTCGCCGAACGCCCGAGCGAGGTTCCGGGCCGTGCTCTCCCCGACTTCGGGGATCCCGAGTCCCACAAGAAACTCCGAAAGCGGCGGCGACTGCGTGGCCTCGACGGCGTCGACGAGGTTCCGCGCGCTCGTCTCGCCCCACCCTTCCAGATCGGCGAGTTCCTCGATCGAGAGTCGGTATAGATCCGGAAGCGTCGAGATGATGCCGGCGTCGACAAGTTGTTCGACGCGCTCCTCGCCCAGCCCGTCGATGTCGAGCGCCCCCCGGCTGCCGTAGTGGACGATCGCACGGACGAGCTGTGCGTCGCAGGTGAGCCCGCCCGTACAGAACGCTAGCGGGCCGTCGCGCTCGACCGAACTCCCGCAGACCGGGCAGGTCTCGGGGAAGTCAAAGGTCCCCTCGGCGCGCTTTTCGATCACCTCGGCGACTTCGGGAATGACGTCGCCTGCGCGGCGGACGCGCACCTCGTCGCCGACGTCGACGCCGAGGCGCTCGATCTCCTCGGGGTTGTGCAGCGACGCCCGGGAGACGGTCACGCCGCCGACGTCAACCGGATCGAGCAGCGCGACCGGCGTGAGTCGGCCGGTGCGGCCGACCTGGACGACGATGTCGGTCACCCGCGTCACCTCCGTTCGCGGCGGGAACTTGTAGGCGAAGGCCCAGCGGACGGCCCGGCTGGTCGCGCCCAGTTCCTCGCGGGCGTCGCGGTCGTCGACCTTGATGACCGTGCCGTCGATCTCGTAGTTCAAAGAGTCCCGTTCGGCGAGCAACTCGTCTCGGTAGGCGACCGCCGCATCGACGTCCTCGACTACTTCCACGCGGTCGTTCACGGGCAGCCCCCACTCGCGGAGGCGGTCGAGCGTCGCCCGCTGGGTCGGCGGGACGTCGCTGCCGTCCAGGACGTCGTAGACGAAGCAGTCCAGCGGCCGATCGGCGACGACGGCGGGATCGAGCTGCCGGAGCGTGCCGGCGGCGGCGTTCCGGGGGTTCGCAAACGGCTCCTCGCCGCGCTCGACCCGCTCGCGGTTGTGTTCCTGAAACGCGTCCCGCGGGAAGAACACCTCCCCGCGAACCGCCAGCGTGTCGGGATAGTCGCCGCGGAGCGTCAGCGGGATCGAGCGGATCGTCCGCACCTGTGCGGTCACGTCGTCACCGTACTCGCCGTCGCCGCGCGTGGCCGCGCGGACGTACTCGCCGTCCTCGTAGACCACTTCGATCGAGAGGCCGTCGAACTTCGGTTCGCAGGCGTAGTCGACGTCGCCCACGGCCTCCCGCACGCGACGGTCGAACTCCCGGAGGTCCGCAGCCTCCGTCGACTGGTCGATCGAGAGCATCGGCGCGACGTGTTCGACGGTGTCGAGTTCGGAAAGCGGCTCGCCGCCGACGCGTCGGGTCGGACTCGTCTCGCGTTCGAGATCGAACGCGTCTTCGAGCGCTTCCAACCGGGCGAACAGGTCGTCGTACGCCCGATCGGAGATCAGCGGATCGGCCTGCACGTAGTACCGGTGGTCGTGTTCTCGGATCGCCGCCCGCAGCGTCTCCGCCTGCGACTCCGCCTCCTCCCGGCTCAGGTCCTCGATCGGCGCGAAATCCGTGTCCGGATCCTGAAGGTAGGGGTTGTCGGGCTCCGCGTACACCGGTTCGACGTCGGCGGCGGCTGCCGAGCCCGAATCCGGAGCCGATTCCGTCTCTGCGTCCGGGTTCGAGGCCCCCTCGTCGCGGTCGCTCCCGGCGTCCCGCGACGGCGTCTCGTCGCTCATCCTACCGGGCGGTCGGCCGGCACGGAGTTAGGTGCTTCGTCATCAACAATGGCTCGCCCGTACCGAATCGGATGGGACCATCCGGCGGCGACACGTGACTAATCCGTGTTACTGACCCTCGAGGCGGCCGGTGCCGGGCGAAACCCGTACCGCTTATGCCCGCGCGCCGCAATCGCCGCGTATGGAAGAGGACTTCCTGCTGCTCAACCCGGGCCCGGTGCCCATCACCGACGAGGTGTCGGCAGCGATGGACGAGCCGATGGTCTCTCACCGCTCGGCGGCGTTCGAGGCGGTCTACGAGCGTGCACAGGACGGTCTCGACTACGTCTTCGAGCAGTCGACCCTCGACGGCACGGACACGGCGACCGACGGCGGCGGGACGTCGCTGCTCCTCAACGGGACGGCCTCGATGGGGATGGAGGCGGCGGTCGCCAACCTCGTGGGTGGGGGCGACCACGTCGTCTCGCTGGTCAACGGGAAGTTCGGCCGCCGGTTCGCTCGGATCGCCGAGCGCTACGCCGACGTGACTCGCGTGGAGGTCCCGTGGGGCGAGTCGATCCCGCTGGCGGACGTCGACGCCGCCGTCACCGACGACACCGACCTGGTGACGATGGTCCACAACGAGACCAGCACCGGCCTGCTCAACCCCGTGGCGGGCGTCGGCCGGATCGCCGAGGACCACGACGCCCGGTTCGCCGTCGACGGGGTCACCTCGATCGGCGGCGACGTGTTCTGTCTCGACCCCTGGAACGTCGACATCGCGATCACCGACGCCCAGAAGGCGCTTGCGGCGCCGCCGGGAATCAGCGCGATGTACGTCACCGAGGAGGTCGTCGACGACCTCGACGGCGAGTCGGCACCGTTCTACGAGGACCTCGAATGGCATCTCCGGAAGGCCGAGTCCCACCAGACGCCCTTCACGAGCGCGGTCCCGCTGTTCCGCGCGCTCGCGGTGGCCGTCGAGGACATCGTCGCCGAGACGATGCCCGAGCGGATCATCCGTCACCGTCGCCAGGCTGCCGCCTTCCGCGCCGGGTTCACTGCGATGGGACTGGATCTGTTTGCGAACGCCGACGACGCCACCGTGCTCTCGAACACCGTGACCGCGGTGTCGCTGCCGGAAGCGGTCGCCGGCGACGACGCCGACGCCTTCTTCGACGGCGTCGACGCCCGGAACGTCAGTATCTCGGGCGGGCAGGCGCATCTCGGCGGAACGATCTTCCGCGTGAGCAATATGGGCGGGCTCCCGGACGAGGCCATCCTGCGCGGCGTCCGGACCGTCGGCGAAGCGATGGCGGATGCGGGTGTCGACGTCGACGTCGAGGCCGGCGTCGTCGCCGCCCGTGACGAACTCGACGTCGCCGAGACGGCTTCCGCGGACGACTGATACTGATCACTCTCACTTTTTACCGCCGATCACCACCCTGGTGGCGGCGCTCGGCGGTAAGAGACGAGAGTAATCAGTATGAGCCGGGAGAACGCGGATCGAATCGGGTTCGCCGTCGGTCAGTACGTTCGTATGTCGAGGTCGTCGATCCGTCCGAAGTGATCGGCGTTTCTCGTCACAACCGCCTCATCGTGTAACAGGCCAGTCGCGGCGATGATACAGTCCTCTCGTTCGATCCGTCTCCCCTCGGTAATAAGTTGCCCCGATATTTTCCCTGCCTTCCGTATCACGTTGTTGTCGGCCGGTACGACGTGTTTGGATTCGAGGACGTCGATGATCCGATCCTGCTTTGATGTGGATGTCTCGGATCTCACGACACCTTCGTACAGTTCGAGGACCGTGATCGACGCGACTTTTTCAGGGCGAGATTCGGATTCGATCTCGCCGAGAAGTGCTTCGGCACCCTCGTCTCCGCGGAGTAGATCGATAATGAACGACGTGTCCTGAATCATTTCGAGCCGTCGCGATTGGTTGCGGCATCGAGTTTATCGGCGATCCGATCACTCCGTGCCCGTGACCGCGATCGACTCTCCGCTATCGTGTCTTCGAACGCCTCGGCTTCGTCGGGATTGAGTATGCCGGTCACTTCACTCCAGGATCGTTCGCCAGCGAGCCGTTTGACGACGTCGCTGAAGCTTTCCCCCTCTTTTTTGTGGGCTTTCAACTGTTCGTAGGCTTTCTCGTCGAGGGATATCGTCTTCGTCGCCATCTAATACACAGTTGTGTGTGTATACTCATCAATTCTGTGCCGGGACGTGAGGGCTCGTCGTATTGGCGGAACAGATTCGCGTCCTCGGCCGTAACCGCTGGTTATAAGTCTGAGAGAGAATATGCGTAATATACATAGTATGGTCGAGGGGTTCCACACTCGGAGTCTGCACGCCGGTCAGGAACCGGACTCCGCGACGGGCGCTCGCGCGCCACCGATCTATCAGACGACGTCCTACGTCTTCGAGGACGCCGATCACGCCGCGGATCTGTATGCGCTCGCGGCCGACGGCGACGTCTACTCGCGGATCTCGAACCCGACCACGCGGATCCTCGAACACCGGCTGGCGGCGCTTGAGGGCGGCGTCGCGGCCGTCGCGACCGCCTCGGGGATGGCCGCGCTCGACTCGGCGACCAGCATCCTCGCCGCCGCCGGGGACAACGTCGTCGCCTCCGCGGATATGTACGGCGGGACGGCGACGTACCTCACGAAGATGGCGACGCGCCGCGGCGTCGACGTCCGGGTGGTGGACACCCTCGATTACGACGCCTACGCCGAGGAAGTCGACGAAGACACCGCCTTCGTCCACGTCGAGACCATCGCGAATCCGTCGCTGAAGACGCCCGACTTCGAGCGCCTCGCGGATATCGCCCACGGAGCGGCCGCGCCGCTCGTCGTCGACAACACCTTCGCGACGCCGTATCTCTGCCGCCCGCTGGAACACGGCGCCGACATCGTCTGGGAGTCGACGACGAAGTGGATCCACGGCTCGGGGACCACCGTCGGCGGGATCCTCGTGGACGGTGGCACGTTCCCCTGGCAACACGCCGACTACGACGAACTCTCCGGAGAGAATCCGGCGTTCGGGGTCGACTTCGTCGAGCGCTACGGTGACGCCGCGTTCGCCAACGTCGTCCGACAGCGGGCGCTCCGGACCCTCGGCAACCAGCAGTCTCCCTTCGACGCCTGGCAGACGATCCAGGGGCTGGAGACCCTCCCGCTGCGGATGGCTCGCCACTGCGAGAACGCCCGGGCGGTCGCGACGTTCCTCCGCGACCACGAGGACGTCGCGTGGGTGTCCTATCCCGGCTTCGAGGACCACCCGACACACGAGACGGCGAGTCGGTATCTGGGTGCCGAGGACGCCGACGAATACGGGGGGATGGTCACCTTCGGTCTCGAAGCGGGCTTTGCGGCCGCAAAGCGGACCTGCGAAGCGACCGACCTCGCGTCGTTCCTCGCCAACATCGGGGACGCGAAGACCCTCCTGATCCACCCCGCGTCGACGACGCACGCTCAGTTATCCGAGGAGGAACAGCGCGCCGCGGGGCTCTCCCCCGAGATGGTCAGGCTCTCGGTCGGCATCGAGGACGTCGACGACGTGATCGCCGATCTGGACCGGGCGATCAGCACGGCGACGCAGGATGTGGAAAGGTCGTCCACCGAGGAGGCGTCGTCCGACGAGGGGGCATCGCCCGACGCCGAGACCTCTTCCGACACCGATATGTCGTCCGAGGGGGAGGTGACCGACGAATGAAGACCGACAGCGGCACCGTCGACCTCGGCCGGTTCGACTTCACCTCCGGCGACGAGATCGAGAACCTGGAAGTCGCCTACGAGTCATACGGGGAGTTCGACGGCGATAACGCGGTCCTGGTCTGTCACGCGCTCACCGGCAGCCAGAACGTCGCGGGCTACGGGCAGGAGACGACCGGCCAGGCCCGCGCGTGGTGGAACGACATCGTCGGCCCCGGGAAGGCCATCGACACGAACGAGTACTACGTCGTCTGTGCGAACGCCCCCGGATCGTGTTACGGCACGACCGGCCCCGCCTCCGAGGACCCCGAGGGCGAGGTGTACGGCACCGACTTCCCGCCCGTGACAGTCGACGACTGGACCCGCTCCCAGCGGCTCCTGCTCGACGAACTCGGCGTCGGTCGCCTCCACGCCGTGATCGGCGGCAGCGTCGGCGGGATGAACGCCCTCGACTGGGCGAAGCGCTACCCCGACGACGTCCGGTACGTCATCTCCGTGGCGGCCGCAGCACGGCTCGACGCCCAGTGTCTCGCGCTCGACGCCATCGCCCGCCGCGCGATCACGACCGATCCGAACTGGAACGGCGGCGACTACTACGGGGGCGAGCATCCGAAGGACGGCCTCGCGCTCGCGCGACAGATCGGCCACGTGATGTACCTCTCGAAGGCGTCGATGGACCAGAAGTTCGGCCGCCGCGCCGCGGGACGCGACGCCCAGCGGGATTCCTTCCCGGCAGACCCCGCGGCGGCCTTCTTCCCGTACCGGGACGTCGAGTCGTACCTCGACTACCAGGCGGAGAAGTTCGTCGACCGCTTCGACGCGAACTCCTATCTGTACCTCACCCGCGCGATGGACGACTACGACCTCGCGGAGGGTCACGAGGACGACGCCCACGCCGTCGCCGCCTTCGAGGGCGAGACACTCCTGCTCTCGTTTACCGGCGACTGGCACTTCACCGTCGAGCAGTCCGAGACACTGGCGGCGGCGTTCCGCGAGACGGGGATTCCGGTCGCCCACCACGTCATCGAGTCCGACCACGGCCACGACGCCTTCCTCGTGGAACCCGAGAAGGTCGGGCCGCCGATCCGGGACTTCCTCGCCGAGGGAGTTGCGGGCCGCGCCGTCCACGACACCGACGGGGGCACCGACGAGGGCGGCGACTTCGCGCCCGTCCACGCCTCGCTGTTCAGCGAATGAGCCGCGAACCCGAACGCACTTTTCGGTCCGCGCTGTCCCCGTAGATATGTCTCCCGTCGAACTCGCCGCGCGCCTGATCGGTCTCCTCGTCGCCCTCGCCGGGGGCGTCCTCGCGTGGGCGGGCCTGCGTGCCTTCACCGCTGCTTTCCGCGGCGTCGAACTGTTCGCCCGCGGCGACGTCGGCACCGTCGTCGGCGCCGTCGGCGTCGGGCTCCTCCTCGCGGGCGTCGCCGTACTGGTCGACCGAGGCCGATCGGTCGCGGTCTCCGTCGGCGGGGCCGCGCTCGTTGCCGCGGTCCTCTTGGTCGTGATCGACACGCCCGCGACCGTGAGTGTGCTCGGAATGGGGGCCGTCTCGGCGGCCGCGCTCCTGGCGGGTGCGTCGATCGGCAGATCTCGGGCCTGAGCGGCGTGTAACACTGATCGATAGATTGCGTCGCAGGTACCGGCGTAATTTGCACACGCCACGGCGGTTAGGCGCCCCCTCCGAGAAGGGGTAGGTATGTCTGACGACGAGACACCACAGGGGTTCACGACGCGAAGCCTCCACGCCGGGCAGGAGCCCGATCCAGCCACCGGGGCGCGCGCCCAGCCGATCTATCAGACGACCTCCTACGTCTTCGACGACGCCGAGGACGCTGCCGGGCAGTTTGCACTCGAAAAAGAGGGGTTCATCTACAGCCGGCTGATGAACCCGACCGTCGCGACGCTTCAGGAACGGCTGGCGTCGCTCGAAGGCGGCGTCGGCGCGGCGGCGACGGCGTCCGGGATGGCCGCACTCGACCTCGCGACGTTCCTGCTCGCGGAGGCGGGCGACAACATCGTCACGGCGGCGTCGCTGTACGGCGGGACCTACACGTACTTCAGCCACACCGTCGAACGGCGCGGCATCACGACGAAGTTCGTCGATACGCTCGATTACGACGCCTACGCGGAGGCGATCGACGAGGACACCGCCTACGTCCACCTGGAGACGATCGGTAATCCGGCGCTCGTGACGCCAGATATCGAGCGGATCGCCGACATCGCCCACGACCACGACGTCCCGCTTTTCGTCGACAACACCTTCGCGACGCCCTATCTCTGTCGCCCGATCGAGCACGGCGCGGACCTGGTGTGGGATTCGACGACGAAGTGGATCCACGGCGCGGGCACGACGATCGGCGGGATCCTCGTCGACGGCGGGACGTTCCCGTGGGCCGAACACGCCGACAAGTACCCCGAGATCGGCGCCTCGAACCCCGCCTACCACGGCGTCAACTTCGCCGAGCGGTTCGGCGACGCGGCGTTCACGTACGCTGCGATCGCCCGCGGCCTGCGCGACCTCGGGAACGCCCAGTCGCCGTTCGACGCGTGGAACACACTCGAAAAGCTGGAGTCGTTGCCGATGCGGATGGACAGACACTGCGAGAACGCGATGGCCGTCGCCGAGTTCCTCGACGACCACGAGGCGGTCTCGTGGGTCAACTACCCCGGCCTGGAGAGCCACGAGACCCACGAAGAGGCCTCCGAATACCTCGAGGGCGGCTACGGCGGGATGATCACGTTCGGCCTGGAAGCCGGCTACGACGCCGCCCGCGACACCGTCAACAACGTCGAACTCGCCTCGCTGCTTGCGAACGTCGGCGACGCGAAGACGCTCGTGATCCACCCCGCCTCGACGACCCACCAGCAGCTGACCGAGGAGGAACAGGCCGCTGCGGGTGTGACGCCGGATATGGTCCGACTTTCGGTCGGGATAGAGGACGTCGGCGACATCATCGCCGACTTAGAGCAGGCCATCGACGCTGCGACGGAGTGACGACGCAGAGACGAACTGCGGATATCGCGCCGGAATGAAGACGTAGAGACGGACTCCGGACGTCGCGCCGGGGTGAGGACGCCGCGACCCAACCTGTCGGAACCGAGGAAAATCGAGGTTCGATATCTACTCCCCCGAGCAAACGCCGCTTTCTCCCCCGGACCACCGGCCGCTCGACGTCCGAACAGCAAAGTCTAATGGGGTGGCTTACGAACCGTCGGGTGATGCCTACTGTAGAATACCTCAACTACGAAGTGATGGACGACAACGGCTGGGATATGGACGAGGACGACCTCTTCGAGAAGGCCGCCGACGCCGGACTCGACGCCGAGGACTATGGCTCCCTCGAAGTCAACCAGGGCGAGTACATCCTCGAAGCCGCCGAGGCGCAGGGCTACGACTGGCCCTTCTCGTGCCGTGCCGGCGCCTGTGCGAACTGTGCGGCCATCGTCAAGGAGGGGGACATCGACATGGATATGCAGCAGATCCTCTCCGACGAGGAGGTCGAAGAGAAGGACGTCCGGCTGACCTGCATCGGGTCGCCGGCCGCCGACGAAGTGAAGATCGTCTACAACGCGAAACACCTGGACTACCTCCAGAACCGCGTCATCTAACTTAGCGGAACGACGAGTTCCGCGACTGATGCCCTTTCCGGGGGACGCATCCGGTGCGATCCCCCTGATCATCTCTGACAGCCACTGCTTTCTCGGCAGATGCTACCGTAGTTCAGAGAACAGACGGGTGCAAAACTTCTGCAACGGTTGCTCTGGCCGAATCAGCTGACTCGGGCCGGTCCCTCTGTCAACTCCGTCACTGACCGATCGCGGAGACGACCGAGAAAGTCACCTCCAGCGCCGATGTTCCGTCGCCGGATCAGGAGTATTTTTAAGACGGCTGTCGTACCACTGTCCATATGTTCAAGGCCATCGTGGGCGCGTCGACACTGCAGGACGCGCTCGACTCGGTGAGCGTGCTGGTAGACGAGTGCAAGATCCGGCTGAACGAGGACGAACTGTCGATCCGCGCCGTCGATCCCGCGAACGTCGGGATGGTCGATCTCTCGCTCGCCGCCGCCGCCTTCGAGTCCTACGAGGCCGACGGGGGCGTCATCGGCGTCAACCTCTCGAAACTCGAGGACTTCGTCGGGATGGCCAGCGGCGACGAACTCGTGGAACTGGAACTCGACGAGGAGACCCGGAAGCTTTCGATTCGGATGGACGGCCTCTCCTCGACGCTGGCGCTCATCGATCCCGACTCGATCCGCCAGGAGCCCGACATCCCCGATCTGGATCTGTCCTCGGAGATCGTGATGGAGGGCGCACAGCTGGACCGCGGAATCAAGGCCGCGGATATGGTCTCCGATCACGTCCGACTCCGCGTCGACCCCGACGCGGAGGCGTTCCACATCCAGGCCGAAGGCGACACCGACGACGTCGACTTCCAGCTGGACGTCGACGACCTCATCGACCTGACCGCCGGCGTTGCGGACTCGCTTTTCTCCCTGGACTACCTGAAGGATATGAACAAGGCGATCCCGAAGGACGCCGAGGTCACCGTCGAACTCGGCGAGGAGTTCCCGGTGAAGATCCACTACGCTGTCGCCGAAGGACAGGGCAACGTCACGTACATGCTCGCGCCGCGCATCCAGAGCGACTAGGCCACTACTGCCGGGGTACACAGAGGCGAGGAGAAAGCCTCGCACTGCAGCGCGGGGAGAAAATCAATCTCCCTCTCGACGTCCGGCCAGTTCGGATTCGATCCCGGTCGATCTCGGAGCCATCTCCCGGTCGACGCCGGCTCCAGCTTCCCGCTCGTCCTCGCCCGACGGCGGGTCGATCAACGTTTCTAGCCGACGTTCGAACTCTGCCTCGGAGACGGCTCCCGACGCGTACTGGTGTTTGAGCTCGGCGATCGCATCCTCCCCGTGGTCGGGTCCGCTCTGTGTCCCGCCGCCGCCCGGGGCGAGCAAAAGCGTCGGAGCCAGGGCCGCAGCCGCCAGTGTCAGTACTGATCCGACGAGCACCAGGAGGCTCGGCAGGGTCCCGCTCCACGTACTCGATACGAGCCGCACGGTGTAATAGAACAGGATGGGGGCGGCGACGGCACTGAGGCCAGCGAGCGCGTACCGCCATCGTCGGCGGTCCGGAGTGTATCGTGCGAGTCTGCGTTTCGAAGACGAGTCGGGTTCTGGAGGGCACATCAGCGGAAGTCTCGTCCCGAGTTCGTGTTAATTTTGGGGTGATACTGATTACTCTCGTCGCTTCCCACCGAGCGCCGTCGACGGAGGGGTGTGCTCGGCGGGAACTGATGAGAGTACTCAGTATGAGGAGCGGTCGGGGTGAACTCTCGCGGCTGTCGAAGTCTGTATGAGCCCTGTCGCGCTCGCTGGTCTGCAGGCGGTTCAAGGCGAGTGCCTCGGGGCTTGTCCCCGAGTTACTTCACCCGTGCCGGTCGATGATGCGCTTTGCCGCCTCGGCCTTCTCCTTCCAGCCGTATCCGGCCTCGTAGACGTGGCGCTTCGCGTCGACGAGCTCTTCGGGCGAGGACTCCTCGAAGCCGCCGCGGGCCCACGCGCCGCTCTCGTGGAGCCACTCGATCACGTTCGCGCGCGTCTCCGACCACGACAGGCCGACCATCTCGTACCACGCGATCATCGCGAAGGTGGCGTTGTCGTGACAGCCGGGGACGCTGCCCTTCCGGTAGATGGTCCGCATCGGCTCGCGGGTCGGCTCCGACACCGCCTCGCGGAACTCCGTCGGCGTGAGCAAGCGGAGCACGTCGTTGGCCTCGTCGACGCGGCCGTCGCGCTTCAGCCGTTCGAGCGCCGCCCGGTGGAGCGCCCCCCACTCGCCGTCGACGGCGTCGTAGAGATCGGACTCCGGGGTTGGTTCCGCCGTCAGGCGCGCGACGATGTCGGTGTACGCCTTCTCGACGTCGGGCCACGGCGTCCCCTCGAACTCGCAGTCGGTGTCGTGGAGGCTGTTTGTGGCCCGACAGTCGGGACACGGGTAGTCGAACTGCGGCACGGGCGAAGCGAGGACGCGTGCCGTCTTAGATGATACGGTATTTGCGGCCGGAGGAGGCCGACAGGCGGGTCGGGGGAGCGCCGACCGCCGTGTTTATTCGCCGCCGCCCGCAACGGACGTGCGATGCCGATGGACCCGCTGTACGCGCGCTACCCGTTCTTCGAGGGCGCGCGTGAGGCCGTCCGCGAGGCGGACATCTCGCCCGCGGCGCTCATCGCCGAGGACGCGCCCGCCGTCGAGCGGGCGACAGAGCGGGTCGAACGAGCGCTGATGGCCGGAACCGTCGCCGCCGAGGAGCCGCGCCGCTGGGAGTCACGGGCAGAACTGCTCTCGTATCCGATCGCGCGCATCCTCGTGTCGCTGATCGAGACGCCCGCGGCCGTCGACAAGTACGCGGCTGCGGAGGCGAACACCGCCCGCGAGCGGTTCGAGGCCGACTTCGCCGCCGACGGAGAATCCGGAACCGCGGGCCGCGCCCGGGCCTCCCGCGAGACCGTCCTCCGGGAGTTCGACCTCGTCGGGGCCGTCCGCCCCGAACGGACCGATGGACCCGGCGGCAACCGGGCGGGACGCGCCACCGGCGGTCGCTCGGGCGGGCGGGCGCCGTCGCACTACTGGGTCGACCTCGGCCCGTATCTCGACCTCGCGGATTCTACCTGGGGCGAGCGGTGGCGACTCGTCAACCGCGAAGTCGCCGAGGGCGCGGTCCGAATCACCGGCGAGGGACTGACTCGGATCCTGGAAGCGGCCGTCGAGCGACGGGTCGCGGCGGGGCTCCCCTTCGAGGTCCGCGGCGACGACGGCGGCGACGCCATCGCAGAGGCGCTGGCGCCGGCCGTCTCCGAACTCAGGTCGCTCCTGAACGATCACGGCGCTACACGCGGGTCAAACGTCGAGACGGTGGTTCCCGCGCTGTTTCCGCCCTGTATGAAAACGCTCGTCCGGCGGACCCGCAGCGGCGAGGCGCTGCCGGACCACACCGAGTTCTCGCTGGTCTCGTTCCTGGTGGCGCTCGGATTAGACGGCGAGGAGGTGTTGACGCTCCTCGACGTCGATGGCGCCGACGACAGTACTCCTGAGAGGGAAGGCGCCGGCGGCAGCGACGGCGCGGCCGACAGCAGCGACAAAGCAGACAGCAACGACGAGTCCGGCGCTAACGAACGGCGGGAACGGATCGAGACGCGAGTCGAGTACCTGACCGAGGGCGACGGGACCCAGTATCCGCCGCCGTCGTGTGCGACGATGAAAGCCTACGGCGACTGCGTCGATCCCGACGAGCGCTGTGAGACGATCTCTCACCCGCTGTCGTACTACATGGATGCCGTGCGGGATGCCGGCGACGTCCGCGACTGGCGCGAAGCGACAGAAGGCGACTGATTCGTATCTGTCTCCCGGTGAGCGCGGGTACGGCACGCATCCGCCTGGAGCGGTTAGTCGCCCAGATACACGCCGACAGCGGCCATCACGATCACGAAAAGCGTGATCGCCGCCACCAGGGCGAGGCCACCCGTATCGCCGAGGTCGGGGCCGAACTGCATCCCGATACCGATGAAGACGGCGAAAAAAGCGCCGACGGAGACGATGGAGACGACGATCTTTCGGCGCATCTCCGCGTCTATTTCCATACCTGCGCCTTCCGGTGGCCGTTCTAAAAGGGCTTCGATGCGTTCGGGCGTGTTCCACCTGAAACGAGGGTTTAGGGTCGTGGAGCCCGTAACCTCCACTGAGAGAGCTACGCTCTCCGGAATACCGATGACGCACACTCGAAACACACCCGCGTCAGAAACTGCCGGGGCCGAGGGTGGGCGAGAGAATCCCTCGCCCGACCTCCGACAGCCCACCGTACGCAAAGCCCGGACGCTTCCTGCCGAGGGATACGAGGGACGCGCCCGCCGCGCCCGCGCCGAACCGATGACGGTCAGACCGCTCCGCGACGGCCGCTACGTCGTCGAGACCGCGGGCGGGACGTACGTCGTCGCCGTCGATCGCTCGACGTGTACCTGCCCGGACAACGCCATCCGCGGCGCCCGCTGCAAGCATATCCGCCGCGTCGCCGCCGAGATCGAGTTGGGACACGTCCCGTCCCCCGACGAGCGCGAACGTGTCTGCGCCGTCTGCGGCGGCCGCGCGTTCGTCCCGCTCGACGCTGACGGGCCGGCGCTGTGTGAGCGACACGACCACGCTCCGGGCGATTTCGTTCGCGACCGGGAGACGGGGACGCTCCTCGTGGTCGTCGACGCGATCGCCGAACGCGCCGACGAGGCACGGACCGACGAGGGCCGGATCGTCGCGAACTACGAGACTAACGCCGCCTACGGTGGCCACGAACCCGTCTTCGCGGTCAGATACGTCGACGCGCTCCCGTCTCGCGACGAGACCGGCCCCGCTTCCGGCGATCGCAACGACCCCGACGAGCGATCTGTGGACGCCGAGGGCCGCCGCTACCTGTTTCCGGCCTCGCGGCTCCGTCCGGTCGAACTCGACACTGGCGGGGCCGAGGATCCGACGGCGGAAGACTCGCACCGCGACTGTGGATCCGCAAGCGGGCTCGTCCCGTAGTCCCGTCCGTCGCTATTCTTCGCCTTCGGTTCCGTCACCGCCGTCGTCGATATCGTCGCCGCCGACCTCGGTCAAGCGGGCCTGCGCCGGGCCGCCGACGAACGAGTCGAAGTCCTCGCCCTCCGCGAGCGCGGTCTCCTTCTTGACGCGGTAGTTGCCGCCGTCGGTCGTATGGAGGTCGCCGGGGTGGAAGAAGTACCAGGATTCGCGGTCGAAGCGGACGCCGATCCGCGCCTTCGCGCCGAAGTTCTGGGCGAAGTAGACCAGCGCCTCGACCTCCTCACCGGTGAGATAGATCGGCCGTCCGGAACTGGACTTGGCCTCGATGGCGTAGAAGACGTCGCCGTTACCGGCGAGCACGTCCGGGAGTTCCCGCTCGGTCGCCGACCCCGACGCGGGGGCACGCATCACCGCGAAGCCCGCCTCGTCGAGCCGGTTGACGAGTTCGCGCTCGCGGCGGTCGCCTTTCCGGTTCGAGGACATACACGACCGCTGGCTGCGGCCGGATATAAATCGGGCGAACCTGACCGGGGACGTCGGTTGTGTGTCATCGCTGCCAATCCGAGCCACGTTGAATCGGGAGTGTGTCGTCGGTCTCCCCGTGTCTCAACGACGGAGCCGATGGTGGGCCGGGGGCAGCGGGGTCGTGGTTGCCGGAATCGGGTTTCTTCTCACCCGGTCGACGACGGCCGCGTCGGCGACCGCCGAGTCGTCGGCATCGTTTCTCTTCGGAGAGGTCCCGTTTCTGGTCGTGGGGCTCGGGCTCTCGCTCTTCGGCGTCTCGTTGGCGGTGAGTGAGTGGGGGCGCGAACACGGAGTGACCGTCGCACGCTGGTGTCTGTTCGGGACTGCGGCCACGGGCATCGCCGTCGCCGCCTCCCTCTTCGGGGCCGGGATCTTCGGTGCGCCGTCGGGGGCGCAGACGGTCGCCCTCGGCCTCGACATCCTCCTGACCGGCGCAGTCGGGGGAACGGTGACCGGGATCCAGGTGTCGCGCCGCCGAGCGAAAGGCCGGGCGGTGGCCGAGCGCAACACCCGGCTCACGCTCCTGAACCGGATCCTCCGCCACGAGGTGCTGAACAGTCTCAACGTCGTCCGGGGGTACGCTGGGATTGTCGGGACGGACGATCGTGAACCGGCCGGCGGTTCCGCGGACGGCGACCGCGAAGCGACCGCCGACGGCGGGGTCGCCGACGCCGCGGACGCGATCGAACGGAGCGCCGATCGCATCAACGAGGCCATCGAGGAGGTCAACCGCCTCACGCGGTCGGGGACGACCGGAACCGTCGACCTCGGATCCCTCTTGGAGTCTTGCGTCGCGGACGCAGAGACCCGGTACCCGCACGCCGAGTTCGAACTGCAGAACAACACCGATGACAGCGTCGCCGTGGCAACTGACCGGATCGAATATCTGTTCGAACATCTGCTCGGGAACGCCATCGAGCACAACGAGGCGGCGAAGCCCCGCGTCCGCGTGGAACTGGACAGCGACTGGGAGACGGTGTCGGTCACCGTCGCCGACAACGGAAACGGGCTTCCGGAACGGCAGCGACAGGTCCTTCTCGACGGGGAACTGCCCGAATACGACGATCCCGGTGCCGGATTCGGGCTGACGATCGTCCGCCTGCTCGCGACGGAATCGAACGCCGACGTCGCCGTCGACCGAGGAATCGACGGCTCGGGTGTCGGGATCAAGCTGACCTTCCGCAGAGAGCGGACACCCGACGGGACGGCGGTTGCTGCCCTCGGCGGTGGGGTGTCGGCCGGATCACTCGGTGTCGCGGCTGCCGCGGCGACCGTCGCGGGGTTCGTGATGGGCGTCCCGCTCAGTCTGGTTCAGGGCTCGATCCCGGTCATCGGGGCGCTCTACGGAATGCCGTCGCCGGTCGCCGGCTGGACGGTTCATATGTTTCACAGCGTCGTCTTCGGACTCGGGTTCGTGGCACTGCTCTCGACGCCGCGGCTGATCCGATATCGGTCGGAATCGGCCGTCGCCGCCGTGCTCGGCGGGCTTTACGGAACGGCAGTCTGGTTCGTTGCGGCCGGGTTCGTGATGCCGGTGTGGCTGCGCGTAATCGGGCTCCCGGCGACGATTCCGAACCTCGAACTCGCTGGCCTGTTCGGTCACCTCCTGTGGGGAGTGACGCTCGGGGCCGTCTTCGCCGTGGGTCGGCGACGGCTTCCTCGGTACGGCAGCGGGATCAAGAAATATATACGTGCAACCCTCCACAAGGCGAACAACGTAGGACATCGGTCCGACAAGGGGGCGTGAGGACCGATGCCCGGATCGACCCCGAACGATGGAGCCATCAACCGAAATATCGAACGTGGTGCTCGTTACGGTCGACTCGTTGCGAGCGGACGCGCTGGGGACGTACGACGAACGTCGGCATACCCCGGTGATGGACGACCTCGCCGACCGCGGGACCGTGTTCGAGCGGGCCTTCGCGACCGGTAACTGGACGCCGTTTTCGTTCCCGTCGATCCTGGCTTCCCGACCGGTGTTCGCCGACTCCGGCGACATCGGCGTCGAAGACGTGCCGACGATCGCACGGACGCTCTCTGACGCCGGATTCGCCACGGGCGGGTTCAACGCCGCCAACGGCTTTCTCACCTCCTTTTGGGGGTACGACGACGGCTTCGACGAGTTCGAGCCGTTCGTCGCGAGCGTCGGATCGAGCCTCTACAGCCGGTACCTCGCCACGCATCCCACGGTCGAGGCGTGGTTGCAACTGGCGACCTCGCCGCTGCGACGGCTTCGCTCACGGCTCGCAGGCAACACCGACGACCGGCCGTTCCTCGACACCTCGCGGATGTTCGACGTCGAGCACGGCGCGGCGTCGTTCCTCGAGGATACCGACGAGCCGTTCTTCCTGTGGATCCACTATATGGACACTCACACGCCGTACGTTCCGGCGCCGCGCTACATCCGCGAGGTCTCTGACGGCTTCCTGGGCACCCACCGGATGCTGCACGCACACACCCGGACCGGCCTGGGGCTCGAGGTCGACGAGCGGACGTTAGAGGAACTCCGGACGCTGTATCAGGCGGCCGCCCGGCAGGTCGACGCCAGCATCGGCCGCCTGCTGGACGAACTGGACGCGACCGGCCACAGAGACGAGACAGCCGTCGTGCTGGCGGGCGATCACGGCGAGGAGTTCCAGGATCACGGACACCTCGCTCACTACCCGAAGCTCTACGACGAGCTGATCCGGGTACCGCTCGTCGTCGACGTGCCCGGCGCCGAGGGGCGACGGATCGAAGAGCACGTGGGACTGGACACGATCCCGCCGACGGTCACGGAGTTGCTCGACGTCGACGCCCCCGCGGAGTGGGCGGGGGCGTCGCTCGCGCCGACGGTACTCGACGGCGAAACTCCGGCAGACGAACCGGTCGTCTCCGTCACCGTCCGGGGCGAGGAGGTGACCGCACAGCCGATCCCGCGGTCGCTGTCCGACGGCGATCTACTCGTCTCCGTACGGGACAAAGACTGGACGTACATCCGGAACGTCGACGCGGATTCCGAAGAGCTGTACTACAGCCCCGATGACCCCGGACAGACGGCGGATCGGTCGGACCACCCCGACGAGACGGCACAGGACGTCGTCGAGCAGTTCCGACCGATCACCGAGGCACACACGAAACTGCTCCGTGAGAAGGACGGACGTGACGCGGACGAATCGGGGGAAGGGATCGACGAGGATCTCGGAGCGCGGCTGGAGGCGTTGGGCTACCGATAGATGCTGCGGAGCTTTCTCCGAAACCTCCATAGCGGTCCGCTCGTCCTTCAGCTCCGGCGCTTCGTCATCGTGGGTGTCTTCACTGCAGGCGTCCAGATGGCGCTTCTGTGGCTGTTCGTCGACGCCGCCGGACTGCACTACTTGCTCGGTGCGATCGTGTCGATCGAGATCACGATCATCCTCTCGTACATTCTCAACAACGCCTGGACGTTCCAGGCGACGCCGAACACTGGAACCGGGGAGTACCTCTACGGACTCCTGAAGACCAACGTCGTCCGGGGGTCGGCGATCCCGATCCAGCTTTCGGTGCTCTTCGCGCTCGTCGAGTGGATCTCGATCTTCTATCTCGTGGCCAACGCTGTGGCGATCGTCATCAGCGGCATCTACCGGTACGTGCTCGACGCGAAGTGGACGTGGGGGCAGTAGCCGATATACCGCCGCCGTCTCGCGCAAAGTCGTTCGCTTACGTTCCGTGGCTCCAGCTGTTCATATACTCCGCCTGCGTCTCCGTTAGCGAGTCGATCTCGACGCCCTCGGCGTCGAGTTTGATCTCTGCGACCTCCCGATCGAGTTCGTCGGGGACGTCGTGGACGCCGGGTTCGTACTCCGCGCCGTTCTCGACGAGTTCGCGGACGCAGACGGCTTGGATGCCGAACGACTGGTCCATCACCTCGACAGGGTGGCCGAGTGCGATCGGCGAGGCGAGGTTGACGAGCCGCCCTTCCGCGAGCACGTTGAGTCGGCGCCCGTCCGGCGTCTCGTAGGCACGGACGCCGTCGCGCGCCTCGTACTCGTCGACAGCGAGGTCCGAGAGGTCCTCCAGGTTGATCTCGACGTCGAAGTGGCCGGCGTTGGCGAGCAGCGCGCCGTCGTCCATCACCTCGAAGTCCTCGCGAGTGATGACGTCTCTGTTTCCGGTCGTCGTGATGAAGACGTCGCCGACCGCGGCTGCTTCGTTTATCGGCATCACGTCGTAGCCCTCCATATGTGCCTCCAGGGCGCGGCGCGGTTCGACCTCGGTGACGATCACGTTCGCGTTCTGGCCGGCGGCCTTCTTCGCGACGCCCTTCCCGCAGTAGCCGTAGCCCGCGACGACGACGTTCTTGCCGGCATACGAGAGATTCGTCGTCATCGCGATTGTCGCGAGCGAGGACTCGCCCGTGCCGTGGACGTTGTCGAACAGGCGCTTCATCGGCGTGTCGTTGACGGCGAACACCGGATAGTCGAGTTCGCCGTCGTCGGCCATCGCCCGCAGGCGGTGGACGCCGGTC
Organism: Halobellus marinus; assembly: GCF_032113415.1. Taxonomy (NCBI): domain Archaea; kingdom Methanobacteriati; phylum Methanobacteriota; class Halobacteria; order Halobacteriales; family Haloferacaceae; genus Halobellus; species Halobellus marinus. The sequence goes on from NZ_CP134946.1 coordinate 689,966, forward strand.
GTCGTCTCCTCGGCGCCGCCGACGATAGTGTCGATGAGTTCGGGGTAGTCCTCGTGGATTGCGTAGACCATATCCATCCCGTCGTCGACGGTGATCGTCGGCTCGTGAGAGACGACCGCCTCGATCGCGGCGTAGTAGTCGTCCTCGCCGACGCCGCGTTTCGCGTAGGACGTGATGTTCTCGTTGTCGTCGAGGGCGGCGCTCACGTCGTCGTGGGTCGACAGCGGGTTACAGCCCGTGATCGCGACCTCCGCGCCGCCGAGTGCGAGCAACTCGACGAGGTTCGCGGTCTTCGCTTCGACGTGCATCGCCATCCCGAGGGTGTGGCCTTCGAGTGGTCGCTCCTCGCTAAACTGCTCGCGGAGTTCCTGGAGGATCGGCATATGCTGCAGCGCCCAGTCCATCTTCCGCCGGCCCTCCGTGCGAGCGGACTCGATATCGTCGAGTTGCTCACCGATCGGTGGATACGCACTCATACCGTTCGGTAACGGGAGGCGGGGCAAAACGCTACCGAACCACCTTTTTACTGCGTCGGGTGCGCCGAAGGCGCACCACTCCTTGTAAAAAGCTGGACCAAAAAGGGGCCGCTCGCTCGGCCTCCGGCCTCGCTCGCGGTGCGATTGCTGGAACGTATATCCTCTCTTTTTCACCCAATTCGTAGTTATTTGATCGACATTCTATCGAGTCTTCGTTCGGAATCCATCTGATACTGTCGGACACAGGTCTATGAAGAATTTCGCCGCCCCGGGCGGCGAATATCTTGAAAAGTTGTGTCCGACAGTATGAATGCCCTGCGTACGAATCGGTCGAAATCCACCACGGAATATGACCTGTGGCCTGAAAAATGGGAAATCGAGCATTCGAGGATCGAAACTGCCCGGCCCCTACTATAAAATAATATGTGGCCCACAAACGGCTATGGATGATCAGAACGGGGAGGATCGGACGTCGATCCTGAGCCCTGCTGGCGTTGTCAACGCTCTGCAGGCAGTCGACGAGCTATTCTATGTCTTTACGGCCGACGGGAAGTTTCAGTACTGGAACGATGCGTTGTCAAGGGAGACGGGATATACTGACGCAACGATTGCGGCGATGGACCCGGTCGATTTTTTCGTCGCCGAGGATCGAGAACTCATCACCGACGCCATCGACCGTGCCCTCGACGAAGCGTACGCTCGTGTCGAGGCAACGCTGGAGACGGAAGACGGGGACCGTCTTTGCTATGAATTTTCGGCCGTTTCGTTCACCGACGATTCGACGGAGTTACTCGCCGGTGTCGGCCGAGACATCACCGAGCGCAAACAGCGTGAAGAGGAGTTGCTGATCGACGAATACACCATCGAGTCCGCGCTCAGTGGAATCGCCATCGCCAATCTCGATGGCGAGTTGATCTCGGTCAATCCGTCGTTTCTCGAACTCTGGGGCTACGAAACCGAAGATGAAGTTCTCGGAAAGTCTGTCACAGAATTCTGGAAGCGACCTGAAGAGGCAGCAAAGGTAGCAAGCAGTGTCGAAGAAACCGGCCAGTGGAACGGGGAACTACTGGCCGTCCGAAAGGATAGCACCACTTTCCACGCACAATGCTCCGCAAGCACCGTCACCGACAACGAGGGGGAACCACTCGCGTTGATGTCCTCCTTCGTAGATATCACGGCTCGCAAGAAACGCGAGCGCGAGCTTCAAAAACAGACTGAACAACTCGACGAGTTCGCGAGCGTGGTCTCACACGACTTGCGCAACCCGCTCAACGTCGCGATGGGAAGACTCCACCTGGCTCAGGACGAATACGGTGGTGACCACCTGACACACGTCGAAACCGCATTAGAGCGAATGGAGGTCATTATCGAAGATACGCTCGTCCTGGCTCAGCAGGGTCAGAAGGTCGGTAAATCGGAACTCGTCCAGGTTCAGCAAATCGCACATCGAAGCTGGGAGATGGTCGATACCGGTGCCGCAACACTCGAAGTCAGTGATGGGTTCGGGATTTATGCTGATCAGGGCCGACTGATGCATCTGTTCGAGAATCTATTTCGGAACGCCGTCGAACACGGCTCTCCGAATCCGCGTTCGGATACTCACGGGGACGCTGTCGAACACGGTAATGACGGGATAACGGTTCGGGTCGGACGGCTGGACGACACTGGATTCTATGTCGAAGACGATGGCCCCGGGATCCCCGAGGAAAACCGTACGAAGGTGCTCGAAGCTGGCTACAGTCAATCCTCGGACGGTACCGGATTCGGGCTTGCGATAGTCAATCGGATCGCCGATGCTCACGGCTGGACGTTGTCAATTACTGATTCGAAGGAAGGAGGCGCCCGATTCGAATTTGCAAATGTTGATCTCTGCGATCCGAATCGAACGGTAGACGAACCACCTCAAAGTTAACGAAAAGTGCAGTATCGGGTCCCGGATCACTTGCTGAGCCGCTCCAGCCTCGAGTGCACACCGACACCGACGTAGATTTATGTACGATAGCGGGGCCAGGCGTCGTGTGACGTAGATACGGCCCCACGTCGGGCTGCGGGTGCTCGGCACGTCGGCGTGGGGAGCGGCTGTGCCGACTGTTCGCTACGATTCATACTGAGTATTCCCGTCTCGTCCCGCCGAGCGCCACTCCCGTTGACGGCGCTCGGCGGTCGAAAGTGAGAGTAATCACTATCGGGCGATAAGAACGCTGGGAGCGGAAACCTGTCGAATGCGTCCCAATCTCTGGCAAATGCTTTCACAGTTCGACCCGATAGTGCGGATAGCACAGATGTCCTCCTATGAGGAAGAACGCCGTAGCGACGAGGCCGAGCAGACGCTCCCGCGGTCGGCAGTCCTGAAGCTTTTGGCCAGCGACACCGGGGTCGCGCTCCTCCGATCGGCGGGGTCTCCGGCGACGGCCTGCGAACTCCGGGATCGCTCCGGTGTCCCGCTGTCGACGGTCTACCGGGAGACGAGCAAACTCGTCGAAGCCGGGTTGCTCGAAGAGACCGTCCGCGTCGACGTCGAGAACGGACGCCACGCCAGCGTCTACGAGCGGGCCGTCGAGTCGCTGCGGGTGTCGGTGACGGACGACGGCGTCGACGTCATCCCCGAGTAAACCTCTGTCATTCCGCACGAGAAGCGAGATCAGCGGCTCGATCTCTCGCAGTCTCGACCACGCGCTCCTCGTCGAGGGTCAGAACCTCCCGGTCCCGCATCAGCACCTGCCCGTCACAGACCGTATGACGGACGTCGGAGCCGCGGACGGCGTACGCCAGGTGGCTCACGAGATCGTGCGCCGGCGCGAGATGGGGCGCGTCGAGATCCACGACCGCGAGATCCGCCGCGGCGCCGACCTCGACGCGACCCCCTGGCAGCGACAGCGCCGTCGCGCCCCCCTCGGTGGCCATCCGAACCGCCGCCGCAGCGGGGACGGCGGCAGCGTCGTCGGCGCCGAGTTTGCCGAGCATCGCGGCGTCCCGGAGTTCGTCGAAGAGATCGAGGTCGTTGTTCGAGGCCGCTCCGTCGGTGCCGAGCGCGACCGTTACGCCCGCATCCAGGAGATCCTGCACGGGCGCGATTCCGGAGGCGAGTTTCATATTCGACGCCGGACAGTGGACGACCGCCGTCCCGCGATCCGCGAGCAGGTCGATCTCCGCGTCGTCCACGTGGACGCCGTGTGCCAGGAACTCCGCGTCGGAGAGCAGTCCGAGGTCGTCTGCGTACGCCAGCGGGCGCTCGCCGCGGTCCTCGACAATCGGCGCGACTTCGTCGCGCGTCTCGTTAGCGTGGTAATGTACCGGGATGCCTGCCTCGTGTGCCTCGGCGGCGATCTCCCGCAGTAGCGACTCCTCGACGGTCGTCAGCGAGTGGGGCATTACTGCCGTTCGAACCCGGCCGTCGGCGGCGCCGTCGTACTCGCGAGCGACGCTGAGGCTCTCTTCGACGTCCGCGCGGGCGGCCGCCTCGTCTTTGCCGACGGTGACGATCCCGTGGCCGACGCGGGCGCGCATCCCGGCTTCGTCGACGGCGGCGACGATCTCGGGGACCTGGAAGTACATATCCGCGAACGTCGTCGTTCCCGAACGGATCATCTCGACCATCCCGAGTTCCGCGCCCGCTCGAACGTCCGCGGCGGTGAGTTCCGCCTCCGCGGGCCAGATATCCTCGCGCAGCCACGTGTCCAGCGGCTTGTCGTCTGCGTATCCCCGGAGCAGTGTCATTGCCACGTGCGTGTGCGCGTTGACGAGTCCAGGTATCACGAGTCCGCCCGAGGCGTCGAGTCTCTCGTCGGCGTCGTGGTCGGCCGACAGCTCCGGACCGATCTCCGCGATCCGCCCGCTACCGCGATCAACGAGGACGTCCGCGTCCGTGACGCTGGCGTCGGGCCGAAGCACCCGACCGCCCGCAAGAAGGAGTGTCTCGGAAGTCATAGACCACGCTTCCGCCGGCGTCCGTATGAGCGTGTCGTCTGTCGGTTGAGCGGGGAACCGTCCGAGTATCGATCGAGGAGGCCAGTCATCCGACTGTCGCTGGAGGGATCAGCCGTCCGACTGTCGCCCGAGGAGTCTCCCTCCGTCAACTGCTCGGAAACCCGCCCTGGAGGACGGAATCGATCCGGAGCGTCTGTCACGGCGGGTCTCGCAGAACTTTTACCGGACCATACCGAACGCCCGCGTATGAGCGACGACGAGAACAGGGGGCGACGCGACCTCCGGATGCCGGACGACGACGAGGTGTTCGCCGTCGTCACGAATATGCTCGGAGCGAACCGTGTGAAGGTCCGCTGTGCCGACGGCGTCGAACGCACCGCACGGATTCCTGGCCGGATGCAGAAGCGCATCTGGATCCGCGAGGACGACGTGGTCCTCGTCGAACCGTGGGACTGGCAAGACGAGAAGGCCGACGTCGTCTGGCGGTACGAAAAGTCCGAGGCGGATCAGCTCAGGGAAGAAGGACACATCCAGTGATAATGATTGTTGTAGTCTCTTATCGGTGCTCGCCGGTATTGGGGATGGCGAGCACCGGTAAAACGGAACAACAATCATTATGACTGACTCCGAGGAGTACGGCTTTCTGTCTCCCGACGAGGTCGATGCCCCCGGCGACGAGTGGGAAGAAATTGACGTCACAGATACCGAGGCCGACCGGATCGCCCGCCGTCGCGACCGGAAGTTCGACCAGTTCCGCAAGCGGCTGAAGGACGCCGACCAGTTCAAAGTCGAGCAGTCGGTGTTCGACGACGCCACGTTCGCCGCCATCTACAAACTCGTTCAGGACGGCCACGTCGACGCCTTCGGCGGCCCTATCTCGACCGGAAAGGAGGCCAACGTCTACGAGGCGCTCGGGAGCCTCGACGGTGCGGAGCGCGACGTCGCCGTGAAAGTCTACCGCATCAACGCCTCGAACTTCCAGCAGATGCGGGAGTACTTGGAGGGTGACCCGCGCTTCGAGGGGATCGGCAGCGACAAGAAAAAAGTCGTCCTCGCGTGGACACAAAAGGAGTTCGCGAACCTCACCCGGGCCAGACAGGCGGGCGTCCGCGTTCCCGAACCGATCGCCGTCGAGCGGAACGTCCTCGTGATGGAACTGGTGGGTCTCGTCGAGGACCGCGCCCGGCGACTGGCGGAGGTCGACGTCGAGAACCCCGAAACGGCCTACGAGGTCGTCCGTGAGTATATGCAGCGACTCCACGCCGCGGGACTCGTCCACGGCGACCTCTCGGAGTACAATATGATCATCCACGACGGCGAACTCGTTATCATCGATCTCGGACAGGCGGTGACGGTGCATCACCCCAACGCCGAGGATTTCCTCCACCGGGACTGCCGCAACGTGGCCAGTTTCTTCCGGCGGCAGGGGCTCGACGTCACCGCCGACGACCTTCTCGCGTTCGTCACCGACGTCGATCCCGAACCCGGCGGGACGCCGGACGGGCCGGACGCCTGATTTCGGCCCTCTTGCGGCTACGATGTCGAGTCCCGCGCGGTCCCGTAATGGGAGGGCGCATCCGCCGGGAACACCCAACAAAGTGCTTAAATCGCTCCGTCGGGTAGTCGACAGTATGAAACACGTGAAGGTTCCGCAGGACCGCATCGGCGTCCTCATCGGCGAGGGCGGTGAGACGATGCGCGAGATCGAACGCCGGGCGGAGGTTCGGCTCGACATCGACTCCGAGACCGGTGCCGTCGCGATCGACGACGTCGGCGATCCGGTCTCCGGGATGCTCGCGCCGGACATCGTCAAGGCCATCGGCCGCGGATTCACCCCCAAGTCGGCGCTGTCGCTCCTCGATAACGATCTCCGGACGTTCGAGCTGGTCGACCTCGAAGCGCACACCAGGAACAAGAACGACCTCAAGCGGCAGAAAGGACGGCTCATCGGCGAGGACGGGCGCACCCGCGAACTGATGGAGGAACTGACCGGCGCGGAGGTCGTCATCAAGGGGACCACGCTCGGCGTCATCGGCCAGCCCGAGGAGGTCGACGCCGTCCGCCGGGCGGTCGGGATGATTCTCGACGGCGCGCCGCACGGTGCGGTTTACTCGTTTCTCGAACGGAAGCACAACGAACTCACCCAGGGCTTCGACGTCCGGCAGTCCGGCTGAACCGGCGCGTTTCGGGGTTCCTTTGGCGTTTCCTGTTCACCCACCGTAGGTATCCTCGAGATAGACCGCGACGCGCCGTGCCGCGTCCGTATCGGCGGTCCAGACACCCTCCCATTCGGTGTCGTCGTCGGTGACGGCGACCAGCACCGCGCCCGCGACGTCCTCGCCGGCAGGCGGAGCGAAGACGACGAACCAGCCGTTCCGGATCTCCTCGGCGTCGTCGGCGTGAAGCGTCACCGACTGCGAGTCCAGCGGGCTGGCGTCGCCGATGCCGTAGACGTGGACGTCGAGGTCGGTGGCAGCTAGTTCCTCGTACGCGTGTCTGGTCCCCCGTTCGTCGGCGATCCGGGAGAGACGCTGGAATCCGGTGTGGAGTTCGCCACGCTCGTGGCGGAGCGCCATCGCCTCGATGTACCGGGAGATCTCGATGAGCAGGAGCTTTCCCTTCGAGCCCTCGGGGTAGCCGCGGACGCGGAACCGCAGTCCTTCCAGGCTGCTGACGACGTCGGGCGTCTCGACGTCTGCGAGCGAGCGGCTGCCGGTGACGTAGATGTCCGAGTTGACCGCGAGGATCGCGTCGCGGACGTCCTCGAAGTCGGATTCGGCGACGACCTCGCCGTCCCGTCGCAGTCGGACGACGTCGGCCGCCGAGAGCGCGCGGGTGACCTCCGAGACTCCGATCGACTGCTCGGTGAAGAGTCGATCGAGCATCCGAGAGACTGTCGGCGGCTGGCTGCTGTTGACCACCGACAGCGACGTATCGTGGCCAGCCTCGGAGAACTCGTCGACGAACTCCCGCAACTTCATTACGAACTACAACACAACTCCTCCTAATAGGGTTTACCCGGCAGTACCGGAATAGAAACGTGATCCTGACGTACACCCCGGCGAATATCCGTCCGCTGGACGTCGAGACGGTTGCTTCGTTCGAGGCATATAAAAGCATCTATTGATAGTGGTTAACACGGATCTGGCCGGCCCTACTGTGCCTTCGGCGTTCCGTAGCGTTATATTTATATAGAATCACAAACAATCAAAGGTTGATTATGTCTCAGCGAATGCAGCAGGGTCAGCCGATGATCATTCTGGGCGAAGACTCCCAGCGCACACAGGGCAAAGACGCACAGTCGATGAACATCTCGGCGGGCAAAGCGGTCGCCGAATCCGTTCGGACCACGCTCGGTCCGAAAGGGATGGACAAGATGCTCGTCGACTCCGGCGGATCGGTCGTCGTAACGAACGACGGCGTAACGATCCTCAAGGAGATGGACATCGACCACCCCGCGGCGAATATGATCGTCGAGGTCTCCGAGACCCAGGAAGACGAGGTCGCCGACGGGACCACGACCGCCGTCGTCGTCGCCGGTGAACTCCTCGATCAGGCCGAGGAGCTCATCGAGCAGGACGTCCACGCAACCACCATCGCCCAGGGCTACCGCCAGGCTGCAGAGAAAGCCAAGGAGATCCTCGAGGACAACGCGATCGAGGTCTCCGAGGACGATCGCGAGACACTCGTCAAGATCGCCGAGACGGCGATGACGGGCAAGGGCGCCGAATCCTCGAAGGATCTGCTCGCGGAACTCGTCGTCGACGCCGTGCTCGCGGTCTCCGACGACGAGGGCATCGACACGGACAACGTCTCCGTCGAGAAGGTCGTCGGCGGCTCGATCGAGAACTCCGAGCTCGTCGAGGGCGTCATCGTCGACAAGGAGCGCGTCAACGAGAATATGCCGTACGGTGTCGAGGACGCCGACGTCGCGCTGTTCGACGGCGCGCTCGAAGTCCGCGAGACCGAGATCGACGCGGAAGTCAACGTCACCGACCCCGACCAGCTCCAGCAGTTCCTCGACCAGGAAGAAAAGCAGCTCAAGGAGATGGTCGACCAGCTCGTCGACGTCGGCGCTGACGTGGTCTTCGTCGGCGACGGGATCGACGACATGGCCCAGCACTACCTCGCGAAGGAGGGCATCCTCGCGGTCCGCCGTGCAAAGTCCGACGATCTGGCCAGCCTCGCCCGCGCGACCGGCGGCAACGTCGTCGGCTCGCTCGACGACATCGAGGCCGACGACCTCGGCTTCGCCGGCTCCGTCGCCCAGAAGGACATCGGCGGCGACGAGCGCATCTTCGTCGAGGACGTCGAGGACGCAAAGTCCGTCACGCTCATCCTCCGCGGCGGCACCGAGCACGTCGTCGACGAACTCGAGCGGGCGATCGACGACTCCCTCGGCGTCGTGAAGACGACGCTGGAGGACGGTCGCGTCCTGCCCGGCGGCGGCGCAAGCGAGACCGAACTCTCGATGCGGCTCGGCGAGTTCGCCAGCTCCGTCGGCGGCCGCGAGCAGCTCGCCATCGAGGCGTTCACCGAGGCGCTGGACGTCATCCCGCGCACTCTCGCGGAGAACGCCGGCCTCGACCCCATCGAGTCGCTCGTCAACCTCCGCAAGGAGCACTCCGACGGCGACTTCGCTGCGGGTCTGGACGCCTACACGGGCGACATCGTCAACATGGAGGACGACGGCGTCGTCGAACCCCTCCGCGTCAAGACGCAGGCCATCGAGTCCGCCACCGAGGCGGCCGTGATGATCCTCCGCATCGACGACGTCATCGCTGCCGGCGACCTCAAGGGCGGCGGCAGCGACGACGGCGGCGACGAGGGTGGCGCGCCCGGCGGCGCCGGCGGAATGGGCGGCGGTATGGGCGGAATGGGCGGAATGGGCGGCGCGATGTAAGCGTCAGTTACTGCCCGTCACTACCCACTCCCGACAACCCGCCAGCACCGTCCGCCGAACGCGAACCCGGATTTTCTTTCGAGACGCACCGTCGAACAGCGGCGGCGCTACCGACGAAGCGGTTTTGTGAACTGGTCTCGAACTCCGGACGTGATGGGCGATCCAGCCTGCTACCGCGAGGTGTGTCCCGACTGCGAGGCGCAGGTGACCATCGTCGACGAGGAGTGCCCCCACTGCGGACGCTCGTTACCGGAGCGTGGATAGAGGGGGCGAGGGTGCCATAGAACACTTGTCACGGTGTTTATTTCACGGCGTCAAAACAGAATCAGCCGTGAGAATCTGCCTACGGATTGAGCATCCGCGAGCGAAGCGAGCGGTTCACCGACGGAGCCGCCGAAGGCGGCGGAGTCGGTCGGTTTTTGGTCCAGGTTTTTGCAAGGAGCGGTCGCGCGCAGCGCGACCCGACGCAGTAAAAAGGTGGGTTGTATTGATCGACTCCCCCAGCGGGACTATCGATATTCCTCGACGTCGACGACGCGCCTGGTCTCCTCGTGGGTCAAATCGCCGTCCGCTGAGACGACCGGGGCGCCCCACGCGTGACCGACGGCGGCCACGAGTCCGTCGACGCCGTCGAGGTACGGTCCGCCGGGGTCGATTTCGTCCGCGATCCGTGCAGCCGTCTTGGCGAGTTCCTCGTCGACGGCGACAACTTCACCCCACCCCAGAGCTGCGGCCGCCTCGTCGACGTCGCCGTCGGGGTGGTTCCCGACGCCGACGAGCGTCTCGGCGTACGCCGGTGCGGGAATGATCCACGTCTCGTCGTCGCCACCATTGGCCGCGTAGTACTCTTTCGTCGCCTGAACCCCGCTGAGATAGTCGATGAGAAAGTTCGCGTCGAGAACTCTCATACGTCCCCGAGTCCGTGCATCCGCTCTTTGCGCTCGTCTTTTGCCTTCGCGCGTTGCTCGCGGATCCACTCGCCGTCGGTCTCCGACAGCAGCCCGAACCCGTCCTCGAAGTCGCTGTCTGTCGTCTCGCCGAGCAGCCGATCGAGGACGTCGTTGTAGGACTCGCCCTCACGCCGTCGGCTGTCGAGTCGCTTTTTTACTCGGTCGCTGATCCGGATCTGCTCGTCGGCGGTAGCCATCTCTCGTGTCAACGTTAGCGTTGACAGCGTAAAATCGTTTGGCCGAGTCGTCGGCGATTGCTGTTATGGTACCGTTTGCGACTGATTACTCACTCGATCGCACGCCGTCGAGTGATCGTGTGAGCGAAGACTCGCAAGCGCTCCGATAAGTGCGAAAGGACGTCTACGACACCCCTAGAGCGTAGCAATATATTACACGAGGGTGAGCGACCGCCTGAATCCTACCAACTGTCGGAAAATCGCGGTACTTCCGGTTACTCGGTCCGATCGATGTCGATCTGCTCGCGGATCGCGGACAACTCCTCGGAGTCGGCCAGCGCTTCGACCTGCGTCCGGAAGTGCCGCTCACAGAGGCCGACCTTGATTCCATCCTTCTCGGCGGCGTAGGCGGCGTCCCGGTCGCAGTAGTGGCACTTCATACTACCACTAGAGGCTCCTCGGGATTTAAGCCTGTGCCACCGGCTATCTCCTCCGAGAACTGCGTAATCAGTCTGCGACGTCCGGCAGACGGGCGGCGAACGCCTCGAACGCCGCCTGTGGTGGGCCGGCGAGGCCGAGCCGTCGGCCGTGGGCATCCGAGCCGCCGATCCGGAGCAATCCCGCATCCTCCGCGACCGCGTCGACACGGGCGCGATCTTCCCTGTCAGCGTCGGCACCGTCGTACGGGTAGTACCGTTCGACAGCGTCGAGGTCGCGGGCGCGTTCGAGCGCCGCGCTCGGATCGGGGTAGCGGAACGGGTGGGCGAGTCCGACGACCGCACAGGCGTCCCGCAGCGCGTCGACACCGGTCCCGAAGGTGGGGACGTCGCGTTCGACGTAACAGGGGCCGTCGTTCCCGATCAGGTGGGCGAACGCACCGCCGTAGTCGTATGGGGCGTCGCTCTCCTCGATCGCGCGGGCGATATGCGGGCGGCCGAGCCCCTCACGGGGCTCGATATCGAGGTCGACGCCGAGTCGGTCCTCGACGCGGGCGACGATCTCCGCGCCGCGTTCTTTCCGATTCCGCTGAATTCGGCTCGTTACTCCCTCGATCCCTTCGGTCCGCTCGACGCCGTAGCCGAGGAGGTCGAGCCGCTGCGCTCCGGATTCGACGCGGAGCTCGATGCCGCGGATCACCGTCACGCCGTCGTGGACTGTCACCGGGGCGGCCAGTTCGGGATGGATCCGGTCGTGGTCCGTCACGGCGACCACGTCGACACTCCCCCGGCGGGCGGCGTCCGCGAGTTCGGGTACCGTCAGCGTTCCGTCGGACGCGGTCGTGTGGACGTGGAGGTCCGCCGCGATATCGTCTCCACTCTCTCCCTCGGCGGTCACGGCTGGCAGTCGGATCTCGGCTCCTAAATTCCTTGTGTTGATACGTAACAATATGATGTCATATTATGTCGATTAAGGTTATATGATGGATTTAGCCTCTATAAAGATCATAACAGAAAACCATTAAGGTCTCCGGTGGTGAGGGTTGGGTGTAATGCGCTTGAAGCAAACCGGCGATCTCATTGACGCCCACGAGTTCCCGGCAACAACCGAGGAACTCATCGAGGCGTACGGCGATCAGACTATCGAACTCCCCAACGGGACCGCACGCCTCGGAACGGTACTCTCTCGGGCCGGCGCGGAGACCTACACCGACGCGGAAGACGCCCGCTCGGCTCTCCACTGTGGACTCGGCCACGAGGCCATCGGCCGGCGGTACTACAGCGACCGCGACGCCTACGCGACGGGCGAAGAAGGTCCGCAGCAGGTGTCCTTCTGAACGGCCACTCCGGGTAGCGGCAGCGGTTCGTTTTTCGCGGACGTTCACGCGGTCGACTACGAGACGGTCGTCCCGGCGCCGAACCGGGAAACCATTCCGAAGATGCACTGGTAAATTAGCCGCCGGAACACCTGTGCGTATCGAGCAAGGCCGCTCCCCCGCTCGGACAAGAAAATATGAAATTTTATATTTTGTTACCTCACTTACGAATACCGTATATGGCAGACTTGAGCGAGGGATGTAAAGATCACTTGATCAAAGCGTTACACGACGATGATCCCGCCGAAAAGAACTATCACATTCGGCAAGTCCTCCAAGCGACTGCAGCGGATAGCATCGATGAAGCCGCTGTCGAGTTGAAACGACTCGGCGCCGAGTGATACTGACTGTCTCCGTCGTTTCGCGGTGAGTGCCACCCCGTTGTGACCTCACCAGGACACAGCGAGAGCAAGGGCGGTGCCGCGTTCTACGACACCCCCGACGACCTCAGATCTGCAGATCGAGCGGTACGTACCCCTTCGTGTACCCCTCGACGCGACCGGACGGTCTGAGCCGAAAGACGACGGCCGGCCGGTGGTGGACCTCGGGCTCCTCGGCACGGATCGCCTGCCACTCGTCGTCGGGGAACGACGAGCAGTCGACGAAGAGCACGACGCCGCCGCCGTGTTCCTCGAGCTGCCCGTCCGATTTCGTCGCCGCCGTGTCGCGGACCGCCGCCACGGGCGTCCCGGCGCGGCGCTCTTCGGTCGACGTCGGGCGCGTCACCTCCACGAGGACGGCGTCGCCGTCGGTCTCGGCACGGTAGTCGATGGCGTGTCCCGTCGACACCTCGATTTCGGGTTCGATCCGATACCCCGCTTCGACCAGCAGGTGGCCAGCGTTGAACTCGCCCATCGCGGCGGTCATCCGCGTGAGGTCCATGTACTCGGAAGTCCCGAGTTTGCCGGCCATCACCTCCCGCCAGTCGTCGAGCGTCCGGGTCCGCAGGAACGACTCGTAAAATTCCAGGGCCTCATCGCGGGTCGCGTCGGGAAAGCCCGCGCTGTGCTCGTCGAAGAACGCCCGCGTCGTCTCGCGGCCGTCCTTCGAGAGGAAGACGGGAAGAAAGAACCACGACAGATGGGGGTACGGTTCGAGCCACGGGCTCTCCTCGTGGAGTTGTGCGGTGAGTTCCCTCGTCGCCCACCGCGAGACGTCGTCCGGCACGTCCGCGAAACTGTACTTCTCGGTGCGCCAGAGCGTCTCCGGCGTCTCGGTGTTCCCGAGCCAGTAGGCCTCGTCGTCGTTCCACAGCACGAGTGCGATGTCGCCGTTGTCCATCTCGAATCGCTCGCCCGTATACCGCTCGGGGGGTTTGAACCACGGCGACAGCCGGGTCGCGCCGAGATTCCGGTCGAGGTCGCGGTAGATCTGACCGACCACCCGGTCCTCGGTCCAGCGTCCGGGGGCGTGTCGAAAGCGGAGAGGACGTGCCACACGTTCCACTTGCGGGCCAGTGGGTTTATACTGTCGGACACGACGGTTTCGCGAGAGTCATTTCCCGGGGTGAGACGATTCGGTTCAGACTCCTCCCCGGCAGTATCCAGTGTTGCCACGGGCGTCGTGTTCGACCCCCAGATAGTGTCGTGTTCGATCTCCGGATGGTGTCGGCTTCAGCCCCCGCGAGCGGCGACACATATTTGTGTGTACTACTATCACGGTAGTGTGTGCCAATGTCGATGGGAGCATACGACGACGACGAACACGAACGTCGTGAGCGGAAGAACGGGGCAGTCGACACGGACTTCGACGACGACCGGACGGTCTATCGCGGCTCGGTCGAGTACGAGGGCGACGAGTCGACGGAGGCGCTCCTCGACCAGTTCAAGCAGCTACAGGGTGAGTAGCCGACGAGTGTTCTCGACGGGGCTCTTACTTCGCAGGAGAGACGTCGCCGACGCGGAGTGTCGCAATCGCCCCCGCGGAGACGACTGTCACCGCGACGATGTGCCCACCCACGGCGACGAGCAGCACCGGCCGGTCGAGCAGGAACGGCACCATCGCGAGCTGCGTCAGCCCGAACGCGACGTTTAGGGCGTCGAGTCGGCGGAGTCGCCGAGCCGTGTCCGGATCGAACGAATAGCGGAGCGACCGCCAGAGCGCGACGACCGCGGCCCACCACGAGGTGCCGATCCGGTAACAGAGGTCCCAGAGGATGAGCAGCGTGAGGTAGACGACTGGAACCGGCGGGTCGGGGCCGAAAAGCCACGTCAGGAGGGGCGTATCGGCGTACCGGGGATCGAAGACGAACAGATGAGTCACGAGGCCGACGAACGCCAGGATCCCGAGGACGACCTCGATCTTCGACCCGAACAGCAGTCGCCGGTACGGCTCCGGGAGGTCGAGCCGTCGCGTCCGCCGGCCGAACTGCCGCATCACGCCGCTGCCGACCGCGGCGACAGCGACGGCGGCCGTCCCCGGTAAGACGGCCGTCCAGAGGTCGTACGCCCACGCGAGCAGGAGCACGCCGGACTCGAAGAGCACCACCTGGAGCGTGATCGCCTGCAGGTCGGTGAGGTGGACGCCGGGGATGGCACCGACGATGCTCTCGTAGACCCACGTCTCGCCGAACGGCCCGGGATCGGTACGCGCTTCCCGCTCGGATCCGGAACGTGACCGTCCCATCAGCGCTCCGCCGCCCTTGCTTCGAGCGCCCGGTCGATGGCGTCGTCGAACGATGTCAGGTCGACGTCGACGAGCGACTCGATCCGGTGGTCCTGCACGACGACCGGATTCTTCAGGCCCTCGATCAGCGGCCGCGCGACAGCCGCCGGGACGTCCGTGACGAGCCCGACCCACAGCGACGAGAGCTTCGGCGAGAGGACCGGCACCGGCACGACGATCGGCCGGTGGCCGCTGCGGCTCCCGACGCGGGTCAGGATCTCCCGGTACGTGAGGACGTCCGGGCCGCCGATCTCGTAGGTATCTCCGGCTGTCTCCGGCACGTCGAGGACGCCGACGAGGTAGTCGATCGCGTCGTCGACGTAGATGGGCTGACACTTCGTTTCGACCCACCGCGGCGTCACCATCACCGGGAGCCGCGAGGACAACTGGACGATCATCTCGAAGCTCGCCGACCCCGCCCCGATCAGGATCGCGGCCCGCAACGTCGTGAGATCGTAGTCGCCGTTGCCGAGCACCTGTTCGACCTCGCGACGCGACCGGAGATGCTCCGAGAGACGGTCCCGTTCCTCGCCGAGGCCGCCCAGATAGATGACGCGGTCGATATTTGCCTCCGAGGCGGCGTCGGCGAAGTTCTCCGCGGCGCGCCTGTCGCGGTCCTCGAAGTCGGCGCCCGACCGCATCGAGTGGACCAGATAGTAGGCGGCCTCGACGTCGAGCGCCGCGGTGAAGCTACCGGGCTCCAGCAGGTCGCCTTCGACCACCCGAACCGATTCGGGACCGTCGTAGCCCGCGGCGTCGCGGACCAGCACTGTCACGTCGTGCCCGGCCGCACGGAGTGCGGGCACGAGCTGTCCACCGACGAATCCCGTCGCGCCCGTCACGAGAACTCTCATACTCGTATGTGATCCCGCGGCGGGATAACCGTTCTCGCCGCAGGGTCGGAGCACATCTCCGACGATCCCAACAGCGGAGTGGTCTTGAGCAGCCTACTCCGCGTCGACGGCGTCCCAGCCGGGCGTCTCCGGGGCGCCGCGGGCCGTCTCGACGTCCTCGCCGCTCGGCGGATCCGCCGCTCGGGCGCCAGCATCGGCGGCGACGGCCTCCCACGCCTCGATCGCCCGCCCGGCCCAGGAGTCGGCGTCGCGGGCCGCCGCCGTCGCCGCTGCGGCGCGCTCCTCGTCGACAGACAGCGATCCCGGGCGTGAGCCGACTGCGACACCGACGAACGCTGCCCGATCCGCGTCGGTCAGCGCGCCGCGCTCCATCCGGTCGACGACGCCGTCCAGTTCCGCTGGCTTCGGATACGCGAACACTTTCGCGCCGACCGCCTGGGGGCCGAACAGCAGGCCCTCGCGGCCCGCCGGTTCGTCGTCGAGGAGGCGGTCGCCGCCGTACTCGGCCTCGACGCGCTCGCACTCGGTCTCGACGCCGAGTTCGAGGTTGTATCCGGGATAGCTCGCGCACTCGTCGGGGTAGTGCTCCTCCCCGTGGATGCGACACTGGAGCGTCTCGGGATCTAAGAACGCACAGGTCGCGAGCCAGCGCCGGTCGGTCTCGAAGGGCGCCACCGGTTTCGGGACCGTCCGCAGGCCGACGAAGAAGGCCGGGCGGCCGTCGAGTGCGGCCAAACGGATCCCGTCGACGGCGACGCCCGGCGTCGCCTCGTCGACCTCCCAGAGCCGCGCCGTCAGTGCGTCGCCGAGCCCCCGGTCGACGAAGTGAGCGACCTCGTCGCGCGTCAACGACACGAAGTTGTACCCCTCGTCGATCGGGTCGCCCGGTCCCCGCCGCTCGTGGTCCGAGGCCGTCTCGGCGATGGGTCGCCAGTCGAGACAGCAGCCGGCACAGCCTTCGCAGTTGACTTTCACGGTTCGATTCCCTCCGTGCTGATTCGCTCGTCAGGTGTCGCTTTCGGTGGTCTCGTCGGGTTCGGTCTCCGATTCGGATTCCGTCTCCGGGTCCGGTGTCGCTTCCGGCTCGCGATCGCGGACGACGAGCACCGGCGCGACCGCCCCCTCGGCGACCCGCTCGGCGTCGTCGCCGAGCAGGATTCCGAGGGGCGACTCGCTGCCTTCGCCCATCACGACAACGTCGGCCTCGGCCGAGCGCTCGACGATGTCTATGATCGGCGTCGTGGTCGTCGCGGTTTCGGTCGTCAACTGCACCGACGTCACGCCGCGTGCCCGGAGGCGCTCTGCCGCGTCCGCCACTGCCGCCTCGGCATCGAAGTCCGACGTCTCGCCGGTCAGCCCCCAGAGCGTCACTCGCTCGTGCATCTCATCCGCGAGCGTCGCCACGAGATCGGCGAGCCGATCCTCGTCGAGAACGCCTCGGATGGGGACGAGGATCTCCGAAACCGCTCCGGTCGGGTTCGGCAGCAGAATCGCTGTTGCACCCAACTCGTCGGCGATCCGCGAGATCGTCTGGTCGCGGTCGTGAGTGAACACCACGCGCGTCTCGGGATCTTCTCCGGCGTCGACGAACGAGTGTGCGATGTCCTCGACGGCTGCCTGCGCGCGTTCTCCGAACTGCATACTCGCCTGTTCGGCCGGCGTCTGTTCCGGCAGGACGTGATAGCCGAGCAAGATCACGTCCGCGGGCGCCAGAAACTCCACGAGGGAATCTGGGATCGTCTCCCCTTCCAGCACCTCGACCGGAATGAGGATCACCGGCGGTTCGCGGATCGCCAGGCCACCGTCAGCGCAGATGGTCGCCGTTGACGCTCGCTCCTCGTCCGAGCTATTCTCGCGCGAACGGCGCTGTCTCTCCCGCTCGATCGGTTCGCCGGCATCGTCGTGGTCGTTGTGGCGCATCTACAGCACCCCCTTGAGTTTGACGTCGGCCGCGTAGTACTTGTACCACCCGGCGGACGCGAGCATAATCGCGACGCCGATGATCTGTGAGGCCGGCTGCATAAACAGTATCAGCCCGGCGCTCGCGACGGCCCCGAGGCCGGCGACGAGGCGGTAGGCCGGAACGCGGAACGCCGGGTCGTACCACTCGGGTTCGTTCCGCCGCATCGCGATGAGTGCGACGCACATCAGCCCGTACATCACGAGATGGAGGAACGACGCCACCTCCGCGAGCACCTCGACCTGGCCGAGCGCGACCAACACGACCACAGGACCGCCCGCCATCGACAGCGCCACGTGCGGCGTGCCGTACTTGAGATTCATCCGCGCGGCGACGCTCGGGAGGATCGCGTCCTTGCTCACCGCGAACACCGCCCGCGAGGTCGAGAGGATCGACGCGTTCGCGCTGGAGACGGTCGCGAGAAGGCCCGCGATCAGGATCGCGATCGCCCCCGCGGTCCCGGTGAAGTCGCGGGCGACCTCGACGATGGCGGTCTCGCCGAACGACGCAAGCGCCGCGCTCCCGAACGCGCTGGTGGCGACGAAGATGGTTGCGACGTACAGCACGCCGACGATCACGACCGAGGCGACCATCGCGAGCGGAAGGTTGCGCCCCGGTCGCTTGATATCACCCGCGACGGTCGCGATCTGTGCGAAGCCCAGATACGAGGTGAACACGAGCGCGGCGGTCGTAAACACCGGCAGCGGGCCGAAGGGAGCGAACGTCTCCGGGGCGCTCCCCCGGCCGAAGACGCCGAGCGCGTCGAGGCCGCCGTAGCCCAGAAACAGCACCAGGATCGTCAAAAGCAGCCCAACGACGTAGTTCTGGAGCGCGGCGGCCCGTTCGGTTCCGAAGAGGTTCAACGCGGTCAGGAACGCGCCGAACAGCAGTCCCAGCGGGACCACGATCGGAATCCCACCGACGGCGACGCCGGCTTCGACGAGGACCGCTGCGGCGTAGTTGCCGAAGCCGACGAGGTAGAAGGCCGTCGCGAAGACGAGGCCGAGCCAGATGCTGATCCCGACGATCGCACCCGGGAGCGCCCCGAGCGCCCGCGAGATGAAGTAGTAGCCGCCGCCGGAGCGCGGCATCGCCGTCGCCAACTCGGAGGCCGGCAGTGCGACTAACAGTGCGATGACCGCGCCGATCCCGAACGACGCGGCGGCCGCCGGCCCGGCACGGCCCGCTGCCAGCCCCGGGAACACGAAGATCCCCGCACCGATCATCGTCCCGACGCCGATCGAGATTCCGCCGGTCAGCCCGATGGTCCGTTCGAGTTCCGTCCCCGATTCGGTCGTGGTGACCTCAGTCTCGTCGGCGTCCGGCGTTGCGACGGTCGTCGGTGCCTCGCCGGCCCGGTTCTCGCCGGTCGGCTCCGGTTCGGGCGTGCTCATCCTACTGTGTCTCTGCGGCCTCCACAGTAGAAATTATGGATATGATAAATTGATTAGGTTACCGGGCAGTAGCGATTCTCCAGTCGCCGCAGGACGTTAGTCGCTCGGTCCCGTCGGTCCGGTATGACGAGTGAACCCTGCGACGGCTGCGGCCGCTCGGTGCGGATCGCGGGCGGCATCGGCGACTTCTGGTCGTTCGAGACCGAATCCTCCGGCGGGATGACCCTCGAACTCGACGACGGCGGCGAGTTCTTCCTGTGTCACGACTGCATCGCGCGGCTCCCCGACGACCGGGTGGTGACGAGCGAGGACGTCGACGCGCTCTGATACTGATTACTCTCTCTTTTTACCGCTGAGAGCCGTCTACGGGGGTGTCGCTCGGCGGGAAGAGACGAGCGTAACCAGTATGAGCACGTCGCCACGGAACCGCGCGGAAGTCGCTGTCGCCGCGGCGGTTCACCAACTGACGCCGCTTGCGACGGCCCGGTGCCCGCTTCTTACCACTCCTCGAACTTGTCGCGTCGGTAAGGTCGATCTCGTGAACCGTCGAGTTGTCCTGCGACGCGGCGAACGCGATGGCCTCGGCGACCTCCTCGGGTTCGGTCATCTCCCCCGGATCGAACCGCTCTTCGAACGTTTCGCCGTCCTCGCTGGCGAACTCCGTCCGGACCTCGGTGGGATTGACGACGCTGACGCCGATACCGTCGGGGCCGATCTGGCCCTCGACGCTGTGAGCGAAACCCCGGACCCACCACTTCGTCGCCGCGTACATCGGGTTGCCGGGGCGGGGGTACTGCCCCGCGAAACTCCCGACGAAGACGAGGTTGCCGTTCGTCTCCCGCAGGTGCGGCACGGCCGCCTGCGTCGCGAAGAAGACGCCGTCGACGTTCGTCTCCATCATCAGCCGGTACTCCTCGCTCGTGGTCTCCTCGACGTCGCCGCCGACGCCGAGCCCCGCGTTGTTCACGAGGACGTCCAGCCGGCCGAACGTCTCGATTGTCGTCTCGACCATCGCCTCGACCTCGGCCTCGTCGCGGACGTCCGTGGGCACGGCGAGCGCCTCGACGTCGGACGTCGCTTCGATGTCGTCGGCGATTTCCTCCAGTCGCTCCCGGCGCCGTGCCGCGAGTGCGACGTCCGCGCCCTCCCGCGCGAGCGCCTGAGCCGTTGCTTCACCGATTCCCGCACTGGCCCCCGTGACGAGGGCGACGCTGTCCTGTACGCTCATATCCGGCGTCTCTTCGGCGAGGGACTTGATAGTGATCATCGGCTCTGTCGAAGCCCCGATCAGTGACAGGTTCGGCAGCCCTGCCGAAAACAGGGCGCACATCTCACACGACCATTGACGTTGGGACCGATGATACGTTTGTCACTCTGCGCACGCACTGCGAGCGAAGCGAACGGATGTGAGTCATCTCCTACAAAGCATCCGCGGCTGACTGCCTGTACCGGCAAAGACTGAAGGCCACTGCAATGGTATTCGACACTATGTCGAAGCAGATGAACACCGTCGTCTCGGGTGACGAGTCGGATATTCACGACGAGCCCCACATTCGGGGCCGGCGAATCACCGTGAGCCACATCCACGCGCTGGTCGAAGAGCGCGACCTTGACGCGCAGACGGTTGCGGACCGCTTTGACCTCACTGCTTCGGAAGTCTACCACGCACTGGCGTACTATCACGACCACCCCGAAGAGATGCGGGCGGTCGAAGAACGCCGTCGAGAGCTTCACGAAGCCGCAAAAGACGACCCGAGCATCATCACCGGCCCCGATGATCTGCCGGAATCGTCGTGATGCAGGTATCGTTTCTTCTTGACGAGAACATCGCGGCTCCGCTGGCTGACAAACTCGACAAAGCAGGCCACGACGTAGAGCGTGTCGTCGACGTGAGCGAATTGGGGGACGGCGTCGACGACACCACGATTCGCCTGTACGCCGTCCAAGAGAGGCGTCTCATCGTCACCAGCGACGACGACTTTGTCCAGATGCCGGCAGACTCACACAGTGGGGTATTCTACATCCCCGACCAGTCGCTCCCCTCGCACGAACTCTACCATATCATCCAGCGCGTTATCGAAGCGTTCCCCAACCGAGAGGCGATGGATACAGTGATCTACATTACTACCGACTGGCTGTGAATCACGAGTAAAGCGAGCGGTACGTGAGTTCCCTGTATTGACCGATTCCCGGCTTGGCTCCCCTGCCAAATCGCAACTCGGTCGCCTAGAGCGCATATGTGAGTTGCTCGTCGGCAATACGACACTCTCCGGAGAAATATCGGTCTGCTAGAACGGAGGCTGCAGCCCGGACAATCCTCTCGTTTTTCGTCGCTGCCGGCGGTTCACCTCGTGGCGTTCAGCGGGTTCGGGAGCGGATAGAGGTCGCCAGTCGTGTCCTCGCGGGTCGCCCCGACGAGTTCGCGGCCGTTCATCGTCACGATCAACCGCTGATAGCTGGTGGGAAGCGAGGCGGCCATCGAGAACTCCGTGTGGACGCGCTCACACTCGAACGATCGGTCCGGTGTGACCGACTCCGTTCTGAGGGCGAGTTCGTATCCATTGCCGCTCCGAGGGATCACGTCCGCGCGAATCTCTGTCCCGGGCTCGTGGACGACGGTGGCATTGAGCGTCACCGCATACGAGTCGCCGACGGCGACCTCGTGTACCCATCCGGCGTTCGGGGTTACGTCGCCGTCGAAACAACTCGGACCGCCACTGGCTGTCGTGTATGGCGGATTCTGTGGATCCGGTCCCGACTCGACTGGGCCCCCGAGGAGTCCGGGCACGGCCGCCACCAGAACGGCGCCGGCGAGCACGCCAGCGAGGAACGCCATTCCGATCGAGAGGAGGCGAGCGGTCGACGTATCGAGTCCGCTATCGTTCGCCATCGGTGAGTCTCCCGTGTTCGGTCAATCTGACCGTAGTGAAGTCCGTCGTTCAGAAGTATGATCGTGATAACACATACGCGTACCGGTCACCGGGATCGACAGCGGACTGAAATGATGAACGGCCCTCGCTGTGTGGACCAACCGTTGCGGGTGCAGTCCGACATATCGAAACCGATCCCTGCGAGAAGTACAGAGGATCGTCCGTGACGAGTGAGCACCGTCTCGGGGATTTACGATTCCACGACACCGATACGCAAGTGGGATGGAGACAAACGTTGGCGGCTACGACAGAACTGGGCGGTTCATCGTCGGCACGATACTCGTCGGAGTGGGTGTCGTCGGCTATGCGGGGCTTTTGCGCGTCGCCGTGGGTCCCGTTCCACAGGCACTGATGGCGCTGATACTCGTCCTGATCGGCGCCGTTCTGCTCGTGACTGGCCTCACCCAGAAATGTCCGATCAACAGCGTATTCGGGGTGAACACCTGCAAACCCCGCAGCCGCTGACTCGGCCCCGTTGCTCGGTGGACTGACTTCACGATCGATAATTCTGCAGGCCGTTTCTGACGGGTACTGTGTGTCTGAAGGTTTTTATCCGAGACCGACCCAGGACGCCTGTGGACCCCGACCGGATCCCCGAGTCCTTCCCAGCACCCGAGTTCCGCGGCGCACAGGAGCAGGCGCTCGCGGACATCCGCGACGCCTTCGCCGCCGGCAACGAGGTCGTGCTCGTGCGCGCGCCGACCGGCAGCGGCAAGTCGCTCCTGGCGCGGGCCATCGCGGGCGCGGCGGCGACGAAAGAGGAGACCACGCCCGCCGAGGCGACCGACGCCTACTACACGACGCCGCAGGTCTCTCAGCTCGACGACGTCGCGGCAGACCCCCTACTGGACGATCTGAACGTGATCCGCGGGAAGTCGAACTACACCTGTATCCTGAACGGCGAGACCGACACGCCGGTCGACCGCGCGCCCTGCGTCCGGCAGTCGGGCTTCGACTGCTCGGTCCGGCACCGCTGTCCGTACTTCTCGGACCGAGCGATCGCCTCCAACCGCCGGATCGCCGCGATGACGCTCGCGTACTTCATGCAGACGGCTGGCTCGGACGTCTTTCGGAAGCGCGACGTCGTCGTGATCGACGAGGCCCACGGCCTCGCGGAGTGGGCGGAGATGTACGCGACCGTCGAGCTGACGCCCCGAACGGTTCCCGTCTGGGACGACATCTCCGTGCCGGACGTCGCGGCCGACGGCGACCCGATCGAGCGGACGGCCCGCTTCGCGGAGACGCTCGCGGGCGTCGCCGAGCGCGCGACGGACGAACTGCTCCCGAAGTCCGAACTGACGCCCGATGAGGCCGCCCGCCGCGACCGCCTCCAGGAACTCCGCTCGGAACTCGCGTGGTTCGTCGAGGACTGCCGCGATCCCGAGAGCCCGACGACGTGGGTGGTCGATCAGCCCGACGGCGCCGGGAGTCCGATCACGATCAAGCCGCTGGACCCGGCCCGATATCTGCATCATACCGTCTGGGACCGCGGCAACCGGTTTGCGCTGCTTTCGGCGACGATCCTGAACAAGGAGGCGTTCTGTCGCGGCGTCGGCCTCGACCCAGCGGACGTCGCCTTAGTCGACGTCCCGCACACCTTCCCGGTCGAGAACCGCCCGCTGTACGACGTCACCTGCGGAAAGATGACCTACGACCGCCGCGATGAGACGCTCCCGAAGGTGGCGCGGACGCTCGTCCGGATTCTGGCCGCCCATCCCGACGAGAAGGGCCTCGTCCACTGTCACTCCTACGCCATCCAGTCCGAGTTACAAAAGCGACTCGCGGAACTCGGCCTGGGCGGTCGCGTTCGCGCGCACGACCGCGAGGACCGCGACGAGGCCCTGGACTCGTGGCTCGCGACCGACGCCCCCGACGTCTTCCTCTCGGTGAAGATGGAGGAGGCGCTGGATCTGGCGGGCGACCGCTGTCGGTTTCAGGTCGTCTGCAAGGCGCCGTATCTCAACACCAGCGACTCCCGCGTCGCCCGCCGCCTCGAGGAGGGCCAGTGGTCGTGGTACCGACGCGCGGCGCTCCGGACGGTCATCCAGGCGTGTGGCCGCGTGGTGCGCGCCCCCGACGACTACGGCGAGACGTACCTCGCAGACTCTTCGCTTCTGGACCTCTTCGAGCGCACCCGAGGTGATATGCCGTCGTGGTTCCGCGACCAGGTCGATCGGCTGTCGACGCCGGACCTGCCCGCGTTCGAGGCGATCGCGACTGCGGATGGGTCGATGTCGGAAACGGGATCGATCGGGGGGACGAAAAGCGGCCGAGCGACGTCGGGCGGGAGTGGGCGGACGTCTTCGAACGGTAGTCGGGGGACCTCATCGACACGAAACGGGGGCGGATCGTCGGGTGGCGACCGATCCTCCGGCGGACGAACGCGCGGACCGGCCGACGGTTCCGACGACTCGGACGACGACCGGTCGAACCACCCGCTCTCGGACGTGTGGGGCGACGGCTGAGCGGGCACGGAGGTTCGGTGGCGATCGTGGATCGCCGACCTTCAGAGAATCAATGCCGCCCCGTACGCGATCGAGGAGCCGATCATCAGGACCACGAGGATGATCGCCAGCAACTGCTGTCGGTCCATACCCCCGATAGCAGGGCGACTGGTTCAGTTCTTTCGCTCGAAAGCGGCCTCGCCGCGATCCTCACTCGCGCCGAACCCGCCGGTCAGCGCCGGCCTCGTAGGAGGCGTCTGGCCGCCCGAGGACGTAGTACGCGATGAACCCGACGACCGGCAGCAGAAAACTGAGGGCCGTCCACCCGACCGCCGAGTCGCTGCCGCGGCCGGTCGCGTCCAGGTAGACCCACCCGGGCAGCCCAACGTGTGCGATCAGGAAGTACAGCGCGAAACCCGCGAAGTACGCGAACGTTCCGACGTCGGTGACGACGATCCACATCACGACCAGGGGAAGAAACGCCACGAGGAGCAACCCCCCGAGGACGACGATCGGCGAACGGGTCGTTGCCATCGGCGATGTTTGGGACCGGACGGGTATGACACTTTTTACGGTCCGGCTGAAACCTCAGGACGGTTATGACCACGACACCCACCCGAACGCTCCCGAACGGCGACGAAATCCCCGCTGTCGGCTTCGGGACCTACGCCCTCTCCGACGAGGAAGTCACTGAGGCGGTTCCGGTAGCGATCGAAGCCGGCTACACCCACATCGACACCGCCGAGGGCTACGAGAACGAGGCAGCGCTGGGGGACGTGCTCGCCGACTACGACCGCGAGGACCTCTTCGTGACCTCGAAGGTGCTGCCCCCGAACCTCCACTACGAGAGCCTGCTGGAGTCGCTGTCGGACTCCCTGGAGCGGCTCGGTACCGACTATCTCGATCTGTACCTCATCCACTGGCCGAATCCCGCGATCTCGCTGCGGGAGACGATCGGCGCCCTCGAACAGGCTCACGAGGAGGGACTGGTCCGAAACATCGGCGTGAGCAACTTCAGCACCTACCAGCTTCGGTTCGCCCGGAAGATCGCCGACGTTCCTATCGCGGTAAACCAGATCGAGTTCCACCCGTGGTACTTCCGGGAGGATCTACTCGAGTACTGCCACGAGCACGACGTCGTCGTCGAGGCGGCGGCGCCGCTGGCCCGCGCCCAGTATCTCGATGATCCTCGCGTGGTCAAGGCGGCGGAGCAACACGACGTCGCTCCCGCACAGATCGTCCTCAAGTGGGCCATCGAGAAGGGCGTCGTCGTCCTGCCGAAGTCCACGAACCCCGAGCACGTGGCATCCAACATCGACCTCTTCGGGTGGGAACTCGACGGCGAGACGATCGCTCGACTCGACGAAATCCAGCGGATGGAGAACGTCTACATGATCACGCCCGACCACGACACGTACGGGATTTCGCCGTAGGCGTCCCAAGAGCGCGGCGCTCCGGCGTTCGTCGACTCCAGAAACGGCGCTCCGGTGTTAATCGACTCCAGAAGCGAGGCCACCGCGTCCGTCAGCGCCTGAATCGGGCCCGAGGCATTGGCCGGACCGTTCCGCGGACGACATCACAGAAGTCATATGCTGCAGTCCCGATTTCTCGCACGTATGGACGCCTACGAGCTTATCACCCGGAACGCCTCCGAGGTGGTCACGGAGGAGGAAGTGCGCGCGCTAGCCGAATCGCCGGACGGAAAGCGGGCGTACGTGGGCTATGAGCCGTCGGGCGTCCTCCACGTCGGGCATATGTTGACCGCCAACAAACTCATCGAACTCCAGGAGGCGGGCTTCGAGGTGATCGTTCTCCTGGCCGACGTTCACGCGTACCTCAACGGCAAGGGCACGTTCGAGGAGATCCGCGAGACGGCGACGCGGATGAAAGAGCAGTTCGTCGCCTACGGCCTCGAAGCGTCCCAGACCGAGTTCGTTCTCGGCTCCGAGTACCAACTCGACGAGGAGTACATCCTCGATCTCCACGCCCTGGAACTGGAGACGTCGCTCTCGCGGGCCGAGCGGGCGATGTCGGAGATCGGCGGCGGCGACACTGTCACGGTCGCGCAGGCGGTCTACCCGCTGATGCAGGCGCTCGACATCGTCTACCTCGACGTCGACCTCGCGATCGGCGGGATGGAACAGCGGAAGGTCCATATGCTCGCCCGCGATACGCTGCCGAGCATCGACGCCGACGCGCCGACCTGCCTGCACACGCCGCTGATCGCGGACCTGACGACCGGCGTCGGCAAGATGTCGACCTCGACGGGGATCTCCATCTCGATGGAGGACTCCGAAGCCGAGATCGAACGGAAGGTCGAGAAGGCCTACTGTCCGCCGACGGCCGATCCCGACCCCACCGACGACGGCGAGGAGCGGGAGAACCCGGTCCTCCAACTCTTCGAGTATCACGTCTTCCCGCGGTTCGGCGAGGTCGTCGTCGAACGGCCCGAGCAGTACGGCGGCGACCTGAGCTACGAGACGTACGCCGACCTCGAAGCCGACCTGGAATCCGGCGAACTCCACCCGGCCGACGCGAAGGGCGCGCTTTCGACGTACCTGAACGAACTCATCGCGCCCGGGCGGGAGAAGATCCGGAAACGGCAGGCGTGATATAAGGTCTCACAGAACTTTTCTCACTGAGTTCATATTACGCACACGCGACCGAACGGCCGTGAGAGTCTGTGTACGTATTGATCTGAGTTCATTTTCTTCGAACGATACCTTTCAAAACGATTTTGACGAGAGCATCTTATGTGAATATAATGGATAATTACGACGGATCTATGAGAATTCTCTATGTGGATGATGATCCGGAATTCGCAGAGATGGCGGCGACGTTTCTTGAACGTGGAAACGACCGATTCGACGTCGAGATCGAAACGCGCACAGATGAGGCGCTTGACCGGTTGGGCAGCGAACTGTTCGACTGTATCGTCTCCGATTACGAGATGCCAACACGGAATGGCCTCGAATTCTTGCAGGCCGTCCGAGAGGAGTACCCTGACCTCCCTTTCATCCTCTATACCGGCAAGGGTAGCGAGGAAGTCGCCAGCGACGCCATTTCGGCAGGTGTCACTGACTACCTGCAGAAGAAAACCGGGACCAGCCAGTACACCGTCCTTGCAAACCGGATCAGGAACGCGGTCGACAATTACTACGCCCAAATCGAGCTTGCCGACCGAGAGAAGCGTCTCAACCTCTTCTTCGAGCAGTCACCGCTCGGCGTCATCGAGTGGGACGAACAGTTCGACTTCGTCCGTATGAATGATGTCGCCGGAGACATCCTCGGATATACTCAGGCTGATTTGCTCGGCCAGTCGTGGGAGAAGATCGTTCCTGACTCCGACCGGGATGCGGTTGCCGATGTCGTGTCCGACCTTCTCGAAAACCAAGGGGGGTACCGAAGCGTCAACGAGAACATCCGAAAGGACGGCGGTCGAATCATCTGCGAATGGCACAACCGCGTCGTAACCGATGAGGACGAAGCGGTCGTCGCCGTCTTCTCCCAGTTTCAGGACATCACCGAACGAAAGAGGCGCGAACAAGAACTCAGGGAGGAGCAGGCATTAATCGAGCGGAGTCTCGATACGCTGGAAGACATCTTCTATTTCGTCGACACCGACGGCAACTTCCAACGGTGGAACAGTAAGTTGCCGGAGCTAACCGGCTACACCGACGAGCAGATCGGATCGATGAACGCGCTTGAGTTCTTCGAAGGCGAGCACCGCGAGGCGATCAACCACTCGATCCACGAGATATTAGAGACCGGCTCACACGTAACCGAAGCCGAGATCACGACTGCAGACGGGCGACAAGTCCCACACGAGTTCAGAGGAGTTCGGATGACGAACGACGAGGGAGAGCCGACGGGGATCATCGGTATCGCCCGCGACATCACTGAACGGAGGGAACGCGAGCGCCAGCTGGAACAACAAACCGAGGAACTGGAGCAACTGGCGACGAAGTACGAAGTCCAGTACCGGACGCTGTTCGAGGAAGCTCCAGTGATGACGATTCTCACGCGATCCGAAGACGGACAGCCCGTCATCGAGGACTGCAACAGCCAGTTCGTCGAGACGCTTGGTTACGATGAGGATGCGATCATCGGCAGCGAGCTCGCGGAGTTTTACACGCGCGAGTCAGCGGAGAGACTGCTATCGGGAGGATATAACCGCTCGCTTGACGGACAGTTCACGAGAGAGAAACGCGGCCTCGTGACTATCGACGGTGAGGTTATTGAGACGGTCCTGCGTGCGGTTCCGCGCCGGACCGCTGACGACGAAATCATCGGAACGGTAGCGATGTATATGGACATCACCGAACGTGAGTCGGTCAAGCGTGCGAACGAACGGCTCGAAGAGTTCACGAGTGTCGTCTCACACGACCTGCGGAATCCACTGAACGTCGCTACCGGGCGGCTCGAACTGGCCGCCGAGGAGTGTGACAGCGAACATCTCGACCGCCTCGAACAGGTACTTGACCGGATGGCGGCGCTGATTGATAATCTCCTGACGCTAACCCGGGAAGGGAGAGAGGTGACCGACACTCAGCCGGTCGACCTCGCCACGATGATCGATGGTTGCTGGGAGAACGTCGAGACGAACGAGGCGGTACTGATCACGAACATCGATCGAGGCGTTCGGGCCGACAGAAGCCGCCTCAAGCAGGTGTTTGAGAACCTGTTTCGGAACGCAGTCGAACACGGCGGGACGGACGTGACTGTGACGGTCGGGGAACTAGACCACGGGTTCTATATTGAGGACGACGGGCCGGGGATTCCGTCCGGCGAGCGTGATGAGGTGTTCGAGGCCGGGTATTCGAGGTCGTCGGAAGGAACTGGGTTCGGACTGAGTATCGTCGAACAGGTGGTCACTGCCCACAATTGGCAGATCCGTGTCACAGACGGGCCAGACGGCGGGGCCCGGTTCGAGATCACGGATGTCGAGTTCGTCGCTCCATAGGTTCTCTCCGTCCAGCAGCTCGTTTCTGACAGATCTCGCGTAGACGACGGGCCGATCTGATACAGCATCCGTCTGTACTGACCGATTCCTGTGAGGTGTGCGGCGACTCCGACGCCATCCGGGTGAACAGAGCACTCCAACGACAGCACCGCTATGCTCGCCCCAACGTCCGACGACCGTCTTGCGCGGATTGATACTCCCCCGGCCACCACGCCGAACTATGTGGGGGATCAAAGGGGTTGTATTCGTGGCTTATGCCCTCGCTTTCGGAGGGTTCCTCCTGTTCTCCGACTCCGGGGTGACGACCGCGCTCGGACTCACGCTGATCACGATCGCGAGTGGTGCAGTCGTCGCCCGGTTCGGGCTCAGGCGTCCATCGCGGCCGCGAGAGTGAACGTCCCCTCGTAGAGCGCAGTGCCGACGACGACGGCCGCCGCGCCTGCCTCCCGGAGCGCCCGGACGTCCTCCAGCGAGGCGACGCCGCCGGAAGCGACCACGGGGATGTCGACGGCCTCGACGACCCGGCGGGTCACGTTCGTCTGGACGCCGCCGAGTTGGCCCTCGACGTCGACGTCGGTGAAGAGGATCGCGCCCGCGCCCAGCTCCTTGTAACGCGCCGCGGCCTCCGCCGGATCGAGGCCGGTGCCTTCGGTCCACCCGGAGACGACGACCTCGCCGTCCTTGGCGTCGAGGCTCACCATCACGCGTCCGGGGTACTCGTCGCTGATCTCGGCGACCAGTTCGGGCTCCTCGACGGCCGCGGTCCCGAGAATCACGCGGGCGACGCCCCGGTCGAGCAGGTCGGCCGCGTCGGCGGCAGTGCGGATCCCGCCGCCCAGTTGCACCGGGACGTCGACGGCGTCGACGACAGCCTCGACAGCCGCCGCATTTTCGCGCTCGCCCTCGAAGGCGCCGTCGAGATCCACGAGATGCAGCGTCTCGGCGCCCGCTTCGACCCAGCGTTCCGCGGCCGCGACCGGATCGCCGTAGCGCTTCTCGGTCCCGCGCTCGCCCTGAACGAGCTGGACCACCTCGCCGTCCTGCATATCGACGGCGGGCACGACCTCGAAGGTGGGGAACGTGTCAGTCATACTCGGGGGTCCGGCGGGGAGCGGCCTAAAGTCTCCGGACCGGACCTTACTCCGTCAACGGCAGCACGATCCCGAACACGAACGGCGAAAGCAGGGCGAGCAACACGCCGATCCACTCCGCGTCGACGAGGAGCGCGTGTTCCCACGCGGGGACGGCGATGCCGGTGACACCGATTGTGAGTTCGCCGATCGCACCCAGCGCGAACAGTCCGAGGCCCAGGAAAAAGCCGCCCCTGGTGAGCCTCGCGTAGTTCAGATCGCGGTGACGTCCTGCCATCTCTACCGGAGCGGTGGCCGCGCCCGCCCGATTACCTTTCGATCTGCGTCCGGTCGGCAACCGAAAGAGTCTCAAGGTGACTCCGGAACCAGGGAGTATGACGACGGCTCTGCTCGAACTGTTGCCGGCCGTGCTGGAACTGTCGCTTTTCGGCGTCGCGTCGGTCGGGCTCTCGCTGCTCGGCGCCTACATCGAACGGTTCGCCGTCTCGACGGCGCAGCACGGCGACCTGCTCTTGGCGCTCTGGATGGCGGTGATGGGCGCCGTGGCGCTGTACTTCGGCTACCTCGTCGCTGTCGACAAGTTCCTCCCGACGCTGACCGAGTTCACGGAGGGTCCGCCCGCGGGCGAGTGAGGCAGTCGGGGGTGGGTCTCCCGGGTGACTGTCGCGCACCGGGTCGCAATCACTTTTACTGCGCACCGAGGAGTACCCCGCAATGAAACTGTTCGGTTCGAGCGGAACCCGGGGGGTCGTCGGCGACAGCCTGACACCCGAGTTCGTCCTCCGTATCGCCAAGGGGGCCGGGACGGTGTGGGATGCCGACCGGATCGCCGTGGCGCGGGACACCCGGACCTCGGGCGAGATGCTCTCGAACGCGGCCGCAAGCGGCCTCGCGAGCGTCGGCGTCGACGTCGACCGACTGGGTCCGACGCCGACCCCGAGTGCGGTCCGCTACGCCGGCGTCACCGAGCAGCCGGCGCTCGTGATCACGGCCTCGCACAACCCCGCGGAGTACAACGGGGTGAAACTCGTCGGCGCCGACGGGATCGAACTCGGGATCGACGACCTCGAAACGATCGAAAGCCACGTGCTCGAAGAGCGCTTTGCGACCGCCGCGTGGGACGAAGTCGGCGACGTCCGCGAGGTCCGCGCTGCGAACCGCGAGTACATTGCGGAACTGCTCGAATCCGTCGACCGCGAGGCCATCGCCGACGCGGATCTCACTGTCGCGTTGGATCCGGGTGGCGGGGCTGGCGCGCTGACGAGCCCCGAATTCTTCCGGAAACTCGGCTGCGACGTCGTCACGGTCAACGCCACGCCCGACGGCCACTTCCCCGGCAGGCAGCCCGAACCCACCGAGGAGCATCTCGACGACCTCCGCGCGCTGGTGACGGCCGCCGACGCGGACGTCGGCATCGCCCACGACGGCGACGCCGACCGGGCGGTGTTCGTCGACGAGACCGGCGCGTTCGTGCCTGGCGAGTCCTCGCTTGCGGCACTCGCTGCTGCCGAACTCGAAGCGGGGGACACTGCAGTCGCCGCTGTCAACGTCTCCCAGCGGCTGGTCGACGTCTGCGACGAGGTCGGCGCGACGCTGGAGTTGACGCCGATCGGATCGACCAACATCATCACGCGCATCCGACAGCTCCGGGCCGAGGGCACACACGTCCCGATCGCCGGCGAGGGCAACGGCGGCATCTTCTATCCGGACTACCGACTCGTCCGCGACGGCGCGTACGTCGGCGCGAAGTTCCTCGAACTCGTCGCCGAGCGGTCGGTCTCGGAGATCGTCGCCCCCTACTCCGCATACGAGAACGTCCGTATCAACCTCCCTTACGAGACCGACGCCGAACTCGACGCGATGTTGGACACCGCCGCGGAGTTCGCCGCCTCCGCTGACGCGGAGCCGGATACCACCGACGGCTACCGGCTCGACTACGGCGACGCGTGGGTGCTCGTCCGACCCTCCGGGACCGAACCAAAGGTGCGCGTCTACGCGGAGGCTGGCGACACCGAGCGCGCCAGGACACTCGCAGAGCAGGCGGCCGAGCCGCTCCGAGAGGCGGCTGCGGCGGTCGAGTGACGACTCTCGCGGTTCTGGTCGGCGTCGAAGTTCATAGCAGCGTCACTACACCCGAACAAGAATCGGTCAGGACTGGCGTGGGCTATACGACACAGCGGTAATATGTATCACAAGCGCCCTGCGAGATACTGAGAGTGAATCCATCACCTTCTTCGATAGCCATCGGAGAAATCGTAGAGAGTGCAGAGGAAATTTGAACAGAGTTTGATCGAACCTTGAAAAATCTTCTTTTTACGACTCTCTGTTGTGGTTTTCGGAGGCGGAGAACGCCTTCGTACCACAATGACCGAACGCGAAAGATCGACACGGCGACAGGTGCTCCGGACAGGAGCAGCCCTTGGCGTTGCAGGTATCGGGCTGTCCGTGGCTGGCATAACTGCAGCCAGCCCAGGAAAAGGAAACGAAAACGGTGAGGGGAAGCAGTTTGGGCGCGTCTACGCGAACGACGTGCTCTGGCGGACAAACGTCGTGAACGTCCTCGACGAGCGTCCCGAGCCCGAGGACAAAATCTACTTCCTGCACGATGGTAGCGGACCGATCGTGGCCAACGACGATGCGAGCGACGAGCAACGCTCTCCGTTCGTCTCCGAATCAGCGCCCGGTGACCGAGACTGGAACGGTGGGCAGTGGACTCATTACTCCGCAGAGGTGACTGATATCGCAGCGTTCAATGACGACGCCCCGCTGACCAACGATGGCGATATCTTCGATAAAGACTACATCGACGTCACTCTCGGTCGCCCT
Organism: Halobellus marinus; assembly: GCF_032113415.1. Lineage (NCBI taxonomy): Archaea > Methanobacteriati > Methanobacteriota > Halobacteria > Halobacteriales > Haloferacaceae > Halobellus > Halobellus marinus. Next base: position 723,337 of record NZ_CP134946.1, read on the forward strand.
GGATTCGGCCCACCCAACTACTTCATCTGCCCGCTGAACGGTCGCGCATAGCGACCCCCCTCTCGGTCGCTATCTCTGACTACGCGTTCTGTATTCGACACCGAGATCCGAGGCAGTTACAGCGCCAAAATTCCGAACAGCAGACAGAGCAGTCCCACGGCGAGCAGGACGACTCCGCGTTCGAGAGAGCGGTCCTTCGTGGTCGGACCCGCGGCGGCAGTCTTCGCTTCGCCGGCGTCGAGCCAGTCGGTCGGGTGGCCGACCAGGCCGCTGTCGCCCCGGAGTCGCCGGATCGCCTGGATCGTTCCGAGCGCCCGCAGTCCGTAATAGATCGCGAGCGCTCCGACGGCGAACGTGACCGCCGTGACGATCACCATCAGTCGCCGTCGAGGGCGGCACTGAGTCGCTCCCGGGCGTCGCGGAGTCGGTCGAGTTCCGCGGCTGCGGCGCCCGAGCGGACGTGCTCGCGCTCTTCGGCGTCGAGTTCCTCGTGGGCGCGGGCGGCGAATCTGAGGTCCTCGTAGTCGTCCCGCCGAGTCAGGTCCCGCACCGTTCTGAGTTTCGCGATCGTCGACTCGGCGGCGAACCGGCGCAAAAGCGACGAGGCTTCGCGCACCCACCAGCGGAGCGCCTCCGCGGACGGCGGCGGCAGCGACACCGTCAGCGGCTCGGCCGAGAGGCGTTCGAGGTACGTCCGGTGGACGGCCACCGTAGTCTGGAGCAGCCCGGGGTCCTCGGCGTAGTGATCCAGTTTCGAGCCGGTGTAATCGGCGTAATCCAAGAGTGTCGGAATCGGCTCGTCGGCGTCGGGACTCTCGCGGGCGAACTCCCGGAGGTCGCGCGGTGGCGGCCGGAACTCCACGAGCGGGAACGACTCCGTCCGTTCGAGGAATTCCACGACTTCCGTGGCGGGCGCCGACTCGTAGAACGACGCGAAATCGGCTGTCACAGCGTCGTTGTACGCTTCGATCGGGTCCTGGATCTCCTCGACCGGGGCGTCGAGGTCGACGTCGGCGAAGGCGAGCATCTCCTCTCGACGTTCGATTTCCGCCTCGAGGTCTCTGAGAGCGAGCCTCGCGTTCCGACGGGCGGTCGAAAGGCCTTCCTTCGTGTCCTCGCGGCGCTCCAGGAGGTCGACGTACTCCGCGGCGGATTCGAGATCCGAGCGGGCGCCCTCGAAGTGCTCCTCGCTCAGCCGTCGGCGGTCCATCCGCTCGGCAGCGTCTTCGAAGGCGTCGTGGGCCGGGACGTCCTCGTCGAGGTCCTCGACGAGACCGAGAAAGCGATCCTGGAACTCGACGTACGCCTGGAAGTCGCCCGTGCCGGTCGCCGAATCCTCGTATCGGTCCAAGAGCCGGATCGCCTTCCGGTAGGTGTCGGCGGCGTCGACGACCGCCTCCTCGCCGACGCGTTCGATGCGGGATTCCACCTCCTCTCGACGCTCGCGGGCGTCCCGGAGGTCCTGGATGCGGGCCTCGGCCTCGTCGATGTACGACTGGACCGCTTCGTCCCCGTCGGCGCCGTCACCCCCGGTTCGCTGTCCTGAGCCGACCATCAGTACTCACTCGTAGACCGCGTCCGGGTCGAACACCTGTTCGCCGACGTGTTCCCCGTCGATCGTGCGGTAGAAACACGACCGGTGCCCGGTGTGGCACGCGCCGCCGGTCTGTTCGACGAGATACAAGAGCGTGTCGGCGTCGCAGTCGACGCGGATCTCCCGAACTGACTGGGTGTGGCCGCTGGTCGCGCCCTTCTCCCAGAGTTCCTCGCGGCTGCGCGAGTAGTAGTGGGCACGCCCCGTCTCCCGCGTCCGTTCGAGCGCCTCCGGCGAGACGTAGGCCAGCATCAACACCTCCCCGGAGTCTGCATCCTGTGCGACGGCGGGGACGAGTCCGTCCGCGCCGAAATCGACGTCGACGTCGTCGGTCATCGTTTCGACCGAGGCGTGTCCGGCCGATAGGTCTTTTGCCACCGGCGGTGCCCCATCGCTGTCGCGAACTGGACTGTGGTGCCAGGGTACGCCGGAGGCCGGGCGGCGAAACCACCTTCACGAGACGGTCGATCCGTCGGAGATCGGACGTTTCGCCGCGGGTGTTGCCGCATTCCGTGAGTCAGTCGCTTCCGCGTCCGTTCTGTCCCGAGCCGTTTTTTTGTGATCAGACGACACCGACCGCACCCAGCGCACCGAAGACGAGGTCCCCGTAGGTGAACGCCAAAAGCGTCCCCACGAACATCGGGACGATGAACGGAATCCCCGGGGAGATCCACACTTCCTCGCGGTCGACGACGATCTCCAGGCCGCCGCGTAGCTTCTCCGGGGACGTTCCGTAGGCCGTCCCCTCGATGTCGTCGAGGAACGCTTCAGCACCCCACGGATCCTCGAAGTTGCTTTCTCCGGTGTCCGACGCATAGCCGGGCGTACCCCCGTCGGTCGCGACGCCCACTGCGCCGTCAGTGGGATCGTGCGTCTCGCCGATGCTCGCGGGGTCGCGGAAGCGCCCCGGTTCAGCCCGGAGTTCCGCGAGCGTCGTCCCGCGCCACCGGAGGTACATCCGCAGCGCGTCGATGTCGAGTCCGTTTCGCGAGAATCCATCGGGCGTCTCGAACAGGCGACCGTGTGCGTCGGGGAGTGCGTTGATATCGACGCGGCGGCCGAGGAACGACACCGGAAACTGCAGGTCACCGTCGAGGAGGTTCCGCCCGGCCAACGCGAGCGGATACGCGGCCGCGAGGACGACAGTGTTCGTCAGGACCGTCATCGAGAAGACCCCGAGCGTGGTCCGAACGTCGGGGAGCGTAAACCCCGCGAAGTAGTAGGTCGGGAACGTCGGCAAAAGGATCGCGACCGTGATGAGGGCCTTCGCGTCGGCGCCGCCGAACCCACCGAGCCGCCAGAATATGTAGGCAATCGGCGCGACGAGAAAGAGGCTGACCGCGACGCGGACGAAAAACAGGACGTCGGCGGCGGCCGCAAACGAGAGGTGGCCGAGAGCGTCCCACACGAGCAGGAGGACACCGAGGCCGACCAGCGGGTACCAGGTCCGGCTCGGTACCCGTCTGGTCTCGATGTCCCGCCACGCCGCCCACCCGAGTACCGGGAGGATGGCCAGTCGGAGGAGATCAGATACGCCAGCGAACATACAGGGGAAGCGAACCCGGGGGAGTTGTACTTTGCGTCTGCGTCGGAGACGCGGCTCCGGGGGATCGGATTACCGAAATTCAGGTGACGCAGTCGGGGAACGATCAGTTCGCGCCGACGGCAAACTCGACGTCCGCGGAGTCGCAGTTCGGACAGCGCACGTCGTCGTCGGCGCTGCCAGCCGCGTCGGCGTTCGTGACGTTGCTGCTACAGTTCTCGCAAACGCACAGGCCAACGGAGCCGGAATCGTCCCCGAACAGGCCCTTGAGTGTGCTGATGAGGCTCATTTCGGAACGGCTGTGATAACCCCGTGTCTGAGATACGGTAAGGCGGCGTGGGCGCGTCGCACCTGCGTCGTAATCCGCTCGGGGTCGAGGCCGGCGGCACGGAGCAGTCGAGAGAGCAGCGGTCCCAGCGGGCTCCGTGCGAGCGCGAGAAACGCCGTCGTCCACTTCCGGAACCGACCGACGCTGTTGGCCGTAATATCCTCGAACGACTCCACCGCGAAGCCCGCCGCTTCCAGCGCCCGTCGATACCCGGTGAACGTCCCGGGCGGTTGCATATCCCACGCTGTCGCGAAAGACTCCACGAGCCCGCGTTCTCGCCCGTCGAGTCCAGACCGGGTCAAGAGGTCCGAGACGACGAGAACGCCGTCCGAATCGAGGACGTCTGCGAGTGCCGAGAAGACAGCCGCCCGGTCGGGAACGTACACGAGCGAATCGACTGCCGCACACGCGGCGAAGGACCCTGGCGCGAACGGTAACTGCGTCGCATCGCCGACGACGAACTCGGCGTCGACTGCACGGTCCCGGGCGTTCTCGCGTGCACGCTGGACGTTGTATGGCACCAGATCGATCCCGGAGACGTCGAATCCGAATCGCTCCGCGAGCGTGATCGCCGGTCCCCCGCGACCGCAGCCGACGTCGAGCAACCGGGTTCCCGTCGTGGTCGGCAGCCGCGCGGCGAGTCGCTCGCCGACCTGGTCGGCGAGCCGTCGCTGGGGGGACCCGAGGAGGTGCGGCCGGTACCGCTCGGAGAAGCCGAGATTGAGAAACGCGTCGGTGTCGAGGACGAAATCGAACGCGCGCCAGACGTCGGCGCGCTCGCCCCGGTAGGAGAACTGCTCTGCGATGCGCCGACGGATGGGTGGCGGATCCATTCGCCCTACTCCATCTCGGAGACTTCCGAGTAGCAGTGCTCCGACGCCGTACAGTAGTCGAAGTCATTACAACTCCGTGGTCGCTGATAGTCGATTCCCTTGTGTCGGCGCAGGTACGTCACGTACCCGTCGTCGACCCGGTCGAGGACGTCGTGACAGAGCCACCGTGCCCCGAACCACGTGGCGCCGAGGTTCCGGTATGGACACAGGAACACCGTCCGCTCGGTCGCGTCGACGCGGGGCGTCTCGACGATACGGACGCCGACGAGCCGGTAGGCGATGCGGAGCCGTCTGACGACCGCCTCGGGGGTATCGGCACCGAGAAAGAGAAAGTGCGCAATCGCGTACCCGAGGTCGTGCAGGATCCGCCTGAGCATTGTTAGGTCTCTGGTCGCCCACCGGCAAGAATCTTGAGCAGCGTAGCTCCCACGAGGGGCGGTCGTTCGCCGACCGAACTCCCCAGCGGCCGCCTCTCCGCCGGGTGGGTCTCAGCGGGATGCGTCTCCGCCGGGTGGGTCTCAGCGGGATGCGTCTCCGTTGGGTGGGTCTCAGCGGGATGCGTCTCTGCTGGAGTGCGTCAACGATTGCCACCGGGGGCTCGTTGCCGTCGCCCGGTGGATCCACGGGGGCGTCGTAGTGCCAAATCGATGCCGTCAGCGAGGGTCACTGTGGGAGGACGATTTCGACGACGTTTCCGTCGGCCCCGTTGGGTTCGTGGGAGATCGACCCGCCCGCCCGGCTGACGATCAGGTTGACGAGCCACAGCCCCAGGCCGCTTCCGTGGTAGGTCGCTGTCTGGGTCTCCTCGCCGAGCAACACGTCCCGCTCCATTTCCGGGATCGTTGAGCCGTCGTCACGAACTGTGATACGCACGTTCTCGGCTTCACGACGGGCACTCACCCCGACCTCGGTCGTCTCGTGGTCGTTGTGGACGACGGCGTTTTCGACCAGTTCCTCGAGTGCCGTTCCGAAGTGGTCCGACACGGAGACAGTTAACTCGCCCTGACAGTCGGTTTCGATCGAGACGCCCGGGAACCGGCCACTGATGTCGTCCACGACGCGCTTGATCAGTTTCTCGAGGTCGATATCGACCGGCCGTGGCGGCTCCGACAGCACGTCGGTGATCGCCCGTTCCTTCTCGGCCAACGCCATCAGTTCCCCGCTCTTGTCGATGATCCGCTGGGCTTCGTCGGCAATCGACTCCTCGCAGCGAGCCTGGATCGACTCGGCCCGTCCCTGGATCACGTTGATGTCGTTCCGGAGGTTGTGTCGGAGGATCCGCCCGAGGATGCGCAACTGGGCTTCGCGTTGCTTGCGGTCGGTCACGTCCTGCTGGAAGCCCACGTAGTTGAGCACCTCCCCCTCGTCGTCCCTGACGGGGGCGATGTTCAGGTGGTTCCAGAACTCCGTGCCGTCTTTCCGGTAGTTGCGAATGTCGATGGCGATTGGTTCCTCCGCTTCGATCGCCTCGCGGATCCGCGCGACCCGCTCGGAGTCGGTGTTTTCGCCTTGGGGGAACCGACAGTTGCGACCGACGGCCTCCTCACGGGAGTACCCCATCAGCTCCTCGAAGGCCTCGTTCACGTAGATCAGCGGGTTGTCTGGCTCTTTAGGATTGGAGATACTGACGCCGATGGGCGCTCGTTCGATGGCCTGGGTGCGCCGTTCGAGCGTCTCCTCGCGCTGCTTTCGCTCGGTAATGTCCCGCTGGACGGCGACGAACGCGACGAACTGGCCCTCGTCGTCTGTGACGGGCGCGATCGTCTGGTCGGCGTAGTACAGTTCCCCGCCCTTCCGTCGGTCGATGACCTCGGCGCTCCAGACGTCGCCGGCGAGGACGGTCTCCCAGAGCTCCTCGAAGTAGCTGTCCGGCATCTCTCCGGAGTTCAGGAGCTGGGGCGTCTGTCCGATCGCTTCCGCGGCGCTGTAGCCCGTGATCTCCTCGAACGCCGGGTTGACGTACTTGATCGTGCCGTCCCGGTCGGTGATGTACACGGCGTGGCCCGAGTCCTCGACGGCTTGCCTGAACAGTTCGAGCTTGCTCGTCCGCGCCTGCAGCCGGAGCGACTGGGAGCGAAGCCGGAGCAGCGCCCGGATCCGCCACGCCAGTTCTGTCTGCCGGATCGGCAAGGAGACGATCTCGTCGATCGTCGTCGCGAACACGTTGTCGGCGATCTCGCCGTCGTCGATCCCGATCACGTCGGTTCGCTTCTCGGGGAGCAAAAGCAGCACTGGGAGCAGCACTGGTCTGGCGTCGGCTTTGAGCCGTTCCAGTTCGCGGCCGGACTCCCGGAGCGCGCCCTCGTCGGTGATGCAGAGGTCGAACTCGGCGTCCGCAATCGGCGTGTCGACGTCGGCGGCGCGGTAGGTATCGTGGCCGTCGAGCCATTCGGCGAGCACCCGCTGGTTGCCGCTGTCGGCCAAAAGCGGGTAGATCGTCGGCTGCCCCTCGATCTCCGGAGACACGGCCCGTCCCTCGAGGAGGTCGTCCAGCGGGTCACCGTCCGTATCGGTGGCCGCTTCCGTGGGTTCCGCCGAGTGCTCAGTCGGTGGCATCGTCCCACTCCGGCGTCCCTGTCAGAATCCCGCGGAGGTCGGTCAACGGTTCGCCGACGTGTAGCCCCTTCTCGGTGATTTCGAGTTCGCGGAGTCGCGGCTCGTAGTCGCTCGTTCGCATCTTCAACACGCCGATCACCTTCCGGAGTTTCCCCTTGTACTCGACGTGTCGGAGGATGACGATGCTGTCGGCGAGGTGGCTGATCCGCTGTTCGGTCGCCTGGAACGATCCCGTGATCTGGTGGACCTCGTTCGTGATCAGTCCGGTCACGTTCGCGTTCCGGAGGTACTGCCCGATGTCGACGAGGTGTTCCATCGGCGCCCCATCGAAGCCGACGAGCGACTGCTCGAATCCGGTCGTCCCGTCGATCGCGATCACCTCGGCGTCGCGCTCTTCGACCTCCATCCGGATGCGTGCAGTGAACTCGTCGACAGTGAGCCCCTCGGTCCCGAGTTCCTCGACCCGGAGCGTCCCCCGCTCGATCAACTCCGCGACGGGGATGTTGACTGCTTCCGCCCGATCGAGTAGCGTCCGGGTGTTTTCCTCGAAACTGTACAGGACCGACCGCTGGCCGCGGCCGGCGGCCTCCTGCAGGAACTGCAGCGCCGTCGTCGTTTTTCCGACGCCCGTTGGGCCGCTGAAGAGCGTGACCGTCCCCGTCGTGAGGCCACCGGACAGCAGCTGGTCGAGTTCGGGGATCCCCGACGAGAGGGTCGGTCGTGGCCCGTTGACACGGTAGCGCCCCGGATCGAGCCGCGGCCAGACGGACATCCCCTCCTCGGTGATCGCGAGTGTGTGTTGGCCAGTGCGAGCGGCCGAGCCCCGGAACTTCGAGACGGAGATGGTCCGCCGGTCGGCCCCTTCCGCGACGTTGAGGACGGCGTCGACCAGAAACTGGAGTTCGTCGTCGGGCATCGACTGGGCGGCCTGAGAGGTCAAAAGGACTGTCGCGCCCTCGGCTTTGAGGAAGTCCAACAGGCTCAGAATCTGCGTCCGGAACTGGTGTTCGTCGGTCGTGAGATATCGGAACTCTGTCGCGGGATCGACGACGACGCGGTCGGGATCGATCGCCTCGACCTCCTCGCGGATCTCGTCGACGAGCGACGGGCCCTCGACCTCCGCCGAGCTGAAGAGATCGTACGTCGTCTCCGTCTGGAACTCCTCGCCGGACGGCGACAGCGTGAGGAATTCCACGGGATCGATGTCGAGGCCGAACGCCCGCGCCGTATCGCGGATGTACGTACTCGGTTCGCCGAGGTTGACGTACAGTCCCGTTTCACCGGCCTCGACGCCGCTGGCGAGGAAGTGGAGGCCGATGATCGTCTTACCTGACCCGGGTGCACCCCGAACGAGTGTCGCCGACCGGGGTCGCAGCCCACCGTTGAGAACTTCGTCCAGCCCCGCAACGCCCGTCGTCAAACGCTCTGCGGCCGGGTGTTCACTCCCGTTCGTACCCATTGTCCGAATGCAGGCGCGACGTAGGCATAACTGTTATCTCCAGTTTTCAGGGGTGATTCTCCGCCACCTAGCCGGATCGATCGAAGTATATCTTGCGATCTCTCGGTCGTACTATCGGCCGACTGGACCGATTCGAGCGGCGGAGTCCGCGGTCGTATCGAACCGCAACTGGTTCGCCACTCCCGGACGAAGAGGAACGTATGAACTGGGAGCACCTCCAAGCGGGGTGTGCCGTATGAACCGGCACCGGTCGGACGTCGTCGCCGCAGCGCTCGTCGGACTCGTCCTCCTGGTCGGGAGCGTCCTCAGTTGGCAGGCGTTCCGACAGCGTCGCGCCCTCGACGCTTCGATGGGATCGATGATGGACGGCTCGATGACAACGATGCACGGACCGAACCCGCTGTGGTACGTCCTCGGCACGCTCGTCCTCGCGGCCGTCGTCGCCGGGCTATACCTCGCGATCCGTTCGGGAATCCCGACCGAGGACGCCAGCGCACGTGGTGAGTCGTCGTCGGCCGTCAGCGCCGGAGGTGAGTCGCCCGCGGCGACACCCGAGACGGCACCGGAGCCGTCGCCCGGCGAGCAGGAGCCTCCCGGGTCGGAACCCGCCGCAATCAACCCCGAGGCCCAGCCACAGGCGCGCGTGCTCGATCTGCTGCCGGACGACGAGCGCCGGGTCCTCGAACCGGTGCTCTCCTCGCCGGGGATCACGCAGATCGAACTGCGTGACCGGTCCGGGTTCTCGAAAAGCAAAGTGAGTCAAACGGTGAGCGGGCTGGAGTCCCGCGGGTTGTTGTACCGGGAGCGACAAGGCCGGACCTACCGGATCTACCCGAGCGAGGACCTCCGGGACGCCGACCGGTGACGGCGAATCGGCGACTGCAAACCGACGACGGCGGCGCTTCGTCCCGAATTCGGGTCCGATGAACGGTTTCCGATATGAAAAACGATTAGAGCCCGCGATAAACGCTATAATCCGATTTCCTGGCCGAGTTCACGTCCACGACGCTAACCCCGAACCTCCCGTAGGCACAGGTGAGGCGAAAGAGAATGCCCACCAGAACACTCGGACGCACGCTGTTCGTGGCGCTTGCGGTACTCGGTCTCGCACTCGCCGCCCCCGCAGTGGGTGCACACGGCGACGCCCCGGCGACTGACGAGGCACCGACGACCGGCACGAACGCGACGGAACAGGGCGGGTGGATGCTCGGGAAGCTGACCGACCGGCTGGGACCGGACGCCGCCGAATGGATGGCGTCGCACGCCGGAATGTCCGGTGATCGGCTCGGCCCCTGGGCACACGCCGCCCACGGCGGCGACCTCGCACCCGAGGACCAGCACACCAGTGCGGCGCACAGCGATCATCACAACGACCAGGCGCACGGAGACCACTACCGCAACTCCACTCACCAGGGGAACCACAGCGACCAGGCGCACGGAGACCACTACCGCAACTCCACTCACCAGGGGAACCACAGCGACCAGGCGCACGGAGACCACTACCGCAATGCCCCCCACGCCGACCACGGCAGCACCGGTGCGCATCAGCAGGGGCACGGATGCTAACGTTCGCTCGGCTCAGCGCAACTGAAGCACGCAACCACACCGAATCCACGGACCCACCGACACAATGACTCGCATCACTGACACCCTCGGGGGAATCGCTCGACGAACGACGGCGCTCGCGCTCCCGCTGCTCGGCGTAGCGACGGGTCCGGTCGCTGCTCACACCGGCAGCGGCGGCGGGATGATGGGTGGCTGGGGGCTCTTCGGCGGCACGATGGGCTTCGTCGGCCTGCTCTGGATGGGACTGTTCCTGGGCGTGCCGCTGTTTCTCGTCTACGCGTATCTCGACCGCCGCTCGGACGACCGCGACGAACGGCCGCTGGTCGTCCTCCGGGAGCGGTACGCCCGCGGCGAACTCTCGGATGACGAGTTCGAAGAACGGCGCGAAAAGCTGGATCGCACGCGATGACGGCTCTCCGCCGTCCGTTCAGATTGACACTTCCGGCTTGAGTACGCGCCACGCGACGCCCGGCCGGAGCAGCGAGGTCGGCGGTTGCTCCATCGTCACGACACGGGCGTAGGCGTCGGCCAGCGTCTCGTCGTCGTGTGCTTTCCGCGTCAGGCGTGACAGATACCGGTTCAGGATGTCGGTTCCGGGCGGTTTCGGTCCCGTCGTCTCGGGGAAGCGGAAATCGGTGCCGACGGAGACGTTCCACGCGTCGTCGACGACGCCTTCCGCGCGGTCGAAAAACCGGAGCGCGAGGTCGTCGAGACCGCCTGCGGCGAGCGCGTGATGGAGGGACAGCGCCTCCAGCGCGGAGACCGACATCCCCTGTCCGTAGATCGGGTTGAAGCTCGCCATCGCGTCGCCGAGGACAAGCAAGCCGTCGGGGAATCGATCGAGGTCCCAGTAGCGCCGGCGGACGTTCGCGGCGAACGGGTGCTGTTCGACCCCGTCGGACGTGATCTCACGGTCCGCGAGAAGCCTCGCGATCTCGTCGACCGGCAGGCTCGCAGCGAAGTCGACGAGGCCCGCGACGGTGTCGGGCGGGTGATCGCCGTGCAGCCCCGACAGCGTCACGATCCACTGGTCGCCCTCGATCGGGAGCACGACGGCGTTCCGGGTCCGCGGCGGGCACGGCATCACGTGGAACGCCCGGCGGTCCTCTGCGGGTCGGTCGACGGTGACAGTGCTGTACAGCAGGTCGATCGGGACCTCGTCCTTCGGGGGACGTCGATATCCGTTCGCCTCCAGCCACGCCGGTGTCGACGACGTCCGACCGGTGCAGTCGACCACGAGATCCGCCGACAGTTCCTCGGTGTCGCCCTCTTCGTTCCGGATCCGCACCCCCTCGACCGCGCTCGCCCCGTCGTCGGTGAGATACGCCGTGCGGTGACACCCATCGCGGAGCCGGACGGCATCGAGTCCGGAGAGTGAAGTTCGGGTGACGTGCTCGAACAGCGGACGGCTCGCACAGTACATCGGCAGGTGGTGGTCGCCGTCTGCGACGAAGTCGCCCTCGTCGTAGAAGTTGAAATCCGCCGAGAGGTCGATCGTCTCCGCGCCGGCGGTGACGAGGTCGTCGCCGTAGCCCGGAAACAGGTCCTCGAGCGTGTCTCGCCCGGCCTCAAGCAGCGCGTGGACGTGCCGGCCCTGCGGGACGCCGCGACGGGTGTCCGGATCCGACGGCAGGGAGTCCCGCTCGATTACCGTCACCCGCCCGAAGGCGTCGGAAAGCACACTGGCCGCGAGCATTCCGGCCATACTTCCCCCGACGACGACGGCGTGGTCGCCGACGGCCCCGATGCGGCTCTCGTCGTACGCTGGAATCGTCGCCACCGTCATCTTTCAGTTCTCTCGTGTGGGGTCGTTCGGCTCGTCGGGTGTAGGGTCGCTCGGCTCATCCGAGATGCTCCAGGAGGTGATCGGTCACTTCTTCGGCATACTCGTGGTGGACCCAGTGTGTCCCCTCCGAAATGCGTTCGAGCCGTCCGTCGTCGCAGTACTGGATGCTCTTTTCGGCCATCTCCGCGAGCAGGTACTCGTCGCGCTCGCCCCAGATTACGAGGGTCGGCGCTTCCACGCGCTCTCTCGGCGGATCCTCGCGATACCGGAACAGCGCGCGGTACCAGTTGATCATCCCGGTCAGTCCCCGGTCCCACACCGCCCGGTATCGCTCGATGTCCGCCTCGGAGAAGGTCCCCGGCTTCGCGTTCCGGAAGCTGTCGACGAACGGCCGGTAGTCCACCTGTGCTTGGACCCACTCCGGGATTCGCGGGAGCTGGAAGTAGAACATATACCAGCTCTTCGCCAGTTGCCGCGGATTCGACGTCAGCGTCTCCTGAAACACCGTCGGATGCGGGACGTTGACGATGCCCAGATGGTCGAGGTACGCCGGCCGCCGGAGCGCGAGGTCCCACGCGACGCCCGCGCCCCAGTCGTGCCCGACGACGTGGGCCGACTCCCGGCCTTCTGATTCGATCAGTTCGGCGATGTCACCGGAGAGTTCGGTGATCCGGTAGGCGCGAACGCCGTCGGGCGCCTCGCTGTGGTTGTAGCCGCGCTGGTCGGGAACGAGTACGCGGTAGCCCGCATCGACCAGGGGCGCGATCGAGCGGTGCCAGCTGTACCAGAACTCCGGGAATCCGTGGAGCAAGACGACGAGGGGATCGTCCTCGTCGCCGGCCGTGACGACGTGCAGGCGGACGCCGTTGACCTCCCGGTACTCCGAGGAGACCGCGGGATCGTCCAGTATCGACGCGTCGGTCGCGGGTCGGTCCGACATCCTCACAGCACCTCCCTGGTGGTAGGGGCGGGCGAGGCCACCGGTCCGAGAACCATCACTCGGGGGTCCGACTTGGGACGAATCGGGAGTCCAGGTCGGGTATGGATCATAATGGACGTTCGGCTTATGTAATAAAATAAGTACGGCACTGCCACCGGACCGCTCGCGATGATCCTGTGTTGGCTGCTCGGCGACGCTGGTGACGGTGTCTCTCAGTGACGCTTGAAGCGGGTTGTCCTCCCCTTCTGGCTCCTGTGTCTCCTCACCGCGGAGCGACGAATTTCGTGCTATGGTCTGTCTCCGAAAGGCGAATCTCACATCGGGCGGACGGCCGCAAATTCCGGACGTGACCGGCCTGCGAGGGTGGCCGGTACTATCCGATGTGCCTTTCCGGATTGACGGCGTTTCGTATAGTATGACCACGAAGTCGTCTGCGGTTCGAGGCGGGAGTGCGCTGTTGAATCCGGTGAGAGATGTATGACACGCAAAGACGAGTACTACAACAGGGCCAAACAGGAGGGCTACCGCTCCCGGTCGGCGTACAAACTGAAGCAACTCGACGAGGCGGCGGGGCTGTTCGGCCCCGGAAACACGGTCGTCGATCTCGGCGCGGCGCCCGGCGGCTGGCTGCAGGTCGCCGCGGAGGCCGTCGGTCCCGAGGGCACCGTCATCGGCGTCGACTTCCAGCGCATCCGCGATCTCGACGCCGGGAACGTCGAGACGATCCGCGGCGATATGACCGACGAGGAGACGAAGGCGAAACTCCGCGAGCGGATCGGCGAGAAGGGAGCAGACGTCGTCATCTCCGATATGGCGCCGAATATGACCGGCGAGTACTCCGTCGATCACGCCCGTTCTGTCCATCTCGCCCGGCAGGCCTTCGAGGTCGCCTGCGAGCTGTTGCCGGCCGGGGGCGACTTCGCGGCGAAGGTGTTCGACGGCCGCGACCTCGACGCGCTCCGCGAAGAGATCGACGCCGAGTTCGAGTACGTCCGGTCGATCCACCCGGAGGCGTCCCGGGACTCCTCCTCGGAGCTGTATCTGGTCGGGAAGGGTCGCCTGACCGCGCCGGTTGCCGAGGGCGAGGAACGCGACGTCGTCGTCGACGACGTCGGCAGCGAGGGCGACGGCGTCGTCAAGATCGACGGCTACACCCTGTTCGTGCCGGGCACCGAGACCGGCGACTCGGTCCGGGTGCGCGTCACCGACGTCAAGCCGAACTTCGGGTTCGCCGAAGTCGTCGACGGCTGATTCGTCGACGCCTCGGCGGTCATACGGTTCGTATAGCGAGTCACACCCGACTCGCTCAGTCGGCCGCCCACGGGTCGCGGTCGCGGTCGATCCCCGACCCGCCGAAGGCGGAGACGACGGCGTAGACGAACGGCGTGTCCACCAGCGCGATCAGGAGTTTCAGCAGGTACTGGCCGACGATCAAGGAGAGAATCACCGGAACCTCGAACGGATCGCCGAACCCGAGTACCCGCGGGGCGAGGTAGAACGCGACCGTGACGAAGAGCACGGTGTCGATGGCCTGGCTCGTCGCCGTCGAGACGATATTCCGGAGCCAGAGCATCGACGGGCCGGTGATCTCGCGGATGCGGTGGAAGACGAGCACGTCCCAGTTCTGACTCACCAGGTACGCGAGCAGGCTCCCGAGGACGATGTTCGTCCCGGGCGCGAGCACCGCACGATACTGGCCGGCGGCTTCGGGGTTCGCCGCGGGCGCCAGGATCGTACTCCAGACCAGCAAAAGGAGGACGAAGTTCATCGCGAACCCGACGTTGACCATCACCTGCGCCGCTCGCTGACCGTACAGCTCCGAGTAGCAGTCCGACGCGAAGAACGTCAGCGCGTACGCCAGCGCCGCGCCCGGGAGGATGATACTCGCTCCCGTCACCGGCAACTTGGTCGGGAGACCGAACATCAGGAGCTTCGACGCGGTCAACTGCGCCGTCGTCAGCGCCGTCACGAAAAGCGCCACCAGCGCGATCTGCCCCGCCTGGACGCGCCCCTCATTCATCGTCGAGCCTCCCGTGGCGGGAATCGATCTCGTCGAGAATGTCGAGCGTCTTGCGGATCGACGCGCGGACCGCGTCGCTGCGGTTGACGAATTTCCCCCCGTCGCCGACGTGGTCGTCGAGATCCTCCAGCAACTCCGCCGGGATCTCGACGCTTATCTTGGGCATATCTGGGGATTCCCCCGAGAATATTTAGGTGTTCGCTCTCGTCGCCACCGCAATCGGGGAATCGGGGCAGACACTATATCCACGGCTGACGGAGGACCAATCGACCGATGACCACGACGCCAGAGGCGTACGTCACCATAGCCGGTGAGAGTTCCGTCCGGATTCCCGTCCCGCTTCCGACGGACCACGGGTACGAGACGGCGACCGTCGAGGGACGGTTCCAGTGTTCGTCAGGTGAACTCGTCGCCGAGGGGTGGACCGGCCTCGCCGTCGGCGCACTGCTTATTGCCGCCGACACGCCGGACGACACCACGCACGTTCAGGTGGAGGGCGCGGACGGCTTCACCGTCTGTGTTCCGGTCGAGACCGCCCTCGACGGCGTGCTCGCCTTCGGGGAGAGTGAGGGCGCCGTTGCGTCCAGACCGCGGTTCGCGGGCCCCGGCATCTCCGGCACGCGCACGGTGAAGGGAGTTCGGCGCATCTGCCCAGTCACGCTCGATCCGGGTGAACATCCCGAAGCGTGGGAGGATCTCAAACTCCCCGCCGCCGACGAGTAGGTTCGAACGGGACGGGAACAATCGGCATCAGACTTCGACGCTTCGGGGCGGTGCCAGGTCCCGCCGCCCGCCGAGCGTGAGCACGAACAGGACGCCGAGTCCGATCCCGTACGCCGCCATCAGCGGAATCGTCACGAGAAACATCGTGAGCACGTCAGCAGGGGTGAAAAGCGCCGCGATGGCGAGAATCCCGACGGTCACTTCCCGCCAGCGGCCGCGCATCGTGCGGTAGCCGATCCCGGCGCTGTTGAGCAGGATCATCAGGATCGGCACGTCCGCGAGGATGCCGATGCCTGCCGTGGTGAAGAAGATGAGCCAGAAGAAGTTGGTGATGCGGTAGGCGATCACCATATTCGCCTGGACGGCGTCGTTGACCAGCCACGAGATGACTCCCGGCGCGATGGTCGTGTAGCCGAGGACGAATCCGCCGAGGAGGCCGGCGGCCAGGGCACCCGTCCACACGAACACCGCCCGGCGGCGCTGGTTGATGATGTTCCGCTCTCTGAGCGCCGGCCACGCGTAGTACGCGATCAGCGGGGCCGTCACGATCCCCGCGATGATCGTCGAGAACTTCACCTCGAACACAAGCGCCTCCATCGGATGGAGGGCAACGACGTTGAGCACGTCCTCCGGGGTCACCTGTGCGGGCAGGCGGCTGAGGAAGTCCTCGTAGACGCGCTTGATCCCGCCCGTGTACAGCCAGCCGAACGTCCCGGCGAGGACGAGCATAAACACCCCGACGACGCGGAAGGCGTTGGAGGTGACCGAATCCAGAATGAAGGTGAGGTCGGTGTAGTAGCCGCCGATGTCGTCCTCGTCGTCGTCTTCACCCGCGGCTGCTGCCTCGTGGTCGACAGTTGCAGCAGTCTCGTCTTCCTCCTCGTCGGAGAACGCCTCGAAGAACGCGTTGCTCGCGCGTGAGGCCCGGTCGCCGATCGATCCCGTCGCGCTCTGCTTTTCAGACACCGTCTCACCGGATGCCTGCTCGCCCTCCGCCGCCGAATCCGCCTCACCGTCGTCGGCCTCGTCGAAGCGATCGACGATGGCCTGCGCTTTCGCTTTCTCGCCCGCATCGAGCGCTTCGCCGGCGGCGTCCATCGCCTCGGCCTCGTCCATCGCCTCGAAGACCTCCGGGGGTGCGGCGCGGACGCCGTCGGCGTCGAGGTCGGCGACATCGATCTTCGTTGGATCGCCCACGCCAGCCTCGACGATCGCGAGATCGTCGAGATCCTGATACACGAAGAAGCCGACCGCGACGGCCGCTGCAGCGAGCCCGGCGAGGAGCACGTACACGCCGAGCACGACCGACGACGACGGCGCGTAGACGCCGTACTGGCTCCCGATCGCGTCGAGCCCCTGATTGACGAAGCCGACGCCGCCGCGCTCGAAGAAGGCGTAGACCACCACGCCGCCGAGGACGGCGGTTCCGGCGATCGCGTTCCAGTGGCGCCTGACCGTTCCGGGCACGTCCATCTGTTCGCTGCCGCGGCGGGCGGTGGTGACGACCTTCGCGAGATAGAGGCTGACGCCGTAGAGCGTCAGCACGGGGATCGCCCACATAATCTGGGTGAACGGGTCCGGCGGCGTGAAGAGCGCCCCGGCGGCGAAGACGCCGACGACCGCGTACCGCCACTTGTCGCGGAACGTCTCGTAGGGGACGATCTCCGCGTAGGAGAGGCCGGTCATCGCGAGCGGTAACTGGCTCGCGAGACCGAACGAGGCCGTCAGAAGGAAGATGAACTGCGCCCACTTGACGATCGAGTAGGTCGGCGAGAAGCCCGCGGCGATCGCGTTGCTGGCGAGGAAAGAGAAGGTAAAGGGGAAAAAGACGTAGTAGCCGTAGGCGACGCCGGCAACGAAAAGCGTCACCATCCCCAGCAAGATGAGCGACAGCTGCCAGACCGGGACCGGAGACGAGGGCCACAGGTCACGTTCCTTCAGCGCGTCACGGGAGAAGTAGACGAACGCGGGGAGCGCGAGCACGACGCCGACGACCAGCCCAATCTTCGCCTGCAGGAGGATGACGTCGAACGGCGTCTGGGCGATGATCGAGACCTGGCCGCTGATCCCCGCCGACATCTGCGCCCGCGTCACCGACTTCAGGAAGTCCCAGACGTACAGACGGAGCGCGTAGAACGTGCCGAGAAACCCGACCAGGAAGAAAACGAACACCTTCTGGAGGTCCTTCTGCGCGGCTCGAAGCATCGCGCCAGCGGTCTCTCGACCGGCGTCGAGCGTCTCCCTGGTATCGTCGTCGAGCGCGCTGGACATAGATGAACTCAACCTTTTCGCGGTTATCAATCTTTTCGACCACGCGTCGCGTGATGTCGTCCCCGCGAGTGCCGCTGTGCGGACAATCGACCCCCGGAGCAGCGACCCACTGTTCGCCGGGGCACTGAGGCTACTACAAGCGAACCGATGCGGAAAGGCCTATAAGAACCGGGCGGCGATTCTCGGGTGAATGGCCGACGATCCGGAGCAGGGGGACGAGGCGCCCGACAGCGACGCCGGAGTCGCTCCCTCCCCTGCGGACGACTCCGAGACCGACGCGGCCGACCCCGCCGAAGACGACGCTCCCGAACCTGACGCCGACACCGACAGCGCGGACACCGACGATGCGGACTCCGAGACGGATCCATCTCCGGAGGAGTCGGACCCGTCGACTGTCGAGGAACTGCGAGCGGACGCGGGGGCGGACGATTCGACCGAAACCGCTGACGGTCCGGCGGGCGGTTCGGACGACGATAGCGACAGTTCAGACGGCTCCGACAGCGGTAGCGGCGAGGATACCGAATCCGTTGGAGGCGATTCCACCGAAGAGACGGACGAGGATTCGACCGGCGAGCCAGGGGAGGAGACGGAGAGTGAGCCGCCGGCGGACGAGCCGGCCGGCGAGGACGAATCGGGAGCCGCCGCCTCGGATGACACCGACGAAAACGAGGCCGACGCCGACGCTGACTCGGATGGCGCTGTCGACGAGGGAGTCGACAACGATGCCGACGATACGGACGACGAAGCCACCGATGCCGACGATACGGACGACGAAGCCGCCGAGGCCGACGATACGGACAACGAAGCCACCGATGCCGACGATGAGAACTACGCTCTCGATAACGAGACCGAGTTCGCCGACGGGGAGGACGAAGAGACCGACGCACCCGACGAGGACGAAGACGCCGCGGACGACGAACTGACCGACGAAGCCGGGGAGACCCCCACCGGTGACTCTCCGGACGGCGATACCGAGGACATCTTCACCTCGCTGGACGCGTCGGCGGACGGCCCCGAAGACGGCGACGAAGACGAGGCCGACGAGTCGTCGGACGCGGCCTCATCGGCGGCTGCGGACGAATCCGCGGCGGGGACGGACGGCGGAACTCCGGCGAGCGTCGACGACGTCGCCACCGGCGCCGTCGACTCGCCCGACCAGCTCGTCGATGCGGGCGACACGTTCGAGCCGGACGGTCCCGAGAGCGACGAGGAGATGCCGCTGGCGGACCACATCGAGGAGATGATCCGCCGGCTGGCGGTCGTTCTCGGGATCGGCGGGATCATCACGCTGCTTCTGTACCCCGGTGCCGACCTCGTGAACTCGGCGTTCGGGCTCGACCTCGTCAGTTCCACGGAGGTCATCGACTTCCTGTGGAACAAACACGTCCCCGGCGCGCCGGAGTTGGTCGATCGGCGGCCGCGGGTCTACGGCCCGTTGGAACTGCTGTTGACGGAACTGAAAGTCGCCGCGCTCGGCGGCCTCATCATTGGACTGCCGGTGTTCGTCTACGAGACGTACCTGTTTATGCGGCCGGGGCTGTACCGCCGCGAGCGCCGGTACTACCTCGCGGCGGTGCCGACGAGTCTTGTCTTGGCCTTCGTCGGGATTGCCTTCGCGCACTTCCTCGTCCTGCCGGCGATCTTCGCGTACTTCACCTCTTATACGACCGGGACCGCGATCGTCGCGTTCGGTCTCAAGGAGACGTTCAATCTCATTCTCATCCTGATGGGCTACAACGCCATCATCTTCCAAATCCCGCTTTTCGTGATGCTGGCGATTATGATGAATCTCGTCACGCGCCAGTGGCTCGAAGACCGGCGGCTGCTCTTCTGGGGGACGTTCCTGGGACTCGCGTTCCTCGTCAGTCCCGATCCGACCGGGATGGCGCCGATCATCATCGGTGCGACGATGATCGGACTGTTCGAGGGGACGCTCCTGGCGCTGCGGTGGACCGCAAGCGGGTCGCTGATTCCCACCGCGGAGAAACTGTCGGCCCGCCGCCCCCACGCCGTCGTGCTCGCGGCGCTCGTTGCCTACCTCATCAGCCCCCTGCCGGTCCCAGCGGGGTACTTCGATCTGCTGCCTCCGGTGGTCGTCGAGACGCTCGCGGCCAACGACCTCGCGGTGTACACGCCCCTGTTCGTCGCGGGCATCCTCGTGGGTGTCTTCGAACTCGTTGCGCTCCTCCTGCGCCGCTTTGGTCGCTCGGAGCGGGCACTGCGGGCTCGTCTCGCCGTCGATGACGCTCGCCGTCCGGTGTGGCTGCTCGCCGCCGTCGTGGGCTATCTCGGCGGCCCCGACCCTGTCGTTCTCCGGTGGGCCGCCGAGGTGAACCTGCGCCCGGCGCTGGCCGGCGGGGTTGCGGTCGTGCTGATACTCGGATACGAGGCGCTTCGCCTCCTGCTCGCCTCCCGTGCGGATCGTGGGACCTGAATCGGCGCCGACAACGCTCCTATTTGCCCGTCGGGTAATCGGCGTCGAAGACGTTCTCGACGACCGGGTCGCCGCCATCCCCGTCCGCTCGTTCGTCGTCGGGACTGACGCTGCCCGTTCGATAGCCGTGAAGATCTAACGTCACGTGCTCGAATCCGAGGTCCGACAGCCGCTCGCGGACGGCGACGACGAAGTCGTGGTCGAGTGCCGCATCGAGTTCTTCCGTAGCGATTTCGATGCGGGCGAGGCCGTCGTGATCGCGGACGCGGAACTGCGAGAATCCCCACTCTCTGAGTGCGTTCTCGGCCCGCTCGACGCGGGTGAGCCGTTCCTCGGTCACGTCCAGTCCGGTCGGGATGCGCGAGGAGAGACACGCCATCGAGGGCTTTTCAGCCACCGAGAGTCCGTAGGCGTCGGCGATGGCGCGGACCTCCTCTTTCTCGATGCCGTGCGCCGACAGCGGCGAGCGGACGTCCAGTTCCTCGACAGCCTGGAGCCCCGGCCGGTGGCCCGATCCGTGGTCGGAGGCGTTGGTGCCGTCACAGACCGTTTCGATGCCCAAGTCGGCGGCGGCCTCGTACATCCGGCCGAGGCGCATCGTCCGGCAGTGATAGCACCGGTCGCCGTCGTTCTCGACGAAGTCGGGGTTGTCCAGTTCGGAGAACTCGACGATTTCGTGGTGGATCCCGATCTCGGCGGCCACGCGGCGGGCGTCGTCGAGTTCCGCCGCCGGGAGCGTCTCGGATTTGGCCGTACACGCCACCGCGTCCGCACCGAGGGCGTCGTGAGCGAGTGCGGCCACGACCGAGGAGTCGACGCCGCCGGAGAACGCCACGAGGACGCCGTCGCAGTCGGAAAGCGAGTCGCGGACGGCGTCGGCCTTCGCTCGGATCGTCGGGTCGAGAGCGCCGTTCGCTGCTGCCGACCCGCTGTCCCGGTCGGTCCCCCCGTCCGCACCGCTGTCGCTGGCGTCGACGGCGGCGTCCGGATCCGCATCCGGCTGTGATTGCATACCCGGGCTATCGCGCGCAGCGACAAAAACACGTTGTCGTCGATCACCGGCGATGGCGTGTCCGGACTTGGTACCGGGCGGAAACTGAGGGCGCGCCCGCAACACCCGTAACGTTTTGTCGGATCGGGAGCGAACGGACCCTCGAATGGAGTTCGAGGCGATCCCGGGCGTCGGCACGAAGACGGCGGCGGCGCTGTCGGAACTCGAAGACCCGGAACGGGCGCTCAGCGAGGGCGACGTCGCCACCCTGGCTCGCGCCCCGGGGCTCTCTGAGGGGCGCGCGGCCGCCGTCGCCCGTGGTGCCATCCGGCGCCGACACGACGACGACGGCGGCTTTCTGGCGACTGATCGGGCGCGTGACATCTACCAGGACGTGCTTGACCTCCTCCGCGACCGGACCGTCACCGACTACGGGGCAAAGCGCGTGGCGACGTTCTACCCGACGCACTCGGCGTCGCGGATCGCCGAGGTACGGGAGTTCGTCGAGCGCGCGACACGGCGAGATCCCGAACCGGCAGTCATCGAGGCGCTCGACGGGCTGGAACCGCTCGCGCCGCCGCCCACGCGGCGGGTCCGCGACCGCTGTCTCGCCACCGCCGACGCCGAGCGCTTCGCCGCGGCCGAGGAGTCGTTCCCCGAACTTTCCGTGGAGGTCGTCGACGACACCCGCGATCTCGCCGAACTCGCCCGCTCCTACGCGACGGTGATCGCTCTCGACGAGCAGTTCGCGGGCGTCGACGTCGACGGCGACGTCCGAGTCCGCCCAGACGCGATGGACGAACCGGACGAGATCGTCCCCGAGCGCGTCCTCGCCTTCTTCGCCGAGAACCGCTCGCGGATCCTCGCGGCCGCGGAAGTCCACGAGACGGCCGATCTCGACCCGCCGTGTGACCTCGACGCGTTGCGCGACGTGCTCGATCGGCTAGCCACGGATGGTACCGTCGTCGGCGACGCGGAACTCGACCGCCTCACCACCGCCGTCGACGACCTCGACGCGGCGGTCGCAACCGCCGAGTCCGTCGCCAACGACCGCCTCCGCGAGGCGATCCGCGAGCGCGACGTGACGATCGAAGGGACAGACTTCCTCTCTCTGGTGGAGCAGGGCGCCCGCGTCGACTCGCTGCTCGGCCGGGAACTGGACGACGAGTACGACGATGCCGTCGCGGCCGCCCGCGAACAGTTCATCGACGCCCTCGATCTCCGCCCCCAGGAGGCGGATTTCGCCGAGCGGACGTTCCCCAACGATCCCACGTTTCCGGTCGAACACGAGGAGGCGGTGGTCTCGCGGCTCCGGACGGAGTTGAAAACCGCCCGCGATCGCCGGGCGGCCCGCCTGAAGCGCGAACTCGCGGCCGACCTCTCGGCGCTCCGGAAGCCGGTCGAGACGCTCGTTCGCGACGCGCTCGAACTGGACGTCGAACTCGCCGTCGCGCGGTTCGCCGAGGACTTCGACTGCACGCTGCCGGAATTTGTCGACGGGCTGGACCCCGACGCAGGCGACGACTCCGAGGCCGATCCGCCGGACGGCTCCGAGTCCGATTCGTCGGACCCCGCGGGCTTCACGATCGCGGGCGGTCGCTCGCCGCTTTTGGATGTCCACTTTTCGGACGTCGAGCCGGTCGACTACGGCGTCTCGGGGGTGACGCTCCTCTCGGGTGTCAACTCAGGTGGGAAGACCTCGACGCTGGATCTCGTCGCGCTCGTGGTCGTCCTCGCCCAGATGGGCCTGCCCGTCCCCGCCGAGCGGGTCGAACTCGAACGCTTCTCGGAGTTGCACTACTACGCGAAGACCCAGGGCACCCTCGACGCCGGGGCCTTCGAGAGCACACTCCGGGATTTCCGCGAACTGACCGACGGGGCGGCGAACCGACTCGTCTTAGTCGACGAACTGGAGAGCATCACTGAACCCGGCGCGTCGGCGAAGATCGTCGCCGGCATCCTGGAGGCGCTCGACGACCAGGCGGCGACGGCCGTCTTCGTCTCACACCTGGCAGGGGAGATCCGCGAGGCCGCCGGGTTCGACGTCGCGGTCGACGGCATCGAGGCGCTGGGCCTGGAAGACGGCGAACTCGTGGTGAACCGCTCGCCGGTGAAGGATCACCTCGCGCGGTCGACGCCGGAACTCATCGTCGAGAAGCTGGCCGATGGGGACGAATCGGGCTTCTACGACCGGCTTCTGGAGAAGTTCTGAGCGGCCGTCGGCCCTCCGCATCCGACCGGTGGCCGATCCCGCACGACTCTTTCGTGGGGAGACTGCGCTTCCGCAAGACCGCGGCGGGGACCCGAAAACATAGACGTCTCGCTTGGCTTGTTTCACTGTGGTCCCGGTATGAGTCACTCGAACCCTCCACATCGGACGCTGAAGGTGGCGCTGATCGGTCTCGTTGCAGCCCTTACGCTCGTCGACGCCGCGTTACTCGTCGCGGCACCGACGACGACGTCGCGAGCGGAGTTGCTTCGACTCCTGCTGGCGATCGGCGCGTTCGGCGTGCCGTTCCTCGGCTTCCTTCTCGGATTCGCAGAAAGACCGCTGTACGCGGTGGGTGGAGCCCTCTCGATCCCGTTCGTAGCGTTGTACGCCTACACCGGGCTGTTGCTGCCGTGGACGCAGCTCTCGTTCTTCCTTGGGCAGTTCGGACTCGAACTGCTGCTCTCCGTCCCGGTCCTGGGAGACCCGCTTGCGACGGCTCTGTTCGGCGGCTTCACGCTCGGGCAAGCGACGCTGCAGGCCGCATTTCGGTATCACTACGCCATCGTTGTAATCGCCTTCGTCGGCGTTGCCACCGCAGCCGGAACAGTCGGTTTGCGACGGCTCGTGTCCGTGCGATCGGGAGACTCTCCAGAATAGCTGCCCACCTCGTGGCTTTTTTGCGCTGCGCTTCGATCGCTCGGTATGGTCCCCGGTGATCCCTCCCGCCCCTCTACGAGAGCCGACTCGGACGAACCGTTCGGTGACGGCGTCGACGACGCCACGTACGACCTGGTCTACCGCGCGACCCGCGATGCGATCTGGGACGTGGTCGGCACGGCGACACTCATCCTGTTTTATCTGGCGCTTTCGGCGATCGGTCTCTCGGTCGCGGTCGGCGGACTCGGTCCGTTCGTTCGCGGGTCGGCGGCGCCCGCCGCTCTCGTCGTCGGCGCCGTCGGACTCGCGGTCGGGTTGCTTGCCGCTCTCCGGACCTATCGGCTCGTCACCGAGTGAGCGGTCTGCGGCGCCCGGTGAGCCGTCTCTGGGGAACGGTTAAGTGGGCGCCTTGCCGTGTTTGTACCGATGAGGGACGACCCCGACGAGGGGATGCTGTCGTGGGACGAGACCGTCTTCCGCGACGAACACGTCTTCGAGATCGATTACGTCCCCGAGACCTTCGAGCACCGCGAGACCCAACTGGAGAGCCTGAAGTACGCGCTCCGGCCGGCGGTCCGCGGCTCCCGACCGTTGAACACGATGGTCCGCGGGCCGCCCGGGACCGGGAAGACCACGGCAGTCCAGAAGCTCTTCGGCGAACTCGGCGCCCAGACCGGCGTCCGGACCGTCCGGGTCAACTGTCAGGTCGACTCCACGCGCTATGCCGTCTTCTCGCGGATCTTCGAGCACATCTTCGAGTACGAACCGCCCTCTTCGGGGATCTCGTTCAAGAAGCTGTTCGGGCAGATCACCGACCGCCTCGTCGAGGAAGACGAGGTGCTCGCGGTCGCCCTCGACGACGTGAACTACCTGTTCTACGAGAACGAGGCCTCCGACGCCCTCTACTCGCTGCTCCGTGCGCACGAGGCGCATTCGGGGGCGCGCATCGGCGTCATCGTGGTCTCGTCGGATCTCACGCTCGACGTCATCGAGGAACTCGACGGCCGCGTGCAGAGCGTCTTCCGGCCGGAAGAGGTGTACTTCCCGGTCTACGACGTCGACGAGATCGTCGACATCCTGCGGGAGCGCGTCCGTCGTGGTTTCCACGACGGCGTCGTCGGCACTCAGGAACTCGACCGCGTGGCCGAACTCACCGCCGAAAGCGGGGACCTGCGCGTCGGGATCGATCTGCTGCGTCGTGCGGGGCTCCACGCCGAGATGCGCGCAAGTCGCACCGTCTCCGTCGAGGACGTCGAGGCCGCCTACGAGAAATCGAAGTACGTCCACCTCTCGCGGAGCCTTCGCGGGCTCTCCGAGCGCGAGTGTGAGCTCGTCCGCGTCGTAGCCGAACACGACGGTGACCAGGCCGGCGACGTCTACGAGGCGTTTCACGAGGAGACGGGCTTAGGCTACACCCGCTACTCCGAGATCGTCAACAAACTCGACCGTCTGGGCGTCGTCGACGCGGATTACGCTGAAATCGAGGGCCGCGGCCGCTCGCGGTCGCTGTCGCTCGCCTACGACGCCGACGCCGTGCTCGAACGATTATAATCGATTCGAGTAGACGGCGACACGGTGCTCGAACGGTCCGAGTCGGCGGCGAACCCCGATAGGGATCCGAAACGGGCGACCGGGAGCGGAAGTTTTGTGCCGGCGCTCGCCGAGACGACGCGTATGAAGACGACCGGCGGCACCGACGACCAGAAGCGACGCGCCGGCGAACGCGCCGCCGAACTCGTCGGCGACGGGGACGTCGTCGGGCTCGGCACCGGCAGCACCGCTGCGTACGCGATCCGCGAGATCGGTCGACGCGTCGACGCGGGGCTCGACGTCCGCGGCGTGCCGACGTCGTTCGATTCTCGTGCACTTGCCCGGGAGGCCGGAATCCCGCTCCGTTCGCTGGCGGACGTCGACGGCGTCGACCTCGCGATCGACGGCGCAGACCAGGTGGACGACGACCTGCAAGTCATCAAGGGTGGTGGGGCGGCACACGCCCGCGAGAAAGTGATCGCCGCGGCAGCAGCGAAGTTCGTCGTCGTCGCCGACCCCTCGAAACCCGTCACGACGCTCCAGCGACCCGTCCCGGTGGAGGTGTTGCCCGACGCGTACGCGGCCGTCGAGCGGGATGTCGACGAACTCGGGGGAACGGCGACACTCCGTCGCGGCGAGGGCAAGGACGGACCGGTCGTCACCGACAACGGGAACCTCGTCCTCGACTGTGACTTCGGACCGATCGACGATCCCGAAGCGCTGGCAAGGGTACTGTCTCCGATACCGGGCGTCGTCGAACACGGCCTGTTTGTCGATCTCGCCGAGACGGTCTACGTCGGAACTGACGACGGCGTCACGGTTCGAAGGCGGGACTGACGGCTGGTCGGCGTCGCTACCGCAAAAAAACGGATCGGATCGTCCCGAGTTACAGGTCGCGGGGCTGCACCGTCTTTCGGTCGTTCTGTTCCGCGCGACGGGCAGCGTCTTCGAGGAGTTCGGTGACTTCCTCGTCGAGTGCACCGTAGAAGTCGGAGGCTACGTTCTTGTCGTCGAGCGCTTCTTTGACGGCCGCTTTCACAATAAGGTCTGCCATACAATACCTCCTATACCGGCCCTATATAAAAATATTTTCCAAAACGGCGGCGTCTCCGTCCCTGCGTGTCGTCTACAGGGTTTCCTATGGGAATGATTTATATACTGGGCTCCATAATACCCCCAGCCGCTCTATTTCCGACGCTCCGTCGCTGTGACGTCGCACATCGGGCAATCCCTCATATGCTCGGCTGCGAAAACTTCGTTTGCAACGAAGCGACAGGTACGTGACGCTCGGCTGCGGAAGGCCTGGTATGCGTGAAGTGCTCGAAGCCGTCGCAGCGGGCGATCTCTCCCCCGCTGCGGCCGAACGCCGGCTCGCCGGGTACGTGACGACCGATGCGGGCCGATTCGACGCGGCTCGCGAGCGCAGACGGGGCGTTCCCGAGGCGATCCTCGCGGCCGGAAAGACGCCAGCGGAGATCGCAGCGCTCGCGGCGGCCGCCCTGGAGGCGACCGGGCTGGCGCTTCTCACCCGCGTCTCCGAGGACGACGTCGCGGCCGTCGCCGAGGAGACCGACGCGTCGGTCGAACTGACCCACGACGAGCGTGCGCGGACGCTCGTGGCGCGGACGCCCGCCTCCGACCCGCCGACGCTGGATGCGACGGTCGGAATCGTGACCGGCGGGACAGCGGACGCGGCAGTCGCGGGCGAGGCTGCGGCCGTGCTCGAAGTGATGGGTGTAAGTGTCGAGCGGCTCGAAGACGTCGGGGTCGCCCACCTCGGTCGGGTCATCGATCACCTCGACCAGCTGCGGGCGGCCGACGTTCTCGTCGTCGCCGCCGGCCGCGAGGGTGCACTCCCGACTGTCGTGGCCGGCCTCGTCGATACGCCGGTGATCGGTGTCCCGGTCTCGACGGGGTACGGACACGGCGGCGACGGCGCTGCGGCGCTGTCAGGGATGCTCCAGTCCTGTACGGTGTTGTCAGTCGTCAATATCGACGCCGGATTCGTCGCCGGGGCTCAGGCGGGACTCGTCGCTCGCGCGGTCGACGAAGCCCGCGGCGACGACTGAACGAGGATCTTCGGCCGTGTGCGACAATTGCAAACAAACGGACTGCTCTGGCGACTATTTCTGGACGTTCGGAGGGGTCGCGCGCGTGCGCGAGAACCCATATAAGTGCCGCGTTCGTACGGAGGGTACCGGCATCTGGTGGCTGCCGGACACACGTATGCCAACTTGTGACCATTGCGGGTCACACGTCTCCGATCGCTTCGCGCGCGTGTTTGCCGATCAGAACGGGCGATTGCTCGCCTGTCCAAACTGTTCGGCGAACGCGGGGATCGCGGAGGTCGCACGGCGGCGCACCCGCACAGCGTGACCACTGAAGCGGACGCAGACCACCACGCGAAGCCGTGTTCCGCTTTCTCAGCTCGGACGGGGTAACCCGTCCAGCGTCCTTTCGGGGGAGCGACGGCGCTGTCTCGCCCGGCTGTTCGTCGTTGTCCGTTTCGAGCACTGCGCGTAGCGCCGGACCGGAAGGGATACCTGTGTCTCGGCGAACCATCCATCGATGGGTCCCGATATCCTCCTGACCAACGACGACGGTATCGACGCGCCGGGGCTCGCCGGGCTCCGGACCGAACTCACCGCCTTCGGCGACGTCACCGTCGTCGCGCCCGACGGCGACAGAAGCGGGGTTGGCCGGACCCGGAATCACACGACTGTCATCCGCGAGCACCCGTGGGGCTACGCTCTCACCGGGACGCCGGCCGACTGCGTGGCCTACGGTCTCCGGGGACTCGACCCCGACTTCGACGTCGTCGTCTCCGGCGTCAACAACGGACCGAACGCCGGCAACTATGTGGTCGGACGCTCCGGAACCGTCGGCGCGGGCATCGAGGCGGCGTTTCTCGGCACGCCTGCGCTCGCGATCTCGGCGTACCATTCGACGGACTTCTTTCTCTCGCCACCCGAGGAGTACGACTTCGCCCGTCCGGCTCGGATCGCCCGGCGGCTCGTCGAACGCGCGCTGGAGGCCGGTGTCTACGAGGATGTCGATCTGCTGAACGTCAACGCACCCGTCGATGCGTCGTCGCCGCCGGTCATCCTCACTGAACCGCACCACGACTACGAACAGGACATCGAACAGATCGATCCCGGGAACGACGAGCACGGCGACTTCGCCGACTGGGATCTGGGTCCCGACGAGCGCCTCGTCCGCCTGCACGATGAGACGTGGCCCGGCGTGGTCGGCTGGGAGAACCCGTTTCCGCCGACGGAGGAGCATCGCCGCCGGTACCCGGTCGGATCGGACCGTCGCGCGCTCGTCGACGCCGCGGTCAGCGTCTCGCCGCTGTCGGTGAAGCACGCCTCACCCGACAGCGCGGCGCTGGCGGACGTCGTCGAGACGATCGACGTCGAGTGACCGGTACGATGTCCGAACGCGATTCCGAGCGCGAGGCGACCGCGGCCGACGGCGACGAGTCAATCGTCGATCAGGACGGATCGGGCGATTCCGGAGGGAACAGCGGCCACTACGTCTACGTCTTGTCGTGCGCAGACAGCACCCTCTACACCGGATACACGACCGACGTCGAGCGCCGCGTCGCCGAGCACAACGCCGGCGAGGGGGCGAAATACACCCGTGGCCGGACGCCGGTCGAGGTGGTTCACGTCGAGTCGTTCGCGTCGAAGTCGGCTGCGATGTCCCGGGAGTACGATATCAAGGAACTGTCGCGTCACGAGAAGGAGCGGTTGGTCGGACTCGACTGAGGAGAGACTCCCTCCGACGACACACCGACGCTCGACACTATTCGGCCTGTTCCGCTTCGAGTGCTTCGAGCGTCCGGTAGGCCTCGACGGCGTAGGTCATCGCAGGTCCTCCGCCCATCACGACGGCGATCTTTAATGCGTCGACGATCTCCTCGTGCGTCGCACCGGCATCGAGTGCCGCATCGGTGTGCCAGAGGATGCAGTGATCACACCTGACGACTACCGAAATTGAAAGCGACATCAGTTCTTTCGTCTTGTTGTCGATCGTCTCGGTCGCTTCTGCGGATTCGACGAATCCGACGAACGATTCGAGTTCCGGTGCCTCTTCGATCAGATCGCCCAGCGACTCCTTGAGGTCTGTGAGCTCTTCTGTGCGGGACATCACCCCAAACATCGTCGAGATATCATATATATCCCAAGTGAGATTCTCACGACTCTGGATGCAGCCGCCGCGCCTCAGCGACGACGGCCGCGGCCAGTTCGTCGAGGCGCTGACGAAGGTCCCTATCGGTGAGCGTCTCGCCATCGAACTTCCTTGAAGCGCCACGGATCCCGACCTGCTCGGGGACCGTATGCCCGTGAACGCCTCGGACCGTACTCCGGAGGTGTTCAAGCGCCGGGCCGTAGGAGCCGCCGCCGGCGGTCGCGACGAGACCGACGGCGGTGTCCGAAAAGTCGTCTTTCGAGCAGTAGTCGTGGAAGTTGCGGAACGTCGATGAGTACGAGCCGTGGTAGACCGGCGAGCCGATCACGACCGCCTCGGCGTCGCGAACCTGACGTGTCAGCCGCCGGGAGTCGCCCTGCTCGTCGATGTCGGGGTGGTACAGCGGGAGATCGACGGCGCCGAGGTCGATCAGTTCCGTTTCCACGCCCTCTTCGCGGGCGGCCGAGAGAACGACCTGCAGCGCATTCCTGGTGGAACTGTGCTCGCGCCGACTGCCGGAGACCGCGACGACGGTGATCATCGTTCGCGTTCGGAGGCGGACGGCGAAAAGCCCGACGGCGGGACCGGATTCACACCGTTTCCGGAGACCGACGCTTCCCCTCGCAGGTAGCCTGGGACAGTTGTAGCGAACAGCCGGCACGACCGCTCCCCGCGCCGACGTGCCGGGCAATCGCGTCCCGGCGCGGGGCTGACGTTACGTCACGGGGGCTGTGGTCCCGGCTTCGGTTATAAATCTGAGCCGGCGGATCACCGCTCCAGCGATGCCACGACGTCGTGCGCCGCACCTTTTTGTTCGACGCCGGAAACAGTCCGGATATGGACGCCATCTCCTTTGGCACGGACGGCTGGCGGGCGACGCTGGACACCTTCACTCACGACCGCGTCCGGATCGTGGGACAGGCGGTCGCCGACTATCTTACCGACCAAGGTCACGAGGACCCCGTCGTGATCGGCTACGACGCCCGCCAGAGTTCCGAGGGGTTCGCCGATTCGCTGGCGGACGTGCTCACGGGGAACGGCTTCGACGTCCTCCTCCCCAGGCGGGACTGTCCGACGCCGCTCGTCTCGTACGCCATCGTCGAGCGCGGGCTCTCCGGCGGGCTGATGATAACGGCGTCGCACAATCCCCCCGAGTACAACGGCGTGAAGTTCATCCCCGCCGACGGCGCACCGGCTCTTCCGGCGGTGACGGAGGCCGTCGCCGACCGGCTCCGCGAGCCGGTGCGTCGTCCTGAATCCGAGCGCGGGACCGTCAGACGGGTTGATCTCGTGACGCCCCACGCCGAACGCGCCCGGGAACTGGTCGACGCCGACCTCTCGGGGCTGACAGTCGTCCACGACGCGATGCACGGCTCCGGGCGCGGCGTCACCGACGAGCTCCTCCGATCGGCGGGCGCGGAGGTGCTCAACGTCCGCGACGATCGCGACCCCGAGTTCGGCGGCACACCCCCCGAACCGAGCGCCGAGAACCTCGAACCGCTCGTCGCGGCAGTCGACGACTACGACGCGGATCTGGGGGTCGCGAACGACGGCGACGCCGACCGCGTCGCGTTCGTGACGCCGGAGCGCGGCCACCTCGACGAGAACCTCTTTTTCGCCGCGCTCTACGACTACCTGCTGGAATCCGACGCCGGCCCGGCGATCCGGACGGTCTCGACCACGTTCCTGATCGACCGGATCGCAGAGGCACACGATCAGGAGGTCTTCGAGACCCCGGTCGGCTTCAAGTGGGTCGCGGAAGCGATGGCCGACCACGACGCCCTCGTCGGCGGCGAGGAGTCCGGCGGCTTCTCGATCCGCGGGCACGTCCGCGAGAAGGACGGCGTGCTGATGGGCCTATTCGGCGCCGCTGCGACGGCCGAAGAGCCGATGGACGCCCGCGTCGACCGCCTCCTCGACACCCACGGCGACATCGTCGCCGACAAGATCAGCGTCGTGTGTCCCGACGCGGAGAAGGTGCGCGTCATCGAGGAGCTCGAAGACGTCATCCCCGAGGAGGTCGCCGGCCGCGACGTCGCCGACGTGGTGACGCTCGACGGCTTCAAACTCCTCCTTTCGGACGGCTCGTGGCTGCTGGTCCGGCCGTCGGGCACGGAGCCGAAGATGCGCGTCTACGCCGAGGCGTCGAGCCGCGAGCGCGTCGATACACTGTTGGACGCCGGCCGCGACCTGGTCGAGCCGCTCATCTGAGGAGGCCGCAGAGGCGGGTGTCGCCGGCAGGGTCGCGTCCGCCCTCACGCTCGCGAATCTCGAAGCCGAGGGCCGCGTAGAACGGGCGCACCTGTTCGCGGAACCGTGCGGCGAGCGGGCCGTCTGCTCGTTTTGCCGCGGCATCGACAAGCGAGCGGCCGATCCCCCGGCCCCGCCGGGACTGGTGGACGGCTATCTGTTCGATCTCGGTCGGGGGCTCGGCGGGCGTGCACTCGTCGGCAGGCCACAGTGGCTGCTCCGCTTTTTCGCCGCTCGCAAGGATGCAGGCGCCGACGATCCGCTCGTCCGGCGGCGACGGGCTATCGTCTCCGCCGCCGAACCCGTCGACGACGGCGACGAGCGCGTCGCCCTCGCTGATCCGCCGGCGCGTGCGCTGACGGTCGAATTCGAGCATCGCGGCGTCGAGCAGCCGGACGACATCTTCGGCGTCGCCGTCGGTCGCCTCGCGGACCTCGTGGCGCACGGAAGGAGGTCGACCGCAGAGCCGGTTAAAACTCGCGTCCGTCGCCCGCGCCGCCCTTGATGAGCCTGAGCACCCGAATTTGGGCGGCCTCGACGGGCTGATCCTCCGGCACGGGCGTGCCGTCGACCATCACCGACACCTCGTGCGGCGAGTAGCCGACCGCGCGGACGACGTCGGCGTAGGTGTCGCTGTCGTCGACGTCGACCTCCTCGGTGCCCTCGCCGACGACTTCGACGGTCACGCGCATACGGCGGCTTCGGGCGTGGCGGGCTTGCCGGTTTCGCTTCGGGGCCGGGCGATGCAGGATGCTCGTCGCTGTCGCCGACGTCGCAGTGGGGGGTCGTCGCCGTCGGCTCGCCGTCGTCGTCGAAACGCGGGTGGTTTATGAACCATCGGGACCCTCTCACCCGTATGAGCGAGGGCGACGCCTCGGCCGAGGCGAACGCGGGACGCGAGATCTGGATCGAGAAGTACCGGCCCGAGAGCTTCGCGGACATCTACGGACAGGAGGAGATCATCGGCCGACTGCGGTCGTACGTCGAGCGCGACGACCTCCCCCACCTGCTGTTTGCGGGCCCGGCGGGCGTCGGGAAGTGTGTGACGGGGGAGACACCGGTCCTCACAAACCGCGGAATCGAACGGATCGATTCGATCGTGGGGGATATCGAGGGCTTCGGAGAACCTGCTTCCGACGTGAAGATCCTCTCACTCACCGATTCCAACGAGTTCGAGTACGTCCAGCCCTCTCACGTCTTCGGGAAGGAGGCGACAGAACTCCGACGCATCGAGACGCGGGACGGGAACACGATGGAGGTCACCCCCGAGCACAAGCTCCTCGTGCTGACGAAAAACGGTCTCACGTGGAAGACGGCAGACGATGTCACCGACGGCGATCGGATCGCCCGACCGAGACAGGCACCGACTCCGTCCTCGGAAGGTACTGCCGATAGCGACCTAGACTGGCTCGGTGACGTCGACAACGAACGGATTCGCGTCCACGTCACGGCCGAGTTTGCGGCCGACGCCGGGTTCTCAGACACAACGATCTCCCCCGCGGAACTCCGTGCGCTGGACGTGGAGACCGACGCACTCAGATCTGGGATCCGATCGATCCAGTACGTCACTGCAAGAGGTAAGGCCTCACGTCCGATCACGCCGCCCCGGCAGGTGACCCCGGAACTGGCTCGATTTGTCGGCCTCGCAGTCGCCGAAGCCAACATCGACAACAGTCGGGTTAAATTCTACAATACCGACCGAGACCTCTGCGATGCGTTCGATCGGACGGCGAGATCCCTTTTCGATCTCGAACCCGATCGCGGAACCCAGAAAGGAGTCCCGTACGTCGACGTTCGCTCGAAAACGCTCACACACTGGCTCAGTACCGTATTCGACGTGTTCGCGAGTGCGAGCGGAGGCTCCGGAATCGGATCGGCGATCGCAGCAAGCGACGACGAGAGCCGTGCAGCTTTCGTTCGCGCGATGTTCGACGGCGAAGCGTACGTTTCCGATCACGGTATTATCGAACTGACACAGAAGAACGGCGACCACATCACGCTGCTCTCGTATCTTCTTTCCACGTTCGGGATCCCGAGCCGTCGGGGAACCGAGATGAAAGCCGCCACGAACGGCACCGGTATCGAACGTGAGTATCACGTGCTGAGTATCTCAGGATCTCCAGCGATTCGGCGGTTCGCGGACGTGATCGGATTCAGTATCGATCGCAAACAGGAACGCATCGAAAAACACGCAAAAAAGAAGTCGAATCCAAATCACGATACGATACCCCGACAGCGTGACGCTCGGCGGCTGTGTGAAACGCTGAACCTCCCGATTCAATCGTACATTTCGGACACACGTAATCCGGATAATCCGGGACGAAGTGCCCACCAGTCGGAACTCACGCGGATCGTCGAGGCAGCGACCCAGCGCATCGAAACGGCACAGGAGACTCTCTTGAGGGTCGAACAGCTCTCGGCCGAACTCGAACTCGCCACCGGAACTCCGGCCAAGTGGCTGGATACGCGACAGACGCTGGAGCCGATCGAAACCCGACGTGAACTCTCCGCTTCGACTGGTGTTCGAAGCGATCGGCTACTTGAGTATGCGGACGGTCGGCGTACGCCGTACGCGTCCCGAGTGACTGGGCTTCTCTCGCAACTCGAAGGCGACAACGACACGTCGGCCACGGCGGGGGAACTCGACCGTCCGGATCTCGAACACCTTCAGCGAGAACTGTCCGCGTGTATCGACAGTCTCGGCGTGTCCTACGAGCGTATCGCGAAAAACACTGACATTCGCGGTACTGACGTGGGAGAACTCCTGACTCGCGACGACCACGCGCTCGGATCGCTCGTCAGATACGAAACCGTCGCACAGCGGGTCCGGACGTTGGCCACCGAGATGCTCTCGCTCGACGTGATCGAACGTCTCGATTCGCTCTCCCGGGTTGCGGATTCAGACCTCTATTACGACGAGGTGACCGGAACCGAAACGATCGAAGAATCTCGCCGGGTCTACGATCTCACCGTTCCCTCATCGCGGAACTACGTCGCGGGCGAGGTCCCGACCGTGATGCACAACACCACCGCTGCGACGGCTATAGCCCGCGAGATCTACGGCGACGACTGGCAGAGCAACTTCCTCGAACTCAACGCCTCCGACGAGCGCGGCATCGACGTCGTCCGCGACCGGATCAAGAACTTCGCGCGGGAGTCCTACAGCCCGGGGTACGACCACACGATCATCTTCCTCGACGAGGCCGACTCGTTGACGTCCGAGGCTCAATCTGCGCTCCGGCGGACGATGGAGCAGTTCTCCGACAACACCCGTTTCATCCTCTCGTGTAACTACTCCTCGAAGATCATCGACCCGATCCAGTCGCGGTGTGCCGTCTTCCGCTTCTCGCCGCTTTCGGACGACGCGATCCGCGGCCAGGTCCAGGACATCGCCGACGCCGAGGGCATCGAGGTGACGGATGACGGCCTCGACGCGCTCGTATACGCCGCCGATGGCGATATGCGCCGCGCGATCAACTCCCTGCAGGCGGCGGCGACGACGGGCGACGTCGTCGACGAGGAGGCGGTCTACCTGATCACCTCGACGGCCCGCCCCGAGGAGATCGAGGCGATGGTCGAGGCGGCCATCGACGGCGACTTCGCGACCGCCCGGTCCCGCCTGGAGTCGCTGCTCGTCGACACCGGGATGGCCGGCGGCGACATCATCGATCAGCTCCACCGCTCGGCGTGGGACTTCGACCTCGACGAGCGGACGACGATCCGGCTGATGGAGCGGATCGGCGAGGCCGACTACCGGATCACGACCGGCGCAAACGAGCGAATTCAACTGGAGGCGCTGCTGGCATCGTTGGCGGCCGAGGAGTAGCGGCGTCCGACCCCGTTTCCGTCGGGCGATCCCGAAATCACCCGCCTGGGGCCGCCACGCCTCCGCTTCCCGGAACTGTTTTACCCGATCGTAGGCCAACTGACGGTAATGAGTGAACTCGAAGCGGAGTATCGGCTCGAGTACTTCGAGGAGGAGGGGTTCCATCGGAAGCAGTGTCCGGTGACGGGCGTCCACTTCTGGACGCGCGACCCCGACCGCGAGACCTGCGGCGAGCCGCCCGCCGACGACTACACCTTCATCGACAACCCCGGCTTCGACGAGGCGTACGCCCTCTCGGAGATGCGCGAGGAGTTCCTCTCCTTCTTCGAGGAGCACGGCCACGAGCGCATCGACCCGTACCCGGTGGCGGCCAACCGCTGGCGCGACGATGTCCTGCTGACGCAGGCCTCCGTGTACGACTTCCAGCCGCTCGTCACGAGCGGCCAGACGCCGCCGCCGGCGAACCCGCTGTGCATCTCCCAGCCCTGCATCCGGATGCAGGACATCGACAACGTCGGCAAGACCGGGCGGCACACGATGGCCTTCGAGATGATGGCCCACCACGCGTTCAACGCCCGCGAGGAGGCCGGCGACGAGTACGCCTACTCCGGGGAGGTCTACTGGAAGGACGAGACGGTCCGGCTCTGCGATCAGTTCTTCGAGCATATGGGCGCGAACTTGGAGGAGATCACGTACATCGAGGACCCGTGGGTCGGCGGCGGCAACGCCGGGCCGGCCTTCGAGGTGCTCTACCGGGGCGCCGAACTGGCGACGCTCGTCTTTATGTCGATGGAGCAGGACCCGGACGGCGACTACGAGATGAAGGACGGCAACCGGTACTCGCCGATGGACACCTACATCGTCGACACCGGTTACGGCCTCGAACGCTGGACGTGGGTCTCGCAGGGAACTCCGACTGTCTACGAGGCGGTCTACCCGGATATGATCGAGTTCCTGAAGGAGAACGCCGGCGTCTCCCTGTCCGACGAGGAGGAAGACCTCGTCCACCGCGCGGCGAAGCTTTCGGGCTATCTCGACATCGACGAGGTCGACGACCTGACGGAAGCGCGGGCGGACGTCGCGGACGAACTCGGCGTCGACAGCGAGGAACTGACGGAACTCCTCGAACCGCTGGAGACGATCTACGCCATCGCCGATCACTGCCGGACGCTCGCGTACATGTTCGGCGACGAGATCGTCCCCTCGAACGTCGGCACCGGCTACCTTGCGCGGATGGTGCTGCGCCGGACCAAACGGCTCGTCGACGACGTCGGCGTCGACGCCCCGCTGGACGAACTCGTGGATATGCAGGCCGAGCGACTCGACTACGAGAACCGCGATACGATCCGCGACATCGTCCGCACCGAGGAGCGGAAGTACCGCGAGACGCTGGAACGGGGCCGCCGGAAGGTCGAGACCCTGGCCGCAGAGTACGCCGACCGCGGGGAGTCGATCCCGACCGAGGAGCTCATCGAACTGTACGACTCCCACGGCATCCAGCCCGAGATGGTCCGGGACATCGCCGAAGACCGCGGCGCCGAGGTCGACGTCCCCGACGACTTCTACTCGCTCGTCGCCGACAGACACGAGGGCGAGGGCGCCTCCCGCGAGGCCATCGAGCGGAGCGAGCGGATCGACGACCTGCCCGAGACGGAGAAACTCTACTACGACGACCAGGAGCGGACGGAGTTCGAGGCGGTCGTCCTCGACGTCATCGAGCGTGAGGAGGGGTACGACGTCGTCCTCGATCAGACGATGTTCTACCCGGAGGGCGGCGGCCAGCCCGCGGACCACGGGACGCTCTCGAACGACGACGTGACCGTCGCGGTGACGGACGTCCAGAGCCGCGACGGGGTGGTCCTCCACCGGACCGACGGCAACCCGGGGAAAGGCGAGTTCGTCCGCGGCCAACTCGACGTCGAACGGCGCCGTCGGCTGATGCGACACCACACAGCGACACACATCATCGGCTACGCCGCACGGCAGGTCCTCGGCGAGCACGTCCGACAGGCCGGCGCCCAGAAGGGCACGGACAGAGCCCGCCTCGACGTCGCCCACTACGAGCGCATCTCCCGGGAGGAGGTACG
Source organism: Halobellus marinus (assembly GCF_032113415.1). Taxonomy (NCBI): domain Archaea; kingdom Methanobacteriati; phylum Methanobacteriota; class Halobacteria; order Halobacteriales; family Haloferacaceae; genus Halobellus; species Halobellus marinus. Next base: position 761,137 of record NZ_CP134946.1, read on the forward strand.
GCGGATCGAGGCCGTCGCAAACGAGATCGTGCGGGAGAACCTGACTGTCAAACAGCACTGGCCCGACCGCCACGAGGCCGAGAAGGAACACGGCTTCGACCTGTACCAGGGTGGGATCCCGCCGGGACAGAACATCCGGACGATCACCGTCGGCGACGACGTGCAGGCCTGTGGCGGCACCCACGTGAGCCGGACCGGCGATATCGGTGCGATCAAGATCCGCTCCACCGAACCCGTCCAGGACGGCGTCGAGCGGATCGTCTTTTCGGCCGGCGACGCCGCCATCGAGGCCACACAGCGGACCGAAGATGCGCTGTACGACGCGGCCGAGATCCTCGACGTGACCCCCGAAGACGTCCCCGAGACGGCCGAGCGCTTCTTCACCGAGTGGAAGGAGCGCGGGAAGACGATCGACCGGCTGAAGACGGAACTCGCGGAGGCACGCGCCGCCGCAGACGAGGAGACGGTCGACATCGACGGCACGCCAGCGGTAATCCGGCGGTTCGACGGCGACGCCGACGAACTGCGGGCGACTGCGAACGCACTCGTCGACGAGGGCAAGGTGGCGGTCCTCGGCGCCGAGACGGGCGAAAGTGCCCAGTTCGTCGTCGGTGTCCCCGACGGAGTGGGCATCAACGCCGGCGAGGTAGTCGGCCGCCTCGCGGCGAAGGTCGGCGGTGGCGGCGGCGGGCCGCCGGACTTCGCACAGGGCGGCGGACCGAATGTCGAGGCCCTCGACGAGGCGATCGAGGCGGCGCCGGAGATCCTCCGGGCGGCCGAAAGCGCCTGACGAGAGTTACCACCAGTCTCCCATCGGCAATCGACCGCAGATCGCACAAGACTTATCGGAAGCTGTTGGATACTTAATACTGTGGCTTCGTTAGACCAGGCGCTAGCAGAGGCAGCAGATGTCGGTACCGTCCTGGTTCTCCGACCACAGTCGGCCCGCTCGGCCGACGAGGAGATCAAACGGCTCCTGATAGATGACCCGGAGTCCGCCCAGTTGCTCGCCGTTTGCTTTTCCCGATCGCCGGCAACGTGGTACGACGAGTGGTGTGAAGTGCTCGGGACAGCGCCTGACGCGGCGGCGGTCGTGACGACGCCGGACCTCGCGGACTCGGACTTAGGCGACCGCGACGTCGCCGTCGAGAACGTCGCGACACCGTCGAATCTCACGGGGATCGGGGTCAAGGCCACCCCGTATCTCACCGAGTGGAGCGACGCGGTGGTGGTCATCGACTCGCTGTCGGTGCTACTCCAGTACGCCGACCCGCAGATCCTCTATCGGTTTCTCCACGTCCTCACGACCCGGCTCCAGACGGCGGACGCACGGGGGCAGTTCTTCCTCGATCCGAACCTGTTAGACGATCAGACTGTCGAACTGCTCAAGACGCTGTTCGACGCGGTCATCGAGTCTGACGGCACCGAGGACGGATGGTCCGTCCTCCTGCGCTGACACGGTATCCTCGCGCGGACCGGGAACCATAAGCCGTCGTTCGCGCAAGTCCCGGGTATGCCCACAGCGACGAACGGCGAGGTCGGCCTCTACTACGAGACCAGCGGCGACGGCGAGACGGTCGTGTTCGTCGGCGACGTGGGGTACGGCGCGTGGCAGTGGGGCTGGCAGCACGGCGCCGTCTCGGGCCCCTACCGGAGCCTCGTAACGGACGTCCGCGGCGCCGGTCGCTCGGACGCGCCGCCTGGACCCTATCCGGTCGACACGCTCGTCGCTGATCTCGTGGCGGTCCTCCGCGATGCGGACGTTCGCGCCGCCCACGTCGTCGGCGCGGGCCTCGGCGGGATGGTCGCCCTGCAGGCGGCGCTGACTACGTCCCGCGTGCGCAGCCTCGTTCTCGTCGGCACCGCGGCCGACGGCGCCGGACTCGACCTCGATCCGCTCTGGGGCGCGCCTGACGACGACGCGGCACTGGAACGGTCGCTCAGGGCAGGCCTCTCGGCAGCGTTCGTCGATGCGCATCCGGACGCCGTCGAGCAGATGATCGAGTGGCGCGCCGCGGAGGACGCGGGCCGCGAGGCCTGGGCCGCACAGGCCGACGCCGTCGCCGACTTCGACGTCGCCGATTCGCTCTACGAAGTGACCGAGCCGGCGCTCGTCGTCCACGGTGGGGACGACGCCGTGTGGCCGCCGTCGCGGGGGGCGGAACTCGCGGCGGGGCTGCCGCGGGGGGAGTTCTGCCGCATCGACGACGCCGGCCACCTCGTCCACGTCGAGGCGTCGCGGCGCGTCAACGACGAACTGCTCGCCTTTCTCGACGGGGTATAGGCCGTCGTGGTGGCCGGCCCGATTCCGCGCATTGTCGGACTCTGTCGGTCGACTGTCGCTCCGGTCGCGCTCCGTCCGAGAGTCCGGCAGGACTGCCCCCGGGCGCAAGGCACTTTTTCTCCCGCTGCGTCAGGCCAATCGATGAGTAGCGGTCAGGATCGGTTGCGGCTCGCACTGTTGAACGCCTCCCACGACGACGAGCACACGCCGCGGAACTTCCGCCGGGAACTCGACGCCGACCTCGTGGAGTTTGACGTCACGGCAAACGAGCGCCCGGCGGATTTGGGCTTCGACGGCGTCGTCGTCACCGGGTCTCGCGCGTCGGTCTACTGGGACCGCGACTGGATCCGCCCGCTCGTCGAGTACGTCGCCGACGCACACGAACGCGGGCTGCCGATCCTTGGCGTCTGCTACGGCCACCAGGTGCTCGCGTCGGCGCTTGGCGGCCACGTTGAGGGGATGGGCGAGTACGAACTCGGCTACCGCGAGGTCCGTCGGACCGCAGACGACGAACTGTTCGCGGGAGTCCCGGACTCTTTCACCGTCTTCACCAGCCACTCCGACGCGGTGACTGAACTGCCACCGGGGGCCGACCTGCTCGCCGAGAACGACTACGGGATCCACGCCTTCCGCCGCGGCAACGCCTGGGGCGTCCAGTTCCACCCCGAGTACGACAGAGAGACAGCCACCGCGATCACGAAGGGGAAAGACCTCCCCGACGAGCGGATCGAATCGGTGCTCGCGGGAATTACGGAGGAGAACTACGCCGAGGCCTGCCAGGCCAAACGCCTCTTCGAGAACTTCACCACGTACGTCCGCCAGGTCCGACAGCGGGTCGTCGGATAGGGAGTCGCCCCGTCGCCGTCGTGCGTGATATATGCCAACACCCCCCACATATTTGTGCCCCCTCAATCATACTTTCACACGGAGGCACGTGTATGACCGCTCCCCCGCACAACTCCCCGGTATCACTCGATCTGACCCGCGAAGAGACGTGGGCCGTCCACGCCGCCGTCGCCACCGAAATCGACCGACTCGTCGACGCGGACGAAGATCCCACAGACGCCGTCGAGCTGCTCCGGACGATCGAGGCCGACGAGCCATTCGAGTCCGCGGAACTCGACTATCTTCAGGAGATCCTCCGAACGCGCGTCGAGTCTGACGCGCCGCCGGAGGATCGGACGATAGCACAGCGCGTCCTCTCGCAGATCGAATCGTCGGCGTAGCCGCCCGCGATCACTCCTCGCCCTCCCAGTAGTCGACGTCGTCCTCGCGCCGGTAGTACCCGGAGACGACGCGCTCGGCCTTGTCACCGCCCGGAGCAGCGCCCGCGTAGACGCCGATCTTGTCAGAGTCCGGGTAGACCGTCACGTCGGTGTCGCGCATCGTCGACATCGCGAGGTATCGGAGCGGCTCGTCGCCGTCGTTGTGCAGTCGGTGGGCGCCGTCGGAATCGGGCGGGAACGAACAGAAGTCGCCGGATTCGACCCGCGTCTCACCGTCGGGCGTCCGCAGGACGCCACTGCCGTGGAGGACGTAGACCGCCTCCGCGTTGGCGGTGTGGAAATGGTACGGCCAGGAGGCGCCGCCCGGCGGGAGTTCGTAGAGGCTCGTCCCGAGGTCGTTGTCCCCGGCCGCGCTGGACAGTTGCTTCCGGCGGAAGTGCGTCTCCTCCCGTTTGGTCTCGCTCCACTCCACGTCGGCTTCGTTGACGTGTCGCATATCCGTTCGTCCGTGCGGCGGCTCTTAAGCGTCGGGTCGACGGCGGCTCGGTCCGTCGGATCTGTCCGCAGCCGCGCCGCTGTCGGTCCGAACTGCCGTCCGACCGCCCCGCTCCCGATTCCGACGGTGTTTTGCTGCTCACACGAGTACAGCTGAGTAATGGGAATCGACCCGAACTTCGACGAGAACCGCGAGCGGGCCGGCGAGGAGAACGGCCTCGACGTCTGGGGGCCGGTCGAGCCGCCGGAGCAGCTGGGGATCCACGGGATGCACGTCGCGGTCGATTACGACCTCTGTGTCGCCGACGGCGCCTGTCTGGAGAACTGCCCGGTCGACGTGTTCACGTGGGTCGAGACGCCCGGCCACCCCGAGTCCGAGCGGAAGGTCGAGCCGACGTACGAGGACCAGTGTATCGACTGTATGCTCTGTGTGGATATCTGTCCGGTCGACGCCATCGACGTCGACGGGACGCGGGGATAGGCCGGGATCACCACCCAGCGCGTCCGGGTCCGACTCCATGCTCCCGCACGGATCACGGCCTCCACTCTGGTGCATCGTCGGTAGTCTCTTGTCGCCTGCGTGCGAAATACGACTGTTATGTCAGACGAGGTTATTCGACTGCTCCAGAAGGCCTATCAGGACGAGATCGAGACGGTGATGAACTACCTGACGAACTCGATCGTGCTCGACGGCGTCCGCGCCGAAGAGATCAAAGAGTCACTCCAGCAGGACATCCAGGAGGAACTCACTCACGCCGAGCAGCTCGGCAATCGACTCAAACAACTCGACGAACACCCGCCGGGCTCGGCCGCGTTCCAGGCGACCCAGACGAGCCTCCAGCCGCCGGAGGACACGACGGACGTGCTCTCGGTCATCGAGGGCGTCCTCGACGCCGAGGAGGGCGCCATCGAGACCTACCGCGCGCTCATCAAGGCCGCCGAGGAAGCTGACGATCCGGTGACGGAGGATCTCGCGGTGACACTTCTGGCCGACGAGGAGGCCCACCGGACGGAGTTCCGCGGGTTCGAGAAGGAGTACAGAAACGACTGACGATTGAGCGCGCCGCTCAGAGCAGTACCGCGCTGACGAGCGCGGCGGCGGTCACGAGCCCGACGACGTCCCGCCGCGCGAACCGCAGCGTGGGGAGCGTCGGGTTCCACGCGAAACACCGGGCCCGGAGCGCGAGCGCGAGCTGATCCGCGCGGTCGAACGCCCGGCGGAGCCCCGCCGACGCGACGATCTGCATCCGCTCCCGCAGAGGTCGCTCCCGACCCAGTCGCGCCGCAGACGCGTCCCGGATGCGGCCGAGATCCGCGCGCAGGAGCGGGAGAAACCGGAACACGAGCGCGACCCCGACGCCGAGCAGCCGCCCGGCGCGGCCGGGCACGAGCCGCTGGATCGCCGCGCGCGAGTCGCGGACGGGCGTGGTGTGGAGATAGACCGCCGAGACGAGCAGGATCAGCAGGACCCGGTAGCTCGCCAGCACCGGCTCGACAGCCGCGGCGGGGTCGATCCCGACGGCCCACGCGCGCACCTCGACGACGGAGACCAGCGGGCCGGCGACCAGAAAGGGAAGCGCCGGCAGATACCCGACGAGCGCACGCCACGGCGAGAGTCGTCCAGCGGCGAGAAACGCGCCGGTCACGACCGTGAGCACCGCGAGCCCGCGGGGCGTCGTGTGCGCGAACGCCGCGACAGCGAACGCGGCCTGTGCGAGCAGTTTCGTCCGCGGATCGAGCCGGTGGGCGAAGGAGTCGCCGGGATGGTAGCTTAACATTTCACATCGGATTCGGTGCGCTTCGGTCGCCACGCTTCCGGCACGCAGACGTCGTACTCGGGCAGCGCTTCGACCGCGTTCGCCGGATCGTCGTCGACGACGACCCGGCCGTCCGCCATCGCGACCACCCGGTCTGCGAGATCCAGGATGTCCCGGAGATCGTGGGTGACGACCACGATTCCCGTGCCGGACGCCGAGAGCGCACGGAGTCGATCCAGCACCGACTCCCGCGCGGGCGCGTCGAGGCCGGTGAACGGCTCGTCGAGGACGAGGTGGTCCGGTTCCATCGCCAGGGCGCCCGCGATCGCGACACGCTCGCGCTCGCCACCGGAGAGTTCGTGGACCCGCTCGTCCTCGCGGCCGGCCAGATTCACCGCCGCAAGCGCCGTCTGGACGCGCCGGTCGATCTCCGCCCGGTCGAGGCCGAGGTTCTCCGGCCCAAAGGCGATGTCCGCGCCGATCGTCGCGGCGACGAGCTGATCGCGGGGCTCCTGGAACACCATCCCGACGGCCGTCCGGGCGGCGACGGTGTCCGCGCCGACGTCGCGGCCGTTCACCGTCACGCGGCCCTCGTCCGGATCCAACAGTCCGTTGAAGTGCCGGACCAGCGTCGTCTTGCCGGAGCCGTTCGCCCCCGCGACGATCACACACTCGCCGTCGGGGATCGTGATGGAGACGTCGTCGACGGCGACGACGTCGCCGTAGCGGTGGACGACCCCCTCGGTCCGGATCACGGCCGCGTGGGGGTCCGCTCCCGGGTATTGTCTGTCATCGCCTCAAGCAGCCGCGGCGGCGTCGCTTCGGACGATCCCCACGGCTGCGGCGATCTTCACCGCCTCGAAGGGGATAAAGGCCACCGCGCTGACGGTGAAAGCCTCGACGAGGCCGACGTTCTGGACGAGCGAGAAGCCGACGGTCCCGAGCGCGTAGATGATGACCGTGCCCGCGACCATCCCCCCGACCAGCCGGACGGTCGCGACTGCCTCGAGGTCGCCGATGCCGTCGAAGCCGTGGACGACAGCGCCGATCACCGCCGCGGCGATCGGGTACGACCAGAGATAGCCCGCGGTGTATCCGAGCAGCGGCCCGAGTCCGGCGGAACCGCCGGCGAAGACCGGCGCTCCGGCCGCCCCGGCAGCGAGGTAGAACACCATCGAGGCGCCACCCCAGACCGGGCCGAGGAAGACGCCTCCGAGGAACACGCCGAGAACCTGGAGACTCACCGGAACTGGCGAGATCGGATTCGGGAACGATACGTACGCGAACGCGCCGGTAAGCGCCGCGAAAAGCGCCGCGCGCGCGACGTTGCCGACGACGTCCTCGCCGACGAGTTCGACCGACTGCGTGTCTGTCGACATACTCTCTCCCATCTCGTAAACCAGTATTAATACTTCGGTTTACGAAGGTAATGTTTGTACGTCCGCATCCCCTAGAGGGTTCCGATGGACGAAAAGACGGCCGAACTCCGGGATCTCTTCGTTGAAACGACCGGCGAGGAGACCGTGACCGAGTCGCAGTCGACGCCGCGGGGGTCGATTTCGGCCGACTGCGACGACGACGCCGTCGACGAGCGACTCGCGGACCTGATCGCGGCGATGCGGGACCGGTACGAGTTCGTGTCGTCGCTTTCGCCCGCCGATCTGCTCCGCATCGTTCGCGGGTTCTTCGACCCCGACGCGGCCGGCGCCGACGCGGAGTCGTGGTCCGACGCGGCCGACGCCGCCCTCGCGGACTCGCTGTCGGCAGACGCCGACGCGGAGACCGTCTTTCACGCGCGGATGGACCTCCACCTCGTCGCAGAGTCCGATCGGGAGGCTCCCGTGCGGTACGAGCGGCTCCGGCGCGCCGTCTTGGCGGCATCTGACGACAGTGGTTGCGCAATCGACGGATCGCTGGCGGCCGCGCTCGATACGGATCCCGACGCGGAGACAGTCAGCCGCTACCGGCGCGTCGTCGAAGCCGACCTGGCCTCCCGAGGGGTCAACCATCGCTTCCGCGACGGGTTCTCCGACCTGCTCACGGACGCGGATCTGTCCTCTCGGCTGGCGGCGGACGCACGCCGCGACGGACTCGAGGAAGCTACCGAGGACATCGAGACGGATGTTTCGCTGTAGGAGGGTCCCGCAAATCCGTGATCCCGCGTTCGGATCGGGCCAGCTGATTACTTCCGCTCCGGGTGGCGAAGACTCTTACCCGATGAGGGTCCTACTCCGGTGCGATGGCGCAGGCCCCGAACCCCTCCGATATCACCGACCGGTTCATCCAGTTTTACCGCAAGTACTACCGCGACGAGATCGGGACGCTCGCCCAGAAGTACCCCAACGAACAGCGGTCGCTGTACATCGATCACGACGACCTCTACAAGTTCGACGCGGAGTTGGCCGAGGAGTACCGGAACAAACCCGACCAACACCAGGAGTACGCCGAGGAGGCGCTCCGGCTCTATGACCTGCCCGCGGACGTCAAACTCGGCCGCGCGCACGTCCGGCTCACGAACCTCCCGGAGACGGTCGACATCCGCGACATCCGCGTCCACGACGACCACATCGGCCGAATCATCGAGGTACAGGGAATCGTCCGCAAAGCGACGGACGTACGCCCGAAGATCACCGAGGCCGCCTTCGAGTGCCAGCGCTGCGGGACGATGACCTACATCCCCCAGAGCGACAGCGGCTTCCAGGAACCCCACGAGTGTCAGGGCTGCGAGCGCCAGGGGCCGTTCCACGTCGACTTCGATCAATCGGAGTTCGTCGACGCCCAGAAGGTGCGCGTCCAGGAGAGCCCCGAGGGCCTGCGGGGCGGCGAGACGCCGCAGAACATCGACGTCGACCTCGAGGACGACATCACCGGTCGGGTGACCGCCGGCGATCACGTCACGGTCACGGGCGTGCTCCACATCGAACAGCAGACCTCCGGCAACGAGAAGACGCCTATCTTCGATCTCTATATGGACGGCGTCGCCGTCGAGATCGAAGACGAGGAGTTCGAGGATATGAACATCACGGAGGCCGACGTCGCCGAGATCGTCGACCTCTCGAACGAGCCGGACATCCACCAGAAGATGGTCGACTCCGTCGCGCCCTCGATCTACGGCTACGAGGAGGAGAAACTCGCGATGATCCTCCAGCTGTTCTCGGGCGTGACGAAGCATCTCCCGGACGGCTCGCGGATCCGCGGCGACCTCCATATGCTGCTTATCGGGGACCCCGGTACTGGCAAGTGCGTGGCAGGCGATACACTCGTCACACTTGCAGACGGATCGGAGGTTCCGATCCGGCAGCTAGTAGAGAACAATCTCGACGATCCGAAGCCAGTCGATGATGGCGTCTGGGATAGCGTCGACCTCGAAGTTCCGTCGATGGCTGACGATGGTTCGATCACCACGCGGCAGGCGACAAAGGTCTGGAAGCGAGAAGCGCCCGAGGAGATGTACCGGATCCGGACTGCGAACGGGAAGAAACTGACTGTAACACCGTCGCATCCGCTGTTCGTCGATCGTGGCGGACGGTTGGAGTCGGTGGTTGCAGACGAACTTGAGACAGGACTGTCGGTCGCGATTTCGGGACCGCCTACGAATACGAAGGGGACGACGGGGGCTGCGGTCGACGACTCTACGAGGGTCACGGCCGATGGAGGTGTCGCTACAGATCAGATCGAGTCGATTGAGACGGTCACACCTGACGAGGAGTGGGTGTACGACCTCGAAATTGCAGACACGCATTCGTACCTGACGAATGGGATCGTCTCTCACAACTCCGCGATGCTTCAATATATACGCAATATCGCTCCCCGCTCTGTGTACACCTCCGGGAAAGGCAGTTCGTCCGCGGGGTTAACTGCAGCGGCTGTACGCGATGATTTCGGCGACGGACAGCAGTGGACGCTCGAAGCAGGCGCGCTGGTGCTGGCCGACAAGGGGATCGCGGCTGTGGACGAACTCGACAAGATGCGATGCGTGACCGGAGAGACGCTCGTTCGACTCGGTGACGGTAGTCGGACTCGAATCAGGGATATTGCCGACGAGATTGCAGTCGAGGGCGATATCGAGGAACTTCCGAACGGGCGAACGATCCGCGACCTCGACCTCGACGTGTGGACGATGACCGACGATGAGCGGATCGTTCGGCGGCCAGTCACGGCTGTCCACGAATACGACGCCCCGGATACGTTGTTCCGTGTTTCGTTAACCGACGGGGCGGAATTGACAGCGACGGCAGATCATCCGTTCTTCGTGTTTGAGGACGGCAAGCGTGTCGAACGTCCTGCAGCGGCGCTCGGTGCTGGCGATACAGTATACGTTCCAGTCGATGGACGGTCTGCATTCACCGACGGCGGTGTTCGCTCTGACTCATCTCCTGTATCCGGTGCAACGCCCGCGTCTCCCGCAGATCGGGAGCCGCCTGAAACTGGGGTCTCGACCGGGATGATCGAGAGTGTGCAACGTATTGAGGTGGACCAAGACACCCGCGTGTACGACCTCACCGTCCAGGGAACGCACAACTTCGTCGCAAACGGGATGATCGTACACAACTCCGAGGATCGAAGCGCAATGCACGAGGCGCTGGAGCAGCAGTCGTATCACCCCTCCTCGGAGATCCTCCTCTCGGACGGCCGCCGCGTCGAAATCGGGCCGTTCGTCGACTCGCTGATGGACGACCGCGCCGACGAGGTCGTCGACGGCGTCGACTGCGAGATTCTCCCGACAGAGGACGTCGGCGTCCACACGGTCGACCTCGACGACAACGACGTCGAGAAGGTCCCGGTCGACCGCGTGAGCCGACACGAGGCGCCCGAGAAATTCGTTCGCGTCTCCTTCTCGAACGGTCGATCAGTGCTCGTCACGCCGGAACATCCGATGTTCGTCGAGGCCGACGGCGAGATTGGCACCGTCGAGGCCGCGGAGGTGACCGAGGGCGACTTCGTTCCCGCACCGCGGAAGCTCCCGAACTCCGCGGCGCCGCAGCCGCTGGCGGAGGAGGAACACCGCGGCCGTGAGCGTGACGTCGACCTCCCGACGGAGCTGTCGCCCGACCTGGCCGAGATCCTCGGGCTGTTGACCGCGGAGGGGCACTCGTATTCGGGCGGTCGAACGCACGAGATCGGCTTCTCGAATCAGGACGACCGGCTGCTCGCGCGGATGGATCGGCTGATGACGGACGTCTTCGGTCTCGACAGTACCGATACCGTCAACGAACACGGAACGACGACGCAACGCTGGGTGTCGACGAAGCTCTACCGGTGGTTCGACTCGAACTTCCCGAGCGTAATGCGGAAATCCCGGGAAAAGCGGATCCCGGACGCCGTCCTCGGGGCCTCGGAGGAAGAGATCCGCCGGTTCCTCGTCGGCGCGTTCGCCGGCGACGGCGGCGTCGAGAGCGAGGCGATGTCGTTTTCGACCACCTCTTCGGGACTGGCGGAGGACTACGCGGACGCGCTATTGAAGATCGGCATCGCGTCTCGGATCCACCACCACAGGGCCGAAGACTCCTGGAAAACCTACGTGATGGGCGATTCGACGGAACGGTTCGTCGAGGCGGTCGTCGACCCGGCGGACGACCGCTACGAAAAGGCGCGGGAGTTCGTCGCTCGGAGCAACGCGACGGAACGGCACCACGACGTCCTCCCGACGAGCGCAGCCGAGGAGATCCGGTCGCTGAAACGACTGCTCGGTGTTCCGCTGACTGGCACGTACCGGCCGATACTCGACGAAGGGTACGGCGTCCGGATCAGCACGGTTCGATCGGCCGTCGAATCGCTTCGCGAGAGGATCGAGACGGTTCGCTCCGATCTCGATTCGGTATCGACGCTCGCAGATCTGAGAGCGACCGCCGGCTGGTCCGGGCGACAGCTCGCCGAACGGCTCTCGGGTGAGACGACGAGTGCGGTCCACTACGCCGAGAACGGGGGCTACTCGGCTGAGAAGCGAGACTCGATGCTGGCTGCAGCCGTCGATGCGGTCGAAACAGCCCTCGATACGGCGGAGAAGCGGCTCGACGCGCTCGAATCGCGCTGTGACCTCCGCTACTACCGCGTGACGGACGTCGAGACGGTCCCGAACGAGGGCGAACACGCCTGTGAGTGGGTCTACGACGTGACCGTCGAACCGACGAACACGTTCGTAAGCCAGGGGGTCGTGCTCCACAACTCGATTTCGGTCTCGAAGGCCGGCATCAACGCCACCCTCAAATCACGGTGTTCGCTGCTCGGTGCGGCGAATCCGAAGTACGGCCGCTTCGACCAGTACGAGCCGATCGGCGAGCAGATCGACCTCGAACCCGCGCTCATCTCGCGGTTCGATCTGATCTTCACCGTGACCGACGACCCGGATCCAGAAAGCGACGCCAAACTCGCAGAGCACATCATCAATACGAACTACGCGGGAGAGCTCCACACCCAGAAGACGAAGGTACCGACCTCGGAGTTCAGCGACGAGGAGATCGACAGCGCGACCGAGGACGTCACCCCCGAGATCGACGCCGAACTCCTGCGGAAGTACATCGCCTACGCGAAGCGCAACTGCTACCCGACGATGACCGACGAGGCCAAGGAGGTCATCCGGCAGTTCTACGTCGACTTCCGGGCGAAGGGCGCAGACGAGGACGCGCCCGTGCCGGTGACCGCGCGGAAACTCGAGGCGCTCGTCCGGCTCTCGGAGGCGTCGGCGCGGCTCCGGCTCTCGGATACCGTCGAACGCGAGGACGCGGTCCGCGTCACCGACATCGTCGAGTCGTGTCTCCGGGATATCGGGATGGACCCCGAGACCGGCGAGTTCGACGCCGACATCGTCGAGACGGGGACCTCGAAGAACCAGCGCGACCGGATCAAGGATCTGAAGGGGCTGATCCAGGATCTCGAAGACGAGTACGAGGAGGGTGCGCCCATCGGCGAGGTGATCGACCGGGCGACGACAGATCTCGGCCTCGACGAGGCGAAGGCCGAAAGCGAGGTCGAGAACCTCCGGCGGAAGGGCGAGGTGTACGAACCGCGAACCGACTACCTCCGGACCACGTAGATGGACCGAATTTCCGCACTCCGAAACATCGAGGAAACGCTCCGGGACTTCGAGGCCGGCGAGGCCGACCTCGCGGCGACCGAAGAGCGCGTCGTCGGGATCCTCCGGACGTACGCCACCGACTTCGAGAGCGAGGAGGGACTGCGACCGTACCGGGCGACCGGCGCGGGACAGGCCCACGGACTCGTCGTCGTCGCCGAAAGCGAGTCCGCGGCGCGCGAGCGAATCGCCGATCTGGTCGACGTCGATCCCGCCGCCCTCGACGTCGACGTCTCGCCGATATAGGGAACGTACCTCTCGCCGATATCGGGAACCTACCTCTCGGCGACGTAGGGGGATACGTCCCGTGGACGTAGGCGACGCACGTCTCGTCAATACAGGGACAGGACGTCTCGCCGATGTAGGTGGAATTTTACCCCCGCACGGAGACGTCGTCGTCGCCGTGTTGTTGGTTGTGACTTACTCGCGCCGGGCGCGCGAGACGTTACGAAACGCGTGTCGAGCGCACGATGAGACCGTCGTTCGTCGGTTCGGCCGCGCCGCGCTGCTGCGGGAGACCGAGTACGCGGCGTTTCTGGCGTGTCGGTTCCGCCAACGTCACGCCGAAGACGTCCAGATCCAGCGGACGGAGCCGTTCAACGAATTCGCCGACGCCCCCGACGCCGTGCGGGAGGCAGCCGCGGCGTACGAGGAACGCGACTCCCCGAGCACGCCGTACGACAAGTTCGCGGCCGGAACCGAGCATCCGCAGGCGAGCGAGATGCGCGGACAGGAACTGTGAGGTCGGCATCCGCCACGACGCCCGTTACGGCCGATCGGCAGTTCTCCATCCGGTTACCGGACGGCACGACCTGTGAAGGACCGGTCGTCGATCTCCGCGGCGTCGACACCGACGCGCGGCTCTCACCGGCGGTGCTCGACACTGCGATCGCAGCTGGCTGTCCCACACCGGCTGATGTGCCGCGGGTTCACGCGCCGGTACCGGGGCCAGTCCACACTCACGTATCGCCGCTCACTCCGGAGGTCTCGCTCGATCGGCGCGCCGCGCTCGCTGCGGTTGCCGTCGCCCGCGGTATCGAGACGGAGTACGACGGGGAGATCCGAGCCACCTGCCGCGCCCTTCGAGAATCGCAACCGGAAGTCGGTGCCGCGGAACTCCGCGAGGCGCGCCGTCGTGCCGCCGAGGCGGGTGCGGAGACCGAACGGCTCAGAGAGCGCGTCGCGACGATTCGCGGGCGGGTGGAAGCACTCCGAGACGCCGGCGACGGGCCGGCGCTCGGGGCGGCCGAGCAGTCGCTCTCGGAGGCGACCCGGGAGCTCTCCGAGGCCGCGACGGAGCGTGTCGCCGCCGATCAGCGGCTCTCACTTCTGGAAGCGCGGGCCCGAGACGCACGTGACGAACGGGACGCTCGATTCGAACTGGAAGACCGGCTCGGCAATCTCGAACGCGCCGCGCGGGAGGTCCAAGTCGAGACCGTCGAACCGGAGTTCCGCGACGCCCGCCGGCAGTTCGCGTCGCAGATCAGCGCTGTCAGCGCCGCCAACCCGGCCGCGGATTCCGATCTTCCGGACGCGCTTGCCGTGGCCCACATCGCCCCGGTGGCTGCCCCCGTCGTCGTCACCGCTGGGGCCGCAGAGGTTCTCGGCGGTCCCGAACCAGCGTTCGACAGGCTTGAGATCCCCGTCATCGTGCGGTGACGCTATCCCCGAGTGCCCCGGAGGTTTTTGTACGAATCCGATGCCAGAGACCTCGTGCTATCCGACCCAAGGACGCAGTCGATCGCCGAGAACGGGCAGGGCGGGACGTCTTCGGAACACGATCTCCGCGTTACGCCGACTGAGGACAGCGCGACGCCGGTACAGGAGATAGTCTCGACGACCGCCGTCGGCGGTGTCACGCTGGTTCGGATCGAACTCCACAGCGACGTTTCGGTCGCGCTTGCCGTTCGTATTATCAACGAACTCGACGGCCCAGTCCTCCCGCCGAGGCGCGAAGGAGTCCCGGCGGCCGGCTGGGACAGAGACGGCTTCCACGGCGTCATCCCCGCCGAGGGACAGCTGGGTGTCGGCTACGCCTGTCCGACTCCAAACCACGAGCAGCGCGACGGCGATGCCAGTGAGGATCCGGCGGCTGTCTCGGTCGAACTGCTGGGCCCCGCCGACAGCGAGGAGTGCGATTCGGATCGGGTCGCCGCCGCTGTTCGATCGCTCGGACGCGCCGGACCACCCGCTGACGCGGTTCCGACGACTGCGGGAGACGGACGAGGTCGTGGCGCAGAGCTTGTAACCGCAGCAGGGGGGGTCGTCGAGAAGGTCGAGCGATCGGGCACCGGAAGCGACGCGCTCCAGACAGCGGACGACGCGAGCAACGCGAACCACGATGCCCTCCGGAACGACGTTTCGCGACGGCCAGGCGACGGCGAGGGCGACGAGGATCCGGATCTCCCGCCGGCGATCGACCGCTGGCTGGCCGAAGTCGAAACCCGCGTGGAACACGCGGAGGGCTTGACCGACGCTTCCGCGTCGGGGGCGGCCGCGACCCTCGAAGCCGGCGGAGGTCTCGATGCGCTCGCAGATCTGCCGGAGTCTCTCGCCCGGGACCTCGACGCGCTCCGGGCCGTCGCAGATCGGATCGACGATCTTCAGGCGCGAGCGACCGCTGCCGATCCGGAGCCGGTCCTGTCGGCGCTTTCGAACGCGTCGGCGTCTGTCGAATCCGAGGCCGCGTCAGCTGACGTGCCGGACACGACGGGGAGACGATGATTCTCGCGGTCACCGGCGGGAAGGGCGGAGTCGGGAAGTCGACAGTCTCGGTCGAACTGGGAGCAGCGCTCGACGCTACGGTGGTCGACGCCGACGTGGGGATGGCCGACCTCCCGATCGATCCGGGCCCGGATCTCCACGACGTCCTCGCCGGCCGGGCGGATCCGATCGAGGCGGTGCGCGGGGGCGGTCCGGTCCGGCTACTCCCGTGTGGCCGTTCGCTCGCCGGGGCGCGAGCGGCCGACGTCACGGCGCTCGCGGAGACGCTGCGCGACGTCGAGGCAGCATACGGCGACGTCGTCGTCGACTGTCCGGCCGGAATGCGGGCGGATGCGGGCGTGCCGCTGGCCGTCGCCGATGCCTGCGTCGTCGTGGCGTCGCCGCAGTCGTACGCGCTCGCCGACGCCGTCCGAGCGCGGGAACTCGCCCGCGAACTCGACGCGGGACTCGTCGCGGTCGTGATCAACCGCGCCGTCGACGACCCGCCGGAACACGCATTCGAGGACGTGCTGGGCGCACCTGCTGTCGCCGTGCCAGCGGATCCGCGGATGGGGGAGACGCTCGACTCGTTCCGGCCGGTCGTCCGGTCGGCGCCGGCGACGCGGGCGGCGCGGGCAATCGACGAGGTCGCAGACGCAGTTCGGAAGATAGAGCGGGTGTGAGAGTCTGGGGATGCTCGAACTACACAGTCCGTTTCGGTCGGGCTTCCGTCCGGCCTACTCCGTCAGCCATCCGGCGTTGTTCAACTTCCGATAGAACGCGTTCACTTCGGTGATCGGCCCACCCTCGTCGATCGCCGATTCGTCGGGATTCAGTTCCTCGATCAGTTGGTCGAACTCCTCGTTCAGCGACTCGAGCTCCGCCACGAGAGTCGGATTCTCCTCCTGCCACTCGGGGAGTTGCTCGTTGCCGACCGTGTCCCAGAGCGTCACTTCGCCGTCCTCGGTGATCTCATTCGTCGCGCTTTCCACCTCGGCGCTGATCTCGTCGTATCGGGAGAGAATCCCCTCGAACCGCTCGATCAGCTCTTCGGTGTCGCCGTCGGTGGTCACGCCCTCGCCGCGGACGAACGACTCGAACGCGGCTCTCGTCTCCGCGTAATCGACAGTGTAGTCGACTCCCTCGCTCCCACCGATCCGCTCGCGGAGCCAATCCAGCATACTCACAACCTGTCACTTGTCAGCATTATTTTTTCGTTATCGTGGTGACTGGGTTCTCGCAGCCGCCTACTCCGTCTCGCGGAGCTGCTTGTACGTCGACCGGAGCGTCACCGGCGTCACGTCCGCCACCTCGGCGGCCTCCCGCTGTGTCAGATCCGCGCCGACGTCGCGGCCCGCGGTGTACAGACAGGCGGCGGCGACGCCGCTCGGGTTCCGGCCGACGGAGATCCCGCGCTCCTCGGCTTCGGCTACGTACTCGCGGGCGCGTCGTTCGACCTCGTCGGCGAGGCCGAGCCGTGACGCGAAGCGGGGAACGTACTCGGCGGGATCGATCGGCCCGACAGGCAACCCGAGTTCGCGGTTGATCGCGTCGTAGGCGGCCGTCTGTTCGTCCTCGGTCGCCTTCGCCGCGTCGACGACTTCCGCGACGGTCCGCGAGACGCCCGCGACCCGACAGGCGGCGTAGACGCAGGCCGCGGCGAACCCTTCGAGCGAGCGACCGCGGAGCAGATCCTCCGACTGCGCGGAGTCGAAAAGCGAGCAGGCGTGATCGCGGATCCGGTCCGGGAGCGACAGCGCGCCGGTGAGTCGCCTGATCTCGGTGAAGGCGTACACCTGGTTGCGCTCGCGCTTCGTGGAGATGCGTGCCCGATTGTGCTGGCGGCGCATCCTGCTCAGTCGCCGGCGCTTCCGTCCCTTCACGCGCGTCGAGCGGCCGATTTCCGTCGAGAGCCCCCTGTCGTGTCGCGACCGCGTCAGGGGCGCCCCCGTCCGCTTCGGGTCCGTATCGTCGTCTTGGAACGAGCGCCACTCTGGGCCGTGATCGATGCGGTGCTCCGTGAGCACGAGTCCGCAGTCGCCGCAGACCGTCTCCCCGCTCGTCGTCTCCGGGCGGCCGCCGCACTCCGGGCAGGCACTGGTCGTCGCCTCTGCGTCGGCAGTGGGTGCTTCACTCATCACACGTGAAACTCGGTCGCGAAGGGATATTTAAAGACGGGAGAAAACGGGGTTTCGATTCCGTGAGGCCCAGGATTAACGTACCGGTAACCGGTCGGTTCCAATATCGCGTGTGAGAATCGGCCCGAAGGTTCTTGGGGCGACGAGCGGGTAGTCGCAACCGATGGGACTGTCGGAGATCGCGGCGGGGCTGGAGCTGACGACAGAGCAGGTAGACCGGGGTGTCGCGACCGTCGACGACACCGACGTCGACCGCGACGCGCGCCTCCGGGAGTACGAATCGGACCTCCCGTGTACGGCGGCGGCAGCGGGTACCGTCCTCGATCGCTACGAGTCGGGCGCGAGCGTCGGCGAGGCGGGGGAGGCGGCCGCGCTCGCGCCAGTCACGGCCGCGAAGCTCCTCCACCGCTGTGGGTTCGACGGGGTGACGCCGCTCGCGCCGACAGCGAGGCAGGTGCTCCGCGACTGGCTCGACGGCCGCCTCTCCCGCGCCGACGCCCTCGAACTCACGGGCGCCGACGACGCGGAGTTCGCGCTCGCGGCGTACGTCGAGACCCACGATCCGATCCCCGAACTCGCCGAGACTGTCCGCCGGGACGCCGCTGCGCCACTGGCCGAGGACGCGCTCGTCTCCAAGCGTGACGCCCTCGCGGAGACGATGAGCACCGCGTCGGACCTGCGGTAGCCGGTGGAGACGGCGGGGACCGCCGTCCCTCGCTTCTCGATGCGCTCCGTTCGCCTACCGACCGACGTACTCTCCGACTGCTCCGAGGAGGCCGCGGTCGGAATCCACCTCGGCCGTGATCTCTCGGCCGGTCACCGCGGCCGCGACGCGCTCGATCGCGGCAGCGAACTCGCCGCCCTCGCACAGACAGGCCGGTGCGTCGCGCTCGTCGTCGGCGTCCGTCTCGGGGATCGCCACGTCCGCAGTCTCCAGTTCGCCGCGGGTCGAGACCACCAGCGACGCCTCGACGCCGAGGTCCGCGAGGCGGTCGTGACACCGCCCGACGGCGTCCCGACCGCGCTCGCTTGCAGGTGTGACGACAGCGTGCCGGTCTGCGCCGTTCACCGCGGCGACAGCCTGGTTCGCTGCGATCGGCGGGACGTCGACGAGCACGGTGTCAGATTGCGCCGCCGCCGTTTCGATCCGTGATTCGAGTCGCTGGGCGGCCTCGGGGGTCTTTGCGCGGGCCAGCCGTTCGAACGGGGCGTTTGCGGGGCAGATGGATATCCGACCAGGGACGGCCTCTCTGAGGTCGAGGGCGTAGCTCCCTCGCGAGATCGGCGCGTCGGCCGCGTCGGTGAGAAGCGCCGTCAGATCCGGTTCGATCCGTCCCGACACGTAGCTCCCAAGTCCCTGCGTCGCGAACGCGGCGTCGATCACCGTGACCTCGCGGCCGTCGGCGGCGAGCGCCGCCGCGGCTTCGACGACCGTTCGTGTCGTTCCCGCGCCGCCCGTCGCGCCGACGAACGCCGTGACGTCTCGCGTCGCTGTCTCCGACATATCCGACCTGGCTGCCCCCTCGGATTTAAAAAGTACGGTGTCGTCGGCCGGTTGCTGTATGCCGGCATCGGCGCCGCTCGCTCTGTTACTGCCTGTTCTCGCCGCTCACTCGACGGTCTCGATCTCTGCGGCGATCTCGTCGAGTTCTCCCTCGGAGAGATCCGGCCGCCCGCCCGCGACGGCGTGGATCGGGCCGCCGCCGTCGCCCTCGAAGCGCGGGACGATGTGGACGTGGACGTGCGGGACTTCCTGGCCGGCCGCCTCGCCGTTGTTGACGCCGATCGTGGTCGCGTCGGCGTCGACCGCCGACTCGATCCGCGGGGTCAGTTCCTGCACCGCGGCCCAGACGTCGGCGGCGACGTCGTCGGGCAAGTCATCGAGGCGCTCGTGGGCCTCCTTCGGCACGACGAGCGTGTGACCGGGCGCGAGCGGGTTCGCGTCCAGAAAGGCCGCCACGGTGTCCGTCTCGTAGACGATGCGCCCCGGGATGTCGCCGTCGATGATCTGCTCGAAGATGGTCGGTTCGTCGCTCATACGCGACACGTCGGACGGATCGCCGAAGTAGGTTCTGGTCGTCGCGGTCGGGTCCTTCTGATCACCGCTGTCAGTTCATCCAACAGCCGCGTCGATCGCTTCCCGGACGGCCGCGCGATACTCCGCTGCGGTGTAGTCGAGTCGGGACCGCCAGACGTCCTGATATGAGGGATGAAGCAGCGGGACCACCGTCGCGTCTGCGCAGTCCAGATCGATCGGCTCCAGCACGCCATCGAGGAAGCCGTCCAGCGTCCGCCCGTCGAGCGCGAGCACGCTCGCCGTCGCGTGCTTGCCGGTCGTGAGGAGCGCAGCGGGATCGACGGTGGCCAGTTCCCTCCGCAGGTGCGTCCGGCAGTTCGCCCGCTCGGTCGCGGTCGGCTCCCGGTTCGAGCCCTCGCCGTCGCAGGGGAAACACTTCACCGCGTTCGTGACGTACGCGTTCGGGTGCCCGACGGCCGCGAGCAGTTCGCGGACGCGACGCCCCGAGTGCCGCGTCGTGTACGCCTTCCCGGTCCAGTTGCCGCCGCGCCAGGTCGCCGCCTCCGGGTCGCCGGCGCCGGGCGCCTCGCCGACGACCATCACCGCCGCGTCACGGTCGCCGGTTCCCCACGAGATGCGCTCGCGGCACGCGACGAGTTCGGGGCACCGGCCGCAGTCCGGTTCGAGTACGTGCCGCGAGTCGGGAAACGAGCCGCTCATCCGCCGCTACGTCGCTTCGACCGCCTCGACGGCGGCGGCGACGATGGGGGCGACCGAGACGGCGCTGACGTCGCGTTCGAGCGTGTCGGTACCGATGATCCGCTCGATGCCGGCCCGTTCGAGTTTCGTCCGGGCGTTCCGCGCGAGCAGCGGGTGGACACAGGCCGCAAAGACCCGCTCGGCCCCGTCGGCGTCGAGGTGTGCGACGGCCTCGCTCATCGTCGTCCCGGTCGCGACGATGTCGTCGACGATGACGACGTCTCGGCCCGCGGCGTCGGTGTCGCTCGGGGTGATCTCGACTTCGGTCCCCGAACGCCGGTGCTTCTCGAAGTAGTCCGTCTCTCCGGCGCCGTACGCGGTTCGTGCCGCCTCCGCGAGATCGACTGCTCCGGCGTCGGGGGAGAGGAAAAGCGGCTCCGATAGGCCCTCGGGGAGCGGCTCTGCCAGGCACCCGGCGGCGTCGCAGACGGCGACGTGGACGTCGAAGAAATCCGCGACCGACTCCTCGTGAGGGTTCACGAGCACGACCCGATCCGTTCCCGTCGAGATTGCGCGGGCCATCGCCCGCGCGGAGACGGGTTCCCCCGGCTCGAACGCCCGGTCCTGTCGGGCGTAGCCCATATACGGGATCACGGTCACGACCTCGCTCGTGCCGGCTTCGCGGACGGCGTCCTGCAACTGGAGCAGTTCCACCCACGCGTCGTTCGAATCCGTCGCGGCGACGACAACCGCGCGCTCGGCGTCGAACGACGGGACGGCAGCGAGCGTCTCGCCGTCCGGAAAGCGGTCGTACTCGACAGCAGCGAGCGGTTCACCCAATTCGTCCGCGAGTGCGGCCGCCAGCGACTGCGAGGATGTGCCGGGCACGATCATACCGGTATCTCACGACCCGCAGTAAAACCCCTTTCCGTCCGTGCCGATCGCCTTGGCGCTTCGTCCGTCGCCGCGCTCACACTGTCGCCGCCGCGACGTCGCCGACGCCCAGGCCCCGGTAGCGCCACTCGTCGCCGGACAGCCGAACCCCGATGGTGCCGCCTGCGGTGACCGCGTACGACGCTTCCGCGCCGTGGGTCACGGCAACGATGTCTTCCTCGACCGGGAACTCCTCGGCGCTCCAGCTGCCGCCGCTTCGAGCGTAGAGGTCGCCGTCGCTCGCCGCGTGCGCCCGCGACCCCGCGGCGGCGACCGCCTCGACCGGCCCCGGGAGGACGTCCATCCAGCCGTTGCCGAGTTTGTACAGCCCCGATGCCGTCGCGACCAGCGGCTCGCTGTCGACGTCGTGTGCGTCGTCGAGGCCGGCGTGCGTGAGACCGGTGTCGCCCGCGCGGTAGACGCCATCGGCGGCGGCGACGAGGCCGCCGTCGATCGCGCGTACCCCGTCGGTCGATCCGAGCGCCGTCCACGCGGATTCATCCGCTGATTTCTCCGGCGTTGCGTCGGATTCGGTCGTGGCGTCCGCCGCGACGACGTTCGCGACGGCCGCAGCGTCGAGCCGTGCGACGCCGCCGTCCTCGTCGCCGGCGAGCAACGCGCCGTCGTCGAAGCCGACGGCCGTCGCGGGACCGAATCCGGTCACCGTGAAATCCAGTTCCGCCACCGGCTCGTCCTCGTCTTCAATCGCGGCACGATCCGCGAGCAACACGTCTTCGTCGGTCGCCGCCGCGACCAGCGGGCCGTCGGTCGCGACGTCACGGGCGTGACACCGCCGGACGACCCCGAACTCGCCGATCAGGTCGTCGGAGACCGAGACCCCGACGACACCCAGGCCCGTCGCGAGGTAGACCGTCTCGGTTCCCGTGTTGTCGGTGTAGACCCGCTTTTCGTCGATCGTGGGCATTATCGGACGTTCGCCGAGACGCCGTAAAAACGGTACGGAGCTATCGGCAGCCGCCGGCGTTGTGTCCTACAGGAAGTCCCGGACCTCCGAGTACCACATCTCGTGGTGGTCGACCTCGCCGATGCGCTCGGCGATGGCGACCGCGAGCACGTGCCAGCAGCTCTCCTCGGGGTCCTCGGGGTCGAGGTTGTACGAACTGTCCTTGCAGGTACAGCCGCCATCCTCGACGACGTACTCGTCCTCGTGGCCGACGACGACGGTGAAGTCACGGTAGCGCTTGACCCGTCCCTCGGAGACGGCCTCGATGGCGCGGGTGCCGCGGTCGTCGTGGATCCCGACCAGGGTGTCGACGGCGCTCGGCGTCAACTCGCCCGCTTCCGTCAGCGCTCGGCGCCAGGCGGTTTCGGCGTCGCTTTCGGTCGCCGTCGGGACGGCGTAGTCGGTCTCTCCGTCGGAAGCGTTCTCGGTCGACGCAGGTTCGCCGGGGATGTCTTCGGAGGGCGCGGCTTTGTCAGGGAGGTCCTCTGATGGTGCGGCTTCCTCGGCGGTCTCTTCGGGTGGCGCGACTCCGTCGCTGGCGTCGGCGGGGCTGTCGGTGCTCCCGTTTTCGGCGTCGTCGGCGTCGGCCCCGCCGTCGGTGCCCCCGTCCCCGTCGCTCACGCCCGTCGGTTCTCCCGGCGCAGACAAAACGGCACCGGTGGATCCGGTGGTCGAAAGACCGTCGCCTGCCGGCCGGAAGCTTTCGGTCGCCTTCTTCGCTCTCTCCCATCGCATCGTTTTTCGCCTGTGGCGTGCGACCGGACGTATGGACGTTCGTGAGGGTGCCGTCGAGATTTCGGTCCCGGACGCCCGGGACGGCGCGTCGGAGGGCGCCGGCGACGACGTGTTCTACAACCCGACCCAGGAGCTCAACCGCGACGTGACGGTGGCAGCACTCCGCGCGTACCGCGACCGCGAGCCCCGCGCGAGTTCCTACCTCGACGCGATGGCGGCAAGCGGGATCCGCGGCGTTCGCGCCGCTGCGGAGGGATTCGACGTGACCTGCGCCGACGTCGACGCTGAAGCGGTCGATCTCGCCCGCGAGAACCTCGACTGCAACGACCTGTCGGGCGAGGTCCTCGAGCGCGACGTCAACGCCCTGCTGTACGAGTCGCTTTTCGATATCGTCGACCTGGACCCGTTCGGGACGCCGATCCCCTTCGCCGACGCCGCCCTCTCGAACGCCCGGAGCCTCGTTTGCGTCACCGCGACCGACACGGCGCCGCTGTGTGGCGCCCACCAGCGCTCCGGAATCCGGAAGTACTCGACGCTGCCGCAGAACACCGACTACCACCCCGAGATGGGGCTGCGCGTCCTCCTCTCGGCGCTGATCCGGACGGCCGCCCGCTACGACAAGGCCGCCGTCCCGATCCTCTCGCACGTCTCGCGGCACTACGCCCGGACGTACCTCCAGATCGACGCTCGGGCGACGCAGGCGGACGAACTCATCGACGAACTCGGATACGTCCACCACTGCGAGGACTGCCTCCGCCGACGCCACGAGTACGGTCTCGTCGCCCACCCGCCGGAGACCTGCGACATCTGCGGCGGCGACCGCCTCTTGACCGCCGGGCCGATCTACCTCGGAGCGATCTGCGACCCCGAGTTCGCCTGCAACGTCCGCGAGTCGGTCACCGACGAGATGGGCGAGGCCGCGCGGGCCCGGCGGCTCCTCGACACCGTCGCGGCGGAACTCGACACGCCGACTCACTACGACCAGCACCGACTCTGCAAGCAGTGGAACCGCTCGGCGCCGGCGATGGACGATTTCCTCGAAACGCTCCGGGACGCCGGCTTCCCGGCCTCGCGCGCCCACTACTCCGGGACGGCGTTCAAGACTCCCGCGACCGTCGCGGAGATCCGCGACGCCACCGCCGAGTGATTCTTGTGTCGATCCGCCGAAGTTGGGGGCGTGAGCATCCGGACTCAGCGTCGACTCGCCCTTCCGCGCTCGATCTTCGAAACGGTCCGCGACCGCGAGGTGACGTTCCTCGCGGCGGGGATCTCGTATTACGTCCTCGTGTCGCTCGTCCCGCTTTTGACGCTCGTTGCGGTCGTGGCGACGTTCATCGGTGGCGCTGAGCTCGCCGCCGAGGTTCAGACGCTCGCAGGCGAGTATCTCCTTCCAACCGGCTCCGAGGTCGTCGGGAGCGCGTTGGCCGACCCCACGGGCCGGGGCACGCTCTCGGTTCTCAGTCTGGTGATCACGGTCTGGGGGGCGCTGCGGCTGTTCCGCGGCGTCGACGTCGCGTTCGCGCGGATCTACGGGTACCCAACTAGCCCGATACTCTCACAGCTCTCGGACGGAGTGATCACGCTCGCGACGCTCGGCGTGGCGGCGATCGGCGTGGCGATCACGACAGCCGTGATGACCGTCGTCGACGTCCCGCTCGTCGGGATATTGAGTCCGCTCGTCCTCCTGGGCTTTCTGATCGTCGCCTTTCTGCCGCTGTATGCGGTCATCCCCGACATCGACGTGGGTGTCCGTCGGGCGCTCCCCGGTGCGGCGTTCGCCGCGGTGGGCTGGTCCGCATTGAGCGCGGGGTTCGGTCTCTACACCCAGTTTTCCAGCGGCGTCGCCGGGGCCCTCGGCGCGGTGTTGCTCCTCGTGACCTGGTTTTACTTCTCGGGGATCCTGGTTTTGACCGGCGCCGCCGTCAACGCCGTCCTCGCGGGACGGATCGACGAGCAAGGTCCCATCGCCGACTCGACGGGGCGATCGCTCGGCCGGGTCGACGCCCCAGACCGGCAGGTAGAAAACCCGCCGGACCGACGTGCCGAGCAGACGATGAGCGCGGACGACGAGACGACCGACGACGCGCCTGGCGGCGGGAACGCGGGTGACGCGACTGGCGGCTGGTCCGCGAGCGAGGCGGCTGGCGACGGGTCCCCACCCGACGACGACTCGCCGACCGACACCGACGTCGATCCCCGCGGCGCGCCCGATATCGAACAGCTCGACCGACGCATCGAGGAACTGCGGGCCGACCTCGACGCCTTCGAGGACGACGTCGACGCCCGGACGGTCGAGCGCCCCGACGTCGAAGCCGAGATGCGCCGCTACGTCCGGGGGCGGATGCGGGGGAGCAAGGCCCGCGGCTGGGGCCCGTATCTCGTTCTGCTGTACGGCACCGTGGCGACGATCGCCGCGTTCTACCTGCTGCAGTCGGACCTGCTCGCGGTCGTCGCGATGATCGTGATCTACCTCTCGACGCTGGGGCTTTATGCCCTCTTCGTGGTTTTCGGCGTCGGCCTGAACGCACTGGGCGTTCCCGGCCGGCTCCTCGATTGGGTGCGGGATCGTCGGTCCTGAGGCGGCCGATTGCGTTTTCGACCCCGATTCTGCGCCACAGTTCCCGCAGCTATTTGTCCGTCGGGCGGTGATGCCGGACCGATGACGACACTTCTGGTGCCGCTTTCCGCCCGTGGGGTCGGCGAGGTCGGATTCGCCGAGTCGCTCCCGGAAACCGTCACAGCGATCTTCTGGGGCCTGACCCACCTCGGGAACCCCTATCTGCTGCTCACGTGTGTCGCTGTCGCGTATCTGTTCGGAGATCGCATCGGCATCTCGCGGCGTGGCGCGGCGTTCGCGCTCGCGCTCGGTCTGGGTGCGATCGGGCTCACGCTCGGACTGAAGGCGTTCTTCGGGCTCCCGCGCCCGCCGATCTCCTACCGCGAGGGACTCGGCTTCCCGAGCGGCCACGCGCTGGGATCGACGACCTTCTGGGGCGGCGTCGCCGTTCTCGCCCACCGCGGACGGTGGCGGTGGCGGCTCGGCGTCGCGGGCGTCGTGGTCGCGATCGTCGCGCTCTCGCGGGTCGTCATCGGCGTCCACTACCTCGTCGACGTCGTGGCGGGCGTCGCCGTCGGCGTCGCCTTCCTCGCGGCCGCGTTCGGACTCGGTCCCGGGTTCTCGCCGACGGGTCAGACAGGGCCGCTCTCGGAACCGACCCACCGGCACGTCACCGCGCTCTTCGGCGTCGCGCTCCTGTTCGGCCTCGCCGGCCTCCTGGTCGCGCCGGGGGAGAGCGAACTGCTGCTCGGCATCGGTACGTCGGCAGGTGGGTTGCTCGCGTGGCAGCGGTTCGGTCGCGCGGCCGCGGCCGCGACGGTCGACGTCTCCGGGCGGACGCTCGCAATCGGCGGGGGCGGGCTTGCCGTCCTCCTGGGGGCGATGAGCGGAACAGCGGAACTGGCCGACAGCGCGCTGCTGATCCTGGCTGCCGGCGCGATCGGCGCGATCTGCCTACTCGGCCTGCCGCTCGTCGTCGGCGGGCGTAGCGGCTCGGGGCGGTAACGCGCGAAAAAGAAACGGGACGGAAGCGGTGACTGACGGCGGCGTTCACACCGAGTACTCTCGTCTCTTCCCGCCGAGCGCCGTCACCGGAGTGGCGCTCGGCAGTAAACGGTGAGAGTACTCAGTCTCAGTACGTTTCGAGGTACCGGTCGAGTTCCCACTGGGAGACGTCGATGCGGAACTCGTCGTACTCCTGGCCTTTGGCCTCGATGAACTTCTCGTAGACGTGGTCGCCGAGGGCCTCCTCGATGACTTCGTCCTCCTCGAGGGCCGCGACTGCCTCGCCGAGGTTCGCCGGCAGCGTCTCGATGCCGTACTCCTGACGCTTCTGCTCGTCGAACTCGTAGATGTTCTCCCGGACCGGATCCGGACAGTCGAGGTCGTTCTCGATGCCCTCGAGTCCGGCCGCAAGCAGCGCCGCGAAGGCGAGGTACGGGTTACACGACGGGTCGGGGAAGCGGGCCTCGATCCGGCTTGCTGCGGGGATGCGCGCCGCCGGCTTCCTGATCAGCGCAGAGCGGTTGCGGTCGGACCAGGCGATGTAGACCGGCGCCTCGTAGCCCGGGACGAGGCGCTTGTAGCTGTTGACCGTCGGATCGGCGACGGCCGTGATCGCCGGCGCGTGTTCGAGGATACCGGCGAGGAACGAGTGTGCCGTCTCGCTGAGGTCGAACTCGTCGTCCTCGTCGTGGAAGGCGTTCTCGCCGTCCTCGAACAGCGACATGTGGGTGTGCATCCCCGAGCCGTTGATCTTCGGGATCGGCTTGGGCATAAACGTCGCGTGCAGGTCGTGCTGGGCCGCGATGGCGCGGACGACCGTCCGGAAGGTCGCGACGTTGTCGGCCGTCGACAGCGCGTCGTCGTACTCGAAGTTGATCTCGTGTTGGCCCTCGGCGACCTCGTGGTGGCTGGCCTCGATCTCGAAGCCCATCTGTTCGAGGCCGTGGATGATGTCGCGGCGCACATCCGAGGCGAGGTCCTTCGGCGCGAGGTCGAAGTACCCGCCGGCGTCGCTCGTTTTCGTGGTCGCGCGACCGTCTTCGTCTTCCTCGAAGAGGAAGAACTCCGGTTCGGGGGCGACGTTGACCTCGTAGCCCATCTCCTCGGCGCGGTCGAGGACGTTCTTCAGGACGCGCCGCGGATCGCCCTCGAACGGCTCGCCCGTCGAGGTGTTGATAACGTCGCAGATGAGGCGGGCCGAACGGCCGTCGCGCCACGGAAGGATAGCGAACGTCTCGGGATCGGGCTTGAGCCGCATATCGGACTCCTGAATCCGGACGAAGCCCTCGATGCTGGAGCCGTCGAAGTAGATTCCGTCGGTGAAGGCTTTCTCTGCCTGCGTGGCGGGAACCGCGACGTTCTTTACGGTCCCGAGAATGTCGGTGAACTGGAGGCGGAGGAACTCGACCTCTTTCTCCTCGATCTCGTCGATGACGCGCTGTGCTTCCGCTGAAAGGCCGCCGTCGGGGACGGCGTGTTCGTTGTCGTCCGTCATATTTCTGGACGGTTCTACCGAACACTCCCAGTATAAAGACCTTATCGCTTAGTGCAAATCCCTCGCAGTTCGGGGGAATTGGATATTCGTAAAATTCTAATGCCCCCGAAGGCATTGTGACTGTAATGACGTACGAAAACCTCGATGCCAAGCTGATCAACGCACTGCTCGGCGACGGTCGCGCGAGCCTCCGAAGTCTCGCGGAAGAACTGGACGTCTCGGTCACGACAGTCTCGAATCACCTCCGGGATCTCGAAGACCAGGGTGTCATCGAGGGATACACCCCCCGCGTGAACTACGACGCGCTCGGCTACGACGTCACGGCGATCATCCAGCTGAAGGTCGAGGGGAGCGCGCTGCCGGAGATCACCGACCGCCTCAGGGGCCACAAACAGATGACGACCGTCTACGAGGTCACTGGCGACTACGACGTCATCGCCGTCGGGAAGTTCGAGGACACAGACGGGATGAACGACCAGATCAAGGAGCTACTCACCGACGCCGACATCCGCGAGTCGAACACCAGCGTCGTCCTCAACGCCGTCGTCGAAAACGAACAGTTCGACCTCGAGGTCGACGAGGAGTAGCGTCGCCCGCACCGACGCCGGGTTGCGTCATCCGGACTCTCACTCCCCGGGGAGCTGCTCGCCGTCCCTCACGTCGTCCTCGGCGTGTGCGCGGACCCAGAGCTGCCCGATCCGCGAGAGGCGGGTCCGGTAGGATTTCCCGTGGTCTTCCTGTTCGATGTAGCCTTTCCCGCCCGGACCGAGCCGGTCGACGTTGTAGATGACCTTCGAGCGGAAGGAGTCGGTGTATTCCTCGTTCATGTCCCGCGCGAGCGTCTCCGCGAGTTCGGAGACGGACTCGAACTCACCGTACTCGCCGAGCTCGAAGAGGATGACCTCCTCGAAGGGTTTGACGTTCCGGAAGGAGGCGATCGGGAGTTCGACGATGTGGCTGTCGCCGATCCGTTTGGCGCCGATAGTCGTCCCGCGCTCGTCGAACTCCTCGACGATGTCGGCCGCGGACTCGTAGCGCTCGCGGATCCGCTCGTCGTCGACGTCCGCGCCGGCCAGAAGTTCACCGAGCAGGTCCTTCGCCGCGCGGACCTCCTCGGCGAGTTCGGTTTCGAGGTACTTCTCGGGGGCGGTGTAGTAGGTGTGGATCCGCTCGCGGTCCTCCTGCCGTTCGACCATGATCGAGTGGGCGGCGGTGGCGAACGCGAAGGAGACCGGGCGGGGCATCGCCGAGACGTTCACCCACACCTCGGCGTCCTCCGCGGCGTCGAGTTCGGCGTTGATGAGGTCGTAGGCCTGCTCGAAGGCGGCGTCGTAGTCGTAGACGTCGGCGACGACGACGCGTTCGGTCTCGGCGCCGAGCAGGTTCTGGAAGTCCTTCTCCAGTTTCCCCGAGAGGTTCCGGGAGTACTCGACGTTCGACTCGCTGCCGACGGCGCCCTCCAGCAGGATCACCCGGTCGACATCCCGCTGGTCCCGGATGAGCGGCGCGATGAGCCGGTCGTAGTCGAACCCGACCGGGACGATGTGGGTCTGCATACGCTCTCGTAGGGAGGTCCAGATGTTAAACCGCCCTGATGCGTCGTGGGTGGACGACGGCCGCGAGCCGTCACCGCGGCGGAAGCCCGCGTAGCGCGGTGATCGATCAATCCGCGCGCGTGCCGACGGTGAACGCCTCGTCCCGCTCGTCGGCGTCGGCGGAGGTGATGAGGGATCCGCCGACCGTGAGCACGAGCGAGAGGGCCATCCCGTAGAGCGCGAAGTCCCAGGTGAGATATGTCGAACCGAGGATAGTGACGCCGCCGACGGTGACCGCCGGCAGGAACACGTGCGCGAGGTAGAACAACTGGGCCCCACCGACCCCGGCGAGCATCCCCTGTCGCGTCGTCTTCGGCCAGTAGAGCGCCACCATCACCGGCAGCGCGAGCTGCGCGTAGCCGCCGAAGGCGGTGCTCCCGACGGTGATGAGCGTTCCGGGCCGGAACAGGCTTGCGACGAACGTCCCGACCGCGAAGGCCGCGACGCCGAATCGGGCGATCCACGCCTCCCGCTCGTCGGTGGCCGCGGGGTTCACGAACGGTCGGTAGAGATCCCGGGTCAGATACGACGACCCCGAAAGCAGCATCGAGTCCGAGGAGGACATCA
The DNA here is from genome assembly GCF_032113415.1 of Halobellus marinus. Classification (NCBI taxonomy): domain Archaea; kingdom Methanobacteriati; phylum Methanobacteriota; class Halobacteria; order Halobacteriales; family Haloferacaceae; genus Halobellus; species Halobellus marinus. The sequence goes on from NZ_CP134946.1 coordinate 791,379, forward strand.
TCGCCGCCATCGCGCCAGCGACGACCAGCGCCGCGAACCACGCCGGCGTGTACGCGTTCAACACCACGGGGATGACGTTTGCGCCCTCCGGCACCGAGACGCCGAGTCCGGCCGCCCACGACCCAAGCAGGAACGCAGGGACGAAAAGCAGGAGGACGAGCACCGGCCACAGCGCGAAGGAGCGCTTCAGGACGCGGGCGTCCTTCGCGACGAAGAAGCGCTGGTTGATCTGCGGGAACATCGTGACGCCGAACGCGATGGTCACGGCCTGGGCGATCATCCACTGCGGCGAGTAGACGCCGCCGCCCAGCGAGAGGAACTCGGGGTTCGACTCGGCCATTGACGCCGACACCGCCTCGAAGCCGCCCGCGCTCGACAGCACCCAGCCGACGGCGACCCAGACGATCCCCAGCATAAACACGCCCTGGATGGTGTCGGTCCACGCGACGCCGCGGAGCCCCGCGAGCACGACGTAGACGATCATAAACAGCGTGATGAACGCCGCGCCGACCCAGTAGGGAACCGTCCCGTTCGTGAGGCCGACGATCGCCTCGCCGGCACCCATCTGCTGGAGCATCACGTACGGGAACAGCCAGAACAGCGAGATGCCCGCGACGAGCGCGCGCAGGCGCTTCGAGCCGAACCGGTCGCCGAGCATCTCACCCAGCGTGACGTACCCCTCGACCTTCCCGATCAGCCACTGCCGGTAGCCGATCGCGTACCAGAGGATGGCAAACAGGATGCCGTCCATCAGCCCCATCACGAGGATCCACTCCGGACCGGCGCTGTACGCGAGGTTCGGTCCCCCGAAGAAGGTGAACGCCGAAAGCAGCGTTGCGAACGTCGTGAAGAGCAGGACGACGGTCCCGAGCGACCGACTCGCCAGGTAGTAGTCCTCGGCGTCGCGGCCGGTCAGCCGGTAGGCGACGACGCCGACGCCGAGCGCCACGAGCAGGTACGCGCTGATGACGCCCAGTTGGACCAGAAGCGTCGCGTCAACCATCGAACCCCACCTCCTCGGGATCGACGTCCATTCCGCGGTCCCACGCGCCGCGGGCGAACAGGGCGAACGCGACCGACGCGAGCGCCATCCATCCGACGTGCCACCAGAGCCACAGCGGCAGACCGACCCACGTCGTCGAGTTCCCCCACAGGAACCAGGGAATGGCGAACGTGACGAGTACTGCGAAGACGCCGATCCATAGATAATCGCTCTTCCGTCGCGTCATCGAACTTATCTCATCACCCGATATACGTAAACGTTCTTCTTTCAAAGTTCGATAGCAAGTATCGAAGAAGTATTCTCTTCAATACTGAGTACAGGTTAACATCGGTTTAATACCCGTTTTCAGGGTCGAAGGAGTCGAAGACGGGGGTTCAAGTCGCGTTCGGCCGCCGAACTCCCCGGTACGATAGATATTTGCCGCGAGACGCCCATATATAAAGACGTCATCGGGTTTCCCATGACGCTCATATCACAATCACACCCCTTCGGGGGGATTCACCAATGGAAGACACGGAAAAATACCTCATTCACGCAGCGATCACTGCCGACGGGATCGTGGAGCGGTCCGACGTCGTCGGGGCCATCTTCGGCCAGACCGAAGGGCTCCTCGGCGACGATCTGGACCTCCGCGACCTCCAGCAGTCGTCGAAAGTCGGACGCATCGACGTCGAAATCGACTCCCAGAACGGCCAGTCCTTCGGGACCGTTACCATCGCAAGCAGCCTGGATCGGGTCAAGACCGCGATCCTCGCCGCCTCCCTCGAGACGATCACGCGGGTCGGTCCCTGCCGGGCCACCGTCGAGGTGACCGACATCGAGGACGTCCGGGAGGCAAAACGCCGCGAAGTCGTCGAGCGGGCGAAGGAACTGCTCTCGCAGTCGTTCGACGAGAGCGTGATGTCCTCGACGGAGATCTTAGACGAGGTCAAAGAGAGCGTCCGGATCGAGGACATAAGCGAGTACGAGGGGCTGCCGGCGGGCCCGCGCGTCGCCGACTCCGACGCCGTCATCGTCGTCGAGGGCCGTGCAGACGTGCTGACACTCCTCCGATACGGGATCAAGAACGCTATCGCCGTCGAGGGCACCAACGTCCCCGACGCCGTCGCGGACCTGACACAGGCACGGACGACGACGGCCTTCTTCGACGGCGACCGCGGCGGGGAGCTACTCCTGCGTGAACTCACGCAGGTCGGCGACGTCGATTACGTCGCGTTCGCGCCCGAGGGGCAGTCAGTCGAGGATCTCAAGCGGCACGAAGTGTTCGCGGCTCTCCGCGATAAGACGCCGGTCGAATCGCTCTTGGAGGACGGATCGCTCGAAGTCCCAAGCGCCGACAACGGGGATGAGCGACCGGACCCTCGCAGGGAGTCGCCGACGACTGAGTCGGCGGCGCACACCCCCACGGGCGAGTGTCGAACTGACGCGGCACGCAGCGATCCGGGTACAGATCCGTCGGCCACCTCGGCCGAGAACGGCCGTCCCAGTGCAGTGACGCCGGACGACGTGGCGGACACGGCCGAAGACGCCGCCGGAACCGACGGCAGTGCGGAGGCGGTAGGTGACGCAGATCAGGATACACCAGCGGACGACGAGTCGGCGGCGGCAGAACGCGCTGATTCGGACACGGCAGGCGACGCCGAGGACGACACCACAGCCACCGAGGCAGCGGAGGCAGTCGACGCCGAGGCGACGCCTGCCGATGCCGTCCAGCCATCCGGCAGCGACTCTCCGAGTCCGACTGACGGGTCCCCGGAATCGGCTGACAGCTCTCCCGACTCGCCCGGCGGCGACGACTCCGACACCGACGTGACGACCGGAGCGGAGAGTCCCCGGACGGCGTCCGATTCGGAGACGGCGACGACCGGTAGCGCCGATACGGCCGACGAAGACGCTGTCGCGTCCGCGACGGAGGACGACACCACTACCGATCGTCCCCGCTCGCTCCGTGAGCACGTTCGCGAGGTCATCGACGACGGGAGCGGCCGGATTCGGCTCCTCGACGACGACCTGGTGACGATCGGGGAACGACCGGCTGCCGAAGCCTTCGATGCCCTCGCCGAGGCCGACCCGGTCCCGTTCGCCGCCGTGGTCGACGGCGAGTTCACCCAGCGGCTGCTCGACATCGCAGCCCAGCGCGGGGTCGACCACGCTGTCGCCGCCGAGACCGGCGAGTTCGTCAAGAAACCGGCGGGCGTACGGCTGCTGACTGCGGATCAGTTGGCGAACTCGGTCGCGAGCTGAGCGCCGCTCTGGTACTGTCGCGTTGCGTTTTTTTGGCGTCTCAAACTTCGTACGCGTAGATGACCGCGTCCGAACTCCGGGAGCTGTCCGCAGTCCCGTCTCCGCCACCTTCGCCATCAGTTTCGTAGAAGCCCTCGTTGTAGCCGACCGGCTCGAAGCCCACCGACTCGTACAGAGAGCGGGCGGGATCGTTGCCGACGGCGACCGCGAGCGTCACTCGCGTCCCCGGATCCTGCTCGGCGAGGAAGGCCGACAGGAGTGCCCGCCCGCGACCCTCCCGGCGGCGTTCCGGGTGGACGACTAGTTCCGCGAGGTGGGTGTTCTCGCCCTCGACGGCGAGGAGGTATCCGATCGGCTGCTCCGCCTCCCGGTCGTCGACAGCGACGAGACAGGTGCCGACAGCGGGGGCCGCATCGAGCAGGTCCGGGGAGGGCGACGCCAGGTGCGACTGGAGCGTCGCGAGCGTCGGCAGGTCGTCGCGTCGGACAGGTCGGATCACGAGAGGACGAGTGCGAAGGCGGCGAGTGCGCTGACGACCGCGCCCACGAACGTCGCCGCGAAGTTGACCGCCTCGTTCCCGAACCGTGGGCCCTCGACGGTCGCACCCAGGACGCTGTCGGCGGTCATTCCCGCGAAGCCGCCGAGGGTAACGACGACGGCGCCGAGCGGCGAGACGCCCGCCAGCAGGACGAACGCGACACCACCGACCAGCCCGGCACCGAGCAGGCCGAACACTTCGCCCTGCCAGGTCACGCCGCCGTCGGTCCCCGGTGGAACGGGCTCCAGTGTCGTGACCAGCCGGGGGTTGTCGTAGAGGCCGCCGAGCTCAGAGGAGAGCGTGTCGCTCAGCGCGGCGGCCATCGATCCGGCGAACGCGTACTGAAACAGGCCGCCGTCGAGCGGAAGCGAGCCACTGCCGGCAAAGAGGATCACACAGAGGAGCGCAACGGCGGCGTTGCCGAGGACGTTGCCGGTGCCGCGGGCGCCCTCGTTCTCCTCGGCGATGCCGCGGCGCTTCTTCTCTTCGTATTTGAACTTCGTCGACAGCGACCCGACGCCGAAAAAGGTGATGAGCACGGCGAACCAGCCGATGCCGCCGAAGACAATCACGAGCAGCCCCAAAAGGACGCCCGAGAGCATCCCGGCGACGGACGCCGCCCCCAGCGCGTAGGACGCGTACCCGAGCGCGACCGTCACCGCCAGCGCCGCGACGACGTCGACCGTTCCGACGCCGTTGGCGAGCGCGTCGAACAGCCACAACAGCATCCCGGTCGACAGCATCACCAGCGGATCGTCGCGCTCGAAGAGCATCTCCCGGAAGAGCGCCGCCACGAGCGTTCCGGCGACAGCGAGGAAGGTAAACCGCGGCGCGAGAACCGGCAACGAGGTCAGCGACGCGATTGCCACCTGTCCAGCGACGCCGGCGACGCTCCCGGCGACCGCGAAGCCCGCCGTCCCGAGAAACGGGTTGTCGGTCGTCTCGGCGACGAGCCGCTTGCCGAGGTTCCCGTACGCGAGGACGAGCACGGCGGCGACGAAGAGGTCCGTCGGCAGCCCGATTTCGGTCGCGAGGATCGCCAGCCCGGCGGCCGCCAGCGCGAACCCGGTGAGCCCGTTGAGCCGTCCCTCCCGCCTGTCTGCGGGGCGAGCAAATAGCTCGAACAGCGGACCGTCGGTGATCGCAAAGGCCGCAAGGACCGCCACGGCGGCGAAGGGAACGAACGCCGCCCGACCGAGGACCGGCGCGGCCACCGACAGCGTCCCCACCAGGGCGAACCCGCTCGCCCGCCGGAGCGTCGGTTGCACACCCCCGGATAACCCGGAGGCGTACTTAACCCTCCCGACATCGGGTGTGGGCCCGTCTCCCGATCCCTCGGCGATAGTCGAGGCGTCGTTCGATCTCCGTCTCCGTTCGTCCCGCCCCCGACGGCATCAATCTGTTCCGATCTCGCCGGAATCAATCTGTTCCGACTCCGGCAGAATCGATTCGTCCCGATCCCGGGGAGAATCGATCCGTCCCGAACCCGGAGACATTTGTCGCCGCGGGGTGGACTGTCCCCCGTGGGACTGTACGACCGCTATCTCGCCCTCCGCCACCGCCTCCACGACGCCGATCCCCCCGAGCACGTCGCACTCGTAATCACCGAGCGGGATCTGCTCGAACAGGGAGCCTACGGTACTCTCTCGGCGTTCCTCGGGTGGGCCTTCGAGTACGGCGCCGAGCGGGTCACCGTCTCGGTCAGCGTGCTCGACGAGGCCGTGGTGCCGACACTATCGCGGGAACTGCAGGACCTGGACGCTCCCCGACGCGTCGCGGTTCGCGAGCCGGGAGACACCGAACGGGCCGATGCACCGGTGCGCATCAACATCGGCCTCGGCGGCAAGCGGGAGTTCGCGGCCGCGGTCAGACAGATCGCCGAGGCCGTCGACGCGGGCGACCTCGCCCCCGAGGAGGTCGACGCCGACCGGATCGAGGAACGGCTGGTGTTCGACGACGAACCGGATCTGCTCATCAAGACCGGTGCCGAGCGGCTGTCGGACTTTCTCATCTGGCAGTCGGTGTACTCGGAACTGTACTTTACTGACGTGAACTGGCGGGACTTCCGGCGGCGGGACTACCTCCGGGCCGTGCTCGACTATCAGAACCGACAGCGGCGGTTCGGTCGGTGACCTGACGGCGCCCGACTGCGGCGGCGGACCCCGCCCTGCCAGTTCAATCGCCGTGATCTACCGGCTCCGCGCCGTGCTGCCGTTCGAGCTCCTCAGACACCTCTCGGGCGCCCGCGGAGGGGAGTTGCTCCCGGAGGCGCCCGGCGACGGCCTTCGCGTCCGCGAGTTCCGTCTCGGTGACGGCCCGCAGCAGCGCGACCGCCCGGTCGGCACGGGACTGCTGCCAGGACTGCTCGCGGGCCTGGTAAGTCCGGAGCCCGCGGAGGAAGTCCACCTTCGAGAACTCCGGCCAGTAGGGCGCACAGAAGTAGACCGCGGCCTCGTTGCCGTTGGCGTGCCACGGCAGGAAGTTCGAGGTCCGCTCGTCCCCGCCGGTCCGGATGATCAGGTCGACGTCGCGGGTGGTGTGTTCCGCGAGCCGGTCTTCGACCGCGTGGATGTCGACCTCGTCGGGTGAGAGTTCGCCCTCGGCGACCTCTTCGGCGACGTCGCGAGCGGCCCCGAGCAACTCGGAGCGCCCGCCGTACGCCAACGCGATGTTCAAGCGGAGGGTGTCGTAGCCGCTCGTCCGCGACTCGGCGTAGGTGACCGCCTCGCGGACCCGCTCGGGCAGCCGCTCGACGTCGCCGATGGCGCCGATGCGGACGCCGTTGTCGTGGACGCGGTCGGCGTCCGCGAACTCGTAGAGCTTCGATTCCAGCAGGTCGAAGAGCGGTTGCAGTTCCTCGTCGGGTCGGTCGAAGTTCTCCGTCGAGAAGGCATACAGCGTCAACTCCGCGATCCCGAGTTCGTCGCACCACTCGAGGACGCGCTCGGTCGTCTTCGCCCCTTCGCGGTGTCCCTCCGGAGCGTCGTCGCCCTGCTTGCGGGCGTAGCGCCGGTTGCCGTCCTGGATGATCGCGACGTGCGTGGGTGCGGAATCGAGCTGTCGGCGGAGCATCCGCTCGTAGGCGTCAGCGAATCGTCGACGGAGCGGGTTCGCCATACCCGAACACATTCCGTCCGTCGGTATGTGTCTTTTCGTTGTAATGCGCGGTGCCCCGCCGCCGACTCCGGAGCGATCGACCGACTGCGAAACTCTCACAATCTATTATATAAAATTACCGGCCACGTGCGGCCGCTGCGCGCGCCCGAGGTGGGCTTAATCTGATCCTCGTCGATGTTAGAGTATGGCAACGGATACCACGACCTCGACAGCGACCGGTACAGACACGGCCGAGTGGCAGTACGGCGTCGTCGCCGGCGTGATCGGCGGCATCGTGATGGGCGCGCTGATGGTGATGCAGATGCGCCCCGTCCTCGAGGTAGCGATCCCCTCGATGTACTTCCTGACCGGTGGGGCGGCGGGCTTCACCATCCACGTCGCTCACAGCGCCGTTCTCGGCGTCGTCTTCGCCGCGATCGCGTCGACGCAGACGGATCTGTCGACCGCAAAGGGCGTCGCGCTCGGTGCGGGCTACGGCGTCGCGCTCTGGATCGTCCTCGCCGTCATCGTGATGCCGATCTGGCTCTCGGCGGTCGGTTCGCCCGCGAACCCCCCACTCCCGAATGTGAGCGTCACCAGCCTGATCGGTCACCTGGCGTACGGTGTGGTGGTCGGCGGCGTGTACGCGACGCTTCGGTGAACAACGCGCGGCCAAGGGGGACCCGTTACGCGTCGAGCAGTTCGACGAGCAGCCCCTTCTGGGCGTGCAGGCGGTTCTCCGCCTGATCCCAGACGAGTACGCGGTCGGACTCCATCACCGCGTCGGTGATCTCCTCCCCGCGGTGGGCGGGCAGACAGTGCATCACCGACGCCTCGGAGTCTTCGAGGAGGTCCTCGTTCACCTGATACCCCTCGAAGGCGGCCAGTTTCTCCTCGCGTTGGTCCTCCTGGCCCATCGAGATCCAGACGTCCGTGTAGACGACGTCCGCGTCGGCGACGGCCTCGCCGGGGTCGTCGACGACCGTCGGCTCGTGGCCGAGATCCGCTGCCTGCTCTACGACCGCATCGTCCATTCCGTAGCCCTCGGGCGTCGCGACTGTCAGGTCCAGGCCAACCATCGCGGCGCCGATCACGAACGACTGCCCGACGTTGTTGCCGTCGCCGACCCACGCGGCCTGTACCCCGTCGAAGCCGTCGAAGGCCTCCCTGATCGTCAACAGGTCCGCGAGTGTCTGACACGGGTGGGCGTCGTCGGTGAGTCCGTTGACGATCGGGACGTCCGCGTACTCGGCGAGTTCGAGGAGGTCCTCGTGATCGAACAGCCGCGCCATCACCACGTCGACGTACCGCGAGAGCACCCGCGAGGTGTCCGAGAGCGGTTCGCCGTGGCCCAGTTGGATGTCGTCGGGGCCCAGGAAGATGGCGTGGCCGCCGAGCTGGGTCATCCCGGTCTCGAAGGAGATCCGGGTCCGCGTGCTGGGCTTCTCGAAGAGCATCCCCAGCGTCTGCTCGGGCAGTCTCGCCCCGTCCTCGCCGGCTTTGATCGCGGCGGCGCGGTCGAGGACGGTGTGCAGTTCGTCGGTCGCGAGGTCGTCGATGTCGAGGAAGTGGTCGGTTTGGAGCATCTGTCTCACTCCTGCAGGCGCTCACAGACGTCGACAAGCACGTCGATCGAACTGTCGTACTCCGCGAGGTCGAGGTGTTCGTTCGGCGCGTGATCCAGGTCCGAGTCGCCGGGGCCGTAGGTCGCCATCGGGCAGTCCCACGTCCCGGCGTAGATGTTCATGTCGCTGGTCCCGGTCTTCCGGAGGAGCCGCGGCTCGCCGCCGGCCCCCCGGATCGCGGCGCGGAGCGCGGCGGCGACTTCCGTCCGTGGGCTCGCCATCACGGGCGGGATCGGCGTCTCCCAGTGAACACCGCCACGATCGAGTTCACCCTCCGCGACCTCCCGGACGTCGTCGATGGTGTACTTCGGCGGGACCCGGAACTGCACGTCGACGGTCGCCTCGACGGCGAGGCCGTCGTCGGTGGGGCCGCCGTCGAAGCGGACCGGTTTGGTCGTCACGGTGTCGAAGACGCCCTCGGAGTCGTCCTCGTCGAAGAAGTCCGCGACGCTGGACCACCAGTTCACCGCCGACTGGATGGCGTTGTCCTCGGGACGCGAGGAGTGCCCGAGCTCGCTCGTCGAGACGTACGTCCCCGCGAGGAACCCGCGGTAGCCGAGCGTGATGCCGTCCCACCCCGAGGGCTCGCCGTTGATAACGGCCTCGGGCTGTCCCCGGTCCTCGACGAGGTGCCACGCGCCGTTGGAACCGGTCTCCTCGCGCACCACGCCCACGAAGGAGACGCCGGTCTCGACGGCCGCGACGGCCATCGCCGCGAGCGGGCCCGTGGCGTCGACGCTCCCGCGCCCCCAGAGGACGCCGTTCTCAATCTTCACCGGGACGTCGCCCGGGACGGTGTCGATGTGGGAGGTCAAAAGTACCGAATCGTCGGCCGGCGCGCGGACGTTGCCGGCGTCGTCGATCCACACCTCCCGATCGTGTTCCTCGAAAAACTCCTTCAGCCGCTGGGCGGCGGCGCCCTCCTCGCCCGACGGCGAGGGGATCGAGACCAGATCCGCAAGCAGGGTCTGGGCCTCGGTCAGCCCCTCGGTGAGGTTCTCCTGGACCTCGAAGACGTCGTGGCCGGTGGCCTTGAACGTGATCCCGCCGTCGCTGGCCGGTTCCGGTGTCTCCGGCGGCGTTTCGGCATCCTCGTCGCGTTCGGCAGCCGGTTCGCCCTCGTCGCCATCGACGCTCAGCTCGTCGTCCCCGTCGAGTTCGGCGCTCATTTCAGCACCTCCACGATCGAGTCGACGAACTGGTCGGCGTGCGTCTCGTCGATGATCAGCGGCGGCAGCAGGCGGACGACCGTCCGCCCGGCCGGCAGCGCGAGCACCTGCTCGGAGAGCGCGAGGTTCTTCAGCACGCGGTTGGCGCCGCGTTTCACCTGGATCCCGATCATCAGGCCGACCCCCCGCACCTCGCGGACGGGCAGGTCGTGTTCCTCGACGGCCGCCTCCAGTTCGCTGCGCAGGTACTCGCCGACGTGCGCCGCGTTGGCGGGGACGTCCTCGTCGACGACGGTGTCGAGCGTCGCATTGGCCGCCGCCGCGACCACCGGCCCGCCGGAGAAGGTCGAGCCGTGGTCGCCGGGGTTCTCGGCGATCCAGTCAGCCACGAGGGTCGTCCCCAGCGGCAGGCCGTTCGCGATGCCCTTCGCCGCGGTGAGGATGTCGGGTTCGACGCCGACGCCGTCGCAGGCCCACAGGTCGCCCGTGCGCCCGACGCCGGTCTGGATCTCGTCGAAGACGAGCGCAGCGCCGGTCTCCTCTGTGACCTCGCGGGCGTGTTCGAGGTACTCCGCGGAGGCGGGATGGATGCCGCCCTCGCCCTGGACCGGTTCCAGGAAGACGGCGGCGGTCTCCTCGTCGACCGCCTCGGCGAGCGCCTCGCCGTCCCCGTAGGGAACGAACTCGACGCCGCCCGCCAGCGGCTCGAACGGCTTCTTGTACTTGTCCTTCCAGGTCATCGCGAGCGCGCCCAGCGTCCGGCCGTGGAAGCCGCGCTTCGTGGCGACGATCTTCTCGCGGCCGGTGGCCGAGCGGGCGAACTTCATCGCCGCCTCGTTGGCCTCGGTCCCGGAGTTACAGAGCCACACGTTGTCGACCGACCCGGGGCCGAGCGCGGCCAGTTTCTCGTAGAGGTCCGTTCGGACGGAGACGGGATACGACGCCTGGACGTAGGTGAGCCGTGCGGCCTGCTCCTGGACGGCCTCGGTCACGGCCGGGTGGGCGTGGCCGAGCGTCGCGACCGCGTACGACGCCCCGAAGTCGAGGTATTCGGTGCCGTCCTCGCCGTAGAGATACGCACCCTCGCCGGACTCGATCTCGATCGGCTTCTCCGAGAAGACGAAGCCGCCGCTCATCCCGTCACCTCCGGGTTCTCCTCTCCGTTTTCCGTCTCGCCGTCATCGTCGACCGCTTCCGTCTGGTCGCCCTCGTCCGGCTCGACGACGGCACTCGCCTCGATGTGCGTGCCGCCCCCGTCGAGTGCGCCCGAGACCGGCGCCGACGCGTTCGCGTCCGCGACGATCACCGTGCGTGCGCCGCCGTCGAGGGCCTCTCTTGCAGCCATCACTTTCTTGGTCATAAATCCTTCCGCTGCGTCCTTGAGCCCGTCGAATTCAGTCGGCGTGGAGACCGACTCGATCAGCGTCGATTCGTCGTCGGGATCGGCGTAGATTCCCGCGACGTCCGTGAGGACAACCAGATCGGCGCCGAGCGCGCCCGCGACTGCCGCGGCCGCGCGGTCGGCGTCGGCGTTGACCGCGACGCCGTCGTCGGCCAGCATCGGCACGGTCACGACCGGCGTGTAGCCGTCCCCGAGCAGGGTCGCAAGCAGGTCGGCGTTCACCTCGGTGATCTTCCCCGAGTGGTCGCCCCGCTTGATCTTCTTCTTGCCGTCCTCGATCACCCGCACGGCCGACTTCCGCGGCCCGGTCAGGAGGCCGCCGTCGACCCCCGAGAGGCCGAGCGCGTCGACGCCCGCATCCCGGAGCGAGACCGTGAGATCCGTGTTGAGTTTGCCGGGCATCACCATCGAGAAGACCTCCATCGTCCGCTCGTCGGTGAACCGCCCGACGACGCCCCCCGGGGTCTCGACGTACGTCGGCTCCTCGCCGAGTTGTTCTAAGGTCTCGTCGACGGCCGTCGAGCCGCCGTGAACGACGACGACGTCGCGTCCCGCTTCGACGAGGTCGGCGACGTCCGCGACGGCACCGGCCGGATCGACCGCACGTGCGCCGCCGACTTTGACGACGACCGGCGGATCGGCGTCGCCGCTATCCTCCCGCTCGCCCGCGCCGCTATCCTCCTGCTCGCCCGCGCCGCTATCCTCCCGCTCGCCGCCGTCGGCTCGGAGTGCTCGCTCGTCGCCCGTGGCCGGCGTCGTCTGGCGTGCGTCGCGTGCGTCGTGGGTGTGATATTCGTGCGTCATCGTACGTGGTCCGGCAGGTGTCAGGGAGCGCCGACGGGGTGGAGCCCGGCGAACTCCAGGCCGGCGGTCTCCTCCATCCCGAGGGCGACGTTGGCGGCGTGGACGGCCTGTCCGGCCGATCCTTTCATCATATTGTCGATCGCCGAGAAGACGACCAGCCGGCGGTTGCCGGGGTCGATCTCGAAGCCGACTTCGCCGTGATTGGTGCCGGCGACCGCCTTCGGTTCGGGATAGCGGTAGACGCCGCCGCCCCCGGCGACGGTCCGCATAAACGGCTCGTCGGCGTAACTGTCGCGGTACGCGCCCCAGAGGTCGCCCTTCGAGACCGGTTCTTCAGGAAAGACGTGACAGGTCGCGCTCGCGCCGCGGGTCATATCGACCGCGTGGACGGTGAAGGACACCGAGAGACCGAGGAACTGCTCGATCTCGGCCTCGTGGCGGTGCCCGGTCGGCGCGTACGGCCGGACGATGCCCGAGCGCTCCGGGTGACTGGAGGCGTCGCCGCCGCCCGCGCCACCCTCCGAGGAGCCGACCTTCACGTCGACGACAACCTGCTCGTCGCCCGTGAGGATGCCGGCTTCGAACAGGGGTTTCAGCCCCAGGATCGTCGCCGTGGCGTTGCAGCCGCCGGAGGCGATCAGGTCGGCACCGGGGAGGTTCTCGCGGTTGATCTCGGGGAGCGCGTACTCCGCGTCTTCGAGGTATTCCGGACAGACGTGGCCGTCGTACCACTCGTCGTACTGCGCTTCCGACTCGAGCCGGAAGTCAGCCGAGAGGTCGACGACGGTGTCGGCGGCGTCGCGGAACTGGTCGATGTGCTCCATCGAGACGCCGTGCGGCGTCGCCGCGAAGAGGACGTCGACCGATTCGAGCTCTTCGGGGGACGTGAACCGGAGGTCCATCGCCCGGAGGTTCGGGTGGACGTGCCCGACGGTCTTGCGTTCCTTCGAGCGGCTCGTCGCCTGGACGACCTCGAACTCGGGGTGACTGTACAAAAGGCGGAGGAGTTCTCCGCCCGTGAATCCCGACCCGCCGACGACGGCGGCCGTGTAGTCGGCGTCGGTGCTCGTGCCGCCGTCGGCTCCGGGACCCGTCTCGTCGCTCATGTCCTCGCCTCCGTCGTCGTCGACTGTTCGACTTTCGACTCCAGCCAGTCGACGGCCGCCGCGGGGACGTCGACGTCGACGGCATCGTTCAGCGCCTTGAACTCGACGGTGTGGTTGACCTCGTGGACGGTGTAATCCGATCCCGTCTCCATCAGGTCGACGCCGAGCAGGCCGCCGCCGACGGCGTCGGAGGCGGCGGCGACGAGTTCGCGGGCGCGGTCGTCGAGTTCGAACGCTGCGACCTCCCCGCCCTTCGCGGCGTTGGTCAGCCAGTGGTCCGACGAGCGGGTCATCGCGGCGACCGGCTCGCCGTCGACGGCCACGACGCGGATGTCGCGGCCGGGTTTCTCGACGAACTCCTGGACGTAGAACACCTTGTGCTCGTAGTGGCCGAGCGTCGCCTTGTGTTCGAGGATAGCCTCCGCGGCCGAGCGGGAGTCGACCTTCGCCATCAGCCGCCCCCACGAGCCCATCACGGGCTTCAGCACACAGGGGTAGCCGAACTCCTCGATGATCTCTAAGGCGCTGTCGGTGGTGAACGCGACTTCCGTGTTCGGCGTCGGTACGCCCGCCCGTTCCAGGGCGAGGCTGTTTTTCACCTTGTCGGCGCAGACGTCGGCGGTCCTCGCGGAGTTGACGACGGGAACGCCGTAGGCGTCGAGGAACTGCGTGACGTAGCGGCTCCGGCTCGTCGCCAGACACCGATCGACCGCGATGTCGACGCCGTCGAACGATTCCGGGGGGTCGGAAATGCTGAACTGCTCCTTCCGGACGTCGATCTTCTCGACCTCGTGGCCGCGCTCGCGAAGCTCCGAGAGGAGGAGCTTCTCGTCCCGACGGATCCGGGAGTAGAGCAGCCCGACCTTCATCTCACTCGCCCCAGTCTTCTTCGAGTTCGGGGGCCTCCTCGAGTGTCAGCGGATCGACCGAGACGACCTCCAGTTCGGCGCCCGTCGCGGGGCTGTCGACGATCTCGCCGACCTCGACGTCGGCGGGAATTTCGATCTCCTCTCCGGTCAGCGGGTCTTCCGCGGTGATGGTTTCTGCCATACCTGTCGGTGGGCAAGGAAGCGACTTAAACCCATCGAAGCTATCGGATAAATTAACTGACCGGTGAAACCACTAACGGCGTGAAAACGTCGAAGGATCCGCCCGTGCGAAATCGATGTCTGATTTCGTATGTTATCGTCCCCGGGTTGGGGACGGTCGCGAACGCAGCCGAGAGGGCGCCCCAGGCGGCGGCCCAGGGCGGCGACTCACGGGGCCGGGTGGCCGCCGGTCAGACATACGCGGCCACCTCCGATTCGAGCGTCGTCGCCGCCGCCGCGAGGGCGTCGCGGCGCTCATCGAGAGCGGCGGCGTCGGTTTCGATCCCCGCTGCGGCCGCCTCGAGTTGCGCCGCCACTGCCTCGGGTGCGGGACCGCCCACGGAGTCGCGGCTCGCGACGCTCTCGACGGGATCGAGCGCCGCCTCGACGCGCTCGCGGCTCACGTACTCGAAGAGCGACTCCCCGATCACGTCGACGGTGACCGCATCGAGCGTGTCGATGTCGGGCGTCCCATCGTCGGCCTCCTCGCTCGCCGCCGCGAGCACCTCGTGGGCGGTGCGGAAGGGCACGCCGGCCATCGCGAGCGCGTCCGCGACGCCCGTCGCCGTCGAGAAACCCTCGCCGGCGGCGGCTTCGAGAGTCTCCTCGGGCCACTCCGCGGTGGCGACAGCGCCGGCGGCGACGTCGGTCGCTTCCGTGACGGCGTCGACCGTCTCCCAGGCGTGCGGCGTCGCGCGCTGCAGGTCGCGGTTGTACGCCCGCGGCAGCCCCTTCAGCGTCGTCAGGAGGCCGGTGAGGCCGCCGACCGCGTCGCCCGCGACCGCCCGGACGAGTTCCAGGGTGTCGGGGTTGACCTTCTGGGGCATGATCGACGACGTCGAGGCGTACTCGTCGGCGAGGTCGACGAAGCCCCTGTTCGCGAAGACGACGATGTCCTCGGCGAGCCCCGAGAGCGTCGTCGCGTGCGTTGCCAGCGCCGCCGTCGACTCCGCGAGGAAGTCGCGACCGGCGGCGGCGTCCATCGAGTTCTCGACGATGCCGTCGAAGCCGAGCAGTTCGGCAGTCCGCTCGCGGTCGATGTCGAACGGCGTGCCCGCGAAGGCGGCCGCGCCCAGCGGCGAGCGGTTCGTCCGGTCGGAGGCGTCGAGCAGCCGCGCGGTGTCGCGGGCGACCGCCGACTCGTACGAGAGCAGGAAGTGCGCGACCGTCGTGGGCTGAGCGGGTTGAAGGTGCGTGTAGCCGGGCATCACGGTGTCGACGTGGTCCTCGGCGGTCTCGACCAGCGCCTCACGGAGCGCGACCGTCCCCTCGACCGCGTCGAGGAGGTCCGCGCGCAGCCGATAGCGGATACAGGCCGCGACCTCGTCGTTCCGGCTGCGGGCGGTGTGCATCTTCCCGCCGTCGGGGCCGACCCGGTCGACGACGGCCGTCTCGATCGCCTCGTGGACGTCCTCACCGTCGGGCAGTGCGCCGTGGCCTGCGTCCTCCACGTCGTCGATTGCAGCGAGGATCTCACCCGCGACCGCCTCGTCGACGATGCCCTGTTCGGCGAGCATCACCACGTGGGCGCGGTCGACGGCGAGGTCGGCGGCGAAGATGCGCTCGTCGGCAGCGAGGCTGGAGAGGAAGTTCCGGGCGGGGCCGCCGCTGAAGCGGTCCCGGCGGACGACGCCCGAGCCGTCGCTGCCTGCGGCTGATTCGTCACCGGCCGCCGTCGGATCGTCGTCCGCCGTCGGTACGTCACCGTCAGCCCTCATCGGATCGCCCTCGCCCGCCGCCGGGTCGTCCTCGCCGTGGGTCATCGGTTACTCCCAGTCGCCTTCGCTGTCGGCGCGTTCGTCGGTGGCGTCCGTCGCGGCGTTGGCGAGGCGCGACTGGAAGCCGTGGTACTTCGCGACGCCCGTGGCGTCCTTCTGGGTGATGTCGCCGACGCCCGAGGTGTTGAACGACGCGGCGTCCTCGGAGTAGACGGCGTACTCGGACTCGCGGCCGACCGCGCGGGCCTGGCCGCCCTCGAATTTGACCGTCACCGTCCCGGTCACGCGCGTCTGCGTCTCCGCGATGAAGCCTTCGAGCGCCCCCATCAGCGGATGGTCGACCAGGCCCTCGTAGCCCTTCTGGGCCCACTCGTTGTCGACGGAGCGTTTGAAGTCGCGCTCGTCTTTCGTGAGCACGAGCTGTTCTAAGGCCTCGTGGGCGGTCAGAAGCGTCGTGGCCGCCGGATGCTCGTAGTTCTCGCGGACCTTCAGCCCGAGCATCCGGTCTTCCATCATATCCGTGCGGCCGACGCCGTGGGTGCCCGCCTGCTCGTTCAGCTGACGGACGAGTTCCACCGGCTCCAGGTCCTCGCCGTCGAGGGCGACGGGATAGCCGTCCTCGAATGTGATCTCGACGAGTTCGGTCTCGGTGGCGTTGGCGGGGTCGTCGGTCCACTCGTAGATGTCCTCCGAGGGCACGTGTGCGGGGTCCTCCAGCTCGCCGCCCTCGACGGAGCGGCTCCAGAGGTTCGTGTCGATCGACCAGACGCCGTCGTTGCCCGACTGGACGGGCAGGCCCTTCTCCTCGGCGTACTCCATCTCCCACTCGCGGGTGAGTTCCAGTTCGCGGACGGGCGCGATCACATCGAGGTCGGAGGCGCGCCAGACGGCCTCGAAGCGGAGCTGATCGTTCCCTTTGCCGGTGCAGCCGTGGGCGAGGGCGTCGCAGCCCTCGTTCTCTGCGACTTCGAGGATCGCGTTCGCGATGACGGGACGCGCAAGCGCCGTCCCGAGCGGGTAGCCCTGGTACGTCGCGTTCGCGCGCACCGACTCGAAACAGAGGTCGGCGAACTCCTCTTTCGCGTCGACGACGTGCAGATCCAGCCCGTGCGCGTCGGCGGTCTCCTGTGCCTCATCGAACTCCGACTCCGGTTGTCCGACGTCGACGGTGACGCCGACGACTTCGTCGTATCCGTACTCCTCCTGCAGGAGCGACACGCACACTGTCGTGTCGAGCCCGCCCGAGAACGCGAGTGCCACGCTTGTCATATCTCCGAGTCGGACGCTCTTCCGTATAAATTACACGGTTTAGAGTTAAGAAATTAAGACACAGCAATGCCTGTAGGCGAGTCGAAAAGACGCTGGTCGCTTTCGGGTCGAACCGGCGTGACGGAGAGAGAAGAGTAAGAGCGGGCCTAACGGGCCCGTCGTCGTCGGCGTCGTGCGCCGACGTCGGCAGCGGCGCCAACCCGAGAGCGTAGCGCCGAAGCGGTTGCAGCGGTCGCTCTCGGCAGAACGCGAGCGAACGTCCGAGAGCGTTCGGTCATCGTCGTGATAGACGCCGGGCGTCGCACTAAACGTTTTCGGGACGGCCCGGCGGGCCGGGGATCTCGAACCCGGGGTAGTAGATCCGCGGTTCGTCGCCGTCCGGGTCCGTGGGCACGGTCGCGAGCGTGTCCGCGATGCCCGTCGCCGTCGAGAAGCCCTCGCCGGCGACGGAAAGTACGAGCGAGTCGAGGATGTCGTCGCGGCGGACCGCGTTCCGGGGGTACCGCTCCAGTGCGTCCTCGTACGCCCGCTCCGCGCCGTCGAGTACTTCGGCCAGCAGCGCTCGCCGGAGACGACGCCCCCGCGCCCCCGACTTGCCGTACGCGACTGGCTGGCCGTTCAGCCCGGCAAAGCAGAGTTCCGGGTGGGCTTCTCTCACCCGCCCGTCGTAGTCGTCGCCGACGACGTCGGCCACCTCCCGGATCTTGTCCCGGATGTGAAATGCCTGCTGCGAGAGCCCGTGGCCCACGTCCGCACGGTGGGCGTCGCTGGCGGCGTCGTACTCGTCGTGTTCGATCGCGCGCTCGCTCGGCGGGTAGAACACGGAGATGCCGCGACAGCCGAGCAGTTCGCTCGCCGCCTCGTCGCACCGGCGTCGGGATCCGGTTGGCAGCCCGATCGGGATGTCGACGAGGATCGGTCCCTCCGGATAGGTCTCGGTCACCGCGGCGAACGCCTCGTGGGTCTCGACGCGCACTATGTCACCCTCGCAGACCGTCGCGACCCAGCCCGCAGGGCACGCGTCGACGCCGACGAGTGGGGTATCGTCTGTCATCGCCGTCGCTTCCGCGGCGCGGCGAATAAAGCGTCCGGCCGGTCCGTGGCGTGTTCTCCTCGCAGCGGGGCGTTCTCGTCGTACGCGCTCACTGCTCCGGACGGGGGCGGATCGCCACGGTGTCGCCCTCGTCGGTGATCACCGCTGTGCCGCGTCCGACTGCACGACGCGGTCGTCGTTCACCGTCGACTCGGGGGCTTCCAGCGCACGTCACCGTGTCAGGTCCGATCGACCGGACGCACCCGTGAGACGGCCGCCTCGACGAGGTCGGAGCGTTGCATCAGAACCGTCCCGAGCCCGCTCATCACGAGCACGTAGCCCACGGCGAGCGCCGGGATCGTCTCCCGCATCACCGCCGTCGATCCGCCTGCTGCGAGCGCGGCGATGACGAGCGAGAACTCCCCGCGCGGCACCAGTCCGATGCCCACGCGGATCGACCGGC
Organism: Halobellus marinus; assembly: GCF_032113415.1. Lineage (NCBI taxonomy): Archaea > Methanobacteriati > Methanobacteriota > Halobacteria > Halobacteriales > Haloferacaceae > Halobellus > Halobellus marinus. The sequence goes on from NZ_CP134946.1 coordinate 809,937, forward strand.
GTTGCGAGAGGTCATAGACCCGCCCGCCGAGATACCCCGAGAGCAGTTTCGCCGGCGTCGTCAGCAGGACGACCGCGGCGAGCGGAGCGGCGACCGTGAGGAGCAATCGCGGGTCGGTCCCGATCCCGATCCACAAGAAGAACACTGCGGCGAACACGTCGCGGACGGGAGTGAGCAGGTCCTCGATCCGCTCGCGGTGGCCGCTCGTCGAAAACCCCATCCCGACGAAGAAGGCCGCGACGGCCTCGCTGACGCCGATCGAGAGCGCGACCCCGGCGACGGGCACGACGACCCCCAGAATTCGGAGGACGAACGACTCCTGCTCGGAGACGTCGATCACTCGCGAGAAAAACGGCGTCCCGTACTGGACGACGAGAAGCAGCGCGCCCAAGAAGCCGAACGCGATCGCCAGGGAGCGGCCGACACCGGCCACGTCGCCCCCACCGCCGAGGACCAGCGAGGTGACGACCGCGAGGTAGACGGCGATGAAGAGGTCCTCGAAGACGAGCGTCCCGAGGATCGGCTCGGCCTCTTCGTTTGCGATCCACCCAAGGTCGATGAGCGTCTTCGTGATGATGGCAGACGAGGAGATGTAGACGATCCCGCCAAGCAGCAGCGCCTCGACGAGCGACCAGCCGAACGCGAGCCCGAGCGCGATGCCGAGCGGCAGATTGATCGCGGCGTCGATCACGCCGGCGCGACTTATCTGCGATCGCGCCGACAGCAGCCGGTCAAGGCTGAACTCCAGGCCGAGAAAAAATAGCAGCAGGACGATCCCGACCTCCGCAAGCACCGTGAGGAGCTCTCCCGTCGGTACCGCCGGAAGGCCCACGCGACCGGCCACGTGGGGGCCGGCGAGCATCCCGGCGACGACGTACAGCGGGATTACCGACAGCCCGATCCGCAGCGCGACCGCTCCGGCGATCGCGAGCACGGCGAACACCTGCCCGAGTTCCAACAGCCCGGCCGCCATTATGCGCCTTCCACGCGCGACTGGAAGTCCTCACAGTCCGCCCGGGTACCGATGACGACGAGCCTGTCACCCGCCTGGACCGTCGTCTCCGCACCCGGCGACGGGATCACGTCACTTCCCCGTTCGATAGCGACGACGGATGCGCCGGTCTTCGCGCGGAGGTCGGACTCGCCGAGCGTCACGCCGGCGACGGGCGATTCCTCGCCCACGTCGATCCACTCCAACAGCGTGTCGCCGCCGAGGAGCGTCTCGACGTCCTGGGACTCGACGGGCTGGAAGTACGCACCCTCCAGGATCGTCCCGACCTGTCGAGCCAGTTTGTCCGACAGCTCGAACAGCTTCTCGGAGTCCCGTTCGGGATCCGGACGGAGAAACACCTCCCGCCGCCCCTCGTTGTGAGTCACGACGACGAGCTGCGATCCGTCCCCCAGATCGATCTCGTGTTTCTTGCCGACGCCCGGGAGGTCGCTCTCGTAGACCGTCACGGCTGACGGTTCGTCTCGGCAGTATAAAAAATTCCTCCGTGGGCCGCTGAGCACCCTGCTTTCCCTATCCGATCACAGGCGCGGCGCCCGTCAGGGCCAACACTACACCCCCGGCGACGGCTGCGACCGGGGGAATCGAGGCGTTGTCGTCGATGACGTACCCCGCGATCACGGGCGTGAAACCGTCGGCGACAGTCGCCGCCAGTGCTGCTGCGACCGCGGCGATCCCGCCGACTGCGACGCCGGCGACCGGGACCAGATACGGCACCGCCACGAGGAGACAGACCGCGAACATCGCCGCGAGCGTCCGCGGGCGCTTCGGCTCGCCGGCCTCACGCGTCGTTCCCAGGAGCCCCGAGATGGGATCGCCGATCGTCAACATCAGCGCTGCCGGCACGGCGAGATACGGCGCGAACACAAGCGCGACGGCCGTGATGCTGAACATATACAGCGCGTAGCCCGCGAGGTTCGTCTGCTCGTAGGGGCGCGTGAGTTCGTCGTAGATCCGCCAGTCGAGGCCGACGATCAGCCGGAAGAACTCCAGAACGGCGGCGACTGCCGACGCCGCGATCATCACGTATCCGAACTGCCGCCACGTCACAAAATCGAGGACGTACAGCAGCGGCAGCCCCGTCCCGCTGGCGTGGACGAGGCGCCGCTTGAACTCCCCCGACGACGGGGCGGGCAGCGGGCCGTCGGGGCTGGCGACGAGTAGGAGGGCGCCGTCCGCGGATCGCGAGGGTGACACCGGCTACGCGTCCGTCCCGGGCGCGACCAGTTCGTACGCCTCGACCAGTTCGTCGAACGCCGTCTCGCCGCGGTCGACCGCCTGCAGTTCAGTCACCAGAGAGTCGATCGGGACGCGGACCTGGCGGGCGGTGTCGCGCTCGCGGATGGTGGCGGTGTCCGGGCCCTCACCCTCCAGTCCGTCGCGGTCGACGGTGATACAGAACGGGGTCCCGACCTCGTCCTGCCTACGGTACCGGCGGCCGATGCTGCCGGAGTCGTCGTAGGCGACGTCTAGGCCCGCCGCACGGAGATCCTCGACGATGGCTTTCGCGCGGTCGACGAGGTCCGGAACGTTCGACACCAGCGGGAAGACGCCGACGTCGGTCGGCGCGACTGCGGGCGAAAGCGAGAGGTACGTCCGCTCCTCGCCGTCGACCTCGTCCTGTCGGTAGGCGTGCGCGAGCAGCGTGTACACCGTCCGATCGACGCCGAACGACGGTTCGATCACGTGCGGCGTGATGTGCTCACCGGAGACGGTCTCCTCTTCGATCCGGAAGTTCGCCACGTCTGTGTCGACGGTCTTCGTCTCGCCGCCGACGGTGACCGTCACAGTCTCGCCTTCGAACGCGTCGGGGTCGCGGTCGGCCAACTCTTCCAGGGCCGACTGCACGTCCGCGGCCTCGCCGCCGAACTCCGGGCCGAGCACGCTCATATCCGGGTCGACGACGGCGCGCTCTATGGTCTTCGGTTCGTCGAACTGCCGGAAGATCGTGAACTCGTCGTCGCTGTACTCGCTGTGTTTCGAGAGGTCGTAGTCGCCCCGGTAGGCGAAGCCGGCGATCTCGATCCAGTCGCCGTCGACCTCGCTTTCGGCGTCCCAGCAGTCCGCGGCGTAGTGGGCACGCTCGCCGGCGAGATGCTGCCGGAAGCGGAACCGGTCGGTGTCGACACCGACGTGCTCGTACCACTCCTGGGCGATGCCGAGGAAGTAGCCGATCCAGGGGTCGCCGACGATCCCGTCGTCGACGGCCTCGCCGATCGTCGTCTCGACGTACTCGCCGTCGTCGGCCTCCTGTTCGGTCGCCGGGTAGAGGGTGACCTCGACGTCGGCGACGGCGTCGAGATCGGGTTCGTCGCGCTCGGGGTCGACGAACTGCTCCAGTTCGGCCTGCGTGAACTCCCGCGTGCGGACGATGCTCTTCCGCGGCGAGATCTCGTTGCGGTAGGCGCGGCCGATCTGGGTCGCGCCGAACGGGAGGCTGTTGCGCGCGTACTCCTTGACGCGCGGGAACTCGACGAAGATCCCCTGCGCCGTCTCCGGCCGGAGGTAGCCCGGCGTGGACGATCCGGGCCCGATGTTCGTCTCGAACATCAGGTTGAAATCGTCGACCGGTTCCCCGGCGAGGTGGCCGCCGCAGTTCGGACACCGGACGTCGTGGTCGACCAGCAGGTCCTCGACCTCGGCGATCGGCAGCGTCTCGGCGTCCTCGATGTCGGTCGCGTCCTCGATCAGGTGATCTGCCCGGTGGGACTCCCCGCAGTCCGGACACTCGACGAGCATGTCGTCGAACCCGTCGAGGTGGCCCGACGCCTCGAAGACGGGTTCGGGCATGATCGTCGGCGCCTCGACCTCGAAGTTCCCCTCCTGGACGGTGAATCGATCGCGCCAGGCCTCCTCGACGTTGGATTTCAGCGTCGCGCCCTGGGGGCCGAACGTGTAGAAGCCCGCGGCGCCGCCGTAGGCCCCGCTCGCGCCGAAAAAGAAGCCGCGGCGTTTGGCCAGTTCCGCGAGGCGCTCGCCCTCCGTCCGCTCCTCGCTCATCACAGCGCCTCCAGCAGGTCGACGTCGCGGACGATGCCGACGAGTTCGTCGCCCGATACCATCGGGATCTGCTCGATCTCCTCGGTGATCATCGACTGGGCGACCTCGACCGCGGGCTTTCGGCGCGAGACGGTCTCGAGGTCGTCGGACATAAACTTCGAGACCGGTTCGGCGGGAATCTCGACGTTCCGCGTCGGGACGTAGCGCCGGCCGATAGCCTTGATTCCCTCCCACATCCACTCGTCGTCCTGCCCGGCCACCGAGTCTCCGGTGTCGTCTTCGCCCTCGACGACGCGGGCGACGGAGATGATGTCAACTTCGGTGAGGATGCCGGCCATCGACCCCTCGTCGTCGAGACAGACCGTATAGGGAACGTTCGCGTAGTAGATCTCCCGTTCGCCGACTGGAAGGGGCGTGCCGGCGTACGTCGTGTTCACGTCCGCCGTGGCGATGTCCCCGGCGGTGACGTCCAGTTCGACTTCGCCCCGTGCGATGGCGTGGACGACGTCGGTCACCGTGATGATTCCTTCGAGCGTACCGTCGACGACCGGCACGCGCCGAGTGTCGCTTTCGACCATCAGCCGCGCAGCCTCCTCGACGGTCGTGTCGGCGGTCACCGTCGGAACCTCCCGCATCAGGACCGCCAGTTGGTCCTCGTCGGGTCGCTCGATCAGTTCTTCCCGGGAGATGAGACCGCGGTACTGTTCGCCCTCGTCGGTTCGTTTGACCACCGGCACCGAGGAGAAGCCGCGTTCCTGGAGGTGCTCGAGTACGTCGTCGCGGGTCCCCGGCAGTTCGGCGGTAACGACGTCCGAGCGGGGAGTCATCGCGTCAGCAACGTTCATACCGCGCCTTACTGGGCCACACCTCTTGTACTCTTTGAAGGCCCCCGGACGGACCTGCGGCAGGTTTCACCCCGCGAGCACCGACTCGTCGAGGTGGTCGACGTCGCTGCAGCCAACCAGCCCCAAATCGAGGTCCGCGGGGAAGTTCGCACACACCTCGCGGCCGCTCCGAGTCCTCGAACGACATCGGGACTCCTGGCGTCTCGCCGGCCATCCCGTCGACGAACACCTGCGTCATCCGCCGCGGTCCGGGTTGTGTGGGACGGTCGCCGTCCGTACACTGTCCCGTGTTGGCAAGAATTTATATACGCTGCCTGAGATATGGTAAGTTGCGACATACCAATATCGCCGCGAGTTGGCTGGTAATCACAAACACGATCGACACAGCGGGAACGATCATATATATCACGATCACCGGAATATCTGCAAGAACGTGCGTTTCCACCCACAGAATACACACAAACGTGATATCCATCGCGACATCGATCCGACGGGTTTATGTATGAATGAGACACACTCCCAAACATGACGCCGAATGCGACGGCAAAGTCCGACGCGTCGCGCGCCGAGGTGATGGCCTCGGTGGACTCCACTCCCGCACAGCCGGAGTTCATTATCGCAGACATCTCCCGCGACGACGCGTATCTCTCGATGCCGGCATCGGAGGCGCCGTCGCTCCGAGACTGGGTCTAATTCTCGGGCCCGGTAGCATCCACTGGCCGTTCCGCGCCCACATCAGTGTGTTCGCCCGCGAGTCGACCGACCCCCGTCGTCGACTCCCCCTGTCGGTGACCGGCCCCCGTCGTCGACTCCCCCTGTCGGTGACCGACCCCCGTCGTCGACTTCCCCTGTCGGTGACCGACCCCCGTCGTCGACTTCCCCTGTCGGTGACCGACCCCCGTCGTCGACTCCCCCCGTCGGTGACCGACCCCCGTCGTCGACCCCGGCGAACACAGCGCTTTTGTCCGCGTCTCACGAGGGGTCGGGTATGCAATACCAAGAGGTCGACACGAGTCGGGAGTTCCTGCTGCGACTCGAGACGGGGGCCGACTGGCGCACGGAGATCGAGGAGTTCGCCGCGCTCGAAGACATCGACGCCGCGTGGTTCGGGGCGATGGGGGCCGTCCAGGACGCCGAGGTGTGGTTCTACGACCAAGAGGATATGGAGTATCGGTCGGTGACGTTCGAGGAACCGCTCGAAGTCGCCGCCTGCGTCGGGAACGTCTCCTTCCTCGATGGCGAGCGCTTCGCTCACACCCATGCGGTTCTCTCGCGGCCAAGCGGCCAATCGCTGGCGGGGCATCTCAACGCCGCGACGGTCTTCGCGGGCGAGGTGTACCTCCGGGCGTTCGAGGAGCCGCTCGAACGCGAACACGACGAGACGACAGACCTCGACCTCTGGTTGTAGCCGTGCGGGAGGACGACGAGCGCTACTTCGAGCGGCTCGAATCCCGCCTCGACGAGGCGTTCGACCGCGCCGAACGGGCGAAGCGCCGGGGATACGACCCCGAACCCGAGGTCGAGATCCCGGTCGCGAAGGATATGGCCGACCGGGTCGAGAACATCCTCGGGATCGGGGGTGTCGCCGAGCGCGTCCGCGAACTCGAAGGCGAGATGTCCCGCGAGGAGGCCGCCCTCGAACTCGTCACCGACTTCGTCGAAGGGACCGTCGGCGACTACGAGGGCCGGGCCGGAAAGATCGAGGGCGCGGTCCGGACGGCCGTCGCGCTCCTCACCGAGGGGGTCGTCGCCGCGCCGATCGAGGGCATCGACCGCGTCGAGATCCTCGAAAACGACGACGGCACGGAGTTCGTGAACGTCTACTACGCGGGGCCAATCCGCTCGGCCGGCGGCACCGCACAGGCCCTCTCGGTGCTCGTCGCCGACTACGCCCGCTCGCTCCTCGGAATCGAGGAATTTCGGGCGCGTACAGACGAAATCGAACGCTACGCCGAGGAGATCGGTCTCTACGACAAGGAGACCGGCCTCCAGTACACACCGAAAGACAAGGAGACGAGGTTCATCGCCGAGCATATGCCGATTATGCTCGACGGGGAGGCCACAAGCGACGAGGAGGTCTCGGGCTTCCGCGACCTCGAACGCGTCGACACCAACGCCGCCCGCGGCGGGATGTGTCTGGTCCTCGCGGAGGGGATCGCGCTCAAGGCGCCGAAGATCCAGCGGTACACCCGCGGCCTCGACGAGGTCGACTGGCCGTGGCTCCAGGACCTCATCGACGGCACCATCGGCGAGGATGCGGCCGAATCGGCGGCCGGCGAGACGGACGGAGACGAGGGCGAAGCAGGCGACGGCAACGACGCTGGCGATGACGATACAGCCGAAAGCGACGAGCAAACGGATGGCTCCAACGGCGAGGCCGGAGACGATGCGGACGGTGCAAGGGACGGCCCGCTTCGGCCCGACCCCTCATCGAAGTTCCTCCGGGACCTCATCGCCGGCCGTCCCGTCTTCAGCCATCCGAGTGCCGAGGGCGGGTTCCGCCTCCGCTACGGCCGCGCTCGCAACCACGGCTTTGCGACTGCCGGGGTCCACCCGGCGACGATGCACCTCGTCGACGACTTCCTCGCGACCGGGACCCAGATCAAGACCGAACGGCCCGGGAAGGCCGCCGGCGTCGTCCCGGTCGACTCGATCGAGGGGCCGACGGTCCGCCTCGCCAACGGTGACGTGCGGCGGATCGACGACCCCGCGGAGGCGCTGGAAGTCAGAAACGGCGTCGAGAAGATCCTCGATCTGGGGGAGTACCTCGTCAACTTCGGCGAATTCGTCGAGAACAACCACCCGCTCGCCCCCGCGTCGTACGTTTACGAGTGGTGGGTGCAGGCGTTCGAGGCGGCCGGCGGGCCCGTCCAGGCGCTCGACGACGACCCCGCGGTCGACCTCGAACACCCGACGCCCACCGAGGCGTTCGAGTGGGCGACGGCGTACGACTGCCCACTCCACCCCGACTACACGTATCTGTGGCACGACGTCTCCGTCGAGCAGTTCCTCGGCCTCGCCGACGCCGTCGAGTCCGGGCGCGTACTCGCGGCGGAGGCCGACGGCGGCCTCGCCGACGCGGACGGTACGGACGGACCAGTGGGCGATCCCGGAAGCGGTCCGAACGAGGGCGGCGACGACGTCCTGGCGATCCCCAACACCGAACCGGTCGCCGAGACGCTCGAAGGCCTGCTCGTCGAACACACCCAGGACGACGAGACTATCCGGGTCCCCGAGTGGCGACTGCTGGTCCGGTCGCTGGGATTCACCGGTCTCGACTCGGGGGCGCCCCCCGAACGAGCCTGGGAGGAGAGCGACCTCACATCGGGCGCCCGCGAGTGGGACGACGGCGAGAGCGCGTTGCGGGCGGTCAACGAGGTCGCCCCCTTCGAGATCCGCGAGCGCGCTCCCACACGCATCGGCAACCGGATGGGCCGCCCCGAGAAATCGGAATCGAGAGACCTCTCGCCGGCCGTGCACACGCTCTTTCCCATCGGCGAGGCCGGCGGCAGCCAGCGCGACGTCGGCAAGGCCGCCCGGGCCAGAGACGACGAGGGGCGCCGCGGCGTCGTCGACGTCCAGGTGGGGGACCGCGTCTGCCCCGACTGCGACACTCACACCTACCGGACGACCTGTCCCGACTGCGACACCCACACCGAACCGTACTACGAATGCGAGGAGTGCGGTAGCGTCGTCGAACCCGACGACGCCGGGCGCGTTCACTGCGACCGCTGCGACCGCGACGTCAGGAGCCCCGAGTGGTTCTCCATCGACGTGGGCGAGGAGTACCGGGAGGCACTGGAGTCGGTCGGCGAGCGAGAGTCGGCCTACGACATCCTGAAGGGCGTCAAGGGGCTCACCTCCGCGAACAAGACACCAGAGCCGATGCAGAAAGGGATTCTGCGCGCGAAAAACGGCGTCTCGTCCTTCAAGGACGGCACGGTCCGCTACGATATGACTGACCTGCCGGTGACGTCGGTCCGCCCGTCGGAACTCGACGTGACGGCCGAGCACTTCCGCGAACTCGGCTACGAGACCGACATCGACGGCGAACCGCTGCAGTTCGACGACCAGCTGGTCGAACTGAAAGTCCAGGACATCGTCCTCTCCGATGGCGCCGCCGAGCATATGCTCAAGACGGCGGACTTCGTCGACGACCTCCTCGAACAGTTCTACGACCTCCCGCCGTTCTACGAGGTCGAGGAGCGCGACGACCTCGTCGGCGAACTCGTCTTCGGGATGGCGCCGCACACGTCGGCGGCGGTCGTCGGCCGCGTGGTCGGCTTCACCTCCGCGGCGGTCGGCTACGCGCATCCGTACTTTCACGCCGCGAAGCGCCGGAACTGCGACGGCGACGAGGATTGCGTGATGCTGCTGATGGACGGCCTGCTGAACTTCTCGAAGCAGTACCTCCCGGACCAGCGCGGCGGGCAGATGGACGCCCCGCTGGTGATGTCCTCCCGCATCGATCCCAGCGAGATCGACGACGAGGCGCACAATATGGACATCGCCCGGGAGTATCCGCTCGAATTCTACGAGGCGACGCGGGAGCTTGCGGATCCCGACGAGGTCGAGGATCTGATCAAACTCGGCGAGGACACGCTGGGCACCGACGACGAGTACCGCGGCTTCGAGCACACGCACGACACCTCCAACATCGCTCTGGGGCCGGACCTGTCGGCGTACAAGACACTGGACTCGATGATGGACAAGATGGACGCCCAACTGGCGCTGTCGCGGAAGCTCCGGGCGGTCGACGAGACCGACGTCGCAGAGCGCGTCATCGAGTATCACTTCCTCCCGGATCTGATCGGGAACCTCCGGGCCTTTGCCAGACAGGAGACCCGGTGTCTCGACTGCGGCGAGAAGTACCGCCGGATGCCGCTGACCGGCGACTGCCGGGAGTGTGGCGGCCGCGTCAACCTCACTGTCCACCGCGGCTCGGTGAACAAGTATATGGACACCGCCATCCACGTCGCCGAGGAGTTCGGCTGCCGTGAGTACACCAAACAGCGGCTCGAAGTACTGGAGCGGAGTCTGGAGTCGATCTTCGAGAACGACAAGAATAGGCCTACGACCTTTGCTGATTATATGTGAAAATAGTTTCTGAGGCTCTAAGTCAATTATATTCACTCGAATTCATTTCGCTCTTTCGCCTCTATTTCCACTATTAGTGTCTGATACTTTTGTCTTGTCTGCCCATCTTAACCAACAAAAGTATCTTGCCTCCTCCATTGGTCGCGTTAAGTTAGAGGATGAGGCGTTCGAGTTCTGAGTGTCTATGGCAGAATCCGAACGCCTCAGCGGATGTATCGAGTGGATCGACTTGTCGTTTGTGGAGCGAAAGCGGACTCCCGAGTGGGCGATTCAAGTAGGCATCCAGTGTCATCTTGCAGGTATGTCAACAAGGGATGCCAGTCAGTTTCTCGATGAGTTGGGAGTCCAGCGGAGTCACGTCGCTGTTCACAACTGGGTGCACAAGGCTGATCTACAGCCGATTTCAACGGTAATTGCGGATCAGATCGCGGTGGACGAGAAAGTGATCCGCGTCAACGGCGACGACTACTGGCTGTACGGTGCCGTCGATCCCGAAACAAACGAAATATTGCAGTTCAGACTATTTTCGACGACAACAAAACAGACAACGCGATGGTTTCTGGCCGATCTACATCGACGATATCAGCTGGATGGAGTCGAATTTCTCGTCGACGATGCCGATTACTTAGTCAATGTCCTCGATGAAGACGGATACCGATTCCAGATGATTTCACACGGGAATCGGAATGCCATCGAACGTGTCTTTTGGGAAATAGAACGACGAACGTCTTCGTTTGCAACGAGTTTTAGCCATATCAACCCACCGACAGCAGAATCGTGGCTCCAAGCCCTCGCTGTCCGTCACAACTCACGCCAAAATTAACACGACCCCTCCATTGTTGGTTAATACTTCTCCCGGCATATCCTTCTCCGTTCTCCTCCTCAAAATTCTGGCCTCTTGTGAGATTTTTATGAGGATATAGCATAGATTCTCAGATTCTTTTCTGAACTACATTGCATATATCCGTCTCGACAAAGAATCTCTGCATTCATTTTATAATCCGAATAATTGCCCTCGGAATCGATCACACATTTTATCACAAACATAGAAACTTGGTAGAGGGTGTCGTATAACGGTTATTATACCTGTATTTCCGCTCCATTTAGTCTTCGGAAAATGTTATCGTTACCAATCCTGAAGCGGGAATCGCTCAGTACAGTCCACATATGTATCGCAGACCGACTATCTATCAATGAGTGTTAATTTCTCACGTTTCTAAGATGAGATTGAATTAACGCATTTGACATCTTCAACCGCGCACAGATCGTCGAAATCATCTTCTTTCTTGATCAGATAATCGGCGTCATATGCTCGTCCAAGCGCGATAATGAACGAATTGTACACGCCGTGACTTTTCTCGACGATAATCTCGTACGTTTCAAGCAACACTGTCTCAGTGGCACTGACGATTCGTGCGGAGCTCCGAACAAGCGATTGGATCGCATTTCGAATCAGTTTCGCGACTGTTCCCTCTATCGAAAATATGAGATTACCCGGTCAGAATATCTATCTATTTGATATGCTCCTGTCTAAAAGAGGATAGAGAAGGCGTGACTGAGTCTGGTAAGTCAGAACCAACATTTTAGAAAGTTGCCACTTCGTCCCGAACCTCAGCCGACAAACTCGCTTCAGTAACCCAGAACGTGGTTTCACCGTACTTGACTGGCTTGACTTGCTCAGCACCTCTCAGTTCTCTCCGGACTTCTTCCTGTGTGTATGCCTTGTTTTGCCGCTAGCTGACTGTAGTTTCAGACGCTCTCACAGGAAAATACCGTCAAGCTAACCGGGAATTGGACGCCGTCTGGCGATATGGGATCGCTCAGACGGCTCGCTCGGATGTGTCGAGATCTTGCCAAACAGCACGTAGATGACCCTGACGTACCCGCCGCGCCGAACGGCGCGGACGGGTACGCCAAGTGGACACAGATTGCGTTGATTTTGTTCCGCGTTGAGTTGGAGAAGAGTCTTCGTGAGACTGAAGACTACCTCAACGAGATGCCCGGTATCCTCGCCGTATTTGATCTCAACGAGGCACCACACTACAGTTCGTTCTGCCGGTGGGAAGACGAGTATCGGATGCGTGAACTCCGCCGCCTGCTCCGCGCTTCGGCGGAGCAGGCGGGCTGGAGTGGTGAAGCCGCAATCGATGCAAGTGGCTTCCAGCGTGATCAGACCAGCTATCACTACCGTGACCGTGCGAACTACTCGTTCCAGTCGATGAAGACAACCATCTTGATCGACGTGAACTCGCTAGCGATCAAAGACGTTCATTTCACGACACAGAAGGCGTGGGACGGCCACATCGGGATGCAGGTCTTCCGCCGGAACGCGGAAGACCTGCGTGTATTGTCTGCTGACGCGAACTACTCGTGGGGCGAACTCCGTGAGGAGTGTCGCTCGAACTCAACGCGACCACTGATCAAGCACAGGGAACAAACACCGTTGCAGAAGGCCCACAACGCCCGAATGACCGAGGATTACAACCAACGCTGGATGAGTGAGACGGGCTTCTCGCAGTTGAAAGAAGACGACGGCGAGAAGCTCCGCTCCCGGAGCTGGCACGGCCAGTTCCGGGAGCTGACTCGGAAGTGCATCGTCCATAACCTAACGCAGGCGGCGAGTTAGGGCTCGCCGCCTGCTCCCCTTCTCCGGACGTATCCGGGAGAGGCATCGCCGTCGTCACCGAAACAACGAAGCAAGATACCATAGTTTTGACCCTTCGGCAACCGCTGTCAGTAACAGCCGCTGTATCTTCTGACTGTAAGAACGCACCTCTGACAGCGTGAGACTACAAACAATCGACCCTACCCCGTCGCTGTCTTGCGTTCAACAAGGCATGTGTGTATCAAATACAAACTCCCAAGCGAAGGGAGATTGACCTCGCCTGAAACCCGCTGGGGGATGCGTTTAGGACAGAGCAAAATATTTCGACGGGTGTTATAGTAGCGTTTGCAAGTCTTCGCTCACACGATCGCACCACAGTGTGCGATTGGATGAGTAATCAGTTACAAACGCTACTATAGTTTACGTGTCTCGGAAACCCTTTCCAATTGTTTCGCTCCGAATCTCAAGATCCGTATGGGTTCCGCGGTCGCAACACGGATGTGACTGGATTAGACCTACCCGCACGTTCAAAATGCAGGAGTTCGTTTCTGACACCAATTACGGCGATACTCATCAGGATTCTGAGCTATTCACTCTTTTGTTTTGCAGAGTTACAAATTTTCCTGGCTTCTTCTGATTTCAGTTTCAGAGCTATGTAATCGTCACCTTATCGTTTGTTTCATATAAACTATATTAATTTTGGGTAAAATTTTCTCTAACTATCTAAGTTACCTGATTTGGCTGATAACAAACTGAGACGATAGAAGTGCTCCGTGTCCACTCATCTACTCCGGCCGTTTATTCTGGTTATAGTTTGGGAAGCGATTTTGTGCACGTCCTATCGGAACTAATGATATATTTCTATATAATACATAAAATATCAAAAACACTTGAAAAATATGAATATGAAGTGATAGTATCGTCGGAGATGAAAAATTCAATAGAAGATCCCGTCACCAATGACCCATCTACTCTCGTTGTCGATGTGGCGGAATAAGTCCTCTATCAGGTCATCGAACTCGAATTCCGAAAGATCGTCCAGTACAGCTGTCCAAATATATCTTGTTTGAATCAAATACGTTGCCGACCTCAGTGACGAGAACGTAGTTGTTGTTTCACGTCCCGTGAGGTGTTCGAGACGCACGTTCCGGGTTATGGATGTGTTCTGAGGGTGAATGTGAAATCGCTCTTGAACGTTGTGGTTATATTGACGAACAGACGACGAGCGCATTATATTCGCCTATAAGTACCTCGCCGGCATAGTCAACCATCGAATTGCAGCCCGGAAACTAGACCTCTCACCGCTTGGGACCGAGATCATCGTTCAGGCGCTGGAACCAGTGGCCATTGAGTATACTAACACGAATAATCACGAGTATCGATCTTGGCGACAGTGGCGTCTTTTTATGATGTCTGTCTGCTAATGACAAATTTCAATGGTTTCGTGGGATACTCCAAAATGGCAGGTATATCTCATTGAGTATACGGTGGATAACCTATCAAGAGTCGGGGAGATGTCTTTGTAAACGAGAATTCACACGAGAGTCGTCCCAATTAATCCTCAATCCGGGTTGTCGCACCGACAGCTGCTGAATCGAAAAGCATTCCATATTTCCGCAGGACCTGTGAGGATTCGTCGGAAGACTGTTTCTCGATGCTGGTAAGCCGCGACGCTATTTCTTTATCTGAGAGATCAACATCGAGGCGCCGGTCAGGGATGTCTATTCGAATCTGGTCCCCAGTCTGAACCGCCGCAAGCGGTCCGCCAGACGCTGCCTCTGGTGCAATGTGGCCGATCATAGGTCCACGCGTGGCCCCGGAAAAACGGCCGTCTGTACACAGAGCGACATTGGCCTCGATGTCACGACCTACTATCGCAGAGCTCACATCCAGCAGCCCCGGCATCCCGGGGCCACCGCTTGGTCCCTCGTTCCGAACGATGATGACGTCTCCGTCGTCGATATCGCCATCTTTCACAGCGGAATAGGCCGTTCCCTTGTCCTCAAATACCCTAGCAGGCCCCGTGAAAACATACTCGTCGCCACCAGTCACTTTCGTAACAGCTCCCTCCGGAGCAAGGTTGCCCTTAAGAACGACGATTGCACCACTTTCGTAGAGAGGATCTTCCAGTGGCCGGACGACGTCAGTGTCGATTTCTGGAAGCGAGTATGAATCGAGTTCCGCACCTATCGTTTGTCCCGAGACCGTGAGAGCACTCTCGTCGAGATAGCCACCCTCCCGAAGCGTTGAAAGCACCGCTGGTATACCACCGGAGCGGTGGAGATCAGCCATAACGTATCCTCCGCTGGGACGTAGGTTACAGATCTGTGGGGTCCGTTTGCAGATCCTATCAAATGCGTCAATCTCAAGATCGACCCCGACCTCCCTGGCAAGGGCCAGCAAGTGCAACACAGCATTGGTCGACCCTCCGATCGCCGAAACAGTCGTGATCGCATTCTCAAACGCCGCCTCGGTCAACACGTCGCTCGGCCTGATTTCCTGCTCGAGCATCTCCATCAGAACTCTGCCAGACTGCGTTGCGACTGCAGTCCGCTCGTCGGTATCTGCAGGTGGAGAAGCACTTCCCAAAGGACTCATACCCAGGGCCTCGCTGACGGCGGCCATCGTATTAGCCGTATACATTCCTGCACAGGATCCGGGGCCGGGACAAGCGGCATTCTCAATCTCCTCGAGATCGGCAGCATCTATGTTTCCGCGGTTGTACTCCCCGACGGCTTCGAACACGTCCTGAACCGTAACGTCCTCTTCTTGATAGTGGCCAGGTAACATTGTTCCACCGTACAAAAACACCGATGGAATATCGAGACGCGCAGCAGCCATCAACATCCCGGGGAGATTCTTGTCACATCCGCCGATTGTCAGTAACGCGTCCAGACATTCCGAAATCGCGACGAGTTCGACGGAATCAGCGATAACCTCACGCGAAACTAGCGACGTTTTGATTCCCGAGTGACCCGTCGCAATGACGTCGCTGATCGTTATCGTTCCAAACTCGAGCGGGAGCCCTTGGGCATCTTCGATCCCGGTTGCACTGGCAGTTGCAAGTTCCGGTAAATGAATGTTACACGGCGTCAGTTCGGAGCCAGGATTGGCGATCCCGACGAGCGGTTTCTCCAGATCCTCGTCCGAATGCCCCATCGCTTTGAATAGGGCTCTGTGTGGTGCACGACTCGGTCCGTCCGTCACTTCAGTGGAATTAATTTTGTTCATTGGTAATGAATTGTGTTGCTGCTTTCAAAAACCATCCTTGTCCGTACGGTGTAACGCCCAGTTCAGATCGAGCACTGGCTGGGGGTTTCGAAACACGATGAACCGCACCGCTTGAGTCCACTTCATTGCGTACGGCCGCGAACCCGTCGCGGGCCGCCTCGCGAAACCGCTGGTCGTCAATGATTCCTTCGTTCAACGCGGTTTTGAGCGCGTATGCAAATATCAGCGTCCCTGAACTTTCTAACGGAGTCGTCGTATCATCTATTTTCTGATGCCAGAAACCACTCTCATCTTGGTACTTTATCAGAGCGCTCGCCGTCGATTCGATGAGCGAGTGCAACTTGGACTTGTCGTACTCAGCTGGTAACCGGAGAGTTGATTCCAGAATGCCGGCCAGCGCCCAGCCATTAGCTCGCGACCAGAACGAACTCGCCGGATAGCAGTCTGGCGTCTCTCGCCAGATATGCCGAAACAGGTTGGTCCGAGAATCCAGCAGATGATCAATGTGAATGCGAATTTGATCGCGTGCCGCCTTGATATATGCTGGCGAATCTGTGATCCTGCCGTACCGTACAAAGTATGGACAGACGAAACTTAGTGTCTCTGTCCATATTTCGTCTTCCTCGCGTCTCCGCGTAATTCCACCGGTTGAAGTCCGCTCAACGCTGTCGAGGAACATAGTCTGCTTCTCGACCGCTTCGAGATATCGCTCGTTACCTGTTCGGTTGTAAAATGCAAGGGCTCCGTCAGCGAGTGCTGCAGCAAGGGTCGTCGGATTGTAGGTTTCCACGTCGTATTCGGTCCATCTGGCCCAATCTTTAGGATAATTTCCCCAGCCGTAGGCAAACTGCCCGTTCGACGTCTGGGTGTCTATTGCGCGATCAATGGCACGTCGTGCCCAATCAAGTTCCGTTTCGGTGGCGAGAAGGCCATCGACCGCAATAGCTTTTTGCCAATCCTCGTGAGCGACGTCCATAGTGGTCGTGTATTCTGCGACCCTGGCTATCGTATCCGTAATCGGTTCTGTCTCGTGTAATCGGCTCATTGACTCTGTTTGTCGATTCCGGGGGAAAACATAAATACGTTACCTTGTCACATACCGCTCACGCTGAAGCCTTTGAGTATGTACTTGTTGAGGAAGAATATAATTAACAACGGTGGAATGACTAACAGCGTGATACTTGCCATAATCAAGTCCCAGAAAATTTCGGCACCAGTAGTGAAGTTCGCGATGCCGACAGTCATCATTTGCATACTCGGATCCGAGATCAGAATCAGCGCGAACGTGTAATCACTCCACGAGATACCGAACGCGAAGATTGCGGCTGCAACGATACCAGGTGCTGCACTCGGAATCGCCACTTCAAGCATACTTTTCCATCTCGGAGCCCCATATATCCATGCAGACTCCTCCAGTTCGATTGGAACTGTCTGGAAGAACTGCCACATTAACCAGATTGTAAACGGAATCGTGACTGAGGAATGAGCGAGGATGATTCCGGGATACGTGTTCAGAAGTCCGTACTGATGGAAGATCATAAAGTATGGCACTCCAAGCATTACCGGCGCAAACATATAGGCAAACAAGAAAATGTAGGCGAGGTGTTTCTTGTATGGGAGATGAAATCGAGTTAACCCGTAGCCAGCGAGAATCGAAACAGTAATTGAGAGTGCGATGTTCCCGAAGGAAACGACCAGACTGTTGAACATCCACTGGGCAAACGACGTATCCGACAGCAACCGTTCGTAGTTTTCGAAGGTCATCTCTAACGGGACGAAAGATGGTGGGTAGGATATGACCTGTTCCAGCGGCGTTATACTCGACACCATCATCCAGTAGATGGGGAAACCGAACGCGAATACGAACACGGCCGCGAAGGCGTAGAGCAACACCCGGTGAATCCGGGGGAGAACCCGCTGTGCGAGCGTCTGAGAACTAGACGTGGTGCTCATTGTTCCACCTCCCGTTCGGGATCAAACAATTGAATGTATACCATCGCAGATACAAGCAATAGAACGAACATTACAGTGACCATTGCGGCTGCCATCCCCATACTGGAGGTCTGGAACGCCGTGATGTACGCGAGTACCACAAGCGTCATAGTGCGATCAAGTGGCCCACCTTGGGTCAGCAGCCAGATGACGTCGAACCTGTTGAACATCCAGATGCCGCGGAGCAACACCACAAGTAAGAGGACGTTCTTGATGTTCGGTAGGGTGACGTCCATAAATCGACGATAGATGTTCGCTCCATTGATTTTCGCGAGTTCGTACAACTCGGAGTCGATCGCCTGTATTCGCGCCAGCACGACCAAGACGACGAAAATAGTGAACTTCCAACTTGATATCCAGACTACGGAGTGCATAGCCGTCTCCATCGAGAAAAAACTCAACGGTTCAGCTCTGAGACCGGTTGCCAGAAGCACGTAATTGACTACCCCGTACTGTGCGTTGAGAATCCATCTGAAAACGAACGCAATTGCGACCGTTGGGACCAGATACGGGAGTATGACGATGGTTCTGACGATATTGGCAAATCGAAAAGATTCGTTTAGTACGAGAGCGATCAGCACGCCCAAGAGTGTCTGGACAAACACAGAGTAAAACGCGTAGACACCACCGCGCCAGAGAGACATTTTGAAATCAGCATCTCCAGCCAGCGTCTGGAAATTTTCGAGTCCCACAAACGAGATATTCGCACCGCCGATCCCTCTTGTGGTCAATCCCATCCAGATACCGAAAATAATCGGAAATACAGACACTAGAAAGAAAATGAAAATTGCCGGTGAGAGAAACAGCAGCGATTTTGTGATTTCGTTTTCCGCGATAGAATGGTATCTCTCCGGCAGAAGGTCTGTAACACGTCGAGGCTGAGACTTTGCCATTTTCAGAGTTGATCTACCTGATCGCTGAACTCGTTTTCGATCAGATCTCGTAGTTCGTCCGCGGCAGCGTCAACCGCCTCTCCGGGTTCAGCCTCCCCGAGGAGCGTCGAGGAAATCATTGTCGGGATCGCGCCTGACCCGTTGGTGAGCCCGTTGAGGAAGGGTGTAGCTGGCTCCGTTCGGTTTTGAATCCATACCACCGAATCATTCCACTCCTTGACGTACTCGACGTACTCTTGATTTTCCTGTACTAGTTCGTGTTCCTGGAACGCATCGCTGTCGAGGATGTTGAGATTAACGGGAACCTTATGAATCGGAACAGCAAGGAGGCTATCGGTGTACCAGTTGTTCATAAAGTACTCCAAGAAGTCCTTCGCTAGGTCGGCGTTGTCCGCCTCTGCGGGAACGGAGAACCCGTTGGACGTCCCGCGCATTACGTAATCTGCATCGCCAGCTTCAGCAAGGGGCGCGACTGGATCCGGGGCTGCAGCCATATTATTGTATACTTCAGGTGCAGATTCAGCAACACTGCTGACGAGGCGTCCGACGTAATGTGTCGTCGCAACCTGTTCGGTCGCGAACGTATCTATCAATTCGCCCCACGAGTAGTCGAACGACGCTGGTGAATACTGGTACTTTTGCTGGAGGTATTCAAGCGTCTCTATTGCTCGCTCTCGATATGGCTCCTGATCGATAGTAACGTTCAGGTCCCCACCGTCTCGTTCGACGTAGTGGACGCCGTTGCCCCAAAAGTGCGTATCGTGGAACCACTGAGTTGGTCCTGAGGCGTCGTTTGCCAGTACGAGCATAGGGTCCATCTCGTCCAGATTCTCGTCAAGCGTCGAGAGCGTCTCCAGATCCTCTTCCCACGTCGAGCCCGGTTCAACACCGGCATCGTCGTATATGTCAGTTCGATAAAATTGTGAAGGTTGATCCACGTCGTGTGCTAGATAGACGCTATCGCCGTCGAATTCCACCAGCATCCGGTCTGGTATGTCGATATCGATTGCGTCAATCACGCCAGACAAGTCACTTAGGTGCCCTGCGAGACCAAACTGACTCGTTTCGCCCACTCGCATCAACAGGAGATCCGGCGGAGATCCAGCTTCTAGTTGTTGGCCCGCCTGTTGCCAGACTTCCTCGAATCCGAGATACTGAAACTCTGATTCGACATCTTCGTCTCTAGTTTCTGCCCACTCGTCGAACGCGCTCTCGAACACATCCTGTGACTCTGGAGCGCTCTGGTCCGTCATAAATTGTAATGTGGCTGTCTCGGTGCCTCCGGAACATCCTGCCAACGCTCCGATCCCGACTGCCATTGATGTGCCGAGGAATTTGCGCCTATTCACCGTACCTATGTCATCTCGTGACATATGAACGATGTCCAAAACGCATTTACTTAATTGTTTTTGTAAATATAATTATCAATATCTCATATACGGATCCGATGACGATTGAATGGTGTGGGTAGTAATTAGGACAGACATAGCTATTTGACGACTGAAAGGGAGAAGATTGCTCTGTTGAATAGCCACTGAATCTGCTCTGTTGAATAGCGGTGATTGAGTACGGAGGCAGAAATTGAATCGGGACGTGAGTGGGTATGGGTCGTGATCTCAAAACTGGTCTCGGTTCGTTTCGGCTCGGAGGTCGCTATTCACCTATGGAAACGCTGCTACCCGGACAAACCACCGCTGGCGACAAAATGGTTACGCCGTATTGGAATCTGCTATTCCCACAGCCGACAGGCGGTCCTGCTCGTGATGCGGTGCGGTCGCTGTCTAGCGATAGCTGACGCTACGGAGGGCCTCGGCCGGCCACTGAGGGCCGCCCACTTGGCGGCCCTCAGTTCCCTCGTCTATGCGCTCACACCAGGTGGATCGTATACGTCTCCCCGATCAAGCATATGGTAGATCGACACCAGCATCTTCCGAGCTGCCGCTACGATTGCTTTCTGTGAGTTCTTCCGGCTTGCTAACCGGTCATAGAACCGACTCAGATACTCGTCGTTACACGTATGGACTGCAGTATTAGCTGCTTGGACGAGCAGCCATCTTACACGACCTGATCCACGTTTCGAGATGCTCCCTTCGATCCGCGAGTCGCCTGACTCGCGGATCACCGGATTCAATCCGACGTAACTAACCACCTCCTTGTCTCCGTCAAACCGGTCGATGTCGCCTAACTCCGCATAGATCGTCAACGCCGTATAGTAACTCACGCCAGGAATCGTCATCAGCAGCTGGGTCTCCTTCAGAGACCCAGCGCGTTCTTCAATCGTCTTCTCGAGCTTCTGAATCTCGTCGGTGAGCGACTCGATCAGGTCGAGATACGACTCAAGCAACGCGTCGAACGGCGTCGGGAGCGAGAGTTCCCGCAGGAACTCTCGTCCCCTCGCAGTCAGTGGTTTCACGTCTTCAGTGATACCGTGATCGGAGAGGAGTCCGTGGACTTTGTTGGCGTACTTGGTACGATTTTCGACCAACGTTTGTCGCCCGCGCACGAGTGCGCGGGCTTCCCTCACTTCCTCGGTCGGAACATAGCTCTCAGGCACCGAATTCAGCCGCAACATTCGCGCGAGTTCTTTGGCGTCGACGCGGTCAGTTTTCTTGTCGGTGTCTGCGATCTGGTTGATTTTTTTGGGATGAGCAACGGTCACATCCAAGTGCTCCGACAGCGTATCGTGGATGTGGTAGTAGTTGGAGGTCGCCTCAAGCACAGCTTGTGCGCCGGCGTACCGCTGGGCGAGGTCGTCGAGGTTCGCGTTCTTGACGCGAACCTCTTCGACAATCTTCCCAGCCTCATCCATCACTGCCACCTGTGCGTACCGTTTGTGGACATCAATTCCGAGGTACATAGTCTGTTCACCCGGGACGCCAGTGCGTGAAGCAGAGATTCACCTATTCGGGCTTTCCCGGATGCCGCGCCGCGCGGCATCCGGGCTGTCACGCCCATGACTCGGCTTCTTTCGCACACGGACCAGTCAACACGACGTGCTCTGTAGCACGGAATAGCGGTCGGTCTCTTGCGCCCCATATCTTGTTTCACGCTCTCCTAGGGTAGCAGCGTTTCCATCAAGTCAACAGAGGAGCAAAAATATGGTTGCAAGCATTTGTTGTCTACTTCAATTAGCTAATTTGGACAATGTCCGTTCACCAAAGATTTATTTAGGTAAAGAACAACTTCGGGCTATGCAGACCGTTGAAGATAAAAATGTAATTGTCACTGGTGCAGCTTCGGGAATTGGGCGCGAATCGGCACGGCTTCTCGCATCGCACGATGCGAACGTCGTCATCGCAGATATCGACCCTGATGGAACAGAAGAGGCCGCAGAATCGATTCAAGAGGTTGGGTCAGGCGAGACGATTGGTATCGTCACGGATGTCTCTGACGAGGAGGCAGTCACGTCACTCATATCCCAGACTGTTGATCAGTTCGGGTCGATTGATGTCTTGTATAATAACGCTGGAATCCCTCAACAATCGACCCCAGTTGAGGATATTGATATAGAAACATGGGAGCAAAATCAGCAGGTGAACCTCAAGAGCGTCTTTTTGACCACCAAACACGCTGTGCCCTATATGCGCGAAGCTGGAGGTGGAGTGATTCTAAATCAATCGTCCGTAGCTGCTCTTCGACCCCGTGACGGACTCGCACCCTACGTTGCAGCGAAGGGTGGCGTTATTTCACTATCAAAACAACTGGCGTACGAACTAGCGAGCGACAACATTCGCGTCAACGCCATCTGTCCCGGGGCTACCAATACGGACATGCTCCCCAAATTCACGAGCGGCGATTTGAGTATGGAAGAGTACGAAAGTAGCGTCCCACTGGGCCGCCTGCTCGAAGTAGACGACATCGCAAATGCTATCCTCTTTCTTTCAAGCGAGGAGGCTAAAATGATCACAGGGGTGGCATTACCCGTTGACGGCGGACGATCCATCTAGAAAGAAACAGTATTATAAGATCAATCCGAGGTCGATCACTCCACGGATATATCAACCGATAAGAGATCTGGGCAGTATACACGCTCCAAGATAGCCATTTTAAGGCTCAGGATGTCGGCTGGTTCGGTTTTTGCGCTAAATACTCGGCGAGGTTATTCGTGATCGTCTCCCGTGTCGTACCGTCGAAAACGTCGACGTTCTCGCAGTCGAAATTCAAATAAATGTCGTCTCCCACCGCGAAATCTTTTGATGAAATGTTGACCCGCATCTCTCGCTCGATTTGGGGGACAGTAACGTGAAGTACCGTTTCCTTCCCGTAGTTCTCAATCATACGTATCGTACCAGAGAACTTCGCTGCATCCTCGTCTTCGACGGGGTAGAGAATAGGGGGCCGAATACCGATGTACTGGGAGTCTCCGAAATTGTCAACCGCAGTTTCTGTGATTGGGAGTTCGAATGTCCCGTCCGTGAGCGTTGATCCTTCGACACGTGTTTCGATGATGTTTATTTTCGGCGAACCGATAAACTCCGCAACAAACATATTTTCGGGATTCTCGTACACATCACCAGGGGACGACGCTTGCATCACCTTGCCGTCGTTCAGGATAACCACCTTGTCGGATAGTGTCAGCGCTTCCTCTTGATCGTGTGTCACGTAAACCGTAGTCACGGGAAACTCCTGATGTAACTTCTTGAGTTCAGCCCGCATCTCGATTTTCAACTGGGCGTCGAGATCGCTCATCGGTTCATCGAGCAAGAATAGATCTGGATCCCTGATAAGTGCTCTAGCCAGAGCCACCCGCTGCTGTTGCCCCCCCGAGAGTTGTCCAGGCTTTTTATCCAGGTGTTCGTCGATCTGGAGCATCGTCGCGATTTCCCGTACCCGTTCTTTTCCTTTCTCCTCACCCATATCTGTGTACTTGATGCCGTAGAGAATATTTTTTTCCACGGTTTTGAATGGAAACAAAGCTATATCTTGAAAGACCATCGAAATATTACGGTCCTGTGGCGGGAGGGTGGTTACCTGAGTCTCATCGAAGTACACCTCCCCGGTTGTCGGAGATTCCAGACCGCTCAACATACGCAATAACGTCGTTTTTCCGCAGCCACTTGGTCCCACAATCGTTACGAAGGACTGGTCATCTATCGTCACGTCGATATCGTCCACTGCCACCTCACTTCCGTACTCAGTCGTAAATTCCTTCGTCAGTCCTTCACATACTATTTCTGCCATAGCGATTCGTATTTTTTATGGGTGTATAAACCTTGTGCTGGTTTGGTTCTTGGCACTAACATCCGTCTTTAGCTAAGACGAGAACCACGTGACAGCGGTGGCTTATTGAGACTACTCTTGGAGAAGGATGAGGAAGCCGAGTTTGTGCACAACTCCGGCTCTTCATCCTCAATTATGCGTTGGCTCACCACACTGTTTTCCTCCGAGCATCTTGAAAAGCACACCGAGGAACTCGGCGTGGTCAAACAAGAGGGTAAGCTACAGATCCTTGTCCTCGTGTTCGACTTCGCCGCAGGCGAGAGCCGAACACTCGCTGGATACAGACGGAGGTACAACTTGACAGCTGATGAGACGATCTCTCCCAGTGGCTTCCATCTCCGGCTGACGCCGGCACCCGCAGAGTATCTCCGCGACGTCGTCTTGGCCGCGCTCGACGGGGTCGCTGTTCCTGATGCAGTTGACGCTGCTATCGACCGATCCAGAGACGTAGTGATCGTCAATGGAACGGTGCTGAGGGTTCCTCCCTGACCAGTTCCAATCCCCTCACTAGGTGCAGGCTGGAGCGAAAGTTCACTACTCGACAACGCCTACCGGCCAGACGATTGAACGGCTCGACGTAACTGACGAGAAAACGCACGATAGCGCGCTATTCAAGATAGGTTCGTGGTTGCAAGGACGGCTTGTTTTGCTCGACTTTGCGTACTTCAAGTATCTTCGCTTCACGTTGACCGACCAGAACGACGGCTACTTCGTAAGTCAAGTGTATTGACGCGGAGATCGAAGCCGAGTCCAAGCGCGGGCGATGCAATGGGACGCGATCACTGGATACGATACGATTCCGCGTCGTCGTCCACAACGAGGAGGCCGACGACTACCATATCTATATCACGAATCTTCGGAGCAGAGAGTTCCTACCAGCAGATTTAGCAACGCTGTATCGGTGTCGCTGGGAGGTAGAAACGCTGTTTCGAGAGTTGAAGACGCAGTACTAACTGGATGAGTTCGACACAAGCAACCCGGTTGTTGTGGAAATTTTGCTGTACTCGGCATTGCTTTCGCTGCTGGTGAGTCGTGATGTGTTGGACCTATTCACTGAGCAGGCTGACGAGGGGATCGTGTTCCCGCCGAAACGCTGGGCGGCGACCTTCCGGTCGCACGTCCAGGTTATTCTCCACGAACTCGGCAAGTTCCTCGGATACCAGTCACCACCGCTATTGGAACGGCTGATCGAAGATGCACAGAAGATCCACAAGAAACGAGCGATCCTGCAAGAGACACTCGCTACCGCTACGCAACCGAGGTGTGATCCTCAGCTAAAGACGAATACTTGGCACTAATTATCAATCATCTCCTTCAAGTCACACCATTGCAACTTGTACGCGAGGTCTCTGTTTTAGTAGAAACTTCAGTCCCGATCTTCGATACGTCCACGATCAAACTGATCTCATCAGAGTACAGTAATCCTCGAATACGTCAATCATATATTGGATCTTCTTATTCGTTCTTCACAGTATAGCCCACTAGGTTGATTTCGAATCGTTACCAAATTTCTCCTCATAAATCACCGATTCTAGTTCTTCCCGGGATGATTGGATTGTATCGGCCAGTTCGTCTTGCATACGGTCGTGGGACATTCTATAGGTGGGGCCAGAAATGACGAGCGCACCAATTACTTCCCCTAGTGGTTCTTCGACTGGGATCGCTATTGCTCGTAATCCGCGCTCGAACTCTTCATCTGAGATAGCATACCCTTGATCCCGAATCTGGGAAAGCTCCTGAAAGAGAGCCGCTCTGGAAGTAATCGTGTTTTCCGTTCGTTTCGGTAACCCCCATTGATTTAGTACTGCTTCGACGCGATCTCGTGTATACGTCGATAGCAATGCCTTTCCTCCGGCAACAGAGTGCATATAGTAGTATCGTCCGCTGTGACGTTGATTCTCGATAGGATGATGGGATCTGAATATCGATAGTGCTTTATTATTATTTTCTATGAGAAAATCGACCTCCTCGTTCGTGTTATTAGAAAGTTTTTCCGCGTGCTTCTCGATGATAACAAATTCCTGCTTTCGCTTACGGGCGTACTCACCAAGGTTATAAAATCGCATACCGATGTGGTAGGTATTGTCCTCTTTGGTGAGAAACCCAGATTCCTGTAACGTGTGTAGATGTTTGTGGATCCCGCTCCGGGACAAGTCTAGTTTTTGGTTCAACTGGCTTAACGTCGCGCCATTACAATTTTTAATCGTATCGACGATCTCGAACGAGGTCTCCGTCGTCGTAACCCGGTCATCGGGGGACATAGTGCCCAATTTGGTGAGTGAAATATAAATATCTTTTTGTGATGGATATTTAAATATAGAAGACGGCGCTTACGAAAGACTGTAGTGATCCAAATGCAGCAAAAACCAGGATATTCGAGCAATGAACGAAGCAATAACCGTGTAGGGCGCGTGGGCCTGCGTTAATCCCGTTCACTAAATGTGATTATTTTTGTCTAGGTTCAAGCTGCTGCTGTAATTACAACCCTACTATTGTAATCCTAAGGATTGGCTCAGAGCTAGTACAACGCTCCGTTCGACAATCAATACATTTCGAATTTCATCAACTCAAACTGGGCTGGAGAACCCAGTCAGTAACGACGAGAAACGGAAGTTCAACAGAGACAATAACGATAAATACACGCCAACGACGGATTTTGTCTATAAATAGTGGATATTTAAATATAATGTACCGTAGTGTGATGAACGGAACTCAACCGTTTTATATGTCGACTGGCCTGTATATAGTCACGTATGCACGAGCGTGTTCATCTATGAAAATTCTGCTAGCAAAACAAACCATCGGTGAAGATATACTATTTTGATCTGCCGAGGGTGTCGTGTTTAGTTACGGATGAAGAGTGAAACGGAGTGATTTCTCGATGCCTATGACAGAAATCGACCGCCTCAGCGGCTGCACGGATTGGATTGATTTGGATTTTCTTGAAGGATAACGGACACCCGAGCGTGCGATGAAGCTCGGTATTCAACTGCAGTTAGGGGTTTTCGCTGTCGAATCCCATCTGTATCCTCGAAAGGTTGTGTGTCGAGCGCTCTCGCAAAGCCATCCACGATTGGGTGCAAAAAAAAATCGATCTACAGCCCACAGAGGGTCGCAGCCCGAATCAGGTTGCTGTAGACGAAACCGTGATTCGAATCAACGCTCAACAATTCCGGCTGTATGCCGCGGCCGATCCCAATACATATGACCTGCTACATCTACGATTGTTTTCGGCGACAACGAGCGCGTTAATCGAGATGCGATAACTTCGCCAGAATATAACGTCGAATTCGCCGTGTTTCTGTTCGATGGCGCTCAACACCTCCAAACTGCGCTAGCCATAGCATCTTTCGGATTTCATACTGAAAGGAACAGAAATCGGAAGATCATCGAGCGAGTCTTTCGAGAACTCAAACGCCGTAATTCCTCGTTTTCAAACTGTTTTAGCCACGTACAGCCTGAAACTGCTGAAAATTGGCTCCGATCGTTTGCCGCCTGTTTAATATTCTAAACTATACACGACCCCCTTGATGAAACCAACTTTTATATTGGACAAATAAAGTATTACTTTTAATGCGTTACTCGAAAGGGCCAATGCTAACCATTGATGTTAGCGAACGCGAGGTAAGAGAACAGTCGATCGACGAAGAATTGTCGTCGTTCATCGGGGGACGTGGCGTAGCGACTCGACTCGCTCATCAGCGGATTCCGTTCGACGCTGACCCGTATGGGCCGGAGAATAGACTATTCTTTGCGACTGGTCCTCTCCAGATGTCCCAAATGAGTTTTACCGGACGAATGAACGTCACCGGTCTCTCACCAATGACTGATGGTCTTGCCTCATCGAACGCCGGTGGATATCTCTCTCGTAACTTTGCAGATACCGGATATAGTGTCGTCGAGATTGTGGGTGAGAGTGACGAACTGTTGGCTGTACACGTCTCTGACGACAGGATTGAGTTTGAACATGTTCCGGAACTTGACGAGGCTCTCGTACCTGAGGTGACGAAATATATGGCAACTGAACACGATCTTGAGAGCGAGAACCTGGTGACAGTCGGTCCGGCAGGAGATAATCTGGTCCGGTTTGCGAGTCTTATGACCTATGACTCGCGAGCCTTCGGCCGCGGCGGGTTTGGCGCAGCACTAGGCGCAAAGAACGTCAAATGCATAACTTTCCAAGGTGACTCCCGTCCTTCTCTCGATCTCTCGAAAGAAGCGGTGACAACAGTCCACCGAGATGCGGCGACGAGCGACGATCTGATGAAACGACAGGGGACCGCCGGATCAACAGCGTTTATAAACGATAATTTCTCTCTTCCAACTCGATACTTCGAGGAGACCACCTTTGAAGGCGCATCCGGTATTGGTGGTGACGCAGTTGAGGAAAAAAAGTACAAAAAAGGGTCGTGCTCGGTATGTGCATTCGGCTGTAAGCTCCCGACGCGCGACGAAGAGAGTGGGGTAGAGACCGAAGGCCCTGAGTTCGAAACTATTTATGCCTTCGGCAGTAGCTGTGCTATCGATGATATCGTTTCGGTGATGAAGTCGAATCAGAAGTGTGACCTGTACGGGATGGATACGGTTAGCGCGGGAGTGACAGTCGCAGCCTATCTCAAGAGTCAGGATGACTTCGGCAACTCGGATCTTATCCATAAGACACTCGATAAGATTGCTTTTCGTGACGGCATTGGTGACCAACTAGCAGAGGGCGTGGCCCGCTGTCACGAGACGCTCGGCGTCCAAAACTGGACCGTCAAAGGATTAGAGTTCGCTGGTCACGATGGGCGTGTCCTACACGGTCAAGGGCTGAGTTATGCGGTCGCGAACAGAGGTGCCGATCATATGTATTCGGTAACATTGGGTCAAGAGTATGACGGCGTGTTGCCACCCAAAGATCTCTCAGACGAGAAAGTAAAATTGGTCGTTGACCAAGAAAACCGGATGGCGCTACGGGATTCTGGTATTTTTTGTAATTTTGCAGAAGATTATATTACCGACGACCAGAAAGAACAATTGCTTGATGCCGACATCGAGACACTTCTTGACGTAGGTGCAAGTATTGTGGAACTTGAGCGCCACTTCAACAACCGCCGTGGTAAAGACCGTTCGGACGATATCCTCCCCTACGATCTCCCTGGCTTTGAATCGGCACTTGATTCCTACTACGAGGTGCGTGGGTGGGACAATGACGGTACAGTTCCTGGAAAATCGATTTCCCAGTACAATAAAAATTAGCCCATATCGTACTAATTTGTGTGATCTGTCTTAACCAGCAGGGAATAATAGATACTATATCTGGTAGTCCTATGAATCCTCATCATCATTCGATTATATCCTCTTAAAACCAATTTATCTTTACTCCACAAAAGATGACGTGAGCGTCACTACATCTCCGGCAGAAAGTTCCAATTCGGATGTCTCTGGCATTGTCACGTGTGTATCATTATGAATAACGATGACGTCTCGATTCGTTTTTGTTTGCCATTCGGAAAATTTAGGATAATTCTCACCCAGATCATCAAGCAACTCAGCGATGGTCATCGTATGCTCGATTGACTGATGTATCTTGGCCTCTTCAAACAACTGTCGACAGTCACCGTACAGTCGGATTTCGATCTGCATAGAGCCACTAATATATTTCACAATTAGAGTAATACCATTAAATTATGCGCTCATCGAAAACCCCCCATAGTGCTCAACGAGCAACACATATTACTCAAGACGCTCATACTTGTGAAATATGCACGTCGAAGTGAAGATATTCGGGTCTCTGAGGAAGATAATTGGCCAGAATTGTTTGACCTACGAGGTACCACCAGGAACTGCAGTGGCGGATATAATATGTAGGCTCACCGAAGAGTATCCCGAACTAACCGAACGGGTATACGAAAATAATTCGGTTCGAAATGATCTGATCGTGACAAGAAATAAGACTCACATCCAGCATCTCTCAGAGAAAAACAAGTGCTTGGATGACGGAGACGTAATTAGGGTTGTGGAACCAATTACTGGAGGAGATGGGAGATAAGAGAGCTTATCGGCGTAATATTGGTTGTGTTCTCATTGAAAATATCGGGTGAGAGTAAATGATTTCTTCATAGTCTATGCCAGAAATTGCGCGCCTCAGTGGTTGATCACGTTAGGTTTTATCAAGTGAAAACAAAACCGTGGTTGCTAATGAAGCTCTATACTCAATTGTATCTCACAGTATTATCGCTTTCGAATACTATCTCTATTTTTGATGTTTAGATTGCGAATTGGATACTGTAAGAGGCAACCTTAGTATCGACAGACACGGCTCTGCCAAGGTACTTCTGAAGTACCAAACTCATTGTACAGAATGCGGTAGAAAAGAAAAGTTCACAACTTATCTATCAAAGAATTTAGAATGAGACAATGGATATCTCCATCGTTTCGCTTTTTAAATTAATCTACGGAGAAGAACGAAGATTCTCGAACGGAATCTTGACTCTGCTTCTGTTACTGTGAAATCGACAAAAACAAACAGTCCGGGATTGCGGATTTTATGTAGCACCTTTTTTTGCGGCGGCCGAGGACCCCCGCAAAAAAAGCTGCACCAAAAAATCCGGTCGCATTAAGTTAG
The DNA here is from genome assembly GCF_032113415.1 of Halobellus marinus. Classification (NCBI taxonomy): domain Archaea; kingdom Methanobacteriati; phylum Methanobacteriota; class Halobacteria; order Halobacteriales; family Haloferacaceae; genus Halobellus; species Halobellus marinus. The sequence goes on from NZ_CP134946.1 coordinate 840,436, forward strand.
ACAGAAACGCAGGACAGCAACGAGTTTTTGAGAACTAGGGGATCCGGATTTATACGTACGCTCATAGGAAGCACGTTGTTGGTGAGTCAGAGCACAGTTCGAACGACCTCTTTGAGAGCTTCTTGACCGGGTTTGCGTAAGATTCGGCGGCGAAGCTGGAACGCTCTGAGATACGGCGTGAGCTTGTCTTTTGAGACGCCTCGATGCGGCGAGAGCCACCGTCGCGTCAGCGACGCGTGGCTCTCGCAGGTGTTGATGTGGATGTCGCCGTCAGCATACTCTCCGTCGCTGTGGACGACGTATTCTCGGGTGAATTCGTCGTCTTCTTCGAGCGGATCATAGGCCCGAAATCCATCGGTATAGACGGTGAGCGACTCCTGCTGGCGATCCGCCAGCAGGAGTCGAATGGTCGATTCGTCTGCGGATTTCGCTGGCACGATGTACCGTTCGTCCGAACCACGGTCAACCAGCGTGAACACCGGTGGTTTGTCGCCATCATATGTTCCGCGCCCACGCGTGGACAGGCCACGCGAGCGCGACACAGACCTCCACCGGTCGATCCGGAAGTGTCGCAAGCGCATCTCGTTGGAGGAGCGTGTCTCCAACCGCCTCAACCGTGTCAAGGTTGAACTGCTCGGTGAGATGTCCCCGGACGGTATTGGCGTGCGGTGAGTCGTCTGTCGTTTCGCAGACGTGGTTGATCGAGGTCCCGCCGGCGCTGGCGCCGGCGAGAACCTCGTACAACGTCTCTGTCGTGACCTTGACGTTCTCGTCGAGGTCTATCGCAAGCTCTTCGTTGAGGCTGTTGACGACAAAATTAAGGAGGTGCTCTTCTTCTATCTTGCTGTCTGCCTGGGTGGCTTCCACACTCCTCCCAAGCAGACACTTTCACTCAAACCCGATGTGATCGACTGAATATTGGTCGAAAGCCCCTTGTCGTGCATCAATTGTGTCGTCGGCGCTCCAACGCGTGATTTCGCCGCCTTTTCAGCCGAATCGAAGGCCCGCCATTCCGGACCGCGGTCGATACGTTGCTCATCAAGGACCAATCCGCAGGCAGTACACACCTTCTCGGCCGTATCACTCTCTGCGAGTACGTCCTCGCCACACTCGGGACATCGCTGCTCCTGTGCTTGCTCTGTTTTTGAATCTGAGACTGGATCCGTCATTTTGCGAGTCTGGTGATTCATACGCCCTCTTTCAGCCCATCAATAGTAAACTTTTGTGATCACTAATAGTTTCTAGAAACTGTGAAAGAAACCTATTATAGTTACAAATTGTAGTTTAGGCACCCTAGCTTTATTCTCCCATACTACAAATGTTGGTTGATGAGCTCCAAACAAGAGCAACTCCGCGAGACCGACACTGAAGACCGATTCGATTTCAAGAAAGAGGAAGCAGCTGCGTTCAAGGCTGACCAGGGGCTGACAGAGGAGACGATACGGCTCATTTCTGAGGATAAAGACGAGCCAGAGTGGATGTTGAAGCGACGACTACGTGCGTTGAACCTCTGGCAAGAGATGCCGATGCCAACGGACTGGCCGGGGCAACCAGATCTGTCGGAAGTCGACGTGAACGAAATCGTGCCGTACATCCGCCCCGACGTCGACGTCCGCGCCGGCGTCGACGACTGGGAAGAGTTGCCCGAGGACATCAAGGATACATTCGACAAGCTCGGTATCCCGGAAGCCGAAAAGAATGCGCTCTCCGGCGTTGGTGCCCAGTACGAGTCCGAAGTCGTCTATCAGAATATGCAGGAGCGCTGGGAAGAGAAAGGCGTCATCTTCTGTAATATGGACGAGGCTGTTCAGGAACACGAAGACCTCGTCCGCGAGTACTTCATGACCAAGTGCGTGCCGCCGAGCGACAACAAGTTCGCGGCGCTCCACGGCGCCATCTGGTCCGGCGGCTCGTTCGTCTACGTTCCCGAGGACGTCACCGTCGAGATGCCCGTCCAGGCGTATTTCAGGATGAACTCCGAGGGGATGGGGCAGTTCGAACACACGCTCATCATTGCGGAGCCAAACTCCGAGGTTCACTATATCGAGGGTTGCTCGGCCCCGAAGTACTCGGCGTTCAACCTGCACTCGGGTGGCGTTGAGGTAATCGTGAAGGAGAATGCCCACGTCCAGTACTCGACGGTACAAAACTGGTCGAAGAACACCTACAACCTCAACACAAAGCGTGCGATCGCCGAGAAAGATGCGACCATGGAGTGGATTTCGGGGTCGATGGGCTCGAAGGCGACGATGCTGTATCCATCGACGATCCTGAAGGGACCGGGCGCGACTGACAACCACATCACCATCGCGTTCGCCGGTGAGGGCCAGAACATCGACACCGGCGCCAAGGTCTACCACAACGCCCCCGACACGAAATCGACGATCGAGTCGAAGTCGATCTCGAAGGACGGCGGCCGCACCAACTACCGTGGGCTCGTCCACATCGCAGATGGCGCGGAGAACTCCTCAACCTCCGTCGAGTGTGACGCGCTGATGTTCGACAACGAGTCCACCTCCGACACGATGCCGTACATGGAGATCAACGAGTCGACGGTGGACGTGGCCCACGAGGCGACTGTCGGGAAGATCGGCGATGAGGACGTCTTCTACTTACAGTCGCGCGGCTTGGACGACGACGACGCCAAGCAGATGATCGTCTCTGGCTTCATCGAGCCTATCACTGAAGAGTTACCCATCGAGTACGCGGTTGAACTCAACCGACTCGTCGAACTTGAGATGGAGGGCTCGCTCGGATAGTAGTTCATCTGGACTACGCCACTCTTATAGAGGATATCTCATGGCTATCGATCCAAATTTCGAAGAGAACCGCGATGTCGCCGAGAAACACGAGGGGCACCGAGTCTGGGGGCCGGTCGACGAACCGGAACAGCTCGGAATCCACGGCACACACGTGGCTGTCGACTTCGATATCTGTATCGCCGACGGTGCCTGCCTCGAGGACTGTCCTGTTGACGTGTTCGAATGGGCAGATACACCGGGCCATCCCGAGAGCGACATCAAAGCCGATCCGCTCAACGAGACACAGTGTATCGACTGCATGCTTTGTGTCGACGTGTGTCCCGTCGACGCCATTGATGTCGATCCCGGACGAGCGAGGCGCCTGTGAGGGGTGATTGAGGAACCGCTTATGACTCTACCACTCCAGTGCTACCGGTGCGGAGCAGAGTATACCTATATTGGTACGAGTCCACATCCCGCTCAGTGCCCAGTATGTGGATCCTCTTGCGTCCCGCCGGCTGGCTGTCTCACCGTCGTCAACAGCGTTCACTGGGAGAGTGCAAACGGGCTCGCGAAAGTCTGGGTCCACAGCGTCGATGAACGTGACCGACCGTTCGAATTTGAAGTCGCTGCACACGGTCGCCGTGGCAAGCTGGTTGCGATCAAAGTTGACGGTGTGTCGATTAACCTACAAGTTGACGAGACACTGGAAACACTCCCACCAGCAGTGAGAGCCGAAATCGAGATGCAGGGAATAACAGACATCGAGATTGCGACAGTCACGAACTCGAAAGCATGATACCAAGCCAGATTACGCAACGACCGACACCCGAGAGTATCGGCTCGGAGTATGAACGCTGGCGTACGGTCGGAAGGGGCCAGTAAGAAGATGAGCACCGACATCAGATTCACCGACTTCAAATCGACAAGCAGCCAACGTGGTGTCCCGGTTGCAGTGACTTCGGCACTATGAACGGGATGATGAAAGCGCTCGCTCTCGACCCAACGCTCTGAAATCAACAATGTGCTACACAACAGCACAGACAATTAATCAACACACCTCGCGACGTTGCTCACTCCGTCCAGATGGGATCGATAGCGCTCGCCGTGTTCGTTATCTGCGGTTATGGCGCGTTTGACTGGATCTGAGAGCCACCCATCCGCCACGAAGCGTTCGTAGACTGGCAACCGCTCCCGCAGGGGGACACCAGCTATCTCGGCGATATCCTCCAGTTCCCGGAGTTCCGGCCATTCATACTCAGGATTAATATGATCGACAGTGACCGGCGAGACACCGCCGAGGTCGTCGATGCCACAGTCAAGGAGCTCACGCACTGATGCCAGGTTCGGAGGCGCCTGAATACTGACTGTCTTGGGCATTGCGACACGAGCCATCGCCGTGATCCGGCGAAGGGTTTCAAGATCAGGTGAGCCGCCCTTCCAGCGATCGTTCTCGACCACCGGCTGGACGATGATCTCTTGGATGTGGTCGTATCGCTCGTGCATCTCGCGGATGGCGAGGAGGCTCTCTGCACGATCCCGCCAGTCTTCGCCGATGCCGACGAGGATGCCGGTGGTGAACGGTATCCCTAGTTCGCCAGCGTTACGGATGGTGTTGAGCCGCTGGCCGGGAGTTTTGGCTCTAGGCCCACTGTGAGCCTGCACCTCGGCGGTCGTCTCGAGCATCACACCCATCGAGGCGTTGACGTCGGCGACCCTCTCCATTTGTTCTCTGGTCTGGTCGCCCGGGTTGGAGTGAGGAAGGATGCCCTCCTCCAGAGCGATCCTGCAAGCCTCCCGGAGGTATTCGTAGATCGTTTCGTGGCCCCAGGCTTCCAGCTGGTCGTATATCTCGTCGTATCGATCGTCCGGGTCGTCGCCGAAGGTGAAAAGCGCCTCCGTACACCCGGCATCGGCCCCGCGGCGGCAGATTTCCCGAATCTCTCTCGGGCTCATCAGATCGGCCTGACCAGGTGGGTCGTAGTAAGTACAATAGCTACAGGTGTACCGGCAGGCCGTCGTGAGTGGGATGAAGATGTTGCGCGCGAAGGACAGTTCGTCTGCGGCGGAGACATCCTCAGGTCCAACCGAGAGCAAATCCTTGACATCCTCCTCCCCGGTTTCTACCTCGATGCCGTACTCTGCCGCACCGGGAATCATATTACCGCCTTTGTGCCTTGCCTCAAAAAGATTCAGGCTACGGCGGAGCGCGCTGTACCATTATTATCGCTCGGCCGTCACAAGATCATCCACAGCAAGTTCGAATCCAGCGTTCACGAGCCACTCGTTTGCTGCACCGTTGCTATGTAACAGCACCTCGATTGAGTCCTGTGGTACGTTGCCATCAGTCGACAGTCGCAAGGAATCGATCTCGGCGACATCGGTGCCAACGTTTGTGCCGATGGTTCGATGGTCTCGAATCGAGGCGCCGTGGTAGTCACCCCGGAAGACTGGGTGATGGACGACGACGGCGTTAATGCCGCTACCGCTTCTGAGAACGAGAACGATGTCAGCGTCCGGTTCGAACAGGCGTTCGAGCGCGTCAGGTGTTGCCAGTGTGCGGTCGGCGATGACTGCAGTGAGCGGGTATCCTCCGTCTGCTAGTTGGTCGTTGATATTCCTCTGAGACCGAGTGGGAGACCAACGACAGTCACAGCCTCCACGGTCAAACAGATTCGTGATAGAGTAACTGAATCCTTAGTCCTCACAGAAAATCCGGATATCGACGAGTACGGTGAACTTCCTGATGGCGAGGTTTTCAAATAACGGAGTTGACTAATACGACTTTCGATCACAGGGATGAGTCGGTTCTGAAGTCGTTGCATCGTGTCGCGGGCGCTCACAACTCGATCTCCAGGCGAACGCTGTTTCAATATATCTCGGCATTCAGTCAATATATCTAGACTAACTAGTGAGAGAGAATTTTTCGTCGAATACTTTCAGAATCGATGTTTTATCACCCCTATTTCCGCGTCAAGAAGCATCTCTGAAATAAGTTCGTCAGTAGCCAGCAAACGGTAAATATTATCAACTTTTCATATTAATCAATAGTTACTAAAATTTCTGATATGTTACTTGAAGTATATTTATTGCACCAATCAGCCAATGATCGAAGACTCTGCGACTCGTAACCACGGCCTAACCAGCGGTCCTCAAATTCATTTCCCGGACTGTTAATAGTATACTCCTCAATTGCTGTATGGCGATTCAACGAAGCCACTCGTTCACGGGCGAGTTCGACAGTGTGCGTTCCTTTTTTTCGAACAAGAGGAACCGAACGGCCACTGTCAACGATATCCCGGGAGTGAACGAACGCGTGCAGGGCAGTTCGTATTGTGCGTGCCGTTCCATATATTACAAATGTACAAATGTAATATAATCTCGTTTCTCACCTGTCCGCTATCCCATAGCAGTGGCACTCGGAGCGACTGGTAGTAGTCATTACAGACGTGTGCTTACAACACCTTCTCCCACCTTGACTGCTCAACGCCTAGTCGCCGTGGGTTTTGGACCAGCTGTTCCGATTTTTCGAACGGTAGGGGTCCCGAGAATCGAGACAGCTCCACGACTGTCGACGCCGATCGTTCGCTATCCGTACTGTTCGGCGATTTCTGTCTCGATTTGGGAGACGACGTCACGGAGCTGGGGAACGATTTCGTCCTCAGAGAGCCGGTAGGGAGGGCCCGACACGTCGAGCGAGCCGAGGACACTCCCGTCTGGGTTCTTGACGACCATCCCGATCGCCATCAGTCCTTCGAGAGCCTCCTGGCGATTGATGGCGTAGCCGCGTTCTCGCGTCCGCTCGAGTTCTTCGAACAGTTCGGCTTTAGAATCGGTCGTCCGTTCGGTCTGTTTCGGGAGTCCCCAGCGGTCGATGATTGCTTCGACGCGCTCACGTGGAAATTCCGCGAGCATTGCCTTTCCGCTCGCTGAACTGTGCATATAAAAATATCGACCGACTTGAAACCCCTCTGTCGTGGGGTCGTTGTTCTCGTCGAAGATGATTATCGACCGCCCCCGTTCTGGAATAGCGAACGCTACCTCCTCGTTGAACCGGTTACTCAACTTGTAGGCCCGTTTCCGCACGACGTCGTAGGCAGGCTTACGGTCTCGGGCTCGTTCGCCGAGGTGAAAGAGTTTGGCTCCCAGGTGGTATTCGTTGCCCTCCCGAACGAGATATCCGTGATTACGGAGTGTAGTCAGATGAGCGTGGACAGTACTGTCGGCAAGTTCCAGTTCGTCGGCGATCTGGCCTTGCCTGGCCCCATTCTGGTGGCTTATGGCGTCGAGTATTTCCAGGGAGGTCGTGGTAGTCTGAAGTGCGCTGCTTGTATCGTCCATATTTGCTCCTCAGGACTCTACAAGTATAAAAATTAGCCAGAGCCGAAACTAAGACTGCCGAGCGTTCGACTCCCGGCGAAGGACCGGTGAATTATATAATATATGCTGATAAAAACGGAATATAAATGTTTTTTCTCCAGTTATATCTACTCTTTCCGGAATTCCTGAATGTATTCCCGAACCACATTTCGTCAGAACCGAAGCGTGAGCCGGTTGGTCAATTGTCCGCTGTACTCCGATTTTCCAACTGTGGACCCCAAATTCGGAGGCATCGCTCTTGTCGGACGCGTATAGACCGAATTCGTCGGAGCGTACGGATATTATAATTTATATTACTGTTTCGTAAGTGGCTAAAGTGGCTTTAGAAGGTCTCGGAGCCACAATTAGTGAAATTATTAGAAAGATATAAACACTATCGAGTTGTACGAACGGACGTGTCATTACGCAGGCCACCACTATATGAGCAGCACGACGAATCGGGAGCTGACTTCACCGATTTCGGCGGCTGGGAGATGCCGGTGTCGTTCGGATCGATACAGGACGAACACGCTGCCGTCCGTCAGTCTGTCGGTCTCTTCGACGTCAGCCATATGGGATTACTTTCCATCACCGGGGCCGACGCCGCGACGCTGTTACAACGGCTCCTCCCGAGTGACGTTCGGGAACTGGAATCCGGACGGGCAGCATACTCGTGTTTCCTGCGAAGGGACGGCGTGATACTTGACGACGTTGTCGTCTACGACCACCCGACGGCCGACGAATATCTCGTCGTTCCGAACGCCGGTCACGACGAAGAAATTTGGGCACGCCTGCACGAGCACGCTTCGCGCTGGGACGTCGATGTGACCATCGACAACCGGACGGAGGAAACCGGTATTCTGGCAGTCCAGGGCCCCGAATCGGCCGAACAAGTCGACCGAGTCACGACCGACTCGGTCGCTGACCTCGACCCGTTCGAGGTACGCGAGGCGACGATCGACGGCGACGAATGTCTAATCGCCAGGACCGGGTACACCGGTGAGGACGGATTCGAGATCGTGTTCCCCGCCGCCGAATCCGACCGTATGCAGGCCGCTTTCGATGGGGTCCAGCCGTGTGGGCTCGGTGCCAGGGACACCCTTCGTATCGAGGCCGGACTGTTGCTTTCCGGTCAGGATTTCGACCCCGTGGAGGAACCACACGACCCTTACGAGGCCGGCATCGGATTCGTCGTCGACGAGGACGCCGGTGATTTCGTCGGCCGTGAGGCACTGAACCACAGCGTCGACGAACGACTGGTCGGTCTCAGACTCGAGGAACGAGGTATCGCCCGGCATGGATATGAGATCCTCCACGACGGGGAACGCGTCGGACGTGTAACAAGCGGATCTATGAGTCCGACGCTGGGAGTGCCCATTGCCCTCGGCTATATCGATGCCATTCTGGCCGACGAGGGAACCGAACTCAACGTCTCGATTCGTGGGCGGACGGTGTCCGCGACGGTCGTCGGTACTCGGTTTCTGGAATCGTGTCGCACGAACTAACTCAGAGATTATAAACAATGAGCTTCGAAATACCTGAGAATCTACGCTACACCGAATCGCACGAATGGGTCGCCGAGACGGACGATTCTGTCCGTTTCGGTATCACGGACTTCGCACAGGACGAACTCGGGGACATCGTGTTTCTCGAACTTCCCGACGAAGGGGACTCGTTAGAGGCTGGGACCGCCTGCGTCACCATCGAGAGTATCAAGGCAATCAGCGACGTGTATTCACCCGTCGATGGTGTCGTCGTCGAGACTAATGACCGACTGCTCGACGAACCCGAGGTTATCAACGAGGACCCGTACGGTGACGGCTGGCTGGTCGAACTGCAAGCCGAAGTAGGCGACGAACTGCTGGACCCACAGGAATACAGCGAGCAGATAGAATGAAACCATGAGTAAGCCCGAATTCACCCCAGAGACTGAATCGTACGAGCAGAGAAAAGGAAGCCCCTTCGCACCACACACGAACGACGAGATAGCGACGATGCTCGAGTTCATTGGTGCCGAGTCGGTCGACGAGCTGTTCGATATTCCGGAACAGGTGGCGTTCGAGGGCAATTTCGACATATCGGCGAAGTCCGAACAGACTGTCGTATCGGAGGTCTCGGATATGCTGGACCGGAATCAGGAAGCTGTCGAGTTCCTCGGTCGGGGACACTACAGTCACTACATCCCTTCAGTCGTCGATTACCTCTCGCTCCGGTCGGAATTTCTCACGTCCTACACGCAGTATCAGCCCGAGACGTCCCAGGGATTCCTCCAGGCGCTGTTCGAGTTCCAGTCGATTCTCGTCGAACTGACTGGACTCGAAATCGCGAACTGTTCGATGTACGACGCCGCGACGGCGCTGGGCGAGGCCGCAACGCTGTCCGCGCGGGTCCGTGCGACGAGCGGATCACGGATTCTGGTGCCGGAAACCCTTCGTAAGGACGACCGGAGCGTCTTGGAGAACTACGCCGATGGGGCCGGCCTGTCGGTCGACTCGTACCCTACCTCAGACGGGAACGTCGACCTCGATTCACTCCGTGAGACTATCGAAGACGACGTCGTGATGGTGTATGCGGCGTCGCCAACAAGCCGCGGCACTATCGAAGAACACCTCTCGACGATAGCGGAGACTACTCACGACCACGACGCGACGTTCTGTCTCGGCTCGGACATCGTGGCGCTCGCACTCCTGGAGGAACCAGCGACGGTTGGTGCGGACGTCGTCGTCGGCGACGCAAGCGGACTCGGGTTGCCCACCAGTTACGGAATGGGGCTGGGGCTGTTCGCCGTCAAGGAAGAGTACCTGCGACAAGTCCCGGGTCGACTCGTCGGGGCGAGTGAGGACGCCAGCGGCCGTCGGGCCTACACGCTCACGCTACAGACGCGCGAGCAGCACATCCGGAAGGAGCGGGCGACGAGCAACATCTGCACCAACCAGGCCTGGGTCGCGCTCCGGACCGCGATTCACGTCGCTACCCTCGGGGCGACTGGCCTGGCGGAACTCGCCAACGAGTGTGCCAGGTACCCTCGCGAGGTGGCGGCCAGACTGGATGACATCGAGGGTGTGCAAGCGCCGGTCCACGACCGGCATCACTTCAGAGAGTTCGTGATGCAGACCGATATGCCGGCCGACGAAGTTGCATCCGCACTGGCTGACCGCGGTTACCTTGTCCACGCCGTCGACGACCACGAGTTACAAGTTTGCGTGACAGATGTCAACCGCGACGACGTCGACGGTCTCGTCGAGACTCTCGAGGGGGTGGTGGTATGAACTACAGACAGGCCCGCTGGGAACGTGAGATCGACGGCGAGACGGTCAACGAGCCGTTGCTCGCCGAGAAGCGTACCGAGACCGTCCACCACGACGATTCGGCCCTGCCCGAGGAAGTGACTCGTGACGAACTGACGCTGCCGGAACTCTCGGAACCGGAGATCGCGAGTCACTACACCCGGCTTTCCCAGATGAACTACTCGATCGAACACGGACCGTATCCGCTGGGGAGCTGTACTATGAAGTACAACCCGAAGTTCGTCGAGGACCTCGCTGGACTCGATGCCGGTGCCATCCACCCGGCACGGCCCGATGAGTTCGCCCAAGGGACGCTCGAACTACTCCACGAACTGCAGGAGTTGCTCGCGGAGATCGGCGGGATGGACGCGGTGACGCTCCAACCGCCCGCTGGGGCGGCTGGTGAATTCACCGGTCTCCTGACAGCACAGGCCTACCACCGGGCAAACGGCGAGGCCGAGCGACGTCAGGAGGTGATCGTTCCCGCCAGCGCCCACGGCACGAACTTCGCCAGCGCCTCGCTCGCTGGGTACGACGTGGTGGAGTTTTCCAGCGACGACGAGGGGCGCGTGAACGTCGACGCCCTAGAGGCTGCAGTCGGTGACGAGACCGCCGCGCTGATGCTTACGAATCCCAACACGCTGGGACTGTTCGAGCGGAACATCGAGGAAATCGCCGATATCGTCCACGACGCTGGCGGGTTGCTGTACTACGACGGCGCGAACCTCAACGCCCTCCTGGGTCGGGCACGCCCTGGCGATATGGGCTTCGACATTATGCACTACAACGTCCACAAGACGTTCGCTTCACCTCACGGTGGCGGCGGGCCGGGTGCTGGTCCCATCGGTGTCGTCGACCACCTGGCGGAGTTCCTCCCCGAACCGCACGTTAGGGAGGACAAGGACGGTAACTACGAGCTGTACTCCCCGGCGCAATCGGTCGGCAAGGTACACGGGTACCAGGGCAATTGGCTCGTCCTGCTGAAAACCTACGCCTACATCTCTCGGCTCGGTGACGAGGGGCTGAAAGATACCAGCTCGATGGCGGTCCTGAACGCCAACTACCTCGCCAACCGGATCGATCTGGACATTCCGTACGAACCGTTCCACCACGAGTTCGTCGCTAGTGCGGGCGAGCAGGATGCCGCGGAGTTCGCCAAAGGGATGCTCGACTACGGCGTCCACCCGCCGACGACGAAGTGGCCCGAAATCGTCGACGAGGCGCTTATGACGGAACCCACCGAGGCGGTGAGCAAGGAGATGCTCGACGTGCTGGCCGAAGCCTTCGCCGACACGAGCGACCTCTCCGAGACGGAACTCGCCGATGCGCCGACGACAACGGCCACCGAACGTATCGACCAGACTTCCGCGGCACGGAACCCTCGCCTCTCGTGGCAGGCGGTTGAGAGGACCGATGACTGAACGCGATACTGAGGTGCTGGTCGTCGGTGGCGGTCCAGGCGGATACACTGCCGCGATTCGGGTCGGCCAGCTCGGATGCGACGTCACCCTCGTCGAGCGGAACGCGTACGGCGGAACGTGCCTGAACGCCGGGTGTATCCCATCGAAAGCGCTCATCACCGTCGCGAACCGCGTCCACGAAGTGCGCAATGGCGACCGTATGGGTATCGAGGCGGACGTCGACCTCGACTTCGGAACGATGATGGACTGGAAAGACGATGTCGTCTCCTCGATGAGCCGAAGCGTCGAGAAACTCTGTCGGGCGAACCGCGTGTCGCTGCTCGAGGGGCGCGCGGAGTTCGTCGACGACCACACCGCAAGAATCGTCGACGAAAACGGCTCCGAGGTCGAACGCACAACGTTCGACCACGCCATCATCGCGACCGGGAGTCGTCCGATCGAACTCCCTGAGTTCGAATTCGACCGACCGGCAGTACTGGACGCGGGGCAGGCACTGGAACTGCAGACCCTCCCGGATCAGCTCGTCGTCGTCGGCGCCGGATACATTGGGATGGAACTGTCGACGATGTTCGCCAAACTCGGCGTCGAGGTGACCGTCCTCGAGGCGCTGGACACGATGTTGCAGGGCTTCCCGGCAAACCTCGTCGCACCGGTGGACGGCCGTGTCACCGAGTTGGGCATCGACGTTCACTGTGGTGAACGAGCAACAGCGTGTGAGACGACGGACAAGGGGATTACCGTTCGGACCGAGTCCGACGATGGGACGGTGACAGAGTATCCTGCCGACGCTGTACTGGTTGCCGTCGGACGGCAACCGGTCGCCGACACGGTCGCGCCTGAGCAAGTCGGCCTGGAGTTGGATGACAGGGGTTTCATCCGGACCGACGAACACTGCCGAACCGCTCGCGACCACATCTTCGCCGTCGGCGACGTCGCCGGCGAACCGATGCTCGCTCACGCCGGAAGCGCCGAGGCTGAGGTAGCCGCCGAACGCATCGCTGGAAGGGCCGCGTCGATGAACAACCGAGCGATTCCTGCCGTAGCGTTCACCGACCCCGAAATCGCCACCGTTGGTCTGAGCGCCGAGGAGGCGAGGGACACAGCTATCGACGTCAGCGTCGGTGAGTTTCCGATGCGAGCGAGCGGACGGGCCCTGACGACCGGCCACACCGACGGGTTCGTGCGCCTGGTCGCTGACGAGGATGGGACGGTACTGGGCGGACAGGCAGTCGGTCCCGAGGCCTCGGAACTGGTCGCCGAGATCGGCCTGGCAGTAGAGCGCGGATTGACCGTGACTGACCTCACCGAAACCGTTCACGCGCATCCGACCCTCGCGGAAGCGATCAGGGAGGCCGCTGCGAACGTTGAAGACCGGGCGATACACACCCTGAACCGATAATTTTCGTCTTCGATCGATGTTCGTCCGGCCACAGTGAGAAAAGTTATTTTCGTGTTTCAAATACCAAGCAAGTGGCAGGTCTAATCAGTCGGTCTATGGAACGACCCTCTCAGAGGCACAGTAGTTGTCCGCTGGTCCGGTTCAGTCGTCTCTCCCCTGCACCTGATACGTCCTTTCAGCACGGGTCGGCGTGGCTCGTCGTCGTGACCGCACTGGAACCTGCCGTACCTCCTCTTCCGGCCCCGAGTCACCCGACAGTTATTTTCCGATCCGGTTCGGTTCCTTTCTTGTGGCATCCATCGTCGCCACGTCGTCCTCTCAGTTCGTTGGCCGTCGATCGTATCGAGCCGCTAACGCCGTTCTCCGCCGGGGCGGAGTCCGGGTCGCGACCACGCTTAACAGCATCAATATGACACGTAAAACACCGTTACGGGAGAACGCGCTCGTTCTCGCTGGCATTCTACTCGTTGCATTGAACCTTCGTCCCGCGATAACCTCGGTCTCACCGGTTCTGGAGGTGATTCGAGCGGATCTTGGCCTGAGTTACACCGCTGCTAGTCTATTGACGACGGTGCCGACGGTTTGTATGGGAGTGTTCGCGTTCCTCGCTCGTCCCATCTCTCGATACACGAGTTCCGAGCGTACCGTATTTTGGGGCCTGGTTCTCGTCGCGTTAGCGACGTTTGCTCGGATCGGAAGCCACCGTCATACCGTCCTGTTCGCGACGACACTGCTTCTCGGTGTCGGTCTCGCCATCATACAGACGCTGCTGCCGACGCTGGTAAACTCGTATTTTCCGGACAGGGCTGCGATAGTCACCGGTCTCTACAGTGCCGGTTTGATAGCTGGCGCAGCAATCGCAGCGGGCCTGACGGCGCCACTGTCGAGTCTCCTGGGTAGCTGGCCAGCGGCACTCGCCGCGTGGGGGTCGTTGGCCCTGGTCGCGCTCGCCGTCTGGCGTCCAGTCACAGGTGGCGCACCGACGCGGACCGAAACCGGAGATGCCTCGGAACGCTCCGTCTGGCGTGACCCTCTGAGCTGGTACCTGACGCTGTACTTCGGTGGAAACGCGGTCGTATACTTTTCGGTGCTGGCCTGGCTCCCACCGCGATACGTCGCGCTCGGTTGGAGTGCCCAGAGCGCGGGACTGGTCCTGACGGTCTTCACGGCTGCTGAGTTCTTCGGGACGCTCGGGTTCGCGCGATTGGCGGCGGACCGTCCCGACCGACGGGTCCCACTCGGTCTGACAGTGGTCGCCAGCGCGGTGGGCCTGGGCGGAGTGGCAGCACTCCCCCTCGCGGCCCCGTGGCTGTGGTCGATTGTCGGCGGACTGGGTGTCGGAGGTATGTTCGGTCTCTGTCTCACGTTACCGGTCGACTACACGTCCGCCGGCGACGTCACGGCGAAGGTCACCTCGCTGGTCCTCGGCGTCGGCTATCTCGTCGGCGCTGGGGGGCCGGTCGCTATCGGCTGGCTCGTCGACCTGCTCGGCGGATTCACGCTGGCGTTTTGGGCACTTACGGGCGTCTGTATCCTGCTGCTGGTAGCGACGAGCGGGCTTCATCCCGGCCGTGAAATCGTATAAACCGACACGTCGGCCGCGAGATCGCCAGGTTCGAACCGCAGGCTAGGACGGTTCATCGGTTCCGGAACGAGGTGTGACGACGACGTTCCCTGACCGATTGACCTCCACCTGTCGTCCCTGCGAGAGGTGTCACGGCGCGGCGCCAGCGTGCCACACCCGAACTATTATTTCCGTTCCACCGTATGATTGTGATACCCGTTTCACGCGGGAAACTTTCACAATGCCAACGTTTACTGCAAGCCTGGCGAATCACCACGACCCGTCGTACGTGGTAGACGCCGCAAAGAAGATAGACAGCGAACTGGCGTACGAGAACTTTCTCATCGGTGACGAGCGACTGAACCGGAATACGCACTCCCTGCTCGCACTCGCCGCCGCGAACACGGACGACATCGGCCTGGGAACCGGGGTGACAAATCCCTACACCCGACATCCTGCAGTAACTGCCGCGGCGATGGCGACCCTCGACAAGGTCTCCGACGGCAGGGCACGACTGGGGCTGGGCGGCGGCTCACCCATTGTGCTCGACCCGCTCGGGTACGATCAGGACGACCCCGTCGGAACCGTCCGGGATGCGGTCAAGATGATTCGAGCGTTGCTCGATGGAGACGAGCCGACCATCGAGCGGCCACAGTTCGAGATTCACGGGGCCGGTCTCGATTTCACCCCCGACCACGACGTCCCGATATACGTTGCTGGCCGTGGTCCCCACCTTCTCGGACTGGGCGGTTTCCGCGGTGACGGCGTTATCGCCGGCGCAGGCCTGGCGTCCGTCGAGGGGATGGAGTACGCTCTGGAAAAGATAGGCAACGGGGCCGAGAAGGCGGACCGCGACGTTGCCGACATAGACGTGCTCTGCTGGGCCTTTCTCTCTATCGGCGAGGACAGAGATACCGCGCTCGACGGTGTCAACCCACTCGTCAGTCGCATCGTCAACAAGACCCCGATGCCTGCCTTGACGGCCATCGGCATCGACGAGGAGGACGCAAAGCAGGTCAAGGCTCTGGAGGACGTCAAGGAGATGGAGGCCGCCGAACTCCGCGAGCATGTCCCACGCGAGGTTACCGAGCAGTTCGCCATCGCCGGAACGCCCGCAGAGTGTCGGGCACACGTCGACCGCCTGCACGAGTTGGGCATCGACCACATCGGGTTGCTGAGCTTCGATAACGAGGAACACGACGAACTGGCGAACCTCGAAGCGTTCTCCGAGCACGTCATCGACGAAACGTAACTTCCCCTACGTTTATTCTCGTGCCGGTCCTGACAAGCCATATGTCGACCCGATTCGACAGGTCGCAGTATCTCGAACTGCTTTCTGACCTGGTCCGATTCGAGTCCGTGAATCCACCCGGAAACGAGGCGGCGTGTGCCGAATACGTAGCCGATTGGCTGACCGACCACGGCGTCGATGCGGAACTGGTCGCCGAACCGTTTCCGGACCGCCCGCAGGTCGCTGCTCGCGTGGGTAACGACGACCCGACCGTGGTACTGAATGGACACCTCGACGTCGTTCCGGCCGGCGATACGTCGGCGTGGACCCACGACCCCTTCGAGGCGACCGTCGACGATGGTGCAGTTTACGGGCGGGGAACAGCCGATATGAAGGCCGGCATCGCCCTCGGTATGCTCGTAACAGTCGAGTTGGCCGAACGCATCGAGCGCGGAGACGTCGACGGAAGTGTGGTCTTTCACGCCGCGGTTGGCGAGGAAACGGCCGCTCCCGGAACCAGGGCACTGCTGGACGCGGGGTACGGCGGCGACTACGGCGTCGTCCTCGAGGGGACGGGACTCCAGACGGCCACGCGCTCGAAGGGACTGGCCTGGTACGAGATAACGGTCGATGGAGAGCCTGCCCACGCCAGCGACCCCGACGCCGGCCAGAACGCGTTATTGGCGTCGCGACCAGTTCTGGACGCTATCGTCGATTACGACCAGCAGGTCAGAAAACGGCGTGACGACCTCGTTGGACGGGCCTATGCCACCGCGACGATGGCCGACGCCGGAACCAAGGAGAACGTCGTGCCAGGGCGGGCGACCTATACGGTCGACCGTCGCTTCCTGCCCGACGAGACCGTCGCCGACGTCGACGACGAGATAGACGATCTGCTCGCCGACGTCGCGACGGCCCACGACCTGGACATCGAGTGGGAACGGGTCCGGACCTACGAATCGGCGGCCAGCCCCGCTGACAGTCCCCTTGCGTCAGCGCTACGTGAGGCGTCGGCGGCCGCCGCAGACGTTCCGACGGAATCCTGGGGCTACACCGCGGCCTGTGACGTGCGCTTTCTCGTCAACGAGGGCGGGATGGACGCCGTCGTCTGGGGTCCCGGTGCACTGGCACAAGCACACAGCCAGGACGAATACGTCCCCGTCGCGGAACTTGACGCGGCACTGGCGGCCCTGCCGCGTGCCCTCCAGGACCTCTTCGACCGCGCAGGATAACTAGTCCTCGCCCGGATTGATGACCACGACTGGAGCGTCGGTATTGAGCAGGACCTTCTGGGTAACACTTCCGAACAGCGCCTTGCCAACCGGGGAACGCTTTCCCCTGCTCATAACGATTTCGGACGGGTTGACGTCCTCGGCCACGTCGAGGACGAGTTCGCCCGGGTCGCCCGCACCGTCGATGACGTCGTAGTCGATGCCTGCCTCCTCGAACCGTTCGACCGCGGCCTGGACCGATCCGACGTGGTCGACCGTCTGCGTACCGACGCTCTCTTCGGGTACTGATTCGAGGTCACCCGACCACGCGTGGATGATACAGACTTCGACCGACTCGGTCCCGGGACGCTCGGCGATGTAGTCTGCCTGGTAGTGGGCGCGGTCCTCATTCTCGTCGACTGCGAGTAGGATACGGTACATACGCAAACCAATCAGCCGCGAACGATTTATAATTACTGTCCGACGCCGGACGTGCGCCGGGACCAGAGCTACACGAGCCGGCTCACGAGGTACGGATCGTCCCGTTGTGCGACCTCGACGTCGAGCAACCTGGCACAGCCGCTGCACACGAACTCGCGGAGACAGAACTCCTCACCACCCTCGTGGTTCTCGCCGCTGTCGGAGAGTGGACGCTCGTTCACCACCACGTTGTTCTTCCAGTTGTCCTCGACTCGGCTGAGGACGGTATCGCAGTCCGTACACGCCACGTACCGTTCGTCGTCGGCTCGGACGATTCGCAGGCACTCGCCGAGTTTCCGGTCGGTCGCGGTTGCCCCGGTCACATCGAGGGGCGACGCGTCCGAGCCGTCCAGTCTGTCGGCCCTGATGTCCTCGCGCGCTTGCTCGACGGAGCCCGCCAGTTGTCCGTCGTCGTCGACCGGGACGCCGTACACCTCGCACGCAGACCGGGGCGAGACGGTGCCGTTCACGACGTCCTCGACGACGTCCTCTGGGTCGCGTTCTAGCGGGTCACCGTAGCCGCCGCTCCCCGGGAACCGCAGGTAGAACACGTCGTCTTCGCCGAGCTCGTTGACGCCCCAGCGGCCGTCTTCCCGGTCGGTGTCGAGCTCGTCGTTCGTCGGCGGGAACGGCATCTCGTCGGTATCGAGACCCGCGTCCCGGAAGAACGAGTACTCGATGGTACTGCCGGGGTGACCGCCGAACATCCCGTTCGATGCGGGGACGTCGACCGCGCGACCGAACGTGACAACGTCTATCTTGTCGGCCTCGTCACCCACCGGCGTCACGGCGTACTCGTGGCCGACGCCACCGCGATTCGACCCCGGACCGCCCGAATCGGGCACGAACTGCCGGTAAAGGTACATCAGCGGCAACACCGCTTCGTGGCGCTCGGCGTTACCCCATCGGGCCACGATGTTGGGAATCTCGCCACCGAGTTCGACCCCGTCAGCGAACCGTCGTGCACCGCCAGCCCCGGCGAAGGTGTCAGTCAGCGCTTCGACCTGGGTCGTTCCCCCTTCGGTGATCTCCAGCATAACGTGCGCGTGTGAGCCGTGCCAGACGCCAGTCGCGCGGTCGGCGTACTCCTCGCTGGACCCCAGCATCTTCGAGACGCACAGCGTCGAGAGGTTGTTACAGACCTGTAGCGTCGCGACGGTCGCGATGGATATCGGCGCAGGTCGCTCGGCGTTGACGATGGTCCCCTTCGGAGCTTCGACGTCAACCACGTCGATGATACCGTCGTTCCAGGTCATATCCCAGCACAGCAGCGGGAACACCGGCGCGAACACGCCCCCGACCGTCGCGGTCAGGGTACAGTTCAGTCCGTACTCGCTCTGTTCGCTGGTACCCTCGAAGTCGAAGGTCAGCGAGTCGCCTTCCTTCCGGAGCGTGACCTGAACCGTGAAGTTCTCGTCTTCGGGGGCCGAGTCGACGTACTGTCGGGCCTGCCACTCGCCGTCGGGAAGGTCGAGCAGCCGTTTCTTGAACTTATTGCGCGACTGATTGATGAGTTCCCGGCCCACGTGTTCGACGGTGTCCGGGTCGTACTCGTCCATCAGATCTCGCATCCGGTCTTTAGCGACGTTGTTTGCGGCTATCTCCGAACGCAGGTCGAGTTCCACCATTCCAGGGTCGCGGCTCATATTGAGGATGGTGTTGAGCGCGTCCTGGCGCATCTCGCCACCTTCGATGAGTTTCAGACCCGGCGTCTGGAACCCTTCGTGAAAGACGCTCGTGGAACTCGGGGAGAACCCGCCGGGGTCGGCGGCTCCGATATCGGCCACGTGAACGAAACTCGCCGAGAACGCCTGCAGCTCACCGTCATAGAAGATCGGGCTGATGATGTAGACGTCAGGGGGATGCAACGCCGCAGTATAGGAGTCGTTGAGGACGAACATATCGCCCTCTTCGACGTCATCGCCGTACTCGTCGATGATATGTTTGGTCGCCTCCGATGCCCCGAGGTAGTGGTGGAGGAACCCGACGCCGCCGGTCAGCAGGTCGCCCTCGGCCGTGTACAGCGCGACCATCAGGTCGTGTCCCTCGTTGGTATTCGGCGCGCCGGAGACTCGCTTGAGCGCCTCGACGGCCTCGTCGGTCACCCGTGCGAGCCGGTGTTTGATTATCTGGAACGTGACCGGGTCGATGCCTTCCAGGGAGGTGTCGATGTCTGAACTCATTGGTCGTCACCTTCGATGTCGATGTAAACGTTCTGATAGCGGTCCATTCGTGCGACGTCGCCCGGATTGACCACGATCGTCGTGACCGGAGTCAGGATGACGCCGGGTTCGTCGATGACGTCTCCAGGTGTCAAATCGGTGAAATCGTAGACATTGCCGTCGATGATACCACCGGCCTGCTTGAAGTACATCTCTTTTTCACCCACGATGGCGTCGTCGACCGAGGAGTCTGTGAGTTCGTGTTCGTTGAACTCGGGCATCGACATCGGCCCGACGCCGCGGACCCGGAACTCGGTCATCTCGATACCGCCTTCCTTGAACGCCGAGCCCTCGCCGTACCGCTTCTCGTACAGCGTTTCGAAGCGGTCGATGGTCTCGTCGACCTCACTCTGGTCGAGTTCGCCACTCGTCTCTATCGGCGTGACGAGTTCGTGAACCTGCCGCTGGTAGCGCATACTGATGGACCGTTCGATGGTCATCTCCTCGGGGTCGAAGCCCTCCGCGGTGAGTTTGTCGCGGGCCTCCGATTCGAGGTCGGCGAAGATGCCGTTGATACGGTCGGCCTCGAAGGGCGGCTTGACCTGCCGAACGTCTAAGTGTTCGTGCGTAACGTCGGTCGAGAGCAACCCGAGCGCGCTGTTCACCGAGGCGGTGTACGGGACCAGCACCTCGGGAATGTCAAGCATCCGGGCGTAGGAAGCGGCGTGCATACCGGCCGCGCCGCCGATTGACACGAGCGTGAACTTGCGGGGGTCGATTCCCTTTTCGACGGTCATCTCCCGGAGCAGGTCCGCGACGATGGAGTTTATGAGTTCGTAGATGTCCGCAGCGGCTTCGACCGGAGACTTGCCCAGCGGGTCCGCTATCTGCTCTTCGAATACGTCATGAGCCTTCGCCGGGTTCATTTCCTTGTCACCGCCGAGGAAGTACTCCGGTGCGAAGTACCCCTGAATCATATCGACGTCCGTCACTGTCGGCTGTTCGCCACCGCGTCCGTAGCAGACCGGCCCAGGGTCGGAACCGGCGCTTTCGGGCCCGACGGACGGAACGTTCGTGCCCTCTTCGAGGGAGATTATGCTCCCGCCCGCCACAGCTATTGAGTTGATGTCCCGTTTCGGGAACTGGTAGTGGTACCGTCCGACCATCGGTTCGTCGGCGTACTCCAACCGGCCGTCGTTGATGATGCCGACCTTGAACGTTGTCCCGCCCATATCCGTCGAGATGACGTTCTCGATGTCGCGTTCCCCTGCGACGAACCGGCTTCCGAGCAGCCCGCCGACCGGACCCGACTCGATGAGTCCGACTGGTTTCTCGATGGCGTCCCGACGCGTCACCAGACCGCCGTGAGCGAACATAAGGAGGATGAGTCCGTCGAAGCCGTAGTCTTCAAGCGTCGTGCCGAGGCTTTCCAGGTACTGTTCGGTCGTCGGTCCCAGGTAGGCGTTGAGAACCGTTGTCGCGGTCCGCTCGTATTCGCCCATCGTCGGCGAGATGTCATTCGACATAGAGACGTACAGGTCCGGATACCGCTCCTGCAGAATGTCCTTCACGCGCTGCTCGTGTTCCGGAGCGGTGAACGACCAGAGGAAACAGCCAGCCATCGCTTCGACGCCGTCGTCGACGAGGGAATCGACGGCCTCGACGACTTCCTGCTCGTCGAGAGGTTCGACGATCTGCTCGCGATAGGTTCGCTCGGAGATGCCGGCGACCCGCTCGCGCGGGATGAGCGGGTCGGGCTTGTCGGAGTTGACGATGTCTTTGACTTCCTCGAACGGGAGTCCCGACCAGCGACCGTAGCCGCCACGCGTCGCGTGGAGTGTCTCTTCGAACCCCTTGGTTGTCAGCAGGCCGGTCTCCGCACCCTCTCGCTCGAAGAGCGCGTTCTCGCCGACCGACGTTGCATGCAGGAACAACTCGGTGTCCTGCAGGAGTTCCTCTAGCGTCAGGTCCATCTTCTCGGTTGCCGTCCGCAGCGAATTGAAGATGCCCTCCGAGAAGTCCGGATAGGTCGTCAGGTCTTTGCCGATCACGACCCGCCCGTCCTCGTCCATAACTGCTGAGTCAGTACACGTTCCGCCGATGTCAGTACCGATTCTGTATGTCATACTTCGTATCCGGGTTGCCGTTGCACGTTGACTCGCACTCCTGATAGTTGCATCGCTGTTCAGTAGGACCGCTCGCGCCAGTCGGTGCTCCGCTCGAAGGCGTCAGCGACCGATACGACCGTTCGTTCGTCGAAATGGTCGCCGACTATCATCATACCGATGGGCAATCCGTCGCTCGTACCACAGGGGATGGACAACGCCGGATGGCCGGTCATATCGAACGGCATCGTGTTGCGCGTCCGGCCCTCTTTCCCCTGGGCTCGGTTGACGACCTCCTGGCGGGAAAGGTCTTCCTCCAATTCGAACGCCGTCATCGGTGTCGTCGGCATCACCAGTACGTCGTACGTCTCGAGTTGCTCGTCGTAGGCGGCGGTCAGGTCCTCTCGGAGGTTCTGCGCTTTGCCGTGGTATCGCCCGTAGAACTTCTCTTTGAGGTATCTTCCGAGAAGGCACTTCAGCTTTACCGTCGGAGCGAACTCGTCTGCCTGTGCTCTACGTGCCTTGCCGAACGCCTCCGCGAAGTCGGTATTGTAGTGGCCGTCAACGAAGTACCCGGTGTTGTCGGCGTCCCACATCATAGCCGCCTCTTCGTTCTCGACGGCCAGCCAGACGAAGAAGCCGTCGACGTGCCACGGAATCGACACTTCCTCGGCCGTAGCGCCGAGTGATTCCAGTTCTTCGACGGCCGCGCGGACGCCCTCGTTGACAGCGGCCTCGCTGCCCTCGAACTCGAACCCTTCACGGACGACGCCGATTTGGAGGTCTTCGATCGGCTCGTCGAGTGCGTCGGTGTAGGCCTCCGTTTCGACGGTGGTCTGGCGCGGGTCCCGCGCGTCTTCGCCGGCGAGCACCTCCATTGCGCGCGCGACGTCCGTGACGGACGTCGCCATCGGCCCAACGTGATCGAAGGAGTGGCCGAGCGGGGCGACACCACGGAACGAGACGAGACCGTGGGTCGGTTTGAACCCGACGCACCCGCTCCAGGAGGCAGGCGTTCGTAGCGACCCCGCCTGGTCGCTGCCGATGGCGATGTCGACCTGTCCGGTGACGACTGCCACCGCGGACCCGCCGGACGACCCTCCGGCGAGATGGTCGTCGCTGAACGGGTTCAAGATTGGACCGAACGCCGACATCTCGCCGCTCCCGGAGACCGCCATTTCGTCCATATTCGTCTTCGCCGTGATGGTAGCCCCCGCGTCGAGCAATCGCTCGACGACCGGCGCGTCGTACTTGGGTCGGTACCCCATCAGCACCTTTGAGGCACACGTCATCTCGACGTCGGCGACGGCGATGTTGTCCTTGACGCCGACTTCGTACCCCGACAGGGGGCCGTCTGCCTCGCTCCCGACATCGCAGTACGTGATGATGGCGTTTTTTGGGTCTTCGTGCTTGCCGGCCCGATAGCCCGGGTCCCGGCTCGCTGCGGTTCGCGTTTCCGTTCTGTCGGAGAGTTCCTCGATACGCTCGCAGAACCCCATCTTCGCCTCGATGAGTTCGAGGTAGTCTTCGAGTTCCTCCTCGCTCAACTCGAAGTGATAGAGGTCCGCGATGTCGCGGAGCTCCTCCCGAGTCGGTGGTCGCACTACAGGTGGCAGGTGTGACACACACTAACTGCGTAAAACGAAAATATAAACCTTCTGTCGTTGGCTGGGGGGATCCCCTCGTCAGGAACAGTTTTCGGTCGCGGCGGTGCCGGTTCCCGGGGCGTGTGATTCCCCTAGAGCGTTCGCTGCGAGACAATCGACGATGCTGCGGACCGCCATCCGCGACGTGATTCCGGCCGGATCGAGCTGGGGAGATGTCTCGACGACGTCCATAGCGTCGATGCCTTCGCTCGCGACGGTCCCGAGTATTTGTAGTAACTCTCGCGCGCGCAGGCCGCCGTTGGTAGGGACGCCGGTACCGGGTGCCGCACTCGCGTCCAGCACGTCGATGTCAAGGGTCAGGTACAGCCCGTCAGAACCGTCGGTGGCGGCGTCGACTGCGTCACGAGCGACTTCGACCGGTCCGCGTCGAATCACCTCGTCGAGGGTGTAGAGGTTTATGCCGCGTTCGTTGGCCCATTCGAGTTCGAACCGCGGGTTCGTCGGGCCGGTCAACCCGACGATACTGATATTCTCTGGGTCGAAATCCGCTTCATCGACGGCACGCGCGATGGGACAGCAGTGGTTGTACCTCTCGCCTGCCACGTCCGTCGCGGTGTCGAAGTGCGTGTCTATCAGGACGAGACCCGGGTCGTCTCTATGGTCCGCGAGCGCACGAACGCCGGAGACGGTCGTAACGTGGTCGCCGCCGACCATAACCGGCATCACGTCCGCTTCGAGCATCCGGCTCATATGCGTCGCACCGTGCTCGAGGCTCCGGGCTGCGTTGCCCGGTATCACCGGGACGTCGCCACAGTCGGCGAACGCGTAGTGGTCCCTGAGGTCGGTGTCGTACTCGAAGTGGTAGTAGCGCGTCTGCGAACTCGCATCGCGTATCGCGCGTGGACCCTGGTTCGTCCCCGTTCGAGAGATGCAAGTGCTGTCGAAGGGGAATCCGACGACACCGACGTCCGCGTCGGTCGCTGCCAGCGCGTCGTCGTCGTACACGTCAAGTTGGTCTGCTCCCATGAATGTCGCGACGCCGCTATCGAGGAATGCGGCGTCCGGTCGCTGGTCTGCCATTGCGTCCCGTACGTCCCGCCGCGACAGGATAAAAGTAGGTGCCGAACGCGCTCGCGTACCGGGGGTGACAGACCGCTACTCTAGCCGACGATACGGCTGCGCCAGCGCCGACGGCCCACCGAGCCGTTCCTTGAGCGTACCACGCGAGGCCAGCACCAGCACCAACACGGTCGCGATGTAGGGATACATCGCCATAATGGTCGGGTGCGTCAGGAACTCGACGATCGGCGCGCTGCCGACGTCGATGGCCTGGATGCGAATCGTCAGTGCGTCGAGGACCGCGAACACGTACGCGATAGCGAGCATTCGGAAGGGTTTCCACTGGGCAACGAACACGAGAGCGATGGCGATCCAGCCGCGTCCTGCGGCCATACCGGCCGACCAGAGACCGGTCAGCGCCAGCGAGAGGTGCGCACCCGCGAGTCCGGCGAGCGCACCGCCGAGCATCGTACTCAGGTACCGGAGCCGGTCGACACGTACGCCGGCGGTGTCGGCCGCCTCCGGTGCCTCGCCGACCGACAGTATCTCCAGTCCGAGGTTGGTCCGGAACAGGAAGTACCACGTTATGGGGACGAGGGCGATGGCGAGGAAGTCGGTTGCCGCGTTCCGGAACAGAACCTCGCCCACAACCGGAACCTGAACGAGGTACTGGCCGACGAGCGGGAGCGTCGTCTTCGGCATACCCTGGATGGTTTCGCCGGTGTAGGGCTGGCCGAAGAACGTCGTTGCACCTATGCCCAACAGTGTAATCATTAGGCCGCTGATGACCTGATTGGAGTTCAGCGACACACTGAGGAACGCGTGTAGTCCAGCCGCGAGGACGCCGATGATGACGCCCACCGCGAATCCCAGGACGTAGCTCCCCGTCGCGACGACAGCGATGAACGACCCGAGCGCGCTGAACAGCAACATCCCCTCGACGCCGAGATTCAACACGCCGGATCGCTGGGTGATGAGCTCACCCAGTCCGGCGAGGATGAGTACCGTCGACGCGCGTACCGTCGCGTCGAGCAATCCGACCGCGGCTCCACTCGTTGCCAGTGGAAGGACTAATTCATACATAATTAGGACTCCTTGCCGACCACGTTGACGAACGGGAGGTCCCGTCCGAAGTTGCGCTCAGTCTCGACGTAGACCTCGTAACTACGGACGAACTCCGCAGTTATGAGAAAGAGGATGACGAGCGCCTCGATGACGCTCGCTAGGGCCGCCGAGACGCTGAGGGCCGATTGCATCTGCAGACTCCCCACGATGAGGATGGCGAAAAAGAATCCGGCCAGGGCCGTCTGGAACGCGCCACGTCGGCCGAGCAAGGCGATCGGAATCGCCGTCCAGCCGTATCCCGGGCTCCACTGGGAGGTCAGCCGTTGCTGATTGGCGGCTATCTCGACCATACCGGCGAGTCCAGCGAACGCGGCACCGAGCGTCAGGACTATCACGTAAATCTTGAACTTCGACATTCCCGCCTGTCCGGCCGCCTCGGGATTCGACCCGGTCATCGTTATTTCGTATCCCAAGCGCGTCCGGTTCAACAGTAAGTGCAACAGGACGGGTACAACCACGAGGAACAGGACTCCAACGTGGAAACCCGTTCCGGGTATCGTCGGGAGCAGGGCCCCAGTCGGTAACGACTCCGACCGGGGGAACGCGCCGGCGCCACCCTGCATCGGTCCGTTTATCAGGTACTCGTTGACCTGGATGGCGATGAAGACGCTCATCAGCGTCGTCAGGATCTCGTTGACGTTCCACTTAGCGCGGAGAAACGCCGGCACGAGCGCCCACAGCGCACCGCCGAGGAGACCGCTGAGGACCATTACCGGCAACAAAATCGGTGACGGTAGACCGAGATTCAATCCGACCCAGGTACCGAAGATGCCACCGAGGTATATTTGTCCCTCTGCACCGATGTTCTCAAGTCCCGCCTTCAAGGGCAGAAAGACAGCGTAACCCGCAAGGACCAGCGGGACCGCCCGAACGATCGTGTTCGTGATCGTGTACGGTGTCGTCAGCGTGTCGATGAACAGTATGGAGTACGCCTGGAAAGGGTCGACACCGGTAAATGCCAGCGCGATACCGCCGACCGCCAGGGCCGCGACGACCGTCGCTATCTGAGTGGTGACCGAGAGCCACCTCGGAACGGACGTTCGCGAGGATAGGTACACTCTAACCATCTAATCGCCACATATCCGTACACTCTCTTATAGATGTGGGTGTCATTGCCAGTCAGGAGGACCGCCGAAGTCCCAGTAGCTCTGTCATCCAAGACGCCCGCTCGCACGCAATAATTATATACTGGTCGCAGTACAAGGGTAACTCGATGTGCCAGAGATAAAATATGCGAACCCAGAGACGGTCGAAGAGGCGTGTTCGTTACTGCACGAACACAAGGAGGACGCGGCCATCTTGTCGGGTGGACAGTCGCTACTGCCGATGCTCCGTCAGCGCGTCGGCTCCTACGACAAGGTCATCGACATCAACGACCTGCCCGACCAGGATTACATCGACGTGACCGACGGCGAAGTGCGAATCGGCTGTCTGAGTAGACACCGTGACGTCGCAACCGCCGAGGCCGTCGAGCGTCACTGTCCGGTACTGGCGGAGGTCGCTGCCCAGATCGGCGACGTTCAAGTACGCAACCGCGGGACGTTCTGCGGAGCCGTCGCCCACGCAGACCCGTCCGGCGACCCGCCGGTGATCGCCACTCTCCTCGACGCGACCATCGTCGCCCGCAGTGCCGACGACACGCGGACCTTATCAGGCGACTCGTTCTTCCACGACTTCTACGAGACCGCACTGTCGAAGGACGAACTCGTGACTGAAGTTCGGTTCCCCGCCCTGTCTGCGAACGAGGGGGCGGGATACGAGAAGTACGAACCGACGGAAGGAGCCTACCCCGTCGCGACGGTCGGGGCATACCTCTCGCTGTCCGACGACGGACAGATCACGGAGGCACGCCTCGCGACCGGTGCACTCGAAGCCGGACCGACGCCGATGGAAGACGCTGCATCCCTCCTCGAAGACAGGCAACCGACGGACGAGGCCCTGACGGAGGCGGCCGAGCGGCTCGGCGACGACACGATGCCGGTCGACGACTTCGAGGGATCGGCCGAGTTCAAGACGGCCATCAGCAAGAAACTCGCGAAAGACGCACTCAAGACGGCGCGCGACCGCGCCCAGCATTGATGATGAGCACCGAAACCGAACCGAGCGCCAACGTCACTATCGAGACGACGCTCAACGGTACCGAAGTGGAACAGACTGTTCCGGCCGGGACGCTGTTGTCGGCGTTCCTCCGAAACCACGAATACCTCACGGGGACGCATCGCGGTTGCGAGACGGCCAAGTGTGGCGCCTGTACGGTCCTGGTCGACGGCGAACCGGTGAAATCGTGCAACCTGCTCGCCGCGCAGGTCGACGGGAGCAGCATCACGACCGTCGAGGGTCTCGCCGACGGTGAAGAACTTCACCCCGTCCAGCAGGCTTTCTGGGATTGCCACGGAAGTCAGTGTGGCTACTGTACGCCCGGGTTCGTGACGAACGCTGTGGCACTGCTCGAAGACAACCCTGACCCGAGCGTCGACGAGATACAGGACCACCTGGCAGGGAACATCTGCCGGTGTACGGGCTACACGAAAATCATCGAGAGCGTCCAGGAGGCCGGCGACCGGATGGACGGTGATGCACCATGAGCAAGCAGAAACAGCGTGAGGTGACCGAAGACCAGGACGAGGAGATCAAAAGCGAGGAATCCGAGACCGAGTGGGTCGGCGAACGCGTCAACAGCTACGATGGTAGCCGGTTTGTCTCCGGCCACGGTCGCTACGTCGACGACATCCAGCGGCCGGATATGCTCCACGCCTACTTCGTGCGGAGCCAGTACAGCCACGCGAAGGTCCTGGACGTCGAAACCAGCGAAGCGGAGGCCCACCCTGGAGTCGAACTCGTCTGGACTCACGACGACATCGCTGACAAGGTCGAGGAACCGTTCGGTTATATGCTGCACGACGAAGAAGTGCTCGCGTCCGACCGCGTCACGTACGCCGGTCAGGAGGTGGCCGTCGTGGTGGCGAACGAGCGGGACGTCGCTCAAGAGGCTGCGGACCTCGTCGACATCGAGTACGAGCGACTCGATACCATCACCAACGTCGAGGATGCGCTGGCGGACGATGCGCCGCTCGTGCATCCAGACCTCGACGCCGACCCCGAGAACGATACCGACGGAAACGTGGCCTGGTCCGGCCAAGTCGAAGTCGGCAACTACGAAGACCCACTGGCCGACGCCGACGTCGTGGTCGAGGACACCTTCCAGACGAACAAGACTACGCCCGCGCCGATGGAACCTCACGGCTGCATCGCCGACTACGACCCCGCGACCGGGTCGGTCGAACTCGTCTCCTCGACGCAGATGCCACACCTGCTGTCCGTGGAGATTTCGGAGGTCCTGAAGAACTTCGAACAGCGGGACATCACCTGTCGGCTTCCCGACGTTGGGGGCGGTTTCGGCATCAAGCTGGACCCATATCCCTTCGAGATCTGTTCGATACTGCTGTCGAAGGCAACACAGCGCCCGGTCAAGCACGTTCTCGACCGACTCGAAGAGTTCACCGCAGGTCGCGGTCGCTCGCCGGAAGAACTCGACGGTCGGCTCGGCGTTACCGAGGACGGCAACATCGTCGGTATAGACGTCGACCTGCTACAGAACACGGGAGCGGCCGCCGCATACGGCGTCGCAGTCGCCTACTCCTCAGCCAACTGCGGCCAGGGGCCGTACCTGATTCCGAACCAGCACTGGCGGACGAAGGTCGTCTACACCAACGAGATGCCCACGACCGCAGTCCGTGGGTTCGGCGACCCACAGGTCACGTTTATGCGCGAGCAACTCATCGAGATGGCAGCCGAAGAAATCGGTATGGATGCCATCGAACTCCGCCTGAAGAACACGCCGCGTCAAGAGGACATGCCGATGCGGTCGGACGCGGGCCACATCTGGCGCAACGCCGACCAGGTCACCTGTCTCAAAAAGACCCGCGAGATGATAAACTGGGACGAACACCGCGGCGGCAGCAAGACGCGAGACGGGAAGCTCCGCGGCGTCGGGATGGGTACTATTATGAAACGGGGCGGCAACAAGTCTGCCTCCGGTGGTGACTTCGACGAGGCGGTGGTGAAGATGAACCGGAACGGTGACGTTACCGTGTTGACCGCCATCGCGAGCATCGGCCAGGGAACTGAGACCGGCATCAACCAGATGGTCGCGGATACCCTGGGAATCCCTATCGATCGCGTCGACGCGGTGCGCGGTGACACCGACGCCACGCCCGAAGGGCTCGGTGTATGGGCGGACCGCGGGACGATTATCGGTGGCAGCGCGGCCGCACGCGCAGCCGAAGACCTCGCGGAGACGCTGAAGGCGGTCGCCGCGCATATGCTCGACGTGGATCCCGAGGACGTTCGTCTCGGAGACGGACGAGCTTACGATGCCACAGATCCCGACACTGGCATCGAAATCGAGGACCTGGCGAACACCGCGATGCTCGGCAACCCCGAGACCCTCGGTCCAGAGTCCGAGCGTCCGGAGATACTTCAGAACGGCATCTCTCTCGTCGGTCGCGGCAAGTACCAGAGTCAGGAAGTCGAGTTTGTCGACCCCGACACCGGGCGCGGGAACGTCGCGCACAGTTACACCCTCGGGGCGCTGGCGATCGTCGTCGACGTCGACCCCGGAACGGGTGAGATAGACGTCGTCGACGTCGCCATCTGCGAGGACGTCGGCAACGTCATCAACCCGAAACTCGTCGAAGGACAGGTGCAGGGTGCCATCGTCCAGGGGCTCGGCGAGACGCTCTACGAGGAGTACGCCTACGACAACAACGGGAACCTGATGAACGGGTCGATGATAGACTACCATCTCCCGACGGCCGCGGATGTGCCGCTGGTCACCAAGATCGAGGAACTCGAAAACCCCGATCCGACAACCTCTCACGGCCAAAAGGGCGTCGGCGAGTGCCCGCTCGTCCCAACGTCCGCGGCGGTAGCCAACGCCGTCTACGACGCCACCGGCATCCGGTTCACCGAGTTGCCACTGGCCCCACACTACGTCCTTCCGGCGCTCGACGACGCTGGGCTGCGAGAAATATAACGCCGACGGCCGTACGCGTCCGTCGCCCGCCTTCGCGGAAGGTTCCGTTTTTTTTCGGTTCTTCGTTTCGCCGTACTCGCACCGACGGACAGCTACGCGTCCCCGTCGGTCACTCCGATGCGTCTCCGTCGGTCGCGGATTCGAGCGCGTACGCCGCGTTCAGAACCGTCGCGTCGTCGAAGTGTGACCCCACGAGTTGCAGCCCGACCGGGAGTCCATCGACGGGCGCGACCGGAACACTCACTGCCGGGTGGCCCGTGGCGTTGAACTGACATGTGTTTGCCAGACTCCCCCAGGCGTCGTCGATGAATTCGAACCGGTTCTGATCGGGAACGTACTCGTGTGGCAACTGTGGTGTCGTCGGCGTCGCCAGGAGGTCATACTCCGCGAGGTGGTCGTCGTATACGTCCCGCACGGTCCGCCGCAGGTTCATCGCCTCAGCGTAGTACTTCGAGTGATACTCCTCGGACGCGTACGCCCCGATCAACAGAGTATACTTGACGCTCGGAGCCAGGTCACCACCCTGTGCGCGACGGAACTTCCCGAACGACTCCACCCACGAGGTGTCGTACCAGCCCCACCAGTTGCGTCCCACGCCCTCCCCGCGGAACGCGGCGACGGTCCCCTCGTTGAGTGCAACGGTGTAGATGTCGACCGCGTCGTGGTGGATAGGAATCGATATTTCGTCGACGGTCGCGCCCGCCGACTCTAGGGTCGCAAGCCCGTCGCGCACGCTATCGTTGACTGCTTCGTCACACTCCGGCCGCTCGAACCCCTCCCGAACGACGCCGATAGCGAGGTCGTCGACATCGCCGTCGAGTGTCGCCTCGTACTCCTGTGTCGGCACCTCGTCGGGTTGGCGTGGATCGTCGGGGTCGCGGCCCGCCAGCACGGTCAGTGCCCGGGCGGCTGTCTCGACGTCTGGAGCGATCGGCCCGGTGTGGTCAATGGTGTTTTCGATGCCGACGATGCCCGTGTACGGGACCAGCCCGTGGGTCGGTTTGTGACCGACGACGCCGGTCCAAGCCGCAGGCACGCGGACGCTACCGCCCTGGTCGCCACCGATACCGAGGTCGACCTCGCCCTCCGCGACAGCGATAGCGCTGCCACCGGAGGACCCGCCCGCGAGGCGGTCATCGTCGTGTGGGTTCAGCGTCGGACCGAACGCGCTCGAATGCCCGTTGCCGGTGAACGCGAAATCGTCCATATTCGTCTTCCCGACCACCGTCGCGCCCGCATCCAGCAACCGCGAGACGATGGTGGCGTCGCGGTTCGGAACGTAACCCTCCATAACCTGCGACCCGCAGGTCATCTCGACGCCGGCGACGGCCACGTTGTCCTTGAGTGCGACGTCCCAACCTGCCAGGGGCCCTTCGGACGCCCCGACGACCTCACAGGCAGTTATCCAGGCGTTGTTGGGGTCCTCGTTGCGTGGAACTCGACAGCCGGTGTCGCGATCGCCGAGCGGCGTTCGCGTCGACGGGTGCGGGTACTGTCTGACGGTTTCGTACGCGTCCAGCCCCTCGGTGACGAGTGACTGGAAGTCGGCTATCTCCTCGTCGTCGAGGTCGAGATGAAGCTGTTCACCAAGGCGACGGATATCCTCCGCCGTCGGAGGTCGCAACGACATACTGCTCCCTACGACGACGACCGATATAGGTATTCCCCAACCGACGGCACGGTCTTCGGTCGGAGCGGTTGCTCGTCGAGAGACGACCGAAAGAATTGCACCGCGGTTTGTCCCGGACGCAGAGGGAACGCCGCGTTACGACTCCGGCACCGAACCTTCGACGCCTTCGACGTACTCGTTGGCGGTCCGGGCGATTTCGAGGTCGGATTTTCCCTCGAACTTCGACCCGGACCAGATGCTGCGATCGCCGTTGATGAGTTCTTCCCGGATGGAAGCGACCTCGTCCTTGACGTCCTGGGGCACTTCTGGCCCCCAATCGTCGAGTTTCACGCCGTTGTTCTCGAGACCGAAGAACTTCATTTCCGGTTGGCTCTCGCCGTTTTTCGCGGCCTTGGCCGTCGCCTCGAGGATGGGTGTCCAGTTCCACATACAGGAGGTCAGGTAGGAGTCGCCCGCGAACTGCCCGACCTCGTCCGCGTATCCGATACCCCACACGCCCGCCTCTTGCGCCGTTTTCAGCACGGAGGGCGAACTCTCGTGGTACGCCAAGACGTCGGCGCCCTGGTCGACGAGCGACCGCGCCGCGGCCTGCTCCTTCGGCGGGTCGTACCACGTGTTCGTGTACGTCGGGATCATCGTGATGTCGGGGTTGACCGACCGGGCGCCCAGCGTCATCGCGTTGAGGTCATTGATGAGCAACGAAATGGGGAACGCCAGTACGTAGCCGAGTTTGTTCGACTCCGACAACATAGCGCTGGCGACGCCGGTCAGGTAGCGCGCCTCGTGGAGCTTTCCGTAGTAGTACCCGACGTTCGACATATCGTCCTCGACGGTCGTGACACGCGAGGACTCGTAGTACGTGTCCGGATAGTCTCCTGCGACCTGCTTTTGGACGGGACCGTAGTCGAAGGTACAGCCCTCGACGATATCGAAGCCGCGTTCGCCGTAGTCTTGGAACACCGAACTGGCTTCGGATGCCGGGAGCTCGGTCACCGTCTCGGTCTGGTACCAGTCGTACTTCTCTTCCAGTTCCTTGCGTGCCGTTTCGTGTGACGCGACCCAGCCCTGGTCGCCGATAGGCCCGTTGTACACGTACGCCGCCCTGACCGTATCTGAGTCCGAATCGTCGCTACCACTGCTGGTCGTCGTGTCGTTATCGGTTGTCTGGTCACCGCTGCCGCCTTGCGTACATCCGGCGAGGCCGATGGCACCGACTGTGCCCGCTGCCCGAATGAATTGCCGCCGTTTCTGTGGCATACGGTACCACTGTTAATAGTCAACTATTTAAATTTGTCTCCGCCTCGACGGCACGCGAGCAGGCGCCGGACCCGTTCGGGGCGCACAGTCCGGCGTCGATCAAGGATGTTTCGGCACTCGCGACGGTGAAAACCGACGTCGGTTGCTAATTAGTGCTTTCCTTGTATTCGTTGACCAGCGCCTGCATCGACGCTTTGGCGTCACCGAACAACATACTCGTGTTGTCCTTCGCGAACAGCGGATTGGGAATTCCCGAGAAGCCTGGACTGAGGCTCCGCTTGTTGACGATGACCGACTGCGCTTCTGAGACGTTCAGTACGGGCATCCCCGCGATGGGACTGGAGTCGTCGGTGTTGGCCTTCGGGTTGACGACGTCGTTGGCTCCGGTGACGATGACGACGTCGGTCCTCGAGAAGGAGGGGTTGACCTCCTCCAGTTCGCGCATCTTCTCGTAGGGGACGTCCGCCTCCGCCAGTAGCGCGTTCATATGACCGGGCATCCGGCCGGCGACGGGGTGGATGCCGAACTCGACGTCGACGCCGTTCTCGTCGAGCAACTCGACCAGTTCGGCGACGGCGTGTTGGGCCTGTGCGACCGCCATCCCGTAGCCCGGGACGACGACCACGCGGCTGGCTGTCTCCAGCAACATCACGACCTCTTCGGGGGAGGTCTCGGTTATTTGCCCCTCGTAAATGTCCTCCATATCCTCGCTGTCGCCGTCATCGCCGTCGAGGCCGCCGAAGAGGACGTTCGTCAACGACCGGTTCATCGACTCGCACATAATGACCGTCAGGATAAGCCCGGAGGCACCGACCAGCGTCCCGGCGATTATGAGGACGGTGTTGTTCAGCACGAAGCCCGTGGTGGCGGCCGCCAGCCCGGAGTAGGAGTTCAACAGCGCGATGACGACGGGCATATCCGCGCCGCCGATCGGAACCACGAGGAACACGCCCAGCACCGAGGCCGCGGCGACGACGACCCAGTAGGACGGCACCCACGACGCCAGCGGCGGTTGGGTGCCCAGGTCCGGTCGAACCACCAGGAACAGACCGGCGACGACCGCCGCCGCCAGGAAGACGACCTTGATGGCGTGGCCGGCGGTGTCCCCCACCGGCGAATCACCCACCAGCCCGTGGAGTTTGCCGGCGGCGACCAGGCTGCCCCAGAATGTGACCGACCCGATGATGCCGGCGATAGCTGCCGTCGACGTCAGCCCGACTGACAGCGACCCGCCCGCTGCCAGCACGTCGACCAGTTCCGCGCCGGCGACGACTGCCGACGCGCCGCCGCCGAAACCGTTGAACAGGCCGACGAGCTGGGGCATCTCAGTCGTCTCGACGGTGATCGCCAGATACGCGCCGACCGCACCGCCGACCAGCAGCCCCGCCGCCAGCACTACCGGCGACAGAACCTCGAACCACAGCACGGTAATCGCCACCGCCAGGAACATCCCACCGGACGAGATGGCGTTACCGCGCGTGGCTGTCCGCGGGTGAGTCATATCCCGCAACCCCTGGATGAACAACACGCCAGCGACGAGATAGGCCAGTTGCAGGACCGACTCGGGCAGTCCCGCGAGCACGCCAGCCATAGGTCATCGACCCCCGTTGCTGAACTGATCGAGCATAAAGTGGCTCACCATATAGCCGCCGACGACGTTGATGGTCGCCATAACGACCGCGAGGAAGCCCAGCACCGTCGCCAACGTGGTCGACCCGGAGCCCGCGACCACGACCGACCCCAGGAGCGTGATGCCCGAGATGGCGTTGGCGCCGGACATCAACGGCGTGTGGAGGTTGGTCGGGATCTTCGTGATAATCTCGTAACCGACGAACCCCGAGAGGACGAACAGCGTGAGGTTCCCGACGAAGGTCATCGTTGCACCTCCAGTGACTCACTGGCCATCGGTCGCCCCTCCATCGGTCGCGGTGGAATCGGATTCCTCGTCTGGGTCCGGCTTCGAGTCTTCCTCGTCGGTATCCGGTTCAGTCTCGTCGTCGCGGTGTGGATTGCGTATCGTTCCATCGTGAGTCAGCAGCGTCGAGTCGACGATTTCGTCCTCGAAATCGAAGTGGAGTTCGTCGTCGTCGAGTATCGCGTCCAGAAAGTTCGCTATGTTGTTGGCGTACTGTTCGCTGGCGGTGTGTGCCACCCGTGAGGGAAGGTCAGTCGGGCCGAATACCGTCACGCCCTCGTGTTCGACGGTTTCGCCGGCGCGGGTGGGTTCGCAGTTGCCCCCGCTGTCGGCGGACATATCGACGACGACCGACCCGGCGTCCATATCGGCCACCATCTCGGCGGTCACGAGTTCGGGCGCTGGCGCGCCGGGGATGGCAGCCGTGGTGATGAGGACGTCCGAGTCGGGAACCACTTCCCGCATCGCCTCGCGCTGGGCGCGATAGAACTCTTCGTCCATCTCGCGAGCGTAGCCCTCATCGTCGCCCGACTCTTCCGTTTCGAGGTCCAGTTCGACGAAGTCCGCACCCAGACTCTCTACCTCCCGTTTGACCTCCAAACGGATGTCGTACGCGCGGACGGACGCGCCGAGGCGTTCGGCGGTCGCGATGGCCTTCAGGCCAGCGACGCCGGCGCCGATGACGAACACCTCCGCGGGCTGGATGGTGCCCGCGGCAGTCATCTCCATAGGGAACATCTTGGGCAACTGTTCGGCGGCCATCAGACACGCCTTGTAGCCGCCGAGGCTGGCCATCGACGAGAGGGCGTCCATACTCTGGGCGCGGCTGATGCGGGGCATCAATTCCAGCGAGAACGCGCTGACGTTCCGGTCGGCCAGCGTCGAGAGTGACGCCTCCTCGATCTCGTAGGGACCCAACAGCCCGACGACGGTTTGGCCTTCGCGGTACGCTGTCGGATCCGGCTCGCCGCTGGCAGCCAGTCCGTTGACCTGAGTAACTATGTTCGCGCGTGCGAAGACCGACTCGCGGTCGGGAACCACCTCGCAGCCAACCGCCTCGTAGGCGTCGTCGCTGTGATCGGCTCTCTCCCCAGCACCGCTCTGGACGACAACTTCGTGTCCACGTTCGATCAGTTCTGTGGCCACCGATGGGACAAGTGCGACCCGTCGTTCGCCGGGGTCCGTCTCGGTTGGGACCCCGACTAGCATCTGTCCCTCCGCTGACCGGGGTCCGGTTGCCGTCGATACCTGTCGGTCGTGCCGTACCGTCCACTGCGGGGACGGCTAGCTACTGCCTCCATGCGGGCGGCGATAGGCACGGAGGGGTATTCAACCCACGGTACCGATTCGGTGTTTCACGCGACGAAAATATGTACCGCGGCCACTAATCCTCACTTGAAGGTTACAGCTCGGTTGCGTAGCAGTAGCGAGCGTCTCTTGGGAGATCGGTCGCTGCTTATGGATCTTCTGCGCGTCTTCGATCAGCCGTTCAAGTAGTGGCGGAGGTAAGTAGCCAAGGTGCTCACCGAGTTCGTGGACTAAGGGCTGGCGGGCGACCGAATGGTCGCCGTCCAGCGCACGGTTGAAACAGGATCGCATCAGCCGCCTGCGCAGTGACCAGATCCAACAGATAACGGCGTACAAGCCGCGACAGTATCACTGCATACAGCAAGATCTTCACCACGTGCTCGTGTCGAACTCCTCCAGTACGTACCGCGACTTCAACTCACGGTACATCTGGTTGTACACAGACTCGACTTCCTCATTCCTCTCGAAAAGAAGCCCCGATGAGCGACCGCCGTACATCGATTCGTCTCCTAACTAAAGACGGATGATGTGCCGCGGCATTACTCGTCTACCGTCGCGCCGGTCATATAGTACCCAAGTTCCTCCGGGTCGACGTTCTCGTTGGGCGTCGAGTGGACGATTTCGCCTTCGTACATCACGACCAGCCTGTCGCTGACGTTGATCAACTCGTCGAGGTCCTCGGAGACGTAGACGATACCTGCGCCGTCGTCGCGCTGGTCGAACATAATCTCGTGGATGAACTCGATGGCACCGACGTCGACCCCCCGGGTCGGCTGGTTCGCCACGATGAGGTTCGGCTCCCGGGTCAACTCGCGACCGAGGATGAACTTCTGGAGGTTCCCCCCTGATAGGTCCTTCAGCTTCGTGTCGACGTTTGGCACGCGGACATCGAACCGGTCGACGATATCTTCGGCGTAGGCACGCGCCTTCCCGTAATCTATACCGAGACCGATACTGCCGTCGAATTCGTCGGTGTCGTACACCTTCAGGATGCCGTTGTAGGTGAGTGTCTGTTCCGGAGCGCACCCGTGTTTGAGGCGGTCTTCGGGGACGTAGGCTACGCCGTTTTCGATGAAGGTCTTCGTCGACTCGCCGGTGAGTTCGGTTCCCGCGATTGTAATCGTTCCCTCCTCCGGTTCACGCACGCCCGCCAGACACTCGCTGAGTTCCAGCTGGCCGTTCCCGCTCACGCCAGCGACGCCGACGATTTCACCACTCCGGACGGTAAGGTCGAGTCCACTGAGTGCCTCGACGTCCCGCGCGTTCGTCGCCCGTAGCCCCTGCGCCGTACAGACAGGGTCGCCGGGCCGGGCGGGTTTTCGGTCGAGTTCGAACAGCACCTCCCGACCGACCATCATTTCGGCCATCTCGTCGGTCGTGACGTCGGCCGTCTCGACGGTTCCGACGACCGACCCGTCGCGCAACACCGTCACGCGGTCGGTAATCGATTTGGCCTCCTCCAGTTTGTGCGTGATGAAGATGATGGTCATCCCCTGTTCGGTCAGCGATTCGATGGTCTCGAACAGCCGGTCGACCTGTGTGGGCGTCAAAACCGCCGTCGGCTCGTCCAAGATGAGGAGGTCGATGTCGCGGTACAGGGCCTTCAGCAGTTCAACCCGCTGCTGTTCACCGACGTCGAGTTGCCACACCTCGTCGGTCGGATCGATTTCGATGCCGTATCGATCGGCGATTTCTTCGGTGCGCTTCTGTGACCGGGTTCGGTCGATAGTGAATATACGACCGAGACGGTTCAGCACGCTCAGTGGCCCGGAGCCGTCGAACTGTTCGTAGGACTCCCGCAGCCCCAGGATGATGTTCTCGGCCACCGTGAGACTCTGTACCAGTTTGAAGTGCTGATGCACCATCCCGATTCCGTGTTCGATGGCGTCCTGGGGGGAATCTATCTCGACGGGTTCTCCGTCGAGTTTGATTTGGCCCTCGTCCTGGTGGTAGAGCCCGTACATCGTCTTCATCAGCGTCGACTTCCCCGCACCATTCTCGCCGAGCAGCCCGTGTACCTCACCACGTTCCACGGAGAAGGAGACTTGGTCGTTCGCGACGACACCTGGAAACTCCTTGTGAATCCCGTCGAACTCAATGAGCGGCGTACTCTCGGACGTGTCTTCTGGCTGTGTCACGCCAACTCTACCCATAGCTCCAAACTAACCGTGAGGGGTTAAAAAAGTACCTTCGGCAGGTCGGTTCCGCGTCCATCTGTCTCACTACGTCGTTGACAGTCAGCGGTCGTGGTCGGCAAGCGAGTCGAGGCCGGATCGTTCGATAACCGCCGTAGCAGTCTCTCGGGCACGCTGGAGGATGCTCGATTCGTCGAGGGTCGTTACCACTCCGTCGCGCATCACGATGTCCCCGTCGCAGATGACAGTATCGACCTCGTGGCCCTGCGCCTGGTGGATCACGGCGGATACCGCGTCGCGCACCGGCGTCATATGGGGTCTGTCGGCATCAAGCAGGATCACGTCGGCGCGCTTACCGGTCTCGAGCGATCCGAGTGCGTCGCCTTTGCGCATCGCCCGTGCTGCGTCTCGCGTTACCATATCGAGGGCCGCCTGCGTAGACACAACGCCCGAATCGGCGTTCGCGCCACGGTGTGTGAGCGTCGCGTACTGAGCGTCCTTGAGGAGATTCACGGTATCTGAACAGCTCGCGTTGTCGGTGCTCACGCAGGTCGTGACGCCGTGGTTCCGGAGCGCGTCAAGCGGCGCGAGGCCCGACCCCAAGAAGAGGTTCGCAATGAGGTTGTGCGAAACGCGCGTGTCCGTCGCCGCGAGGATGCGGGCGTCGCGCTCGCTGATGTGGATGCAGTGGGCCAGCAGCGCGTGTTCGCCGAGGTAGTCGATGTTCGAGAGATACTCGACGCTCGAGAGCGCTCGACCCTGCTCCTGGAGTTGAGACTCCGAGACGTGCGTCGTCGTCATTACGTCGTGGCGTTCCGCCAGCGCGTACGATTTCTGGAGACCCTCCGTCGTCATTCCCTCGACGACGACCGGCGCAATCCATATCTCACGGCGGCCCTCGGCAGTGCCGTGGTACTGCTCGATGAGCGAGGCAACCTCGTCGAGGCCTGCCTCGGTCTCGACGACGTAGTCCTCCGGGTCCGGATGCTCGACGCCGGGCTCTTTCGTCGTGAACTCCGCGACCATCGACCTGTACCCGTCGTCGACTGGCTGGTCCATAAACCCGCGCGCATACACGCTCCGGATACCGGAGCGGTCGTACGTGTCGAGTTTGGTCTCGATTTCGTCCCACTCCTCCCAGGTCATCTCGGCGTCGTTCTCGACGAACGTCGTCATACCGGATTTGATGGCTTCAAGGCAGTACAGCTCCGCCGCGACGCGGTGGTCGTCTGCGTCCATCGCCGCGACGCCAGGTCGTTTCACGTTGTATAGCCAGTCGAACAGTGTTCGGTCGTCACCCCAGCACCCCCGGAAGAGGATGTCCGAGACGTGCGTGTGTGCGTTGATGAGTCCCGGCAACACCAGGTGGTCGCTCGCGTCGACGACCTCGTCGGCGTCGTACCGGTCTGTCACCTCGGCGGTGGGTCCGACCGCGACGATTTCGCCATCTTGGATGGCGACTGTCCCGTCTTGGAGTACCTCGCGTGCGTCGTTCTGAGTGACGACTGTTCCGTTGGTTACGAGCGTGTCTACCATGCGTTCTGCCTAGCGATGTGTGCCCTCCTACAAATAGCTGTATCACCGGACGGACCGCACCGGGTCCCTCGCGCGCGTCGACGATCGGGACGCCGGGGCTCTCTGGATAGACTGGGCAAAGTATTAGTGGTTGCTGTTGGATTTTCAAACTGCCAATGAAGCGATTAGCAGTCGATATCGGCGGGACATTCGTCGATGCGATAACGTTCGATCGGGAGTCGGGCGAACTCGCCATCGACAAAACGTCCACAACGCCGAGTAACCCAACGGAAGGCGTACTGGACTCCATTGAGGGTCTCGAACTCGACCTCGAAACGGTCGAAGCATTCGTCCACGGGACGACTCTCGGTCTGAACGCGTTCCTCGAACGGGAAGGTGCAACCACGGGCATCATTACGAACGAGGGATTCCGCGACGTGTACGAGATTGCCCGGACGAATCTCGAACCCGAGTCTATGTACGACCTCGACTACCAGAAACCGGAGTTGCTGGTTCCACGGCGACGACGCAAGGGCGTCCCGGGCCGCATCGACGTCGACGGTAACGTCGTCGAACCGCTCGATGAGCAGGCAGTCGCCGACGCGGCGATCGAACTCGTCGAGGAATACGACGTCGAATCCATCGCCGTGTGTTTCCTCCACGCGTATCAGAACCAGTCCCACGAGCGGCAAGCGGCCGAACTCGTTCGCGAAGCGTGTCCTGACGTGTCGATATCGATATCGAGCGAAATCGCCTCGGAGTACCGCGAATACGAGCGTACGAGCACTGCCGTCTTCGATGCCTACATCAAGCCCACCTTCGAGACGTACGTCGACGAACTAGACGGGCAGTTACGTGAGGCAGGTTTCGACAACGCGTTCTACATCACCCGCTCGGGAGGGGGAACGCTCTCGGCGGCCAACGCCAAGCAGACGCCGGTACAGACGATTCTCTCCGGACCTGCTGGCGGCATAATCGGGGCTTCGGCCGTCGGCGATATGACCGGTCGATCGGACGTTATCACCGTCGACATCGGCGGGACCAGTACCGACGCCTGTGTCATCGAGGACGGGTCGCCAGCCATCCAATATGAGTCCAATCTGGAACACCTGCCGATGATGATTCCGGTCTACGACATCCGTACCATCGGCGCCGGTGGTGGTTCCATCGCCTGGGTCGACAGCGGACTGTTGAAGGTCGGACCGAAGTCCGCCGGTGCGGATCCCGGTCCCATCTGCTACGGACGCGGCGGGGAACAACCGACCGTCACCGACGCCGCGCTCTCGCTGGGCTACATCAATCCGGAAGGACTTCTGGGCGGCGAGATGAAACTCGACAAACAGAGCGCGATGGACGGCCTCGAGGCGAAACTCGCCGACCCGCTTGATACGTCGGTTCGCGACGCCGCGAAGGGTGTCCTCGACGTTACGGCCGCGAAGGCGGTCGGCGCGATTCAGGAGATAACCGTCGAACGCGGGCTCGACCCCCGAGACTTCACGCTCGCACCGTTCGGCGGTGCGGGGCCGTTGCTCGGGTCGCTGTTCGCCCGCGAACTCGACATCCCCGAGATGATGGTTCCGCGCGCCCCCTCCGTGTTCTCAGCGTGGGGTATGCTGATGGCCGACGTCGTCTACGACTTCTCGGAGATGCACATCGAGATCGTCGACGACTTGGACGAGAACGCTCTCGAATCGGAGTTCGAAGCCCTAGAAACGCAGGCCGTCGACGCCATTGAGGCGGAAGGATTCCACCGATCGGAGGCACACCTAGAACGGACGCTCGAGATGCGCTACTTCGGGCAGGAACACACCGTCGACGTGCCGGCCGACGACGTCTCGGGGACGGACGAACTGAGCGACCGTTTCGAGCAGGTCCACCGCGACCGGTACGGCCACACGATGGACGACCCTCCCGAAGTCGTCAGTCTGCGCGTCCGTGGCATCGGGGAAAACGACAAACCGACGTTCGAGCACGCCGAGGAAACCGATGGCGAAGCGTCGCCGGTCGCCCAGCGCCAGGCATACTGTTTCGCCGAGGACGATATGGTCCAGTTCGACGTCTACGAGCGGTCGCATCTCGCACGCGGCCAGACCGTTCCCGGTCCCGCGGTCATCGAGGAACCGACGACGACCACTGTCTTCCACTCCGATCAGACAGCCGAACTAGACGGCTACGGTAACATCATCATCAGTAATCGAGGTGCCCGACAATGAAAAACAGCGACGTCGATCCTGCGACCGTCGAAGTGATTCGTAACTATCTCACGTCGGCGGCTAGTGAGATGCAGCGGACGCTCATAAGAACCGCGTACAATACTATCGTCTACGAAATCAAGGACTTCGGGCTGTCGCTGTACGACAGCGACCTCAACCTCGTCGCCGACTCCCCGGGACTGACCCTCTTTCTCGGCGCGAACGACTACAGCCTGAAGAAAGGTGTCGAACACATCGGTGAGGAGAACTTCGAGGATGGTGACGTCGTCATTATGAACTATCCCTACTGGAGTTCGGGGCACACGCTCGACGTGTGTGTCATTATGCCCATCTTCGTCGCGGACGAGCTCAAGGGATATGCGGTCAGCCGCGCTCACCTGCTCGACATCGGACAGAAAGACCCAGGATACGTCTTGGACTCGACCGACGTCCACCAGGAGGGACTGCTGTTTCCTGGGACGAAGCTATACAAGGCGGGCGAACTCGACGAGGAGATACGCGACCTGCTACGGTTCAACACTCGCGTCCCCGACAAGGTCATCGGCGACATCAATGCTCAGATTGCGGCGCTCAGAAC
The DNA here is from genome assembly GCF_032113415.1 of Halobellus marinus. Lineage (NCBI taxonomy): Archaea > Methanobacteriati > Methanobacteriota > Halobacteria > Halobacteriales > Haloferacaceae > Halobellus > Halobellus marinus. The sequence goes on from NZ_CP134946.1 coordinate 883,772, forward strand.
CGGCAAGGAGCGCTTCGTGGACCTCTACGAGAAGTACGGCGCCGACACCGTCGAAGCGAGTATCGACCGCATCCTCTCGTACGGCGAGGAAAACGCCCACAATGCCGTCGAAGAGTTGCCCGACGGTACCTGGAACGCTGTCGACTACGCAGACGGCGCCATCGACGACGACGACCTCCTTCGCATCGAAACCACCGTCACCATCGACGGCGACGAAATGACGGTCGATTTCTCGGGGTCGTCCGACCAGGTAGAGGCGCCGTTCAACGTCCCCATCGGGATGACCCAGACGGTCGCCAGACTCTGTCTGAAGACAATAACGACGCCCGACGAGGAATCCAACGCGGGCCACTACGCCCCGCTCAACGTCGAAGTGCCCGAAGACAATCTCTACAACCCGTCATACCCCGCGCCGACGTTCGCAGTCTGGCCAGCTATGCTGGCCGTCGACGTCATCTACAAGGCACTTGCGAAGGGTATGCCCGACCGTATCCCCGCTAGCTCGGGCGGCGACATCCTCTCGATTACGGTCTTCGGTGAAAACCCCAAGACTGGAAAACAAATCGTCGAGGCGACCAACCAGGGCGTCGGCTGGGGTGCGACCCAGGACCACGACGGCGGGTCGGCGCTGATGCACATCAGCGAGACGATGGTCCAGAACATCCCTATCGAGGTGCTGGAGAACAAGGCGCCCGTGGTCATCGACCGGCTGGAACTCCGACAGGACTCGGGTGGCCCTGGTCGGAACAGAGGCGGCCTCGGCATCCGACGGGACTTCCGGTTCACGCACGAAATCGGTGCGCTCTCGATAATACAGAAGACCGAAACCGCCGGCTGGGGGCTCGAAGGCGGCGAAGCAAACTCGAAGAACGCAGTCGTCCTCTACCCCGATACCGAACAAGAACTCAGCACCGGTATGATGCGGAATACGTTCCAGCCCGGCGAATCGCTATCGAACCGGTCCGCTGGAGGCGGTGGATACGGCGACCCCTACGAACGTGATCCCGAGCGCGTGCTGGAGGACGTGATCGACGAATACGTCTCCAGGGAAAGCGCCAGAGAAGACTACGGCGTCGTCGTGACCGAGGACCTCGAAATCGATTGGGAAGCGACCGAATCGCTTCGAGACTGACCTCAGCGTCAGTTTTGTCGTCTCTTTTCACCGTAGATGGGCCGTCGGTGGCGATGGTGTTCCGTCCGCGCTCACCGTGTCGAGGTCGTGTCGACAGTTCGGTTTACAGGAAACGCACGCCGACATCGTGCATATCGTCGTTGTTCATCGCGACGTTGATCAGCAAAGGCGTGATGCCCTCTATCTCCGGAGCGTTCGCGAGCGGCCCGGCGTCGACCGGTCGCAGCCCGCCGACGTCGTCAGCAAGGTCCACTACGGTCCGCTTGGCGTCGTCGTCGTCGGCGACCACGAGCGTGTCGATGCCGAGATCGGCGTCGAGGTGTGCCAGACGGTTTGCGGGGAGGTTGTGAAACGCCCCGACGACCGGAACTTCGTCGGGGGCAGTCGCAGCGACCAGTTCCGTCACGCTCCCGACTCCGGGTGGGTCGTAGCTGAACCCGTCGGCGGATTTGTCCATACCGACTGCAGGACTGACCAGCACCGTCCCTGCGTCGAGTTCCGCCGCTACTGCGTCGACGGTGTCAGTGACGTGGAAGGGAGGCACTGCCAGAACGACCACGTCGCCCAGTGCGGTCGCCTTGTCGTTCGCGTGTCCCGAAAGAGCCACGTCGTGACCATGCTCGGCCAGCACGTCCTCGTAGTCTGTCGCTGCGTCGACTGCCTTCGACTCTTCACGTGACCCGACGATGACCTCGTGGTCCGTCTCCGCCGCGATTCGGAGGGCCAACCCTTCGCCGATATCGCCAGTACCACCTAGTAGTGCTACTTGCATCCGTTCGGTGCTGTGGGCTACACGATCATATAATTGTGGATTGAGGCGGTCGGTTGCCGACTGGCGTCGTCGTCAACCACGGCGGTGCCACAGTCGGGAGTAATGCTCGGAGGGCGTTCCGGCGACGGTTGTTCACCAACGGACTCGATCGTCGAGGGCCCACGTATCGGCTCTATGAGGGTTCGCAGTACCTCTTGCAACATCGTGACACACGTCCAACCAGCAACCGTTTAACCGTTCTAGTGAGCGACACTTTCGTCGCTCATAACGGTCGGTGACGTAAACAGTACACCCGTGAGTTCGGCTCCGTCGCGGAGGAGGGGCGTCAGTTCGAGGTGGTCATCGAGAACCAGGCGACGCGCTGGGGCCCGGTAAATGCCATCCGCTTACTCCCCGGCTGCAGCTTCCGTTTGTTCGGTCTCGGCGGTCTCTTTGATGTTGTCCCAGTACGTGTTGATGTCTTTCCGGATCATCCGCTTGAGCAATCGCGAACCGACAGTTGCCAATCGACCCGTGAACTCTATGTCGATATCGTAGGCTATCGTCGTCGAATCACCCTCGTCAGTCATCGTCATCTCCGCGTCGGCGTCGAGCCTGCTCCCCGTGTTAGAGTCTTCGCCGCTGGCTTCCGCGGTGAGATGCGACGGTGCGTTCAATTCAGTCATAACCACTCGTCCGTCGAGCGTCACGGAAATACCTGCGATGCCGCGCTCTATCGTCCCCTCGTACTCGTCGTCGGAGACCCGCGTCACTTCTTTCGCGCCGGGGACTGCTCCGACTAAGACTTCGGGGTCGGAAACGAGTTCCCAAGTCGACTCTGCGTCTGCTTCGATGACTACCTCGTCTTGGAACTGCATCAACTGTTACGTTCTACCCGAAGATATTATATCTTGTGTGCTACGGATGTCGGTGAGTGCCGTCTCACTAGTCGAGAAGGGGTGTGCCGTCGGCTTTTGGCCCGAGTCGTGGGCCGTGGGGGCGATCATCGGGGTCGATGCGGCGGCGCTGTCGGTAGTCCGTCGACCGCTCGACGGGGACCCGGCCGATGGCAGATATCATCTCGACGTACCGCTCGAAACTCCGGCACTCCCCGAATTTCCCGCCCGCGCGCGTCGTTATCTCCTCGCTGAGGATGGTCCCCATAAAGTCGTCGGCCCCGCAGGTGAGCATCTTCAGTCCCTGGGCGTCGCCGTACTTGACCCACGACGACTGGATGTGGTCGACGTTGTCCAGGAAAAGTCGCGAGACGGCTATCATAAGCTCGTCCTCGTGGCGGCTCGCGCCCCCATCGACCATACCGCGGTCGAATAGCGGCGTGTCGTGGTGGACGAACGAGAGCGGGACGAACTCTGTAATCGCGCCTGTCCGGTCCTGCAGGTCGCGTATCCGTTTCAGGTGTATCGCACGATGGGCTTCGTTGTCGACGTGGCCGTACATAATGGTGGCAGTGGTGTCGAGGCCGACGGCAGCGGCGGCCTCCATCGCGTCGAGCCACTCCCGGGTGTCTATCTTTGCCGGACAGATGACCTCACGTACCTCGTCGACGAGGATTTCCGCGGCCGTGCCAGGCACTGAGTCCAGCCCGGCGTCGGCTAGGCGTCCGTAAACCTCCTCGTATGACCAGTCGGTTCCTCTGCGCGCGTGGTACGCCTCCTCGGGAGTCATCGAGTGGAGGTGGACGTCATCGACACTCATCGCACGGAGTTGCTCGCAGTAGGTGCCAGGGTCGACATCGTACGCCTCCGGCGACCGGTAGTTCAGGTCGCCGCGCTCGCTGCGTTCGAGTAGTTCACGGTGGTCGGCATTCAGCGCGAACGCCGGGTGCAGTCCGGACACCGAGGTAACCTCGTATATGCCTCGTTCGAGAGCATCGGCGACGACAGCGCGAGATTCGGCAGGCGTCTTCGTGAAGCCGCCGTGGTCGCCGTTGTGGTCAGTCCGGAACTGCTCGGAGCGGTCCTTGAAGTTGCAGAACTGACACCCGGTGTTGCAGGCGGTCGTGACGTTGTTGTTCAGATTCGCGACGAAGGTCACCTCCTCGCCGACCACTCCGGCTCTGCGACGGTCGGCGGCTTCAAGCACCTGCTCCTTGCGCTGGCGGTCGATACCGTCGCAGTCGGTGCCCGTCGTGAGGAGTTCGACCGCATCGTCGACGGTCAGGCGGTCGCCGTCACGGGCCTTCGCCAGCGCGTTCTCGAAGTGCTGGTTCGTATCCGGAACGTACCGGAAGTCGAAGTTCTCGCGTGGGACGTTGGGACTGAAGAGTTGCTTGCTCATATATTGGTCATCGTTCCAGTATAGAATTGCGTGTCTACGACACGGGCATCGACGCACCGGTTTCGAATCTCGACTTCGACGACAGCCGCCTCGGTTCCCGTCTCTGTACTGACGTAGCCGAGTCCGATGGCTTCGTTCAGCGTTGGGCTCAAGACACCACTCGTTACTCTCCCGACACGCGTTCCATCGTACTGAATCGCGCAGCCCTGTTTCGGCACACCCCGACCGCGAAGTTTGAGGCCGATGAGTGTGTCCCCGTCCGATTCGGTCTCGAGCGCGTCCTTCCCTACGAACGGCGTCTGGAAATCGACGATGTTCTCTAGACCAGCTTCCAGCGGCGTCCGCTCGTTGTTCTCGTGGTGGAATTCGTTACCAGCCTGTATCAACCCGGCCTCCAGCCGGAGGGTATCGCGCGCTCCGATGCCGCACGGCTGGCAATCAAGTTCGTTCCAGATGTCAGGGGCATCCGTCCACGGAAGGAATAGCTCGAACCCGTCCTCGCCTGTGTAGCCCGTTCGAGATACCAACACTGACGTGCCGTCGACACCGGTATACGTCGCCTCGAATCGGTCGAGATTCCCCACCGACGGACCAGTGATTTGTGAGATGTGCCGTTCGGCATCGGGACCCTGAACGGCGAGCATCGCGAGTTCGCGGGTGCTGTTCTCCACCGAAGCCTGGAGTCCCAGTTCGTCACGACGCGCCCGAATCCAGTCGTGAACCAGCCCATCGTTTCCCGGCCCTCCGACCACGAGAAACTCCTGTTCGCTCGAGTCGGGCACCCGGTAGACGGTGACGTATTCAAGCATCGTCCCGTCTGCCGCGAGGATGCAACTGGCCTGGACCTCGCCCGGCGCGATATCGGTCGCTCGATTCGTCGTCACCCTGCCGACGAGCCTGGTCGCGTCTGGTCCAGAGACCCGGATTTTACAGAGGTGGCTTACGTCGAACCGTCCCGCGTTGTTTCGGACTTCGTTGTGTTCGAGACGGATCGAGTTGAATTCGATCGGGACTTGCCATCCTGTTACGTTCGTCACGTTTGCCCCTTCGTCTTCGTGCACCTGCGACAGGGGCAACTCCTCGTACGACATCTAATAGCTGTAGTCGTGGCAGGGATTAATAGCTTTCTGCAACCGAACCTGTGTGTCCGTTCTCGCTCGAACGTGTATTCGAACTACCTACCCACCCAAAATACTTTTATGTATTCTCGAGATTGGTACTCTCTATGCGCCAAGCCTACTCTAGCCCAGACGCACCAACAGAACAGGAAGCATACACCCACGCTGTAGAAGCCCAGGGATTCGTATTCACAGCAGGCCAGGTTCCAATGACCCCCGACGGAACACTCGTCGATGGAACAGTCGCCGAAAAGACGCATCAGATAATGTCGAACTTAGAGGCCATCCTCGCCGAGGCTGGAACCGGTTTCGAAGACGTGGTTCGGACGACGGCGTACTTCACCGACATCGATGACTTCGGTGAGATGGACGACGCCTACGCCGAATACTTCGATAGCACCCCTCCTGCGAGAGACGTGATCCAAGTCGAGGCGCTTCCAGGTGGGGCGGAAATCGAACTGGTGATGGTAGCGTCGCTGGAGTCGTGAGCGACGGACACCCAGAAGTACCGCAATAAGAGAAGTACTGCATAACGGGACGAGAGAATCGCACTGGGACAGCCCGGTCGAGACAGTAGTATCGGCGGTGGATCAGCAGGCCACTCCACCTGACTCCTTGACAACTATCGACGGACCAGTTCGTGCGTCCGTCAACAGGGAGGCCGAGGAAAGAATATGCAGCAATTCGGTATGGTGTCTCCAGTCTCGAACCGTTAGAACGTCGATTGCATCTTAAGTTCGACTTCGTTCACGGCGCCGAGTACCAACTCGGGTAATTCTTGTCGGTACCGGTCCCCTCTCATTCGGTTCGCTGGTCCCGACACACTCACTGCTCCGACTACGTCGTCGTCGTGAAACACTGGTGCAGCAACGCTACGGATGCCTTTCGTGTACTCTTCGTCGTTGAACGCGACCCCCTTCTCTCGAATCTCCTCGAGCTCGGCGAGCAGAGCGTCCCGGGTCGAAATCGTCTGTTCGGTTATCTTCTCCAGTTCCTGGGTGTCTAAGATTTCGCGAACCCGGTCCTGAGGTGTGAACGCGAGAATCGCTTTTCCGGCAGCGAGTGCGTGCAGCGGCTTTGCTTGTCCGATCCAGGTTTCGACGGTGATTGCGCGGTCGCCCTCGGACTTGTAGATGTCCCGCCCTTTCCCGTGTTCTTCGACTGTGAACCAGGCGATTTCTGACGTCTCGCTCGACAGTTGCTTCAGCGTCTGGCCGATGATCTGCCAGGGAAGGATTTGTTTCCGTTTGTATACTCCGTGGTCGAGATACTTCAGACTGAGTTGGTACTTGTCATCCTCCTTGATCAGGTATTCTGCCTGTTCCATCGTCGTCAGGTACCGATGCGTGGTACTTTTCGCGATGTCCAATTCGTTGGCAAGTTCCGTGACCCCGACCTCATTCTTCTCCCGAATCGCTTCTATTATTTCGAACACGCGCACGGCTGTTTTCACCTCTGAACTGTAGGTCGTGTTTTCATCCATATACCCGTAACTAGCTGGAAGCAAAATAAGGCTTCGGCATAGGTCCAGATGGGCCGTGAGCGCCACCATATATGCCCCAGCACGCAGACTAGCCATACCGTTCGAAAAATAAGAACGGAGTGCAGAAGCTGCACGGCCGAATGGGACCGATTCTCACGGAGATCTGTGGCTCAGTTTTACAAAATTACAAATGTAGATTTGTTATCTGAGATCGTCTTCCCGGTGATTGGGGCATCGACAGGCGTTCTTATTTTTCGAACATCCATCCTCAAAGCCGATTTGCAGTGTCGGAATCGAGGTACCCGGTGCAGTGACCGGCTCCGAACTAAGATGATATCGAGCCACGAGTCAAGTGTCTGTTGTAAAGGTATACGAGTCGACAGATTTCGTATCGCCAAAGTTGTATCCAACCGGGAGGAAATCGAACGCCTTCGTATGGTCGCGTTCCCGTCGGACGTGGTCACTCCAGTTTCTTCAGCCGCTTCAGCGGTCGCGATCAAAACGAACTACGGCGAACTCGCCGTGGAGTATCGCTCTACAGACCTAGGCGTTTCGGTCATCCTGAAGGTGCTGACATCGGCGAGAGAGTCAAGCCTGATGCGGTGCTCGTCGCTGAGGGCCGGACGCGCGTGACCGATACGAGGGACCTCGACCGAATCGGATTCGAATCTAACGAGGACGGGTTCGTTCCAACGGATGAATACGAACGTACGGACGTCAATCACGTGTTTGCCGTCAACGACGTTTCGGGTGAACCGATGCCCCACACGTCGGCTCGAAAAAAAGCGAGATCGCTGCCGCTGAGATTGTCGGTCGGAATCCCTCGGCTAGGAACCGGGCTATCCCCGCTGTCGCGTTTAACGCCCCAGAAATCGCAACCGTCCCGATGAACGAAGAAGAAGCCGAAGAGACCGGACATACCGTATCGACCGGTGAATTTCCGATGCGTGCCAGCGGCCGCGCGCTTACGACAGGGCACACTGACGGATGTATGCGTCTCGTGAGCGGTGGCGACGGCGTCGTGCTCGGCGGACAAGTCATCGGGCCGGAAGCCTCCGAACTGATCTCTGAGATAACACTCGCCGTCGAAAAGAGTCTCTCGACAGACGAACTCGCAGAAGTCATACATCCCCACCCGACGCTCTCGGAGACAACGCTCTTGGGTAGAGGATTGTTGGTGAGTTCTCAGCAGTAGCTGGAAGTCACAGCGGGCAAGGGTGACGCGACCGCGTCACCCGACGAACAATGTTCCCTATCAAGACGTTCGTCTCGGAGCGTCGCGACGCGAACCTGCTGGCACAGGTTCGCTGGCGCGACGGCGTCTATTGCCCACGCTGCCGTGGCGAATCTGTGATTCGGTACGGCAGCTATCGCGTGTTTCAGCGGTATCTCTGTAAGGATTGCGACCGCACGTTCAACGATCAGACCGGCACGATCTTCGAACATTCTTCGGTGGCGCTCAGAAAGTGGTTTCTCGCCGTCTACACGTACATCCGCTTCAACACAAGTCTCAGGCAATTAGACGTAAAGATTGACGTTTCATACAAGACGATCTACCGGCGCGTCCAGCGCTTTTTGCGAGCGCTGGACGCGCCTCGACTACAGCTCGAAGGCCCCATCGAGATAGATGAACTCTACGTGAAAGCAGGTCTCAAGGGCCGCGAGCGCGACCAGCCGTCGCGCTCGCGTGGCCTGTCTACGCGCGGACGTGGAACATACGCTGAGGATAAGCTCCCTGTGTTTGTTCTCGCTGATCGCGGCAGTGGTGAACGACACGTGATCCCGACGAAAGCCGCGACCGAATCGAGGATTCGACTCCTGCTGGCCGACCGCCAGCAGGAGTCGTTAACCGTCTACACAGACGGCTTTCGGGCATACGATCCACTTGACGAGGACAACGCATTCACCCGTGAATACGTCGTCCACGGTGACGGCGAGTACGTCGATGGAGACGTTCACGTGAACACCTGCGAGAGCCACGCGTCGCTGGCGCGACGGTGGCTCTCGCCGCATCGAGGTGTCTCTAAAGACAGACTCACGCCGTATATCCGAGCGTTTCAGATCCGTCGAGAAGTGTTCCGCAAACCGGGGAAAGAAGCGCTCAAAACCATCCTCGAAACTGCGCTATGACTCACCAACAATCTCCGCCACAAGAGCGTTCCAGCATTTCTCTGGCTGTCGGGGGTTTCTCCAGTTCATTTTCGACCCGCCGAATACCGTCGAGAATCACCTCGGCATCCGTTACGAACTGGTCGCGCCGATGGACGGCCGTTACGTGCCCGCCCAGTTCGTTTGAGGTCGCAAACGACACGCCATAGTAGTCACAGATATACTCTGTTACAGCTCCGTCACCTCCCTCCGCGGTTCCCCCGTAATGGATTATAAACTCTTGACCCGGTGAACAATCGTAGAAGACCACGAACCGCCTCGGCGAAGCTCACGGGGTTATCGCTCCCGTGACACTGGCGATACCACTCGGGCAGTTCGGTGTCGGGACATCCATCGACGCCAGCGAAGAAGGGTCTAGCCTCTGTGCTGTTACTCTCAGTCACTTCGACCCAGGAACGTTCATCGACAAACGCCTGTATCGTCGCTCCGCTGAACAGTAATGGAAAAGTGGCCTGGACACGTTGAGTGCCGGTGTCCCGCTAGTATGAACCTCCCCGTCACAGACGATACCCTTCGGACGTTCGTCAGCGCAGTGGGCCTGTTCGCTGCTCTTGTGGTGTTCACCGAACACACGGTCCGATCGTTAGCACCCGTTCTGATCCTCTCTGCAGGAATGCTGACGTACAGCGCGATGGACGAGGCTACGACCTCCCAGGCGGAACGAACTGGCTGGTCTACGGTCTGGGACTGGTGGCTGTGGGCGTGTTCCTGACGCTCAGTTACACGGCTTGGATCGGAGGGGTGGCACTGCTCGTCGGTCTCTGGTTTGTTCTCGACGGCGCGATCACGATCCGGTACGGGTCCGTCCAGACGCCGCACGAGTTCGTCTCGGAAGCGGAATCCGAGGCGATGCTCCGGATGCAGATTTTGCACACGGTGCACCGGGCGCTTCGCGAAAGCGACTAGCCGCATACCCCTGCGGAGCTCGCGGAAGCCTGCGACCTGACCGAGTTGCGGGTCAGATCCGCCCTCGAGTACTTAGAACAGCGAGGCCAAGTCAGCAGGACTGAGGGGGAGTACAGAGCGGTACCGCAGACTTGGGGGCGACTGACCACGCTGGAATAGTTGCTTCGTTTTGGCCTTCTCACTCGTCTGCATTCGTTTCAAGACAACGGAGGAAAGTCTACGTTTGCTGAACAATACTAGAATGTGGTGACCGTCGAACTCTCAAGCCATCAGCACAGTACCGGCGTAAACGATGTCCGTCGCAGAATTGAGCAAGCTTTCGACGATGTCTTTCCGTATCTCACTCTTTCGACCCGAGTGTGCGTCTAGAACGTGTGGAACTGTATTGCCGACTATTTGGACAGCGGGACAAAGACGTAATCGGCGAGATGACCGGCCTGCAACACCCAGTCACTAAGACCATCATCGGGTGCATCATGTCTATTTTAGTGACCGTCTCCGCTTAGAGTCCATTGCCGTCGACGGAATTGGTGTGCAGGTCGAAGAGCTACTGTCTTGGATTCGACCGCTGAAAGGGATCCATCAGGTCAAACTCACTGTTGTCGAAGCAGATCAGTAGCAAAAGGCGTATCGCAGATTACGGATCCGGTCTCGGAGATCACGACAGATCCTATATTGAGGCGGCCAGTCTCATCTTCTTTGAGCCGGCGGTCTACACTGGGTCCACCGTATAGAGGCGAAATCAGACTATTCTGAGGTTGCTGTTGGGTATTGCTGAATAGTATTCTATTTTAGAATAGTATCCTATTCAGTCGATTCTGAAGAAGCAGACTCGCGGGCTTGTTCGAACCGTTCGGCCACTTCATCCACGAGGTCTTCCTCCACGACGGTTCGTAGGAGGGCATCAGTCATCTCCCGAACGACGATATTCTGGTAGCCCTGCTGGTTGAGTTCCCGCTCTAATTCGTACTTCAGCCAGGAATCAAAGTCCTCAATCGTAGCCTCTCGGGCGTAGAAAGGTCGCTGTTTGGCAGCCTCGTAACTGAACGCTGAATCAGTCATCGGGTTCCGTCGTTCGACCGGTTCCTGAGAGGGCATCTCCTCGTCGCCCTCCGATTCGGGCGCCTCATCCGTATCCTGTGGTTCGTCATCCGGTTCATCCTCAAGCGTCTCCCCAAGGTCAGCGAACGGATCGTCCTCAGCCATAGCGGACCACCTCCCCAGCCTCGACGATATGCGCCAGCTCATCGAAACACTTCAGCTGGTCACAGTCGGGATCGTAGTCCAGCAAAGGTTTGCGCTCGCCGTAGGCCTTCGTGATGCTGGTTCGGTCCCGTATGCCCGGTGAGGGGCTGAGGTCGCCAGCGTCGACGGCCTCCCAGTCCGTGATTCGCGCGAAGTTCGGGATGCGGTCCTGAAGATTATCGTGCGAATTGAGGCGTTCAAGCAGCTGGCGATCCTGGGTCTGCTGGTCGATACGACCGCTCAGCATATTCGGGACCAGCGCCAGCACGTCGACATCCATGTGCTGACGAAGCGGGGAAATTTGCCGCTCAATAGTTCGCTCAAGGCCAGTCATCGCCTCGTTTCCAGGTGCAAGGGGAAGGACCAAATTTGCCGTCGCAACCAGGGCATTGTCCGTGAGTCGGGACCGGTACGCCGGCGAATCCGTGACGATGTAATCGTAGGTGTCCCCGAGAAGTGGGTCGACGACCTCTCGCTTGAGCAGCGCAGAGGGCTGGAAGACGTCGCCAACGACGATCTCCCGTTCAACCTGCTCGAGATCCTCGCTGGAGGGGAGAATGTCGAACTCGTAGCCGGTATCATAGACGACAGAGGTCGGGTCAGCATCGTCGAAGAAGACGTCACCAATGGTTTCCTCCGTGTTGTGGTATTCGTCGTCATAGCCTAATCCGACGGATGCGTGACCGTTCGGGTCAAGATCAATGAGGAGAACATCGTGATCTTGAGCAGCCAGTTGTCTGGCGAGGTTGACTGCGATCGTTGATTTACCAACGCCCCCCTTCAGCATACAAACCGACACAGCGCGAGAATTCCCGTCGGCCTGTGCCGAGCTATATGGGCTATTTGGGCTATTCGTTCTATCTATACTATTCTTTCTATCTGAGCCACTCATACTATTCAACAGTATCATCCCCTCACGACATAAATCTGTGGGGAATAGTATGAATAGCGTTCTTTTCTTCCCAATAAAAACTATTTTAGAATAGTAATCTATTCCCAAATAGAAGACACCGATTTAGATTAATCAGATTGAAGCTCCTCCACCGAGACTGTAGACACTCAATCAGACATCTAGTAAGGCTTTTTACTGTTCCCGGAATATTGGTAACTGATAGATGTACGAGGTGCTCGACGACACGGCGGCACAGGTCATCCTCACTATCGAGAGTGGTGACTCTATCCGCCGTGTCGCACAACACCTTCACACGCCGTACGAGACGGTGAGACAGGCCGTCAATCGGCTCGAAGACTCGGGCTACATCAGTTATGATGACGGCCTCTCCGTCGTCGACGAGCGCGTGAGAGAGGCCGCACGCGAGCTTGTGGCTACAAGCGCCGGCGTCAGTCCGCCTTCGATTGAGGAGGCATACGTCATCCCGCAGTTCAGTGACCGGCAGTACGCGTTTACGCGGATCGACGCCGTCTACGTATGGACCCAGGGCGGCTATCAAGTCGGTCGCGACCCCGATGACTATCCGCTTTTCCTGGCCGTCAACGAGCAAGACGTCGACACCTGGGAGACGTTTTTCGAGTCGTTCGACCTCCCCACCGCATTCGAACGACAGCCCCGTGACGAGCTGGATGGGTCGCTACAGGTCGTCCTTGAGCCGCGGTCGTCGCTCAACGTCAATCACGTCGAAGGGTATCCAGTAATCCCGAGAGCTGAAACGATCGAGTATATGCGCGAGAACTACGCCCAGTTCCAGTCGGGGCTGGCGATGCTCGACCGGATGTACGAGGACCTCGACCTCGGCGTCACGTATCGAGAGACGGAACGGGCACAGACATGAGCTTCAACAACCGGAGTGACGCACTCATCGAACTGCTCGAGGATCTCACCCAAGAGGGCCACGAGTACGTTCTCGTCGGCGGCTACGCAGTCTCAGCGTTCAACGCACGCTTCTCCACGGACCTCGATATCGTCATCGCACCGGACTCCAAAGCTGAATTCGCCGAATTCCTCGAGCGACAGGGCTTCGAGGAAACGGACAGCCACGCAAAGGAATGGTTCTACGACACCGAGGTAATCGAGTACGAAAAGCGGGTCACACCGCAACAGCCGATCGGCTTCGATCTCCTGGTGAACGGACTCGGGTGTCGCCAGACAGAGGCACAGTGGTCGTTCGACTACCTGTACGACCACAGCCACCAGCAGGAGGTGAGCGGGGGTACAGTGACGACGACGGCCAGAGTCATCGATGGGGCAGTCCTTGTCGCGGCAAAGCTCCACAGCGGTCGCGAAACAGATCTTCGGGATGTCCTAGCGGTCGCAGAAGAGATCGACCTCGACGCTGTCACGCCCCACCTGCAGCGAGGGGACGACGATGCGCTCCGGGAGCAACTTGATCGTGGTCTGGAGATCTTGGAGAGCGACGAACTTAAGCACGGATTTCGGAGTGACTTCGGGGCTTCAGCTGTCTCAGAAGAGACGGTCACCACTCTTCAAGAATATCTGTCTTCGCAGATTGACCACCTGAGCTGAAGCGGTCTCGGGACCAGGACCTCGCCATCCATCCGGGACAGGACATCGAGTACGTGGTCGTCGACGACGAGAAGAAGTCACGAGAGCGGGTCGCGTTGGTCCACGAAGAGGTAGAGTCGTACGATGCGTCGTACTACGAGACGCAACTCGTCAGAGCTGTCGAGAGTGTGCTGGCACCGCTTGGCTGGGATCGAATGGAGATTCAACAAGAACTCGCAGGGACGCGTGAGCCAGAGCTAACCGATTTCTAGTGACCGAGCAGCGAATGGTTTCAATAGAGAACCACGGTCATACTCCCTCCCCCCGTTATCGATGTGTAAAACCAAGAGAGGAGGGAGGGGGGTGACGAGAGAAGAACGGCGAAAACCGGCGATGAGACCACAAACACGAAGAAGAACGCCTCAGCAGTCGAATCTATATTCTCGTAAGCAATGCATATTGTCTAACGAAGTTTTATATGCAGTGCGTTAAAACTGGAACCGTACTGGAATTAGATGTGAAGATTAGGAGAAATGGAACTTCGACTAACCGAACACGGATGTCTCCATCACACCTCTCGTCTTCATACACGATCTCTTTTGTTATCAACCGTCTCGTGGCGCTAAACCCGATTTTCGTGGTTTGTTTCACGTGGGTTCCCCCTTCCACCCTCTGGTGTTTACACATCGATGACGGGGGGTGGGGGTCACGAGACCCCGTGTCTTGATCTCATTTCAGTCCGTTAGGAGGATTCGGTGTGGAAGCGGCTGCTCCGTGTTCTCCGATTCACCGATCTCAGTTCAGGACTCTCTCGACTTCTGTCCCGCTACAATCTCGACTTTACACATCGAACACGGGGGGTGTGTCCTCCACGGGGTGCTCGACCGGGTTCTCACTCTTCGTGAAATTCTTTCAGCTGAGCATTCACGACTGAACTGAGGAGTTCTTCCTGCTGGGCTATTCTTTCCAGGCGCGTATCATCGACGATCCGGGTCATCATCGCTTCAGGATCGCCCGTGAATGTGAACTCCATATACATCCCGCCGCCTCGTCCGCGGCTTTTCCGAGATGTTGAAATCAATCCGTACGTTGAAAGTTCTTTGACATATTTGACGTACGTCTCACGAGTCATCTGGTCCGCATCGAGTTCGTTCGTCACCCACTGATAAACTTTGAATCCAATCGGGCTTGGGACGGAGCTTCCCGTCCGGTTCGAGTGATACGCAACGGCTGCGGTTGCGTATAGTGAAATCTTCTTTTGTGTCGTAAGCCCCTCAACGAGCTTCAGCGACCGGTCTTTGTCAATCTCTTCCTGAGATTCTCGGACGTGGTCCTCCGTAACCACCTCATCTCGCCGTTCGTCTGCAAGGTCACCGGCACCGCGGAACAGGTCGATCGCCTTCCGTGCGTCACCGTGACTTTGTGCAGCGAATGCCGCCACGAGCGGAATCACGTCGTCCTCGAGAGCATTTTGACGGAACGCATCGTGTCGATTTTCGAGAATTTCGCGCAGCTGGTTCGCGTCGTAATCTGGGAAGTAGACGTCACGTGGATTGAATGAACTCTCGGCACGCCCGTCGATGTCTTCCATAAACTTTGGATCGTTCGTCAGCGCTGCGACGGACACGCGGCCTTCGATTTCGTTCGTGTTACTTGCCCGCGATAGCTGATAGAGAAGCTTTGAGTATGCGGGTTCGTCGTTTTCGCGCCGGCCGACCAAGAGATCGATCTCGTCGAGAATGAAGATGACTGAATCGTAGTGCTCGTTGATGAGTTCGTAGAGACGTCGGTACTTGCGCTTCGTCGAGACGCCGGTCTCTGGAACACCGACTTCCGTCCCAACGTCCTGAGCGACGGTTTGAACGAGTTCGTAGACGGCCTGATCGAGCGTATTGATTGGCTGGCAGTTGATATCGACAACGCCGAACCGTTCGCCTTTGGATTGACAGAGCTCGATGATCTGTTGCGTGACGGCTCCGATGATGAGTGACTTACCTGTCCCTGCGGGACCGTACAGCAGCATATTCGGCGGCCGATTTCCTTGGAGAGTCGGCTTCAGAAACGAGACGACGGACTCGAGCTGGTCGTCACGACCGACGATTCGCTCCTCGTCGATGATCGTGTCAGGCTCGACGAGGTCCCGGTTGACGAACACCGATGCCTCCCCCTCATCATCGAGCATATCACGGATCGACCGCTGAGCGGTCTCTTCGGTCGATCCCTGATTTTGGCTTGCGTCTCCGGCAGCATCCTCACGGGCGGATTCTAACTGCTGTCCATCCGATGTAGAACTAGTTTCTTCATCAAGGGTGGATTGGTCCGCCCCTTCTTGATCACTACCGGCCATATGCCTGCTGTACGCCGGAGCATTAAAAAGATTAACCTCCGTCGATGTTTATTCGTCCGCTGTATCGAATATTTCGCCTGAATTCGGCGTTTTCGCGGCTCGTTAGTTACAACCGACACCGAAGTACATCTGGTCGAAGACCCCCCGTCATCGATGTGTAACGCAGAATCGGCGGTCCTTATGTGGATTTGCGTATCTGTAATTGGACCTAGTTGTTCCACACCCCGTTATCGAAGAGCAAGCCGCACGTCTGACACCCCCCGTCATCGAAGTGTAAACGCAGGGTCGACCATCCCCCCGTCATCGAAGTGAAAATCGGTTCAGTCTCCGTCCCTCTTGATGTTCACCGTTCGAATTCCATTTCGCACACGGGGTGTTCCCGCTCGACTTGTTACTCAATTCATCTCTTACACGGAGTCCGGTACGTCTGTGTCTTCCCACGGGCTGTAGGTCTCCTCCAATATACAAAACCAGCTTAGTGGGACTCTATCGTCGGAATACGACACATTTACACTTTACACACGGGGTGTGTGGTGAGAACCTATCAGCGGATACACTCGTGATCAGGGGTGTGGTCTGTCTCAAATAGAAAACTATGCTTCAACTGTGGAACTCTGTTCGACTGTTCGTCCGTAAAAACGGCTCTATCGACTATTAACGGCTTAATCTAATCTCAAATTCTTTCTCGTCCCACTGTTTTCACTCTGGACGAGGGGTGTGTAGTCATCACTTTTCCAAGTGCACCAAAATCAAATAGCACACGGGGTATGGGAACTCTATAATCGGACGTATTGGCCTCTTATTCGTCCGGATTGACTGGCCCTTTATACTTGGACGTGACCTTGTCCCCCTCTCTCCACTGCCAGTAGTAGTAGCGGTTGTCGTTGATCTCCTTGATCGTGATCGTCGCCTTCGCCGGCACGTCGTCTGGGAGGTCATCGGGGCGCTCCTCGACGTCGGCGTCGTCCGCTTCCTCCTCGAGACGGGCTTCCCGCTCTTTGTGTTCGGTCAACGCCTCGGCGTAGCTGGCAACGTCCCGAAGATGCTCCGGTGTGGCTTCATTGAGCGTGTTGACGATCTCCGTCGGGAGGTTCGCCGGTGGGGTCGGGGGTTCGTAGGACATCGGCTACTCTCGCGTTAACCAACACGCCCCACGAGTCCATAGTTTTGTTGGTTAAGACGATGGGGACGGTTCTCGCGATTGCTGGCTGTAACACTACTCGAAACTTCTTTATATACAAGTTTCGTACTATGTTACACCGTGCTCCGGCGCATCGAACTCGAGGTCCTCGCCACGGTCGACCGCGGCGACACGATCTCCGAGCTCGCGACGAAGCTCGACCACAGCGAGAGCTACCTCTCTCGTGCCGTCGACGACCTCGTCGAGAAAGGGCTCGTCTACACGGAACGCGATGGCCGGCGAAAACGAGTCGTCCCGTCGGATGCTCGCGCCGTCGAACTCTTTCGGGATCTCGGCCGCCAGCACTCCCACATCGAGTTTCCCGAGCTGCTGACCGGGAAGGCACTCGAGGTGCTGTACTACCTCGACCAGCCGCGAACCGTCTCCGAGATCGCCGACCAGAGCGACAACTACCGCAACACGGTCAACCGGGTCCTCAAGCGGTTTCGCGACCGTGGGCTTGTCGGGACCGTCGACGGCCACTACGAGTTCAACGCCGACTTCGATCGCCTCCACGAGTTCGCCCGGGAACTCGCACACCATCTGCATCGCCAACGCCTCGAAGCCGTAGCCCGGAAGGGGACGATTCTCTGGGAGGACTACGACGAATTCCTCGCCCAGGCCGAGACGGAGATCGACGCGGAGGCGTTCCACGAAACCGGCCTTGCTCGGTTCGCGGCCTTCGACCTCCAGTTCCTGCTCACCGGCCATCGCTACTACGTCTACTCCGAGGAGCTCGACGCAGTCTCGCCGGCGGAACTTTGTTGTCACACGCTGCTGATCGACGACGGCAGCCGCCACCGCTCGTACTGTCTCCTCCTGCTCAGCCACGTCGACGTCGACGAGGCGGACCTCCGAGAGCAGGCGGCGAAGTATGGCCTCGAAGACGAAATCGACGCCTTGCTGCGCTACCTCGAGACGCACGGCGAGGTCAACGACGAGCAGCTCCCGGAGTGGGACGAGTTCCAGGAGCTGGCGGCTGACTACGAGGTGCCACTATCACAATGAGACCAACATTCGGCCGCGAGTACATCGAGCACGAATTCCAGCGAATCGCGGATGGCCTCTCAGCCCCGCTCACGGTCTACCTGATCGGTGGTGGCGCGATGTCGCTGCGCGACCTCAAGGGGGCGACGAAAGATATCGACCTGGTCGTCCCGGATGGCGACGCGTACGGCCAGCTGTGGGCCGTCCTGATGGACCTCGGGTATGCGGAGGTCCAGTCGCTGGATCCAGATTATCGGGCGCTGGGGGCAACGAGCTGCGTCGAGAACGACGATGGGTGTCGGCTCGATATCTTCAACCGGCAGGTCGCGAACAAGCTCGTGCTCACCGACGGGATGCAAGAGCGCAGCGAGCCGTTCCTCGACACGGATCGACTGACGGTCCGGCTGGTCAGCAACGAGGATATCTTCCTGTTCAAACTAATCGCCGGCCGTGACGACGACATCGAGGACATGAATATGCTCGTGCAGGCCGGTCTCGATTACGACGTCGTCCGGGATGACCTCGAAGCCCAGATCGAACGCCTGGGGGACGATCAGTTCGCCACGTTCGCGAACGAGGCCCTGGTCGAACTCGAGGAGCGGTACGGAGTGACCACGCCGATCGTGGGCCGCGTCCAAGAGCTCACGAATAGGTACTACCGGGGGCTCGAAGTCCTCCAGGCACTCGACGAGCCGATGACCGTTGACGAACTGGCCGCCGAACTGGAGCTGGATACCGACGAAATTCACGACCGGATCGCGTATCTCTCAACGTTCGACCGGGTCCGTCGGGATGGCGACACAGCCCGTCCCGTGGAGTAGTTCAATCGTTACCCTACGGGGAGGGAAGGCGGCCGTCTGGTCGGGGAACGCGGCCCCGTTTGATCTCGTGATCGACGCGGCGCAGGTGCTTGCAGCCGCCTTCGGGTGAACGTTGCTGCCAGTCGGGACAGGTACACGATTCGTCGATGACATCGACTTCGTACCGGTTTCCGGACGCGGACTGCACCTCGTAGCGGCCACCCTTCGAGAGGAGTGAGACGTCCATCGCTTCGGCGACGGCACGCTTCGTGCGGGGCTCGAGATCGTCCTTCGACTGTGCGTTCTCGTCGACGACCAGTCGGTCGCGAACGTCGCCCGTTCGGCCACCGTCGGGAGCGACGGCTTCCGCAGGGCCACTGAGCCGCTCGTGGAGCAGTTCCTCCACCGGATGGCCTTCCGGCCACAGGTAGTGGACTTCGCGGCGCTCGCGATGGTCGTAGGAGCCGCACGCGGCTGCGCACCCAGTCCAGACGCGCCAGGCACCGAGCGCGGCCATCACGTCGACGATGTCACGGGGAACCGTCTGGTGGTCGTCCGGGAAGAACATCCGGAAGCGGGTACACGCCTCCTGCGGCGGGACGGTCTCCCACCAGTCTTCGCTGGAGCCCCAGCTGTCGTACATCGCGTCGTCGCTCCCGTAGCCGACGGTCACGTCGTCGATCGGCGTCCAGTCTGCTGGGTGGTGTTCCGACTCGCCTTCGAGCACCCGGAGGACGGCGTATCGGAGGTATTCGTGGGCTTGGTTGTCTGTCGTTCGAGCGACCTGGTCGTGCTGCTCGGCAACGTGCTCGGCTTCCTCGAGGACCGTCGTGAGATAGGGTTCAGTCATCATTCGACGGAGGTCAGAACGCGCCTCCGCCCCTCGGCGGGCGCTGAAAAACTTAACCAACAGAACGGAAGAAATCCATCACTCTGTTGGTTAACTGGGTTGGGACGAGGATTCGCTCTCGAGAACGTCGATGAGCTCTTCTGCCGTTCGACTAATCCGTCCAAGCCGCTCGCGAACGACCTCGGGGTCGTCCGACTCCCAGGCTGCGAGGTAGAACGCTGACCCACTGGTGTCGAGCCCGCAGTAGCGCCCGACGACGTACGCGACGGCTTCGGCCTCGACTTCGCGTTTCGCTCGCTCGGTGTCGTCGTCGACATCGAAGTGGAGCAGGGCGTGTGCGTACTCGTGAATCAGCGTCCGCGCGAGGTCGGCCTCGTTCTCCCGATCACGCACCTCGACGAGCGGCTGAACGTCGACGAGGCTCAGCTGCTCGCAGATGCCCTTCGCCTCGCCGTGGGTCCACTCCTCGGCTGGAACGATCCGCACCGTCACGCCGAGGGCATCAGCGGCGTCAGTCAACTGCTCGACGAGATCGCCAGCGTCGCCGGTCGCTTCTGTGTCCAGGTCGGGAAGCGGCTCGCCCTCGGTCTGGGAGACATCGAACACCGGCGCAGGCTTGAACCCGACCAGGCCCTCGGACCACTCCTCGGGCGACGTCTCATCGTAGTCACAGTCGCTATCCTCGTGATAGCTCGGCGAATTCTCACACTCCGGGCACTGCGTGGTGATGATCGGCGCCCAGATCCAGATGGCCGACTCACCCTCCTGAACGTGGCGGTCGAACTCCTCCTGCCACGTCCGGTAGCCCGCCACTCGGCTCGCTTCGGGATACTGCCGCTTGATGAGGAGCGTGTTCCGGTAGGAGTAGTCGTGGAAGCGACTCTGGACGTCGAGCCACTCCTGGAACTCGTCGCTGGCCTGCGCGTCGTCGACGCCGGCGACGAGGTCGTCGATCCACTGTTCGATGGTACTGTTCATCTCGTCTGATCGCGTGTCGGTCTCCGCGCGGTGCCCTTGCCCTCTTCGACTTTCAGCTGTCGCTCTCGCCGTCAACAATCTCCCTCCCAAGAGCGTATACGTAGAGTCGGACACGAACACGGATCGAAACGACATCGGCTCTCTCGATTCCTCTACTGGTCGTCCTTGGAACACCATAGACTGGAAAACTACGGAACGGAGATAACAAAATCGCTGTACTGCGCCCGCATCCACGCTTAACTTAACGCGACCAAAATCCCGCGAGGCGAGCGAATGCGAGCCTCGCGGTGCGATCGCTGGGAGGACACCGCACCGCTACCGCACTCTGTGGGATATGATCTCTTCTCGCCGCCCCTCCGACCCCCTTTTTTGCCCCGGCCCTCGTTCCGCGGCGTATGGAGATTCTCGTCTTCGGTGCGGGGAGCCTCGGGACGCTCGTCGGCGGCTTGCTCGCGTCCGTCCACGACGTGACGCTCGTCGGCCGCGACCCCCACGTCTCGACGGTGCAGGCGGACGGCGTCCGGATCTCGGGGGCGATCGAGGCTCATACCCACCCGGCCGCGACGACCGACGGCGAGGGCCACGACGCCGACGTCGCGCTCGTGACGGTGAAGGCGTTCGACACCGACGCGGCGGCCGCGGCGCTGTCGACCGGCTCGTTCGAGGCGGTCTGTTCGCTCCAGAACGGACTGACCGAGGAGGCGCTCGCGGCCGAGCTCGACGTGCCGGTCCTCGCCGGGACGGCGACTTACGGCGCACGACTCGTCGAACCGGGGCGCGTGGCGTGTACCGGCGTCGGCCGGGTCGTCGTCGGCGACCGGACCGGCGGCACCCACCTGTGGGCCGAACGCCTCGGGAAAGCGTTCCGCAATGTCGAGGTGGAAACGGTCGTCGCAACCGATATGCCCCGCCGCCGCTGGGAGAAACTCGCAGTCAACGCCGGCATCAACGCCGTCACTGCGCTCGCGCGGGTCGAAAACGGTGTTCTCGCGGCGGATCCCGGACGGACAGTCGCCCGCCGCGCTGCCCGCGAAACCGCACAGGTCGCCAGGGCCGCGGGCGTCGACTTGCCGGACGACCACGCTGCGGGGGCGCTCGACGAGGTCGTCGATGCCACGGCCGCCAACCGCTCGTCGATGCTCCAGGATATCGATGCGGGGAGACGTACCGAGGTTGACTCGATCAACGGCGAGGTGGTCCGCCGTGCCGAGCGAGACGACGTCCCCGTCCCAACCAACCGGACGCTGACGGGGCTGCTCCGGACGTGGGAGGACGGGCAGGGCGTCGTTGAGGACTCGTAACTGGTCGTTGGGGGCGTCCGCAGATCCTGTTCCCCGGTCCCGCAAGCGAGGATATATTTGTCCGCTCCGTCTAAGGCAGTCAATGAAACACTTCGTCTCCGACTCTGCCCAGGTGCCGTCGGACACACTCTCCGGCCCGGAGGAGTTCGCGCTGCTGTTCGATATGGACGGCGTCATCGTGGAGGGCCGCGGCGCAGATCCGATCGTCCACAGCCTGGCGCTGGAGGACCTCCTCGAAGAGCGGGAGATGGACGTGCCGGACCGCTACCGTGCTCCGCTGGAGCAATACGAGTACACAGACGAGTTCGTCGCGGCCTGCGAGGCGGTCGGCGTCGATCCTCACGAGTTCTACACGGCCCGGGAGCGCTATAGCGCCGAACACAGCATCGACCGCCTGGCGGCGGGAAAACGTGGCGTCTTCGGCGACGTCGACGCGATCGATCGGCTTGCCGACTACGCGGCGGTCGGCCTCGTCAGCAACAACTACCACCCGACCGTCGAGTTCGTCGTCGACCACCATCGCCTCGACGCGTTCCGGTACGTCCGCGGCCGCGACTTCGGCCCCGACGGGTTCAGCCGCCGCAAGCCGAACCCCCACTACCTGAACGAGGCACTCGACGCGCTCGGTGTGAGCGACGGACTCTACGTGGGCGACCGGGCGACGGACGTCGTCGCCGCCGAGCGGGCGGGGATAGACAGTGCGTTCCTCAGACGCGACCACAACGCCGACGCGGACCTCGACGTCGATCCGACGCTCGAAATCGACGGACTGGGCGAACTCGCCGATCTCGTCGCCGAATAGCCGGCGCTTCGGAACGCGTCGAAGGGCTCTGCTCGTATTCGGCCGATTCGACTGACTGCGTCGATCAAATCTGCTCGCATCCGGCCGATTCGACCGAAGTCGTCACTCCAGGTAGCCGAGATCGCGAAGCCGCTCCTGTGCCTCCGCGTCCATCTCCTCGACGGCCCCGTCGTCGACGTCGTCGTCGAGCGCGCCGGTCCACGCGCCGCCGACCGCGGACTCGAACGCCGCGAGCGTCTCTTCGGTCGCTTCGATCGCGTCGTCGTCGGCCCCGGCGAGGTTTTCAGTCTCGTCTGGATCCGTATCCAGCCGGTATGCCTCGTCGTCGATGCGGTCGATCCGGACGTACTTCGCGTCAGTCCGGCGGGCGGCTCGCATCCGCGAGTAGAACCGGGAGTCCGTCGGGAGCGTGATCCCGGCCGCAGCGGCCTTCTCCTCCAGTTGCTTCAGTTCCACGACGGGGCGGGAGTACTCGACGAACGCGTACTTCCCGCCGCCGCGCTGTCCGGGGTCGCGCTCGGCGGGATCGACAGCGTCGAAGGCGCGGTAGGTATCGGCGACCAGCGAGCGCGTTCGATCGAGTTCGACCGCGGTCTCGCCCGCCGACGCCGGGGTTCCGCCCTCGACGTCGAGTACGTCCAGCACGGTGTGATACAGGTCGATGAGTTCGACCTGGTCGTCACGCCGATCGGCGTCGAGTTCGGGATGTTTGACCAGCAGCGGGACGTTAACGAGCGGATCGTACAGGCCGAACTCGTGCCCGTAGAGGTCGTGTTCGCCGTGGAGTTCGCCGTGATCGGCGCAGACGACGACCATCGTGTCGTCCCAGCGGCCGGTCTCTTTCAGCCAGTCGAACAGCCGACCCAGCTGGTCGTCGATGTGGGCGATCTCGGCGTCGTAGAGGTACCTGATGTCTTCCCACTCGTCGTCGTCGATGTCGCGGGCGCCGGAGTTGTACTCTTTGGAGTTCTGACAGACTTCCGTCGAGTCGACGTCCGGAGCGAATTCGTCGGCGAACTCCTCGGGCGGGTGATACGGGAGGTGAGCGTCCATCAAGTTGATGAACGCGAACGACCGGTCGGCGTCGTCGATGAAGGTTTTCGTCCGGTCGACCACGGCGGGCGTCTTCGAGTCGGCGCCCTCGCCACCGGCGAAGTACTCGTGGGCGGTGTTCCCGAGGCTGACCAGTTTGTCCGCGATCGCTCGGAGCGACTCGTTGTCGTTCATCGTCTTCCACGCGCGGGCCAGCGGTCCCGAGAGGAACTCCCCGGGCATCACCTCGAAGAAGTTGTCCTGGTCGTCGAACCCGTCGGTGAGGTGCGTGTACGGCGTGATCCACGCGTTCGAGGAGTAACAGGCGGTGTCGTAGCCCGCTGCCGAGAGCGTCTCCGCCAGTGTGGTCGCGCCCTCGAGATACGGGTTCTCTTGGTCGGCGCCGTGCTGGGAGGGGTACAAGCCGGTAAACAGCGAGGCGTGGACGGGGAGCGTCCACGGCGCGGGCGCGACGGCCTGCTCGAAGACCGTCGCCTCCTCGGCGAATGCCGCGAGGTTCGGCGTCGTCGGCCGGTCGTATCCGTACGGCGTGAGGCGGTCCTTCCGGACCGTGTCCAAGACGACGAAGAGGACGTTCTCGGGCGAACCGGTGCTCATACCCACCCCTCGCGGCGACGGCATCAAAGAGTCATCGGTCCGAACGCGTCTTCGACGGTACAGCGAACGCCGCGGTCAGAGCGGTGTCGCGATCAGAGCGGTGTCGCGATCAGAACGGCGCCTGCGGGCCTTCGTCGCTCTCGCCGCCGTCGTCTGCGCTCTCGCCGGGGAACGACGGCGACATTCCCTCATCGTGGCCGCCACCGCCGCCCATTCCGGTGTCGGCGTGGACGGTCTCGATTTCCGGAATCTCCTTGACCATCCGGCTTTTGATCGCCTGGATCGTCATCGGGGAGATGCCGCAGCCGGAACACGCGCCGCCGAGTTGGATCGACACTTCGCCGGTCTCGCGGTCGAGGTGCTGGATCGCGGCCGAGCCGCCGTGCATCTGGATCTGCGGGAAGTTCCGGCGCAGGAAGTTCGTTACGCGCTCTTTCAGGTCGTCGTCGCCGTCTGCGGTGTCCGCACTCATAGAAACCAATTCGGCACCGACGGGCTTAGGCCTTTGGTTCGGGGGCATATCGAACTGATCCGCCGGTGCCGGTCGTCGGAATACCACTGAACGGTCTCACTTCTCTAGGCCGAACACGCGGCGGAGCTGCCGTCGTAGCTCCTCGCGGTACTCTTCCAGCACTGCCGACAGCTTCTCGTCGTCGACGATTACGGCCGTCAGTCGTTCGTGGGGACTCTCGGGGAGTTCGATGCGGAACTCGCCGTCCTCGTAGAACGGCTCCGACTCGTTGAGGATCTGCTGGTCGATGGCGTGGACCAGCTCGGAGTCGAACTCGTCGTTCATCACCTCGAAGGCGTTCTTGTAGGCCCGCTGCAGTTCCGTGAAGTAGTTCGCGTATTTGTCCTCGAACTGCTCGGGATCGAATTCGGTCATACGTGCACTTGACCGGCGACGGTACAAACCGGTTTTGTCCGGGCGGCTTGAGCGCAGGCGGAGCCTCGGGACCAAGACCCGCGCCCTGCGTCACGACGCCAGTCTCCGTTCCCACGCCGATCCCGGCCGTCGGTCCCGCACGTATTTGTTCCCGGACGAACGTGGCTCGGATGTGAACGGCTTGGAAGTCACACTCCGATTGCTCGCGGGCGTCGCGTTGATCCTGGCGAACGGCTTCTTCGTCGCCATCGAGTTCGCGCTCACCCGCGTCCGGCAGTTCTCGGAATCCGAGTTCGACGAACCCGGACTGCGCCGCGGCTGGGAGATGACCGACGACCTGGAGATCTACCTGACGAGCTGTCAGGTCGGGATCACCGCATCGAGCATCGCCGTCGGGATCATCGCCGAACCGGCGCTGGCGGCGCTCTTCGAACCGTTCTTCCGGTCGACGGTGCTGGCGTCGATCGGGACGGGCGGCGTGCTCGCCTTCCTGATCATCAATCTCGTGCATCTCACCCACGGCGAACAGACGCCGACGTATCTCGGCGTCGAGCGCTCGAAGTTCGTCGTCCGGTACGGCGCGACGCCTTTGTACTGGTTTGCGAAACTGATCTACCCGGTCATCGCCGTCGGCGACGGCGTCGCAAAGTGGACGCTGCGGCTGTTCGGCGTCGAGATGACCGGCGCGTGGCTGGACGCCGAGACCGACTCCATCGAGTCGCGGGCGGATCTCAGACACGAACTCGGCTCGGTCCTCGACCGCGGCGACCTCCCCGAGGAGCGGCGCGAGGAGGTCCTCAACGCCCTCGACATCGGCGACCGACTGGTCGGCGAGGTGATGACGCCGGTCGACGAAATCGTCTTCCTGTCGACGACCGAGTCCGTCGAGACGAACCTCGAACGGATCGGGTCGAGCCCCCACACGCGGCTGCCGCTGATCGGGGACGATCCCGGGGATTTCCGCGGGATCGTGTACGTCCCCTCGGTCGTCGCGAACGTGGATCGGCTCCGGAACGGGGAGACGACCTTCGAGGCGATCGCTGCGCCCCCGATGACGCTGTCCGCCGATACGAACCTCAGCGAGGCGATCGATCAGTTCCAGGTCGAACGGCAGGAGCTCGCGCTCGTCTTGGACGGCGGCGACGTCGTGGGACTGCTGACCGCGACCGACGCCTTCGAGGCGGTGCTGGGCGAGCTCGAAGACCCGCTCGACTTCGTGGCCGACGATCAGACCCCGTCGACCGGCCTCGACGAGTAACCGGCCGCTCGCGGCGGCGGGGCAGACCGCGGCTATTCGGGTTTGAGTCCGCCGTCCTGGACGCGCATCACGGCCTCGCCGTCCGCGAGGTTCGGGGCGTCGACGAGGCGGACGATCCGCTTGTCGCCCTTCGATTTCCGGAGGTACATCCGGAACGTCGAGGTGTGACCGAGGATGTTGCCGCCGATCGGCTGCGTCGGGTCGCCGAAGTACGAGTCGGGGTTGGAGGCGACCTGGTTTGTCACCAGCACGGCGGTGTTGTACAGGTCGCCGATGCGCATCAGATCGTGGAGGTGCTTGTTGAGTTTCTGCTGCCGCTCGGCGAGTTCGCCACGGCCGACGTACTCCGCGCGGAAGTGTGCGGTCAGCGAGTCGACACAGAGCAGGCGGACGGGGAACTCGGCGTCCTCGTTGTCGCGCGCCAGTTCCTTGGCCTTCTCCGCCAGCAGGATCTGGTGGTTCGAGTTGAACGCCTTCGCGACGTGGATGTGATCGAGGAAGCTATCGAGGAGCGCATCCATCGCGTCGTCGTCGCCGGGCGACCCTTCGATCTCGCGTCGCTCCAGGAGATCCGCGATGATCTCGTCGTCGAGGCCGCGGATCATATCGTCGATCCGCTCGGGCCGGAACGTGTCCTCGGAGTCGATGAAGATGCACGCCCCTTCGAGACCGCCGTGTTCCTTCGGCAACTGCACGTTGACCGCCATCTGGTGGGTCACCTGCGACTTGCCGGACCCGAACTCGCCGTACACCTCGGTGATCGACTGCGTCTCGATCCCGCCGCCGAGGAGGTCGTCGACCTCGGGAATCAGCCACGAGAGTTTGCCGATCTCCTCGCGGCGTTCGAGCACTGTCGACCCCGTCTCGAAGCCGCCGATGTCGGCGGCCTCCCGCGCGGCGTTGATGATGTCCGCGGCGGTCGACTCCCCAACGTCCGCGGTGTTGGACATCTCGCCCGGACTCGCGACGGCGATCGCCTGGTAGCTCTCGAACCCGGAGTCCATCAGTTTGTCTGCTGTCGCAGGCCCCACTCCCGGAAGATCCTCAAGATCGTCTTCTGGCATCGTGTCCGGGTCTGGGTCCCACTTGCACATAAACCCTCGTTAACACCAAGGTGAAAGTGAAACCGGGGTACGGTTGCGAGGCGAATCGACCAGGGGCACAAGCGTTTAACCGAGAAGAGCGCGGTTCGGCCGAGTCCGGGACGACTACGACTCGCGGAGCGCGGCTGCCGCGTCCGCGCAGGCGGGCGGGAGCGCCCGGCACGTCTCGGCGGCGACCACGTAATCGATGGCGTCGTACGCGACCGAATCGACGGTGACGGACCCCGACTCCCGCCGGAAGCGGTCGTCGGTCCACCGAATATCGTCGGCGTACCACGGGAGCATCGCGTCGACGAGAAGCGCCGCGCGCGTCGCGTCGCGGGCCCGCTCGACGGCCGAGACCGCGGCCGACCGGAGCGCGGCCACGTCCTCGACGCTCTCGACTGCGACGTCGTCGCCCCCTTCGATCCGTTCGCGAAGCGACTCGAAGCCGCGGACGTACACGAGCGCGTCGGTTGCGCCCACGACATCGTTCGCGAGGGACGGTCCTTCGCGGCGGTTCTCCGGGGCGGTCACGTCCTTCGCACGGTATCTGGCCTCGGAGCCCAGGCTGGCGAGCGCTCTGACGCCCGCGGTCTCGTCGACGTCGCGGTCGACGAGTGCTGTCGGTTCGTCGACGTCCTGGGGCGGGAGCCCGGACATCGCCTCGCGAACGCGCCCCGTGAGTTCCTCACGCGCGGTCCTGAAGCGCCCGCGCTGTCCGGTTGTCGTGTCGAGGCTCCCGCGGAACCGCTCGAAGAGATACGACGCGACGGCGACGCTCGTCCGCGCACGTTCGAGTTCCTCGGCGAGGTCCGCGACGCCGAGCGCGTTCCCGTCTGCCGGCCGGCCTCGATCCGGCGCGATCCAGTTGCGCGCGGCGCGGAGTTCGTCTTCGATCTCCGCGTGGACGACCACCGCGCGGACGGGGTCGTCGCCGACGTACGACCACCGCGCGGCGACTTCGTCGATCCCGTTCTCGATGGCCGGAACCTCCTCTCGCAAATCTGCCTGGGTCAGGTCCTCCTCGATCGCCCGCCAGCCCGCCCGGACCTCGCGGGCTGCGACCCGCGCGCGGTTCGCACGCCCGAGGCGGCCGTACGGTGTCTCGCCCTCGTCGATCGTTTCGAGCGCCTCGGTCGCGGCCTCGTAGCTGTCGTTCAGCCGCTCGCGGATCACGCCGTTGGGAATCGCCTCGCGGTCGAACGGGGCGGGAACGCCGTCGAGCGTCGCCGCCGCCGTCGACCGCTGTTCGTCGACGAACGCCGGTTCGATGTCGACGGGAATCGTCTCCGGGGCCGACGGCGCGTCCTCCGCCACCACCTCCGCGAGGGCGTCGGCGTCGATCGTTGGCTCGCTGTCGGAGAGCAGTCCCGAACAGCCGGCCAGCGCCGCGAGTACGCCCGTCCCCGCGAGCGCGAGCAGCCGCCGCCGACCAATCGCCGGGCGCACGTCACTCCGACCGCTTCGGCTCACGACGCGTCCACCTCCATCGACTCGCCGTCTCCCCCGGGACGGCGACACGGTCCGCCGCCGCTGCTCGACCCGTAACTGCTGATCTGCCCCGGCTCGAGCGTCACCGGGAGTCGGATCAGCTTCGTCACGACAGCGCGGGCGTCGGCCTCGCAGGCGACGTCGGCGTCGCGGAGAATCCGGGCGTAGTCGGTCTCGATCTTGGAGTCGGTCCAGCGGACCCAGCAGAGCTCGTGACGGTAGCACTCGCCGACGAGCTGCCGCTCGACGTAGACGGTCGCCGCGTCGAAGTCGGTCTCCGCGAGGAACTCGCGCGCCTCGTCGACGCCGTCGACGTCGGCGAATGTGAGCTCCGCGGCGGCCTCGTCGCTGGCGACGACGTGGTGCGCCCAGCTGTCGATCGCCGGCTCGCCGCTCTCCTCCGTGTCCGGGGTTTCGGTCGGCGTCCCGCTCCACACGATCGGCTCCAGGGCCGCGTTCCGGAGACTGACGTGCGGCGGGTCGACGAGCGCGTCGTCGGGCGGGTCGGCGTTCGGCGCTTCGCGGGACGATCCGGACGCCGATCCGCTCCCGCCGCACCCCGCGAGGGCGGTGCCCCCGAGGAGAGCGATCGCAGACGTCACGAACCGGCGCCTCGTCGGCAACTGCGTGCTGGAGGGCATCGGTTCCAACGTCAGGTGCCAGCGACATATAGTCCGCGGTGGCTCAGTCGTTCCTTTCAGTATCCGGCCCGACGGCCGCTCCCGGGACTACTCCCAGGGATGCCCGCCGGTCGTGTCGGGCCACATCGGGTACCAGTAGGACTCGTCGTCCTCGACGTCGAGTTCGCCGTCGAGCACCGACTCCAGTTTGAACTCCAGCCGCTGGTTCCGCTCTTTCCCGCCCGCTGGAGCGAACGGGTAGTACGCTCCCCGACGGAACGAGTAGATCCAGTAGGCGCGGTCTCCCCCGCTGCCGCCGCTTGCTCCGTTCTCCTGCTGGAAGCTGAAGACCGCCGCGAGGAGCCGCGAGCCGTAGCCCCGCTCGATGAACTCGTCGGCGGCGAAGTGGATGCTCGTCACCAGATCCTCGGGGTCGTCGTCGCGGAGGACGACCCACTCCCAGCCGTGGCTGTCCTCGCGGACGTCGAACGAGGTGCCGGTCTCCTCCTCGCCGGCCCGGAGGATCGTCTCGACGTCCTCGACGGTCTCGTCGAAGTCGGTGCTGTCGACGCCGGAGAAACACAGCGCGGCCGCGTCGACGGGCCGGAAGCCGAGGTCGGCCTCCATCGTGACGTACGCGGTGCTCATCCCGAAGAGATCCTCGGGGTCGGCGTCCCGGGTCGCGTCCGCCTCCGCGCTGGTACCGAGGACGGTCCGGATCGTGTCGAACAGTCCCATCAGCGGCTCCCTCCCGGAGTCACCGGTGCTCGGTGCAGAGACATCTTACTGAGTCTCCATCTCGCGTTCGAGTTCCCGGAGGCGATCGACGCGCGTTTCGGTCGCGGGGTGAGTGCTGAACAGCCGCCCGATGAAGTCGCTCTTCAGCGGCACGATGAAGAACGCGTTCATCTCCGACTGCTCGCGGAGGTCCTCCTTCGGGACCCGATCCATCCGACCGTCGATCGTCAGGAGCGCCGACGCCAGCGCCGAGGGCTTTCCGGTGATGAGCGCCCCGCCACGGTCGGCGGCGAACTCCCGGTACCGCGAGAGCGCCCGGATCAGGAAGAAGGAGACGATCCAGACGACAAGGGAGGCGACGATGGCGACGATGATCCCGCCGCCCTGGCGGTTCCGGCCGCCGCCGAACCAAAAGCCCATCCGAACGATCATAAACGCGACCGTCGAGAGAAAGGAGGCGATGGTCATCACCATCACGTCGCGGTTCTTCACGTGGGCGAGTTCGTGGGCGATCACGCCCTCCAGTTCCTCGCGGTCGAGCGTCCTGAGGAGTTCGGTCGTCACACACACCGTCGCCTTCTTCTGCGAGCGGCCGGCAGCGAAGGCGTTCGGGACCCGCGAGTCGGCGACGGCGACCGTCGGCTTCGGCAGGTCCGCCTGCTGGCTGAGCCGCGAGATCATCGCGTGCAGCTCCGGGTACTCCTCCTCCGAGACCTCCGTTGCGCCCATACTATAGAGGGCGAGTTTGTCGCTGAAGAAGAACTGCGCGAGGACGAACAGTCCCATCAGCGGCAGGAAGACGAAGGAGTTCGTCTGCCACAGTACCCCCACGAAGACCAGATAGAGGGCAAAGAGCAGGAACATCGTCAGGACCATACGGCCCCTGAGTCCCCAGTCGGGTTTCCAGTCCATACCCGACTTACGAGTTCGGGGTAATAAACGGTGTTGGGGTGCGGAGCGACTCCCACACCCACGCCCCTTCGTCGCGCTTAACCGCCTCGACCGTCTACGATGGCCGATGAGTTCGGGAGACTTCTGCCCGCGCTGTGGGGATCCGATGCCGGAGCGAGCGGACCCGCTCCCGGGGGAACCCCGCGAACGCGACGCTGTCCTCTGCGACGACTGTTACTTCGAGGATTTCGATCTCGTGGACGCACCCGAGCGGATCGAGGTGCGCGTCTGTTCACAGTGCGGCGCAGTCCACCGGGGGAACCGCTGGGTGGATGTCGGCGCTCGCGACTACACGGACGTCGCCGTCGAGCAGGTGACGGAGGCGCTCGGCGTCCACCTGAACGCGGAGGACGTCCGCTGGGGGGTCGAACCCGAGCAGGTCGACGAGAACACGATCCGGATGCACTGCACCTTCGGCGGCATCGTCCGCGGGACGTTCCGCGAGGAACACGTCACAGTGCCGGTTCACATCGCCCGAGAGACGTGTGACCGCTGCGGTCGCATCGCCGGCGGGTACTACGCCAGCATCGTTCAGATCCGCGCCGACGATCGGACGCCGACCGCCGAGGAGGAACGCCGCGCCGTCGAGATCGCCGAGTCCTACGTCGCCGAACGCGAGGACACCGGGGATCGGAACGCGTTCATCTCCGAGATCGTCGAGACGGACGACGGGACCGACATCAAGATCTCGACGAACCAGCTCGGCGGCGGCGTCGCAAAGCGGATCGTCCGGGAACTCGGCGGCCACGTCAAGGAGTACCCGACGCTGGTGACCGAAGACAGCGATGGCAACGAGGTCTACCGGGTGACCTACGCCGTCCGTCTTCCGAAGTTCACACCGGGCGACGTCATCGACCCGGACGACGACGAGGGCCCGGTGCTGGTCCGGAGCGTACAGGGCAATCTCAAGGGTGTGCGACTCACGACCGGCGAGCCATACGAGGCGTCCTTCGAGGAGGGTGAGACGCCCGACGCCCGCCGGCTGGGGACTGTCGTGGATGCGGCGGAGACGACGGTCGTGACGATCGAAGACGAGCACGCGATCCAGGTGCTCGATCCCGAGACCTACGAGTCGAAGACGATCGCTCGGCCGTCGTACGTCGACGCCGACGCCGACACTGTTTCGGTCCTGAAAACTCGGGCCGGACTGCACGTACTGCCGGCAGATAGCGTCGACAATGACGAGCGTGACGACCCCGACCCTGTCTGACGATCACGCGCGATCGTCCTGAAATCATCGAACACATTCTGCCCGCTCGTCGCTTCCGGTCGCGGACTCTCCAGAAAATGGCCGATCGACCAGTTCCAATCGTGACCGATCTATCAGTCGGCCGCGTGCCGCCGCTCCTGTGCCTCCCGCACTGCGATCCCGTGCCGTGCGAGCGCCGTGGCGAACGCTTCCTTCGAGCGACCCGCCCGCGACGCCGCCTGTGAGAGCCTCAGTGTTCCGTTCCGGTACAGGGTCATCGCCGTATTCAGCCCGTGGGTATACATTGCGGGACAGGTGAGCAGATGCACTCACCCCTGTTAACTATTGCGTGGTATTCGATCCCAAACAAAAGACGAACGTCGAATATCTTGCCCAAAATCAAACTTCTCTGGATTATAAACGCACAAACACGCACCTCAATGAACATTCGTTATGAATACGTTACTCGACCGCAGCCATCCGGCTGACACTCCCACAACTTTCCGCCTATCCTGTCCACAGAACCGATCCCCGTTAGTCGCCGTCGCCGCGCGTCTCCGCGCGGTGCTCGGAGATTATCTGATCGACCATCGACGCCTTTCGCTCCTTCCGGCGCTCCTCGGCGCGGCGTTCCCAGTCTTCGATCGCGGCCGCGACCTCGGATTCGCGGGCCACGGCGAGTTCGTCGACTTCCTGGATCGTGACGTCCTCGGCGGGGGCGACTGGGATCTCCCGCTCGAAGAGGATCCCATCGGCGACCTCCGAGAGGTCGCCGCCCGACCGGAGGACGACCCGCGGTTCGACCGCCGCCAACCGTTCGGCGGTCGAGCGTCCGGCTCCGGAGGCGTCACGGAGGTAGACCACGTCGCCGGCCGCGAGGCCGTACTGCTCGTCGGCCGTCTCGATCGCATCGCGGGTGAACTGGTCGATCACCTTCACCGGCACGAGGTCGCCGTCGGTGTCGACGTCGGCGAAGTTCGAGTGATCCAGCTTCCATAAGGCCTTCAGCCGTTCGAGCTTCCCGTCGAGTTCCTCGTTTTCGGCCTCCAGATCATCGACGCGGCGCTGCAGCCGGTTGTTCTCGCGTTCGAGCCGCTTGACCTCCCGGCGTTCTCTGGCCTCGCGCCGCTCTTGACGTTTCGCATCCGAGAGTTTCTCCTCGTACTCCTCGATAGTGGCGTCGCGCTCGTCGATCGTCTCGTTGAGGTCCTCGACGTGTGACTCCAGTCGTTCGACGCGGGTCCGCAGCCGACGGATCTCCGCTTCCTCCTCAGTGAGTTCGCGCTCCTCGTGTTCTTCTCCCTCTTCTTCCCCGCCCTCGTCGTCTTCGAGGTCTCTGAGCACGGCCTCGACGGACTCCTCGCCGGCGACAACCCGGGAGATTACCTTGCCGCGCTCGACGTCCCGCGGCACCTTCTGGGTGATGCGCTCGATCTGATCCTCGTGGTCGTCGAGCGCGAAAAGCGCTGCCGCGAGCGCGTCCCGCTCGTGGTCGTTCTCGTAGGACGCCTCCCGGGTGCGGTGGAGTTTCTCGTCGATCGGCAGATCCGTGTTCGGCGTCCAGCCCGCTGCGTCGAAGCTCCGACGGAACTTCTCGACGGTCTCGGGCATCGGCGTCACGTCGGCCGCGACGACGATCGGCCGCCCGCGTTCGATGAGCCACTCGATTACGTCGGCGGTGTCGGCGGTTCGCGTCGAGTAGACGTCGAGGATGCGACCGTCGAGTCCGACGACCGCCGCGGCCGTGGTCGTGCCGGGATCGATCCCGACGACGACGTGGTCGCGACGCTTGACCAGCGGCTCGAACTCGATGCCGTCGCGGCGCTCGCGCTCGATTTCGATCCGGGTGTCACCGGAACGGCCGCTCGACACCGGGATGTCGGACGGCGGGGCCTCGACGGTGAAGACGGCGTTCGCGTAGCCGCCGTACTTCTCGGTCACGTCCTTCTCGAAGTCGAGGCTGGCCTGCTGGAGCCGGTCTTCGACCTCCCGCGTCCGGCGCTTGACGGAGCCGTGGATCCGCCGGGTGTAGCGGTCCTGGCTCCAGCCGCCCTTCCCGGTCGATCGCCCCCGCGAGACCTTGACGGTCGTGGTGTCGCCGAACGCGGTCACCTCTTGGCCGACGTTCGCCGCCGCGAGTCGCGCGGCGGCCTCGGCCTCCTCCATCGGCTTCTTGCCGTAGGGGACGCCGTGCCTGGAGGCGACCCGCGAGAGCGGCTCGGGCCGTTCCGCGCCGGTCACCTGCACCAGTTTCGTCGCCGCCGGGAGCGACCGCAGGAAGTGGACGAGTTCGTCCTTGTCGGCCGCGAGTTCGTACATATTGTCGGTCGCGAGCATCGACGGCTCCTCCCGGTCCAGCAGTCGCCGGAGCTTCCGGTGGGAGACGACGTCGCGGTCGAACTGCTCGCCGTCGAAGGCGACGACGGCGTAGGAGGGCGAATCGCCCCGGACGTCGCCGCTCTGGATGTCCACGCCGAAGACGAGGGTGTCGAGTGCGCTCGTCCGGTCGTTCACACCCGTGCTTTGTCGCGTGTAGATATATATGCCACGGGCAGGCCGGGGTGTCGCGGACAGTTGGTCTGTCGTTTCTGCCTCACGTGGGGCGCAGCACGCGCAGCCGTCCCGCAACCAGTCCGAGGACGAACCCCGTCGCGTGCGCGACGACCGCGACGCCGGGACCGGCGGTGAGGACGGTGACGACGAGGACGACAGCGACGACCAGCGCGACTCGCGCGCGTCGACTGAGTTCGATCCGAGCGAGGAGCCCACCCGTGAGGGGGTTTCCTGCGAGGGCGTAGCCGTACAGCGCGAGGACGGCGCCGCTCGCGCCGAGCACCGCCACCGGCGAACCGAGAACGACTCCGACGAGATACTCCGTCAGGGCCGCGAGCGCGCCGATCACGAGCACGAACCCGTGGAAGCGGCGACGGGTCGTGAACGGTTCGAGCGCGAGGCCGACGACGAGGAGCGCGACGGCGTTCGCGAGGAGGTGTCCGAGACTCGCGTGCGCGTAGACGGTCGTAATTAGCGTCCACGGCCGGGCCAGCGGCGTCGCCAGGGCGAACGCTTCCGGACCGACGCCGACGAGGCCACCCAGCCGTTGAAGCAGGTAGACGCCGACGAAGAGCAGAAGCAGGTCGACGGTCGGACGCTTCGGGCGGCGCATACGATCTCTCAGACCGGCACGGACAAAAGCAGGCGGGCCAGAACAGGTCTGGACTGAAGCGACGCTTCGGCGTGACCTACTGCGCTGCCGCGTCGAGTCCCTCGTCGACCTGTGCGTCCCACAGCGACGCGTACTCGCCGGACGCCGCGAGCAGTTCCTCGTGGGAGCCGGACTCGGTGATCTCGCCGTCGTCTAAGACCACGACCCGGTCGGCGTCGCGGATCGTCGACAGGCGGTGCGCGATCACGAAGGCCGTCCGGTCCTCGATCAGCCGGTCGATGCTCGCTTTGATCCGCTCTTCGGTCTCGGTGTCGACGTCGCTGGTCGCCTCGTCGAAGACGATGATCGCCGGGTCGTTGAGCAGCGCCCGCGCGATCGCGATCCGCTGGCGCTGGCCCCCGGAGAGTTTGATCCCGCGCTCGCCGATCTGGGTGTCGTAGCCGTCCGGGAGCCCGGCGATGAACTCGTCTGCGGCCGCGGCCTCGGCGGCCGCCTCGACGCGGTGGCGCTGTGTCGACTCCTCGGCCCGCTCGGCGGCGAGCACCTCGCTGTCGCCGTAGGCGATGTTCTCTGCGACGCTGCCGGAGAAGAGATACGGATTCTGCTCGACGACGGCAATCTCCTCGCGCAGCGCCTGGAGGTCGTACTCCCGGACGTCGCGGCCGTCGACGGTCACGCGTCCCTCGTCGACGTCGTGGAGCCGCGGGACGAGTTTCACGAGCGTGGACTTCCCGGCGCCGGTCGCGCCCGCGAGGCCGATGGTCGCGCCGTTCGGCACGTCCAGCGAGATCGACTGCAACACCGACTCGCGGTCGTCGTAACTGAACGAGACGTCCTCGAACGCCACGTCGCCGTCAATATGGTCAGGGACGAAAGGGTCCTCGGGCTCGGTGACCGTCGGCTCGCGCCCCAGGAGGCCGAAGACTCGTTCGGCGCTCGATTTCGCGAGCTGGTACTTGTTGGCCGAACGGCCGATCCGCCGCATCGGGGAGTACAGCCGCCGGAGGTAGAGGAAGAACGCTGCGAAGGCGCCCGTCGAGATCAGCGCGGCCTCGCCGGGCGGCGTGGTGATGATCGCCCGCCCGCCGACGTACAGCACGAGCACGAACACCACGCCGGTCAGGAGCCGAAGCGCGGCGAAGAAGCCACGCCGGATCCGGAGGGCGGCGACCTTCTCGTCGTGGTACGCCTCGCTCTGGTCGGCGACGCGGTCGTGCTCGAAGGCGTACCGGTTGAACGACTTGACGACCGCGACGCCGCCGAGGTTGTTCTCCAGCCGGGTGTTGAGTCTGGCGACGGTCTCTCGGAGCGACTTATAGCGCGGTTCGATCCACCGGAGGAAGAGGACGCTCCCGAGGCCGATGATCGGGACCGGGGCGAGGGCGATCAGTGCGAGCGTCGGCGCGTAGTACCAGAGGATGACGGCGATCCCGCTGACGGTTGCGACCACCCGGATGAGCTGGCGGAACTCCGTGTTGAGGAACTGCTCCAGCCGGTTGATGTCGCTGTTGAGAATCGACATCATCCCGCCGGTCTGGTGGTTCGCAAAGAAGTCCATCGAGAGATGTTGGAGGTGATCGTAGGTGTCGTTCCGGAGGTCCCGCTGGATCTTCTGGGCGGACGACTGCAACAGGTACCGCGAGCCGAACCGGGTCACGGAGCGGAGCAGATACGCCAGCGCCGCGATGGCGACGAGTCGCTGGAGGAACGCCAGGCGTGCGGCCTCGCCGGTGATCGCCCCGCCCGGGAGCAGCCCCGCTTCGGTCAACAGCCCGGGCTCCGAGGCGCCGAGGACGATCCGGTCGATGGTGGTCGCGACGATGATCGGGGGGACGAGCCGGGCAAAGCGCGTGAGGATCGCCGCGATCACCCCGAGCGTGATCCGCGGCCAGTACGGGCGGGCGGAGCCGAGCAGGCTCCGCATCGGGTGGCCGTCGACGGTCTCGCGGATGTCGGAAAAGCCGCCGTCCTCGTCGGTCACGGCGCCGACACCAGCGCAGTCGTGGGCGTTCGTTCGCCGCTACGGGGGTCGCTTGCAGTCATTCGAGAGATACTCTGATAGACGTGCTGGACTCAGGCAAAGGTGTCGTTTCCGGCGGAGCCGGGGGCCGGTTGCGGTTCCCGCGGGGCGCTACTCCTCGTCGGGATACGGCACCGTCAGTTTCCGGCCGTCGTCGGGGACGAACGCTTCCTCCCCCCGGAAGCGTCCCTCGGCGTCGCGTTCGATCGGACTGGCGTCGCCGGCGTACCGCGAGGAAATGTGGACGAGCGCGAGCCGCCTTGCGCCGGCGCGGTTCGCGATTTCGGCAGCTTCCCGGCCGGTCGAGTGGCCGGTCCCGCGCGCCCGCTCGGCCCACTCCGAGGCGAAGGTGGCGTCGTGGACGAGTAGATCCGGTTCCTCGGCGGCCTCGACGGTCGCATCGGTCGGTCGGGTGTCGCCGGTGTAGACGAACCGCCGACCGGGTCGGGGCTCGCCGACGACCTGTTCGGGGCGGACGATCGTCCCGTCGTCGAGTTCGACGGCCTCGCCGTCGTGGAGCCGGCCGAACTTCGGGCCGACCGGGACGCCCAGTTCCTCGGCCTTCTCGCGGTCGAAACGCCCCCGCCTGTCGTCTTCGACGAGCGCGTAGCCCAACGAACTGACGTTCCGGTGGTCGGTCGGGAACGTCCGGACCTCGTAGCCGTCGGCGTCCAGCGCGACGTTCCCCGGGCGGACTTCGTTGATCGTCAGCGGGAACGACGGCCGGTAGCCGCCGGCTTCCACGAGGTCCCGCAAGTGCCGTTTCGATCCCGGCGGGCCGTGGATCGCGAGCGGCGCCTCGCGGTCGTTGAAATCGAGGGTCTGGACCAGCCCCGGAATCCCGAGGACGTGGTCGCCGTGGAGGTGCGTGACGAACAGATGCGAGACGGAAAAGCCGGTGCCGAACCGCATCATCTGCCGCTGGGTGCCCTCGCCGCAGTCGAACAGGAGCCGTTCACCCTCCCGTTCGAGGACGAGCGCACTCGGCCCCCGTTCGGTCGTCGGGACGGCCCCGCCAGTCCCGAGAAACGTCACGCGCATCGACATACCAGCCCTCGGAGGCGGCGTGGTAAACCCGTGTCGGATCGGGCGCCAGTGGTCGAGCGGTCGGGTCGACCTGCGTGACGTTTTCCGCCGCACCAGCGGACGATTTTTTACACTGCCACAGGATTTGCTGCGTATGGACGACCGTCGGCCTGAGGGACGTCGGTGGAACGCGGCGCCCGCGGACTCCGACGACCGAGTCGTCGCCGCCACCGCGCTCGTGGTTCTCGGCGCGGGGCTGGGGTCGCTTTTCGGGGTCCCGCTCCTCGCCGCCGTCGACTTCTGGCTGATCTTCGTCGTCGGGTACGCTGTCGTGGTCCCGCTCGTGTCGCTGATCCGTGGACAGCGCTCGCGAGACGGGCGGATGGAGCGACCGCGACGCGATAGCGAGACGGAGGGACGGCACGCGTCGGCGGAGGAATCTGCGGGTGAAGGTGTCGATTCCGCGCTGTCGCGACTCCGCGAGCGCTACGCCAGCGGCGAACTCTCCGAGGAACAGTTCGAGCGGAAACTCGAAGCCCTGCTGGAGACTGAAACACCGGAGGATGCCCGCGAACGGATCGAGCGGTCGAAACGGAGCGAGCGCTCGACGGAATCCGCCCACGCCGAACGAGAATCTGAGATCGATCGCACTTGACATTCCCCCGACGGCGAGTCGGTGCTTCTCTTCCATCCGGCGGGTCGGTGCTTCTCTTCCATCCGGCGAGTCGGTGCCTGTCCTCCGTCCGGCGAGTCGGCGCCCGTGTCGACCGAGTCCAGAGGGGGAGTTTCTTACCCCCCCGACGATTACTCGCGTTCGATGGACGCGCCCCTGTGGACCGAGAAACACGCGCCCTCCCTTTCGGACCTGCCCCAGACGGAGGTCCGCGAACGGCTGGCTCGCACCGTCGACGAACCGATGAACCTCGTCGTCCAGGGTCCGGCGGGTGTCGGAAAGACGGCCGCCGTCCGCGCGTTGGCGAGGGAAGCCCACGAGGATCCCGACGCGGATCTGATCGAGATCAACGTCGCGGACTTCTTCAGTCGGACGAAAAAGGAGATCCGCGAGGACCCGCGCTTCTCGCGGTTCCTGCAGGGCCAAACCGCGTTCTCGAAGCAGTACCGTCGCGGCGGCAAGGGCAACAAGTACAAACGCGACTGGTCGAAGCGCGATATGGTCTCGCACGTGATGCAGGAACTCTCCTCGTATAAGCCCGCCTCGGGGGCGTACAAGACGGTGCTTCTGGACAACGCCGAGACCATCCGCGAGGACTTCCAGCAGGCGCTCCGCCGGGTGATGGAGCAGTACCACCGCAACACCCAGTTCGTGATCGCCACCAGACAGCCCTCGAAACTCATCCCGCCGATCCGGTCGCGGTGTTTTCCCGTGCCGGTTCGTGCGCCCACCACAGACGAGATCGAGACCGTGCTCGCCGACGTCGCGGCTGCCGAGGACGTCGACGCCGAGCCGCTGGCGCTGAACCTCATCGCGTCGAAGGCCGGCGGCGACCTCCGCTATGCGGTGCTTGCCGGCCAGCACGCGTCGATCGAGGGCGAGGGTGAGATCAGCGTCGACGCGGCGGAGGCGGCGCTGTCGGACGCCGGCCACGACGACGCGCTGAAGTCGGTGCTCGACGCCGCGGCCGCGGGCGAGATCCGCGACGCCCGCAAGGAGGTGACGACGCTGCTCGACGACGAGGGGTTCGGCGGCGAGGAACTGCTCGCGGAACTTTTGCGCGTCGCCGACACCTACCCCGAGGAGTTCGGCGAGGCGAACCTGATCCGCCTGCACCGCCTCGCCGGCGAGGCCGACCACAACCTCGCGGCGGGCAACGACGGCCGCCTCCACATCACCCACCTGTTGACCGCCTGGGCGGCCGGGGAATCGGAACTCGCCGCGGAGGCGTTCGCCTGAGATGCGCTTTGCGCCCGGCGCGCGGCGCGTTGCGATCCCGGCGTTTGCGGCCGCCGCCGTGCTCGCTGTCGTCGCACCTCCCCTTGCTGTCGTTGCGCTCGCCGCCGGCGGGTTCGTGGCGTGGTTCTTCCGCGACCCCGAGCGCCGGCCGTCGGGGCCCGGTGTGGTCTCGCCAGCCGACGGCCGCGTCTCGGTCGTTCGCGAGGAGGGCGAACAGGTCCGCGTGGGCGTGTTTATGAACGTGACCGACGTTCACGTGAACCGCGCGCCGCTGTCCGGCCGGGTCGAGCGCGTGACTCACCGATCGGGCGCCCACCGGCCGGCGTTCTCGAAGGACTCCGAGCGCAACGAGCGCGTCGATATCGACGTTGCGACCGACGAGGGACCCGCCGAAGTCTCCCTCATCGCCGGCGCGTTCGCGCGGCGCATCCACCCCTACGTCGAGGCGGGTGCGGACCTCTCGCGGGCCCAGCGGATCGGCCACATCGACTTCGGGTCGCGGGCGGACGTGCTGTTGCCGCCGTCGTACGATCGCGAAGACCTTCTCGTCGCAGAGGGAGACACCGTCCGGGCGGGCGAGTCGATCCTGGCCGTAGTAAACCGGTAGCCGTCTGCCCCATTGCACCCGTCAAGCCACACGTCAGTACGGTGTGGTGAGCAGGGGCGACTGACGCTACTCTTTTGCTCGAATCCATCGTAGCATCACCGAGACCCGACAGATGACGCTCTCATCGCTCCCGTCGATCCGCCCCTCCGTGCTTCCGTATCCGCTCGCGCTGTGGCTCCTGATGGCCGTCATCGCCGTCGCCAACGGCGTGTTCAGGGAACTCGTCGTGATCCCGCGGATCGGCGAGTACGCGGGCCACGTCGTCAGCACCGCGCTGCTTGTCGGAGCGATCCTGCTCGTCGCCGGAGCCTACTTCAGCGTCACACCGATCGCGTACACCCGGGCCGAACTCCTCCTCGTCGGCGCCGTCTGGACGGTACTCACGGTCGGCTTCGAGTTTCTCGTCGGCTACGTGGAGGGGACGCCGGTGAGCGAGACGCTCGCACAGTACGACGTGCTCGCGGGGCAGGTGTGGATCCTCGTCCCGCTGACGCTGCTTTTCGCGCCCCTTCTCTTCGGCTGGGTGCTCGGGAAGTAGTGGGCTGGCGCTCCAGAGCGGCCTCGACTGACACTCCCGGCCGCAACGCTTCTTGCCGTGTGACGATGTGACATAGATATGGGCTACCGACCAGTCGCTTTCCTGCGGCGGGCAGTCGCCGTGCTCGAGCCGCCGCCACGGCTCGTCGATTGGTCACTCCTCGTGGTCGTCCTCCTCGAAACGGCGACCGGGCTGTACTCGTTCACTGTCGCCGCTGCGTCGGGATGGCCCGTCTTCTGGCTGCACCGGATCCTCGGACTGGCGTTCGTGGCGCTTCTGGGCTTCAAACTCGCCCGGGTTCGGCACCGACTCACCCGACGGGAACACTGGCAGGCGTCGACGCTCGTATCGGTGCTTACGCTGCTTGCGACGCTCGGAGCGCTCGCGACGGGGGTCGCCTGGGTCTTCGGGCTCGACATCCGGATCGCCTACTGGACGCTTCTGAGCGTGCACGTCGGGTTCGGGCTGGTGCTGGTGCCGCTGGTGGGGTGGCATCTCTCTTCCCGCGCCCGGCTCCCGGACCGGGACGACTTCCACCGGCGGCGGACGACGATCAAATACGCGGGGCTGCTTGTCGGCGGCGCCCTGACGTATCGGGGACAGGAACTTGCCAATCGCGTCCT
Organism: Halobellus marinus; assembly: GCF_032113415.1. Classification (NCBI taxonomy): domain Archaea; kingdom Methanobacteriati; phylum Methanobacteriota; class Halobacteria; order Halobacteriales; family Haloferacaceae; genus Halobellus; species Halobellus marinus. The sequence goes on from NZ_CP134946.1 coordinate 926,340, forward strand.
CGACACCCCCGGCGAGGACCGTCGGTTCACCGGCTCACAGCCGCGCGAGGGATCCGGAAACGGCAGCTTTCCGGTCACTTCCTGGGTCGCCGACGATCCCGAACCGATCGACCGGTCGACGTGGTCGCTGACCGTAGCCGGCGAGGTTGCGTCGCCGCTCGAACTTTCTCTCGACGCACTCGCTCCCGACAGCAGTGAGGAAGCACTCTTAGACTGTACGAGCGGCTGGTACACCATCCAGCGGTGGCGCGGCGTCCGCGTCGGCGACCTGCTCGACGCTGCGGACGTCGCCGAGGAGGCACGGTTCGTCCGGTTCGTCTCCGTGACGGGCTACCGCTGGTCGCTGCCGATCGCGGAGGCCCGTGACGCGCTTCTGGCGACCCACGTCGGCGACGAACGACTCAGCCACGGCCACGGCGCTCCGATGCGACTGGTGGCGCCCGGCCGACGAGGGTTCCAGTGGGTGAAGTGGATCCACCGCGTCGAGGTCCGCCAGCGGGACGATCCGGCGCAGTGGCTCGTGACGTTGATCAGCGGGTTCGAGTGATCGGGCTGCGGCTGCCGGATCCGCGTCGCTACTCCCGTGCCAGCACGTGCACGTGCCGGACGAGCGAACCGTGCACGCGACGCTCGAACCGCGCTTCGACCGTCCAGCCGGCGTCGCTCGCCTCCGCCGACCAGTCACGGTCGCCGACGAGGACGCAGCTCGGGGCGACGCGTGCGGCCTCCGCAAGCGCGCCCTCGACGAGGTCGGCCAGTTCGTGGCCGGCGATCTTCGACTGCCGGCCGTAGGGCGCGTCGAAGACGATCGCGTCGGCCGTGTCGTCCCTGAAGGGGAGGTCGGTAGCGTCTCCGCGGACGACGTCCCAGCGGGCTTCGGGAAGGTACTCTGCGAGGTTCTCCGTCGTTCCGCGGGCCATCTTCCACTGGGCGTCGGAACCGATCGCCCGCGCGCCGACGAGGCCCGCCTCGATGAGGAGGCCGCCGGTCCCGCACATCGGATCCAGTACGGTCGCGTCCGGGTGTGTCGGCCCGGCGGCAGTCGTGTTTGTAAGCGCCGGCCCGGCGGCGAGGTTGACGTACGCGCGAGCGTCTCTGGGTGCCATACTTCCCGGCTGGAAGAACGGGCGGTCCGTCGGGGCTCGCGAGCCGAACGCCGTGTCGCGCTCGGCGACCGTCCACCCGAGGAGACAGACGTCGTCGGCGAAACACGCCCGGAGTTCGTGGTCGGGATCGTCGAGGTCGACAGAGAACCCGCGGTCGACGAGCACGCCCCCGAGTTCGCGCTCGGCCGCCGCGGTGCTCACGTCCGCGGTCGATCGGACGTTCCGCGCCCGAACCGCGATCGATCCCGTCCGATCGATCGACGCGGCCGAAAGCGTCGCGACCGCGCTCGACACGGCAGCATCGGTGTGTCCGACGAGTTCGGAGACGCGGCGCGTGTACGCTAGCGTCGGCAGGCGGTCGGCGTGGATGCCCCGGGCCGTCGCCAGTCCCGGGGCGACGCGTGTCACCGCCGAGGCGGCCGCCCGCTCGGCTTCGAGGGCGGCGAACGCCTCGTCGGCCGCTTCCCCGCCGAGTTCCAGACAGTACACGTCCGGTTCTCGCTCGGGGTGTAAATCAGCGTGTCGCCTCGGGGGCGAGTGCCGAACGACGCCCGGTCCCGCCCTCGTTCAGTCCCCCGAAACCGCGCACCAATCTTTTTAAACCTTAAATACGTCGTTTAAGTCGATTCATGAGCGACCCCAAGGATACGATCAACATCGAGAACGTCGTCGCCTCCACCGGGATCGGCCAGGAACTCGACCTCCAGAGCGTGGCGATGGATCTGGAAGGCGCCGACTACGACCCCGAGCAGTTTCCCGGCCTTGTCTACCGGACACAGGAGCCGAAATCCGCGGCGCTCATCTTCCGGTCGGGGAAGATCGTCTGCACCGGCGCCAAATCCACAGACGACGTTCACGAGAGCCTCCACATCGTCTTCGAGAAACTCCGCGACCTGCAGATCCCCGTCGACGACGACCCCGAGATCACGGTCCAGAACATCGTCACCTCCGCGGATCTCGGCCGCAACCTCAATCTCAACGCCATCGCCATCGGACTGGGTCTGGAGAACATCGAGTACGAGCCGGAGCAGTTTCCGGGGCTGGTCTACCGACTGGAGGAACCGTCCGTGGTCGCGCTGCTCTTCGGTTCGGGGAAGCTCGTCATCACCGGGGGCAAAGAGCCCGACGACGCCCGCGAGGCCGTCGACGTCATCGTCTCCAGACTGGACGACCTCGGCCTGTTAGAGGACTGAGGCCCGCCTGACACGCTCTTTCACTCTCCCTGATGACGCTCCCGCTCCAATCGACTGCCGCCGGTAGCCCCCTCGCGATCGCCGGCACGTTCGCCTCGTTCGCGCTCTTTCTGTCCGTCACCGCCCACATCGCCGCCCGGAACGTCCTCGGCGACGTGCCCGTTCGCAACGCGTTCGTCGTCGGACCAGTCCCGGCCGCGATCAGCGTCCTCGTCGCGACGTTCGCCCGCGACAGTTCAGCGGTTCTCTTCGCCGGGCTCGTCGTCGCACTCGTCCTCGATGGCGCCGCCATACGCGCCCTCTACGGCGAGTCGACCCGCCTTTCGGCGTACATCACCGTCATCCACTTCGTCGTCAGCGTCATCCTCGGGACGATCGTCTTCGGGATTCTCGCGCTCGCCGGGAGCGCGCCCGGGTAGTCGGGGGCGGCTGGATAGCCGAAGGCGCTGGAGAGCTCAAGGGGCTGGAGAGCCGACGACGCGCCTGGACCGCTGGGGCCGACCCGTCGCTCTCCGGCGACTGTCTCGTCGCTGCTTCCGGGGCGTCCGCGGCGCCGACGTTACTCGACGAGCCGTTCGATCTCGGTGACGAGAATGCCGGAGGCGCCGATCTCCTTCAGGTCGTTGACCACCTCGAACACGTCCTGTTCGTCGACCACGACGTGGACCGCGACGGTGTCGTCGCCGGCGACGTCCATCACCGTCGGGCCGTCGAGCCCCGGGATGACCTCGCGCACGTCGTCGAGGCGCTCCCGCGGGACGTTCATCATCACGTAGCGCTTGTCGGCGGCGTCGAGGACCGACTCGAAGGCGGTCACGAGCTGCTTTACCTTCGGATCGTCGACGTGGTCGGGATGGGCGTAGAGCCGCACCGACGAGGAGAGCACCTCGTCGATCACCGCGAGACGGTTCATCCGCAGCGTCGTCCCGGTCGAGGTGATGTCGACGATCGCGTCGGCCATCTCGACGTGCGGGGTCAGCTCCGTCGCGCCCGTCACCTCCACGACGTCGGCGTCGATCCCCTCGTCTTCGAGGTACTGCCGGGTGATCTCCGGGAACTCCGTCGCGACGCTGCCGCCCGCGACGTCCGCCGGCTCCGTGATCTCGCCGCCCTCGGGCGCTGCGAGGACGAGGCGGCAGCGCCCGAACTCCAGGTCCACGAGTTCGACGAGGTCGCGGCCGGACTCGACGACCTGATCGCGGCCGGTGATCCCGACCGCGGCGGCGCCGTCCCAGACGTACTCGGGGATGTCGGCCGCGCGGGCGAACAGCACGGTCACTTCGGGGTCGACCGTGTCAGCGTAGAGCTTCCGGTCGGCGGCGCTTTCGAGATGCAGTCCGGCCCGTTCGAGGAGGTCGACGCTCGGATCGTGCAGGCGGCCCTTGTTGGGGACGGCGATGCGCATACTCGGACGTCACGCGCCCGCGACGTACCACTTTCGCTCGCGAGTCGGCGGCGAACGATGAGGCGGCGAACGAGGAGGCGAGAGCAATTCGTCGGCGCCACGAGGCACAACGGTGATAGGGCCGCGCGTCGATTCGCCGGTATGACCGACGCCGACGAGGACACAGATGGCGGGAAGGCGGCCGCCGGCGACGTCGACGGGGGGCGCGCTGCGGCCGTCTCCCGCGAGACCGCCGAGACGACGATCGATCTGACGCTCGCGATCGACGGCGACGGCCAGGCCGACATCGAGACCGGGATCGGCTTCTTCGACCACATGCTCGAGTCGTTCGCGAAGCACGGCCTGTTCGATCTGACCGTGCGTTGCGACGGGGATCTCGGGATCGACGACCACCACACAGTCGAGGACGTCGCGATCGTCCTCGGGGAGGCCTTCGCGGCGGCGCTCGGCGACAAGCGCGGCATCGCCCGCTACGCCGACCGGCAGGTCCCCCTCGACGAGGCGGTCGCGGGCGTCGTCGTCGACGTCAGCGGCCGCCCCCACTTCGCGTTCGACGGCGAGTTCTCCCAGCCGACGATCGGCGAGTTCACCAGCGATATGGCGCGGCACTTCGCGTACTCGCTCGCGATGAACGCCGGCCTGACGCTGCACACGGAGGTCTCGGGCGTGAACGCGCACCACGAGGTCGAGGCCCTGTTCAAGGCGCTTTCGCGTGCGCTCGACGACGCCACCCGCGTCGATCCACGCCGGAGCGATACGCCGAGTACCAAAGGCGAGCTGTGACCCGCTCTGGGCCCGACGCTACGGCTTTCTGAGCGTCGTCCCGTCGTCGACGATCAGGCCACGGTCGACGGCGTAGGCGAGAATCCGCTCGATATGCGCCTCCTCCAGTTCGTACGCGCTTTCCGCGAGTTCGACGATCTCCGCCCGGTCGACTGGGAACTCGCGGTTTCCGAGCAATCGCATTACGGTCCTGAAATCCTCCGGTTCGTCGTCGATCGCGGCGTCGGTCGTCGAGGGGGCGTCGGCGGGGTCGTCCTTGCTTTCCGCCGGTGCGGTCGCGTCCCGAGTGGACGCTCCGGTGTCCCGAGTAAGCTCGTCAGTGGGACCCGAGATCGATCCCGTCCCGTCTTTCAGCTGGTCTGCGGTGTCCGCAGTCATCGTCTCCGCCGTGGAAACCGCGTCGTCGACGTCCCCGGCGGCGCTCTCGGAGTCGTTCGACGGGAGCGATCGGCGGTCCCCCGAGAGGTCTGCGTCGAGTTCGTCCGGAGAGTCTCTGTCCGCACGGGACTCCGGTTCTGTGGACTCCGTCTGTGACGTCGACGCCGGCTCTGAACGCGCTGGCTCGGCGTTCCCGTCCGGTTCGTCGTCGGCCCCGTCGACTCCCAGCCGCGAAAGCAGCGGCTCCAGCGTCAGTTCGAGGGTCCCGACACAGCTCTCGCAGAGAGCGAGCCGCCGCTGTTCGGCCTCCGTCGGCGACAGTTCCGGGGGAATCACCTCGTAGACCCCTTCGGCCTCGTCGCCGCAGAAATCGCAGGCGCGGAGTTGGCGCATCGGCATATTCGATCCTCCACTGGCGGATTGATAAAACCAACCCCGACGTCTACGTGGGCTCCCGTACGTCGCGGATCCACCCGCATCAAGCGTTCTCTTCGGCCTCTATGGGACCGCCGCGCTCCGTCCACTCGGTCAGGCTCCCCTCGTAGAACCCGACGTCCTCGTAGCCGAGCGACCGCAAAACGACGTAGGTGTGGCTGATCCGGCGGGCGGTGTTGCAGTAGAGGATCACCCGCGAGTCCGGCGTCACGCCGACGTCCGAAAGCAGCGATTCGAGTTCCGCAGCGGGTTTCAGTCCCCGCGTGTCGTCGTCGACGAGGTCGCGCCAGTCGAGGTGGACCGCCCCGGGGAGGTGTCCCTCCGCGAACTCCCCCGCCTCGCGGGTGTCGACGACGGTAATTTCCGGGTCGTCGATCGCCGACAGCACCGTCTCGTAGTCCACGAGCGGGGAGTGGTCGGGTTCCCGGATCTCGTAGTCGGTCTCCGACGGCGACGGCACGTCAGTCGTCGTCTCGTACTCCTGGTTCCACGCGCTGTAGTCGCCGTCGAGCAGGTGGAGTCGCTCGGGCGGGTGGCCGTACAGTTCCGCGGTCACCAGAAACCGCGCCGCGAAGACCCCGTGGGTGTCGTCGTAGGCGACGATGTCGTCATCCGGTCCGATGCCAGCCGCCGAGAGCAGCGACTCCCAGGTCGCCGCCCCGGGGAGCATCCCCGTCTCGCCCGCCTCGCTGCGGAATTTCTCGAACGGCACGTTCACCGCGCCGGGTACGTGACCGATCCCGTCGAACTCCCAGGCGTCGCGGACGTCGATCACCCGGACCTCGTCGAGTCGATCCGCCAGCCACTCGGCGGCGACGACGACGTTCTCGTACATACACTCCAGTTTCGGCGTGAGACTCTTCAACGTGATTGATTCGCCTCGGAGCGGCTGCGTCAAAGAAAGGGGAAATACTTGCCAGCGCAATCGGCCGGCAGCCGGTCCTCGATGCCCCTAGGGAGGTCGCGCCGCTCCCGCGACCTGTCACGTTCGGTTGATGCGGCAAAAATCTCTGGATAGTGGGAGGACGGGCAGGACACGCCGTAGCTGTGAAGACTATAGGGGTGGGGGTTCTACAGGGGAATGCAATGACAGACGACGGTTACGCCAACGACGTGCTCGTCTCCCCGGAGTGGGTAGAGGAGCGACTCGACGAGTTCGAAAGCGACGACCCCGCCCACCGACTGGTGGAGGTCGACGTCGACACCGAAGCGTACGACGAGAGTCACGCCCCCGGTGCGATCGGCTTCAACTGGGAGACGCAACTGCAGGATCAGACGACCCGCGACATCCTCGATAAGGAGGACTTCGCGGACCTCCTCGGAAGCCACGGGATCTCCGAGGACTCGACGGTCGTGCTGTACGGCGACAACTCCAACTGGTTCGCCGCCTACACCTACTGGCAGTTCAAGTACTACGGCCACGACGACGTGCGCCTCCTGAACGGCGGTCGCGACTACTGGATCGACAACGACTACCCGACGACCGACGAGGTCCCCGAGTTCTCCGCGGTCGAGTACACCGCGAAGGGGCCGTTCGAGTCCATCCGCGCGTACCGCGACGACGTCGACCACGCCGTCGACGAGGGCCTGCCGCTCGTCGATGTCCGCTCGCCCGAGGAGTTCAGCGGCGAGATCCTCGCCCCGCCGGGACTGCAGGAGACGGCCCAGCGCGGCGGCCACATCCCGGGCGCAAAGAACATTTCCTGGGCGGCGACCGTCAACGACGACGGGACGTTCAAGTCCGCCGAGGAACTCCGTGAGCTCTACGCGGACCAGGGCATCGACGGCTCGGAGACGACCGTCGCCTACTGCCGCATCGGCGAGCGCTCCTCGATCGCGTGGTTCGCGCTCCACGAACTGCTCGGCTACGACGAAGTCGTCAACTACGACGGCTCCTGGACCGAGTGGGGCAACCTCGTCGGCGCGCCGGTCGAGACCGGCAGCGGCGAGTAACTGCCGATAGCGCGGCCGAAGATTCCGTTTCTTTTCCGACTGACGAGGGGCGAAGCCGTGATTTTCGACCCGTAGGGCCTTCGGGTCGTCCCTGTCGGCGGCGACGAGAACGGCTCTCACCCGCCGATGACGACTCCAGCGATCGCCGGGGTGAGAAACGCCTCGATGAATGCGGCGAGGACGAACACCGGAGCGAGCCCCAGGAGCACACGATACGCGCGCCGGATCGCCGCAGCGAGGGCGTCAGTGTTGTGTCGCCCCCGCGCTGTGCCGACAGCGACGCCGCCCAGGTGAAGCCCGAGCGCACCCCCAACGACCAAGGCTGGGACTTCGACGACCCCGTGCGGCGCGACGAGGACAACGAACGCGACGGGATCGAACACGCCGCCGACGGCGCCCACGAGCAGGCCGTTGAACGCGAGACTCACCACCGCGGGAATCCCGGCGGCGAGGCCGCTGTACGCCAGGTCGGTCGCGACGAGCCAGTTGTTCACCGCGATGTTCGCGAACGGCCCGACTGGAACCTGCCCGAAGATACCCGTGAAGTCCCCGCTCGCCGGAAACGTCACTCCGAGGGCCCCCGTTGCGGTCCACCCGACGGCGCCGCCAGCGAGGAGGACGGCGAGCGACGCGAGATGCGCCGCCGGATGCGACCGGACGAACCCGCCGAGAGCACCGAGTCCGCTGCCGAATGCCGTCCGCAACCGCTCACCGATCGGGGTCCGCTCGGACTCCGGAAGCGACGGAAGCGACGTCTCGGCGTACAGCGACGTCTTGAACCCGTCGACGACCGGCGGCAGGAGCACGACCCCGAGCAGCGCCGAGACGCGCGCGGTTCCGGCCGCCGCGGCCGCCCCGCCGACTGTTCCCGAGACGACGAGCGCGGCGATCGCGACGGCGACGTACCCGAGGACGGCGATCGGGCGACGGAACGGGAACCTGATGCTGCGACCGATCGCCGCGAACGCGCCGACGTCGTCGACGACGATCGCCTGGTCGGCGAATGCAAAGAGGACGAGGATGACCACGACGACGAGCAGTGTCACAAGCAGACCGAACACGGCGGCCACGATGCCGAGCACCGTCGCGGCTCCGGGTGGGCCGCCAGCAACCGCCGCGGCCGGATCGATCGGTCCCGAGTAGCCGGCGACGGCGACGACGACAGCGACGATGGGAACGATGACGACGCCGAGCGTGGCGAACAGCAGGAGTCGAACGACGAGGAACGCCCGCCAGTGGCGCCGTGCACCGTCGACCGCCGCGCGGACGCCGTCGTCGTCGCGGAGGACCCCGACGATCGCACCGATCGCCGCGGCGTTACCGATCGCAGAAACGACCAGCGCGAGCGCGACTGAGAGCACGCCGCCGACGGCGACGAGCGCCACCATCTCCGGCGTCAGGAGATTCGTCAGCGCGTCACTGAGTCCGGGAAAGACCGCTTCGAGGTCGGTGGGGTCGGGATCCCCCGGGCCCGCCCCGGATTCGACCTTGCGGAGGACGTCGACGAGCGGATCCAGCCGCCCGCCGACCAGAAGAAGCCAGAGGGCGAGTGCTCCAGCGAGAAGCAGCGGCACGCGGGCGATGCCGTAGAGTCCATTCGCGAGCAGATACACCGGTATCACCGACGCCGAGCGCTCCCAGAGGAGCCGGACGCCGGTCTGGAGGGCCGTCGCGGGGTTCACAGGCGGGGGTATCGCGTGGGCGCAGCAAAGAGATTGGGGACCGGGGCTCGCTGCCGACGGATCAGCCGCCCCGGTGTCGATGCCTACAAGCGATCCGGCGGCCAATGAAGGAATATGAACGGCACCGACCTCGCGGCGGCACTGCGCGACGATCACGAGACCGCGTTCTCGCGGCTCGGCTCTTCGAAGGCGATGTACGCGCTCACGGACGGCGAGATGGAGGGCGACGAGGTCCGCGACGCGGCGGCGACCGATGCCCTCGCACTGGCAGCCGTCCTCGACGACTGGGCGGAGACGCCGGACGATGGCGACGCCACCGACGCGCTGTACGAAGACCTCGCGGACGCCGCGCGTGAGCACGCGGCCGACGTCGCCGACGAGTCCGGAGACTTCGCGGAACCCCGGCAGTACGACGCCCTCGCCGGGTTCGAGTCCGCCCCCGCCCGCCTCGGCGGCCTCCTCGGCCGGTATCTCGTCACGCTCGAGTACGCCGGCCAGATGGTCGGCTTCTTCGTCGGCGACGCCGATCCGATGGCCGCCGACGAATTCCGCGGACTCCGCTCGGATCTCGAAGCCGAGCGGGACCGGGTCGTCGACGCACTCGACGCGGTCTGCGAGAGCGACGACGACTGGACCGCTGCCCGCGAGGCCGCCGACGCGGTGATCGAGGCTGCCTACGACGAGTACGTCGCGACGCTCGAATCGATGGGGATCAAGCCGAAGAACGTCTGCTGATCGTCACGGCAAAACCGTTCCATTCCCCGCTACCGTATCGAATGTGAAGGGTTCACAATCTCCACCTGAAACGGAGGGGTTACGGGGGTGAGACCACGAAATCGCCGACGCGCGTCCGCCAAGCGTCATACTGATCACTCTCACATTTCACCGCCGAGCGCCACCCCCGTTGACGGCGCTCGGGGGGGAAGCGACGAGCGTAATCAGTATCAGACGCCCTCGATACCCTCGCGGTACGTCGAGAGCTTCGATCGGGCGTCGCGGACCGCTTCTTCGGCGTCTCCGTCCGTCTCCTCGGCGAGTTCGGCGAGCGCGTTGGAGTGGCGCGCGAGTCGGCCGTGGTCCGGCCCCTCGTCGCGCGCCGCGAGAGTCGCGATGGCGTCGGATTGGTCGTAGATCCGTTGCTGGACGTCGCCGCTCGTCGCTTCCGCGGCCGCTCGGAGTCGCTCGCTGGCTTCCTCGAGGAGTTCTCGTGACATACCTGCGGCTACGCTCAACGGGCAAAAAATACTTGCCACTCCGGCGTCCGGTCGACCGGACCGTTTGCCACGCAGCCGCATCCCTGCGGACCGAAAGCGTCGCGTTCCCATCCCGCCCAACCGACCGCCTCAAGTGCGTGTGCACCCAACGACGGGTCGATGAGCGATACCTCCGGATCGGGCCCGCTGTCGCCGGACAGACCCGCGGCAGACCGGCCGTTCCGCGTCGACGCCCCGTTCGACCCCGCGGGCGACCAGCCCGAGGCGATCGAACAACTCGCCGCGGGCTTCGAGTCGGGAATGGAGAAACAGACCCTCCTGGGTGTCACCGGCTCGGGGAAGACGAACACCGTCTCGTGGCTCATCGAGGAGTTGCAACAGCCCACGCTCGTGATCGCCCACAACAAGACGCTCGCCGCCCAGTTGTACGAGGAGTTCCGGGAACTGTTCCCGGATAATGCAGTAGAATATTTTGTATCCTACTACGACTACTACCAGCCGGAGGCCTACGTCGAGCAGACCGACACCTACATCGACAAGGATATGTCGATCAACGAGGAGATCGACCGGCTCAGACACTCAGCGACGCGCTCGTTGCTCACCCGCGACGACGTCATCGTCGTCGCCTCCGTCTCGGCGATCTACGGCCTCGGTGACCCGACGAACTACACGGAGATGGCGCTCCGGGTCGAACTCGGAGATCGGCTCGATCGCGACGAACTGCTGGCGCGGCTCGTCGACCTGAACTACGAGCGCAACGACGTCGACTTCCAGCAGGGGACGTTCCGGGTCCGCGGCGACACCGTCGAGGTCTACCCGATGTACGGCCGCTACGCGGTCCGCATCGAGTTCTGGGGCGACGAGATCGACCGGCTGACGAAGCTCGATCCGCTGGCCGGCGAGGTCGTCTCCGAGGAACCGGCCGTCCTGATCCACCCCGCGGAGCACTACTCGATCCCCGACGAGAAACTGGAGACCGCGATCGAAGAGATCGAGGAGCTGATGGACGGACGCGTCGCGTACTTCGAGCGGCAGGGCGACCTCGTCGCCGCCCAGCGCATCGAGGAGCGGACGACCTTCGACATCGAGATGCTCCGGGAGACCGGCTACTGCTCCGGGATCGAGAACTACTCGGTGCATATGTCCGACCGCGAGCCCGGCGAACCGCCGTACACGCTGCTCGATTACTTCCCCGACGACTTCCTCACCGTCGTCGACGAGTCCCACCAGACGCTCCCGCAGATCCGCGGGCAGTTCGCAGGCGACAAATCCCGCAAAGACTCCCTCGTGGAGAACGGGTTCCGGCTCCCCACGGCGTACGACAACCGCCCGCTGACCTTCGAGGAGTTCGAGGAGAAGATCGACCGGACGCTGTACGTTTCGGCGACGCCCGGCGACTACGAACGGGAGCACTCCGAGCAGATCGTCGAACAGATCGTCCGGCCGACGCACCTGGTCGACCCGGCGATCGAGGTCGAAGACGCGACCGGCCAGGTCGACGACCTCCTCGAACGGATCGACGAGCGGATCGACCGCGAGGAACGGGTACTCGTGACGACGCTGACAAAGCGGATGGCCGAGGACCTCACGGAGTTCCTCGAGGAGTCCGGCGTCGACGTCGCGTATATGCACGACGAGACCGACACCCTGGAGCGGCACGAACTGATCCGCGACCTGCGACTCGGGAACATCGACGTCCTCGTCGGCATCAACCTCCTCCGGGAGGGACTGGACATCCCGGAGGTCTCGCTCGTGGCGATCCTCGACGCCGATCAGGAGGGATTCCTCCGCTCGGAGACGACGCTGGTGCAGACGATGGGCCGCGCCGCCCGCAACGTCGAGGGCGAGGTCGTCCTCTACGCCGACGAGACCACCGATTCGATGCAGTCGGCGATCGAGGAGACGCAGCGCCGCCGGCGGATCCAGCGGGAGTACAACGAGGAACACGGCCACGAGCCGAAGACGATCGAGAAGGCGATCGGCGAGACGAGTCTCCCCGGCAGCGGCGAGCGCGGCGAGCGGTCCCCGACCGACGAGCCGACGGACGAAGACGAAGCACGCGAGCAGATCGCGTATCTCGAAGGCCGGATGGAAGAGGCCGCGGAGAACCTCGAATTCGAACTCGCCGCCGACATCCGGGACCGGATCCGCGACCTCCGGCGGGAGTTCGGCATCGAGGACGGCAGCGAGCGCGACGACGAGGGCGTCGATCCCGGCGTCGACCCGCTCGACGGCGTGCCGGTCGAGGAGGACGACGCCCCGCCCGGATCCGATTCCTGGTAATCGCGGCGGTCTCTGCCGTACGCCACAGAACCCCACAGTGTACTCGAATCTCAAGATTTATTCCGCACTCGTCGCTACCTGGCCGCTACGATGAGCCACGTGTCGACGAACTGCCGGTGTGACGTGCGGTGCAGCAGTAAACCGAGCGAGGGAGTCACGTAGATGTTCCGTGAGTCCTCCGCATCCGTGCCAGGCACAGTACACGGCGGCATCGGTTCCGCGTTCGGAACCGTCCGGCGCGGAACTCCCTGCGTCCGTTCGGATCACCCCGCTTCTTCGATCACCACCGCCGCGTCGCTCGATAACTAAAGACACCCTGAAACGAATGAGCTCAAGCTCCTACAGTCGTGTCCAGCGGTCGTTCCTCCGGTATCAGCACATCTTCGTGTTCCTGGCCCCCCTCGTGTTCGTGACCGGGGTCGTCCTCGGCGCACCCACGCCGGCGGGGTCGGGAGTGAGCTACTGGCTGGAGTTCTGGTGGCTGTTCCCGGCGTTCCTGCTTGGCGCCACGATCGTCAACACGGTCGGGATCAGCGGATCGGCGCTGTTCGTTCCGTTCCTGATCTTCCTGTTCCCGCTGGCTGCCAGCCCGCTCGATCCGCCGACGATCGTGAAGGTCGGTCTCATCAGCGAGGCGTTCGGGCTGTCGAGTTCCTCGATAGCCTTCATCCAGTATGGGCTCGTCGACCGCCGGCTGGCGATTGCACTCGTCGGCGGCGCGGTGCCGTTCGTCGTCGCCGGGGCGCTCCTGTCGTTCGTCATCCCCGAACCGCTCTTTCACGCCCTGCTAGCGATCGCGCTGCTCGCGGCGTCGTACCTCCTGTTCAAGGCCGATCTCGACCACGAGGCCGAAAGCGAGGACGGAGCCGAGGATACTGAATCGGCCGCTGTCGGATCTAACGCGGCCGCCGACGGCGGGCAAACCGGCCTCCCGGACGATCCCGGGAAACTGGGTCCCGCGGGCGTCACCACGGACGAGACCGGGACCGTCACCCGCGTCGATCGCGAGGGCGGCGACTACCAGTACACACGCGAGGGCTACCTCCGTCGGTTCGCCAACTACAGCATCGGGGGGACGTTCCAGGGACTCGCGGGCTTCGGCGTCGGGGAACTCGGGATCATCTCGATGCTCGGGACGAAGGTCCCGGTCCGGGTCGCGATCGGCACGAACCACATCGTGGTCGCCCTGACGGCCGTCCTGGCGTCGCTCGTCCACGTGTTCGGCGGCGGCCTCGTCGGCGGTCACAGCCTCAGCCTCGCCTCGACACCGTGGAATATGGTCGTCTTCACCGTCCCGGCGACGGTGACCGGCGGGCAGATCGCGCCGTACGTCTCGAACGCGCTGAGCACCTCGACGATCAAGGCGTTCGTCGGTGGGCTCTTCGCCGTGATCTCGCTTGCGCTCTTCCTGATGGCGTTCGGAGGCATCTGAGATGTACGAGCGAATTCTCCTACCGACGGACGGCAGCGATGCGTCGCTCGCGGCGGCGACGCACGCGGGATCGCTCGCCCGGAAAGCGGAGGCGACGGTTCACGTCGTCTCGGTCGCGGACAGTCGAAACCGGTTCGAAAGTCCGAGTAGCGGGCTCGCTCCCGACGCGTGGCGCGAGGCCGAACAGGAACGCGCGGAAGCGGCCGTTTTGGAGGTCGTCGACCGACTCCCGACCGCGGTCGAGGTCGAACGGACGATCACCACGGGCGTCCCGCAGGACGAGATCCTCTCGCTCGTCGCGGAGGCAGATGCCGACGTCGTCGTGATGGGGACACACGGCCGGTCGGGGCTCGACCGCTACCTGCTCGGCAGCGTCACCGAACGGGTCGTCCGGCAGTCGCCGGTCCCCGTGTTGACCGTCCGCGCGGACGCGTGATTACGACTCGGACTTGTCGACCGGGTCGGGCGACGGGTCCGATCGGCCGGAACGATACAGATTGACTCCCAGTCCGGCGACGAACGCGAGGACGGTGACGACGACCCACAGGCCGGCGTGTTCCAACCCGAGGTGTAGCGGAAGAGACATCGAACGACGGTGCGCCGAGAAGTCACCTAAATCCTGTCATCCTCGACCGCGTCGACCCGCATCTCGACGTAGCGACGCGGCCACTCCAGCAGGTGTCGCTTCGCCGCGCGGAGAATACGGTGCCCCGGTGTCGTTGGTGTCCGGTCGCCATCGGAGATTCCCGGCCCGCGCTCGTGGCTCATAGCTCGCCCTTCCTCGCGGCGCGAAATAACCTTAACGATCGTTCGTTTAACCCCCGCGGGGACGCGGTTACGTCTCGTAGGACTCCTCGATGTTCAGGTCGACGTCGGTCTCGGCCGTCGCTTCGCCGTCCGCCCGGCCGGTGAGTTCGTCGACCGCGCCGCCGCTTTCGAGTTCTTCGACCGCGGCAGCGATCTCGTCGACCTCGTCGAGGCCGAGGAGTTCCCGCGTCTCAGCGTCGAAGTCGAGACTCTCTAACCCTGCGGACTCTTGCATATCCGATCCCGTGAGCCCCCGCCCGTATCGACCGAGAAGACTCGTCAGTTCCTGCGGGAGGATATACGTCGTCGACGGCGACGTGCCGATGCGTTCGAGTGCGTCCATCCCGCGGTCGACGATCGCGCGTTCGCCCATCGATTCGGCGGATCGCGCACGGAGGACCGTCGAGATTGCGTCACCCTGCGCGCGGAGGACCGCCGCCTGCTTTTCGCCCTGGGCGCTGATCACGTTCGCCGACTTCTCGCCCTCGGCGGTTTCGATTGCGGAGCGCCGCTCGCCCTGTGCTTCGAGGATCATCGCCCGGCGGCGACGCTCGGCGGAGGACTGCTGCTCCATCGCGCTCTGGACCGCGGCGCTGGGTTTGACCGTCCGGACCTCCACGCTCTCGACGCGGATCCCCCACTCGTCCGTCGGTTCGTCGAGTTCCTCGGCGATCCGACGGTTGATCTTCTCCCGCTCCGACAGCGTCTCGTCGAGTTCCATATCGCCGAGGACCGCACGGAGCGTGGTCTGTGCGAGGTTCGAGACCGCCCGTTTGTAGTTGTCGACCTCCAGGAACGCCCGCTTTGCGTCCATCACCCGGATGTAGACGACGGCGTCGGCGGTGACTGGGGAGTTGTCCCGCGTGATCGCCTCCTGCTCGGGGACGTCGAGCGTCTGCGTCCGCATATCGAACGCGTATGTCCGCGAGACGAACGGCGGGATGAAGTTGATCCCCGGCTCAAGTAGTGTCCGGTACTCGCCGAACACCGTCAGTGCCTCCTTCTCGTAGGCGTCGACTATCTCGACGGCGCTGTACACCGTCACGATCGCCAAAGCGAGGACGGCGAGGCCGACGACAGCCATCGGGTCGCCGCCGAAGAGGGCAACCGCGGCGATGACGGCCGCGATGATGCCCGCAACGGGGCGGAGCCAATCGGGGACGTCGCGGGCGGTAAGGCGACCGAGACGGCGGAAGAGGTTCGCCATAGGAATCCTTGTGAGGCTGTCGCATTAAGGGTGTCCCGGGGTGCGGCGGCCGACCCACGTTCGGTCGGCGGCGGTCGCGACAACGGCGGGTGACCCGAAGGCACTTCCCGGCCGGCCGAGAAGCGAACGGTATGATACCGAGTCCCGACCTCGACAGAGCAAAGATGGACGTAGAGAGCCTCCTGAAGATCATTCTGGTCCTCGTCGTGATCTGGATCGTGCTGGAGGTCATCGGCGGAATCCTCGACATCCTGGGATGGATTCTGGGTCCGCTCCGTCCGCTCGTGGGGCTCGTCGTCCTCGTGCTGATTGTGTTGTGGTTACTCGATCGGATCTGACGCGACGAGCGGGATCGAGCCGCCGCTACCTGCATAACGCGGGACCGCCTCTCACGGACAATCGCTTTCGTCGACTGCCCGGGGATCGGCCCCCTGTTCGATCGCTCGTGTCTCCCCGGAACCGAGGTTCGCAACCATCATTCGCCCGCCGTAGCCGTGGATCTCGTCGTGGCCGCGAACCGCCACACAGCTCACGCCGTCAGAGATTTCGATCGTCGCCGAGCGGGTGAAGGGTTGCTGGGAGTGGGGGTGCAGGAGTTCCCGTCGCCCCAATCGCGTCCCGTCGAGGCGTTCGACCTGCCACCAGTTCGCGTACCCGTCTTCGCCGTCGTCGTCGTGATGGAGCGTCACGTCGAAGGTGTAGCTTCCGCCGTCGCCTTCGAGGGCGACGGCAACGACGTTCGCCTCGCGGAGATCGAGTTCCGGCTCCGACTCCTCGGTCCGCGTCGTGGACTCTGTCGACGTCGCGGTCGCCGTCTCCGTCGCGGTCGCCGTCCCCGTCGTCTCCCCACCGCTCCCGTATTGGGAGTCGTCGCTATCACTGCTGGACCCGCCGCTACAGCCGGCTACCGCCGCGACGAGTGCGCCTGAAAGCATTCCGAGGGCCCGTCGTCTGTCCGGACGGATTTCCTGCATACCTCCGCTTGGTGCCGCCGACACAAACGCGCAGGGGTCGCTCAACGCAACGGCTCGACGCAACGACCCGCAGAATCCGCTCCCGACGGGTTCTTGGTTTCCGGCACCGCACAGCCGAGTGTGTTCAGTCTGAACGTTCCCGTTCCGGGGGAAATCAAGGCGCTTGCGGGGGAGCTCCACCCGGAGCTCACGCGCTTCGATCGGATCCGGGAGCGACACACCTTGCTGGCGAAGCGCTTCGACACCGGTCTCGACGACGACGCCGACTCGCTGCCCCGACTCCGCGAACGGCTCCGCCCGCTGCTTCGGGCGCACGACACCCGGGAGCTGACCCTCCGGGTGACGGGACTCGATTACTTCGAGACCCCGCCGCGCGGTTCCGGACCGGTCCTCTATTTCGTCGTCGAGAGCCCCGACCTCTACGCGCTTCACCGCCGCCTTTGCGACTCGTTCGGGGCGGTCGAGGGGCTGGAGGACGACGAGTACACGCCGCACGTGACGCTCGCCCGCGGCGGGCGGATCGCCGACGCGGAGGACCTCGCGACGCGGCGAGGGATCGACCCCATCGAGTGGACAGCCGACGAACTGCTGGTTCGCGACTCCCGGTACCGGGAGGACGCCGCGCGGATTCCGCTTCGGTGACTGGTTTTCGGCGGCGGCTTACCGCGACTGGACCCGCATCGCCATCGGCTCCTCCGGGTGCATCGTCAGGGAGCCGCGGAGGTCGAACGGGCGGTCCCGCGCGTAGTCGAGTTCGTACTCGCTTGCGACCGTCCCGAGGATGAGTTTCGCTTCGAGCATCGAGAGGTGCTTGCCGATACAGTGGCGCGGACCGCCGCCGAACGGGAAGTACGAGAATCGCGGCCGTTCAGCACGGCGCGCCGGGAGCCACCGGTCCGGATCGAACGTCTCGGGCTCGTCGTACCACCGGCCGGACCGGTGGACCGCGAACTGCGACAGCATCACGGCCGAGCCGCGGGGGATCCGGTATCCGCCGAGTCGGACGTCGACTTTCGGCTCCCGGAAGAGCACGTACACGGGTGGGTAGAGCCGCATCGACTCCTGGATCACCCGTTCGAGGTAGTCGAGATCTCGCACGTCCGCCGCCGTCGGCGGGTCGCCACCGCAGACCTCGTCGAGTTCCGCGTGGACTTGCGACCGGACCTCGGGGTGTTCCGAGAGGAGATACCACGTGTACGTCAGCGTCAGCGCCGTCGTGTCGTGGCCGGCCAAAAGCATCGTCATCAGCTCGTCGCGGAGCTGTTTGTCGGTCTGCTCGCCGCGATTCTTCGCTCGCAACAGGACCGACAGCAGATCCATCGGCTCGTCGCCGTCGGCCGCGGGGTCGACGCTCGGGTCGTACTCGGTCCCACGTCGTTCCTCGACGATGTCGTCGATGATTCCCTCCAGGGTTCGGACGGACTCGTGGTACTGCCTGTTCTCCCGGGTCGGTAGCCAGTCCGGGATCAGAAAGCGCGCCGGGCTGGGCTCGAAGCGGCGTCCGAGCGGTTCGAGGTTCTCTTGGATCGTCCGGGTCTGTTCGTCGGTCAACTCCGACCCGAACATCGCCTCGACGATGATCCGGACGGTCACCCGCGCCATCTCCAGGTGGACGTCCGTGAGGTCGCCCGAACTCCAGTCGTCGAGCATCGACTCGGCGTGTCGGGTGATCAACTCCCCCATCTTCCCGATCCGTTTCGGTCCGAAGGCGGGCTGGGCGAGCTGTCGCTGTTGCTTCCAGGTGTCGCCCTCGCTCAGCAACAGGCCGTCGCCGAGCAGCGTCCCGATGGCGTCGTCCTGGAAATCCGGCTTGCGGTACTTCGCGTCGTCGGTCACGAGCACCCGTTCGATGTCGGCCGGGTTAGTGAGGAGGTACGTCTCGACCGGGCCGAGGTCGAAGCGGGTCACGTCGCCGTAGGCCTCGGCGACGGTCGTGAGGAACGTGAAGGGGTCCCGGGCGTACTGTCGGCTGTTGCCGAATACAGGCACGCCCGCGGGACCCGGCGGCTGAGTACGCATCGTCGGCTAGAAGGACTGCAGCGATATCAGCCGTTCGGCCGTTTGGATCGCTCCGACGCTGTCGATGTGTCGACCGCTCCCACCGCCTCGATTGCCCAGATCCGCACTACGGGGTCGGCGGCGCCCCGTCGTAGGCGTCGAGGTCGGCGTAGAAGTTCAGCATCGAAAAGCGCAGTTTCTCGGGCTCGACGTCGACGAGTTCGACTCGTTCCTCCCGCGGGAAGCTCTCCCGGACGCCGTATTTCCCCATCTCGACGCTGGCCTGGGTGTAGCGCTTGTCGACCAGCAGGCGCACGCCGAAGTCCTCGGGCGAGCGGATCACGCGACCGAGCGCCTGCCGCGTCTTCCGGATCGTCGGAATCTCGACCGCGTAGCGCCAGCCCGCCTCCTCGCGGTCGCCGTACGCGCGGTCGTAGGCGTCCTGAATCGCCTCCAGCCGCTCCGAGAGGTGTGGATACGGGACGCCGACGACGGCGACCGTCCGCGCGTCGTCGCCGTCGAAACTCACGCCCTCCGCGAGCGTCCCCCAGAGTGACGTGAAAAGCGCCGCGTCGTCGCTCCCGACGAACGACTGCCGGGTCGACTCCGTCTCCACGTCGGGGCCGTCGAGCAGGAGCCGGCTCGTCACGTCCGACCGGGTCCGGAGGCGCTCGTAATATCGCTCTGCTTCGGCGTAGGAGGGGAAAAACAGGAGCGCGTTCCCGGGGGTAAAGCGTGTCGCGTCCGCCAGGGCGTCTCCGACCGCCGCCTGCGTCTCCGGGTTTCCGCGTTCGGAGCTGAAAAGCGCCGGCGCCTTCACCGCGAGCGTGCGGCGGCGCTCCTCGGGGTACTCCAGCCCGTAGGCCATCGTCGCGGGCTCTTCGAGCCCCAGGACGTCCTCGATCACGTCGAAGGGGCGCAGCGTCGCCGACATCAGGATGCTCGCGTGGACCTCCTCGAACAGCGTCTCGGTCACCGTCCGCGGGATGCAGGTGTACAGTTCCGCCCGCCCGTACACCTCGTCTGTGCCACCGTCCCGGCGGACCGAACACAGCGGATGCTGGCCCAGTTTGCTCCCCTCGGACATCCACGTGGCGATGAACTCCGCGGCCGGGAGGATCTGACACTCCGCGCGGGTCGTCGCCGTCCCCTCGCGGTAGGCCTCCTCGTACTCTCGGTCGATCGTCCGGCCGAGTTGCAGCGCGAGGTCGACCTCGGTGTCGATGCCGCGGCCCGAATAGCGGTCGAGAAAGGCGAGCGTCAGGTCGTCGCGCCGGTCGTCGTTTGCGATCGTCAGATCGTGCCAGTCGTCGCCGACCTGCTCGCGCTCGCCGAACCCGAGCGCGTCGTCGTAGGTCTCCCGAAGCGCACCGAGAAACGCCGAGAGGACGTTTTCGGCGGCGTCGGCCCGGGAGTCGTCGACGTCGTCGAGTTCCGCGAGCGCCTCTTCGAGCGTGTTCTCGGTCAGGGCCCGACTCGCGTGGTCGCGGGCGGCGGCCTCGATGTTGTGCGCCTCGTCGAAGACGGTGACGACCTCTCCGGGCTCGCGTCCCAGCCACCGGAAGAACTGCTCGCGGATCGCGGGGTCCAGCAGGTGGTGGTAGTTACAGACCACCAGATCGACCGCCTCCATCCCCTCCTTGAGAAGTTCGTAGCCGCAGAGCTGTTGTTCGTCGGCGTACGCGTAGATCTCTTCGGGCGTCCGGACGTCCGCGAAGAGCCACTCGAAGAACTCGTCGGTGTTCTCGACGAGGTTGTTGTGGTAGTGGTCACAGACGTTGCCCTCTCTGAGTTCCTCCAGGTCCGACTCGACGGATTCGAGTTCGTCGGTCACGGCGGTGCGAGCCTCGGCCGCTCCCTCCTCGCCCTCCCGGATCCGATCGAGCAGCGCCTCAGACTGCCGGTTCAGTTCGGACCGTTCCTCTTCCTTCTCGACGAGCGTCCGCGTCGTATCGCGGAGGGTCTGACACTCCTGGTATCCGACGTCGATGTGACACATCGACGATTTCCCTTTGAAGACGACCGCCCGGATCGGTTCCTCCTCGGTGATCGCGCGGGCGTCCTCGACGAACTGTCGCATCTGCTGGTGGACGTTGGTGGTGATGACGACCGTCTTGTCCGTCCGCTGGGCGTACTCGAGTGCGGGAACGAGCGCCGAGAGCGTCTTGCCGGTCCCCGGCGCTCCTTCGAGCAGCACGTCGCGCTCGTCGTCCAGCGCCGTCGCGATCTCCGCCATCGCCGAGCGCTGGTTCGGGTACGGCTCCTCGTAGGGGAAGAACCGCTCGTACTCGCCGGTGGTCGACACGGTGGATTCTCCGCCCTCCTGGAATTAAAAGCCTCGGACCGGATGGGTGGGTATCGCCCCGCAGCCGGCTGTTCCCGGTTCGCCTCACCGCACGACAGTCACGGGCACCGGCGACTCCGAGACCACCTTCTTTGCGATATTGCCGACGAACAGGTCCTGGACCAGCGAACCGCTGTGGCTTCCGATGACGACCGTATCGAACGCCTCGGCCGCCGTCACGATCACCGATGCCGGACTCCCCGAACGGATTGCGGTCTCGATTTCCGTGTCGTACTCGGCGGCGAGTTCCCGCGCGGGGTCGAAAATTTCCTCGGCTTGCTCTTCGGCCGCCGCTTCCGGGTCGTCTTCGAGTGCGAGTCCCGCCGCGGAACCCATCATCGACGAGGGATTTCCCACCACGTGCAGGACGGTGATCTCGGCGTCCGGGTGGTTTTCGAGGGCGTACGTGAGCGCCCGCCGAGCCATCTCCGAGTCGTCCATCGGGACGAGGATCCGAGTTCCCATACGAATGATTCGGGAGACGTGCGAATAAAATGGTGGGTCGGTCCGTGAGGAAGCCGCTCACAGATATACGAGGCGGAAGCCCACGACTTCAGTCGTCAGTCGCTGACTCGGTATACTGGATCGACGTCGGGAGGGTGTCGGGCGAGAACGCCGGGAAGCGGTCGTGGCAGTACGCGGCGAGACAGACGATCCCGCAGAAGTACAGGTCCCTCTCCGGGCGACCGGAGTCGACGTCGCCGGCGGAAATCCGCTGGAACCAGGGGAACTCCTCCCCCGTCGCTTCGCAGTACTCACACCGGAGGTCCTTCGGCACGTACCGCGTTCGACTCCGGTTGTCGAGGAGCCGGTTCACCGACGGCGGGGACGTCGACGACGGTTCCGGGTCGATTTCGACGTAGTGACACGGGGTCAACTCGTCCTGCATCGTGGCTGCGTCCAACTCCTCTCTGCACCCTGATAATATTGGGCGTCGGGGCGGTTGCGGCGGTTCGGCCGGCCGATGGCGGCCCGCTCACACTGGCGCAAATCCTTTTTATCCGGTCCGCCCCTGTATCGGATATGTCCTTACAACTGCGGTTCTTCGCCACCTTCCGGGAGGCGGTCGGCAACAAGACGATCTCCCGCGAGTACGACGCAAACACCGTCGGCGACGTCATCGTCGCGCTCGAATCCGAATTCGAGGGGCTCGAGGGACAGATTCTGGAGGATGGCGCGATCCGGCCCCAGGTGAACGTGCTCCTGAACGGGAGCGACGTCGAACACATGGAGGGGCTCGACACCCCGATCGAACCGGACGACACGTTCAGTATCTTCCCGCCGGTCGCGGGTGGCTGTTCGGGAGGCCGACCGTGAGCGACGACTGGGTCACAAACGAGAGGTCCTACCGTGGAATCTCAATTCGACTGGCCCGTCGCTATCTGGAGAAACTCGGCGGCGACATCGTCGACGACGAGCACGTCGAGGCCGACGAGTGGAGGGCCTCTCTCTCCGCCGAGAAGATTGCGATCGGCCCGTCGCTGTCGCTGACGGAGGTGACCGTCATCTTCGAGGGCCACCCCGACGCGCTCGATAAGTTGGTCGAACGCTTCTCCCAGAAGGCGATGCGCGCCGGTGGCTGAGATGTCCGCTAACGGCGACGACGATGTCGAGGGTGGCGGGGCCGCGGCCGACGGTGGGGGAGAAGAGCCGGCGGCCGACGAGACAGCACCCGCGGCGGAGGTGTCGGTCCCGCTCGACGGCGACGTCATCCGCTATACGGGTGCGACGGCCAGCGTCGCGCCGGCGCGGATCGGGCCGTTACTCCGCCGGGTGCAGGCACATCTCAGCTCTCGACTCGACGAGTACCGGCGGTCCTACGAGTGCGCTCTCGACGACGAGGAACGGGCAATCTTCCTCGTTCCCGAGGGACACTGGGACGAACTGGGATCGGAACTCGGCCTGTCCGAGCGGGCAATCGATGCTGCGAGACGGGCCCACGCCCAGCAACTCCGACGGATCGGTTCAGCGACTGACAGACGCGAGGAATACGAGACGGCCCTGGAGATCCGAGAAGCAGTCGTGATCGGGACCTAGCGGTTCGGACGGGCCGCTTCGGGGATCCGCAGATCAGGACTCTCGGCCCGGTTCCTCTGCCGGCCCGTATCGCTCCTCGACGGCACTGAAGTACCGTGCGAGAAACGCCGCCCGCGACCGATCCATGTCTGCGTCCTCCGCCGACTCGTCATCGGGCGTTGCCGGCGGCCCGTCTTCGGAATCCGCCTCCGTCGCTTCCCCATCGAAGTCCGTCCCCGCGGTTCCCTGCTCTACGTCGACCAACAGCGATTCGAGCCCCTCGCGGGGCTGATGACAGAGGTCACGATAACACTCCTTGCAGAGATGTTCGAACGTCTTGCCGTGTCTCTCCCAGCGGTTGCCCCGCTTGTCGTATTCGCGTGCCTCCGAGCGCGGGATCGACGTGCCGCAGGCAATACAGACGACGGTCGTCCCGTCCCGGTTGTTCCGGGAGCGCCACATACTCTGAGACAGGCACGGCCCCCACTTAGCGTTTTTCCGACTACCGACCCTCGCCCGGCGGCTCGTGTCGCGTGATTTATCGGCGGGCGAATCCTGCAGTCGCGTATGCAGGTCAAATCCCGCCACCACCTCCGCGCCGACGAGATCGACGACCTGGAGGCCGACATCGCCTCGACGACGGGTGTCGAACTCGACGGCGACACCTACGAGATGGTCGAACTCGCCGACGAACCGTTCGACGTGGTCCTCGTCGACGGCGAGCCGGACGTGGTCGCCTTCGAGTCGGAACCGTTTCTGACCGTCCAGGGTGCGAACCGACACGAACCCTCGACGGGGGTCGTCACCGTCGACGCGGGGGCGATCTCCTTCGTCAGCGACGGCGCGGACGTGATGCGGCCGGGGATCGTCGAGGCAGACCCCGACATCACGGCGGGAGACCTCGTCACGATCGCCGAGGAGACCCACGGGAAGGTGCTCGCAATCGGGCGGGCGCTCGTCGACGGGTCGGAGATGACCGGCGACTCCGGAAAGGTCGTCGAGTCGATCCACCACGTCGGCGACGAACTCTTCGACTTTGCGGTCTGATCTGCGATTCCGTCTTTGCCCGTCGGCGCCGCCGGTTGACATCCCGACAAAAATCCCGTGAGGTTCTGAACACTCCTCGGCGTCAGACGCACGTCTGACGTAAGAACTAACGTGTTACTGCCGTTTGTGGTCGGTATGGGCATCATCAGCAAGATCGCGAGCGGGGGCGGACAGCACACGACCGACGAGTATCTCGACCTCGACGTCGAGGGGATCGAGACCTCGCGTGGCGACGTCGGTATGAACGTCCGGATCGCGACGATCAGCGAACAGCAGGACGTCGTCGCGATCAAAGACGCCGTTTACGACGGCGATCTGGTAATCGCGGACATCACGCGGCACACCACAAAAGACAGCACGATGGAGCACATCGTCGACTCCCTCCGGCAGGTCGCCGAAGAGGTCGACGGCGACATCGCCCAGAAGGGCGACGACCAGATCATCATCGCCCCGACCGGCGTCGGCGTCGCCCGCGAGAAACTGAACTGATACCTGACGCGCCGGTTCTGACCGCCCGTGTTCAGTTCTCACTGTCGATAGAATCAGGTCGTTCGATCCCGAAATATGCGCCGTGACTCGACAGACTGTGCCGACCGACCGGCTGGTCGCGCGACTCGACGCGCTGGGCTTCGGGGTCGATGAGCCGGACACCACGACGGAGATAAAGCAGTTCGACACAGCGCTGGATCTCGAAACCGCCGCCGTCGGGCTGGACCTCGAAGAGATCGTGTACGATCCCGATCGCTTCCCGGGGTTGATCTACCGCCCCGACGACGCGGCGGCAGTCGCCGTTCTCTTCGACGACGGCACCCTGTTCGTCGAGAGCGCAGACCCGGCCGCGGAACTCGTCGCCGATATCACGCTCGGGCTCGTAGATCTGGGGATGGTGGGGGGCCCCAACAGTCAGGTGACAGATGAGGTTGTGGTGTCGCCCAGCGAGGTCCCGGTTCCGCCCGAGTTTGCAGAGGGGAGGCGGACGTCCGTCTACCCCGAGGAGGGGGCGGGGACGGACCACCCGCCCACGGACGAGTCTGAGACGAAAGTATATGAGGCGGACGCGACGGACACGTCCACTGGTGGGGATGGTCAGTCGGTCGGCGATGGACCTCGCATAGGCGACACGGTCGACGATCCCGACACGGCAGCCAGCACCGCGTCGCAGGGATCTCGCGTCCACGTCGCGACGGTCAGCGAAAAGCGGGACGCGATGGTGATCATCGACGCCATCTACGACGGGGACCTCGTGATTGCCGACATCACGCGGCATAACACGGCCGACGGCACGGTGGAGAAAATCGTCGACTCGCTCCGACAGGTCACCGAAGACGTCGGCGGTGACATCGTCCAGAAGGGCGAGGACGAACTCATCCTCGCGCCGGGTGGGATGGAGATCGCCCGCGAGAAACTAACCTGATCGGCGTCGGAGCGACCATCGCCGCCCTCCCGTCCGTCAGAAGGCTTATTTTTCGGCGTCGGAGTGTCACCGGTATGGCAGAAACGGCGGTCCCACCCGAGCAGGTGCTCTCGCAGGCCGCAGCGATGGACGCTGCGGTCGAAGCGCCGACCACCACGACGGCGCTGACCGATCTCGACCGGGTATTGAACCTCAACGCGGCCGCGATCGGACTGGGACTCGAAGATATCACCTACGATCCGGACCGGCTTCCAGGGCTGATCTACCAGTCCGACGACCCGGAGGCGGTCGCCATCATTTTCGGCAACGGGACGGTACTGGTCGAGAGCGCGACGCCGGCCGGCGCCCGCGACGTCGTCGCCGATATCGCAGGGAGACTCGCCGACCTCGGGCTTCTCGACGATGCGACCCTGACGACGGACTACGAAACATCGCCGACAGCAGTCCCGGTTCCACCGGAGTTTGAGGTCGAATCCGACGGGACAGAAACCGCTGTCTACTCGGATGGAGAGCCGGCGGCCGACGAGCCGACGACTGGCGACGACGGGGACACGAAGGTGTACCGGGCGGCGGAGTCGGAGTCCGCCGGGTCCGATGCGGGACAGTCAGACTCCGGCGGCGAGGGGTTCGCACGGGCGCCGAACTCGGTGACGGCAGATTCGGAGGTCCCCGACGAGCGGGCCGAACTCTACTGTCCGAACTGTGGGCTCGCTCGGACCAAAGACGCCGCAACGCTCCGACCCGGCGACATCTGTCCCGAGTGCAAGCAGGGGTATATCGCCGAACGCGGGACGTAGTACAGGTTTGCGAAGCCTCCCAACGTTTCGGGGCAGTCGTCGTGTGCGTTTGCCCCGACCGCCGGAACCGACGCCCTTTCCTCTCCGCTCTCCATAGCGGGGCGTAGATGAGCAAGGACTTTATCGAGGTTCGAGGGGCCGAAGAGCACAACCTCAAGGACCTCGACGTCCGGATTCCGCGCGAGACGTTCACTGTCGTCACCGGACTTTCGGGGTCGGGGAAATCGTCGCTCGCCTTCGAGACGGTCTACGCCGAGGGCCAAAGGCGGTACATCGAGTCGCTGTCGGCGTACGCCCGCAACTTCCTCGGGCAGATGGACAAACCGCAGGTCGAGGCTGTCGAGGGACTCTCCCCGGCCATCTCGATCGACCAGAAGAACGCCGCCAACAACCCCCGCTCGACGGTCGGGACGGTGACCGAACTCCACGACTACCTCCGACTCCTCTATGCCCGCGTCGGGACGCAGTACGATCCCGTCACGGGCGAGGAGGTCGGCGAACAGTCCGCCGGGGAGATGGTCGACGCGCTCTTGGAACTTCCGGAGGGGACCCGGGCGAAGATCGCCGCGCCGGTCGTCCGCGACCAGAAGGGCGCCTTCGAGGACCTCTTCGAGGACCTCGTCAGCGAGGGGTACGCTCGCGTCGAAGTCGACGGCGACTCCTACGACCTGACGGTGGAGCAGCCGGATCTGGACAAGAACTACGACCACACGATTGACGTGATCGTCGACCGCGTGAAGATCAGCGCCGAGGGTCGCTCGCGGCTCGCCGACTCCGTCGAGACCGCGCTGGAGGAAGCCGGAGGCGTCCTGAAGGTGATCGTGCCGGACCCGCCCGAGGACGGACCCTTCGCCTCGAACACCCGCTCGACCGGCGCGCTCGCGGGCGAGGGCGACAACCGGCTGGTCGTCGAGTTCTCCGAGGAACTGGGCAACCCCAACTCCGACTTCCAGTTCTCGGAGATCGAGACGCGTTCCTTTTCGTTCAACAGCCCGCACGGCGCGTGTCCGGAGTGTGAGGGCCTCGGCCAGACAAAAGAGGTCGACGAGGATCTCGTCGTCCGCGACCCCGAGAAGCCGATCAAAGACGTCTTCGAGGCGTGGTCGTACAACCGCTCCTACTACCGGACGCGGCTCGACGCCGTGGCGGCGCATTTCGGCGTGAGCGTCGAGACGCCCTTCGAGGACTTAGAGGACGACGTCCAGCGGCAGTTCCTCTACGGCACCGACGAGGAGGTCGTCTTCGAGCGGCAGACGAAAAACGGCACGCGCCGGAAGACCAAGCGCTTCGAGGGCGTCATCCCGAACCTCGAACGCCGCCACGTCGAGACCGAATCCGAGTCGACCAGAGAGCACATCGAGGACTATATGGCGGTCACCACGTGCCCCGCCTGCGAGGGGACGCGGCTGAAAGAGCAGTCCCGGCACGTCCTCGTCGCCGACACTGCGATCACCGAAGTCAACCAGATGAGCATCGGCGACGCCCTCGAACACTTCGAGGGGCTGGAGGCCGAACTCACCGAGCGGGAGCGGACGATCGCCGAGGAGATCCTCAAGGAGATCCGTGCGCGACTCGGCTTTATGGAGGAAGTCGGCCTGGAGTATCTCACCCTCGACCGGGAGGCGTCGACGCTCTCCGGCGGCGAGAGCCAGCGCATCCGCCTCGCCACGCAGGTCGGCTCCGGCCTCGTCGGCGTCCTCTACGTCCTCGACGAGCCCTCGATCGGCCTGCACCAGCGCGACAACGACCGGCTGCTGGACACCTTAGAGGGCCTGCGCGACCTCGGTAACACCCTGATCGTCGTCGAACACGACGAGGAGACGATGCGGCGCGCCGACAACATCATCGATATGGGCCCCGGCCCGGGCAAGCGCGGCGGCGACATCGTCGTCCAGGGCGACTTCGACGACGTCTGTGCGGCCGACGGCTCCGTGACGGGCGACTACCTCGCCGGACGGAAGTCGATCCCTGTGCCTGACGAGCGCCGGGAATCCGACAAGGCGCTGACCGTCCGCGGGGCGCGCCAGCACAACCTGAAGGACATCGACGTGTCGATCCCGATCGGGCAGTTCACCGCGATCACGGGCGTGTCGGGGTCGGGGAAGTCGACGCTGATGCACGAGATCGTCTACAAGGGCCTCGCCCGCGAGATGAACGACAACACTTCCGTCGACCCCGGCGACCACGACGAAATCGAGGGAATCGAGGAGATCGAGACCGTGCGGCTGATCGACCAGTCGCCGATCGGGCGGACGCCGCGGTCGAACCCCGCGACGTACACCGGCGTCTTCGATCACGTCAGGAAGCTCTTCGCGGAGACGAAGCTCTCGAAGCAGCGCGGCTACGAGAAGGGCCGCTTCTCGTTCAACGTGAAGGGCGGCCGGTGTGAGGCCTGCGGCGGGCAGGGCACGGTCAAGATCGAGATGAACTTCCTCTCGGACGTCTACGTGCCCTGTGAGGAGTGCGACGGCGCCCGCTACAACGACGAGACGCTCGACGTGACCTACAAGGGCGAGACGATCGCGGACGTCCTCGATATGGAGGTCTCGGAGGCATTGGACTTTTTCGAGGCCAACTCCCAGCTCCGCCGGCGACTCCAGCTGCTGGAGGACGTCGGCCTCGGCTATATGACGCTCGGGCAGCCGTCGACGACGCTCTCGGGCGGGGAGGCCCAGCGTGTCAAGCTCGCGGAGGAACTCGGCAAAAAGCAGACCGGCGACACGCTGTATCTCCTCGACGAGCCGACGACGGGCCTCCACAAGGAGGACGAGCGCAAACTGATCGACGTACTCCAGCGGCTCACCGACAACGGAAACACGGTCGTCGTCGTCGAGCACGAACTCGATCTGGTGAAGAACGCGGACAACATCGTCGACCTCGGGCCGGAGGGCGGCGAGGGCGGCGGGCGGATCGTCGCCACGGGAACGCCCGAGGAGGTCGCGCGCACCGACGAGTCCCACACCGGACGGTACCTCCGTGACCTGCTCCCCGATGTCGACGTGGAGGGTCCACGCGCGGATCGACACAAGCCCGCCCCGGCCGCAGACGACGACTGATCACGACTGTTGTCGTCCCGTCCCGGTGCTCACTTCGAGGGCTATCTGGCTGTTCGAGGCGAAATACTATTATAAATGATAATGAAAATTCGGTATGGAGTACTTCGTCACGGGGGCGACAGGGTTCATCGGCACCCATCTCGTCGATCGGCTCGAAGCGAACGGTCACGAGGTGATCGCATTGACCCGGGATCGGACGAACGCCGACCATCTCTCCGAATCGGTGACGGTCGTCGAGGGCGACATCACCGAGAAGGAAAGTATGCGAAGCGCGATGGAGGGAGTCGACGGGGTCTTCCATCTCGCTGCCTGGTTCCAGGTCGGCCCGGGTCCGTGGAACGCCGAGAAGGCCGAGCGTATCAACGTCGACGGCACGCGTAACGTGCTCGAACTGATGGACGACCTGGACGTCCCAAAGGGCGTCTACGTCAGCACCGTCGGGGTATACGGAAACACCGGCGGAGAACACGTCGACGAATGGTATCGCGCGCCGAACTCGTTCCCATCGGTGTACCAGCGGACGAAATGGCGTGCCCATTACGAGGTCGCCGAACCGATGATCGCGGACGGACTCCCGCTCGTAATCGCAACACTCGGAGCCATCTACGGACCAGGAGACAAGGACTACGGCGGCACGCCCCGGACAGCGTTCCTCGGCCATCTCCAACAGGACCTCCCGATGGTTCCCTCGGATTTCGCGTTGCCGTGGGACTACGTCGAGGACACCGCTGCGAACCTCCTTCGAGCGATGGAGCGGGGATCTCCCGGTGAAGAGTACATTATCGCAAACGAGCCACGAGGCGTGGCCGAAGTACTCGAAATAGTCGAAGAGATGACTGACATTCCAGCACCACGGGCGGTTTCTGGCACGATCTTTTATTGGTTGAGTCGTGGGATCAAGCCCGTCGAGGCCGTCACGCGACCACCTGAGGGATTCGAGAGCGAACTGTTGGAATTCTTCAGCAGCGGACGCGTGTTGGTCGAC
Organism: Halobellus marinus; assembly: GCF_032113415.1. NCBI lineage: Archaea > Methanobacteriati > Methanobacteriota > Halobacteria > Halobacteriales > Haloferacaceae > Halobellus > Halobellus marinus. Next base: position 956,849 of record NZ_CP134946.1, read on the forward strand.
AACTCGAAAGCTGTCCGGGAACTCGGCATCGAGCACCGACCGATAGAGGAAGGATTACGCGAATATCTCCAATGGGAGTTGGAACAACTGGAGATAGAGACGGAATTACAGAGTCCCGTGGCGTGAGGGAGGCCGTTTTTGGATTGCGGAATCCGCACCGATTCCGAGACGGTGGTCTGCTATGCGACCAGCTCTCTGTGACGAACTTCTCGGCGGATCGCATCGGGGCCGATACGCTGAATCGCATCCCACAGTGAAGTGACTGGCTCGCGTACCCTCTGTATGGTCACCTGCTACGCTGCCTCCCGTGCTGGCGTCTTAGTCGTACGCGACGTTGCGGACGGCGAGGAGAACGATACCCCGACGCCCTCGGCCGCCTACACCTTCGAGCGCGAGGACGTCGAGTGTCTCGACGCCGCGGCCGCGGCGCCGGAGCGGGTCTTCTGTGGGACGTTCGAGGCCGGGCTCCACCGCTCTCGCGACGGTGGGGAGACCTGGGACCGCGTCGGCGCCGAGACGCTCCCGGACGCGGTGACGAGCGTGACCGTCTCGCCGCACGACCCCGACGTCGTCTACGCCGGGACCGAACCGAGCGCTGTCTACCGATCGACGGATGGGGGAACGACCTGGGCGGAACTTTCCGCGCTGACGGACCTCCCCTCCGCGCCGGAGTGGTCGTTCCCGCCGCGTCCCGACACGCACCACGTCCGGTGGATCACGGTCGACCCGAGCGATCCGGATCACCTCCTGGTCGCGGTCGAAGCGGGGGCGCTGGTTCGGACGCGGGACGGCGGGGAAACCTGGGACGAACGCGCCCCCTCGACTCGGCGGGATACCCACACGATCGCGATTCATCCCGACGCGCCCGACGTCGTCCGCGCCGCCGCGGGCGATGGCTACGCCGAGAGCGACGACGGCGGGGAGACGTGGACCTTCCCGCAGGAGGGGCTGCGACACCGCTACTGCTGGAGCGTCGCGATCGATCCGGGCGATCCAGGTCGCATTCTCCTTTCGGCGGCCGCGGGCGCCCGACGGGCCCACACGCCCGAGCACGCGGCGTCGTATCTCTATCGAAAACACGACCGCGTGGGGAGCGACACGGACGGGGCAGGCGGGGGCGACGCAGCCGAACGGACGGCGAGTGCGGCCGCCGAACCGACGGAGACCACCGAGTGGGAACGGCTCGATACGACTGCCGTCCCGACCGGCGAGGGCGCGCTCCGGGCGACGCTCGCTGCCGGGGTCGACGACGGCGAACTGTTCGCGCTCACGGACCGCGGCCTCTACCGAACGGGCGACGGCGGCGACACCTTCGCCCGCGTCGACGTCGAGTGGCCGGCGGCGTTCGACGACCGGACGACACAGGGGCTGGCGGTCGTCGAGGACGCGGCCTGATCTGCGAAGTTCACCGCCACCCCGGACGCTCGACACCGACGCCGGACCCGAACGCTATTTGCCGGCGGGCCCGCTACTGACTGGTGATGTACGATTTCGCGGTCGTCGGCGTCGGCCCGGCCGGCGCACGCTTCGCTCGCCGTGCGGCCGAGGCCGGCTACGACGTCGTCGCGTTCGAGCGGGGAACGGTCGGAACGCCGCTGGCCTGCTCGGGGCACGTAAGCACCGACATCTGGGGCTACGTCCCCGATGACGCGAAGTCGGAACTGTTGCAGAACCGCGTCTACGGCGCGCGGTTCCACGTCGGCGGTCCCGACTCGGCGGCACACCCGTTCTACAAGCGCGAGGAGGTCTCGAACGTGATCGACCGGGTCGAACTCGATCGGACGCTTGCCGACTGTGCGAGAGAGGCGGGCGCCGACGTCTGGGAGCAACACACCGTCGTCGACGTCGACGAGCGCGCCGAAGACGTCGCGCTCACCGTCTCGAACGAGGACGGGACCGAGGCCGTCCGCGCGAAGATGGTCGCCGGTTGCGACGGCCCTACTTCCCGCGTCCGGAAGCAGTGTGGACTCCCCGAACCCGGCGAGATCCTCCACGGCGTCCTCGCGTTCGATCCCGCCCCCGACGACGGCGACTTCGTCGACGTCCATCTCACCGCGCCGCGCTTTTTCGCCTGGCGGATCCCCCGCGGCGACGCGGGCGTCGAATACGGCCTCGGCGCGCCGCCAGGGACGTCGGTCAACGAGCTGTTCGACCGGCTCACAGCGGCGTACGACGTCGATACCGAGCACTTCTGTTCGGGCGCGATCCCGATCGGCCCGCCGGAGCGGGTGCACAGCCGCCGGGCATTCCTGATCGGCGATGCGGCCGCTCAGACGAAACCGTTCACCGGGGGTGGGATCCTCTATGGAATGACTGCGGCCGACTGTGCGGTCGACGCTGTCGATCCCGACGATCCGGGATCGCTCCGGGACTACGAGTCGGCGTGGCGCGCTGAACTCTCCCGGGAGATCGCACTCGGCCGCTGGATCCGGCGGGCCTACTCGCTTCCGGAGCCGGTCCAGCAGCTCGGCCTCCGGGCGCTGTCCGGCGAAATCGGCGTCCATATGGATCGTCCGACGTCCTTCTTCTCCCGCGAGCACCTCGCGAAGCTGGTCGGGCGATAGCTCGCGGCCGAAATTGTCCGGTCGACGTTCCTGGTCGGCACGCTCGATTGCTGTGCCAGCGGCGCCTCTCGCTCCCTCGGCGACGGGCGAGCGACGGACGCCGATCAGGACTTCCCGTTCGCCGTCGGGAAGGATAGCTGCACCCTCGTCTCGTTCTCGCCGGTGTACTCGATCTGGCCGCCGGCCCGTTCGACCGTCCAGCGGATGAGCCAGAGGCCGACGCCACCCGAGTGCTCCGTCGGCTGTTCCTCGTCGTCGCTGAAGACGGTGAGTTCCTGCTCGGGGATGCCGGCTCCCTGGTCCGACACTGTGAGGTGCGTCTCCGTCGCCCCCGGCTCGACGCGGACGACGATCGGCGATTCGCCGTGTTCGGCTGCATTCTCGATGAGCTCCGACACTGCCAGCGGGATGCCCTGCCCGCCGCGGACCGGCGCCGAGTCGGGCAGGGATTCGTGGATGGTGGCCGCCGGATATCCTGATCGGACCTCAGCGATAGCTTCCCGTGCGTCCGCGGTGAGATCTCGGATCTCGACGCTGGGGCCGCTGCTTACGACGTCACGGAACCGCCGTGCGGTGTCGCTCTGTTCTAAGAGTTCCTCACCGGCCCCACGGATACGCGCTGCTGCCTCCCGCACCGCCGGATCGTCGTGATCCGAGAGCTGTTCGGTGTGGCCGACGACGACGTTCATCCGGTTGCGGACGTTGTGCCGGAGGACGCGGTCGAGTACCGAGAGGCGGCGTCTGTTTCTGACCTGCTCTGTGACGTCCCGCTGAAACCCGAGGAAGTTCGTCACGACGTTGTCGGCGTCGCGAACGGGCATCACGTCGAGGGCGTTGTAGAACGGCTCGCCGTTTTTCCGATAGTTCAGGATGATCTCCGTCACGGGGCGCTCGTCGTCGATCGCCGCCCTGATTCGACCGACTGCTTCCTCGTCGGTGCCGTCCCCCTGCAGGAACCGACAGTTGTGCCCGAGCGCCTCCTCGCGGTCGTAGCCCGTCATCTCGACGAACCGATCGTTGACGTAGATCAGCGGGTTGTCGGGGAGGCTGGGGTCGGTGATCGTGACGCCGATGGTCGCCTCGTCCATCGCTCGGCGGTAGAGTTCGAGCCGACGCTGCCGCTCGATGTGCTCCGTCATGTCGCGAACGAGGACCAGTCGCTCGTCGGACTCGCCGGTTCGGACAGCGGCCACCTCACAGATCGCGGTGTCGCCGTCGAGATTGCACGCGACCGTCCGGTATCGCGGCCCCTCGGGACCGATTTCCGACGGCGCCTCCGCGATCAGTTGCTGGAACGACGGCCGGTCCTCATCGGCGACGGCCGCTGCGAGAGAGCGCCCCACGAGTGCCTCCGTGTCGCAGTCGAAGAACTGCTCGGCGGCACGGTTCGTCGCGCGGATCTCGCCGTCTTCGAGGAGAAAGCCGGCGTTCGGGGCCAACTCGAACAGCCGTCGGTAGCGCGCTTCGCTCTCCTGGAGGTGCTGTGAGAGGCGTCGGCGACGCGCGAGGGTGTCGATTCGGAACCGGAGCTGTGCGGGATCGATCGGCGCCGTCACCACGTCGTCGACTAGCTCGAGAATCGCGTTGTCGAGCCCATCGAGGCTCCGTCCGCTCTCTTCGACCAGCAGACAGGGCAGAAACGTTCGATTCCGTTGCTGGGCCGCACGAATTCCGTCGGCGAACCGCCGAATCCCGGGTCGATCTGCCAGGCAGACGTCGAACGACGGCAGCGAGGCCTCCTCATCTGGGTCAACTAGCTCGACCAGTCGGTGCCCCTCGGTGTTTTTCACCCACGAGACCAGTACCCGTCGGTTTCCGGGTGCCGACACGAGGACGAGGACGTCGGTAACCGGATCGGACGCGTCGTCAGTCATCTAGGACCGTCTGAGCCGCCGGGATCCCCACTCGATCCGGCGTCGGGTGGCTCGTCCCTCGGGCCTGCTTCTTTGGGACCGAACGGGCTGTCGCCCTCCCACTCCGGCGTCCCCGTGAGGATGCCGCGTAGCCCGGTTAACGGTTCGCCCACGTGGATGCCGTCGCCGCGGATCTCGAACTCCCGGAGCGTCCGCTCGAAGTCGCCGGTCCGCTTTTTGAGCACGCCGATCGCCTTCCGGAGTTCGCCGCCGGCTTCGAGATACCGGAGAAAGAGGAGGTTGTCCGCGAGGTAACTGATCTGGGAACTCGTCGGTTCGAAGTCACCGGTAACCGAGTCGATATCGTCGATGAAGACGGCGCTTACACCCATCCGCTTGAGGTAGCGCCCGAGCGAGTGTAGTTCCCTGATCAGTTCCTGTTCGTCGCCCCGGATCGAGAGCCGGTACCCCGAGATCCCGTCGATCACGACGAACTCGGCGTCTCTGTCTTCCACTTCCGTTCGGACCTGGCTGGCGAACTCGTCGGGCGACACGGAGAGCGCTTCGATCTCTTCGACGGCGAGCGTCCCCGCCTCCTCTAACTCACGGATCGGGAGGCCGAGGCTCTCGGACCGTCGGACGAAGGTGTCTCTGGTTTCCTCGAAGAGATAGAAGACCGCACGCTCCCCGCGGGCGGCCGACGCCGCCGCGAACTGCGCCGCCGTCGTCGATTTCCCGACACCGCTGGAGCCGCTCACCACCGTTACCGTCCGCCCCTCGATGCCGCCGTGCAGCAACCGATCGAGTTCGTCGACGCCGGACGAAAGCGTCGTCAACTTCCGATTTCGGTGGTGGGCGTCGGGCGAGAGCTTCGTGAACACCTGCATTCCGTCGCCCGAAATACGCAGCGTGTGTTCTCCCGAGAGGAACGACGATCCGCGGAGCTTCGTCACCTCGATGGTCCGGCCCTTTTCGGCGCGATCGAGTTTGATACTCCCGTCGCAGAGATACTCCAGCGTCGGCCGTTCGCCCGGGAGGGCTGCCTGCGAACTGAAAAGCACCGTCGCGCCCTCGCCGGTGAGGTAGGTGACGAACCCAGCAACTTCCTGGCGATACTGATACTCGTCCGGCGCTAGATACTCCAGGTGCGAGAGCGGGTCGACGAACACCCGATCGGGCTGTGTCTCCTCGACCGCGTCGACGATCTGCGCGGAGACGCCGGATCCCTCGACGACGTCCGGCTGGAACACGTCGTATGATTCCTCGGCGACGAACCGGTCTGCGTCCGGCGAGAGATCCACAAACGAGATCGCCTCGGTGTCGAACCCGAGCCCGGCCGCGTCGGCCTTGAGGTCGGCCGGAGCTTCCTCGAAGGCGACGAACAGCGCATCCTCGCCCGCTTCGAGGCCCGCAGTGAGAAAGTGGAGGCCGATGATCGTCTTGCCCGTGCCGGCACTGCCGGTCACCATATACGCCCGCTCCCGGAGCAGTCCACCCGAGAGGATGTCGTCGAGTCCAGCGATGCCGGTTGAGAGACGATCACGTTGGTTCATTGTGAGGGCTTGGGAGTACGTGGTCTTAGTATTTGGTCCGGGGTTAGAACCACCCGTTCGACGCAGAAACCCGCCCGGAGAGGAACTTTCCCGTCAGATTCGGACTCACTCGGCCGGATACGTGGGCGCTCGGGCCGAGACCGCGCTCCCCTCGACGAAGGGGAGCGCTGTGAGGTCGGCGTCGACTGACTCCCCGCCGAAATCGACGGCGAACGACCCGTCTCCGACCTCGAAGTCGACGAGCGCCAGCGCGATCGGCACCGACAGCGACGGGCTCACGACGGCCCGCGTTACCTCCCCCACCTCTTCGCCGTCCGCTGTCACGGCGGTCCCGGCGTCGGGGAGCCAGTCGGTCTCGGCCGCGTCGGCCGCCTCTCCACCAGCGGCGCCGTCCAGCCGGAGGCCGACGAGTCGCTGGCTCGGCTGGCCGCGGTTTTCGACCTTCGAGACGATCTCCTGGCCGACGTAACAGCCCTTCTCGAAGTCGAGCGCGTTGCGGACGCCGAGGACGTTCGGGATCCGACCGTCGAGTTCCGACTCGAACAGCGGCGTCCCGGCTTCGACGGTGAGCGTCTCCCAGGTCTCGTAGCCGAACGGGACGGCGTTCATCCCGAACGTCAGGAGCGTCTCGAAGACCCGCTCGGCGGCGTCTGCGGAGCAGACCACCTCGTAGCCCTCCTCGCCGGCGGGTCCGTCGGTAGCGATCACGGTGACACCCTCGCCGCCCATCGAGCCACGGACGAAGGTCAGGGCTGGCTCGGGCGACCCGCCGCCGTTCAGGACGCTCGCGATCTTCTCGGTCGACTGCGGGCCGTGGACGCCGAAGACCGCAAAGTCCGTCGAGGCCTCGCGTACCTCAACGTCGCGGATGAAGACGTTCCCGGCCCACTCCTCGGCGAGCGGGCCCGCACGCGTCGGCGGCGTGAAACACAGCAGTCGCTCGCCGGCGTTGTAGACGTAGAGGTCGGTCTCGACCCGCCCCTGCGGGTCCAGTAGCAGCGCGTAGACACCCTTGCCGTCGGTTCGGGGGACGCGGTTGGAGACGGTGTCGTCGACGAAGTCGACGCGGTCGTCGCCCTCGACGACGACGCCGCCGTACGCCATCTCGATCACGCCCGCGCCGTTGCGCACCGCGCGGTGAGTCCGCGCCGGGCGGCCGTACTCGCGGACGACCTTGCGTCCGGCGCGCTCCTCGAACGTCGCACCGTGTGCCTCGTGTGCTTCCGTGACGATAGTCATTACACACCTATGGGGGCTCCCGCGGGAAAACCGCAGCGTCCCGGGACGCGCCCGTCCCGACGAGCGCTCGAAGGCGCTCGAGGCGTTTCCAGCTCTGTCCGCATCGATGCAGCCCTCGTCACAGCCCGAGCCGGTCCCGGATCGCGTCGATGTAGCCCCGTTCTTCGGTTCGATCTGCCTCGGGATCCGGCACGACGCGGTCGTCGACCAGGATGACGACGCGGTCCTCGCCGTCCTCGACGGAGATGAGGCCGTCGTCTTTCAGCGCCGCCAGCGCCGCCTCGATCTCGTCGATGTCGGCGTCGACGGCGGCGCGGACCTCGAAGACGGTCATCCCTTCCTCCGAACGATCGACGAGCGCGTCCAGCACCTCGACTTCGACGCCGCGCCGGTCCCGAAACTCCCGCCGCGCTCTCATACGTTGCCGTTCGCTCCCGTCCGGTATACGCTTACCGCCGCCGTCCCAGGCACTCGGCACCGGGCGTCCGTCGGTGACCGCCATTCACGAGTCGGCGTCCGCGACGCCGTCGGTACTGCCGGGATCGAGTCGGCGGCGGAGCGGCTCGATCTCGAACAACGACTCGATGGCGTCGAGGAGACACACGCCGACGTACCCCCTGGCGACCGTCGTGAGGCCGTCGTCTCCGAGGTCGTCCATCGACTCCCGCAGGCGCGTGTGGACGGCGCTCGCCGGCCGGGTCTCGGCTACCTCGCTCCACATCTCGTCTAGGAACTCGTCGGTTTCGCCGATCCGACGTCGGAGCCTCTCCCGCTCGTAGGCGGCGCCGTTCGCGATCCGCTCGAAGAAGGTCTCGAGGTCGACGACCCCGTCCCACGCCACGTCGGCGTCGGGCAGCGAGTCAGTCGCTCGAAACAGCCTGATGTTTCCCGGATCCGACATCGCGTCCGCGACGATCGCTGTTCCCTCGGCCGTCGCCTCCAGCAGGGCGTCGACCACTGCGTCGGGATCGAGGTCGTTCTCGACGGCTCGCTCGGGGGCGGCTTCGACCGCGGCGACCAGATCGAGCACGCGTTCGAGGACTGTCGCGTAGTAGTACGGGATCGCGGTGTCTCGGTCCGCCGCGGCGAGTTCCTCGATCCGCTCACGGATCATCGCGCGTCGCTCCCGCTTGTCGGCGGCCAGCGGCAGCGACGTTTCGACTGCGAGCGTGACTGTCGTGGTCGTATCGGCCTGGACGGTCCCGGATTCGGCGGTCTCGACGGTCTCGACGGCCGGGACGTCCGGATTCGCCGTGAGTTCGTACTCGCCGACCGGAAGGTCCGGTATCCGCGTGTGTCCCGTCCCATCGGTGGTGACCGTGCCGGGATCGGCGTTCGCCGTCGCTGGGCCGTCTATCGGGCTCACGTCGACGTCGATGCCGCCTCGGCGGAGCGAGCCAACCCGCGACTCGATTTCGAGCGCACCCCTCTGGGGGGTCAGATCCAGTTCGACGCCGCCTTCGACCGCCTCGTCGACTGACACCGTCTCCGAGACAGCGGGAAACGCGTCGTGGTCGGCGGTGAACGTGACGGTCGATTCGACGCGGGGGAGATGGATCTCGACCTCGCCGCCGGCGTCAGTCGAGAGCGAGGGGAGTTCCATCGGCACCGACTCGTCGAGTTCTACGTCCACGACCACGTCCTCCAGCGGTTCCTCGGCCTGCCCGCCCGTCACCACGACCGTCGCCGCGCCGAGTCCCATCACTTCCGTGTGTTCGCTCACGATCTCCGTGGCTCCGCAGCGCGAACACGTCGCTACCTCCCGCCTGACCGCGACGAGTTCGTTCTTCGCGACACCCATCGCGTTCTCCCGGCGGTCGACGTCGCGTCGGATCTCCGGGTCGGCCAGGTCGTGGCCGAATAGCGTGCACGGGAGCCCCATAGCTGTCAGGAACTGAACCGACAGCAAAAAATCCCCCGCCCGGCCCTGCTACTGTCGGACTCGGGCCCATTTCGGATTTCGTCACCGCCTCGAAACAGCCGTGTCCGACAGTCTCAATCGTCTGCCGCCCGTCAGACGCAGGAGGTACACTTTTGGCGCTTTGTGCCGGAAAGACGGGTAATGGGACTCAAGTGCCGTCTTCTCGGGCACGCGTACGGGGAACCCGAGGTCGAACGGAGCCGGGAGGAAAACGGGGACGAGGTGGTGGTCACGGTCCGTGAGGTGCAGGTGTGTGACCGCTGTGGCGCCGAAGAGACCGTCAGCAAGAACCGGGAGGTGACTGCCATCCGCTCGCCGTCGGAAGTCGGACTGGACGCGGGGGCGTCCGGTCCCGATGCGAGTCCGGCGCCTCCGGACGGTCAGAACGCCCCCACCGGCGGGGACGCGCCGCCAGAGCCGGCCGGGACCGAACGGTCCCCACCAGCCGATTCGGCGGTCGAACCGACGGACCTCAGTGAGAGCCCCGCCGAATCGGCCGACATCCCGACGGCCCAACAGCCGCCCGAATCGACGGCGGAGCAGCACGCGGCCGACGTCGGCGAGGAGTCCGCACGGGACGACGAAAGGGGCGAGGTCATCGACCACGTCGACGACAAAGAGATTCGAGACGTCGACTCCGGGACGGCGGAGCCGCCAGACGTCACCACAGAAAGCCTCGACAGCGATGCGGCGCGCGACGTGTCGGATGACACCGCGGAGAGTCAGCCCGACAGCGACGACGGCTGGGAGACCGGCAGCGACGAGTGGGACGACGTCGAATCGGACCCGGACGCCGACGACGCCGTCATCCTCGATGCGGGCGCGGCCGAACGCGACGAGGCACAGTGGCCGGAAGAGACGGACACAGACGCCGTCGACGGTCCGGCGGGGACAGACGAGTCCCGCGAGGTGGCGGACGAAGAGGTGACGAACGACGCGGAGATCATCGACGGCGACGCTGCGGACGACGGCGGCGACGAGCGTGTCGACGGCGAGCGCGACCCCGGCGCGTGGCCTGAACGCGACGATCTGCCGGGCGGAGACGGCAACGCCGGTGGGAGGGCGGCAGAAGCATCGGGCGGTGCCGGTGCCTCGGGTGGTGACGGCTGGCCCGCGGTCGAGGGCGACGACGAGGGGTTCGACGCGCATCCCGGTGGCGACGGCGACATCGAACTCGGTGGCAACGGCCTAACTCCCGAAGTCAACGGGCACGCGGGATCCGAAGCCGACGCGCCCGAGACCGTCGAGGGCGTCGCCGTCGAGGAAGACCCCGGTATCAGGCGCGCGGAGCGCGACGGGGCCAAAAGCGACGGCTTCATCCGAACGACGGAGTCGGGAACGCTCGAATCGGACGTCCCGGACGACCGGATCGAGTTCTACTGCCCGAACTGCGGGCACGCCCGGATGGCAGGCGCGTCCTCCCTTCGGGCGGGCGACATCTGCCCCGAGTGCAAGCAGGGCTACATCGCCGAACGCGAGCGGTGAGGTCGGTCGCTCGGCCGACACCCCGGACGGGTCCCTCCAGCGGTTCGATCGCGATGACCCCCGGACGGATCCCTCCAGCGATTCGATCGCGACGACCCCCGGACGGGTCCCTCCAGCGATTCTAACGCGACGGTCCCCAGGGGGTTCAAAAAGCCCCGCCCGGATCGCCCGTTCGGTGACGAAACAGGTAAACGGCCACCTGTCGAACGACGGGCTATGAAGGAGTACAAGATGCGTCGCGGGGAGACGCTCGATGAGCGGATTCCGGATATGGAAGCGACAGTCGAGGAGTATTTCGGACCCATCACGGGGACGACAGAGTACAAGGGAAGCGACCTTTTCGTCGTCGAGGAACCCGACAACCCGGTGTTCGAGCGGATCGTCGCCGGCGCGGTGTCCTACAGTGGCAAGAAGGACCGCCTCGGCGTCGAGTTCGAGGAGACCGATCCCTCGGAACTCGGCCCCGACGAACTCTCGGCGGCGGGCGACGCCGTCGATGCGAAGAACGACTTCCTGCTCGAGGCCACCGGTCGAGACGCGAAGTCCCGCCGCGACTCGATGAAGCGCGAAGTCGAGGACGACGCACCCGATTACTGATCACCCCAGCAGTCTCTCTCGCTGGACGCCTCGGATCGGCACGAACCCGCTTAATTAAGTGCGGGGATCACCCGTAACGACACAATGGCGCACTACGTTGGCGTCGACCTCGGGGCGACGAACGTCCGAGCGGTCGTCGCCGACGACGACGGCACGGTCATCGGCGAAAGCGACGACGACACCCCGCACGGTCCGACGGGCATCACCGTCACCGAGGCGGTCCTCCGGGTCGTCCGCGAGGCGTGCGACGACGCCGGCGTGGACCCCGAGGGGGCGACCGCGGCAGGGATCGGTGCGATCGGTCCGCTCGACCTCGCGGAGGGGGCCGTCGAGAATCCGGCGAACCTCCCCGACACTATCGACCGGATCCCGCTCACTGGCCCCCTGTCGGTCCTCCTGGACACCGACCAGGTGTATCTGCACAACGACACGAACGCCGGCGTGATCGGCGAGCGGTTCTACTCCGAGCAGAACCCAGACGATATGGTGTATCTCACCATCTCCTCGGGGATCGGCGCGGGGGTCTGTGTGGACGGCAACGTCCTTGCGGGGTGGGACGGCAACGCGGGCGAGGTCGGGCACATGACGGTCGATCCGCAGGGACACCTCACCTGTGGCTGTGGCCACGACGGCCACTGGGAGGCGTACTGCTCGGGCAACAACATCCCGCGGTACGCCGCCTACCTCCACGGGGAGGACGGCACGGACACGACGCTGCCGATCGACGATCCGGACTTCTCGGCCGTCGACGTCTTCGAGCAGGACGGCGAGGACGCGTTCGCCACCCACGTCGTCGACCAACTCGGCCACTGGAACGCGATGGGCGTCGCGAACATCGTCCACGCGTACGCGCCCCTCATCATCTACGTCGGCGGCGCCGTCGCGCTCAACAACCCCGAGCGCACACTCGATCCGATCCGCGAGCGGATGGACGAGATGGTGATGTCGAACGTCCCCCAGATCCAACTCACGACCCTCGGGGACGAGGTGGTCGTCAAGGGTGCCCTCGCGAGCGCGATGACCGGCGGGACGGGGGATCACTCGCGGCTGTGACGGGACGATTTAGCCCAATGCACCGCCCCAACGAGATGCGACGTCGCGAGTTCTTCCGTACCGGCGCCGGCCTCCTCGGCAGCGCCGTCGCCGTCGGCCTCGGCGGGTCGCTCGTTTCCGCTCCGACCGCCGCACACCCGGGCCCGTACGAACCGTATGGCTCGATCGACGTCGAGGGCGCCAAGGAGGCGGTCGTCGCACCGGACGGCGAGACCGCCTATCTCGCGACGACGACCGGCTACGCCGCCGTCGACGTCTCGGTGCCGGACCGCCCACGGCTGCTCGCGGACGTCCGTGAACCGCTGGCGGACCGCGACGGCGGCCCGCTCCGTGGCATCTTCGACGTCAAACTCGACGCGACGGACCCGACGACGCTCGTCGTCGCCGGCCCGGCAAACCCGCTGTCGGGGGCGATCTCGGGCTTCCTCGTCGTCGACGTTTCCGATCCCGAATCCCCCACGGAGCAAGCGTTCCACGAGACGCCGTTTCCGATCCACAACTGCTTCGTCCGCGACGGGGTCGCCTACCTCACCGGCAACGACGGCGGTCGCAATCCGCTCGTCGTCCGCGATATCGAGAGCGGCGCGGAACTGGGCCGGTGGTCCGTGATCGACGCCGACGAGACCTGGGACGAGGTGGCGAGTCGGCTCCGCAGCATCCACGACGTCTACGTCCACGGATCGACCGCGTTCGTGGCCCTGTGGGACGCCGGCACCTGGATCCTCGACGTCTCCGACCCCGCATCGCCGACCGTGCTGGGAACCGTCGACGCCCCCGATCCCTCGTCGCTCGCGGAACTCGCCGCGGAGGCGGCCCGCCGGGAGGCTACACTCCCGCCCCGGAACCACCACTACGTCGCGACCGACCCGTCAGGAACGCTTCTCGGGGTCGGCCGCGAAACGTGGGCGCTGCGGCCGGCGGCGTCGGACGCGACGAGCACCGCGACCCCGAAGGAGGGCGACGTGGGTGGCGCAACCGACACCACACCGACGCCAGCCCCGAGGACTGCGGCCACCGCGACCGCGACCGCGTCATCCGAGTACGTCGGCGGCCCCTCCGGGATCGATCTCTGGGATGTCGCCGACCCCGCTGATCCGGTCCCGCTGGCGACGATTCCCGCGCCGCCGTCGCCGGATCCGACGTACGGCGGCGTCTGGACCACCGCGCACAACTTCGAGCTCACCGATAGCGTGCTCTACTCCTCGTGGTATCAGGGCGGGGTCAAGCGGCACGACATCTCCGAGCCATCGGCCCCGCGGGAACTGTCGTGGTGGCGCGATCCCGACGTGGCCCGCTTTTGGACTGCACGGCTGGCCCGCCCCGGGGAACGCGAGGGGTTCTTCGTCGCCAGCAGTATGGGCGTCGGCGACGGCCCGGCGCGGCTGTACACGTTCCCCGATCACGCGGGCCAGCAGGCGGATCCGCCGGGAATACTCCCCGAGCGGACGGCGACGCCGGCCACCGAGGTCTCGACGACTGCCAGTGAGGAGACGACGTCAGACGACGCGGGAGCGACAGCCGACGCCACAGAGGCCGCGACCGACGATCCGGGGGTCGACATCGGCGCGCCCGGGTTCGGCGCGACCGCTGCCGTCGCCGGCTTTTCGCTGGCGGCGTGGCGGCTGCTGCGTCGAAGCCGAGAGTAGCGGACGGGCGGCGCGTCGATCGGTCGCTCTCGTGGTTCTCCGAATCGAGATCCTCACTTCCCGCGTCAACTTCCCTGTATAACCGTGACACACTTTTCTCGACGCCGGAACGCCGCGAGTGCAACCGCAAGCTTCCAAAGCGTCGGCCTCGTACTGGATACAATGAGCGACTCCGAGGAACCACTCCGGCGGCGCATCGAGACGTGGATGGCCGGCCAGATGCCGATCATTCAGATGCACGGCGGCGAGAGCGTCGTCCGGAAGGCCGACCCCGACACCGGGGAGGTCGTCGTCGAACTCGGCGGCGCCTGCGCCGGCTGCGGCATCTCGAATATCACCGCCGACAACATCAAGTCGGACCTGATTATGGACTTCGAGGAAGTCACCGAGGTCCGCGTGAAGGTGCCGAGTTCCGGCGACCACGGGAGTAGCACCGTCGAGGGCGGCCGCGGCGGCGAACTCCAGTACGGCACCGAGGACCCGGGCCACTTCTGATCCTTCCGGCCGTGCCTGCCCGAGGATAGTCGGCGCCGTAAGCCCCGACGAGTCGCTTTTGTCTGCCGACGTCTATGTCCGGACGTGGTCGACATCGACGCGCCCCGGGAGTTCGCCTTCGAACTCGCGCTCTGTTCCCACCTCGAAGCGACGACCGAGTGGGTCGTGAGCCGACAACTCGGCGCGACCGTCGACCGCGCGGGGCGACGGATCGTCGACGTCGTCGGCGTGATTCCCGGGCCCGCATTCGACCGTCGAGCGGAGATCACCGACCGATCTGTCCCGATCCGCGCGATCGAGAGCGACGTCGGCGCCGGCGAGGCGGTTCCCCGGAACCGGGTGCTCACCGAGATGGCCTCAGAAACACGTGATGCCGTCGTCGACGCCGCCGTCGACGCGGGCTTTTTCGCCACGGAGCGGCGCGAGGGTCGAGAGTACGTCCGCCAGACGACGCGGTACCCCGACGAGTGGTTCGGCCGGCTGATCGGCATCGAGAACAAACCTGATCTCGGCGACCCGGGTGCGCTGGACCGTCAGCTCCGGACCGACGTCTCTCTGGGCCTGTTCGATGCCGTCGTGCTGGCGACGGAGAGTCACGTCACGCGCGCGCACCTCAATCGCATCCCTGCGGCGGTCGGCGTCTGGCAGTTCGACCCCGAAACGGGGACACGGGAGGAAATCAGGCCGCCGGCGTCGCTGTCGCCCGACGAACCGGGGATCGAACTCGTTGCCGAGCGGCCCCTCCGGACCGACGTTCGCCCCGTCACTGCGGCCGGGAAGGCACGCGCCCGGCGACGGATCGCCGAGCGCGCCTACGGCAAAGGGTGGCGGACGTACGACTTCCCGGCGTGTGCACACGCCGAAGCGACCGACGACGGCCGCCCGTACTGTGCGCAGTTCGATCGCGTCGTCGACCCGGCGCGAACGTGCGGCGACGACTGCGACGCCTTCGATCCCGCCGAACCACCGGACGTTTCGACCGGAACGCTCCGCGACGAGCGGAGCACCTGGCGGCGGGATCCCTCCGGCGTGCGACGGCGACAGTCTGGGTTAGACCGGTTTACATAACGCGACTCAGGTTCGAGTACGCTTTTCCAAACTCCTGAGAATCGGCTCGATATTATACGGGGGTGAGCTCCAGAGATTCATCTGTGAGGTGACCGACGATGGCAACATCAACGCAAGCGGTGTTCGATAACCCGCTCGACTTCGACCTGCAGGGGACGCTCGCAGGCTACTGGGTCGCCGTCCTCCGTGTGATCACCGGGTACTGGTTCCTTCACGCGGGGCTGACCAAGTTCGCTTTCGTCTCGGGCGAACCGTTCAGCGCGCAGGGCTACCTCGTCAACGCGGGCGCGTCCAGTCCTATCCAGGGCTTTCTCGTCTGGGCCGGCCAGACGCCGTGGATGCTGGAGTTCACCAACTTCATGATCCCGATCGGCGAGACGCTCATCGGCCTGGGGCTCATCGTCGGTGCCCTGGTCCGGTTGGCGAGCTTCTTCGGGGCGTTCCTGATGGTGTTCTTCTACCTCGGGAACGCCTCGTGGGCGCACGGCTTCGTCAACGGTGACCTCCTGGGTCTGATGATGTTCGTGACGCTGGGCGTCCTCGGGGCAGGCCGCGTGCTCGGCCTGGACGCGATCATAGAGAAGACCGAACTCGGGAAAAAGCGCATCGCGAAGTACATCCTCGGTTGAGGCTGCCGGCCCGGACGTCCCCAAACTCCGGCCGGCCGAGTGAACCACTGATACTGGTTCCTCTCACTTTTCACCGCCGAGCGCCGCTACCGGGGGCAGCGCTCGGCGGGAAGAGACGAGAGTAACCAGTATGACGATCGACTTTTCGGCGGACCCGAATCCTTAGATCGTGTAGCGCTCGCCGTCGACGGCGAGCGGTTCCGCGAACGCCTCCTCGGCGGGGTAGAAGTGGGCCGTGTGGACGATCCGCGTCTCCGACGCCGAGAGGTCGGCAGCGAGCGCGAGTGCGCCCTCTCGCGTCATATGCTTCGTCCCGAAGGTCCGCGGGACGCCGTCGTCGTCGTGGTGTTTGCCGCCGAGCGGATGGTGTTCACACAGCGCGGCCGGGACGATCCCGTCGGCGAGAAGCAGGTCCGGGTCCGCCAGTTCCTCCCGCGATCGGTCGGGGAGTCCGTAGGAAGTATCGCCCGACAGCGACAGCTTTGCGCCCGTCTTCGGATCCTCGATCGCGAGCCCATAGCAGAGCAGCGGCGGGTGATCGACGGGGACGAGCGTCACCTCCAGCCCGCAGACCTCGAAGGGCTCGAAGGGCGTCTGCGGGTGGACCGACACCTGGTCGAGGTAGTCGTACTTCCGCTCGATCGTCCCGGCGACGCTCTCGGAAGTCGCCGGGTCGGTCTCGTTTGCGGCGTAGACGGGCAGGTCGTCGAACAGCCGGTAGGCGTTGCCGAGGCCGTCGAGGTGATCGAAGTGGATGTGCGAGACGATCCCCGCGTCCGGCAACGGCACCGACTGCGTGAGAAACTGGTGGCGGAAGTCGGGGCTGAAGTCCACGAGCAGCGACTCGCCGGTTCGCTCGTTCTCGACGTGGACCGAAAACCGGGTGCGCTCGACGCCGCGGCGACGTGCCTCGACGCAGGTGTCGCAGTCGCAGCCGACGGTCGGCGTCCCGGTCGTATCGCCCGTCCCGAGCAGGGTGACCTGCATCATCGGTCGTTGGGAACGCCGTCGGAATATACTGTCGTGTCACGCCGACGTGCTCGCCGTTCGCGGCGTGTACCGTTGGGCGTCTCCGCCCAGTCAGTGGTCGTGAGCGTGGCTGTCTCCGCCCAGTCAGTGGTCGTGAGCGTGGCTGTCTCCGCTCCGATCAGTGATCGTGCGCGTGGTCGTGGGAGTGGCTGTCACCGTCGGCGACCAACTGTTCGCCGTCGGACATCATATCCATATTCTTGAGGTTGTCCCGCTCCTCGAAGTCTTCGACGGCGTCGACGATGTCCTCCTGGGTCAGGGTCGTCCGCTCTTCGGTCAGCGCCTCCAGGACGGCCTCCCGGAGGACCATCCGGAGGTCGGAGCCGGTGAGTCCTTCGGTCAGTTCGGCCACCGCTCCGGGATCGAACTCGGCGATGTCCATCCGCCGCGTGATGATCCGGAGGATGTCAGCGCGCATATCGCGGTCGGGCTTCGGGAAGTTCACGATCTCGTCGAAGCGACGCCACGCCGCCGAATCGAGCTGATCGGGGTGGTTGGTCGCGCCGATGAGGATCACCTCGTCGCGGATCAGGGAGATGTCGTCGATGCTCTTCAACAGTGTGTTGACCGCACGCTTCAGCGCCGCGTGCTCGTCGGAGCGCCGCGTCTTCGCGACGGAGTCGAACTCGTCGATGAAGAGGATACACGGCGAGAGCCGCTTTGCGACCTCGAAGGTCTTCTCGACGTTCTTGGCGGTCTCCCCGAGGTACTGGCTCGTGATCATCGAGAGCTTCACCTCGACGAACGGGAGTCCGAGTTCGTGGGCGAGCGCGCGGGAGACTGTTGTTTTCCCCGTCCCCGGCGGGCCCACGAAGAGGATCTTCCCGATCTCGCGGAGGCCGATCCCCGCGAGGTACTCGCGGTGTTCGATCGCCTTCATCAGCTTCTGGATCTCGCCTTCCTGATCCGAGGTCAACACGAGATCTTCGAGTGTCATCTCGATCTCCTCGGGCGCGCGCACCTGCACGAGATCGAGCATCTCGGCGTCCTCCTCGGCGTCGAAATACTCCTCCAGCAGGCTGTCGATCCAGACGCGGTCGGCCTGGATCGGGCGGGTGTGATCCCGCGCCTCCTCGTGGGTCACGTCGACCGATTCGCGGTCCTCCACGGTCGCTGCGATCGTGGGGTTCGTCGCCAGCCGCTCGCGGTCGGCGCGGTCGAGATACCACTCGATGGCCATATCGGCCTGTGTGATAGAGAGGCGGCCGGAGAACTCCTCGCGCTGGGTGAAAAGCAGGTCCGAGACGGCATCCCAGGGGTGTTCGACGCCGGTCGCCTTCCGCGCGACGTCGTCGGTGACGACGAGCGGCCGCTCGATATCGACGACGCCCGATTCCTCGTCGTCGCCGTCGGACGGGTCAGTCCAGAAGACCCGGCGGTACCGCGGCGGGAGGTCGTTCTCGTCCAGATCACGGTCTTCCGTGTAGAGATGGGCCGTGAGGAGGAACTCGACGACTTCGAGAGCCCGATTACTCATCCCAAAGAGGTTGCCGACCTACTCGCATAAGCGCGTCGAAACGCGTTGCGGGGGCGGGAGACCCAACCGTGCCATCGTCACACCGCAGGTTCCGAGGGAGAGCACCACCGTGTGCACCCCTCCTCACCGACTCAGAGCAGAAGCACGACCGCGTGCAGCGCCCCGACGACCAGATAGGGAACGAACAGATAGCCACCCACGGCCCCGAGCCGTCGCCGGAGCGTGAACAGTTTCGGCTTTCGGTAGTGATGTGGGCGGATCGTCCCGTCGATCCGGTGCCACAGCCGGTCCGAGAGCGCGGCCACCGACCACCGGAGCACGTACGCGAGGCTCAGTGCAGCGATGAGGCCGCCCGCGAACACGTAGAACCACGCCGCCGACGGTCCCAGCGAGGTGCTGGCAGCGACTGCGGAAATCAGACCGTCGAGGAGCGGCCCGGCCAGAACGAACAGGAAAGCGGCGATGACGGCCGTTCCGAGCCGCCGCCAGAGACCGTGAATATGTCGATAGGGGCTCTCGAACAGCCACCACTCCTTCCGGTTTGCCGCCTCGCGGGTCGTGCCGAACTTCCGCGTCTTCTTCGTCCCGGAGAGGAGCGCGCGGTCGCGCTGTGCGACCAGCCGTTCGACGCTCGTTCCGATGATGCGGCCGTCCGTCGAGATCAACCGTTTCTCAACGCCATCGTCGTCGTCCGCCGCGTACACGAGTCCCGTACAGGGGGCACACAGCACGCCGAACTTCTCGGCGGGGTTCTCGTAGGACCCGCGGTCGGCGAAATCGATGTTGGGGTAGACGTAGAAGCGTTCGCCGTCGGACTTCGGGTCGCCACACCGTTCGCAGTAGTCCGATTCTGTCCGGTCGAGATAGGAGTCGAGCGGTTCCCGTTCGTTCTTCGAGTTGACGTACGCGACGGAGCCGTCCGCCGTGGCCGGCGGATAGATCCGGGCGTACCCGCGGATCGCGTCGAACGTGTCGTTGTCGGGATGCTGGACGCCGTGACAGGGCCGACAGAGGGTCACCAGGTTCGACTCGTCGTTCGAGCCACCGTCGGAGACCTTTTCGATGTGGTGGACCTGCAGCACGCGCCCCTCGTCGCCGGCGTGTGGGCCGCTCTGGTGCCCGCACCGCTGGCACGTGTAGTCGTCGCGCCGGAGGATCTGCTTCCGCGTCTCGTCCCAGTTCGGGCCGTATCGTTTGACTTCCGATAAGGTTCGTCCCATCGTGTGTTGCTCCCGTCGAGGGGTTCGTCCGTCGGTTGCGCTGCCCGCGGTATAGGCACTCGCATATTCCGGAGTCGGAATCGATGACGTGAGGGAAACGGGCTCCGTTGGTGTGAAGCTTTACAGCAGTGTACCGTGTGAGCCGACAGTATGGACGAGTTCCGCGGCTGGGAGTTTCTGATCCAGGAGACGGTCAACAGAGAGCGGATGATCCGACTCCCCGAACAGGTCCGGGAGACCGTCGCCGTCAACCACCTGACCAAAGGGCCGTCGATCTGCTGGAGCATCGAGGACGAAAACCGATATATCGTGCTCTCGGAGTCGTCGCTTGAAAAGGACGCCTACACCAACATCGGGATCTACAAGATATACGACATCGACGACGTCGACGAACCCGGCGGTCGGATCCGTCCGCCCAAAGAGATCTCGTCGGTCTGGGCCGCCGACCCGCAGGTCGGCGAGCGCGTCTTCTATCTCACCCACGAGCGGATGTGCCGCGGGCCAAAGCCCAGCGTCTATCTCCTCTCGGAGGCGCAGGTCCTGGATCTCCTGCCGAATCGGGCGAGTAACGAAAGAACGGGAGCGATCACCGACTCGCTGTTCGAGGTTCCCGGGTTCGACGGGGCGGAGTAGGGGAGAGTCACCGACTGTCGCATCATTATCAGTCCGTGACTCGAACGCGGCGGAATCACACCGTCCGGGTGTAGTCCGTCAGTTCTCACCCTGGAAGATGAACCACGTCTGCTTGTCGTAGCTCGGATCGACTAAAGCGAAGGTGTCGCCGGGTTCGAGCCGCTTCGTGTCAGTCGTCGCCTCGACGTCCCGCCCCTTGCTTCGGTACGTCTGTCTGCCGTTCGGCGAGAGGATCTCCACCCAGTCACCGTCCTCGTAATAGTAGGTGCCGTTCGTGCTCTCGTCTTCGAGCACCCACGAGCCAGTGGCGTTCCGGGTGATCCGGCAGTGGACGCGGGAGACGAACGTGTCATCGTTCGGATCCGTGATCGAGATGCTGGTCTTCGGCGGGTCGTCGCGGCCGATCGTGTCGCCGTCTTCGATGTCGTAAGCGTGGTCGGCCCCGACGTGGTACAGCGTCGCCGTCTGCGGCGGCGTGGGGTCTTTCCGTCCCAGCGCGTTCTTCAGCGCGGTCGCGCTGCTGTACCGTTCTGTCGGATCGCTCGCGGTCGCCCGCGCGACGATTTCGTCGAGATACTGGGGACAGGAGGCGCCGAAATTGCTCGGCCTGAGACCGTTGCTCTCTAACTTCGCCGTCGTCATCATATAGAACAGCGTCTTTCCGAGAGAGTAAACGTCGCTCCAGGGTCCCTGGTCGCTGTCGATCCCGCTCGGAAGCACTTCCGGAGGTTTGAACGCTGCGTCACCCAAGAATTCTGATTCGGTATCGTCAGCGTCAACACCGTCACCTGCCCGTGAGAGACCGGAGACGTCGATCTGTTTTGCCGTCGTGAAGTCGATGATCGTCGGCGTGCGCTGACCATCCAGCAGGACGTTGTCGGGCTTCAGGTCGCGGTAGACGATCTCGTGCTGGTGGAGGAACGACATCGCATCGCAGATGTCGATCCCGATGTCGCGCGCTTCGTCGGCGCCGAACCCCGATCGATCTTCGACGATTTCGCCGAGTTCGTCACCGCCGACGAAGTCCACGACGAGGATCACGTCCCCGTTGTTGGCGACGCTGTCCTTGAAGTTCATCAGATTCGGGTGGCCGCCGACCTGCCTGATCTCCTTGAGCGCCTGCAACTCGCGGTTGACGTACTTGTCGAGGATCGCCTCACTGACCTGGTCGTGGCGGGGAATCTTCAGCGCGACCTCCTCGCCTGTCGTCTGATCCTCGGCCCGCCACACGCGACCGAACCCGCCTTTGTCGACGAACTCCTCGAGCCGATAGGTGCCGATGACCGCTCCCTTCTTCGGTTCCGTACTCATAGTTGGTTAGTTGAATTGACCTTCGTCCGGCACGATGGTCGACGTCTGCTCGACCTCGTCGCCTCCTGTCGGCGCGTCCGCCGTCGAGAGAGTGGTTCGCGCGTTGCGCTCACGCCACTTCGCGGTGAGGCCGGTATTTCGCTGCTGCAGGCGATCGAGCGCAAAATTCATACTCGTTGTCATATGTGGACCTTCTCTCCGGATCTCATAATTTTTGGGGGACCACGGGGCGATCTTCAGGATTCCATCCGGGGGGCCGTCGCTCCCGTGCCAGCACCGAGGACGATCGCGTCGCCGGGTGCCACTCTCCGCTCTGCTGACAGCCGTCACCGCTGTACTTCGTGCGGCTGCGGCACTCGTCGACGTCGGTGCAGTGGGGCTACTTGTCGATATCGCCGTGCGTCTTCTCGACGTAGCGGATCCGCTTTTCGATCGGCGGATGGTCCGAACGTAACCGGGCGAGCACTCCATCGCTCTCGCCGTGGATACACAGCGACTGCGGCACGTCCAGGTCTCCGGGATCGTGGTCGCCGTCAGCGATCGATTCGAGCGCGCCGATCATCGCCCCCGGGGAGGTTGCCTCGGCCGCCTCCGCGTCGGCGATGTATTCCCGGTGTCGCGAAATCGAGTTCTCCGCGAGGCCGATCGGACTGCAGACGAGGTTCGACCGTCTGTGCGCCTTCGCCCACAGCGCCTGTTCCTCTGTCGGCGTCAGGACGACGCCTCGCCGTTCGTACATCCACGACTTGAGGGCGAACCCGAACCACGTCCAAAAGCGGACCACGGTCAGCTTGATCGCCGAGAGCAGTGTCATCGCCGTCGAATCCCGGTTGTCGAGATGCGCGAGTTCGTGGGCGACGACGGCGTTCAGCTCTGCCGGGTTCTGGAGGGTCGTCAGCAACCCGTCGTAGACGACCACGTGCCCCTTCGTTCGCCGGCCGACCGCCAGCGCGTTAGCGATCGGTGCCGGATGGACGTAGAGAGCGGGCGGTTCCATCCCGCGCCGCTCGGACTCCTCCTCGACGAAATCGAGCAAGTCGCCGAATTCCGGGCTGTCCTCGGGGGTCACTCGTTCGGCGTCGGCCAGAATCTGCGCGAGCATCCGTCGGTAGCCCCGATACGCGACGAACAGGATCACGGCCGAGACGAGGAGGAGCGTCAGGAGCCATCCGAGCGATCCGTACGCACTCACGAGGAAGAACGCGGGGAGCAAAAACAGGAGGCTCCCGAAGAAGTACAGTACAAACAGAAACCCGAGTCCCGACAGCAGGATCCGTGCCCGTCGAACCGGATATTTGACCGACGGGAGCGTCTCCGACAAGCCATCTTTTGTTGTCATCTTCCGGGTAACATTCACGCACACCCCGACTTAATCCTGCTGGGTGGTCCGGTCGCGGCGCTGTCCCCCGAACTGTCCGGACAGATCGATTGAGCGTCCCGGGGGGTGATGGACTTTGGTCGTTCCGGGGCGTCTCTGCCGGAGTGCGATTACGATCCTGTAACTGATCGATTCAGTGTACTCGACCACGAATCCGCATCCGCATACATATAAGTAATTTGATAGGTATTAGGTGGTTGCCACCCGTCGGTTGTGGTGTGATGTCCGAGACAACTCCCGAGGTGGGGACCTCAGTCCTCGACGACGCGGAACTGCTCCGAAAAGCGACGGGCGCGGCGAACGGCCGGAAGTTCAGTCTGCTGTTCGAGGAGGGGTGGCAGTCGACGGCCGTCCGGGAGGCGTACGGCCGCCCGCGGGATGCACGGCTGGCGCTCGTCAACCACCTCCTGTGGTGGGCGCGGCACGACGTCGGCCAGGTCTGGCGGCTGTTCGAGCAGTCGGCGCTCTGTCCGGACACGCTCGCAGCCTACCGGGAGTACTTCCTCGATCTCGTACGTGCCGCACGGTCCCGGCTTGGCGAGGAGTGTTACGATCCGAACTACGCGAACGGTGGTGAGACGCAATGACCGGACACCGCCCCGGGAACGACGCCGGCAGTCGCTCGGCTCGTGACAGCCGGACCCGCCGATCGTATCTCGCGGGAATCGCTGCCGGAATCGGCCTGGTTTCAGGCTGCCTTTCCGGCGCTGGCGGGAACGGGAGCGCTGGCGACGGGAACGCATCGAGTGAGCCCTCTCACGACGGTGAAGATGCCAGCGGACTCTCCGCGGACGACGTGCCGGAATTCAGCGTCGACGAGTCGGCGCAACCTGCGCCGATGCTCCTGGCGGCCGCGATCCCCGACGCGGAACCGCTCACATTCCTCGATACGTTCACCGTGGAACTCGCAGTCGGCAACGTCGGCGGCGCGACAATAACGGGGCAGACGACCACGGTGGCCGCGTCGGTTCAGAGCGACTCGGCGGATTCGCTTCACGACTCGGTCTCGGAACCCGATCCCGTCGCCGTCGAACTCCCCGATATCGCCGTCGGGGAGTGGGAACGGGTCGAGGTCGGACTGCGAGTCAACGCTGGCACGACCTGGACGATCACCGCCGACGCCCGCGAACATCCCGCGTTCGATCCCTCCTTTGAGGTGAATCCGAGACGGCTGGCGGCCGGCGATACCGTGGCCTCGGACGTCGGCGGATTCGAGATCACGGCGCTGGAATCCCGATTCGAGCGCGCACTCCACTACCGGACCGAGGAGGGCGGCGTCGGCCTCCTGCCGAAGGACGCGACGGGACTGCTGTCCGCGAGCGACGGTCACGTACTCGCCCTCCACCGATTCCGCGTGGCGAACAAGAGCGACCGCTCGCTCGGCTTCGGGCAGGTGATCGCGGACAACGCGTTTACCGACGCGGGAATCCGTGCTGATCCCGGCGCCACCGTCACGGCAGAGGCGATGCGGGACTCGCTTGAGACGCTCGTCCTCGACGGCGGGGTTCCCTTCGGCGACAACACAATCGCCGCCGGTGAAAGCGCGGTTCTCGTTGCCATCCAGGAACTGCCTCCCACGGAGATCCCGGATTCGACTCTCACGCTATCGCTGTGGGGAGAGACCGAGGACGTTCGCTTCGAGGCCGTCGACGATACCCCGCCGCTTCCCGACTTCGAGTTGGTCGATGCAACGATCTCTGCGCAGGGCGGAGCGGATCCGACGATCGAGGTGACAGTCGAAAACGTCGGCGACGCGCCGGGGACGTTCCGCGGGGGCCTGCAGTTCTACGAGACCAGGCCGACAGCGTCCGACTGGGTGTACCTGCCCGAGGGGATCGCGGTGACGATCGACCCCGGCGAGCGGGTCACGGAGTCGGTCTCCGCAACTCGCGGCGACGAGCGGTTCCGCGTCACACCTTTCGAGCGGGAACTCTCTGTCTAGCACGATTGCGGGAACCGTCGTGTTACCGCTTGGCGCACAGGATCGACCCGGCGGGATCGCTCCGTTGCCTCTCCATTTATACGGCCGCGCGTTCCATCGCCCGATATGCCGACACCAGTCATCGCCGCCGCCTACCGCACGCCGTTCGGGAAGGCCGGCGGGGTCTTTGCGGACGTCAGAAGTGAAGATCTCTCGGTCACACTCGTCGATCACATCCTCTCGGAGACCGGCGTCGGGAGCGACGACGTCGAGGACCTCCAGTGGGGCGTCGCCCAGCAGCGCGGGCAGCAGGACAACAACGTCGCTCGCGTGATCGCCCTCCTGTCGGAGTTGGGCGAGAGCGTCCCGGCGACGACGATCAACCGCTGGTGTGCCTCGTCGATGCAGGCGATCGTCTCCGCCGCCGACGCCGTCGCCGCGGGGAACCGCGAGTGCATCATCGCCGGCGGCGTCGAGAGTATGAGCCGGGTCCCGATGGACGGCGACTCCTACCAGCACCTCCACCCGGACCTCTCGGAGCAGTACAACGTCTTCCAGCTACAGATGGGGATGACGGCCGAGAAGGTGGCCGAGGAGTACGACGTCTCGCGGGAGGCCCAAGACGAGTACGCACTCCAGTCCCACCAGCGGGCCGCCGCCGCGACCGAGTCGGGCCGCTTCGACGACGAGATCGTCCCCGTCGAGACCGACGCGGGGCCGATTACCGAGGACGAGGGTATCCGCCCCGACACCACCCTCGAAGCACTCGCTGGCCTCGATCCGGCCTTTACGGGCGATGGGACCGTCACCGCCGGCAACTCCTCGCAGGTCACGGACGGCGCAGCCGCGACGCTCGTGACCTCGAAAGCGTTCGCCGAGGACCGCGGCCTCGACATCCTCGCGGAGGTCGGCACCAACGCCGTCGCCGGAGTCGATCCGACCGTGATGGGCATCGGCCCGGTTCCGGCGACGCGGCGTCTGCTCGAACGCGCGGGGACGAGTATCGACGATTACGGGCTGGTCGAACTCAACGAGGCGTTCGCCAGCCAGTGTGTCTACGCGCGGCGGGAGCTCGGCGTCGATCCCGATCGCTACAACGTCAACGGCGGCGCGATCGCGATCGGCCACCCGCTCGGCGCGTCGGGGGCGCGGTTACCCGTGACACTGATTCACGAGATGCAAAAGCGGGACATAGACCGCGGCCTCGCGACGCTCTGTGTCGGATTCGGACAGGGCGAGGCGATCGAGTTCCTGCGGTAAAAACTCGCGTCCCACCGGCCCTCACTGAGTACTCTCACTGTTTCCCGCCGAGCGCACCCCCCGGTAACGGCGCGCTGCGAGAGGAGACGAGCGTACCCGGTATCACATATCGGGGTGGACGAACTCGATCGCTTCCCGGACCTCCTCGCGGCCGCCGATGATCGTGATCCGGTCGCCCCGCTCCAGTGTCAGATCCGAATCGGGCACCTGCGTTTCGCCGTTCCGCTGGACGAGCGCGATCAGGCAGTCGTCCGGGAGCCGGTCGCCGATCTCGTCGATCGTCTTGCCGATCAGCTTCTCGGCGGTGACCTCGATCTCCTGGATGTCGCCGGAGTGGCCGATCTCGCCCATCCAGTCCATCATCGACGGGCGCTCGATGTAGTTGTCCATCGCCTGTGCCGTCGCCAGCGACGCCGAGATCGCCCGGACGCCGAGTTCCTCGAACGCCTCGGTGTTGTCCGGCTGGTTCACCCGCGAGAGGATCGTCTCCGGGTCGAACTTCGACCGGGCCAGCTGTGAGACCAGCAGGTTCACGTCGTCGTCGCCGGTCGCGCCGACCACGATCCGGGCGTTCTCGGCGCCGGCCGAGCGCAACACGTCTGTGTCGGTGCCGTCCCCCTGGTGGACGGTGAACCCGGCGTTTCGTGCGTTTTCGACGTTTTCTTCTCGTTTTTCGACGATAACGACGTTCTCTCCGCGGCCTTCGAGGCGTTCGGCGAGCGTTCGGCCCACTCGTCCGCCTCCGATGATGAGTATGCGCATTGGGATGATGTCGAGGTATTCTGCGATCTGTCGAGCGAAGCCACCTTCCAGCACGACCGTCACGAGGATGACGAGAAAGACCGTCCCGACGAGCAGATCTGCCGACCCCGGCTGCCCCGCGCTCCGGAGTTCGATGGCGAACAGGGTCGCGACGGACGCGGGGATGATCCCCCGTGGCCCGACGAGGCTCATAAACCACTTCTCGCCGGTCGTGAAGCGATCTCCCGTCGCCGACACGAACACCAGGATCGGGCGGAGCACGAGTGCGACGACGCCGGCGACGAGGAGCCCCCGGAGGCCGATCGTCCGGAGGATGTCGAACCGCAGAAGCGCCGCGAGGGCGATGAAGACGAACGACAGGACGATGAGGGTGATATCGCCCTTGAACGCGGAGATATCCTCCTCGTAGGGAACGTCCAGATTTCCCAGGAGGATGCCCGCGGTCGCCACGGCGGCGATCCCCGCCTCGGTCGCGATGGTGTCGGCGGCACCGTAGGCGACGAGCGCGCCTGCGAGCACGAGCAACCGGGCGTTCCGCGGGGCGTTCCCCGGCGAGAGATCGATGTACCGGAGCGCGTAAAACAGGATCGCGGCGACGACGCCACCCACGACGACGCCGATGCCGAGCCGTTCCGCGAAAAGCGGCACCAGCGCAACCGGATCGTCCAGGCCGACGCGGATCGCCTCGAAGATGACAATAGCGAGGATCGCCGCCGTCACGTCGTTGACGATCCCCTCGGTCTCCAGTGCCGCCTCCACTCGATCTCGGGTCGGGACGACCGCGAGGATCGGCGTGACGACCGTCGGCCCGGTCGCAACCAGAAGCGCGCCGATGAGAAAGGCGACGTCCCACTGCGCGCCGAGCAGGAAGTGCACCGCGACGCTAGTGCCGACGAACGCGATGGCGGCGCCGATCGTGACGAGTTTTACCGTCTCCTTCGGCGCCTCGCGGAGTTTGTCGATGTGCAGGTGAAACGCCCCCTCGAAAACGATGATCGCCACCGAGAGCCCGACGATGGCACCTAAGGCGTTGCCGAAGGAGTCCGGCCCGACGATCCCCAGCATTTCCGGGCCGAGGATGATCCCCGCGGCGATGAGGAACACGACGCTCGGCACCTGAAAACGGTCCGCGAGGACCTGCGCGACGACGCCGATCCCGATGATCGCGGCCACGATGGGGATGAGGTTCGCTCCGCTTTCGGCTGCCACTATGGGCCCTCCATACGTTGATTTGACAACTGCGAAGGGCTATAAATCCCCAGATTCCGGTCGGACTTTCGCCATCCGTCTAGTGGCACACTTCGGGAACGAATATTCGGAACCCTGAACGGATGTAACATTCTACTGGTTCGACGGCGCCTCCGCCCCCTCGTACAGCGACGCAACCGCCTCGTCGTATCGATCCAGGATCCGGTCCCGCCGCTTTTTCATCGTCGGCGTCAGCGTGTCGTCATCCGTCGAAAACGGTTCCGGGACGAGGCGGAACCGTTTGATTTGTTCGTGGGACTCCAGTTCGTCGTTGGCGGCGTCGACCGCGCGTTCGACGCGCGCCCGGACCCGCTCGTCCCGACAGAGCGCGGTCCGGTCGTCCGGCAGGTCGATCCCCTCGCCGGCGGCCCACTCGCGAAGGCCGTCGACGTCGGGCACGACCAGGGCGGCGACGAACTTTCGCCCGTCGCCGACGACGAGACACGATTCGACCACCGGGCTGGCGGCGACGGCGTCCTCGATCGGGCCGGGCGCGACGTTCTTGCCCGTCGAGAGGACGAGAAGCCGCTTTGCCCGCTCGCGAAAGACGAGATACCCGTCCGGTCGCTGTTCGACGACGTCGCCCGTCCGGAACCACCCGTCGTCGGTGAACGCCGCGGCAGTCTCCTCCGGGCGGTTCCAGTACCCGTCGAAGACGTTCGGCCCGCGGACGAGCAGTTCGCCGACCTCGCCGTCGTCGCTCGCCATCTGTGCTGTCGTTGCCGTCGAATCGAGGCGGACGTCGACGTCGTAGAGTGGCGGCCCGATAGTGCCGATCGCTGGCGCCGCGGGCGGATTTGCGGCGAGCACGGGCGCCGTCTCCGTGAGCCCGTAGCCTTCCAGGATCGGCAGCCCCATCGCGTGATACAGGCGGCACAGTTCCGGGGAGAGACTCCCGCCGCCGCTGATGAGCAACTCGATCCGGCCGCCGAGGGCTTCCCGCACCTGTGAGAAGACGAGCCGATCCGCGAGACGGTACTTCCCGGTCAGTAGCCGTCCGGGGTCGTCCGTCGCCTGATAGGTCCGCCCGACGTCGACGGCCCACTCGAAGAGCCGCCGTTTCACCGGCGACTCCCGGGCCGCGGCGCGGACCGCGTCGTAGAGTTTCTCGTAGACCCGCGGGACGCTGGTTCCGACCGTCGGCCGGACGGTCCGGAAATCGTCCCGGAGCGTGTCGGGGTTCTCCGCGTAGGCGACGGTTGCACCGGCGGCGAAGATCAGAAAGTGCCCGACCAGCCGCTCGAAGACGTGTGCCAGCGGGAGAAAGGAAAGCGTCGTCGAGTCCGGGGAGAGGCCCGTGATCGGGCTCTCCGGGCGATCGCTGAACCGCCTGTAGCACTGCCCGACGTTCGCCCGGAAGTTCCCGTGGGTGAGTTCGACGCCCTTCGGGCGGCCGGTCGTCCCGGAGGTGTAGATGAGGGAGGCGGGATCGTCGGGGGCGCGCGCATCGAGCCACGACTCGTACGCCGCCTCCTCGAACACGTCCGTCCCGCGTTCGTACACCGCCGCGAGGGAATAGATGTCGTCCCTGTCGCGAGCAGCCCCGGCCATCCCGCTGCCGTCGGGGATCTCGTCTATCACGACCACGAAGTCGAGATCGAGCGCGTCCTCGACGGCGAGCACCCGCGAGAGCAGTTCGGCGTTCTCGACGACGACGCCCGATGCGCCCGGATCCGAGAGGAGGTACTCCACTTGCGACTCCGAAGAGGAGGGGTAAACCGTCGTGACGACCGTCCCCGCTGCGAGGAGCGCGAAGTCGGTCTGCGCCCACTCCAGTCGGGTATTCGCGAGGATGCCCACCCGATCGTCGGCGCCGGCGCCGATCGCGCGGAACCCGGCGGCGAGTCGGCGGACGATCTCGCGCATCTCGGCGAACGTTAGGTCGGCGTATCCGCCGTCCGGCGCGGCGGGAACGACGTCCGCAGCGGCCAGCGAGCGGTCGTAGATCCCGCCCTTGTATCGCTGCGCGACGGCGTCGGCGTGCCGCGTCGCAGCCGCCTCGAACAGCCGCGAGACGGTCGGTTCGGTCACCGGCTCGTAATCGAGTGTCGCCTCCGCCGTCCGCCAGTCCATAGCGGCACGACACGCCGAGCCGATTTAATTTCTCGGGCGCAGGGGACCTCCCAGCACGCGGGCGAGTCGGCCACCGAAACCGGAACACGGATCGACTGTGAGTCCGGAACCGATCATCCGAGATCGACTGTGAGTCCGGAACCGATCATCCGAGATCGACCGTGAGTCCGGAACCGATCATCCGAGATCGACCGTGAGTCCGGAACCGATCATCCGAGATCGACCGTGAGTCCGGAACCGATCATCCGAGATCGACCGTGAGTCCGGAACCGATCATCCGAGTCCCAGCCCGAACCGCAGCACCCACAGCGCGACCATCCCGGCGACGATCGTCGCGAGGATGTCGTCGACGTACCACGCGACAGCACCGGCGACGATCCCCGCGAGCAACCGGAGGTTGCCGGCGATCGCGATCGAGCCCTCGGGCGCGACGATCGCCGGCAGCGTGAGCGCGGCGAACACTGCGGGCGGAACGAACCGCAGCGCGTTCCGGGCGCGATCGGGGAGGTCGTCGATGCGGCCGAGCAGGAAGACGAACGACGACCGGATGCTGAACGTCGCAACGCCCAAGACGACGATCACTGCCCAGATCGCCACGGCGCCGTATTCGGTCGGCATCAGTGCGACCCCTCGTCTTCGCCCGCGCTTCCTGCGCTCCCGTCTGCCAGCCACGCGTCCGTGGCGACTCCCGCGGCGACTCCCGCGATGCCGCCCGCGATCAGACCGAGATCGAGCGGAACCGCGAAGACGTCGCCCGCGATGGCGACGCCGCCGCCGACGAGCGCTGCGACCAGTTTCGGCCGCGAGGAGACCGCCGGGACCAGGAGGCTCAGGAACACGAGCGGGAC
The DNA here is from genome assembly GCF_032113415.1 of Halobellus marinus. Taxonomy (NCBI): domain Archaea; kingdom Methanobacteriati; phylum Methanobacteriota; class Halobacteria; order Halobacteriales; family Haloferacaceae; genus Halobellus; species Halobellus marinus. Next base: position 988,112 of record NZ_CP134946.1, read on the forward strand.
GGCGAACTCCAGCCCCCACGAGTCGGGGACCCGCGCGCCCACGACGATTCCGAGGGCGGTACAGCACTGCCAGACCACCCACAGCGACCCGCCGACCGTCAGATAGTAGCGCCGCCGCTCGGTCGCGTCGAGTTCCTCGTTGGCGTAGCGGGCGATCGAGAGGGCGTACGCCTGGTCGGTAAGGATGTAGGAACTGATCGCCTTCCAGCGGGCCCGCAGCGGGCGGAAGTGTGGCGCGATCGACGCGGAGTACATTGCCATCCGGAGATTGATCACGACGCCGGTCAGGACGATCACGGCGAGTGCGGCGTCGCTGCCGAACAGATCGATCGCGGCCAACTGGGAGGCGCCCGCGAAGACGACGACCGACAGGCCGACCGCCTGCATCGGGGTCAGTCCGGCGTCGACGGCGGCCGCGCCGGCGACGAGGGCGAACGGCGCGACCCCGAGCATAATGGGCGCGACGTCGCGGAGGCCACGGCGCACTTCTCCGGGGAGACGACGGCGGGACACGAGGCAGTGTTGCACGCGGCCCGGATAAACCCCTACCGCTTTCGGTCGCGAAAACCGACGCACGACACTGGCATCGTTCGCATAACGACGTCGCCGGCGGCGATCCCTGGCTTGATCCGGTCCCGAGCGGCTCGCTTTCCCCGGTGCGACACCACTAACTACCTCTCGACAGTAGAACCCGGTATGTCAAACGACGCGCAGTCACAGGCCGGGACGGCCGAGGGCCAGGGCCCCGTCGAGATCTCGCCCGACGTCGCCCGGCAGCTGCAGGAGAAACGCGAGGAGCTCTTCGCGGAGTTCGAACTCCGCGACGAGTTCCCACCCGCGGTTCTTTCCGAGGCACGCTCACGGACCGAGGGCGTGCAAGACGAGATCGAGGCGGAACTCGACGACCGCCACGACCTCCGTGACCTGACGACGTGGACGACCGACCCGGTCGACGCCCAGGACTTCGACGACGCGCTCAGTATCCGCCAAGACGAGGAGACCTACACGCTGTGGGTCCACATCGCCGATGTCACCCACTACGTCCATCCCGGCTCGGAGATGTGGCAAGAGGCAGTCGAACGCGGGAACACGGTGTATCTCCCGGCCTATACGGTCCATATGCTCCCCCCGGTCCTCGCGGAGACGGTCTGCTCGCTCGTTGCAGGCGAAGACCGGCTGGCCCACACCGTCGAGATGGAGATCAGCAAAGAGACGCTGTCCTTCGAGACGGTCGACATCTACAAGTCGGTGATTCACTCCGACGAGCGGCTGACGTACACGCAGTGTGAGCACCGCCTCGACGACCCCGAGGCGCCGCTCCACGAGGAGAACGTCCTCGTCTACGAACTGGCGGAGCAGCTCCACGAACAGCGGAAGGAGGACGGCTCGCTCGTCTTGAACCCGAGCCGGGACCGCGCTCACACGATCATCGAGGAGTGTATGCTGAAGGCCAACAAGGCCGTCACGCACGAACTGATGTGGAACCGCGGCGTCGAGGCGATGTACCGGGTCCACCCCCAGCCGACGCCCGACCAGTGGGACGAGGCGCTGCGGGAGATCACCGAACTCGACGGCGTGAACATCTCCGGGGCCTCCTGGGACGATCCGCGGAAGGCCGTCAACGACGCCCTGGAGAACTCCGAGAAGCGGGCGCTCAACAAGATCCAGCGCGCCGTGCTGAAGGTGATGCCGCGCGCGAAGTACATGAACGACCCCTTCGGCGGCCACTACGCGCTGAACTTCGACATCTACGGGCACTTCACCTCCCCGATCCGCCGGCTGTCGGATCTGATCAACCACTGGATCGTCCACGAGAACGACGTCCCGGAGGATCTGGTGGAACTGTGCGACCACGCCTCCGAGAAGCAGAAGGACGGCGAGACCGCCGAACGGCTCTACAAGCAGTTCTTAGAGGAGGTCGGCCTCGACGCCCACGCGGTGAACAACCGCGGGATCGTCACCGTCGACGACGAGGGGACCGTGATCAACGAGGAGGGACTGCCGCCGGAAGAACTGGACGAACGGGACTGAAAAACGGGGCTTTCACGCCCATTCGCCACACGCCTCTCCTGCGACGACGCCGGCGGTGGCGTCGCGACGTCCCGACTACTGTTTGTGTGTGAAAAGCAGGACTTCGTCCTCGTGTGTCGTCACGCAGAGGTCGAGCAGCATACTGAGTTCGAGGCTGTTGTACTCGTCCTCGCAGATGACCAGGTCGTCGAACGGGTCACCGCACGCGGGACAGGCGATGCTCACGGTGTTCCGATACGTCGTCACCCCGCCGGCCGACTCGTGTGGCGTCAGCGACGCGGTGAGTTCGTCGTACTCGCTGTCCTCCATCGTCCCCACGATGGGAACGATCCGTCATAATTCTACTCCTCGTCGGCCCCCTCTGTGGGGGAAATATCCGCCACTGGCGCCCCGGCGTGTCCGTCCGATCGGTGGTCCGAGTCCCGTGATCCGTGGTCGGCGCAGTCGCTATCGACAGTGAACGCGGTCCCGGCGCCGACGAGGAGCCCCACCGCGTGGCCGACGTTGACCGTCGCCGGCGACAGAAGCACGAGTGCACCGAGCGACTGGACGCCGACGAGGCCGACGGCACAGACGCCGAAGAGTACCGCGAGGAGTTCGGGATCGGTCACCCGTTCGTGGTCAGGGAGGTGGACTACGGCGAACCCGGCGGCCGCGAAGACGACGCCGCTGATTCCGTAGACGGCGACGTGGGTGTCGGCGCCGAAAACGGTCCCCCACCACGCCAGCGCCGCGATCGATCCGACGGCCGCGATCGCTGCCATCGCGGCGTAACGTCGGGTCGACAGGTGCGACTCGGCAATCCGCCCGAAGGCGAACAGCGTGACGACGTTCGGGACGACGTGTTCGAGACCACCGTGAAGCAACGGCGACAGGGGCCACGCGAGCCACGGCGCCTGGAGGTAGACGTAGTTCGTCGTCACGAACACCGAGGGGGCGTCCCAGAGGGCGGTCCCGAACGCCTGTGCTGCGTACACCGCACACACCGCAACCGCGAGGAAGTCGGTGACCGGCGCCGACAGCGAGCGGTGCTGGGCGAGGGCGGAGCGCACCCCGTTCTCGAACGGCCTGAGCAGGTTCGTCACCGAGACACGCCGCATCGCGTAGGTCTGGGGCTGCGATCGATATGAGTGCTTGGGGCGGAGGTTTATATCCGATCGCGGGGCCAGCGTCCCCGTGACGTAGATTCGGCCCCGCGCCCTCTGCGGTTGTCCGGCACATCGGCGCGGGGATGCGGAAGTCGTGCCGGCTGTTCGCCAACTCTCGTGAGCCACCCGTCGGATTCTTGTCCCGCCGGCGTGACCGCCCGGTGTGCGACTCGTTCAGGTGATGGTTCCGACGGGGAAACGCGAGGCCGTTCTCGGCGTCCTCGACGAGGAGGACGTCGACTACGCCGTCTCTGACGAGACCAGCGGTCGGGACTACACTGCCGTCGTCACGTTTCCGCTGCCGACGGCGGCGGTGGAGCCGATTCTGGAGGACCTCCGCGGCGTCGGCATCGAGCGAAACGCCTACACCGTGATCGTCCAGGCCGAGACGGTCGTCTCCGATCGCTTCGAGAAGCTGAAAGAACGCTACGAATCCGACGAGGAAGAGGCCAGCAACGGCGACCGCATCGCTCGCGAGGAGCTCGTCGCTCGCGCCGAGGATATGGCACCGACGATCCGGCCGTACGTGCTGATGACCGCGGTCAGTGCGATCGTCGCGACCGCCGGGCTTCTCCTTGACTCGCCTGCGGTCGTCGTCGGCTCGATGGTGATCGCGCCGCTGATCGGTCCCGCAATGGCTGCAAGCGTCGGGACCGTCGTCGACGACGACGAACTCGCCGTCCGCGGCATCAAACTCCAGGCGCTCGGCGGCGTCATCGCCATCGGCGCGGCCGCCATCTTCGCGTACCTGATCCGGTCGGCCAACATCGTTCCGCTCTCCGCCGGGGAGGTGTTCGCGATCGGCGAGGTACAGGAGCGACTCGCCCCGGACGTTCTTTCGCTCGTGATCGCGCTCGGGGCGGGCGCAGCGGGCGCCGTCTCGCTCGCATCCGGGGTCTCCTCGGCGCTCGTCGGTGTGATGATCGCCGCTGCCCTGATCCCGCCGACGGCGGTCGTCGGGATCGGTATCGCCTGGGGGGCGCCGGGCGCCGTCCTCGGCTCTGCGGTCCTCGTCCTCGTCAACGTCCTCGCGATCAACCTGGTCGCGCTCATCGTGCTCTGGCGGATGGGCTACCGACCGAAACTCTGGTTCCGGGAGGAGGAGGCACGCGCGTCGACGATCAAGCGGATCGCGGCGCTGGCTGTGGTCCTCCTGCTTCTCACGGGGTTACTCGGCGCGTTCACGTACAGTTCCTACCGGACCGCCGACTTCGACGAGAACGCCACCGCCGCCATCGAGGCTGAACTGCCGCCGGAGGCGACGCTGCTCGATTTAGAGGTGGTCTACGAGGGGTTCCCCTTACAGACTCCGCGGACCGTCGTCGTGACCGTCGGGTACCCGCCGTCGGAGTCGCCGCCGGACGTGGGGGCGTCGATACGTGACCGCGTCTCGGCGCTGGCCCCCGAGCCGATCGGCCCGTTCGGACAGCGGGACGTCCGCGTCGAGATCCAGTACGTCGCCGTCGACCGCGCCGCCGGGTAAGCCACCGCACGCTCCGAAAGAGTCAAACAGTTCCTTTTGTCAAGCGCGCGTTGATTATCTGTGCCGACGTACTGACGGGTATGAACCGACGACTCGGTATCGGTGCCATCGTGATCGCGGCGCTCTTCTTGCTCGCAGGATGCAGTGCTCCTCTCCAGACCACCGGCAGCGACGCAGCCGCCGAATCACAGCGGACGATTTCCACGAGCGGCAGCGGCGAAGTCTCCGCCGACGCCGACCGGGCAATCGTGACTGTCGCCGTCACCGCCCGCGCGGACAGCGCCGAGGCCGCCCGTGAATCCGTGGCCGCGAACGCCTCGACGATGCGTGAGGCGCTCCGCGAGGCGGGCGTCGACGACGACAGCGTGACGACCGCAGCCTACCGCGTCCGGGGGATCTCCGACGTCGAACGCAAGACCGAGCAGCGCGAAATCGTCGGGTACGAGGCGGTCCACGTCTTCCGTATCGATACGACGCCAGACGCGGCCGGTACCGTCGTCGACACCGCAGTCGGCAACGGGGCAAGCGAGGTCCGGCACGTCCAGTTCACGCTCACCGACGAGACCCGCACCGAACTCCGCGAAGAGGCGCTCGAACGTGCGATGAGCGACGCGCGATCCGACGCCGACGTCATCGCATCATCGGCCGACCTGACCGTGACCGGCGTCAAATCGGCATCGACCGGCGGCGGTCACGCGCCAGTCTACGAAGTGCGCGCGACCGCAGCCGACAGCGGCGGCGCGCCGACGCAGTTCGACGCCGGATCGGTGACCGTCTCGGCGACCGTCGACGTGACGTACACCGCCGTCGAATAGCAGTCGGCCGGTTGATTTGCGGCCCGAATCGGGACGTTCAGACCGTCAGCGCGAGAATGACGACGCCGCTGGCGACGACAGTGCCCAACACGAGCGCGACGAGCCGCCCGAGTCGGTAGGTCCCGAGGAGAAACGCCAACGCCGCCTTGACGAACGTGTTCGCGATCGCCGCGATGACGATTCCGGTCGTCGCGACCTCCGTCGAGACAGTCCCCTCGGCGGCGAGTCTACTCAGCGTGAGCGTCATCGCGTCGACGTCGGCAAGTCCGGAAAAGAACGCGGTCGCGTAGATTCCCGTCGCGCCCAGCCACTGGTTCGCGTACTCCGAGACGAGGAGCACGACCGCGAAGATCGCGCCGAACAAAAGCGCCGGACGCAGCCGGAACGGATTGTTCAGCTCCTCCGGTTCGATTGTCTCCTCGGCCGACGTCCGCCAGTACAGCACGGCCGCCGCGACCGCGCCGACCGCGGTCATCGCCCCCAACGGGAGCGCGACGCTCGGAAGGAGAGCGGGGTTGACTACCGAGACCTCCACGAGCGCGCGGGGGAACATCACGACCGACGCGGTAACGACAGCAAACGCACAGACGCGATACAGCGTCTCGTTTTGTGCGGTCTTGCCCGCCATCGACACGGTCGTCGCCGTCGAGGAGACGAACCCCCCGATCACCCCGGTGACGGCGATCCCGCGTTCGGGGCCCAAAACGCGGCCCAGGAGATACGCGACGAATCCCAACCCGGTAACGAACACGACCATCAGCCAGATGAACCGCGGATTGAGTCCGTAGAGCACCGCCAGGGATCGGTTCGGGAGCGACGGGAGGACGACGAGGACGATGAGGATGAACTTCGCCGACGCCCGCCGTTCGCTCTCCTCGATCTGATCTGCGAACGCGTGGATCGGATCCTTCACCGACAGCAACACGGTGACAATCCCGCCGACGACGACGGCGAGCGTCGCACCCTGCTGGGAGTGCATCGTCATCGCGCCGAGCAGAACGGTAAGCAGCGCCGCCATCAGCGTCGTCAGACCCAGGTCGCGCTCGTAGCGGACCTTCGCGCCGTACGCGACGGTCAGCGGCACGACGAGAATCGCGAACGCGAGCGGCAGCGCGTCCGGGAAGAACGCGGCGACCAGTGCCCCGTAGAGCGCGAAAAGCGGGAACGTCCGACTCCCAGCGAAGCTCCCGCCAGACTCGCTTTGCTCGCGCTCCAACCCGAGGAGCGCGCCGAGGCCCAAAGCGACCAAAAGCCGGAGAACGAGTTCCGACAGCGGCGCAGTGGCGGGTTCGATCATTGTGTGTCAGCGGCGGCCGAAGCAGCCTCCCGACCGGTTTCGACTCCGGGCGCTTATTCTTGCCGGGACGGCGGGATAGCTGGCTCCCGGCGCTTATTCTTGCCTGGACGGCGGAATGTCCGGTTCCCAGCCGACAGCCTCGACGGCCGCATCGAGTACCGCGTCGACGCCGTCGCCGGTCTCGACGCTCATCTGATAGTCAGCGTCGACGTCGCGGGAGCGGTCGCTCTTGTTGTTCACCGTCAGCACCGGCACGTCGCGTTCGCGGAAGCGTGCGGCGACGGAGTCACGCAGTTCAAGCTGCGATTCGAGTGGATAGCCGCACGCTTCGCTGGCGTCGAGGACGAAGATAACCGCGTCCGCGAGGTGTTCGAGCGCGCTGGCCGCCTGCCGCTCGATGTCGTTCCGCTCGGCCGCCGGCCGGTCGAGCAGTCCCGGCGTGTCGATGATCTGATACCGGATCCGGTCGCGCTCGAAGTGGCCGACGTGGACACCCTTCGTGGTGAACGGGTAGCGTGCGATCTCGTTTGTCGCCCGCGTGACCTCGTTGACGAAGGAGGACTTGCCGACGTTGGGGTAGCCGGCGACGACGATGGCCGGTTCGTCCGGACGGATGTCCGGGAGGTTCTTCAGCGCGTCACGGGCCTCGCCGATCCGTTCGAGGTCGCCGGCGACCTCCTCGACGACGTCGGCCATCCGGGCGAACGCCTGCTTCCGGTGTTTTCGAGCCGCCTCGGGGTCCGTCTTCCGGAGCTTCGGCTGGTACTCCCGGCGGAGTTCGGCCACCTGTCGGCTCGCCCACGTCACCTCCGAGAGGCTCTGTCTGAGTTCGTCGACGTCGACGATGGCGTCGGCAATCTCGTAGTAAAACGGGTCGATCGTCCCGAAGTCGGGCCACTCTGTGACGACGTTCTCCAGGTTATCCGAGAGGATCGAGGCTGCCGTCTGCAGCATCGACTGCTGGGCCTCGAGCCCGGACTTCGCCCGCCCAGCACGGGCCGCCCGCGAGAACGCCTTGTCGAGAAGTTCCTCCGACCGGGGCGTCGTCGGAAGGGACTCGAAAATCATATTACTCACGTTACATCGCCGAACGGTAAAAACGCGTCCGTTCGGCGGTCGTTCGAGTTTTTCCACAAATAGCCGCGAAGATTTTGTCCGTCAAACGCGTCCACAGCAGTATGAGTACGAACTGGCGGGCCGTCGGTATCGGTTTCGTCGTGATGCTCGTCGTCGGCACGTTCGGCCTGTGGCTCCCAATCGTCGGACAGGTCGGCGCCGGCCTCGTCGGGGGATTCGTCGCCGGCTACCTCGCCGGCGGGGTCGGCAACGGCGCGTGGAACGGCCTTGTCGCGGGGTCGCTATCCGGGATCGCAGTCTCGCTCTTCGCCGCGTTACTCGGCGGGGTGATCGGGCTCGCCGGCGGACCGCTGGGTGGGATCCTCGGCGGGGCGGGGGTCTTCCTCGTGGGTGTCTTCATCACGCTGCTTTTCGCGATCGACAGCGCCATCGGTGGCGCACTCGGCGGGTTGTTCAACCGCTGAGCGTCCGGCCCGGAGCCAGTTTGAACGATTTCACTCTTCCTCCCCCCGATCGAGGTACTCTTCTTGGACAGCGATCACTTCGGCCGAGTCCTCGCAGTCGGCATAGCGAGCCAGCGGTTCCTCGTTCAGTTCCAGGAACGTGTGGCCCCAGGTAAACTTCGAAAGTAGCAATTCGGCGCGGTCTCGCCGGCCGAAGATGACGAGCGCGGCAGCGAGCGCCTCGACCGTCGTCAACTGCATCGGGCGTCCGAAGTTGATCGGGTTCGCGGCCACGAGATACGGTAACGCGCGATGCTCGCCGGGCAGCGAAAACCGGGCTTCGCCCGCGGACTCCCAGGAGCAATCCAGCGCGACGAGCGGCCCCGTGTCGGCGTCCGCCGGTGAGAGCGCGCGTTCGGCGTGGGGATTGAGGACGACGCCGTACGGCGTCTCGCGATCCGACCGGTGCAGCTCCACGAGATCGAAGCGGGCGAGCTTCCGGGCTGTGCATTTTTCGGGATCGTCGTCGCCCTCGTAGCGCACGTGCAGCGCGTCGTCGGTCACAGCCGACTGGAAGCGGTCCCTGGCAAAAAGGTGTTCGTCACTGCCCGATGCGGTACCGGCCGTTTCGATAGCCTAACTCAGTGTTCGACAGGCCTCACCCCGAGCGCGTCTCCGGACTCCTGTCTGATTTCGACCGTCCCGTCCGCCGAGACGCGGACGCTGTGGCCCGAAACGGGGAACACCACGCTGGCGTCGTCGGCGGAGGCGAGAAACTGCTCGGCGGATTCGACGTCGACTGCGTGATACAACGGCCCGTCCTCCAGACAACCGTCTTCGCCCAGGGCGGTGGCGATCGTGGCGTCGAGTTCCGTCAGCCCTCCGAAGTCGTGCTGGGCCACGGTCTTCCACCCGGTTTTTCTCCCCTGATCGATGTTCGATCGTCGCTTGATCATACCTGATTGTTGGGAGGGATTGATATGAAACAGGTCAATACTGCCGCTCAAGTTTAGCCGGATTTAGCCGAATCAGATTTTAAGCAGGGCTTTATCGGCAGGAAGGAGGAGTGTACTGACCATCCAGGGTCCGATCGCCGCAGTTCCGATAGCCGCACGCGATTACACAGCATCTCTCAGAACGAACAGATCGAAATAGCCAACGGAACTGAGATCGACGTTCCAGTCGCATATCTGTGCCTGTTCTCCGGTGCGAAACCAGGTTCCTATTCGGGGCGCCATCGGCCACCGATTTCGTCGCGAGGATAGTCCCGATACGTCCCATCCAAGAACGTGGTGACGCGCCCGTCCTCTTCGCTCAGTGTGACCGCCCAGATGACGTCCTCACGGAGCGAGGTTTCCAGTGCACTCAGGTGTTTAGTTCCCATCCAGTCGGCGGGATTGAGTTCGTCGATGCCTGGGACATCATCCCGCGGGGGATTACGGACACGCACCATCTGTTCTTGGATCGTCCCGTCCGCGGTGACGATAATCGCCCCATCCTGCGTCATCGCCACGTCTCGCGCGACTTCGGTGAACGTATCTAACGATTCGGTGACGATTTTACACCGGTTGACCGGCCACTTGTTCGCGCCGAGTGGGTCAGTGTATCCATCGAAACTCATCTCCGCGACGATCAGAAAGTAGAGGCTAGGGCCGGAGACGTGCTGTTCGCCCCACTGATCGAACTGCAGACTTATTGACTCCGCAGCGTACCTGATCTGGTCCATAAGCGTCTGGCTCGTCGCGTATCGCTTCTTCACCCGATCGAGTGCATCCATAGTAGTATCTAGACGTAGCTATCGACGGATTAAGCTTGTTCGGCGGCCCGCCCGCATCGGTTCCGCTCCCGAGCAGTGAGCGTTCGCTTCCTGTCAGCCAAACTGCTGTAACGTCGTACCGCAGGTCACGCCATCCGGCGTTGCGATCAGCGGTACGTGGTTACCGCAGTCCGTCTCGTAATGACTACTCTCACTTTTTACCGCCGGGGCGCCGTCAACGGGGATGGCACTCGGCGGTAAGAGACGAGAGTAATCGTTATTAGTCCCCGAATCGGATCCCGTCCTCGACGAGGCGATAGTTGCGCTCGCGGTCGATGTGCGCGGCGAGCCAGTCGTGCTCGTAGAGTTGGGCGATCAGTTCCGCATAGAGGTTTCGCCACGCGATCGCGTAGATCGGCGACTGGCCCCACGCCCGAAGCTCCGGGATGAACTCGTCGTGGGTCTCCATCCGGTCTTCGAGGTGCTCGATGGCGTCGACGGCGTAGCCCGCCGCTTCCGACTCCGAGTCGGCGGATTCGATCGCATCCTTCAGGCTCCCCTCCAGCCCTGCAACGGCCTCCTGCATATCCGCGGCGGCGCTTTCGCCGTCGGCCGGCAGCGAGTCGATGATCGGCTGTGGGACGCCGAGCGAGAGTTCCCGGTCCGTGTCGGAGTTGTCTCCTGACATACCGCCATCGAGGGCGGCCGGGGTGAAAAAGTCGCCGTCGGCGGCGGTTTACTCGGGGGAGACGCCCACGAGGTCGCGGGCGGCCGCGAGAATGTCGCCATCCAGGTCGGCGACGAGGTCGCCTTCCCGCCGGTCGAGCGTCGCGTGGATGCCGCCGTCCGGTCGCGCCACGAGCGACCGCCCGGCGTACTCGACTACGCTGGCGTCCGGGATGTCGCGGCGGCCGGTTCGTCCCGCGCCGACCGCCCAGCGGACGCCGTCGAGCGCTCGGGCGCGCATCAGCAGCGTCCAGTTTTCACTGTACGTCGCGGGCCAGCCACCACTGACGAACAGGACATCGACGCCGCGCCGGGTCAGTTCGGCGCTGTCCTCGACGAAGTTGAGGTCGTAACAGGTGAGCAGTCCGGCTGTGCCCGCGGTGGTCTCGACAGTCGTCAACTCCTCGCCGACGACGAGGACATCTTCCTCGCCCGACCACAGGTGTCGCTTCCGGTAGCGGGCCCGCGTGCCGTCCGGTGCGAGATAGAGGGTGGTGTTGTACAGGTCCTCGCCGTCGGTCTCGACGAATCCGACGACGAGCGCCGTCGCTTCGGCGGCGGCGACGTCCTGCAGGCGGCTGATGTGCTCGCCGTCGGCCGGGAGCGCCACGTCGGCGACCCGCTCGTCGGCGACGAAGCCGGTGAGCGTGTGCTCCGGGAAGACGGCGACGTCGACCCGATCCGGCAGATCGACTACGCGGGATTCGACGGCCGCGACGTTGGCTGCGACGTCGAGGTCGGCGAGCGCGAGCTGGCAGGCGGCGACGGTCGGCATACCGGCGCTACCCACACCAGGGTGAAAAAGTGGCGCCCTTCGATCGGCGCTCGAACGCCTTCGTTTGTCGTTGCTTACCCGGCCCGCGTCGGTTCATTCCGTCGCTTAACTAAGTACGCCGCGGCCGACTGAGGTCACAAGGCCCTCGCGATGCTCGCCGTCCCCCTTCCCGTTCCGACGCACGATCGGTTTCGCCGCTTTATCGTGTGGTACACCGCGATCCTCGGGGGCTTCTCGACGCTGCTTCTGGGAAATGTGATCCTGATGGCGTACGCCTTCGACGGGAATCTGTCGGTCTACATCGACCGGTTCGGCGAGGCGGGGCCGGAGATTGTCCTCTTTGCTTTCGTCTGCGGGACGGTCCCGTTCGGCCTCTACGTCCTCGATGACCTCCTCCGCGAGCGCGAGGAGTGACCGCGTCCCGCCGTCGCAGACGCTAGCGGTTCGACTCGGCGTCCGTCGACGCAGCCGAAAAAAGCGGAATGTCCGCGTGCGGTTTGCGGGCGGTTCGATTACTCTCTGCCGAACGCCAGGTACGCGCCGGCCGCGATGGCGAGCACGACGATGACGATGCCGCCGATGAGCAGCGCACCGGGGCCGTCACCGTCGGGTTCGGGCGTGTCGGTCGGCGTGTCGGGTTCCGGCGTCGCCGTGTCCGGGTCCGGCGTGTCCGTGTCGGGTGCGGCCGTCGTCGTGGCGGTCACCTGATCGGTCTCCTCGCCGATGGCGAACACCGAAAGCCCCGGCACCTCCGCGGTGTAGGTGACGCGGTCGTCACCCTCCGATTCGACCGAGGCGTCGTACTCCTCGTACTCGCCGTCGTTGAACCGGTACAGGGCCACCTCATCGGGGCTCAGATCCGACTCCGACAGCCGGTCGCGGCTCACGCTGAACTCGAAGGTCACCGATTCGAGGTCGTCCTCCGCGACGTTGGTGTCGACGTTGACGTACGCGACCTCGTCGGCGTTCGTCTCCGCGGAGAGGTCCGGGACCTCCTCGCTCGGGTTCGTCTGGCTGTAGCTCGCGTCGACGTTGACGTTCGACACGTCCCGTGCAAACCGGGTGTTCAGCGAGTTCAGCGACGCGCCGGTATTCTGGAGGTTCTCGTTGACGGTGTTGTCGTCGAGTCGCGCTGTGACGCTGCTGCCGGCGCTTGCGCTTTCGACCTGCGTCGAGAGCGTCTGGCCGTCGAAGCTAGATTCGGCGACTGCGTCGCCCTCGACGTCGGTCTGTGGCTCGGGGGCTGGCTCGTCGGCGGCACCGTCGCCGCCTCCACCGCCACCCCCGGCATCGTCGTCGCCGTCGTCACCGTCGTCCTCATCAGCCGCGAAGGTTCCGGCCGGGAAGGTCAGGTCTTGCTCGTGGACGCCCGCTTCGAGGGCGTACGTCGACTGCGACTGCGGGCCGTCCGCACTGTTGACGTGGAAGCTAACCTGATCGCCCGCGTTGCTATCGATGCGCAGTTTGTCGTCCGTCGCGCCGGAACCGCCGTACTCACCGGCCGTTTCGACGGTGATCGTCGCCTCCGTCTCGCCGTCGACGACGGCGTAGATCGTCGTGCCTTCCGGGGCCGGATTTCCGTCGGCGTCCTCGATCGCTCCGTAGAACGACGCCGGATCTCCGGGCGCCTCTTCTTGGGCTGTCGCCGCCGAGGCTCCGCCTAACGCTACGACGATGACCAGCAGCGCGATCAGCCAAGTTTTCGATCTCATAAGAGGGCTATAGGGGATTTTGGTCCTCAGCTTCCTCGTGCGGTGGCGTTGTACTCGGGCAGCACGATCGGACGCGAGTCGTCCTGATGGACGTACACGTAATACGCTTGGTACTCGGACACAGAGTCCTTGTCACTGAGGGTGGACGTGACGTCCTCGTCGTACACGACGAGTTCGCTACTGCTGGGGTCGTACTGGGTGTTGAGATCGTCTTGGAGATCTATCGAATTCGTGTTGCTGATGTTGAAGTTCGACCCGAGCACGTGCCAGCCCTCGTCGAGTTCCGCGCTGCCGACCGTCGCCCGGATATCGGACTGGTCAGTGTCGTAGCTGAAGCCGTAGCGTGCGTCTGCGCTCGTGGCGTTCATATAGAGCGCCTTGTGGACGCTCTGGACCTCGTTGGAGTCGTCGAACGACTCGTACTCGTCGTTGACGCCGTCCCAGTGCGTGATGTCGTTGATGCCCTGATAGACCAGGTCACCGGACTGCGGCATCGACGTCAGGAAGTACCCCTCTTCGGGGGCCGTGTAAGCCTCGTGGACGAGGTTGACCGTACCGGCTTGTTCGATCGCCGTGCTGCCGCTTCCGGCGACCGAAATGTTCGTCGTCCCCGTTTCGGTCGAGTCCGCGATGGCCGTGGACGCGTTCTTGTTGCTGTCAGTCTCGACGACCGCGCCGTTATCGAGGGCGTCCGCGAACACGTACTCCTGGCCGGCGATTTCGAGGACCAGCGTTCCGTTCGCGGGAACGTCGAGCGTTTCGACCGTGAACCCGGCGCTCTCGTCCGCACTCACGGTGAGTGCAGATGCGTCGTCCTCGACAACGCCGATGAACTCTGCGTCGAGGTCGGCGCTACCAGCGTCGACGGTAGCGGGATCAACGCTCACGCCACTGCTTACGCTTGCACCGTGGCCGCTGTAGTCCCCGCTCGGACCGTCAGTGGATCCCCACCAGTTCGAGGTGGCGTCAACTGTTCCAGATACGACTGACTCAGTCGATTCGGCATCTATCTCCGTGATACCAACGGAACCGTCGTCGGGAACGTTCCCTTCAGTGAGTACGCCGATACCGTTGCCAGATAGGTCGTTGCTGGTAACCGTCGTCTGGCTGGCGTTACCGGCTATGGAAACACCAACCGCATTGCTCGTGATGGTATTATTGTGGAGATCCGCATTCGGCGTATCCGTGACAATTCCGGTATCGCCGGTGGATGCATCAGGGTTTGTCAGTTCTGGTAGCAGAGAAACCCCGACACCCGGATAGTCATTACCGCTGATTGTGGTGCCATTGATGTTCCGAATGGTGTTATTCTGGATTGTCGCTCCTTTGTGACCAGCCGTTTTGTCAGCTAATTCTTCAAGGAATATTCCGAAGCCTTGGCTATTCGTGTCGGCTCCGTTCGTTCCCGAGCCAATATCCTCAATCGTGTTTCCACGGATGGTGATATTTTCCAGAGCCGTATCGGTACCCCACGCTAGGATACCAAAGCTCTCTTTCTTGTCACCACCGGCTTCTCCAGCGAAGCCACTGATTGTATTATTCGTGATAGCTACGCCTGAGGGAGCCTTATTCACTTGGACGCTTACACCGGTTCCGGCATACGTCCCACCGACGATATTGAATCCGTCAACTGTAACGCCAGGTGCCGTGATTTTGACGGCAGTAGCAGCAATTGCTTTTCCAGGATCTTCAGTATCTGTTAGATCGATCGTCGTCTCGTCAGCACTGGCCGTCGATTCGAGCGTGACGTTCGCCGTATCGATGGTCACACTCTCGTTATAGGTGCCAGACTCAACGAGGACAGTGTAGTCCTGCGAAGCGCGATCAACGGCGTGTGAGATTGTCCCATCTGGCTTGACCGTCGTGAGTTCATCAGCCATCAGGTGGGTGCTGTTCACGTGCGTGTTATCCGACTGAACGGCCAGCGCGCCTGCACGCATATCATCGTTGCCGTTCAGGGAGTTTACCTCATTCACTAGCAACACATCAGCAGAGGAACCAGCATCGGAGTTCCAATCCGTGATGTTGTTTTCTTCAATTACAACATCTCCAGTACTGTACAGGAAGACGGCATTCCCGTTTCCGGGATTAGAACTTGAAATGCTATTGTTCCTAATAATAGCATCACCAGATCCAGAAGCAGCGATCGGACCACCAGAGATGGTGTTGTCCTCAATCGTCGGTGAATCCCCGCCAATACTTACAACGGCATTACCACCGTCATCCATATTGATATCGTTATCAACGATCTCTACACCATTGCCTTCTGCAAGGATGGCGCGCGTAGAGGTATCACCGTTGTTGTCCGTCAAAGTGAGTCCTTCCACCCTCACATCATCTGCTGTGATGTTCAACATTTGAGAGGGAGCTGAAGCACTGATAGTAATCTCTGGGTTCGCACCATCAGCAGGCCGAACGGTAAGATTATCTAGTGTGACATCAATATCAGCAGAGGTAGAACCTGTGGAAATATCATAACTTCCCTCTTCAACGAGGATCGTATCCCCGGGAGCAGCAGTCCCCTGTCCAGAAACATTGGTTCTGAGATCACTGAGATTGTCCACTGTGATCTCATTCCCAGCTTGTTGTGCCGCCGCACTCCCGGCGAACGCCGCACTCATCGCGACGACGGACAGCACCATCAGCGCGGCCAGGAAGACCGCACGTGCTTTCTCACCTGTGCTACTACTCATGCTGTCACCTCCTGCGGGAGAGCGTCTCCCACATTCCATAGGCTCGCCACCCCACCCTGAGCGATTCCCGTCTCGAGTGTTGACAGTACGTCCCCCGCTGATAGCGGAATCGAACGTACTGCTCCGTCTCTCGTCAGTCGATTGCGTGCTGTCATAGTTTGTGTTACCGTGGTTCGCTCACGAGCGGCTCCCCATTCGCACCGACCGAGGATACCCCACTGCCGTAGCCGACACCGCTCGGACATACCAACGGTATATAGCGTCCGACTTAAAGTTACTCACTTAACAGAAACCTGCCGGCAGGAGTCACCCGATCAGAAAAATTTCTGAAAAATATATCCGAAATAAACATCCGCCGAGCCGATTTTCGACGGTCGAGATTCGCCGACTCCTCGGACCTCGCGATGATCACCGGCGTTCGCTCTCGCGCGCGCCGTCGCTCAGGGCGGCCTCCCCCTTCTCGGTGACCTCGTAGAGTCCGCTGTTCTCCGCCGGGCCGACTCGACGCACACAGTCGTTGCGCGCGAGCGCACCCAGGCGAGTGTTCATATACTCGCGGTTGCGGTCGAGCGCGACGGCGATGTTGACCGCGTTGTTCCGGCCCTCCTCCGCGAGGTACCGGAGGATCTCGAAGTCGGTCGGCGCTACTAGATCAAGTTCCATCTGTGGTTCCCGCCGGATCGACGGGCGCTATTGATACTGAACATATATACTGATGGTGTATAGTTGTTTTCCCGGGTTTATGCGCTCTCTACACCTGATCTGAACGATTATTTTCAGAACAGTTATGTTAGGTGCCGAAACCTCACGGGGCAATGACAGCGGGCGGGAACGAGCTGGTCGACGGGGACGCCGTTCTGCGGTCGCTCCGGGAACCGGTCGTGGTCCTCACCCCGGGCGGCTCTATCGCGTTCGCGAACCGCCGCTTTCTCGACGTCACGCAGTCCGACCGTTCGACCGTCGTCGGCGCCGAAGATGCGCTGCTCGAACAGTACGTCGTCCACGGCCACGACGACCTCCGGGCGGCGGTCGACGCCGTCGCGGCGGGCCGGGTGGACGAGGAGCGTGTCGAGTGCGAGATCCGCCATCCGGCGGACGCACCCATCGTCCGACGCCTCCCGGCCGAAATCCGCGTCTCGCCGCTCTCGGACGGCGGGCCATCCGGGGGAGTCCTACTCGTGTTCAGAGACGTCAGCGATAGGGTCCGGTACGAGCGGGCGCTGGAGCGACAGAAGGACCGTCTCGACGAGGTCCTGGGAATCATCAGCCACGACCTCCGGAATCCTCTGAACGTGGCCACCGGCAACCTCGAACTCCTGGCAGACGGTCGCGAGGGCGACCATTTCGACGCCGCACGCCGGGCGCTCGACCGGATGACTGAACTGATCGGGGACCTGCTGACCCTCGCCCGCACCGACGACCGTGCCGGCGAGACGAGTGCGGTCGAACTGGACCGCGTTACCGAAGCGTCGTGGCGGACGACCGAAACCGGCGGAGCATCGCCGCTCGTCGACACCGACAGCCGCATCCGCGCCGACGAAGAGCGGCTGCGACAGTTACTGGCGAACCTCCTGCAGAACGCCGTCGAACACGGCTCGACGAGCGCCCCGTCGCAGACTTACGGTGACGTTCAGCGACGGACCGACGGCAACATCACCGTGACGGTCGGCGAATTCACCGACGGCTTCGACGTCGAAGACGACGGCTGCGGGGTTCCGCCTGCGGAGTGCGAGCGGGTGCTCGAACCCGGATACACGATGTCCGATCACGGAACTGGGGCTCGGTCTGAACATCGTCACGAACGTCGCGGACGCCCACGGCTGGAACCTCCTCGTCACGGAAAGCGTCGACGGCGGTGCCCGGTTCGAGGTCACCGACCTCGAGTTCGCAGACGCCTAATCCCGGCGAGTAAACGAAGTTGGCGGTAGCGACATTACGCGTCGTCGACCTCACCCCCGGCGCCGTCACCCCGGCTTCCGTCCCCCCTCGGCCGCCTCCTTCCGTTCGTCCAGTTCGGCAGCCACGAACGCCTCGAAGTCGAGGTCGTCGCGTTCGTATGCG
Organism: Halobellus marinus; assembly: GCF_032113415.1. NCBI lineage: Archaea > Methanobacteriati > Methanobacteriota > Halobacteria > Halobacteriales > Haloferacaceae > Halobellus > Halobellus marinus. The sequence continues at coordinate 1,006,129 of NZ_CP134946.1, forward strand.
TCGCGGTTCGCGGCGACGATGCGACCCTTCTCAATGATCTCGTAGAGTCCGCTGTTGGGGGCGGGGCCGACCCGTTCCACGAGGCCGTAATCCGCCAGGACGGGAAGCCGAGTGTTGATGTACGAGCGGTTCTTGTTGATCAGATGCGAGAGGTTGACCGCAGTATTGCGACGCCCGTCCGAGAGAGCGTCGAGGATGTCGAAGTCCGTCGGGACCGCCAGTTTCATAGCCGGTGGTCAGCCTCCAGAATAAAATAATCTCCTATGTAGCATCGGTACACGCCCGCGAACGGCGATAATTCTGCGGTTCCGGACTTTCACCGTTTCGCCATCTGTCTCTCGTCGACCAGATCGCGAGCGAACCGGAGATCCTCGATGATCTGTTCGTGGTTAGCGATCGCCCGCTCGATGTACTCTTCTGTGGATTCAGCCGCTTCGTTCCTGTCCTGATCGTAGTACGTGTGTAGCAGATGTGATTCCAGCGCCTGCGACGTCGCGTTGTTTGCGGCCAGAAGCGAACGGACGATCGTCCAGTCGAGCGCGTCCGCGTCCGGCAGTTCTTCAAGAGGTTGCCCCACGCCCTCCCGTTGTTGTGGCATCACTCTCTTGTAATGCAGATAACTACTTAAATATTATAGTCGGTTAACATTTTTGTGCATCGACCGGCACTACGAATCGACAGTCGCTGATGTACGCCCTCCTCGGCGGTCTACTGCTTCTTCGGCCGGTTCACCGGTCCTCGACGTGCCGCACCTGCACCGCCTCGCCGCGAGTCGATTCGACCATCTCGGAGCCGAACATCCGCGCGCGGCCCACGGCGAACGCCCGCGGCCCTTCCACGACGACCTCGTCGCCGACGCGGATGTCCTCGGAGGCGTCGACGACGCCCGGCGCGAGCACGCTCCCGTGCGGGACGAACTCGTCGATCTCGACGCGTTTCGTCGGCGCCTCGGAGTCGGCCCAGACACGCGCGCCAGCGAGGGTGAAAGAGAGGACGCCGTACTGCGGGACCATCGTCGCGAGCTGCTGGCCGCCGTTGCCGTCGTCGTCCTCGCCGTCGCCGTCCCGGACCTGGAGTTTGGGGTAGCGGCTCGTCGTCTCCAGCGCTACGTCGGCGAAGAGGTCGTCGCCGGCGCCGGGACCGAACTGGTAGTCGGCGAGCGCCTTCACCGTGTTGTGCTGTCGCTTTCGCTTGCCGTACTTCAGTTCGCCGTCGAGCGTCGACATCAGGTTCCCGATCGACTCCGTCGTCGTCGGGTGCTCCTCGACGGTGTACTCGAAGTCGACGTCGACGGCGGCCTCGACGCGCTCGCAGATCTCGCGGTAGCCGCCCTCGGGGACGTGAGCGACGACACGCGGGTACTCGTTGCGTTCGAGATACCGGCGGAGCGCGTCCGCGACGAACGACTTCTCGGCCTCGGACCACCGGCCCGTGACGACCGTGTCGTAGTGCTGGGCGGGGTAGGTGAGTTCCAGTTCCATCGGCACGACGCCGATCGGCGAGGTCATCGAGACCTGATGGGCGCGGTACTGGATCGCGTCGTGGAACTGCGCGTGGCTCTGTGATTCGCTGTACGGCTTCGTCGCCGAACACGGCACGAGCACGAGCGGATTCGAGAAGCGGTTCCGGTAGCGTTCGGTCACGCGCTCGGCGAACCGCTGGATTTCGACGCGGCGGAGCGTGTCCTCAGACGCCGAGGCGAGTTCGGTGTCACGGATGACGGGCGTCCGTTCTTCGAGGTAGCTGTACTGGTCGTCGAACTCCCGGAACGCGGCGGTGAGCCACTGGTCGTGGCGCGCCTGTCCCTCGATGTAGTCGCGGAGGCGGCCGTCGCGGATCCGCCGCCGGATCGTCGCGAGTTCGGATTCGAGTGCGTACTCGTTGTGGTCGGCGCAGTCCTCGCGATCGAACGCCGCGGCCCGGGCGGCGCTGGAGGGGCCCCCCGACGAATCGTCGGGGTCGACGTCGAGGCGCTTGCCCTGACACGCCGGGCACGAACACGGGAGTTCGTCCAGGTCTTCGAGGAAGTACTCCCCTTCCGACGTGAGATAGAAGCCCTGCAGTCCCCGGACGCGCGCCCGCTTTGCGTCGAGGAGGTCGACGCCCGCGTAGACCAGCGTCGCGGCGTTCCGCGGCGTCGCGACCCCGGAGAGATACAGCGCGGTGTCGGCTGGCAGCGCCTCACGAGCGGCGATGATCTCGTCGCGGAACGCCGAGGCGTGACCGACGAACCCCTGGGCATCCGAGAGGATGTACGCGTCCGCACCGTGGTCTGCGGCGGTTTCGCTCGTGACGACCGCGGCACTCGGGAAGTCGACGTCGGGGTAGTCGACGGCGAAAGCCTCCTCGACGCGCTCGTCGGTCCCGGCCGGGAACGCCCGATGCGGGAGCACTGTCAGGATCTCCCGGTAGCCTTTGGGTACGTCGCGCTCGTCCGTCCAGAGGCTCCCGGCGTCGTCGATGCTCCCGTCGACGAGCGCCGGTGTCGTCAGCGGATCCGACAGGCGGAGTTCGCCGAGTCGGGCGGCCCCATCACGCCCGTGGATCTCGAAGTAATCGGTCATACACCCGTATGGTCCGTCGACCGCCAATTATCTGTCTGTTTGTGAGCGGCTCTCACCGCGGATTCGGCCCGCGCGCTTTTTGCGGTTGCCTCCGAGGATCGGGTATGCGTGTCACCGGTTCGTGGTCCCTGGCGGAGGCGAGTGAGTTCCTCCGCGCCACGCACGTCCCCGTTCGGCTCTCGTGTCACACTCCGGACGGAAACCTCTGGATGCTCTCGCTGTGGTACGCGTGGGTCGACGGCGACGACTCCGACACCGCGAGTGCGGACGGCGCCGAGTCACCGCCCGAACTCCGCTGTGCGACGAGTGCAGACACCGACGTCGTCGAATACCTGCGGCACGACCCCGCGGTCGCGTTCGAGATCTCGACGAACGACCCGCCGTACCGTGGCGTCCGCGGTCGCGGCACGGTTACGATCGAACCCGACGCCGACAAGGCGCTGCTGCGGTCGCTGTTGGATCGCTACCTCGGCGGGACCGACAACGACCTCGCCGAGATGCTCCTCGGTCCTGATCGCGATGAGGTCAAACTCCGGATCGCACCCGACCGCCTCCACTCGTGGGACTTCTCCGACCGGATGGCGGACGTGTCGACGGCCGACGGGGAGTAATCAGTATGAGTCCGGCGACTGGTTGTCCGTCCCTCGTTCACTTCGGCGGCCGCTGGCCCCCCTCACTCCGCCGACTCGTGGGCGTCGTCGGCGTCAGCGCTATCGTCGCCGTTCCCGCGACACCCCCCGCGGGCTTCGACCGCGACACCGTCCGGCACCCGCGCAAGCGCCGATTTCGACCAGCCGTCGTGCGTCAGAACGAACGACGAGTCCGGATTCGCCGCGGCGAGTGCCGCGATACCCTCGGCGGCCGCCTCGTAGGCTGCCCGGTCCGTCCGCTCGGGCGTTTCGGCGGTGAGCGGGTACGTTCCCGACAGCGCCCGGGGAAACGGGCCGAACGGCGGGACGATCCGCCAGACGGCGTCGTAGGCGTCGACCGAGGGCTTGCTCCCTTCCGTGAGCAACACGCGATCGCCGGCGTCGAGCCGCGCGAGACGCTCGTGGTGCCGGCGTACCTCCGGACGGCGCGCCGACTCCGTCGAGAGATGGAAAAAGGAGCCTTTCGAGACTGGATCTTCGCGCTCGAGCTGTTCGACGTGATCCAGGAGTGTCCGGTAGCCGTCGAGCATCGCCGGATGCGCCCGTGCCCGCGACTCGACCAACTCCAGGAGGTTCCCCGAGCGGATCGCCTGCTTGACGCGCCGGATCTCGGCGAAGGAGACGTGGAGGTTGTGGGCCGCGAGGAGTCGTTCGCGCTTCTCGCCATCGCAGTCGCGCAGGCCCGCCGGATCCCGCGCCGAACAGACCGGACACGAGCAGGGGAAGTAGTCCAGGTCTTCGAGATGCTCGGTGCCGCGAACAGTCAGGTAGCGGTCGTCGCGGGCGTAGATGGCGTAGGCGGCCGAATCGAAGAGGTCACAGCCGGCGGCGACCGCGAGCGCGAACATCATCGGGTGGCCGGCACCGAACAGATGCACCGGGGCGTCGCGACCGAGTCCCCGTTTCGCGGCGGCGACGACGTCGATCATCTCCGCGTAGCGGTAGCTGTTCATCAGCGGCACGACCGCACCGATGGGGAAGACGTCGAGGTCGGTTTCGTCCGCCTGGTGCCCGGCAGCCTCGCGGAGATCCGGATAGGTCGAGCCCTGGACGGGGGCGTTCACGAGCATCTCGCCCGTGTCGACGGTTTCGGCGTCCGCGAGCGCCGTCGCCGTCTGAGCGAGTTCCCGCTCGGCCTGTTCGCGACTCACGTCCGGCGGCGTCGGGATGTCCACCGGCGTCCCCACGTCGGAGCCGATCTCCCGCTGAAATTCGAGAATCTCTTCGGTGGTCACCTCGATGTCGCCGTACTCCGAGAGCTGGAACGATCCCGAGTCGGTGACGATCGCGCCGTCGAACTCGAGCAGATCGTGGAGGCCAACGTCGCGGGCGGCCGCGTGGAGCTCCTCGTTCCGGTGGATGATGTAGGCGTTGGTGATCAGGATCTCCGCGCCGAACTCCGATTCGAGGCGGGCGGGCGTGATCGTCCGGATGTTGGGGTTGATGACCGGCATAAGCGCCGGCGTCTCGACCGTCACCCCCGCCCGGGGGATCGACAGTTCGCCGATGCGGCCGGCGGCGTCCCCGTCGCGGAGCTCGAAGTGATCGCGCATACCGGTGGTCTCGGCGGCGGATCGGTAAGTATCGTCGGATTCGCGGTGTTCGCGGACGGCCAGCCGCCGATGCCGCTTCCGTCTTCCAACCCACCGAGTATTTCCGTCCGCACGGACAAGCCGGCGCTGTATGCGTCACCTCGGACTCAAAGCGCGAATGGCGATCGTCGGATCGATCCTGTTTGCGTTCTACGCCGTCGCGGCCGTGGTGCTGATGGCGATGTTCGGCGAGGGACTGTTGCCGGTGATCCTCGTCGGCAGCGTCGCCTTCGTCGGCGTCCAGTACAAGGTCGGCAAGTGGATGGCGCTGCGGAGCGTCGGCGCGGAGGACCTCCCGGAGGATCGCTACCCGCAGATCCACCAGCGCGTCGAATCGCTCTCGCGCTCGATGGGGATCGAAAAGCCCCGGCTGATGATCGCGCGGATGGGCGTGCCGAACGCCTTCGCCGTCGGGCGGAAGGGCGCGGGCACGGTCGTCGTCAGCGAGGAACTCCTCTCGCGACTGGAACCGCAGGAGGTTGAAGGCGTCCTCGCCCACGAACTCGCGCACATCCGCAACCGCGACGTGGTGATGATGGTGCTGGGGCAGGGCGTCGCCTCGATCGTCGCCATCGTCGCCCAGTGGGCGGTGCTTCTGACCGGCGACAACGACATCGCGGACTTCTTCGTCGCGATCATCGTCGGCCAGATCACCCAGATGCTGGTGATGCTTTTCGTGTTCGCCATCTCGCGGTACCGCGAGTACGTCGCCGACAGCGACGCTGCCGACGAGATCGGCGGCGGTGAACCGCTGGCGCGGGCGCTCGAAAAGATCAGCCGCGGCAACGAGCGGCGGGACGATTCGGCCGTCGACTCGCAGGTGAACGCGCTCTGTATCTTCGGCGAGGAGCGCGGCCTCGCCCGGCTGTTTGCGACCCACCCGCCGATCGAAAAGCGGATCGAACGCCTCCGCGGCTGATGGTCGACGTCCGGACGCTCGCGGCCGCCGTCCTCGGGATCGGGCTCGGCCTCCTCTTCGTCGCTGCGCCCAAGACCGTCATCCAGGTGCACACCGCCGGACGGCTGCCGAGTGGGAGACACGGCCGGTACGGCGAGGATGGAGTTTCCGGCGGCAGCGACGCGCGTAACGGAACGGACGGAACCGATACAACGGACAGCACGGACGGGACGGCGCCTCCCGACGACGCCGGAGTACCCTCACAGTGGCGACGGCTCGTTCAGGCGGTCGGTATCGCGCTGATTCTCGGCGGGCTGTACTTCGGGTGGACGCTGGTGTAGGCCGCTCTGGCGGGGATCGAAGGCTACAGCGCTACGATCGATAGCACGGTTTGCGGCATCGCATCGGGGCCCGAGTACTGCAGCGTGATGTACAGCAACGAAAACAGCGTCGCGTTGTACGCGCCGTGGATCAACGCCGGGACGACGAGGTTGTCTGTGAGTTCATAGACCGTCCCGAACACGAGCGTCGGCAGGACGAGCACCGAGATGCTGACCAGCCGCGCCTGGGGCGCCCCCGAGAGCGAGAAGTAGTGGATCGACGCGAAAAGCAGGCTCGCGAGTACGATCGCTGCGGGTACCGGCAGCGCTTCGCCGAGCCGGTTCTGGACGACGCCGCGGTAGAGCAGTTCCTCGCCGGGGCCGATCAGGAGGAACGACGCCGGGATCAAAAGCAGGAGGATCTCGGGGTTCTGCATCCCGGTCTCGGCGACCGTATTCGGCGCCGTGTCGGCGTTTGCCGCCGAGATGACGATTGAGGCCACAACGAGCAAGGCAAACGACGCGACGTAGCCGGCGACGACGAACGCGATTTCGCGGAGCGACGGCACAGCGATTCCCACGTATTCGAGTCCGACTCCGCGATACCGGAGGTATCCTAACGCGACGCCGCCGAACCCGACGCCTGTCGCCAGCGCCAGCGAGAGGACGATACTCAAAAGCGGGGTGATCGAGACGCCGGCGAGCGTGAGCACGATCACGGCGGCGATAACGAGGACTGCCCCGACGCCGATCCCGACGACCGCAAGCAGAACGGCGACCGCGAACGCGCGGAGGACCTTACGGACCGGATCGGACGGCGACGCCGACTCGTCGGTATCGCCGACAGGATTCAGTTCGGAGGACACACGCTGGCTACGTGCTCGGGCGTCAAAGTCCTTCGTCTCCCGCTCCCGTCCGAGCGCCCGGTCGCTGCCAGCGGTCGGCGAGTTCGTACCGTGTCACGCCGACGACGGTGCGGCCGTCGCGGACATCGCCGTCGAGAACGGCTCTCAGGAGGTCGTCGTAGTCGGTGACGGCGACGCGGATGCTCTCGTTGAAATCAAGGTCCTGCTCGGCGGTCGGTTCACACCCGCGGGCCAGCACGTAGTGGTGAACGCTGTTCAGCAGGCCGTTGCTCGGCTCGACCGTGAACAGGGGCGAAAACGAGTCGGCCTCGTAGCCGGTCTCCTCGGCGAGTTCGCGGGCGGCGACGGCAGCGAGGTCGTCGTCGTCGGGTTCGGTGCTGCCGGCCGGCAGCGCGTGGTTGACACGGCCGACAGCCTGCCGCCACTCGTCGATCAGGACGACGTCGCCGTCGGGGGTAAAGGGGAGGACCACCACCGCGGGCGGTTCCTCGACGTAGTGGAAGTCCGTCTCGGTGCCGTCGGGCAGCACGACCTCGTCGCGGCGTACGTCGAATCCCGGGCAAGTGTAGTCGATCTCGCTGTCGGTCGTCTGCCACGTCAGGTCCGCGTCCCCGTCGTCTGTCATATCTCCCCATAGCCGGCTGAGGTTTATATATGATGTCGGGGCCAGCGCCGGTGTGACGTAGGATCGACCCCGCGTCGAGCAGCGATTGTTCGGCACACCGACGCGGGATACGGAGAAGTCGCTCCAGACCTGTGCCGACTGTTTGCCCAGTATCCGCGTTTGAGCCACTCACAAAGCGGTGTTTCGACGTCCCGGGAGTTCCCAGCCGTGGCTATCTCCGCCGGAAGCGCTCGCGGACGACGAGCCCCAGCCCCACGAGCACACAGACCAGGGATACGAGCGTGACGGCGACGTGCACCTCGGTGAACCAGAAGGGTGTCTGTACGCCGGTCTGGACGATGACCAGAAGGAACGACAGCACGGGAATGTCGCGACCCTCTCCGATCGTCGTCGCCTCGCCGTCCCCGTCCTCAGCGTACGAGACGCCGCCGACTGTCTCGCCGGCCGGCAGTCGCTCTGCCTCGTAGGGCACCTCTGGCGTCCCGTAACTCCAGACGGTCGCGCCGGAGCGGTTGACTTCCACGAGCCGCTTGTTCAGCGAATCCGTGATCAGAGTGTTGCCATTGGGCAGCCGATCGGCGTCGCGCGGCCAGTTGAACGTGACACCCTCGGCGGCGTAGATCTCCCAGGCGACCTCCCACTCGCCGCCGTCGGTCCGCTGGAGTTCGACGATCCGATCGTTGTGGCTATCGGCGACCAGCACACGCCCGTCACCGAGCCACTGGGGGTTGTGCTGCTGCCGGAGCAGCGTCGGATCACCGCGGGGTGTCGGACTGCCCGCCGCCGTCCCGTCGCCCTCGTTTATCACCTCGACGACGCCCTCGCCGCGCTCGACGATCACGAGCTGGTTGGCGTTGCGAACGGAGACCAGATAGCGATCCTCCCCGATGACGTCGACGTCGTTGATGTGGAGCCAGTCGGTCCGGGTCGGGTCCTCGGGGGCGTCGTAGTACGAACTGGCGTTCCACTGCCAGGTGATCTCGCCGTCCTCGACGGTGAAGATCCGCTCGTGTTCCATATCGGTCACCAGAAACTCCCCGGAGTCGAGCAGTTCCACGTCGTGGACCTCGCTGTTCTTCTCGGTCCGGACTGGGAACGAGTACTCGTATTCGATTTCGGGGTCGGCGTCGGAGTCGGCGTTCGGATCGATGATCCGGAAGCCGGTGTGGGTGCACGGCGATTCGTACGGCCCGCAGTCCTCGTAGCCGCCCTGCATAAACCCGGCCATCACGCTGCCGTTGTCCAGCATCGTGACGTCGAAGTAGCTGTCAGTGTCGCCCGCCCGCCAAGCGGTCTCCCGGCCGTCGAGGAGGTACACAGAGCCCTTCTCGTGGAGGCCGGGGCCGCCGCCGTGGGATCCGACGAGCGTCTGCCGCGTCTCGCCGTCGTCGGCGGCACCGACGTTCGGTGCGAGCGCGGCACCGACGACGAGCGAAGCGGTAAAGAGAACGACACCGACGACGACGAGTGCGACACCCGCCCGTGCTCCGGAGAGCGGGACGCCGCCGACGGAGGGGACCTTAGGAGCCATCGACTGCGTGTTGCAAACAGGAGCGGCGAGAAAAACCGTTCGGTGTCGCGTCTATCGGGTCCGTGAGCGCCCCGCTCTGGTTCTGTTCGGGCCGCGGCCTCACCGCTTACTCGCGTTCGGCCTTCAGTTCGATCCGGTAACCGAACGGGTCGACGACGTACACGGCCGGCGCGACGCCCGTCGCACCCACAGGTGACGTCAGGTGTCGCTCGATCTCGACGCCCGCGTCCTCGAGCGTCGCTTCGATCCCGTCGATCGTGTCGTCGACGCGGACCGCGATGTGGTCGTAGCCGCCACCGGCTTCCTCGAAGGACTCATCGGGCTCTAAATGGAGCACCGCTCCCGGTGCGAGCCGAACCGAAAAGAACGGCTTCTCGCCCGACTCGTACCGCTCCATCCCCTCGATCCCGAACCCGAGCGCGTCGCGGTAGAACGCGCAGGCGGTCTCGATGCCGTCGTCGGGGATCAGAAGCTTCGCGTGGTCGATTTCGGTCGCGTTCACGGGAAGCCGTTCGGCGTCCGAACGCAAAAGTCCAGGTGTCGATCCGCGCCGCTTCCGTGAGTCGCCAACCGAAGACCTATTTTCCGCCGCGAGCAGACCCGACGTGAGCGATGTTCGTCGGTCACGAGTTTCTCGCGTTCGCGCTGGCCGGCGGAGCGGCGCGTTGGCTCGGCTGCGACGACGTGGCGGCGCTCCGTCTCGGCGCTGTTGCCGCGCTCGCGGCGCTGTTGCCGGATCTCGACATCGCCTACGCAGTCGCAACCTACGCTGTCGCCGTCGCGGGCGGGACACCCATCGGTTGGGAACCGTTCTGGGGAGTCGCCAATGCCGTCCACCGGATCGTGACTCACCCACTCCCCGTCGGCGTCGTCGCCGCGCTGGTGTTCGGTGCGGCCGCGGCGCTCGCGGCCGGGGACGGTTCGATCGCAGCCGACACCCGACCCTCGCTCCGGTCGTCCGGGCAGGCTGTCGTTCCCGTCGTTTTCGCTGCCACCGGGGTCGCGGTGCTCTTGCCAGCCTTCCGAACCACCGTCGGGACTGCGTCGGCGGTCGTTGCGGCGGCGTTTATCGCCTGCGTCGGCACTGCAGGATGGCTTGTGGGTCGTCGAACGTCGGCTTCGTCGACCGCACTGACCGTCGCCGCAGCCGTCGGCTTTCTGACGCATCCCTTCGGGGATGTCTTCCTGGCGCCGCCACCGCCGCTTCTGTCCCCGCTCGGCCCGCCGATCCTCGTCGAGCGCGTCGCGCTCGCGGCCGATCCCGTACTCGAAATCCTGGCTGTCCTCTTCGTGGAACTCGCGAGTGTCTGGTTCGGCGTCGTCGTCCTCTCGCGACTGTCGGCTTCCCGATTCGGCCGGCTTCGAGAGACCATCGACCGTCGCGCCACGCTGGGGGTCGCGTACGCCGCGGCCGTGTTCGTCTTCCCCCAGCCGACGATCGTCGATGCGCACATCCTCGGATTCACAATCGTCCCGCTTGCAGTCGCCGTCGGCCTCTGGGTCGGTCATTCGGTCCGGAGTCGACCGAGGTCCACAGGGAGCGGTGCGGCCGATTCCGATGGGTCCGCCGTCGACGCCGCCTATGCAGGGTTCGTGGCGGGTCTGACGACGCTCACCGTCGGGGCCATCGCGTATGTGGGTGTTTACCTGCTCGTGTAGCTGTGACGCCCAGATATACTCACAATCTGACATAATATTCATAACACGTAGTCTGCAAAACACATTCTGACGACACGTATTCGCCACGTGTAGCAGTTCCAGTCCGGTTCTCGGGACGTTGCGGTGCTCCAAACACGGTGGCTGAGGCGGTTGGCAGGGGATGCGACTCGACGGGAAAACGATAAATGATAGAAACAGATTCGGACACCTCGATCGACCTGCTCGACGACCTGACGCCGCTGTGGTGGCAAGGGTCGATCCTGTTTTTCCTGATCGGTGATACGGCGACGACGCTTGTCGGTCTCCGGATGCACGCCATCGTCGAGGCGGGTCCGGTCGCCGCTCGTCTCGTCAACACGTTCGGGCTGGCGCTGCTGCCCGCGGCGAAGATCGCTCTCGTCGGGGGGTTCTACGGCGCGTACCGGACCGTCCCGCATCCCCATCGCATCGGTGTCCCGCTCGGACTGTGTGCGCTTGGATTCGTCGTCACCGTCTGGAACGGCGCCGTCATATTCGCGGCTATTCTCTGAGATCCCCCCGCTCCACTGGGGGATGCGACCCCCACCGGGGAAATTTGAACGGAGTTTGGTCGGACCTTGAAAAAGGCGTTTTAGGGCTCTCCCCTCTACGTCAGTATGCGCTGGCCATCACGTCCCGACGCCGCCTTCGCGGTTCTGGCCGGAATCGCGGGCGTCGCGGGTTCGTTCGCGGTCGCCGGATACACCCGTCAGTTCGTCGTCGCGCCGATCGACGCCCTGGTCGTTCGCCTCTCACCGGGCGTGATCGTCGCCTGGATGATCCAGAACGTCGGCGAGGAGGCACATCTCCTCCACATCGGGCTCTCCGTTGTGATCGCCGCTGGTTTGCTCGCCGGGGGGTCGCTCCTCGGCCAACAGATCGCAACACGGCTGGACCGTCCCTTCCTGGGCGCCGGACTCGCTGGCGTGCTCGGCTGGGGAGTCACTGTACTGATCACGGGAGAGCCGCTGCTTGCGGTCGGCGCAGCCGTTCCCGTTGCGGTCGTCACCGGGCTCGGAACCACGGTTTCGTCGGCACCTGACCACAGTCCCACCCGGCGGCGAGTCCTCCGATCCGGGCTGGGCGTGCTCGGCTTCGTCGGCCTCTCGGTCGGCGTCGACCGATTCGGTGGCGGAACAGACGGCGGCGATACCGACGGAGCCGATGCCGGCATCGACGGTGCCACCGCGAGCGCCGAAGTCACCCAGCGGCTCCAGCAGGCCGAATCGCAGTCGCTCGATTTCGCCAGTGACGACCTGCCGGGACTTGTCAGCCCCATCAAGGATTTCTACGGCGTCGACATCAACGAGTTCGATCCAGAGGTGCCGTCCGACGACTGGTCGATGACGCTCACCGGCGAAGTCGAAAGCGACGTGACAGTCACGTTCGCCGAACTCACCGACCGCCCGACCGAACACCGCTACGTGACGCTACGGTGCGTCGGCGAGCCGCTGAACGGCAAACTGCTGGACAACGCGGTCTGGACCGGCACGCCGCTGAAGCCGCTGCTGGAGGCGGCCGACCCGAACGGCGAGTGCGGCTGTGCGATGCTCAGAGCCGAGGACGACTACTTCGTCCAGTTCCCGGTCGACGCGTTGGAAGATGCGTTCCTCGCCTGGGGGATGAACGGCCAGCCGCTCCCGAAATCTCACGGCCATCCCGTGCGCGTGCTCGTCCCCGGTCACTGGGGCGAGACGAACGTCAAGTGGCTCAGCGGGATCGAGTTGCTCGACGAGGAGATGGACGGGTACTGGGAACAGCGCGGCTGGCACGGCACCGGGCCGGTGAACACCGTCGCCAAACTCTGGGATACGACGGCACTGGAGGACGGCCGCCTCGAACTCGGCGGTCACGCCTACGCCGGGACGCGCGGGATCGATCGCGTCGAGGTGTCGACGGACGGCGGCAACACGTGGAACGACGCTGAACTCTCCGAGCCGTTGCCCGGCGACGACGTCTGGCGGCAGTGGCGCTACGTCTTCGAGCCGAGCGGTGCTCACGATGTCGTCGTCAGAGCGGTCGACGGGGAGGGCACGATGCAGGCCGAAGAGGCGTCCGACCCCTACCCGAGCGGTGCGACGGGATGGGTACGCAAAACCGTCGAACGGTGACCCCCGCACTGATACGTTTCGCCTACGAGAGGTCCCACGGATGGAGAAGGCGCTCTGGTACCTGCTCGTCGGCACGCGCGGCGGCGAGAACCGCGCACGGATCATCGCGGCCATCGACGAGCAGCCGCGCAACGCCAACCAGCTCGCAGAGCAGTTAGAGGTCGACTACAACACGGTCAGGCACCATCTCGATATGTTACAGGAACACGACATCGTCGAATCCAGCGGCGACGCGTACGGGCAGTTGTACTTTCTGACCGACCGGTTCGAGAGCCACCGCGAGGAGTTCGAGCGCGTCCTGGAGGCGATGTGAATGGCGGGACTGATGGGCCCCTGGCTTCTGGTCGCGACCGTCCTCTCGGGGGTGAACGTCGTCCTCCTGGCAGTGCTGACGGGCGTGTGGGTGCGGAACTACCGCACGTTCGGATCCGAGATGACAGCGGGACTGGCCGCCTTCGCCGCCGCGATGCTGCTCGAAAACGCGCTCGCGATCTACTTCTTCTTCAGCACCGGGATGCTGTACGTCGGCGACCCAACGGTCCAGCAGGCGGTAGCCGCGCTCCGGGCGCTTCAGACCGTCGCGCTCGCATTTCTCACATACGTGACTGTGAAGTAGGGTATGGGTCGGCCCACCTGGGTTGGTGGCCGCTCTTCCCAGGCCACGAACAGCTAAATGATTCCCCCTCCCAGTCGCTGGTGTGCCACGAAGTACCGAGCGCGGAGTAGCGGACCGATGAACCCGAGCGCACACCCGCAGTGGGGGTTCGTCGGTGTCGGAGAGGCCGGCACCAGGATCGTCTCGACGTATCTCGAACGGACGGGCGGCGTCGCCGTCGACGACCGGTTTCTCTTCGCCACGACGAATCAGGCGGGTCTCCGGCGGGTGCTGGATCGCGTCGCGTCGGAACTTCCGGCCGACGCAGCGCGGATTGCTGCGGACCACCTCGTCACGTTCGGCCAGCGGTCGGACGTCGGTACCGATTTCGCCGCCGGAAAGCGGGCGGCCGATTCCGACTTCGAGACGCTTCGGGAGGGGATCACGATCGCGCTCGACGGCGCCGACTCTGTCGTGTATCCGCTCGGACTCGGCGGCGGGACCGGCAACGGGACCGTTCCGTATCTTATCGACCGGTTATCTCGGGTGTCGGTGACGGACTCTCCCCCCGCCTGGATCGCTGGGCTGACCCACTTCGCTCTCGGTGTCTGGCCGTTCGAACACGAATCTTCAGCGCGGCATTTCAACGCGATCTGCGGGCTCTCCCGACTCCTGGCTCGTGACGATGGCGCGCCGAACGCCGATATGACGCTTCTGGCATCTAACTCGCGGCTGCAAGAACTCGCTGCGGCGGGCGAGGAGGGCGACGCCGGCCACTCCGCGAACGACGGGAAAGCGGACGATTCTGACCACTCCGCGGACGAGCTGGCGCGGATCAACGACCTGCTCGTCGCGGCGCTGGAACTGTTCGTCGGCGCGGGACAGGGGGGCGGTCACGTCGTCACCGGCAGCGAGTTCGCGGACGTGCCACAGCAGCGCGGCATCGCTCACGCCACTGTCGGCACCGCCCTCGGGAAACCGGTGGGCTTGGACGTGTCGCACGTCATCGACCGCGCCGTCGAGAACGCGTTCGTGCCGCTGGATCCGACTACGGCCGGCGCCGCCTTTGCGGTCGTTCGGGCCCCGAGGGCGCGGGTCGAAGCCGGCGACGTGACCAGCGGGCGTGTGCAGGAGGCCTTCGCCACGTGGGAAGCCGAGCGTGGCCTCCGGAACACCGCCGGCACGACGAAACTGCTGGCAGACCCCGACGCGACGGGGCTCGACGCCCTCGTCGTCCTCGGCGGCTTCGATCTCGACCCGCTACTTGCGAGTTCCTGGGAGCGCTACGAGCGGGTGAAAGCGGAACTGCGGGACAGCGAGCTTCGGGAAGCGCTCGACTGCGCCGAACGGGCGGAAACGACGCTCGATCGGTACCGATCGGGCTGACGAGCGCCCGGGTGGACCGTGGCGCTGCTCCGGGACGAGCGCCCGGATGGACCGTGGCGCTGCTCCGGGTCCAACCGTTCCGGCAGCGCGTCGGTCCCGGTCTGCGAGAAGTGATCATCTGCACCGCGGCCGTAGTGCCCAATCACCCCGGACTTCGGACAGTCGGGATGCCCCCTCTGCCCGGAATCAGATCCGCACGCCGGATGAACTGGCGGACGGTGTCGCCGTTTTCGTCGCGCACCTCCACCGTGATCTGGGGCGCCACGAGCCAGCGGATTTTTGCCGCTCTCCGCCGAATCCCACATTGTGAACGATCCGGACGGCGACAAGGGAGCGCGGACACTCGGGGACGACGCCGACGCGGCGACGGCGACCCCCGTTCCAGCGGATATCACGGTTCGTCCGGCCGACCGCGCTGACCTCCTCGACATCCTCCGCATCGAGCGGGCTTCCTTCTCGGATCCGTGGCCGTACGCCGCCTTCGAGTCGCTCCTGGACGCCCCGGCGTTTTTCGTTGCGGTCGCAGACGACGGAGCGGTTCTCGGCTACGTCGTCGGGGACGTGATGCCGAACCACGGCCACGACATCGGCCACATCAAGGATCTCGCCGTCCGCCCGGACGCGCGCGGTTCGGGTCTCGGTCGGCGGCTACTCAGGACGGCGTTGTCCCGCCTCGTGGTCGTGGGCGCGGCGGTCGTGAAACTCGAAGTCCGCGAGGGCAACGAGGCCGCACGCTCCCTCTATCGCGACGAGGGGTTCGAGCCCACCCGCCGTATTCCCCGGTACTACACCGACGGCGAGGACGCGCTGCTACTCGTCGTCGACCTCGGAACGTGGCAGGCTGACGCGTCGACAACGGAGTAGTCCTGGAAGACAACACCACGCCCTTGTACGCCGCCGACGTACGCGCGGGTATGGGCTACGCCTGTCCCGTCTGTGAGACTCCGCAGCAGGACGCAAACCACCTCGCGAATCACCTCGCGTTCACCGCGATGGTCCACAACGACGACCACGAGGCGTGGCTCGACGAGCACGTTCCGGGGTGGTCCGAGTTCGGCGAGAGCGAACTCGCCCCGGAGGTGGCACGCCTCGCCCCGGAGGCGGATTACGAACAGGTGTTCGAGGATACTGCTGGGGGACACGGACACGACCACGATCACGGGCCGGCGGGCGGGATCGATCCCGCGGCAGCCGATGCCGCGGGTGCGGGCTCGCTCGACGACGAGACGCGCGAGGTGCTCGCGGAGGCGCGGGAGCTGACCGCCGAAATGCTCAACGACGGGGATGCGGACGGTTCCGATGACGACGAGGGCGATACTGGTGGTTCCGACACCGGAAGCGACGAGGGCGACGACGCCGACCCTATGTGATACTGATTACTCTCACTGTGTACCGCCGAGCGCCATCCCCGTGAGCGGCGCCCGGCGGGAAGAGACGAGAGTACTCATAATGAGGAGACCGAAAGCGTTTGTGCGCGCGTCGACGAGGCCTCAGTATGGAAACGGAGGGAACGCTGTCGCCCGAATCGCTCGACGAGGCCCGCGAGGTGTTCGAGGCCGCCGGTCCGACCGCCCAGCAGGTCGTCCGCGAGGCGGCGAAGGCGATGGAGTTCGACCGCGAGGAGTACCGCGAGCGCGTGACGAGCGAGGTCGTCGAACGCGCCCGCAACGTCGTGTTCGCCGATCGGCTGGCCGTCACGGTCGGCTCTCGCGCGGAGTTCGAAGCGTGGGCCGACGAGCATCCCGATTACGACGTCACGACGCTCGGCAGCCCCGACGTCGACCGCATCGCCTGGCACGCCGCGCCGTTCGCCGAGGCGGCCGTCGCCGCGAGCTTTCAGAACGAACGCAAAGCCGCCGTCGGCACGCTCCGCAGGCAGGCGTTCGGTCGCCTCTACCGGCCCCGGTTCGAGTCTGGGACGGACGGAGCCGACGACTCTTCCGGCGCAATCGAGCAGGGCGAGTTCGGCAGTGGGGACGACGAGCAGGACAGGTTCGGCGACAGGAGCGACGACGAGACGGACGACCTGTCCGGGGCGTAGGCCGATTTGGCGACAGTCGGCGTCGGCCACCCATCTTAAACCCTGCCGTCACGGAGTACCGCTCGATGACTGACGACGGACGCAGCTATCATCCCCTGCCGGACCCGGAATGGCCGGTCCGGGAGACCGAAATCGAGTACGAGACGGGCTGGTTCACGGGCGGCTACGACCTCGTCGAACAGCCTAACGGGACGACGAAGCGCTACTACTGGGCGAAACTCGCAAGCGCAGTCGTGGTCGTCGCCCGCGCGGACGACTCGCTCGTGTTCGTCGAGCAGTACCGCCCGACGATCCGCGAGACGCAACTGGAACTCCCGGCGGGAATCGTCGAGGAGGGGGAGTCGTTCACGGCGGCCGGCGAGCGCGAACTCCGCGAGGAGACCGGTTTCGCGGCCGAGAGTACCGCGTTGCTCGAAGATTTCTGGGTCGCGACCGGGGTCCTCAGACATCGCCGGGGGATCGTCTTCGTGACCGATCTCACGCCGGTTGACCCCGACCTCGACGACAACGAGTTCCTCTCGGTCCACTCCGTGCCGACCGAGGAGGCACTCGACGTCGCCCGCGCGGAGCAGATGAACGACGCGACGCTCGAAGGCGTGTTGCTGGCGCGGGAAGAGGGACTCATTTGAGGAGCGTGTCCTAGCACGGCTGGCACACCTCCGATTTCGGACTGGAGAGTGCTCAACACAGTACCGAGAGGATATCTACGGAGGTGCAGCCACCAGGAGAGAAACGGAGAGCAGCCCGACAGGACAGGAATTTATTGACCTGGCCTCGTGTCTCTCTCCGTGCAGATGCCCTCCATCCAAACAGTCCTTCGTGACGAAAATCGGCGGTTGCGGCGCCCCTTCCGCCTCGTCTGGACCGAAGTCGACCGACGGCTGCGGTTCCCTATCCGCCTCCTCGCTGGGTTCGTCTTGTTCCTCGCGCTGGCGGGGGCGGGAAATCAGTTCCGGCCGACGCTCCTGTCGGGCGGCGGTCCGCTCGTCCGGACCGTGAATATGATCGGTCGACAGCTACCGAACGCAGTCGGGCTCACCCTCGCAGTCGTGGTCGCTGCGCTCCTGATCGACCGGAGACGACTCACCGATTTGGGGTTGCAACTCGATCAGAACTGGTGGCGCGGGCTCGTTGGTGGGACTGCACTCGGTGCCGGGATCACCCTCTTTGCAGTCGGTGTCGGACTCACAACGGGCTATTACGAGTTCATCGGCTTCGTGAGGCCTTCGCATATACTCGTCTGGATACTACTCGCGATCGGCGGTGCGATATTCCAATTGATCTTCGTCGTCCCGGAGGAGCTGTTCGTCCGGGGATACCTCATTACCAATGTCGTCGAGGGCTTCGAGAGCGTTCGACGAGTTCCACGGTGGCTGGCTGCCGGCATCGGCGTACTCGCAGCCTCGGGCGTGTTTTACGCGACGCATACTGCTGGCAAAGGCGAGATCGTCGGGGCCATGATGGGTGCGCTGTCCATCCTGCTCGGCCTCGGATACGTGCTGAGTGGTGATCTCTCGGTTCCGATCGGTATCCACTTCGGTTTCAACTTCCTCGGGGTACTCGCCGGGACGAATGCCCAGCCGGCAAGCGTCCTCCGGATAACGAGCAGTACGACCGTCCAAGGGTCACTTGCACTCCCGCTTGAGGCGGTCATCGTCCGGCTTGTCGGTGCAGTCCTCGCAACTGGACTCCTCGTCGTCTGGTACGTCACCGTCGGTAGTGGACTACAGGTTGTCCCGGACCTGACTCGGCCAGCCCTCCGTTGGAAAGACAACTGACGTGCCTGACGGTGAGTTTCGAGCATCCGGTACGTCCCAACCGATGGGCGCGCTGCGGTCAAAATACCGTAACGTCTGCGACTGATCGCCCATCCGATTGCACATCGTATCCCCCTCCCACGAACGTCAGCGTTAACCGCGGCAACGGCCTTTATTTGGTATGTTCGAAGATCGCCCGGACCGCGAGGAGGTGGTCCTCGTCGGCCGGTCGAACGTGGGAAAATCGACCGTGATGCGGGAGCTGACCGGCCACTCGAAGTTCACGACCGGCGGGAAGCCCGGCGTGACCCAGTCGCCGAACCACTTCGATTGGGCCCCGGAGAGCTTTATGTTCACAGATCTCCCCGGATTCGGCTTTATGTCCGGCGTCGAGGAGGGCCGGCGCGAGCAGATCAAAACCGACGTGGTGCGGTACATCGAGTCGAACGCGCCGGAGATCCTCGCGGGAGTGCTCGTCGTCGACGGCAAGAGCGTCATCGACATCATCGACCGACACTCCGGGCCCGAGGAGATCCCCCACGACGTCGAACTGTTTCACTTCCTGTGGGAACTTGACGTCCCGACTATCGTGGCCGTCAACAAGATGGACAAAGTCGACGACCGCGACGAGCGGCTGGACGCGCTGTGTGATCGGCTGGGTCTCCACCCGCCGTGGCAACAGTGGCGCGAGACGATCGCGCCGATCAGCGCGAAGAAGGGAGATATCGAGGCGCTGAACGAGGCGCTCCAGGCGAAGTTCCACGAGCAGAAGCGCGACGATCTGCTGAAGTTCGTGAGTTGAGCGCGGCGACGCAACCGCTCTTTTCGTGTCCGTGGTCAGTAACAAACGGTGGCTCGGTGAGAAGGCGTCATCACAAGGGGCTGAGTGGGGGTAACCCTCGTCATCGCCACCGAGTCGAATTCGGCTCGCAGGCGTGAAGAATCCCTCGCTTCGGTCGTTCTCCGCACTGTGAAATTGCCCGAGAGGTTCCAGTATTTTCGTCTCCCCGAAACGGTCGCAGCCGCGTCAGCGGCGTTTCACAGCGCCAGGATCTTCTATATACGTACGCAAAGCATCTGTATATTCAGGTACGGATGCAGCAGATAGCGACGATGGTCCCGAGATGGTCCAGATCGATCTCCGTCTCAGCAAAGCGTTCCTCGAAGACATCGACGCAACGTGGCAAGAAGAGGGTTCAACTCCCGGAGTGAGTTCCCTCGATACGCGGCCCGAGATGCCGTGCAACATCCGGCATTCTCGCGCGAGGGATGGAAACAGATCGCGGCGGGTAAGCACGACCTTCGTACGGGCGAGGTAGAACTGATCTCTCGTGAGGAAGTCATTTCACGATCTCACAGCCGAATCAGCCGCGATCTCCAGTTTGCGTACCCAGCTTTTACGCTGCGGGCCGGCAGAGCCGGCCCTCGGCAAAAGCTGGACCAAAACCACTGGTCACCCCCTCAGCGGGTCGAACACCCGCCTCGAGGGTCCCTTGGTCCGCTCGCTCGTGGCAGGTCGTTCACCTAAGGTATGCTTCCCCGGAGCACCAGATACAAACGGTTCACTCTCGAAACTGCCACGATGCGAACTTCCACCGGCGTCATAATCCTCGGGATCGTACTGTTTGCGATCCCCTTCCCGGGAACGTTCATTCTTGGAGGGGCAGTCACCCTCTTCGGCATCCTCCTGCGCTGGTTTGGCGTCTGAATCGGCTCGCTCGACTCGCTGTGAGCACAGTGACTGCTACTGAGAGAGTCCGCAGTGGTCAGCCGAGTGCGTTGCTGATTCAGGGTGCTAGGGGCGAAACAAACTGAATGGATGGCGCGTCTTGTCGTGCTGCACGATTCTGTCCCGTGAAACCGAGTGTATCGAGTGAGAAGACTGCGCGCTAACCAACGTCGGATTCACTAAACAAGGTCTCTCCTTGCCTTGTTTTGCCGCTAGCTGACTGTAGTTTCAGACGCTCTCACAGGAAAATACCGTCAAGCTAACCGGGAATTGGACGCCGTCTGGCGATATGGGATCGCTCAGACGGCTCGCTCGGATGTGTCGAGATCTTGCCAAACAGCACGTAGATGACCCTGACGTACCCGCCGCGCCGAACGGCGCGGACGGGTACGCCAAGTGGACACAGATTGCGTTGATTTTGTTCCGCGTTGAGTTGGAGAAGAGTCTTCGTGAGACTGAAGACTACCTCAACGAGATGCCCGGTATCCTCGCCGTATTTGATCTCAACGAGGCACCACACTACAGTTCGTTCTGCCGGTGGGAAGACGAGTATCGGATGCGTGAACTCCGCCGCCTGCTCCGCGCTTCGGCGGAGCAGGCGGGCTGGAGTGGTGAAGCCGCAATCGATGCAAGTGGCTTCCAGCGTGATCAGACCAGCTATCACTACCGTGACCGTGCGAACTACTCGTTCCAGTCGATGAAGACAACCATCTTGATCGACGTGAACTCGCTAGCGATCAAAGACGTTCATTTCACGACACAGAAGGCGTGGGACGGCCACATCGGGATGCAGGTCTTCCGCCGGAACGCGGAAGACCTGCGTGTATTGTCTGCTGACGCGAACTACTCGTGGGGCGAACTCCGTGAGGAGTGTCGCTCGAACTCAACGCGACCACTGATCAAGCACAGGGAACAAACACCGTTGCAGAAGGCCCACAACGCCCGAATGACCGAGGATTACAACCAACGCTGGATGAGTGAGACGGGCTTCTCGCAGTTGAAAGAAGACGACGGCGAGAAGCTCCGCTCCCGGAGCTGGCACGGCCAGTTCCGGGAGCTGACTCGGAAGTGCATCGTCCATAACCTAACGCAGGCGGCGAGTTAGGGCTCGCCGCCTGCTCCCCTTCTCCGGACGTATCCGGGAGAGGCATCGCCGTCGTCACCGAAACAACGAAGCAAGATACCATAGTTTTGACCCTTCGGCAACCGCTGTCAGTAACAGCCGCTGTATCTTCTGACTGTAAGAACGCACCTCTGACAGCGTGAGACTACAAACAATCGACCCTACCCCGTCGCTGTCTTGCGTTCAACAAGGCAGGTAGAGTACGTAACACCGCATCAACTGCGGCGGTACGCACTGGATCAATTGTAGATGTCGAGTGCGTTGGCTGAGGCACTAGCGCAAGCCGACGACCCAGAGGTCATCCAGCAACTGCTGGCGGCGGAGATCACCTCTGACGAGTCGGCGGAATCAACAAACGACCCTCAGTCAACGCTCTCTGACTTATACCAGCGATACCTAAATCGGCGGACTGACAGGAGCCCGGCAACTCGCGCACAGTACAAGCGTACCATCCCAACATTCGTAGACTTCGCTGCAGATCACGGCATAACGCATCCTCACGGGATCACGACAACCCTGATCGACGAATTCGCTGATGAATTATTTGATGCCTATGACACGGATGCGACGATCGCCACGTATACGAAGAATGTTCGAGCCTGGTTGAAGTGGCTACACAAGCGAAATCTCTGCGATGAATCTACATACACCCTGTTAGACAAGCAAGAACTAGGGTTATCACCGAGAGCACGGGACGAGGCGCTTCCGGAATCGGAAGCCAGGCAGATACTCTCCAAACTCCGTACACAACGCCGCGGATCAGAGTTACACGCAATTCTGGAACTCCTGTGGAATACAGGACTTCGAATCGGGGAAGTCAGAGCGCTAGACGTGTCCGATTACCGTCCTGAAGTGGCTGATGTCAGTATTCAACACCGGCCAGAAACTGGAACTCGGATCAAGAACGGTAGTGCCGAAGACAATCACCCCGGTGATGGTGAACGCCTCACAGAACTGAAACCCAGTGTTGTCAAAGCACTCAACCACTACATTCGCCACCAGAGACACGATGTAACTGACGAGTATGGACGTGAACCGTTGTTCACGACTCGCCGGGGGCGTCCCTCTCGTTCTACGCTGCGTCGATGGGTCTACGAAGCAACAAGCTGCCGATGGAGAGAGAATCCGGACGGGGACACGTGCGATGGATCGTGTGACGCCCGATCAAACATCTGCCCTCACAGTTACTATCCTCACGCAATCCGCCGCGGCGCAATTGTGAGCCAACTCAGTAACGGGCTGTCTCGGGGCAAAGCAAAGGAACGGTTCAACGTTTCTATCCCCGTTATCGAGAAACACTACGACCCCCGTTCGAAGCCAGAACGGAAAGAAGACCGCGCGGAAGAAGTCCGGCAAGCGTGGCCAGATATCTGACGATCATCCGAGGCACACACTTGCTGATCGTTCGTCCCTTGCTAAGACGCATACATCGGTGGGTAGCTGTAACGAGTTTTCTAAGAGACCGCTAGGATGTGCCCTCTACGTCTTTGAGTAACCGCTCTCAGACAAGCAGTAAGAGTAGCTGAGAGCCTCAACGATATAATGACTTGCTGTTGTGTAGAATGTTGTTGGTAGGGAGCTGTCCGGTTATTTATGCTTGTTGATCCCCCAAGGAGTCTCTCCGGGCGGAGCTTCAGGCGGTTGAGTGGCGGGGGCTGGTGACTGCCTTTCAGATACGCAGTCGTTACTAAGACGGGGTCTTATTCCCGATCGTATTAGTTGGAGATTCAAGACGAACGTGGGCGAGGAAATATTGGATTTACGCCGAGATATTTGTCTGAAATATGTCTTAGACCGGTTCTGACACTACACCGACGGCCCGTACGTCGTTATTATCGACGAAGTCGATCCACTCCAAAATATAGACCTCCTTTAAGATCTGAACTGGATTCGGGCGCTGACCCCCCTCTTGATCGCTAAGAAGGAGAAGACGTGATGGCGTAACTTGATGATCGACTGGACAGTTGGCGATAGAATATTTCTTCATAGTATTTGCGGTATGCTAATGTCTCAAAAATTTAGAGTATCTTTTCGGTTAAATCATTGTTACAATCTCTGAGTTAAACCCAATTATAAGAAATATTATATTAACTTATACAAATTTTCGCCACCTAAACTCTTTATGAAGCTATCGCCTAAAGATTCTTATCGAACAGATATGTGTGCTATCAAAGTGGTCCGACAAAAAAAGAACAGAAGTGGCAAGAACTGGCTGAAGAAACTGCATTGACGAAAAGACAGATAGAGATGTGGGAACTTTTTGTCAAGTATGATATGGACCTACAAGATATTGCCGCGGAATACGAAATTGAACAGGCCACAGTATCAAAACACGTTGAGCGTGCCAGAGCAAAAGTAGATCAGTCCAAAGAGAAAATCGAAGAATTACAAAATGAACTAGAACAGTGGAAAAAAACCAGGATATACGCGAATGTATAACCCCTATTGTATTTGACTCTCTCCACCAGAGTACTATCTAAGATGCCTGAAATGGCAGATTGCAAATTTTCCGCAGGGTTGTTTACCGGGCTCTATAGACGCCAAAATATTCAATTGAGTTATATATAGCAATAATGTAATTATCCAAAAAATGAGATATGGCTAACAACATAAGCAGACTCCCAGCCTCGGTATCAATGATCCAATGTCCCAGAATAATGCAAGTTCATCTACAAGTCGGAGCCAAGCAACTATAACACCCTTTAGTTTGTGAGGTCGTCTCCAGCGTCCTGTGTCGATCCTTCAAACGAGGGGGCATAAATACCACGAGAAAAATCGAATATCTCTTCCCAAACATTTTCACTTATGTCTAGTCCTTCCGCAATTAGCCTCTCTTCCTCTTTTTTAATAGATTTCGGATCGAATATTTCATCAGCTTTTGTTTTGTGACAGTTTATGAATTCGTCAACAACCTGTCTGGATTCGTTGGAGTAAATTGGATGCTGTAGATCAAGACAGATCATAATGAACCCTGATGTCCTGTTAAATTTGATTTCGTTATTTTCTTCAATCGATTTGGAAAGCAGTATGTTCAACAATTTGGAATCGTCATAAGAAAATGTATTTTCTTCCTGTTCTCCGACATCAATTTCTAAATATGGAGAAATAAATTCCGCTTTCGACTTATTATGTATAGTATTTTCTAACCTCCTGTAGCCCTCTGCCAAAGAATCTAATTCAAATTTCATAATCTCAGGGCGAGGCTCAGAAGGTTTTCCTATGAACGTTGTTGTCTTCCCATTTGAACTAGTGTATAGTAGAAGGGATACTAGCCCACGCTTCGCAGCTTTATAACTGAGAAAACCAATGATATTTTTACATTTATTACTATCACTTATGGTAGAATAGGCTATTCCAATACTGTTCTTTCTTGCCTTTCCACTGCTGAGATCCAAAGCCGGCTTGCCCGATACTATACTGGGCTGGTTTCTGTTGTTTATAATAGAGATAGTAGAGGTTGGATTGCATAGTTCCATTTTTCCAACTTTCAAACTAGGTAAGTCATCTAAGAGGCTATATAGCGTGGTTAAACCTGAACCATTGTGAACTTCTGACCACCAGATTGATTCCGCGTATGTCTGTGAAGTGCCCTTTGAGAATCCCGCAGCTCTAAAGCACTGTTCGGAGAATTGACGGACTTCTCTTGAACTAAACCTCATAATCACTCGACACCTCCTTCTTCTATTACAGGCTTTGAAGGATATACCCAGTTAGACCCTCTCCCATCAATTATATCCTCCGCTAACGGCGCGCCTTGGAAAAAAGTCCCCCTCACCCAACCTTTTGATTTTGGATGCATTTTTTGAACACCCCAGAGAGATTTCTTAAATGAAATCATATCTAACGGATTAAAGTTGGCATCTAGTGGGTTCCCTCTAACTTCAGCATATGATAGATTATGCAAAGACTGAATACGTTGTATGATATCTTCGTGTTCTGGATGATAAAAAAGGAACTCCGCTACAGAGTCTGAAGCACAAGACTCTGATAGATCACTGTACAGTTCGTGGACTTGATAAGCAATATCCACAGGTAGCTCATAATTCTCATAATTATCTAAGGGAGTT
Organism: Halobellus marinus; assembly: GCF_032113415.1. NCBI lineage: Archaea > Methanobacteriati > Methanobacteriota > Halobacteria > Halobacteriales > Haloferacaceae > Halobellus > Halobellus marinus. Next base: position 1,031,661 of record NZ_CP134946.1, read on the forward strand.
TCATCCCTTACACCTATACGTGGTTCTCCGATTTCACCACCTCGATACCAGAAATAATGCTGCGAATTTGGGGCTGACATATCGATATCTAGAGCCCATTGATAACTGGAATTGATTAATGATTTCAAGTCTGAAATAGACATATTTGGAATGACATCTGTTTCTTCTGAACTAATCAAGTGTTTATCCAAACCATCACACACACTTGGATGGATATCTATCAATAAAGAATGGAGAACCTCTTGAACTTCAGGACCATACCTGTTTTCTGTCCATTCACATAATCGCATCCAAAAATCATTTTCTTCCTTCGATTTTTGAAGGTCGCCTACTTTTTTCCTGATATCTCGAAGACCATCTGCAATTTTATTCTTATCAATAAATTCTCCTTCTGTACTGCTCTCGTCTTCCGAGAACCATCTTTCAGCTCTCTTAGAGCGCTTCTTGAACTTTTCAATATTTTCTTCTGAAATCTTGGTTTTCTTGGCACGCGCTAGCGCTATCTCCCTTACGAGTACCCACTTATGGATTAATTTAGGATGGTTCATTATAAAGAAAATTATACCTATCCCAGAGGAGTTACCAGTTCCTAGATATCGTTTAATGCTATAATTTAGCGTGGCTGATTCACGATTTCTATTTTTTGCCATATTATCAGCAAGATCAAAGCTGAAAGTGCGCAGCATATAAACTGCGAGCATTTGTGACATATATGGCTTTTTTAACGGGTGGTCCTCATCCATTGCTCTGAATACTTTTGTCCCATTTAACCCATTGCCATAGTATCCAGACGAACGGACCAGATACCCGCCTTTAGCCAGGAAGTCAATATCGGGTTGATGGCCGGATAATAAAGAGTCTACAATATGATCAAAGAATCTTGAACTACGGTTTGCTCTGGTCCAGATTAGAACTTCAGGGTCTGCCCGGCCCTTTCTCAAATTTCGGATTTCTTCAAATTGTGAATTGATGAGTTCAGGCGTAGCCTCCCCCTCACAAAGAAATGCCTCCATATCCCATGTGCTTGCAATAATTCGATCCGTGTCCTCATCGTCACTACTTTCTCTAGATTGGACTACGAAAGAAAATGTATGTGAACGTGTATTAATGGTGTAAATTGCCATACCATTTCCTCGTCCATCAACGTCTATTTTTTTTAATTCTATTCGCCATTTTTCTTCGATCATTTTATTTATTAATATACGAGCGAAGCTTAATCGATTTTGTTTAAAAGAACCCAAACGCTCCGGTTTCATCAACTCGGAAGGATCACGTAACAGTCCCTCTTGGAATTGGAGTTCACCGCCGCTTCCAACCATAATTCGTTTGTATGTTTTCTTCATAGATTATAAAACATAGGGTCACCCCTATGAGGTAGTGTGCAGATAAGGATGAGGCGGTGAGATTCTTTGATGATCCATACCAGAAATCGACCGCCTCAAGCGAAGTACCGGCTGCTTCGAATTAGATTTTGTGGAGCGAGAGGTGACACCGGAGTGGCCGATGTAGCTCGGTATTCGACTCCATTTATTGGAACTCTCGCTGTCGAATACCAATCCAGAGTTGCACGGTTCGGTGTCAATCATTGTCGTTCCACCGGTCATAACTGGCTGTAGAAGTGGCCTACAGCCTACCGAGGGCAACAGTCTGGATGGTATTGCAGTTGATGAGACTGTGATCCAGATCGGTGATCAAAGATAGTGGGTCTACGCTGCAGTCAATCCCGATACGAACGAATTTTCCAAGTCAAGTTCGGAATAGCACAAAATATCGGTCTCTCCGAAATCTTCCCAGGTGAACTACGTGCGAAATACAGCGTCGGAGACGTCGTGTTTCTCGTTGATAGTGCACAGTTAGCTCCAAGAAGCCTGTCACCGCCACGGACTCCGATTCCAACACGAAACACACGGGAGTCGCAAGACCAGCGAACGCCTATATAAAGAACTCAAACGCCGAACCGACCAGTTCGCTACCCATTTCGGGGGCGTCAAGCCAGCAACCGCCGAAACCTGGTTGCTCGCACAAGCTTTCTGTCAAAACCAGCTAATCGGAACAGTGTCACCCAAATATAGTAATATTAATATATGCGGAATTCAACTACGGAGTATGGGTGTACTCCATACAGCAATTAATGTGACGGATATTGAGACTGAAACGAAGTTCTATGAAGATCTTCTCGGACTTCAGCAAGTCAGGGAGTTCAATGTTAATGGACACTACAATCGTCTACTTGGCAGTGATGGTTCCCCGGAACTCCAGTTACGTGAAGTTGGGGAAAAAAGAAAGCCTGCTGGAATCGAGCATATAGCAGTCTCAACTAGTAATCTTGATTCAGTTGTTGAAGAGGCAGTATCAACATGGAACAGTTCCATCGAGCGGGAGCCTACTCAAGGCAAGAATAGCGGTGTCAGGGTCGGTTGCATCACCGACCCAGAAGGATATACTATTGAACTGATCGAGAACTCAGACTCATAACTCAGCGTTGCACGTTACTTTTGGCAGTTGAGTGGACGATGAGTTGATCGATGTTGGTTATACTATCATCAACACCCTACTCATCGTTGTCTCGAACTCATATGAGAGGGTTGTAAACGGCCTATTTCAAGGGGTGTTCGAAGCCCGCTCGAAGCGATATTTTCACCGAGTCGTCCCAGAGGCTCTTGACACAGGATCAAGATAAATCGGGGTGCGATCAGAAGGTGCCAGTCCTGGCACCCCCGCTAGTCTGCATCTTGCAGTTTCGTAAATTGGGATCCTGCTTCGTGTCATAGAATAACGTCTTGATGCGCCATCACACCCCGAAGGAGCGAATTATGTACTTGATCGGGCCGCCGATTTTGTTCGTAGCGAGGTACTTGACTGAGTTCTCATCGTCTTCGTCGATCACTTTTTTTTGCGACAACCAGTTTCAAGTCTCCCAGTCGGGAGATGTGAAGCTCCTTTTTCCAGATGTGGTGGGTGTCCTCCTTTTGATTTCACGTTCAGTGGTGTCAATGCCCTGTACAGCGCGTCGACGAGAATCTCTTCATTGGCGTAGGTCGCTTGTCGGTTGCAACGGAGCGGGACGGTCCAGTCCTTGCCGTAAGACCCGGTCTGTTTGGGAAGGTCTGAGTTGTGAGGAAACCACGAATCGAAGAAGTGTACATATGCTTGGGGATAACTACCACTTCTTCGAGTTCCGCAACTACCTTTCTGGCCATATTGAACTTGGTACGGTGGTCTGGTCATCTTCTCCTTGCTGCTCGTAGAGACGGAAGGTGAGCGGGCAGGCAGTCTTAACCTCAGCGTAGGAGACGTAGACTATGTCTTGGGCGGTGTCACCTTCAGTGTGATCGTAAAAGTAGCTGACAACGGGGACGAATTTCTCGTGTTTCTCGGTAATCGCATCGTTGAGGGAGAGGCAAGCGTCCTCCGACCAGCGCGCTCTACCCTTTCTAAACCACTGCTATTGCCTAATTAAATCGCCATTTAACAGAACCTTCTATCCGTGTCCAGGAAGTGATTTCCACTCATTTATTTTGTTTATAATAGCAGCAGTAGAGAGGAAGAGTACTGTTCCTGCTAACATTAATAGTACGAGTGATCCAAATAAGAGACCAATTTTAGCGGTGTTCTTTGCCGATATAAGGATGAATCCCATACCACTACCAGTAGCGATGAATTCTGCAATAATCGCACCAACAGTTGACTGCTGAATTGCAACTTTCATACCTGTGGAAATATGTGGGAAAGCTTTCCAGAAATACACTTTCCGTATCATCTGCCAGTTTGACGCACCTAATGCAGCGCCGAGATGGTCGTACTCTTCACGAACACTATCAAATCCGGTGAGAGTATTAATAAACACAGTAAAGAAACCAAACCAGGCCACGAAGAGCCCAATACTGATAATATTATTACCGAACCAAAGGATGAAAATTGGCGCAACAATCGCTTGAGGAATTGCATATAAGAATACTATAGATGGTAGTATAGTTTTAAGAATTCGAGGAATTTGAGAGCAAATTATTCCAAGTGCAACCCCAATTACGACTGCAATAGAGAATCCCATAATTGCCTCTGAAAGAGTGGTGAAAAGTCCTGGCAGAAGGACATCTCTGTTTTCGAAGGACCTTGTCACCATATATTGAATCGATGGGAAATAAACATCCCCTCGAACGTTGATGAAAGAGGAATACGCAACCCAAACAGCGATCAATAGAGCTACAACAAAAATGCTAGTCCAGTAGCGTTTAAATAATGAAACATATGTATTTAACATCTGCTTCGTGCGGCCATCCGTGGTGTTGATTTGCATTAATTTCACTCCTTGATCACCCTGTTATTAAGTCAGAATCTTGCCAATATACTAATCGATCCTGCAAGATGAATAGCGTAAATAAAAGGATTACTCCGGCGAATGCCATTATTCCAACCACAGCGAGTGCTAAAGCAGGGTTGCTATTCCGAAGTGCGAAGAGAGTCAGTACGCCAAGTCCTTCATCAGCCATAACAAATTCCGCTGCAATTGCACCAACTGCTGCAGTTATACCGCCTACTTTCAACCCGTCAAAAATATATGGGAGTGCGTGTGGTATCCTGACAGCTTTGTATTCCTGCAATGTTGTAATATCCAGAGAACGCATCAATCGTTCTAAATCCTCGTCAATGCTTTCAAATCCTTCAATAGAGTTGATTAAGATAGGGAAAAACCCAATCCACGCAGCGATAAGATATTTTGGGTTAACAACAGCAACATAGAATATTATAACTGGCGCAAATGCGATCCGCGGAACTGAATTCCCGCCAATAAGAAGCGGGATGAGCCCCTCTTTAACAGATTCATCCATTGAAATGATAAGCCCAAACCCGATTCCTGTTACCGCAGCTAAAGTGAACCCCACTATGCTCACCCATAACGTCGTCATTAAATTGCTGATAATAAGCTCTCTCAGTCTTAAAAATTCAGATACCACTCTGGTTGGCGAAGGTACTAATAGAGCGGGAAAAACTCCGGTTACTGTAGTGAGTAAATGCCACAGTAGTAGAAATCCGGTTGTACCTGCGATTGGATACATCCAGTTGCTAGTTCCTCTAAGGAATCTTGATATCGACTTAATCTTATTTTGGGTTGCTTCTTCAGACATTATTCCTCCCGGAAGTAAGAGTATATTTCACTATGCAGTTCTTGATAGCGGTCCTGTTGGCGTGTGTACTCTATATCACGTGGACGGTCAAGATCGATTTCAATAATTTCCTCAATTGAAGTAGGCCGATCACTTAGAACTATTACTCTATCTGAAAGAAATATAGCTTCATCTAAGTTGTGAGTGATAAAAATGATTGTTTTATTAGTCTTGCGCCAAATATCTAATACCTCTTGATTCATAGTATCCCTTGTCAACGCATCAAGAGCGCCAAAAGGTTCGTCCATAAGGAGCAATTCTGGATTGTGAATGAGACCCCGACACACAGACACCCGCTGTTGCATACCTCCAGAGAGTTCACCTGGTAAGTTATCGCTAAAGCCTTCTAGTCCCACTAGCTCAACTAGTTCGTCAGCTCTGTCTTTGTAGGCCTCTACACTCTGCTCTAGTTTTCCATTTGCATTGAGGATTTCAATGGGGAAGAGAATATTATCTCTAACGTCACGCCATTCTAAAAGTACTGGTTCTTGAAACACCAGTCCAACATTATGTTTCTCGTGGGATTCACTCTGAACGTCAATACCGTTGAACGAAACGCTTCCTTCTGTAGGGGGAATTAATCCTGCTGTCATATGCAGTAATGTCGATTTCCCACATCCAGATGGACCAACAACGGAAACAAACTCTCCTTTATTAATTTCCGCGTCGATATTGTCAACGGCATGAACAGCGGTGGGTGCTTCGCCATACACCTTACTAACACTTTCAAACGAAACTATTTGTTCACTCATATCAGTAGGCTATCTTCTTATTTTGATTTGTGACGACACATACAAGAATATTTCATAAGTTTCGCTGCTTAGAGGTTTAGTTGATCAAAGTCTGGATTGTTGTTTTCAAATACATCGTACCACGGTTGTGTTTTTTCCGTTACTTCATTGAACTCTTCATCAGTAAATGTGGCAAGTTCAGCATTTTCCTGCAATCGGAAATCTGCTGCTGTTTCTACTGATGCCTGATCAACACCAAGCAGATTCGCCTGTTTCTCAAGACTATTAGCTAGTACATCTCTATCTAGAGAACAGAGACCATTTTCCCGCGTCTGTTCAGTTAAATTAGTTCCTGCAATTCCTGCTTTGAGTGCCTCCACTTGAGTAGCCTTATTCCCCGTCTGGAGAGCCGGATTAACATCTTGGCGCATTACCTCAACCGTCTCCTCAGGATGGAGCATTACCCATTTCATCGCACTTGAGTAACCCTCCAGTAGTCGAGTAGCATACTCTAAGTTTTCGTCTGATTCATTTAGCCAAGGTTCGTTGACAAAGAGAGTATACCCATATAATGGCAGTAGATGATACATTGGTTTGATACCAAACTCGATACCGTCAGGAAGGGACTCAATGATAGTCGGGTGGATGTTTAGGGACGTGAAAATCGCGTCTGAATCACCCTTAGCAAGGTTGGATGGAGCAGTCTCAATAGATACGAACGTTGCTTCGTGATCATCTGGGACATCTGCTAGCGTCGTATAAAGTGGCCATTGTTGTTCTGCAAGAGCTGATCCTAGAATGATTCTTTTTCCTTGGAGACCGTCTCCTGTCGGACTATCAATTCGGTCTTTTCGGTACAAAAGACCGAATTGGGTACGAGCTTTTGCGGTTCCTACAATTTTGAAATCAAGATCTTCAGAGAAACCGGTTATTTGGGGCGTTATTGAAGCCATCCCAAAGACTTCCTGACCAGTCCCGACCCTTCTCATTGTATCACCGGAACCGTTACCGTCACGGACTGTCGGAGGCGTTATTCCACTTTCGATCCAATGACCGTCACCTTCAGCTATACGACATATACTATAATTGACGTTTGCTTTCCAAGCTGTTCGGAAGGTAACGTTTTTTACAATTCGGTCGTCTGATGAACTCTGCGTTTGCTCTCCTCCTTCTTGAGAGGTTTCTGTAGACGTTTGTGTTTCTTCTTGTCCCTCATTAGTCCCGGAGCACCCAGCTAAAAGTCCTCCAGCGAAAACACCGACAGCTCCCTGGAAAAATTTCCTTCTGTCTATATTGTCTGGCAGAAATGGGTCAAGCTTTTCTTCTGCATCTTCTTCAGCAGGATCTCGGGTCACGATAACCATCAACACAATGCCCTTATTTAAAGTTTTGGGTAGAGGGTTCATTTGGGGTGGAATTAGTAATATCACGTGAATAGCGGAATATCGTGAAGACTGAGATAATAGCATTGTGTGTCATAAAATGACTCTATGAAAACCTGCAATTAAGCCTCTGGCAGGTGAATCAGACCTTGCGATAGCGAGTTGTTCGGACCGGCTGGTCGAGAGTTCCTGGTGGAATTCCCTCTCTGTGATGCTGATTGAGCGATCCTGGAGGCTCAATTCTCGGTGATTCACGCTTACGACGAGCAGATCGAGAAGATAGAGAAGAAGGCTGAACGGAAGGTACTGGAATCGCCAGCAGCCGTTGGGGTGCTGACGATTCCTGGTGTTGGGCAGTACACTGCTGCTGTAATCGTCGCAGAGGTTGGTAAGATTGACCAGTTTGATAAGGCCCCTGAGTTACGCTGGGCTTGATCCAGTTGTCCACCGGACCTGTGACAAAGAAGTGCGTGGGAGCTTCAGCAAAGAGGGCTCAGCGCCGTTGCGCTGGGTCCTCGTCCCGTGTGCCAGCATAGCTGTCCGGTGTGACGAGTACCTTGAGAATTTCTACACACGGTTGAAAAAGCGGAAGAACCACCAAATCGCAATCGTCGCAACGGCTCGGAAGATTCTAGACTCAATCTATCATATGCTCACGCGGAAGGAAGCATACGATCCGCCGGAGGTGAGTGCATAAGCGATCCGTCAGACCGCTCAGCCACGGTTTCGATTTTTGTCCGCACAGCGACCGCTACCGCAATCACGTATCTCAGCTTACCGGGTGATGAACTCCATCGAGATCATTCCTGTCTGGTGATTCGACGTTCCACATTCGGGTGAGCTGTACCCAACTCTAATAATTATGCTTAATCACCCGCCATTTCTCGTTGTAGAATTTTTATTGTTACATCTCATAATATCCCACAACCTGAACCGTTTCCTCGCTCGTACTTGGTGCTGGCAACGAGAAGTCGGAGACACGGCGTCATAGACCTCTGTTACTGTGTGGACGCGGCTCGGGGCACGTCCGCGCCCCAGGCCGCAGCCTTTGATTGCGTCGTCGGGTCTTTTGCCCCCTGTCCAGTTACTGTACGTCTTATTCAAAATAGACTGTTTCAGTTGAGCGTCCCCCGCGGCCAGCAGGTGGTCGTGCCAGTCGAGCCTACCGTAGGTGCTGTCTGCAAGTATCCAGATGGCGTTTTGACGGCGAGTGCATAACACGTGACGCGCATCGTCGTCATCCGAGATGCTTGCTTGGTTTGGGTGAATTCCACCGCAATTGAGATCTCTGAACCGGTTGAGACGATTGTACTGCCGAAGCCGTGGTAGTACTCCTCGGGTGATGGATTGTAGTTCCACGGTCCAGCGTCATTGTAATAAAACGTTTTAACATAGTTGAATCGATAGAGTATGTTGAATCGAGTAGGTCGCCCCGCACCTGCTCGACAAGCCTATTGAATACATCGTCGTTATCGCCGTTTTAGGTTGGTAAGAAAGCGTCTTATGGGGCTTACAGAAGGCGACTTCGCGTGTCTGCAGTAGTACCACAGAAGCGTATACTGAAGTTCTCGTTTAATCGGACGCGTACCCTGGATGTCCTCGTAATAGCAGTGCAGAAAGGCGCAAAAGAGATTCAACGGGTGATAAACTTGTGTTTACCCCTTGCACCGGAGGCGAACATATCGTACTTCAGCAAAAACTCGAACTCAGGATACTCGACTGATGGTACTGTCTCGGTTGCAGCTCCATTGAAGAAACCGACTGAATCCACTTCTTGAAGAGCGTCGAAGTTGTTTGACGCAGCTTTCAAGCCTTGTAATTCTTTTAAGCGGCTTTCTGTGATGCACTTCTCCATAATCCAATCCTCTGATATTCAAACCCTTCACAAAATACCGAATTAATGTTCTGCATTGAGCCAACAGCTTTTAGTAATTAAGCAGTAGAAATAACAAAGTTATTATAATTATTCTAATATCGAATCTGAACTTCCACGAAGGCACTGCCAGATTGAAGTTGAACTGTTGGAGTTCTTCGATGGAAGCAGGATGCTACTCCAAAAACTCCAGGTTGATGTAACGAGTTCCTCCGAGTTGGAGTTTTTGCAATCTCACTATCCTTGCACGGACGGATCTGGGCGGTGAAATCAATTATACTGACCGCAACATCGTTGAGAAACTCTTTAAAATGTATACTATGCGGATCGAACGCTTCCACGAAACTTGGAACGGCAGTCAGTCAGCACCGAGCGCTAGCTGACTGCCTATACAGCCTACTACGACTATCATCGCAGCCATCAAACGCCCGGAAATCAGCCGCCAGTTGAAGCACCCAAATAGAGAGGTCAATCTGGGGTAGCCTTACGAACAATTATGTGGGATAGATGTTTATCCCAAACTATGGGGCTTGATAAACCGCCAAATCGGCCCGTGAAGACGGCAGACACTATATTCGGAATTGTCGAATTTCTCTTGGAAAGCGGTGGATCAGGAGTGAAAGAGATTGCCGAAAGTCAGGATTTAGCCCAGAGTACCGTTCATAGCCACTTGGCGACTTTACTGGACCATGAATACGTAGTAAAAGAGGGAACGACCTATCGGCTGAGTCTCAAATTCCTTGATCACGGAATGGAAATTAGAGAACGTCTTCGTCTAACACGTGCGAGTCAGAGGATAATTGAAGAACTCTCTGACGATACTGGAGAAGTAGTCTGGGTAGTGGTTGAGGAACACGGCCAGGCACTGTATCTATTGAAAAGCAGTGGTGAAAACGCCGTTCAAACCAGGGGAAGGGTCGGTAGGCGAACGACTATGCACGATATCGCCGCTGGCAAAGCTATACTTGCTCACCTCCCAGATTCTACCGTGGACGATATTATCGAGTCGTTTGGTCTACCTGAAAGAACTGAGAAGACGATTACTGAAAGGGAAGCGCTATATCAGGAACTCAAAAAAATCCGAGATCAAGGTTATGCGACCAACGATGGCGAAACCACCGAGAAAGTCAGAGCGGTCGCTAGTGCGGTACTTTTTGAGGGAGAAGTATGCGGTGCCGTTGGTATTGCAGGACCTAAACACCGTCTGACCGGGAAAAAATTCCATGATTCGATTCCAAGCAAAATCTTAGAAGCTGTTGATACTATTGAACTCAACCTTGAGTATTGGTGAAAGACAAAATTCGGTATTTACAGAGTAGTCATACACACCACATAATGTTGCGCAGATGCTCATCAAATCGGTATAAACCATAAAATAACATATGTACATCTGTTATTGATCAGAATACAAGCAGCGGAATATGCAAGATGGAAAATCGATCAGGTAAAAATCCTCAAGCTATTGATAACATAATATAACATTTTATATATGTCCAAGAGCTTCGGGAATAGCGAATCTGAAATTGGAAGTAGAAAGGTAGCGAGCCTTAACTGAGACTGTATATTGGCGATATATTTTGAACATCAACCGTGAGGCAATCACGTTGGTTTAGACGAAGTCTCTGCTTGGACTAGGTGTGTAAATTGGCAGCATCCCAACGCGGTAAACACCGTTTTGTTGGATCATTCACGGAATTCTGTGGGATATTACCGTTTATGCGCCATAATGCAGAAGTATTCATAAACCTCTACGACCAGATTTCGATTTGTAACGTCACTCGACTCCTTTTCAGGAATTAGGAACAAATCTTTTCTAATCAACCAGTCACTGATGAACTCACCCCAACTGAAATCCGTCGAGCTAGGCTTTGAGACGTATTCTGCACCACCGCCAATGTGTATGGCTTAGACAGCTCTGCTGTCCCCAAGACTTTCTAGCGAACTAACGATTTTGCGACCGGTTCTTCGGATATTAGTCTGACAAATTATAGTGACAATTATTTATACTAATGCCCGTACGCTGACGGCAAAACGCTGCCGACAGTAACTGATCGGGATTATATCCTCCGTTGCTAGCGTTTGGCCATGTAGCTGTATTTGGATACACAGATTCAGCGATGATCCAGAAACTTTCGATGTAATCAGTGGTAATCTGTTTCGCTATAGACTACAGGATGGCATATTCTGCACGCCTGAGATTGCTGGTGTAATCAGGCCAAAATACGGTTCAAACGGCGTTTTATACATAGTATACAACAGTTTTGGCGATGATCTCGGTATTAATCGAAGTATGGTATAGTCCGAGTGTGATTTTGGAAACCCACGTAAGGGCCTTTCCGGTTATCCAAATCGCGTTATGTCAGAGGGTAGGGCGTTCGAGTTCAGAGTGTCTATGCCCGAATTCAAAAGTTTTAGTATGTGTAACGATCACCTGAACTGCAGTTTGTGGAGCGCAAGTTGGGTGATTCAAGTGGGCACTGTTTATAAAATTCCTTAATGTTTTCTTATAATACAAATAAATTTTCTGATAAATGAGGAAGTGCTTATAGTCTTATTGCTATTCATAACTGGATGTATGAAGTGACTCTACAGCCCGTAACGATGATAACAGCGGATAAACTCGCAGTTAACGAGAAAGTGATCTGCATCAACGCCGACGACTACCAAATTAATGTTCCTGCCATTCTTAAGCCATTAAGACATCGTATTTCGAGCTTTTTTGGTGAAACAAAAAATACGATGGATTTTGACCGAACGTCATCGGTGACACCTACTCAACAAAAGTCGAATTTCGCGTGGTGGTGCCGATTACCTGGTAAACGCCTTTGAGAAGATAAATACTTATTCCAGATTGTGTCACGCAAGAATTAAAATCCAGTAAATTATGTAGTTTTATGTATGTTATATCAAAAATATTTGTATTCAAATAATTTAGGCAGGTCGAACTACGGACATCAGAATCGTGGCTCCAAGCGCTCGTAGTCCGCCAGAACTCACGTCAAAATTAATGCGGCTCTATCAAAGGTTTGAAACAGATAGTAACCTTTTTATACATCTTTTTGTCTCGATCACGCTATTTCGACGGAAGTCCGGTACGTATCTGGTATATCGTTGGAAGAAATTTACTAATAGTTCTAAGGTTAATGGCTTGATATTTGCAGGGTGACTTCTTCGTAAAACACCGTCCATCATTTGTCTCTCCTACTCGGTTGACCATAGTCCCGTACTGAGACGGGCCTGTAGACTGGAATATAGATGTGCCATCCTTTCTATGACATCCTCTGTGTGAGCAGATAGTAATGAATGATTTTGCCTTAGAGGGTGGAGGTCCTTCTTCATCGTTATCCCGTTCTAGCGGCTCTATGACTGATTATTACTCGTCTGGGAGGTATTGCCTCCGTTGTTGAAGTTTCTCTACCTTTGATCGTTGGTCATAGTGACGGTCGAGCACATCCAATCCCACATTCATTCTGGATCCGACCACCTGTTCTGGGGTGTCTTCCTGTAGGTGGTAGGTGATAGATCCACGACGGATAGGATGAGGACTCAACGCAGAGGGGCAAGCGTATGCCTGTGATGTTGGCAACGCTTCACAGATCTCTGTATCCCGATTATGTGGACACGTATCTCCATACACGCAGGGCCGCGTATACTGGTACGCTATAGTTCGTGCGTGATTTCGACTCAGCCGATCTTGCTTCGTTGCGAATAGAGGATTTCGATCGTGGTCGTCAACGGTTCTCGGGTGATTGACATTAAGCCAATCGTCCAGAATAGTACATACCGGATCACTAAGAGCAACTAACCGTTCACCTTGAGATCGGTTCTTCAGTGACGTTCCTTCATCAGGACGGTGAACTAAGTCGAGATACTGTTCGGTTGAGTCATAGTCTTCGATATCTAGTCCCACTGCTGCACCGATACGCAGGCCAGTATGCCAGAGGACCGACAATAGGGCGTGCTCAAGAGTTGCATATCGGTATTGATCAAGATGAGCAAGCATCTTCTGAGCACGGTCAGGGTCAAGCATCTCTTCCCGTGCGTCATCTTCGGTTGTCGTCGGCAGGATAATCTGCTCATCAAGACCTTGTTCCACACCGTCGATGCTAGCACAAAAGCGAAAGAACGTCCGTAGCGTGGCGAGCTGACCTTTCATCGTAGCCGTTGCGAGATCATCCTCATCTCGCCGTTTTGTGCGGAAACGATGGATATCACGTCCGGAAAATTCGTTCAGGTTTTCAATACCTTCTCGCTCACACCATTCGACGAATTGTTTTAGTCGATAATTGTGTGATTGAAGTGTTGCTGCGGCAACTTCGTGACGACGATTATCAAGGTACATTTGTTTCGCTGTGCGTGGATCAAGGGGTTCGAGTTCGTCTGACATCGTCTGAGACCTAGAAGCCGGGGGCGACGATGATTCTGAGCAAGCGTTAGAGTGCCTGTCTGCGGATATAACGGATGGCTGAGAGTGCGGCAGATTCTGGATTTGCCCCCACAGGGCCCATCGGGACCTGCGCGATTGCGGCCGAACTGGTGCCGGCCCGGAGGCCGCCAGTCGTCGCCTCGTGCTCGCAGACCTTTCGACCAGGTGTGGCCGGAACCCCGTCTTTTTATTTTTCCGAAGTTACCCTCTCGGCCGGTACGAATCTGCAACTCGCGGCAGTGCGGCCGACAGGAACTGTGAAGGCATTGATATGCCTCCGTTCCTACCCGGGAGTATGGGCAGTGATCCGACAGCGGCGGTAATTTTGGCGGCTGGTGCGGGGAGGCGACTCCACCCGTTGACCAGACGGCGACCCAAGCCAATGATTCCGGTCGCGAACCGGCCGATACTGGAGTATATCGTCGAATCGGTGGCCGACGCCGGGATCGAAGAGATCGTCTTCGTCGTCGGTTACGAGCGGAATCGCGTGCAGACGTACTTCGGCGACGGCGACGACTGGGGCGTTTCTATCCGGTATGTCGTCCAGGAAAACCAGCTGGGAACGGCACACGCCGTGGCGCAGGCAGAACCACACATCGACTCGTCTTTCGTCGTCCTGAACGGCGACCGAATCATCGACTCGTCAGTCGTGGCCGCCGTCGGAAACGCAGTGGAAAGCGGCCCCGGAGAACACGCGATGGCCGTCACGCGGGTCGACAACCCGCAGTCGTACGCCGTGGTCACGACCGACAACGAACGGATACAGACGATCGTCGAGAAACCACAGCGAGATATCGAGTCGGAGTTGATCAACGCCGGAGTGTACGGATTCACGCCCGCGGTCTTTGATGCGATTCGGGAGACTAACCCGTCGAGCAACGGCGAATACGAACTCCCTGATACCCTCACGCGACTGATCGCGACCGACGGCGTGCAGGCGGTTCCGTACGGCGGCCCGTGGCACGACGTCTCTTTCCCCTGGGATCTCCTCCCGATTACCGACCTCGTGCTCGACCGGATCGACAATCAGGATACGGGAACAGTCGCCGCCGGAGCGCAAATCGACGAGCGAAGCGTCCTCGCTGACACAGCGTTCGTCGGTGGGAACGCCGTCATCGGCGCCAACACCACCGTTGGCGAGAACGTCCACATCGAATCGAACGCGACCGTGAAAAACTCCGTTGTGTTCTCGGACGTGTCGATCGAGGCCGGCGCGGTACTCAAAGACTCGATCGTCGGGGAGGGCGCCACCATCGGCGCGAACACCACCGTTCGCGGGGGAAGATCCACGATTGCTGTGCGTGGAGAGCTCTACGAGAAGGTCCGACTTGGGGCGGTCGTCGGCGACAACACACAGATCGGCGGCGGCGCGGTGCTGTCACGGGGAACCATCATCGGAAACGAGGCGACGGTCGGGGAAGGGTGTCTGGTAAGCGGTCGAATCGGCGACGGGGAAACGGTCCGGAGAGGGTAGTATGTGTGGGATTATCGGCTACATCGGTGATCGGCCCGCGCTCCCGATTCTCTCGACAGGGCTTGCTAATCTGGAGTATCGCGGGTACGACTCGGCGGGAGTTGCGCTCACCGGCGCGGAATTCTCGGTGTTCAAGAAGTCGGGCGAAGTGAGCCAACTGCAGGGGATCCTGCCGGACACGACCGAACACCAGCAGGGAATCGGGCACACGCGGTGGTCGACACACGGTCCGCCGACGGACGAGAACGCGCACCCCCACACCGACTGCAGCGGCCGCGTGGCCGTGGTGCACAACGGCATCATCGAAAACTACGACGCGTTACGTGAGGAGCTCTCGGAGCACAGCTTTGGGAGCGATACCGACACGGAGGTGATCCCGCACCTGATCGAAGCGGAACTCGACAGTGGCGCGGAACCGAGAGCGGCCGTCGAGGCGGCGCTCGGCCGGCTGGAGGGCACGTACGGGCTGGTGGTGACGATCGCCGGCGTCGACGAGCTGTACGCGACCCGGCAGGACAGTCCGCTGGCCATCGGGCACGGTGACGACGAGACGTTCATCGGGAGCGACGTCACGGCGTTTCTCGAACACACGCGCGACGTCACGTATCTCGACGACGGTGACTTCGCCGTGATCGACGATGCGGGTGTCTCGATCTATCGTGATGACGAGCTGGTCGAGCCGTCGATCGAACAGCTCAGCTACGAGGCCGACGCGGCGGAAAAAAGCGGGTACGAGCACTATATGCGCAAGGAGATTCACGAGCAGCCCCGCGCGCTCAGGCAGACGATCTCCGGACGTCTCGACCCCGAGAACGGCCGTGTCGACCTCGAGATCGACCTGCCGCAGGAGTATCTCCGTTCCGTCGAGGAGATCCAGATCGTCGCCTGCGGAACGTCGAACTACGCCGGCCGGTACGCCGCCGCCCTTCTGGAATCAGCTGTCGACGTTCGGACGACCGTCGAAGTCGCAAGCGAGTATGAATTCGTCGGCGGCCGTGATCCGTGGCGAACGCTCGTTATCGCCGTCACCCAGAGCGGCGAGACGGCCGACACACTGTCTGCGATCCGGAAAGCGAGCCGTGCAGGTGCCAGAACGCTCGCTGTGACTAACACGCTGGGGAGTACCATCGTTCGGGAGACCGACGAGAGCGTCTTTATCCGTGCCGGCCCGGAGATCGGTGTCGCGGCGACGAAAACGTTCGCCTCACAGGTGGCGACGTTGACCATCCTGGCGGTGTATATCGGACAGACACGCGGCACGATTCAGTACGATACGGCCGTCGAGCTGGTCAGCTCGCTGCAGCAACTGCCGAGTGCCGTCCAGACTGCACTCGATCGGGAAAAAGAGGTGCGGGCGGTCGCAACCGAGTTCACCGAGAAGGACGCCTTCTTTTTCGTCGGTCGCCACCTCGGGCGGCCAGTCGCGCTGGAGGGCGCACTGAAACTCAAAGAGATCTCCTACGACCACGCCGAGGGGTTCGCTGCCGGCGAACTGAAACACGGGCCGCTGGCACTCGTGACTGCGGAGACGCCCGTACTCGCGATACTGACAAACGGCGCTCGCCCGATCGAAACGGCAAACAACGTCAAAGAGGTGCAGGCGAGGGGCGCGCCGGTCGTCGGGATTACCTCCGCCAGCACGCAGAACGCCGCCGAGTCGCTGAATCTCCACACGGAGTTTCCGGTCCCGGAGATGGGGCCGCTGGAACCGCTCGTCGGGAACGTGTACTGGCAGCTGTTTGCCTACCACGTCGCAAACAACAGGGGGCGTTCCATCGATCGGCCGCGGAACTTAGCGAAGAGCGTGACCGTCGAGTAACGGAGACCGAATCAGGGGAGCTGGTCTCGGAGAACGTGATACGACTCCTTGAGCCGCTCCCGGTATGCCGGCTGGTCCCACGGCTCCCACGTGTACTCGACGGAGTCGAGGACGGTTCCGTCGCTTCCCGGCAGCTGGTCAGTCAGGTTTGTCGGGCCATCGACGGCCACGGCGTCTCCGTCGCGGTCTCCGTCCGGCAGGAACGTTCCCGCACTGAGTGTGACGCCATCGAACGGGACTGGACCGAGGCTCTCCTCCCAGTCGGTGGCGATCCGCTGTTTACTCGAGGGGTCCGCGACGTTGAGCAGGATCCAGGGCAGCCGCAGCTCGATACTGTTGCTCGCGGGATCGACGTGCACGTCGGTGAGCGAATCGTACGATTCGGCGTCGGGATTGCCGTTTCCATACCGGAGCCTGCCGGTCTCGACCGCCTCGAACGGCACCTCTTCTCCGGTCGCCGGCACCGTGTAACCACGGTTGATGACTTCACGAACGGGAACGAATCCGGCCCTCCCGTCGCGGTACTCCTCCAGTGGAAGCCCGGCTTCGCCGCCGAACTCGCTGGCGAACGCGTCGTAGCTCGATTCGACGAGCAACCGCGAGTCGGTCGGCCCCGCCAACCGGACGACGAAGTCCGCCCTCGCCTCTGCATCCACGCCGAACGGCAGCGCCGTCGTCCGGTCGGTCAATCCGATGGTGATGATTGCGTTCAGTCGTGTCCAGTCCACCGGGTCGGGCAGTTCCTCGAACCGGAGCCGGCAATTGAGCCCTTCGACGTCGTGTGTGACACGCAACTCCCGGAGCGTTCGCTGTGGCTCCGCATCCGTGGACTCGGCGGCTGTCACCGACTCCGCTCCGTCCCAGCCTGCCTCGGAGCCGTCGAGTACCACCTGCTCGGGCGGATCGAACGCCAGGAGGCCGAACCGCTGTTCCGGCGTCTCGACGTTGGACCAGAAGGGCCGGCGGCCCGGGACGGACCGCGCGTCGAGATTCCACGTGCGTTTGAACCACTCGTTTTGCCACGCGAACATAATCCCGCCCGCGGTGTCCGCGTGCGAGATGTCCGCAAACATCGCAGCGACGATCTCCCCCTGTTCCTGCTCCGTGTGACCGCCCTGATCTCGCCCGTGGACGTTCCGGTGTGCGAGGCCGCGAGAACTCGGGACGCCAAACTCCGATACCAACACGGGCAGGTCCGTTTCGTCGACGAGATCGTTCAGATAGCCGGCGAAGTTGTTCCGCTCGCCGCGATGGTCGGTATACTGGACGTACTCCGGCGTCTCGTTCAACAGATCCGGATAGTACGGGTAGACGTGATACGACGCCAGCGTGCCGGCCTCGAATTCGGCTGTGGGATCGATTCGATCCGGATCGAGGCTGACGCGGTCCTCGTTTGCGAACGGTTCGTACGGATGGTCGAGCGGGTCCGCCGTGACCCAGTTGACGAACGCGACCGGGCGCTGGACGCCGTAGCCGTCCATCTCCCGGGTTGCGAGTCGATCCATCCGTCCGGCCAGCCAGCCTTCGAACGGCGTCCCGTCGGTCGTCTCGAAGTACGTGCCGGCGTACGGACTGCTGTCCCCGCGCTCGTTCGTCTCGGCCACCACCTCCGGCGGCCATTCGATGCCGAAGAGGAATCCGAGCGTGGCGTCGCTCACGTCGGCGTCGTAACGACCGGCGGCGTGGCCAGGCCGGTCGGAGAGCATCGCATCGCCGTGAACGACATCGACAGTCCTGTCGAGTTCGGCATCGACCGTTTCGGAGATCGCCGTCGCATCGCCCGCCGAGAGGAGTTCGGCTGTCGGGACCCACGTCCCCTGTAGCAGCAAAAGCGGCTCGGCTGCCTCGTCGTTGTACGCTGCCAGTGCGCGATAGAAACTCGGCGGATGGATGGTGTACGTACGGACGACGTTGGCGATCTCGCCGATCGACGCCAGCCACCGGTCGTACTCCGACCGAGTGATCGCAGCCTCGCCCGGAAACCGTCCCGGTTTCGCCATCCCGAGGTTGACGCCGCGGACGGACAGCGGACGATAGCCTCCGTCGGTTCGGCGTTCGAAGCCCGCGGCGCCGACGCGAAACGACGGACGAACACCCTGCTCTGCAGTACAACCGGCGGCGCCGACGACCCCCACGGCGCCCAGCGTCGAAAGGAACTGGCGTCGATCCACACCTATCTCGCCCGGTTTGGATTCGCGGCACAAAAACGGCCAGGATCTGCCGGATTCTCTCCCAGCGGCAGCCCGAATTGACAAAACATTTTGGCTTGCAAGTGATAACTAAACTATCCTGGTGGGGTCCCCGGTTAGCGGTGGATACTCTCTCAGTTCGTGCGTACGATGTCACAGGAGATACTCACAGCAGACGACGATGAACCGATCCGGCTTTTAGTCCGCCACCGCCTCGAAAGCGCGGGGTACTCTGTTCGGACCTGTGAGGACGGCCGCGAAGCCGCCGATCTGCTTGAAGGGGGGTTCGAGCCCGATATGGCGATCTTCGACGTGATGATGCCGCGGTTGGACGGAACCCGGCTGCTTCGGATGGTTCGGAACGACGAATTTCCGGTAGATCCGGAGCTTCCGATCATTATGCTGACCTCCCGCGGGCGTGAAGAGCACGTGCTGGAAGGCCTCGAAAGCGGGGCGGACGACTACGTCACGAAGCCGTTTCGGGCTGCGGAGTTGTTAGCTCGCGTCCGGAAGTGTATCGATGATTGATTATTACTCGGTGACAGGGGTCGCAGTACACCAACAGTATGGCTGATGTCGTGTCTGCGTTCGGCTACAGTGTCCCGCTTACCGTCGTCGTTGCGGTCCTCGCGTTGGTGATCGGCATCGCGCTCGCCGTGATGTTCTGGCTCACGACGGGCTTGTCGGTGTACCGTTCGGTGCAGGACACCCGGCGGCAACGCGTCCGAGACGAACTGCAGAGTCGTCTTCTCGACGGCGTATTCAGCCCGGATCCGGACTGGGGGCCCTGGGTGGCGGGTCTGTCCAGTGTCGAACGCGATGTCGTCGAAGACCTCTTAGACGAGTATCTGCGCGAACTCGATGGCGAGAACGTGAAGCGCCTTCGAGAACTCGGCGCGGAACTGGGGATTCCCGATCGGTCGAAACGCCACCTCGAGACCCGCGGCGAGTACACGCGTCTTTACGCGTTGACGTGGCTCACCCTGTTGGGCCGACCGGACAAACTCCACGCAGCTGATTTCACCCCCGGAACACCGCGAGAGCGGGCCGCGGTCGCGCGGCTTCGCTACGAATCCGATGATCTCGACTCGGCCGCAGAGGGGGTCTCGATTATGCTGGCCGACGCAACCTCGCAGTTCTCCGTGTTCGGACAGGACACCCTCTATCGGATCGCCATCGACGATCCCGGTGCGCTGTTTGAGGTGGCACAGGAAACCTATCGGAACTGGTCGCCGTCGCTTCTGACCCAGGTCCTGACCGTCTGCCAGCATCTCGGGACGAGCATCACGACGGAGGATCTCTCCTGGCTGATCGGCACCCTGGAACACGAAAACGAGGCCGTCCGCGCGGCGGCCGCCCGGGGGCTCGGCAACGTCGGCTGGCGATCCGACATCCGAACCGACCCGCTTCTCGAACGGTTACTTCGGGATCCCTCTCCCAAGGTCCGCGGTGCAGTGTACGAGATGCTCGCTCGGTGGGCCGACCAGCAAGCGTTAGAGACCTTATCAGCCGCACTCGTCGACGAGGATAATCCCCGGGCCCGACTCGTCGGGACGAACGCGCTAGTCACGCAGGTCGACTCGCCGCCGGCCGATGCGCCGCCGGAACTGGAAAACACGTGGGTCTGGAGCCGCGAGCACCTGGAATTTGATCAGAGAGCCCGTCGTCCCGGGACCCGGAGTGTGTCCTGAGAATGCACACGTGGACCCATCTGCTCGTTCAGACGCTCGTCGGATTCGGAACGGTCGTCATCGCCTACTACCTCGTTATCAACGCGTACTATCTGGGCATTCACATCCTCGCGCTGTTCGAACTCGACGACGAGGTCCACGAGTCGAAGTGGAACCCGCCGTTCCGCGATTTCGCCAGCCCCTTTTATCCGGGCATCGGGGTTGTCGTCCCCGCCTACAACGAGGCCGCCACGATCGTCGAGAGCATCCAGTCGATGCTGTCGCTCAACTATCCAGAACTGGAGATCGTCGTGGTCAACGACGGCTCGACGGACGAGACACTCGAGCGCCTCCGGGAGAACTTCGCTCTGGAGGCGGTTTCGGCCGACATCCCGGTCGACATTCCGGCCGAAGAGATCTACGGCGTCTATCGGTCGACGACCTACGAGGAACTCCTCGTCGTCGACAAGGCAAACGGCGGCAAAAGCGACGCCCTCAACGCCGGCATCTGGCTGACCGGGATGCCGCTGTTCTGTGCGGTCGACTCGGACACGATCATCGATCGCGACGCCCTGCTCCAGCTCGTGAAGCCGTTCCTCGAACGCCCCGAGACCGCCGTCGCCTCGGGCGGGGTGATCCGCGTCGCCAACTCCTGTACGATCGAAGACGGGATCGTGAAATCCGTCTCCCTCCCGAAGACGGGGCTGCCGGGACTGCAGGTGATGGAGTACCTCCGCGCCTTCTACTCCGGCCGGCTCGGCCTGAACCGAATCAAGGGGCTGATCCTCATCTCCGGCGCGTTCGGCCTGTTTCAGACGGAGGCAGTCCGGGAGATCGGCGGGTACCGCCACGACACGATCACCGAAGATTTCGACATCGTCGTGCGACTCCACCGATATCTCGTCGACGAAGGGCGGGAGTACACGGTGGATTTCGTCCCGGAACCGGTCGCGTGGACCGAGGTCCCCGCCACACGACGCGTCCTGGGTCGGCAGCGCCGCCGCTGGTACCGCGGGATGGTCGAGACGGTCGTCACCAACCGAAAGATGCTGTTCAACCCGAAGTACGGCCGCGTCGGGACCGTCGTCTTTCCGTTCTTCGTCGCTGCCGAGATGTTCGGCCCGCTGATCGAGGGCCTCGGGTACATCGTCCTCCCGCTGGCGTGGTACTTCGACATCCTGAACGGCGGGTTCTTCCTCATCTTCTTCTTTCTGACCACGGGACTCGGGGTGTTTCTCTCGTGGTTCGGCGCCTTCAGCGAGGTGTGGAGTTTCAACCGGTACGACAGCCCCTGGCAGATCCTCAGGCTTCTGTGGTACGGTATCCTGGAGAACTTCGGCTACCGGCAGTGGAAGACCGTGGTCGCGTGGCAGGGCCTCGTGGAGTACCTCAAGGGGGTCGATTCCTGGGGCGCGATGGAACGGACCGGCTTTAAAACGTCAGATGATTAGACATATGGGGTTATCGATCTAACCGGTCGGTATGAGTTCTTCTACGTCGTCGACGTACTTCCGCGATCTCTACGAGATCGGGATCGATCGCTCGCTCTCACTGGAAGAGAAGATCGAGCGGGCGATCACCATCGGGCGGGACCGACTGGACGTGCCCTACGGCGTGCTCTCGTACACCGGCGGCGGCGACTACGAGATCATCGACTCGACGTTTACCGACGGCGACTACGTCGCCGGGTCGGTACACGACCTCGACACCACGTGGTGTCGGCACGTTGTCGGCGATCAACAGGTCCTCGCGATCTCCGATGCGGCGCATTCGGCGTACAGTGACGACGTGGCTCGCAACGCGACGAACCTCCAGTGTTATATCGGCGGCCCGATTCTCGTCGACGGCGAATCCTACGGGACGCTCTGTTACTCGGGGGAAGAGCCGCGCAGCAGCGAGTTCACCGAAGACGAAAAGCAGTTCGTGCGGCTGTTGAGCCAGTGGATCGGCTACGAACTGGAGCGGGAGAAACACTACGAGATCCTCGACAGACAGAACGAACGGCTCAACGAGTTCGCTGGGGTGCTCACGCACGACCTGCGCAATCCGTTGACCGCGGCCCGTGGCTACACCGAACTCGTCTCGGAGCTGGTCTCGGACCCCGAGAAGGGGTACCTGGAGACGGTACTCGACTCTCTCGATCGGATGGAGACGCTCATCTCCGAAACGCTGTCCCTCGCTCGGGAGGGTGGCGACGTCGGCGAGCGGGAGCCCGTCGACCTGCACGCGGTCGCCCGGACTGCGTGGGACACGGTCAATCCGAGTGGGGCACACCTCGAACTCGACGCCGACAGAGACTTACTCGCCGACAAATCTCGGCTCCGACAGCTCTTCGAGAACCTGTTCCGGAACGTCGGCGAACACTGCGGCGACGACGTGACGGTACGCGTTCGCGGCACCGACGACGGGTTCGTCGTGGCCGACGACGGCCCGGGACTGCCGCAGTCGGTCGCCGACTCGTTTTTCGACAGCGACGCCGAACCGGATCACATCGGCCTGGGGCTTTTGATTATCGAGCGGGTCGTGTCCGGCCACGGCTGGGATGCACGCGTCGAGGTCGACGACGGGACACGATTCGTCTTCTCCGGTGTCGGCCGAGTCACGGAGACGATCAGCGACGAGCACCGGTATTAGGGAGCCTCGCGGTACGAGGGGGTGTATCACGATATACGGGGGCGTCCGACCGTTCACCCGAATTATCCCGTCGATATCGGCGTTAAACGACAACAAAACACTGAGACTCGGGTTCACGGAGTCCCCGGCTTAAGCCCGTCCTCCCCGAAGGAACGACTGCAATGACCGAACTCAACAGACGGAGCTATCTGCAAGCGACAGGCGTCGCAGCGGCGGGAATGGTCGGACTGGCAGGCTGTAGTGAGACCGCGTCCGCGACCGGAACGCTGGCCACGCAAGTCACCGACCAGCCGGGGGACATCGCGGACTTCGAGTCCTGCGTCGTCACGATCCAGGGCATCTGGGTCAAGCCGGGCGAGGGCGGGGACGGCACGGAGACCACAAACACCGTCACCGAATCGACTGCCGGCACGAGCACCGATGTCGTCGAACAGGAGGAAGGCGACGTCGACGAGAGCGACGACCGGGAGTACCACGAGTTCGACGAGGCCCAGGAGGCCGACCTCGTGGAACTCCAGAACGGCAACACCGAGCTGATCGACGAGCGGGAACTCGAAGCGGGACGCTACGAGTTCCTCCAGCTCGACGTGACGGACGTCTCTGGCGTCCTCGACGGCGGCGAGGAGGCCGATGTCGACACGCCCGGCGGGGCGCCGCTGCAGTTCAAACACCCGTTCGAGATCCGCGAGGATCAGGTGACGACGTTCACGGGCGACTTCACGCCCGTCAAGCGCGGCCAGACGGGACGGTACCTCCTCCAGCCCGTTGCGCAGGGAACGAGCGTCGAGTACTCCGACGAGACGGAGGATGGCAGCTAACCTCGCGGTGCTGTTCGGCGGGCCGTTCACCTCGCTCCCGGGCCTCGTCGGGACGCTGCTCGTGGTGCTCTTGGTGCTCGTCGTGGGGCGCGTCCTGCTGGCGCTCGCGTGGCGGGTCGTCCTCGTCGCCCTCGCGGTGAGCGTCGGCCTGTGGGCGCTCGGGTTGGTCGGGCTGAGTCCGATCTGATTCGAGAGCGGGGTCGCCGGGAGCCCACTTTGGTCTATCGCCGGTATCGTCGACCCACCCGTGCGGATTTTTTCGGGTCCGGTGGACTGCACCAGCCGTTCGAGCGAGTGCGTCACTCGACTGAACGAACGATTAGCACCGATTAATTGTCAGTTAAGTGTTTAAAAAGTCGATTCAATTTATTATCACTCTTTTCGTTGGGGGTTCCAATGCTCGATTTCTCGCCCGAAACGGAACAAGAATTGCTTGTCAATTATCAAATCAAAGACCGAGAATCACTCCCGCAGGCTCTCGTGAAAAGTTTTGAGAAAACCGATACCATCCCACACAAGCGGAAACAACCCCTTCAGGAGTGGGTAGATGTTGATAGTCTTTCCAGGACCCTAGCTTCAGAAAACGTCCACTACGTTTCTGCGAGGATCTGGGATCATCCGACCTACATCACCGCTAACGCCATCGTGATCTATTCAGCAAACAACTAGGGGCCTCCTGTCGTGAGCGAGTCTCGCTTCGAGGACGGAACCCATTCGGCGATCGCCTCCCGGGAGTGGCCGACACCGTCTCCCTCCGTCACCCGAGCGAGATATCCAGATACAGCATCACCACGATTCCGAGAATCGTCCCCAGGGTCGCGACGCGCTCGTGGCCGCCGGTGTGGGTCTCTGGAACGATCTCGTCGCTGATGACAAACAGCATCGCGCCCGCGGCAAATCCCATCGCGTACGGGAGCAGCGCCGAGACGGCGCCGACGGCGTAGGCCCCGAGGACGGCCAGCGGGATTTCGACGAGTCCCGACCGGATCCCCGTGAAGACCGCGTACGCCCGGCGGTCCAGGCCGGCGTTGACGGCGGCAACGGAGACGGCGAGGCCTTCGGGGATGTTCTGGATGCCGATCGCGAGCATCAGCGGGATCGCGTTCGCGACGTCGCCGCTGCCGAAACCGACACCGACCGCGAGCCCTTCCGGCATATTGTGCAGCGTGATCGCCAGCACGAAGAGGACGACCGGCGCGAGCCTGTCGGCGTCGACGCCGATCGAATCGCCCGGATTCGCGGCATCCGCCCGCCGCCGGCCGGTCAAAAGGAAGTGGGCGTGGGGGACGAGGCTGTCCGAGCGGTCCAGAAAGAGCGCACCGAGCACGACGCCGACCAGCACCGGGATCGGATTGCCGTTCGAGTACTGCTCGATTCCGGGGATAATGAGGCTCGTGAAACTGGCCGCGAGCATAATCCCCGCGGCGAACCCGAGCGCGCCGTCCAGCGAGCGCTCAGAGGGGTTCCGCCAGACGAGCACGAGCGACGCGCCGAAGAGATTCATCCCGGCGATGACGAGCCCGCCCACGAGGCCGTGAACGACCGGGTTCACGCCGAACCACTCGACGAACACCTCGGCGATCATCCCGGTCGAACCCCCGCGTGTCGGGGCCGGTGCTCCCCGCCGCCTGTCTGTCGCCTCGGCGTCGCTGCGGGAATATTGGTGACTAAGCCGGGGGCACGGCCGTGCATATCTCCCGACTCAGCGCGGAGTGGGATAAGTATTGGCTGTACTCCGGATAGCGAGCGCTCGCTTCGAATCGGCGCGAAGTAAACCCACAAAACTAATCCGAGGCGTCCGAACGGGAACCTATGGGCAACCAGCGAGGGAAACGACCGTGGCTCGCGGCGCTGCTCGGAACGCTCGCCACCGGCCTCGGGCACTTCTACCTCCGGCGCTGGAAGCGCGGCATCGGCTGGTTTCTGGCCGCGGTCGTCGTTTCGTTTCTGTTCGTGCCGGCGGACGCCGCACAGGCGTTTCTCGCCGGCGAGGGCGATCCCACGGCGCTGCTCCCGGTGATCGCTGTCGGCGTCGCGAGCGTGGCAGACGCCTACGTCCTCGCGCGGGATCGACAGCGGCGGCACTCGGTGGAGTCCGACGCCTCGGACTCGACGGTCTCGCTCGGGACTGGCGACGGGGCGCCGATCCCCGGTGTCGACGCGCCGTCGGGAGGCTCGGAGGAGGGGGCGTCGTGTCCCAACTGCGGGAAGGAGTTGGATCCGGAACTCGACTTCTGTCCGTGGTGTACGGAGCGGTTGGATGGGGACGGGAACGGCGATTGATTCGCTTTTACGTATCTTTGTATAGGGATTATTATACAGCACAAGCAGAGCAACTTGTATGGCACTGGAGTCAGTATGGGGCCATATGGCAACTGAGCACGGTCCAGAGGAGACGAAAGTGAGCGACCGGGGGATGGTCACGATCCCGGCGAACCTCCGCCGACGTCTCGATATCGAACCAGGCGACAAACTTCGCTGGACCACGGACGACGAGGGCAATCTCTCTGTCGAGGTGGTGAAACAGCGTGAGGGTGTCTTCGATGACTTCGAGCCGGTGGATGCGGGTGAGACGAACGCTGTCGAGGTCGAGAGTCAGTTCGGAGCCGAGTGATGGCGGTCGCGCTCTTGGATACGAACGTCCTCTTTGCGAGTGCGAGCGAACGCGACGAATTTCACAGCCGTAGCCGGGAGATCATTCGTGGGGTCGATCACGGAGCGCTCCCGGATGTCGTTGTGACGAACTATGTGGTCGCCGAGACACTGAACCTCACTCGCGAGAAACTGGGTCCAGACGCTGCAAACGAACTGCTGGACCGACTCCTGAGGGGTGCACACTTCCAGGTAGACCACGCACCGAAAGCCGATTTCAACGCCGCGCAGGCGATTTTCCGTCAGTACAACGAGCTTTCGTTTGTCGACTCAGCGATCGTAGCGTATATGCGGCGAACCGATATCGAATACCTGTACTCTTTCGACGATGGCTTTGATGGCGTAGGAGACATTTCGCGCTTGGAGACGGCAGACACTCCGTTCTGATAGCGGTCTCCCTTCCGGCGTCGGGAACCGCTATTCGATCTCTCCGAACCCGCTGAAGTCGTCGACGGGCATCACGGAGTAATCGACGCTGAGGGTATCCTGGGTTGCGCGGATCTTCCCGACGAACGTGGAGATGTCCTCGAGGCCGCCTTCCAGGACGAACAACTCCATACAGCGGTGCTCGCCGACGTGGCTGTGGAAGTTCGAGGCGACCAGCGATTCGTACTCGTGACGGAGGTGCATCATCCGTTCTTCGACGTTCGTGGTCTCGTACTCGAAGACCACGGTCACCACGGCCATCAGCTCGCGGTCCTCCAGTCTGGTGTCCTCGAACTCGCCGAGTAGATTTCGCGAGGCTTCGCGGACGACTTCGCTGCGACCGGTGTAGCCGTGTTCCTCGGCGAACGTGTCGATCCGTTCGACCAACCCTTCGGGCATCGAGACGCTGACGACGGTCATATATTAAATCAAGTGTCGATTGATATTAATCATTGGCAAATCCTCGTGTTTCTCGTCAGCAGATGCAGTCGTGGGCTCGTCCGGCGAGCTTCGGGATGTGCTTGTGCATACATTCGGCGTACGCCAACATCGTCGTCGCTTGCTCGGCAGTTGCACGCTCCTGTTGATAGTATGTACTATTCCGGTGGTTCTTCCAGAGTTCGATCAGTTCGCCCTTCGTTGATCGAGAAAATATGCCAGCCTGCGCCCCGTAGTCGAACGTGTCCTCGTGAGACAACAGCTCGTTGGACTCCGCCAGTCCTCGCTCGACCACGTAGAACTGCACCGTTCGTTCCAGTGCCGCAAACGACCCTTCGACTACCAACGTGTGATACCGATCGATATCTCGCAACGCCCGTATGCCATCCAAAATGCGACACGCCTTCCGCAACTGCAGGAGTGCGTCTCCCTCGACGTTCAGCCCTGGCTCCACAGTACCGCGTTGGTTGAACGCCGCGACGATAGCACTCAACTCGTCGCTGCACGGATCCTCACTGCTCATCGTCGACCTCCGCAGCGTCAGCACCGGCTAATACGACGTCCTTCACCCGCTCTAATGATTCGGAGTCCTCGATCACGATGCCTTCAGCCAGTATCTCGTCGATTTCGTTGTCTGCTTTGCCGTGGTTGAGCGCTGATTCCACGGACTCGACTAACACCTCGAACTCGTATCGGTCGCCCGCTTCGCCGAATCGCGTGTCGCTCAGGTCGACAGCGATGTCTGTCGCCGTGCGTCGCGCCCGCAGGAGGTCGTCGGCGTCGTCGATCAGGATCCAGATGTCGATATCGGACTGCCGGTCGGCCTCACCACGTGCGACACTCCCAAACACGACGAGTGCTGACAACGACGGCACCGCTGTACGAGCCCGCTCGGTGAATTCTTTCACCGGTTCGCGGAACTCATCCTGCGGAAGCGCAAACAGCGGCTCGTCCGGGATAGTCGCTCGCTCGCGGTTCAAACGGACGTTGCGACTGCGCCCGCTTTCATCCACACGGACGAGCTGTAACTGCTGGAGTAGATCGATTGCGCGCGTCGTCGTCTTCGAGCCGTTCCCCGTGATTTCACGGAGTTGGCGGACGGTAAACTCCCTGAACGGGTTCCGGATCAGCAGTTCGAGGACGTCTTCGATTGCTTTGTACCGGAATACTTGCTCTTCCCCGAACGGGAAGGGCATATGCAAGCCAATACATTGTTCACTCTTGGTGTCCATAAAACCTCAGAGTGTCCAATAAGCATAAAACGTTTCGCCATCGAGTTCCCGTCGTTCCCGCTTGGCGACCACCTCGTGATGGACTGCCGGGGAAAGAAGATCACTACCACGACCCATCCACAGCACGCTGATACGCCTGCTCGGCTTGGGTGGCGACAACGTCCCAGTCGTAACTCTTTGCGCGTTCACCCGGATCCTGACTGGGTCGTTCACCCGCGAGCGTCCGTCCGAGAACGTCGGTGAGACTGTCGACGTTCGGATCGGCGAGAAACCCGGCGTTACCGATGACCTCGTCGGCCGCGGAGTCAGGGTGGTCGGCGGCGATGACCGTACAGTCGGCGGCCATCGCCTCCGCGAAGGTGAGGCCGAAGCCCTCCCGTGTGCTGGGAGACGCGAAGACGTCGGCGGCGCGCATCCCCCCGAGGACGTCCTCGTAATCGTCGAGGAAGCCGAGGAACTCGACGCGGTCGGCGTGTGTGAGGGTGTCGCGCTGCGATTCGAGTCGGTCGCGTTCGGGCCCGTCGCCGACGATGCCGAGCGTGGCGTCGTGGTCGGCGGCGACGTCGTCGAAGGCTTTCAGGAGGAGGTCGACGTTCTTGTGTTCGATGAGGCGGCCGGCGAAGAGGACGTCGTAGCCCCGGTCGGGGAGCGGTGCGTTCCGGATCTGCTCGACGTCGATGCCGTTGGGGACGATCTCGATGGAGTCGCGGTGGGGGCCGATTGCGGCGAGTCGGTCGGCGGTTTTGCTTGAGATGGCGATCGGGTGCTGTGGGGTGCGAGCGGTGAGGTGTTCGGTGACTTTGCCGAACGGGGCGAGGGAGCCGAGATAGTCGTCCCAGTAGTCGCCCCAGACCTCGTGCCAGGTCGTGACGAGCGGTGTGTCCGTGCGGAGGCTCGCGAGTTTGGTGGCGAGCACAGGGAAGTACGGAAAGACGCTGGCGACGACGACGTCGTGTTCGTTTCGTGCGAGGTGTCGTCGGAGCGGGGGGAGCGCTCTGGCTGCGAAGTCGATGGCCTCGGTGATCGAGCGGCGGTCGTCGGCGTAGAGTTCCGCTTCGGGGGCGACCGCGCGGAGGGTGATGCCCTCGTGGGTCGTCTCTTCGGGGCCGTCCCAGAAATGGCGTCCGTAGATGGTGACGTCGTGGCCTTGGTCGGTAAGGCGGGTGCCGATCTCGTGGATGCGCTTTTCGGCGCCGCCCTTGTTAAAGGGAAAAACCACGTTACTCACGAACGCCACGTGCATTGTCCGATGTGGCTTGGGGCAACGACAATGCTTTTTCGATGTGACACTACATCGACTACCCTCTCGACAAGCGAACCCCTCACGGTGAGCGGGGTATGTTGGGATCGTTGACTCAATAAAAAGCGTCAGCTTTCCCTCCCTCAGACTTATTGCTATCTATTGCGTTCTATTACATATGCCTATCAGCATCGATCGTTTCGACGAGGAGCCCGCAGATGTTCTTGACCTCCAGGAGGGAACCCAGCCCTATCGGATCCTTCAGTTCCTCGCCGAGAACAGCGACCAGGCATTCACACAGACCGAGATTCACGAGGCGACGGACATCAAGCGTGGGAGTGTCGGCGCCGCGTTGTCCCGCCTGGAGGATCGAAGCCTCGTTCGGCATCGGGGCCGGTACTGGGCTATCGCGGCGGACGATCGCTTGGCCTCCTACGCGGCGCAGCTCGGGGCGAGCTCGGCGTCGACGACGGACGACTACTACGGCGAGGAATGACGGCGGCGTACACACGGGGGGCAGTGGTGAAAGGACCCGATCTGCTCGGTGATCACGACTACCGGCCGTACGTGTGCCTGAGTGACGATTCACACCCGTTCCACGACGAGGAAGCGCTCTACGCGGCCGTCACGACGACACGCCGCGCGGTCGCCATCCCGCTCGGAGATGAGGACTTCGTGTCCGGTGGCCTCCCGCGTGAGAGTTACGTGAACCCCTGGACCGTCGTCGTGATCCGCCACGCAGACATCGAGGACAAAGAAGGTCATCTCGTTGAGGAGACGACGGAGCGGATCGCCGAGGAGGCCGCCGGATATCTCGGCGTCCGATAACGGGACTTGTACCTCCGAAAGGTCTGCAGTCTCGCGTCGATACACTCGCTGTGTTTCTCGTCCAATCAGTTCGATCCAGTGCTTGCATCACTCTCCTTGGTAGAAGTCGAGTTCCTGTGCACGCTCCCCGCACGGTGTCGGAATTAGCCCTCGTCGGAACATTCGTCTCGTCGAAGTGATACCCCTCTATGCATCGACTCTCTGATTGCGACACGACCGGTGGCCGGAGTCCGTCCGTTCCTATCGAGGCGCTACGGCGCCGATTGCGCCATAGATCACCCTCAAGTGGGTTCGCACATCGGTCGGGTCGCGATGGCCGCCCCTGGAATCCGGGTACTCTCCCGAACCTTTACTTCTGCTGTCACGGAGTGGTACGTATTCGGGAATGCTGGAGACGAAGCGAGGACGTATCGGGGCAGTGGTGGTACTGGTACTCTGTCAGATGGCTCTGTTCCCGGTCTTTGCGGTTCAACCAGTGAATCCGGACGCGTGGGTGCTTCCTGACGAAGAAGAGTTCCTCGAGGCGCCGCAGGAGTATCTCGGGGACCGCGTCGAGACCCAGGGGATCGTCCGTGAGACGGCACCGATCGTCATTCACACGCGGACCACAAGCGGAACACATCGGGTGACGATACTCAGGACGTCGATCGATCCCGATCGGGGAGACAAAATTCGTGTGTACGGCACGCCAACGGCGCCGAACACGATCCAGGCGACCAATGCGTTTGTCGTCCCACCTCGCGGTCGCTGGTACGCGTGGGGAATCTCGTTTCTGGCCGGGTTGTGGGTACTCGCCAGACTGATCCGTCAGTGGACGGTCGACCGCTCGACGCTCGGCTTTCAGCCGCGGGAGGAGCCGCTTTCCGTGACTGAACTGATCCGGACGGATCGGGAGGAGTCGGATGCCTGACCTTCTGGCGCACGCGTTCATCGCCTACAGTCTCTGTCGCGTGCTGTCGTGGCGCTTTGATTGGCTCACGACGCCGTACGTCACGCTCGGGATGGTCGGGGCTGGGGAGGGGACGTCCCCCATTGACGGCGCTCGGCGGGAAGCGACGAACGCACTCAGTACCGCAGCGGGCGGTGAGAGAGTACGTTTCGTCTGTCTTCCGCCGGGGCACACGGAGAGAGTGGATTTCGTCTGTCTTCGAACTCCGCGGAGCGGTCCTCGGCGACGACTCCCATACTCGGGTTCCTGCGCCGAACCGGACAGAATCACGGAGAGGGCGGTGGCCGATACTACGAGTACAGTCTCGACCTCGACCCCCAGATCGTTCTTGACGTCAGGCGTGAGATCGAAGGGGGGCCAACCCAGGGTGATGCCCGGACAGAGACAGACGAAACGTACTCTCTCTCGGGAGCGAGCGAAGGATTGGTATCTGACGAATGACCGATTGGCGGGTCACCTGTCGAGACAGACGATACATACTCCGTCTCTTCACCCTGGTCGTCTGTGTCCGGGAAACCATCTGCATTGCTCATACGCTCGGTTTCGTTGTCGTGCTACTTGGTAACACCGCTCAGTCAGACGAGTTCGTTCTCCGCGTTCTGACCACGGACCACTGTTTGCTGTATGTGCGATCGCTCGGCACGACGCGAACCTTCCGAGTCCGCCTCCCCGATCGGAGCAGACGAACGGACCGAGCCACACATTCGAGGGGGCCGACTGACGGTTCGGTTCATCCACGAACTCGTCGAAGAGGAAGACGCGAATCCCGAGCGGGTGGCCGAGAAGTACAACGTCAATATCGTCGACGTCTATGAGGCTCTCGCGTACTATCACAGCACCCCGGCCGAGATGCGCGAGGACGAACAGCGCCATCGAGCGGCTGTGGAGGAAGCCGAGCGCCGAACCGCGGGCGCTTCATACTGATTACTCTCGTCGCTTCCCGCCGAGCGCCGTCAACGGGGGTGGCGCTCGGCGGTAAACAGTGAGAGGAATCAGTGTCACACCCAGTCGCCGGGAACGACCTCGACGATCGACTCGTGAGACCCGTACGCGTCCCTGATCCGGCGAATCGCCGTCAGAACGTCACCGACGGGTGGTCGATCGAGCTGATGGAAGTAGATACAGCCACACGTCTCGGCGAGTGGAAAGAAGTCGTCGTCCGTCGTCAGTACGACATACCCGTTTTCTCGGGCATACACGGCAATATCGGAATCGTTCGCACGGGGTCGAGCGCGTCGCGGACGGCGATCGCTTGGAGATCTGGTGCCCCGATACAGGCGTCGATGTACCGCTGTGCGACGTTCTGGTCGCAGAGCAACTGCATCACTTCGGAGCGCGACTCGTCTCACGCAGCCGCTCACGAGTCGTTGCGGCGTCAGCGGCGAGCGCCGCCATCTCGTCGGGATTGGCGTCGTAGTACTCGAGTGCAGCGTCGATCTCGTCGGCGGTCAGGTCGAACTCGTCGGCCACCGCCGTCGTCGACCAGCCGTGTTCGCGGACCAGCGCCCCGAGTTGCTGTACGCCAACGCGGGTCCCTTCGATCCGTGGCTTGCCACCGAGGACGTCCGGTGTCGACACCACGGGTATCGTCACGCTCATACGCACGGATTCGCCACCGAGCAGTATAACGCTTTGGCGAGATCCCTCCGAATCGCTGTTCTGGTCACCTCTTAAGTGTGGCCTGCCGTACCGCAAAGCGCGCCCCGGCGGACCGCGCGGGCGTGTTGGCACGTCCTCGGCGTGTTGGTGCCCTCCTCGACATTCTCTCCGGATCTGACCGTCGAAATGATGAGTGCTCCCTCTGTTTACCGGTGATCGCTATCCTCAGTATCGATGAGCACCGGGAAGAGACTACAACAGTCGTTATGTATCCCCGAGCCCGCGTCCAGCAAAAACACCGCGGAAGCCCCGAGGCAACCCGACCAATTCCTCGATCTCGTTACCACCAATTTTCCCGGCCCGGACGGGCGCACCGACCTCGGCGTCGGTCAGTTCGTTTTCCCGTCGAAACGCCGCGTCTCGGGCTCAGTACCGCAACAGCCGGTGAGAGAGCGAACGACGGATCGGTATCTGACGGGGCTCCGATTGACGGACCATCCGTCGAGACAGACGAAACACACTGCGTCTCGTCACCGAAGTCGCTGTGTTCACGGATCCATCTATATTGACAAGTTCCGAATACCGTGCCCCTGACTCGACTGTCAGGAAGTCCTCCGCTTCGAGGATCTCCCGCAGGACGCCCGGGAGCACTTTCTCGACAATCGGGAGCAGTACCAGAGATAGACGATCGAGCCACGGACAATATTTTGACGTACGGCCCCCGGACGACCACAACACAGGTATCGGACGAAACCGAAGCGGACACTATGGCTCCGGCCGAGGACATCCCGACGCGACTCGCGCGGCTCAAGCCGCGACTCGAACGGGAGTATCCGATCAGCGAGCTGGGGATCTTCGGCTCGTACGCGCGGGGCGAGCAGCGCTCCGACAGCGATCTCGACGTCCTCGTCGCGTTCGAGGAGCCGGTGACACTGTTCGATCTCGTTCGGCTGGAGAACGAACTGACCGACGAACTGGGCGTCGAGGTCGACCTCGTGACGAAAGAGTCGCTGAAACCGCGGATCGAATCCCACGTCACCGAAGACGTCGTTTACACGCAACGAAACAGTATCCTACACGGCGAAAGTTTACATCTCTCGGAGAGCGAACGTTTTAGTATGTCTACTCTCGCAGAAGACCTGCCAGATGGCGTTGAATTCATCCACGAAGATGACGGGCGGGTGACGGCGCGGCACACGCAAACCGGTGTGGCGTCGTTCGGTGAGAGCGAGTCCGAGGCGCTGCGGGAGCTGGCCGACGCGCTCGATAGCCACCAGGGGCGCGGCGAGACGATCGAGGATCCCGAATCCTATCTCGAAGAGCTTGGCATCGACGTGGAGATCGGGGGCGAAGGCCCCCCACCCTGGCTCGACGAATAGTGGTCCGGACGAACTTCTCGTCCACAGAGATCATCAAGGGGCTATCGAAACACGGATTCGTCCCTGTCGGCGGGAAGGGAAGCCACACGACGCTCCGATACGAAAACGCCGATACGGGCGAGGTCCGAACCGTGACGGTCCCGCAGGCGGACCCGATCCCGACGGGGACGCTACACGATATTGCCGATCAAGCGGGCGCAAACGACTTCCACGAGTTCTGTAGGTGGATTGACGGCGTCGTTTGCGTTTTACTGGACAGCGTTCCACACCGACGCCACGTCTTCGCGCACCGTCGGCTGCGCCCGATTGAGTTCGTCCTCTACATTCCCGACATCCAAACAACTGTACGTCGGCCGCGTCGCCGCGCGGTCCACGTCGGCCATCGTACCCTCTCGTACCAGCGCCGAATCGGCCCCCATCTGCTCAGCGATTACAGTCCCGAACTCGTAGGGGGTCACACACGAGGCACACGCCACGTGATAGAGCTCGACTTTCTCCCGAGCAATCAGATCGAGCAGCGTGTCCGCGGCCTGTCCGGCCCGAGTCGGTGTCACCCACTGGTCGGTGAACAGTGGGACGGCCTCGCCGGAGCGTAACTTGCCGCGTACCCACGCGGGGAATCCGGTGAGATCGTCGGTACTACGATGGATGCCCCACACGAACGAGAGTCGGGCGATGAGCGCAGTCTCCGACTCACTCCGAACTGCCCGTTCCCCTGCTAGCTTCGACTCCCCATACGCCTGCACCGGATTGGGAGCCGCCTCTTCAGTATACGGATTCCGTGCAGCCCCGTCGAAGACGTAGTCCGTCGAGATATGCACGAATTCGACGTCCCTGTCGTCACACTGAGCGGCCAGTCCGCCCGGCGCATCGCCGTTGAGCAACTGGGCGCGCTCTGGATCTTGTTCGCATCCGTCGACGTCCGTCATCGCCGCACAGTTGACGACGACGTCGGGCTCGTACTCCCCCAGAATCTTCCCGAATTCCTCGTAATCGCCGAGGTCGAACTGCGCCAGCGGCACGTCGAACGCCGGCCGCGTCGAGTGATACGTGCCGCAGACGTCCCACCCGCGCTGCTGCCCTGCGTCGACGACGTTGCTGCCGAGCAGTCCGTTCGCACCCACCACGAGAAGCCGCATACCGTAGTGTTCCAACAGCAACATAAATAGGTGCTGCTGACAAGGCCCTCGTATGCGAATTCTCGTTACCGGGGGTGCTGGATTTATCGGCTCGAACTTCGTTCACTCCGTTCTCGACGAACACGACGAAGACGAGATCGTCACACTCGACGCGCTGACGTATGCGGGCTCGAAGGACAACCTCGACGGCGTCCTCGATCACCCACGACACGAGTTCGTCGAGGGCGACATCCGCGACCGGGAACTCGTCACGGAGCTCGTCGCGGACGTCGATGCAGTCGTCAACTTCGCCGCGGAGTCCCACGTCGACCGCTCCATCGAGGGCGCGAAGCCGTTCGTCGAGACGAACGTCCAGGGCACCCAGACGCTTCTCGATGCAGCCAACGACGCAGGCGTCGACCGGTTCCTCCAGATTTCGACCGACGAAGTCTACGGGCAGGTACTCGACGGGAAATTCGCCGAGGACGACCCACTGAATCCACGAAACCCCTACGCGGCGACGAAGGCGGGCGCGGATCTGCTCGCGAGGAGCTTCCAGACCACACACGACCTCCCCGTTCTTCTCACCCGCACGTCCAACAACTTCGGCCCGCGACAACACCCGGAGAAACTCATCCCGAAGTTCATCCAGAACGCCGCAGCCGGCAAATCGCTCCCGGTGTACGGTGACGGGTCGAACGTCCGCGAGTGGATCTACGTTGAGGACAACTGCCGCGCCCTCGATCTCGTGCTCCGGGAGGGAGAAATCGGCGAGGTCTACAACATCGGGAGTCACGAAGAGAAGACGAATCTCGAAGTCACGGAAGCGATCCTCGACGCCGTCGGTGCGTCCGATGATCTCATCGAATTCGTCGAGGACCGTGCCGGCCACGACCAACGCTACGCGCTCGAAACCGAGAAGATCGAAGCGCTCGGCTGGGAACCGCAGTATTCGTTCGAAGAGGGCCTCGAACGGACTGTCGATTACTACCTCGATTGAAAGATGTCAGAATCAGAAAAGCCGATACCACAGGAGCAGTGGGAAACGATCGTCGCGAACGTCCCGCTGGTCTCTGTCGATCTCGTGATCGAACACGACGGGGGCATACTGCTCGGCAAACGGGAAAACGAACCGGCGAAAGGCGAGTGGTTCGTCCCCGGCGGGACGGTTCTGAAGAACGAACGGCGCACCGAAGCCGTTCACCGCGTCGCCGACGAGGAACTCGGTGCATCAGTGGGTATCGACGAGTGCCTCGGTACCTATGAACACTTCTACGACACGTCGGAAATCGAGGGTGTCGACTCGAAACACTACCTCGCGACCGGGTATCGCTGTCACTTCGAGCAGGGCAACCCAGTTATAGCCGAGGATGAGCAACACAGCGCGCTGGAGTTGTTTCGCCCGCCGTTTGACCGTGAGTTCCATCCGTACGTCGAACGCTATCTCGACGTACTCTAGTTCTGTACAAGCCGTGCCGCTCGTTCGACGTCTGCGGGCGTATTCACGTTCACGCGCTCGCCGAGACGCACTGTCTCGATAT
The DNA here is from genome assembly GCF_032113415.1 of Halobellus marinus. NCBI lineage: Archaea > Methanobacteriati > Methanobacteriota > Halobacteria > Halobacteriales > Haloferacaceae > Halobellus > Halobellus marinus. Next base: position 1,069,244 of record NZ_CP134946.1, read on the forward strand.
CGTACCCCGCTCGAACCAACAGCCCGACAGCGTCGCTCAACTGGTACTCGCCCTCCGCAGACGGTTGGACGAGCGCACAGGCGTGAAAGATATCCGCAGGCAACACGTAACACCCGGTCGTCACGAGCGTCGACGGCGGGTCGTCGGGCTTCTCGACGAGGCCGGTCACGCGGTCGCCGTCGTGTTCGAGGACGCCCGTCGTCTTCGCCTCCGCTTTCGACACTTCCTCGACGGCGAGCACGCCGTCGACACCCGCTTTCTCGGCTGCGGCAACCGCTGGCGCGACACTCCCGGCGAACACGTTGTCGCCGTTCAGGAGCAAGAACAGGCCATCGAGGTGCGGTTCGGCCTGAAGCACGGCGTGCCCCAACCCGAGTTGCTCGCGTTGGTGGACGTACATAATCGGCACCCCCGCAAACGAGTCGCCGAATCGCTCGACGATCTGCGCCCCTTCGTACCCGATCACGACGACGAGTTCGTCGGCTCCTGCGTCGATAGCAGTCTCGAAGACGTGTGCCAACAACGAGCGCCCAGCGACTTCGACGAGCCCCTTCGGTCTTGTTTCGGTGCGCTCGCCGAGCCGCGTCCCACGGCCGGCCGCGGGGATGAGCGCTTGCATACGCGGTCTTGTAGCCGCGATGATCCTGAATGCATCGCCAGTTACTGGCTCGACAAGGGAACGGAGACGACTGCCTCCCACTCCGATTCCGGTCCTGTCGTCTCGACGAGTTCCACCGTCTGACACGTGATGTGGCTCGGAAGTGCCGCCATATCGACCGACTGCGCAATGTCGCGTCGGTCCGCGAGATCCATATCGCTGTAGGCGAGACTGAGATGCGGATGGTACGCTGAATTCGGTCCCCCCACCGCCTCCCGTGCCGATTGACGCAGCTCGACCAACTCCAGTGTCGGTTCCACGAGGAGGAAGACGCACTGATGCCGTGTCGTCGACCAGCGGACGCTTTCGAACGCCAGCTCCAGGGGGTCCGTCCGAGCTGCAAGTGCTCGCGTCGTCTCCTCTAGCGCTGCACGCTCGCCATCGATGCCGCCGATCACCGTCACGTGTGGCTCGAAGACCGGTGCGTCCTCGTATCCCGCAGCGAGCTCCGTGATCGTCGCTTGGAGCCGGCGGCGTCCCGAACTTCCCGCTGCGGGAACGAGCCACAGGGAGTACACGCGCGACGAACGCTCGCTCATCATCGAATACGGACCACCGACACGGAAAAGAACTACTCTGATCGGCCACTAGCCGATTGCGCGGTCTCATACTGATTACTCTCGTCGCTTCCCGCCGAGCGCCATCCCCGTTGGCGGCCCTCGGCGGTAAAAAGTGAGAGTAATCAGTATCAGTCCGTCGACTCCCCGGCCGCCTCACCGTCCTCGAACTCATCCTTCAGCCGCGCCTCTGCTTCCTCGCGATCCTCGGGATAGCCGATGTCGATCCGCCACCCGTCTAAGGGGATCGCGTCAATCGTCCGCCCGCTCTGAATCAACAGATCGATCGCCTCCGAAATCTCGTACTCCCCGCGATTCGACGGCTGCACCAGGTGACACGCGTGGAAGATCGCCGGCGTGAACGTATAGAAGCCAGTCATCACCAAATTAGACGGCGGATCCTCGGGCTTCTCTACCACGTCCGTCACCTCCCCGTACTTGTTCGTATCACACACCCCGTACCGACTCGCTTCCTCCCAGGGAACCTCCTCGACCAGGAAAGCGGCGTCGGCCCGGTCCTCGCGCTGCCGCCGAACGACGTCCGACAGATTCGCCCGGAAGATGTTGTCACCCAGGATCAGCATAAAGTCGTCGTCGATGTGCTCCTCGACAGTCAAAAGCGCGTGTGCCAGTCCTTTCTGCTCGCGCTGGTGGGCGTATGTGATCGGCACGCCCTCGTATGCATCCCCGTAGTGTTCGATGATCTTTTGCTTCAGATACCCCACGACCACGACGAGTTCGTCCGCGCCGAGCTCGACGAGCTGGTCGAAGCAGTGCGTCAAGATCGGCTGCCCGTCGACCTCGACCATCCCCTTGGGTTTGTCCTCCGTGAGCGGACGCAGTCGCGTCCCCTCGCCGGCCGCGAGTACGACGGCTTTCATTCGTATGCAAGTACTCCCCGTTATGTCTTATTACTATCCCAACCAGATCGCCCCGCGGAGCTGAATTCGACACTGAGGCTGGTTCGGACGACGAGAGAAGTGACCTGAAATCCTCGAAGTGCTCGAATGGTAAGTGAAAGTTCGATAAATGTCCCCGTGACTGAGAGCCGGATACAGTTGCGTGATCTCGTCGGGATCGTGGCCGCTGCTGCAATATCCGTCACGGATTCCCGTCTCTTGGACCCGAATCAACCGCTGATTACGACACCCGGAAACCCTCTCGCTGATGTATCTGTCCGTCATCGGCAGCGGGTACGTCGGGACGACCATCGCGGCCTGTTTCGCGGATTTCGGTCACGATGTCGCCCACGTACGACGACGTTTCTCGATTGCTCTTCTCCAGTCACGGCAGCGCACTTCCCCAAATAGATAAGGTATTACGAACGGTATTACCTACTATGAGTGAATCGACGCGCGTCACAGAGAAGGGACAGGCGACGATTCCGAAGGGTCTCCGCGAGAAATACGGTCTAGAGCCCGGTGATGAGGTTATCTGGATCGACACGGACGAGGGGATCGTCGTGAAGAAACGCACTCGAAGCAGCGGCCGCGGAATGCTCGTTCCCGATGACACCTCCCGGGAGAAGCGCGAAGCGATCGCCGACGAGTTGGCCGATCGAATTCGTGGTCGTCGGGACCGAAACTACGAGGACGCCTGAGATGGCCACGTACACCACCGATGCGGTCTCGCTTTTGGTCTATCTCGTCGATGCACTGCCACGGGAAGCCGATCGAGTGTTCGCCGAAGCCGAGGCAGGCGAAACAGTCCTCCAGGCACCGAGTACGGCACTCGCCGAAGTGCTCTATTCTGTCTCCCGAGACAAGGATGTTCGAGGGGTCACCCTCACAGGAACACCGGAAGATGCCCGACAAGCCCTCGTTGGGAATGGCCCCGTCTCGATAGCATCGGTTGCTGACGAGGAACTGATCGAGTATGCACAGGTGGGAGACCAATTCAGTATCCACGACGGCCTGATTGTCGCCAGCCATCGGGCGCGAGACACGGATGCGATTATAACGACCGATGACGTCATCGGTGACGCTGGCTACCGGACGACCTGGAAGTAAAACGCGCTTTTTTGAGGAGGAAGTTCAGCCGAAACCCGAATACGATTGGTCGCCCGTAGTGACCCACTCCCCCTATGTCGACTGTTCAAACGCTTGCGTAGGGGTACTACCGGGTTTCGAAAAGCCAATTCAGGTATCTGGGAGCAACCATCCACGAGCAATCATCAGCACCTCCTCTTGCATCCCGGTTTTTCGCCGATATCGGAAACCACTCCGGAAGAGCCGTTTCCGGGTCGACTCCTAGTATTGAGCTTCAGAACACCGATCACAGCTCATTACGGAACTCCGGAACTGCCACGCAACGGCTTATCGGTCCGCCACGCGTCGACAGCGATATGCACAGCCGAGCAACAGCCCGCAGCAGACAGCCCGCAGTCCCGAGGTAGTCACGATGGGAACGCGACTGACACACGTCCCGTTCGATATCGAGACAACGGGCTTCGAGACGACGGCGCGCGTGACCGTCGTCGGGTTCGCACTGCCCCTCGGCGCTCGAGTGTTCCTGCAGACGGGTGATCGAACCGCAGAGCAAGCGGCACTCGAAACTGCACTCGGGGACCGATTCGATACCGAAGTCAAACTCAGCACGCACAACAGCGAACACGCGGTACTCACAGCAGTCGCCGATTTCGTCGAAGAGACAGTCGCCCCGCGGGAGTACTTGCTCGTCGCGTACAACGGGGATCGGTTCAACGGCGGATTCGATCTCCCCTTCCTCCGGACGCGGTACTCACAACAGGATCTCGCGTGGCCCTTCGACGGGCTTCCGTACGCAGATATCCTACCGCTCATCCGGAACCGGTTCAATACGACCGTCGACGGCGACGAGCGGAACGACCTCGTGAGCGCCTACGAGGCCCTGACCGGCGGCGATCTCGGCGACGAAGATCCGTTCGCGGAGAGTCGCGAAGCCGTAACAGCCTTCGAGACCGGCGCCTTCGAGCCGTTGATCGCACACAACCTCGCAGACATTCTCCGAACGAAGGCGCTAGCGTCACTCGCCGAACGCTACTGCGGGAAATCGGAATTCAGTCTCAAGTCGCTCACGCCGTCGGTCCGCGATCCGAGCCTGACGTCCTCACGGTGAGTCTGACCACCAGTACGGTCACAGGAACGCTCCGCGGACGGCCGCGTACACGCTCCCGAAAACGCCGCCATACAACACGAGGCTGACCAGAGCGCCCCAGTGTAACAACGGGATCGTTCCCCCACCGAGAATGGGAATCCCGACCACAACACCACCGAGCCAGACGACACCGCCGCCACCAGCCGCAGCTGTCCCGGCTCGAAGAGGAACGCGGAGAGCTGTCTCGGAGAGGAGCCATTCGAGTCCGAGCGCCTCACAGATTCCGAAGCCGAACCCATAGAGCAAAACAAACAACCCACCGGCGAGTACGCCAGTCTCTCCGTGAAGCGCCGCAATCGCTGGCAGGAGTTGCTGGATGCTGAGACTGACTCCCAGTACGAGGGTGGCAAATCCTGCGGCGAGCAGCGTCGCACCCGCACTCGCAACCACCCTGTGGTATGGCTCCTGTACGGTGATCCCGCTATCTCGTATTCGGCCCGTCAGCCAGACGACAGCAACCGAGATGGTGAACAGGGCAATCGCAGCGAAGACACTTTCGTGGTACAACAGACGAATCGTCGTGCGGTCGAGCGTATAATGGAGTGCGAACACTTCGACCCACGCCGAGTTGTGGAACGCATACAGTGTGTCCCGACCGACGGGTGCGATGTGGTGGAAATCCGGGACAATCCCCCAGATGCCGCCGAGGGGAACTACCAAGAGAGTGTCCTCTCGATCGATATCGCCTCTGAGTGTGAACGGGATAGTGCCCGCTAACAACAGCGATGCGCCGACAAGAAAGTGCGCAATCGCGGGAGCCATTCGACTTGACGTATGAGAGGCGTCCTGAAAAACAGTCCCAGTTGCTCACCGCCGGTTGGCGACTGCGATTCCGACGGTAAGCAGATCAACAATCCCCAACAATACCCCCACAGCAAGATGGTCGCCACAGTGCCGGTGTGAACGGTGCTGCGCCACACTCGGAACACTGACGGCTTCACGAACGGTTGCGAACCCACGCGAACAGGTACCGCACCCCCGGCATCCCGTCTCCCACCCACAGCAGCGCGATTCCCACAGCCAGCAGCGCCTGCCAGACCACGGCAGGCAACTCTCCCACCAGCACCGCATCGACCGACAAGGACGACAGCGTCCCGATCAGTTTCTCCCAGTGGCCCGCAAAACTCTCCGTCGGGTAGTCGGGCGACGGCAGGATGGGCCACAGCAGAAACGACGCCCGACTGAACCGTCCAGCCAACAGCGCGCCGTAACTATCGGCCAACAGATGCGAGGCGTACCCGACGACGAACGCCTCGCGGACGTACTGATCCTCCTGATCGACGAAATACCACACGAGCGCACACAGCGGCACGGCAAACAACACCGAGTGCGCGAGCGACCGCCCCTCGGGCAGCACAAACGAGTACGCCAGCGGCTTGTCGATCAGATCAGGCAACTGCGTCGCGATCGCGAGTGCGACTGTGGCGGCCTCTCCCGGAAGGCCTCGATCGGAGAGACGCGTGAACGACGCGTACAGCAGATACCCGACAGCCGCGTGTCCCCAGGGCCACATTACTGACTCCGATTCGGGCCGTCCGCTTCAGGCTGCCGCTCCGTAGCTACAGTCACGATGCAGTCACGTTCACCCACAGATGCAGCTCCCGATAGGCGGTGTCAGCTGAGGGCTCTGCTGGCGGTGGTCCGCGATACAGGAGATACGTCAACCGGAGCCGTTCGCCGGTCATCGTCGGTGCTACCGTATGTTGGCGGTGCCACGTCTCGTTGTGTCCCAACTCCGGTTGGAACCGCCGGAGTTCCTGCTGTGTCAGCACCCTCGTCGAATTGTTCACGACCTCGACCGCTTGAATGACGACGAGTACAAGCAAGATACGGATCGGAATTCGGAGCACACGATCAAAATCGAGGAGGACGAACTCGGTCAGAATTTCGACTTACAAAACAATAGTACCTTTGAGACGTCGATTGCAAAGGTCGACGGAGTTGCAGACATCGACGATGGCGCTTCAGTAAATGGCGTTGAATTATCAGATGGGAAAGTATCACGGACGGTAGGCGCCGGTGCGATGATCGACTTCATCGCTGAAGATCTTACTACGTCCGCTCCCGACGTAGACCGTTCCGGTGCAACAACAGTACTGAATGCGTCCGTTCGCGCAGATGTGGATACCAACGGCAACAAACAGCTCACTATTGAGACCAATAGTGACTGGGAAACTGGCACCTACCGCTATGTCTATCTGGATGCCCTCGAGAACAACAAAAGCGCATTACCGCTGCAACCGGAACCGTGGGAATCGGAACCGGCGGTGGCGACGATACGGACGATACCGATGACGAAGAGGATGTCACCACTGAAGAACCCACGGAACCGGCCCGAGTTACTACTTCTCTTGGGGCTGATGGGAGTGCCACGGTCGACCTCCCCGAGACCGCTCGCGTCAGTCAAATGCAAGTGTCGGTTCCAGGTGGAAGCGGTGATGTGACCGTTGAGGAGATAAACGACCTACCCGAAGGTACTCCGGAACCGCCGGGACGCACTCGCGCCGCGACAGTCGACATCTCCGCACCCGATCCCACCGACGGAACGGCAACCGTCCAAATAAATGTCCGCCGGGCTTCGATTTCCGACGACGTGGACCCGTCCGGTCTTACGATTAATCACTACATCGATGGGGAATGGCGGGAATTCGAAACCACTGTCGATTCAACAAGTAGCGACCAGATCGTCGTAGAAGCACAGACTGACCGGTTCTCACCGTTCGCGGTGACCTACCAGCAGCAAACCGTTACTCCTGAGCCAACCACGGATACGCCCGAACCGGACACCGACACGGCAACGGCAAGGCAGACGACGACCGATACCGGAACGCCCGGCTTCGGCATCGTTGTTGCGATCATCGCGCTACTCGCTGCTGCACTACTGGCCGCCCGGCGGCGCACTGAGGACTAGCGAAGACTGACGGCCGGTCTTTTCGCTTTTCTCGACTTGGAGCCTGCGTGAGAAGCTTCCGAACGCTCCACTACCAGCTTTCAATTGCCGTACGTCGATCGAATCGTCTCGGCGAGCATCCCGTCGCGCCGGAACACGACGTAGACTACCAGAAACGGCTCGTCTGCGGGACGGAGCACGAACACGGCGCGCGGTTGCTCGCGTTCCGGCGGGAGCGACTCCGCCTCGTCGACCCGGCGGACGAGCGGATCGAGCGGCGTGACGCCGGTCCGAAACTCCTCGAAGAGGTCGCGGGCGCCGGCCTGCTTCGCGAAGACGTACAGCGCGCCGTTGGGGTCCCCGTCGGTGCTCTTGGTGACGCGGCTGTTCATCCCCTCGTTTTCGGCCTCCGCGAGCATCCACGTCTCCTTTGCAGCCTCGAAGATGCCGGTCACGCCGTCGTAGAACTCGAAGGTCGTCTCGGCGACGATATCGGCTGTCTCGAATCGCGGCTCGCCGTCGGGCCACGACAGCGTCACATCGACGAGCGCGCCGGCGTGGAAGTCGTCGATCGTCTCTGCCAACCCGCCGCTGTATCCGGTCGTGTCGACGTACACGGGTGCGAACGCCTCTTCGGCGTCGGTTTCGCTGCTGTCCGCGCCTCCGGGACTGTCACCGTCGACTCCCGTATCGCCGCCCTCCACCGACACCAACAGGAGTTCTGCCGGATCGCGCGGCCGACCAAGGACGCGGTAGCGACCGCTCGTCGTGGGCGTCGTCGACGTCATCGGGAGATCTCGGCCCCGCTGTTCTCGATGACTGCCTCGACCTCCGCGGGGGTGATGACCGCCATATCGCCGGCCATCGTGCGCTTCAGCGCCGCCGCCGCGGCCCCGTGAGCGAGTCCGTCCTGGACGGTGCCCCCGTCCAACCGCTTCGCCAGGTAGCCGCCGACGAACGCGTCGCCCGTCCCGATGGCGTCGCACGTGTCGGCGTCGTACGTCGCCTGCTCGAATATCTCGCCGTCGTTGACGGCCACGGACCCGTTTTCCCCGCGGGTGAGCACGACCGTCCGGAAGTCGAAGTCGCGCAGGAGGCCGTTGGCCACCTCGATCGGGTCGCCCTCTCGACCGAGACAGGTCGCGGCGTCGCGCTCGGCAGCGACGAGGATGTCGACGTGCGGAAACAGCGACTCGTACGCCTCGCCGGCCGCGGCCGGCGACCACAGCTTCGAGCGGTAGTTCAGATCGAAAGCGGTGGTCGCACCCGCCTGCCCGGCCGCCCGCAGGAGCGCCTCCGTCGTTTCGGCGAGCGTCGACGACAGCGCGGGCGTGATCCCGCTGGTGTAGAAGACCGACGTAGACTGGAGCACGCTCGCGGGCAACTCCGACGGCCTCGCGGTCGTCACCGACGCGTCCGCGCGATCGTAAATCGCCTCCGTCGCGCGCGGTTCGCTGCCGTGTTCGAGGTAGTACGTGCCGACCCGTGCGTCCTCGCGGTCGTCCCACGTGACTTCCGTCCTGACCCCGTGGCTCCGTAGTTCGGCAGTGATCCGTCGTCCGAGCGGGGAGTCGGGGAGTTTCGAGAGCCACACCGCCTCACAGCCGAGCCGTGACGCCGCGACGGCGACGTTGCTCTCGGCGCCGCCCGCGTGCACATCGAGCGTCCGGGCCCGTTCGAGGCGGTCACCCCGCGGCGGCGAGAACCGGAGCATCGTCTCGCCGAAGGTTACGATGTCTGTCATACTCTCTCGTTCTGCAAGCCGACATATAAGTCCGGAGGTCAGCTTACGGGGACACGAGGAAAACTCGACCGCGGGACTACCGCTGGTCGAGAACGAAACCTACCGTATATACCCCGCTGCACCGTACCGTGACGAAGATGGCCGAGACAACCTACGAACTCGTCGTCTTCGACGGGGACGAGACCCTCATCGCCGGCGACATCATCAGCGCACTCGCCGAGCACGTCGGTATCGCCGCGGAGGTTGAGGGGATGAAGGCGGACGTCTGGGAGAGCGATGTCGACCCGATGGCGGTGCTCGCGGAACGCATTTTCCCCCAGTTCGAGGGCGTCTCGATGGCGACGCTCGATCGGCTCGTGCGGTCGCTCCCCTTCGCGCCCGGCGCCGAAGCCGTCGCGCGCAACGTCACCTGTCAGACGGCGATCTTCACCGCGCTGTCCCCGCTCGCTAGCCACGTCGCAGCCGAACTCGATCTCGACTGGGAACGCGCGAACACCCCGGTCGCCGCCGCCGCTGCCCTCACGGGCGAACTCCGCGGCGAGATCATCAACCACGGGAAAGGCCCCGTGCTCGACGATCTCGTGGCCGAACTCGGCATCGACCACGAGCAGGTCATCGCCATCGGCGATGGCCCGCACGACGAGCCGCTGTTCTCCCGTGCGGGCTTTTCCATCGGTCTCGATCCGAAGCCGGCGGTTCGGGACGTTCCGGACGTCGTCATCGACGAGCAGGACTTCTTCCGCACCGTTCCGTACCTGCGGGAGCGGGGCGTCCTCGACGCCGAGGCGATCGACGATCGCTTCGCCGAGTGCTAACAATTCGGGTTACAGCCGATCGAGAATCCGGTCGGCCGCACTCGCTTCGGTGTTCGTTTCGGTCCGCCGCTCCTGGTCGTTCCAGGAGGTCTCGGGACGGCTCTGGAGGATGTAGAACCGCGTTTCGTCGCCCTCCGCTTCGATCGCCCACTCGATGTCCTGGGGCTGATCGTAGTGGCCCTCGATTGCCTTCGCGAGGTCGGTCAGTTTGATGATCTCGTCGGCGGTCAAGGAGGGGACATCACGCTTGTCGTCGTCGACGGAGACTTCCTCCGTGCCCGCGTCGGTCGGCACCGTCATAATATCCTTCTTCCCAACGTTGCGGTCGACAATCTTGTAGACGGGCTTGTCGACGAGGAAGCTATCCGGGGTTACCTCCCCGCTGACGACGGCCTCGCCGAGCCCCCAGTTGGACTCGATGCGGACCTTCGATTGGTCGCCGTTCGAGGGGTTCAGCGTGAACATCACGCCGGAGGTCCGCGCGTCGACCATCTTCTGGATGCCGACGCTGATGAGAACCTCGTCGTGATCGAACCCGTGTTCCTCGCGGTAGGTGATTGCCCGCGCGGTGAACAGGCTGGCCATACACTCCTTCGTCCGCTGTTTCACCGACTCGAAGTCGGAGACGTTGAGGTAGGTGTCCTGCTGGCCGGCGAAGCTGGCGTCCGGCAGGTCCTCGGCCGTCGCCGAGGACCGGACCGCCACCTGCAGGTCCGCCGTCTCCGTCTCCGACTGGAGGCGCTCCCAGGCCGAGCGCAGTTCCGCCGAGAGAAACTCGGGGAACTCGGCGGTCTCGATGTGCTCGCGGACGTCCTCGCTTGCGGCGGCGACAGCGCTGTCGTCGTCGGTATCGACCGTCGAGAGTCGCTCCCGGATGTACTCGGTCAGCGACTGCGTTTCGAGAAACGCCTCGTAGAAATCCGTCGTGACGGCGAACCCGGGCGGAACCTCGACCTCCTCGCCGGCTTCCATCAGTTCGCCCAACGAGGCGTTCTTCCCGCCGACGAGGTCGACGCTTTCTTTGGTGCAGTCCGGCGACGCGAAATGTAGCGTGCACGTAGGCTCGGTCATCGTGTAGTAATGATCGTGAATGTCGTATTTAGCGGTTACTCCGCCCGTTCGAGGATCTCGACCTCGCCGGTCTCCCCGTCGAGGCGGATCAGATCGCCGGTTTCGATGATCGACGTCGCGTGACCGGTGCCGGTCACGGCCGGGAGACCGTACTCGCGGCACACGATCGCCGCGTGACTCGTGATCCCGCCGTCGTCCGTCACCGCCCCCTTGGCGCGCGGGAACACCGGCGCCCACGCGGGGTTCGTCAGCGGTGCGACGAGCACCTCGCCCTCCTGTAGTTTGTCGATGTCGCTGGAATCTTCGATCACGCGGGCGGGGCCCTCGACCCGGCCGGACGAGGAACCGAACCCATCGAGGTTCGTCTCGTCGCCATCGTCGGATTCGATGTCGAGCCAGTTTTCGACCTTCTCGGTGGTGATCCCCCACAGCATCTGCATCAGCGGATCGGTGACCTCCTCCGGCGGTTCGCCCAGCGCGGGCGAGGGTTCCCACTCCTTGGCGGCCTCGAAGATCTGCCGGCGCTCCGTGGCGCGGTCCTGCCAGCGCTCGGAGACGAACGCGTCCTCGCCGAGCGCCCACGTCTCACACGCCTCTTCGAGCAGTTCCGCGACCTCGAACCGGTTGAACAGGAAGATGTCCTCTCTGTCGGCCAACAGCCCGTGGTTGACGAGGAGTTCACCGAACTCCCGCATCTTGCGGAAGATGATCGTGTGGAGCCAGTTTTCGATCCAGAACTGGTGGTTCTCGGCGTACTCGTAGACGCTCATACAGGTCTCGTAGGCGTGATCGAACTCCGCGCGCTCCTCGGGGCTCAGATACTGCCGGTACTCGTCGACGATCTCGTCGCGCTCGGCCTGCAGCCCCGCGAAGTCGCGGCCGAGTTCCTCGCCGGATTCCAGCCGGTCGATCTTCGACTCCAGATGGTCGAACGGGGCTTCGAGGTCCTCGATCCACGAGCCCTTGTAGCTGTGGAACCCGTCGCCGTACGTCATATAGAACCAGGGATCTTTGACATCGTCGAACCGGTCGATAAACTCTGTTCCCGCCTCGGTCTCTCGGAGCCGTTCGATCTTCTCCTCGGGGGAGCCGTCGGACGTCAGGACGCCGGTGATGTCTTCGCCGAGGTCGACTGCCAACTCGGCCAGTTCGTTGAGTTCCTGATCGGGCCGGAACACGTCGGCCTCGACGGCCGAGACCATCTTCCCGATCGCGTCGTCGGAGATGTCCGGGAAGAGTTCGCGGCTGGTCTCAGTGAACTGCATGTACGCCAGGTAGGCGAGATACAGGAACTCGAAGTGTCGCTGCCACCCCTCCAGTGCGAGTTCGGTCAGTCGGTTGTAGTTCCGCACGACGTCGAGAGTCGACTGGCTCTGTCCCTTCCCTTCGGTGATCACGTTGTCGGGGACGTAATCGGGGAGTTCCGCCGGGACGTCGAGGTCGTCGATCTCCCGGCCGATCTCTTTGACTGCGGGCAGCCAGACGCCGTTGTACAGGGCCTCGTAGTTCTCGTAGTAGTACTCGCTCCGCTCTTTGAAGATCTTCCCGCGCTCTTCGAGCAGCTCTTCGTCTTCGACGTTGATGCCTGTGAAGTACGCGTACCCGGCGACGACGCGGATGTCGACCGACATCGACGGCGGGATCGCGAACACGCGGCTGGTGTTTTGCGCCATCGCGATCTGCCACGCCTGCGCGCTGATCGTCATATCCCACGGCAAAAGCGGCTCCGTGGTGTCTTTCTTGTCCCAGAACCAGAACCGATCCCGCTCGTATGCGGTTCGGTCGTCGGTGAGTTCGAACTGGAAGTACTCGGGGTACATCTCCTCCCAACCGTCCAGTTCCGCGGGCAGGTCCAGCTCCCCAGCGTGGGGGAAGCGCGTCCGCGCTTCCTCGGTCTCTCCGGCCGCTGGTGTCTGCGCACTCTGATCAGATCCCATGGGAATAGTCACCGCGACACAGCTATTTATAACTAACGAAGGTTAGATTGATATTGTAATCTAATAACCGACTTAAGGAAACTATTGTATTCTATTAATCGCGAACTGAAGGGATAAATCACGTTTGAGGGGGTAGTTTGATTATACCGTAATTGCAATGGGGTGTTATGCTAGTCGGACTCATCAGCGACGTTCACGCCAACCGACCCGCCCTCGACGCCGTCCTCGATGCGATGCCCGCCGTCGACGCCCTCGTGCACGCGGGCGACGTCGTCGGTTACGGGCCGTTTCCCGGCGACGTCATCGAGCGCTTCCGGGCCGAAGATATCGTCTCGATCCAGGGCAACCACGACCGCGCGGTCCTGGGTGACTTCCACGACAACTTCCACGAGATCCCGAAGGCGGCCGCCCAGTGGACGACCGAGCGACTGACCGACGAGGAACTCGCGTATCTTGACGACCTCCCGGTCGAACGCGAACTGGCCGACGGCCGTCTCAAGGTGGTCCACGGCGCCCCCGACAAGCCCAACACCTACACTTACCCCGAGGACTTCTCGGCAGACCTGCTCGGCGAGGAGTCGGTGTTGGCTGTCGGGCACACGCACCTCCAGGCGAAAGCCCGCTTCGACGCGGGCGTCGTCGTCAACCCCGGAAGCGTCGGTCTTCCCCGGGACGGCGACTGGCGGGCGGCCTACGCCGTGGTCGATCTCGACGCCGGGACGGTCGACCTGCGGCGGGTCGAGTACCCCCGTGAGGATACCCAGGACGCACTCGCTGCCCACGACCTCCCCGAGGTACTGATCGACGGGCTCGAACACGGGGAGTTGGTCTTCGGCCGCGCGAAACGGTCAGTGAGCGACTCGGTCGAGTAGACTGTTTGCTGCCGTCTCCCTCCACGAGCGGGCCGTGCCGCTGTGTTCCTGTCCGATCAGAACGGGTAGTCCCGCGGCTGGTGCTGGATCGACGTCCACTTGGTCTCGGTGAGTTCGTCGATGATCCACTGGCCGTTGTACCGGCCCATCCCGGAGGCCTTCATCCCGCCGAACGGCACGTGCGGTTCGTTGTTGATCGGCTGGTCGTTGATGTGGACCATCCCGGCGTCGATCCGGTCGGCGACGTCGCGAGCGCGCTCGATCCGCTCGGAATGCACTGACGCTGCGAGCCCGTACTCGGTGTCGTTTGCGAGTTCGACCGCCTCCTCGTCGCTGCCGAACGGCACGACCGGCGCGACCGGCCCGAAGTGTTCGTTGCAGGCGGCCGCCATATCGTTCGACATATCCGAGAGCACCGTCGGTTCGACGAACAGCCCGTCTGCGTCGCCGCCGCGTTCGAGCGTCGCGCCGTCCGCGACCGACTGCTCGACGTACGACAGCATCGAGTCCCGCTCCTCCTCGTTGATGATCGGCCCGACGACCGTCTCCTCGTCGAGCGGGTCGCCGACGCGCAGTTCCGCGGCCCGGTCGACCAGCCGCGTCACGTACTCGTCGTAGAGCGACTCGTGGACCAGGTGGCGGTTGATCGAGATACAGATCTGGCCCTGGTGCATGAACGAGCCGAAGATCCCGGCGTCGACCGCCCGCTCGACGTCTGCGTCGTCGAGGACGACGTGAGGGTTGTTGCCCCCGAGTTCCATCGCGGGGAACGAAAGCGTCTCGGCCGCGTTGCGGGCGACACGCCGCCCCACCGACGTCGATCCGGTGAACGCCACCGCCGATAGTTCGGGATGGGACGCGACCCGGTCGCCGATCTCGGATCCGTGGCCCGTCACCACGTTCAGGACGCCGTCGGGGAGCCCGGCCTCTTCGAACAGTTTCGCGATGAGGAGACCGCCGGTGATCGGCGTCTCCGTCGCGGGCTTGAGGACGACGCTGTTGCCGAGCGCGATCGCGGGTGCAACCGCCCGCAGGGACAGCTGAAACGGGAAGTTCCACGGCGAGATCACGCCGACGACGCCGACGGGCTCCCGCTTGACGATGTTTTCCTTGCCCGCCACCTTCGATTGGCTGTGACTCCCCGTCATCCGGAACGGGTACGTCGCGACGTCGTGCATCATCTCGCCGGTCGAGGTGAACTCCCGCGACGCCTTCGGGCGGGCGCTGCCGGACTCGATCGCCAGAAGCTCTGTCAGTTCCGCGTGGTGGCCGTCGATGAGATGCTGGACCTCCCGGATGATCTCTCCGCGCTCCTGCGGCAGGACGTCCTGCCACGCTTCCTGAGCCCGGGCGGCCGTCTCGTAGGCCTCGTCGACGTCGTCGGTCGTCCCGGCCGGCACCTCGGCGACGACTTCCCGGGTAGCGGGGTTCTCGACGGGGATCGACTCCCGCGTCCCCGACCGCCACTCGCCGTCGATGTACAGGCTGTTCCAGTCCGCCGCGATCGAAAGGTCGCTCGAATACGTCTGTGTCATACTCTCAATTTTCTTCGGTGATTTCCGCGTCGATACTTCGCCGCCCGACCCCTGGCACGGGCGGTCAGTGTGCGTGCCCTCCCGGCCCGTGGGGAGTTTCGAGGAACGCCGAGAAGATGCTCGTGTCCTGCGCCGCGAGGGCTGCAAGCCCCTCGGCGTCGACCCGGATGCTGAACTGCTTCTTCGGTGCCTCGACGATCAGGCGGTCCCCGTCAGGCGACTCGACGCTCCGGACGACGATGTCGGCGTACTCGTTGCTGAGCGTGAACTCGCAGTCGACCGTGTCGTCGGCGTCCGACTCCGAGCGCTCGGCGAGCGCGTAGTCTTCGCCGAGGAACTCCGAGAACACGTCCAGATCCTGCCAGGAGAGGCTCTCTAAACCGAGGGCGTCGGCGCGGAGCACGTCGTCGTCGGTCCGCAACTCCAGCCGTTCGCCCTTCGGGGTCCTGATCCGCCTGACGGTCACCGTCGCGTCGTCGCCGCGGACCACGGTTTCCTCGTCGATCTCGATGTAGTGGGCCGATTCCGTGGGGTCGGTCATAGGAAAATGGAGATGTTGTCGGTGTCGAGGACGGTCTGATCCAGCCGGATCTCCCGGTCGGCAATCTCGAAGGAGTCGTCGGTCCGACGGAGCGTGTCGATGCGCCGTGCCGAGTAGAAGGTGTGGGCCTCGCTGTCACCTCGACTCAGATACACGAGCAGGTTGCTCTCGACGTGCAACTCCTCGTCCCCGAGCGACTCGTCGTCCTCGCTCACTGAGACGTTCGTGACGTAGCGGCGCGTCCGCGTCGGCGGCCGCTCGGCCCACGCGTACTCCGAGTCGAACCGTTCGACGCGGGCCTTCAGGGAGCCGTAGTTTTCGTTGAAGTAATAGGCCTGCTCGCTGAACGCGCTGGCCTGATTCTCGCGCATCAGCCGGCGGGGCATCCGGTAGCTGATGTCCGCGGCGATGTGGTCGAACCACTCGTGGAGTTCGCGGTTGTCCAGCAGTTCGGCCTCGTCGTAGAGGAACTGTTCGACGGCCCGTTCGACGAGCAGCGACTCGAGTTCGTCCTGCTGTTCGGTCAGCATCATCGGTCCTCCTGGACGTTGATCGGCGAGCCGGTTGCATCGGTCCGGTCGTTGCCGGCGAGCATCTCGTACCACTGTTCGTGGAACAGGCGCATCCCGCCCTCTTCGAGGTTCTCTGTGTACGCGAACCCGGGGCCCAGCCACTCGTCGTCGATGTCCATCTCGCTCATCCAGTCCAGTCCCATCTGGTAGTTCAACTGGAGGTCCTGACTGCGAGCGAACTGACCGTCGGCGGCCTCGGTGATGCTCTTCCAGATCGGGACGTCGTCCTGCTCGAAGTTCCCGGTCGGCCCGAAGTTCGAGGTGTACATCTTGTACATCCGCTGTTTGAACGACTCCGGTGCGTTCTTGGGGGCCAGCCCCCAGCTCCACAGCTCCATCTGGTCGGGGCCGATCGGCCGCCACTTCCTGATCGTGAAGAAGGGCGCGACGTCCTTCTCGGGGTCGTCGGTGGTGTCGCCGAAGTGGAGGAACCCGAAGTTCGGGAAGATCGCGCCGGTAAACGACAGCGCCTGTTTCGCCAGTTCCCACTGTCCCTCCGAGAGATCGTCTCTGGTGAAAAGGTCCTCGACGATCTCCTCGGGGTACGTGAGGAACACGTCCTCGCCCTCGAAGCCCCGCATACTCGTCGTGTGCCCGTCACAGTGGATGTGGCGGTCGAGGCTCTCGCCGGTCCCGGCGTGGCCGACCGTCTCCTCGCCGCCGAGTTCGAGGTCGACGACGGAGCCGTGCGCCCAGGCGGTGTGGTAGCTGTCGCCGTTGAAGTTGTCGGCGATGGTCTTCCAGTTCGCGTCGATGACCCACCGGTGAGGCTCGCCGATGACCTCCATCCCGCCCTCGGGCAGTTTCATATGCACGTCGAAGTACCACTTGAAGTCCCCGAGCCACTCCTCGAGCGACGGCCCCTCCTCGGCGAGCGAGGCGAACACGAGTCCCTCGTAGGTCTCCAGCCGCGGCACGTGCGCGAGGCCGTACTCCTCGCGGTCGAGGTTCTTGAACGCCTTCGACTTCTGTGGGATACCCGCTGCCTCGCCGTTGTTCTTGTACGTCCAGCCGTGGTACGGACAGCGGAAGTGGGAGGTGTTGCCCTGTTCCGCCCGACAGACCTCCGCGCCGCGGTGGCGGCAACTGTCGAACAGGAGGTTGATCTCGCCGCTCTCGTCGCGGACGAAGATGAACGTGTCGTCGCCGATGTACCGCTGGGCGTAATCGCCCGGTTCGGGGATCTCCGACTCGTGGCCGATGAACACCCACGACTGGCCGAAGATCCGCTCCATCTCCAGGTCGTGGAGGTTCTCGTCGTGGAAGAACTCCAGCGGGAACAGCCCCTCGTCGAGTGACTCGCGGGCCTCCTGCAGCGTTTGCGCCGTCTGTGGTGGTATGTCACCTGCTGCCATATTCACAGTCCAGGGTCAGTGTGCAGATACTTAAATATTCTGAATATAGGAGTGATTGTAATTTTCAGACGGAATATTTGATGTCATTGTATCATATTGTGCCAAAGTTATATTACGAAAGGTGTCGAATACAATTCCGAATGATCCCAGAGGCCAGGCGCCGGACCGTCCTCTCTTCGCGGTGTCACTCCGCTATCGCACGGACTCCGAGACGAGTCCCACAGCGTCGCTCCGCCGTTTCACGGACTCCAAGACGAGTCCCACAGCGTCGCTCCGCCGTTTCACGGACTCCAAGACGAGTCCCACAGCGTCGAACCGCCGTTTCACGGATTCCAGAACGCGCTCCACAGCGTCGCTCCGCCGTTTCACGGATTCCAGAACGCGCTCCACAGCGTCGAACCGCCGTTTCACGGAACCCAGACCGCCCTGGTGGTGGTCGGGATGCGTGAGATCACGGCTGCGGTCACGCGGGAACCGAACGCGTATACCGTCGAGTCGGTCTCGCTTGCGGATCCGGAACCGGGCGAGGTGCTCGTCGACGTCCGCGCGACCGGCGTCTGTCACACGGATTATCACGCCTACCAGAGTGAGGGCACCGAGTTCCCGATCGTCCTCGGCCACGAGGGCGCCGGCGGCGTCGAAGCCGTCGGCGACGGCGTGTCCACGGTCGCCCCCGGCGACCGCGTTGTACTCTGGGTGTTGCCGTCGTGTGGCGACTGCGAGTTCTGCCGGCGCGGCGATCCGTATCTCTGTCAGGCGCGCCGCGACGTCCGCGGGCGGATGATGGACGGCACCCGACGGCTCAGTCAGGACGGGGAGCCGATCAACCACTTCTACGCGCAGTCGTCGTTTGCGAGTATGGCCGTCGTCCCCGAACGGCAGGTCGTGTCGATCCCCGAGGCGGTGCCCTTCGAGATCGGCGCGCTGCTCGGGTGCGGCGTCACGACCGGGCTCGGCGCCGTCACGAACATCACCGAAGTCGACAGCGGCGAGACAGTCGCCGTCTTCGGCTGTGGGGGCGTCGGCGCGGGCGCTGTGCTCGCTGCGAGTGCCGTCAGCGCAGGGACGATCGTCGCAGTCGACCTCGATCCCGACACGCTCGCGACGATGGAGACGATTGGCGCCACCCACACCGTGAACGCGGCCGAGGCCGACCCCGTAGAAGAGATCAGGGCGGTCACCGGCGGTGTCGACTACGCCTTCGAGTGCATCGGACAACCGGCGACGGTCCGGCAGGCGATCGACGTGTTGCGACCGGGCGGAACGGCGGCGATCACCGGAACGAGCAGCACGCCGCCGGCCGAGATCGATCTCGGCCGCTTCACGAAGGGCATCTCCGTCGTCGGTAACATCGTCGGCTTCACGCGGCCGCGAGTGGACATCCCGCGGTACGCGACGATGTATCTGAACGGCGATCTGGCCCTCGATTCGGTGCTCACACACCGGTACGATCTTACAGAGCTGGACGAAGCCTTCGCCGCGCTCGACGCCGGACGCGGGATCCGAAGTATGATTCAGTTCGCCGAGGGCGCGTAGCCGGCGTCGTTTCTCTGCCCCGACCGTCCGGCTGTCGGCTCTGTCTACCGATATTCTCGCAGTGCTTTTGAGGGCTGCCCGAGTAGTGGCGAGGAAACTATGTCTGACGATCTGCTCACCCAAATCGACGCCCGCGATCTCATCCTTCTGCAGGCCCGGATCGCAAACCCCACGGCGTCGAGTCGGGAACTCAGCGAGATTCTCGACGAGGAGTACGACATCTCGCTTTCGCACAACCACGTGAACACCCTCCTCCGGGAGATGGAGACCGAGGGGCTCTTCCGGAAGACCGTCGTGCCGCGGCGGACGCTTTTCAAACACTACGTCTTCCGGATCGCGTTCCACTATCCCAACTTCAAGGACCACTGGGAGGACTGTTACGAGGCGCTGATCGAGGATCCGCACGTGCTGATGTTCTTCAACGCCGACGACAAGTACCGCTGGCAGCTCATCACCCAGTTCCGCAGCACCGGCCAGATGGACGAGTGGGTGACCGACTTCTTCGAGCGACACGGTGCGGTGATCGACGAGTTCGAGACGACCTCGGTTCACAATCTCCACAAGTTCAAGACCGACGCGGCCATCTTCGACGACCTCATCTCGGAAACCGAAGAGGGGCAAAAGTACCTGGACGAACGCGACGGGGAGTGAGGTCGATTGCGGACGGCTGGCCGGTGAATCAGCCTCGGGACGCGACTTCGTCGAGCAACCGGGTGACCCGATCTTCGATCTCGTCTCGAATCCGGGCGACCTCGTCCGCCGATTTCCCGTCGGGATCGTCGAGATCCCAGTCGCGGTTCTCGCCCGCCCAGCCGGCCGGACACACGTCCGCGGCGGAACATCCCATCGTGATGACGTAGTCGCTTTCCCGCGTCTCCTCGAACGTGATCTCCCGGGGCGTCCGGTCGGAGATATCGACTCCGACCGCGTGCATCGCCCGGACGACCTCGTCGTGAACGTGGTCGGCGGGGCGGGTTCCGCCGGTGACGAGGACGATCTCGTCCGTCAATCCCCGTTCTGCTACTTCCTTTTGTGCGAACGCGTACGCCATCTGCGAGCGGCCGGCGTTCTGGACGCAGACGAACGCGACGGTCGTTTGTTGGTGGTCGGACATCGTCTCTCAGTCGTCCGTGCCGGGCCCGCCGGCTGTTTCAGTGAGGCTCCCGGTGGTGTAGCCGCGCCAGTCGAAGCGGCGCTGGAAGTACAGCGCGACGTTGACCAGCGCCAGCAACACGGGCACTTCGATCAGCGGCCCGACGACGGTCGCGAACGCGACGCCGGAGCCGACGCCGAAGACCGCGACCGCGACCGCGATCGCGAGCTCGAAGTTGTTCGACGCCGCCGTGAAGCCGATCGCCGTGGTCGTCGAGTAGTCCGCGCCGATCTCCCGGCCCATCCCGAAGCTCACGAAGAACATCACGACGAAGTAGATCGTCAGCGGCACGGCGATGAGGAGGACGTCGCTGGGCTTGCCGACGATGCGCTCGCCCTGCATCGCGAACATCACGATCACGGTGAAAAGCAGCGCGACAAGCGTCAGCGGACTGATCGTCGGCTCGAACGTCTCCTCGTACCACTCGACGCCCTTGGTTCGCGTGCCGAGGTACCGGGAGAGGATCCCCGCGGCGAACGGGATCCCGAGGAAGATCGCGATCGCCTCGAACACCTGCATCGGCGTGATGCCGAACTGCGAGATGCCGGCGACGAGCGTCTCCATCCCGAAAAGCGGCGGGAGGAATAAGGCGAAGAACCAGACGTAGACGCCGTAGGTGACGATCTGGAAGACGCTGTTGAACGCGACCAGCCCCGCGGCGTACTCCGATGAGCCCTCCGCGAGTTCGTTCCAGACCAGCACCATCGCGATACACCGGGCCATCCCGATGAACACCAGCCCGAGGAAGAACTCCGGCCGGGCCGGCAGTCCCGGGACGAGGCCGCTGAAGAAGATCACCGCGAGCGCGAACATCACGGTCGGGCCGATCAGCCAGTTCTGGACGAGGCTCAGCCCCAGCACTTTCACGTTCTTGAAGACGGTGGGGAGCTGTCCGTAGTTGACCTTCGCCAGCGGCGGGTACATCATCAGAATCAGGCCGATCTCGACGAGACGGAGGTCCTGGATCGGCTGAGTCACCGACGGCGCGACGTACCCGAGGCCGATGCCGACGGCCATCGCGCCGAAGATCCACACGGTGAGGTACTTGTCGAGGAAGTCCATCGATCGGGGGTCCCCGCAGTCCGGACACTCGCAGTTCGGCCCGTGGTCGTGTTCGACGTTACTCACCGGCGGTCACACTCCCTTCGAGGACGGTGACGAGTGCGACCGCGCGGTTGGTCGCCCGGTACTTCTTCCAGCGGCCGTCCTTCCAGCCCTCGACGAGGCCCGCATCGACGAGCTTCGAGAGCGCGTGGCTGAGCCCGCTCTCGGTCACGTCGACGACCGCGTTCAGTTCGCAGACACAGAGTTCCTCCTCGGCCGCGACGAGTACGCGGACGAGCGTGTAGCGCGTCTCGTTTGCGAGCGCCGACAGTGTCTCGAGTTCGGCGTCGACCTGGGGTTTCCCGATTGCCGCTTCGAGCGTCCCGAGTTCGTCGAGGCGTTTTTCGACGTCCTCGGTGCGACACTCTCCGAGTTCGTCGTCGAGATACCGGCGAAGTCGTTCCGTCGATTGACTCATCGACCGGAGATTGAATAGATGCTCAATTAATAGTTCCGATGCAACGGGAAGTATTGCGTCTCTGTGCTACTCATATGGGATAAATACGCAATTTGAAGGGAATGGAGAATATATAATTGACTGTATTCTAAACTCAATCGGGTGGGGGGAGGCGGACGTGACGAGCGACTCACGGAGATGTGAGGCCGAAATCCACGACTGAAGCCCTAGGTCGCTGACAGCTAAAGTGCGTTTGTCAGTCTTCGCTCGTACGATCGCACGATTGCGTGGGGCCGGATGAGCAATCAGTTACTGCGAGTTTGATGTCAAGCGGACGCCAGCTTCCGAGAGGTACTCTTCTACGACCGCACGTGACAGACCGTTCGACAGAGCCAGCTGACCGCCCTTGTCGCTTCAGACGCGACCGTCGGCTGGCGAGTCGCCACCATCAGTCCCCCTTCGGACTGCTTCCAGCATCTGCGTCTCCGGCCTCGATGCTCCCCATAGTCGGCATTTGCTGCTCCCCGCGGACGGATTGAACTTTGCCTAACACGACGGCGCAGACATAGATCGCCACGGCAACGAGGACGATGGCCCCACCGGCCGTAACGCCCCCGTAGTAAGCGACACCGATGCCCAGCAGCACCGCGAGTTCCGCGAGGACGACCGAGACCACCAGCGACTCGGAGAAACTCCGGGACACCTGCGTGGCGCCCGCGACCGGAACCACGAGCATCGCCGCAACGAGGATGACACCCATTATCTGCATCGCACCGACGACGACAAGCGCCGTCAGCATCACCATCACCCGGTTGTACCAGTTGACAGGGATGCCGGAGACGGCAGCCGCCGTCTCGTCGAACGTCACGTACAGGAGCTGGTTGCGCGTGACAGCCACCGTCCCGACGATGACGGCGAAAAGCACGAGGAGGATAGCCGCACTCCGCGGCGACACCGTCGAGAGATTGCCGAAGAGGAACTGGTTGACGCCGACGGCGAGCCCGCCCGCGTTGAGGCTGATGAGCGTCGTTCCCAGGGCGAACCCCGTCGACAGGACGATGGCCATCGAGACGTCGTTGTAGGCGTCCGTGGCCTCCGAGATGAGCTCGATAAACAGTGCGGCGATCATCGCCACGACGACGGCGGTGAGGTACGGCGACACCCCCAAGTCGATGACGGCGTTCAGGAACAGGCCGACGGCCACCCCCGCGAACGCGGTGTGAGCGAGCGCGTCTCCGATGAGCGCGAGCTGCCGGTGGACGAGGAAGGTGCCGATGAGCGGCGCCATCACGCCGACGCAGAGCCCGACGAGTATTGCGCGGTGCATAAACCGGTAGCGCGGGTTCAGCATCTCCAGGCCCGTGAAATGGTACACCCAGTCCATCAGCCAGTACCACTGCTCTAAGAACCACAGGAGGACGCCGAAGACGAGGTCGCTGAAAGCGCCCAGCCCGCTCTGCAGCGGGAGTGCGACCGACGGGTCCACGGTCGCGAGAACAGCCGTCACCAGTGTGGCCGCTATCCCCTCGATCATCTGTCCTGCCCCGTGAGAAACTGCGCCTCGGCTCCGAACGCCCGGGCCAGCGCGTCGCTCTGGGCGAACTCCTCGGTCGGTCCGTCGAAGTAGACCTCGCGGTTCAGGCAGACGACACGGTCGGCGTGCTCGACAACCGCCCCGAGGTCGTGCTCGATGAGGAGGACGGTGATGCCCTCGGCGTTGAGCGCCGCCAGCAGATCGTAGAAGGCATCGACCGACTCGGCGTCGACGCCGACCGTCGGCTCGTCCAAGACGAGCAGGTCGGCTTCGCTTGCCAGCGCTCGCGCGATGAACGCGCGCTGGCGCTGCCCCCCCGAGAGTTGGGTGATGCGCCGGTCGGCGAACGCACTCATCCCGACAGTCGCGAGCGCGTCCTCGACGATAGCCCAGTCCTCACTCGACAGTCGGCCGAACCCGACGTGAGCGTATCGTCCCATCTTTACGACCTCGCGGACGGTGATGGGCATCTCCTTTGCGGTACTGGCTCCCTGAGCGACGTATCCGATCCGTTCGCCGTCGTCGAAGCGGTCGGCGCGCTCGCCGAACAGGGAGGCCGTTCCCCTATCGGGCTCAAGCAGGCCCAACATCACCTGCATCAGCGTCGACTTCCCGGAGCCGTTCGGCCCCACGATGGCGATGTACTCTCCGGGATGGACGGCCAGCGAAATGTCCTCGATCACGGGTGTCGCCGTGTAACCGAAGGTGATGTCCGCCAGATGGATGACCGACTCGCTTGCCGGGGCGCCCGGATCGGTCTCGGTCGTCGCCCGGTCTGTGCTCGCTGCCGTCGGTGGGTCGGCGTCCTGTCCGCTCATATCGCCTCGAAGTTCCGCCACTGCTCGACCCAGCCCTCCCGCGGGGCTGCATCCTCGGGTGTCTCGTTACCGAGGACGATCTCGAACGTGGGCATATTGATGTTGTACGCGATCTCCTCGTACCCCCAGTTCTCCTCGACCCACTCCTTTCGGACGCCGGCGTACGGCGTCACGGGAAAGTACGCCTCTACGGCCGTCTCGCGGACGAGCTGCTGGGCCGGACGCTGGGACTCGAAGATCCCGTTGGCGATGTATCTGATGTCGTTTTCGCGGATTATTTCCGTCGCTTCCCGGATGTCGGCGGGCTTGACGTCGTTGCTCGCTGCCAGGTTCGTCACGAGCGGCCGCATCCGCACGCCGTAGCGAACCCCGATGTACTGGAACGCGTTGTGGGCGGCCAGCTGGACGATGTCGCGCTCAGCCCGCTCGAAGATGGCCTGGTAATCTGTGTCGATGCGGTCGAGCACGTCGGCCTTGTACGTCTCGGCGTTCTCCCGGACGGTATCGGCGTACTCCGGGACGATCTCGGCGAATCCCTCGGCGATGTTGTCGACGGACTGCTTCGCGCGCCGGGGATCCAACCAGAAGTGCGGGTCCTTCCCGCGCTCGTTCCCGACGCCCTCCTCCTCGCGGTCGAGGGACGCGGCGAGGTCCACCAGGTCGATGTCTTTCCGCACATTGATGAGCGCCGTGTCGATATTGTCGCCTTTGATCGTCTGGATGGCCCGGTCGGCCCAGGGCTGGAAATTCTCCCCGACGTGGACGAACGCGTCCGCTTCGATGATGCGCTGGGTGATCTCGGCGTTGGGCTCCCACCCGTGGCCGTGCAGCCCCGTCGGAACGAGGTTCTCCACCGTCAGCGGGGTATCCTCGGCGACCGTCCGGCCGAAGTCGAAGAAGCTGAAAAACGAGGCCACGGCGACGGGTCCGTCGCTTCCGTCGCCACTGACACTCGCTGCCTCTCCCGGAGCGCTCGGGAGTGCAGTGCACCCAGCCAACCCTCCCAGTGCCACTGCACCGCCAGCGCGTAGTGCGTCCCGACGCGTCACCGCTCGGCCGTCGAATATCTCGCGTTCCATAGTTAGCCACTAAACAATAGATTAGACTTGTCTAATTATTAGTTTAGTATGTACGTATGTATAGGTTGTGATTCAGGAAAGAGTGGTGGATCGGGTGCCGACCGTCGAGGCTTTGGAGGGTGTATTGCTGCTATCGACCCAGCTCGCTATCCGCACCACGAAGACTGCGAGGATCGATATCGGGGCGGCGTGTTCGAGATGCTCAGCTCACCGCCCGTGATCGCAGATGATCTCACTGTCGGCTGTCGGTCCGTGACGATTTTCGGGCCCCCGGGGTCGCGACTATCTTGAAACAGTGACAGCCGACAGTATCAGTGCCCGGGATAATCCCGCTCGAAGCGGTCGTCGATCTCCGCGGAATCGATGTGGATCAGTACGGGTCGACCGTGCGGACACGACCACGGATTCTCACAGTCGTCGAGCGCCGAGAGCAGGTCGACGACCGACCCTTCAGTCAGGGACGTGTTCCCCGTGATAGATGGGTGACAGGCCATATCGGACAGCAGTTCGTCGGCGATCGAATCGACGGTTCGATCCGCATCCGTCCCGTCGGCGACCAGATCCACCAGCACGTCGCGGACTACTTCCGGTCCCGCCGCTTCGGCCAGCAGTGCGGGAACGGTCGACACCGCTATTGTCCGGTCACCGATCCGGTCGGCGTGGAATCCCAACCGGGCCAAGGCCTCTCTGAAATCATCGAACGCCGCCGCTTCTCGGGCCGTCAGTTCGACCTCGACCGGTTCCGCTAACTCCTGGGCGGTCGTGTCGCCGTCGAACCGCTTCCGGAGGCGCTCGTAATTCACCCGTTCGTCGGCGGCGTGCTGATCGACCAGGAGGAGTCCGTCGTCGGCTTCAGCGACGATGTAGGTGTCGTGCAGTTGACCCAGCACACGGAGATTGGGGAGATTCTCGTATCGCGTCTCCGGCGTCGCATCGCCGCCTGTGAGCGTGGTCTGCGTGTTCGGGTCGGAGACTGTCGACGACTGCGACCGGTGCTGACCCGACGGTCTGGCCTTCGCGTCCCGATCCGGACTGTCCGTATCCGAGAAATCGGTGACTTCCGCATCTGATGTGTCCGTATCGGAGATATCAGCGACGTCCGCATCTGATGTATCCGTATCGGAGAAACCAGCGACGTCCGTATCCGAGATATCAGCGACGTCCGCATCTTGTGTGTCCGCGTTCGGGTCTCCGGCGTTCGATACACCGGACGCAAGTTCGGATCGTGTCTCCGACTGCGACGCTGGATCTGCGGATGTGGAGTCGGTTTCCGGTTCCGCCGACGCAGAGCGGGAAGTTGACGACGGCGACCGAACCGAGTCGGAGGTCCGTACCGACCACGTATCCGGATCAGTCACCGTTTTTCCCGTCGAATCGTCGGTCGACAACTCGGGAACTTCCTCCGGCGCCTGATCGGTGGTCTCGTCGGCCGACAACTCGGGGGCATCTTCAGACCCTCGATCGGTGGTATCCTGGGTTTTCGACGCAGTCGTATCGTCGGGCGCTAATTCGACTGTGTCATCGGGCGTAACCGGATCGATCTGCGTTTCCTCGGGGGCGCTCCGGCCGCGGGGCGCCGACGACCGGAGGATGCCTTCCTCCCGGAGCGCGTCTTCGATAGCGGTACGGACTGCGTCTTTTACCGCCTCCGGTTCGTTGTATCTCACCTCCATCTTCCGGGGGTGGACGTTCACGTCGACGGAGTCGGCGGGAACGTCGACGAAAAGCACGGCGAAAGGATACCGATCGCCGGCCAACTGGCCGCCGTAGGCGTCGAGAACCGCCTCCCGGAGGACGCTCGACGTGACGTACCGCCCGTTGACGAACGTCGAGAGGTACTCGCGGGTGCTCCGGGTCGTTTCGGGGTGACTGACGAGTCCGCTCACCGATTCGACCGGCCCGTCGCCGTCCGCCGTTGCGGCCCTCGCTGCGGAGTCGCCGGCCGTCGATCCGCCCGCTGAATCCGACTCCGCCGACGTCTCTGGCTCGGCATCCACGCGGATCATCGACTCCGCCACCTCGCGGCCGTAGACCGCGAGCACCGCCGACTGACGGCTCCCGCGGCCCTCGGTTGCGAACACTTCCCGGTCGTCGTGCTCTAAGGAGATCGCGACGTCGGGGTTCGCGAGCGCGTAGTGGGTGACGACCGTGTTGATGTGGTCGAACTCCGTGGCGGTCGTCTTCAGGAACTTCCGGCGGGCGGGCGTGTTATAAAAGAGATCCGCCACTTCGACGACGGTCCCCTCGGGACAGCCTGCGGGCCCGACGTCCGTGACTTCGCCGCCCTCGACCCGGAGTTCTGTTCCGGCACCGTCGCCGCCGCGCGGTTTCGTGCGGACGGTCAGCCGCGAGACCGCGCCGATGGTGTGCAGCGCCTCCCCGCGGAAGCCGAGCGTTCCGACGCCTGCCTCGAGGTCGTCGATGTCGTCGATCTTGCTCGTGGTGTGCTCCTCGACGGCGCGTTCGACCGACTCGCGGTCCATCCCGCGGCCGTCGTCGCGGACCCGGATCCCCTCGGTGCCGCCCGCCTCGACAGCGACGGAGATCCGGTCCGCGCCGGCATCGAGGCTGTTCTCGACGAGTTCCTTCACGACGGAGGCGGGCCGTTCGACGACCTCTCCGGCGGCGATCTGTCTGACGGTCCGGTCGTCGAGTTCCCGGATTGTCGGCGGGTCGTCGGCCGCGCCCGCCGATCCGGTCGCTTCCGATCCGCCCTCGCCCTCTCCACTCACGGGTCGTACACCTCCGTCGCGATCGAGACCGCCCGCTCCTGGACGTCGCTCAGACGCTCGACGGTGTCCTCGGGCGACAGCCACGCGTGGTCGGTGTGTTCGTGGCTGAGACTGACCGGGCAGCCGTCGCCGTCCGCTTCGGTTGCGGCGCCGTCGGTTGTCTCACACCAGTAGTAGACCGCGAACCGCCCCCGGCCGTCGTCGTTCCGCCACGACACCGCGTGGATCGGCCGCCCCACGTCGACCTCGAGCCCGGTCTCCTCGCGGATCTCCCGATGGACGCCCTCTTGGGCGTCCTCGTGGGGGGAGAGACGCCCGCCCGGCAGTTCCCACCCGCCGTCGCTGGTCCGCTTGACAACGAGCACGTCCGCCGAGGGCGAAAACAGCACCCCGCGGAGGCTGACCGTCGCTTCGAGGTGTTCCTCGGTCACGCTCGGGCCCTCCGGTTGGGGACGCCGACCTGTCGCCCCCGAGTGACCGTTCGGGCGAGAACGCGGCGCGGTCGCTCCTCTCTCCTCATTTGCTATCTACTCCCTCGTTTCTCACGCCTTAATCGTTACCGGTCGGATCGGCTCTTCCCCACGGCGACTGCCGCCGATCACAACTGAGTCCCGCACTCGTGACAGAAGTTCACCGTCTCGGCGTCCGGGAGGTCGGCGCCGCAGTTCGGGCAGTCCGACGGTTCGGGATATATCTCGGTCGGTCTCCCTCCTTCGTCCGGAGCTTCGTAGATTCTTGTCGGCTCTCCGGCGTCGTCCGCGTCCGTGAACACGTCCGTCTCCGAGTCCGTCTTCCCCGAGTTCGCCATCTCCCCTTCGGGATACACGTCCGTCTCGGAGCCGGTGTCGTCGTCGGATTCAGAAGCCCCCGCAGCTGTGACGTTCGAGGAGATGTCGATGTCGTCCGTGGAGATATTGATGTCGTCCGTGGAGATATCGCCGCCGTTCGAGGAGATGTCGATGTCGTCCGTGGAGATCTCGACGTTCGCCGTCGACTCGACCGAGACGTTCGTTCCGTCCGAGATGTCCATTCCCTCCGACTCTGCGCGGGCCGTCGCCTCCGCCTCCGAAATCGGCTCCCGGACGACGTCCGCGTTGGTGCCGGTCCGCGTGACGGACACGTCGATTTCGGGAGCAATCGTTGCCGTTCCGTTCGTCCCCGACAGCGAGAGATCGACCGAGCCGCGCCCGTCGATGGCGATGTCGACGTTCGTCCCTCCGGCGTCGATCGACACCGACTGACCGGCCGGGACGATGCACGTGACGTCCGCGTTCGTGCCGGAGACGACGAGATCCTCCGTCAACACGCCGACATCGTGGTCGGCGTTCGTTCCGCTGACCCGGATCATACAACCGGGTTTGTTGTCAGGTGATTAAAACGCTGACTCTGAAGCGTTTCTACCGGACCGGTGACCGAAAGACGACGGCGGCGCGGTCGTTACTTTCGCCGCACGGCGACGAGTGCTGCGCCAAGAACGGCGACAATCGCGACACCGAGGCCGAACCCGGGTGTTCCGGTTTCAGTGGTCGATATCGACGTCTGGACCGAATCTGCTGTCGGAGTGGTGTCGTCTTCGGGCGTCGCGCTATCTGTCATCGTCGTCTCAGCGGCCGTCTGTGTCGCCGTCGTTTCCTCGTCCGCTTCGGTCACGGCGAAAAGCGAGAATCCGGGCGTCTCGGCTTCGAGCTCCACGACGTCGCCGCCGGTCTCGACGGGGGTTGTTTCCAGTTCCGTCCAGGTGTCCGCCTCGGCGTCGTACCGTTCGATCACCACCTGCTCGGGTGACGTCTCGATCTCGTCGGCTTCGACGCTGACCCGGATCGTCGCCGGTTCGTCTCTGAGATCCTCGGGGACGGTAATCTCGATTGCGGTGCGGACTTCGCGGAGTTCTAGCCCTCGTCCTCGCCGAGTTCCTCCTGCCACTCCAGCACTTTCCCCATCAGCTCTACGGGTGGCGTCTCGTCGACGTCGACGGAGCGAAGCTCGTCGAGAACCGACTCGATGGCCGGATCCGTTTGCGGCTCGCCACCTGACTCCTCCGGTCCTCGTGACTGCTCGGTCGCCCCGCCTCGACTGGTTTCTCCCCCGTCTGCGCTCGCCTCCGTCCGGAACTCCCCGGAGTCGACGTCGAAGACGACCTGGTGGGTATCGTCGCCGTCGCTTGCGTCTCCGCTGCCACGGATGTCGATCGCCTCGTCGCCCCGGAGTTTCCGGAGGACCTCACGCGCCCGGGAGACCACCGGATCCGGCACGCCGGCCAGTTCGGCGACGTGGACGCCGTAGGAGCGATCCGCGGGCCCGTCCCGGACCGTCCGCAGGAACGTGACCTCATCGCCGGACTCGTCGACGGCGACGTGGACGTTCTCGACGCCGTCGATGTGCTCGGCGAGCGTCGTGAGTTCGTGGTAGTGCGTGGCAAAGAGGACCTTCGGCGACGGCGTGGCCGCCTGCGCGGACGAGAGATATTCGGTGGCGGCCCAGGCGATGGAGATGCCGTCGTACGTCGCGGTCCCGCGCCCGACCTCGTCGAGGACGACGAGAGACTCCGAGGTCGCCGAATGGAGGATATTCGACAGTTCCTGCATCTCGACCATAAACGTCGAGCGGCCCTGCGCGAGTTCGTCGAGCGCGCCCACGCGCGTATAGATCCCGTCGACGATGCCGACCGTCGCCGCCCGCGCCGGGACGAAGCTCCCGATCTGTGCGAGCAGCGTGATCAGCGCGGCCTGGCGCATATACGTCGATTTCCCGCTCATATTCGGCCCGGTGACGATCAGGAAGTCGCGATCGGCACTGGCAACCGCTCCGGCCCCGTCGCCTGCGCTGCCGTCGGCACCGCCCATCCGCAGGTCGTTCGGAACGAACTCGGTGGTCCCCTCGACGACGGGGTGGCGACCGGCCTCGATCCGGAGCGGTCCCGGTTCGGTCAGTTCGGGGCGCGTCCAGTCGTTGCCGGCGGCGTGGGTCGCAAGCGACGCCAGCGCGTCCACCTCGGCGAGCGCTCGGCCGACGTCCTGCAGGAGCCCCGCGTGGACCCCAACCCGGTCCCGGAGGTCGCAGAACAGGTCGTACTCCAGGTCGCCGCGGGCGTCTTCGAGCCGGAGGATCTCCCGTTCGCGCTCCTCCAGTTCGTCGGTGACGAACCGCTTGGAGTTCTTCAGCGTCTTGATCTCCCGGTAGTGGGCGGGCACCTCATCAGCGACGGACTTGCCGATCTGGATGTAGTAGCCGTCGGTTTTGTTCCGATCGACCGTGACGTGGCTGAGGCCGTGCTGTCGCGTCTCCCGCTCGGCGAGCGTGTCGATCCACTCGCTGGCTTCCGCGTGGCGTTCCAGCAGGTCGTCGAGTTCGTCGTCGTAGCCGCGGCGGAACAGCCCGCCCTGCGTGACCGTCTTCGGCGGGTCGTCGGCCAGCGCGGTTTCGAGTTCCTCGCGGAGGTCCGCTGCCGCCGCTCTGTCGGGCCGATCGACGACGGCCGAAAGCGGCGAATCCGCGAGCGGCGATCCCTCGATCGCGTCGGCGACGTCCGGAAGAATCGCCAGTGTCTCGCGGATCGCGAGCAGGTCCGTCGCGTCGGCGCTCCCCGAGGCGGCCCGCGCAGCCAGGCGTTCGAGATCGTAGCCGCCGTCGAGCGCCTCCCGGACGCGTTCGCGGGCGAGCGCGCCCGCGGCGAGCGCTTGGACGCAGTCGAGCCGGCGGGTCAATTCCCCTCGATCGCGGCGCGGCCGTGTTACCCACTCCCGCAGCAGTCGGCCGCCCGGACTCGTCACCGTGTGATCGATCGTGTCGACGAGCGTCCCGTCGCGGCCGCCCTGCATCGTCTCCGTGAGTTCGAGGTTGCGCTGTGTCGTCGCGTCGAGTTCGAGGTGATCACTCGTCTCGAAGGCCCGCAGCCGGGTCATCGATGGTAGCACGCCCGCGCCCGTCTCCTCGACGTACCGGAGGACGGCGCCGGCGGCCCGGATCGCCGGCTCGGTATCGAGGCCGACGCTGTCGAGCGTCTCGTCGCCGAACTGCTCCCGAAGGGCGTGTTTCGCCCGCCCGGGCGCGAAGGCGTCGGCCTCGAACAGCGACACCGTGCCGTCGGTCTCCCCCCGGAGCCGACGGACTAGTTCGTCGTCGCCGCGGGTGTCCGGCCCGGGGAGGATTTCGACGGGATCGAAACGATAGAGTTCCGACAGCGCGTCGTCGGCCGTGTCGGCGACGGTGACGAGGAACTGGCCGGTCGTTGCGTCCGCGAATGCCAGCCCGATCCCGTCGGTCGCGGTCCCGCGCCCCGAGCCGTCGCTCCCCTCATCGGAGTCGCCGACCACGGCGGCGATGTATCGGGCGTCGGCGTCGTCGGTCTCTAAGAGTGTGCCGGGGGTGACGACCCGCGTTATCTCCCGGTAGTGGTCGCCGCCCCCGTCCTCGAACTGGTCGGCGACGGCGACGCGGTAGCCGCGCTCGACGAGCGCCTTCAGATACGGCGTGAGGTCGTCGACGGGGACGCCCGCCATCGGGTACGACGACCCGTGGGAGGACTTCTGCGAGACCTTCAGATCGAGTTCCGAGGCGACCAGTTCCGCGTCGTCGGCGAAGAACTCGTAGAAGTCGCCGCACTGCATCGTCAGCACGTCCGCGTCGGTGTCGGATTTCAGAGAGAGAAACTCCTCGACGATCCCCTGAGAGGCCATACGCGTCCCACGGCAGCGGGCGGATAAAACGCTACGGTCCGCGGACTCGTGGGCCACTCCGCCGACGGAGGTTTATATTCGATCGCGCGGCCAGGCGGCGTGTGACGTAGGCGTCGCCCCACGCCGGGGAGCGGGTGCTCGGCACGTCGGCGTGGGTCATTGCGGTCGTGCCGACTGTTCGCTTTATTCCACGCCGGAAGGATGTGCCTCGAAGCGGCTTACCGGTCGACCTCGCCCATAATCGTATCGAGGCTGCCGAGCGTTGCGATCAGATCCGGGATGTACTCCCCCTGGACCATCTCGGGGAGAGCCTGCAGGTGCGAGAAGGATGGGCCGCGGATCTTGAACCGGGCGGGCGTGTCGGTCCCGTCCGACCGGATGTAGATGCCGAGTTCACCCTTCGCGGCCTCGACCGCCCGGTAGAGCTCCGCGTCCGGGTCGGGCTTGATCGTCCGCGGGACGTTCGACTGGACCGTCCGCTCGTCGGCCGGCCACTCGGCGAGGAGGTCCGCACACTGCTCGACGATGCGGGCGGACTGTTCGATCTCCCGCAGGCGGACCAGAAGGCGGGCGAAGTTGTCACCGTCGGGTTCGGTGACGACGTCCCACTCCAGGTTGTCGTAGTAGCCGTAGGGGTCGTCGCGGCGCAGATCGTAGTCGATGGCGGACCCGCGGGCGACCGGCCCGGTGCAGCCGTAGGCCTTTGCCGTCTCGGTCGGCAGTACGCCGGTGTCGACGGTCCGAAGCTGGATGACCTCGTTGCCGGTGAGTAGGTCGTGGTACTCCGCCAGCCGCTCGGGGAGTCCTTCGACCAGTTCGTACACCGAATCCAGGAACTCCTCGCGCGGTTCCGGGAGGTCCCAGGCGACCCCACCGAGTCGGAAGTAGTTGAACATCAGCCGCTGGCCGGTGAGGTCTTCGAGGACGTTCTGCACCCGCTCGCGGTCGCCGATCGCGTACATAAACGTCGCCGTGAAGTCCCCAATCACGTCGAGCGCGTAGGCGCCGACCGCGAGGAAGTGCGACAGCATCCGCGAGAGCTCCGCTGCCATCGTCCGGATCACCTGTGCGTACTCCGGGACGTCGATGTCCGCGAGCGTCTCCGCCGTCCGGGCGTACGCCCACTCGTTCAGCAGGCCGGCTCCACCCCAGTCCCAGCGGTCGGGATACGGCATAATCTGGTGCCGATACGTCTTCGATTGGCACATCTGTTCCTCACAGCGGTGGATGTAACCGATGTCGGGGTCGACGTCGACGACCTGCTCGCCGTCGAGCGTGACCTGCAGGTGGAGAACGCCGTGCGTGGCCGGATGATGCGGGCCGATATTCAAAAGGAGCGTCTCGCCCGCTCGCTCGTCGTCTTCGATCGGGTTGACGTGTTCGGTGTACGGCACGATCTGCGGTCGCGTCTGGTCGTATCCGAGGGAGAGCGGATGTCCCTGCCACGTCTCCGGCAGCAACAGCCGCCGGAGATCCGGATGGTCCTCGTACTCGATGCCGACCAGATCGTAGGCTTCGCGTTCGTGCCAGCCGGCAGTCGGGAACACTGGCGCACCCGACTGGCTCGCCGGATCATCCAGTGGTGTCGGAACGACCACGCTGAGTTCCGCCGTCGGATCGTCGTACTGCTTCAGGTGGTAGATCGTCTCGTACCGGTCGGGATACTGCTGTGCGGTGACACACGAGAGGTGGTCGAAGCCCGCCTCTGCACGAAGGTACTCCAGCACGTCCTGGACGTCGTCGGGGCGGACGACGACGCCCGGTGCGTGGCGGTGGACTTCCCGTCGCGTGTGGAACTGCTCGTCGAGGGCTCCGATCGCAGCCTCAACGGTCGAGTGCTCGTGCCTCTCGGCTCGCTCCGGCGCCGTCGGCAGATCGTGGGAGGGCTGCATAGGTTCGCATTCGACGACTGGGTGACTGGATCCTTTGCCTCAGTTGTGAGGTGACTTTTTGTTTGTCCGTCGAGCAGTGACGTCGATGCGGTCGATTCAACTCCGGCTCGATCTGCCCGCGCCGTACGTCCATCCGATGCACGCCTTCGTCGCCGACACGCCCGGATTCCGCGCGACGCACCTGCGGCACTGGAACCCCGCTGTCGGCGAGCGGAACACGCTCGTGTTCTTCGTCGACGGCGACGATCCGGCGGCATACACCGATGCGCTCGACGACCAGCCGTCGATCCTCGAATACGAAATCGCGACCGAGGAGAACCGACGCGGATTCCATCTGGCCGTCACCGAGGACCAGCGGGCCGCGGACGCGAGGCTGACGTCGGCGTTTCTCGGGACCGACGTCGTCGTGGTGCCCCCGGTCGTCTACCGTGCGGACCGGCGTCTCGACCTCTCGCTCGTCGGGATTGCCGACGAACTGGAAACCGCCCTGGATTCGCTTCCGGGGGATATCGGCGTGACGGTCCAGCGGATCCGGCCGTACGACGGGCGACTCACCGACCCGACCGCGACGCTGACCTCGCGGCAGCGAGCGGCCCTCCGAATCGCGGTCGACGCAGGCTACTACGCCGATCCGCGCGCGGCGACGCTCGAAGCGGTCGCCGACGAACTCGGCTGTGCGGTCGGGA
Source organism: Halobellus marinus (assembly GCF_032113415.1). NCBI lineage: Archaea > Methanobacteriati > Methanobacteriota > Halobacteria > Halobacteriales > Haloferacaceae > Halobellus > Halobellus marinus. The sequence continues at coordinate 1,104,533 of NZ_CP134946.1, forward strand.
CCGCGGCCGAACACCTCCGGAAAGCCGAGGCGGCGGTCCTCGGACGCGTCGTCGACGCCATCCCCGGCGGTCCGGGCTGAACAGGTCGCTTCATACTGATTACGCTCGTCTCTTCCCGCCGAGCATCACCCCCGGCGACGGCGCTCAGCCCTAAGAAGAGAGAGTACTCAGTATCAGTCGGCGCCGATCGCACACACCGCGCTGTACTCGACGTCGTCGATCGAGTCGATCGGGTCGTCGCCGCAGACCGGACACTCGGGATTCTGCTGATACGGCACCGTCTCGAAGGTCAGATCCATCGCGTCGTAGAAGAGCAGCCGGCCCTCCAGCCGCTCGCCCGCGTCCAAAACGAGTTTCACGGCCTCCGTCGCCTGGATGCAGCCAACCGTCCCCGGGAGGACGCCGAGAACGCCCGTCGTGGCACAGTCCGGGACCGTCCCCGGTTCAGGCGCTTCGGGGAAGAGACACCGGTAACACGGGCCACCGGGGACGAGCGTCGTCAGCTGCCCCTCGAACTTGTAGATCGACCCGTGGGCGATCGGGATCCCCTGGAGCCGACAGAAGTCGTTCAGCAGATACCGGGTCGGGAAGTTGTCGGAGGCATCGACGACGACGTCGTGTCCGGGGACGACATCTGCGACGTTCTCCTTCGAGAGTCGCGTCTCGTAGGTCTCGACGGTCACGTCGGGGTTCAGATCTGCGACGAACTCCGCGGCGCTTTCGACCTTCGGCCGCCCGATGTCGCCGTCGCCGTGGATGATCTGCCGCTGGAGGTTGCTCCGCTCGACGACGTCGTCGTCGACGATCCCGAGCCTGCCGACGCCAGCGGCCGCGAGATACTGGATGACGGGCGAGCCCAACCCGCCGGCACCGACGACGAGGACCGCCGAGTCCAACAGGCGTTTCTGTCCCTCGGGCCCGACGTCGTCCATAATGATGTGTCTGGAGTAACGGTCCAACTGCGTGGAGTCGAGTGAGAGTGACATAGTCGTTCTCTAGTCCGGACCGGGATAACTTCTCCTGCGCCGGCAGCCTTCCCGGAAGCGATATCCGGACTGTTCCGGGGGACCTACTCGAACCGTTCCAGCTCAATCCCGTCGCGATACTCGTCGAACCCGGCGTTCAACTCCGATTTGATCGCCTCGCGCTCGGCGTCAGTGAGTTGCCGTTTCTCCTGGGCGGCCAACACCGCCCGCGCGAGGAGTTCGTTGTTCATCCGCATCGAGGGGTTCGCGAAGTTGTTCGAGAGATCCTGCCGGTCGCGGGACATCTGGTTCCAGACGCCGCCCTCCGTGTAGAGGTACGTGAAGACCACCGTCCCGGCGAGGGTTACGCCGATCAACGGCCACGCATACTCGCCGTGGCCGTACTGTCGGAGCGTCAGCGTCGCCGTCGAGAGTCCAGTCATCCCAAGCATCGCCAGTCGGACCATCCCGGAGACACCGTCGATCCGGGCTAGCCACCGGGCAGCCAGCCTGACCCACCAGCGTTCTGCGGTCATATCCCGGTGTTCACGGTCGCAACTGATTACTCGTGCGGATCGACCGCCGTTGGGTGAGAAATGAGAGATTCCGCGAACGGCCCTGCACCCCGCTCCTCAGTGCGTCCTAGTGGTTAGAAGCGCGACTCGACAGCCCGAAAACTGCGGGAACGCCGGCCTACCGGCCGATCGGCCGAGGCCGTCACTCGGCGCAGCAGGCTTCCGCCTCGTCGCCCTCGCTCTCTGCGGGGTGGGTGTCCGGCGCGGCGTCGGTGAGCTGATAGAGGTTCTGTCGTGCGTCCGCGAAGTAAACGTCCTCGTCGACGACGTCGATCCCTTCGAGCCGTTCGAGCGCGTACCGGACCGTCCGAGCCGAAAGCATCGACTCCTGGACGATCCCCTTCTGGGTCAGGGGACCGTTGTATTCGAGCACCTTGAAGACCAACTTCGCACTCGGTGGGAGGTCGCCGAGACTCTCCTGTTTTGCCTCTGCCATTGTCACGTTTGAGATGTCGAACGGTGATAAACCTTCGTGAGTCGGGTCGCGGGCGGGGGCAACCGACGCTCGAACTGCGGCCGGAAAGGGCTGATTCGCCCCGTCGGCATCGGATTCTGAGTCGGCTGTTTCTGGATCGACTCGGGATCCAGACCGGGAATGGAGTTGGCTACGCCGCTTCGAGTTCGATCGACGGCCGGAACGGCACGGCGCCCTGCTCGTCGGCGTCGTCGCCCTCGCGTTCGACGACGATCTCGGCGTCGAACTCGCTGCTGAGAAAGTCCGCAGCTCGCTCGTATGCGTCTCGTTCGTCGATATCTGCCAGCGCCGCGAGTTCGTCGTCGCGGCCGCGGGCGAACTCGATCAGTTCGGAGACGAGGTCGTTGACGGCGTCCCCGCGCTCGCGGAGGTCGGGATCCTGCATCACCTCGCTCATCACCTGGCCCTGATCGGTGCCGACCTCGGCGACCGTGCCGAACACCTCGTGTTTCCAGTCGGCGGCGACGGTGATCCGGACCCGGTCGGGGTCGGCCTCGGGCACGTCCTCCTCGGCGTTCCGCAGGGACTGCTGGATCCCCTGGATGTCGTCGACGAGACGCTCGACCTGCGTTTCGGCGGCCTCGATTCCGGGATCGAGCAGATCCTCGTCGACTTCGGGCCACGGCGCGTCCTCGGCGGGCGTCCCAGTCAACTCCTCGTGGAGTTCGTTCGTGAGGAACGGCACGAACGGCGCGAGCAGCCGAAGCCGGGTTTCGAGGGTCTTCCGGAGCGTCCAGCGGGCGGCCGGCCGTGAGCGGTCCGTGCGGCGGCGGTACCACCGCAGGTCCTCCTCGAAGTCGTAGAAGGCGGCCTGACTCGCCGTCCGGGTCTCGGAGCCCTCCATCGCCTCGGTGACTTCGTCGACGGTGTGCTGGAGACGCGAGAGGAGCCAGCGGTCCGCCGTTGCGAGTTCTGGCTGCTCGTCCGGGCCGGGATTTTCGATGACGTCCGAGGCCCGGTTCCAGAAGCGCTCGAGCTGGTTCCGGACGGCGCCGACCTGCTCGGCGCGCCAGTCGTAGTCCTGCCACGGCTCCGCGGAGTTGAGCAGGAAGAAGCGCACCGTGTCGGCGCCGTACTCCTCGATCGCCGCGCCGGGGAGGACGACGTGGCCCTTCGAGGAGGACATCTTCTGGCCTTCCAGGAGGCCCATCCCCATAATCACGATCCCCTCGGGCCACTCGTCGGGGTCGAACAGCTCCGCGTGGTGGAACAGATAGAAGGTGAGGTGATTCGAGATGAGGTCGTTCGCGGAGAAGCGATAGGTGACCGGATACCAGTACTGCCACTCCTCGCGGAGTTCGAGCGCCCGCTCGTCTGGGTCGTCGACGGCGTCGGTGCCGTAGAACAGCGCGTCGAAGAAGTCCCGATCGAGGTCCTCGACGGGGATCTCCTGCAGACGGTGGGCGATGGTGTAGTAGGCCATATAGATCGTCGAGTCCGACAGCGGTTCGATGACGAACTCGTCGTCCCACGGGAGCCGAGTGCCCAGCCCGTAGTTCCGGATACAGGGCCACTCGTTCAGCCAGTCGATGGTGTGATCGTACTCCCCGCGGGTGTTCTCCGGGATCGCCTCCATCCGCGCGACGGCGTCGTGGGCCTTCTGCTTCCATTCCTCGTCGTTGTAACGCAGGAACCAGGTGTCCTGCTCGGCGACGACGACGTCGCCGCCGCAGCGGCAGACGACCTCCTCGGAGAACTCCTGCATCGTCCCGAAGGCGCCGGACTCCCGGTGGGCGTCGCGGAACTTTCCGCGGACGTCCTCGACGACCTCGCCGGCGAACTCGCCGTACTCCTCGTTGAGTCGGCCGCTGTGGAACTCGCTGTTGTACAGTTCCCGGGTGACTTCCTCGAGTTCGGGGTCGACGCTGGAGTCGATCCCGGCGTCCTCGACCGCTGTCTTCGCCGGAATCTCCCCATAGCCCTCGACCGAGAGGATCGGCACCGGTTCGATCGCGTCGACCTCAGCGGGATCGATCCCGTATTCGGCCAGCCGCTCGTCGTCGGCTTTCGCCTCCTGCAGCGCGATGTAGTCGTCCGGGGAGTGCGCTGGCACGGACATCACGACCCCGGTCGCGTTCTCGGCGTCGACGAACTCGGCGGGCAGGACGAGCACGTCGTCACCGGTGATGGGGTTGGTGACCCGCTCGCCGACCAGGTGTTCGCCGGAGACAGTGCGTTTCGGCACCACGTCCCGGCCCTGAAGCTGGAGTTTCTCGATCGCCGGAGCTGAGACGAACCACTCCTCGTCGTCGACGTCGGCGATCACGTAGTCGGCGTCGGGGTCGATGTAGGCGTTCGTCACGCCGCGGACCGTCTCGGGGCGGAGCGTCGCCATCGGGACGATCGTGTCGCCGTGCCCGAAGCGGATCAGCGTGTACTCCTGGAACTCGGCCTCCTCGCCCTCCAGCAGATCGTGAGTGGTGACCGGCTGTTCCTCGTTGGTGCAGTACTTGACGGGGTGCAGGCCCTTCTCCAGCAGGCCGCGGTCTCTGAGTGTCTCGTACTGCCAGGTGATGAACTGCGAGTACCGGTCGTCGTTCGTGGTGAACTCCCGGCGCCAGTCGATCGAGAGCCCGAGGTCCTGCATCCCCTTTTTGTAGTGGTCCTCGATGAAGTGGTGGGCGTAACCCATCGGCGTCTCCAGGTCTTCGAGAGTGTCCTCGGCGACGTTGTAGGTGTCTCTGAGAACTGACAGCTGGCCTTCCTCGCGCTTTTTCAGCCGCTCGACCGCGCCGATGATCGGCGTGCCGGTGACGTGCCAGGCGATCGGGAACAGGACGTTGTCGCCGCGCTGGCGGCGGTACCGGGCGTAGACGTCGGGGACGGTGTACGTCCGGGCGTGACCGATGTGCATCCCGCCGCTGGGGTAGGGGTAGGGGACGGTGATGAACGTCGGGTCCTCCTCGGCGTCGCCGCCGCCCGCCGCGTCGGCGGGATCGGCCTCGTAGCGACCCTCGTCGGCCCACCGCTCGCGCCACCGGCGTTCGAGTTCCTGCGGGTCGTAGTCCATATCTACCCTCTGGCGATCCCACGGTAAAATATCTCCTAACTCGGTCCAGCCCGACAGCCGCTCACGCGCGGTGTGTCGACATCCCGCCGCACCGCGGCGCGCCGAAAGGACAACGCTAAGGCCGGCCGCCGGCCCGCTACGAGTATGCACGCAGACGCGGTCGTGCTCGACATCGACGGGGTGCTCCTCGACGTCGCCGACTCCTACCGGCGCGCGATCGTGGAGTCCGTCGAGCGGCTGTACGACCGGACGATCGACCGCGACGACGTCCAGCGCTTCAAGGATGCGGGCGGCTTCAACAACGACTGGGACGTCACGTACGCGGCGGCACTGTACGTCCTCGTCGACGAGCGCGAGCCCATCGCGCTGTCGACGTTCACCGACGGGATCGCAGCAGAGGCGAACGGTGGCCTCGACGCCGCCGAGTCGGTCGCGGCCGACCATCTCGACGACGATGATCTCGCGGCCGTGCGCGAAGCCTGGGACCGCGAGCGACTCCGCGAGGTCTTCCAGGCGCTGTATCTCGGCACCGACCTCTACCGGGAACTGGAAGGCGGCGAGCCACCGTTCGAGGCGCCGGGATACATCCACGACGAACCAGTGTTGGTCGACTCCGAGACGCTCGACCGGTTGCAGTCGAACGCCGCCGTGGGGGTACTCACGGGGCGGCCGGCCGCAGAGGCCGACATTGCGCTCGATCGCGTCGGGCTCTCGGTTCCCGACGAGCACCGCTTCACGATGGACGACTGGACGGAAGGCAAGCCCAGCCCCGAGGCGCTGACGACGCTCGCCGACCGCTTCGACGCCGAGACGGTCGTCTTCGCGGGCGACACCCTCGACGACGTGAAGACCGCGGTCAACGCTGCGGCAGCCGATCCCGGACGGATGTACCACGGCGTCGGCGTCCTGACTGGCGGCCTGACGGGCGAGTCCGGCCGTGAGGCGTACAAGTCTGTCGGCGCGACCGCCGTGGTCGAGTCCGTGAACGACCTCCCGTCGCTGGTGTTCGAAGCGGAGTGAGGAACGGAGATCCAATGGTTGACGCAGCCGGGAGCGACGTCCGGTCGAACTTCCTCCGCTTCGTGGCCGTCGTGCTCGTCGTTGACGCGCTCGGGCTGGGGTTGTGGCAGTTGCTGCCGCCGGAAACGTCGATCCGGACCGCTATCCTCTTGGGGACGCTCGTCCTCGCGCCGCTCCTCGGATTCCTGGTAGTGTACGTTCCGGCTGCGGCCGACGGGGCGTAGCGAACCGTAGCGGGCGAGAGACGCCGGCGCTGGTGGGAGCAACCGTCTCGGCCCACTCACTCGCGCCGAAGGGCAGTCGTCGCCGCGGGCGGGAGACTTCTGACACCGGAAGACGTCCCCGCTCACGCAACCCTTTACCGCGTCGCTTCCCCACGCTCGCCTATGCGAATCGCACTCCTTGGCGGAACTGGTGAGGTCGGCGAGGGCCTGGCCCTCCGGTGGGGATATCACACTGACCACGACGTCGTGATCGGTTCCCGGGACCCGGACGACGCACACGCGGCGGCCGACGAGTACGCGGCGACGCTTTCGGCGCACGGTCGCGAGCGGAAGCTCACCGGCTTCCGGAACGGGATGGCGGCCGACCGCGCCGACATCGTCGTGCTCGCGGTGCCCCCGTACCACGTCGCCGACACCGTCGAGTCGGTCGCCGACTCTCTCGACGGCGACGACGTGCTCGTCACGCCCGCCGCGGGGATGCAGCGGGACGAAGACGGCTTCCACGCCCACCTGCCGGGCGCCGGCAGCGTGACCGAACTCGTCGCCGACGCGGCGCCCGAACCCGTCCCGGTCGTGGGCGCGTTCCACAACCTCGCGGCCGGTCGGCTCGCCGACCTCGACAGGGAGCTCGGTATCGACACGCTGCTCGTCGGCGACGACCCGGCCGCGAAGGACCGCGTCGCGGGCCTCGCCGAGGACATCGACGGCCTCCGCGCGCTCGACGCCGGCGGGCTGGCGAACGCCGCTGAGGTGGAGTCGCTGACGCCGCTTCTGATCAACGTCGCACAGCACAACGACGGCCTGTCGGATCTCGGGGTGTCGTTCCGGTAGGTCGGGAATCGACGGGCGCATTCTTCTGACGGGACCGCGAACGTCCCGCTGATGGCGAGTGACTCGAACGACCGACCGCTCGCGCTGTGGCTCCTGATCGCGCTTTTAACTGTTCTCGGCGTGCGGGGGCTCCTCGGCGGCGGCCAGTTCCTGCTCGCGCCGTCGGGGTCGATCATCGGCGTGTCGACGGCGGTGCTGGCGCCGACGCCGGTCGACGACTTCCTGCTCCCGGGCGTGTTCCTGTTTGTCGCGCTGGGCATCCTCCCGCTCGCCGTCGCCACCGGACTGTCCGACGGTCGCTCGTGGGCCCGACGCGGAGCCGTCGGCGTCGCACTCCTGCTCGGAGTGTGGGCGATCGTGGAGGGGTTCGTCCTCGGGTTCGGCGAGCGACTGCAGTACGTCAATCTCGTCCAGTCGGTGGCTATGCTCGTGCTTGCGGTTTCGCCGTCGGTGCGCGAGTCGTACGCGGCGGTCGAAGGAACGTAAGCTATCTCACCGCCACACTGTCTTCTCGCCAGTGAATTCCTCGTCGTTCGTGAGGATCGCCTCGGTGCCGCGCACCCGGTGGGTCGCGATGAGCAGTGCGTCGTGCAGCGTGTAGTGGTCGATGAGACTTCCGAACACGGCGAGGTCCTGCTCGTCCGTAGAGGCAATCTGTACGGGACCGTCGTTCACGAGTCCTCGAAGCACCGCGTTCGGTGTCGTGTCGACCTCGATCCCGGCGATCTTCCTTTTGTTGACCGCCGTCCAGATGGCTTCGCTCACGGCAACCGTCGGCGCTTCGATCACGTCGACGCCCTGCTCGGCCTGCTCGAAAATCTCGTCTGCGGCTGGAGGGAGCCGATCGACGAGATACCGGGCCATCGCCACGCCGTCGACGGTGTACCGGGTCACGGTTGCCACTCCGTGCGTCGCTTCTCGCGGATCTCGACTTCCATCTCCTCGGCCATTTCCTCTCGCTTCTCCTCGGAGATGTCGTCGTCGACGAGCATCCCGCGACCAGCCGATTGGGTCGCCTTCCGTACCCTGATGCCGTCCTCAGTCTTCTCCCAGCGGACTTCATCACCTTCCTCGAGACCAAACTCTTCGCGGAGTTGTTTCGGGATGGTCACCTGCCCTTTCCGCGTGATACGGGTCGTCTCGCTCTCGGTGTCGCTCCCGGTACTCATACTCGGTACTACGGGCCGTAGTACCTAAGGATTGTCCCCGTTGACCACCGCCGCCGGGAGTGAACCTGCGTGAAGTACCTCGGGGACAAACCCCGAGGCTTCACCGTTTTGTCTGTGTCGTCCAGAAACGGACGGACAGACGCAGGCGAATTTAATTCCCCTCGGCCTCCTCGAAACGGGTCGGTTGAAATTAACACCCGAACGCCCGGTGCGTCCGTGAGGGTCGGCGACTCCACCTCGCCCGACAACACCCGTCGCACCACGCCTTCGGCGTGGGTTTTGAGAGGTGTCGCATTTCTCTGCAACTGCGCGCAGTTGCTTCGGATTAAGGTCTTTAACCCACGTCGCAACTGTGCTATAAGATACGGTAGCTTATGTCATAATCGTGTCTGTTTCACCCTCGGGGTCAAGCCCCGAGGCACTCACCTTGTCCCGCCGGTAGATCGAGGGCGCTCAGAACCGATTTCGCAGTTCCACTTGGAGGTCCTCCAGCGTGGCTTCTTCCATCGCCAGCAACACGAGCAGGTGGTAGACGAGATCCGCGCTCTCGGCCAACAGTTCGTCTCGGTCGTCGTCTTTCGCCGCGAGGATCGCCTCGGTCGTCTCCTCGCCGAGTTTCTCCAGGACGGCGTTTTTGCCCTTCTCGTGGGTGAAAAGCGAGGCCGTATACGAGTCGGCCGGCAGCGTCTCCTTGCGCTCTTCGATCGTCGCGAACAGCTCGTCGAAGACCTCCTCTGGGGGCGTGTCTGTGTCCATACCGTCCCCAATGTGGGTCGGGAAAAGAATCGTCCGGTTCCGCGGTACGGGCGCCCCCAACTGTGCCGATCAGGCCGGATGGACCGTGATCCGCTGGCTACGGTCGATCGCCGCTTCGAGTTCGTCGGCGATGGCGCTCCCGCGTGAAACCTGGATGTCGCCGCCGCGGCCGACCGTCGCGGTGAACAGATACTCCCCGCCGGCGCGGATCTCGACGGTCTCGCCGACGTGTTCGTCCAGCCGGATGACGACGTGCCGGGAGGTCACCTCCGGCGTGACGGCGATGCCCTCGGCGGCGTCGCTGCCGGGGTTCCCGGACGGGCCCGACCCGCCGCCCGTCGATCCGCCGGCCGACGCCCCGCCACGATCGGGTTTTTCGTCGTGCGTCCGGACGTCGATGTCGATGCCGAGGCGGTCCTCGACGTCGGAGATGCGCCCGCCGCCCTTGCCGATGACGTAGGAGATGTCGTCCTCCTCGACGTAGACGACCGCGGTGTTCTGGCTCTTGAGTTCGACCTCGACGTGGCCGCGGGCGATCGAGCGGATCTCGCGTTCGATCTCCTGGCGGGCGAGGCGGTCGACGCCGGTCTCCTCGCTCTCGCCGTCGCCGAGGGGGACGGTGACGACCTGGCGGTTGAACGTGTAGATCTCGAATTCCGGCCGGCCGGTCTCGAAGTCCGCAACCTGGATGACCGGCCGCGCGAGGTCCTCGGCGGTGAGCCCCTCGGGGACTTTCACCTCGGTCGTGACGTCGTAGACGGTGTCGACGCGGCCGTCCTCGATGTAGACGACGGTGTCGACGACCTGCGGGATCATCCCGAGTTCGACGCGGCCGACGAGCCGCTGGAGCGCGTCGATCGCCCGGGTGGCGTGGACGACGCCGACCATCCCGACGCCGGCTAAGCGCATATCCGCGAAGACGCCGAAGTCGTCGGTCTTCCGCACCTCGTCGTAGATGGTGTAGTCCGGCCGGACCAAAAGCAAAGAGTCGGCGGTCTTCGCCATCTCGCCGCCGAGGGCGGTGTACTGGGTGATGTCCGGGCCGACCTGCAGGTCGCGGGGCTTCTCCATCGTCTTGACCGCGAAGTCGCTGTCGGTGAGGAACTCCGCGACCGCCTGCGCGAACGTCGACTTTCCGGCCCCGGGTGCCCCGGAGATAAGGACGCCGCGCTGCCGTTCGGTCAGGCGGTCTTTGAGTTCGTCGGCGTACTCGTATTCTTCCAGATCGGTCTTGACGATCGGCCGCACGGCGGTGATCTCGATACCGTCGGCGAAGGGTGGCCGGGCGACCGCGATCCGGTAGTCGCGGAACTGGACGATACTCATCCCCGGTTCGGAGAGTTCCAGGAAGCCGTCGGGACTGGAGCGAGCGGTGTTCTCGATGTCGTCGGCCCACTCTTTCATCGTGGCTTCGTCGGTCGCCTCCTCGCGGATCGTCTCGTAGCGCATCTCGCCGATGGCGCCGCGTTTGGCCTTCGGCTTCGTCCCGGTCTTGAGGTGGACCGACATCGTCGTCTCGTCGAAGAAGTCCTCGATGACGAGTTCGCCGGAGCCCCGGACGCGCGGTTCGACGTACTCGACGTCGATCCCCTTCGCCTTCGCGACCTCCGCCTGCACGACGTCGCTAGTCAGGAGTGTTCCGCCCTCCTCCTCGGCGATCTCGCGGATCAGCGCGTCGATGTCGCCCTCGTGGGCGCCGGTGGACTCGCTGGGCTTCGTCCGCCGGCCGACGTACCGGACGTCGACGGCCCCCGAATCGGCGAGTTCGGCGAGCTTCTGGAGCTCTTCGAGCCCCTCCCAGCCCGTGTCGATCCCGTCGTTGGCCTGCGATTCGAGTTCGCCGACGACGGCCTCGGGGACCAGCACCGACACCTCCTCGTCGTCCGACGCCACCCGCTCGGACACGCGGCCGTCGATGACCGCGCTCGTGTCCGGCACTAGTTGCATACCCGGAGATTCGACCGGCGGACGGATAAGGATATAGACTGCCGACGGCTGATACCGTCGGACACACCTGTTTCACGCGATCTGTCACCCGGTGAGAGAGTTCTGTACGGATCGTGTCTAGCAGATCCGCCCCTGACCGGGGCTAGGAGACGAGAGTAATCAGTATCAGTCGTCCGAGGAGGCGGGCTTCGGATCCGCCCCGGCGTCGGTGCCGAACTCGAACTCGCTGTCCGCTGCGACGGGATCGGCTGCGTCGTCGCCGCCGGCTGCGTCGCCGTCGCCGCCCGCCGCTTCTCGTGTCGTTCCCGACGCGCTCCCGTCGCCGTCGATAACCTCGAAGGAGCCGACCAGGTCGTCGAGGCCGGTCGCGCGATCGGCGAGCGAGGCCGCCTGCGATTCGAGTTCGTGGAGGGACTCGGACTGCTCGGCGGCGTCGTCGGCGGCGGCGCTGGTCTGCCCGGCGGTCTCCTCGGAGATGTTCGCGACCTCGTCGACGCGCGCGGAGACGTCCTGGGAGGACTGCGCCTGCTGGTCGGTCGCATCGCTGACCTCCCGGACGCTGGCGTCGATGTCCTCGACGTCGTCGACGATCGACTCGAACTCCGAGATGGCGCGCTCGACGGTGTCGACGCTGGATTCGACCTGCTCGTCGGTCTCGCGGACGGTCTCGAGGGTCTCCTCGGAGCGTGCGGTGACCTCCTCGATCAGTTCGGAGACCTCGTCGGCGGACTCGCGGGTGTCCTCCGCCAGCGACTTGACTTCGCGGGCGACGACGCCGAACCCGTCCCCGGCGTCGCCCGCGTGGGCCGCCTCGATCGAGGCGTTGATCGCGAGCAGGTCGGTCTGGGAGCCGATCTCGTCGATGAACTCCGCGATCTCGTCGATCTCCTCGATCAACGCGGCCAGTTCCTCGACCGCCGTCGCCGTCTCGTCGATCTGTTCCTCGACGGCGTCGAGTTCGTCCATCGCCGTCGTCGCGACGTCGCGGCCGTCCCGCCCCCGCTCGGCGGCTCGTTCGGCCGTCCCGGCGACCTCGTCGGCGGAGGCGGCAATCTCCTCGACGGTGGCCGAAAGCGTCGACAGTTCGGAGGCGACCGTCTGGAGGTGTTCGGTCTGGTCTTCGGCGCCCTCCTCGATCTCGTCGACCGCGGCCGCGACCGCCTCGCTCGACTCGGTCGCCCGCTGGACGTTTCGCTGGGCCTCCTCGCTCATCGCCGCGACCTCGTCGGCGAACTCCTTGACGTCCGCAATCGTCGCAGAGAGAGTGCGGACGAACTCGTTGTACGACCGTGCTACCTCCCCGTAGCGGTCGTCTTCGGCGGCGAGTTCCTCCGCGGGAACGAGTGCCGTCAGATCTCCGCTCCGGGCACGCTCGGTGGCCTCGCCGAAGGCGTCGACGAGCCGCTGGAGCGCGCGGGTGTGCGCCGTGAGATCCGTCGCCATCCGATCCAGGGAATCCCCGAACTCCCCCGGCATCCTCTCGTCGAGGACCGAATCGTCGAAGTCGCGGTCGGCCATCGCCGTCGCCTGTGCGGCGACGAGTTCGAGGTGCTCGTGCATCTCGTTGAAGTCGGCGACGAGCCGTGCGACTTCGTCTTCCCTGTCGCTCGTCGGCGGCGACGACGAGAGATCGCCGGCTGCGACTGCCGCCGCCGACGTCGAAAGGTCCTCGATCGGTTCGACGATGTCGCGACGGAAGATCAAGAGCGTGTTGAGGAACGCGACGAACGCGCCGACGAGGAAAAACGCCGACAGCGCCGTCTGGATCTGCCCGCTGACGACCCACGGGAGGGCTACCTGAGCGACGGACACCCCGAACTGGATCCCGATCGCGGCGAGGACCTTTCGGCTGACGGATTTGGTGACGCCGAGGAGGTCCATCGACCACCACAGGAGCCGTTCGTACGTTTCGAGCAGCTTCATACACTCGTTCGATCGACCGGCCAAATAAGTCCATCCTCGCGAATACAACAAATGATAACTGAAACAGCCGTAAATCGACCGATAGCAAGCTCTTCAGCCCACGATATCGGTGCTGATAGACGGTCGCCCGATAATTCTCGTTTCTATCGGCCGCTGAGCGATGAGGTCGGAGAAGCAGGCTTCCCAGAGCGATGGATGCCGAAGCAGTAGGTTTCCCAGAGCGATGAGGGTCGAAGTGGCGGGCTACCCGAAGGGTGTCGTGTCCGGCCTCGGTTGCCACGACCGGAGCCGATTCTGCAGTCCGCGTTCGGAAACGACCCTCTGAATTGGGTTCCGAAACGACCCTCTGAACCGCGTTCGGAAACGACCTACGAGCCGCGTTTGGAGATGACCGTGATCGCCTCCGCGTCGACGGCGACGACGTCCAGGAAGTGCGGGACGAACTCGCGTTTCTCGAAGGTCTCCCGTTCGTCCTCGGTTCCGACCGTACACCACAGTTGCGGCCGGTCGGCGCCGTGGTAGTCGCTCTGTCTGTCGATCCCGAAACAGACGAGTTCCTCGCCGTCGACTTCGATCGTCGCGCCCCGACCGATGCCCGGGTCCCCGCGGATGATGACCTTCTTCATACCCCGTCGTTGGCCCAGTCGGGGCTTAATCGCTTCGGAGACGCGTCGCGACGGGACCCCGCCGAACCCCCGTTTCGCGGTCGGTGCGAACCAAACGGGTTTTAACCGCCGATATCGAATGGCGCACAAGGTCGATATCTATGGAAATGCCACGCCGATTCAACACGTACTGCCCGAACTGCGACGGGCACCACGAACACGAGGTCGAGAAGGTCCGAACGGGTCGGTCGACCGGAATGAAGTGGAACGCACGCCAGACCCGCCGCGGGAAGGCCGTCATCGGGAACGCCGGGAAGTTCTCGAAGGTCCCCGGTGGCGACAAGCCGACGAAGAAGACGCACCTGAAGTACATCTGCTCGGACTGCGGGAAAGCCCACATGCGCGAGGGATGGCGCGCCGGTCGCCTCCGCTTCCAGGAGTAACGATGGCAGGAAACTTCTACCGCGTGCGGTGTGCGGACTGCGACAACGAACAGGTGCTGTTCGGCAAGGCGTCGACGACGGTCAACTGTGCGGTCTGTGGCACGACGCTCGCGACGCCGACCGGCGGCGACGCCGACATTCACGGCGAGGTTCTCGAGACGGTCGAACGCCGCTCGGCCGAGGCGTAACTCCCCTTTCGGAGGTTCCAATATATGAAGTACAGCGGATGGCCCGAGTCGGGCGAACTCGTCGTCGGCGAGGTCGACGAGATCACCGACTTCGGGGTCTTCGTCGATCTCGACGAGTACGAGAACAAACGCGGCCTCTGTCACATCAGCGAGGTCGCGAGCGGGTGGATCAAGAACGTCCGCGACCACGTCCGCGAGGGACAGACGGTCGTCGCGAAGGTGCTCGACGTCGACGAAAGCGCCCAGCAGATCGACCTCTCGATCAAGGACGTCAACGAGCACCAGCGCAAAGAGAAGATTCAGGAGTGGAAAAACCAACAGAAGGCCGACAACTGGATGGAGATCGCCTTCGGCGAGGATATCGACGACGAGCGCTACAGCGCCATCGCCAACGCGATCCTCGCGGACTTCGAGACGCTCTATGACGGCTTCGAGACGGCCGCGATCCACGGCACCGACGCCCTCGAGGACGTCGACCTCGACGACGAGGAGGTCGACGCCATCGTCCAGACGGCCCGGCAGAACGTCTCCGTCCCGTACGTGAACGTCACGGGCTACGTCGACCTCCGGTGTCCGACCGGCGACGGCGTCGACCGGATCAAGGAGGCGCTGCAGGCGGCCGAAGGCGACGACGACGAGGTTCCCGAGGAGATCGACCTCGAGGTCACCTACGTCGGCGCTCCGGAGTACCGCATCCGCGTCCAGGCGCCCGACTACAAGACCGCCGAGGACGCCCTCGAATCGGCTGCCGGGCGGGCGAAAACGCGGATCGAAACCGACGGCGGCACCGCCGAGTACCACCGCGAGCGACGCGAAGACGAGGAGTAGTTCTTTCTCCCGACCTGTTCCGATGAAATCCGACATCCGCGTCTGTTCGGATTGGTCTGACTCCCACGACCGGCCGGTCTACACCCTCGGGTCGACGTGCCCCGAGTGTGGCGCGGACACCGAAAACTCCGCGCCCGCGCCGTTCGACCCCGAGGACGCCTACGGCGAGTACCGACGCGCTCTTAAACGCCGCGTCCGCGAGTGAGGGTATGGAACATATCGAGATCGAGACGCTCGCGGAGCCGCCGCTCCGCGATCCGGCGCTCGTCGAGGGGCTCCCCGGCGTCGGACACGTCGGCAAGTTGGCTGCAGAGCATCTCTTAGAGGAGTTCGACTCCGACCTCGTCGCACGGGTCTACGCCGACGAGTTCCCCCCGCAGGTCGGCGTCGACGACGACGGCGTCGCCTCGCTGGCGTGCGCGGAGTTCCACGCCGTCGACGCGGGCGACCGCGACCTCGTGGTTTTGACCGGCGACCACCAGGCACAGTCCCACTCGGGACACTACCACATCACGGACGCGTTCCTCGACGTCGCCGACTCCTTCGACGTCGAGGACGTGTACGCGCTCGGCGGCGTCCCGACCGGCGAACTCGTCGAGGAACCCGACGTGCTCGGCGCCGTCAGCGACGCCGACGACATCGACGCACTGGCGGACGCCGGCGTCTCGTTCCGCGAGGGCGAACCCGCGGGCGGTATCGTCGGCGTGAGCGGTCTGTTGCTCGGCCTCGGCGGCCGACGAGGCTTCTCGTCGGTCTGTCTGATGGGCGAGACGAGCGGGTACCTCGTCGATCCGACCAGCGCGCAGGCGGTGCTGGAGGTGCTCGAAACCGTCGTCGGCTTCACCGTCGACTACGACACCCTCGAAGAGCGCGCCGAGGAGATGAAAGAGGTCGCCGAGAAGATCCAGGAGATGCAGAACCAACAGAGCGGGATGCCGACCGACGACGACCTGCGGTACATCGGGTAAACTACCCTCCCCTACTTCGCTCGGGGTCTACGGACCCGCTCGCTCGTTGAGGGAAGGGCTTTCGCGTGGACTCCCGTTCTATGCCTCGGATGAGGCGGGAGGGTTGTACTCCCCACTCACGTTCAGCGTCCCGCGATTCAAGCGCACGTCTACGGGTGCGCCTCCGTCGTCTGCGTTTTGCCGACGACGGAGATACTGCAAACCGATGTTTTTCGCCGCGTTGTAGTCCGCGTGGTTCTGATAGCCGCAGTCCTGACACTCGAACTCGTCACCGTCACGGTTGTCGTCGTGGGTAAATCCACACGTCGAACATCGTTTCGACGTGTTCCGTGGGCCTACTTGGACGGCTTCGATACCCTGTTCGGGCCCTTTGTACGCGACGTACTCGTAGAGGCGACGGAACGCCCACAGATGCTGCCACGACGCCTGTGGGATGTTCTCACGAATGTCTGTCAAGTCCTCGAACACGATCTGCGAACACTCGTGTTCGACAGCTTCGGACACGATCTCGGTAGCGACACGATGCAGGAATATCTCGAAGCGGCCGTCCTCCTTGCGCTCGACGCCTGCTATCGCGTCGTGTGCCGCCCGCGTCCCGCACTGTTGGAGGTCGCCGCGCCGCTTTTCGTACTCGCGTTTCCAGTGGTTGAACTCGTCTGCCGACCAGAACCGTCCGGTCGAAGCGACCGCGAGGTTGTTTACACCGAGGTCGACACCGAGGACTGTTCTGTGCTCGGTCGTGGTGTCGGTGTCGTCGTCCTCTTTGAGCATTGATGCGTGGAGATACCACTCGCCGTCACGTCGATGGAGTGTTGCCCGCCGAAACTCGTAGTCCTCGTTGGCGATATACTTCGTCGGCGGCTTCTCGGCGTCATCGGGCAGGATGTAGTCGCATTCGATACGCCCATCCACGGTTGACAGCGAAACGTGATCACGGTGGAACGTGGCGCTTCGCTTGTCGTAGATCGCGGTATCAGCTGTAAACGTCGGACGAGACGTGTCTTGGTCGTTTTTGAGGCGTTCGACGCCGCTTTTGACAGCTTCGACGGCTTGGCGAATCCCCTTCTGGACGAGGTTTGCGGTCAATCCTGTCTCTTCGCGGAGCTGGTCGTAGAGACCACGTTCGGCTTTGGCTTTCGAGGTGACGTGGTACCCGTCGTCTCCGTGCCAGCACCACTCGCTCGCGGTGTTGGAACAGTATTTGAACTGCTCGATAGTCTCTTGAAGGTGTACATCCGCACCTTCCGGTGTATCGAGCTTGATTACGGCGGTTCGACGGTACCCCACTGTGCTTTCACATATATATTCAAAGTTACTTAAAATTTGGAGTGACAAGCAATAGTTTAGCGGCTGGTCAGTGGCGAGTCGGCTTCCTCCCCACCCTACTCGCTTGTGCTTCCGCCGGAGCCGGAAGCCCAGCGCTCCTTGAGGGAGGGGCCTCCGCCTCTAGTTAGGTGAGCGGGTCGCCTGGGGCCCCTCGATCGCTGTTTTCTCGCGATCAACGGCGGCGACAGCCTACACCTCGATGATGTCGTCGTCCTCGTCCGGCGGGACCGTCAGCCGGCCGTCGAGCGACGTCACCGCGCGGCCGCCGACCCGAACGTTCGCACCGACCTGGACGCGAACAGTCCCCGGTCGATCGAGGAAGTATCCCTGCTCCAGCTGTAGTTCGTCGGGGAACTCGTCGAACGCGCCCACCTCGCGCAGGTACGCGCCGCAGGCGCCGCTTGCAGTCCCTGTGACCGGATCTTCGGGGATCCCGACGCCGGGCGCGAACGCACGGCCGTGCAGCGTCGAGTCGGCGTCGAGTGCGTCGAAGGTGAACGCGTAGATCCCCGCCGCGTCGACCTCCTCGGCGAGCGCCGCGATGGCTTCCTGATCGGGATCGGCGCCGCCGAGGTGCTCTAAGAAGTTCACCGGGACGAACAGGAACGGCAGCCCCGTCGAGGCCACCGCCGTCGGGATGTCGGCGCCGACGTCTTCGAGCGCGGCGGGGTCGATCCCCAGTGCGTCGCCGAGACGGTCGTAGTCGACCGTGACCCGCTCGACCCGGGGATTGTTCTGCGTCATCCAGACGACGCCGTCCGGTTCGACTTCGACGTCGAGGACGCCCACCTCGGTCTCGACTGTGTGGTCGCCGGACTCGATCGTCCCGGTCTCGTGGAGGTGCGCGTGCGTTGCGATCGTCGCGTGCCCGCAGAGATCGACCTCCTGGGTCGGCGAAAAGAACCGGAGCCGCCGGTCGGCGGTTTCGGAGGGAAGCACGAACGCCGTCTCGCTGACGGCGAGTTCGCGGGCGATCGCCCGCATCTGGTCGGTCGAGAGATCGTCCGCCGTCGGCACGACGCCGGCCGCGTTACCGGCGAGCGGATCGGCGGTGAAAGCGTCGACGAGCAACACGCGTCGGGTGTCCATACGAATCCCGACGGGGGCGCGGGTGAAAAATCCCGTCCGCCTGCGGCTTCGCACTGCTGGTGACTTCGCGCCCTCGCCGTGCTATCGGAAGTCCTCGACGAACCGGGCCGGCAGCCGAGTGACGACGGACGCGGGCAGCGCGTCGACGATCACCTGGGTGACGATCACCATCGGCTTCCGCAGCAGGACGTATACCGCCGAAATCCCGACCGCCGCGAGCACTCCCGTCTGGACCGATCCGTCGTAGACGGCGATCGCGGGCAGGGCGAAGGCGACGGCGACGAGGAGGTCCTCGGGCGCGCCGTCGTAGCGGACCCAGCGTCGCGGGCGGAGCCAGCGCCGGTGGTAGTGGCTGTACACCGCTCGTTCGGAGTTGCCGAGCCACGGCTTCAGTTCGAGGCCGCCACCGAGGGCGTCCATCCCCGAGTGGACGGCTGCGGCCGAAAGAAACAGCGCGACGGAGATGACGATCAGCGCAGCAGCGGGGACGAACGCGGTCGCGGCGACCGCGACGAAGACGGCCGCGGCGGCGGCGACGCTGAAGTACACCGGAAAGTGCAGCGTCCGGCGGTGGCCCGCATAGAGGTCGAAGTCCGGGAACAGGCCGCCGAGGGCTGCGGCAGCGATGGGGATCACTGACGTTCCGGCCGCGCTCTCCGGAAAGAGCACGCCGAGGAGCGTCGCGAGTGCCACGCCTGCGAGGGCGTGCGTGGTGGCCATCATACCGCACAAATACGCGCACCGAGCGTAAGACCGTTCCGCGTGTCGTGTTGACACGTTTCGTTGATTCCGGACTGGCCGCTTTTCCGGTCTCTACGGGGCTACAGCGTCGATTATTGCTGTCTGTCGTACGACAATCGCGGGTTCTGGTTCGGTACCCGTGCGGCGATAAGACAATACGGCTGTGTGCGAAGGTCTACGTATGGACTGTCCTCGGTGTGGCAGAACGCTCGCCAGGATCTCCCTGAACGAGGGCCGTGAGACCGTCTACTGTGAGCACTGCCGGTACGCAAACGTCGAGTCGGACCACACACGACCGCAGGAGAACACGGAGACGTGGGACGACGCCCTCGCGCGGTTCTACGCCACGGTAGCCCACGACGGGGAGGGCGAGGAAATCGATGACGGGGAGGGCGACGGGAGCGACGACGGGGATGCCAACGAGACCGAAGACGGGGATGCTGAGGAAACCGAAGACGGGGGAGACGCCGGCGAGACCGACGACGGGGATGCCAACGAGCCCGAAGACGGGGGAGACACCGGCGAGACCGACGATAGGGGCGGACAAGCGGCATCTGCCGACGGAGACGGAGCGGTGGCTGCTGAGCCTGAAAGCGACGAGACGACGGCCGACGAGTCCGGCGAGGGGGAGGAAACCGGCCGCGGAAGCGAGACATATTCGGCTGCGGCCACCGAGAGCGGTGCTGGCGACCCCGACAGCGACGACGGGGCTGGAAGTTCCGGCTGATCGACCGGTCCCGCCTCTGGGTTACTCCTCGGCGGGGCCTGGGGCCGGACTGCCGGACTCCTCTTCGGAGCGTGCGGCGACGAGTGCGCCGCGCGCGACGCTGTAGAGCGGATCGTCGACGCTGCGCACGTCGCTGATAGTGAACGGGATGTCGATGTCCTCGAAGTGCTGGGCGAAGAGGTCCTCGAAGCCGTCGGGGCTTGAGGTGCCGCCGGTCACCACCACGGGGACGTCGAGGTCCTCCTCGATGTCCTCCTCGTCGACCTCCGCGGAGATCTGCTCGATCACGTAGTCGAGCAGG
Organism: Halobellus marinus; assembly: GCF_032113415.1. NCBI lineage: Archaea > Methanobacteriati > Methanobacteriota > Halobacteria > Halobacteriales > Haloferacaceae > Halobellus > Halobellus marinus. The sequence goes on from NZ_CP134946.1 coordinate 1,124,644, forward strand.
TTCTCGTAGTAGATCGAGAGAGCGCCCTCGACGCCGCCGACGTCGGTGGTGAAATCGAGCGTGAAGTCGTCTTCTTTGATCGAGGTCACCTTGTCGACCGGCGTGCCAGTCGCCTGTGCGGCCTGCCGGTCGATCCAGTCGCCGCCGCGGGCGATCGAGAACTTCATCACCGGCACGGCGTAGTACGCCAGACAGACGTTCGTCATCCCTGCGCCGAAGGAGACGCCAAGCCCGGTGAAGTTGTTGTCCGACAGTTCGCTGTAGATCACGGCCATCCCTTCGTTGATCGGCTCCGGATCGAACCCGGTCTCCGCCAGCATCGATTCGAGGGTTTTCTGATGATACAGCGTCGAGAGATCCGAGTCGATCGGATCTGCCGGCGAGGAGAAGAACAGTTTCTCGTCGGACTCTTCGGGCTCGCCGATCACCTGCTCGGTGATCAGTTTGATCATCGGGATCGCAGAGGCCTCGTCGCTGGAGAGGATCCCCTGCTCCATCGGCCGCCGGGTCTCCTTGTTGAAGATGTTCGCGAAGTTGAGGGCGTCGTCACCGACGACGTACACCTTGTCGTCCTTTCGGATGTGGAGGACCTCACTCCGGGACAGCATCTGTTCTGCCATATCGCTGTACTCGATCTCGACGAACGAGTTGCGCTGCTGGACGAACTTCGTTCCATTCCCCTCCGGCTTGGAGGAGATGATATTCATCGTGCCGACATCTAGTCCCTTTGCCATACCCGTACGTCTGAAGGCATAGATAAAAATCTTCAGTGCGGATACACCCTGTCCGGTTTTTCCTCGCCCGGCCGTCACCCCCGGCCTCACCGGAACAGAGAGCGGACTCTGTCGACCAGTCCCTCCTCCTCGCGCTCGTCGCGTTCTTCCTGCACCGCCCGGAGTTCGGCGAGGGCGTTTGCCTGCTCGTCGGTGCCGGAGCCGCTTTCGACCTTCCGATCCCCCCCCTGGAGCCCGCGGAGCCCCTCGACGGCGTCGTCGACGCTTCCCCCGCGGGTCTCCTTCGCGCCGACGTCGGCCCCCTCGGGCCGGTCGAAGTCGTCTTCGTCGGGCGTCGTGAGCGTGATCGAGCGGTTGTTGTCCCGTTCGACGCCGCCCCAGTTGATCTCGGCGCCCGACATCGCCTCGTCGATGTCTGCCTGCACCTGGGCGTCGGTTACGTCCGCCTCTGCGTCCGATTCGCTGTCTGCGTCTTCCCCGTCCAGTTTCCGCTGTGCGATCTGTCGTCCGGTCCGCTCGGCGTGATAGCTCGACAGCGCTGTGCCGGCGGTCGCAACGACGATTACCGCGCCGAGCGCGTAGAGGCCGACGACCTCACTGCTGTAGGTGTACCACGCCTGCGGGTACACCTGCCTGAACCGCGCGGTCGCGACGACGCAGGCGGCCAGCCCGGCCGCGCCGATGGCGTCGACGCGACGCGAGACCGGCAACAGGACCGTGACGCCGAGCAGGACCGTCGGCACGCCGCCCGCGCCGGTCGTCACCGCCCACTCCCGCAGCACGTATTTGAACGGTTCGCCCGCCGGGTAGGTCGTGCTCCACAGGAACGTCGCGATCGAGACGACCACCAGACCGACGCCGGCAAAAAAGAGGCCGAACCCCGCGTAGACGGCGCTGCTGTCGGTCACCGGGCCGATGAACCGCCGGTGCCACTCGTGCAGGACCGATTCGGGTCCGTCTTGCTCCATATGTACCCAGACCGGCACGAGCAGCAAATAGTTTCGCCCGGAGACCGGGCCGGCGCACGCTTTTGTACCCCGAGTGTGTTACGTTGACGTATGTCGTTTATCATCGTCGGATACGGGCGGGTCGGCGCGCGGACCGCCCGGATCCTCCACGAGGAGGGCCATCCGGTCGTCGTCGTCGAGAACGATCCCGAGAAGGCCGACCGAGCCCGCGAAGCGGGTTTCGAGGTCGTCGAGGGCGACGGCAGCAACGAGTCGGTGCTGAAACGGGCGGGCGTCGTGGACGCGGTCGCAGTCGGCGGGCTCACCGGCGATCCGAACACGAACTTCGCCGCCTGTATGATCGGCAAGCAGTTCGGCTGCCGCGTGGCGATGCGGATCAGCGAGGATTACCGCGAGGAGATCTACGAGCAGTACGAGGAGGACGTCGACGAGGTGATCTACCCCGAGCGGCTCGGGGCCGCGGGCGCGAAGACGGCGCTGCTCGGCGGGAGTTTCAGCGCGATCGACGAACTGACCGAAAGGCTCCGACTCACGACGGTCGCGATCCCGGAGGGTGCTCCGGTGGTCGGACAGAAGGTCAACGAGATCGACCTCGGCGACTTCGGCCGGATCTACGCTCACGGCCGCCGTGGCGAGTCGATGACGATCCCGCTACCGGGGACGGTCGTCGAGCCAAAAGATCGCATCGCCCTCGTCGTCGAACACGACGGGCTCGAACGGGCGAAGACGGCACTACTGGGCGCGTAGCGGGCTCTTTTGTGGCCGGCCGCGCAGCTCCTTGACTTTCTCTGGACGAGCATCGAGCGACCAGTGATCGGGAAAACCGCTGGGTGCGCCGTCGGGGGACGACGACGCCTGCCCACCGGGGTGCAACGTCCGCGTGCCGGGCGCGCGTGTGGGAGGATGGGAACTGATTGAGGCCGTCGGCGCGCGCCCAGTCGTTTGGTCTTCCGAGCCACACTTAAAACTGCGTCAGACGGGGGGCAGACTTCCGGGCTGCGGAACCGGCAGACGTCGCGGAGATTTCGCCCGAATTGGCAGTGGAACGCGAGGATACTTGGGTGTGGGAGACACTTCCGGACGTATGGACTCGTGGCGGCGACTCTTCGATCGTGCCGACGGCTGGGACGTCGACGAAGCGGACGTGTCGGCGGCACTTTCCACCGTTCGCGACGACCGACCAGCGGCGTCCGACGCCGCAGAGGAGCGGTCGGCGCCACCGGTCGATTCGGGGCCCGCCCGCGTTGTCGCCGACGCCGACGTCCTCGCGGCGGACCTGCTTGTCGGTGGCGACGCCCGGCGTGCGCTCGATCCGCTCCGCTCGCACTCCTGGACGACGCTCCTTTCGAGCGAGCGCCTGCTGTCCGACGCCGAGGCGGTGATTGCCGACCTCACGGATCCCGATCTGGCGAGGGACTGGCGCGAACGCGCCGCTGCGTGGGTCGATCTCGTTTCCCACCCCGCGGGCGATCATCCGGCGCTGGCTACCGCCTACCGCGGGGGGGCGATGCATCTGCTTTCCTTCGACGACCGGCTGCTCTCCGCGAAGGCGGGGGCGACGCTCGGGAGTCGGCTGTCCGTCAGCGCGCGGCACCCCCGCGCCTTCGCGACGCTGTTCGACGCCGAGAGCCTCTACCGGGAGGTCGTCGGCGGGGAGTACCCCGGGGCCGATCGTGACCCGCGGGAGTGACCGCCGGACGCTGTCGAGGGCAGTCGCTGGACAGTAGTGCGCGAAAGAAATGCGGTATCTCGCAGCGGGTGGCCGCCGCGCCTGCTGTCGCTATTTGCCGCGATTCCGTCCGGACGACACGCTCGGTCGCGTGTGCTCGGCACCTTTGCCGCGGTTCTGGAGGCCGCGGTTCGATCGGCCGGCGTTGGTCAGGCCGCGGAAGGCGCGGCCCTTGTGGTCGTCGCTGCAGATCCAGTTGAGGTCGTCGTCGTTCTCGATCGCGGGGTGCTCGGGATCGACGAGGATCACTTCGTGCCACTTCTGGGAGCCGTCCTCCCCGACCCAGTAGGAGGCGAGCGTCCGCAGGTTCGGGTACTTGCGGGCGGCGCGCTCCTCGGCGATGCGCTGGATGCTCTTGCGGCGACCGATGCGGTTGACGCCCTGCCGCTTGCTGCGGCGGCCGGCGGTAAAGCGCTGCTTCCGGGCCCCGCCCTTGCGGACGGAGACGCGCGCAACGACGATGCCCTGCTTGGCCTTGTAGCCGAGTTCGCGGGCCTTGTCGAGGCGCGTCGGTCGGTCGATGCGGACGATGGCGCCCTGATCGCGCCACTCCTGCTTTCGCTGCCACTGCAACTCGGCGACTTTCCCGTCGCCGGGCTGCTTCCACGCGTCCTTGATGTGTGAGTAGAAGCTTCGTGCCATAGGTTCACCACGGGCGCTTGCGATTCGGGCGACGTTCGACGCCGACCCACATTTCGTCCCGATCCCTCGGGTGCCCGCTGGCGTCCCGTCCGACCAGCGAGTTACCGCTACTTCCGTCGTGGCGGTTTTAACCACTTCGAATGCGACCCGCCACGAGCGCGACGGTTCGGACTCCCCATCGGCGGAACGAACGGCTTTTGACGCCGGGTGTCGGAAGCGTAGGTATGGCTACGGAATCGCAGGGCGGGCTCTCCGATCACCTCCGGGGAGTCACGGTCACCACGCTCGCCTGCCTCGCCGGCATCGCCGCCGCGCTGGCGTCGGCCAGGTTCGTCGGGACCGATGTCGCCGCCGCGGCGAGCCAGCAGTCGCTTCTGCTCGTCGGGGCGCTGATCCTCGCGCAGTTCCCGATTCTGCGCGTCGTCGGCATCGATATCTCCGAATTCGGCGCCAAGGACTACCTCTACGTGGCGTTTATGACGTTCACGCTGTGGTTCATCACCTTCGGCGTCCTCCTGACTGAAGGAGTCACGGTGTAATCGATGGCGGACGACAGCATCGCGGTCGTCGACCTGGATCGATGCCAGCCCGACCGCTGCAGTTACGAGTGTGCGAACTACTGCCCGCCGAACCGGACGGGGCAGGAGTGTATCGTCACTCGCGGCGAGCACTACGAGGACGACGAACCCTTCGACGGCGACCCCGACCAGATCCGGATCTCCGAGGAGATCTGTCTGGGTGAGACCTGCGGCATCTGCGTCGAGAAGTGCCCGTTCGACGCGATCGAGATCATCAACCTCCCGACCGAACTCGAGGACGACCCGGTCCACCGCTACGGCGAGAACGCCTTCGCGCTGTACGGGCTGCCGGTTCCCGAATCGGGCACCGTCACGGGCATCCTCGGCCCCAACGGGATCGGGAAGACGACAGCCGTCCACGCTCTCGCCGGGGAGATGATCCCCAACCTCGGCGACCACGAGGCGGAGGCGGACTGGGAGACCGTCCTCGACCGATTCCGAGGGACGGAACTGCAGACCTACATCGAGCGGGTGCAGGACGGTGACGTCACTATCGCGCGCAAGCCCCAGTACGTCGACCAGCTGCCGAACCAGTTCGACGGGACGACGAGCGAACTGCTCGCGTCGACCGACGAACGCGGCGCGCTCGACGACTATATCGACCGGCTGGGCATCCGCCCCGTCGTCGACCAGCCGCTGGATACGCTCTCCGGCGGCGAACTGCAGCGAGTCGCGCTCGCGGCCACGCTCGCCCGCGACCGGGACTTCTACTTCCTCGACGAGGTCTCGCCGTACCTCGACATCGGCCAGCGCGTCACCGCGGCGCGGCTGATCCGCGAACTCGCGGAAGACGAAGAGCGCGCGGTGCTGGTGGTCGAACACGACCTCGCCATCCTGGATCTGCTGGCGGACTCGCTGCACGTCGCCTACGGCGAACCCGGGGCGTTCGGCGTCATCACGGACCCGAAGTCCGTCAGAAACGGTATCAACGAGTATCTCACGGGCTATCTCTCCAACGAGAATATGCGGATCCGCCCGGGCGAGATCGAGTTTCAGGAACACGCGCCGCGGGAGACCTCGAAGTCGACGCCACTCGTCGACTACCCGGCGCTTGCGAAGTCCTACGGCGAGGGCGAGTTCTCGCTCGAAGTCGACCCCGGAACGATCTACGAATCCGAGGTACTGGGCGTCGTCGGCCCCAACGGGATCGGGAAGTCGACGCTCGCGAAACTGTTCACGGGCGCGCTCGAACCCGACGAGGGCGACCTCGACTTCGAGCTCGACATCTCGTATAAACCGCAGTACATCGACATCGACCAGCCGATGCGCGTCGACACGTTTCTCTCGTCGATCACCGAGGACTTCGGCACCTCCTACTGGAAGACCGAGGTCGCCCAGCCGCTCCAGCTCGACCGGATTATGGAGCGGAACCTCAACGACCTCTCGGGCGGTGAACGGCAGCGCGTCGCCATCGCGGCGTGTCTCTCCGAGGACGCCGACCTCTACGTGATGGACGAGCCCTCGGCGCACCTCGACGTCGAACAGCGCGTGCAGGCGACCACCGCAATCCGGCGGTACGCCGAGAACCACGACGAGACGGTGCTCGTCATCGACCACGACATCTACATGATCGATCTGCTCGCGGATCGGCTGATGGTGTTCGACGGCGAGCCCTCCGAATACGGCCACGCGACGGCTCCACAGGAGATGCGCGCGGGGATGAACGACTTCCTCGCGGATCTGGACATCACCTTCCGCCGCGACGAGCGGACCAAGCGGCCCCGCATCAACAAGCCGGAGTCACAACTCGACCGCAAGCAGAAGAAGCAGGGCGAATACTACTACGCCCCCTAGCCGTCTGTTTCCGCTCTGGTGACCCACGAGTCCCTCCCCGACCGAAGGCGTGTTAGTGCTGGGGCCGTTATACGGTCCTAATGGGAACCCAGGAAACCTATCCGATCGACGTCGCGGGCATCCGCGAGGACTTTCCGATCCTCGACCGGCAGGTCGGCGGCGACATCGAGACGCCGGGTGAAACGGCCGACGACACCCACCCGCTCGTCTACCTCGACAACGCGGCGACGAGCCAGACGCCGAAAGCCGTCGTCGAGTCGCTCGTCGACTACTACTACGGCTACAACTCGAACGTCCACCGGGGGATCCACCACCTGAGCCAGGAAGCCTCGGTCGCCTACGAGAAGGCACACGACCGGGTCGCCGAGTTCATCGGCGCCGCGGGCCGCGAGGAGATCATCTTCACGAAGAACACGACCGAGTCGATGAACCTCGTCGCCTACGCGTGGGGCCTCGCGGAACTCGGCCCCGGCGATACGGTCGTGCTGACCGAGATGGAACACCACGCCTCGCTTGTCACCTGGCAGCAGATCGCCAAGAAGACAGGTGCCAGCGTCGAGTACATCCGCATCGACGAGGAGGGCCGCCTCGATATGGATCACGCGGCGGAACTGATCGACGACTCGACCGCGATGGTGTCTGTCGTCCACGTCTCGAACACCCTCGGGACGGTCGTCCCAGCGTCCGAACTCGCGGATCTGGCCCACGACCACGGCGCGTACATCTTCGTCGACGGCGCGCAGTCGGTCCCGACACGACCGGTCGACGTCGCTGACATCGACGCCGACTTCTTCGCCTTCTCCGGGCACAAGATGCTCGGCCCGACCGGGATCGGCGTCCTCTACGGGAAGGAACACCTGCTCGAGGAGATGCAGCCGTACCTCTACGGCGGCGAGATGATCAGAAGCGTCACCTACGAGGACTCGACGTGGGAGGATCTCCCGTGGAAGTTCGAGGCGGGCACGCCCGTCATCGCGCAGGGCATCGGGCTCCACGCTGCGATCGACTACCTCGACGAGGTCGGGATGGACCGCGTGCAGGCTCACGAGGAACTGCTCGCGGAGTACGCCTACGACCGACTGACCGACTTCGACGACGTCGAGATCTATGGCCCGCCGGGCGACGAACGCGGCGGCCTCGTCGCGTTCAACCTCGAGGGTGTCCACGCCCACGACCTCTCCAGCATCCTCAACGACCACGGCGTCGCGATCCGCGCCGGCGACCACTGCACCCAGCCGCTGCACGACAAACTCGGCGTGCCGGCCTCGACCCGCGCGTCGTTCTATATCTACAACACGAAAGACGAAATCGACGCGCTCGTCGACGCCGTCGACGACGCGCGGCAGCTGTTCGCCTGACGCGGCTCGGCGGCGTTCCGTCGGTTCCGTTTCTCGGTTCGTGCCGCCGGCTTCGGATATCCCGTGGGGTGCTCCCGAAACGGCCATTTGTCCCCGCCTGGGATCTAGGGTAGCTGATGGTTCAGACGCTGAGCACGTACGTCGATTACAGAGTGAGCATCGCTCACATCGGAACGGTGCTCAAATATCTCGGCGTGACGCCGCTGTTTCCGTTCGTCTTGGCGATCTACTACGCCGAAGATCCGCTTCCGTTCGTGGTTACGAGCGCCGTGATGGTCGGCGTTGGTGCACTCGTCGAACGGATCCGAACCGACGGGGAACTGGGAAACCGGGAGGCGTTCCTCCTCGTCAGTCTCGCGTGGCTGGTGGTGCCGCTGGCGGGGACAGTCCCGTATCTCGTCGCGGGCTCCGGCACCGTCGCGACCCCGATCAACGCGCTGTTCGAGAGTATGAGCGGCTTCACGACGACCGGTGCAACCGTCCTCGGCGAGATCTCGATCGAGCAGCACGGCCACGCGATGCTGATGTGGCGACAGCTCACCCAGTGGCTCGGCGGGATGGGGATTCTCGTGTTGATGGTCGCGATCCTCCCGCAACTCTCCGTCGGGGGCGCCCAGATCATCAACCAGGAGTCGCCGGGGCTCTCGATGGAGAAACTGACGCCCCGAATCCAGGAGACCGCACGCGCGCTGTGGGGGATCTACGCCGGCCTCACTGTCGTCGCTGCCATCGTCTACTACGGGCTCCACGTGAGCGGGGCAGCGCCCAATATGGACCTCTACAACGCGGTCGCACACGCCCTCACGACGTTGCCCACGGGCGGCTTCTCACCGGAGGCCCGGAGCGTCGAGGCGTTCGCCCCGGTCGTTCAGTGGGCGATTATGCCCTTTATGATCGTTGCAGGGACGAATTTCGCGCTGTTCTGGTACGTGCTTCGGGGTCAGCCCCGCCGGCTGCTCCGTGACACCGAATTTCGGGGCTATCTCCTCGCTATCGCCGGCGTCGGCGCCGTGATCTCAGCGGTGCTCTTCTTGGGTATCGGACTCGCCGGGATGCCCCCGAACGTCGGTCTCATTCCGGGCAACGTCGAGGACGCGCTCCGACAGGGGCTCTTTCAGACCGTCGCTATCGTGACCACGACCGGATACGCAAGTATGGACTTCAACACGTGGGACGCCTCCGCCCAGACGATCCTCCTTTTCGCGTACTTTCTCGGCGGTTCGGCGGGATCCGCCGCCGGTTCCATCAAGCTCATTCGATGGGTGCTCGTGCAGAAATCCATCAGCCGTGCCCTGTTCACCTCCGTCCATCCCGAGGCGATCAAACCGATCCGGCTGCGACAGGGCGTCGTCGAGGAGGAGACGGTCCGGGACGTGTTCGTGTTCGTGGTGGTCTTCCTGCTCTTGTTCGTCGTCTCGACGGCCCTTCTCTTTCTCGATAGCTTCCGCACCCCCGAACTCACGCTGACCGGTCTCGAAGCGATGAGCGTCGCGATCGCGACACTCGGGAACGTCGGTCCCGGATTCGGCCCCGTCGGACCGATGGACAGCTTCCTGCCGTTTTCCGACGCGGCGAAACTCTATATGATCTTCCTGATGTGGATCGGTCGGCTCGAGATCCTCTCGGTGCTCGTCATCTTCACGCCGGCGTTCTGGCAGCGGTGACAGCACCAGTGCTCCGCGCCGCCGGAGTGGCAAATTCGACACGGCGTTCCATCTATCGGCCCCGCCAGCCGCGGCTGTCTGCTTCTCCGGAAGCCGCATCGACGACCGTACTTATTAGTGGCTAACCCGTCTCTCACCGCCACCGATGCCCACCCTCGCCCGGTTTCTCGTGACTACGATCGAGCGAACGATCAACGAGTTCGCCGCGGGGCTGCAGACGGCCGCGCCGAAGGTCCTGACCGGCCTCGTCTTCCTCGCGATCGTGTACGTGGGGATCCGGCTGCTCACTGCTGTGCTCCGTCGAACGCTCGAAACCGTCTATCCCGTCCAACAGCGGCTTGTGGTCGACCTCACGGTGACGATTGCGAGCGTCTTCCTCTGGTTCGGGGCGGCGCTGACACTGCTGAAAATCTTCGGGATGGGCGAGATCGCCGCCAGCCTCGGCACCGCTGCCGGGTTCATCGCGCTCGGCATCTCCTATGCGCTCTCGAATATGATCGCCGACACCGTCGCCGGGGTGTATCTCCTCCGGGACCCCGACTTCAACCCCGGCGACGAGGTGAAGGCCGATCCCGTCACCGGTACCGTCGAGGCGATCGAACTGCGGAAGACGCGCTTCCGGAACGCCGAGGGCGACACGGTCGTCGTCGCCAACCGCGACGTCGAGAAGAAGTGGACGAAGCTGACAGGGAGCGACGACGCCGACGCGCCCGGAGACAGCGGCGATACGTAAGCAGCGGAACTCTTTTGCGCCAAAGCGCCCTACTTCCGACAACAATGGGAATGGGCTCGGATATGTATCGGCAGCAGATCCTGGATCACTACAAGAACCCCCGGAACAAGGGCGAGATGGCGGATCCGGACTTCTCACACACCGGGGAGAATCCCTCCTGCGGCGACACGATAACGATGAACGTCAGCCTCGAAGACGACGGGGAGACGATCGAGTACGTGACGTTCACCGGCGACGGGTGTGCGATCAGTCAGGCCTCCGCGAGTATGCTCTCGGAGCGACTCCAGGGGACGACGCTGTCGGAACTGGACGCGATGGGGACCGACGATATCACCGAGATGCTCGGCGTCGACATCTCGCCGATGCGGATCAAATGCGCCGTGCTCGCCCGGCAGGTGGCACAGGACGGGGCTGCGATTCATACCGGGGACGTCGAGATCGACCGGACGACGACCGAAGAAGACTGACCTGCTGTGTCGCGGTCCTCGGTTACTGTTCTTCGCCGTCGAGCAGGAGTTGCTCGACCGGCGATCGGCCGAACTGGTAGACGCGGACGTCCGAGAACAAAAGCAGCGCCCCCAGGACGACCCAGAGGCTGCCGACGGCCGCGGCCCATCCCCAGCCGGTGAACACGCCGACGAGGCCGTGCAGTGCCCAGATTCCGACGCCGAGGGCGATGAGGAGCGCGCCGGCGGGAACGCTCGTCTCAGCGTACGACGATTCGTTCGTCTGCATACCTGACAGTAGTACGAACTTATAATTAAAATCACCGCTCTAATTATCATATTTGAATTTTGAGCTATTAACTGAGAGAGATCTCCGCTGGGGACAGTCGACGAAAGCGAAGTCTCCGCAGTATAGGGACAGTCGACGAAAGCGAAGTCTCCGCAGGATAGAGACAGTGGACGGACGCCGACGGTTCTCCCGGCTGAAAACGAGTCCGAGCGGGGCTATCTGGGCGCCGAAAGCGTCGCGGGGCCGTCGCCGGAGCGATCCTGGATCGCCACGTCGTACCCGAACGATCGGACGAGTGCGACGTTGGTCCGGACGTGGTCGGTGACGCGTGGGATCTTGCTTTCCCCGCCGGCGAGCGCAAGCCACACGACGAGCTGATCACCGAGATGTTCGTCGACCGGCGCGTCGGTTCGGTGCCACGCTGCCGCGGCGTCGACGGCCTCCGCGGCGACGTCTTCGGCGGGCACACCGCGCTCGCCGTGAGCAACGAAGCCTGCCCGTGGGCGCGCTCGGAACGCATCATCCTTCGCCGCCATCTCGGAGGGCCTCCCGGCATCGCCCTCGCCGACGAGTGTGATGACCGCACCGGTGGAGTCGGACTCGACGTATCTCGCTGTCGCATTCTGGGTTGTCTCGTCGAATCGCTCGCGCTCCGAAAGCAGCGACAGGGCGGTCTCGGCCATCCGGTCGGCGACGTCGCTGTCTTCGAGGTCCCGGGTGGCGACTGCCCGAGCGGAGAGCCGGGAGACTGCCGGCCGGCCACCCGCGACAGTGGTTGGTCTCTCCGGGAGCAGGATCGGCGACAGCGTCGACGGACGAATGTCGAGAGCGAGTTCGCCGCCGCCGGCGGGATAGAACCCGCGTCGGTTCACCGAGACCGTGGCCTCGAGGCCGCAGGTCCGGAGCAGCGGAAGTTTGACGTGCCGGAGGTAGTCCGTCGACGGCGACCACTTCACGTCCGTGCCGCCGCCGAGTCGGAGGCGTATCGGCGCCGCGAGCCGCCCGGCGAGCGGGAGCACCGTATCGGCGATCAGCGTGACGCTGCCGGCGGTGCCGACGTCGACGGCGATCGGTTCCGGCAGGTCGTCGTCCATCGCCGACACTGTCGGCCCCGACCGGCCGCTCTGCAGGGTCTCGCCCTCGAAGTCGTCGGTGTCCGGTGTGATCGCTTCGTCGGCGTCCGTCCCCGGATCGAAGGTCAGCGTTTCGGCACCCTTCTCCGCGCCGTCGACGTCCGCGTCGACCAGCGACGCGAGGAGTTCGACGCAGGCGAGATGCTGGCGCTTTAGTCCAGGGTTCGGTCTGTTGGCCCGGACGTTCTCCATCCGGAACGGCTGCCCGTCGACGACCGAGAGCGAAAGCGCCGTACGGACGAGCTGTCCGCCGCCGTCGGTCCCGTCGAGTTCGAGCATCAGTGCCGTCTCACGGGACGGCCGGATCGGTCGGGTGTCACTTCACTACTGTCACTGGAACGCTCGCGTGTTGGACGAGGCCCTTCGCGACGCTGCCGACCATCCCCTCGACGCGCCCCGACAGCCCGCGGTGGCCGACGAAGATCGACTCGACTGCCTCCGCTGCGGCGTAGTCGGCGACGCTGTCGACCGGATCGCCGTAGAGGAGTGTCGTCTCGACGGCGACGTCCGCCGCCTCGACTCGTTCTCGGGCGTCCGCCAGAACCTCCTCGCCCCGCTCTTCGGCCACCTCGACGTTCTCCGTGTAGATCCGCTCTCCCACCTCGGCGTTCGTCGGCGCTTCCTCGCCCGTCCCCTCGACGAGGACGCGTGGCTCGACGGCGTACGCAACGATCAGGGACGCGCCTGTCTGTCCCGCGAGGTCGATCGCGTATGCCAACGCGTCGTCACTCGCCTCCGATCCGTCGACGGCGACAAGATACTGGCTCATAGGTGCGCCTACGGTCGGCACTCGTTTATATTGTTGGCTGCCATCCGGTTCCGCAGTCCCTCGAATGTCCACCGCCGGCCGCCACCGCGGTTCCACGGCCTCTCGAACACGAATACAAACCGCTACAGTCATGGTCGTGGGGCTTGATGTTCTCGTAACGACATCTATGACGGAGCCCGGAACGCTTCGCTGGCGCTTCGAGGTCCAGACGGCGGACCGCTCCGCCCCGCTCGGACGGGGCGGCGTCCCGTCTGTCGAGGCGGTGCAGGGGACCGTCTGCGTCCGCGGTCGGGATCTCTACGCCCTGGAGGCGGTAACCGGGAAGCCAAGATGGCGGCTGGACACGAGAGATCAGTTCGTTGCGATGCAAGTCGACGACGGGACGGTCTACGCCGCCGAGGCCGACAGCCTGCTCGCGGTCGCGATCGATTCCGGGACGAAGCGGTGGGAGGCGTCGGTGCCGCCGGAGTCCGTGCTGGCGACGGACGGGAACACGATCTACGCCGGGGGCGGGTCCTATCCGGACGAGCGCGTCGCGGCGATCGACGCCGACACCGGTATCGAAAAGTGGAGCGTCCCCACGGTCGACGTCCCCGCCGCGCTCGGGGTGGCCGACGGGACGCTCTACGTTGGGACCGCGGATCTGACGACGACGCTGGAGCGGAAAGATCTGTGCGCGGTCGACACGGCAACCGGCACCCAGCGGTGGGAGTTCGAGGCCCACGACGTCAGAGACATAGTACTGGGCGGGGATGTTGCCCTGGTTGCCGAGAGGGGGTACGACCCGACTCTCTGCGTGGTGAACAGAATGACCGGGACCGAGGCCTGGCGGCTCGACGACGAGGACGTGGCCGACACTGACGGGTCGGTCGGCCGCGTCGCGGCGGACGCTGAGACGGCGTATCTCGCCTTTCACCCGGACGACACGGCCGGGGGCCGTCACTGGGTGTGCGCCGTGACGGCGGCCACCGGCCGCTTCCGGTGGCAGTTCGAGACCCCGGAGCCGGTTCGCTCGCTCACGGTCGCAGGCGGCCGTCTGTACGTCGGGACCGAGGCGGGAACCCTATCTGTGGTCGACGCCGACACCGGCTCAGAGCGGTGGCGCTTCGAGGCCGACGATGCCGTCTCGTCGGTGACCGTCGGCGAAGACGCTGTCTACGTCGGAGCCGGCGAGAGCGTGTACGCGCTCGCTGCCGGGACGCCGTCCGACGGGACGACTGAGACGCGAGTGTACGGGAGCTGCCCGAACTGCGGGGCACGACCCCCCGGCGAAGACGCGGTGTACTGTCCCTCCTGCGGCGAGCGGCTGCCGTGAAAACAGGGCGTCGGGGAAGGGCTCAGGCATCTGAAGCAGGACCTGCTTGAGGCAGGTCGAACCGTGACTGAGACCGACGACAGGAGTATCCCGCCTCGGGATCTAACGCGACTGATGACACAACGGTCCCTCTTGGTTCGTGCCCTATGGTTCGTGTTCGTCGGCTGGTGGGCAACCCCCATCGTCGTCAACACCGCGTGGTTGCTCAACGTCACGGTCGTCCTGCTCCCGATCGGCATCAAGCTACTCAACCTCGTGCCGACGGTGCTCACCCTCGCGGAGCCGCGCTCGCTTTCGGAACCCGAGTCGGCGCGAGGGCAACGCTCGCTCGCCGTCCGAGCGGTCTACTTCGTCTTTGTCGGGTGGTGGCTGAGCCTGCTGTGGGCGAACGTGGCGTCGTTCCTCGCGATCACGGTCGTGGGGCTGCCGGTCGCGATTTGGATGTTCAACCGACTGCCGTACGTCACGTCGCTGTACCGATTTCACGGGTGATCCCGACGTCCCCGTCCTGTCGGCGGTGTCCACGGCGAACGCGAGTGGGACCATATTGATCCGACGAACAGTCGCTTCAAACAAGAATGCAGCCTGAGCAAACCGGACGCGGGCCGTAACGCTGAGCCCCGATCAGTAGAGCAACTGACTGCAGGTCCCGCAGAGGTTCTCCTCTTTGACGTCGACCTCCCGGACCGTCGGGGAGAAGGACATCACACACTTGCTGTTGTCGCAGTGCTCCAAGCCGAGGGTGTGGCCGATCTCGTGGACGACTTCCTTCCGGACGCGGTCGGCGAACACCTCCGATTGTGGCTTCGTGGTGATCCCGCCGTCGGAGGAGGTCTGCAGGCGGTGTGTGGAGATGACGGAGCCGTTGCCGTTCAGGTAGGCGAGCCCGAAGACGTAGTTCCGGCGGCGGTAGAAGAGATCCTGCGCCGTGATGCCGATGTTCTTCTCACCCGAGCCGACCCGGCTCGCCAGTTCGATGAACTGCTCGGCGCGGTACTGGTTGCGGCTCCGGTCGAACGCGCCGTCGGGGACCGACTGCTCCTCGTGGACCGTGACGTCGCAGTCGTAGACCCCCCGGAGTGCGGCCGACGCCTCGCGTTTGACCTGCCCGGGGAGATCCCCGATCGGCACGATGTCGACGAGCATAGCAGGGCTTAAGCAGGGTGGATTGATAAATATCCCGCCGTGAGGACTGCCCGTGAGGCCGCTCTTGTCTCCCGGTTTTCGGCGTACGGCGCTGCCGTCGAGATCGGGATCGGTCGCCGTCCGACGGTCGCCGCAGCGTTGGCCGACGCCGGCGTGACGGTCACCGCGACAGACGTCGTCGACCGCCGGGAGAGCGACGGCGTCGAGATCCCGTCGTCGGTGTCGTTCGTCTGCGATGACGTCGTGGCGGCGAGCGAGCGTGCCGACCCCGGCGCAGCCTACCACGCGGATCTCGTGTACGGGCTGAACCTTCCCCCGGAACTGCACCGGCCGACGCTCCGGGTGGCACGGGCCGTCGACGCCGACTTCCTGTTCACCACGCTCGGCTACGACGCGCCGACGGTGCCGTGTGCCAGCGAGTCGATCGCTGGCGGAGAGACGCTCTACGTGGCACGGGAGCGGTCTTGATCCTGATTACTCTCGTCTCTTACCCCCGAGCGCCGTAAAGGGGGGTCCTCGGCGGTAAACAGTGAGAGTACTCAGTCTGAGCCTTCGTTCGGGGTTGCCGCCCTTCCGATACGAAAAGAACCGTTTCCCGTCTCCACCCTGGATGGGTGTCTATTCGACGTCGATGCGCTGTGCGTCGTCGGCGTCGGCGGCCAGTTTGGGGAGTGTCACGGTGAGCACGCCGTTTCTGTAGGTCGCGCTCGCGTCGTCGGCCCGGACGTCTCCGGGGAGACGTACCGAGCGCCGGATCGAGTCGGTGTGGCGCTCGCGGCGGACGTAGTGGCCCACTTCGTCGTCACCGCCCGCTGTCTCCGCGATGTCGTCCCCGCTCGTTGTCTCGTCCCGGCTTGCCTCGATGGTCAGCACGCGATCCGCCACCGCGAGGTCGATATCGGACTTCTCGAAGCCCGGGACGTCGACGGCGACGACGAACGCCTCCGGCTCCTCGCGGAGGTCGATGGCCGTTCCGCGGCCGAACATCCGCGCGCCGTCGATCCCGTGGCTCATCTCCTCGAGCTGTCGGGTCATTCGCGCGAACAGGTCTTCGAACTCGAATTCGTCGAAATCAGGGGTGCGTCGCATCATTACGAGTACATAAACGCTGTCTGAGGAAATAAAGCCGTCAGGAGCCGTGATCGCAGATCGCACGCCTGCACTCCTCAAAACCGAACATTCGGTCAGTACAGCACGTGCCGTTTGTCGTAGGAGCCGAGGCGCTTCACCCAGCCGTCCTCGGCGATCTCCTCGATGTCGTCGAGGGCCGCCTGTGCGCGTTCCTCGTAGAGCCCCGCGTCGAAGTCGATGTGGAAGAGGTAGTCACCGAGGCGGTTCCCGCTCGGGCGGGATTCGATCCGCGAGAGGTTGATATCGCGCTCGGCGAAGGCTTCGAGCAGTTCGAGCAGGAGTCCCGGGTAGTTGGCGTTCGGGTAGACGACGATCGTCGACTTGCCGCCGCCCACCGAGCGCTCGTCGGCCGGTGCGACGACAAAAAAGCGCGTCGCGTTCGAGGAGCGATCCTGGATGTCTTCGGCGACGACAGTGAGGTCGTCGCCGGCGTTGTCCGGGTGGCCGATCCCCGCGACGGTGGCGTCCTCGCGGGCGTACTCGACTCCAGCGGCGGTGCTCGCGACGGCTTCCAGTTCGGCGTCCGGATACTCGCGTTCGAGGTACGACCGACACTGCGCGAGCGCCTGTGAGTGCGAGGCGACGGTGTCGAAGTTCGGCGACTGCGCGATGAGCGCGTGGCGGATCGGCGTGACGAGCTCTTCGACGACCGCGATCTCGGCGTCCGCGATGGCGTCGAGCGTCTCGGTGACGCTCCCCTCGATGCTGTTCTCGATGGGGACGACGCCGCGATCGAACTCCCCGCGGTCGACGGCGGCGACGATCGCCGAGACCGATTCCCGGAACGCGACGTCGTCGTCGACGGCGCGCGCGGCCCGATGTGAGTACGTCCCCGCGGGACCCAGCGTGACTACCTGCATAGCGCCGTGTACTGGAGGGGTTCACAAAAGCCCGTCGGGGACGGTGTGGCGGTCTGTCGTCGCCGCACGGTTCGGGAACGTGTCACATCCCAAACGTGGACCGGAACAGCCCCGCGGCCTGCGTCAGCGAGGTGTCGAGCGCGAAGACGTAGTTGTGCACGGCCGCGAGCACCGCCAGTTCCAGCGCCGTCACCAGGACCGTCACTCTGGTCGCCCACTCGCTGGACGTCGCCACGCCCGTCGGCACCTGGTACTCGGCCGACGACAGCGGGTAGAACAGCGCGATCCCGCGCTTGGAACCGACCATATCGAGGAGGTAGTGGGTTGCGACCCCGATCCAGACGAACTGGAGGTTGCCGAACAGATAGGGAAAAGCGATGAAGATTCCCAGTATCGGGAGGTTATGCAGCGTTTTCCGGTGACGACCGAACGCGGTGTCGATGTCGGGGGCCAGTGCCCCGAGCGTGACCGGCACCGACAGTGCGACGATGGTCCACGCGACGTCGGTGAGGACGGGGAGGACAGTGTCGACAGTGATGGTCCCGTCCGGCCCGGCAAACACCGGGCCCGCAGTCGGATCGATCGAGAGGATGACGCCCAGCCCGATCGCCAGGAGCGCCCCGTTGAGAATGTGCCCGTCTTTGTTCATCGACTGGGACTCGGTAAGCCGCCCCTACAAACGTTGTGCTCGGAGGCTCGTGTTCGTCCTGCGCTCTACTCCTGCGCTTCGACCGCTTCCAGCAGCGTATCCAGTGCCTGCCGGGCGATCTGTTCTTTGATCTGCGTCCGGGTCCCGTCGAACTCGTGGTGCTCGACGCGAGTGTAGGAGTCGCCCGTCCCCCACTCGCCGCGGTACGCGAGGCCGATGTAGACCGTGCCCACCGGCTTCTCGGCCGTCCCACCGTCCGGCCCGGCGATTCCGGTCGTCGCGATCCCCCAGTCGGTCCCGGCGGTGTCGCGGACGCCCGCGGCCATCTGCCCGGCGACCGACTCCGAGACCGCGCCGTGGTCGTCCAGCGCCTCCCGTGAGACGCCCAGCGCGGTCAGTTTCGCCTCGTAGGAGTACGTGACCAGCGACCGATCGAAGTACGTCGACGAGCCCGGAACGTCCGTGAGCAGCGAGCCGATCAGCCCGCCCGTACAGGATTCGGCGACAGCGATGGTCGCCTCTTCCCGGAGTGCGTCGCCGACGCGCTCTTCGACCGGCGGTTCTGATTGGAACTCTCGCATAGGTGGAAAGATGCGGGCCGCCGACAAAAGACCGTCTCCCGCGTCTCGCCCGACCGTGTGGTCGGCACTGTCTGTGTCGGAAGACCAGGGCCGTGCGCGTCGAAAGACCGAGTCCGCCCACGTCGAAAGACACACTTCCCCGGCGGCCGTCGCCGGGCACGAGATGAACGACAGCGGCGACAGCCGGCGCGGCACCGGTGACGATACTGGAGAGGCAGACGACGCCTACGACGAACCGCTCTTCCAGCGCGTCATCGGCTACGCCGCTGCCGCCGACCGCGACGTCGTCGATATGGTCTCCGGGCACCCGGACTGGGAACCGCCGGCGCCGCTCCGGGAGGGGCTCCGAGAGTACGCCGACAGCGATCCGCCGGAGTTCCAGTACCAGCCGAGCGAGGGACTCAGTGTGCTTCGGGAGTCGATCGCCGCCCGGCGGAACGTCGACGAGTCGCGACTCATCGTCACCAACGGCGCGGGCGAAGCCAACTACCTCGCGATGGCCCGAGCGATGGAGCGCGACGCCGGCGCGGAGTTCGTCGTGACCGACCCAGTCTACCCGTACTACCCGGCGCGGGCGCGGATGCTGGACGGAACGACGACTCGCGTGCCCGCCCGCGAGGACGGCCACCTCGACGTCCCGGCGATACGGGCGGCCGTCTCGGCCGACACTGCGGCGGTCGTGCTCAACAACCCGAACAACCCGACCGGGGCCGTCTACGACCCCGCAGCCGTCGAGGAGATTGCCGAGGTCACGGCGACCCACGACGCCCTGCTGATCGTCGACGAGGTGTACGACCACTTCGATTTCACCGGACGCTTCGAGAGCGCGCTCACCCTCGACCACGACCACGTCGTCGTCACCGCGTCGTTCTCGAAGTCGCTGGGGATCACGGGATTCCGCGTCGGCTACGCCGTCTTTCCCGATGATCTCGTCGAGGAGGCGGGGACGCGTCATATGCTCGTGAACCTGACTGGGAGTCGACCCGCGCAGGTCGCAGTCGCGAAGGCGCTGCAGGAGACGCCGCCGTCGTACTACGAATCGATCCGTACGACGCTCCGCGAACGGATCGACGACTTCACGACCGCGCTCGACGCCGCCGGCGCCGACTACACGACGCCCGAGGGCGCGTTTTACGTCCTCGCTCGCTTCGAGGGGTTCCCCGGGACGCTTTCGAACGTCGAGCGGCTGATCGACGAGGCGGGCGTGGCGGGGATGCCCGGCGAGGCGTTCGGCAGCGCCTACGACGAGTGGATCCGCTTTACGCTGTGTACCGACCGCACGACCGAGGCGGCCGATCGGCTCGCGGCCTACTTCGAGGACCGGTGAGCGGGATCCCGCCGCCGCCAGCGCACACGCTGTGACGGCCGCGACACCGAGAAGTACACAAGTCCCCATCTCGTCGTCCCGCGTATGTCGAACACCGACGCCGACGCTGTCGACGAAGAGCAGACCGCGGAGGGCGATCCGCCGGACGAGGACACCGAGGCGGACCACGACCACACGATCGACGTCGAGGTCGTCGAGGACGCCGGGGACCGCGAGGACACGACGGGCGAGGAGTCGGTCGAGCGCGTCGACGACGCGACGTCGCTCCCCGAGACGGTCGACGCGCCGGAGTACGTCCTCTACGGCGGCAAGGGCGGCGTCGGCAAGACCACGATGGCGGCCGCGACGGCTCTGGCCTCGGCGTCGGCCGGCACGGCCACGCTCGTCGTCTCGACGGATCCCGCACACTCGCTTTCTGATACGCTCGACGTGGACATCCCGGCCGAGCCGACCCGGATCCGCGAGACTATGCCGCTGTACGCCGCCGAGATCGATCCCGACGCGGCAGTCGGTCCGTTCGCTGGCGGTGGCGCTGGACCCGGCGGCGACGGGGCTGGCGGCGGCGGATTCGGCCCCGAAAGCGGCACTGGCGGCTTCGGTTCCGACACCGGCTTCGATCCTGACGCCGACGTGGACGAGAACCCCTTCGAGACTGGGGGCGGAACCGGTAACGCTGGTCCCGGCGGTGCTGGCGGCTCGCCGTTCGGCGACCTCGGCGGGATGGAGGAACTGCTCGGCGGCGGGATGGACCCCGGCTCGATGCCCGGGGCCGACGAGGCGGCGGCGATGCAGCAACTGCTCGAATACCTCGACGACCCGCGGTTCGACCGCGTCGTCGTCGACACCGCGCCGACGGGGCACACACTCCGGCTGCTCGAACTCCCGGAGCTGATGGACTCGATGCTCGGACGGATCGCGAAGCTCCGCCAGCAGTTCTCCGGGATGATGGAAGGCGTCAAGGGGATGTTCGGGATGGGCGGCGGCGACGACGCCGCCGCGCCGGACCTCGATGAACTCCGCGAGCGGATCGAGCGGCTCCGTCGGGTCCTCCGGGATCCCGCGAAGACCGACTTCCGCGTGGTGATGGTGCCCGAGGAGATGAGCGTCGTCGAGACCGAGCGGCTCGTCGACCGCCTCGACAACTACGGAATTCCCGTCGAGACCCTCGTCGTCAATCGAGTGATGGAGAATCTGGTCGACGTGACGAGCGCCGACGTCGACGATCGGTGGGTGGTATCGCCGGACCTGGAGCACTGTGAATTCTGCCAGCGACGCTGGGAGGTCCAGCAGAATGCCATCGGCCGCGCGACGGACCTGTTCCGCAGCCGCGACGTCAAGCGCGTGCCGCTTCTGGCCGAGGAGGTCCGTGGCGAGGCAGCGCTGCGTGTCGTCGCCGCGTGTCTGGAGTAGTCAGCCCCCGTCAGCGGACGTCCGGTCGGCAGAAATCCGGTCGATCAAAGTTTTCTGAGGTATCGGTAGGCGGTGTCGAGCCACCGCGAGGGCAGGTGTCGCGCCAGCACCGTAACCCGCGCGGCAGTCCCCGGCTGGTAGCGCGCCCGCGGCTTCGTCGAAGAGGCAGCGTCGACGATGTCCTCTGCGACGCGTTCCGGCGAGATGGCGCCGAGGCCGCCGCCGCCGATCAACTGCGTCTCCGAGAAGAGTTCGTAGAAGGACTCGTAGGCGCCGGAGCGCTCGACGCCGGGGATCTCCTCGTCGCTGGTCCTCGCGCTGCCGTCGCTCGATGCGCCGCCGTCAGCGCCGTTTTCGGCACCGTCGCCGTGGACCTCCTGCTTGACGCGATCGGTGAAGTTCGTCTCAACGGGCCCCGGTTCGACGATGGCGACGTCGACGCCGTACTCGTCGACCTCGTTTCTGAGCGCGTCGCTCATCGCCTCTAAGGCGAACTTCGAGCCCGCGTAGACGCCGCCGCCCGGGAACGAGAGCCGCCCGGCGGCACTGGAGACGTTGACGATCGTCCCGTCCTCCTGGGCCCGCATATGCGGCAGCACCGCCCGGATCAGTCTGTGGGGGCCGTAGACGTTCACGTCGAACTGCCGGTGGACCTGTTCGGTGGGGACGTCCTCGATCGGCCCCATCTGCCCGAATCCGGCGTTGTTGACGAGACAGGAGATGTGTCCCTCTTCGTCGACGATGCGGTCGACCACCCGCTCGACGTCGTCATCGTCGGTGACGTCGAGCGTCGCGATGCGACAGCCCCGTTCGCCGAGCGTCTCGATGTCGGCGGGGTTCCGGGCGGTCGCGTAGACGCACCAGTCTTCTTCGAGAAAGGCGAGGGCCGCAGCGCGACCGATGCCGGACGAACAGCCGGTGATGAGGACCGTCTTCGGATGCACGACTGCCGAGAGGGGCCGCGCGGTGTTAATTGTGGGCGTTTCGTCGCGGCGGCGGCCCTCTCGCGCGACAGGCCGGCCCGACCGCATCCTTAACGTAGCTCCCGCGGGAGGTGCGAGTATGCGATTCGATCGACGCAGTGGCGTCTTCCTCCACCTCACCTCCCTGCCCGGCCCCCACGGCATCGGCGACCTCGGCGAGGGCGCCCGGGCGTTCGTCGACTGGCTCGCGGCCGGCGAGCAGTCCTCCTGGCAGTTCTGTCCGCTGGGACCCACCGCCTCGGTCCACGGCGACTCCCCGTATCAGGCGTACTCCGCGTTCGCGGGAAACCCCCTGCTCGTGAGTCTGGACCGACTCGTCGACGCCGGCTATCTCGACGCGTCGGCGGCCGACACGGCACCGGGATCGGGGACCGATTCGACACCCGAGTTCTCCCCGCATCACGTCGACTACGACCACGTCCGCGAGTACAAGCTCCCGCGGCTCCGTGACGCGGCCGAACGCTTCCACGCCGACGCTGCCGACCCCGAGGCCTTCGAGGACTTCTGCGAGCGCGAGTCCGACTGGCTCGACGACTACACGCTGTTTATGGCGCTGCGGACGCGCCACGACGGTTCGTGGACGTCGTGGCCGGCGCCGATCCGCGGGCGCGACCCCGACGCGCTCGCGGCGGCCCGGGAGGACCTGGCCGACGAAGTCGCCTACCGGAAGTTCGTCCAGTTTACCTTCGACCGCCAGTGGCGCGACCTCCGGGCGTACGCCGACGAGCGCGGCGTCGATCTGGTCGGCGACCTCCCGATCTACGTCGCGCTCGACAGCGCCGACGTGTGGGCCAACCCCGAGGTCTTCGATCTGACCGACGACCTCGACCCAGCCGCAGTCGCCGGCGTGCCCCCGAACCCCGGCGACGACGGGCAGCGCTGGGGCAACCCCGTCTACGACTGGGAGACCCTGCGGGACGAGGGCTACGAGTGGTGGCTCGCACGGATCGAGCGCCTCCTCGAACTGGTCGACGTCACCCGCATCGACCACTTCAAGGGGTTCGACGAGTACTGGGCGATCCCTGCCGACGCCGATTCCCCGGCCGCGGGGGAGTGGCGCGACGCGCCCGGCCACGACTTCTTCGAGACCGTCGAAGCGCAGGTCGGCGAACTGCCGTTCATCGTCGAGGATCTCGGGTTCGTCGACCAGAGCCTGGTCGACCTCCGCGATCGGTTCGGCTTTCCCGAGATGCGCGTTCCGCATTACGCCGACTGGTGCCGCGAGGGCGACCGCTACCAGCCGATGCACTACCCCGAGAACAGCGTCGGCTACACGTCGACGCACGACACGAACACCATCGTCGGTTACTACGAGTCGCTCCCGCCGCGGCAGCGAGATTGTCTCGAATACAACATCGGCGCCGACGGCTCGGAGATCCACTGGTCGATGATCGAGGCCGTCTGGCGCTCCGACGCCGTCCTCGCGTTCACGACGGTGCAGGACGTCCTCGGCCTCGGGGAAGATGCGCGGTTCAACACGCCCGGTACCGCGACTGGCAACTGGACGTGGCGCTGCACTGCGGCGGCGTTCGACGACGACCTCGCGGAACGTCTCGCCCGCCTCACGGACGAGAACATCCGGAACTGACGGGATCGACGGCGTCGCGGTCCGTCTCCCGTTCCCCTGGCGTGCAACTGCTGTCACGCATCGAAATCGCCATCCCTCTCGCGTCCCTCCGGTGTGACGATGACTGCCGACCCCGACCCGGCCGTCGGTTCCCACCTCGAATCCGGCGCGATCGATCTTTCCCAAATCGCCGGCCCGTTCGACCTGCAGGCGACCGTCGAGAGCGGACAGTCGTACCTGTGGGACCGCGCCGACGGGCGGATGTACGAGTCGATGGACGTCCACGGCGGCGACGCCTGGTACCGGACGGTCGTCCCGCCGATCGACGGCGTCACCGACGAGCACGTCGCCGTCCGGATCCGGCAGCGCGACGGTCGGCTGGAGTGGGAAGCGACTGCAGATCCCGTCCCGCTTCTGATGCACCTGCTCCGTCTCGACGACGACCTCGATGCCATCTACGACACCGCCCCCGACGACGACCTCATCGAGCGGGCGTTCGACGCCTACCGCGGGATGCGACTCGTCCGCGATCCGCCGTTTCCCTGTCTGATCTCGTTCATTTGTTCGGCGCAGATGCGCGTCGCGCGGATCCACGGAATGCAGACCGCACTCGCCCGGGAGTTCGGCGAGGAGTACCGGCTGGGGTCGGAGACACTCGACGCGTTCCCCGAGCCTGCCCAGCTAGCCGCGCGGAGCGAGGCGGCACTCCGCGACCTCAAACTCGGCTATCGCGCGCCCTACGTCCAGCGGACGGCCGAGATGGTCGCAGACGGTGAGGCCCACCCCTCCGAGGCGGCCGGCCGCCCCTACGAGGCGGCCCGGGAGTACCTGACGCAGTTCGTCGGCGTCGGCGAGAAGGTCGCCGACTGCGTCCTGCTTTTCTCCTTGGGCTACCTCGAAGCGGTCCCGCTGGACACCTGGATCCGGACGGCCATATCCGAGCACTTTCCGGACTGCGACCGCGGGAACTACGCCGAGACGTCGCGGGCGGTGCGGGACCGTCTCGGCGGCGAGTACGCCGGATACGTCCAGACGTATCTGTTCTACTATCTCCGCGCGCGCGAGCAGTGACTGCCGGGGATCCGAGACCGTGGGGTGGCCGCGGAGCGTGTCGCGGCCGGGCAGTGTTCAGATAAGCGACTACCGGCTGGAAAACCGCCATCGGGTGGGACTGGAAGGGGCCGCGGTCTCGACGAGCGAGACGACGCAAGGACCGCAGGACGGAGTCCGAGGACCGCAGCGAGTCGCAGCCGTCGAGACCGCGGGGGCTTCCGATATCTTCCTCTCAATCTCCTCGTCACTTTTCTCCTTATCTGAACAGTACCGTATCAAACGGGCGAATCTTTGATGCCGCAGGCCGTTGTACATACACGTATGGACTGTAGAGTCGTCGTTGAGGCCGCCATCCCGGTGTACGACGTGACGACGCCCGACGAGGCGATTCGCATCGCCATCTCGAAGACGGGCGAGATGCTCAATCCGGACCTGAGCTACGTCGAAATCTCGATGGGGTCGCGGACCTCGCCCGAGGGCGAGGAACTCTCCCCGGCGTTCATCGCGGCCGACGAGGCGCTCGTCGCCCTCGAACTGGAGATGACCGTGTTCAACGTCGAGCGGGAGCAACACGCCTCCCGGATCGCGCGCAAGGAGATCGGCCAGCGGCTCGACAACGTCCCGCTGAAGGTACTCTCCGTCGAAGAGATCGAAGACGAGGACGGCGAGGGGGACGAAGACGATGACGAGGCAGGGAACGAAGACGGGGACGACGAGGGAGACGAAGACGAGACGACCGCCGAGTCAGCCGAGGGATCGGCGGACGGTGCGGACGACGACGAGGACCTCATCCCCGAGTTCGACGAACTCGTCGACGACGGGTGAAGCGGCCCCGCGTGACGATTCCGGTGGTCGCGGCTCGCTCCCGAACCGGCGACGACGGCGGTTCTCCCGAGCGGATCCGGACGTCCGTCCAGGTTTCGGACGTCGACCGATAGTATCGTGTACTTCGAGCAGTCAGTGATACCTATGACGAAGGAGACGCTTTACGAGCGGCTGGGCGGCCGCGACGGAATCAGTGCTGTTGTCGATGAGTTCTACGATCGGCTGGTCGAAGACGAAACGCTGGGCCCGTTCTTCGAAGACGCCGATCTCGAACGGCTCAGGCGCACCCAGACCGATTTCCTCTGTGAGGCTGCGGGCGGCCCGGAAACGTACGATGCCGAACCGGTCCGCGAGGCGCATCTCCACGTCCCGTTCACCGAAGACCACATCGTGCGGGCGGTCGAGATTCTCTCTGAAACCCTCGACGAATACGAGGTGCCGGACGAGGATGCCGAGAAGGTCATCCAGGCGATCGCACAGTATCGCGACGAATTGCTGGCGCGCCCCGACGACTGATACTGATTACTCTCGTCTCTTCCCGCCAACGGGGGTGACGTTCGGCGGTAAACAGTGAGAGTGATCGGTATGAGCCTCCCGCGCCGGCTGAATCTATCAGTGTCCGAGAGAGAGGCGTTCCCTGATCGGAAACGAGAACGACGGGAGAAAGACGGGAGTCATCCGCAGGTCAGCGCTGGCGCTGGTCGGTGTAGCACAGGGAGGATGCGGCGAGATGTCGCGTTCAGTCGGCAGTCGCTGCGACGGGGTCCTGCTCCGCCTCGTCGAGCGATCCGGTGATTCCTTTGATCAGTTTAAATACGGCGGCTTTGTGATCCGTCTTCGATTTGTGGATCGATGTCGGTCGGACGCCGAGTTCGTTGTATGCTTCCAGCGGCACTTCTTCGTTCTCCCACGATTCGACCTGTGTGTGTACCTCCGCAAGCAGGCCGTGAAGGTGGATGAGCTCCTGCTTTTTCATAAGCAACCAAAGGTTGAGACTGGAAGAATATATTATTATCCTGAGTATCGTTAACAAACGTCTGGCGAATATTGGGGTGAAACGGCCCGATTCGGCGGATTTACCGTGTTCGATAATGAACGATTCCCGTCACAGTGGAGTAATTGATCGCGGTTTCTCTCCCCGGAAGGCATAACTATATAAGTACTGGCGGCGCGCGGCTCGGGACGCGCCTGGACATATGAACGCTTTACATCGCGCGTCTCCTACCACGCCGTATGGATTACGAGGACCAGCTCGATCGAGCGCTCGAACAGTCTCCGGAGATCGCAAGCGGCGGCGACCGGTTCGAGGTTCCGGACCCGGAGGTCCGCCCGGAGGGGAACGTCACCGTCTGGGAGAACTTCGAGGCGGTCCACGATCGGCTCGCGCGCGACCCCGATCACCTGATGCGCTTCCTGCAGTCGGAACTCGGCACGAGCGCGCAGATCGACGACCGGGGACGCGCCCGGTTCACCGGAGACTTCAAACAGCAACGGGTCGCCGACGCCTTAGAGGCCTACGTCGAGGGCTTCGTCACGTGCAGCGAGTGTGGCTCGCCGGACACGCGTCTCGTCGACGAGCGGGGGACGACAGTGCTGAAGTGTGACGCCTGCGGGGCGATCTCCTCGGTGCCGGATATCTGAGGCTGATTGCTCTCCCTGTTACTGCCGAGCGCCACCCGTTGACGGCGCTCGACGGGAAGAGACGAGAGTACTAAGTACCACGAGAGCCTCAGGAACCGCTACTCGAACTGTTTTACCGCGTCGAGGTCGCGTTCGGTCCGCATAAACTCCGCGAGTCGGCGCGTCGCACCGCAGGACGAACAGGTGAAGTTCTCGCGGTGATTCGGCAGCGACGTCGGCTCCGCTTGCCAATCTTTCCCACATTCGGGACACAGGAGTCTCACAAACGCTTCGACCATAGTCGGACCGAATCCCGGTACGTCAATAAAGGTTGGTGCGTCGGCCAGTGGTCACGGAAACTGTCTGACTGCGAGGTCCCGATCAGGCAACGATGCCCGCGTCGCCGGCTTCCAGCAGTTCCTTGTAGCGGTTGCGGATCGTGACCTCGGAGACGTTGGCGACGTCGCTGACCTGGCTCTGGGTTACCTTGTCGTTCGTCAGCAGAGCGGCGGCGTAGACTGCAGCAGCCGCGAGGCCGACCGGCGACTTCCCCGAGTGGATCGCGGCGCGCTTCGCGTTCCGGAGGAGCTCCCGAGCCGTCCGCTCGGCCTCGTCGGAGAGGCCCAGTTCCGAGGCGAACCGGGGGACGTACTGCTCGGGGTCGGCGGGTTCGACCTGGAGCGAGAGTTCCCGGACCACGTAGCGGTAGGTCCGCGTCAGTTCCATCTTGTCGACGCGGGAGACGCGCTCGATCTCGTCGAGCGACCGCGGAGTCCCGGCCTGACGGGCCGCGGCGTAGAGGGCTGCGGTGGCGACGCCCTCGATCGACCGGCCGGGCAGGAGGTCCTCGTCGAGCGCGCGGCGGTAGATGACTGACGCCGTTTCCCGAACGTTCTCGGGGAGGCCCAGCGCCGAGGCCATCCGGTCGATCTCGCCGAGGGCCTGCTTGAGGTTCCGCTCCTTCGAGTCCCGGGTGCGGAACCGCTCGTTCCAGGTTCGCAGCCGCTGCATCTGCTCGCGCTGCCGCGACGACAGGGAGTTGCCGTAGGCGTCTTTGTTCTGCCAGCCGATGTTCGTCGACAGACCCTTGTCGTGCATCAGGTTCGTCGTCGGCGCACCGACGCGGGATTTCTGATCTCGCTCGGCGCTATCGAACGCGCGCCATTCGGGCCCGCGGTCGATCGAATCCTCGTCGACCACGAGTCCACAGTCCGTACAGACGGTCTCGCCGTGTGCCTCGTCGGCGACGAGCGTGCCACCACACTCCGGACAGACCTGCGTCTCCTCCTGTTCTGTCTCCTCGCTCGCCTGTTCGGTCGCTCGGTCCTTCTCGCTGGCCTGCGGTGTGCGGCTCTCGACGTACTCTCGGGTTTCTGTGTTGCTCATAGTGGGGGAGTGTTCGTTCTCGGTCGGGAAAGAGTGAGAGAGACGTCCCGCCGGAACTGAACTTACTATCAGTAAGTACCTCAAGTATATAAAGCTTTCTCAAAGCTGTTTCGGACCGAGAGCCTCGAAAACGCGGCGGAAAGTGCATTTTGGCATTTCTGTCGGCACTATCGAAGATTCCTCACGATTATATATACGTTTCGCAGGAGTTGCAGTTGGATCGGTCGCCGCGACGACGTCAGATCCACCCTTCGGTCCGGAAGTGCAAAAGCAAGATTCCGGTCACGAGGGCCATCCCCACTACCACGGCCGGATAGGCGTACGCCCACGTCAGTTCCGGAAGGTTCGACGCGTGGCCCTCGAAATTCATCCCGTAGACGCCGACGACGAAGGTCAGCGGGATGAAGATCGTTGCGACGACGGTGAGCCGCTTCATCACCTCGTTCGTCGACTGGGAGACGACGTTGAGGTAGATATCGCGCGTCCCGCGGGTGAGTTCGCGGTAGGTTTCGGTGAGGTCGACGATCTCGACGAGGTGATCGTAGACGTCCCGATAGTACTTCTCGGTGACCGGCTCGACTCCCTCGACATCTCCGCGTGCGAGCACGCCGATCGCCTCCCGCATCGGCCAGACCACCTTTCGGAACGACAGGAGGTCGCGGCGGACGTCGTTGAGGCTCTCGATGAGCGTCTCGTCGGGGGTCGAGAGGATCGCCTCCTCGATATCCTCGATGGTGTCGCCCACGCTGTCCAGCAGATCGAAGTAGTCGTCGACGGTCCCATCGATCACGCGGTAGGCTGCGAAGTCCGGGCCCTGCTTCAGCGTCCGCCCCTGCTGGTTCTCGACGGACTGCCAGACGTCCGAGACGACGGGGACGCGCTCCGGTTCCATAGTCACCGACACGAGCCAGTCGTCGCCGAGAAACAGGCCGATCGGCTGGGTTCGGATCTCCTCGTCGAACGTGGTCTCACCCCGTTCGAGCGCGACAGTCTTCACCAGGACGAACGTGTGCTCCTCGAACTCCTCTGTCTTCGGCCGGACGTCGCTCCGGACGTCCTCCAGTTCCAGCGGGTGGAGCCCGAACGCTTCCTCGACGGCACTGAGCTCCTCTGCTGTGGGCGAATTTACCCGGACCCACGTGGTCCCGGGGGCGTGCCGAGCCGTTTCGAGGTCCGGTTCGTTCGTGATCGTGTGGTGGTCGACGGTTCCGACGTCGTAGACGATCGCTGAGATCACTGCGATCCACCCCCCACTGAGCCGATCGCGTAGAGTGTCACGCCGACCATCACGCCCACGAGGCTGGCCGCCCGGCCCGGATACGGCGCTGCAACGCCGATCGCGTAGCCGAGGACGGCAAGCGCCGTGAGGCCGATGCCGAGGGTCCGCGTTCGTGGCATACCCGACCCTCGCGGAGAAAGGACAAAAGCGTTGTTCGGAGTGTCGGCACCGCCGCGATGCTCCCATCGGTTCCTCCCGACGACTGTGGCGGATCAGCCCGTCGACTCCGCCGGATCGGGCCGACGACTATGGCGGATCAGCCCGTCGACTTCACCGGATCGGGCCGACGACTGTGGCGGATCAGCCCGTCGACTATGCCGGGTGTTCGAGTGCGCGCATCATCGAGAGGATGTTCTCCTCCTCGCCGTCGAGCTGCTGGGGGTAGACCCCGATCGCGAGGATGAAGTCGTCGCCGTCGCGGTACTTCGTCACGTGGACGAAGACGTCGATCTCCTGGCCTTCGAAAGTCGCCGTCGCGGCGAACTTCGTCACCGTCGTTTCGGTGCCCTGGGCGGTGATGTTCTGCTCGCTCACCTGTTCGATGTCGCTCAGCCCGGAGTACTGCTCTTGGACTAACTCGACCAGCCGAGCGTTGGAGTAGCTCCCGATCGGGTTGAGTGTCTGTCCGGCGACCTCGACGGCGGGCGTCGAGACCACTGTGAAGACACCGAGGTCGACCTCACCCAGCGGCTGGAGTTCCATACTCTTCTTGTAGTCGGTGATCTGGTTCGAGGCGATGACCCGCCGTTCCTGGCCGGCGACCTCGAACGACCGGTCGACCTCAACCGTCCGCGTGTCGTTCAGCTCGTAGCCCGTCTCCGCGACCGTCCCGTCGGCGACGGTGGCCGGCTCGGCGGAGATTCTGAGCGGCTCGTCTCCGGTGAGAAAGCCTATACACCCGCTCGTCGTCAGGAGTAGTGCGATGGCGACTGCGGCCAGCACACGACGATTCGATGGCACGGGCGGAGATACTCGCCCGATCGGATTTAAACCCGCGGGTCAGTCTTCTCGGGTTCGTCCGAATTGCGCCGGATGAACGCCGGTTTGCGGGCCTGTGTACCGCTCTCGGCTGTCTGTCAACCTCCTTCCCGGCGTCGACGGGCCCACAAGGGTTGTTTCGGTTCGGTGCGCGTTCCCCCGGTCGAGGACCTTCTAGCCGAGATACGAGACTGCCACGGTGTGTGGACCCGCATCGGTCTCAAGAGTGATCTCCTCGACGAACCGCTCGCGGACTGCCGTGCGCCACGCGTCGACGGCGCGCTGGTGCCGCTTTCGGTGCCGTTCCGGTGTGTACGGCGTCTCCGAATCCCGGAGCGCGTCCTCGGTGTCGTCGACTGTCGGATACGACGGCGGTTCCGACAGAAACCGCTCGGGCGGGAGGTGGATCGGGGCTGTCTCGGCGGTGTCGTCCCTCGTTCCATCGCCCGCGTCGCGCTCGTTTTCGGCTGCCGATCCGTCGTCCACGTCGCCGGTTTCGGCTGCCGTTCCCGACGGTGTCGCCGACTCGACGACGTCGACCGCGTGGAGTCGCGCCCGCATCCGGCCGGAGAACGGCGGTGTCACCCGGAGCACAAGCTCTCGGCCGCCGCGGACCGACGCCTCGAACGCGTCGACGACGTCCGCCGTCGTCACTGCCAGCGACCGGATCCGACGCGGGTCTGTCGGGGGATACTGTGCGCCGCCGTCGCAGTCACCCGCCGGCATCTCAGTCGGCCTCTCCCCGTGCGGTGTCGTCGAGGATGCTCAGTTCACCCTCACAATCGGGACATCTGGCGCGGAACGACCCCGGGGAGACGCGGGCACCACACTTCCGGCAGATGAAAGACCGTCGACCACTCATCACTCACGCTGGTAGGGCGCCGAGTGTGTTAACTCTTGTCGTGATCTGTGGGGAGTCATCGACAATCCGACAACGAACCGTGGCGACTGCTGGACGTCTATCCATCTGATTCGTCGACCGCCTCCAGAATCTCCGCCGCGACGGTCCGGGCGGCGTCGACGTGTTCGTCGGCGGCCGCGTCCTCGGTCGTGTCGACGTTCGCGAGGAGGTCGACGACGTGACCGATCCGCTCGGCCACGACGTCCGGATCGGCGTCCCGCCCGACGAGGTCGTCGGCGATCGCTTCCGACTCGCCGATCCACCGACTCGCGGTCCGCTCGACCGGCCGTTCGCTCGTCGCCGCGAGGTGCTCGTGGAGCGTCTGGAGGTCCGACTGGAGGGATCCGTTCGTCACGGCTGTCCGGAGGGCGCGAGGCGGAAAAACGGTGTCGCCGGGAAAGCGGGAGTGTCCGTGGCGACAGCGACCACGACGCTACCGCTCCGGCTCGGGATACGACTGCTCGCGACCTGTGGTGTTGCGGGCGATGATCCGCGCTGTCGCCGTGGTTCTGCCATCTTCTAGCTGTTCTGTCGTCGCGTCGAAGTAGAGGACCGTGAGGTCGAGACACGCGTGGAGGAGTTCGTTGGCGCCGAACCGGTACCGGCCGCCGGGCGGCCCGACGTCGACGGGGTCGCTCGTCCGGAGGTGGTGCTCGACGAAGAGGACGCCGCCGTCCGCGAGGGCGTTTTTGATGTCCGCGAGGCGATCTATCGCGCGGTAGAAACTGATCGTGATGACGTCGTAGGTCGCCTCGGGGAAGGAAAAGGAGGGCACGTCGGCCTGGATCCAGTTCGTCCGCCCGGCGACGCCGTGGGATTCGGCGTTTCCTCTGGCGATCTCCAGTCCGACGCGCGACTGGTCGATGGCGTCGACGCGATACCCCTCGCGGGCGAGGAACACGGCGTTCCGCCCCGTCCCCGTCGCGATGTCGAGCGCGCGACCGTCGGGGAACGTCTCGACGTATCGTTCCAGTACCGGCGAGGGGTCGGGATCGGTCGGGTACTCCCCCGCGCGGAAGCGCTCGTCCCAGGTGGTCATAGGGATACCTTGATAGGCCCGAATAAAACCCTTCCCGGAGTGCTACCCCCGCATCAGATTCAGCACTTCGTCGACGACGTCCGACTCGACAGCGACAATGTACCGTTCGTTTGGCTCCAATCTCGTCTCGGGGCCGGCGAGTTCCTCCCGGTCGGCGGTCGAAAGCAGGAGGCTGCCCTCCGGAAGCGCGATCTCGTCGAGCTGCCGGCCGGCGACCGGCGCCGATTCGGTCACGGTTACCTCGATGATATCGAGGTCTGCAGTCGGGTACACGAGCGTCCGGATCCCCTCGCCCGTGAGCATATCCGCGGCGTGGTCGCCGCCGAGGTACTGTGGCATCAGGGTCGCGTCGACGACTTCGTCGTACTCGTGGTCAGTTCGCGTCTCCGCGCGCGCGAGCGTCCGGATCGACGGGGCGAGCTGTTGGGCTTCCATACAGATCGCCAGGTTCGTCCCCGTCTCGTCGGTGAGTGCGGCGATCGCGTCGGCGTCGGTCAGGTCGGCTTGCTTCAGGATCGACGGGCGCGTGGCGTCGCCGTGGATCACGGGGCCGAGGTAGGCGTCAGAAAGTTCCGCGACCCGCTCTTCGTCGGACTCGATCAACACGACCTCGTGATTCTGGCCCGCGAGGTTCTCGGCGGTCTGCAGTCCGACTCGTCCGCCACCGGCGATCACGAACCGTTTCGTTCGGGTCATCAGGGAGACTGTTCTCGGGCCTGTCACTTCACCGACTGCTCGATTCCCAGGCGGCTGGAATCACTCGTCCGGCCGCCGCCACCATTTTAATAAACCTCGGTTCAATTCTTCCGTCAGAGGAATTCCCCGGATAATAATATGCGACGAACAGCTGATCGAGAGCGTACGATGGACACGGAACGAAACGACGGTGTTACCTGATGAGCGGCAGTCAAACGCGGTCCCCGGAAGCCGAACTCGGGTTGCTCGATGCGACGATGATCGGAATGGGGGCGATGATCGGGGCCGGCATCTTCGTGTTGACGGGACTGGCCGCCGAAATCGCTGGGCCCGCTGCGATCCTGGTGTTCGCCCTGAACGGGGCAGTCACAGCCTTTACCGGGCTCTCGTACGCCGAACTCGCGGCGTCGATCCCGAAGAGCGGCGGCGGCTACGCGTTCGTCCGGGAGATCTTCGACGACCTCTCGTCGTTCATTATGGGCTGGATGCTCTGGTTCGCCTATATGATCGCGGGCGGGCTGTACGCGCTCGGCTTCGCGCCGAACTTCCTCGAACTGTTGCACGTCTACGGGATCGTCCCGCCACCCGACCAGGTGGGTGCCATCGCCCTGCCGGTCGTCGATGCGGCGGTGCCGCTCGCGTTCCTCCTGGCGTTCGTCGCCGTGCTGGGGCTGGTCGCGCTCAACGCCGTCTCGACGGCTGCAAGCGGGAGCGCCGAGACGATTTTCACGATCATCAAGGTGAGCATCCTTGTCGTGTTCGTCGGCTTCGGTTTCGCGTCCCCGATGTTCTCGGGGGCCGAGTTCCAGCCGCTGTTCCCCGAGGGAGCCGGTGCGACCGCAGTACTGCCGGCGATGGGGCTGACGTTCATCGCGTTCGAGGGCTACGACCTCATCACCACCGTCACCGAGGAAGTCGAGAACCCCCGTGAGAACATCCCGAAGGCGATCTTCGTGAGTCTGATCGCGACCGTCATCGTCTATCTGGCGGTCGTCACCGTCGCCGTCGGCACCCTCGGGGCAGACGGACTCGCCGACGCCGGCGAGGCAGGCATCGCCGCGGCGGCGACGTCGTTTATGCCGACCGGACTGCCGATCATCCAGAACGGCGGCGCGCTCATCGTCTTCGGGGCGGTGTTCTCGACGTTGACTGCGCTGAACGCGGTCGTGATCGCCTCCTCGCGGGTGGCGTTCTCGATGGGTCGTGAGGGTCAGCTCCTGCCCTCGTTCGGGCAGATCCACCACCGCTACGGGACGCCGTTCGTCGCGATCCTCACGAGCGCGATCGTGATGCTCGGGTCAGTCGCGCTCCCGACACAGAGTGCCGGGAATATGGCGAGTCTGTTCTTCCTGCTTTCCTTTATCATCGTCAACGTCGCCGTGATCAGACTCCGCCGGGAGCGCCCGAATATGAACCGCCCCTACAAGATGCCGTACTACCCCGCGCCGCCGCTGATAGGCGTCGCGCTCAATCTCCTCTTGACCGGGGTGCTCGTGGAGTACCTGCTCCGGACGGATCCGCTCGCGCTGGGGCTCAGCGTCGCGTGGATCCTGCTGGGGGGGCTGATGTACGTCGCGCTCAACCGCGTGCGAGCGCGGTCCGACCGAGGCGAGAACCGCACCGACACTGAAATGACACCGGCGACTGAAGACTGATCCTATGACAAGCACACTCGACATCATCATCGCGGGCGGCGGGCGCGTCGGCTTCCAGACGGCCGAGATCCTCGCCGACCGCGGCCACGACGTAACGATCATCGAACGCGACGAACGGATCGTCTCGGAGATCGCCGACGAGTGGATCGCGACGGTCATCCAGGGCGATGCGACCAATCCCGACATCATCGAACAGGCCGGCGTCGAACGGGCCGACGCGATCGCGGCACTCACCGGGGAGAGCGGACTGAACCTCGCCGTCTGTCTGGCCGCGCAGGAACTCACGCCGGGGATCCGGACCGTCGCGCGGATCGATCGCGCGTCCGGCGAGACCTACACGCGCTTCGTCGACGCGGTTCTCTTCCCCGAACGGGCCGGCGCGCGGGTGGCGGCCAACGAGATCCTGGGAAGCGACGTCCAGACGCTGGCGGACGTGACGGGGAGTCTCGACATTATGCTCGTCCGCGTCGCGGAGGGAGCGCCGGCCGCGGGCAAAACGCTCTCGCAGGTCCGCTTTCCGGACGGGACGCTGATCGTCTCCGACAGCGAGGGTCACCGAATCGCCGGTCCCGACACGACGCTGTCAGCCGGCGACCGCTACGTCGTCGCCGTCGAACCGGACGTCGCCGACGAAGTCATGAATCTGATGCGCGGATAGGCCCCGTCGGCAACGCTCTCATTTCATCGGAAGGTCCCGCTGAAAGGGACGGATCGAAAGAAACGAACCCCTCTGAGCGCCTGCTCAGCGGCTCAGAAGCCGATCGAGGAGCGATCGGCCGTGGCTCTTTTCGGCCAGGATCACCGAACTGTCCACCTCTTCGACGATCTGCTGTGCGGGCGATCCTCTGAACAGTCGCACGAGCAGCCCCTGTTCGGATGCGCCGATGATCACAAGCGACGCGTCCTCGGCGGCCCGGACGATTTCCTCTTTCGTGTCACCGGATTCGACCCGGATGTTCGCATCCGAGAGGCCCCTGTCCTCGGCCCACCCGGTGAGGAACTCCTCGCCAGTCGACTGCGAATCGGCGACGTGCAGGAGCGTGATCTCCGAACCGTACTCCTCCCGCAGTACCTTCGCGACGTCCGCGGCGTACGCCGAGCCGGGGCCGCCCCGGGTCGGCACCAGAATCCGCTCGGGGTCGAACCCGCGATCCTTGACGACGAGGAAATCGGCGGGTAGCTCCATCGTGATCTCGTCGAACGCGCTCTCGGCACGGCCGGGGGAGCCGTGCGAGTTCGCACCCCACCCCAT
The DNA here is from genome assembly GCF_032113415.1 of Halobellus marinus. Taxonomy (NCBI): domain Archaea; kingdom Methanobacteriati; phylum Methanobacteriota; class Halobacteria; order Halobacteriales; family Haloferacaceae; genus Halobellus; species Halobellus marinus. The sequence goes on from NZ_CP134946.1 coordinate 1,161,134, forward strand.
CACGACCGTGTCCGCCTCGTGGCTCCGGGCGGCGTCGAAGATCTCCTCGAACCCGCGGTGCGAGAGGATCGTGCGCGTCTCGATGTCGACTCCGAGTTCGTCGGCGTGCTGGCGAGCGCTATCTAAGAGCGCGTCGTAGTCTTCCTCGTGTTCTTCGATGTGATCTGCCGCGTACTCCAGCGACGTCTGGTCGGGCACCGTCACGATGTGGACGGCGTCGACGACGCCGCCGTGGTGCTTGGCGACGGCGCTGGCGAGCGTGATGAGGTTCTCCTCGTGCTGCGGGTTGGCCAGCGGGACCATCACGCGGTACCGTCCGCCGTCCGGCCTGACGGATTCGGCCGCCGAGACCGCCGCTTCGGGCATCGAGTCCGACCGCGAGAGGATGAACTCCGAGAGCTCTCCCATCGCCTCGGTCCGGGTGCGTGCGTAGCCCAGGTACCACACGATCGCGCCGACGACCAGTCCGCCGCAGATCAGGATCACTGTCGGATTGATGAAGGCAATCAGCGCGAAGGACGTCAGTGCGCCCACTATCGGGGTGAAGGGATACAGCGGCACGGTAAACGAGGGCTCGTAGTCGGCGACGTTCGCCTCGCGCATCACGATCAACGCGATGTTGAGGAGTCCGTAGATGACCAGATGGAGGACGCTCCCGAGCGTCGCCAGCAGTTCGACGTTGCCGGCCGCGATGAACCCCAGGATGAGCGCGCCCGTGATGGCGATCGCCCGATACGGCGTCCCGTAGCGCGGGTGCACTTCGTTGATCGACGGCGTGAGGATCTTGTCCCGGCCCATCGCGAAGTTGATCCGCGAGGACGCCAGGATCGAGGCATTCGCGCTGGAGGCGGTCGCCAGGAGGCCGCCGACCAGCAGCGCGATCGCGCCCGCCGGCCCGAGGATGAGTCGCCCGACCTCGACGACCGCGATGTTACCGGCAACCTGCTGTTCGGCGATGAAGCCCTGCTCGACCGCCGCGGCCATCACGATCAGGACCAAGGCGTAGATGACCGAGACGAGCAGGACGCTCCCGATGACCGCACGCGGCAGGTTCTTCCCGGGTTCTTGGATCTCCTCTGCGACGCTCGTGATCTGGACGAAGCCGAGATAGGAGACGAAGATCAGCCCCGTCGTCGTCATCATCGGCCCGAAGCCCTTGCTCGGCGGGAGGTTGGCCGGATCGGCCCGGAGCGCGCCGACGACGGTGAACACCGCCAGAATTGCGACCAGGAGGATGACGATGATGTTCTGTAACCGCCCGGTCTCCTTCGCGCCGATGTAGTTGACTGTAACAAACAGCGCCCCGCCGAGGAAGGCGATCGTCTTGACGGCGGGGAGCGCGATCGGCCCGAGCATCAGCGGCCCAGTGAGGCCGAAGATCACCCGGATGTACTCGCCGAACCCCACCATATAGAAGGCGCTCGCGAACGCCAGTCCGAGCCAGTTTGCCCATCCCGCGATCGACCCGAAGAGCGGGCCGAGCGCGCGGTTGACGTAGAAGTACGCCCCGCCGGATCGGGGCATCGCTGTGCCGAGTTCGCTGGCAGACAGTGCCGTTAGCAGCGCGATACCGCCGCCGAGCAGAAAGGAGACGACGGCGAACCAGCCCGACTGCTGGATGGCGTTGCCGGGGAGCACGAAGATCCCGGCCCCGATCATCGTCCCGACGCCGATCGTCAGCGCGGCGAGCGGGCCGAGGTCCTTCGCCAGTTCCTCGTCGCCCGTGCTCATAGACTGCCTCCGGCCGGCATTCTTGTGCCCCGAATAGTTGTCCTGACGGCGTTTCTATCGTTCATTCGGAATCACCCTCCGCGGGGAGTGCGATGACGGGGCGATCCGCTCGCGTAACCAGCTTCATCGAGAGGTCCCCGGACACGAACTGCAGCAGCCGGTTCCCGCCGCGGGAGCGGTAGGCGATGGCGCTCGCGTCGACCTCGTCGGCGGCCTCGAAGATCGCATCCACGATGTCGCGGCCGTACGCCGTGTGATCGTCGGCGTCGGGGAAGATCCGACGGACCGCCGCGTAGGACTCCTCGGCCAGTTCTTCGGACTGTTCGACGGGCGTTTTGTCCGGGACGCCGCCCCCCTTCTCCACCACGTGCAGTGCCGTGACGTGGTCGGGCCCGTACGGTTCGAGTTTCTCCGCCGTCGCCAGTGCGTCGTCCTCGTTTGCGACCGGAAGGAGTACGTGCGCGAGCAGGTCTTTCGTCTCGGTTCCGGAAGCGTCGGTCATACGTTGGGGAAACAACGTCGGGAGTGATTAAGATGTCCCATTCAGACCCCGGCGCTTCAGTTTGTTTTTGCTTCGCTGTCCCCTTCGCTCCGCTCGTGGCGTCGTGGAGTTCGAGAATACATATACCAGTCCGCACTCAATGACGCCTCTGAGCGGCCACAGTCTCGAGAACGCAAGCTGGTTCACCGTCAACGAATCCATAGATTAGGTATATAATTCGACCGATCTCCGATGAGCGGAAACGCCCTTGGATCGTCTTATGTAGTTCATTTCAGGTTGGAAGACGGTGGTCTAACTATTTACAAGATATCCACACCAACCGCAGAAAATTGTACCAGACGAGTTTGGTTTCTTCGAGTTGCGTTAACGATGACGTATACCTCGGATTGACCACTGGCAGAATCAGTATTTCAGGTGCTACAACGACAGAAGAATCCTTTTTAAATCGTGATAAGGAAGATGGTAACACTCCACGATGGTTGACCTGCCGAAACGACTCTCTGATATCCAACTTTCTCGGCGAGATCGCCTTGTCTTGTATTACCTCACCGGGTTAGCTGCGCTGGTCCTTGTGTACACGGTCACGTACAATCTTGCACTGGCACAGTTAGAGGGAGTCAACCAATCGATATTCGCATCGTTCGAATTTATCGTCCAGACGATGACCACAACAGGATACGGCCAGGACTCCGATCTCTGGACCCATCCGGCAATGTTCTTGTTCGTTGCTGCAACGCAGATCTCCGGCATCGCGCTCGGCTTTTTCACGCTCCGCCTCATCATCATCCCGCTATTTACTGGGGCCGAGGTCAACCTCGACAACCGACTCACCCCAAAATCCGACCACGTCATCATCTGTGAATACCGGCGTGACTCTGCCGTTCTGCTTGATGAACTCGGAGAGCTCGGTATCGAATACGTCCTGATTTCGTCGTCTGAAGAGAATGCCAAGGAACTTTCTGATGAAGGTTATTCTGTTATTTATGGCTCCCCACAGGATGCGACGGCATTCGAACGAGCCAGGATAGAGACAGCACGAGCAGTCATTACAGATGCCGGAGATGCGAATGTCAATACTATCCTGACTGTGCGGTCACTCGATTCAGATATCGACATCATTACGCTGACCGATGACAGCGATATGCGAGACGTCTTGTTGGAGACGGGCGCGGATACCGTGGTGTCCCCACACGGGGTTCTCGGGCACCGGCTCGCCGAGAAAGCAGTCTCTTCGATCAAGTCTGATCTGACAGACACGATCGAGCTCGGGGGAGAGTTAGAGGTTACAGAGGTTCCGATCCAACAGGGGAACCGACTGATAGGAACGCGAATCCGCAACTCGAAAATCAGGGAGGAAACGGGTGCGAATATCATCGGAGCGTGGATCGATGGGGAACTCCAGCTCCCTCCTGATCCGGATGCAATCATCCGCTCGAATACAGTACTGCTCCTCACAGGAGCACACGATGCTTTGGAGGCGTTCAGTGACTTTACGCAACCGTCCCGCACGCTCCGGAAACACGAGCGTATCATCATCGCCGGGCAGGGTGAAGTTGGCCAAGCTGCACGGGAGGTCGTATCCGAGGAAGGACTTGATGTCGTGACTATCGATATCGAAGATGGCGATAGGGTGGACGTCGTGGGCGACGCCGGATCGGAAGAAATCTTAGAAGAAGCAGGGATCGAGACGGCCGGTGCTATCATTATCGGTCTTCCGGACGATTCCGCTTCACTACTGACAACCGTGTTAGCGCGGTCGCTAAATCCGAATATCGAGATACTGACACGGGTGGGTGACACTGATTCGACGCAGAAGGCACTGAGCGCAGGAGCGGATTACGTGCTGTCGGTTCCACGGGTGAGCGCTCGGATGGTCGCCAGGGAACTCCGCGGCGAGGACATCCTCGCACCAGCGAGTCAGATTCGGCTGCTCCGTGTCCCCGCAACACCGCTTTCAGGGTCGACACTCGCCGAGTCGGGCATCTACGAGAAAACAGGGTGTCGCGTCATCGCCATCGAGGACGAGTCTGGACTCACCAGCGTGGTCGATCCACAAAGGAAGTTCACGGGAACCGAACACATCATCCTTGTTGGCTCTGACGAGGCAGTCCAGCAGTTCAGAAAGCGGTTCGATGTCTCACCGATAGAGCCCGAGCACTGACCTGTTGGAGTTGACCTTGATTCTATTATCGTACTGATCGGGGGCTGATTGATCTGGACTCGGCCAGTAGGGAATGAGGACGGCCTTCTTGAATGGTATCGCCTCGACGAGTATCCCCCCTAGTGAGGGTGACTCTGACACATCAACCGGAATCAGTACGCGGCCGAGTAAACTACCCCGCCCTACTCACTCGCCTTTCGGCTCGCTCCTTGAGGGCGGGGCCTCCGCCTCGAAGGACGGTGAAGCCTTCGGTTTCGCGAATACCTATACGAGTCCGAATTCAAGACAACTTATGAGCGGCTCAAATCCCGAAAATACGGGATGGTTCACGGACCTCGATCCCGGAGACCTCGAAGCGGCAGCAATCACAATCTCCGACGGCACGGCCGACCGCCCCAGGAAGTGGCCAAAAAAAGCTATCGAGTCGGGGTTCGCAACCGACGAAAACGACTACTACGAAGCCTTACACCAAGCAACAGTCCACGCCACGCGGCGGGCCGTCAGCGCCCGTGAGACGGCCGGAGACCAGCAGTTACAGTATGCTGTGCGGGCGATGGACGACAAAGGACGATATCTATTATACGATGGTATGAACTGGATCTCTATTGGCTTACCAACCGCTTCAATCCCACAGTAGTCCATCTGAAACGACTTCTTCGAAGGAGCAGTCCCGACAGACTGCGTGGCTTCAATTCTACAGAGGTCCGTCTGAAACCGGCCGTCGGCAATCCTGACGGTGGCCGACGAAGTGGCTTCAACCCCACAGAGGTCCTTCTGAAACTTGAAGCGTTCTTGTCCGGCCCAGAAGCGATGCAGCTTCAACCCCACAGAGGTCCTTCTGAAACCGGGTAGAAGAAGATCTGAACCGGGAGCTGATCAAGTATATGCGGGGCGATACTTCGGCAGGCGGTGTGAACGATCCAGCGGGTGGCATCGACCACTATATCCATAGCTACTACGAGGATATTGAGCCGATCTATCGCCAGCGGATCTACAAATTAGGTGTGTAAGAACTGCCAATTGGTTATTGTCCAGATGGTTTGATAGCATAAACCCAGTTGATTTTACCCCAGGGTGTCATAGAAGAGTTGTTATGGTGTTTATTTCACGGCTTCACAGCGGAATCAGGCGTGGGATTCTGCCTGCGTGTCGAGTAGCTATCAACGGAAGGGACTGACAGAAAACTTACTACACGGCTTCCAGTCCTGACTAGACAACAGAGAATGGTACTGACAGAAGCGACGGGCGTCCTGTGTGTCTTGGTCGGTGGATACGCACTTGCTCGTCCGTTGTCAGTCCGCAGCTATCCGAGTGCCAACCAGTGGGAATCGGATCCCGAACAGGCAAAACAGGAACAGCGTGCGTACGCGGCTATGGCCGCGTTCTCTGCGATACTGGGTGGTATCGCACTCATAGTCCTTGGGTTCCTCGGATTCGGTCCCTAATTCCTCTGAACTATCAGTCCTGAGCAAGGCCTATCAAAGGGCTACGAAATATGGTCTGACAAGTGGCGACCTTTTCGCTGAAGAACCGATGAGATGGCTACTGCGATAATGCCTGTGATCATAAAGGCCGCGGCGTAATCGACCTGACCAGGAGCTTCTGTCCCCCAGATCCAGTGATTTCCGTAGAGGGTACGTACGATATTGGCAATGGGACCTCGTGGAATTTGTTCGCCCTCATTCAGTAAGAGAATGCCAAAGAGGGTGGTGAAGAACACCATCCACGGCCAGACGAGTGACGTGAATATGAATGTGAGACGGTCCAACGACAACCGGTCGAATAAGACAACTACTGTGACGCCATAGGCGATTGCGACTAAACCCAAAAACACCCGATAACTGAGCGAAGCGACAACGAAATCCCCGGCAAGGGCGACTGGAAACGCAGGGACCACCATCCCGAGAGTGATGATAACGACAGCCTTTCGGAATGTTCTGTCACCTGTTACCATACGCACTCGTCGGTTCAACAGCCACGACAAAAAACTGAATGGATACCTAAACCAAAGCCTCAGAAACAGCAGGTACTGGTGTCTGGTGGGATTCTGGGTTGGACTGTTACCTCAATATCTTTTGCACGTACTGAACGATTTGCGGTAGTCGATTTTGATCGCACTTCAATGAGTCAGGATTATAACCGGATTTTGGATATCCTTCCGCTATACATCACCCGCTACTCGGGGTGTAGATCTTGTGTGAGAGGGCCCCAAATGCTGAACAAGACACGTCCCTACGACAAGGAGACCGATCACACCCATTATCACTCCCAGCACTGGAGCAACCAGAAGGAGGACTCCAGCAAATCCAAGATCAAGTAAGCCTATCGACACTGGATAGAGTGTTTCCTGCGTCATCTTGTATTCGTATAGAGTCAGGATCAACAAAAAGCCGCTCAATGCTCAAAGAGACGCTATACATACTATCGGGCTAAATCGGGAAGCAATTTTCTAACTCTTCACTCAGCATTACACGTTTAATCCGGTCTTCTCGTAACGATCACTCCGGTCTCTTGCTGCCGAGCGCCGTCACCGTGGGGTAGCGCTCGACGATACACACTCAGAGTAATCATTATTACTTGGGTTTTCGCGCAGTCTTAGCCGTAGACATTCACGTCTGTACGTAACGTGTGGTACTCACCCACACAGTTATTAATCATTAAGATAATATTCTTGTATGAGGTATCGAGTGAAATGCGATAACTGTGACCTCAGCGAGGAATTACACAAGCACGACGCCTACGGTCGAGCGAAGGAACACGAAAGTCAGTATACGTCCCACACAGTTGCTGTCGTCCGGCCGCGTGAGTGATCTGGTTCTGTGCCGATGTGTTCCCTCAGTAGAGCACTGGTGTATTGCTGATTGATTCAGACGTTCGAGTACCAGGAACATTGAGTGGTTGAAGGCGCGTAGATTTCCAGCTCGTGACTGTTTACTGAGGATGCCTCAACGTGAGTCTTCAATAAACTCAAGCCCCTCCTGCTACTCCGTGTATGCGTCAGATGGAGATCTCAGAAGAATTGCTCTGCCTGTATGGCGCTAGTGTTGAGCACGAAGATGACTCATACGTGCTTGAGGTTCCTGAACAGGAAATTCAGCAGGGGGAGATCTCAGCTGATAAGGTGTAAAAGGTAGCGCTGGTAGCAACCCCTTCGGAGAAGACTGAAACCACACGGGATTCGTCGGATCGTGAGCAAACCGTTGAATCGGAGTCAGGCCCTCCCGTAGACGAAGGGGACATCAGAAAAGTCGAAATTGAAGGGTTAGGTGATCAAGGAGACGGAGTCGGCAAAATCGAAGGAGGCTACGTAGTGATCGTCCCAGAGACGGAACCGGGAGATACTATCACAGCGGAGATGGAGACTGTACGAGAGAACTTTGCTATCGCGGAGGTCATCCAAGGTCACATAGAAGACAGACCCAAGAACGTGTAGAGGCGGTTGCTGCGGTTTGTACCCCTAAGAGGTGTCATACAACAGTTCACATAGCTCCCAACGGATTCAGCGTTGGAAGTTCCGAGGCGGCTGTATGCGGCTCCACAGGAGTCACAGACGCCGAGCTGAATCTCGCTACCTGAGCACGAACAGCCCATCTCGATTAAAGGAATATGTCGAATCTCAACCCGGGTATCTTCCTCCTCACACAGCCTTCAAATTGAAATTAGGACTAAATAAAACTGGCACAGAATAGTCTTTATATCCGTATTGTGGACGTCTGAAGCCCTGTTGGATACGCAAACAATCCGCTGCAGACTCCTGACGAGTACTATCAACTGCAGGATACTCGAAATAAAAGGGTTCGCGAATACATATACGAGTCCGTATTCAAGGAAGCATATGAGCGGTCAAAATCCCGAAGTTGCGGGATGGTTCACGGATTTGAATCCGGGGGATATCGAAGCGGCAGCCACCGCCATTTCCGAAGGAGAAGCCGACCAACCCCAGAATTGGCCAAAAAAAGCTATCGAGTCGGGGTTCGCAACCGACGAAGACGACTACTACGAGGCCTTACACGAGGCAACAGTCCACGCCACGCGCGAGGCTGTAAGGGCCCGAGATACATCAGACGATCAACAGCTTCAGTATAGTATTGAGGCTATGGACGACACCGAACGCACCGCGAACGAACTCGCAGAGCGCCTCGCCGAGTGGGCGGGCTCCCTGGCGGACGCGCCCGGCCGCGACGCCGACGTCTCCGGCGGCGTCGACGGCGCACGCGAGGTCGCGTCGTGGACGCCCAAGACTCCGGCCGAGGAGCGGGTCGTCTCTCTCGCCGAACGCGTCGTCGCGCTCGACGACGAGCGCGCAGACTTACGCGCGTTCGTCGAAGCACAGGCCCCAGAGGTCGCGCCGAACCTCGCGGCGATGGCCGGGCCGGTCCTCGCGGCCCGGCTACTCTCTTTGGCCGGCGGCCTGGAGTCGCTGGCGAAGAAACCCGCCGGCACGGTGCAGGTCCTCGGCGCCGAGGACGCCCTCTTTGCACACCTGCGGGGCCGGGGTCCGTCGCCGAAGCACGGGATAATTTTCACCCACGAGTACGTCCGTGGCACGCATCCGGAAAATCGCGGCTCCGCGGCGCGGGCGCTGGCCGGCAAACTCGCGATCGCGGCGCGGATCGACCACTACTCGGGCGAGTACAAGCAGTCCGTCCACGACGACCTCGACGAGCGGATGGCGACGATCCGCGAGCGGGAGGTGGGCGAATGAGTGCCGACCTCCCCACGGGCGTCGAACGGCGGCGCTTCGACGGGCGCGAGCGACTCGCCACCCGCGGCGAACCGGTGTACGGCGAACCGCAGGACGCCGACGGCTGGCGGGCGTGGGACGCCGGGCGGTCGAAGCTCGGTGCGATGCTCGAACTCGGGATGGACGTCGGCCTCGATGGCGACGACAGCGTCCTCTACCTCGGCGCGGCCTCGGGAACGACCGTCTCGCACGTCGCCGACTTCGCGGGGCCGACGTACGCCGTCGAGTTCGCCCCGCGGCCGACGCGGGACCTCCTCGACGTCGCCGCGTCGCGACCGAACCTCTTTCCGCTTTTGAAGGACGCCCGCCGGCCCGAGACGTACGCCCACGTCGTCGAGTCGGGCCTCGACTGCCTGGTGCAGGACGTCGCGACGCGCGGGCAGGCGACGGTCGCGCTGCGAAACCGCCAGTTCCTCGCCCCCGACGGGCGGCTACTCGCTGCGATCAAGGCCCGCAGCGAAGACGTGCTCGACGAACCCGAAGCAGTCTTCGAGGACGTCCTCGATGAACTTCGCGAGGGTTACGTGATCCGCGAGACCCGCCGCCTGGACCGCTTCCACGACGACCACCTCGCGGTTGTCGCCGAACCGCGGACGGACGATCCGAACGCGGAACAATGACCGACTCTCTGCTCCCCTCCGCCGCGGCGCGGATGGGCGAAGCGTTCGTCGCGGCCCGCGACATATTTAATCGGCCGCCGCAAACCACGGGGCGATGGAGTTAGGGTCGGCCGACGCCTTCGACCGGATGGGCACCCTCGGCGTCGAAGAGGAGTTCTACATCGTCGACGACCGGGGCCGTCCGACTGCCGGGACCGACGATCTCGTCTACGACAATCCGCCCGGGGGCATCCTCGAAGATCGCATCGATCACGAACTGTTCAAATGCACGCTCGAGACGCAGACCCCGCTGATCGAGGACGTCGACGCGGCGGGCGAGACGATCCGCGCGGTTCGCGAGGCGCTCGTCGAGCACGCCGAGACGCACGGCTACGGGATCGCAGCCGCCGGGTTGCACCCGGAGGCCAAGTGGCGTGAACTCGCCCACGCCACGAAGCCCCGCTACCAGTCCCAGCTTGATCGTATTCAGTACCCTCAGCACCGGAACACGACGGCTGGACTGCACGTCCACGTCGGGGTCGACGACGCCGACAAGGCGACGTGGATCGCGAACGAACTCCGGTGGTATCTCCCGCCTGTCCTCGCGCTGTCGGCGAACTCGCCGTTCTGGTACGGCTTCGACACCGGCCTGGCCTCCGCTCGCGCGAAGATCTTCGAGGCGCTCCCGAACACCGGGATGCCGACGCGGTTCGACGACTTCGAGACGTACCGCCAGTTCGAGCGGCAGATGGTCGCACTCGGTTCGATCGAAGACCGCGGCGAACTCTGGTACGACGTCCGCCCCCACACCGGCCACGGGACCGTCGAGGTCCGGACGCCCGACGCGCAGACGGACCCGGCCCGTACTGTCGCGTTCATCCGGTACGTGCACGCCCTCGTCGAGGACCTCGCAGCGCGGTACGAGGACGGGGAGTCGGGGACGGACGTCCGCAGAGAGATCCTCGATGCCAACAAGTGGCACGCGATGCGTTACGGGCGGGACGCCGAGTTCATCACCCGCGACGCCGCCGAGACGGTTTCTCTCCCGGAGTTCGTCGAGGCGGAGGCCGACCGTCTCGGGACCGACAGCCTGCGACAGGTGTTCGACGCCGAGAGCGGGGCAGTGCGGCAGCGACGGATTCGCCGCGAGGACGGTGTCGATGCGCTCTGCGATCGGCTTCGTCTCGACTGACCCCCGAGAAAGGCTTTTGCGTCGCGAGTTCTGACCTTGGAGGTAGAACACGATGTCTTCCGACGAACCCACCGAAGAGTCTGACGAGCAGGGTGCCGAGGAATCGACCCACGAGGAAAGCGAGACGGTCGTCGGCGAGGACGAGGTATCTGTCGAGGTCGGCGGCGAGGATGTTCCCGTCGAGGTCGGCGACGACGGCGAGGCCGGTGCGCGGGAACGGATCGAAGCCGAGGCGGACCGGGCGGTCTCGGAGTTCGACGAGGGCGTCGTCGATCTGCTCGCGTGGCTCCTCGATACGGAGACGCGCGCGCGGATCTACGTTTATCTGCGGCAAAACCCCCACTCGACGAGCGAGGAGGTCGCCGACGGGACGGGGCTGTACCCGAGTACGGTCCGGGAGGCGCTCGCGGAACTCCACGAGGAGGAAACGGTCTCCCGGCGCAAGCGGGAGAACTCCGGTGCGGGCAACAACCCTTACGAGTACACCGCTATCGCACCCAGCGACCTGGTCAAAGGCGTCGTCGAGCAGGTTCAATCGGAGTTGAACACCGTCTTCAACCTGGACGACCGCCTCGACGACGCCGACGACGGCGGTGACACTGGGCCGGTAAGTATCACGGTCGACGAAGAGCGGAACGATGCCGGCGATGCCGCAGATTCCGGTGACGACACGGACACCGACGGCGACGACGAAGCGGCGTAAGCTATCGTAGCGGTTGCAACCGCTACTATTCCAGAGCCCGACGATACCCGCGCTTTCGCGTGATTTTTAACGTTCCCCGGGAGACGTACCTCCAATGACCGGGCCTTGGACGGAGTGGGACCACGTGCTGAAAGTGGATCCCGACAAAGACCTCGTCGACGGGGAGACGTTCGCCGACGTCTGCCAGACGGGGACCGACGCGATCGAGATTGGGGGAACTCTGGACATCACTACCGACAAGATGCAGCGCGTCGTCGACGCGTGCGCACGCTACGACGTCCCGCTGTATCAGGAGCCGTCGAACCCCGGCGTCGTGATCGAGAGCGACGCGCTCGACGGCTATCTCGTGCCGACGGTGTTCAACGCCGAATCGTCCTTCTGGGTGACCGGGGCGCACAAGGAGTGGGTTCGGATCGACGGGCCGCTCGACTGGGAGCGGACGACAACTGAGGCGTACATCGTGCTGAACCCCGAGGCGTCCGTCGCGGAGGTGACGGAGGCCGACACCGATCAGACTGCGGACGACGTCGCCTCCTTCGCGGCGGTCGCCGAGAAGATGTTCGGCCAGAAGATCATCTACATCGAGTACTCCGGCACCTTCGGCGACACCGAGAAGGTCGGTGCCGCCCGCGATACGCTCGACGAGGCGACGCTGTTCTACGGCGGCGGCATCGGCGACTACGAGTCCGCCTTCGAGATGGGCAACCACGCCGACACTATCGTCGTCGGCGACCTGCTCCACGACGAGGGCGTCGACGCCGTCAGCGAGACTGTCGAGGGCGTCAAAGACGCTCACGCCGAGGCACCCGCGGAGTAGCGTCGTCACTCCGCGGCCCGGTCCTCACTCGATCCCGTCGTGGCCCCGCCGCTGCCACGTCCGTCGTTTCGTCTGCTGGCGTCCTTCCTCGCCCCCGCCGACGTCTCCGGAACGGAATCACGCCTCCCGTTCGGCCGTTCCCTCGACCTGATCCAGTTGTAGCGCCGTCACCGGTCGATCTGCCGACCGACACTCGCTGCCGCTGAGATTGCGGGTCTTCCTCGCGCCTGCTGACGCTGGCTCCCTCGCCGCCAGTCGATCCGCCCGCAGCGCGTGTGCGTCTACTCGCTCCCGCAGGAGTTCGGCGGCGACCGCGACGCCGAAGAACGTCACCCCGGCGCCGAGCAGCGGCCCGAACACCGGGAGCGCACGGAGACCGAACCGCACGACGGCGACGACGACGGCGAGGCTACCGACGGCGACCGACAGCCGACGCCCCGGCCGCGAGCGGGCGATCCGGATCCCGGCGACCAGCGGTACATCGGTGCGGATGTCGGTCCGCGCGATCGCGAGGAGTCCTGCGACCGCACAGTGCCACGTGACGACCGCGACCACAGCGGCGACGACGAGCGTCGGGACGTCGCGAGCGCTACCGCCGTGTGCGATGCCCGCGACCGTACGGTCGGGCATTCCGATCGCGGTGAGCACCACGAGCGCCGGGAGGGCCACCGCCGCGAGCAGCGCGGTGGTTCGGGTCCCGGTGCGCCCGAGGCGTCGCCAGTCGCCCAGTCCGGTGACCCCGCCCGACCCCTCGCGGGCCGCTCTGACGACGTAGCCGACGAGGACGAGCCACAGGAGCGGGACGCGCCCAGCTGCCAATACGAGTAGCGTTCCGACGACGACGGTGTCGAACTCCCCGCGGTCCAGCGCCGACACTGCTCCGGCGACTTCTGTGCCCGCGTCGACGAGGCTGTCGACTGCGGTCTCTCCGTGCATCGCCCCGGAGTGGGTCCCTTCTGGTATTTGAACTCTCGGTCGGTGGGCGCGACCGGGGAGCCGGGAGGCGATGTCCAGCGAACCCGAATCGACCGTTTTTAAGCCCGGGCGGTCGGAATGACGGTATATGCAAGGGAGAACCTTCACGGCAGACGCCGAGCCGGGTGACGACGTCACCGTCGCCGGCTGGGTCCACGAGATCCGCGATCTCGGCGGGATCGCCTTCCTCATCCTCCGGGACCGGACGGGCAAGATCCAGATCAAATTCGAGAAAGACGAGATGGACGAGACGCTGGTCGAAACGGGGCTAAACGTTCCCCGCGAGAGCGTCATCACGGTCTCCGGCGCCGTCGAGGAGGAACCGCGGGCACCGACGGACGTCGAGATCGTCCCCGACGAGGTCGACGTCCTGGCAGAGTCCGACACCGAACTGCCGCTGGATCCCTCGGGGAAGGTCGACGCCGAGCTCTCCACGCGGCTCGACAACCGAACTCTCGACCTCCGAAAGGAGGAAGTGAAGGCGATCTTCGAGATCCGCGCGGAGATCCTCCGCTCGGTCCGGGATGCCTTCCGCAGTCTCGGCTGCACGGAGATCAACACGCCGAAGATCGTCGCCACCGGCACCGAGGGCGGCACGGAGCTGTTCCCGATCACGTACTTCGGCGAGGAGGCGTTTATGAACCAGTCGCCGCAGCTGTTCAAGCAGCTGATGGTCGGCTCCGGCCTCGAACGCGTCTTCGAGATCGGGCCGATCTTCCGCGCCGAGGAGCACAACACCCCGCGGCACCTCAACGAGGCGACGTCGATCGACTTCGAGTCGGCGTTCGTCGACCACACCGAGGCGATGGATGCCTGCGAACACGTCGTCAAGAGCGCCTACGAGGGTGTCGCGGAAAACTGTGAGTCACAGCTCGAAACCCTGGGTCTCGCCGAGGACTTCGCGCTTCCCGAAGGGGACTTCCCTCGACTCACCTACGAGGAGGCCATCGAGCGGATCAATGCCACCGGCGAACTCGACGTCCAGCTCGTCTGGGGCGACGACCTGCCCACCGAGGGCGAGCGCGCGCTCGGCGACGACATCGGCTCCCACTACTTCATCACCGACTGGCCCGCCGAGATCAAGCCGTTCTACATCAAGGACCACGACGACGACGCGGAGCTCTCGACGGGCTTCGATATGATGCACCCGCGGATGGAACTCGTCTCCGGCGGCCAGCGTGAACACCGCTACGATCACCTCGTGGAAGGGTTCGAGCAGCAGGGACTCGACCCCGACCAGTTCGAGTACTACACGAAGATGTTCAAATACGGGATGCCCCCGCACGCCGGCTGGGGCCTCGGCGGCGAGCGGCTCGTGATGACGATGCTCGGGCTGGACAACATCCGGGAGGCCGTGTTGTTCCCGCGAGATCGCCAGCGACTCTCTCCGTAGAGTCGCTACCGATTGAGCGGGAGCCAGAAAAGCGAGCGGAGCGAGCTTTTCGCTGTTCCCACGAGATCGACAACGGCTCTCGCCGTAAGGCGGAGGCCGTTGTGGCCGAGCGGGGGCCAGAGAGACGAACGCAGAGAGTCTCTCGCTGTTCCCGCGAGATCGCCAGCGACTCTCTCCGTAGAGTTGCTCCCTATCGAGCGGGGGCCAGAGAGACAAACGCAGAGAGTCTCTCGCTGTTCCCGCGAGACAAGCAACGCTTGAGCCCGTAGCGTCGCTGTCGACCGCGAATCAGTCGCGCTCTTCGGCCGTTTCCTCGACCAACCGATCGGCCGTCTCGCGGAGTTCACCCGTCATATGGAGTCCCTCCGAGTCGAGACGACGGACGAGCGACTTCGCCGCCTCGGGTGTCATCCCTTCGTCGACGGCGCGGATGACGACACCAATCGTGCCGGTCACCGCAGCGTCGAATCCGCCGGCGACGGTTCTGACCCGTCGGTCGTCGGAGAGGACGGCGACGGACTCATCCTGCTCGACCGCCCGGAGCACCGCCGCGACGATCGCCACGTCGCCGTTCGTTTCGTCCTCACCGAGAACAGCCCTGGCCGTTCGATCATACTCTCCCGACTCCGTTTCAGGTGCCAGAGACACGGAATCGGCGTCGAGAAGCGCCTCTACGTTCCGTTCGGCCCGTTCGTCGCCGATCTCGTCGGCGACCGATCCCGGAATCAGGACGTGGCCGTCGAAATTCAGCAGTAGTTCTAGTTCGCCGACTCTCTCCAGGGCGATGAGCGTCGTCGCGTCCACATACACCTTCATTCACAGATCCAGTGCGGTCTCGGCGTCGTCTTCAAGATCGGCAGCCGACAGTTGTGTCGTCAGATTTCGTTCCCGGCAGATCTCCAGCCACTCCGCGAGCGGAACGCCGGCAACTCTTGCTGCCTCGTTGACCGAAATCTCCCCCGTCTGGTAGCGTTCGACCGCGACACGGACCCGTAACTGTTTGAGGCCCTTGTCGAGAGCTTTCCGAATCGTCGTGCTCCTGTCCTCCTCAAGGAGGGCAGCGACCTCCTCCAGTTCGTCCCGTTCGTCGTCGGGGATTCGGGCGCTTATCGATGGCACGTATACGTTGTACTACAACGTAATCGTATTTGAACCTATGCCCCAGCCGATCCGTTCGGCTCCGGAAACCGCGCCCGATTTAACCGGGGCCGCGCAACCGACTACCAATGACTGATACTGATTACTTTCGTCTCTTCCCACCGAGTGCCGTCAACGGGGGTGGCGCTCGGTGGTAAACAGTGAGAGTAATCAGTATGATGAGGCGGCGTTCGTCCCCGGGCACGTGACGGGCTTCTTCAGCGCGCATCCGGACGAGAACCCCGCAGCCGCGGGCTCCCGCGGCGCGGGGATCACGCTATCGCACGGCGTCGATGTGCGCGTCGAGCGCGGCGGGCACGGCGGTACTCCGGACGACGCCTCGCGCCAGGTCAGGCTGAACGGCGAGGCGATCGAGATCGACGCCGCCGCCCGCGTCCTCGAGGCTCTCGATGCGACCGACGCGAGGGTCGTCGCCGAGACGCCGCTGCCGGTTGGGGCCGGGTTCGGCGTCTCGGGGGCGATCGCGCTCGGCACCGCCTACGCGGTCAACGCGGCCTACGACAGAGGGCGGAGCGAAAACGACCTCGTGCGGATCGCCCACTGCGCCGAGGTCGAGGCGGGTTCCGGCCTCGGCGACGTGGTCGCACAGGCGCGCGGCGGACTCCCGATCCGGCTCGACCCCGGCGCCCCAGACCACGGGCAACTGGACGGCATCCCGGCCAGTCCGCGGGTCGAGTACGTCTCCTTCGGCCGGGTCTCGACCGAGGAGATTCTCTCCGGGGACACGACCGCCCTGACGGCGGCGGGCGAACGTGCGCTCTCGGACCTCCGAGAGGCGCCGACCCCCGAGCGTCTCGTCTCGCTGTCCCGCCGGTTCGCCCGCGAGGCCGACCTCCTCACCGACCACGTCGCCGACGCGATCGCCGCCGTCCGTGCCGCGGGCGGGGACGCCGCGATGGCGATGCTCGGCGAAACGGTCTTCGCGTTCGACGGTGGTCTCTCCGCGGCCGGCTACGACCCCGAGGTCTGTTCGGTCCACCCGGCGGGGGCGACGCTTCTCGCGGAAGACGGTGGGGACGACGACTGCTAGGATACTGTCGAGGTTGTCATAGAATGGTTGGTCTATCCTCTGTGCGAACTACTCAGTACAGGGCGTTTACCGTCCGATAGCATCCGCAAGCGAACGGAGTGAGCGAGCGGTTCTCCGACGGCGACCGGCGGTCGCCGTCGGGCTTTTTGGTGCAGATTTTTTGCGCGAGCGGTCGGCTTCGCCGACCCGAGCGGAAAAAAGGTGCGCACACAGACTTTCACGGCTGATTCGAGTGTGAGATCGTGAAACAAACACCGTGATACGTTTTCTATGACTCCTTGGACACTGTCGGCTGTCCGTCCCTGTAACCGGGGTCCATCCTCTCTCGAAACAGTTACCGTCGACAGTCTGAGCGGAGGCGGGGACGCAGGCGGGCGAACCACGCCGCCGAATCGGCCCGCTTTTCTTCCGCCCCGCGGATCCTCGGATATGAGCGAGATCGACGTTCCGGAGACTCACCCCCGGTACCAGTCGCTGCTCACGCGACACCGCATCGAGGCGGGCGTCGAGAAGGGGATCACGAGCAAGCAGGGGTTGATCGCCGAGGGGCGCGGCGAGGCGTTCGACTACCTGCTCGGCGAGGAGACGATCCCCTCGGCCGACGAGGCCGCCCGCGCCGCCGCCGCGGTGTTGCTGCTCGCCGAGCGGCCCGTCCTCTCGGTGAACGGCAACGTCGCCGCCCTCGTCCCCGGCGAGATCCTCGAACTCGCCGCCGCCGTCGATGCCGACGTCGAGGTGAACCTTTTCAACCGGACCGACGAGCGGATGCAGGCCATCGCCGACCACCTCAGGGAACACTGGACAGAATCGATCGACGACGCCGGCGTCGAACTGCGTGGCCTCGCCGCCGACGCCCGGATCCCGGGGCTCGACCACGAGCGCGCGACGGTCGACGCCGACGGCATCGGCGGCGCCGACGTGGTACTCGTCCCGCTGGAGGACGGCGACCGGGCGGAAGCGCTCGCGGCGATGGGCAAAACCGAGATCGTGATCGACCTGAACCCGCTGTCGCGCTCGGCGCAGTCGGCGTCGGTCCCGATCGTCGACAACATCCTCCGGGCGGTGCCGAACATCACCGAGCACGCCCGCGACCTCCAGTCGGCGTCCCGGTCGGAACTGGAAGCGATCGCCGGCGAGTTCGACCGCGAGGCGGCGCTGTCGGCGGCCGAAGACGCGATCCGATCCGGCGACCTGACGTGAGGGTGAGGAGATATCCGGCGACCTGACGTGAGGGTGAGGAGATATCCGGCGACCGCCCGGCCAGCGATTCCTATGCGTCCCGCAACTCCGCCTCGGTGAGCGCGTCGTTGAGGTCGTCGCGGACGAACTCGCCGGTCTCTCTGTCCATCGCGGTCGTCACGACGCGGTTCTCCTGGACGCTCGATCCGTCCCGCAAAAGCAAGCGGACGTTGCCGTTGTCGTCGGCGCGGGTCACCTTCGCCCGCAGTCCGGTCTGCGAGCCCATTCCGCCGGCGTCGATCGGCCCCGGCACGATCTTCTTCACGTGCGGGTGCCCGGCGACGACGCCGATAGCCCGTCTGCCCGCACGGCCGCCGATCAAAGTCGAGTGAGCGCCGCCGAGTTTCTCCTGCGGCGGCGTCTCGACCACCTCAAGCGAGCGCTCCCCGCGGCGCTCCAGGACCCGCTCGACGGGATCGTCCCCCGCAATGCGGTAGAACTCGTGGTGCAGTTGCGCACGTGCCTCCCGGAGGACGTCGCGGTTCCCGGCAGCAAAAACGGTCTCCGGGCGCTTGCGACGCACCTCGTCCGCGACGCGACCAGCGAAGTTCCGGAGTTCGACGACCTCCGCCTCGGGGTCCTCCTCCGGGACGGTCGTCAGCGCGGTCCGGCCGACGACCGTCTGCTCGTCGAGCATCGTCAGTTCGGCGCGGTCCCGCTCGAAGACGACGACCACGGCGTCGCAGTTGGCCGTGTTGCAGACCAGACAGTAGTCGCCGGGGCGTTCGAGGGGCGTACCGCACCGCCGACAGTCCATACCGGACGCAGACGACGGGCGAACAAAAGCACGGCTATGTGGTACTACAGTTCGGTCGGACTCGTCTTCAGGTACTCCCGCAGGAGCACCGTCGCGTACGACCCCGACGGGAGCGAGAAGCCGAGTTCGTACGCGTCCTCGGTGGGTTCACACTCGACGTCGACGCGCGTCCGCAGGAGAACTGCCCGCCGCGTCCCCGTCGAGTGGAACTCGCCCGGGAGGTCAAAATCGTCGGGTGCGAGACCCAGGTCGTCGAGTACGGCGCGCTCGACGTCGCCGGGCTCGCCGTCAGCCAGTTCCGTCTCGGTGCCGACGAGCGGCGCGGTCACGAACGCCCGCCCGCGCTCGCAGTGGCGACGCATCACGTCGACGCGGCGCTCGCTTGCGACCTGTGTCCGGCCGGTGTCCGGGCGGTAGAGTCCCGCGGGCGCGTCGGTGTCGGCAAAGCAGACGACGTCGCCGGCGACTGGGCGGGCCAGTGGGAGCCCCCGGGACAGCCGCTCGCTGACGATGCAGTTGAACGCGTACGACTGCGCGGCGTTGACGAAGAGCCGCTGGAGGTTCTCCGGGACGGCTTCGAGTGCGTGACGCCAGTCGGCGGGGGTCTCGTCGCCGTCGGCCGCGAGGCGATGCAGCATCGACCGCTCGAAGCGGAGCGCCCCGGGCATCCGATCGAGTGCGCCGGCCCAGTCAGGATCGGCACTTTCGGCCTGCTCGTCGACGTACGCCCGGGCTTCCTGCGTCGCCTCCGGTTCGGCGTCGGAGGGGTTGCCGACGTACGTCAGCACCGCCTCGCGCCACTCGCTGCGAGCGAGACACAGGCCGACCTCGTGGGTGACGGGCCGACGGCTCCCGAACCGCTGGTGGCCGAAGTAGTTCGGGACCGCGACGTCGACGGGGTCGGTTGCTCCGCCGCGCGTTTCCTCTGCGTCGTCGCCGCGGTGCTCCCCGGCGTCGCCGTCGCTTTTGTTTGCTTTCTCGCGTTCGCCGTGTACCCGCGCGTGCAACTCGTCGGTAATCGCTTCGACGGTCCCGACGTTGGCGTCGCGCACACGAATCTCAAAGGCGTTGCCGGCCAGGTCGCCGAAGTGGAGTTCGCGCCCGACGCGGCCCAGGACCTCGATTTCGGCGTCGGAGATCTCGGGGACCTCGTCGGGATCGACGTTTGCGAGCGTGAACAGCTGTGTCGTGACTGCGTGTTTGTCCTTCGTCCCCGCCCAGGAGATCCGCTCGCGGCTCGCCCCCAGCGCGTTCGAGAGGCGCTGGACGAAGTCGTTCGTGTCCCACCGGTACAGCGTGGCCCGGATCAGCAGGTGCGGATAGTCACCGGGGTCGGACGCGAGGGGTTCCGGCTCCATCCGTTCGAGTTCGCGGACGCGGAAGTCCTCGGGCGTCGTTCGCAGGCGGCCGCCGGTCCCGTCGGCGTCGCTGTCGTAGTACTCGATGCCGACGCGCCGTTCGAGCGGATGTGCCTCGCGCATTCGGTCGGGTCGGGATTCCCGCCCGGGGAGTAAGGTCTCTCCGGTTCCGGAGCCAACTCAGCCGCCAAAGCTGTGGGTCTCCGTCATCTCGGCGTCGTTTCTGCTCCTGCCTCGCCGTTGACCCCCGCTGCCGTCCGTTCGGCTGTCGGCGTCGCGGTCGTCGGCTTGCCGATCGGCGCTGTCATCCTCGCTTCCCTGAGCGGCGTCTCGGTCGTTGTCCCGGCTTTCGACGCCGCTGTTTGGCGTTTCCCGACTGGAGTCCGTCCTTGGTTCCGGCTCCATCCCGGTAATCTCGAACCGCGCGCCGCCGGCGTCGGACTCGCCGACGGTGACGTCCCAGCCGTGGGCCTCCGCGGCGGCGGCGACGATATTCAGTCCGAAGCCCGTCCCGCCGTCGGCGGTGGTGTATCCGTACTCGAAGATCCGATCCGGATCGGCCGCTCCGATCCCGGGGCCGTCGTCGGCGACGACGACACCCTCGGGGAGCGCCGAGACTGTCACCGTGACGTCGGCGCCGTCCGCGCTCCCGTGTCTGATCGCGTTCTCGAAGAGGTTCTCGAAGAGGCGCCGCAGCCGTCCCTCGTCGGCCGTGACGGTCCCCAGGTTGTCGTCGAAGACGAGTTTCGCTTCGGCCTCGGTCCGGTCTCTGCCCCGGTAGTGGTGTCGCGCGCCGGCGTCGTCCCCGCCGACCGCCTCCCAGGCCGCAGTCACCAGGTCATTCAGATCGACCCGTGTGAGTTCGGTGACCCGGCCCCCCTCGTCGACGAGCGTGCGGACGTCGTCGACGATGGCGGCCATCCGGTCGTGGACGCGGTCCAGCCGATTCAGGAACTCCTCGCCACCCTCGACTGTCGACCGCAGGATGTCCACCTGCGCCTGGGCGGCGTTCAGGGGGCTCCGGAGGTCGTGGGACAGCACCTCCCCGAACCGTTCGAGTTCGCGCTCGCGCTCCACGCGGTCGGTCACGTCCCGGACGACGCACGCGAGGCAGTCCCGCCCGTCGACCGTCGTCGTCGACACAGTGGATTCGGCCCAGAACGTCGATCCGTCGGCTCGCTCGGCCTCCCAGAGGTAGGTCGCCGAGCCAGTTTCCGCGGCCGCCCCGCGGGCCGCCGTTCGCGCGTCGGCCGCTCGCTCCGGATCCGCGGCGTAGACAGCGGGATCGAGACCGCGGAACGTCTCGGGGGAGTAACCGAAGATCGCCTCGACGGCGTCGTTGGCCGCGACGGTCGCGCCGCTCTCGGCGTCGCGGACGATCACGGCGTCGCCGAGGTCGTCCACGATCGCCGGGAGCGTGCACTCGGTGTCCGAACCCCCGGAATCGCTCATTGCCTGCTTCTCAGTTCGGACCCGTGGTAAGTCGTTTGGCCGTTTCACCGCCCCACGGGCGGCCCTGCTGGCGGAACCGATCAGTACAGCGAAAGATCGCCCGTCACCCGGTCGACCTCAGCCTCGTCGCCGGGACCGACCGCCAGACAGGTCACCGTCCCCGGGTCCAGCTGGGTGTGACCGGCGTCCCGAACGATCGCGTTCGGCAGCCCGAGCCGTTCGGCCTCGTCGGCGAGGCGGAACAGCTCCGATTCGCCGCTGGCTTTGAGGACGACCTTCTTCTGCCCCTCTCCTTTCCACCGTTTTCTCGTCCGCTCGTCTGTGTCCTCGTAGGCCGACAGGGCGGCGTGTGCGACCTGCGCGGCGAGTTTGCCGCGTCCCATCCCGAGGTCAGTACGGGCGACGATGGCCTGTTTCATACGCGACGGTGGCGGGCGAGATCCTATATGTCCTCGCTTTGTGTGCCCGCCTCGGTGTATATGTCCTCGCTTTGTGTGCCCGCCTCGGTGCTCGAAAGCGGGTGACTTTACATCGGTCGCTCCCACTCACCTGTACGATGATACTCTCAGACGACGACATCCTCGCGCGCCTGGAGGCCGGCGACCTCGTCGTCGAACCCATCGACGACCTCGATATGCAGGTCCAGCCGGCGAGCCTGGATCTCCGGCTCGGCGAGGAGTTTCTGGAGTTCCAGCGGACGAACATCTCGTGTATCCACCCGAATCGCGAGTCGGAGGTTTCCAAGTACGTCAGCGAGACGACCGTTCCGGAGGGCGAGGAGTTCATCCTCCACCCCGGCGATTTCGTGCTCGGAACGACCAAAGAACGCGTCGAGATCCCGCCGGATTTGCTTGCGAGCGTCGAGGGGCGCTCCTCGCTCGGCCGACTCGCGGTCGTGATTCACGCGACTGCAGGGATCGTCGACCCGGGCTACAAGGGACAGATCACGCTCGAACTCTCGAACCTCGGGACTGCACCGGTCGCGCTCACTCCCGGGATGCGCGTCTCCCAGTTGATCTTCACCGAACTCACCCAGCCCGCGGCGCGCCCCTACGGCGTCGAGCGCGGCTCGAAGTACCAGGACCAGGAGGGTCCGCAAGCGTCCCGGATCGGCGCCGATCCCGAGTTCGCCGGGGGAGGAGGTGACGGGACTGACGCCGGGGCGAAAGAGACGGACGGAGGTGCAAAAGGGGAATGAGATTCATCGAGGAGGTCGTCGTCGAGGAGTTCCTCCCGACGTTCCGCTCGATGCTGGCGGAGGAACTCCGCGAGAGGGGGCTCACCCAGCACGAAGTGGCCGAAACGCTGGGCATCAGCCAGAGCGCCGTCTCGAAGTACGCACACGGTGAGATCAACCGCCGCGAGGAGGTACTTTCGGACGAGCGGGTCGCCGACCTCGTCGAGCGGATCGCGGACGGCCTGACGACTGGCGATATGACCAGCGTGCAGGCGCTCGTCGAGGCGGAGGTGCTCGTCCGCCGACTCGAGGAGGGCGACCTCCTCGCGCGACTCCACGAACAAGCGATGCCGGAACTGGCGGAATACGACGGGTACGGCCGGATCCACGACCCCGAGAGCGCCCTCCGGACGAGCGAGCAGGTGCGCTCGTCGGTGCGGCGGGCGCTCCGCCGACTGACAAACACGAGCGGCTTCGCTGGGCTCATCCCGAACGTCGGCTCGAACCTCGTGGAGTGTCTCCCCGAGGCGGCGACCGTGGACGACGTCGCGGGCGTCCCCGGGCGGATCTTCGACGTGAAGGGTCGCGCGACGGTCCCCGGGGATCCGGAGTTCGGCGTCAGCGAGCACGTCGCCTCCGTGCTCCTGTCGGCCCGGGACGCCGGTCGCGACGTCCGCGCCGCGATCAACGTCCGCTACGACCCCGAGATCGTCGCGACGCTCGAAGCGGCCGGCTACGACGCCGTAGAGTTCGATCCCGACGCGCCGACCGATCCGATCCGCGAGTCCCTCGCCGACCGCGAGGACCTCCCGGAGACGTTCGTCTGTTATCAGACCGGCGGCTACGGCATCGAACCGATCACCTACGTCCTCGGCCCCGACGCCGACGCAGTCGTCGCGGCGGTCAAGGAACTGCTCCGGGGGTGAGGGATGGCTTTCGATGACCGCGACGACGCCGATGACGTCAGTTCAGACGCGGACCGTTCTGCGGGCATCCGCGCGACACAGGAGTTCTACACGCGCTACGCGAGACTGTACGATCTGATCGCGCGACACACGCCCGGCGTGGAGCGACTCCGGGCCGCGGTCGTCGACGCGCTCGACCCGGGCCGCGGCGACGTCGTCGTCGAGATGGGCTGTGGGACCGGCGCGAACTTCCCGAAACTCCGCGAGCGGGTCGGCCGCGGCGGGATCGTGGTCGGGGTCGACGTCGCTCCCGGGCCGCTTGCGATCGCCCGGGAGCGGATTGCCCGGGCCGGCTGGCACAACGTCCACGTCGTCCGCGGCGACGCCGCCCGGCCGCCGATCGACGACGCCGACGCGGTTCTGGCGACGTTCCTCTCGGGGATGCTCACAGAGCCCGCAGCGGCGGTCGAGACGTGGGCAGACCTCGTCGGTCCGGGTGGGCGGCTCGCACTGCTCGATCTCGGACGGACTGCCCGCCCGCTCGCCCGGCCGCTGAACCTACCGTTCCGAGCGCTCGTTCGCGCATCCGCTCCACCCGGGTCAGGCGAGCGACACGGGGCGTCACCGACACACGCGCTCGACCGGCGACTCCTGGCGGCACACCGCGAACTCGACCGCGTCTGCGAGGACGTCACGCGCGGGACCCGGACACTGGGCTTTGCTCGCGTCGCCGGCGGTCGGGTGGTCGGGACGGAGGAGCGATAACCGGAACTTCCGGGTGCCGCCCACGAACCTCGGCCGGCGGTCGTGTGCGAACTCCGCTCTGCGCCGAACGACTTACACCGTTCACGCTCTACTTTCGGGACGATGATTCGATCAGCAACGCCCCTCTCTGTGCTTCCCCGTTCGAGCCGAGCGACGATGCGCCGAGGTGGTCGCCGATGAATATGCTCGTCGACGGCGAGTGGCGGACCGACGCTTACCAGACGACCAACGAGGCCGGCGAGTTCGACAGACAGGAGACGTCGTTCCGCGACTGGATCCAGGACAACCCGGACGCCGAGTATCCGGCGGAGTCGGGCCGCTATCACGTCTATATCTCTCGGGCCTGCCCGTGGGCGCATCGCGTCGCGATGACCCGGCGGCTGAAGGGTCTCGAAGACGACATCTCGCTTTCGATCGTCGAACCCGTCCGCCACGACGACGGCTGGGAGTTCTCCGAGGAGTATCCCGACCCGCTCTACGGCGAGGACTACCTCCGCGACATCTACTCCCGCGCGGACTCGGAGTTCACCGGTCGCGTGACCGTTCCGGTCCTGTGGGACAAAGAAGGGGAGACCATCGTCAACAACGAGTCCCGCGAGATTATGCGGATGCTCGAAACCGAATTCGAAGGCGATGTCGACCTCTGGCCGGCGGGCTACCGCGAGGACGTCGACGAGGCGATCGACGAGATCTACGACCCTATCAACAACGGCGTCTACCGCGCCGGGTTCGCGGACACCCAGGCGGCATACGAGACTGCGGTCGACGATGTTTTTGACGCGCTCGACCACTGGGAGTCGGTCCTCGACGACCAGCGCTTCCTCGTGGGCGAGGTACTCACCGAGGCCGACATCGCGATGTTCGCGACGCTGATCCGCTTCGATCACGTCTACCACACCCATTTCAAGTGCAACCGCCGGGCGAT
The DNA here is from genome assembly GCF_032113415.1 of Halobellus marinus. Classification (NCBI taxonomy): domain Archaea; kingdom Methanobacteriati; phylum Methanobacteriota; class Halobacteria; order Halobacteriales; family Haloferacaceae; genus Halobellus; species Halobellus marinus. The sequence continues at coordinate 1,186,717 of NZ_CP134946.1, forward strand.
CCACGAGTACCCGAACCTCTGGAACTACACGAAGGAGCTGTACCAGCTTCCGGGCGTCGCCGAGACGGTGAACGTCGACCACATCACCCGGCACTACTATATGAGCCACGGCGACGTGAACCCGAAGCGGCTCGTCCCGACGGGCCCCGACATCGACTTCTCCGAACCGCACGACCGCGACCGGCTGCCGGCTGATCTCCCGCCGGCGCTCCAGGGCGCCGCCGCCGTCGCCGACGACTGAGTCGGAGCGTCCGTCTGCAGCCGCACTCCCTGCCCGCTCCGTCGCCTTCTTGTCCGCCGCCTCCCACTCCCCGGTATGACTGACGACGACCCCGCGGCGACGACGCCGTCGGAGACGCGACGCGGCACGCCCGGCGGCGGCGTCCGCCCCTCTGCCGACGACATCGAACCCGCCGCGCCCGAGGAGTTCGGCCTGGTGCAGGCGTGGTGGGGCGACGGCAAGGGCAAGACCACCGCGGCGCTCGGGATGGCCTTCCGCGCGGCAGGCCACGGCTACCGTGTGCATCTCCTCCAGTTTTTGAAGGGCGGCGCGGACTCCGTCGAGAGCGTCCGCGGCGAGTACAACGCCATCGCGGCCGTGCCGGGGATAACCTACGAGAACACGGGCCACTACGGCTGGCACGGGATGCTCGACGGCTCAGACGAGGACGAACACCGGGCGAAGGCCCGCGGCGCACTCGCCCGCGCTGAGGACCTCATCGAAGCCGCAACCGACGCGGACCTGACCGCGCCCCTCGATCTCGACGCCGATCCCGAGGCGGGCGTCCACTTGCTGGTCCTCGACGAGATCCTCTACGCCGTCGATCAGGGGCTCATCGAGGAGTCTGCGGTGCTCGATCTGATCGACGCGAAGCCGGAGGACCTCGAACTCGTCCTGACCGGGAGCCACACCGAGCCGACGTACCTCCTCGACGCCGCCGACCTGGTCAGCGAGGTCCGGAAACTGAAGCATCCCTTCGACGCGGGGATCCGCGCGCGGAAGGGCACCGAGTACTGACCTCTCGCACCGATGGCGGACTCTCTCGACAACACGACCGACGTCCCTGAACAGGCGCTCGACGCAACCACCATTCTCGTCGCGGGGACAGCGAGCCACGCCGGCAAGAGCACCGTCGCCGCGGGTCTCTGTCGTCGCCTTGCGGACCTCGGTGTGGACGTCGCGCCGTTCAAGGCGCAGAATATGAGCAACGAGGCGCGCGCGGTCGTGCGGCCGGCGGCGGTCCGGAACGTGGAGCCAGGCGCATCCTCCGCTGTACCGGATCCCGCACGCGACGCCGAGGCCCCGGCGTTCGGCGAGATCGGCGTCTCCCAGTACGTTCAGGCGCGGGCGGCTGGCGTCCGGCCGACGACCGACCACAACCCCGTCCTGCTGAAGCCCCGTGGCGAGGGCGAATCCCAACTCGTCGTCGACGGCGTCGCGGTCGGCCACTACGCCGCCGGCGACTACTACGCCGAGCACTGGGAGGACGCCCGCGCGGCGGCAGAAGCGGCGCACGCGCGTCTGGCGGCCGCACACGACGTCGTCGTCGCCGAGGGAGCCGGGTCGATCGCGGAGGTGAACTTCCACGACCGCGACTTAGCGAACGTCGAGACGGCGCGCTTCGCCGACGCGGCTATCCTCCTCGTCGCCGACATCGAACGCGGCGGCGTCTTCGCGTCGATTCTGGGGACCGTGGAACTGCTGCCCGAGGACGTCCGCGAGCGGGTCGTCGGCGTCGCCATCACGAAGTTCCGCGGCGATCGGTCGCTGCTGGAACCCGGAATCGACGAGATCGAAGCCCGGACCGGCGTGCCCGTGCTCGCGGTCCTCCCGTACGACGATCCCGGGCTCCCCGAGGAGGACAGCGTCTCGCTGCCGGCCGTCGGCGAGCGGGCGGTCCGCGGCGACGACGACGGCGTGCCTGACGCACAGAGCGTTACCGTCGCCGTGCCACGGCTCCCGCGCGCGTCCAACACTGCTGACGTCGATCCGCTCGCCGCCGTCCCGGGTGTCCGCGTCGCGTTCGTCCCGCTCGACGCGTCGCTTTCGGACGCCGACGGGGTCGTGCTGACCGGCACGAAGAACACCGCGGACGACCTGCGCGCGATCCGGGAGGCGGACCTGCACCAGCGTCTGCGAGCGTTCGAGGGCCCCGTCGTCGGGCTCTGCGGCGGGTACCAGCTCCTCGGCGAGCGCCTCGTCGCCGCCGACGTCGAGGGCGTCGCCGACGAGTCGACGCTCCGGGGAATCGGACTGCTGCCGGTCGAGACCGCCTTTTCTCAACGAAAGCGTGTCGCTCCGGCGACGTGGCACGTGGATGGTTCAGGACCACTCGCGGGCGCGTCGGGCGTCGTCGACGGCTACGAGATCCACGCGGGCGAGACGCGGCCGGTTGCGCTCGCGCGCGACGAGCCGGTCGATGCACCCCGCGAGGAGTCGACCGCGACGCCCGCAGCCGCATCGATCGAGACGCCGTTCTCCGCCGCCGACAGGGAGCCGATCTCCCTCGGCGCTGCGACGGGAACGGTCCTCGGAACTTACCTTCACGGGCTCTTCGAGAACGAAACGGCACGCACGGCGTTCGTCGAAGCCGTCTTCGAGCACGCGGGAGTCTCGCGGCCGGGGGCGTCCCCATCGCCGGCGACTGCGGGGCCAGACGACCCTGTTGAGCCGCCAGATCCGTACGCACGTGCTGCGGCGCTCGTCGAACAGATCCCGCTCGACGCGCTCTGTCCGGACGTGGAGCGCTGACCACCGGAGCGGGACACAGAAGCTATAGTCCGGCGCTGTCCCAATTGTCCGTATGGCCGAGACCTGCACGGAGGCAGAGTGCGACCGGACCGCGGCGGTCCGACTCCACATTCCGTGGGCCGAAAACAGAGTCGTCTGTGCGGCACACGGGCGGGCGCTCGGACAGCAGGACGGCGTCGTGGTCGAGCCGCTTCCCGACGCCGACGGGCGGGAAGGGTGGCCCGGCTAGATCCAGACGGCCATCATCACCTCGTCGACGTACTCGCCGTCGATCCGGTAGTGGTCCTCGCGCGTGGCCTCGATCTCCCAGCCGTGGTCTTTGAGGAACTCGATCGCCTTCTCGTTCGTCGAGGGGATGCTGTTGTAGATCCGCTCGTAGCCCTCCTCGCCCGCCCACTCCAGCCCGCGCTGGAGCAGGTGGCTGCCGATCCCGTTACGGCGGTACTCCGGAAGCACACCGACGGTGAGTTCCGCGGTGTGGCTCAGCTTCTCCAGTTCAGGGTGGGTCAGGTTGGTCCACCCGACGACGTCGCCGTCGACGGTGGCGACGAAGAACACCCGTGACTGGACGTCGTCGTGACGGAAGAGCACCCGCTCGTTGTCGAGGATGTCGGCGATGTTCTCCGCGACGACGTCGCGCCCGTCGGCGACGGTCTCGCGGATCACCTCGACGAGTCCCGAGTGATCCGGCTGCCGCGCGGGGCGGATCGAGAAGGTCACGTCCCCCTCGGAGAACGTCGTCGCGGTGTCGCCGTCGAAATCGCCTTCGAACGTGGTCTCCAGTTTGCCGTTCGTCTCTTTGAGGCGCCCGTCCCGTTTGAGGATCGTGACGTGGTTTCCGAACGCCCCCTGATCGAACCCGAGTTCGTCCCGGACCTGCTCACGGTCGACCGGCCCGAACTCGTCGACGTACTCGTAGATGGCCTCCCGGCTCTTGTGGTCGAGGGTCTCGTTCATACGTGATCGTTCCACACACAACTATTTATGATTAATTGTGATTATTATCTCGCGGCACGTCGGTGAGCAGTTGTTTATCGGCGAGGCGGCACGTCGGTGAGCAGTTGTTTATCGGCGGGACGGCACGTCGGTGAGCAGCTGCGCCGTATCGCGAATATTGTGCGTCTCCACGAGCAGTTCTGCTGCCGTTCTGACGGTCACGTCGGGGTCGTGCTCGGAGCCGTAACACCGGAGATACAGGGTCAACCCGTCGTGAAGCGCCTGGTCGAGCCGCGAGAAGTCCTCGCTGGTCAGGCGGACGTGGTCGGCCCCGGTCCGGGCGTCGATATAGAGCGTGACAGCCGGGCCGAACACCTCGCGGAGATACTCCAGTGCCTGCTCCTCCGCCGGTGGCGATTCGGGTGGTTCGAACGACGCCCGCGCCGCGCGGGCCTGCTCGGCCAGGTCGGCGATGCGCTCGGTGTACGGCGAGGGTTCCATCTTATCCCTGCCGGTATTCGACCCCCTTGCCGCCCCGGGGGTGCTCCCAGTCGGTGTCGGCCACGATGGCGCAGGTGCCGCACTCGACGCAGGGCTGGGTGTCGAGGCTCACGACGGTTCGTTCCTCGCCGTTCGTCCGAACGGTCTCCGACCGGTAACAGCCGCCGCCGAAGTCGCGGGCGCTGACCGGGCAGGCGGTCACGGCGTCGCCGCTGGCCGCTGCCGAGTCGTCGACGAGTTCGATGTGGGGGTTGCCGATGTCGATGTCGTAGGTCAGATCGCCGATACGGTCGGCCAGATCCGGCGGGTGCACGTCGTTTTCGGTCTCGATCGGTTCGCCCAACTCCTCGGCGATGACCGTCGGGAGCGTGACGTACGGCGTGCGGGTGTCCGGCACCATCATCGCGAGGAACGGCGACTCGTAGAGGCCTTCGAGGCGGTCGCCGAGCGCGCGGACCCCGAACCGGCCGATCGCGGAATCTAAGAGCGCGTCGGTGACGTTCGTGACCGGATCGTTCTCCGCTACCGCTCGAACCGCCCGGTATCGGCTCGGCCGGAGCTTCTCCATCACGCCCTCGTCGCGGAGCTTCCGCTCGTAGAGGTCGCCGGCCGCGTCCGGGTCGTTTCGCGACTGTGCCTCCGCGAACGCCTCCGCGGCGAGCGCGCCGGCGGTGACGGCGTGGTTCATCCCCTTGATGATCGGCCCCTGGGCCTGCATCTGGCCGCCGGCGTCGCCGACGAGGACCAGTCGACCCTGGTGGGGCGAGGGATGGGCGACCTTCTTCGAGTCCGGAACGAGCTTCGCACCGTACTCCAGTTCCTCGTAGCCGTCGTCCAGCCAGCGCGCCATAAGTGGGTGCGTGAGCAGCGCGTCGAGCAGTTCGTGAGGCTCGGCCGCCTCCGCGACGAGGCTGTCGAGGTGGAAGACGGTCCCGATCGAGAGGGTGTCCTCGTTCGTATAGAGGAACCCGCCCCCGCGGACGTCCTCGAAGAGGTCGCCGGAGAAGAGGTGTGCTTCACCCTCGCCCTCGGCGATGTCGAACCGCTCTTCGACTGCGCCGTCGGGCAGGTCGACCACCGCCTTCACGCCCTGGAACCACTCTTCAGGCTCGTCCCAGTCCATCAGCCCGGCGTCGCGGGCGAGTTCGCTGTTGACGCCGTCGGCGGCGACGACGAAATCCGCCTCGATCGGCTCGAGTTCGTCGCAGGTCACGCCGACGATATCACCGTTCTCGCGGAGCAGGCCGTTGACCCGCACGTCGGTGAGCAGGCCGCCGCCGGTCTCGCGGGTCAGTTCGTGAACCCGGTCAGCAAGCCACGAGTCCATCTTCCGCCGGAGGACCGCGTCGGACCACTCGGTGTCGTGCTCGTGGAGTTCGGTGATGTCGAAGGTCTTCACCTGGTCGCCGGCGACGTTGTGAAGGTAGTAATCGGTGACGGGGCGCTCTGCGGCGGCCTCACGGAAGTCGGGGAACAGATCGTCGATCGTGTACGGCGCCGACTCCTCGGCGTAGATGAGGCCGCCGGAGACGTTCTTCGCCCCGGCGTCGACGCCCCGCTCCAGCACCAGCGTCTCCACATTGTTCCGTGCGAGCACCGCGGCGGCGGCGGCGCCACCCGGTCCCGCGCCGACGACGACGGCCTCGTAGTGTTCGTGGTCGCCATCGCCGGCGCTCGTGAGTTCGGATCCGTCGGCGGCGCTCATTCGCGCTCACCTCCGTCGGCGACGGCCGGAGCCTCCCACTCCCCGGCCTCGACGGCGTCGATCAGACCGGGCAACACCTCGAAGAGGTCGCCCTCGATGAAGTAATCCGAGAAGTCCCGGATGTCCGCGTCGGGATCGGTGTTGATCGCGACGATGGTGTCGGATTCGTCCATCCCGACCTTGTGCTGGATGGCACCGCTGATGCCCGCCGCGATGTAGAGGTCGGGCTCGACGACCTGGCCCGTCTCACCGATCTGTCGGTCCTCCCCGGTGTAGGATTCGACGTGGCCCTCGAACTGGTAGGAGGAGGTGACGATCCCCCGCGTGATGCCGAGCGTGGCGTCCTCGAACGCGTCGACGAGGTCGAGGCCGAGTTCGATCCCCCGGGTGGGATCGTCGCCAATGCCGCGCCCGAGCGCGACGACGACCTCGTGTCCCGTGAGGTCGACGCCGCCCTCCAGCCGGTCGTACTCCTCGATCTCGACGCGGAACCACCCGTCGTCGAGATCGAACTCGTGTTCGACCACCTCGCCCTCCCGCTCGGGCTCCGGCTCCGGCAGCTCGAAGCTCCCGGGGATGACCGACGCGCCCTGCGGGTGGAACTCCCGGCTGGGGTTGTCGAGACAGAGGATCGTCGAGTACTCGAAGCCGCTGAAGTCCGGGCGCTTCATGTGGAGGACGCGCTCGAACTCCCGGTCCTCGCCGCCCGTCTTCGCGGGGTTGGAGATGACCGCGTTCTCGATGTAGAGCCCCGAACAGTCGCTTGCGAGCCCCGAGTCGAGTTCGGCCTGCACCTGCGCCGAGAGGTCCCGCCCGTTGTGCGTCGCCGGGAAGAGGACGTATCGCGGCTCGTCGTAGTCGCGCCACTCCGCGGGATCGGGGTTGCCCGCGCCGGGGTCGCCGCCCCAGCGCGCCATATCGCAGAACACGCGGGTGTACGGCTCGTGGCGGAAGCGCTCCAGCCGGGGGTCCTCGTGGTAGACGACTGTGTCCGCGCCGTAGGCGATACACTCGTCTGCGAGCTCCGAGACGCCGTCGCCGATCAGCACGGCGACGACCTTCTCGTCGGCACCGGAAGACTCGTCTTCCGAGCCTCCGCTCGCGGAGACGCCGTAGTCGTCGTTGTACTCGTCCATCAGCGCCCGCGCCTTCCCGAGCATCTCCCGGGAGACGTCGATCAGGCCGCCCGCCTGCGTCTCACAGTACACCCACATATCGCCGTAGGCGCCGTCATCGATGGCGCGGACGTGGCGCTTGTCCGCAGTCGGGTGATCCAGGTCCGGGTGCTTCTCCTCGGGCGGGATCACCTCCGCGGCCTCCTTCTCGCTGCCGCGCACCGAATCCAGGCGGTTCTCGATCAGCGTCAGCACGCTGTTTCGGCTTTCACCTGCCTCCTCGGCGTCGCGGAGCCGCTCCAGTTCGTCCACCTCGTCGATGTCCTGGAGCGCGTTGCCCACCTCGGCGGCGCTCATCTCTGTGGGGTCGATCCCGTCGCCGTCGTCGGTGTCGTCCTCGCTGAACTTCTCGATCCGGCTCTCGATTATGGTCTTCGCACCCGCGCGGTCCTCCCCCCCGCGCTCCGCCTCCAGAAGTGCCTGGAGCGTCTCGACGTCCTCGATACTCTGCACCTCTGGGCCCAACTCCGGAATCGTGTACTCGCCGGGATCGAACGGTGTCTCGGTCATACTCAGTCACCCCCCGCGAACGGCGCCATCTCGTCGAGTACCTGTTCCATCCCGGCGTCGTCGGCGGGATCGACCATCGTCGCGTCCCGCTCGGCGGGCGCCTTCGGGATCGGATCCACCGAGGAGACCACCGTCGGCGAGCCGTCGAGCCCGATGTAGTCCGGATCGAGGTTGAGGTCCTCGTGGTCCCACACCGTCATGTGGTCCTCGTGGTTCTTTGCCCGCTTTTGGGTCTCCTCGCGGAGGTCCTTGTGCCGCAGCCGATGGTCCGCCCGGCGGTACGAGGGCTCGAACTCGGGATCCGCGACGACGAACGCCGGCAGCGACGTCTCGACGGTCTCGATCTCCTCGATGTCGCCCTCGACGAGCCGTTTTGCGCGGAGCCGCTCTTCCTCGGGATCGACCTCCATCGAGATGACGTGGGTGACGAGCGGCATATCGTACCCCCAGCAGGTCTGTGGGCCCGTGTGGCCTGTCTCCCCGTCTGCGGTCTTGAATCCCGCAAAGACCAGGTCGGGTTCGGGTTCCAGTTTCTCCAGGGCGGTGCAGATCGTGATCGCCGTCGCCCACGTGTCGGCGGCGGCCATCTCCCGGTCCGAGAGGAGATACAACTCGTCGGCGTACACAGACTCCATCGCCTCCCGGAGGACGTCACCGTACCCCGGCGGACCCATACTCATCACGTCGACAGAGCCGCCCTGCCGCACTTTTGTCTGCAGCGCGGCCCGCAGCGCGTGTTTGTCGTTCGGGTTCATTACCGTCGGCGTCTCTCCCCGTTTGAGGTGTCCGTCCTCGTCGAAGGACACCTGTCCTTCGCGGAAGTCGGGCACCCCCTTCGTGAGCACGATCATATCCATTGGTATCAACTCTCACACCCTAGTCCAACGGGGGGTTCCTTAATTGTTATTTATGGTTATCTCTCCCGTGTCTCGTCGCACTCGACCAGCCGACGCGCCGATGGATGGGGTGCTTCCGCCACTGACGGCGATGTTGCGTTGGCTTCCGCCACTGACGGCGATGTTGTGTTGGTTTCCGCCACTGCCGGCGCGTTCTATTGGCTTCCGCCACTGCTGGCGACGTTCCGTTCGCTTCCGTCACTAACGGTTACGTTCGTCCGGAACGGCCGGCGTCGACGTCGATGGCGTCCACCGGACAGACGTCGACGCAGATCATACAGTCGATACACTGGGGTTCGTTCGCGGGGTCGGCCTTGATTTCGCTCTCGGGATGTCCCGGCGTGTCCACCCACTCGAAGACGTCGACCGGACAGTCCTCGATGCAAGCGCCGTCGGCCAGGCAGATGTCGAAGTCGACGGCGACGTGGGTGCCGTGAATGCCCAGTTCCTCCGGTTCCTCGACGGGTCCCCAGACGTTGTGCCCGTTGTGTTCGTCGACGATCTCCCTGTTTTCCTCGAAGTTCGGATCGATCGGCATTGGTATACCGTACCACCCATCTATACCCATTTAAAATTACGGACGAACAGGATCGGGCGGTCGCCGCGGAAAACGGGAATCGAAGACTTTTGAGGGGGTATCGCAATGCGTCGGTATGGTCGAAGCGTTCGCCGTCGCAAGCGGGAAGGGCGGCACTGGCAAGACGACGAGCACGCTGGCGCTCGGGATGGCGCTCGCGGAGCGCTACGACGTCACGGTCGTCGACGCTGACACGGGGATGGCGAACCTCCTCTTTCACGCCGGGCTCGACGACGCCGACGTGACGCTGCACGACCTGCTGGTCACGGAGCGAAACGTTCCCGTCGAGGCGGCGGTGTACGACCGCTTCGGGATGTCGGTGGTGCCCTGTGGGACGAGCCTCGCGGGCTTCGAGGCGGCCGATCCCGCCCGACTCCGGGACGTCGTCGCCGAACTCGCCGCCGACACCGACGTGCTCCTCTTGGACTCCCCGGCGGCGCTCGGGTCGAAGAGCGCGGTGTTGCCGATCGTCCTCGCCGACCGGATCGTGGTCGTCCTCCAGCCGACGGTGCCGTCGCTGTCGGACGGCCTGAAGGTTCAGGAGTACGCCCGCTCGTACGGCACGGAGACGGCGGGCGTGCTGTTCAACCGGGTCGAACCAGACGAGGACGTCGAGACAGTCGCCGAGCAGGCCGGCCGCTACTTCGGCGGGACGACGCTCGCGAGCGTCCCTGAGAGCGACGCGGTGCGGGCGGCCCGGCGGGCCGGAGAGCCGCTACTCGCCCACGCGCCGACCGACCCCGCCGCCGACGCGTTCCACGAGGCGGCCGCGAATCTCGACGTCCGGGCGGGCGACGCCGGCGACGTCGCGGATCGCTTCCGGAGCGCTGTCGTCCCCGACCGCCCGTGACGATGGTAGTTGACGGCCACATTCCCGAGGGTGAACTCCGCCGCTCCCGGACCGACGCCGACGTCGGCGAGACGCTCACAGCCGCGCTCGACCGCGAACTCACCGGCTACGTCGTCTTCGAGCCGCGCGGGTCGATTCTCCGCGACGACGAGGAACGCGCGGTTCTCACCTTCGAGACGGGTGTGCCCGTGCTGGCGTATCACGCCGCGGATGACCTCGGCGGCTGGGACGCCCTCGACGCGCTGACCGCTGGCCCCTTTCACACCGAGGTGTACGAACTGTCGCCGGCGTCGCTGTCGGCCGCCCATCGGGTCGACGAATTCCGCGTCGGCCCGACGGCGCCAGCGAGAGAACTCGCTGACTGCGACGATCTCGTCGAGCGAACTCGGGAAGCCGCACCCGAGGAGCGACTGGCCGAGGAGGAGGGCGCAAGCGCTGTCGAAGAGTTCCTGGCGGACGCAGAGCGAATCGAAGCCATCCGCGAGGAGGCCGCCGCCGAGGCCAAGGAGCGCGCCGCCGAGTGGGGATTGACGGACCAACTGGACGACGGTTCCTGACGGACCAACTTGACGCCGATCCCCGACTCGCAGGTGTGTTCGTCGAGAGAGAACGGGACCGTATATACAGCCCGGGGTCGTACGCAAAGTGTGAGCGTCCTTTCGCTACTGCGTGCGCGGAACGCGGCCGACTTCGCCGACTGGTTCCGACCCGGCGCCGAGTACCTCCTGCGCGTCGCCGACGGGATGGGATTCCGGACGGGGGACCTCGCGGGCTTCATCGACGAGGCGGAGACGGCGATGCGGGCGGGCCGGACCGGCGCGGACGTCGCCCCGACCGCTAACCGCCTCATCGCCGCCGACCTGTACGCTGACGCCGCGTTCGGCCTCCCGTTTCTGGAGTGGACGCCGGTATGGTACGAACTCGGCCTGACGGCGCCGACGGCGTACGCCGGCTGGCAACTCCGGCGGATTGCCGACCAGTACGCGGCGACGATCGATCACATTTCGGTCCCGCGGTTCAGCCGCCCCGGCGACGTCGTGACCCGCGGTCGACCGGCCGTCGAATCGGTCTCGGGGTTCGCCGACCGCTTCGCGTTCGCGGACGCTATCCTGCATCTGGAGTGGTTCGCGTACGTCGCCGAGGAGTGTGGTATCAACGTTCCGGCCGATCTGGTCGCGGAGACGCGCAGAGAGACCGTCGCCTACTACGTCGGTGACCGCTCGCTGGAGGAAATCGATCCGAGTGTCAGGCGGTTCCAGACGCTGCTTTTCACCGACGACGCGTGGATCCGCGACCTCGACGACCGCTACGACCTCGGAAGCACGCTCCTGTCGGTCTGGGCGCGAGTCTGTCGCCGCGAACGGGAGCGGTTCGGCGGCGTGTGAGTGCGGAACGGTGGGCCTGGACCGACCGACGAGAGGGATTTTCGACCGCTGCCTTCGAAGACGACAGAGCCGCGATTCTGCCGTCAGATCTTCGTCCTCCCTCTCCCGGTTTTCACGACGCAAAACCGAGCCGGACGTTTATATACGAGAGGGCGGCAACGCGACGATATGCGCGACCGAATCCGCCCCTCAATCGCCCGACAACTCCGGCGGAGATCCGAGATCGCGGGTGATCGCTCCGGATCTCATCCTCCGTTCACAGGGGCGGGCGATCGACCTGGGATCCGCGCTGGCCGACGGCGCGCGCCGGAGGACGGGCGATGACGGGGGCGAACCACAGCGTCGCATCGAGTGCACCCACGCCGGACGCGGAATCACACGTGGCCCCGACCGTCCCGGCTCCGGAACCGCCGGACAGCCCGGACGCGTGGTACGCGCCGGCGGTTCGGGCGCAGTACGAGGTCACGCCCGGCGTCGTCGTGACCATCCGCGACGCGGCCGACGGGGTGGGGTTCGACTATCGGATCCGGGAGCCGGCGCTTTCGGCCGACGCCGAGCGGGCGCTGGATGCAGTGATGGACTACTTCTCGGCGGTCGAGGTCCGCCGACCGCTCACCCGCGAGGGGGCTGCCGAGCGCGCCGCCGCCGGGTTGCCGCCGAAGTACCGGCGAGTTATCGATCGGCTGCTCGCGGTCTCGCCCGCTGCCCGCCGCCGCATCGAGTACTACGCGCTCTGTGAATTGCGACTCCTGGGAGACGTGACGCCCATCGCGCTCGACGATCGGGTCGCGGTCGTCGACGTCGAGGGCGGGGCCGACGGCGCCCTCGTCGTCCACACCGACGACTACGCCCCGGCGACGACGCCGTTCCGTGCGGACGCGGAATTCGCCTCACGCGTCGCCGGGGAACGGCTCCGGAACTACACCGTCTCCTTCGCCGGATTCGACGTGGAGGTGGTCGTCCACCGCGACCACATCCTGGGCGACGACCGCTTCGAGGCGAAGTACGCCGTGCTGGAACCGGCGCTGCTCCCGGGCGACGAGGAACTCGTCGCCGAGTGCAAAGAGCGGATCTGGGAGACGAACGTCGAGGAGGTGGTCGACGACCGGACGGCGTTCATCCGGGAGCGGGCACGGGAGTTTCTCTCCCGGCGACTCACCGCCCGCAACACCCGGGCGTGGCTCGAAGCGACGCGGTACCGCGTCCGCGACGCACTCGCGGGATACGGGCTCGGCGTTCCACCTGTTGACCAGCGGTACGCCCAGGACAGACTCGACGACCTCGTCTACTACGTCCTCCGCGATTACGTCGGCGAGGGCGTCCTGACGATCCCGATCCGGGATCCACATCTGGAGGACATCGAGGCGAACCGTGTCGGCGAGCGAGTGAAGGTCGTCCCGCGTGCGGACGTGGTCCGAGCAGGCGAGCGCGTTCCGACCAATCTCAGGTTCGAAGACGAGACGAGCTTCGTCAACGTCGTGACCCAGCTGGCCGCCGCCGACGGCGTCGAACTCAGCGCCAGCCAGCCCTCCGCGAAGGTGAATCTCCGGCCGGACGGCCTCGCCCCCGACGCGCCCGGCCACGGGGAGACGATCCGGTGTGCTGTCGCGCTCCCGGTGATCTCCGAGGACGGGCCGCACGTCTCCATCCGCAAGCAGGCCGCCTCGCCTTTGACGCCGATCGACCTCGTCGAGTTCGGCTCGATCCCGGTCGAGCTTGTGGCCCTCCTGTGGCTGCTCTACGAGCACCGCGGCGTCGTGCTCTTCTCGGGACCGACCGGGGCAGGCAAGACGACGTTGATGAACGCCCATATGCCGTTTATTCCGTACGACAACCGCCCGATCAGCATCGACGAGGGGTCGCGGGAGGTGTATCTGCCGCACGAGACCGGCGTCTCGCTGACGACGCGGGACCACGAGGACGAGTACAAGCGCATCTCGATGGCGGACCTGATGACTGAAGCGAACTACCTCAACCCAGATGTCGAGGTCATCGCCGAGGTCAACACCCCCGAGTCGTTCGAAACGTTCGCTGAAGTGCTGAATACGGGTCACGGTGTCGTGGGCACCACGCACGCCGAGGACGTCGAGACGCTCGTGAACCGCGTGATCGAGCAGGGACTGCCCGTCTATCTCCTGCGGGAACTCGACTTGATCGTCTTCCCCCGCCGCGTCGACGGCGAGCGGTACGTCAGCTCGGCCGTCGAACTTCTCTCCGAAGCCGGCTACGAGGACCTGCCGGCCTCGGCCCGGACGGGCGTCATCGAGAAGGACGGCACGACGCTGTACTACAACACAGTCCTCCGCCGGGAGACCGACGGCTCGTTCTCGATGGCGTACGACCACCCGGATCTCGGCGGGGAGGCGGCCGCGACCGACGGCGATGTCCACCGTCGCGCGCTCCGGCTGTTCGACCGCGTCGCGGCCGCGACTGACCGGGACGTCGAAGCCGTCGAAGGGGAATTCCGCCGCAAGCGCGAGTACGTCGAATATCTCCGCCGGGAGGGCGTCACCGACGTTGACGACCTGTTCGGCTTCCTCTCTGATCTCCGCACCGACGAGGCCGCAACCGTCGATCGGGTCCGGCGGCAGCACGCCACTCGCGCGGCTGACGGAGCAGGAACGACGAGGAACGAATCAGGACAGCCAACTGATAGAACAGGAGCCCGGATCGACGAGTCGGGCACGTCGGCCGATGGAGAACAGGCGACTGACGCCGGCAGAGCGGATCACGATCGCCGGTGGGACCAGTAGCCGTGAGCGACCGCCACTCCAGACCGCCGCCGGACGCAGCGGCGACAGCGAACGCGGCCGGTTCGGACGCAGCGACAGGGAACGCCAACGGATCGACGGACTCTGCCCCCGGTCAGCACGCTTCGGGGGAGTCCCGGCGCTCCTTCGGGGCGTTCGACCGCGCTGCGTACGCGCTGTTCGCCAGCCGAGCGGACGCGCGGCGCCACGAACGCGACCGCCGCGCCTACCGCGGGACGAACCTGGCCGTCCCCTTCGATCTGTATCTCGCCCGCCTCTATGCGGCCTCGGTCCTGCTCGCGGCCCTCGGTGGCGGCGGGGTCGTCGCCATCGGACTGGCGCTCCCGCCGGAACTGCTCGAAGCGGCGGCAGCGAGCGTCCTCGAACGGCTCGGACAGGTGGGCAGCGGGAGACTCGGCTTGACCGCGCCGGACGAAGTCGTCGTCACCGACCGGACGGTCCTCGCGCTCGCCGGCGGCAGCGGGATATTCGTGGCCGCAGCCGTTCACTGGGGCATCGTCTACCTCGGCGGTCGCTACCTCCGGTGGCTCGCTGCGGCGCGTCGGGCGAACATCGGCCGGACGCTGCCGAGCGCGGTCCGATATCTGAATGTCCTCGCGTCCGGCAGCGACGGGCGGCGGGCGATGCTGCGCCGCGTCGCCGACACCGACGCGTACGGAGAGACGGCCGTGGCGCTCCGGCAGGTGCTCAACACGGCCGCGATGACCGGGAACGTCGACGAGGGAATACGGCGGGTCGCTCGCGATACTCCGGCGCAGGACACCCTCGCGCCCTTCCTTCTGAAGTTCCGGGAACACGCAGACCAGGGGTCGGACGCGCTCCGGGAGTACCTGGAGATGGAGAGCCGGATGCTCCGCCACCAGCAGGACCGGGACCGCCGTCGCGCGGAGGGCTTTCTCGAACTGCTCGCGGAGCTTTTCGTCGTCCTGCTCGTGCTACCTGTCCTCCTGGTAATCGTCCTCACCGTGATGAGCGTCGTCGCGCCCGAACTCGGCGCGCCCGTGGCGACGCCGTTCGGTGCGGTGACACTCCGCGCACTTTTGATCTACGGTGGCGCGGCCTTCGTCCTCGGCGTCGGGATCGGGACCGCCGCGCTCGTCTCGCGGCTCCGGCCCCCGGACCAGCACGTCGAGTACTCCCGCCCCGCAGGAACGCTCGGGACCCTCCGGACGGCGACGACGAACCCCGCGAGCGCGACCGCCGCGTTCGCTCCGATCGGGATCGCGGCGCTCGTCGCGTCGCTTTCTCTCGCAGTCGACGTCGTCGTCTCGCTTCTGGTCGGCTACGTCGCCTTCGGCGTCCCGGTCGGCCTCGTCGCCGTCCGGCGGGCGCGGCTCGACGACGCGAAGGACCACGAACTGAAGGACTTCGTCCACGCGGTCTCCGGGCACGTCAACCTCGGGCGGCCGTTCCCGGCGGCCGTCGAACACGTCGCCCGGGACGTCGACCTCGGGGCGCTGAACGATGACGTCGCGGACCTCTCGATGAACCTGCATCTCACGACCGCCACTGACGATGCCGACGCGGACCTGCGGACGGCCGCGCTGGACCGGTTCGTCGAGCGGGTCGGGACGCCGATGGCCGAACAGACAGTCGGCCTCGTGATCGGCGCGCTCGACGCCGGCAGCGACACGGGCGTCGTCTTCGAGACACTCCAGAGCGAGGTCGGGCGGCTGTACCACGAGAAGCGCGCCCTCCGCTCGGGGATGCTCGTCTACGTCGCGGTGGGGTGGACTACTGCGCTGCTCGTTATCGGGATCAGCGTCGCGACTAGCGCGAACGTCTTTGCCGGCTTCGATCGGCTGTCGACGATGTCGGAACTCTCGGGGGTCGCCGTCGATCCCGGCGCGGTCGACCTCGCACGGGATCGATACCGCGTCTACGTGACCACGCAGGCGACGATGCTCGCCGCTGGGTGGTTCGCCGGGGTCGCCAGCCGCGGGCAGTACGAGGCTTTACTCCACTCCGGCAGTCTCGTCGCGATCTGTCACGTCGTCTTCGTCGGGGTGGGGCTGATATGAGCCGGCAGCGGCACGGCTTTCCGACGGAACGCGACCGTGGACAGGCAGCGGTCGTCGGCGTCGCGCTCCTCTTGGGACTGACGGTCCTCGCGGTCGGCGGACTGACGGCGACTGCGGGTTCGATCGTCGAAGACGGCGCCACCTCGGCGGCGGCCACGCGCGTCGGCGACGACCTGGCGACCGCGCTCGGCCCGGGTCCGGGTGAGCGGGAGACGACGCTCGAACTGGCAAGCGGGACCATCCGGGTGGTGAACCGGTCGGTGTGGCTCCTCGACGACGACGGCGTCGTCTGGGCTGGCCACGCCGGCGCGATCGTCTACACCGACGGCGACCGCCGGGTCACCAGTTTTGCGGGCGCGGTCATCCGGAGCGACGGCCGTGAAGGCCGCCTGATCGCTCCGAGTCGTATCGCCCCCGCGAACGGGACACTGTACGTCGGCGTCCCCGTACTGAACGCCAGCGGCGCAGACGGGATCGCGACCGGCGGTCATCGGATCGCGGTGACGCTTCGGACCGACGCCCGTACTGATCGAATCGATCTGCCAGAAGGCGACTACCGGGTCGCCGTCGAGACCGAGACCCCGGCCGTCTGGGAGCGGCACCTCCAAGAGCGGGGCGCGACGACGGCCCGTCGCGACATCGACGGCGACGGGATTCCGAGCGTCGTGGCCTCCTTCGAGGGGGAGCGGACGGTCCATCTGGTCGTGCACGACGTCGCACTCGCCGTGGAGGTGGGGCGATGAACGGCGGTCGTCGACCGGGCTGGCGGTCCACGGATCCGTCGTCAGCGCGGGACGACCGCGGGCTCTCGCCGGTCGTCGGCAAGACTCTCGAACTTGCGGTCGGCGTACTGTTCGTTTCCCTGCTGACGGCGACGTTCTTCGGAGGACTGGTTCCGGAGTATCGCGCGGCAGTGGGGGCGGAACTCGGCGACCGGGCACTCGTCGGTGGGGCCGAGCGCGTCGAGACAGCGGTCCCCGGCGGCGACCACGTGGGAATCGAACGGAGCGTCAGCGTCGGACTACCCGAGGCGATCCGCGGCGATCCCTACCGGATCATCGCTGTGACCGATAGCAACGGCTCGGCGCTGCGGCTCTCACACCCGGACAAGTCGGTCTCCGGGCGTGTTCGACTCACGCTGCCGCCGACCACGACGGTCCGGGGCTCGTGGCGAAGTCCAACGCCGTCCCGAGTAGTCGTGCGCGGGACCGACGGCACGGTTACGGTGAGGCTCGTCGACGGCGTGAAACGAGCGGGTTCACAGTCTGCACTACCGGAGGAATCGACGTGACGGCGCGTGGACAGGCGAACCTGGTCGGATTCGCCGTCGCAATCCTCGTGGTGGTCACGGTCACCGTCGCGGGCGTTGCGCTCGCGAACGACGCGCTTGTCGATGCGGATCGAACGCCCGCGCGGACGCACGCCGCGGAGCGACTCGCGGCCCACCTCGTCCACGGCGAGGCAGCACACACACGCGAGCGGAACGTCCTCCGCGCGGCGGCCGCAGATAACCTGACGGCTGCCGACCTCAACTCCGCAGTCCCGCCGGTCCGAGGGCGACCGATCCGCGTGGCTGTCGGCGGGAACGTTGTCCTCGAGCGTGGCGATCCGACCAGGGGCGAGTACGCTCGAATCGAACGACGTGTCCGGGTCGAACGCGACGTCCCGCGGTCGGCAAACGTCGATCTGACGGAGGATCGGCGTCTCGTGCTCTCCGACCACGCCGGTCAGGTCGCGATACGGATCGAAACCGACCGCGTTCCCCGAGTGACGACCGTCCGCGCCGGCGATCGGGTGGTGCTGCACGATCCCACGGGGCTCGACGGCCGCTACACCTTCAGGCCCCCGGCGACACAGCCGCTACCTGTCTCCTTCGAGGTCGAGTCGGGACTCCGCGGGCGCGGCACCGCGACGGCGACGGTCTCGTGGACGGCGACGAACGCGAGCGTCGAGTCGCTGGAGGTGACTGTCGGTGACTGACACCGGCGACCGCGCGCAACTGGCGACCTCGCTGGTCGAGGCCGCCGTCGGCGCACTGCTGGTGTTGTCGGTCGTCGCCGGATTCCTCTGGGTGCCGGCCGGCGTCGACTCCGCCGAAACGGGCCTCGATGAGACGGCCGAAGACACCCTGACCGTCCTCGATGCTGAACCACCAGCCGGAACCGGACGCAGCCGCCTGGCAGCGGCCTGCCGCTCGCCGTCGTCGTTCGAAACCGAGCGGGAGGCGCTCCGAACGCGGCTGGATGCGGTGCTTCCCGCCGGCGTCTTCGGTCGTCTGGAAACTCCTCACGGCGCGGTCGGCCCCGCGATGCCGGACGGCGTCCCCTCCGACCGCGCGAGAGAAGCGACCGGGCAGTGTGTGGTCACGCTTCGGGTGTGGTATCCGTGACGGCCGTGTTCGCGCCGGACGGCGATCGTGAGGGCGACGACCGCCGCTCCGACCGGGCGCAGATCGTCCTCGTCGCCGCCGCTGTTGTCGCAGTCGCCTTTCTCTCGATGACGCTGGCCTACGCCCAACTGGGGTACGACGCCGATCGCGACGGTGCGGGGGCGGTGGACGTCGCTGCCGTCTCCGACGTCGATCGGAGCCTCTCAGCGTCGTTGCGCGCGGCGGCCCGGGACGTCGACGGCGAGTACCGCTGGGCTGACCGCCGCCAGGCGGGAGAGGCCGTTCGAGAAGCTGTCGAGGGCGACATCGAACGGGTACAACGGGTGCACGCCGACGAGAGCAGGTCACTCTCCGTGACTTTCGACGATTCGACGGCGGCCGCCTGGGCCCGGGAGCACTGTCCAGGCGGAGCGGGCCGCGAATTCGGCCGCTGTCGGTCGATCGACGGCGTCGTCGTCCAGGAGCGTGCGGGGGAGACGACCGTCGTCGCGGCCGCGGTCCGAATCCGGATCGTTTCCCCGGCGGAGCGGACGACCGTCACGACGGTACTCCGGGTTACCTCGTCCGATCGGACTGCCTGAACGGCGGGAGCACGTGTGGTCGAGTGACGAGGACGGGTCCCGTCAGCCGGCGTGAGGCTGAGACACCAGATCGACTGTGAGAACTGTGGGGCGCCGCCGCGCCGCTCCGGCTCTCGACAATTGCGCCCGCGGGACCGATTTCGGCACCCGCTACTCGTCCGGCAGTTCGTCGGCGACGAAGGGGCGGTCCTCCGACGGCTCGAATGGCGGGAGCTCGTCGTCGGCCTCGACTGCCTCCTTTTCCTCCTCGTAGAGGCGCTCTTGCAGTTGGCTGCGCTTGTTCCGGCCTTTCCGCTCCCGCCCCGATTTCGTGTCAGGCATTGTCAACCGTGGGGAAGGCACCCATACGCATTAACTTTGTGTCTCGGGTAATCGCCGCTTGGGCCAGAACTCCGTAGATCGATTTGTCGGTGCCCACCAGAGTCCGTCGCTTTCCTACTGCGCTGCTCGGTCAGTGCCAACTCCGGCTGGCCCCGGCGGAGAAGGCAAATTTCAAAATATGATAACGTATCCGGAGATATATGAGTGGACGGTCCGGATCCCCTGAACGGGATCGCAAGCGGCGCGGCCGGAGGCCTTCTGGACGGGACAGTACCGCCAGCAGCCCGGTAGTGGCCGTCGGAATCAACAGCAACCTCCCGTCCCGGCTACGGGTCCTCGCAGGCGGACCGTTCCGGGATCGCGGAATCGGTGAATCTCGGTGATGTACGCCAACACAGAACTGATCGTTGTGCTGCAGGGGATGCCGGCCGAACTCGTCGGTGCACCGCCGCTGAGATCGTTCTATATCGCCGTCTTCGTGCTCGCCGGCACCGTCTGTCTGGCCGGAGTGGTGGGAGCCCGGACGCTCGATCATCCCGACGTCCGGCGCGGGCTGGGCGCGCTGCTCGTTCTCAGCGGCGTCTGGGCGCTGTTCACGGCGATTCAGTTGAGCGTGAGGTCGCTTCCGGCCGGCCGCGCGATCCACCTCGGCGGCCTCGTCGCCGGGATCTCGACGATCTTCGCGTGGCTCGCGTTCGCCTCGGCGTACTCCGGGCGGCAGTACCACCGGCAGCCGTCGTTGCAGGCGAGTGCACTCGCGCTCCTCGCGGCGATCGTCGCGGTGAAGGTGACGAATCCGCTCCACGGGCTGTATTTTTCGGCCTCGCTGGTCGCCGAACCGTTCGTGCATCCGGAGTTCAGCTATGGCGCCCCCCACTGGTTCGTGACAGGGTTCGCCTATACGGCCACGGTCACAGGCTTTCTCTGGCTGTTCGAATCCTTCGAGCGGCTGGAATCGCGCCCGACCACGCTGTATGTTTTGGTTTTGGTCACCGCGCTCCCGGTGGTTCCGTACGCGCTGTCCGGCTACTCGGTCCTGCTGCTCAACATCAACTACGAACCCCTCGGGGTGGCGGTGTTCGCGCTCGGCACCCTGTTCTACGCGCGGACGGAGTTCGCCCACCACAGTTCGCCCGAGCAGTCGGCGCTGGCGGACAACTTCGCCGACGGGGGCCTCGTGCTGGACGATTCGGGGATCGTGATCAACTCGAACGATCGGGCGGCGACGATCCTGGGCCAGCACCCGATCCCGCGCGCGCCGATCGAGGAGATCGATCCGGAACTCGCGTCGCTTGATCCGGGCGAAACCCGGCGCACCACCTACGAGGTCGGCGGCGACACCCGTACCTACGAACTCCAGCGCTCGTGGGTCACCGAATCGCTCACCGCAGCGGAGGTCATCACGCTGAAAGACGTCACGCGGGCGACGCGGCTCGAACAGCTGATGCGACTCCACCGCGACATCAACGAGGCGCTCATCGACGTCACCGAACCCTGGCGACTGATCCGGGAGATCCCCGAGACGTTCACGCGGATCGACGCCTACGATCTGGTCTGGCTGTACCCGATGAACGAAAGCGGTGAGCCAGACCGACCGACCGCCCTGGCCTCCGGCGCGCGCCTGTTCAACACCGCCCGCGACGAGGTTCCCGGGGTCGCCGCCGGCAAAACCGACTACGCGACGTGGGCCGTCGCCGACGCCGCGTCCGAGGAACCCGTCTTCGCCGCGGCGGCCCGGGACCGGACCCAACACGTCGCCGTCGAGGACCCGGACGCCGAGTGGGAACGCCGCGCCGCCGGACACGGGATCACCGATTGCTTTGCGGTCCCGATGGAGTTCACGAACCAGCGGACGTACATTCTCGGGCTTTACAGCACTGCACCGGGCGGCTTCGACTCCACCGAGACGAAAGTCATCGAGGAGATCAGCGAGAGCATCCCGCAGGCCATCGAGATGATCGAGACCCACGAGGAGGCGCTCCAGTACGAGGAGGCGATCAGACACGCGGGCGTGGCGATCAGCATCACCGACACCGACGGCGTGATCGGTTACGTCAACCCGGCGTTCGAGGAACTCACCGGCTATACGGCCGAGGAGGCTGTCGGGAACACCCACCGGATCCTCAACTCCGGCGAGATGAGCGAGGACCACTACGAGACGCTCTGGGAGACGATCCTCGACGGTGACGTCTTCGAGGAACAGGTCGTCAACAAGACGAAATCGGGCGACCGCTACACTGCTCGCCAGACGATCTCCCCGGTCACGAACGACGCAGGCGAGCCGGAAGCCTTCGTCGCGATCCAGATCGACATCACCGAGAAGCTCCTGCGCGAACAGCGGCTCTCGGTGCTCAGCAGGGTCCTGCGCCACAACCTCCGGACCGCCGTCAACGTGATCCAGGGATACACGGATCTCCTCGAAGAGCGCCTCCGGGACAGTACCACAGCCTCGGCGCTCACGCCGGAGATCGAAGCCTCGACGGAGACAATCCGCAACCGCGCTGAGGAGGTGGCGAGCCAGGCTGAGACCGCCCGGGAGATCGAACAGGTGCTCTCGAACGAAGCGGGACGGATCGGAACCTCGGTCCGAGACGTCGCCGAGACGGCCCGCGAAACCGCGACCACGCTCGGGGGTGACTGTCGTGTCGACGTCGACGGCGACATCGCCGCCTATCAGATCGATACCGAACTGAACCAGATCGTCGAGGAACTGGTCGAAAACGCGATCCTCCACAACGACAGCCCGCCGGCGGCGGCCGATGCACACGTCACCCTGTCGAAGGTCGGCGACGATCTGGTCCTCTGTGTCGAAGACGACGGCCCGGGAATGTCCGAACAGGAACTGATCGCCATCGAGGAGGGCAGCGAGGAGCCGCTTCGGCACGGTAGCGGCCTCGGCCTCTGGAAGGTCAACTGGCTGGCCATCTCCCGCGGCGGTTCGATCAGCGCGACGACCGGTGCGGACGGCACCGCGATCCGCGTGACCGTGCCCCTCAGAGGGAACCACACGCCGGACGTCGAGGCCGCGTTGAACGACTGATACTGATTATTCTCGTCTCTTCGCGCCGAGCGCCGTCAACGGGGGTGGCGCTCTGTGGGAAACAGTGAGAGTCATCAGTATGACGGTGGCGGGGCCGTTTTATTACTCACGGCGACGGCCGCTCGGCGACGGGACGCCTCGCTGGATGGGTCGGATCTGAAAAAACGCCGGGACAGGGATTTGAACCCGATGGCGAGACTCGCTTCGCTCGTCTCGCGTGGTTCAAATCCCGACGTAGGTTTTCATCGATCCGACAGCGGTTGCTCGGCGACGAGACGCCTCGCTGGATGGGTCGGATCTGAAAAAACGCCGGGACAGGGATTTGAACCCTGGATCCCAGAGGGAACACGCTTTCCAGGCGTGCGCCTTACCACTCGGCCATCCCGGCTCGCTCGGAGGTAACCTACTGAGTCGTTTAAGTCCTTCCCTTCGCTCGCATTCGGGGCTCAGCGACGTACGCAAGCAGGGTCACGACGACGCCGACGAACAGCGCGACGCCCGCTGCGGCCGCGGTGCTGACGTCCAGCGGGCCGACGAGAAGCCGGTAGCCCTGCAGCAGGACGAGGAAGCTCAACGCACCGATCAGTCCCCACAGGACGGCCGATCTGCGTCGGGTCATACGGACTGTTGTGACTGCTTGTCGGCGCTTACTGCTCCAGATACCGACGATTGCGGGTAAGACGTTCCAACAATCCGTATCACGCGAGCACCTCGACAGTGTATCCCGCGTCTCTGAGCGCCCCGAGTACCTCCTCGATGTGGTCGTGACCGCGGGTCTCGATGTCGATCTCCACGTCGGCCTCGTTCATCGCGACGTCCCGCGAGGTGCGGTCGTGCTGGATCGCGTAGATGTTCGCCCGCCGCTCGGCGATGATCTCCACGAGGTCTTCGAGCGCGCCGGGTCGATCCCGCAGCACGGTCCGGATCTTCAGGTACCGGCCGGTTTCGACCAGTCCGCGGACGAGCACCGTCGTCAGTTGGTTCGTGTCGATGTTGCCGCCGCACAGCGCCGGCACGATCGTCTCTCCCGCCTCGTAGTCGAAGGCCTCGAAAAGCAGCGCCGCCATCGACACCGCGCCGGCGCCCTCGACCAGCGTCTTCGAGCGTTCGAGCAGGTACGTCAGCGCGACCGCGATCTCCTCGTCGGTGACGGTCACCACCTCGTCGACCCGCTCGCGGATCACCGCGAAGGGGCGCTCGCCGACCTTCCGGGTGGCGATCCCGTCGGCGATGGTGTTCACCGACTCCCGCTCGCGGATCTCGCCCGCCTGCAACGAGTCCGGTAGCGACGCCGCCCCCTCGGCCTGGACGCCGATCACGCGAGCGTCCGGCTTCCGCGCCTTCACTGCGGTCGCGATGCCGGAGATCAGGCCGCCACCGCCGACGGGGACGACGACGGTGTCGACGTCGGGGCAGTCCTCGACGATCTCCAGGCCGATCGTTCCCTGGCCGGCCATCACCTTTTCGTCGTCGAACGCGTGGACGTAGGTTCGTCCCTCCGCCGCCTCGATCTCGTGGGCTTTCGCCTGCGCCTCGTCGTAGTCCGCGCCGTGGAGAACTGTCCGCCCCCCGTAGCGTTCGGTCGCCTTCACCTTCGAGATTGGCGCGTGCTCCGGCATCACAATCGTCGCGTCGACGCCCGAGCGAGTGGCCGCGAGCGCGACTCCCTGGGCGTGGTTCCCGGCGCTGGCGGTCACGACGCCGGCTTCCTGCTCCGCCGCCGAGAGCGTCGCGATGCGGTTCGTCGCGCCGCGGATCTTGAACGCCCCGGTCCGCTGGAAGTTCTCCAGTTTCAGGTGGACGTCTGCCTCTGTCATCTCCGAAAACGCGTAGGAGTACTCAAGTGGCGTCCGTCTGACGACGTCGTCGATCCGCTCCCGGGCCGCCTCGACGTCGGAGAGAGAGAGCATATCGGTCGACGATTCCCCGTCGTCTGGTGTAATACTTGGGGATGATCGTGCTAACTGACTATCGGCTACGAGTCGACCTCTGTGCGGAGCGTTGCGACTCAGGAGCGCTAAAGGGGAAAGGGGGGAATGCACGCGTGTGACGTGCACTAGGGTATGTGACCGGCAGATACATAAATATCCCCCACGCGCGGTGAAAGTGAAATTCGCAGGACTGCGATGAGTAAATCGACGCCGTCTGACGGTTGTCTTTCACCCATTAGATTCTCTACACGATCGTTGCGGCCAACGTTTCTGGTCGTATCCACTGGATCAGTAGTCTCAAACGCACGCCGTTCCTCGGAGCGGACGGATGGACAGCGGTCGACTCGTGACGGTGTGGCGACGGATTATCGCGCTTTCGTGGCCGGTGATGGCCGAGCAGACGTTCCGGACGCTGATGCGGACGGTCGACGTGCTCGTCACGGCGGCACTGTCGCCAGCGGCCGTCGTGGCCATCGGACTCGCGGACCTCTATGCACGCTTTCCGCTGCGGATCGGGATCGGCCTCGGCGGCGGCGCGATCGCCCTCTCCAGTCAGGACACTGGCAGCGGTGCGGACGCCAACCGCGATGAAACCGTGATACAGTCGCTGCTGCTCGGAATGCTCGCCGGACTTCCCTTCGTCGCCGGCGGCCTGCTGGTCGCCCCGGCGCTCATCGGCCAGTTCCCCGCCAGCGACGATGCGATCCGACTGGGCGGGATATATCTCGGGATCATCTTCGTCACTGCTCCCGCGCGGCACGTCGCGATCGTCGGCGCGCGGGCGTTGCAGGGGATCGGCGACACCACGACGCCGATGTACGTCAACGTCTTCGTCAACGTCGTCAACGTGACGCTCTCTGTCGGACTGGGGTTCGGCCTCGTGGGCCTTCCGGCGCTCGGTGTCCGGGGCGTCGGGTACGCGACCGCGACGGCTAACGTCCTCTCGGCGGGACTCCTCCTTGCGGCACTCTACCGCCCGTCCTCGTCGCTGACGCTCGCCCGCCCGACTGATCCGACTATCGCGGCCCAACTCGTTCGGGTCAGCGCCCCCCGGGCCGCCGAGGGACTCGTCTCCGAACTCGCCGAGTTTCCGTACAACGCGCTTTTGCTTTCGCTGGGGAACGCTGCGGTTCCCGCCGCGGCCGTCGGTGGGGCCGCACCTGGTGACGTGATCAACGCCGGATTTCAGGTCGGGCGTCGCGTCTACCAGCAGGTCACCGGCCCGCTCTCTCGCGGGTACAACATCGCCGCGAGCATTCTCGTCGGGCAGGCGCTCGGTCGGTCCGACGCCGCGAGAGCAAGCTATGAGGGCTGGGCGACTGCAGCGCTTGCAACGCTCTCGGTCGGTGGTATCGGTATCCTGCTGGCGGCCTTTGCCGACCCGGTGGTCGCGTTTCTCGGGTTCGGCAGTTCACCTGCGGCGCTTGCATACGCCGCGTCGTTTGCCGTCGTGTACGGCATCTCCGCGCCTGGACTGGCACTCTTCTCGGCGCTGTCCGGGGCGCTCCAGGGCGCCGGCGCGACCCGACTGCCGTTTCTCTCCCGACTCACCGGAATGTTCGGCTTCTTTGTCGGGTTCCCGTATCTCGCAGTCGAGTTCACAACACTCGGGCTACCGGCCGTCTACGCAGGGGTCGTCCTCGCGCACGTCTGGATGGGGGCGACGCTCGTTCTCGCCTTCCGATACACCGACTGGGCTGGGACGGCCGCCGGACTGCTCAGAGAGCGGGGGAGCCTTCCGGCTGAAGAAGGTTGATATTCCGGACGGAGAGCACCGGGGGCCGGGCGACCGACGCTTATCGGTCTTCGAGCGGCGGGAACGATGCGTCCTTCGGGCCGACGTAGCGCGCCCGGGGACGGATCAGCCGGTTGTCCTCGTACTGTTCGAGCACGTGGGCGATCCAGCCGGCGACGCGGGACATCGCGAAGATTGGGGTGTAGATGTCGATGGGAATGCCCATCTGGTAGTACGTCGACGCCGAGTAGAAGTCGACGTTGGGAGCGAGGCCTTTCTCCTCGCCGATGTACTCCTCGATGGCGACGGAGTAATCGTACCACCGGGTGTCGCCCGCGGCCTCCGCCAGCGCCTTCGACTTCTCGCCGAGGATCTTCGCCCGCGGGTCCTTGACGTTGTACACGCGGTGGCCGAAGCCGGGGACCCGCCGCCCCGCTTCGAGGGCGTTTTCCACCCACGTCGTCGGGTCGGCGTCGCTCTCGTCGACCTCTTTCAGCATCCGCATCACGTTGGCGTTGGCGCCGCCGTGCAGCGACCCTGAGAGGGTGCCGACGGCCGACGTCACCGCGCTGTGGAGATCGGCGAGCGTCGAGGCGGTCACCATCGCCGAGAACGTCGAGGCGTTCAGCCCGTGGTCGGCGTGGAGGACGAGCGCCATATCGAAGGTCTCGGCCAGGACCTCGTCGGGTTCCTCGCCGTTGAGCATATACAGAAAGTTCGCGGCGTGGTCCAGATCCTCGCGCGGTTCGATCGGTTCGTCGCTGTTCCGGTAGCGCTCGAACGCTGCGAGGGCAGTCGGGATCTTGGCCGTGATGCGGCACGCCATCCGCAGGTTCGCATCGAGGTCCGTCACGTCCTCGTGGTCGGCGTCCTCGTCGTACGCCGACAGCGTCGAGACGATCGTCCGCAGCGCCGCCATCGGGACCTCGTCGGCCGCCGCGAGATCGCGGATCACCGAGAGGACCTCGTCGTCGAGCGATCGGACGCCGGCCATCCACGACTTGAAGGACGCGAGCTCGTCGGCGTCCGGCAGGCCGTCGTGCCACAGGAGGTAGACGACCTCCTCGTAGCACGCCTCGCGGGCGAGATCCTCGATCGGATACCCGCAGTAGCCCAGTTTCCCGGCGTCGCCGTCGATGTAGCTCAGTTCCGACTCGGCGACGAGGACGCCTTCCAGCCCGCGCTTCAGGTCGTCTGACATACCTATTCGGTTCCTTTGCGTGTGAAAAAAGCGTTATCGTTTCCGGGTGGATCGTTCGATGGCGGCGGCACGTGCCGTCCACCAAGTGTTTTTGTCGTTCGCGGCGAAGGCGGGGTATGGGTTCACGGGACGTCGAGTACGAGCCGGTCAGCGTCAAAGCGGTCCTCTCGGAGATGAAAGACACCGCGGAACTGCTCATCGACCTCTCGTACTCGGCAGTCCTCAACGGCAGCGACGAGATCGCTCGCGAAGTCCTCGAACTCGAAGGCCGGATGGACATCCTCCAGTTGCAGGGCCGGATGAGTCTGTTGATGGCGGCCCGGAAACCCGAGGACGCCGAACAACTCGCGCCCGTACTCGGCGTGATGGGTGCCGCCGAGAAGATCTCAAACGCCGCGGGCGACATCGCCAAGATCGTCTTAGAGGACATCGGGATGCCCGACGCGATCCGCGCCGCGCTGCCGGAGGCTGTGGAGATGCTGGTCCGCGCCAGCGTCGAACCCGGCACGGAGTACGCCGGGCGGACGCTCGAAGACATCAATATGGAGACCGAGACGGGCGTTCGAGTCATCGCGATCCGCCGTGAGTCGGTAACTGGCAAGCGGCGGTGGCTGCTGAGTCCCGGCCCCGACGACGAACTGCAGGCGAACGACTCGATCCTCCTCCGCGGTCCCAGCGGGGGAATCGCGACCGTCTACGAGGCGGCGACGGGCGAGGCCTACGAGCCGCCCGAGGCGACCGAACCGCCGATCGAGGATCTGGAACGCGCCGTCGACTCGATCACCCTGATGAAGGACATGAGCGAACTCGCCGTCGACTTAGCCTACGGCGCGGTGCTTTTCGACAGCGAGGGAGTCGCCGAGGAAGTACGCGAACTGGAGGCCGAGGTCGACGCCCTCCAGTCGCGCTTCGAGGCCTGGACCCTCCGCGCGGCGAGCCGCGTCGAGGACCCGGTCCAGTTACGTGGGCTGATGCATCTCGCGTCCGCGACGGAGGTCATCTCGGATGCGGCCTTAGAGATCAGCGAGGGCGTCCTCCGGGGGATCGACGCCCACCCCGTCGTCGCCGCCGCCATCGAGGAGTCCGACGAAGTGATCGTCCGCCTCTCGGTCGATGCCGACGCGCCGCTTGCGGGCACTACGCTCGGCGGGGAGCAGGTCAAGACGCAGACGGGGATGCGCGTCATCGCCGTCCGCCGCGGGGAGAGCGGGGCCGAGTGGGTCGTCCAGCCCGGGCCGACGACCGAACTCCGCGGCGGCGACGTCATCATCGCGAAGGGGACCCGGGCCGGCGCCGAACGCCTGGGCGAACTCGTCGGCGACGTCCGGGAGTTCGAGGCGTAGGGGAGGCTTATCGAGGAGTGAAGGCGGCAGATCGACGGCTCAGGCAGCGACACGGACACTCACTCGTCGACGGTTCGCGCCAGTCGAACGATTTCGACGACGGTCAGCACAGACGCGACAAGCAGCGCCGTCGACGTCGCGAGGACGAACGCGAGGACGAGAAACCACCCTTCGGGACCCAGTACCGGATACTCGCGGGTCCCCGCGAAGGGCCCGAGTAGTTCGAGGACGCGGGCGAGATACGCGACGATGGCGAGGGCGATCCCGAGACCGATCCCGATAACAGCGTTCCGTGGAACCTTCAGGGCGCGGACCAGCCCCGACTGCGGCGGCCGATCGGGCGGTGTCTCGCTCACGGTGTGGACTTCCCTCGCCGTCGACAAAGCGTCGTCGGTCCATCTGCGCCCGGGGGCTATCGGCGGGCGAACGCACCGGAGACCGAACCCCTAAAGACCGACGCCTCCGAGTGTCGGATAATGACGACACTCGGCACGGCGAGTGCGGCCCCGGGCGAGGTCGAGACGGGCCGGCTTGCGGTGGGCCAGACCCGCGACGGGACCGAGATAGGGCTCCCCTGTGCGGTCGTAAACGGCGCCTCGGACGGAAAGACGCTCTACGTACAGGCCGCCTCGGACGGCGACGAACTGAACGGCGTGGGCGTGCTCAACCGCCTGGTTCCGCAACTCGATCCCGGGGCGATTTCTGGAACGATCCTCCTCGTCGGGATCGTCAACTTCCACGCCTTCCAGGTCGCCGAACACCGGAACCCGATCGACGACACGAAGATGAACCGTGCGTATCCCGGCGACGAGAACGGCACCTCCTCGGAGCGTATCGCCGCCGTGACGTTCGACGCCGCCACCCGGGCGGATCTGATTTTGGATCTCCACCAGGGTTCGACCTCGCGGATGATCGACGAGGTGCGTGTCCGCTGCGGTCGACGGCATCGCCTCCACGACGAGTGTCTCCAGCTCGCGAAGACGTTCGGCTGTGGCTACGTGCTCGACCAGAAGGGCCCGGAGGGCCAACTCGCCCGGGCTGGTCCCGACGAGGGGATCCCCACGATCGATCCCGAACTCGGGGGCTGCGTCGGCTGGGACGAAGACAGCATCCAGACCGGCGTCGAAGGCGTGTTCAACGTCCTCGCCGACTACGGGTTCGTCGACGACGAGGCGCCGGCCGACCGACAGACGCGTGCGAAGAGCTTCGACCAGTACGGCTCGCCGACGGGCGGTCTGGTCAGCTTCGAGGTCGAACTCGGTGACCGGGTCTCCGCGGGTGAACCGCTCTTCGAGATCACGGACGTCTTCGGCGAACTGAAGTCCCGCGTCACCGCCAACAACGACGGCATCTTCTGGCGGACCCGCCGGCTCCCGCAGGTCGCGACCGGCGAGTACGTCTGCTCTGTCGGCACCAACGTCGACACGTACTGACTCCGATGCACTCTGCACTCGCGCTCCGCTGCTCTGCCTGCGATCGGACGTACGACAAGTGGACGTGGCGGTGTGACTGCGGCGCACCGCTGAATTTCGCGTCGGGGCCGGTCGACGCCGACGCCCCGGGATCGGACTCGAACGACTCGCTCCCGACCGAGCCGTCGGAACCGTGGGCCGACACCAACGCGGGCCTGTGGTCGTTCGAGGCGCTGCTTCCGGTCGATGCACACGTCTCGCTGGGCGAGGGGCTGACGCCGCTCGTCGGCGCTCCCGCGTGGGACGCCGAATTCAAACTGGAGTACGTCTTCCCGACCGGGTCGTTCAAGGACCGCGGCGCCGCGGTGACGCTGTCGCTCGCCGACGAACTCGGGGTCGACCGCGCTGTCGAGGACTCCTCGGGCAACGCCGGGGCGGCGATCGCGACTTACGCCGCCCGCGCGGGCATCGACGCCGAGATCTACGTGCCGACGTCGGTCAAACCCGCGAAGCGCCGCGCGATCGAGCAGGTCGGCGCGACGCCCGTGCCGATCGAGGGCAGTCGCGCGGACGTGACGGCCGCCTGCGTCGACGCGGTCGAGTCCGGTGACGCGTGGTACGCCTCCCACGCGTGGAATCCGGCGTTCCTCTCGGGGACGGCGACATTCGCCTACGAACTGTGCGCTCAGCGAGACTGGACGGCTCCGGACGCGGTCGTGACGCCGCTCGGCCACGGTACGCTCTTTCTGGGCGCGTACCGCGGGTTCCGCACGCTCCGGGACCTGGGCTGGATCGATCGGCTGCCGCGGCTCCTCGGCGCGCAGGCCGCCGGCTACGCACCGATTGCGGCGGCACTCCACGGCGACGACGCGGCCGACGGCGACAACGAGATTGCCGACGGGATCCAGATCCGAGAGCCCGTCCGGAAGGATGAGATTCTGGCCGCAATCGAGGAGACGGACGGCGACGCGATCGCACTCCCCGAATCGGCCGTCGCACGCGGAGGCGATGCCCTCTACGAGCGGGGCTTCTACGTCGAACCGACCTGCGCGGTCGCGCCGGCCGCGCTCGAACTATACCGCGAGCGCGGCGTCGTCGCGGCCGACGACGACGTGGTGGTGCCGCTCACCGGCAGCGGACTGAAGACGTGAACTGTTGGCTCACCGGCAGCGGACTGAAGACGTGAACTGTTGGCTCACCGGCAGCGGACTGAAGACGTGAACTGTTGGCTCACCGGCAGCGGACTGAAGACGTGAACCGTTGGCTCACCGGCAGCGGACTGAAGACGTGAACTGTTGGCTCACCGGCAGCGGACTGAAGACGTGAACCGTTGGCTCACCGGCAGCGGACTGAAACCTGAACCGTCGCGTCACTGAGAGCGGACTGCAGACGGACGATTCCGACTCACCGCCGACGCAACTGTTCGTCCCAGTCGATCCACTCCTGCTCCCAGCCGGTCTTCGCGAAGTAGCCGGGCTCGCGCTCCCGTTCGGCGTCTTCCCGGTGCGTCCGGTTCCGCGCCGGGGCGCTGCCCTGCTCGCCGTCGACGAGCAGCGGCTTGAACGCGACGGGGCCGCGCCGGTCGATCACCTCGCCCGACTCGTCGACGACGGCGAGCGTCTGATCGGGGCCGCCGAGCGGGAGCACGAGCCGTCCGCCGGGCGCGAGCTGGTCGACCAGCCGGGCAGGCGGGGAGATCGCTGCCGCCTCGACGAGAATACGGTCGAAGGGGGCGTACTCGGGTAACCCCCCGGCGCCGTCGCGGGCGTCGACGAGGACGCCGCCGTAGCCCGCCGATTCGAGGTTCGACCGCGCCGCGTAGACGAGTTTCCGGTCGATGTCGACCGCGTGGACGTGCCGCTCTCCGAGCAGTTCCGCGAGCAGCGCGGCCGTGTAGCCGACACCCGCGCCGACGACGAGGACGTCGCCCGTCGATTCGGGTGTCGTCTCGTCAGCGTCCGACGCCGTCGCCGTGGTGTCCGGAGCGACGATATCGAGCGCGGTCAGGAGTCGCGCGACCATCGCCGGGGCGAGTACCGTGGTTCCGCCCGCCTCGCTCTGCCGGTCCTGATACGGCGCGTTCTCGACGAACTCCCGGCGGGGAACCGTCCGCATCGCGACGGCGACGGCCTCGTCGACTGGCTGTCGCTCCTGGAGGCCGTCGACCATCTCCGCACGCAGTTCCCCGGGGTCCATACGCTAATCTCGGTGGCGGGGCTTAATCAACTGCACGCTCCGGGGTCCCGTAGGGTTCCTCCCCTCATACTGATTACTCTCGTCGCTTCCGGTCGAGCGCCGTCAACGGGGGTGGCGCTCGACGGAAAACAGCGAGAGTGATCAGTATCACCCCCGGATCCGAACGAACCGGACACCGCCGTGATCGGTGCGATCGAACGTCCCGTCGTCGCGCTTTTCGAGGACGACCAGCGTCTGGCGTGCTTTGCCGACCGGCGCGACGATCCGCCCGCCGGGATGGAGTTGCTCGCGGAGCGCGTCGGAGACTGAGGGGACGGCACACGTGACGTAGACGCCGTCGAACGGG
This sequence comes from Halobellus marinus, assembly GCF_032113415.1. Classification (NCBI taxonomy): domain Archaea; kingdom Methanobacteriati; phylum Methanobacteriota; class Halobacteria; order Halobacteriales; family Haloferacaceae; genus Halobellus; species Halobellus marinus. The sequence continues at coordinate 1,219,291 of NZ_CP134946.1, forward strand.
GCGTGTTCCGCCCATCCCTTCCGGCCGTCGCCGACGCGGATCGAGATGCGGTCGGCGTAGCCGAGGCGCGCTAGCGTCTCCCGGGCGTCGTCGGCGAGGTCGGCATCGTACTCGACCGAATAGACGTGTCCATCCGGGACCAGTTCGGCGGTCACTGCAGCGTGATAGCCACACCCTGTACCGACTTCGAGGATCTTGTCTTCGGCGTCGGGTGCGAGTAACTCACACATCATCCCGACCATATGCGGCGCGCTGACGGTCTGGCCGCTCCCGATCGACAGCGGGCGGTCGGCGTGGGCCTGGGACCGGCGGCTCGCGGGGACGAACTCGTGACGCGGCACTGCCCGCAGCGCGTCGGCGACGCGGTCGCTCTCGACGTGGCCGCGCCGACGCAGTCCCTCGACGAGCGCGTTCCGTTCGTCCTCCGGGTCGGCGGTCACAGTCGGCGGTAGGCGCTCCAGCGAGTCGAATCTTTCCCCGGTCGCGGTGATCGACCGCCGGATCAGGGTAGCAGGGCTCGCCCGACGGCATCCGCGATGTCGACAGCGGCGAGTGCGAACCCCGCGGCGACCACGACACCGACGGCGGCGAAGTAGCCGACGAATCCGAGGGTGCTGAACGTCCACTGCGGGAACACCAGCCCCGCGAGCACGACCGACACGGCTGCGGTTCCTGTGGTGAGGAGGGCCACGGCTGTGAGGAGGGCTTGGGCGGCTGTTCGTGTCACTGCGGCGGCGCTTCGTGCGGTGGGGAACTAAAACTACCGTCGACAGGGCTGAGAAGCGAACGGTGCGGGCAGGTCACCCGGCGGCCAGCGGGCCCTCGCGCGTTACCAGGCCGACCAGGCCGATGTCGTCTGGTCAGTGCCGTACAGTCGTTTGACGTCCTTGGCGTAGACCATGTCGCCCTCGTGGTCGAGTTTCCCGTGCCGGTATTCGGGGGCGTCCTCGCGCACCTGAATCGCCTTCACGCGGAACTCCTCGTCGCCGAAGGACTCGGTCTCGCCGACGACGAACTCGTGGTCGCCCGGCAGGCGGAGGTCGAAACTCCGCGTCGACTCCCGGTCGCCGGTCCCCTCTTTCGGATTGACTGTCGTCTTCACCGTGACGTTGTCGACCGCGCGCGTCCAGATCGTCTCGACGTCCGCGGCGGTCGCCTCATCCGCGCGCTGCTCGGGGCCGATTTCCAGGCCGGTGATCCGGACGAGCATAATCGCCTCCTCGCTGTCGACGATGAACTCGTCGCCGACCGCGAGCGTCTCCTCGCGCGGGACGTCCGTTCGCGTCGAGAACGACTCGTCGTCCTGGGAGATGACGACGGTCCGTTCGACCTCGTCGTCGTCCTCGACCTTTACCTTGTGGACGTGGCCGCAGTCGGTACACTTGACTGTGTGGCGACCGCCGCCTTCCTTCAGTACCTCGTGGACCGTCGGTTCGGCGGTCGAACAGGAGGGACACTCGACCGCGACGCGGTCCTGTGGCGTGCTCATACGCCTTCATAGCCTATGGGGCCGTAAAAGTCCGCCCTTCCGACACGCCAGGTGTGGTGAGGTCTGTGAAGGTGTCGTACAATTGGCCTCGACCCCCGGCTTTCTCCGTCGATTCGCTCGCTATGAGAGAGACGCACTGCTCAGTTCGCACTTGTTTTCCACCAATAGACGCCAGCTATGTAGCTTCGACTCTGAGTGATTCCCCGTCGCAAACAACAACGAGGGAGTTACTGTAACTGAAAGAGAGTTTGATATTCGCATTCTCGTCTATAAACATCTTGTTTAATGCGTCTGGATCTATCGTCTCGTAAAGTCATTCGTCTTTAGCTAAGACTCACACCTCGGTTGTGTAGCGGTAGCGAGCGTCTCCTGTAAGATCGGTCGTTGTTGGTGGATCTTCTGAGCATCCTCGATCAGCCGCTCCAGCAACGGCGGTGGCGAGTAGCCAAGGTACTCTCCGAGTTCGTGGAGGATGAGCTGGGCGTGCGACCGGAAGGTCGCCGCCCAGCGTTCCGGCGGAAACACGATCTCGTCGTCGGCCTGCTCGGTGACCAGATCCAACAGCTCACGACTCACCAGCAGTGACAGCAACGCCGCATACAGCAGAATTTTCACCACATCCGGGTCGCTTGTGTCGAACTCGTCCAACTCGTACTGCGTCTTCAGTTCACGAAACAGCGTTTCTACCTCCCACCGACACCGATACAACGTTGCTAAATCCGCCGGGAAAAACTCCTCTCTCGGCAGATTCGTGATGTACAGGTGGTAGTCGTCGGCGTCCTCGTCGCGGACGCCGACGACGCGGAATCGCTTCGTATCCAGCGAGCGCGTTCCCTCGTACTGGCCCCGCTTGAACTCCGCTTCGACCTCTACGTCGATGTACTTCCGCGAGAGATCATCGACCACATCGTGGATCTGCTTACCCTCCAAGGGAATGGCGCGCCCGCGCCATTCCCGCAATTCCTCCGTTATCAGCGGATTCGCGTTCTCTTTCAGCCGACTCACGAAGTAGCCGTCGTTCTCATCGATCAACGCGAAGCGGCGGTACTTGAAGTACGCTCGATCGAACAGAACGAGCCGTTCTTGTAGCCACGATCCCGTCTTGAACAGCGTGCTGTCGTGCGTTTTCTCGTCCGTCACGTCGATCCGTTCAATCGTCTCATCGGTGGCGTTGTGGAGCAGGTGGAGCTTCGCTCCAGCCTGCTCCTCGTGACGGGCTTGGAACTCATCAGAAAGGAACTCGTGTAACCGCAATACCGTTCCATCGGCGATCATCACGTCCCTGAATCGGTCGATATCAGCGTCAACGGTGTCGGGAACAGCGACCTCGTCGAGACCATGCTCGACGAGGTCGCGGAGGTACTCCGCCAGCGTTGGTGTCAACCGGTGATAGAAGCCACCGGGAGAGATCGTTTCATCAGCTGTTGAGTTGTAGCAGCGTCTGAACCCGGCGAGTGTTCGGCTCTCGCCTGCGGCGAAGCCGAACACGAGCGCCCACACGAGAACGGGAATCTGAAGCTTCCCCTCACGCTCGACCACGCCGAGTTCCTCGGCGTGCTCTTCGAGGAACTCGGAGGGAAACAGTGTAGTGAGCCGACGCATAATTCTCGATGAGGAGGCGTCTTGGTACACACTTGCCGCCTCCTCATTCCTCTCGAAAAGAAGCCTCGATAAGCCGCTGCTGTCACGCGGTTTCTCTCTTAGCTAAAGACGGATGCTCGTAAAGTGACGGCAGGTCTGTGAATGCAGTATCTTCGAACTTACTCACACTCGAAACGACTGCTTGGCTGACGGATTCATCTGGGGAAATGTCGTAGTTCATCAGCTAAATAGTCTCACCGAGATGCATAGGTCCATCTATTTTATTTCAGTTCATATATTACGTGAAAGATTTGCAAGCTCGTTCCGACGGTAGATTCGAAAACGTTCGTCGGAAGGCAACTGACACAGATGGCTCAGTGTCTTTGGTCCCCGTATCGCTCAGTCGAGACTCTGAAGAATACAGTTGAGAAACTACAGCCAACCTGGTGGCAGTTCGTCTTCGTGGTCTTCGAGAAGTTCGAGCAGTGGCTCGATCTCTTCGAATTTTGGCCCTTTCGTTACCTCGTGGGTTTCCTCGTTCCACTCGATAAATCCGTACTCGTCCAACTTCGGTAAGTGGACGTGCTGCATCGCGATGAGACGCTCAACGGCGTCACCCTCGTTATCAGAGTCAGCAACAACGACTGGTAGATCATCCTGTGGATTGTGGTCTACCAGCGCAATCAAGAGCTTCCGTCGTTGAACGTCCGCTAATGCGTCCATCATATCATCAAAAGAAATCGACTGATCTGTTTGTCTCACTCTTTTATATCGGGGTAAATACGTATAACACACGGAGTTTTTCATCACCTCCTGAAATTTGATTAACTGAGTAACAAGCGCACTCTTTCCGAGGACCGATTCACCGCTCGACGTTCGGGAGGTCTCCGACCTCCCCTGCTCACGGCTCCGCCGTTCGCTATCGCGGAAGTTTCACTTCCGCGCCGTCCGCCAGCACGGTCGGCTCCCGCACGATCCCGTCGAGATGCAGCGGCGCGTCCGTGTCGCCGCCGATCCCGGCGTCGTCGCCGATCGCGAGATGGACCGTCCCCGCGGCCTTCTCGTCTAACAGCACCGAGCCGACGAGGTCCGTCACGCCGACGTTCGTCCCGATCCCGAGTTCGGCGAAATTGTAGGCGTCGCGGCCGACCTCCTCGGCGGCGGTTTCGACCTGTGCGCGGATCTCGTCGTCCGAAATCTCGGTCACGTAGCCGTCCTCGACCTCGAAGCGGAGGGTCTGTCCCTCGTCGAGCAACCCGTGCGGCCGCATCGTTCCGTCGACGACGTAGGTCCCGTTTGCGTCCGTCGGCGAGACGAACACCTCCCCCGCAGGGAGGTTCGAGAAGTCGCCCGCCTCGTGGACGATTCCCGTGTCGGTGTGCCACTCGCGGCCGCCCGGCGTGACGGTGATGTCGGTCCCCGCCGGCGACGTCACGCGGATCTCCTCGGCGTCGGCGACCTGCTCCAGCACGTCCGCACAGTGAGCGGCGATGGCGTCGTAGTCGGCGTCGAGGCCGGTCAGGAACACCTCCTCGGTGATTCCGGGCAGGGTCGCGCCGCGGGCGCCCGCCTCGCAGGCGTCGCCGCGAGCGCGGGTGTGGCTGACGCTCTTCGTCGTCGGCGCGAGGAACACGTCCGCGGCGGCCATCGCCGCGGCAACCGGTCCGGGCGGCTCCTCGCCGTGCTGGTCGCCCGGCGGATACTGGAGGATCGTCGTCTCATCTGCGACCGCGCTGGCCGCCTCGTAGAGGGCCTCGCCGATCGGCCGTCGCTCGTCGTCGGTGACGACGACGCAGGACTCCGCCGGGTCGAGTGCCATACACTGTTCGACCGCCGTCGTCGCGGCGGCCGCGAGTCCGTCGTTCGACATATCCTTCCCTCGGGCCCCGGCGGAGTTAGGCGTTCGCATCGGATCGATGTCGGCCCGGATTCCGAACGGTCTCTGCTCAGATGCCCAGCGGATCCGCCGCGGATATCTCCCCGATTTGCGGCTTGAAACGGCGGTTCGACCACCGAACTCGGTCCGCCCTCGCCGTCGTTCCTCCACAACTCGGATCCGGGAAAATCGCCCGCGTTACTCGCCAAGGAGTTAATTTCCCCGTCTTTCGCTCCGAAATAACTATGCGTCTCCTCCTCCGATTTTCCGGTAATGATACGAGTGGGTGTCAACGGCTACGGAACGATCGGCAAACGCGTCGCCGACGCCGTCGCGGCCCAGCCCGATATGGAGGTCGCCGGCGTCGCCAAGACGCAACCCAATTTCGAGGCCCACACCGCCGTCGAGCGCGGCTACGCGATGTACGCGGCGATCCCCGAGCGCGCCCCGCTCTTCTCCGAGGTCGGGATCGAGACTGCGGGCGTGGTCGACGAACTGGTCGCCGACGCCGACGTGATGGTCGACTGCACGCCGTCGGGCATCGGCGCGGAGAACAAGTCGCTGTACGCCTCATACGATACGCCCGCAGTTTTCCAGGGCGGCGAGGACGCCGACGTCGCCGAGACGAGTTTCAACGCGCGTTCGAACTACGACGAGGCCCGCGGCGCCGACTCGGTCCGCGTCGTCTCGTGTAACACGACCGGGCTCTCGCGGCTCATCGCGCCCTTCGAGGAGGCCTACGGCGTCGAGAAGGTCCGGGCGACCCTGGTCCGGCGCGGCGGGGATCCGGGCCAGAACACCCGCGGACCGATCAACGACATCCTCCCGAATCCGATCGAAATCCCCTCACACCACGGCCCCGACGTGACGACCATCTTCCCGGATCTCGACATCGACACGATGGGGCTGAAGGTCCCGGCGACCCTGATGCACGTCCACGCGCTCAACGTGACGCTCGAATCCGACGTGACGGCGGCGCACGTCCGCCAGTTGCTCGAAGGGGAATCGCGCGTGTACGTCATCCCCGAGGGCTTCGGTCTCGACGGCGCCGGCAAACTGAAGGATTTCGCGCTGGACGCCGGCCGTCCCCGCGGCGACATCTGGGAGAACTGCGTGTGGGGCGAGTCGATCGCGATCGAGGGGCGGGACCTGTATCTCTTCCAGGCGATCCACCAGGAGTCCGACGTCATCCCCGAGAACGTCGACGCAGTCCGCGCGATGGCAGAGTCTGCCGACGCCGCCGAGAGCATCGCGCGGACGAACCGGACGCTCGGCGTCGGGCTCTCGGGCGACCCCTCGGGGTTCAACGACACCGATCGGGTCGAAGCCGAGGCCGCGGACGACTAACCTGACTGTTGGACCTGTTTCACGGTTCTCACACACCCGATACCGGTGAGCACCTGTAAGGGACGACAGCAGTCGTTTTGAGACGAGGGCAGCCCGGGGTCACCGGATACGTTTTTATCTGAGCGCCGAAATGTCGCGGTCGTGAGCGACGACGGTCGAGCCGCGGACACGCCGCCTGTCAGAAGCGAGGGCGAGGATGAGTTCCCGCTGGACGAGGAGGACGAGGAGTTCCCGCTGGACGGGGAGGACGAGGAGTTCCCGCTGGACGGGGAGGACGAGGAGTTCCCGCTGGACGAGGAGGACGAGGAGCTACGGCAACTCCTCGCGGAGTTCGACACCCTCGCGAACACGGTGGACTCCCCCGAGGAACGCGAGCAGGTCCGGGCCGCCCGCAACGCCGCGGTCGTCGCCGCTCAGGACGACGACGAGATCTTCGGGCAGGTCATCCGGGGCTACGACCGGGCGGACCTCGCGGAGGCCCTCCTGGGGAGCCTGCTCTTCGGGATCCCGATGTTCGTCGAGGGCGGCACCAACGAGGTCGGAGAGTTTCTGGCGGCGCGCCCGCCGTTGCTGGCCGGGACCGTGGTCGGCGCGGTCGGGCTCATCATCGGTATCCTGTACGTCGCGGAGATCCAGGACGTGCGGGTCTACAAGCCGATCCTGGGCATCGTTCCCAGACGATTGGTCGGCGTGCTCTGCGTCTCGTTCGTGACCGCCGTGGTGATGATGACCGCGTGGGGCCGCGTCGAGTGGTCGTCGCCGCTGCTTGCGCTTGCGACCGTCGTCGTCGCGTTCGTCCCGATGAGCGTCGGCGCGGCGCTGGGTGACATCCTCCCGGGGTCGTAGGCGGGGACGGGGGAACGCGTCGATCGCTCGCCGCAGCCAGGTGCCTACGGGGAGACCTCGTGGAACGTCACGTCACCCGAGTCGGTGTCGAGGACGGCGACGTGGTACTCGTCGTCGGCGCCGGGGAACGGGGGGCCGCCGGGATTGACGTGGACGGTCCCGTCGCGGTCCTCCCGGGTCCGCTCGTGAGTGTGGCCGCGGACGACGTAGTCGTACTCGCCGGACGCACAGAGGGCGTCGACGAGTTGTTCGCTCGTGCCGTGGTAGACGGCGACGTCGAGGCCATCGAGGAGCAGGTGGGCGCTCTCGCCGTGGTACGTGCCGAAGTCGTCGATCGTCTCCGCGAGCGACCACTCGCCGTCGTTGTTGCCGCGGACCGCGTGGAAGTCGAAGTCGGCGTCGAAGACCGAGGCGGTGAAGGGCGCGACGACGTCGCCGCAGTGGACGACGGCGTCGACGCTCGCGTCTTCGAACGTCTCGACTGCGCCGTGCGCCAGAGCCAGGTTGTCGTGGGTGTCCGAGCAGAGTCCGACGAGCATCGGGTGGGAATCAGCGGGCCTGCCGCTTCAGCGCTTCGGCCCCTGGATCGATCCCTCGCGTGGCCGACGGGCTACTGCTTCAGCGCTTCGACGGCGGCCAGCGGCTCGCCGGTCAGCGCGCGGATGTACGCGCCGCCGGCGATCGAGACGTGCCCGAAGTCGGCCTCGTCGAGTCCGTACATCCCGATCGCGCGGGAGGTGTCGCCGCCGCCGACGACCGAGAAGCAGTCGCTCTCGGCGATGGCTTCGAGCACCGTGACGGTGCCGACCGAGAACGCCTCCTCCTCGAAGACACCGAGGGCACCCTTCACGAAGACGGCCTCCGACTCGCGGACGACGTCGGCGTACGCCGCGGCGGTGTCGGAGCCGATGTCGAGGAACGAGACGTCCTTCTCCTCGAGGTCGTCGACGTCGACCTCGGCGCGGTCGCCCTCCTCGTCCTCGTACGCGAGGTCCGACGCGAGCGTGATCTGCTCACCGCACTCGTCGAGCAGGTCGGCGATCAGGTCCTGATTCCGCTCCCACTGGGAGTCGTAGAGGTCGGCGTCGGGGTCGAGGTCGAACCCAACGGGGTGACCGGCGGCCCGAAGGAACAACTCGCCCGCGATCCCGCCCAGCAGGAAGTCGTCGACCTTCTCTCCGAGGCTGTTCATCACGTCGATGACGTCGGTGGCCTTCGTACCGCCGACGACCATCGTCACCCGGCCGTCGAACTCTCGCTCGGCGATCGCGGTGTTGGCCTCGTACTCGGTCGCCATCACGCGACCGGCGTAGGCGGGTAGGACCAGCGGGAACCCGACGAGCGACGCGTGCGAGCGGTGGGCCGCCGAGTAGGCGTCGTTGACGTACGCGTCGAAGTGCGGGGCGAGCGTCTGAACGAACTCGGTGTCGGCCTTCGTCTCGGGGTCTTCCTCCGGCAACTCCTCGTCGCACATCCGAGTGTTTTCGAGCAGGAGGATCTCCCCTGGGGCGAGCGCTTCGATGGCGTCGATGGCTGCATCGCCGTACGTGTCGTCGACGAAGCCGACGTCGCGGTCGACGTGCGCTTCGAGGATCTCGGCGTGTCCCGCAAGCGAGACGAAGTCGTCGCGGCCGGGCCGTCCCTGGTGGGCGAGCAGGACGACTTGGTGGTCGGCCGCCGCGAGTTCCCGAACGGTCTCGGCGTGGCGCTCGAACCGGCGGTTGTCCTGCGGTTCGCCCTCGGCGATCGGGGAGTTCAGATCGAGTCGGACGAGAACGCGCTGTGCGGGATCGAGGTCGTCGAGGGTTCTGAAAGGGGCTGTGGGCGTGGACATCTGTGGGTGGGTATGTCGTGGGCGTAGTACTTAGTGGAGTCGAAGCGGCCCGCCCTGGCAGTTACCGGGTCGGTTCCAGTCTCCAGGGGATCGAGACGCTACTCGTCGGTGATGTAGCGGGCGACGTCGAGCATCCGGTTCGAGAAGCCGTACTCGTTGTCGTACCACGTCAGAATCTTGTAGAGGTCGCCGCCGTTCACCTGGTTCGTCGACTCGAGGTCGACCGTCGAGGAGAAGGGCAGTCCCAGGATGTCCGTCGAAACGACCTCGTCGTCGGTGTAGCCGAGGACACCTGCGAGCGGCCCCGAGTCGGCCGCATCGCGGAACGTGTCGTTGAGCTCTTCGATCGAGGGCGCTGCCTCCAGCGAGACGACGAGTTCCGTGATCGACCCGTTCGGGACCGGAACCCGGACCGCCATCCCGTCGAGTTTCCCCTCTAGCTGGGGGAGAATCTTCGTCGTCGCTTTCGCCGCGCCCGTCGAGGTGGGTACGATGTTCTCCGCGGCGGCGCGCCCGCGACGCGTCTTCGCCATCGGGCCGTCGATGAGATTCTGGCTCCCGGTGTACGCGTGGACGGTCGTCAGCATCCCGCTCTCGATGCCGAATTCGTCGTCGAGCACCATCGCGACGGGGCTGACGGAGTTCGTCGTACAGGAGGCGTTCGAGAGCACGTCCTCGCCGTCGTACTCGTCGTGGTTGACGCCGTAGACGATCTGTTTGACCGGCTCCTCTCCCTTCGGGGGCGCGGAGATGAGCACCTTGTCGGCGCCGGCTTCGAGATGGGCGGACGCGTCCGCCTTCGTCCGGAAGATCCCGGTACACTCCAGGGCGACGTCGACGTCGAGTTCGTCCCAGGGGAGGTTCGTCGGATCCTGCACGTCGTACAGCGGGACGGCGGTGTCGCCGACGACGAGGGAATCCCCCTCGCGGGTGACGTCCAGGCGGCCCATCACCGTGTCGTACTTGGCGAGATACGCCATATCCTCGACGTCCATCACGTCGTTGATCCCGACGAGTTCGATTCGTGGGTGGTCACGCACCGCCCGGAGGACGTTGCGCCCGATCCGGCCGAAGCCGTTCAGCCCGACCCGGACCGCATCGGCGTCGTCGACAGTCGCGCCGACGCTGGTTTCCGATTCTTCACTCATATTCGAGTACACTCCGTCCTCCTACTTGAATCCCTGTGACATTGCGCTCGGAGGCCGGTCAGCGACGCACTCCGCGCTGTACTGTTGTTTGGCCGGACTCACACCCACGGAGGATCGGCTCGTCGTCCAGCACTGTGATCATCTCTTCCGACACCGTGATCGCATCATCTGACACTGTGATCGCATCGTCCGGCCGATCCCGCCGGGGGGAGAAGGCTTTTCATCGAAACCGACCTAGTAGCGTCCGATGAGAGACGATCGCGACGACCCGTTCGACGACTTCTTCGACGGCATCGAACGGATGATGGACGAAATGACCGGGAGTGACGCCGCCGGGTTCGCCTCCGAGACCCACGTCGATGTCTACGACGAGGGTGAGACAGTGCGACTTGTCGCCGACCTCCCCGGCGTCGACAAGGACGCGATCGAACTCCAGTGTGACGGCGAGATGCTCACCATCTCCGCCGCCGGCGACCGCCGGGAGTACGACGAGCGCATCCGCCTGCCCGTGCGGGTCGACGAACACACCGCGGACGCGTCGTTCAACAACGGCGTCCTCCAGGTCTCCTTCGAGAAGGTCGACGACTCCGCGTCGATCGACCTCGAGTAAGGCCGATTTTTCACGACTTCGACTGCTCACCTCACCGCTCGGCAGTCCGACGGATCAGCGACGCGAGCCGGTCCCAAAAGCCCGTCTCGTACTTCTCGTGATCGATCGTCGGGCGAGCGTTCGTCTCCGAGACGACCGCCCGCTCCCCGGAAACGAGAATGTCGACGCCGAGATAGTCGATCCCGAGTGTCTCGGCGGCCTCGACGGCGAGCGAGCGTAGTTCCGCCGGTACGTCGACCGCCGTCGCCGTCGCACCCCGGTGGACGTTGTGTTTCCACCCCCCCGATTCGCGCGCCGCCGACGGCAGCCGGCGCTCGACACCGCCGACGACCGTCCCGTCGACGACCATCACCCGGTAGTCGCGCGCCTCGGGCAGGAACTCCTGCAGCAGGTACGACCGGTCGCCGGTCGCCCGGTAGTCGTGGACGAGATCCAGGTAATCGACGATGCCGAGAAGCGAGTCGAGGTCCGTCGCCTTCGCGACGCCGACACCCCGCGTCGTGGAGTTGGGTTTGACCACGACCGGAAATCCGATATCGGCGGCGGCTGCGGCGACGTCCTCGTCGCTTGCGGGGTTCGAGACGAACCGCGTCTCCGGGACGGGGACGCCCGCTCGCGCGAGTGCCGCGATGACCCCCGCCTTGTTCCGCGAGGTCACCACGGCGTCGCGGTTGTTCACCCACCGAAACCCGTGTCGGCCGTCGACGACGCCGCCCTCCATCAACCGTGACGGGTAGACGAATCCGACGTCGAAGCGGTCGGCGGGCGGCGACGCGAGGTCCACGACCCGCGAGTCCGCCTGCAGGTGCTCGACGGCGATGTCACGATCCGCAAGCGGGTCGCGCATTCGCTCGAACGTCTCCGCAGCCGTCGTTACGGCGAGCCGAAGCATCGGCTGACTGGAAGGCAGCAGAGCGCAAAAAGCAACGGGGTCGCAGCGGCCGGGGCGGCCGAGTACGGAACTGCGAGGAGAAAGCCGCGCGTTAGGAGACGAGCAGCTTCTCGCCCTTCTCGACGTCGATGCGGCACGGCGGCGACATCTTGTTGTACGCCCGCCGGAGGGCGTCCTTCGCGATGTCGGCGTCTTCGGGGTCACAGTAGATGGTGAACACGCGCTCGCCGTTCTGAACGCGCGCGGCGGTCCCGACAATCTTCCCGAACGCCTGCCGCATCCCGTCGGAGACACGGTCCGCGCCGGCGCCGGTCGCCTGTTTGTTCTCCCGGAGGATCTGGTGGGGGAACTTCCGGAGGACCATCTTGTAGTTCTCCTGGCCGACCTGCTTGAGCATCACGCGGTTGGCGGACAGCCGCGCGGATTCCAGCGAGCCGTGGCGGACCTGACACTCCTCCTCGAGACGGAGGCTGATCTGGACCGGGTAGTCCTGCGGGCCCGTCTGGAGGTTGCCCATATTGTGCTGTGCGATCTTCGAGCCGGGAATTCCTGTGATGTACTCGCGCCGTGTGTAGGACGGCTTCGACAGTTCCCGGTACATCGAGGCGGGTTTGTCGGACATAGTTACTTGTCGAGTACAAGGCCGATTCGCGGTAAAAGCGCTTCGAACTGTCCGCCGGGCTGTCGGCGAGTCGCCTCTCGGCCGAATTCTAGCCACCGGTGAAACAACTTTGGTCGTCCCGCCCCAGTATCCGACTGTGATCCTGGTCTTCGAAAACGAGGTGGATCCGGAGAGCCGCTTTTTCGTCCCGGAGATCCGTCGCCACCTCGAAGCGGCCGGCGCACGCGTCCGAGTGACTCCCTACGCCGACGAGGGCGGTCGACCCGCGCTCCTCGATGACGCCGACGCAGTCGTCCTCTCGGGAAGCACCGCCGGGGTCTACGAGGCCGACGAGTACCCGTGGATGGACGACCTGCGTGAGGTGGTCCGGGAACTCGTCGCAGAACGCGTGCCGACGCTTGCGGTCTGTTTCGGCCACCAGCTCGTCAACGATACCCTCGGCGGCAGCGTCGAACACCGCGGGTTCCGCAAAGGGATCGAGACGGTCCGACTGGCCGACGACCCGCTGTTCGAGGGCGTCGGCGGGCGCGTCCCGATGATCCACGGCGACTTCGTGACGGAACTCGGCGACCCGATGGAGCGGATCGCGACCGCTGACTACTACGAGGACGTCGGGAGCCGCCACCGCGACGCACCCCTGTGGACCGTCCAGTACCACCCGGAATTCACCGCCGCTCTCCTACCGCAGATCGAGGCCGACTTCGGGTGGCCGTCCTCACCCGACGCCCGCGACTTCGGGGACGTCTCCGTCGAACGAACGTTCGCGAACTTCGTTCGACTCGCCGGCGAGGGGTGAGAGCGCGCGGCTCCGGAGATCCGTATCACCTCTTTCCGGCGCCGTCGGCGTCCTCCTCCGGCGGCGCTACCGGGACGAACGCCAGATCTAATTCTTCGAGTAACGATGCCGCCCGGTCGGTCACCGACGGGGCGACGAGAATCCCGCGGACGCCCGAGTCGGGGAACTCAGCGTCGACTGCCTCGACGTATCTCCGCAGTTGGCTCGCGGCCGACGGCCCGACCCGACGCCGTTTCAGTTCCACGATCACCGGCCGTCCCGCGTCGTCCTCGCCGAACACGTCGACCGGGCCTGCGGCGGTCTCTCGCTCGGTCGCAGTCGGCTCGAACCCCGGTTCGACGAGGCTCGGGTCGTCCAGAATCCGCTGGCGGAGGTCCTCCTCGCTGCCCGTCAGCGTCAGGTCGCTCCGATCCGTGACCTCGTAGGCCGTCACCTGTTCGAGCCGTTCGAAGGCGACGTCGAGCCGTTCGTCGGGCGTCGAGCGCTCGCTCCGGATCCTGAGCCGTCCGTCCCGAACGCTCGCACGGTGGGTACAGCCCGGCGGCTGCCAGTTCACTGGTTCGCGGCTCTCGTCGGTGTGGACGAGCACCGTCCCATCGGGCTTGCAGACGACGAGTCGGTCGCCCGGGCCCAGACTCGACGACGCCCGGCCGTCGTACTCGACCGTACAGCGCCCGAAGGCGGTCACCATCCGACCGTCGCCGAACGCCCGTTCCAGCAACCCGAGGGCGTCCCGGTGGGTAGGTCGATGGAGCGTCGTGACTGACATCCGTCTCCTCGGCCGTTGTCGGCGGTCGGATAAAAACCGCGCGCGTCGTCACCGTTTCTCGACGGCCCGGTCGGCGTGACTGACACTGCGGACGACGCCACCAGCGACTGCACCGATCCCATTGACGGCCGCGTCCGTGACGCTCCCCGAGCGCGCGGCGACGCCGGTCTGCAGCAGTTCGACGGCGCCGCCGGCGGCGGTCGCGACAGCGACGACGAGGATCGCGGTCCGGACCGTGCTCCTGCCGCTCTCCGCTCGGTCCTCGTCGATTCCGTCCACGAGAAGCCACGCGAGGACGCCGTAGGCGACGACGTGGGCCAGGGTGTAGCCGCCGATACCGACCGGGACTCCGGTGCCGGCGTCTCCAGCCGCGCTCGCGGCACCTGCCAGGGCTGTACCTACTGCTGCGGGATCGACGACCGACGCCAGCACGACGACGACGAGCCACGCGGCGGCCGCGCGGCGGGCGCGCCGCGGCGACCACGGGCCCCCGAATCGGCCGCGTGACATTACCGGAATTCGCTCACAAACCCGTTCAGCATCGCCGCCGCGGACTTCCGGAGCGACGGCTTCGTGAGTTCGTCGACCTCCGATCCCGTGAGCTTGAAATCGAACAGCGCGAGGTTCTCCGCGAGGTGCTCGCCGTCGCTCGTCTTGGGGATCACGACGACGTCGCGGTGCTGGGTCGCCCACCGGAGGACGATCTGTGCGGGCGTGCGGTCGTACTCGGCGGCGAGTCGTTGGACGGTGTCATCCTCCAGCGCGACGCCCCGGGCGAGAGGGCTGTACCCGGTGAGAAAGAGTCCCTCGTCCTGGCAGTATCCCAGCATCCCGCGCTGGGGTTTGTACGGGTGAAACTGAACCTGGTTCGTGACGACCGGAGACGTCGCGGCGTCACGGGCGCGTTCGAGGAAGACTCGCGGAAAGTTGCTGACGCCGATGTGGTTGACCCGCCCGTCGTCGACGAGTTCGTCCATCGCCCGCATCGTGTCCTCGACCGAGACGATCGGGTTCGGCCAGTGAAGCAACAGGAGGTCGACGTAGGGAGTATCGAGCCGTTCGAGGCTCTCTTTCGTCGAGCGAAGCAGGGCGTCGTGGCCGGCGTTTCGCGGCGAGACCTTCGTCGTCAGAAAGACCGCGTCCCGGTCGACGGCCGCGTCGGCGATCGCGCGCCCGACCTCGGTCTCGTTTTCGTACATCTGCGCGGTGTCGATGTGTCGGTATCCGAGTTCGAGCGCCCGCGAGACCGTCTCGTAACACGATCCGCCCGTGAGCTGCCAGGTCCCGAGTCCCACTTTGGGCACGCGCGCGCCGTATGCTTCGGCGTACTCCATCTCGACGTCTCCTTCGGCCATAGGTCCCGTTTGGACCCCGCTGCCGAGAACGTGTCGGCGGCGGGCCGGTATGTGCTCGCCGCTGTGGACGTGTCTGTCGTGCTTCCGGCGTTGCGACTCGCCGGTCAGTTCTCAAAGAGAACACTTCAGAGATCTGCCGGGGTCGAACCGGGCTCGCGTGCCCGGTTCACCGTCAGTCTCCGTTCAGTACGCGGGATCGCCGCGACCCCTTACAGTCGTTCGAGGTTCGTCGCACGCGGACCCTTGTCCGCCTGCTCGATGTCGAACTCGACTTCCTGTCCCTCTTCGAGGTCGGGGCCGCCGATGTCTTCCATGTGGAAGAAGACGTCCTCGTCCGCGTCCTCGGTGGAGATGAAACCGTAACCGCCCGTGTCGTTGAAGAAATCAACCGTGCCGTTTGCCATTGCGCTCGTATCGACGCCCTGCCGGGGCATAACTGTTGTGCGGCACTCGCTACCACGGAACTTCATCCTGACTGCTGTCCTTTTCACCGGTGCTCGACGCGACGGCCGCTCACCCGAAGAGCCGCTCGAACAGGGAGCGCTCGTGTGGTCGCTCGGTCAACAGCACGGAGCAGTCGACGTCGTTGATGACGTCGATGTGCAGCGAGTCGGTCAACAGCCGCGAGAGCAGCCCCCGTTCGGTGGCGCCGAGGATCAACAGGGTGTGGTCCGCCGCCGCCCCTTCGATTGCTGCCTCGACCGTCCCCGTCTCGACGAGACGTTCGGCGTCGGTGAGGTCGTGATCGAGCGCCCACTCCTCGAGGAACTGCTCGCCCGACTCCCGTTCGGCGTCGCTTCCGACGACATGGAGGAGCGACACCGCCGAGCCGACAGCCGACTGGAGCAGCTGTACGACCTCGGCGCTCAGGTCCGCGTTCGGGCCGCCGTAGGTGGGGAGCAGGATCCGCGAGGCTTCGAACCCGCGATCTCTGACGACGAGGAAGTCACACGGGAGCTGGTTCGTAAGCTCCGCCAACGGACGCTCGGCGCGCGCGTCGCTCCACAGGCGGTCCTCCTCCCAGCCCAGCAGGACCAGATCCGACTCCGTCCGCCGGGCGGCGTCGAACACCTCCTCGAACGAGCGGTTCGTCACTGTCATCGACGTCTCGAACCTCACGTCGTAGCCGCTGGCCGTCTGGCGAATCGGAGCCATCAGCCGTTCGGATTCGGCACTGATCCGCTCCCGCTGTCGGCGACTCGGCCGCGAGGGCTGGTAGCCGGGCGTCTGGACGACGTGGACCGCGTGCACTGTCGCGTCGTCCCGCGCACTCGCCAGCGTACACGCCACGTCGACGAGATTCGACTCCGTCCGCGGGTTCGCGATCGGGACCATAATGCGGTACTCGTCACCCCGCGAGAGCGCCCGTTCCGAGGGATCGAGGATCGGGACGTACGACCGGCCGGCGAACGGGCCGAACGCCCACTCCCGTGGCGTCAGCCGCCGCTCGATCCCCGCAAAGCGGGCGGATTCGAGGCGGTCCTCGCTCGTCTGGAAGTAGTTCACGAGCGTGACGAGCGTGATCCCGCCGAGCGTGTTCCCGATGAGCACTGGCAGGACGAACTCAGTCAGGCCGACGACGGCCCCGATCTCGCCGTGGAGCAGGAGATAGAGCGTCTCCGAGAAAGAGACGACGACGTGGAAGAGACCGCCCAGCGGGATCGCCAGGAAGGCCAGGTAGGTCACGACGATGCGGGAGATCGTATCGCGGGAGCTGAACCCGACCCAGACGACGCCCGCGACGATGAGCCCCGCGAAGACCGCCTTGAAGAACAGCGGCCACCAGCCGGTCTCGAAGGCGCCCTTGCGGGAGATCGCGAGCGCCTCCGCGGCGGCGGCCGGGTCGAACACGCCGCCCCACACGAGGACGAGCGTCCCGACTGCGCCGCCGGTGAAGTTGCCGAGGAGGACGATGCTCCAGTGCCTGAGTAGCGTCGGCAGGCTGGCGATCCGTTCTAAGGTCAGCGCGACCGGCGGGAGCGTGTTCTCCGTGTACAGCTGGTAGCCCCCGATGATGATGTAGATGAAGCCGAGCGGATACAGGAGCACGCCGAGGAGCTTGCTGTCGGTCGCCGCCGACAGCGATGCGTACAGCAGGAAGGTGATGCTGATCGCGAAGCCGGCGGCGATGCCGCTGAAGAAGAGTTCCCGGCCCGAGGAGGTGACCTCCTCGTCGGCCGCGGCGATGATCCGCTGGAACACCTCGTCGGCGGAGAACCGATCCCGGACGGCCTCGCCGACGGCCGGCGCGCCCATCCGCGAGCGCTCGACGGCTTCACGGACCGACTCGTCGAGATCGGCCTTGTCCGGATACGGCTCGCTTTCGCCTCGGTCTCCCGGCTCGGTCCCCTCGTCCCGCTCCGAGTCGTCCATCGGTCTCTCCACCGAGACGTGACGACTTTATACTGGTGTCTGTGGTCGCCCGTCGGTGCCGGTGAACGGCCGCGGCCACTCGTCGCGGTCCGCCGTCACCGGCGGCCGGTCGCGCCCGCCGCCGTCTACCCGTCGGGATACTTCGGTTCCCGCCGCTCGGCGCGGGAAAGCGCCCGGGCGACGACGTCGCGGACGGAGTCGGAGTCGCCGTCGGGATCCGCTCGATAGACGTCGCCGTGGCCGGCGTACAGTTCCGAGACGGTCTCGGGCAACCGATCCAGCAGCGTGTCGAGACTCTCGATGAGCCGTTCTCTGGACTGGCCGGGGTAGTCCGTCCGCCCGAAACTCCCGTCGTCGAACGCGCCGTCGTTGTAGACGACGACGTCGCCGCTGAACACGCGCGTCTCGCCGACGAAGGAGACGTGGTCCTCGGCGTGGCCGGGCGTGTAGACCACCTCGTAGGATTCCCCGCACATCTCGACTGTCTCGCCGTCGGCGAGGCCGCCGGTTCGACGCGGGTGGTCGCCGTAGGCGTACAGATCGGCGTCGAAGCGATCCAGGACGGCGTCGAGTTCTTCGACGTGATCGCCGTGCTGGTGAGTGAGATAGACTGCCTCGAGATCGTCGACGTGTTCGGCGATGACGTCCTCGACGCCCGGCATCGTGCCGGCATCGACGAGCGCAGGGGAGTCGCCGGCCAGCAGGTACGCGTTGCAGGTGAACTCCGTTGCACCCTCCGTGACAGTGTGAATCTCCATAGAGAGTCCGACGCCGGCGGCGACGAAAAAGCCTCGGCCGGTGGCAGCGACGAAAAAGCCTCGGCCGGTGGCAGCGACGAAAAAGCCTCGGCCGGTGGCAGCGACGAAAATACCTCGAACGACAGCGGCGGCGACACGCCCCGTGCATTTTTATCGCTTGCTGTACTATCTTTCTCTGTATGGGATTTGGGAGCTACGATGAGTCCGAACAGGAGAACCAGGACTTCGACACCGATCTCGAAGACGACGACGGGGTCGCGACCTCCCAGACGGACCACAAGGGGGACGTCGAGTTCGAGATCGGCGCGTCGAACGACGAACTTCTCGACCGACTGAAAGACATCAAAGAGGAGTAGGGCCGCGGTGCGTTCGGAACTGCGGAGCGAAACAGCACACGGACTTAACCGGTGGTGAAACCCGGAAAACGGGCGCTCGGGATTGCTGAATCGACCAACGAGGAGAGCGGTCAGTGTCTCTTCTGCGGCGCTGTCGTCCGCGCGGACCGCGCAGCCGACGGCTTCGCCTTCGCGACCGCGACCGTCGGCGCCCTCGACGCCACAGACGCCGTCTGTCGGCTCCTCGATCGACTCGACCGGGCGGACGTCCGCTACCTGCTCGTGTCCGGGGTCGCCCCGGCGTGGTTCAACGTGCTCGACCTGTCCCGACTTGCCGAGCACGCCGACCGCCCCGTCATTTCGGTCTCCTACGAGGAGAGTCCCGGGCTGGAGGACGCCTTGCGGGAAGCCTTCGACGGCGAAGCGCTCGATACTCGCCTCGCCCTCTACGGGCGACTCCCGCCGCGGCGACGGCTCAGCGTGAACGACGAGACGCTGTGGGTCAGAAGCGTCACACCCGATGGCGACGACCGGGAGATGGCGCACGACGAGGCCACGCGGATCGTCCGGGCCTTCACCCCGACCGGCGGCCGTCCCGAACCCCTTCGGGTGGCTCGACTCGCGGCCCGCGGCGCCCGGGCGTGGGAGAGTGCCGACGGCCACGGCACCGGCGCCGCCGCTCCCGACGGGACCGGCGACGACGACACGGCCATCGACGACGCGGACCGTCACGGGTAAGTCGCGCCCGTCCGCCTCTCCGATATGACCGCAGAGGACGACGGCCCGGTGTCGGGCACGTCGCGGGCGGGAGACGACGCCACGGGCGACGGCACGAAGGACGACGCCGCGGACGCTGCCACTCGGGATGACGCCACGGCCGACGATGCGATGGACGGACTGGCAGTGACAGCCTGCGAGCGCTGTCCGGACCTCGTCGAATCACGCTCGCAGATCGTCAACGGAGTCGGTCCGGCGGACGCGGAGTTGATCTTTCTGGGCGAGGCCCCCGGCAAAAACGAGGACGAGGAGGGCGAACCGTTCGTGGGCCGCTCCGGGAGCATCCTCGACGACGCGCTCCGCGATGCGGGCCTCGACCGCGCCGACGTCCGGATCACGAACTGCGTTCGCTGTCGGCCGCCGGAGAACCGCGATCCGACGACCGAGGAACTCGGGAACTGCCGTGGGTACCTCGCAGCGGAACTCGCCGCGATTGATCCCGAACTCATCGTGACGCTCGGGAAGGTCCCCTCCGAGCACCTGCTCGACCGGTCGGTCGCGGTGACGAAGGAAGCGGGCGACGTCGCCGACGTCCGACTCGGCGGCGAGCCGTTTCGCGCGCTCGTCTCCGTCCATCCGGCGGCGACGCTGTACGACGGCAGCCAGCGGGAGACCTTCTTCGAGACGATCGCACGGGCGGCCGAGATCGCGGGAATCGGCGCAAGCGACGGCGGCCAGTCGAGCCTCGGCGACTTCTGACCCTCGGTGTCGCCACCGAGTCCCGTCGCGGTCCCGACTGGGGCGAAGCCCGACGGTGTCGGAAACGACTTGACCCGCCGTCACGAAGCGGTCGTATGAGCGCTCAGACGGTAGCGGACGTCGTCCTCGTCGACTACGGCCTCGGGAACCTCAGGAGCGCCCAGCGCGGCCTCGAACGTGCGGGCGCGTCGGTCTCGATCACCGACGATCCGGCCGACTTCGCGGCCGCCGACGGCATCGTCCTCCCGGGTGTCGGCGCGTTCAGCGAGGGAATGGAGAACGCCGGGCCGTTCCGGGAGCCTCTCGCCGAGGCGGCCGAGCGCGGTCAGCCGATCTTCGGGATCTGTCTCGGGATGCAGATGCTCCTCACGACCAGCGAGGAGGCCGACCACGCGGGGCAGGGCGAGGTCGAGGGCCTCGACTTCGTGCCCGGCACCAACGTACGGTTCGAGACCGACCTGAAGGTTCCCCATATGGGCTGGAACGAGCTCAACGTCGAACGCGAGCACCCGATTGTCGAGGGCGTCGACGGGGAGTACGCGTACTTCGTCCACTCGTACTACGCCGATCCCGAGGATCCGGACGCGGTCGTCGCCTCGACCGACTACGGCGTCCGCTTTCCGGCGGTCGTCGCAAACGAGGACGGCACGATCTTCGGGACGCAGTTCCACCCGGAGAAATCGGGCGAGACAGGGTTGCGGATCCTCCGGAACTTCGTCGAGTACTGCGCCGATCGGTGAGTGCGAGCGGGGACGACACCGACCCGTATCAGTACTCTCTGACGTCCTCGAAACGGCCGTCGTAGGCGACGTGTCCCGGATGCGTCGGCTCGGTCCCGGACAGGAACAGGCGGTCGATCTTCTTCCAGGAGTTCTCGTAGCCGAGGTGGGCGAACTCGGCGATGCCGCGAGCGGCGTGGCGTGCACCCTGGCGGCGTAGCACCCGTCGCGGCGTCCCCCTTTTGAACGCTGCGACGATATCGGATTCGCTGCCGATCTCGCGGTCGAACGTCGTCCACACCTCGCCGACGCTCCCGAGGAGATGCGCGTACGACGAGCCGAATCCGGGAAGGCCCGCCTCGTCAGCGAGTTCGCGGGCGCGGCGGTTCTGTTGCGGATACGTCTTGAAATTGTGCGTCTCGACGGCGTCGATCCGCTCGACGTTCGCCCGGATGGTCTCCCGGTTCAGACTCACGTTCAGAAACCCCGGGTGCGGGACGAGGACGGCGGCGTCCTGCCGCTCGAACTCCGCGAGGGCTCCCGCCAGGCTGATGAAGTCCGGAACCGGTTCGGAGAGGCCGATCGCCAGCACGTGCTGACGGTTCCGCCAGGTCCCGGTGAACACCTCACGGGCGGGGACGACGAGCAGGTCCTCGTCCGAGAAGCGCTCTGCGCGCCTGCGGATCTCCGACAGTCGCGTAAAATGCGGCGCGTACACCAGCGCGTCGAGGCCGCGATCCTTCGCTCGGGCGACGACGCGCTCGTTCAGGAGTTTCACGTGCGGATCGATGCGGGTCGCATCCACCGGATCCGGTCCGGTCCGCGTCGATGTCGCCGCGTCCGAGCGGCCGGTCGACGCCGCCACGGCCGTCTCGTCGGTGGACGTCGTCCCCGCTTCGGACGCGGCCGTGTCGGTCACGTAGGTCGATCCGGACGGCCGCGGGTTAGTGGTTTCTATTTCCCCACGTCTGCGGAACCGTTTTGTCACCGCTGTCCGTGCGTTCGGGTATGTCCCTGTGGAAGTGCGGCATCGACGGCTGCGAGGAGCGCTTCGAGGAGGCCGAGGCCGCGGTCATCCACCAGACGGTCGACCACGACCGCCACGAGTGCACTGTCTGCGGCAGCGTGGTCCCCGACGGGTACTTCGCGATCCGTCACGCCTTCGAGGAGCACTCCCGAGCGGAGTACGTCCGCGCCTACGACGCCGACTCCTCGGCCGTCCGCGTCCGCGAGGAGATCAAGGCCGCCATCGAGGACGAGGCCGACCTCCACTCGGTGGTCGAGGAACTCAAGCGCCGCGACGCGCTGTGAGGCTGCCGGTCATCGTTGCTCGCCACGATCCTTCCTGGAAAACCCCGTTCCTGAGCGAGAACGACCACGCCGCAGGGGCTGCGTGCTCGGAGCCGCAAAAACGCCACTACTGTGTCTCGCTGCGACAGCAGGACTACCGTTCGTCGCTGTCGAGGACGCGAATCTGGTCGCCGCGGACGGTGACTGGAATCGGCACTGTCGCTTCGTACAGTTCGACGGTCACCTGATCTTTGGTCTCGTCGATCCGCTGGACGCGGGCCTTCTCGCCTTTGAACGGCCCGGCGATCAGTTCGACGATGTCGCCCTCGGCGATGCCCTCCACGTCCGGCGTCGGCGAGAGGAAGTGTTCGACCTCCGCCATCGAGGAGCGGCCCGCCTGGTCGCCGCTCTTGACGAGGCCACGAGCGTGTGGGATCTCCTCTAAGGCCCGTGTGATTGCGGCGTCGTTGTCGGCCTCGACCATCACGTAACTCGTCAGCGAGTCGGGGGCCAACACCGCGTGGATCTCTTCGGCCTCGCGGTTCGCGATCATATCGGCGACGGTTCGCTCCTGGCTGGCGGTGGTCTTCACCGAGAAGATCGGCACTTCAGACACCCCCCGGGAGGAAGCTCATCACCGCGTAGATGAGAAAGCCGAGGAACCCAACGAGAAAGATGCCGGCGCCGGCGATGAGGCTGACCTGTGAGAACTCCTCCCACGAGGGCGTGCTCGCCTTCTTCAGCACCGCCACGTAGCTGGCCAGATCGTACTTGACGTCCATCGTTGTTGAGCGATAGGACGCCGGGCTTTTTCTATCTATTGATACCGCTACCGGTGGATGCGGTGACCCGACACGGGGGAGCCACAGGTCCGGAAGGGAGGGACCTGACGGCGAACGCGACTTGATACTCTCGGTGAAAAAGAATGAATAAAGACGGCAACGGCCGGGAACGTAGGGATCGGTACGCTATTCGACGTAGTCGATCTCGGCGCCGCCTTGTCCCTGCGGCGGGGCCTGCGGTTCCGGCTGTGGTTCGTCGTCGCTGCGGCCGTAGATCTGTGGGGATTCGACGCCCGTGACGACGATCATCGTTCGCATCGTGCCATCGATCTCCTCGTCGACGGAGGTCCCCCAGATGATCCGCGCGTCGGGGTCGATCCGGTCGTAGATCTCCTCGACGACGCCCTCGGCCTCCTCGATGCTCATATCCGACCCGCCCGTGACGTTCACGAGCGCGGAGTTCGCCCCGGAGATGTCGACGTCGAGCAGCGGCGAGCGCAACGCGCTCTTGACGGAGTCTTGGGCCTTGGACTCGGAATCGGATTCCCCGAGACCGATCATCGCGACGCCGCCCCGCTCCATCACCGTCTTCACGTCGGCGAAGTCGAGGTTGACCAGGCCGGGCTTGGTGATGAGTTCGGTGATGCCCTTCACCGAGCGCATCAGCACCTCGTCGGACACCTTGAACGCCTGCCGGACCGGGAGCTTCCCGACCGCATCGAGCAGTCGGTCGTTCGGGACGACGATCACCGTGTCGGCGACGTCGCGGAGCCGCTCTAAGCCTGCCTCGGCGTTCGTCCGCCGCACTTCGCCCTCGGCGGTGAACGGCGTCGTCACGATGGCGATGGTGAGCGCGCCGACCTCCCGGGCCGCCTTGGCGACGACCGGCGCGGAGCCGGTGCCGGTTCCACCGCCGAGCCCCGCCGTGACGAAGACCATATCGGAGCCGTCGATGGCGCCGTAGATCTCCTCTTGTGATTCCAGGGCGGCTTCCTCGCCGACCTGCGGCAGCGACCCGGCCCCGCGGCCCTGCGTCTTCTGCTCGCCCATCAGGATCTTGGTGTCGGCTTCGATCTCCACGAGGTGCTGGACGTCGGTGTTGGCAGCGACGAGCGTCGCCCCCTCGATGCCCTCCTCGTGCATTCGGTTGACGGTGTTGCCGCCGGCGCCGCCGCAGCCCACGACGGTGATGTCCGTCTGTAAGTCGACGAGAACTTCCTGCAGTTCCTCGTCGGTCATCGTTCCCGTCGGGGGCGCGTCCCCGTCTTCGGGTCCGTCGACGGCGTTCCCATCCCCCGTCTCCTCGGCCTCGTCAATCGCGTCGTCGACGATGGAGTCCATTGTCTGGGGACTCCTACCGGACACAGCCTAATTATCTTTCCCCCTTTCGTCTGACGCGCGTCTGACGCTGAGGCGGGTGTTTTCGGCAGTTTCAGCGAAATCCGGGCGATCGAGATTCACGCCGAACCGGCCGTGGGTTCTCAGATCTGAGATCGACCCGGATTCGGATCGGGGCTCGTCTCCCCACCCTCACACCGGAAACCGTACTGTCTCCTCGACGCTGACCTCCTCGGGCGTGACCGTCCGCCCGTCGACATCGACCGCGTCGCCCCCAGCGAGTCGGCCGAAGGCCGGGCCTTCGGGGACGCCCGCCTCGGCGGCGGCCGCCGGATCGAAGGTCTCGCGGGTCGCGACGATGGCCGCCGACTCGCGGACGACCTCGTCGTACTTCGTCGCCAGCACGTCCGCGAGTGCGTCGACGACACCATCCAGCGCCGCGGCGTCGGTCACGGCTGCGCGGCCGCGGGGCTTCGTCCCGCCTTCGACGGTCTCGAATGCGAGCACTCGATCACGCAGCACCGCTAGCGTCGCCTCCTGGTCGATCCCCGACGCCTCCGCGAGGAGGTCCGTCGGCAGCGAGACGACCTCGAATTCGTCGAGGGCGTCGGCTCCCGCCCCTTCCGCCGGCGTACCGAACCGAAGCCCGTCGTCGACGGGCCCGAGCGCGTCTTCGAGTGCAGCGACGAGTGCGAGGTCCACGCCGCTCGTGGCTCGCAGGAACGTCTCGTCGACGACCCGGTGGCCGAGATCCTCGACGACGGCCGCCAGTTCGGGGTTGTCGCCGACAAGGAGCGCCCGCGACGCGGCGGACTGCTCGAAGGCCCGCTCGATCAGGTCCGCGTTGGCTTCGGGCGCGCCCATCGCTCCCAGAACCCAGTCGGCGGCGACGTGACCCACGCGCCAGTCTGTCTCGCGGACGATCCGCTCGAACTCCGGCGCGTAGTGGCCGCCCCCGAAGCCGACGACGTGTCTGCGCGCCTCCGGCGCATCCGGAGCGATCGTGTCTCGGCCACCTCCATCCGCACCTGCGTCGGGCTCGACACCCGAGAGTTCCAGTACCGACTGCGCCACGGCACGAGCGCCCGCGGGGTCGTTCCACTCGGACTCGCTGCTCCCGAGTTCGACGAAAAGCGAGGGCGCGCCGACGTCGCTCGGGCCGTGGTGGGTGCACTCGACGCCGACGTCGTAGCCCTCGGGCGCGTGACGGTCGAATGCCGCCACGACCGCTCGCTGGACGTTCGGGCACGCGCGGGCGAGTTCGCCCGGTTTGCCGCCGTACTCCGCCGGCCCGAAGTTCCCGGTGAAGTGCGCCGTCAGCAGCGGGCCGGTGTCGCCCGCGTGCCGCGAGAGGAACGCGACGAACGCGGGCGGTTCGGAGAACTCCACGGCGACGCCGTCGAGTTCGAGGTGCCAGTCCTCGAAGGTCCGGAGCTCGAAGTCGCCGTGGCGGTAGTGCACCTCGGCGTCGCTGCCGGTCGGATCCGTCCGCTCGTCCCACTCGGCGAGCGACCGGAGTTGTTCTCCGATGGCGACCGAGGCGTCGTCCGCCCGACTCACGACCAGTCCGATCACGGACGGGAGTGGTCGCCGCTCGGTATAAAAACTCTCGGAGCGGGTCGCGGCGGTCACCCCGGCCCGCAGAAAACGTCCCGGTAGTGATCTACGTCTCGCCGGGTGCCAGCCCGGGGACGATGCGGGAAGGGTTCGCGGAGAAGGCCCGTCGCATCGCGTCCTCGGAGACGTCGAGGGTGAGGATCTCCATCACGCCGACGCTGGGGTGGATCTCGGGGGCGCCGCTGCCGAAGAGCACGCGGTCTGGGTGTTCCAAGAGCGCGCGTTCGAGGACGTCCCGGAACCGGACGCTTCGGGTGTCGAGATACAGCTGGTCGTACTGTCCCAACAGATCCATCGCATCCATCATCAGGTCACGGTCCAGCGGATACCCGCCGAACCCGCCGAGGACGATCGGGAGGTCGCGATCGAGGAGCGTCTCGGCGGCGGCCGACGGCGGGAACGACTGGCCGCCGTTGACGACGAGCGGGAGTCCGACGTCCTCCAGGCGGTCCAGGGTTTCCTCGTCAGGGAGTCCGTCTTCGGCCGGCGCGAGCGTGAAGCCGTGGAACCGGTCGTCGTACGCGTACTGCTCGATGTCCTCGGGACTAGCGTGGTGGCGCTCGCGCGAGGCGGTGAGGTTCCGCAGCCGGGCCGACGCACGGGAACTCGGGTCGCGGGGGCCGTCGACCCGCGCGAACGCCAGAAACGGCCGGTCGACGCTGAGGCGGGCGACGGCGTTGTTCGCCTGGAGATAGCCCTCACCGGCGGGTGCGCATCCGGGCGACGGCGAGACGACCGCCCTGACGACGCCCGCCTGGTGGAGTTCCCGTTCCAGCGCCTCGGGCGTCGTCTCCCGTCCCCGGGTCGCGACCTCCTCCTCGTCGCCCGGTTCCAGGCGCGCGTGGAGGTCGACGACCCTGAACCCGTGGTTCAGTTCGAGCATCGTCGAACACTGTCGTGGCGACCTAAATAGTAGTAGCGCTTGTCGGAGGAATATTGCCCCCGCCGCCGGCGCTACGTTGGCGGCCATTTTCCCATACCGAAGCTGGTAGTATCAGGGAAATCTTGCGGTATAAGCGGAGATCACGAAGGAGTGCCGATCCGGACACTGGCGTCAGGAGATCTGTAACGGCCGTTAAGCCCGAAATATATTTATAGAATCCCTGGCTTATTCCTCTATGGAGTATCATAAGTATGTCGACACGTATGCAACCGCTGTACGTCCTTTCCGAGGATAGCGACCGGACCAGCGGGCGGGACGCCCGCGACTCGAACATCCGGGCCGGCAAAGCCGTCGCGAGCGCGGTCCGGACGACGCTCGGTCCGCGCGGGATGGACAAGATGCTCGTCGACACCTCGGGGGACGTCGTCGTCACCAACGACGGGGCGACGATCCTCCAGGAGATGGACATCGAGCACCCCGCCGCGCAGATGATAGTCGAGGTCGCGGAGACCCAAGAGGAAAGCGTCGGCGACGGGACGACCACGGCGGCCGTGTTGACAGGCGAACTCCTGCGCCGGGCGGAGGACCTGCTCGACGACGACATCCACCCGACGGTGGTCGTCGAGGGGTACGACGAGGCAGTCGGGCTGGCACAGGAGGCGATCGACGACCAGACCCTCGCTGTCGAACTCGACGACGACGTGCTGGCGGCGGTCGCCGAGTCGTCGATGACGGGCAAGGGGACCGGCGACGTCGCCGCGGACGTCCTGGCCGACGTCGTCGTCGACGCGGTTCGTGCCGTCTACGAAGCGGGCGAACCGATCGCCGACGACGACGTCCGGATCCACACGCAGACCGGGGCATCCTCCTCGTCGACCGAACTGGTCGAAGGGGTCGTCGTCGACGAGGAACGCCTCCACGACGGGATGTCGCGGACCGTCGAGGACGCCACTGTCGCCGTCATCGATACGAAACTCGACATCCGCGAGGGCGAGGCCGACGCGGAGTACACCATCTCGTCGGTCGAGCAGCTTGAGGCTGCGATCGACGCCGAGGACGAGGAGCTCCGCGGCTACGCGACGGCGTTTGCCGACGCCGGCGTCGACGTCGTGGTCTGTACGAAGTCGGTCTCCGACCGCGTCGCAAACCACCTCACGAAGCACGGTATCCTCGCGTTCGAGAATGTCAGCAGCGGGGATGCAAGCGCCGTCGCGCGAGCGACCGGCGCCCGACAACTCGGTGACGTGCGCGACCTGACCTCGTCGGACTTCGGCCGCGCCGAGCGCATTTCGATCCGAACGTTCGGGGACGACGAACTCACCTTCGTCGAGGGCGGTGACGCCGCCGAGACTGTGACGATCCTGCTCCGCGGCGGGACAGAGCACATCGTCGAAGAACTCGAACGCGCTGTCAACGACGCCGTCGACGTGACCGTCGCCGCGATCGAGTCCGGCGGCGTCGTGCCCGGGGCCGGGTCGACCGAGATCGCGATCGCCGAGCACCTCCGATCGGCCGCGGCCGGGATCGACGGCCGCAAGCAACTGGCCGTCGAGGCCTTCGCCGACGCGGTCGAGGCGGTCCCCCGGACACTCGCGACGAACGCCGGGATGGATCCGATCGACGCCGTCGTCGAACTCCGCTCGACCTTCGACAGCGAGGGCGCGGCCGGCGTCATCGCGACGGGCCGGACTGGCGAGATCGGGGATCCGATCGCCGCCAGGGTGTTCGATCCCGCGGCGGTGAAGCGCGACGCCGTCACCGGCGCCAGTGAGGCCGCGACGATGATCATCCGCATCGACGACGTCATCGCCGCGAACTGACGCCGACCGCGATCGCAGCCGGCCTGACGCGGACCGCGACGACAGCGGGTCGGATTCCACCCCGCCGCTATTCTGTGTCGATCCGGACGCTGTCGCCGGCCGCGAGGTCGAACGCCTCGTCGCCGCGGCCCTGATTCACGTCGCACTCGACGTAGCCGTGACTCCCGACTGTCACGAGCCGGGAGCCGGTCGGGACCGCCGCGAAGGCCGTCGCGACCGTCGCTGCTGTCCCGTTCACCCGGACTGTCTCCCCGCTCCGATCGTCCAGGAACGATCCCGGCACGTTCGTGATCGCGTTGCCGAAGTCGTCGACGGCCAGGACCTCTCCCCGGGCTCCGTCGCCGCTGACGTCCGCATCGGGGAACTGACAGTCGACGATGGTCTCCGGGGTGGCCTCTGCCAGGAACGACTCCACCGGCGACAGTGACTCGACCGTCTCGACTGCGTCGACGCCGGCCTCGTGCACCGCCGCGGCTGCGGGGGCGAACACGTCACGGCCGTGGAACGTCGAGGAGGCGGGGTCCGCGTATTCGTAGGCGAAACACTCGATCTCGGCGCCTGTCTCGCTCGTGTTTTCGACCGCTTCGCCGCTCTCGCCCTCGGCGCCTTCCGCCGCCGCGATCCGGCGCGCCGCGGGCAGCAACACCCCGTTGTCGGGGCCGACGAGCGCGTGTCGCCCCGCGCGGACGACGAGCGCGTCCCGGTCGGTGCCGACGCCGGGGTCGACGACGACGAGATGGACTGCCGGGGGGAAGTACGCGAGGGTCTCGCGACACCAGAAGGCCGCTGCTCGCACGTCCTGCCGGGGGAAATCGTGGGCGACGTCGACGAGTCGGGCGTCGGTCCCTTGGAGGATGACGCCCTTCATCGCTGCGGGGTACGGGGAGCCGAAGTCGGAGGCGAGGGTGATCATCGGGCCGTCGTACGCCGTTCGGCCACTTACGCGCTCTCATACTGATTACTCTCACTGTTTACCGCCGAGCACCACCCCCGGCGACGGTGCTCGGCGGGAAGAGACGAGAGTAATCATTATCATACGCGGCCGCCGTCGAGCAGTGAATCACTCGGGGTCGTCGCTCTCGTCCCCGGTGGCGTCGGTGTCGCTGACGCGCTGGATCCGCTCGATGCCGTCGATCTCGTCGACCACGTCGACGACGGGGGCCGGCACGAGGCTCTCCCAGTTGCCGCCGCGGATCATCCGCTCGCGGAGTTCCGCGCCCTCCAGGACGTCGCGGTTGAACATCGGCGACTGCCGGACCTCGACGCCCGCCTCGGAGAACAGCTGGATGACTAGCGGGTTATTCGAGTACGCGACGTCGAAGGCCGGCGACATACTCTGAACGTGGCTCACCCACACCGAGTTGCGCTCGAGGTCCTCGATCGGGACCGCGTAGGTGGTGATGTCCATATCGACGACGGACTTCGTCACCATCATCACGCGCTCGCCGGCCGTGAACGGGTTCCGGGGGGTGTGGGAGTCGCCTGCCGACCCGATGCCGAGCACCAACTCGTCGACCTCGCTTGCGATCTCCTCGACCATCCGGTGGTGCCCGTTGTGGTAGGGCTGGAACCGGCCGATGTAGAACCCCCGCATACGTGGTCTCTCGCCCCCATCGTTTATAAATTCCGCGAGACCGTTCAAGTCTACAGAATACCGCATCTAACGGCTTATACGGGCTTTTACACCGTAGCGCATAGGGTGCACGTGAGGAGAAAGTATATCAGTCGCCCGACCCTCGTTATCAGTAGCGAATAATTCTATGAGTAACGACACGGAAGCCGACGAGAACGCCCCCGACGAGGGGGACGGCGTCATCGACGAGGCGCCCGACTCGCCGCCGTCCGACCGCACGGGCGGGGCGGACAACGGGGTGAGCGGCCCGCCGGAGGACCCGCTCGGTCCCGAAGAGCGCGGTCCAGCGCCGGACGAGCACGGTCGCGCCCCGGAGGGTCGGGACGAGGCTCCGGAAGACGCCGAAGGCACGATCGACGACCTCGGTAGCGACGTCGAGGTCGACGCGGAAGTGGCAGACGACGTCGACGAGGACGACCTCCTCGGCGGCCTCAAGATCGACTCGACCGAGGAGATCGACGTGCCGGATCGGCTCGTCGACCAGGTCATCGGGCAGGAACACGCCCGCGACGTCGTGATGAAGGCCGCAAAGCAGCGGCGGCACGTGATGATGATCGGCTCGCCCGGGACGGGCAAGTCGATGCTCGCGAAGGCGATGTCCGAGCTCCTGCCGCCGGAGGAACTCCAGGACGTCCTCGTCTATCACAACCCCGACGACGGCAACAACCCCAAGGTGCGGACTGTTCCCGCCGGAAAGGGTGACCAGATCGTCGAGGCCCACAAGGAGGAAGCACGCAAGCGCAACCAGATGCGCTCCTTCCTGATGTGGATCATCATCGCCATCGTCATCGGCTACTCCTTCATCATCGCCGGGCAGATCCTGCTCGGCATCCTCGCGGCCGGTGTCATCTACCTCGCCTTCCGCTACGGCTCCCGCGGCGGCGACGCGATGGTGCCGAACCTCATCGTCAACAACGCCGACACGACGACCGCGCCCTTCGAGGACGCGACGGGCGCCCACGCCGGCGCGCTGCTCGGCGACGTCCGCCACGACCCGTTCCAGTCCGGCGGGATGGAGACGCCGAGTCACGACCGCGTCGAACCCGGCGCGATCCACAAGGCGAACAAGGGCGTGCTGTTTATCGACGAGATCAACACGCTCGACATCCGCAGCCAGCAGCACCTGATGACCGCGATCCAGGAAGGCGAGTTCCACATCACGGGTCAGTCCGAGCGCTCCTCCGGCGCGATGGTCCAGACGGAGCCGGTCCCGACGGACTTCATCATGATCGCCGCCGGGAACCTCGACGCGATGGAGAATATGCACCCGGCCCTGCGCTCGCGGATCAAGGGCTACGGGTACGAGGTGTACATGGACGACACCATCGAGGACACCCCCGAGATGCGCCGGAAGTACGCCCGCTTCGTGGCCCAGGAGGTCAGCAAGGACGGCCGCCTGCCCGAGTACTCCGCGGCGGCGATCGAGGAGGTCATCCTCGAAGCCCGGCGCCGGGCGGGCCGTAAAGGCCACCTGACGCTGAAGCTCCGGAACCTCGGCGGCCTCGTCCGGGTCGCGGGCGACATCGCCCGCTCGGAGGACGCCGACTTCGTCACGCGCGATCACGTGCTGCAGGCGAAGGGCCGCAGCCGCTCGATCGAACAGCAGCTCGCCGACGACTACATCGAGCGCCGGAAGGACTACGAACTGCAGGTCTCGGAAGGCTACGAGGTCGGCCGCGTCAACGGCCTGGCCGTGATGGGCGAAGACTCCGGGATTATGCTCCCGGTGATGGCCGAGGTCACGCCCTCGCAGGGTCCCGGTGAGGTCATCGCGACCGGGCAGCTCAAGGAGATGGCCCAGGAGGCCGTCTCGAACGTCTCGGCGATCATCAAGAAGTTCTCCGACGAGAACATCTCCGAGAAGGACATCCACATCCAGTTCGTCCAGACGGGCCAGCAGGGCGTCGACGGCGACTCGGCGTCGATCACGGTCGCGACGGCCGTCATCTCCGCGCTGGAGGGCGTCGGGGTCGACCAGTCGCTCGCGATGACGGGGAGTCTCTCCGTCCGGGGCGACGTGCTCCCGGTCGGCGGCGTCACGCACAAGATCGAAGCGGCCGCGAAGTCCGGCTGTGATCGGGTCATCATCCCCGCGGCGAACATGCAGGACGTGATGATCGAAGACGAGTACGAGGAGATGGTCGAGATCATTCCGGTTTCGCACATCAGCGAGGTCCTCGACATCGCCCTCGAAGGTGAGGCCGAGAAGGACTCGCTCGTCGCCCGCCTCAAGAGCATCACCGGCTCGGCGCTCTCGCAGGGCGAGGCCGTCTCCGGCCCGTCCAGCCCGAGCCCGCAGTAATCTTCGATGCCCGCGTGGGCGACGTTCGCCGGCTTCGCGTTCGTCGTCACGGCGGGCCTGCTTTTGCTGTCGTACGCGTCTCGCGGCGCGCTTCCCGACGACGAGCCGCCGGTCTCTCCTGACGCACAGTCGGCGATTTCTCCGGACGGACAATCCGCGGACCACGATGTCGGCGGAGCAGATCCACGCGACGCCGGTAAAGCGGACCGTCGGGGCGACCAGGACGATGGTCCCGTTTCCGATCACGCCGACGCGGTTCGACGACCCATCTCGGAATCCCGCTCGGCGTCGGCCGAGCACTCCGAGGCGTCGAACGTGAGACCTGATCCGCTGACGGCGGACGCGGGTTCCCCGTCATCGACGCCAGAAATATCGCAGGCACGCCCAGACCTCTCGGCGGGGGCGCTCCTGGCGAACGTCGCACTCTCGCAGGGACTGTTCGGGGTGTTGCTGCTGGCGGGAGCGTGGTACGCCGAGATCCCGGCGTGGGCCTTCGGCGTGGCGCCGGACACGGTCGGTGCCGGGACTGTCGCGTTCGGGACCGTGTTCGGGGTCGCGCTCTACGCTGTTAACGAGGCCGGCGCCGCTCTCGGCGCGCAGTTCGATCTCGGCGGCGGGGAGCGACTGCGACGTGCGCTCGCACCGGAGACGTCGCTCGGGTGGGCGACGCTGCTTCTGGTCGTCCTGCCCATCATCGCCGGCTTCGAGGAACTGCTCTTCCGGGGGGCGCTCATCGGCGTTATGGCGGCCGGGTTCGAGGTGTCGCCGTGGCTCCTTGCGGTCCTCTCCTCCGGCGCGTTTGCCCTCGGCCACGGCGCGCAGGGTCGACTCGGCGTGGTGGTGACCGGCGCGCTCGGTTTCGTTCTCGCGGCGGGGTATATCGTCACCGGGAGCCTGCTCGTCGTCGCTGTCGCCCACTACCTGGTGAACGCCCTGGAGTTTCTCGTCCACGAGGGGCTCGGGGTCGAGTGGCCGCCCGAGGCGGACTGACCGCGGCCGTCGCGGGCTCACACTTTTGCACGCGGGGGACGCGAAGTCGGTATGGACAGGCGCTCGCGGCGAATCCTCCAGTCGGTGCTCGTCGGCTACCTGGCGCTGCTCGCGGCGTCGATTATCACGGGAAATCCGGTGGTCCAGACCGCCGCCGATCTCGGCTTCGCCGCCGTCGTCGGCTTCTTCGGGTACGTCGTGTACACGAACCGCTCCCCGTCGGACGACGAGCGCATCGTGATCGGGACCGCTGCCGCGTTCGTGCTCGCGGGCGTGGCACAGTTGCTCGCACTCGTCCCGGGCTTCGAAACCGTGTCGGTGGCGTCGACGGGGCTGTTCGTGCTCGGGTTCCTCGGCTACTTCCTCCTGCGGCGATAGCCAGTGTCATTCAAAGAACAAAAGTAGGACCGATGCGACGGAGCCGTTGAGATGGTCGACAGACAGCGGCGGAAGTTGCTTCGGAAGTTGAGTTCGGTATCGGCAATCGGTGCGCTGACAGGACTGGCGGGCTGTACCGCCGAGATCCCCTCGATACGCGTCGAAGTCGGCGATCCTGAGGAGTCTGAGCAGACTTCGGAACCGACGGCGACGCCCGTGAAGACCGAAACGCCCGCGGAGACGGCCAAGCCGTCGCCCTCAGAGGTGGAGACGGGGACCGCGACTGCGACAAGCACAGCGACACCGACGGAGACGCCCACGCCAACTGTAACTGAGACGCCCACGCCGACGGCCACGGAGACGCCAACGCCGACTGCAACCCCGACGACGCAGGACGAGGATGCGCTCGTAGCACGATACCGCTTCGAGGGCGATCTGACGGACACCACCGGCGACTACGACCTCTCGGGCTCGGAGATCACGTACGACGACGGTCCGGAGGGGTCACAGGGCGCGTTCTGGCCCGGGTTCGCCTCGGTCGACATCGTTCCGATCGACGACGAGGAACCGCTCACGTTCTGTTACTGGATACAGGACGACGGCACGAGTTCGACCTGGGACGACGACCTCATCTGGAAGATCACCTCCGAGAACGGCGATCAGGTCGGCACCTTCTGCACCACCGAAGGAGAGGTGTTTCTCTTTACGGCTGGCGACAACACGATGAATCAGAGCGACACGGACGTCCTCGACGGGCAGTGGCACCACGTCGCGTTCGTCTACGAACAGTCCGAAAACCGGATGCGGCTGTATCTGGACGGTAGCGAGGAGTTCGACATCGAGTACATCGACAATCTGACCGGAATGGACACGACGGCGCTGATGTTCGGGAACAACGGCTCCGACGGGTGGAAGGAATACGACGGGGGCGTCGACGATTATCGGTTCTACCGAAGAGCGCTGAGCGCCTCGGAGATTCGCGACATCGCCGAGCGGTAGGCAGTCGCCGATCGACCGGTCCCGACGGTTACCCGGCTTCGATCTCTCGCAGTCGCTCCGCGACGGCTGCCGGCGCACCGCCGGGCGCGTCACGGACGCGGTGATCCGGAACGAAAAGCGGCACCGGGTTCTCCGAGAGAGCCTCGCGTGCGGTCTCGACGTCGCCGGCCTCGTCGGGATCGAGGCCAGCCATCCGCACGACGCGCTCGACCGTCACCGTCTCGCCGTAGGGGACGTTCCGCGTCGCCTCCAGGACGCGACGGTGGTCGGTCGGAACCGTGAGGCCGATTTCGACGTCGTCGAAGTGGTCCGATTCGCCGTCGAGGTACGCGAAGACGCGATCGAGTAGCGGATGGGCCGTCTCGGCGTCGTCCGGGAGCGTCTCCGGGAACGACACGCCGATGACGCGGCCGCCGACGATGCCGATCTCGACGGCCCGACCTAAGCGGTCCGACTCGCGGGCGAAGACGCCGTCGTCCATAGTCGCCTTCCGCGGTCGACGGCCTTGAAGTTTGACGATGCAGCGGCGGCCGGCCGGACGACTACCGGGCGATCGTTCCCTGGCGCGTGATCGGTGCGGCGGGGTCGACGACGAACGCAACGAGGACGGAGTCCTCCCGCGCGGTCACCGGGACCTCGCCGTCGCCGGTCACCAGCGCGCTCTCGGTGTAGCCGACCTCGGCCGCCTCGTCCCCGATCGTGACCGCTCCCTCGAACACGTAGAGGTAGGTGTCCCAGCCGGAACGCGCGGGCAACGTGACGGTCGCTCCGCCGTCGAGCCGAGAGTCGTGGCAGTGCACGGCGTTGCGGACGGAGAGTGGGGCATCACTGCCAACGGGGCCGAAGAGGCGCCGCCACTCGTTTGCGGCCACGTCGGGGATCTGCTCGTGCTGGATGCCGGGTTCGAGATCGAGGCTGTGCGGGCGGACGAAGATCTGGAGCATCCGCAGCGGCGGATCGTCGGCCAGCGTCTCCTCGGCGTGCCAGAAGCCGCTGCCCGCGTTCATCACCAGCAGGTGGTCGGGATCGGTGACGAGTTCGTTGCCCTGGCGGTCGTCGTGGCGCATCACCCCCTCCGGGACCCAGGAGATGATCTCCTCGTTTCTGTGCTGATGCATCCGGATCAGCGTGCCCGGATCCATAAACGACTCAACTACCGTCGCCAGCGGGCCGTAGCCGTGGTCCTCGTGGTCCGGGAGCGCTCGTCCGGGGAAATTGAAGTGGATCCTGAAGTTGCCCTGGTTCTGTGAGACGTCCGTTCGCGGCGCCGTATAAATCTCGGGCGCCCCGCCGGTCGCAGCCGACTCGTTCATTCGCGCTAACACGCGCTCCCCGGCTTTATGCGTTCCCCGGTCGGGAGCCATCGTGTCGGGACGGTCCCGTGTCCCTGGTGGCGGGTCCGGCGGTGCGCGTTCCCGACGCGCAAGTCTTATGTGCAGAAGAGTCCGTTAATGCACATAGATGAACGCTAGTGAGGACAAACTTGCGCCGGCAGTCCGGTCGATCCTCGATTCGGCCCGGGAGCGGTCCGGCGGTGCGGATCGACTCGCCGTCGACCCCCGGTCGTTCCCGGCCGCAGTCGCGGACGCGGAGGCGGCGGGCCGCGTCCCCGTCGTCGCCGAGGTCAAACCGACCAGCCCGACGACGGAAGGCGAACGGACGGACGACCCGGTCGAACTCGCCCGCGGGATGGTCGACGGCGGCGCGACGGCGCTGTCGGTGCTGACCGAACCCGATCACTTCGGCGGGTCGACGGCGAGGCTCGGGCGGATCCGCGAGGCCGTCGACGTGCCCGTTCTCCGGAAGGATTTCGTCGTCCGCGAGGCGCAACTTGACGCTGTCGCGTCGGATCTTCTCCTGCTTATCGTGCGGTTTCTCGACGAGGAGGGGACCGACTCGCTCGCGACGCTGTACGAAGCGGCGAAAGCGCGGGGCTTCCAGCCGCTCGTGGAGGTCCACACTCGCGCGGAACTGGAACAGGCTCTCGACGTCGGCGCGGAGATCATCGGCGTCAACAACCGGGACCTGGGCCAGCTGGAAGTCGACCTCGCGACGTTCGAGCGACTGGCGCCGCACGTTCCCGACGACGTGACGCTCCTGGCCGAAAGCGGGGTCACGACCGTCGATGACGTGCGGCGGATGCGGGCGGCCGGCGCCGACGCGCTCCTGATCGGGACGGCGATTATGGACGGCGACGTGCGGGAAGACACCGAGCGGTTCACGACCCTCGACGCCGCGGCATCCAGCCGAGACCCGGTCCAGGGAGCGCCGGCAGGCGCGGCACATAAAAGCGACGAGCCGACAGATACGACACCGACGAACACGGATCACGAATCACGATGACACAGCAATACGCGGACGGCAAATTCGGCAAGTACGGCGGACAGTACGTTCCCGAGGCGCTGATGCCGGCGATCGAGGAGTTGACGGACGCCTACGAGCGCTACGTACTGGAAAACGAGGACGGGTTTATGGACGAGTTCCGCGAGCGACTGCGGGACT
Organism: Halobellus marinus; assembly: GCF_032113415.1. Lineage (NCBI taxonomy): Archaea > Methanobacteriati > Methanobacteriota > Halobacteria > Halobacteriales > Haloferacaceae > Halobellus > Halobellus marinus. The sequence goes on from NZ_CP134946.1 coordinate 1,256,651, forward strand.
TCGGCGGGCGACCGACGCCGACGCAGTATGCGGGTCGGCTCTCAGAGCGGTACGGTCGGGACATCTACCTGAAGCGGGAAGACCTGCTCCACGGCGGCGCGCACAAACTCAACAACGCGCTCGGCCAGGTCCTGCTGGCGAAGTATATGGGCAAAGAGCGGATCGTCGCCGAGACGGGCGCGGGCCAGCACGGCACCGCGACGGCGATGGCGGCGGCGCATCTGGGGATGCCGTGTGAGATCTATATGGGCGAACGCGACATCAACCGCCAGCGGCCCAACGTCTTCCGGATGCGGCTCAACGGCTCGGCGGTGAACCCCGTCACGACCGGCCGCGGCACGCTGAAGGAGGCCATCTCCGAGACGATGCGCGACTGGGCGACGAACGTCGAGGACACCCACTACGTCATCGGCTCGATCGTCGGTCCGCACCCCTTCCCCGCGATGGTCCGGGACTTCCAGGCGGTCATCTCCGAAGAGGCGCGCCGGCAACTCCGCGAGAAGACGGGCGGGCTGCCAGACTCCGTCCTCGCGTGTGCGGGCGGCGGCTCGAACACGATGGGGACGTTCGCGCACTTCGTCGACGACGCGGCACGGCGTTCCACGGGTGAATCGAGCGCCGACGAGCCGCGAGACGACGACGGCGTCGCCCTCTACGCCGTCGAGGCCGGCGGATCGAGCCTCGACGTCGACGAGGAGGCCGGCGTCGCACCGAACTCCGCGTCGCTGTCGACCGGCGAGGAGGGCGTCCTCCACGGCGCGCGGACGAAACTCCTGCAGGACAGCGACGGCCAGATTATGGAGAGCCACAGCGTCTCCGCCGGCCTCGACTACGCCGGCGTCGGCCCGGAACTCGCACAGCTCGTCGACGAGGGACGCGTCAACGCGGTCAACGTCGACGACGACAGCGCCCTGGAGGCGTTCCACCGGCTCTCGCAGTTGGAGGGGATCATCCCCGCTCTGGAGACCGCTCACGCGTTCGGCTACCTCGAAGAGCACTACGAAGACCTCGGCGACACCGTGCTCGTGAACGTCTCCGGCCGCGGCGACAAGGACCTCGAAACCGTCATCGAGGAGACCGAAAAGCGGGACATCGACGCCGCGCCCTCGCTTTCGGAGTTCTCGGGGGGGATCTGAGATGGGCGACGCGACCGATACGACCGACAGTACGTCCGCCCGCGACTCGGACCTCGAAGCCGCGTTCGCCGACGGACCGGCGTTCATCCCGTACCTCGCGGCCGGCGACCCGGACTACGAGTCCTCGATCGAGTACGTCGAGGCGCTGGCCCGCGGCGGCGCGGACGTCATCGAACTCGGCCTCCCCTTCTCGGAACCTATCGCGGAGGGACCGACGATTCAGGGCGCCATCGTCAGAGCCCTGGAGGGCGGGATGACACCCGATCGCTTCTTCGAGTTCGTCGAGGACCTCGACGTCGACGTCCCGCTGGTCTGTATGACGTACTACAATCTCATCTACCAGTACGGTGATAGCGAGGCGCAGGGCGCCTCGAACGGGAGCGGCGACGCCGCGAGCCCCGGTCCCCGGGCGTTCGTCGAGCGCGCCGCGGAGGTGGGCCTCTCGGGGTTCGTCGTCCCCGACCTCCCCGCCGAGGAGGCGGACCCACTGCGGGAGGCCTGCGACGAGTTCGGCCTGGATCTGGTGTTCATCGTCGCGCCGACGACCCGCGGCGAGCGCCTCGATCGGATTATGTCGCAGGTATCCGGGTACGTGTACGTCCAGGCCCGACTGGGCGTGACGGGCGCGAAGGACGACGTCTCCGGCCAGACCGAAGAGAGCCTCGCCCGCATCGCCGACTACGACGTCCCGAAGGCGGTCGGGTTCGGGATCAAGCGCGGGGAACACGCCGAACGGATCGTTGCCGGCGGCGCCGACGGGATCATCGTCGGTAGCGCACTCGTCGACATCGTCGCCGAAGGCGCCGAATCCGGTGATTCGGCCGAGACAGTCGCTGACAGGCTGGAAGCGAAGGCACGCGAACTCAAGGAGGGTGCGCTCCGCGGGTACGAACAACGCGTGCCCCAAGCGGAAGGCAAATAACCGACGGTTGCCACAGTCTCACACACGATGAACACAGGACGTTCGGCACGACTCGATCGGATCTCGACAGGGGGGCGATACCTCATCGTCCCGATGGACCACGGTATCACACTCGGGCCCGTCAAAGGGCTCGTCGACCTCGAATCGACCGTCGACGCGATCACGCGCGGCGGTGCAGACGCCGTCCTCACGCAGAAGGGCGTCGCGCCGCGCGTACACGGCAACAAGAACGGCAAGGGATACATCGTTCACCTCAACGGCTCGACCGCGATCGGTCCCGACTCGAACGACAAGCGCAAGACCGGCAGCGTCGAGGAGGCGCTGCGCGTCGGCGCCGACGCGGTCTCCTTCCACATCAACGTCGGTAGCGACCACGAGCCGGAGCAGCTGACCGAACTCGGTGACCTCACCGAGACCGCCCACCGGCTCGGGATTCCCGTCTTGGCGATGAGCTACGCGCGCGGCCCCGGGGTCGACGAACACGACGCCGAGAGCCTCGCCCACGCCGTCCGGATCGCCGAGGAACTCGGTGCCGACGTCGTCAAGACCGCCTACTCCGGCGACCCCGACTCCTTCGAGCGTGTCTGTGCGGCGACGCGCCTGCCGGTTGTCATCGCGGGCGGCAGCCGCGGGACCGACCGCGAAACCGCGGAGATGGTTCGCGGCGCAATGAACGCCGGCGCGGCCGGTGTTTCGATGGGACGCTCGATCTTCCAGCACGACGACCCCGAGGCGATCACCCGCGCGGTCAGCGCGATCATCCACGACGACGCCTCCGCCGGCGAGGCCGTCGAGGCTGCCGGACTCGGCCTCGAAGCGTAGCGACTCCGGTTCTTTCCGTTGCCGTCCGGACGCGTTCCAACTGTTCCCGTCGCCATCCGGAGGCGTCTGTCCACAAGCCCGCGCGCTTATGCCCGTGGCGGGCCAACCGCCTCGTATGCCTACGACGCTCGAAATTCGGTGTACCGACGACGAGTGTGAGATGGATATGTTCGAACTCCACTACACCTACGATATGCCCGAGGAGGTCGGCGTCGCCGATTTCGTCTGCCCGTACTGCCAGGAGAGCGCTCCCCTGGAGGCGATCGAACTATGAGCGGGTTCGAGACGCCCGGCGACCTCGAAGGGCCAGGTCGGCTCCGGGAACTGGGCGAGGAACTCGCCGAGAACGCCCTCGAACGCGTCGGCCGAGCGGTCGCCCGCGTGCAAGAACGAAAGCCGCTCCCATACGACCTGCTCGAAAGTGAAGACGCGTTCCTCGTCGTATTCGACGCCCCGGGCGTCCGCGGGAAGGACGTGCAGGTCCGCTTCGAGGATCGGGAGGTCCGGGTTCGGATCGACCGCTTCCGCGACTTCCACGAGGGCTTCGAGATGCGGTTCCCCGGCCGTGGGCTCTCGCTGGACGGCGTCGCGCCGCTGCCGGCGGGCGCTCCGGTCGATCCCGACGGCGCGACCGCGACAGTCACGGAGTCCGGCACGCTGCAGGTTCGGATTCCCAAAGTCGACGCCGAGTCCGAAGCGGCGTAACAGCCCCCGTCGCTACACGGGCAGTTCGGCGTCGGGATCGACCTCGCGGTCGGGTTCCGGCGGCATCGTCCAGTCGGTCGTGAGTTCGAGCAACTGGACGAGCATCACACCGGTCGCGCCCCAGACCGTGTAGTCGCCGACGTGGAAGAAGTGGATGCGTCGGGCGTCGTACTCGGGGTGTTCGCGGCGTTCCGACTCGTAGTTCGCCGGATCGGTTAGCTCCGCGACCGACAGCGCGACGACCTCGGCCACCTCGCGTTCGTCGGGATCGTACGAGCGGTCGGGCACCCGCCCGACGAACGGCCGCACGGAGTAGTCCGTCACCGTCAGGATGTCGTCGAGGCGGCCGACGACGGTCGCCTCCTCGGACCGCAGTCCGATCTCCTCGTCGGCCTCCCGCAGCGCGGTCGACACGAGACCGTCGTCCTCAGGCTCGCGTGACCCGCCCGGGAAACTCATCTGTCCGGGATGTTCCCCGAGATGGTCCGCGCGCTTCGTAAACAGGATGTGCGCATCGCCGTCGCGGTAGAGCACCGGTGCGAGCACTGCTGCCTCCTGGCCCGCGTCCTCGACAGCATCCGGCGTGTGCGTCGACACCCCCGAGAGATCCATACTCGTCACCGGCTACGACCCGAGAGGGCTTATACTGTCGGCTGAAGATCCGTGAAGAATACCGCCGATCGGACCCCGGAGGTTCGAAAAAAGACGGATCGCTCCACCGCGACCGGGACCGCTCCCGCGCTTACTCCGCGTCGAGCGCGTCGTCGAGACGGTCGCGAACGTCGTCGACGGCGACGGCGCCGCTCCACACCTCCACGTCGTAGGTCACATCGAGGAGCCGATGAATCGTTCCCTCGTCGCCCGCGTCGACGGCGCGTGCGGCGTCGGTCCGGAGGCGTTCGGCGACCGCGCGGCCGGCCGCCTCGCGATCGACGTCACGCGTCGGAATATCGAGAATGTGTGGCAGATCCTCCGCGTTCGCCGGCAGCGTGGGGAACGCGACCGGACCGGGCGCCAGAAGCGACTTCCCATCCTCGTAGCGGACGAGGGCGTATGCAGCGACGGCGTCTTCGATTGCAGCGGTGACCGCCTCGGCGTCGACTTCCTGGCCCCGCTTGAACGCCAGTTCTTCGATCGCCTGTTCGAGTTCCCCTGGCGTGAGCGCCCCGAAGAGGTCGACGATGCCGGCCAGTTCGTCGGCGTCGATGCCGATTGAATCGGCGTCGTCGGCGTCATTGGCAACTGAATCGGCGTCGTCGGCGTCATTGGCGAGTGAATCCACATCGTCGGCGTCATTAGCAATTGAATCCACATCGTCGGCGTCGGTGGTGTCTCCGTCGCCCGCCTCCTCGTTCCCCGCCGACGGCCCAGTCTCGCCATCAGTCATCGTCCCGTCCCGGTGCTTCCGCTTGCGTGGCATCGACGACGGCTTCGACGTCTGCCGTCGCGGCGTCAGTGACGGCTTCCGCCGCGACCGGCGCATCGGCCCACGCCGGCAGTCGGTCGTCGGGGCTGGTCGGTTCCTGCACGGCTGCCGCGTACCGCTTGACCTGCTCTCGCTCGTGCTCGCGATCGAATTCCATTCCGTTGAACCCGGCGTCCAGGGCGTACTGGTCGACGAGTGTCGTCGCAGTGGCCCGGTAGCGTTCGGGGAGTGTGTCGAAATCGACGTCGACGCCGCGCTCGACGACGCTCCGCAGGAGCGTCTCGCCGACCGACCGACTCATCTCCGAGAGGCCGGCCGAGCCGTCGACTGCGCGGTGGTCGTGTTCGTACGTGCCGAGGTCGACCTGTGCGGTGGCGTCGAAGCCGGCGACGTCGAACGCGTCACCGAGCGTCCCGACCTCCAGACCCCACTTTCGGGGCGCCTGGATCCGGCGGGCCGTGTCGGCCGTGGCAGCGAACTCTCCCGCGAGCGCGTAGCGGAAGGCGTCGAGATACCGGAGGTAGGGATGGGGCGTTCCGTCGAGGAGCGCTCGGACGAGCGGGACGTAGAAGAGCCGGAAGAGCCGACCGTAGAGGCGGTCGTCCTCCACACGGGCGTAGTATCCTTTCGAAAACGCGTAGCCACGTGTGAGTGGAAACAGGAGCCGGCGGACGAACGACTCGTCGTAGGTCGTCGTATCGGCGTCGTGAACGACGACGAACTCCTCTTCGGTCGCGGGACCGAGACCCAGCCATACGTCGCGGCCCTTCCCGCGGTCGCCGTCCAGCCCCGCGTCGGCGAGCAGGTCGCCCACTCGCGGTCCGTCGCACCACAGGAGATCCAGCGTGAGATCGTACGTCGAGAGCCACTCGCGGATCCGGGGGACTCGCTCGGCCGGTGCCCGCAGTGGAACGACGACGCGGGCAGGCGCCAACCGTTCGAGGGTCCGGAACACCCGGTCGGCGGCCTGCCGCCCGTGCTCGCGCTCGGTCATCGGCACGACGACCGCCGTGTGACCTGTCGGTGCCGGCGGGAGCGGGTCGGCGAAGTCGTGGAGCGTCGCCACCCGGGCTTGAACGTACTCCATCGAACCCCTCTCAGGACGGGACGAGGAAAAGCGCGCGGGTTGCGGTGACTCCCTACTGCGGGATCCGTCCCGCCCGCTGGAGGGTCGTGAGTCCGACGACCACGCCACCGAGCCCCAGCGCGAGGCCGACGAAGATGACGTCGTACGCGAGCCCGGCCTCCCGGAGATTCCCGACTGCCGACGCGCCGGTCGCCTGGACGGCCATCATCCCGGCCGAGTACCACGCGTACGCACTCGCACGCGAATCGTCGGGAAGCGTATCCAGCAGATACGTGTCGATCGCGGGAAACAGGCTGTGAATCACGTAGCCGATTATCCCCGTGAGGAGGAGGATCGAAACGAACCCGCTGGCCGCCGTCAAGGCGAGGACGCTGACGACGAACGCGGCGACGATCCCGATGATGTACGGAACCCGCGGCAGCTGGTCGACGAGGCGCCCCGAGACGAAGAAGGCGGGGACGCCGGCCGCGAAAATCACCGTCAGGAGGTTCCGTGCGGTCCCGCCGTCGAGGCCTTTCGTGCCCATATACAGTTCGTAGAAGTTGAACAGCCCCTGCCAGACGAATCCGGTTGTGCCGATCACGGCGACGCCGAGCAGGACGACCCGCCATTGAGTCCGGATTGCCCCGATCAGATCCCGGTCGTCAGTCCCCGCGTGGGGAATTTCCGTCGCTCGCGCGACGAAGAACAGGACGACGGTGACGACGGCAGCGACGGCCGCGATGCAGACGAAGACGATCCGCCAGTCGAAAAACAGCGCCAAAACGAGTGTGACGAAGGGCGCGGCAATGACGGCGGCGACCTGACTGACCATCCCGTGGGTGCCGAGTGCCCAGCCGACACGTTCCGGGTAGAGTTCGCTCACGAGTGGGTTGGCCGCGACGAAGTACACCCCCGATGAAAGTCCCATCAGGAGCGCGCCGGTGCCGACTAACACGACCGAGGTCGCGCTCGCGGTGACGACGGCGGCGATCGTGAGCACCGTCCCGGCGACGAGAACCACGTGCTCCCGCGGCACCCGCGTTAGCACCCAGCCGGTGGGGAGCCGCGGGAGCGCGCTGCCGAGCCACGCCAGCGTGGCGATCAACCCCGCGGTCCCCTCGCCGATCCCGAACACCGCGACGAACTCGCTCAGGAGCGGCGCGAAGATCACCCTCGCGAGGTTGACGAGGAAGATCATCCCACAGAGCGTACCGAAGAGCCGGCGGCGGGACACGACCTCACTTCCGCGGCTGCGGTTTCAACAGTTGTGATCTCCGCGCGGTTCCGGTCGAACGCTGTTCGCCGCTGTGGGGCAGTCCGGCGTCGGCGCGAGGCGGCCCCCGTCCGAGGGCCGCCGGACTCCGGAGCGATATATACTGATCTTTTTATCCTGTCCCCACGACGTCCGAGGTGTTATGAAGTCGACGCGGAAGGGACTTCGAGAGGGGGAGTTGGAGAAGGACACGTACGGACGACTGACCTGTTCGGACTGCGGCAAGTCGCTGGCGACGAAAAACGATCCCGACGAGGTGTACACGGTCAGGCACTGCCCCGAGTGCGACCGCGAGTGGAAGGAACTCAGGTGAGGCTATTCGAAGACGGCGTCGAACGCCCGCGCCCCCAACGGCTCGAACGTTCCGGCGGCGACGTTCTCGGGGACGTGCGCGGGCGAACTGGTCCCCACGAGCGCGGCGGTGACGCCCGGGGCGCTCCGGGCGAAGTTGATCGCGCGCTGTGCCGCCGTCTCTCCCCGCAACTCCGCGTCGACGCTGGGCGGGATCCCGGCTGCCAGCTCTCCCTGTGCGAGCGTCGCACTCGCGACCACGTCCAGTCCGGCAGCCTGCGCGTATTCGAGTGCGCTCACGTCCCGCTCCTCGGTCGGGTGCCGGTGTGCGTCGACGGTGTACGCGTCGGCCATCCGCACGTTGAACGGCAACTGGATCGCCCCCAGCCCGGGATCGTCGGCGCCGACTGACTCGGCGGCGGCCGCGGCGCGATCGACAACTTCGGGAAGCGACAGGTAGGCGTCGTGGCCCCGCGGGACCCGGAACGCGTCCCAGGTCGCGACGCCGTAGATCCCGATATCGCCCGCGGCGCGCCGCCGCTCCAGCGCCTCGAAGGCCGACTCGAGCAGGTCGTAGACCGCTTCGCGGCTCCGCGTTCGTAGCTGCGTCTCGGGGTTGTGGACGTAGTAGCAGTCGACGGTTTCGACGCCGAGGGCCGACAGCGACCGATCCAGCATTTGATCGAGAAATCCGGGCGTGATCGCGTGGCTGCCGCGCGCGAGGTCCTCTGGCGCGAGCAGGCCTGGCTGGAGGAACTCCTCGCGGACGTACGCGGCCGGGTCGGCGGGTCGCTCGCCGTCGAAGGGCAGAAAGCCCCCTTTGGTCCCGACGACGACGCTCTCGCGGTCGACGTCGGCCGCGTCAAGCGCCTCGCCGACGACGCGTTCGCTCCGGCCGCACCGGTAGTTGACTGCCGTATCGACGAGGTTGACTCCTGACTCCAGCGCCTCGGTGATCGCCGCCCGGTAGCCCTCGTCGACCGTCGCTGTCGGATCGCCGAGATACGTGCCGATCCCCACGCTGGACGCGACGCCCGGCCCGAACCGGCGGAAGTAGGTCCGCGCGAACGCGTCGCCGAACCGATCGCGGTAAGCCCACGTCCCCTGACTGGTCGCCATACTCCCGATTCGCTCCCCGCGGATAAACGGGCGTCGACTGTGGAATCGAGGCTTCGGTCTCCACGGCTGGTAGCGAGGCCTAGAGTTCGCCCGACATCGACTCGAACAACTGGTCGACGAAGTCGTCCCGGGTGATCGTCTCTTCCGGTCCCACTACGATCGATCCCCTCTCCAGCGGAAGTTGTCCCCCTCCCATCCGCGCGTGGCCGCCGGCGGATGCGTCACGGAGTGCCGAGACAGCCGACTCCAGCGTCCGGCCCATGTGGACCCGATCGTCCCGCGACCGCCCCGAGAGATGGAGGGTGCCGTCGCGTTCGCCCAGGACGATGACCGCGGTGACGCCTTCCAACTGGGCGAGTTCTTCCGCCGCCTGGGGGACCGCATCGGGGTTGGAGATCCGCCCGACGTCGCTGACGGCGAAGGGCCCGCGGACGTCGCGGCCGGCAATCGCCCGCGCTTTGAGCTCAAGTACCTCCGTCGACACCTCCGGGTTGGCGATCCGATCGAGCCGTTCCTCGTCGACGCCGGGATACAGGTAGCCCGCGGCGGCGAAATCAGCGGCCGAACAGCCCGAAGTGAGCCGCTTCGTGTCGGTCAGAACCCCGTAGAGCAGACCCGTCGCGACGGTCGTAGGGACGGTGTACGTCGCGTCGACCTCGCTTTCGTGTCTGGCCGGCGGGACTGGCACCGCGCCCACGTCGTCGAAGTATTCGGCGACGATGCTGGAGGCGGCCCCGTAGTCGGTGCGGACGTCGGTGAAGAGCTCGCCGGTCCCGTCGCCTGGGTGGTGATCGACGACGGCACAGGGGAGCACGCTGTCGGCGCCCGCAAACCCCCGCGGTTCGTTGTGATCGACCAGAACGACGTGTTCGGCCGCGAGATCACTGACGTGGTCGATCTGTTCGATATCGAGATCCAGTACCGTCTCGAACGCGCGGTTCTCCTGGTGTCTAACCTGCCCCGCATACTGCACGCGGGCGTCGGTGTCGACCTGCTCGGCGAGATTCGCGATGCCGACGCCCGTCGCCATTGCGTCCGGATCGGGGTTCGGATGCAGGAGGACGGCGACCTCGTCGAGGTCGGCGACCTGTTCGAGAAAGCGCGTCCCCTGCGGCCGCTCGAACCGCCGGATGGCGTAGACGCCGATCACGAGCGCGAGGAGTCCGACGAGGAGCGCGACAGCCACCGCCGGATACGCGACGAAGAACGACCACGCGCGATCGAGCAGGTCCGGCTCGACGAGCGCGTCGCCGGCGGCGCGGGAAACCTCCATACCTCCTCCGTCCGGGTGCACCCTCAAGAAGATTCCCTCGTTCCGTCGGATCGAAGACGACAGATACTCCCCGAGAATCGCGGTAGTAACGGGTCAGATCTCGGCAGGATCGGCTCCGGACCGATACGCGTCGATCGCGTCGCGGTAGCCCTCCCGGTAGGTCGGATACGCGAACTCGTAGCCGAGCGCGCGCAGTCGGTCGTTCGAACAGCGCTTGCTCGTCTGCAGCCGGCGACGAGCGGCCGCAGAGAGGTCGGGATCCGCGAGCCGTTCGTCGATCGTCCGCTTCGGCGGCTCCGGCACCTCACACTCGGCCGCCAGCCAGTCGGCGAACTCCCACTTGTCGACCGGTTCGTCGTCGACGACGAGGACGACGTCGTCGCGCGCGTGGTCCTCGGCGAGGAGGAAGCCGATCGCCCCGGCGGCGTCGTCGCGGTGGACCATATTCAGATAGCCCTCGGTGACCGGCCCGTCGATGTACCAATCGAGCCGGTAGCGGTCGGGGCCGTACAGCCCCGCGAAGCGGGCGACCGTGCCGTCGATCCCGGCGTCGGCGGCGGCCTCGCGGGCGACCCGTTCGGCCTCTGCGAGGACGCGGGTCTTCTCGGTCGTCGGCTCGATCGGCGTCTCCTCGTCGACGACGTCGCCGCCGTGGTCGCCGTAGACGCCGGTCGAGGAGGTGTAGACGAGCCGTTCGGGGGGCGACGGTCGGTCGGCGTACGCCGCGATGGTGTTCCGGAGGCCGTCGACGTAGACCTCCCGGGCCGCCTCGGCGCCGCGGCCGCCGGAGCTGGCGGCGAAGACCACCCAGTCGGCGTCCGGCAGCGCAGTCAGGCTCTCGGGGTCGGTCGCGTCCGCACGGCAGGCGTCGAGGCCGGCCTCGGAGACGGCCGAAAGTCCTGCGTCGGAGCGGCGGACGCCCGTCACCTCGTGGCACGCCGCAGTCAGTTGGCGGCCGAGTTCGAGCCCCACGTAGCCGCAGCCGACGATGACGACGCGCTGCGGCTGCGCCGGGTCGTTCCCCGGGTCTCCAGCGTCGTTCCCCGGGTCTCCGGCGTCGCTCATCGATCGTTCCGAGCGGCGAGGAACTGCCGGATCGCCGCGAGCACTTCCAGGGTCATCTCGGACCGTCCCTCGATCGCCTGCTGGAGTTCTTGGCCCGAGCGGTCGAGGTCCACATTGGATGCGAGGGTGTCGACGTCGACGACGCCGGTCGTCATCGCCAAAAGCAGGTGATCGCGGAGTTCCAGAACGATCGTCTCGGCGTCCCGCTCGTCGTCGAGCGCGAGAACCGCCGCGGCGTCGGTGACGGAGAAGTCCGGGACCGGCCCCTCGACGAGCGCTTCGAGGTCGTCGACGTCGACGCCCGATTCCGCGGCGACCGTATCGATGCCGCGGTCGGTTACGACCTCTCTGAGTCGCGTCTCGTACGCCTCGCGAAGCGCCGTCGGCGTCAGTGTCGCCGGATCCTCGGCCGCGTCGTAGAGCATACCTGCTTTCGACACCGCGGCGGCAAAACGGTTTCCGAAGCGGGATGGAACTGCGGCGGTCCCCGAAGGGGAACCGCTTAAGTCGCTCAACACCCACCGATCGAGTATGCTCCGTGAATCGGCCGTACGCCGGGAGGTGCGGCCGTGAGCGTCGGCCACCGCGTCGACTCCGACCACCAGCTTGCGCGACTCCTCCAGATCGGAATCGTCTTAGAGGAGGTGGTCGAGGCGCGCTCGTATCACCACTACCAGTCGCTCGAGGAGCCGGCGCTCGACTCCGAGATCGAGGCGCTGCTCGAAGGCGCCGCCGAGGAGTCCGCCGAACACCGCGAACGGCTCGAAGCGCTCATCGCGGATCTCGACGCCGAGAGCATCCCGTTCGAGGAGATCGAGGCGCTCGTCGAGGCGCAGTACGGCGGGACCGAACCGGACGACTTCGACGACATCCTCTACGATCAGCTCTGTAACGAGGAGACCGCCTACAAGTTCTACGACGACCTCATCGGCGCGCTCCGGGCCTCCGATGTGACGTTCGGCATCGACCGCGACCACCTCATCGACGTCCTCGTCGAGATCCGCGAGGAGGAGGCCGAGGGCGTCGAGGAGGTCACGAAAGTTATGGAAAACCGGTCATGAGACGACACACGACACCCCACGGAGGGACGCGATGAACACGGCCGACCAGTACGTCAAAGCGATCTACCTCCTCCAGGAGATGGAGAACGGCCCGGCGTCGACGGGGTCGCTCGCCGACCGGCTGGGCGTGAGTCCGGCGAGCGCGAACGAGATGATCGGCAAACTCGAATCCAGGGGGCTCGCCGAACACGAGAAGTACAAGGGCGTGACCCTCACCGACGAGGGCATCGTCCACGCCCGCGACGCGCTCCAGACGTACTGTATCATCGAGCGGTTCCTCGCGAACGTCCTCTCGGTCGACGAGTTCCGCGCGGAAGCGAGCGACCTCGAACCGGTCATCGACGATCTGGTCGCCGAACGGCTCGACACCATCATCGACCGGAACGCGGACTGTCCGGACTGTTTCGATCCGGAGACGGACGCCTGCTGCCACCTCGAGGTCGCGGCCGAGGGCACCGAGACCGGAGAGCAGCGCGCAGACTGAGTGGCCCCATCGGGGACGCGAATCGAAAGCCCACATTTTCAAGACCCTCGCGCCGGAGGGACCCCGTATGGATGGGAAAGCAGCGATCGATCGACTGCTGTCGTTCGCGGGACTGGGGCCCCGCGACCGATCGGCGTCGAGCGGCGGAACGACACCGTACGCCTGTCAGGGCTGCGGGGCGACCTTCGAGGTCCAGTACCACGTCTGTCCGGAGTGCGGCGGGTACTCTGTCGAGTTCAGAGCGGACGAACACGACCCCGACGAGAGCGTGGACGACCGTCGACAGCCCGAAGGCACGGAAAAACCGGCCGGATAGCGGGAGGAGGTTGCGCCCGGCGTCGGCGACGACCCGATGGGTTTTCAAAGATTGCGACGTGAGTATCGCGTGCAGTCCCGTGGTGTAGTGGCCAATCATATGGGCCTTTGGAGCCTATGACGGCGGTTCGAATCCGCCCGGGACTATTCTTTCCGACGTTCGACCGTCCAACTGTATATGACGGCAAGTACAACGGCGTGAGTGGGGAACGAGCTATCACGCGGTTTCGAGCTATAGTAGCGTTTGCAACTGATTGCTCATCTGACCGTACGCCGTCGTGCGATCAGATGAGCGAAGACTTGCAAACGCTACTATAGAGTCGTCCCCTTTCGTACGGACTGGCGACGCTCTATCCTGTATCTGAGACGTTCGTTGCACGACCAGTCCGTGCCGTTACCCCTCGCTCGATAAAACGGCGACACTAGCGAAAATCATAACGAACGCGACAAGCACGGCGATGCCGTGTTCGAACCCCAGCCAGGCATCCTTCGCGGGGGTGTCAGTTCCCGTTCCCACGTCACTGGTCCTCGTACTGACAGCAATCCGTCCCGCGTCAACGCCCGCAACCGAGACTGTCCCGTCGACGGCCTCGAATTCGATAACCACCACGTCGCGCTCCTTGGGTCGGAGCGTCACGGTCTCCGTTGCGACCGGCTGGCCGTCGACAGTCACTGCAAGAGTCCGGTTCGCCGTCCGGTTCGCCGTGTTCACGACCGTCGCTCTCACGGTGGTCTCGTAGCCTTTCTTGATCCAATCGGCCGGCGCTGTGGCATCGGTAACCTCGATAGGTCCGGTTTCGTCGGCGTCGTCGCCGGCCCCGGCTGTAACTGTCCTGTTGTCGCTTGCGGCCGTCACGGTCAGCGTACCCAGTGACGTATCCGCGACGGCGATATCGTACTCGCCCGGTTCATCGAGTCGATGCTCGTATACTATTGTCCTGGTCTCACCCGCCCCGACGACGACTGACCTCGAGTCGACCGTCTCGGAGTTCATAGTCAGATCTGCCTGGAACGTCCCGTCCTGCTCGCCGGCGTTCTCGACCTGTAGTGCCATCTGTACACTCTCCCCTGCGGTGACCTCCGTGTTGTTGAGTATCGCCCCGATTATATTGAACCTCGGTTCAGCGGCGGTAGTCGTCGGTGCTGCGGTCGTCGCGGGAGCGGTCGCTATGTATCGCGAAGTTGCGGTGTCGGTGGTAGACGCCGGCCTTGTTGTGGGGGTAGCGGTTGCCGTCGGTGACCGAGTTGCGGTCGGTGTAGCAGTCGGAGTTGGTGACTGAGTTACGGTTGGGGTCGCGGTCGGTGTAGCAGTCGCCGTTGGGGTCGCGGTCGCGGTTGGCGACTGAGTTACGGTCGGCATTCCAGCCGGGATGATGATCGGTGTTGGGGTCGCGGTCGGTGTAGCAGTCGGGGTTGGCGTCGCGGTGGGGGTTGGCGACTGAGTTACGGTTGGCGTTGCAGTGGGGGTGGCGGTCGGTGTTGGCGTCCTGGTCGGAGTTGGTGATCGAGTTGCGGTTGGCGTTGAAGTGGCGGTTGGTGTTGGCGTTGCAGTGGGGGTGGCGGTCGGTGTTGGCGTCCTGGTCGGAGTTGGCGATCGAGTTGCGGTTGGCGTTGAAGTGGCGGTTGGTGTTGGCGTTGGTGTCCGGGTTGGGGTTGCAGTCGGCGCTGGTGTTGGGGTAGCGGTTGCTTCCTCCTCGTTTTCATTCTCATTTGCGCTATCTGCGTCTTCCTCTTGATCCTCTTCATCCTCCTCGGCGTCGTCGTCCTCTTCATCCTCCTCGGCGTCGTCCTCTTCGTCCTCTTCGTCCTCGTCGTCCTCTTCATCCTCCTCGGCGTCGTCCTCATCCTCCCCGGCGTCCTCTTCTTCCTCTTCGTCGTCTTGGAGAAGGTACAGAGGAGAATCGAAGACAGCCACGTCGTCTGGATGACTCCACGTGGACTCAAATTGCCCGCCGTCCGCAGTCTGTCGATCCGAAAGAGGGATAGCAGATGCCCCGTTTGCGACCGTCAGCAAGACAAAAACCAGGATTAGTAAAGTCAGCGCGAGAACCCGTCGCATAGAGAGGCTGTCGGGTTACGAAAGCTTAGTTAATAATTATCAAGTTCACAATAAGCTCCCCCTTGTGCCGATCGTCCGGAGTCACGTCTTGTCGGACGGAACGGTTGCTACTTATCGTCCGCCGTGCCGGCGCAACTCTGTCGAGTTCGGCGAAGACATCCGCCGTTCACTGTCGATACTGAAGCGGTGAAACGTCGAACTGCTCGCAGTCGTCTGTTTCGGTCCGAGCGATATTGAGAAACGTATCCTGGTCCACGGCGCTACAATCACGTCGGTACGCTCGGCTTTCGACTCTCGGTCGAACCGAATGGGGAATCCCTCGACACGAGTGGTACCTTACTTACGATGTTCGAACTGGCCCAGAACTACTCGAAATCCTTTCCGGAATATTCCATCGAAACGACCGTCCTCTCGCAACTCAACGACTCAAAATGTATCCCGGTCGACCTATCGCAGACTTGATTTCCACGGCGCCACCGACTCTCTGACTTTCCCTCTGCAGACTCCAGAGCTAAACACAGAGAAGAATTGTTAGGCACAGCCCCGGACAGACACGATATGGCAAACGGAAACCCCACACGAACAAGCAGCGCTCCGGAGGCGGATCGCCGATGAGCACCACACTCGAAGCGGACCGACCGATAATCGGGATGGTCCACCTCGATGCGCTCCCCGGCGCTCCCGGATTCGACGGCGATCGGACGGCGATCACAGAGGCGATGCGCCGGGATGCACAGCGTCTGGCTGCCGGCGGGGTCGACGCGCTGATGGTCGAGAACTTCGGCGACGCGCCCTTCTACGCGGACGACGTGCCGAAACACACCGTCGCCTCGATGGCCGCACTCGTCGCCGACCTCCGGCGGACGGTCGACCTGCCGATCGGCGTCAACGTTCTCCGAAACGACGCCGCGGCCGCTGTCTCTATCGCCGCGGCGACCGACGCGTCGTTCGTCCGGGTGAACGTTCACACCGGCACCCGCGTGACGGACCAGGGGATCGTGTCGGGACGGGCGGCCGAGACGGTCCGTCTCCGCGAACGTCTCGACGCCGACGTCGACATCCTGGCCGATATCGACGTGAAGCACTCCGCGCCGATCGCTGAGCGGCCGCTGGCGGAGACACTTGCCGACCTGATCGAACGGGGGCACGCTGACGGAATCATCGCAAGCGGCGCCGGCACCGGTCGCGAAACGGACCGCGACCACCTCGAAGCGGTCGTCGCCGCGCGGGATAATCTCGGCGTCGACGTGCCCGTGTTCGTCGGGAGCGGCGTCACGCGCGAGACGGTCGCGGAGACGCTCTCGCTCGCGGACGGCGTCATCGTGGGCAGCGCCCTGAAGCACGGCGGCGAGGCGACCGCGCCGGTCGACGAGGAAGGCGTCCGGGAACTCGTCGCCGCCGCGCATCCCTAATCCGGCAGATCCGACGGTTCGATCACTGATCCGGTAGATCCGACGGCGTGGCGAGTGCACCGCGCGGTCCCGGAGCCGTACAGTTCTGTGCGGCCGCGTTCGCGGCAATTTGGCCGGCTGTCCGCGGAGCGGCATCGCTCAACACCCACGCGTGAATCAGCGCCGCGGTGAACTGGTCGCCCGCACCGGTCGTATCGACCACCTCACGCGCCTCCGCGGGGATGTGTATCAACTCGCTTGCTTCGCCGGCCAGGTAGGCGCCATCCCTGCCGACCGTGACCGCGACGCGGCGTGCGCCAGTCTTCTGGAGGGTCCGCGCGGCCGGTTTCGGCTCCTCGGCCAGGTAGGATCGAGCCGCTATCTCGTTGGTGACGAACAGATCCGCGGCGGCCGCCACCGCGTCGATGGTTTCGGGCGTCGTCCCGCGGCCCTCGAGTTCCGAGAGCGGCCCCGAGAGATCGAACGCCAGGGCGTCGATCGTGCCGGTCCGTCGCCCTTCGACGAGGTCGCGGACGACTCGATCGGGCGCGTAGGCGCTCGTGAAGACGACGTCCGCGGTCCGAAGCCGTTGGCGGTCGCCCTCTTTTAGTCGCAAGGCTGGCACGCTGTCACCGCCGGCGACGATCATCCGACCACCCTCCGGCCCGCGAAGAATCAGCGTGTACGACGATGCCCCATCACCACGCCGGATGTTGTCGGCATCGACACCCCACTCCCGGACTGACTCGATGATCGTCTCGGCCGCATCGTCGTCGCCGACTCGTGAGACGATCGCAGCGTCGTGTCCGAGGGCAGCGAGGCCGCACGCCACGTTCGCCGCGACGCCGCCGCCGCGGCGCTCGTAGTCCCTGACGAATGCTCCACCATCCGGCTCCGGGAGATTCGAGAGCACGTAGACGTGATCGAGCACTGCGCTCCCGACGGTGACGATCGAAGCCATCCGGGATTAGTCCGCCGCCGGTCCTGGTGCGGAATCGGCTTGCCCGACGCTGCTACGCCGATCTGAGAGCGATCGAATCGCGAACATACCGGCACCCTGTTCGCGTCGCCACTAAACAGTGGTTCTCCGAACGGGCGGATTTCTCGGACGCGCCGCCTCCCAAACGACAAGCCTCCCCGGAACTACCAGCAAAACGAGATGGCCGATGTCGTCTGGGTGGTCCGCCACGGGGAACGCCGGGATACCGTCGATCCGGACTGGGACTCGACCGCCGAACGCGTTCACGATCCGCCGCTGACGGAACTCGGCCGCTGGGCGGCGTGGCGAGTCGGCCGCCGGTTCGTCGAATCCGAGCAGTCGTTCGACGCCGTCTACGCCTCGCCCTTTCTCCGCGCTGTCGAGACGGCCGACGAGATCTGC
The DNA here is from genome assembly GCF_032113415.1 of Halobellus marinus. Lineage (NCBI taxonomy): Archaea > Methanobacteriati > Methanobacteriota > Halobacteria > Halobacteriales > Haloferacaceae > Halobellus > Halobellus marinus. The sequence goes on from NZ_CP134946.1 coordinate 1,274,443, forward strand.
CGGGAACTCGGTGCTGAATTTCGACTCGAACCCGGACTCGGCGAACACCGCAACCCCGAGTGGTTCGACGCGGAACCCGAGATCCTTCCGCGGGAACACCTGGCCGGTCGGTTCGAGACCGTCCGCCTCGATCACGAACCTCAGGTGATCCCAGCCTTTCCGGAAACGCACGCCGAGGCGATAGCGCGGGTCGGCGAGACGACCCGCCGTCTCGTCGCCGAGAACAACGGCGCGGTGCTCCTCGTCGGCCACGGACTCACGATCGGTGGCGTCGTCGACGGACTCGTCGGCTCGACGGAGGGGGTCGAGGCGCCGCTGTGCGGGCTGACGCGCCTCGTATCCGACGCGGAGGGGTGGCAGCTGGACTGCTCCGGCGACACCGCTCATCTCGACCAGTGACCCGGAAGCGGCAGTCGAAATCGCGAATATTGTACAGCAATTCAAATGTTAAATTTGACAGTCTGAGCGGCAAAAAGAAGGATATTTACCGGCAATTCCGGTCCTACCGCGTGGGCACAGGATCGATCGACTGCACCGCATTCAGTGGGGCCGATGCCGGCGTTTCGCACTGCTGTGATCCGTCGGCGTCGGTAGTGGGGCGATCACACAAAAAGCGGAATGCAGCCGGTGACGGGAGCGATCGCTGTCTTCCGACAGCGAGGTCGACTCACAGCGACTGAATCCGCTCGCGAGAGCTGCGGCGCGGCCAGTTCGGTGGTCGTCGGTGTCCACCTACGGTATGACAGATCAGAGATCTCGACTTCGAACCGTTTGGATCGTTTCCCTCGTGGTGCTGCTTCTTCTCAGTCCGGTGGCCGGCATCGGCGCGTTCGCCTCCGTCGTCGCCGCCGACCAGGGAGAGATTTCCTTCGATTCGTCGACGTACTCTCCCGGCGATACCGTGACTGTCACCGTCGAGGATGGAGACCTGTCCACGAGCGAGGAGTATGTTATCAATATTCAGTCGGAGAGTGAATCGAAAGAGACTATTCTTAATGAGGACGTTCCTGATGGAACTAAGTTGGTCACAACAAACTATCCTGTTTCTGATGTTAATGGGGATAATAAAATAACTCCAGACGATGTAGTTTATGATAATAACGGAGACTCTTCAGGTAGAATAAGCAGTGTTTCTCGGAACGAAAATGGAACACTTGAGATCCAATTAACTTCTCAATCGGATTCAGATGACACAATCGGCTATAATCTTGGAGAGACGATTGAAATCAAGCATACTAAGGGAGATAAATTCTCAGGGACGATCTCTGTAGACGAATCAAATAAAAATGGAGTACTTTACGTCAAAAAAGGAGATGAAATAAATTCCACATATTCGGATGAAAGTGCTGGAGAAAAACGGATTTCAAATGCAACCATTGAAAAGAAAGAGGAGACTTCTAACGATGATACCGGACCCCTCACCCACGGTTCAGTAACCGAATTCTCGATCGGTAGCCTCGCTGGAACGACGCTAACGCACACCGAAAGCGTCATCGAGATCCCGTTCAGCGAGGACGTCTCGAAGGCGGGCGGGAAGGCGGGTGGACTGACGCTCGCCGACAACATCACCGTCACCGTCGACGGCTCGGACGTGACCGACCGCTACACGCTCGATGCTGACGGCTCGGCCGACGGACAGGTCGTGTTGAGTTCGGACACGGCGCTGAACTCCCGCGCTACCGCGACTGTCACCATCGACGCAGTGAACGACTCCGCCGACACCGAGACGATCAGGCCCGGCGAGGTCGACGTGGCGGTCACAGCCGCGACGCTGGCCGAGGGCGACGACGCCAGCACCTTCGAGAACGCGACCGTCGCGTTCGTCGCGACCGACGAATCTGCCGACCACGATCAGGCCTTCGAGGTCGAAAACGAAACGGGGGCGTTGCGACTCGCGAGCAGCACGGGCCCCGGCAGCCAGGCGTTCGTCTTCGATACCGGGGCGCGGAACTGGAGCGGCGAGTACACCGTCGAAACGCTCCTCGACGACGGGAGCGTCGATCAGCGGACGGGTCTCTCCGTCCGATCGCTGGGGCTGAACGCCACCGTCGCGGACCGGAACGTCACGACCGCCGACGCGATCGAAGGCACCGTCTCCGCGAACGCGGCTGGGCGGGACGTCGAAATCCGCCTCCGCGATGCCGACGAGGACGCGGTCGTCGATCGCGTGAATCGAACGCTCGGCGGTAACGGGAAAGAACAGTACTCCTTCGACGGCGGCTCGCTCACTGATGCCGGCCGGGGGAACTACACGGTCAACGTGACCGACGTCGAGACCGGGAGGACTGCGAGCGGAGGTCGGATTCGCGTTGTCGACGCCTCGGAGCGTACGGTGGGACTCCGCTCTGCTGTCGTCGAGGAGCACGCGGGCGACGTCGCCGTGGTCAGGGTCGACCTGGCGTACACCGACACCGCGACGCTGACCGTCGGTGGGTCCGCGGTCGGTGTCCGCGCCAACGCCACCGTCGCCGATCGCGACGGGGACGGGACGGTGCGGGTGCGATTCAATACTGCCGCCGTCGTGAACGCGAGCACGCTCCCCGCGGACGGCGGCGACGTCTTCGCGGTCGGCGGTGGAGCCGAGTCTGACGGCGCCGACGAGGTCATCGCGGCCGACGTCGACGATCGAAACGCGCCGTCTGAACCGCTGGATCCCGGCGAGTACGAGCTTTCGATCCGTCCCGGAACGAACGCGAGCGCGCCAGCCGAGGACGTCGGCACCCTCGTTCTGGCGACGCCCGAACCCGAGCGCCTCGTCACGCGGACCGCCCCAGCGGGCGCGACGTACGACGACGCCGCAGACGTTTCCGCGGCGATCGAGGCGGGTCACCTCACGCGAACGACAGCGGTCGCTGACGGCGACCTCGTCGTGCACCAACTCGTCGCGCCGGGGCTGGCCGGCGAGTTCGCGCGCTACTCCGGGAACGCGACGGAAACGTTCTTCGCGCTCGCGGCGTCGACTGAGAGCGACACCGACGCACTCTACGACCTGAACGTGACACGGAGCGACGTTCCCAATGTCGACGCGGAGCCGCTCGGGCTGAACGCAAGCACCGCCCGAGTCGTCGCTGATCCCGGCAACGACACGTATTTCCTCGTCTACAGCAGCGCAGACCCGGCGTTCCCAGTTGCGGCCGGAGACGACCTCACAGCGTCGTTTGCCGCCCGCGAGAACGGCACGTACTCCGTCCTCGCGGACGACACGCGGCACCTCACCGCCGAATACGCGCTCCTCGAGGGGACGATCACGCCGGCGTCGGAGCCCGTTACTGTCGTCGCCGCGGCGAACCAGTCGATCAGCGGGTCGACCACGGTCGCGCCCGGATCGGAAGTGCGCCTCCGGGTCCGATCCACGAACGGGACGGAGCCGGCGTTTCTGAAAACGACCCACGCGACCGTCAATCCGAACGGAACGTGGTCGGCACCGGTCAGTTTCGAGGACCAGCGAGTCGGAGACGCCTTCACGGTGACGTCCGACGTCCGTGTGATCGCTTCGGGCGCGCAACTCGACCTCCGTGGCGAGGTTCGCCCGGTCGAAACGACCTCGGCGGCAACGCGGACTGCGACTGCAACCTCCTCCGGTGGCGGCGGTCCAGCACCGGCGGCAGGCGACCCTGCGGCGGCCGAGGAGTCGGCATCGACGCCCGAGCCGACCGTCACGTCGACTCGCGACTCCGACGATACCGTGATCGACTCGACGCGGCAGTTCGTCGGCGGCGTGATCGGGACTTTTGTCGACGAGTCCGCCGGGGAGAGCCTCCGTGACCGGCTCTTCGAGTTCGACGTGTTCGTCGCAGTCGGGGCAATCCTCGCTGTCGGGCTGTTCGTATCGCGGTCCGGCTGAGCGCGCTTTCCGTTCGAAGCTGACCGTACGCTCGTCGTAACGCCTAAGAACCGAAGCGCCGTTCTATTCGATAATGAACCTAAACGCGAATTCGGATCTCGTGGGACCTCCCCGCGAGGGAGAACGGAGGTGGTTCCGTGGGCGTTGAGATCAAGGAATCGGCGGTCTCCGACGAGGAGTTCGAGGAGATGAAGCAGTTCGTCCGCGATTACCTCGCGGCGAGCGTCGAAAGCGAGGAGGACGGCGGCCGGATGCGGTGGTATCCCTGGCACAACGCCGAATACCGATACAACCACATCCTGAACGTCGTCGACCTCGCGACCGAAATTGCCGAGCGCGAGGGCGCGGACGTCGACGTGGTCCGCGTCGCGGCGCTGTTTCACGACATCTCGAAACTCGAGGCCGACCAGGAAGTCCACGCCGACGAGGGCGCCCGTGTCGCCCGCGAGTACCTCACCAGCCGTGGCGGGTTCCCGCAGTCGTTCGTCGAACAGGTGTGTCAGGTCGTCGCCGATCACTCCTATCAGGGGCCGCTCTCGGACGTCTCGCTCGAGACCCAGAGCCTCATCGAGGCCGATATCCTCGATAAGGTCGGCGCCAACGGCACGGCGCTGATGCTGCTCCGGATGGGATACGAATCGCGGACGCATATGGACGCCGCGGAGATGGTCGACCGCGTCTTCCAGCGCGGCCGCGACGCCACGGAGCGGATCGACTCCGACGCCGCTGAGACGATCGCCCACAAGCGACTCAAGCGGGTGAAGTGGTTCCGCGAGTGGCTCGAAGCCGAAGTCTCGGAGATGGACCACGCCGAGTCCGACGATCTGCGCTAGCGTCACGGAGACGCGACTCCTGGTCTCCGCCGATCGGTAGCGGGACGCAAACCGAAGCGTCCGGTAGGATTTATTTTCCAAGGCCGAGAGGTCGCGAGCGTGTCCGCCGAATCCCCTCCACAGCCATCGAAACGCGTACAGATCGCCCTGGCCGTCGTCCTCCTCGTGACGCTCGTCTACAGCGTCGTGATCGCGGCCCAGATCCTGGTGTGGGTCGTCTTCGTCGGGGTCGTCGCCGGGATCTACATCGCCTGGCTCCTCGTCATCGCGGTCTTTCGCCTTGTCACCGCCGTCGAACGGATCGCGGCAGCGCGGGAAGCGGAAGCCGGGGTCGAACCGGTCCCGGATTCCGGCGACGACGGCGAGTGATCGGTCGACGTCCGCTCTGCCGCGGCCGCCGAACCCGACCCGCGCTCTGCCGCGGCCGCCGAACCGACGGTCGTTTGTACGCCCGCGACCTGCACTCGACAATGACCGACTCCGGCAGCTGGGTCAGCCTCTTTTCGGGCGGAAAGGACTCCTCGTGGGCGCTCTACCGCGCTCTGGAGGAGGGACTCGACGTCTCGCATCTCCTGACGGTCCACCCCGGCGACGACTCGTATATGTACCACGTTCCCGAGACGCGGCTGGCCGGCCTCGCTGCCGAGAGCATCGGGATCGAACTCGTCGAGGTCGAACCGGACGACCTCGGCGCCGCGGACGTCGCCGACGCCGGCGCACAGGGCGACCGGGAACTGAAGCCGCTCGAAGCCGCGCTCGCGGATCTCCAGTCGGACCTCGATGGCGACCTCGCGGGCGTCACTGCCGGCGCCGTCGAAAGCGAGTTTCAGACGTCGCGGATCCGCGGGATGTGCGAGCGGCTCGGGATCGACCTCTTCGCCCCGCTGTGGGGTCGGGACCCGCGGGAACTGGCCGAGGCGATGCTCGCTGCGGGCTTCGAGATCCGAGTCGTCCAGGTCGCCGCCCGCGGCCTCGACGAATCCTGGCTCGGCCGGACGCTCGACGCCGACGCGCTCGCGGAGCTGGTCGATCTCAACGAGTCCTACGGTGTTCACATCCTCGGTGAGGGTGGAGAGTTCGAGACGCTCGTCACCGACGGCCCGCATATGCGGCGGCCGATCGAACTGGAGTACGAGACCGTCTGGGAGGGAACGCGCGGCCACATCCGCGTGACGGACGCCTGGCTCGGCGAGTAGCCGCCAGTCGGATTGGCCTCCGAGCGGTCGCGCGTCACACAGACCGAGAGCGGGTGATACTGGCTGTTGGCGTCTCTTCCCGGTGCTCGCCGGTACCTGGGGGTGGCGAGCACCGGTAAACAGTCATTATGAAACCCACGCCGATTATGATAATCCTCCGTAAAGTGGGGTGTATGACAGGGGATTTCAGCGTCGTCGATCCACAGGAAATCGAACAGCAGCGGTTCCCGGAGTCCGGACTCCACCACCGGAAGCTCACCGAAGCGCTCGGGTGCACCGAGATGCGTGTGAACACGGTGAGCCTCGGCCCGGGTGAATCGACGACACCGCACGCTCACGAACGGCAGGAGGAGGTGTACGTCGCGCTCGACGGCGGCTTCGTACAGCTCGATGGATCGATCCACGAAGTCGCGCGCGGCGGTGTCGTCCGCATCGGCCCGGAGCCGTCGAGAAGCATTCGTAACGAGACCGACGACGCGGATCAGACGTGGATTCTGTTCGGGGCTCCACCGGTCGGCACAGTCGACGACTTCGGCGAGTACACGGTACCCGAATCCGATCCGTAACGGTGGCGCTCGGAGGCCGAAGGTTGATCCGCACCCAACTGCGGGTGGGCGACCGACTACTCCAACTGCGAGTGGGCGACCGACTACTCCAACTGCGAGTGTGCGCCGACCAGGGCGCCGGACAGATCGAGATTCTCGATGCGGGCATCCTCGTCGACGATGGTGTTGCGGAGGTCGGAGTCCCGGATGACGGCGTCGGAGAAGACGACAGTCCGTTCGAGCCGGGACTCGGAGACGGATGCTCCGGCCATCACGTGGACGGTCTCGCCGAGTTCCACGTCCTCGATGCTCGCGTCGTCGTGGACGTAGCATCCACCGTCGAGGTACCACGAGACGGCGTCGAGGTAGCTCTCCGGCGTCCCGATATCGAACCACGCGCCGTCGAAGGTAAAGGCCTGGACGTCGCCTCTGTTCTGCAGCCACTGCATAAACCACCCCGGCTCGTCGGGGTTGTTGCCGTCTGTGAGGTACGTCTCGAAGTCCGGGAGCTGCTCCGCTGGGAAGGCGTAGCAGGCGATCGAGACCAGCGTGCTCTGGGGGTCGTCGGGCTTCTCCTGGAAGTCGGTAACGCGGTCGCCGTCCAACTGGACGAGGCCGTAGGACTTCGCGCGCTCCTTCGAGCCGACGTCGTACGCAGCCAGACACGTTGTCGCTTTTCGCTCGAAGAAGTCGACGAACTCCGAGACGTCGAACGACAGCAGGTTGTCGCCGGCGATGACCACGAGGTCGTCTTCGACGCCCTCCCGGTCGATGAGTTGTGCGAGCGCGCCCACGACACCGAACTTCTCGTCTTCCGCGACGGTCTCTTCGACGGAGAGTGTCGGTTTATCGTACGGCGAGTCGGCGATAAACTCCGCGAAGGTGTCGGCGAAGCGCTCGTTCGTGCTCACGAACACCTCGTCGATTCGGTCGTCGGCTTCGAGATCCTCGAAGATGACGTCGATAACAGTTCCGTCACCGACCGGGAGAAACATCTTCGGCCGGTGTTTGGTGATCGGCCACATCCGCGTCGCGTACCCGCCTGCGAGGACGACTGCCTTCATATCCCTATCCTCCGAGCGGAGTGTCAAGTGTGTTTCCCACAAGCGGCGAGTTCAGGGCGGGTGTCCGCTACCGGACAACGTATCCTGCCGGACACGAGTCTGGCACGGGGGCCGTCACTCCGGATGACGAATCGTCCCCTCCTGTGGTGTCCCACAGTATATACTCCTCCGGGATCGTACCCTCCTGTATGCCTATGTCGGACGACGACGCAACGACCCGAGAGCGGATCGCGGCCGCGTTGCGGACGGAACCACACGGGGCGACGGCGCTCTCGGCGACAGTCGGCGTCCCGAAATCGGCCGTGTACCGGCACCTCGATCACGTCGCCCGGAGCGTCGAGAGCGCGACCGACGACGAGCAGTTCCTCGTCGCGCCACCGGAGTGCCGGGAGTGTGGATTCGATCGCTTCGACGATCCGCTGAACAACCCCTCGCGGTGCCCGGAGTGTCGCTCCGAGCGGATCGCGGAACCGGAGTTTCTCATCGAGTGAACGGTCGTTGCCGTCTGCTTCTACACGCTGCTCGGAGCGGCTCGCCCGCCTAATCGTCGCCGTGCTCGTCGACGATGACGACCTCCCCGTCCTCGACGCGGACGTTGATCAGCGTCTTCACGTGGTGGCCGCTGTCGTCGAGTTCGTTCGGTCCGGCCTTCTTGATCACGGCGACGGTGTCGACGATCTCGGCGCCGATGTTGTCGAGGGCGTCGAGCACCGCCCGCATCGTCCCGCCGGTTGAGAGGACATCGTCGAGGACGAGCACGCGGTCGCCCGGGTCGACGTCGTTGATGTACATCTCGCTCTCGGAGTAGCCGGTCTGTTGGCTCAGCGGTTCCTCGCCGTCGAGGCCGTACTGCCGCTTCCGGATGACGACGAGCGGGATATCCGTCATCAGCGAGACCGCCGTCGAGATGTGGATTCCCATCGCCGCGGGCGTGACGATCTTGTCGACGTCGTCGATCTCGGCCTTCCGGATGATCTTGATGACGATCTCCCGGAGGAGTTCCGGACGGAGCATCGGAACGCCGTCGCTGATGGGGTGGACGAAGTACTCATAGTCTCCCTTCTCGATGATCGGCGCATCCAGCAGCGACCGCCGCAGTTGGTCCATGTCGACGGTTCTCCGGGTCGAAAATAAAATCTGGCGGTTCGGGCGCCGGAAGACCCACGACGGACGGTGCCCGGACAGTTTCGAACGACCGTTTAAAAACCCGCTGTCGATACCGGACTGCCCCGACGGCGGAGCGGAAGACGTATTTGGTACCCTTAGTAACGGTATCGTAACGTATGCATCGAGCGACCGACGGGCGGCAGTCGGCGGCTTTCCTAGCGGGTGGTAGCTGATGGGCGCCGACAGCGCTCGCATTCTCGTCCCGGTCGGCGAGTCCTCTACGCTCCGAAACACCGTCGCCTACGCCGTCCGGGAGGCGAAGGCGGCAGCGGAGGAGGGGGCAGAATCCGCAACTGTCCACTTCGTGTATCCCGCTCGCTGGCGGAGCGTCGACGGCGGGTCGGCCGACGATGCTGAGGCCACAGAGAATCTCCTCGAACGAGTGACCGTCTGGGCGCGAGAGGATCTCGACGACGAGACGGACGCGCCCCCGTCGGTCGATATCGAGACAGCGGTCGTCGGAATCGACCGGTATCTGTTCAGCCCGGGAGACTATGCGGATATGGTCGCCGCGTACGCAGCCGACTATGATCTCGACCGAGTGATCGTCGATCCCGAGTTCCGCCCGGGAGGGAGCGCGCCGATGCTGCGCCCCTTCGAGGTCGAACTCTCGCGGACGGGTCTTTCGGTCGAGGAAGCCCCGGTCGAGCGGCAGACGGCCCGAACCCGCCTCGTGTCGCGGACGACGATCTCGAAGGGAGTGCTGACATTCGGCTTGAGCTACGCGTTCTATCTGACCGTCGCCGGGTCGGTCTCCCCGTTCAACCTCGCGACCGGCGCGCTGACGGCGATTCTGGCCGCCGCTCTCTTTTCGAACGTCACGCTCGTCACCTCGCCGTCGCTCCGGAGGAGCACGCTTCGGACCTTGCGGATGGGACTGTTCGTGCCGTATCTGGTCTGGGAGATCATCAAGGCGAACCTCTCGATCGCCTACATCATCCTCCACCCCGACCTCCCGATCGACCCCGAGATGCAGCGGTTTCGCGCCGCCGTCTGGGGCGGGCTTCCGGTGACGACACTCGCGAACAGTATCACGCTCACGCCCGGGACGCTGACGGTCGACGTCGGTCCCGAGGGGCTCGAAATCCACACCCTGACGGGGGACGCCCGCGATGGCCTCGCGGGCGGGAGCCTCGAACGCGCAGTCCGGTTCGTCTTCTACGGCCGCGGCGGCGCGCGGATCCCGACGCCGACGGAGCGAGAGAGCATCTCGGTCGTCGCAGGAGCGGGGGCCGATGAGACGGCAGATTCTGCGGAATCCGTCGTCGCCGAGTCGGATCCGGAGGTCGATTCGACGACAGAGGCCGGACCGGTCACAGCGTCCGAGTCGACGAGAGAGTCCGAACCGCCCTCCGAGGGAGGTGACGCCTGATGGCGGTCTCGGGGCTGCTCGATCTGATTCTCCTCGGCGCGGCAGGCGCGTTCGTGCTGTTCGCGATCGTGTTGGTCTACCGGATCGTCGCCGGGCCGACGATGCAGGACCGTGTTATAGCGGTCAACGGCATCGGCACCAACGCTGTCGTCGTTCTCGCGCTGCTTGCGGCGGCGCTCGATCAGCCGGGCTTTCTCGACGTGGCGATCGTCTACGGCCTGCTGAACTTCCTGATGAGCATCGCTATCTCGAAGTTCACCGTCGAGCGCGGTGGGGTGATCTGAATGACGATCACGGAACTGCTGGTCCTCTTTCTGGTCGCCTCGGGGACGTTCTTCGCGTTCGTCGCCGTCGTCGGGATCATCCGCCTCCCGGATCTCTACACCCGGGCGCACGCGACGTCGAAGAGTGACACGCTCGGGATCCTCCTGACGCTGGGCGGTGTCGCGCTCGTCTTCGGCGCGGATCTCGCGGTCCTGAAGACGGTCCTGCTCGCGCTCCTGCTCTTCGTGACGAATCCGACGGCCGCACACGCGATCACGCGGGCCGCGTACGACCAGGAGATCACCCCCTGGACGGCCGACGACGCCACACCGACAACGGAGGGAGAAGAGTGACGCCGGAATCGATTGCACTGTACGCCACGCTCACCTTCTCGGTCCTCGCGGCCGTGGCTGCGACGCTCCTCCGCGACGTCCTGAATTCGATCATCGCCTTCGCCGCGTTCAGCTTCGGGATCGCCGTCGCGTGGATCCTGCTCGCCGCGCCGGACGTCGCGCTGACCGAGGCCGCGGTGGGTGCAGGCATTACGACGGTTTTCTTCCTCGTGACGATCGCCCAGACCGTCCGCCCGCCCGGCGAACGGTTGCTCGAACGGATCGAGTGGCGCTCGGTCGCGATCGTCGCCGTCCTGATGGGATCGCTGCTCGCGACCGTCCGGTCGCTTCCGGCGGTCGGTTCGGCCGACTCGCCCGTGGCGACGTCGCCGATCACGGCGTACTACCTGGATAACGCTTACACCGAAACCGGCGTCGAGAACGCCGTAACTGCCGTGTTGGCTGCCTACCGCGGGTTCGACACGCTCGGGGAGGCGACGGTCGTCATCGCTGCCGGCGTCGCGGTGCTGCTCGTTCTGCGACAGGAGGCCTACGTATGAGTGCATCAGAACCGAACGGAACGTACGTAGAGAGCACGATCATCATGACGACGGTCCGCATTGTCGTCCCGTTCGTCTTCACGTTCGGGCTGTTCGTGATGTTCCACGGCGCGGAGTCGGCCGGCGGCGGCTTCCAGGGCGGCGTCCTCGTCGCCGCGGCGATCCTCCTTCTGGCGTTTGCGTTCGGCATCGAGTCGACGCGGATGTGGCTCGAAGGGCCGGGCGTCCGCACGGCCATCGCGGTCGGCGGCGCCACTTTCGCATTCGTCGGCATCGGCGCGGTTGTTGCGGACGGCGCGTTCCTGGAATACGCCGCGTACGGGTTCGGGACCAAAGGCGTCAAGTACGGAATCGAACTCGTGGAACTCGCGATCGGAGCGGTGGTCTCCGGCGTCATCGTGGCGCTGTTCTTCAGTCTCGCCAGCGGCGACTTCGAGGGCGTCTCCGGCCCCCGATCCGAATCCGAGTCGAGAAGTGACGACGGCGACGCCGATGCCGACACGACGGGAGGTGAGGCCGCGTGATCGACCTGCTTTCGACGCACTACAACTACCTCGTGTTCGTCGCGCTCGTGGGAATCGGGCTCTACGCCGTCACCGCTAGCTCGAACCTCGTGAAGAAGGTCATCGGCCTGAACATCTTCCAGGTCGGTATCTTCCTGTTTTTCGTCACGAGCGGCTTCGTCGACGGCGCCGCGCCGCCCATAGTCGGCCACGGGTCGGGGCCGTACGCGAGCCCGCTGCCACACGTGCTCATCCTGACTGCCATCGTCGTCGGCGTCAGCCTGACTGCGGTGGCGCTTGCGCTCATCGTTCGGATCTACGACGCCTACGGAACCCTCGATGAAGAGGCGATTCGGGAGGTGCAGCTGAATGACTGACGCACTCGCGTTGCTCGTCGTCGTGCCGATCGTGTTGGCGCTCGTGCCGATCGCGATCGGGCGACTCTGGGACCGTTCCGGCTGGGTCGCGGCTGCGGTCGCCGCGCTCGCCCATCTCGGGCTGTCGCTTTCGGTCGCGAGGTCGGTGTTTGCGACCGGCCGATCCTCCTATGCGGTCGGCGACTTCACGCCGCCGTTCGGCATCGAACTCGTCGCCGACGGCGTCTCGGCGACGCTCGTCCTCCTCGTGTCGGCGGTGACCCTCGGTATCGTCCTCTACGCCCGGACCGCGGGCCCCCACTCCAGCGGCTTCTACAGCGGCCTGCTTTTGCTCACCGCGGGGATCTCGGGCGTGTTCGTGACCGGGGACCTGTTCAATCTGTACGTGTTCATCGAGATCACCGGCCTTGCGACGTACGCCCTGGTCGCGACCGGCCGCTCGCCCGCCGCGGCGATGGCGAGCCTGAAGTACCTCCTCGTGGGCACGATCGGCGCCTCGCTGTATCTGCTCGGCGTCGGCTATCTCTACATCTCGACGGGCTCTTTGAATATGGCCAACCTCGCGGAACTGCTGCCGACTGTCGGCTACGACTCGCCGCTCGTGTTGACCGGCTTCGGGCTGATCGTCGTCGGCCTCGCAGTGAAGACGGCGCTCTTCCCGCTGCACACCTGGCAGCCCGACGCGTACGCCGAATCGCCCGACAGCGTGACGGCGTACATTTCGGCGCTCGTCTCGACCGCCGCGGCGTACGCGCTGTTCCGCATCATCTACGTGGTGTTCACGCCCGCATTCGACGCAGCGGTTCCCTTCGCGCTCGATACGCTCGTGATCCTCGCGTCGGTCAGCGTGGTAGTCGGCTCGGTACTCGCCGTGCTGCAGTCCGACCTCAAGCGGATGCTCGCGTACTCCTCGGTCGCGCAGTTCGGCCTGGTGATCGCGGGCTTCGCGGTCATCAACACGACGGCCGCGACCGGGGGACTCGTTCACCTGGTCGGCCACGCGGTGATGAAGGCGGGCCTCTTCGTCGGCGTCGGCGCGCTCGCGGGCGTCGCGGGCGGCCGCACGGTCGACGATCTCGCGGGTATCGCCGACCGGGCGCCGGTTGTGAGCGCTGCGGTCGCGGTGCTCGCGTTCGCACTCGTCGGCGTCCCCCCGGCTGTCGGGTTCGCCGGCAAGTGGCACATCGTCCTCGGGGCGGTCGAGGGGGGCCGGCCGATCGTCGCCGCTGTTGCGGTCGTGAGCACGCTCCTGACGCTCGCGTACTTCGCGCGGGTGATAGAGCGGATGTACTTCCGCGAGGCGCCCGCGCTCGACGACGTGGCTGAGGAAGCGGCCGAGAACGCAGTGGCCGCCGACGGTGGATCGCAGTCGGAACCGAACGACGACGAAGCCGCCACCGGAGACGACCCGGACGCCGGTGACGAAGCTGACTCGGGTGCCGACACCGGCGCCGATCCGGACGACGACGCTGACCTGCCGTCCGAGATCCCGAGCGTCTCGTTCGAGGCCCGACTCGTGGTCGTCGCTGCCGCGGTCGGCGCGGTGCTGCTCGGGCTGTTCGCGTCCGATCTGATCGCCTTCGTCGACCCCGTGCTGGAGGTGTACTTCCAATGACCGAAATCGACTCTCTCAGGCCGCTTCTGGCGGTACTCATCCCCGCCGTCGGGGTTCTCGCTATCGTCGCATCGCACCGGAGACCGAACGTCCGCGAGGGCGTTACGATCCTCACGGCGCTCGCAACGCTGGGGACCGTCGCGAGCCTCCTGCCCGCGGCGCTCGCGGGCGACGTTCTCGTCTCGCGGCTGGGGACGTTCGTCCCCGGCATCGAACTGGCGCTCCGCGGCGACCCGCTGGGAATGATCTTCGCGCTGCTCGCGAGCGTCCTCTGGCTCGTCACGAGCTTCTACAGCATCGGCTATATGCGCGGTCTCGACGAGCACTCCCAGACGCGGTACTTCGCCGCGTTCGCGGGCAGCGTCGGCGCGGCGATCGGCGTCGCGCTCGCATCGAACCTCGTGGCGCTGTACGTCTTCTACGAACTTCTGACGGTGGCGACCTATCCGCTGGTCGCCCACGACGAGAGCGACACCGCGCGCCGGGCGGGCCGGAAGTACCTCACCTACACCTTCGGCGGCGGCGTCGCGGTGCTCGCCGGGACGGTGCTGGTCTTCTGGACGACCGGGACGGTCGCGTTCACGCCGGGCGGCATCGCCGACCTGGCGACCGCGGATCCGATTCTGGCGCGTGCGGCGTTCGCGCTCCTCGCCGGCGGTTTCGGCGTGAAGGCGGCGCTCATTCCGGTCCACTCGTGGCTCCCGGACGCGATGGTCGCCCCGACGCCCGTCTCGGGGCTCCTGCACGCGGTCGCGGTCGTCAAGAGCGGCGTCTTCGGGATCGCGCGGGTCGTGCTCGACGTCTTCGGGCCGGAGACGGTCTCGCAACTCGGCGTCGGGCTCCCCCTTGCGGCGGTGGCCGCGGTCACCATCCTCGTCTCCAGTATCATCGCGCTCAGGCAGGACAACCTGAAGCGCCGGCTCGCGTACTCGACGATCAGTCAGCTCTCCTACATTGTGCTGGGACTCGGACTGCTCTCGCCGGCGGCGCTGATCGGCGGGCTGCTCCACATCCCGGCGCACGCGTTTATGAAGCTCACCCTGTTCTTCTGTGCGGGCGCGATCCACGTGGAGACCCACACCGACGATATCAGCGATATGGCCGGGATCGGCCGGCGGATGCCGCTGACGATGGCCGCCTTCGGCGTCGCCAGCCTCGGGATGGCCGGGCTGCCGCTGCTGGCCGGTTTCGTGAGCAAGTGGTATCTCCTGATCGGCAGCATCGACGCCGGCAACGCGGTCTTCGCTTTGGTCCTGCTGACCTCGGGACTCTTGAACATCGCCTACTTCTGGCCGATCGTCTACCAGGCGTTCTTCCAGACCGCCGAGGACGCGGATCAAAAGCCCCTCGTCGAGTTCCCGATCGGTGGCCGGCCGCTCCGCGCCGACGGCGGTGAACGGACCGACGGGAGAGACGAGGAGACCGGCGACGCGTCCGACGAAACGGGGGGCGACGAGACCGGCGACGCGTCCGACGAAACGGGGAGCGACGAGACCGGCGACGTGTCGGACGAGACGGAGAGCGACGAACCCGGCGACGCGTCCGACGACATCGAGGACGTCGAGATCCGCGACGTGTCTGCCGACTTGGCTGCGGACGACGCTGCCACAGTGGGCGACGACGACGCCACAGTGGACGACGACGACGCCACAGTGGACGACGACGACGCCACAGTGGACGAGCGCGAGTCCGACGGCTGGTCCGATCCCGTGGCCGCCGTGGATTCGGTCGGGAATCCGGACGTGCCGGTCGACGGCGTCGATCGGGTCGAACCCGACATCGAACCGTCCGAGGAGGAGAGTCAAGTCGAGATCGAAGCCCGGATCGAGGGCGACTACGCGGTGGATCGACATCCGAGCGATCACCTCGACGACACGGAGGAGCCAACGTCGGAACCGGACGCCGACGAGCACTCGACCGTAGAAACGGCCGTCGAGGCCGACGAGCACGACGACCACGATCACCACGGCGGCCCGCCGCCGTCCGGGTGGGAGCGCCGCGGTCTCGGCGCCGAGAGCACGTGGTTTATGCTCGGGCCGATCACGGCCGCCGCGGCCGGTGCCGTCGCGCTCGGCCTCGCGCCGCGCGGGATGGTCTTCCTCGCGCTCATCGAGCGGGTGGTCTTCGAGGTCACGGGGGTGGTGTTCTGATGAGCGCCGCTGCACTCCCGTCCGTGGCCATCCTCGCCGCCGAGAGTTCGGTGTCGCTGCCGACCGCCGACGTCCCGACCGTCGTGCCGCCCGCCGTCGTCGTGCTCGCGGTCGCGCTCGTCGCGCCGCTGCTCTCGCGCCGCCTGGGCCACGCCCTGGGCGTCCTCGCGACCGGCGGCGTGGCCGTCTGGTCGCTCGTCGTCCCCGCCGGGGTGTACCTGGAGACCTCGTTCCTCGGCTTCGAGGCGGTGCTGCTCAACGTCGACCCCTTCTCGCGGCTGATGGGCGTCATCTTCGGGCTCATCGGGGCGGCCGCAGTGCTGTACTCCTACTCCTCGGCGGCGGAGAACCGCCAGACCGCCTTCGCGCTCGGCTACGTCGGAACGAGCCTCGGCGCCGTCTACGCGGGCGACTGGCTGACGATGGTGTTCTTCTGGGAACTGATGGCCGTCACCAGCACGCTCTTGGTGTGGGACTACGGCGGCGAGGCCGTCCGGGCGGGCTTCCGGTACGCGATCTACCACGGTCTCGGCGGGAGCCTGTTGATGGCGGCGGTGGTCTGGCAGTACACGCAGGTCGGCTCGTTCCTCTTTACCGCCGCCGACGGCATCGTCGCCGGCGTGCCGGCCGTCCTCGCGGCGGTCGGGATCGGCGTCAACGTCGGCTTCGTGGGTCTGCACACGTGGCTGCCCGACACCTACCCGCGCCCTCACGTCGCGGCAAGCGTCTTCCTGTCGGTGTACACCACGAAGACGGGCGTCTACGGACTCGCCCGGGCGTTCCCCGACGGCAACCTCGCGATCGCCTATATGGGCGCGGCGATGGCGCTCGTCGGCGTCGTCTACGCCCTCCTGCAGAACGATATGCGGCGGCTCCTGTCGTATCACATCCAGTCGCAGGTCGGCTATATGGTCGCGGGGGTTGGCGTCGGCACGGCGCTCGCGACTGCGGGCGCGTTCGCGCACGTGTTCAACCACATCCTCTACAAGGCGCTTCTGTTTATGACCGCGGGCGTCGTGATCGCGCGGACTGGCAAGCAGAGCCTGAAGTACCTCGGCGGCCTGGGGCGTGTGCTGCCGGTGACCGCGCTGGCCTTTACTGCGGCGGCGCTGTCGATCAGCGGCTTCCCCGGGTTCAACGGCTTCGTCAGCAAGGGGATGATCACCGCGGCCGCACACAAAGAGCACCTCGATGGGATCTTCTACATCCTGCTGGCCGCGGGCGTCGGGACGTTTATGTCCTTCATCAAGTTCGGTTACTACGCGTTCCTGAAGGAGGGGACGGGGACCTGGACGCTCCAGCCGTCGGCTACCGGACAGCGCGTGGCGATGCTCGGCGTCGCCGCGCTGTGTGTCGTCCTGGGACTCTACCCCGACGCGCTCTTCGCGCTCCTGCCCGGCAGCACCGCCGACGCGCATCCCTTCACGCTCGGCCACCTCGGCGAGGGCTTCCTCCTCGCGGCCCTCGGGGTCGTCGGCTTCGCGGCCCTGAAGAAACCGCTCTCGAAGATCGGGACGGGCATCGACGTCGACGTCGTCATCGAACCGGCCGCCTTCTACGGCACGCGTGGCCTCGTCCGCGGCGTCACGGAACTCTTTGCGGCCGTCGACCGACTCGTCGTCATCGGGACGACGGCCGCGGTCGACGTCGCATCCGATCCGTATACCGTCGCCCGCGGGACGGTGGGGCGGCTGTTCGGGATCACGGACGAGGACGTCCGCGACGGGAGCTTCCGTGCGGGTATCGCCACTAGCATACTGCTCGTTCTCGCCGTGCTCGCGGCCACGCTGGTCGGGTTACTCTGAGCCGGTCGTTTTCGCCGATCGCGGCACCACTGACAACCGTCGGTAGGAGACGACAATAGGCCGAGATGGCACGTTCCGGCGCCACCTCCCCGCGAGCCGTGCCCACCGCCAACGTTCGCGGAGCGAAGCGGTGCTCTCGCTTTCGACACGCGGAGTGAGTACTCGCTTTGCCGCCTTTTTGACTACGAACGAATAACGGATTAATAATTAATATGGATATCAAGGACAGTTCCGTATCTGAACGAAGTATTTATGACGTTCTGTCCTTTTCTTTCTAGTAGACAATTGTACCGGGTACGCTACGAAACACACCAATGATCGATGCACACGTACTGGTCCTCGGCGGGGGGCAAGTCGGGTGCCGCCTGGCGGAGGATCTGTTCAAAGACGGCGCGGACGGGGTGACGGTCGGGTTCCTCGACGGCGACGAGACGGCCGTCGAACGGGCGATCGGGGCCGGTGTTCGGGCCGCGCAGGCGCCCGTGTCGGATGCGGACTCGACCGTCGTTGCCGCGACGGCCCGTGCCGATCGCGCGTTCCTCGCGAGCGGGAGCGACAGCACGAACCTGCTTTTGGCACAGCGGATCCGGCTCTCGGAGGCGGACATCGAGACCGTCGTCGTGATCAACGACCCCCGGAATCGCGAGGCGTTCGAGGCGCTGGGTGTCGAGACCCTGTGCCTGGCAGCGATCCTCTCCGAGGGGGTCCGCGAGCAGGTCTCCGGAGGCCTCACGGCCGCTCCCGGACGGTCGGGAGGAGAGGGCGACGCTCGATCGGCTCAGGATCGGTCCCCCGACCGGAGGGACTGCTGACGTGCCGAAAGCACTCGAACGCGACCTCGGTCTGCCCGCGGTGTTGGCGATCAGCATCGGTGCGATGGTCGGCAGCGGCATCTTCATTCTCCCGGCACTCGCGATCAAGATTGCCGGACCCGCCGTCATCTTCGCGTACGTTCTCGCGGGTGTTCTCGTCGTCCCCGCCGCCCTCTCGAAGGCGGAGATGGCCACGGCGATGCCCGAGGCCGGCGGCACATACCTGTACATCGAACGCGGGATGGGGCCGCTTTTGGGCACCGTCGCCGGCATCGGCACGTGGTTCGCACTGTCGTTCAAAGGCGCTCTGGCGCTCGTCGGTGGCGTTCCGTACCTGCTTCTGTTGTTCGACGTGCCGCCGAGCGTCACGACGCCGGTTGCGCTCGGGCTGGCCGTCCTGCTCGTCCTCGTGAACGTGTTCGGTGCCAAACAGACCGGTCGGTTGCAGGTGATCATCGTGATCGTGATGCTCGCTGCGCTCGTCTGGTTCGTGATCGGCGGCGTCCCCGCCGTCCGGCAGCCGAACTACACACCCTTCTTCGAGGGTGGCATCGGCGGACTGCTGGCGGCGACGGGGCTGGTCTTCGTCTCCTACGCCGGGGTGACGAAGGTGGCAAGCGTCGCCGAGGAGGTGTCGAATCCCGACCGCAACATCCCGCTCGGAATCCTCGGCTCGCTGGCCTTCACGACCATCCTCTATGCCCTCATCGTCACGGTGATGATCGGCGTGACCGACCCGACGAACATCGCCAAGAGCGCGACGCCGATGGCCGTCGCCGCCGAGGCGACGCTCGGTTCCGCGGGCGTCGGCGCCGTCATCCTCGCTGCGCTCTTGGCCCTCGTGAGCACTGCGAACGCCGGTATCCTCTCCTCGTCGCGGTACCCCTTCGCGATGGCTCGCGACGCCCTCGTTCCCGACTCGATGGCGTCGGTGAGCGAGCGGTTCGGGACGCCCTCGAACTCCATCACGCTCACCGGGGTTGTCCTCCTGATTCTGATCGCCTTTGTCCCGATCCTCGAGATCGCAAAGCTCGCGAGCGCCTTCCAGATCCTCGTCTTCGTCCTGGTCAACGTCGCTGTCGTGGCGTTCCGGAACGGCAGCACGACCTACGAGCCGTCCTTCACCGGGCCGTGGTATCCGTGGGTTCAGGTCTTCGGCGTCGTCAGTGGTCTGGTGTTGCTGACGCAGATGGGGGCTGTTCCGCTTGTCGGTGCCGTGGTCCTGACCGTCGCCGGCGTCGGCTGGTTCCTCGTCTACGGCCGGAACCGCGTGGACCGCGAGGGCGCGGCGGTCGACGCGGTCCGTCGGCAGGTCGGCCGCAACGCCGTCGATCGGACGCGCAGGGTGATCAACGACGGCGGGGTCGATTACCGGGTTCTCGTCGCGCTCGATCACGAGGTCTCGAAGGCGGAGGAGCGGCCCTTCGTCCGCGCGGCGGCCGCCGTCGCCCGCGCCAACGACGGTGAGGTCGTCGTTACCCGGTTCGAGCAGGTGCCCGATCAGGTGTCGCTGACGTACGCCTCCGAGACGGAATCGCCGGCAGACGTCCAGTTCGAGACGCAGACGGGCGAACTCGACGACGAGTTCGACGTTCCGGTCAGCAGCGGGACGATCGTCTGTCACGACGTCCGCCACGCGGTCGTCAACTACGCCGACCACGCAGACGCGGATCTGCTCCTGATGGAGGACGCCGCACCGTCCCGGGGGCTTCGCGGGCTCCTGTTCGGCTCGGACGTGGAGTGGGTGCTCCGTCACGCGCCCTGCGACGTCGGCCTCCTGAACGTGGGCCCGGAGGGGCTGGGCGACCTCGATATCGTCGGTGTGCTCTCCGACGAGGGCCCCTACGATCCGGCGAAGATCGCCGTCGCCGACGCGCTGGCGGTCGCCGGAGGGGGGTCGATCACGCTGGCGTACGCCGGCCGCCCGGACGCCTCGGAGATCGAAGAACGGACGCTGCAGGACTACCACGCCGAGGTCGCCGCGCTCTGTTCGGTGCCGGTCGAGAGCTGTGTCCCGTTCGGGGACACGGAAAACGCCGAGGCCTTCACCGACGCGGACCTAGTTGTCGTCAGTGCCAAAGAGCGGACGAACGACGCGATCGCCGCGTATCTCACGGGTACTGACCGCCCAGTGCTGGTCGTCCACCAGCAGGAGTCCGAAGTACACGGCCGACTCGTCCGTGCGATCGAGCGGCGGCTCTTTTGAGCCGCTCTGCCTGCCAGCGGCGTTGCTTCCGTCTCGAAGCGCGGATACGGCAGAACATAACACATATTTAGTGTACGATATGCACACAGTGTATGGCCGCAGTCGACCTCGATGACCTCGACCGATACATTGTCTACGCGCTCCAGCGTGACGCGCGACATACCTCCAGCAGCGACATCGCCGAGGCGAAGGGCGTCTCGGCCAGCACGGTCCGCAACCGGCTCTCGAAGCTCGAATCGGCGGGGATCATCCGCGGCACCCACGTCGACGTCGACTACGAGCGGATGGGTTATCAGCTCTACACGATCATCTTCTGTACCGCACCCATCCCCGAACGCGAACGGCTGGCGGAAGAAGCACTCGACGTCGAGGGCGTGATCTCCGTCCGGGAGATTATGACCGGCGAGGAGAACGTCCACATCACCGCTGTCGGCCGCGACAGCGACGACCTGAGCCGGATCGGCCGCGAACTCAGTTCGCTCGGCTTCGAGATCGTCGAGGAGGAGATCATCCGCAACGAGTACACCAACCCCTACAGCCCGTTCGCCGAGGGCGTCGCCGACGCTGACAACGATCAATAGAATTTCTGCGGCGCGATCGCAGTGGAGACCCACCTCCACCGGCAAATAGAATTGTGATAATACATAACACAGTTTTATGCGTGAGATCGAACAACACACCTCGACAGACGGCGACGAGGTCACGCTCTCGACGGGGCAGACCCTCGAATTCCCGGTCCCGATCGACAGTACGATCAGCAGCGTGATCCTGCCGGCAGACTGGGATGCCGCCGCCGGGCTGTTGCCGCCGGGCCTGTCGCCCATCCGCGCGGGCCTCGGGACCGCGGCGGTCTGGCTGATGGGTGCCCAGCACCGAAATGTCGGCGGCGGCGCGCTACAGGACTACAACGAGTTCGCGCTGATGATAAGTGCAACCGCGGGCGATCCGGCGGGGATCCCCTACGTCTCGCCGCTTTCGCGGACCGAGACGTACGTGTGGTATATGCCGGTGACGACAGAGTCCGCCCGGGCGTTCGGCGACGAACTGTGGGGGTATCCGAAGGTGGTGGCCGACATCGATATCGAGGAGCGAGACGGACGGCGACGAACGCGGGTGACTGTCGACGGCGACCACCTGCTGACGTTCGCCGTCGAGCGGCCGCCGATGATCCCCCGCGACGACACCCTGATCACGTACGCCGTGCAGGACGAGACGCTCCTGCGGATCGAAGCCGATATGATCGGTGAAATGGGCCTGTGGCCCTACACGACCGCATTCTCGCTCACGCTGGGCGAGCACCCGAAGGCCGAGACACTCCGAAGCCTCGACCTCGGCGACAGGGCGTTTGCCCGGCTCTACGGTGAGGGGCGCTTGCGGTTCCCGGCCGGCAAACCAGTGGGGGCCAGCTAATGAGCGCTGTCACTGCGCGCGAGGCGCTCGCGTACGCCCTCAGTCGGGAACTGGCGATCCTCTACGCTGTCGTCCTCGGCGGCTACGTGGCGCTGCTTTTCGCCGGGTGGTTCGCGTCGGGTCTGGCCCTCCGCGGGGGCGGCGGCGGCTTCCTCGGACAACTGCTCGCGGCGGGTCTGTTCCTCGTCGGATTCGTGGCGGTTCTGGGCGGCCTCATCGGGTTCGTCTACAAGGTGATCGCTGACGCAAACCGGGCCGCACGGTCCTGATCCGTCTCATGCTGATTACACTCGTCTCTTCCCGCCGAGCGCCGCCAACGGGAGTGTGCTGGGCGGTAAAACGTGAGCGTAATCAGTATCAGCCGTCGAGCGTCGCGGCCAGCCGCGTGGCGATCTCCGCGCCGAGTTCGGTCTTTGTCCCGGCGAAGGCGACGGCGTCGTCGGCGTCGACGAACAGCGTCCGCGTCTCCTCTTTGCCCATCACCGAGGCGTCGTTGGCGACGACGAAGGCGAGGTCGGTCCGGTGCAAAATCCCGCGTGCGGCCTCGATCATCGCCTCGTCGTCCCCGGACGTTTCGGCTTTGAAGCCCACGATCGGGAGGTCAGGGTGAGTCTCCCGGACGCCGTCGAGGAGTTTCGGCGCCGGTTCGAGCGTGAGCGTCCGCTCCTCGCCCGAGCGGAGTTTCTCCGCGGCGGCCTCGACGGTGTAATCCGAGATGGCGGCCGCCGAGACGAGCGCGTCGGCTCGCTCCCGGCCGTCGACGTCGCTCTGCTCTCGCTCGTCGCCGTCGCCTCCCCCCACCGCCGCCAGGGTCGCATCGTGCATCTCGGCGGCCGATTCGACTGTGACCGTCTCCGCGTAGTGGACCTCGCCGCCGTCGTGGACGAGCGTGACGTCGGCGCCGCGGACGTGACAGGCCCGGGCGACGGCGCGGCCGGTCTTCCCCGAGGCGCGGTTCGTGATGATCCGCACGGGGTCGATCGACTCGGCGGTCGCACCCGAGGTGACGACGACCCGCCGTCCCGCGAGCGTGTCGTCGGTCGTCGCGCGGGCGACCGCCGTCACGATCGCTTCCTCGCTTGCGATCTTCGCTTTCCCCTCTTCGATCCGGGGGTCGACGAAGTCGACGCCCCACGATTCGACGCGCTCGACGGCGTCCAGCACGCCCGGGTGGTCGTACATCGGTTCGTGCATCGCGGGCGCGACGACCACGGGCACGCCCGCGCCGAGGGCGGTCGTCGCACATGTCGTCACTGGCGTGTCGTCGACCGCGCTCGCGACCTTGCCGACGGTGTTCGCCGTCGTGGGCGCGAGCAGGAGGACGTCCGCCCAGCCGTCGCGGCCGCAGAGTTCGACGTGCTCGACCCGGCCGGTGAGTTCCGTCACGACCTCCCCGTCGGTGGCGAACTCGACGGCCCAGGGGTGGATGATCCCCTGTGCGCTCTCGGTCATCACCCCGCGAACCGTGGCCCCCTGGCGCCGCAGCTCGTGGGCGAGTTCGACCACCTTCACGGCGGCGATACTCCCCGAGATTCCGAGTGCGACGTTGACGCCGTCTAACATCGATCGCAGTTCGGAGCGGGCGGTGTAAAACTCCCCGGTGTCCGTCAGGCCGGGCCATCGCGCGATCGGGACTGGGACGGCGGCGGCACCGCACCACGATTGACGCCGTTTCGGTGGTGAGACTTCGGTATAACCCTCCGGACCGATTATCAGTCATTGAAACTGATCCCTCGTGATATCAACATCCCTCATATACGGTACAGTACCACTTGAACGGCTTCAGAGGGCTCAGATTAGGAGTATAGTTCGTTCACAAATCCGCCTTCACGATCCGTTCTCGGAACCTGCAATGGCAATCAAACCGTGGCGCAATCCGCTCGTCGTCGTCGGGGGAACGATGCTCGCCGTGACGGTCGTCGCCAGCGTCGTCGCGACGGCTTCGCGTCGAGCCATTATCACACAGGCGAGCCTCCCAGTGCTCGTCGGCGTCGGCCTGATCGCGTACGGCTGGTATGCGGCCGACGAGCGAACGGACCGGTTCGGACAGACCGTCCTCCAGTGGATCGGGTACGGGATCGTCGCGTTCTTCGTCGTCGGGTACTGGTTCGGTCAGGTCAGCCGGACGTTCGATACGTCGTTTCTGTTGGCGGTCGTGGGTTCGCTCGGGACCGGCGCCGCCTTCGGTGCGACCGTCGGGCTGTACTCGGCGCGACTCAAGCGCTCGAACGAGGATCTCGCCGCGAAGAACGAACAGCTGGATCAGTTCCTCGGCGTCGTCAGCCACGACCTGCGGAACCCGCTCAACGTCGCCCAAGGCCGGCTCGAACTGGCCGCCGAGGAGTGTGACAGCGACCATCTCGAACCGATCGACAGGTCGCTCGACCGGATGGATACGCTGATCGACGACCTCCTGACTCTCGCCCGTCAGGGCGAGGAGATCGAGGAGACCGAACCTGTCGACCTCGCGACGGTGAGCGAACGGTGCTGGGACAACGTTGCGACAGCCGACGCCTCGCTCGTCGTGGATGCGGACCGGACGATCGGGGCCGACAGGAGCCGGCTGCAACAGTTGCTGGAGAACCTCTTCAGAAATGCAGTTGAACACGGCGGCGACGACGTCAGGATCACCGTGGGCGAACTGGCGGATGGCTTCTACGTCGCCGACGACGGCCCCGGAATCCCCCGGGACAAGCACGAGGACGTGTTCGAGAGCGGCTACACCACCGCGAGCGACGGGGCGGGGTTCGGACTCGCCATCGTGGCCGAAATCGCCAGCGCTCACGGCTGGACGATCGACGTCACCGAGAGCGACGAGGGGGGCGCGCGTTTCGAGATCACCGGCGTCGGCTCGTGAGCGGGACCCAGTTCGGAACTCGGTCCCCGAGAATACGTCCGAACTCCAGTCAGTACTCCGATCCGGGCTCGTAGAGCCGCTCGTCGTCGGCGGCGTCGACCGAGGCGAGCCCGCCCGGCTGGCTGCCGGTCTCGACGGTGAGTTGCCAGCGACGGTCGCCGAGCGGGGTCGCCGAGGCGAACCGGAAGGTCGTCTCCGGCAGCCTGCGGGCGATTGCGATCGACAGCGGGAGCGTGGGCAGCCGTCCCGTCCGCTCGGCGAGAGCGTAGTCGCCGAGCGTGACTGTCCAGCCGTCGCCGTCGGCCGCGGGCGTGACAGTCCCGGACCCGACGAACCCGACGGTTTCGAGGTTCCCGATCGCCGCGCGGATGCCCGCTTCCGGGCGGAGCGACGTCCCCCTGTCGGCACCGCGGAGGGACGCGGCAGCGGCCTCGACCACAGGGACCTGCTCGGCACGGTCTGTGCGCGCTGCAAGTTCGCTCGTCAGGCTCCACAGCATCGTGAGACAGAAGTCGTCGCGGTCGGCGACGACCTCAGCGAGCGTGAGGTACGTCTCCATCGCCGCCGACTCGACCTCCCGAAGCCCGACGTCCGAGAACGCTTCGAGAGTTGCGCCAGCCACGTCGTGACAGAACGAGAGATAGCGGAGCCGCGTGTCCGCGTCCGCGGCGGTTGCGACACCGTTCGGCCCGTTGGCGACGTCGTGGACCAGCGGTTCGTAGAAGGGAACCTGCGGGTCGTACTGCCGGAGCGTCGCGCGGTACTCGGTCGCGGCGTCCGCTGCTTCTGCGGCCGTGTCCCGCTCGCCGAACCGGAGGCCGGACACAGGCGAGGGTTCACAACCCGTCCGCCCGCAGACCACCGCGTAGGGGCCTTCGGGCGCCGCCAGCCCGTCGACGTGCCGGCGGATATCCAGAAGCGTCGCCCCAACCATCGTCTGTGATATGATCGCTCTGCGACAAGTACGTTCCGATCGGCGACAACGCTTTTTAACCGTACCTCCCAGGGGCCGGTGTGGACGAACTCGTTGTGAGCACGGTGGTCTATCTACCGGCCAGAGAGGTCTACGACTTTCTCGTCGATTTCCCGCGCTACACCAAATACTCGAAGCACCTGCGGAACGTCGTGCGGCGGCGCGGGGACGGCGGCGCGGGCACGCGCTACGCGCTGCGGTTTGCGTGGTGGAAACTCACTTACACCGTCGAATCGGCGGTCACCGACGTCGAACCGCCCGAACGCATCGAGTGGGAGATCGTGAAGAACCTCGACGCCGGCGGCCGCTGGCGGATCGAGGAACTCGACGAACTCCCCGACGACGCTCCCGCGGACGCCGAGGCGGCCTCGCGGGTTTCCTTCGAGGTTGCTTACGACCCTGGATCGGCGAACGAGGGCGGAATCGATCTCCCGCGGTTCGTCTCCCTCGAGTGGGTCGTCGATCGGATCAAACCCGCGATCACGAGCGAGGCCGAGCGCCTCGTCGAGCGCGTCGTCGCGGATCTTGAAGGATCCCCCCGTCCCGTCGATCTGACCGTCGAGCGGCGGTCCTGAGCGACGCGACTGCTGATTAAACCGCCGACGGTGTGGACCCGACGCACGGTGCTGGCCCGATGCCGAAAGATGGATACCCCCTCGGCGGGCAGCATGCAAAAGAATGAATCCGGGTGAGTCTCCGTGCGCGTGATCATTGTCGGCGCGGGGCAGGTCGGATCGAGTATCGCCGCCGATCTGACAGACGAACACGACGTGATCGTCGTGGACTGCGACGGCGACCGGGTCGAGGAGCTGAACTACTCGCTCGACGTCCTCGCTGTCACCGGGGACGGGACGTCGGTGTCGACGCTCGAGGAGGCAGGCATCGACGACGCGGATATGGTGATCGCCTCGACCGACGAGGACGAGACGAACCTCGTGGTCTGTTCGACGGTGAAGGCGATCTCCGAGGCGTTCACCATCGCCCGTGTGAAAAACACCGAGTACCTCCGGACCTGGGAGGGATCCCAGCGGGCCTTCGGCGTCGATTTTATGGTCTGTACGAACTTGCTTGCGGCGAAGTCGATCGTCCGGATGATCGGCCTGCCCGCCGCCCGCGACGTCGATCCCTTCGCGGGCGGGAAGGTGCAGATGGCCGAGTTCGAGGTCGACGAAGAGAGCCCGATCGCGGGCCAGACCGTCGCGGAGGCCGACCGGTTCGACTCGCTGACGTTTGTCGCCATTCTGCGGAACGGCTGTGTGGAGATCGCCCGGGGGGAGACCGTCGTCGAGGCGGGCGACCGCGCGGTCGTCATCGGCTCCCCGGAGAGCGTCCAGGAGTTCGCGCGCTCTGTCGACTCCGAGGAGTCGGCCGGTGTCGCCGAAGAGGTGGTCATCATCGGCGGCTCCGAGATCGGCTACCACGTCGCACGACTGCTGGAGGGACGGGGCTTCAAGCCGCGACTCGTCGAACGGGACGAGAATCGCGCTCGCGAACTCGCCGAGGAGTTGCCCGGAACCGTCGTGATGAAATCGGACGCCACCGACATCGAGTTCCTGGAGCGCGAACACATCGGGGACGCAGACATCGTCGTCTCGACGCTCGACTCCGACGAAAAGAACCTGCTTGTGTCTCTTTTGGCCGAGCGGATGGGCGTCGAGCGGACGATCGCCATCATCGACACGGCCGAGTACGTCGACCTCTTCGAGACCGTCGGCGTCGACGTGGGCGTGAGTCCCAGAAGCGTCGTCGCCGAAGAGATTTCCCGGTTCACCCGCGAGGATGACGCCGAGAATATCGCTCTCATCGAATCGGACAAGGCGGAAGTCCTTGAGGTGGAGGTCGGCGAGGAGAGCGTCCTCGCCGGGCGGCGAATCCGCGAATCGATGGCCGACCTCCCCGACGGCATCGTCATCGGGGCGATCACCCGGAGCGGAGAACTCGTCATCCCCCGTGGCGACACCGTCGTCGAAGTCAATGATCACGTGGTTATTTTCGGCGGAATCGACGTGCTTGACGGCGTTACCGCCCAACTATGAACGCGCTCCGTGTCGACGTGCGCGCGAGCCTCAGCCTCGTCGGTTCCGTCCTGAAGTATCTCGCTGTTCCGCTATGCCTCCCGCTCGTCGTCGCGCTCTACTACGGCGAGACGGTCGTGCCGTTCGTCGTGACGATCGTCCTGACCGTCGCCTTCGGTGTCGGGCTCGAACGGCTGGAGCCCGACCCGGATCTCCGCGCCCGCGAGGGCTTTCTGATGGTGGCGGTGACCTGGGGTGCCGTCGCCGTCGTGGGGGCGGTCCCCTACCTGATCGAGGCCCACGGCGTCCCGCCGCTCGTGGCCCCGATCCACCCCGAGTCGACGCTCGCGAACCCGGCAAATGCGCTCTTCGAGACGATGAGCGGGTTCACTACCACCGGCGCGACGGTGCTGGGCGACATCTCCTTCGAGTCCCATACGCGATCAATTATGCTGTGGCGGCAACTCACCCAGTGGCTCGGCGGGATGGGAATCGTCGTCCTCGCGGTCGCGATCCTCCCGGAACTCTCGGTGGGTGGCGCCCAGTTGATGGACGCGGAGGCGCCGGGGCCCGGCATCGAGAAGCTCACGCCACGCATCGCCGAGACTGCACGGGCGCTGTGGGGGGCGTACCTCGCGCTCACGTTGCTCGAAATCTTCCTTTTGTACTCGCTCTCCGTGGTCGGGATCGACCCCGCGATGACGCTGTACAACGCCGTCGCTCACGGCCTGACGACGATGCCGACGGGCGGGTTCTCCCCCGAGGCGCGGAGCATCGAGGCGTTCAGCGCGACCGCCCAGTGGATCATCATTCCCTTTATGATCGCCGCGGGGACGAACTTCGCGCTCTTCTGGCACGTGCTCACGGGCGACTCGGGCAAGATGATCCGCGACTCGGAGTTCAAATTCTACCTGGGAGCGCTGGCTGTCGTCACTGCCATCGTGGCTGCGGTCCTCTTCGGGGGCAGCGGCTTCGTGCGTGCAGCGCCTGTCGAGGGCACGTTCGACGCGGCGTATCTCGAAACGTTCAGTTCGCAGATCTCCGGCCAACTGGAGCCGTCGCTCCGCTATGCCGCCTTCCAGGCGGTCTCGATCGTGACGACCACCGGCTACGCGAATATGGACTTCAACACGTGGAGTGCACCCGCGCAGTACCTGCTCTTGTTCGCGATGTTCATCGGCGGCTCGGCGGGATCGACGGGCGGAGCGGTGAAGATCGTCCGCTGGTATGTCATCCTCAAATCGATCCGGCGTGAGCTTTTCACCACCGCACACCCCGAAGCGATCCGCCCGGTCCGCCTCGGCGGCCACACGATCGACGAACGCGCGATCCGGGGGATCTACGCCTTCACGCTCCTGTATCTCGTGCTCTTTTTTGTCGCGACCGGGCTGTTGTTCCTCGATTCGCTGCGGGTCGGTCTGGAACTCACTGTGTTAGAGCTGATGTCCGCGACGGCTGCGACGCTCGGGAACGTCGGACCGGGCTTCGGTGTCGTCGGGCCGATGGGGAGCTATCTCGCCTTTTCGGACGCCGGGAAGCTCTTCATGTTCGTGCTGATGTGGATCGGGAGACTGGAGATCATCCCGGTATTGGTGTTGCTGACGCCCGAATACTGGCGACGCTGACCGCCAGCTCTCGGTTTCCGTTCTGTCGTCGTTCTCGAAACGAGGAGTAACGGCTCGTGCGTGAGGTGACGGGTCGTGGTACCCCGACTCTCGGAAGGGTTATCCCGCGTCCGGCACTATGTTTGTTTGCAATGGCAAACGGAAAGGTTGATTTCTTCAACGACACTGGCGGTTACGGTTTCATTTCGACTGACGACGGCGACCTCGACGACGACGAAGACGTGTTCTTCCACATGGAAGACGTTGGCGGCGAGGACCTCACGGAAGGTACTGAGGTCGAGTTCGAGATTGAGTCCTCACCCAAGGGGCCTCGCGCAGCGAACGTCGTTCGGCAGTAACTACCGAGATACCCCGTCGCTTATACCGACGACCTCTCTCGATTTTTCGTGACTACGTGTTCCCTTGGGTAACCTATCGTCCGTTCTGACGGCGTTGAGACCGGCGTTTACGCCCTGCTGACGCAGACACCGTGACTACGGCACGACTGCCAAAACGTTACCGGGAAATCACTCGACCGCCGACGCCGCGCGCACGATCGCCGCTTCGCCGAATTTCGGCCCGATGAGCTGCAGCCCCACGGGGAGCCCGTCGGCCTCGCCGGCGGGGACGGAGATCGCGGGCAGGTTCGCGAGGTTCACCGGAACGGTGTTCGCGTCCATCAGATACAGTTGCAGGGGGTCGTCGAGGCTCTCTCCCAGCCGCGGCGGGAGCACGGGCATCGTCGGCGTCGCGAGCACGTCCGCGCGCTCGAAGGCGTCGTCGAAGTCCTGTTTCACCCAGGCGCGAGCGTCCTGGGCCTTCTTGTAGTACTTGTCGTGATAGCCCGCCGAGAGGGCGTACGTCCCCAGCAGGATGCGGCGCTTGACTTCCTCCCCGAAGCCCTCCTCTCGGGCCCGGGCGAAGGCGTCGTTCCAGTTACCCTCGTAGCCCCCGGAGGTTCCGTAGCGGACGCCATCGAAGCGGGCGAGGTTCGAGGAGGCCTCCGACATCGCGATGACGTAGTACGCCTGCACGGCGTGTTCGACGGAATCAAGCGACACCTCGACTGTCTCTGCGCCCTGTGACCGCAGATCGTCGAGGGCGGCCTCGAACGTCTCGACGACTCGGTCGTCCGCGCCGTCGAGCAGGTCGGTGATGACACCGACCGTCGTTCCCTCGACGTCGCCGTCGGCCGCCGCGGCGTAGGACGCCTCGGTCCCGGGGTGAGTCGAGTCGCCGTCAGATTCTTCGCCCGTCCCACCACCGCTGTCGAAGCGCGTCGTCGCGTCGCTCGGGTCGGGGCCGGCGATGACGTCGAGGAGCGCGGCGGCGTCCTCGACCGTCTGCCCGAGCGGCCCGATCTGTTCGAGGGAGTTCGCGTAGGCGACGAGGCCGTAGCGGGAGACCAGCCCGTAGGTGGGTTTGATGCCGACGACGCCGCAGAACGCCGCCGGGTTGCGGACCGAGCCGCCCGTGTCCGACCCCAGCGCGAGGTCGGCCTCGCCCGCGGCAACGGCGGCTGCCGATCCGCCCGAGGAGCCGCCGGGGACGTGCGCTTCGTCGACGGGATTTTTCACCGGGCCGTACGCTGAAGTCTCGGTCGTCCCGCCCATCCCGAACTCGTCCATATTCGCCTTCCCGACGATCGTCGCGCCGGCCTCTTTCAGGTGCTCGACGACTGTCGCGTCGTAGGGCGGGACGTACGACTTCAGCATCGCCGATCCGCAGGTCGTCCGGACGCCCTCGGTGCTGATGTTGTCCTTGACGGCGACGGTTTTGTCCGAAAGCGGGCCGTCGTCGTCGCCTTCGATCGTCGTCTCGGTGATGAACGCGTTCAGGCTCATCACGACACCCGCGGCCCTTTGAAGAAGCCGTCCTCGGTCTCGGCGGCGTTGTCGAGAGCCTCGTCCTGATCGAGGCTCTCCTCGACCTCGTCGGCCCGCATCACGTTCACCAGGTCCGCCTCGGCTTCGACCTCTGGCACCTCGTCGAGGGCCTCGAAGTACTCTAAGATCTCCGCGAACTGCGCCGTGAACGCGTCGACCTCGTCGTCCTCGAGGTCGACACGCGCCAACTCGGCGACGTGCTCGACCGCCTCGCTGTCGACGGACGTCTCGCTCATACCCGACAGGAGCCGTGGCCCGGGAGTAAGGGTTTCGGTGTCATACGGATCCCTGTCGTCGCTTCCCGCCGGTCGCGCCGGACGGTGCCCGAGACCAGCGGTCGACAGTTACAGCAATCCGTCTCCGAGAACCGCAAGAGCCACTTCCCGGCTCTCCCACCTGCGGATATGGAGACGACGCGTCACTTCACGGCGACGGTCTACATCGTCGAGAGCGGAGCCGTCGCCCTGCACCACCACGATCGGCTCGGGATCCGGATTCCGCCCGGGGGGCACATCGACCGGGGCGAACTCCCACACGAGGCCGGCCTGCGGGAGGTCCGCGAGGAGACGGGACTCGACGCGACGCTGCTCGACGGGACCGATGATGTCGGCGCACCGGCCGGACGGACGCTCCCGCAGCCCCGACAGCAGATGCTCTACGACGTCAACGTCCACGACGACGGTACCGTCGGGCACCAGCACATCGACCACGTCTACTACGCCCGGGTCGACTCGCGGGAGATCGATCCCGACGGGGACGACGAGGCCGACACCGAGGCGTGGGCGTGGTACGACGAGTCGGATCTGCGGGCGAGCGACATCGACCCCGACACCGTACAGTTCGCCCTGGAGGCGATCGCTGCGGCCGAATCCCTGGAGGACGCCGATTCCGGGGCCGACGCTGATTAGTCGAGATCAGGTTCGCTACCGTCCACGAGCGAGCGGACGTACCGCTCGACGTGGTTCTCCATCCGGCGTTTGAACCCGGCCTGCCGGGCCAGTCGGTCCAGTTCGCGGGAGACGTACGTCCCGTACTGGACGGCCTTCTTGTCGGCCGTCCGGACCGAGTCGGGGACGACGCCGCGAGCCGCTTCCCGGAGGGCGACCTTCCGCCGGTCGCCGTCGACGAGAAGGTCCCCCGGGAGCCGGAGCGCCGCGGCGACGACGTCGTCGTGGAGCAGCGGCGTGACGGGTTCGACGCCCGCGGATCGGAGCGCGAGCACGTCGCGCTCGGCCTGGTCCGGGATCGTCCCGAGCAGTTCGCGGCGTGCGCCGCGGACGGTTTCGGCTTCGACGCGCGGATCCTCTGGAGCCTTGCTCACCTTCGCGTAGCCGCCGAACAGTTCGTCCGCTCCCTGGCCGAGTGCGAGGCGGTCGTAGCCGTCCGCTGCGGCCGCTTCGGCGACGCGAACCAGCGGAAGCGCGATCGAGAGATCCATCGGGTTCGTCCGGCCCAGGACTTCGACGAGTTCCGGCACCCTCTCCCGGATGTCGTCGTGAGTGAGTTCGACCACGCGGAGGTCCCGATCCATCGCTGCCGCGGCGTTGCGGGCGGCCGCGATGTCGTGACAGCCCTCGAAGCCCGCGACGTAGCAGGGGGCGTCCGGGACGCCTGCGGCGACGACTGCCGAGTCGACGCCGCCCGAGAAGGCGATGGCGATTTCCTCGGAGTGGCCGCCGCTGTCTTCGCTACTGGGTTCGATCGCCCGGGTTCGATCGAGCACCGCTGCCCGGACTGCGGCGACTGCGTCGTCGGCGTCCGACACCGGGTCTGGATCCGGCAGCGTCCAGAAGCGGTCCTCGGAGGCGCAATATTCGGTCCCACTGCTCTCTTCGAATCCATCGAGCGCGCGCACGGTCCCCGCTGGCACGGGTTTCGGATTCCCGAGCGTCCGGCGCTCGAACGCCCACTTGCCGGGGTCGTCGGCGTCGACGAAGAGCGGACGGCGACCGAGGACGTCGCGAACGAACTGATCGTCGACGACGCCCGCGAACCCGGTCGTCCCCGGCAGCGGGTCGCGGGTCTCGATCGCGTCGCGGACTGTTCCGGGATCTGTCCCGTCGATCGTCTCGCCCGATCTCGCTGCAGGGCCGGCCTCCCGGGACATCTACAGGAACTCCGAGACCGTGCGCTCGATCCGTCGTCTGATGCCGCCGCCGAACTGTCGAAAGGAGATCCGCCAGGGGGTCCGGCTCCCGACGACGCTCGTCTTCCCCTCGACGATCGCATCGAGGATTCCTTCGACCGACCGGTCGTCAGTTCCCACCTCGGTGACGGCCTGTCCGACCATCTCACCGATGTGGGCGTCGCTACCGGCGGTCTTCGGGAGTCCTCGGGCGGTCGCAAAGCGCTCGGCCTTCCGGTTCGCCCAGCCGGTGAAGAGCCGGGAATTGTACACTTCGATCGCGTCCGCTTCGGCAAGCTGATCGCGGCTGATCTGCGCCGCGACGCCGTGTCGCGACGACTGAAACGGATGCGGGACGACCGCGATTCCGCCCTGCTCGTGAATGCGCGTGAGTGTCTCGTCGTAGGAGAGACCGGCTGGCACGAGTTCGTCGATCCCGAACGCGAGAACGTGTCCCGCCGCCGACGTCACCTCCATCCCTGGAATGCCGACGAGCCCGTATTCAGAGGCCAGCTCGGCGGCTTCGAGGCTCGCGTCGATCTCGTCGTGGTCGGTCACCGCGAGCGCGTCGAGGCCGACCGCCTCCGCCTGCGCTAACAGTAGCTCGACGGGATCGCGGCCGTCGTACGAGAGCGACGAGTGGGCGTGCAGCTCGACCGATAGCACGGGTGCCCGTTCTCACCGTGGTTAAAAAAGCGGCCCGATCCGCCCCGTGCGGTCGACCCCGGTTGGCCTTCCGCCTCCACCGCCAGCGCAATGCACGTCCGTGCACACAGAAAAGCATTAATCGAACCTTCCTGAACAGGGAAGTGAATGAGCCTGCCGGATTCCGATCGCGAACTCGTGACGGCCGAACTCGGGCGCGACCCCACCCCGACTGAGGCCGCGCTGTTCGAGAACCTCTGGAGCGAGCACTGTGCGTACCGTTCGTCGCGACCTCTCCTCTCTGCCTTCTCCTCGGAGGGCGAGCAGGTCGTCGTCGGCCCCGGCGACGACGCCGCCGTTGTCCGCGTCCCGGACAACGACGGCGACTCCGAGACGGAGACGTACGTCACGATGGGTATCGAGAGCCACAACCACCCGTCGTACGTCGACCCCTACGACGGCGCGGCGACGGGCGTCGGCGGTATCGTTCGGGACACCCTCTCGATGGGCGCCTACCCGATCGCGCTCGAAGACAGCCTCTACTTCGGCGGGTTCGACCGCGAACACACCCGCTATCTGCTGGAGGGCGTCGTCGAGGGAATCGCCGACTACGGCAACGCGATCGGCGTGCCCACGGTCGGCGGGAGCGTCGAGTTCCACGACGGCTACGAGGGGAACCCGCTCGTCAACGTCGCCTGCGTCGGCCTGCTCGACGAGGAACGGCTCGTGACCGCCGAGGCCCAGTCGGCGGGAAACAAACTCGTGCTCGTCGGCAACGCGACCGGCCGCGACGGGCTCGGCGGCGCCTCCTTCGCCAGCGAGGATCTCGCGGAGGACGCCGAAACGGAAGACCGCCCTGCTGTCCAGGTGGGCGATCCCTACTCGGAGAAGCTGCTCATCGAGGCCAACGAGGATCTCGTCGAAGCGGATCTCGTCCAGTCAGCCCGGGACCTCGGCGCCGCAGGTCTGGGCGGCGCATCCTCGGAACTGGTCGCGAAGGGCGGCTTCGGCGCGCGAATCGAACTCGACGCCGTCCACCAGCGCGAGCCGAATATGAACGCCCTGGAGATCGCCCTCGCGGAGTCCCAAGAGCGGATGGTTTACGAGGTCCGCCCGGAGGACGTCGACGCGGTCGCCGAGATCTCCGACAGGTACGACCTCGGTTGTTCGGTCATCGGCGAGGTCACCGAGGGGAACTACGTCTGCACCTTCGAGGGAAGCGAGGCGCAGGGCGCCTCCGAGGACCCGAGCGGCGAGGGGCGTGAACCGCGAGGGCGCGAGACGGTCGTCGACGTGCCGGCAGAGTTCCTCGCAGACGGCGCGCCGATGAACGATCTCGACGCCGTCGAACCCACACAGCCGGCCCGCGACCGCCCCGACATCGACATCGATACGGCGTTCGAGGCGGTCGTGGGCGCGCCGAACACGGCTTCCAAGCGGTGGGTCTACCGCCAGTACGACCACGAGGTGGGCGCACGGACCGCGCTCCGTCCCGGCGACGACGCGGCGCTGCTGGCGATCCGCGAGGCCGGTACCGGCCTCGCACTCTCCGCTGGCGCGGTGCCGGCGTGGACCGACTGCGCGCCGTACGACGGCGCGCGCGCGGTGGCCCTGGAGAACGCGACGAACATCGCGGCGAAGGGCGCGACGCCTTTGGCCGCCGTCGACTGTCTGAACGGCGGCAACCCGGAGAAACCGGAGGTCTACGGCGGGTTCAAGGCGGTCGTCGACGGCCTCGCGGATATGTGCCGGGACCTCTCGGTGCCGGTCGTCGGCGGGAACGTCTCGCTGTACAACGACTCCGCTGCTGGCCCGATTCCGCCGACGCCAACGCTGGCAATGGTCGGCACGAAGGCGGGCTACGACGCGCCGCCTGCCGCCTTCGCCGGGGAGGGGACGCTCCTGCTCGTCGGCGACGGCAGCGACGCCCTCGGCGGATCGGAGTTGCTCGCACAGCGTGGCGGCTCCGACCGGTTCCCCACCCTTCCGGAGAACGCCGACGAGATCGTTTCAATGCTCGCGACGGTCGCCAACCGGGACTCGACACTCGCCGTCCACGACGTGAGCAACGGCGGTCTCGCGGTGACACTCGCGGAGATGCTCACCGCGGAGACCGGCGCGGACGTCGCCGTCGACGACGCTGTCGCGCTGTTCGAGGAGACGCCCGGCCGCGCGGTCGTCGAGACGGCCGATCCCGATGCCGTCGAGGCGGCCTTCGCGGACGTCACTTCTGTGACGAGGCTCGGGGAGGCGACCGCCGACGGGACGCTGTCGCTGTCGGTCGACGGGACGAACCTCGCGGTCGACGCCGAGACGGTCGCGTCGCTCCGGGACGTCCTCGGGGCGGAACTCGATTGATCGGGACGGAGAAGCGGCGAATTCGACAGTCGGGTCGGTTCCGACGGTGGGATCCGGTTCGGACGACTGTGGGCCCGGAGTTAGACGAGAAGCGGAATCCCGAAGACGACGACGAGCCCCACGAGGAGGATTACGAGCCCCGTCGTGACCTGGCTCGTCCCGAACGATTGCATCGGCGACGTGACGCGTTCCTCGCCGGCGTCGCTGTCGTGGTGACTGTCGTCGTGGCCGTGGTCGTCGTCGGTCATACGCGGGAGATCGGGCGCCCGCACTTTAACGCTCCCGGATCTGCTGTCGGGAGCCGACCGTCTTCGACGCGGTGTGAACAGACACCGTGTATGGCTGGGTCGCGAACAGGCGACACACTCCCTGCGGAGCCGAGGCTCCGCGTATCCGCGACGCGTCGTGTCGCACACCCGCAGGCGCGTCGCGGCCGGTTTCAGGTCACGGGCTGGCTGGCCGCGGTACCGTATATAAACGTACGGCCGACCGGTGCCGGACTCTCGATGTGCTCGGGCCGCTCGTCAATCGAAAATGTCGCTGTCCGTGGGCGTTGCCTGCCGCTTGTTGTGGAGGTAATACAGGAAAAAGCCCGAAATCCCTGCCGTATAGGGCGTGATGATCGCCGCTTGTGAGAGGACGTCCGCTGGGAGGCCGGGAGCGATCCCGGCCACGCCACCGACGAAGATCAGCACTGACACCACGATCACGGCACCGAAGACGTACTCCCCGATGCGGAGTAGTTGCGGACGGTAGCCGGCGGGTTGATAGCCGCAGATCGGACAGCGCGTCGCGTCCACCGGGATCGGCTCTTCACACCGGTCGCAGGGTGCGGTCGCGTCGGTGTCGCCCTCCTCCGCCATAGCCGGCGGTGAGGATTCCTCGGGGTTCATCCTGTCGGCCACCCGGCGGGGCCAACAGCGTTTCGCACCTGCCTCCGACAGTACCAGGCGCTCGACAGCATCGGCTACCCACCGGGGGTCGGACTCCTTTTGAGGACGGAGGTAGTACCCCGAGCCATCTATGTTAACGAAGCGGATCATCCCCTGTATCGACGTCGACCTCGACGATGACGGGAACCCCGCGGTGTACACGGGCGTCAACTTCGAGGACCTGCAGTACACCGGCGACCCAGTCGAGATGGCCAAGCGGTACAACGAGGCCGGCGCCGACGAGTTCGTCTTTCTCGACATCACGGCTTCCGCGGCCGGTCGACGGACGATGCTGGATACGGTCTCACGCGTCGCCGACGAGGTGTTCATCCCGCTGACGGTCGGCGGCGGCATCCGGACCCGCGAGGACATCAAGGAGACGCTCCGGGCCGGCGCCGACAAGGTCTCGATCAACACCGCGGCACTCGAGAATCCCGATCTGATCGACGAGGGTGCTCGCGCGTTCGGCTCGCAGTGTATCGTCATCTCCGTCGACGCGCGGCGGCGCTTCGACGAGGGAGGCGAACACTACGTCGAGGTCGACGGCGAGTCCTGCTGGTTCGAGTGTACTGTCAAGGGCGGCCGCGAGGGGACGGACGTCGACGTCGTCGAGTGGGCAAACGAGGCCGCAGATCGCGGCGCGGGGGAACTCTTCGTCAACTCGATCGACGCCGACGGCACGAAGGACGGGTACGACATCCCGCTGACGAAGGCGGTCTGTGATACCGTCTCGACGCCCGTCATCGCCTCCTCCGGCTGTGGCGGCCCGGAGGATATGTACGAGGTGTTCGAGGAAGCAGGCGCCGACGCCGGACTGGCCGCCTCGATCTTCCACTTCGGCGAGTACAGCATCCAAGAGACCAAAGAGTATCTCGACGAACGCGGCGTGCCGGTCCGACTGTAGCAGGTAGACGGGTGGCCGGAGAAAGCGCTCACGCCCGCGGAATCCGCAATCGAATTTACTGCGCGGCGGCCTCGAACGCCGCCGAGAAGTCGTCGACAGTGTCCTGAACGTTCCGTGACGCCTCGCCGAGGGCGTCCAGCGGTTCGACGCCGGCTTCGGTCTTGA
Organism: Halobellus marinus; assembly: GCF_032113415.1. Lineage (NCBI taxonomy): Archaea > Methanobacteriati > Methanobacteriota > Halobacteria > Halobacteriales > Haloferacaceae > Halobellus > Halobellus marinus. The sequence continues at coordinate 1,312,962 of NZ_CP134946.1, forward strand.
TCGAGAGAATCGGCTCGGTCTGGCCGCCAGACTGCTCCGGGTTCATGTCGTAGGTGGCGGCCGCGACACCTTCGGTTTCCAAAAGCGCACCTTTGATCACGTTCATAAACGTGTGGTCCTCGCCGGCGACCTCGATGCGGAGTTCCTCGTCGGTCTTGTCGATGACCCGCAGTTCCATACCCCTCCGTTACCGGTGACGGCGTTTCAGTATTTCGTCTTCGGGAACAACTCCGAGACGTCCGGATCGGACTCGATCAGCCGGTACTCGTCGCCGTCGCGCTCGACGACGCCGGCGTGCGCCAGGTGATCGAGGTGCGCGAACGCTTCGCCGGGGCCGTGCAGGATGTGAATGTTTTCGAGTTCCCCGAAGAGGTGTGCGCTGACCGTCCAGGCGTCTGCGGGGCCGTGCTCGCGGAGGATGTCGACGACGCGCCGCGTCCGCTCGACGTGGTGGGCCCGGATGACCCGCGCCCGCGCTGCGGGGTCCCCGATCGGGTCGCGGTGCCCCGGCCACACACGGTCGAAGCCGCAGTCGATGAGCCGATCGAGGCTCTCGACGTACTGTTCGAGGGGGCGATCGACTCGCAGGTCCGCGCCGCCGACGTTCGGGGTGTACTGCGGCAGGATCGCGTCACCGACGAAAGCCTCCCTGCTCGGAGCCGTCGCGTCCCCGTCGGGCGCTCGCTCGAACGTGAATCCGACCTGTCCCGCGGCGTGTCCCGGCAGGTGGAGCACCCCGAGTTCGCCGTCCCCGGCGGCGACTCGGTCGCCCTCCCTGAGCGATTCGACCCTCTCCACCTCGCCGGTCATCGTCTCGAACTTCGTGCGGAACTCGTCGAGTTCCGCGAGTTTCTCCTCGGGGATACCCCACTCGCGGAACCGCCGCTCTCTGAGTTCTTCGAGGCTCGCTTTCGCGTGCTCGTTTCCCGCGATGAGCGGAACGTCCGCCTCGTGGGCGAACACGGCCGCGCCCGTCTCCGCCTGGAGTTCGCCCGCGAGGCCGCAGTGGTCCGTGTGCCAGTGCGTCAGGAGAATCCGATCGAGGTCCGAAAGCGCCACATCCGCCGCTGCGAGCCCATCGAGCAGGTCAGCGCGTACCGCCGGCATCGACGCCCCGACGTCGATCAGGGTCGTCACCTCGCCATCGAGGAGGTACGCGTTGTTCTGCCCCTCGAAGATGTTGTTCCCCAGCGGAATCCGGTGGACGTCCATACGGTCTGAAGAGGAACGAACGACTATGAGAATTGCCATCCCGTTTGCCGAATTCCGCCTTCGATCGGCAGGGGTTCACAGCCCGACGACAGAGTATGAATCCAGTTCCGGGGTCGACGAGGCGGGCCACCCGGGGTTCGGTCGCCCGTCGATACGTTCAATCCGGACCGTCTCGAACGGGGTGCCAGGGGATGGACGACTTCTACGAGCTACTGGAGGTATCCGAGGATGCCTCGACGGCGGAGATCAACCAGGCGTGGCGGGAGAAAGCCCGGACGTACCACCCGGACCTCAACGACGATACGCGTGCGAACGCGCAGTTCAAGACGCTCAAGAAGGCCCACGAGGTGCTTTCAGACGAAACCGAACGCGCCGCCTACGACCGAATGGGGCACACGACGTACGTGCAGAAACGGCTCGACGGGCTGCCGACGATGGATCTGTCGCGACCGGCAGATCGCGTCTCGGACGACGAATCCGCCGAGCCTTCCGAGCGTGTGGGATCCACCACGGGAGAATCGGCATCGGGCGACAGGCGCAGATCGAAATCCAGAAACAGGGACGGATCGGCATCCGGCGATAGAGACAGATCGACGTCCGGCAACGGGGATCAGTCGCGCGGACGGAATACGTGGCAGACAGCGGGAACGTCGCAAACAGCGGGAACGTCGGCTACGTCGAACGCGGAGAGGGAACCGGCCGGGGATCCCCCCGAGCGGGGGGTCCGAGTGCGACGCCCGCTGTGGTACGGATGGGTCGGCGTGCTCCTCGCGGGAGCGCTCTATCTTGCCGGTCTCGAACGCTACCTCCGCGCGAACGCCACCGCGGTGGCGGATCTGTGGGTCGCTGTCGGCGCCGACCCGGTGGCTGGACTGACCGCGACGCACGGTCTCCTCGCTCCGGGGACGTTCGTCCTGCAGACTGCGACGGTCGCGGCGCCACCCTCGCTTCTGTTCCCGGCAGGTATCGGGGCACTGGCGCTGGCTTTCACGGCTGTAGTCCTGGCATTCGGTCGGGGAACTGCGTACCTCTATCTCCTGGGTGCGGTCGCGCCACTGGCCGGACTCGCGGTCGGCCCGGCGCTTTCGCTTCCGGATGGGGCTGTGATCGCACTCGTCGTGGTGTGTCCGCTCGTCGTGACGGTCGTGTTTCTCGTCGACGCAGGCCGGGTACTCTTTGGAAGCAACTAAACGGCTCGCGGTGGCACTCTCCGAAGAAGGGGCCACGGTGGCCCCTGACTGACCAAGCCACTGCGGAGAGCACCAGTCTCGCAGGTCCTTCTGTGACGCGCCTGGTGGAGTCGACCACGCGCGTCGAAGTAAGATTTGATAGATGGGCTCAAAAATACTTGGATAGGGCCAATATCGACCACTGTTACTACTAGAAGTTTCTTGATCTGATGATAATGTGCGAATATGGTTCTTGCATTCAAATTCAAATCCTGAAACAGGGTGATCATCGGACGTTTCGGCTCCTTGGCAATCGACCGTGAATATTCCGGGCGGCTAAGGGGACGCTGCGGCGCTGTGTGGTCTCTCTCACCGGACGAGATACGGGTCGTTGCCCGCGCTGAACCGGCCGAGATCCGCCTCCCGGCGAAAGTCCGTCTCCTGGAGGGCGGTGAGGGATTCGACAAGTCGATCGTGGTGTGTGTCGCTCCATTCTGCGGGATCTTTGATCGGATAGACGAGGAAGCCGCTGCCGCGGATTTCTGTCGCGTGTAGCGCCTCCATATCGATCTCGGTTTTCCACGCCTGGGCAGTGTAGGTCTCGAGCACGTGCGCCGTCGCCCGCGCGCCCACCGGGAGGAGAACGTGGGCGGCGATCGCCCGGAGTTCCGCATCGAAGAACCGCTCGAGGTCGTCGTAGGACGCGTCGGACGGCTCGCCCTCCTCGGGCGCGCACATATGTATGTACGAGAGATATGTCCGCGGCGATTCGGGCTGTTTCCCGGCGGTTTCGAGAAGCCCCGCCTCCACCAACGTCTCCTGCAACCGGTGCCCTGCGTCGTTGGTGAACGGCACGCCAGACTCGACGCCGCCGTGAACGCCGGGGTGATCGCCGACCACGTGGAAATCCGCGTTAGCGTCGCCGTATCCCGGAACGAACCGCTCACACGGCGGCTGCATATCGAAGGGATTGCTTATCCGGTCAGTTACGTTCTCCACGATCAGACCGATAACAGCGGCGGCGTTAAATCGATACTGGGTCGTCACCCCGGCAACCCCGGCGGCTGCTACAGTTCGACGCCCGAAGGGATGAGGCTGTGTGACCGCAGGAGGTTGCCGTCGGCGTCGTAGACGAGGAACGTCTCTTTCTCGTAGACGACCGCCTCCTCGCCGTCGATCCGCACCTCGACGCGGTAGCGGCCGTCGTCGGCGTCGGCGGCGTTCCGCCCGTACTCTCGGGCGGCCCGGATGAAGGTGAGGACGTCGTCGGCGGATTCGTTGAGCTCGAAGACGAAATCACCGGTAATACGGTTCGTGACGCTGACGACGCCGGTCGCGTCCGATTCATCGACCGGGTCCTGGAGTCGGAATGCGACGTCTGTCTCACCTGCGTCGAGATACGATCCGGACGGATCCGAAAGCTGCTGCTCCAGTACGCCGCTGGGGCCGTGGAAATCGATCCGGACCAGCGGCTTCTCGGGGTCGCCGTCGTTTTTGACCCACTCGACGTTTTCGACGTCCAACTCGAAGTAGTCACGCCTCATTCCGTACTATGAGATTAGACGTCATCGGGTATGAACGTAACGCCCGCGTCAGACGGGACGTCGCCACGAATACGAGCGTCCGATCCGACAACGCGTTTTTCGCTCCGACGCTTGGATCGGATATGTCCGAGCGATCGATCGCGATCGTCGGCGGCGCCGTCGCGGGACTCGCCGCAGCCGAACGGCTCGCGCCGCACGCCCAGGTGACGCTCTTCGAACGCCAGCCGTACGACAGGAAACGAGTCAACTGCGGGGAAGCGATCAACGACGCGTCGGTCGTCCCGCTGACGAAGACGCCGGCGAACGGCTTCCGGAACGATATCGACGGTTTCGATCTCCGAATCTACCGCGACCGGACCCACGGGCCGAGCGATGAACCGATCGCCACGGCCCGGTTCGACTGTCCGCTAGGGTATATCACCGACCGTGACCTCCTCGAACAGCAGTGGGCCGAGCGATTGGCCGACAACGGTGTCGAGATTCGGGCAGATGAGGCGGTCAAACCCGACGAGCTCCGGGACCTGTGTCGGACCCACGACTACGTGATCGACGCCACCGGGCAGCCCTCGCTGTCGGTCCGGACGTTCGCCGATGCCGGCGCATACACCGGAAACATAGTCGCGCTCAACGCCGACGTCGAGGGCGACTTCGCCGGACTGGTCTCGCACCCGCGGATCTTCTTCGAGGGATACGTCGGCTACGCGTGGCTCTTTCCGAAGTCGAAGACACGAGCCAACGTCGGTATCGGGTGGGCTGGCGAGGAGCGACCGGACGACTACTTCGCGGCGCTCTCGGCCGCCTGTCGCCGCAACGGCATTCCCGTTCCGGACCGCGCCGAGACGAACGTCTACACCATCCCCCGGGGCCCAAGTCTCGCTCCCGCAGAGACCTACCGTCCCGAGCGGAACGTTCTTCTCGTCGGCGACGCCGCCGGGATAGCAAACCGGTATCAGGGCGAGGGAATCGTCCAGGCGATCAGATCTGCCTACTGTGCCGCCGCCGCCATCATCGAGGGGCGGCCGGAGACGTACCCTGACCGTCTGTACGAGCTGATGCAACCGGAGTACCGGTTGGCACACCTGATGCGCGGGGCGTGGGTCGAACACGAGGATCCGGAGCTGCTCGCGGCCATCATCCGAACCCTCGATGGCCTGACGGTCGAGGCACTCACTCGGTCGCCCCGTCGCGTCGCTGTGCGACTCCTCCGTCACCCGACTGTCGTGTCGTCGCTCCTGGCCGATTCCGGGATGCTCTCACGCCTCCACGAGGCGTACACCGACAACTGGGAGTACACACGTAACGGCGTGAGCTCCTGATTCGATTTCATATTGCACTATGTAGTTTATTTTTCCCAACGATAGTCGAGACCGGTTATTCTCCGGAGCGCGCTCGGAAAAAGCTATACGTGGTCGCGGACCGTCTCGAATTCGCCGGCAGCGACGCTGTCGGCGACGCTGTCAGCGTCGCCGTCGGGGATCTCCGCGGGGTATTTTCGTCTGAAGTACGAAATGATGTTCTCGACGTCCCGCGCGAGCAGTTCCCGGGCGTTTTCGTGATCGGTCGTGACTGCCTGCGGCCAATCGAAGATCGTCACGCCCGCTTCGCCGACGGCGACGTTGTACCCGCTCATATCTGCGTGGACGTACCCCGCGTCGTAGGCGGTCGCCATCTCGTCGAGGATGAGATCCAGGACGCCGACGGCCTGTTCTTCCTGCAGTTTCGCCCGCTCCAGTTCAACTCCCTCGAGTTTCGCCATCACGATCGCGTGGCGGTTCTGATCGATCGGTCGAGGGACGGAGACGTCCGGATAGAGCGCTTCCAGGGCCTCGTACTCCCGTTCGGCAGCCTTTCGCGCGGTGTAGAGCCACGAGACGTGCTGGTTGTCGGCCGTGTAGTCGCGCTCCCGCATCACTTCCCGGAAGTTCGTGTACCCCTCGCGGTGAAACTTCAGCGCGAGCGGGCGGTAGGACTGCACCTCCAGCACGTCGCTCTCTTTGCCGACACCCAGGGGTGCGCCGACGCCTTCGATCGTCTCGCGTTCGGAGAAGGTCCGTAACGCGAGTGCGTCGTACCCCTCGGCAGTGAGGGTGTACCCCTCGTATTGAATCGTCTTTCGCTCGATCAACCCCCGGGTGGCACACCGATCGAGCCGATACTCGACTTCCTCGGGTGTGAGATTCGAGAGGTCGGGGAGTTTCTCCCGATTGACCCACTCCGAAAAGCGCATCCCCTGCTCGACGCCGGACAGGACGTAGAAATCCTCGGGTTCGAGTTCGGCCATTATACCGGCGACGTTCCGCACCATATACGGCGGGAGGGTAGCGACGCGTAAAAGGCCCGCGAGTCCGGCTGCCGGTAAAATATATTGTATACAGCTATACCAAATCTACTCTCGCGTAGATGAGCCGGCATACCGCTCAGTCAGCGTCGTCTGCTGGTACACGGAGGGGTGATGACAGGTCTTATTGCCCCCTCGCTCACAACATAGTATTGTGGAAAACACACAAAACAATTCGGCGAGTCGGATCGGATCACTCACGCAACTCCAGTGGCTGGCAGTTGCGTTAGTCGTCATCACCGGGGCTCTCCACGTGTATGCTGGCGTCGTCGAGGGACGCATCCCCGTTGCACTCGCAGGCGTCGGATATGCCGGCGCGCTTGTGCTATTTCTCCTCGACTTTCGGCGCCGACTGCTCTATCTGGTTGGGATTCCGTATACGGCTGTCCAGATCCCGCTCTGGATCGTGGCCAAATCGGAGTACGGGGTGGTCGACTACGTCGATAAGGCCGTTCAGGTCGTCTTGATCCTCGTTTTGATCTATCTCTACCTGAACACGCCGTCCGAATCGGCCGGACACACGCGAAAACCAGCGGACTGAAGGGTCGATACCGCTCTCAGTTCCAAAACAACGAGTCGGACTCATCTGCTTTCCGAAAGTCGAGTGTTCCGGCAACCGGTCGGAACCGCGGACTGATACTGTCGAGCAGCTATCTGTCTCCCCTCAGCGCTCCGGTGCACCGACCCCCGCGTACGGATGTCCGACAATATGAAAAAGCGAATGACGCTGTCCGAACCGTCGGTGAGGATCCACCGTACGATAGCACGGCTGGATAGTTCCTCGGCCGACGAAACCGCTTTCACACGCCGGGCGTAGCGTCGAGTATGGCTGAGGAAACAGCGGGACCGCTCGCCGACCGGGAGTGGCGACTGATCCGCGAGGAGGCGCGCGAGGGACCGATGCAGATGGCGCTCGACGAGATCGCCGCCGAGACCGCCGCCGACGGCGGGCCGCGAACGGTCCGGGTCTATCGCTGGCAGCCCAGCACCCTCTCTTTGGGCTACGGCCAGGATCCAGAAACCGTCGACTGGGACCACTGCGCGGACGCCGGGATTTCGGTCACCCGGAGACAGACCGGCGGCGGCGGCATCTACCACGACGTCGACGGCGACGTCTCCTATTCGATCGTCGCGCCGAAGGCCGAACTCCCGGGCGATCTGCTCGACGCGTATCACCTGCTCTGTGAACCGATTCTCGATGCGTTCGATCGGCTCGGGATCGACGCCGACTACGTCCCGGAGTCGGTTCCGGAGATCTGGTCGCCGGCGTGTTACCTCCGTGCGCTCCATCCCGCCCACGATATCGTCGCCGAGGGTCGGAAAATCAGCGGCAACGCGCAGTACCGCCGCCGCGAGGCGGTCATCCAGCACGGCTCGCTGACGTACTCGGTCGAGGCGGCCGCCCACCTCGCGGTCTTCGACGGCCACGACGTCGACCCCGCGGAGTTCCGCGAACGGGTCGTCGGCGTCGACGAACTCGCCGACGTCTCGCGGGCTGAGATGGTCGCGGCGGTCGAGTCCGCGCTCGGCGAGTGGGCCGACGCCGCCGAGGGGTCGTGGACCGACGACGAACTCGAACGGGCACGCGAGCGCGCAGAGGAAAAGTACGCCAACGACGAGTGGGTCCGGCGTCGGCCGGACGACCGTTCCTGATCGGTCCGCCGACGGGTCGCTGCCGACTCCGAAGTCGCTTTACTCCCGGGGCGACTGTGACGCGGTATGCGAGTTGGAGCACACGAGTCGATCGCCGGCGGCGTCGCAAAGGCCGTGGATCGACAACTCGACGACGGCGGCAACTGCGGACAGATCTTCACCCACTCTCCCCAGGTCTGGCAGAATCCCGACCTCGACGAGGACGACGCGGCGACTTTCCGCGAACGTAGCGCCGAACACGACGTCGGCCCCTGGGTCATCCACTCCTCGTACCTCGTGAACCTCTGTACGCCCAAAGACGACCTGCGGGAGAAGTCGATCGACTCGATGCAGCGGGAGGTCGACGCCGCGGCGGCGCTCGACATCCCGTACGTGAACGTCCACCTCGGAGCCCACACCGGCGCTGGCGAACAGCAGGGACTCGACAACGCGGTGTCGGCGCTCGACGAACTCGACGTCCCCGACGACGTCACCGTCCTCGTCGAGTCCGACGCCGGGTCGGGCACGAAACTCGGCGACGACTTCGCTCACCTCGGGTACGTGCTCGAAGAGAGCACCCAGGATCTGGAAACCTGTCTGGACACCGCCCACGCCTTCGCCGCGGGCTACGACCTCTCGACGCCCGAGGGCGTCGACGAAACCTTCGAGGAGTTCCACGCGGCAGTCGGCCTCGACAACCTGGCCTGTGTCCACCTCAACGACTCCAAACACGAGTGTGGGACGAACAAGGACGAACACGCCCACATCGGCGAGGGGCTGATCGGCGAGACCGGAATGCGCGCGTTCGTCAACCACTCCGCGGTCGACGACGTGCCGCTGGTGCTCGAAACACCGAACGAGGACGACAGGGGCTTCGCCTGGAACATCGAGCGGACGCGGGAACTTCGCGAGGAGTAACGGGCGTGCGGCAGTTTTCGCCGGAGTACCTGCGGCGGACGCGTCAAGGGCTGTGGGACGGCTCCCGTGAGGCACTGGGACCCCTGTCGCTCGCCGACCGAAAGCGGATTCTCGACGCCGGCGCCGGAACCGGTGAACTCGCGCGCGTCCTCGATGCCGAATCGCCGGGGCAGGTGGTCTGTCTCGACGCCGACCCGGACCTGCTCTCGGTGGCCGCAGAGGAGACCGGCCTCGACGTCGTCGTCGGCGACGCCACGCGGCCGCCCGTCCCCGCGAACACCTTCGACCTGGTCGTCTGCCAGGCGCTCCTGGTGAACCTTCCCGATCCGGTCGCCGCGCTCCGTGCGTTCCGCGAGTGCTCGACCGACCTCGTGGCCGCCATCGAACCCGACAATTCGGATGTCGGCGTCGACTCGACCGTCGCCGCGGAAGTCACGCTGGAGCAGCGCGTCCGCGAGGCCTACATCGCGGGCGTCGAAACCGACGTCGCGCTCGGCGATCAGCTCCCCTCGCTGTTCCGCGAGGCGGGGCTGACCCCGGTCGCGACCCGCCGGCACTACCACCGGAAGGTGATCGAACCGCCATACGACGAGGAATCGATGGCGGCGGCCGCCCGGAAGGCACGCGGCGACGCGCTCGCGGAACACGAGACGGAACTGCGCCGGTCGCTATCGCCCGACGAGTTCGACGTCCTCCGCGACGAGTGGCGGGAGATGGGCCGGGCGGTGGTCGAGGCGATGCGCGAGGGGACGTACCGCCGCGCCGAGGTGGTTCCCTTCGACGTCGTCGTCGGCCGCGTCGACGACGGAGCGTAGTCTCGGCTGGCGAGAGGGACCGGAGAACAGACGGGAGACCGTTAGACGACGTCGCCGCGAACGGTCTGACCGGACTGTGCCGCGCGGTACCCGCGAAGCGTCTCGGCGGCCTCGTCGGCGACGTCCGCTTCCAGTCCCAGCATCGACAGCGACTCCGAGAGGGTCGGGAAAACGAGTTCGCCGCCGCGGAGCTTTTTTAATGCCGAGTCCGACCGCTGTCCCTCGGCGTACAGACAGACGCCGCGAGGGTCCAGGATCTCCTCGTAGGCGTCGCGGGCGACGGCGCCTTTCAGCCGCTGTCGCACGTTGTCCTCGAAGGAGGCGTTGCAGACTTCGAGATGGATCGGCTCGTCGTCCGGCAGGAGGTGGGCGGCGAGGCACTTCTCGGGCGCGGCGTGGCCGCTCCCGTTCGTCCGCACGCGGTCGGGGTACGCTTCGGCCCACTCCGCGGAGACGCTCTGTCCGATGCCCTTCACGCCGTGTGTCGCCTCGAAGTCGGCGCCGGCCTCGCTGTCTCCGCCGAGGAGCAGGTCCTTCGTGAGGTACACGTTCAGGCGCTCGACGGGGTCGAGACCCAGGGCGACGTCGCCGTAGACCCAGACCTCGCGGACGGGCACCGGAAGCGGCTCCGAATCGACGGCGTCGAGAATCGCTTCGACGCGGTCAAGCGCGTTCGCACGGTCCATACCCGGGTGTCGCACCGTGTAGAGGAATGCGTTTCGGCGGCGGCAGGGAGGTTCCCCGTGCATCGTCAGCGCGCAGTTCCGGAGGTGTTTTTACTGACCTTTCCTTAGTCCTATTCGGCACCTCGGGGGTGTCGATCGATCACCGTTTCGGTGACCTCTCGGGGCAACACAGCCCCGGGGTGCCTTCCCCCATCCCCCTCTCCCCCCTTTGGTGGGTGTCACACGTTCCCTTTGTCGGATAGACACCCTTTCCGAGACGAAACCGGTATCCTCCCGCGCCGCCAACGCCGACTCGATGGAGTGCGACAAATGCGGCCGCGACGCCGTAATGCACGCCGGCTACTCGGGTGCACACCTCTGTGAGGAGCACTTCCGCGCGTCGGTCGAAAAGCGAGTGCGCCGGCGGATCCGGCGGGACGGACTCGTGCCGCAGGATGCCTCCCCCGGGGATCCCGAACGGTGGGTCATCGGTCTCTCCGGCGGCAAAGACAGCGTCGTGCTCGCGCAGATTCTCGACGAGACGTTCGGCCGCGACCCCCGGATCGAACTCGTCGCCCTGACGATCCACGAGGGGATCGAGGGCTACCGCGACGAGAGCGTCGACGCCTGCGTCGAACTCGCAGCGGAGCTGGACCTCCGCCACGAACTCGTCTCCTACGAGGAGGAGTTCGGCGTCCGGATGGACGACGTCGTCGAGGACGACCCCGAGGGGATGGCGCCCTGCGCGTACTGTGGAGTGTTCCGCCGCGACCTCTTGGAGACCTACGCCGCGGAGTTCGACGCCGACATCCTCCTGACCGGCCACAACCTCGACGACGAGGCCCAGACGGCGCTGATGAACGTCTTGGAGGGCGACGTCAAGCAGATGGCCAAACACTTCGATGCGAGCCTCGGGCCGTTCGACGAGCGCACCGACGACGCGGGCTTCGTCCCGCGGGCGAAGCCGCTCCGCGACGTGCCGGAAAAGGAAGTCGCGCTGTACGCACAGTTGCGGGAGTTGCCGGCGCACATCACCGAGTGTCCGCACGCCTCGGAGGCGTTCCGTGGCGAGATCCAGGAACTGCTCTTGAAACTGGAGGAGAACCACCCCGGAACGAGACACTCGATCGTCTCCGGCTACGAGGAACTGGCGTCGATGGCGGCCGATCGGTACCGCGGCGAGTCGACGCCGGAGATGGAAGCGTGCGACCGCTGCGGCTCACAGACGACCGGGGACGTCTGTCGGAAGTGTCGACTGCTCGAATCGCTCGCGGCGACCTGAGCGGTTCCGGCAGCAACGTCGGGGACGCTCGCGACGACTTACCCGACGCTGGCGGCGATGGAGACGTCACTTGCGACGAGCGGTGCCGAAGAATCCGCGTTGCGACAGCACGAACGGAGTGACCGACTGGAGACAACGGCCGTTCGCGGTGTCCGTTCGGGGCGTCTCGGATCGTCAGCGGATGACGTCGAGTCCGTGCTGTTTTTCGCGCTTCTGTTCCCCGCCGTCGGACTGCCAGGAGCGGCCGGAGGCGGTCGACCCGCCGGTGCCGTTACTCGGCACTTCGACCTCCTTGCCGCCGTCGAACTCCGAAGCCTCGAGGCTCTGTCGGGACTTGTCCGCCTGCTTCTGCGTCGACGGCCCGAGCACCTGCGCCGACTGGACGCCGGTCATGATCGCCATCACGCGGACTTTCCCCTTGTACTCGTCCTGGATGCGGGCGCCCCAGATGACGTTGGCGCGAGCTTCGAGCCGTTCCGTGATGTTGTTCGCGATGCCCTCGGCCTCCTTCAGCGTCAGGTCCGGCCCGCCCGTGATGTGGACGAGACCCCCGGATGCGCCCCGGTAGTCCACGTCCAAGAGCGGGTGGTTCATCGCGTCGTTGACGACCTCCTGGGTCTTGTTTTTGTCCTGGGTCTCGCCGACGAGCATCACCGCGACGCCGCCCTGGTCCATAATCGTGGACATGTCGGCGTAGTCCAGATTGATGAGCGAGGGCTGGGTGATGGTCTCGGAGATTCCCTTGACCGTCTCGGCGATGATCTGATCCATCACCGAGAACGCCTTGCCGATCGGGAGGTTCGGCACGTAGTCGAGCAGCCGGTTGTTGTCGAGGACGATGATCGAATCGGCCTCGTTGCGGAGCTTCTCGAGCCCCTCCTCGGCTTTGACTGTCCGGGCGCGCTCGACGTTGAACGGCGTCGACACCATCCCGACGACGATCGCACCCTGCTCTTTGGCGATCTTCGAGACGACCGGCGCAGCACCGGTGCCGGTGCCGCCGCCCATCCCGGCGGTGACGAACACGAGATCGGCCCCGTCGAGGACTTCCTTGATCGTCCCCTGGGCCATCTCGGTCGCCCGCTCGCCCATCGAGGGGTCGCCGCCGGCGCCGAGCCCCTGCGTCAGGGACTTGCCGACGAGAATTTTCGTGTCCGCTTCGACCATCTTGAGGTGCTGTTTGTCAGTGTTGATCGCGACCGTGTCGGCGCCGTCGACGCCGATGTTGTACAGGCGGTTGACGGTGTTGTTGCCGGCGCCGCCGGCGCCAACGATGACGATTCGGGGGCTCCCGAACTCGTCGTCGTTCCCGGCCTCGGCGGCGGTGTCACGTTCCTCCTCGTCGCGCTGCATGGCCTCTCTGACAATATCTTGCATCGTCTTACACCTTGGCCCACGTTCGTTTCGCCGCCGAGTCGCGTCCCTCGGTCTGTTGTTCGTTGAGCATTTCACGGACGGCCGAGCGGATCGCTTCCGATCGGTTCGGGAACTCCCCCGTCTCGACCATCTGTTCGACCTCCTCGATCTGCTGCTTCGGAATTCGTAGTGTCACACGCTCCATTGTTGCATTCCCCCGGTAAGACGGCGCGCACGTCCCGTGCGAACGTCCTACACCTCCGAAAACGGAAGACAGCGGACCTTTCCCCCGCTTCCGCCGGATCTGTAAGACGACCGTCTTACGCAGCAGATACCACAGACCGATGCCTTATAAAGCTAACGACGGTTGTAAGACAAATCCCCGCGACCGGCGCATACGGGGGTTTCAACCCTGTTTACGTCCGTTCCAGGACGTCGGCAGCGGAGGTCCGGCGCCCACAGCTTGGGCAGAACGCCCAGTCGGACCGGAGCTCGTCCCCGCATTCACAGAACACGCGGTGTGACGCTTTCTCCCCGCAGTTCGGACAGTATACGTGGTCGGCGGAAACCGTCTCACCACACTTGTCGCACGTCTTTGATCCGCCCGCAGACGGTTCCGATTCTGGCGGCGTCTTACGCTCACGTTCCTGCGACGTCGACTCCTCGACGGCGGCGTTTTCGTCGGTTTCAGCCGCGTTTACGCCATCGACGGTGACGTTGACGTTGAGATCCCGGGTTTCCGGCGGGCGCCGCCTGGCGACGGGTTCGTCGGGGCGCTCGCTGACGAGTTCATCAAGGCGCTCGCCGACGAGTTCATCGACGCGCTCCCGTATGACCTCGTCGATGGTGTCGGTCCCGCCGAGGGCCGACTGGTCGGACGGGCCGGGGTCGCCATCACGGTCCGCGCCGTCGAGGTACTCCCGAAGGGCCTCGCGCATCGCCTCGCTTTTCGAGGCGTCGAGCGACTCCAGTCGCTCAACGAGATCATCGTCGGCGCGGAACGTGATCTTGCTCATCGACCATACCATATGCAACCTACCATATCAATCTTCCCCTCGTGTCTGACAGTTGTCATCCGCGCTGTCGGACAGCCGCGATCCCGTCTATCTCGACTGGTTGTCCCCGTCTACTCCGGCAAATTCAAGTCGGCTTTCGCCGATTCAATCGTAGTGGCAGTAACGTTCGATCTCTTCGGTACCCTCGTCGACGTCGACCGGCCGGAGGACCCCGCGGCCGCAGTAGCGTCCGCGCTCTGCGACCGCGGGGTCGAGGTGCCCAGTGACTGGCAGGCAGCGTACACCGAGCAGCACATCGACGCGCCCGACGGTGCCGAGGTGCTGCTCCCAGTGCACGTCGCCGCCGCGCTCCGGTCCCGGGGCGTCGACACGCCTGATAGCGCTGTCCGGAACGCTGTGGTCGCCGCGTTCGATCCTGCAGTCGACACACGAGCGGGCGCGGTCGACGCCATCGCGGCCGCGGCGGAGGCGGGGCCAGTCGGGCTCCTCTCGAACTGTGCGGTCCCGGAGCTCGTCGGCCGCACCCTGATCCGGTCGACGCTCGATCGGGACGCCTTCGACGCCATCGTGACGAGCAGCGGCTGCGGCTGGCGCAAACCCCACCCGAACATCTTCAGGACGGCCGCCGACGAACTCGGCGTGGCGCCCGAAGCGCTGTGTCACGTCGGCGACGACCCCGCGACCGACGGTGGGATCACGTCTCTCGGCGGGAGCTTCCTGGACGTGAGCGACCGGGACCTCGAAGCGCTGGCAACACAACTCAGAAGGGAAGGAGTGCCGGAAGAATGACAATCGGTGAGACGGCCAGTGACAGAAGGCCAGGTACCGACGGGAGCGAGTCCGGATGCCGGTGACGGCGACAGTCGCCATCGCCCTCGCGGCTGGCTTCGACGCCGTCTTGGGAGAACCGCCGACGCGAGTCCATCCGGTCGCACTGTTGGGCCGTCTCGTCGCGCGTGTCGACCGCGGCGACGGGGGTGGCGAGAGAAACGACGGAATGGAGAGCGAAGGCGACAAGCCCGGAGGCGATCCCGCGTGGTCACGCCCGCGACTCGTCGGGCTCCTTGCCGCCTTTGTCCTCCCGCTTTCTTTCGCCGCCATCGCGGCTGGTTTCGTCGCGGTCGGTGCGTGGATAAACCACTGGCTCGGGGCGGTCGTCGCCGCCGGTGTGCTCTTTTCGACGACCAGCCTGCGATTGCTCCTCGCCGAAGCGCGGACGGTGATCAGCGAGAGTGACGCGGACCTCGCGGCCGCCCGCGTCGACCTCCGCGCGCTCGCTGGTCGCGATTCTGATGACCTGGACCCCGCGCACGTTCGCTCGGCGGCCGTCGAGAGCCTCGCGGAGAACCTCGCCGACGGGTTCGTTGCCCCGCTTTTCGCGTTCGCCGGCGTCGCGGTGGCGGCCGCCGCGCTCGTCGGTCCCGACGTCGCCCTCCCGCTGGCCGCAGCGGCGGCCGCCTGGGTGAAAGGCGTCAACACGCTCGATTCGATGCTGGGATATCGCTCGAAGCCGGTCGGCTGGGCGTCCGCGCGACTCGACGACGCCGTGATGTGGCTCCCGGCGCGGCTCACGGCACTGCTCATAGCTGTCGCTGCCGGGGCACCGACACTCGTTCTCCGGCGTCGAGTTCGCGGGCTCGCTCGTCGCCCCGCGTCGCCGAACTCCGGGTGGCCGATGGCGACGATGGCCGCGCTGTTGCCCGCGCGACTGCACAAACCCGACGTGTACGACCTCGATCCGGGGGACGCGCCCCCCCTTCCGGACGTCGCGACGGCGACTCGTGCGGTTCGCGTGACGCGGCGGGCGGGGATCATCGCGGTCGGCGCCGCGGGGGTGCTCGCGTGGTTTTGACCGCACTCCGCGGCGCGCTCGGCTTCCTCACCCGGCTGCCGGTCGGCGGCGATGAACGGGCCTGGGAAGCGTTCCGGCGCACGCCGGTCTCGATCGTCTTGGCGGGCTACGTTGTCGGCACCCTCGCCGCGCTCCCGCTCTTGCTCCCAATTCCTGTGCCAAGCGCGGCCGCGCTGTACCTCGTGACGCTCGTTCTCCTCACGGGCGTCACCCACGCCGACGGCCTGGCGGATCTCGGCGACGCTGCGGCGGTCCACGGCGGCGTCGACGTCGCTCGCCGCCGGGAAGTGCTCAAAGACGCGGCGACGGGTGTCGGCGGCGCGCTCGCGGTCTCGCTCGCCTTCGTAACGCTCGGCCTCGGTGCACTGGGGCTGGCCGGGACCCGACCCCGCGTCGCGTTCGCCCTCGCGCTCACCGTCGAAGTGGGCGCGAAAGCGGGCGTCGCGACCCTCGTCTGTCTCGGGGAGGCCGCCCACGAGGGACTCGGGAGCGCGCTGACCGAGGCAGCGACGCCGACTGCCCTCCTGCCGGTCACCGTCGCCGTCTTCCCGCTCTTCGCGCTGGCCTCTCTCACGACGGTCGGCGCGCCGGCGATCGCCGCAGCAGTCCTTGCGCCCGTTGCTGTCGCGTGGCTCGTCGGCCGCTGGGCCGCTGGCGCGCTCGGCGGCATCTCCGGCGACGTCCTCGGCGCGGCGAACGAACTCGGTCGGGTCGCGGGGATCCACGCGGGGGTGATCGTGTGGACGCTCTCGTGATGTGCGGCGGTCGCGGGACGCGGCTCCGCGAGGGCGTCGGCGGCGGTTCCGAGAGTGGCGACAGCGAGGGCGACGGCGGGGCCGAGTGGAGGGAAGCCGAGAAGCCGACCGACGTCGAGAAGCCGCTCGTCGAGGTGGCCGGCCAGTCGATGCTCTCGCGGGTCGTCCAGGCGCTGCGGGGGAGTCGAATCGGCGAGTCCGGAACCGTCCACGCGGTCGTCTCGCCGCAGGCGCCGCAGACGGCCGAGCGCGCTCGCGACCTGTCGCTTTCGATCGTCGAGACGCCGGGCGACGGCTACGTCTCGGACCTCGGTACCGCCCTCGACGCCGTCGGTCGTCCGGCGCTCACCGTCCCCGCGGATCTCCCGCTGCTCGCACCGGAACACGTCGACGACGCGATCGCGCGGGCGCACGTAGGAACTCCGGCGAAGGGACCGCTCCCGACAGAGTCCGGCAACGCCGACCCGACCTCGCTCACCGTCTGCGTCCCGGCCGCGCTGAAACGCCGTCTCGGCGCCTCCGTCGACACCGCCTTCGAACACGACGGCCGGGACGTCGCCCCGACGGGGCTGAACGTCGTCGCGGGCGACGACGACACCGTGGCGTTGACGTACGACGCGCGCCTCGCGGTCAACGTGAACCGACCCGCCGACAGAGCGCTCGCGGAGGCCCTATGCGGGTGATCCTCGTCGCGGGAACGACCCGCACGGCCGAGATCGACGGCATCACCGCCGCTGGCGCCTCGCGCGACCTGCTCGTCCACACGCCGAGCGCCGACGCCGAGATCATCACGTACGGCGAGACGGTCCGTGCGCCCGTCACGCCAGTAAGTCCGACGGGCTGTCCGACGCCCGCGGTCGTGACGCGCGCCGTCCGAGAGCTACTGGGCTTCGAGGTGACCATCGTGGACGGCGGCCTCGCTCGCCCGACCGGTGCGCCCACGGTCTCGGTTGGCGCGCGACCCGGCCGCGACATCCGCGAGGAGGATCCTGTCCCGACGGCGCCCGGAGCGTTCACCGCGGCCCGGCGGCTCGGTCGCGCGCTCCCGGACGACCGGATCGTCATCGGCGAGACGATCCCTGGCGGAACTACCACGGCGATGGCGGTGCTGCGCGCGCTCGGCGAGGACGTCGTCCCGTCGACGTCCTCCTCGCTGCCGGAGAACCCGGTGGACCTGAAAGAGCGCGTCGTCGCGGGAGCCTTCGACGCCTCGGACATCGAACCCGGCCAGGGCGGCCACACGCCCGAACTGGCTGTCAGATTTGTCGGCGATCCGGTGTTGGCCACTGCCGCCGGCCTCGCCGCCGGCGCGCTCGAATCCGGCACGGCGGTGGTCTTCGGCGGCGGCACCCAGCTACTCTCGGTTGCCGCGCTCGTCCGCCACGCGGGCGTCACCGACCGCGCGACACTCGCGACGACGTCGTATCTGGCCGCGGACGTTCCGGATCTCGGCGACGCGGCCGCAGCGCTGCATCTCGATCTCGTGGTCTCAGACCCGGGCTTCGACGCGCCCGCCGCGGGGCCGCTCTCGGCCTACGCCGACGGCGTCGCCAAGGAGGGGGCGGCGATGGGCGGCGCACTCCGCCTCGCCGACGAGGCGGGCCGACTCGGCGACGTGACTGACGCGACACGGCGGGTCCTCGACCGAGTCGACGACGACCGGCCGGAGGGAGAGAAGCCGGACCGTGTCGAGGCCGACCGGCCGGAGGGAGAGAAGCCGGACCGTGTCGAGGCCGACCGGCCGAAACGGGAGGAGCCCAACCGTGGACCCTGAACGCGTCGCGGACGTCGACCGCGTACCGCACGGCGGCAGCGACCACGCGGACCTCGTCGACTTCAGTGCGAACACGAATCCGATCCGGCCTGCGGGCGTTGCCAACGTCTACGAGGCGGCGCTTTCGGATGCGACCCGCTACGCCGACGACTTCACTGCGTTCCGCGCGGCGGCCGCCGACTACGTCGACTGCGACCCCGACGAGGTGGTCCCGGCGGCCGGCGGCAGTGCGGCGTTGCGGCTGGCGTTCGGCGTCACCGTCGCGCCCGGGGACCGCGTGCTGGTTCCGGAGCCGAGTTTCGGCGAGTACGCCCGCGAGATCCAACTGCAGGGGGGCGACCCCATCGGCGTCGCCCACGAGGACCTCCTCGCGACGGATCCGGAGCAGTACGCCGCCGTCGTCGTCTGCACGCCGAACAACCCGACCGGCGACCTGGTCGACCCCGACGCGCTCCGGGAGTTTCTGGACGACTGTCGCGCGGCGACGACGCCGCTGATCGTCGACGAGGCGTTCCTCGATTTCACCGCCGCGCCGAGTCTCGCCGGCGAACCGGGCGTCGTCGTCGCCCGCTCGCTGACCAAGATGTTCGGCCTGCCGGGAATCCGCGCGGGCTTCGCCGTCGCGGTCGGCGACCTCGGCGAGCGACTCCGGGCGGCGCGGCAGCCGTGGTCGCTCTCGACACCCGCCGCTGCCGTCGGCGAGCACTGTCTCCGTCAGGAGTCGTTCGTCGAGCGGACGCGGGAGCGGGTCGACCGCGAGCGCGCCCGGATGCGCGATGCGCTGTCGACAGCGTACGACGTCGCGCCGTCGAACGCGCCCTTCCTGTTGCTCGATGTCGGCGAGGAGTCGGTGGATCGCGTAATCCATCGCGCACGCGAGGGTGGCGTCGCGATCCGCGACGCCCGGACGTTCACTGGATTAGATTCGCACGTACGCGTGGCCGTGCGCCGGCCGCACGAGAACGATCTGGTGCTCGACGCGCTGTTGGACCGATGACTGACTGTCACTCGGCGCGCTGTTGGACCGATGACTGACGCCGCCGACCCGGCCGGCGGCGACGGGCCGCCGATCTTCGAGGCGACTGTCCGCGAGGAAGTCTGCCGGCTCTCCCGCCCCGGCACGCGGTGGCTCTCGACGGGCCACGACGGCGGCGAGTCGCGTGCGGACGCCGCCTACCTCGTGTCGGTCCCCGACGGCTGGGACGACGTCGACGTGTCCGACTACGTCCGACGTCGGCGGCGGACCGCCGGATTCGACACGCCAGAGGATGCCTCGGCGTCCGGTTCGGAGTCGGCCGATCCCGCCCCGGCGCTTTTGACCGGCGTCTCGATGCGGCACGCCCATCGTGCGCGACTCGACCCCGTCGAGGCGGTCGTCACCGCCGGACTGAACAACCCCGCGGCGCTCCCGATTCCGGACGCGACCCGGTCGCCGTCGTGGGGCGGGGAGTCAGCTCCCGACGATGCCACCGACACGGACCGGCCGCGGCCGGGCACCGTCAACGTCGTCGTCGGGACGACCCGCTCGATGGCGCCGGGGGCCCTCGCGAACCTGGTCGCCGTGGCGGCCGAGGCGAAGGCGGCGACGCTGCTCGCGCGGACCGGCTTCCCCGGGACGACGTCGGACGCCGTCCTCGTCGGCAGCGATCCCGCGGGCGAGCAGGCCAGTTTCTCGGGCAGTGCGACCGCAGTGGGTGCCGCTACCCGCGCCTGCGTCCGCGATGCGCTGCTCGCGGCGCTGGACTCGCGGTACGTGGAGGAGTCGCCGCCGTCGTCCGTCGAGGCGGCCGCGTACGGCGTCGTGACCGACGAGCGCGCCCGAGTGGAACGGGTCGCCGACGGCGAGGTGGAGACCGCTGTCGGCGAGACAGCGGGCACCGCCGGCGAGGCGGACGAAACGACTTAACCGATAGCGCTGCCGATGTGTCCCCGATGACGACCGATGCGGTGCCCTCGGACCTCCCCGGCGTCGTCCTCGCCGGGACGGCCTCGGGGGTGGGCAAAACGGTCGCGACCCTCGCCGTCTGCCGCGCGCTCGAACGCGCCGGACGCACGCCGGTCGCGGCGAAAGCCGGGCCGGATTTTATCGATCCGAGTCACCACGCCGCCGTCCTGGGCCGCCCATCGCGGACGCTCGATCCGTGGCTGTCGGGGGAGGCGGGCGCCCAGCGGACCTACGCCCGCGGCGCCGAGGACGGCGACGTCTGCGTCGTCGAGGGGACGATGGGGCTCTACGACGGCGACGTGAGTACCGCCGCCGTCGCTGAGGCCCTCGATCTACCGGTGGTGCTCGTCGTGGACGCGACAACGGGGATCGAGAGCGTCGCCGCCACGGCGCTCGGATTCCAGCAGTACGCCGAGCGCGCAGGCCACGACATCGACGTCGTCGGCCTCCTGGCTGCCCGGGCGCGCGGCGGTCGACACGAACGGGGGATCCGCGACGCGGTCGAGGGGCTCCGGTACGTGGGACGGACGCCCCCGCTGGACGGTCTTGCGGTTCCGGACCAGTACATCGATCCCCAGTTCGACGACGACCCGCCGCTCTCGGACGATCTGGTCGACGCCGCGGCGCGGGGCATCCAGACGGGGACGTTGCTGGATCTCGTTCACGCACCCCGTCTCGACACCGCGCTGTCGCTTCGGGCGGACGACGAGACTGGCCTCACGGTCGCCGTCGCGACCGACGCGGCCTTCCGGTTCGTCTATCCGAGCACACGCGAGCGGCTCGCTTCCCGCGCCGCCGTTGCGACGTTCTCGCCCGTCGCCGGGGATCCCGTCCCCGAGTGCGACGTGGTCTACCTACCAGGCGGGTATCCGGAGGACCACGCCGCCCGGCTCTCGGCGTCGGGGACGCTGCTCGAACTCGCCACCCGCGCCGCGGAGGGGCTCCCTGTGTTCGGCGAGTGCGGCGGGATGCTCGCTCTGGGGGAATCGTTGACCACTACGGACGGCGACACCCACGGAATGGCCGGAATTCTCCCGATCGAGGCGCGGATGCGGGATCGGCCGGTGGGACTGGACCACGTCGGGATCCGGGCCCGCGAGGACTGCCTGGTCGCGCCCGCCGGGGAGACGCGCCGCGGGCACGAGTTCCACCACTCCTCGGCGACGGCCGCGCCGGACGCAAACTACGCCTTCGAGATGGTTCGCGGGGCCGGACTCGACGGCGTCAACGACGGCGTCTGCGAGTATCGGACGCTCGGGACCTACGCGCACTTTCACGTCGGCTCCGGCGCGTTCGACTACCTGCTGGAGACCGTCTGACATCGGCGTCCTGCTGAGGATCGTCTGACGCCGGTATCCTGCTGAAGATCGTCTTGACACCGGTATCCTGCAGAGGATCGCCTGACATCAGCGCCCTGCAGAGAATTGTCTGACTGGGGTCGTCCCCTACCAGCCGAGTGCGTCTCGCAGGGTTTATCCCGCCGCCACGGCTACGTCGCGGTACTATGGCCGACAACAAAGCGCGCTCGACCGGCAGTGCCGGGCGCTTCGGCGCGCGCTACGGGCGTGTGGCCCGCAGACGCGTCAAGGAGATCGAAGCGGAGATGCGGGATGCGACGGTCGACGACGACAGCGTCACCCGTCTCGAACCCGGCATCTGGAAGAACGAGGAGACCGGCGAGGTCTTCACCGGCGGCACCTACCGCCCCCAGACCCCGGGCGGCACGCAGGTTCGCCGCTCCATCCGCGCCGCCTTGGGCGAGAGCGAAGAGCAATAATCGAGTCTTCCAACTGAACGATGAGCTACAAGTGTTCCCGGTGTAAGCGCGACGTCGAACTGGACGAGTACGGCGGCGTGCGCTGTCCGTACTGCGGTCACCGCGTCCTGCTGAAGGAGCGCGCGCCGGACGTCAAGGAAGTCCCGGTCGAGTAACTCCCTTTTCGACGCCGATGGCGACCCCCGAACCCGCGGATGCCGGGGTCGAACACGCGGCGACGGTCGACTTCGAGTACGACACCGAGCGGCGCGCACGCGCGGTGGCCGAGAGCATCGCGGTCGAGGTCGGCGAGATCGACGACGCCCGCTCCGGTGCCGACGTCGACCGTGACGGTCGCGTGGTCCGCGTCGACGTCGCGGCTGCGGACCTCGTCGCGCTCCGCGCCGGGCTGAACACCTGGCTGCGGCTGGTCACAGTCGCCGAAGAAGTCGTCGGCCTCGGAGAACAGTCCGTCTCGAGTAGCGTCCATACCGACGCGACGGCCGAACCTCCGAGGAACGATTCCCGGGACGACGAGTCGCCGACGGATGACCCTCCGAGGAACGATCCCCCGGACACCGATCCACCGTCGGACGAACCCGCCGAAAGCGGCGACTCCGGCCGCGACACGCCCGAAAGACAGTAATCACCCTGCGGCGGGAGAATACGGGCCTTTTTCACTCCGCGTCCCTTCGCCGTGAGTATGCAGGGTAATCTACCGCCGGAAGCACAGGAGAAACTCGAGGAACTGCAGGACCTTCAGGAGACCGCCCAGAAGGTCGCCGCCCAGAAGGAGCAGGCCGAGTCGACGCTCAACGAGTCGAAGACCGCGCTCGAAGCGCTCGGGGACATCGACGAGGACACCACGATGTACCGCGAGATCGGGGAACTCCTCGTCGAGACCGAGTACGACGACGCCCACGAGGAACTCGAAGAGAAGGTCGACAGCCTCGAGGTCCGCGTCGAGCAGCTCGGAAAGCAGGAGGAGCGCGTCGAAGAGCAGTTCGAGGACCTCCAGCAGGAACTCCAGCAGATGCTCCAGGGCGGCGGCGCGGGCGGCCCCGGCGGCGGTCCGATGGGCCCCGGCGGCGCCGGCGGCGCATAGATCGATGCCGACTGACGAGGAGGTCGTCCAGACGGCCGCCGAGGCCGCGGAGGGCGTGATCCTCGCTAATTACAAGCAATCGGAGCTGACCGACTTCGACGTGACCGTCACGTTCGAAGACGACGTGCTCGACGTCGACGTGTACGTCAACGCCCCCGACGAGGGGGACGATGCTCCGGATGCCGACGCCGTCGCCGACGAGGCCGCGCGGGCGGCTGCTGACGCCGTCGACGAACTGTTCGCGGCCGGCGCGGACGGCTCCGACTAACGGCCGGCGGGCGACGCGTCCGCGTGGCCGGGGTCATCAGGACTCCGAGGGAGTGCCGTTTGGCCCTCCGGATGGACTCCTGTGACAGAACACCACCGAGCCGCAGGTCTCCCCAGGCGTGTTGGGTTCGCTGCTGCGAGGCGAGCGAGTGGACGTACGCGATTCCGACGGGCGAGTCCGCTCACGCGAAGAGGAAAATCAGGACGCTCACGGCGACCGCCGCGAGGATGACCGAGAGGGCGAACGCCCCTCCCATCGCGACCACCGCGTTCGCGTGGCTGGCGAGGCTCTCTGTCCGATCGTTGCCGAAGACGGTCACCGTCGCGCGTTCGACCGCCACGCCGGCCTCGACGGGTTCGAGATCCGCCCGGGCGTCGTCGACCAGGCCGCACACGAGGCTCCGGAGGTCGTCCCAGTCGATCGCCGCACCGACCTGGTTGTCGGCCTCGACGCTGTTGACGATGTGTGTATCTGTCGTCATCACCTCCGCGGCGTCGACCGGGCCGTTTTCGGTCATCGCGTCGACGAGTTCGCCACGGAGTCCCGGTTCCATATTGTTCCCGTCGACGAGGACGTACGCCGTCTCGCGCCCGTCGACTGCCGTGACGGCGACCCGGACGCCCAGGGGACCGATCCCGTCGGTCGGCGTCCAGGGGGTTTCGTCCCACGCGACGCCGAGTTCGATCGGGGCCGAGTCGCACGCCGCGAGCCGTTCTCCGGCGATGCCGGCCGCGCCGATCAGATCGAACGCCCGCGCCGAGCCGGGCGTGACGTGACCCAGATCTGGGCCGTCGAGGCCGTCGTTCGAGTTGTGCGCATCGACGAGAACGACGTCGTCCAGGCCGCTCGTGCGGGCTTCCGCCGCCGCCGACAGTCCGACACCGTACTCCACGTCGTCGGCGAACCCCGGCGCGTACGTCGATACCAGCAGGGCGTCGTCGCCGAACGCCTGCCCGAGGATCGACGCCTCGCCGGAGTGGGTCCGGACGCTCCGCGTCGCCGCAGCGTCGTAGTCGATCCGACCTGCGGCCGATCGGGCGGCGTCGAGGACCTTGTCCACCTCCCGTTCGGTCACGAGGTTGAAGTCGTGACCCGCGGTCGCGTGCGGCGGGAAGACGAGTCCCGGGCAGTCGCGGGCGACGCGCTCGGGGAAGTTCCCGCCGCCGATCTCGCCCATCGGTCCGGGGTGGATCATCGGCAGGACGAAGCGGGCTTTCTCGTCGGGATCGGCCCCCGAATCGTCACGGTCGCCACCGTGGGTGACGCTTTCGCTGTCGGCTCCGCTGGCGACGTTTCTGCCATCGTCTCCGCTGGAGCTCCCGCTGTCGGCTCCGCTGGCGACGCTCCCACCGTCGCTCCTGGGTTCGTCGACCGCACTGCTGTCGTCGACCGTCCGAAACGACAGGACCGAAACGGGGACGATGGCCTCCTCGCCGAGCTGTTGGAAGAACTCCTCGAGCTCCCGGGAGCCCTCGGCGACGTGGCCGACGAACCCGCGGAGGAAATCCAGAAGCGAGACACCCATACTCCGCCGCCAGGGCCGGTCGACGGCGACGATGAAGGCGTAGACCGCCAGCGCATAGAGGACGCAAGTGACACCGAGGAGGAGGAAATGCTCGATGGAAATCGCCGACAGTTCCGCCGGCGCACTCTCCGAGCGTGCCAGGTACTCCGTCAGGTAGACGTCGACGAGGGGGCCGCCCACAGACAGCAGTCGGAGAACTCCGCCGTAGACGAAAAGCAGGACGGCCGCGGCGGCCGTCTGGAGGCTCGCCGGCACCGAGGCGACCAGCACCGACGATCCGGA
Organism: Halobellus marinus; assembly: GCF_032113415.1. NCBI lineage: Archaea > Methanobacteriati > Methanobacteriota > Halobacteria > Halobacteriales > Haloferacaceae > Halobellus > Halobellus marinus. Next base: position 1,338,171 of record NZ_CP134946.1, read on the forward strand.
GACCGCCATCACGACGAGCAGTCGGAAAGCGAACACCGAGGCGAGGCCGACGATCAGCGCGTCGAAGACGAACCGCTGGCCGAGGCCGGTGAACACCGTCACGATCCCAGCGGCCGTGACGATCGCCACCAGGATGATCTCCGAGATCAGGGCCAGAAGCGACGATCGGTTGTGCGTGAGTTTACCGCCGACGAGCCGGTCGACTCCGGTCGTGCCGAAGGCGGCGACGACCGTCGGGATCCCGATGAAGAAGATCCCCTCCCACGCGTCACGGCCGAGGAAGAACAGGCCGCGCCACGTGCGAGCGTACGCGCCGGAGTCGAAGGCGGCGACGCCCGCGACCGCAGCAAGCAGGAGCGCGAAGGCGAGGCTGGTGTACCAGTTGGGCGCGCGGAAGATGAATCGCGAGAGGTCCGCGAGGTCGCTTTGTGTCGAAGTCATCGTGAGGAGCGGGAAGATGGGGAACGACGGAGGGCTGTCGGGAACGGCGCTACTCGCAGATGGCGACGAAGTTGTGGAACACTTCCTCGCCTCGCTCCGTGTGCGCGACTTCGGGGTGCCACTGCACGCCGTACAGGTCCCGATCGGTGTCGCTCATCGCTTCGACGTCGCAGACGTCGGAGGTGGCCGTCCGGGTGAATCCCTCGGGAACTTCCTTGACCTCGTCGGCGTGGCTCGCCCACACGCGCGTTCTGGGGGCGAGCGAGCCCACGAGCGGGTCGCCGCCGTCGAGGATGTCCACGTCGACGTCGGCGTAGCCGCCGTAGTCGCCGGAGCCGACGGTGCCCCCGAGTTCCTTCGCGAGGAACTGCATCCCGAGACAGATGCCGAAGACCGGGACGTCGAGGTCGAGGTACTCGGCGCAGTTGCCGACGCGGTCCATATCCGGCCCCCCCGAGAGGACGAGTCCGTCGGCGTCGATGTCTTCGGGCGGCGTCGTGTTGTCGCGGATCTCGACGTCGACGCCGATATCGCGGAGCGTCCGGTGTTCGAGATGCGTGAACTGCCCGTGGTTGTCGATGACGACGATGCGGGTCATTGGTTAGGGTCTCTTACACCGAACGGACGCAAAAAGCGCCCGGTCTGAGACGGAGGCAACTTTTTTCAGTCCGTGTCGGAGTCCCGCCGCTCGCGCGCGGTGGTGAAATCGAGTTCGGCCTGCTCCTTCGCGCGGCGTTCTTCCCGGGCGGCGAACGCCTCGGGGTCGGGTTCGACGTCGTCGTCGATCCGGGCGAACGACTGGTGGATCTTCGCGTGACACCACCGGCACAGCGCGACCGTGATCTCGTGGCTCGGCTCGTCACCGGTGGCCCCCGGTTCGTCGCCTTCGCCCGCGCCCGCGAGCTCCGGCGCGCTGCCGCCGCCGTACGAGAGGTGGTGCTCTTCGAGCAGCGGCCGCGACGCCTCGTGGGCGATCCGGACGGCTTCGAGGCCACAGCGGACGCACTCGCGACCGTCGGTCGTCGATCGGTAGTGCGGACAGTCGCGGAACGTCCGGTCGTCGTCGGCCGCGACGCAGTCGTAGTCGTCGGCGCGGCGGGCGGCCGCGAATTCCGGGTCGTGGCCGGCCCGGTCGAGCGCGAACCGGCATCGTCCGCCGTCCGTGAGGTGATCACAGACGCCGGCGTGTTCGTAGGGGTCGTCGACGCCGACCGGCGTCCCGGTTGGTGTCTCGCGCACACCCGAGGATGGACCACGACGCAGTTGACACTGTCGGACGGATCGAGGGCACACATACCGATGACCCTCACTTTTCACCGCCGAGCGCCACTCCCGCCTTCGGCGCTCGGCGGGACGGGACGAGACGAGAGGTTCGTGCGTGAGCGCCTCGGAGCAGTCACCGATCGGTGGACAGCCGTCTCTCAAATCCGGCTTTCAGTCATCAGGACGTCTATGTTCCCGGCCGATAGAACGTCCCGGCGTACGTATGGACTTACAGGAGTTCACGCAGTCGAACACGCCGTCCGAAGACAGCACCGGATTTCGGAAAGTGAACAACAGGCTCCTCGATGTTCCGGTCGACGGAACGGTGATGGTCAAAGCCGGATCGATGGTCGCCTACACCGGCGAGATGACGTTCACCGGCCGGTCGTCGGCGGAAGGAGGACTCACCGGATTCGTGAAAGAGGCCGTGACCGGCGAGGGAACACCAGTTATGGAAGCCGAGGGAAGCGGGCACCTGTACGTGGCCGAACAGGGCAAGAAAGTCCAGGTGGTCGATCTCGACCGCGAGGAGTCGCTCTCGATCAACGGCGACGACGTGCTCGCATTCGAGTCCAGCGTCGAGTACGAGATCAACACCGTCGGCAGTCTGTCGGGGATGGCCGCCGGCGGCCTGACGAACGTCTACCTCTCGGGGCCCGGCGAAATCGCGCTGACGACGCACGGCGATCCGGTCGTCCTGACACCGCCCGTCTTCACCGATCCCGACGCGACCGTCGCCTGGAGTGCGAACCTCTCACCGTCTATCGAGGTGAACAAGAAACTCGAGATCGGACAGACGTCCGGCGAATCGATCCAGATGGCGTTCACCGGCTCCGACGGTTTCGTCGTCGTGCAACCGAACGAGGAGGGTTCCGTCACCCAGAGTCAAAACCAGTAGGGACTAATAATGATTACTCTCACTTTTCACCGCCGATCGCCGCCACCGGGAGTGGCGATCGGCGGTAAGCGACGAGAGTAATCGTTATAATCCGTTTCGTGTCCTGATCAGTCGCCCCCGCCGGCCACACCACTTCCGATCGCGGCGCCGCAGTTGTTGCAGGCGACGACGTAGAACCGCTTTGACGATCTGAAGAGGCCCGATATTTTGGCGTCCAGATCGATGAATTCGACGTCCGATTCAGCTGCGATTTCTCCCTCACACTCGGGACAGTGTACCATACGACCGAACCAAGACGGGTATTCGGAAAGTAGCTTTCCGAAGGTCAAACTCGCGTCGAACCCACCCGATAGCGCCCCCAGTTGCTCGCACGGCCAGTCGAGCCTTTTAAGAAACCGACCGCCGACCGCCGACGTGTGCGGCTCGAACACATCCGAGACGGCACCGGGCAGACGCTCGCGAGCGACGTCGAGGTTGCAGACACGTTCCTTTCGCGTGCGCGCGGACTGATGTTTCGACGGTCGATCCCGGACGACTACGCGCTGGTGTTCGAGTTTTCGGGGGCCGGCCAGCGCGACCTGCATATGGTTTTCGTCCCGTTCGATCTCGACGCGCTGTGGCTGGTCGACGACGAGGTGGTGGCAAAAAAGCGCCTCCCGGCGTGGCGCGGCTTCGCGGCCGCCACCGCCGACACGGTCGTCGAACTGCCGGCGGGGGCCGCGGCGGACGTCGAACGGGGCGATACGGTACGGCTCGTGGAGTGATACTGGTTACTCTCACTTTTCCTGCCGAGCCTCACCCCCGTCGACGGTGCTCGGCGGGAAGAGACGAGAGTAATCAGTATCAGTATGAAACGACGGCGTACAGTCCTTCTCGATACGGTTCCGCTCGGGGTGTCGGGCGAGTGCACGGCGCCGAGATGCGTCAATTTAAATAGCTGCACGATCAGAGGTCCGTGTGAGCACATGACTCGTGGTCGATTTATTCGGGGGTAACCCCGACAACCCCCTAGCATCCACCGTGGATTCTGACGACTCCGTACAGCTTCTGGATACGACACTGCGCGACGGCGAACAAGCCCCGGGTGTGTCGCTGACCCCCGACGAGAAGGCCGACATCGCCCGCGCGCTCGACCGGGCGGAGATCGAGTTCATCGAGGCCGGCAGCGCCTGCACCGGCGAGGGCGAGCGTGAGACTATCCGGCAGGTGACCGCGCTTGATCTCGACGCGACAGTGACGAGTTTCGCCCGCGGCGTCCAGCAGGACATCGATCTCGCGCTCGACTGTGGGGTCGACGGCGTCACCATCGTCGTCCCCGGCAGCGACAAGCACATCGAGCGGAAGGTCGGAACCACCCACGACGAGGTGGTCGAAAAGACCGCCGACCTCGTCGCGTACGCGAAGGACCACGACCTCTGGGTCGAGGTCATCGGCGAGGACGGCTCCCGCGCGGACCTGGATTTCCTCGAACGCCTGATGCGCGAGGCGCTCGACGCCGGGGCCGACCGGTCCTGTTACGCCGACACCGTCGGCCACGCTACGCCGGAGACTACCTACGAGTACGTCTCTCGACTGGCGGAACTCGGCCCGGTGTCGACGCACACCCACGACGACCTCGGGCTGGGAATGACGAACGTCTGGGCCAGCCTCGCGGCCGGCGCGGATCTGGTGCACGGCACGATCAACGGGATCGGCGAGCGCGCCGGCAACGTCGCACTCGAAGAGGTCGCCATCGCCTTAGCGCACGGCTACGGCGTCGAGACGCTGGCGCTCGATCAGGTGTACGACCTCGCACAGAAGGTCTCCCACGCGACGGGCGTCCCGCTGCCGCCGAACAAGGCTGTCGTCGGCGAGAACGCGTTCACCCACGAGAGCGGCATCCACACCGACGGGACGCTCAAGGACGACGCGATGTACGAACCCTACCCGCCCGAGATGGTCGGGCGCGAGCGACGGCTCGTCCTCGGGAAACACGCCGGCCGGGCAGGCGTCCGTGCCGCGCTCGACGAGCACGACGTCGACGTGAGTGAGGCGGAACTCGCGGACATCGTCGAGCGCGTCAAGCGCCTCGGCGACCGCGACAAGCGCGTCACCGACGCCGACCTGCTGGCCATCGCGGAGGACGTCCAGGGCCGGGAGCGCGACCGGTACGTCGAACTCCTGGATCTCACCGCGGCGTCGGGGGCCGGCACCCCGACCGCCTCAGTCCGCCTCCGGGTCGGCGACGACGAGCGCGTCGCCTCGGGCACCGGCAGCGGTCCCGTCGATGCCGCTGTCGAGGCTGTCCGGGCCGCGCTCGGTACCGAGGCCGACGCGCAACTGGACTCCTACCACGTCGACGCCATCACGGGCGGCACCGACGCCGTCGTGACCGTCGAGGTGGAGATGTCCCGCGGCGACCGGACGGTCACCGTCGCCACCTCCGATTCGGACATCACGCGCTGCAGCGTCGACGCGATGGTCGAGGCGCTCGATCGGTTGCTGGCGGCCGACGAGGACGCCCGGACCGAACTCGAAGCCGAGGACGCGACGCTGGCCGACGACTGATCGGCGGACCGACCGTTTTCCGCTGAAGACCCCAGCGCTTCAGCGCTCTTCGATTAGATACGTCCAGCCGCCGCGCCGCTCGAACCGGACGTCACCGTCGGCCCGGCTCTCGGCGTACTCGGCGACCCGGGCGGTGGAGACGTCCGTGACGTCGATCCGCTGCGTTCCTCCCGTGTGGTCCGCCGTCGGTGTCTCGAGTGCTGTTGCGTGCATACTTGGACATCGACCGGAATCGGTATGTAAGCCAGCCTAGCGGAGTGAAAGTGAAACTGATGGACAGCGGCGGGGGTGAGAGCAAGTAACACGGACTATCCGTCGCAGTTCGGTTTGTCTGGGCACACCGCCGGGAGTAGCCCGGGAATAGCGCCGAGGGTGAGAGTTGAACCACGGTCGCTTCGCTCCCTGATTCAACTCTCACGTAGCTTCTTCACCTCGATTCGGTGCCGCGGTGCGATCAAACACACCGCTGGAGAATCGTTGGAGAGAGCGCCGAGGGTGAGATTTGAACCACGGTCGCTTCGCTCCCTGATTCAAATCTCACGGAGGCCCAACATCCCGATCAGGTGCCGCGGTGCGATGAAACGCACCGCTGGAGAATCGTTGGAGAGAGCGCCGAGGGTGAGATTTGAACCACGGTCGCTCCGCTCCCTGATTCAAATCTCACGGAGGCTCTTCACCTCGATTCGGTGTCGCGGTGCGATCAAACGCACTGCTGGAGAATCTTCGGAAACAGCGCCGAGGGTGAGATTTGAACTCACGTGTCCGAATGGACAGCAGATCTCGAATCTGCCGCCTTGGCCGGGCTAGGCTACCTCGGCTACACCCCAAATTCGACGACGACGCGTTTAATCGGTTTCGGTTTTCCGGGACCGTCGGGCGGTGGGTGTCCGAGGCGGTCGAGCGGGTCGCGGGCGCACATCGCGCGTGCGGTCGGTTCCTGATCGGAGATCCGCGCCGCGATTCCCGCGGTGACGATACTGTATGCGGGAGCGACTGACCAACACGTCAGGGACGAACCCGTCTGATACGGATCGCTGCTGGCTCTCTCTCCCGTCCCTCGCGGCGCCGTCCGGCGCGGTTAGTGGCAAACGGTGGCGTGGGTGTCAAAGAACGGCTCTATGAAAATCCTGCACCTAAGTCCCTGGCGCGTGACTCAAGTCAACAGAGGTTGGTAGAGACCGAGTGAGAACTAGTGCAACAAGCACGCTAGAATGAGCTTTTCTCGACCGGGACTATCTCCCCGCTCGTCGTTGCTATCACCAACGACGAGCGAGGAAACGAACCGGACGGTGAGAAGCAATGAGATGGATTCTATGACACGCTCTACGTATCCAATCACAAATCGTTCTCAGGAAGTTCACAAGAGGATCAGCGCGACTTTTCCGAGCAGACGGGCGGTGAGATTGAACAGGAACATCGAGACGAGCAGCCCAATTATCCCAATAGGGACAGCAATCACTGCTTCAGCCAACGTATCGATCGTCCAGATACCGAGTTCGATCCCCGTACTGGGAACCGTATAGATGAAGGGTGCCAACAGCAGGCCGACAGAAACACCCAGAGACACAGCGAGTAGACCGAACACTACGATCCCGAGCGGGAGCTTCAACACTAAATAGACCAGCCCCGTCCACGTCGAGCGAGCCACTACCCGTGCCCGTATCTGCGGCCAGAGGGCCGTCTCGTCTGTGAGTGCGTCCTCGGGAGGCTGAACGTTGAGCTTCAGCAGTTTGTTCGTGAGTTCTCGCTCGAAGGCACAGAGATAGCGGCTCCCGAGAAGTACGCCGATCAACAGCGGAACTCCCACCAGAACCACTGTCAACCCGACGCCGAGGGCAGTCCCGACAGTCAACAAAACGAAATACGCTACTCCAAGCGGAAACATCACTAATAGATACAGGAAATTCCGATACGTCTGTTCCTGACTGAGTGGCCTGATTGCGGAGAGTACCGGCGAGTCGTCCCGTTTGGAATCAGTCGTCGTGGCTGCTCGATTCATTTCTGAACACCGATTTCGTCGGTAGCCGTGCTTGCAGGCTGGCGGTACGGGCCGCGTCTCGCCCGTCGGTCCTGCCAGAGAAGCCATACTCCGATCGCTCCGGCGAGCAGTACGAACCCGATTGAAATCAGTTCGTAGACCACTGACGTCGTTGCTGCCAGTGAGCCGGTCACATCAACTGCGAAGTGCCAGACGACGAGCGGCCAGAGGCTCTCCAGCCGGAGTGCAATCGCACCGAGACCGATACCTAACGGGATGATGAGCAGCATCTGCGGGAGCCACTCGGCCAGCGAGTTCCCGAGAATGACCTGTGAGATGTGGGCCAAACCGAACATCGTGGCGGGTAACACGACAGCAAGCAGGCGGCTGCGAGGCTCAAGCGCACGGAGCAACACACCGCGGTAGATGAGTTCCTCAGAGATGGCCGCCCCGAGTGCCACCCCCACGATGATCACGAACAGTGCCGCCCACGGCGGAAGTGTTTGGCCCTGAATGAGCGAGATCTCGGGGATAGCGAGGCCGAACGCAACCGGGACAAAGACGACGGCTGCGAAGGGGAGCAGATAGACAACTGCACGCCGATTGACTGGTGCCGTGAGCCGAATTCTCTCCCACCACCCGAGCCAGGTGACGAGGCCGATACTGACCGCCACGATAAGCCAATTGAGGACGAGCCCGATTCCGTGGAGCGTTAACTCTGGCACGGCCGCTTCGAGGATAGTTCGTGTGAGTAGTGTCAGGACAACAAGAGCGGCTGTGAGTCCGAGCGTAAATCCGACTGGGCGGCGTTCGACGATCGATACCATACAATCTATACGCTAGTCTACTATATATAGACGCATTGACATAGTCGATACAGTGACTGGTGTCAAGAGGTACCAACTCCCGGCGGCGGCGAGCACCGGGAAAAAGTTACAGCAATCATTATCAGAAGAGTCTCAAGATAGCCCGAGAATTATCGCAAAGAGGTTGTACAGCGGTTGATTGAACGCCGAACCGACCGCTCACTCGTCGCCGCCGTCGGTGACGATCCGGACGTCCTCGGCTTCCTCCATCTCGACGAAGCCGGGTTCGGTTTCTTCTTCCTCTTCTGTCGTATGCTCATCGAGCAGTGCTTCGAGTCGGTCGTGAGTCGCTTCGCGTGGGTGATCACCGTAGTGGCACATCGCGGAACCCGGCCGTTCGAAGGGACTGAGAACAGTTAACAGTTGATACGGTCCGGAGCAGACAGGTGACGGCGACCCGTATTCGGAGAGACACCGAGCGGTGCAGAGGCCTCTTCGGCGAGATTGAAACTGTCGGGTGACCTGGTTCAAGCCGTTCACGACTTGGAATCACGAATATCTTGTCCCTCAGTGACACTGATCCGAATCATCTGCCGGACTGCCGACCCCGGAGATCGCTTATAAATATCCGTCGCCGGCCGTCTCGGCACCGATACCGGATGAGATAGAGTACCACACAGTCAGCGGATGTAACACGTAATTCGGGCGATTTCAGGCGTTACAGTTGATCTCGCTGCCAAGCCACGAACACCGCCATAGCAAAGGGTTTATATAGAATCACAAACAATCAAACGATGTCTATGAGTCAGCGAATGCAGGGTCAGCCGATGATCATTATGGGCGAGGACGCCCAGCGTGTGAAAGATAAAGACGCTCAAGAATACAACATTCAGGCCGCTCGCGCGGTCTCGGAGGCCGTACGCTCCACACTCGGACCGAAGGGGATGGACAAGATGCTCGTCGATTCGATGGGCGACGTGACCATCACGAACGACGGCGTCACGATCCTCCAGGAGATGGACATCGACAACCCGACGGCCGAGATGATCGTCGAGGTCGCCGAGACCCAGGAGGACGAGGCCGGCGACGGGACGACGACGGCCGTCGCGATCGCGGGCGAACTCCTGAAGAACGCCGAGGACCTCCTCGAACAGGACATCCACCCGACGGCGATCATCAAGGGCTTCCACCTGGCGAGCCAGGAGGCCCGTTCCCAGGTCGACGAGATCGCAGAGCGTGTCGAACCCGACGACACCGACCTCCTCCAGAAGGTCGCCGAGACGTCGATGACCGGCAAGAGCTCCGAGCTCAACAAGGAGCAGCTCGCGGAACTGGTCGTCGCCACCGTCGAGGCCGTCACCGTCGAGGCCGAGGACGGCTCCCACGTGGTCGACCTCCACAACGCCAACATCGAGACGCAGACCGGCCGCGCGACCTCCGAGTCCGAACTCCTCAACGGGGCAGTCATCGACAAGGACCCCGTCAAGGACGACATGCCGACGACCTTCGACCAGGCGGACATCCTGCTGCTCGACGAGGCCATCGAGATCGAAGAGGCCGACGTCGACACCCAGGTCAACATCGAATCCCCCGACCAGCTTCAGCAGTTCCTCGATCAGGAGGAGAAACAGCTCAGGGAGAAGGTCGACGCCATCGTCGAGTCCGGTGCCGACGTCGTCTTCTGTCAGAAGGGCATCGACGATATGGCACAGCACTACCTCGCGAAGGAGGGCATTCTCGCCGTCCGCCGCGTGAAGAAGTCCGATATGGGCTTCCTCCGCGACGTCGTCGGCGCCAACATCGTCTCCGATCTCGACAGCCTGACTGCCGCCGACCTCGGCTCCGGTTCGATCCGACGTGACGGCGACGACGATCTGTTCTACGTCGAGGGGCTCGGCGAAGAGGCGCACGGCGTCACTCTCCTGCTTCGCGGCTCCACCGACCACGTCGTCGACGAGATCGAGCGCGGCGTCGAGGACGCACTCGACGTCGTCTCCTCGACGGTCTCCGACGGCCGCGTCCTGGCCGGCGGCGGTGCGATCGAGGTCGAACTCGCCCGTCGGCTCCGCAGCTACGCCGGCTCCGTCGGCGGCCGCGAGCAGCTCGCCGTCGAAGCCTTCGCCGATGCGGTCGAACTCGTCCCGCGCGTGCTCGCGGAGAACGCTGGACTCGACTCCATCGACACGCTGGTCAGCCTGCGTGAGGCTCACGAGGACGGCGACACCCGCGCCGGCCTGAACGTCTTCAGCGGCGACGTCGAGGACACCTTCGAGGCAGGCGTCGTCGAGCCAGCCCACGCGAAAGAGCAGGCGCTCTCCTCGGCCACGGAGGCCGCGAACCTCGTGCTCAAGATCGACGACATCATCGCTGCCGACGAGCTGAGCACCAGCGGTGACGGCGAGGAAGGCGGCGCGCCCGGCGGCGCCGGCGGTATGGGCGGAATGGGCGGTATGGGCGGAATGGGCGGCGCGATGTGACGATCGGGTAACGTCACGCGCTCCGTTTCCACGACCTGCGCTGTACCGCTTGCTTGACGCCGCTCGATTTCCACGCTCGGGCACTTCGGACGACCGGCCCATTTTTCGCGTTGTTTCCCGACGAGCACCGCGTCCGCGCTGCCGCCCGAAATTCGGGAAAAGGGCTTTTTGTTACATACAAATCTCGATTTATTGAGTAATTTGATATTTGATCCGATAATGGTATGAATTAAGTGTGTGACGCGGAATCGTTCGGTATGGAGACGCTCCTTCTCAACGGATCGGACGTCAGAGAGAACGCGGCGATGGCGGAGCTGGTCCCTGCCATCGAGGAGGCGTTCGGGGCGTTCGAGCGGGGAGACGCGCAAATGCCGGCGAAGTCCTACATCGACCTCCCGCAGTACAACGGGGATTTCCGGTCGATGCCAGCGTACCTGGAGACTGACGAGTGGGACGCCGCGGGCGTCAAGTGGGTGAACTCCCACCCCGACAACCCCGAGCGGTTCGACCTCCCGACGGTGCTCGGGACGATGATCTACTCCGATCCAGAGACTGCGCTCCCGCTCGCGATTATGGACGGCCGGGAGCTGACTGGACTCCGGACCGGCGCGGCCGCGGCTGTCGCGACCGACCACCTCGCCGTGGCGGACGCTACCTCCCTCGGCATCGTCGGCGCGGGCGCGCAGTCGTACACGCAACTACGCGCCATCTCGCAGGTTCGGGACATCGAGACAGTCGTCGTCGCCGATCGAGACGCCGAACGCGTCGCCGACTTCGTCGAGACCTTCGAAGGCGAATACGACGTCCACGGCGGGTCGATCGCGGAGGCTGCCGCCTGCGAGGTCCTCTCGACTGTGACGCCCGTCGAAGAGCCGATCGTCCCGCGGGACGCCGTCGGCGAGCAAACCCACATCAACGCGATGGGGGCCGACGCCGCCGGCAAACACGAACTCGAAGACGAGATTCTACTCGACGGGAAACTCGTCATCGACGACTACGAGCAGACGACTCACTCCGGGGAGATCAACGTCCCTTGGAGCGCGGGCACGCTGACCGACGACGACATCTACGGCTCGCTCGGTGAGATCGTCGCGGGGAAAAAAGCGGGACGGACTGACGACGACGGGCTTTCCGTGTTCGACTCGACCGGGCTTGCGATTCAGGACGTCGCGGCCGCCCACGTCGTCTACGAGCACGCGACCGAGAAGGACGCCGGCTACGCGTTCGATCTATTCGGCGTGGCGTAGCCGAAACGCGCGGAACGTCCACCGTAGACCGGGTCGCCCGAGGCGTCTCCGGTAGCTTTTACAGAATCGCCGACGCGGCCAACGTATGGTCTGGGTACGCGCCGAGTACGCGGGGCCGCTCGCGGTCGTCTCGACGTGGCTGGCCGCCTTCGTCCCCTGGAACGTCACCTACTCGCCCGACATCGCCGGCGGGTCGGTGCTCTTCGTCCGCTTTCCCTTCTTCCAGGTGCGGTATGCCTTCGACGTGGCCGCCGCTCGGCGCGTTGCGGTGTCCGATCCCCTGTCGGCGACCGCGCTGCAGGCCGGGCAGACGGTTCAGGCCGCCTATCAGGCGTGGACGGTCGGTGCCGCGATTCTCGCCGTCGCGGTCGTCGTCGCAGTCGCCTACTACCGCGACGAGGAGTCTGTCGAGTCGTGGCCGGTCGACCCGGTACGACTGCTCGGCGCGCTGTTGACGCTTTCGGGACTCGTGCTCGTCGTCGCGACGTATCTGCTCGCGACGCGAGGGCTTCCCGGCGTCCCACTGCCGATCGGCGTCGTTTTCCTGCTGCTTTTCGGAGGCATCCTGTTGACTGTCGATCGGACGCCGCCGTCGTCCGCGCCAGAGTCCGAGGCGTGAGCGTCCGTTTTCGGCTGTGCGGGCGACAGTATAAGTCGCTCCGCCCAGAATAACCGGTAACGCGACACCCACACGAGATGGCAGGGATCGATTCGGAGCAAGAACGGGGTGGGAGAGCCGAGGCGGAAGCGACAGCTACGGGCGCGGAGACGGCCGCCGATGGGTCTTCGAGCGGGGACGAAAGCGTCCTCGAGAACCTCCAGCGGCGGATGCAGCGTCTCGCTGAAGTCCTCCGGGGCTCGTCGCTCGAGATCAGGCCATATCGGCCGGAAGACGGGATTTTCGCCGACTTTGCGGCACCGCCGGGCGAGGAGATCGTCGACCGGTACTGGGTGAACGCGCCGTACGCCTACGTCGTGATCACGTACGACGACGAGGAAAGCGAACACTACTACTACGCGGTCGAGCCCGAACTCGACGACTTCGAGGCCGAACTCCTCTCGCGGGTCAAAGTCGACATCCGCGATCCGCTCCTCTACCGAACGAATGAGGAACCGACCGCCGAGGAGACGCTGCGGGACGAACTGCAGACGTTGCTCGAACAGTACGGCGTCGAGGTCTCGATGCGGACCTTCCACGCGCTTCTGTACTATCTCTCGCGTGACTTCCGGGACCTCGGCCGGATCGACCCGCTAATGTCGGACCCGCACATAGAGGACATCTCCTGTGACGGCTACGACCTCCCGATCTTCGTCTACCACGACGACTACACCGACATCGAGACCAACATCGCCTACGCCGCCGACAACCTCGACGACTTCGTCATCCGACTCGCCCAGGAGTCCGGCCGGCACGTCAGCGTCGGCGACCCCGTCGTCGGGACGACGCTGCCCGACGGGTCGCGGATCGAACTCGCGCTCGGCGAGGAGGTGACGCCGCGCGGGTCCGCGTTCACGATCCGGAAGTACGCCGACGAGCCCTTCACCCCGATCGACCTCATCAAGTACGGGACCTTCTCGATCGAGCAGATGGCCTACCTCTGGCTCTGTATCGAGAACAACCGGAGTCTGATCTTCGCCGGCGGGACCGCCTCGGGGAAGACGACGTCGATGAACGCCGTCTCGATGTTCATCCCGCCGCGCGCGAAGGTCTTGACCATCGAGGACACCCGCGAACTGTCTCTGTACCACGACAACTGGCTGGCGTCGGTGACGCGGGAGCGACTCCACGAGGGCAGCGACATCGATATGTACGACCTGCTGCGGTCTGCGCTCCGCCACCGCCCGGAGTTCATCATCGTCGGCGAGGTGCGGGGTAACGAGGCCGTGACCCTGTTCCAGGCGATGAACACGGGCCACACGACCTTCTCGACGATGCACGCCGACAGCATCGAGACGGTGATCAATCGCTTGGAGAACGAGCCGATCAACGTGCCGCGGGCGATGGTCCAGTCTTTGGATCTGCTCTGCGTCCAGACGCTCACACGCGTCGAGGGCGAGCGCGTCCGCCGCTCGAAGGCGATCGGCGAGGTCGGCGAGATCGACCAGCGGACCGGCGAACTCGACTACTCGCGGGCGTTCACCTGGGATCCGGGCTCTGATACGATCGAGCGCTCTGATCTGAACCTCTTAGAGGAGATCCAGCGGGACCGCGGGTGGAGCCGGACGGAGCGGAAAGAGGAGATGAACCGTCGAAAGCGGTTCCTTCAGCGGCTCGTGGAGCTAGACACGACCGACTTCCGACGGTTCACGGCGCTCGTCAACGAATACTACTCGAACCCCGAGAAGGTGATGAACCGACTCGAGGCTGCCGAGAACCCGTCGAGTGACCTGAGCGACGCCGACGTCTCCGAGGCGGCGGCGTTTGACGGCGACGAGGTCGAGGTCGATGGCGACGATTGATCTCATCGTCGGCTATCTGCCGCTCGTCGTCGTGACACTGCTTGCGGCACCGGTTGCGCTGTTTCCCGTCAGCCGACGCGCCCGGCTGATCGTCTCCCGGGTCGGGCTCCACGTCTTCGGGCAGTACGTCGCAGAGCGGAGTCAGAACCGGGAGGACCAGATTACGCGGATGCGGGCCGCGTTCGTCGGAGAGAGCCACCGCGTGTTCGCCTCCGAGACGCTCGTCATCGCCGCTGTTTCGGGCGTTGCCGGGAGCGTCTACGGGGTCTACCTCGGGGCGATGGTCCTCCGCTCGCTCGCGATCGATCCGGAAGTTCTCCGGGAGGTTCTGCCGGGACCGGCGGAGTTCCTCGCGACGGTGGCTGGGGTGCCGAACCTCTCGCCGGTGCAGTTGTTCGTCGTGCTCCTTCTTGCCAGCGCGACGTTCGGGACGGCACTCGCCGCGGGCACCTACTGGGGCCGCTGGACGTATCTCGACCAGAAAGCGCGGGCCCGCGGGATCGAAATCGACGCGACGCTCCCGCGGACGGTCGCGTTCGTCTACGCGCTCTCCCGGTCGGGAATTCCGTTTCAGGCGGTCCTGCGGACGCTCTCGCACAACCAGGACGTCTACGGCGAGGCCGCTCGCGAACTTGGCGTCGCGGTGCGGGATATGGACGCGTTCGGGACCGACATCCTGACCGCGCTGGGGGAGACGGCCGAACGGACGCCGAGCGAGAACCTCGAGGAGTTCACCGAGAACCTCGCGAGCGTGCTCTCGTCGGGACAGAGCGTCTCGACGTACCTTCACGATCAGTACGATCGGTTCCAGGAGGAAGCAGAGGCTCAACAGCGACGGTATCTGGATCTCCTGGCGACGTTCGCGGAGGGGTACGTCACGGTTCTTGTCGCCGGCCCGCTGTTTTTCATCACGATCCTCGTCGTCATCGGGCTGGTGATGCAGGATACGCTCACCTTAGTCAGGCTCATCAGCTACCTCGCGATCCCGCTTTTGACGTTCGGATTCATCGTTTACGTCGACAGCATCACTGAGGGACTCACCGCGCCGGGCGGGGAAACGGAGGACGACACCACCCGGCTCCGGATAACGAAGGGCACCGGAGTGGTCTCTCCGGGTGGGGGCGATGACGCATCGCCGGTAACGGACGGCGGCACAGCCTCCGGGGAGCGGTTGTCGGACCGAGCAAACAGGGAGCGACTCGCGGTGTACGACCGGATCAGGACGGTCCGGGAGACGCTCTCCGATCCCGTCGAGACGATTCTGCGGCAGCCGGTGTACTCGCTTTTCGTTACGGGACCGCTCGGACTGCTGGTGTTTTGGCTTTCGCTGGAGGAGGCGGCTCTGGCGGCGGCCGCTGCGTTTCTGTCGGGCCCGTCGTCGACGGAGGCGGTCTGGGAACTGGTCGCGGCAATCGACGGCCCGATCGTCCGCGTGGCGCTTTTCGTGCTCGGCGGGATCGCACTCGCCCACGAGGTTCAAAAGCGGCGGCTCCGCCGCATCGAGGCGGAAGTCCCCGACTTCCTCGAACGGATGGCCAGCATCAACGAGGCGGGCGTGACGATCGTCGGGAGCCTCGAGCGGCTATCGAAAGCGGAACTGGGACGCCTCGGCGACGAGATCGACCGGGTCTGGCGGGACATCCAGTGGGGATCGAACGTCGAATCGGCGCTCGCCCGGATGGAACACCGGACGGGGAGCCCGATGGTGTCGCGGTCGATGACGTTGATCCGCAACGCGATGGCCGCGAGCGGTAACATCGGCCCCGTACTCCACATCGCGGCCGACGAGGCACAGGAGACACGGCGGCTCCGCCGCGAGCGGCGCCAGGAGATGCTCACTTACCTCATCGTCATCTACATCTCGTTTTTCGTCTTCCTGGGTATCGTCACCGCTCTGACGGTCGCGTTCATCCCCGCGATCGAGGCGGCGGGACAGTCGGGCGGGGTGGCCGCCAGTGACGTCGGCGGCGTCGATGCCGGGGTGTTGGGCGGACTCCAGACCGTCGACACCGAGGCCTACCAGCTGCTCTTTTTCCACACTGCAGCGATCCAGGGCATCTGTTCCGGTATCGTCGCCGGCCAACTCGGCGAAGGGAGCGTCGCCGACGGCGTGAAACACGCGACAGTCCTGCTCGGCATCGCATACGTCGTCTTCGCGTTCCTGTGATCGACGCTATCTGCTCGCCTGGGTCGTCTTCGCGTTCCTGTGATCGGCGCTATCTGCTCGCCTGGGTCGTCTTCGCGTTCCTGTGATCGACGCTATCTGCTCGCCTGGGTCGTCTTCGCGTTCCTGTGATCGGCGCTATCTGCTCGCCTACGTCGCCTCCATGCCTCTGTGATCGTCACTCGGACCGCCGCGGCTTTGTGCGGTCGCCGTCTCCGGGCGACTATGGACGACGAGGCGACACCCCCGCCGGTCGGGGAGACGTACGATCGGATCGCGACGCACTTCTCGTCGACGCGTGAGTACCCCTGGCCGGAGGTGGTCGCGTTCCTCGGGGGCGACGCGGGGGACGGTCCCGCCGACGAGGCGGCATCGATCCTGTCCGGTGCGGCGACGCCCGAAGCGAGCCAGGATAGAGGTACTGACACGTCGACCATAGGAACTGACCGCGGCGACGACTCCGATACGCCCGCAGATCAGACCGCACGCGTCGGGGTCGATCTCGGCTGCGGCAACGGCCGCCACGCCGAGGTGCTGGCCGACAGGGTCGAAACTGTGGTCGGTGCCGACGTCAGCGGCGGACTCCTCCGGACTGCCAGGGAACGGGCACTCGACCGCGGATTCGACGACGCCCTGGCGCTGCTACAGGCCGACGCCGCGTCGCTTCCGCTTGCGACAGACGCTGTCGACGTTGTCGTCTACGTCGCGACGCTCCACCACCTCCGCCCGCGGGACCGTCGCGTCGCCAGCCTCTCGGAGTTAGCCCGCGTCCTCGCGCCGGGCGGCCGCGGGCTCGTGAGCGCGTGGTCGACGGCCCACGACCGGTTCGACGCTGAGGCGGGCTTCGACACGACAATCCCGTGGACGCTCCCTGGCGGCGAACGGGTGCCGCGATACTACCACATCTACGACCCTGCGGAGTTCGCGGCGGATCTCCGCGAGAGCGACCTCCAGATCGTCGATACCGTCGTCTCCAGCGGCAACTGCTATGCGGTCGTCGCGCCGGGCGGGTCGGCGTAGCGGGCTGCGGTCCTACGACGATCCGACGGGTGGTCAGCGGCGACGCACGCGAACTACGGTCTTAAGTCCGACCAGTGAGTAGTACGACTCGAATGAGCGAGACAGCGGACACATCCGAGTACGAGGTGGTCGTCGTCGGTGGCGGGCCGGCGGGGTTGCAGACGGCGCTGTATACGACGCGGCTGGGCCACGACACGGCGGTCGTCGACCGCGGCGGGGGCCGCGCGGCGATGATGCTCGACACCCACAACGTGATCGGCGTCACCGAGGAGACGTCGGGCAACGAGTTCCTCGCGACGGCGAGAGAGCAGGTGGAGTCCTACGGCGGCGACGTCGTCCGCGACTTCGTTACCGAGGCCGACGAGACGGACGACGGCCGTTTCCGGCTCGTCGGCAACGAACGGACGTACCTCGCCGAGCGGGTCGTTCTCGGCGTCGGCTTCAGCGACGAGCGGCCGGAGCCGCCGCTTCCCCGGACCGGAAAGGGTCTGCACTACTGCCTGCACTGTGACGCGTATATGTTCATCGACCGGCCGGTGTACGTGATGGGAACCGGCGAGGCGGCCGCCCACGTCGCGATGATTATGCTCAACTTCACCGACGACGTGGATATTCTGCTCCGCGGGGCAGAGCCCGAGTGGAGCGCAGAGACGGACGAACAGCTCCGCGGACATCCGATCGGGATCGTCGAATCGGAGATCACGGGAATGCAAAAGAGCGACGACGGTTGGCTCGAAGCATTCGAGTTCGAAGACGGCACCGTCCGCAACTACCGCGGCGGCTTCCCGATGTACGGCTCGGACTACAACACCGACCTCCCCGAGCAACTCGGCTGTGAACTGAACGACGACGGTACGGTCGCCGTCGGTGAGTCGGGGGAGACGACCGTCGACGGCGTCTACGCCGTCGGCGACCTCACGCCCGGCCACAACCAGATTCCGGCCGCGATGGGCGAGGGCGTCCAGGCCGGTATCGACATCCACTACGGCCTCCGGGAGTTCCCGCGGGATCTCGAATCGATCCGCGCGGACGGTCCCGTCGACGCCGGGGCCGTCCCGGGCATCGGTGAGCGCGTCCACGCCGCTGCCGATGACTTCGAGGAGGCGCGCGCACCGCCGATCGAGCAACCGGAGGCCGAATCGCCCGCTGACGACTGATACCGATCACTCTCACTTGTTCTCGCCGAGTGCCACCCACGTTGACGGTGCCCCGGCGGTAAGAGACGACACTCGGTCTTCTGATTTGAGACCCAGTTTGACAGCCCGAAAGGGTAAGGTCCTTATCCGGGGACCGGAAAGTGGCAGGTGACGGCCGACACCGCTCCGAGTGGTGTTCGCCCGTAGCGCGCCGGTGGTCTAGTGGTAGGACCTGAGCCTTCCAAGCTCATGGCCCGGGTTCAAATCCCGGCCGGCGCATTTCTTCGGCGAACGGAGTGAGCAGAGAAATCGCCCTGCCGGCGATTTGAATCAGGGAGCGGCGCGAACGCAATGAGCAGAGCGACCGTGGTTCACAATCCCGGCCGGCGCAGTTCTCGAGCGAACGTGAGAGGAATCGACGAGGGTTGTGATTCGATCGCCCGTGCGATGGTTTTTGTCCGTTCACACCAATAGGTAGCCGTGTCAGCCTTCGATGCCGTGTTATTCGACCTTGACGGGACACTCTGTCGTCGGACACAGGATACGGCGGCTGTGTATGCGGCGGCGTTCGAGCACGTCGGTGCGACACCCTTCGGCGAACCGGCAGACCTCTGGGCCGCACTCGACGGCCCGCCGGATCACGACGACTGGACGGGGTATATCGGCGCAGGATTTGCCCGTCTCGCCGCCCAAAACAGTCGTACCGACGTCGACCCGCTGGCCCTCGCTGCGGCACTCCGTGAGTTCGTCGACGACTCTGCAGTTGCGTTCACCGAGGGGGCAAACGCGGCACTTGACAGTGCTGCCGGCTGCGGTGGGGTCGGCGTCGTCACGAATGGACCGAAAGAGCGCCAGGAGCCGAAACTCTGCGCACTGGGCGTCCTCGACCGCCTCGACTCTGTAGTTTACGCCGCCGACTTGCACCGAAAGAAGCCACACGCGTTACCGTTCCATCGCGCGCTCGCGGAACTCGAGACGTCGTCCGAACGGGCGCTGTACGTCGGCAACTCGCTTGCATACGACGTTTCTGGCGCACAAAATGCCGGACTCCCGGTCGCGTGGCTGCGTAGCGAGGGGAGTGCTGCAGCCCCCTACGAACCCGAATACGTGATCGACTCGCTGTCGGAGCTGCCGGCGATACTCGAGGGGGAGCGATGACCGGGAAGCTACCTGGGGACGCCTTCGGGGACGAGCGAGTGCGGGCCGGTGCACGAGCGGCACTCCGAACGCTGGAAGCGAACGTAACAGCCGTGGAGCCGATCCCTCGTGGCAACAGAAAACGGACCGCGATCGCTCGGTTCGAGAGGCGGGGACCGGTTGTCGTGCAGGTATGCGCGGAGGTGAGGTGGCTGCGGACCGAGGCGACGCTTTTGTCCCTGATCCGCGACCGGACGGGGGTGCCGGTGCCGCCGGTGCTTTCGGCGGGTGAACACGACGGTGTCGCGTACCTACTTACCGCCTACGTCGCTGGCGAAGACCTCCACGAGCAGTTTACCGCGGCGGATCCCGAGGTGAGAACGCTGCTCGCGCGGTCGTTCGGAAGTTACCTGGCGCAACTTCACGACGTGTTTCTGTTCGACAGCTACGGCCGGCTCGAATCACCGGGTGAGTTCTCGCCGCCCGGTGACGTGCTTTCGCCAGCGTACGAGGACTGGGAGGAGTGGTTCCGGGAGTACGGCCTGGGGGCGGTGAACCGCCTTCCGGAGGAGTTCGACCCGCTGCGATCCGATCTGCGAGGACTGTTCGATCAGCCGGCGATCGACGGGAGCCCACAGGCACGACTCTATCCGTGGGACTTCCGGCCCGGGAACGCCCTCGTTGCCGACGACCGGGTGACGGCCGTGCTGGACTGGGAAGCTCCGCTGGCCGCTCCGGCACCGCTGTCGGTCGCGAAAGCGGAGTATCTCGTCGCCGATTGGTACGTGAGCGAGCCTGCGCCCCTCCGGGTGGCGTTTCGAACTGGCTACGAACGTGTGCGGCCCTACCCAGACGTCCCCACGGCCCACCGCGTTGCCGCAATCGCCGATAGCGCCGTCGACTCCGCACGGCGTGTGACCAACCCACGGTATCCGGAGCTAGACCGCGAGGGTGCTGTTGCTTTCCATCGCAACTCACTCGAAACAGCACTCGCAGGAACGCACCACGCGGCCTGGTGATACTGTCGGCTACAAGTCTGTGAAGAATTTCGCGACCCCGGAGTCGCGAATCTCTCGCAATAGTTATAGCCGACAGTATGAGTCGCACGGAGCAGGAGCCGGTGAACGGAGTGGCGAAGGAGCGAATGCTGCCGCCCCGCGACGTCTGAACGCGAACAGAAGCCGGCGACGGCTATCGGCTCGTCCTGTACTCGGATGATTTATTCCCCTGAGAGCATTGTTCGGTGCCGCTCGGCTGAAAGCAGTGGAAACAATTATACTAATTTAACATTATTATTTATGTATGTTAAAAGTTAACACAGATAGTCTGAAGACGCTCGAATCGTGGCGTGGACTCCTGTTCATAATCGCTGGGGTGGTGTTCGCTGGTGATCTGACTATCCTGCTGTATAATCTCGCAGTCGGAACGGAGAGCCAGTATCTGACGCTGGGACAGGGCTTGATCGGGACCGCTTGGACGTGTTCTTTCCTCGCGCTCCTCGGATTCTATCCGAAACTGTCCGAGCGGAGCAAGTGGCTGCCGCGGATCGGCGGTGTGTTTGCGGTAATCGGATTGCTCACGATGCTGGCGATGGCGGTGACCTCGTACGGGGTTATCGCTGGGGTCATTCCCGGTGCGCTCGAGGAGTACACGATGTTCTTCCTGCCGGGCGTTTTCCTTGGCATCGTGTTAGGGTTCGGCCTGTACGGGGTCGCATCGCTCAGGACGACGCTCTACAGCCAGCGCGTCGGGGTGCTATTCCTCGTGCTCGTGGCCACGTTTTTGACCAACATCGGGACCGGTATCGCGGGGTACAACCCACTCGCGAAAATCATTGGCGTGGTGGCGATGCTAGTGCTTGCGAACCTGGGATTGGGGTACCTCGTCCGTACGGGGGATGCCGAGATTACCGCTGTCGAAGGGACCTCGTCGGATTCGGCCGCGTGAGGCTCCCGATCCTGATCGTTCGGACTCGACTATCTTCCCGTGACTAACTCGCGATCTGTGCCTTGCATACGCCGAATTGATCTGCCTTGGTGTCAGATACTATGCGACCGATACAGGGGACGAAAACAGCGCGCTTCAACTATTCGGTTGTGAGCAAGCCTGCGATACGATTCACTGGTCCCGAAGTTCTCCAACAGTGTTAATCGCTCTCACTCCCTGGTGAGAATATGGCTATCGCACGACACAAAAGTAGTGTCAGTGCGGATGTCCGAGCGCTGCTCTCCCAGATTCATCCCGTGTTTATGCTGCCGCCGCTTGCTGCCTCCTGGTTCGGTGCTGCTGTCGCTGGCCAGTTCGCGATCGCCATCGGCGCACTCCATATGACCGCGATGTTCTTCGCCGTGTACACTGCCCACGTGAAAGACGGCTACGTCGACTTCTATCTCCGAGGGGAGGACGATGATCACCCGATGTCGATGCGTGGTTGTCGATTCGCACTCTTCGGTGCAGCCCTCGGTTTCTCAGCCTGTACTCTCTCGCTCGGGATTGTTGTGGGGCCAGGAGCGTCACTCATCACACTCCCGACCTGGTTCGTCGGCTATCTCCACGCGCCACAGTTAGACACGAATCCAGTCACGACGACTCTGGGCTATCCGACCGGGATCGCGCTTGCGATCCTCGGCGGCTTCTACGTCCAGACCGCGACTCTCACTCCGGCGGCGATCGGATTCGCCCTCGTCTTTCTTGTGACGTTGGCCGGTGTCAAGATCATCGACGACGAGCAGGATTACGCGTACGACCGATCGATCGACAAACGGACCGTCTCCGTGCTACTCGGCCCCCGGCCGGCACGGCGAGTGGCTGCCGCGCTCCTGTTTTTCGGTCTCGTAGGTGTGCTCTGGGGAACGCTCGGCGGGGCCTTTCCACCAGCCTCACCGCTTGCCGCACTCGCCTTTGTCACGATCGTGCTGATCGCGATCCGTGCGGAGCCGACGATCGCGACGATGCTACTGATTCGGGGTGCGTACGTCTTTCTGGCACTGCTGTTCGTGGCTGTCTGGTTCCGCCCGCTCTCCGGGCTCGTGCTTCCGGATATTACCGCACTCGGGCCGTACACCTATCTCACAACGGAGCTCTTCTTCGGCGCAGTCGCGCTTGGACTGCTGTCCTACGCCGACGCGCTTCGCAGTGCTGCGTACACGATCGCTGCACTGTATCCCATCGCGTACCTCTGGGATTGGTACACACTGGAAGTTGGTGTCTTCGAGATTACGCTGCGGACGGGGCACGATCTGTTCGGCATTCCGATCGAGGAACATCTGTTTATGATCGTCGTTCCGGGCCTCGTTTTGGGTATTCACGAGGCGATTCGAACTGTGTCCGCGGACTCGATGGTTGCAGACAGCGACACAACAGCGGGCAGTTCGGACACTGACTCGACAACGGACAACTCCGCTTAAGTATCGACCGCAATCTAGCCGAACAGAGAGTCGGTTTTGTACTTCCCCGTCCTGTATTCCGATAATATCTCTCTGTTCTATCGGGGCGTCAGATCCAAGAGGGACGTCAGGGCGACCTGTCGCGGCCGTTGCGTGTCTGCTGCCGGTCGCCAGACTCGTAGCCTCGATCCGCTCGCATCTTCGACTGCCAAGTGACTGTCACGATCGTTCTTTCCGTTCGTCGCCTGTCGAACGGTAATTCACTCACGTTTGTATTGTATTAATGCCCTTATATGTGGTTAGTGTACCCTTATTGTTTGAGGAGAAGACCCTTTAGGACCCACCCCGATTGAGACGTATGACCAAGCCACAGAGAGACACGACCGACGAGTCCGTCGGTCTCGCGGATCCGACGGACGAACGGTCGAACTGCGGTGTCGGCGCCGTCATCGATCTCGACGGCGGTCGATCGCACGAGACTGTTGCAGACGGGATCGAACTGCTGGAGAACCTCGAACATCGCGGGACGACCGGTGCGGAGGAAAACACCGGCGACGGGGCCGGGATTATGGTACAGCGCCCCGACGAGTTCTTCGATGCGGTCGTCGACGTCGATCTCCCCGAGGAGTATGCGGTCGGCTCGATCTTTATGCCGCAGGACGACGCCGCTCGGACCGGCCTCGTCACGATCTTCGAACGCGTTCTCGGTGAACACGGCCTCGACGTCGTTCACTGGCGAGACGTACCGACCGACAATTCGGATCTCGGTACGACGGCGCTGAACTCCGAACCCGACGTCTGGCAGGCGTTCGTCGTTCCCGACGAGGACCTCGACGCCGACGCCTTCGACCGCGCGCTGTACGTCTCGCGGCGGGCTGTCGAAAACGAGATCGGGGAACTGGATTCGGAGGCCTCGGCGCGCTTCTACATCTGTTCGCTCTCGCGGAAGACGCTCACCTACAAGGGGCTGCTGAAGGGCGAGCAGCTCGCGGACTACTACCCGGATCTGGACGACGAGCGCCTGCGGACCACACTGACGCTGGTGCACGCACGATTCTCGACGAATACGCTGGGCGCGTGGCACCTCGCCCACCCCTACCGGCACATCATCCACAACGGCGAGATCAACACCATCCAGGGGAACATCAACTGGATGCGGAGTCGAGAGACGGACCTCGAACACGAGGCCTTCGGCGACGACCTCGAAACGCTGAAGCCGATCATCAACGACCCCGACCAGTCCGACACCGCGTCGGTCGACAACGCCGTCGAACTGCTGCTGCAGGGCGGCCGTGACCTCCCGCACGTCCTCCGGATGCTGATCCCGGAGGCGTTCCGCGGCGACGAGCGGATGAACGACGACCGCCGCGCGTGGTACGACTACCACGCCTCGCTGATCGAGCCGTGGGACGGCCCCGCGCTCGTGGCCGCCACCGACGGCGACCGCGTCGCCGCCGTCCTCGACCGGAACGGCCTCCGGCCGTGCCGCTACGACGTGACGACGGACAACACGCTCGTGATGGCCAGCGAGGTCGGCGCGCTCGACACCGACCCCAGCGAGATCCGCGAACGCGGCCGGCTCCAGCCGGGCCAGCTGTTCGTGGCCGACCCCGAGGAGGGGCGCGTCATCCCCGACGAGGAGGTTTTCGAGTCACTGACCGACGAGAAGTACGGCGAGTGGGTCGACGAGGAGCAACGACAGCTCGAAGCGATGGTCGACACCGACGACTACGCCCCCCGCGACGAGTTCGAGCACCTCCGGGCGGCGCAGGCCGCGTTCGGCTACACTCACGACCAGTTGAGTCACCTCATTGAGCCGATGGCCAAAGACGGCAAAGACCCCGTCGGATCGATGGGCGACGACACGCCGCTTTCGGTGCTGTCGGACTTCAACCGGCCGCTTTTCACCTACTTCAAGCAGCTGTTCGCGCAGGTCACCAACCCGCCGCTGGACTACATCCGCGAGGAACTGGTCACGTCGCTGGAATCCAGACTCGGCGCCCAGCGAAACCTTCTCGACGAGACGCCGGCGCACGCCCGCCAACTCGTGCTCGACTCGCCCGTGCTGACCGACGCGCAGACGGCGAGCATCAGATCCCTGGGCGAGGCCGACGGCGACGCGATGTCATCGACGATCGTCGACATCACCTACGATCGCGAGCGCTCCCTCGAGGCGGCCGTCGAGCGCGTCCGCGAGGACGCCGCCGCGGCCATCGAGTCGGGCGCCGACGTCGTCGTCCTCTCGGACCGGAACCTCGGCCCGGACAGGGTCGCGATCCCGAGTCTGCTCGTCACGGGCGCGGTGCATCACTGTCTCGTCCGCAACGGGCTCCGGAACCACGCGGGCCTCGTCGTCGAATCCGGTGACCCCCGAGAGGTCCACCACATCGCGACGCTCGTCGGGTACGGCGCCGACGCCGTCAACCCCTACCTCGCCTACCAGACGATCGCCGACGTCGTCGCCGGTCCCGACGGGGCCGACGAGTCCGAAGCGATCGCGGCGTACAAGAAGGCGCTGGAGGACGGCCTGCTGAAGACGATGGCCAAGATGGGCATCTCGACGGTCGAGTCCTACCAGGGCGCCCAGATCTTCGAGGCGGTCGGCCTCGACTCCGAGTTCGTCGCCGAGTACTTCGAGGGGACGGAGATCCGCACGGAGGGCATCGGCATCGACGTGATCGAGGAGGACGTTCGCACGCGACATACCGTCGCGTTCGGCGACGACCCGCAACTGGAACGCCAGGGCGAGTACGAACACCGCTCCGACGGCATCCACCACCAGTGGAACCCCCAGACTGTCGGGACGATCCAGCAGGCGGTCAGATCGGGCGACTACGAGAAGTACCAGGAGTTCGCCGAACTCATCAACGACCAGACCGAGGAGCTGCAGACGCTACGCGGCCTCTTGGAGTTCGACTCCGACCGGGAGTCGGTCCCGATCGAGGAGGTCGAGCCGGTCGAGGAGATCGTCCAGCGGTTCTCGACGGCCGCGATGTCGCTCGGCAGCCTCTCGCCGGAGGCCCACGAGAACAACTCGATGGCGATGAACCGCCTCGGCGGCAAGTCCAACACCGGCGAGGGCGGCGAACCGCCCGAGCGGTTCGGCACCGAAAAGGAGTGTAACGTCAAGCAAGTCGCCTCCGGGCGCTTCGGCGTCACCTCCGAGTACCTCACGAACGCCGACGAACTGCAGATCAAGATGGCACAGGGCTCGAAGCCGGGCGAGGGCGGGCACCTCCCGGGCAAGAAGGTCAACGAGATGATCGCCCACGTCCGGTTTGCGACGCCGGGTGTCGGCCTCATCTCCCCGCCGCCGCTGCACGACATCTACTCGATCGAGGACCTCAAACAGCTCATCCACGACCTGAAGGCGGCCAACCCCGAGGCCGACATCAACGTCAAACTCGTCTCGGAGGCCGGCATCGGCACCATCGCGGCCGGCGTCGCGAAGGCCAACGCCGACGTGGTCCACATCTCCGGCCACGACGGTGGGACCGGGGCGTCGCCGAAGACGTCGATCAAGAACGCCGGCCTGCCGTGGGAACTCGGCCTGGCCGAGGCGAACCAGATGCTGCGGGCGACGGACCTGCGCTCGCGGATCCGCGTCACGGTCGATGGCGGGATGAAGACCGGCCGCGACGTCGCGGTCGCGGCGCTGCTCGGCGGCGAGGAGTACGTCTTCGGGACGGCCTCGCTCGTCACCTCCGGCTGTGTGATGGCGAGGCAGTGTCACGAGAACACCTGTCCGGTCGGCGTCGCTACCCAGCGCGAAAAACTCCGGAACCGCTTCCCCGGCCAGCCCGACCACGTCATCAACTATCTGACGTTCATCGCCCAAGAGCTCAGAGAGATTATGGCGGAACTGGGCTTCCGGTCGCTGGAGGAGATGATCGGGCGCCCCTCGCTGCTCACCCAGCGGGAGACCGACCACGAGAAGGCCAGACACCTGGATCTCTCGGACGTCATCGCCGAGCCCGCCGGCGACACGCGGCAGAAGACGGAGGAACAGATCCACGCCGGGGTCGCCGCCCAGCTGGATCACGAACTCATCGAGCGCGCCGAACCGGCGCTCGAAGGCGGCGAGCCCGTCGCGATCGACTCGGCGGTCTCGAACGTCGACCGCGCGGTCGGCGCGATGCTGTCGAATCGCATCTCCGCGACGTACGGCGGCGACGGGCTCCCGGACGATACCATCCGCTGTGACTTCGACGGCATCGCCGGCCAGTCTTTCGGCGCCTTCCTCGCCGGGGGAGTGACGATGCACCTCACCGGGGCGGCCAACGACTACATCGGCAAGGGCCTCTCCGGCGGCAAGCTGATCGTCCAGACGCCGGAGAACGCCGCCTACGAGGCCGACGAGAACGTCCTGATCGGCAACGTGGCACTCTACGGCGCGACGCAGGGCGAGATGTACGTCAACGGCGTCGCCGGCGAGCGCTTCGCCGTCCGCAACTCCGGCGTGAAGGCCGTCGTCGAAGGCGTCGGCGACCACGGCTGTGAGTACATGACCGGCGGTGTCGTCGCCGTGCTCGGCGACACGGGACGGAACTTCGCGGCCGGGATGTCCGGCGGCGTGGCCTACGTCTACGACCCCGACGACGAGTTCGCCGACAAGACCAACACCGGGATGGTCTCGCTGTCGGAGACGCTTGAGGTCCTCGACAGACAGATGCTCCGCCGGCTCGTCGAGAACCACGCGACCTATACCGACAGCGACCGCGCGGCGTGGATGCTCGACGACTGGGCAAACGTTGTCTCCGACTTCGTGAAGGTGATGCCCGACGCCTACGCGGAGGTCATCGAGGAGCGCGCACGCGACGACGTCCGGAAGGAGCTCCCGCCCGCGGCGGGGGCGACGCCCCCCGGCGACGACAGCGACGCGGTCGCCCAGACCAGCGACGACTGAGCCGGATTCCGGACGGCGTTTTCTCGGTTCCTCCGCTCCCGTTCGTCCTCGGAGGCACGCGGAAGGGCCGAGCCGCGAACCGATCGTTCGCGCGTCCACAAGGGAAGCGGTATACCTTCGCCAGGGCTAACTCCGGTATGGTGCGGCGATCCCGGGCTACCTCCTATGTTATTGCTACTATACTTCTAGTTGGCATCGTCGTAATTCTCGCAGCGACGATATCCACCGTGATGTTCGGATTCACCGACGAACTTCGGGAACCTGCGCCGAACGTCGCACAGTCAGACGGAGCGTTTCTCCCGCAGGACGGAAACAGCGGTGGGATCGTCAAGATCACACACGTTTCCGGTGATCCACTCACGATATCGGAGATCGAAATCTCGGTGCGGGCCGAATGCAGCGACGGGACGAGACGGGGGCGGATCGTCAACCTCCCCGCGGGATCGGGGAACGCGATCCGCGAATCCGACGGCCAAATCGAGGGCGACAATATTTTCGACGAACGTTCGTTAAACCTGATCGACAATAGCGTGGCGGGCGTCGACAACGGTGGGGCGCTGCTCCAGGGTGGACAGTTCACCGCCGGTGACGTCATCATCTTTCGGATACCGGACAGCAAGTGTTCACTGACGCAGGGAAGCGAGGTGTCAGTAGAGATCGTCCACAAACCGTCTCAGGCGGTCGTTATCGACAAAGAACTGACCGCGTGAGTCGCTGACGGCCGCGATAACGACACCTGCTCGTCGACGTGGCCGGTGGTGCCGAGTTGCCCCTCGCGTGTTCCGATTACACTAGCCCTCGTGTTGCGATCAGGTATGCGGCTCCCGTCAGCGCACCCCACGCGACTGCCGCGGCTATGCCAACGGTCAGCAACGGGCCAGAACCGATGAATCCGGCGACGATCCAGATCAACACACCAACCCCCGCGAGAGCCTGTATCTGCAGTCCATCGACGGGGGGAGAGCGGTTCGTCACTGTCAGTGCCATTCCGTAGCCGCCGAAAACCAGTGCCAGTAGATAGAACACCCCGCCGAGTATGCCCCAGATCGAGTTCAGGCTACCGAGTAGTGTCGGTGCCGAATCCGCCGGCGGCGGTGTCTCTCCCGGCGTTGTGGCTGTCGACGGTGTCGGTGAGGTCCCCGTCTCGGCTGCTGCTGACGCTGGCGTCGCAGTTGTCGTTGCTGTTCCCGGTTCGATCGTGATCGAGGTCGTGTTGCTGTCGATTCCCAGGTTGTCTTCGACGACGAGGCTCACCTCGACCGGCTCGTCCGGCATCTCGAAACTGTCCGTCGGGCGATCGGTAACCGATTGCGCGTCCCCGTTGACGCTGAACCGGTACCGGACGATCGACCCCTGCTCGCTTGCCGAGTCACTCGCGGAGAGTCGGATGTCATCTCCCGGCCGAGGGTTCATCGGGGTGTCGATCGTCGCAGTCGGGCGAGTGTACTCGGCGTCAGGCGCCGTTTCCCGGAACGGAACGAAGTCGACCCAGCCACGTTTTGTGACGACCGGATTCCCATCTCCTTCCGGGAGAATTGACGAGTGATACGGGCCACGACGACTCCCCCAGTAATTGGATTCGGCGTGGACTGTCCGACTCGATTCGGGGATGATGAGCGCGGTCGTGTTGGCCGTGATGAATGGTGCGATATCGACTGTCAGGCCGCGGTCTTGCCCGTACAGACCGTTGTCGGTGAACTGATAGCTCCTGTTTGCCGACCCAGTTTTTGCGACGCGTATTCCGGTGGGGATGTCGCCGCTCACTCGTCGGAGTGTGAGGGCACTCCGCTCGGCGGTCCGGGTTTCACTGGGTCCGTCCGTGCGTAAGACAGCCACCGTTCCTTCCCAGAGCCGCACAGCTCTGAGATCCTCGGTGATTGCTGGATCCGAGACGAGTTCAGAGAGCGGGACGTCGGACTGCGCCTGATTGACGATCACACCGGCAGCGCCTTCAGCGACGTAGCTTCCCGTCCCTGGCTGGACATCCGGCATCTCGACCGGATCAGCAAAGCGGTTCGTGTTGAACACGATGTCGTTGTCGCGAACCGTCGTCTCCATCACTCCCCGGAGAACCATCCCGTAGGTGTTTGCAGCGATCACGTTGTTCGCAACGGAGAGATTCCCGCGATGAGTGATGGGGCTGGACACAACGAGTCCGGCCCCGGCGTTATTCGTGAGTTGGTTTTCACTCACCGTGGTTCCGTGAACGAGGAGGTCCGACTGAACCGTGACCCCGTGTTCGCCACTGTTTTTGACCGTATTGTTGTGGACGTCGAGCGCACGTGCTGCGGCATCGGTACGGATCGCCACACCGTCGGCGGAATTATCTTCGATAGTATTATCGTAGAGTGACAGCTTTGAGACGACGGTGCCATCTATCGCAATACCGTCGTCACCGTTGTCAGCGACCTCGTTACCGCTGATCTCTCCCCGGCGAAGTATCCACCCGAAGACGTGTACGCCGTCACGGCCGTTCTCCCGAACAGTGTTGTTGGAGAGATCGACCGCGAGTTCGAGGCTCCGGGTGCTTATGCCGATGCCGTGGACGGCGTTTTTGGTGAGCGTATTTTCCCGCAGTGTGATGTCTCCGGTTCGGTAACTATCCGTCTCAGACTGCCGCACTCGGATTCCAGTTCGGCTGTTGTGAATCCGATTCCCGTGGGCCGTCATCGACGTGGCAGTACGGGTACCGATCCGAATACCGTCATTCGCGGCCGTGATCGTGTTGTACCAGAAGTAGCTCTCGCTTTCCTCCGCACGAACCACGACACCACTGCCGTCTACTCCGTCGATCCGGTTTCGCGAAGCCTGAAAGCGCCGGGCGCGGTCGGCCGCGACGAAGATGCCGGATCCGTCGACCTCACTGAACGCCGAGTCGACGACGGTAAGCCCCTTCACTCGTGTCGTCGGCTGTTCGGCCTCCGGGCTTCCTTCGGCTGGAGACGTCACATCTCCGACGACAAAGGGTGCTTCGACACCGGCGGCGATCTGCGAGATTCCCCCTTTTTGCAGCGTGACCGCAACCGGATAGATCCCGCGTGTCGTCGGGTTCACCGCATCCTCGTATTCGACGATCAGCTGTCCGTCGTCCGGGACGTGGACGGACTCGGAGAGCGCTATCTGCAGTTGGCTGTCTGTCGACGAAACCGAAGCCACCGAATCGGCAAACGATCGTTCGATGCTGCCGTTTCGGTTCCGGTCGAGACCGATGCGTTCGATACTGTCTGCTCCCACTGCTGCGACGGAACCGTCCGAACGATAGTCGAGCTGGATCGAGTCCAGCGAGACACCAACACCGGGCTGATATGCGAACGTATGCTCCGCAGCATCATCTATCGTGTCCGGTGTGGCCGTCAACGAGACGCGGTCAGTCGTACCAGCGTTCGGACTCGCCTGAATCGCGTGGCTTCCGATGTCGCGAAACGCCGTCCTCCTGACCGTGATCGGTGGTGCTGCGGTCGTCTCATCGATCGCGAGGCCGGCACTGGTGAAATCACGCAGCCTCGAATCGACGATCGCGACTGTCCCCGCATCGCTCGCCACGGTAATCCCCGCGCTACCGCCTCGAAGGGTCGTATTCCGGAGCCGAAGGGTGCTCCTTTCGGTCCCGTTGTACTCGAGGCTTGCCCAGCGACGGTCCGCCGCTGCGCCGTCGGATCGTGTGATCTCCACCGGGCGGGTGGCTGTCCCGCGTGCCTGGAGTGAACCACTCACGGTGACGGTGATATCCTCGGCGAATTCGATCTTGGTTCCCGGTTCCACCGTCAGTGTCGCCCCCGGCGCGATTTCGATGTCCTGAATCACCCGATATGGCCCCTCTGCCGGTGTCCAGGTAGTCTCTGTCGTAATCTGTGACTCGACGAACGTCACGTCTGCACTCTGTGTCGTAGCCGTGGCTGCAGGCGCGATAAGTGACATCACTAATATCACGCCTACGAACGCGACCCCAATCGCCTGCAGCCAGTCGTCAGTCCCCCGTGTCAATAGTGTCACCCAGCTGCCCCACAACCTGTAATCATTCTCCTTCTATTTATAAAAACACCGGGGCCACGGTTGGATGCATATCTGTAGCGACCCGTATCGATCCGCTACGTAATGACCGGCACCACCCCGATATGGACGTGAATTGCCCCCAGCTACCATCCGGGGAGACTGATACTGTCGGCTGTACTATTGCAAGATATTCGTGACCCCGGGGTCGCGAGATCCTTCATAGACATACAGCCGACAGTATGAGCAGCCAGCGCTCGATAGTCGGGAAAGCAATGGACAGCGGCGAGACGCCAGTTTCCTGTACGAACTGTCGCGACGAAGGAACGAAGTTGATGGACTAGACCGGAGAGTTCGTCGCACGGGCGTGTCCCCAGTGTGGACAGGAGACGCTGGAAATATCGAAGCTCTGACCGCCAGTCCCTTTCCACCGAGCGACCGACGCCGAAAAGCGGACGCGTCCTGCCGGGTCGGCGGTCGTCCGGCAGTATCCTTAACTCCCTCACCGCAAAACCGGAACTATGAGACGCGACCGCGACGGTGGCTGGCGTCCGTCCGCGCGCACCGACCGTGCGGTCAGCGAGACAATCAGCTTCGTCCTCGTCTTCTCGCTCATCGTCGCCTCCGTCGGCGCCGTCTACGCGATCGGCGTCTCGGAACTCGAAGCCACACGCGATGCAGAGCGGATCGAGAACGCCCAGCGCGCGTTCGACGTGCTCGCGGACAACGTCGACGACGTCCTGGAGGGCGCGCCGAGCCGGGGTACCGAGGTCAAACTCGCGGAGGCGACTCTGCGCTCCGCCGACGACGCTTCGATGAACGTGACCGTCGACCCGGAGGGTGGCGGAACCCCCCCGAAACTGGGAGTTTTCCCTCTCGCCGCTGGTGTACAATATCGAGGCGGGCGGGGAGATCCGCCTCAGCAACGGTGCGGTCCTCCGGGACAGTGCCGGCGGCGGCGCCGCGATGATTCGCGGCCCGCCCGTGGTCGTCGACGACGACCGGGTTCAGCTCACGCTGATCAGACAGGAGCACTCCGGGCCGGTCGCCGTCGGTGGCTCACAGACAGTCCGGATCCGGACGGCCGCGTCGCGTTCCCGGCTGTTCTACGACGACGCTGGCGGCCACGATCTGGTCCGCGTGAACGTCACGACGCCGTATCCGGAAGCGTGGGGTCGCCACTACGAGTCGGTCGGCTTCGACTGTTCGGTCGTCGACGCGGCCACCCCCCGGAAGCTCCGGGACGGTATCCTGCAACGCCACCGACGTCGACCGCGTCACGATCGTCTGGAGCCGTGTGCGGACCTCCTTCGAGTAGTCACTTGGCACCGTCGTGAATCGCCTCGGGGCATTCTGCTTGCAATCTGTAAACCTGTTTCAGGACGGCGTCCAGCCACGAGGCAGCGTCGTCGGGCGGACAGTCAAAGAGGGCTTTGAGCCTAAGTTAGGTATTTGACGTTTCTGAGTGAACGCGTAGGTATGTCCCCGAAGCAAGCGAAGCAGCGACGCGGCGGAACCGACGACGAGGCGACTGGCGCGAGAACAGTCCACGTCCACAGCGAAGACCTCCACATCCGCAGTTACGCCCACAGGGAAGCGTACGATCTCCGTCTCGAAGTCGCGACGCTCGACGGCGACACCGTCTTCCAGGATTCATATTACCTGCAGCCCGGCGCGACAGAAAGCGAACTCGACGCGGTTCCGGCCGGCGAGTACGAAATTCGGGCGACCCTGGATAGGCAGCGAACGGAGACTCTCCGCTGTCGACTCGGTCCGGAACCCGACCGAACTGTCCTCATCGAGGTCGGCAACGGCATCCTCAGCCTCACTGAAGGGCTCCGCGCGCGGTGAGATAATAGACTCTCTCCGCGTGCTGCAATCATCCCTGAAGGCCTCCGCGTGCGGTGAGCGCGCTACTCCCCCCTCAGTTCAGTTCGACGCTCACGTTGTTCTCGGTGACGTGTAGGTAGGTGATGTACGCGCCGCCGCTGGCCCGCTCGTACCGGAGCGTCCCGCCCGATCCGCTCGTGTCGATCTGCGTCGTTCCGCGGTCGCCCGGCCCGTGGAAGACGCGGATCTCGAAGTCCGGACCGAACGTCGCGAAGTAGTGGCGAGTGAGAATCCGGATGTTCTGTTTGTCACCGTAGGTGTACGTGGTGTTCTCGCCGTCATCGTCCGTGTGAGCGAACGTGGTCGGGTCGGGCTTTGCGGTCGCCGAGTCGTTGCGATCGTCCCAGTCGATGGCGGTCTCCTCGCCGACGTTGCTGCCGCCGTACGTCAAATTCTGCTCCGTGCCGGTGAAATCGATCCGGATCACCGTGTCGTCGTCCTCGGTGCAGTCCAACTGGACGTCGCCCGAGTCCGAGGGGATACTGTCGTTCGACCATCGGTGGACGCCCTCCGGCGTTCCATCGTCGTAGTAGTAGACGTCCATCGTCAGTTCCTCGGAGCCGGGATCGCCGTCCTGACAGTAGTTGTTCCCGATCCCGTTCGGGACCTCGACGGCCGCCTCGTAGGCCTTGTCACCCTCCTCGATGTAGAAGGAGACGTAGAGGTTGTTGAACGTCCCGCTGTCTTTCTTGATCGACGTCTCGAAATCCGTAATCGAGTGACCGGACTGGACACGGCGGACGGGCACCTCCCCACCTTTCTCGGGGAACTCGAAGGGACCGGCGATGTCTGCGGTCTCCAGAACGACAGTCGCGGTCCGGTTTCCGTCGTCGACGGAGACGTTCCCGGAGGTGCGGGTCCGGAAGTAGTCGGCCCACCCCTTGTAATACCGACTGTGGACGGTCACCGATGCGGTTCCGTCCCGGATCGGATTCACGTACGGCTCGCCCGTCACGTCGTACGATTCGGCCTCGTTCGGGAAGACCCGGACTATCTCCCCCTCGCGCTGGATCCTCGCGGTCGCATCTCCAGTCGCGGCGTCGTTCGAGCGGATCCGCAGCACTGGTAGCGTCAGCGTCGTTCCGCGGTAGTGGAACTCCGGCGGCGACACCATCGATGTCCCGCCGTCCTGATGGCGCCAGACGCCACCGCCCTGGTAGGTGACCTCGGTTCCGGCGGTCTGGTAGGTGATCGAGCCGAGGCTGGCGTTGTAGATCGTTTCCCTCTCGTTTGCGGTGTAGTTCTGATGCTCGATCCGCAACCACCCGGTCTCCGATTCGACGGTGTAGTCGCCGCTGTCGGCGCGGCCGAGTCGGACAGTCTGGACCGAGTTTTCGCCCAGTCCGACGGTCGCCACCCGGGCGTCGAGCAGCGTCATCGAGTGCTCCGCGCGGCTGAGCGACGTCTGCTCTTGGACGTCCTCGAGCGCCGAGGAGCCGACCGCGACGATGACTCCCGCCCCGGTAATCGTCAGGGCTAAGAGCAGAATGAAGCCGATATTCGACGACTGTGCTCGGTTGGTCATATCGTAGCTCCCCCGATATTCGGTTGGCGTAACGACGGCAACCCTGTCGAGTCGCCCGCCTCGATGACGAGCACCGGCCCGGCCGTGTCCAGTCGGACGACGACCGGTCCCCCTGTCACTGTTCCTTCCTGTATCGGTACGAGCGTCGAGAGGGTAAGCGTAACGCTCACGTCCGACTGCGCCGATCGCAGCGTCAGTTCGTACTGGGCCGGTTGGTCGGGCGGGTTCGCGAGTTCCGTGATTCGGAGCTGGTAGGACTCGCCCGCCACCCGCCGTGGGAGATCTACGCCCACACGCACGGAGCGGGACTCTGCGTCCGCCCGCGAGAGCCGGTCGGCGTCGTCGATGCCGGCAGCGAGCCCCTGGCTGATGACGTCGAGTTCCTCACGGACGACGCGGTCGCGCTGACTCTCGACGTACGCGCTGGCGCCGATGAGGAGTCCGGAGATGAGCACGGCCGTGATGCTCAGCGTGATGACGTAGTTCACCGTAATCGACACCGCGCGGTCGGCCCTCGCGCCGTGATCCTCACACTGCGACCGTCCGCGTTGTTCCGTCACGGCGGCTGCACCCCGATTCGAGCCTCGTAGTCCAGTTCCGGCGTGCGGTAGCGCACCGAGAGATCCGCGCTGTAGATCGCCGGCGTGTAGTAAGGCTGTCCCGAGCCGGCCGCGACGAGCCCCGGCAGCGTCAGCGCCGACGGTGGCTCGTCGACGACCATCGTGTACGTGCCGCCCGCCTCGTTGCCGTACCGGTATCTGATCGCGGCGTCGGTGCCGACGTCGTCGACGTCGCCGAGCGCCGCACACGGCGCGCCGCCGACGGATTCGTTCGGTACGTCGATTACGAACGTCCCGTCAGTGACCGACCCGGCCGGACACTGTGCGACCTCGCTGCCGTCGTTGAACACGCGTATCTCGGGGTCGTCGGCCGCGTTGGTATAGACGTAGACGCTCCAGGTTCCCTCGGTGGAGGAGACGTTGATGTGGAAGACGTCGTCGGCGAAGCCGCCCGGGAGCGTCGATTCGTCGACTTTCAGCCGCAGCGACCTGACACCGGAGAGATCCGCGTCGGCTGCGACCGTCCAGTTTGCTGTGCCGCTCTCGTCGATGTAGCTCCGGGTGGCGTCGTCCTGCTGGATCCGCGTGCCGTTCGTGACGGCGACGACGCTGGCCGCTGCGCCGTCCCCGGCGACTGCGCGGTGGTGGGATGCCAGGTCGTCCCACCGATCTATCGACGCGTTGAGCGCCGAGTTCAGCGCATCCGTCGAGGTGTTGTTCAGGCGATTCACTGATCGGATGGTGTCGACGCCGGCCGTCCGGGTTTCTCCGACGTACTCGACGGCCGGGACGGCGTCGACGCCGGTCTCTCTCGTGGCCAGATTGCCGGTGTAGATCGCCGTGTTCAGGAGCAACGCCAGCGCGACGAAAAGCACTGCGAGTGCGAGCGCGCCGACCAGAAGCAACTGGGCGCGGTCGTGGTCTGGGGAACGCCCCTCACGTTCACCGTCCCGAGCGGTTACATCCGCCATACGACGATCTCCACCTCCAGAACCGAGTACAGGTCCCCCTCTGCGTGCCCATCGTCGACGATGTAGGACGCGTTCGAAAGCGTCGACGACGAGCGGGTGCCGTCCGCGTTGACGAGGTGATCGCCGTCGGCGAGCGTGACCAGCTGTCGCGCTGTCGAGGCGTGATCACTCGGCTCGCCGAGGTCGACGATCGCTCGGCTCTGGCGGGTCCCGTCCTCGTCGATATAGTAGACCGTCAGGTCGAAGGCGATGCCCCGTTCGATGAACGTATCGTTCAATACGCCGCCAAACGTCGTCGGGGGGCCGCCGCGGACATACCCCTCCCGGGTCGCCCCGTGCCAGTTGCGGGCGGATTCGTTCCAGTACAGGATCGTCTCAGCCAACGTTCCGTTCTCTTCGGCCGACGCGAGGACGCCCTCGGCGACGGCTGCCTGCTGGTTTTCGATGTGCTGACTCGAGGTACTGCCGGTCAACGGCGTGACGGCCGTCACCTGGAGTGCGAACACGAGACTGGAGATCAGGATCATCGCGGCGGTGATCGCCTCCAGCGTGTGCGCCTGTGCGCGGTCCATCACCACGTCCTCACGAGCAGCCTGTGCGGTTCCCCGTTGACGTACACCACGCGCGTCGCGGCAGTCACCGAAGTCGTCTCCGTGACCGGCGGTCCTGCCGTGTACTGCACGCCGTCGGTGACGACCGTCCCGTCGAGCGTCCGGATCGAGACGTTGACGTCCCGCGTCGCGCCCGGCGTGAACATCTCGTCGGTCGTGTCAGCAGTCGTGTCGAACCCACACGACGTCGGGGCGTCGGCGCCGCCGTGCAACTGGTCGAAAAAGGCGTTCGTGCAGGTGTCGTTCAGCACGTACGGCGTCGCGGGATCGCCGAGTCGATCCGTCGACAGCGACGTCGCGATCCGGTCTGCGGCCCCCGGCCCTTCGGCGCTCTGAAACGGGGTGAAGATCGTCGGGACGAAGGCGACGACGAAGGCGACCACGAGCAGGAACACGCCGATGCCGATCGCGAAATCGATCGTCGTCTGCGCCCGATGGCCGACTCGTCCCCGCTCTCTGTCCCGGCGCTTTGCGGCACACATCACCCGACCACCATCCACACCAAAAGCGCGATCGTCTGCAGGATGACCACGAACTTCACTCCCGAGACGATGTCGGCGTTACGGATGTAGCCGCTGATGAAGCCAGACAGTGCCGCCTGGAGCGTCACGGCGTGGAAGAAAAGCACCGACAGCAGGTCGATGTTGATGCCGCCGCCGAAGTTCAGGCCGCCTGCGGCTTCGCCGCCCCCTGACCCGGCCTCGGAGGCGAGTCCAGCCATCACATCGAGGAACTGTGTCTTCAGGATCGCCATCACGCCGAGCAGCGTCAGATACGTCATCAGGATGATCGCCACCTGCATCCGGGTTCGCGACTTCCGCTCCCTTTCGATGTCGTCCTGATTTTCGGATGCCTGCGCCGCCGCCGTCAGGACCTCCGTGATCTGACTCGAGGCCTCCTGTGCCTTCGAGATGAGTTTGACTGTTCGTGCGAGCCTCGGAATGTGGTACTTGTTGTTGAACTCTACGAGGGCGCTCCGGAGGCTCATCCCGTAGTTCACCTTGGCGTGCATCACCTCGAACTCGTCGGCGAGCTTCCCCGAGGAGGTCGCTGCGACCGTCTCGATCGATTCCAGCAAGGTCTGGCCGGTGTCGTTGGCGCTCGACAGTTTCCGGAGGTTGTCGGAGAGCTTCCCGGTGATGGCGTTCCGGGAGCGCACGTTCCAGGTGTGAAAGACCGCGAGCGGGATCCCGATGATGTACACCGGCACGTACCACCAGATGAACGTGCCCCAGATGGGGTTGTTCAGCATCCCTTCCCAGCCCAGCGGCGCCGCCCCGCTCGTGATGGCGACGCCCAGGAGTGCAAGCGACGCCGGCACGGTCAGGATGAGCGTGTACAGCGGGTGATCCCGGAAGAACAGATGCGGCTGCCGAAGCAACTGTTTCGTCTTGTACGTCCCCTCTCGCGCCCGGATGTGTTCGAAGACCCTGAATTCGCCGATGAAGCTCTCGATCAACCCCATGTGGATCAACCCCTCGCGGTTGACCTGTTCCAGCCGATCGGTGCTGTTCGACGGCTGGAGGTAGCCGTCGCCTGGCTCGTCCTGTTTGACGGTCGAAACGAGCACGAGGAATCCAACGCCCGTCAGCGGAATGAGGCCGTAGACGGTCCCGTAGAGGAGAAAGTCCTGGGCCTGCCCCAGCATACTCATAATGACGAGGATAATGATGAGTAGCAGGGGGAACAAAGACAACGTCATGTACATCTCGCCGAACAGTTCCAGCGTCTCCAGAACGGTCTCCTGTTCCTGTTTGGCCGTCCGCAGGTGCTTTTCCTTCTTGTCGTCGAGGAAGCGCTCCATATCGCCGCCGGAGTTGACGATCGACAGCATATCGGTCAGAAACTGCGACAGCTCCTCGGAGGGCGTGGTCATCGCGCCCTCGCGGATCGCGTTCCGGTAGTCGGTGCCGAAGTACTCGGTCTCGCGGACGATGCTCCGGAACTCCTTTGCGACCTCGCCGTAGGTGTCGTCGGCGCGGCCCATCGCTTCCAGGATCTCCAGTTGGTTCAACCCGCCGACCGAGAGGGCGTACATAAACGAGATCGCGTCGGGCAGCAGCATATTGATCTCGCGCCTGCGCCCCGACGCTTTCGAGTACGGGACTGCCACGAGCGTGCCGAACCCGAGGGCGAACCCGATCGACCCGAATACGATTCCCGAGACGATCGTGACCGCCGGGACGGTGAGCGCATTCAGCGCCGCCGCCGTCGCGGCATCGCCCACCGGCAGGCCGATACTGAAAACTTCGGGCGCGACCAGGCCGAACTCGAAGATCGCCCAGCCGATAAACGTGCCGAGCAGCCAGAGCGCACCGCCCGAGATGACGCCGATGGCCAGGGCGTTCGAGAGATACAGTTCTACCGTCGCCGGCATCCGCGCCTGTTCGAGCTTCCGACCGACGTCCGCGACGAAATCACCCTCCTCGTCGAAGAGGAATTGAAAGAGAGGATAGAACGCGTCGCCGAGCGTGTCGGTGCTCCGGTCGAGTTCGCCGCCGTCGCCCTCGCCGACGTCGAGGCTCATTCCTCCGACCCCCGCGCGCCGTCGGTACTGTCTTCGGCCCCCTCACCGTCGCTTTCCGCCGATCCGGCTTCGTCTCCGCCGTCCGGGCTGATACCCGTCTCGTCGGACTCCTCGCCCTCGTCGGGATCGACCTGCTCGAACTCGCCGAAGTCCCACTCCCCGTCGTCTGTCCCTTCGTCGCTCGGTTCCTCGAGCAGATCCTCGATCCCGAACTCGCCGTCCTCCGTAGCGTCCTCAGCGGCGGGAACCGCCGAATCCGCACCGAGATCGCTCTCGTCGTCGCCGCTGGGGATGTCACCCTCGGAGTCCCTCTCCTGCTGGGTGTTGCTCTCGTCGACGACGTCGGCGTCTGCTGTGCCGGAGGACGCTTCCGCGTCAGTTGGGTCGGGAGATACGTCGGCATCTGCCGAACCGGGTGGGACGTCCGCATCAGCTGTCGCCTCGGACTGGTCGGCGCTGTCGGGTTCCGCTTCGGTCCCGAACTCGCCGGTGTCGTCGGTCCCCGCGGAGACGCCATCCTCCACGGTGTCGGACGGCTCCTCGTCGACGACTCCATCGAGCGCCGGCGCAGAGGACTCGCCGCTGTCGAGTTCACTGTCGCTCTCGTCCGGCCCGGCATCGAGCGCCGGGGCGTCCGCTTCCGCCGCCAGCGAGTCCAGTTCCGAGTGTTCGCCCGCAGCGGGCGTGACGTCAGGTGCCGGTTCGACGTCGACTAAAGCGTCGGCGACGTCGACGTCTTCCAGGTCGCGGTACTCGGGCCACAGCCTCTCTGCGGCCTCCTCGAGGATCTCCTTACACAGCGCACTGACCTCCTCGCCGGGGTCGGGACGCGGGACCATCTTCTCCTTCTCGGGGTCGACGTCGATCTGCACCGACTCCATCTCCCGGAGGTCCTCGAGGCTGCGTTCCAGTTCCTCGCGAGCCATCAACGCGAGGATCGTCTCCTGGTCGTTGATGAACGCCTGCAGCGTCGCCGCCACCTGCGTGTACGTGTTGAACCCGCGGTCGATCAGGTACGCGAGGACGACGCGCCGCTTGAACAGTTCCTCGTCGAGTTCGTCTCGGGTCCACCCGCGGTCGAACCGGACGTCCTCTAAGGTGTTCGAAGACCCCATCTTGAGGAACTCGTCGCCCTCGGCCTGCCACTGATAGACGTCCTGGACGTTGATCTCGTCGTTCTCGGCGTCGTAGTGGTTGATCTCGGTCAGCGACTTGTTCCGCCTGACCTTGTCGCCCTTGACGCGGGTGGAGGTCTGGATCGACACCAGATCCAGCGCCGTGAACATCGTCTTCGAGACGTTGATCGGGTCGGTGGTGAAGCGCTTGAGCACCTCGCCGACGCTGTCGGCGTGGAAGGTCGTGTAGGTGGTGTGGCCGGTCGACATCACCTGGAAGAGCGTCCGCCCCTCCTCGCCGCGGATCTCGCCCATCACGATGTAGTCGGGCCGTTGCCGGAGCGCGGCCTCCAGCAGGTCGAACTCGTCGACGTCGCCGCGGTCGTCGTCGCTGAACGAGGGTCGGGTGACGGAGGCGACCCAGTTCCGTTGGGGGAGTTCGACCTCCCGGGTGTCCTCGATGGAGACGATCTTCGCGTTCGAGGGGATGAAAAGCGACACTGCGTTCAGCGAGGTCGTCTTCCCGGACGCGGTCCCGCCGGCGAAGATCAGGCTCTTGTCGTTCTCGATGCAGAGCCACAGGAACGCCATCTCCTCTAAGGAGAATGTCTTCCAGTTGACGAGGTCGATCGGCGTGTGCGGGACGTCCTTGAACTGCCGGATGGTGTAGTTCGTCCCGTGATCGGAGACTTCCCGCCCGAGCGTCAACTGCGCACGCGAACCGTCGGGAAGCGTCGCGTCGACCTGTGGCCGCCGCTTGGAGATGCCCTTCCCGGAGCGCTGGGCGAGTTTCACGACGAAGTCGTCGAGTTCGTCCTCGCCGTGCTCGACGTTCGAGATGATCTGCTCGTAGTCGGAGTGGTAGACGAACACCCGGGAGTTGTACCCGTCACAGGAGATGTCCTCGACGTTGACGTCGTGTTTGATCGGGTCGATCCGCTCGTACCCGATGAAGTCCCGCCGGAGGACGTACAGCAGCTTTTCCACCTGATAGTCGCTCAGATCGGTCGGATCCTCCGCGAGCACCGCCGGCTCCGGTCGCGCGGCGATTCCCTCGAGTCCGCCCTCCGCGGCGTCGCTTGCGGCCTCGAAGAGCCAG
Source organism: Halobellus marinus (assembly GCF_032113415.1). NCBI lineage: Archaea > Methanobacteriati > Methanobacteriota > Halobacteria > Halobacteriales > Haloferacaceae > Halobellus > Halobellus marinus. The sequence goes on from NZ_CP134946.1 coordinate 1,380,325, forward strand.
TCGAGTCGCCCGCCGAACGAATCCTCGTGGATTCCGAGCTGACGGGCGTAGACGGCCATCCGCCGTTCGGACGGCGACGCTTCCGACTCGGCGACGTCGTCCTCGTCGTCGTCACCGATCCCGAGGTTCACGTCGAGACCGGAGAGCAGCCCTCCGTCCTCCTCGGCGTCGACGGTTCGTTTCGGGAGTATCGAGAGCCCCGCGGCCCGCGGATCGCTGGGGGGCTCGTAGAGACCGTACCGTTCGAGGAGTTCCAGCGACTGCTGTTCGATCACACTCCGTCGGTTGTCGGTCCCCTCCGCCGTGACGCTGTCGTCGTCGTATTTGATCGCCGTCCGGAGCTTCCCCGTGAGGAACTCCGCGAGTTCGCCCTCGATCCGGTTCTGGTGGGGCTGGATCGCGTAGTACTTCTTCTCGTTTTCCTTCCGGGAGTGGAAGATGATCACAAAGGAGTGGGGCTTGTTGACCCAGTAGCGTTCGACCTCCCGGAAGTGCGTCTTCTTCTCGAAGGGGACGGCCTTCTCGAGGTCGTAGCGGTTGACGACGGTCGTCATCCCGCGTGCGTCGGTGAAAAAGGCGTCCTCGTCGAACTCGGGGGCGACGTCGACGGTCCGCTCGTCGACGATCTCTTTCAGTTCCGAAGCGCGCCTCCCGCCGTGGGCGAGCGTCTCCTCGATTGCGTCCGGATCGAATCCCAGGGCCGCGGCCGGGTCGAACCGCTCGATCTCGCCCTCGTCGTCACGCGGCCGCGAGCCGTCCGACTCGTAGTAGTACTCCCGTTTGTAGTGTTCCCAGAGCCAGACGTCCTTGACGACGGGCGTCGTTTCGGGGTCGCAGAACGACTCGAAGGACTGCGACAGGCGGGCCGCAGTTTCCGCGGCCGACTCGACCTCGTCGTCGGCGTCGACGGGGTGAAAGTTCAGATACGACTCGGGGTCGACGCTCACCGAGTCCCAGTCCGCGCGGGTCGGCGTCGGGATCGCCACCTCCTCGCCGTCGTCCCAGCGGCCGCCGCTATCGTCTTCCTCGTCGTGCTCCCGGGGATCGTACCCCCGGTACAGCGACTCGACGTCGCCGTCGACGCCGTATTCGTCGAGGAAATCCGCCCAGGTGTACTCGCCGACGGCGACCGTCGGTCCCTCGTCGGCGGTCGCACCCGGCGACGCTGCTTCCGCCTCCCCGGCGGTCCCATCGACATCCCCCTCGAGGGTAGACGGCGGTTGCTCCCCGTCCCCCTCTAACGCGTCACCGCCCTCCCCACTGGCGGGGGACGCGTCGTCGTCGGTTGCCATCGTTCAGCAGTGGTCACCACCACGGAAAAAGACTTCCGCCGCTTCGGCCGTCCAGACGGTCGTCATTCGCCGGTAAACATCCCGAGGGGTTGACACGAGAGGCCCTCAAATCAGAAAAAAAGCAGCGAGAGGACGCCGTAGGCCGCTCCCAGAAGGAGCATCGCCGCGATCAGTACCGCGAACCACGTCCGGCCGTTCCCCGGGACCTCGGGAACGTCCCCGGGGTAGTACGGCGAGAGCGGATCCCTCTGTGGACTATCGTCGTCGGACATCAGCCGGAAGATTCGCTCGCCCGCTGCATTATAGTAGCGTTTGCGAGTCTTCGCGCATCCGATCACACGACCACGTGCGATTGGATGCGCAATCAGACGCAAACGCAACGATACCGTTCCGCTCAAATCCTCCGGAGACGGGGGGTGGTAGTATCACGAACGGTATTTAGCCCGGTTGTTTTATGTGATCAGTTCAGGTAAGGTGGCCTATGAGCAACGAGTCCGACGCCGATCAGACGATCGTCGTGGCGGACGACGACATCCACGTCGAGAAATCGTTCGCGGGCGAGGAGTTCCCCGTGCCGGCGATCAAGTTCCGGCTTCTGTCCGAGAGCGACGAACCGGTCCACATCCGCCTCGTCGATGGGATCCCCGAGGATTTCCCGATGGAAGGAGTCGGGTTCCACCCCGACTACGAGAGCGACAACTGGACCGCCTACAAGGATCACCGCGTCGAATACGAGCGCACACTGGAACCGGGTGAGGCGACGACGACGGTGTACGGCATCCGACTGGAGGACAGGTCAGACATCGAGGGGTTCCTGAGCGAACCGGTCATCGAACGACCGCCCGTACCCGAGGGGCCGCAGGACCCACCGGAAGGTGCGGACGTCGAGGACATCCTGGGCACGGATCGGAGCCAACTTGTCCGCGACGCGCTGCAGGGGAACGGCCGGCTGGTCGAAGACACCGGCGCGGGAGACCTGCCGCCGGAGGCGCCCGCGACGGACGAACCGGACGCCGAAGCCGTCGAACCCGCAGCCGACGATACCCCCGAGACCCCGGTCGAATCGTCGGAGGACGAACTCGCCGACGCCGCGGCCGCCGCGGAGGAAACGATCACGTCGCGTGACCGTGACGCCGCGGAGGAAGCACCGTCCCCACGCGACCTCGATACCGATCTCGCTTCCGCGACGCGACGGACCGCCGCGGACGACCCCGCCGTCGAACCCAGGACCGGCGAGGACGCCGCGGACGCGACACCCGACGACGGTGCCGAAGCCGCGGCCGACGAAGGCGCGGGAAGCGAGACTGCCGCCGCAGAGGAACCGCTCGCGGAGGAACCGACCGCCGCCGACGCAGACGCCGACGCCGCGGCGGATCCGGACGCGTACGTCGACATCGAGGCGGAGGCTGACGTCGAAGCCGCCGGTACCGCCGACGCCGACGAGGCCGGGGGCGCCGCGCCAGCAGCCGCCGGGGTCGAAGGCGCAGCGGAGGGTGGACTCGCGGCGACGCTGGCGGCGGAAATCCGTGCGGGCGAGGTCTCCGATTCCGATCTCGAAACCCTCCGCGAGGAACTCGACGCGGGCCTCCCGCGCAGCGCAGACGTCCGCATCCGGCGGGTGCAGTCGCAGCTGGAGGATCTCAACGCTTACGCCGACGCGATGGCGGAGTTCATCGACGAGGAAGGCACCGGCGCGGAACTGGTCGAACGGCTCGATTCGGAACTGGCGGAGATCACGGACGAGCTCGCGGACGTCCAGGCATCGCTCGACGCCGCCGCGGCGGACCGGGAGGAACTTCGTGACGACATCCAGGCGGTGCAGGCGCACGTCGACGACGCCACCGAGCGGGTCGACGCCCTCGAAGAGCGGGCATCGACGACCGAAGATCGCGTCGATCGCGTGGAGGGAGACGTCGCGGACGTCGACGAGAGCCTCGACGACGCGTTCGACGACATCGATGCGGTCGCAGCCGACGTCGACGACGTCGCTGCGGAGATCGAGACGGTCGCCGACGACGTCGACGCCGTCGCGACGGAGGTCGAGAACGTGGCCGCGGACATCGACGAGACCGACGCGCACGTCTCGCGGCTCGACGACGAGATGGGCGAGGTGCGGGAGGACATCGCGGCGCTCGACGGCGACGTCGTCGACGTGCGCGACTCGCTGGAGGCCGAGATCGACGATCTCCGCGCAGAACTGGCGACGATCTCGGAAGAACTCGATCGCTTCGAGTCGATCGAACGCGAGATCGAGGAACTGCAGACCTTCCGCGACCGCCTGAACGACGCGTTCGGCCCCACTGAGGAATAACTCGCTCCGTCTCGTACGGCCCGCGACGGTCCTCAGATCGAAGCGGAACCGGTTTCACGCCCCGTCCCCTGGCTCCGACAATGACCGAGACGGAGGCGATTCGCGTCGCCGTCCCCCGGAAGGGCCGCCCGCTCGAAGCCGTCCTCGAACGCGTCGCCGACGTCGCGGACGCCGAGGCCGTCGCCGACAAGATCATCTCCACGCTCCGCCACGAGAAGGCGATCACGAAGGACGAACTCGATCCCGACGCGGACGTCTACGATCGGCTCGCGGGGTACTCGGATCTCGACGACGACTACGCGCCGGAGTTTACGCTCCTCCGTGACGACCGATCGGGGATGCCACGACGGATCGTCTTCGACAGCCTGACTGTCGACGTGGCCGGCGTTCCCGTCCAGTTCGTCGGCCGCGAGGAGCCGTTCCGCGCGCTCCGCACCCACGAGTTCGGGCTCGGCTTCGACAGCGCCGACCTCGTCTTAGAGGAAGTCGTCGATCTCGAACCCGACGGGCTCGAATCGATCGCCGACGTCAACGCCCGGATCGATCCGATGAACACGGACGTCCGCGTCGTCTCAGGGATGGGTGATACGGTGTACCACACGCTGATGGCCCGGCCGGAGGTCCTCCCGCCCGGGGCGGAACTCGACCGGGGGTTCGTCGAGGGCTACGAGGGGCCGCTGTGCATCTCGCCGCGGTACGAGCGGCTGGTGGAGGCGGTACTCGGGACGCGGTCGCTCGATGGAATCGACTTCGTGTACCCCGACGGGGAACGCGAGGAGGAGGCCGCAATCGCCGACGCCGGCCTCGGCGTCTATCTGACGATGACCGGCTCGACCGCTCGGAACCACGGGCTGCTCCTCGGCGAGCATCTCTTCCCCTCCGAGACAGTTCTGATGGAGAACGTCGCGGAGACGGAGGAGACGGGCTCCGCTGCCCGCGTCCGGGAGGCGCTCGCGGCGGCGGCAGAAGAGACAGAAATCGCGGTTTAGCTCTCCTCGGAGGCGGACGCGTCGCGCTCAGTCGGCGTCGGCTTGCCACTTCCGGACGGTGTCGGGGCCGACGCCGTCGACGCGGTCCGCGAGCGTGTCGGGTTCGGCGTCCTTCAGCGACGCGACGTCGGCGACGCCGGCGTCTTTCAGCTTCGCGGCGGTCTTCTCGCCGATGCCGTCGACGCTCTCAAGTTCGGAGCCGCTCTCGCTCTCCTCGGCCTGATACTCCCGGTAGTTGCAGATCGGGCAGCCGAGGTCCCACGGCTCGCGGTCGTCCTCGTAGGTGATCCGCAGTTCCGGGAGGTCGTGTTCCTCGCAGACCTCCTCTGTCACCTCGACCTCGCCGCGCCGGGGCATCGGCAGCGAGTACTCGCAGTCGGGGTAGCGCGTACAGCCGACGAGCCGCGAGCCCGAACGGAGGTGTTTGATCGCGAGTTCCCCGCCCGCTTCGGCGGCTTCACCGCCTTCGCCTCGCGACGTCTCCGACGTCGCGTCCTCCTCGGAACCGCACTCCGGACACGGACCGATCACGAGGTCCTCCTGGGCGTCGGCCTCCTCGGCCTTGCAGAGCGGACAGCCGTGCACGAAGGTCTTCCGCCCGGCGAGCATCTTGATGTGGCTGAGGCCGTGTTCCTCGCACTCCTCTTCGAGGATGAGCGGCTTGCCGGTCGACGGCAACGGTAGCGTGTAGGTACAGTCCGGGTAGGCGTCACAGCCGATGAAGTACGATCCCCGGCGGCTCTTTCTGATCACGAGGTCGCTGCCGCACTCCGGACACTCGCCGACGGTCTTGTCGGCCTTCAGCGACTTCCGCAAGTGTTCGCCGACCTCCTCGCCGGAGTCCATCAATCCCTCGAACACCTTTTCGAGGATCTCTCTGGACTCTTCGGTCACTTCAGAAAGGGAGGCCTCCCCGCGTGCGATCGCCTGCATATCCTGCTCCAGTTGCGCGGTCATCTCCTCGCTGACGATACGCTCTGCGAACTCCTCGGACGCTTCGACGACCGCGCGGGCGAGTCGGGTCGGCCGCGGCGGGTCGCTCTCGATGTACCCGCGGTCGTACAGCTTCTGGATGACGTCGTGGCGGGTCGCCTTCGTCCCGATTCCCATCTCTTCCATCGTCTCGATGAGCCGCGATTGGCCGTAGCGTCTCGGCGGCTGGGTCTGCTTTGCCTCGATACTCGTGTCGGTGACCGTCAGGGTCTCCCCCTCGACCACGTCGGGCACGAACGACTCGCTGGCGTTCGAGTACGGGTAGACCGCGTGATAGCCCGGCTCGACCAGGCGCTTGCCGTTGGCTTTCAACGAGAGGTCCTCGTCGTCGCCGACGGTCGCGACGACACGGAGGTGCTCCCAGGTCGCCGATTCGGCGACGGTCGCGAAGAAGCGCCGCACCACCAGTTCGTAGACCTCCCACTCGTCGTCTGAGAGTTCCGTGCGGCTCGGCAGCTCCCCCGTGGGGTGGATCGGCGGGTGGTCGGTCGTCTCCTCGTCGCCCTCGGTCGGCTCGATCGACTCCTGTTCGAGCAGCGCCGACGCGTCGTCGTCGAACGCGCGGGTGCCGACGAACGAATCGAGGAGGTCGCGGGGGTCGAGATCGTCGGGGTAGACGGTGTTGTCCGTCCGCGGATAGGTGAGGTAGCCGGCGGTGTAGAGGTCCTCGGCGATGCTCATAGCACGCTGGGCCGAGTAGCCGAGCGACCCCGCCGCGCGGATAAACTGGGTCGTGTTGAACGGAGCCGGTGGGTCGTCGGTTCGGGTCCGGCGGCGGACCGAGTCGACGGTGGCTGCGGTCGCCGCTTCCAGCGTCTCGTAGGCGGCCTCGGCAGCCTCTTCGTCCCAGACGCGTTCGGCCTCGTTGCCGTCTTCGTCGAGATAAAAGTACTGCGCCTCGAAGGAGCCCGCGTCGTCCGCGTCGTCGCTGCCGGTCGCGCCCGCATCCTTCGCCAGATCCGCGAACAGCTCCCAGTAGTCCTCGGGGTCGAACGCCTCGATCTCGCGTTCGCGGTCGACGATGAGCTTCAGCGTCGGTCCCTGCACCCGGCCGACGGAGATGAAGTCGTCGCCGAGTTGTCTGGCCGAAAGTGAGAGAAAGCGCGTCAGGGCGGCACCCCACACGAGGTCGACGATCTGGCGCGCCTCGCCCGCGGCCGCGAGGTCGAAGTCGAGTTCGTCGGGCTCTTCGAACGCCTCTTTTACCTCCCGTTCGGTGATCGACGAGAAGCGCACGCGGTCGACGGGGACGTCCTCGTTGACCTCCCGGACCAGTTCGTAGGCCTCCTTGCCGATGAGTTCGCCCTCGCGGTCGTAGTCGGTCGCGATGGCCACCCGTCCGGCCTTCCGGGCGAGTCGGCGCAGCGCCGCGACGATGTTCTCCTGGGTGGCGTGTTTGTCGATCGGCGCGTCGATCAGTTCGACCGGCTCGACGTCCCGCCAGTCGTTGTACTCCGGCGGGAAGTCGACGCCGACGACGTGTCCCGACAGGCCGATACAGCGTTTGCCGCCCCACTTGTAGACGTTGACGCCGTTGAGACGGTCGGCCTCGGCGGACCCGCCGCTGAGGATGTCCGCGATCCGCCGGGCGGCGTTGTCCTTCTCGGTGACGATGAGTTCCGGGCCCTGGCTCATTGCCCGCCGGTAAGCGAGGGGTCCGCCTAAACCTTTCGCGGCTGTGTCGGGAGAAATCGCCGGACTGCGCGCGTGTGCGCGCGGAACGACTCTATTACGCTTCGTCGTCTCGGGTTCGTGTCTGCGCTGCGTCCGCCCGACTCGGTCCGTGGCTACTCCTCGAGCCGTTCGCGGAGCAGCCGGTTCACGTCGCCGGGGTCGGCGCTGCCGCCGGTCTTGCTCATCACCTGGCCGACCAGGAAGTTGATCGCGCCCTCCTCGCCGGCGTGGTAGTCCTCGACTGCGTCGGGGTGTTCGTCGATCGCTTCGGCGACGGCGTCGGTGACCTCGTCGTCGTCGGCGGTGCCGAGGCCCTCCGATTCGATGACCGTGTCGGGATCGACGCCCTCGTCCAGCATCGTCCGGAGGACGACCTCCTCGGCGTTCTTCGTGGTTATCTCCTCGGCGTCGACCAACTCGACGAGGCGAGTGAATTCGTCGAGGCGGTGATCGACGTCGGTGATCGCCATATCGCGGTAGTTGAGTTCCCCCAGCAAGTTGTCGGCGACCCACGTCGCCGCCAGGTCGGGATCGAACTGCGCGGCGACGTCCTCGAAGAAGTCCGCCACCTCCTTCGTGGAGGTGAGCTTCGACGCCGACTCGGCGTCGAGGTCGTACTCCTCGCGGAAGCGATCGCGCCGGGCGTCCGGGAGTTCCGGGATGTCGATTTTGGCTTTCCAATCCGAGACTTCGAGCGGGGGCAGGTCCGCCTCCCGGAAGTATCGGTAATCCTTCTCTTCTTCCTTCGAGCGCATCGAGACGGTGATGCCGCGCGACTCGTCCCAGTGGCGCGTCTCCTGTTCGACCGCGCGCCCGCGCTGGACCGCGTTCTTCTGCCGCGTCACCTCGTAGGCGAGCGCCTGCTCGGCGTTCTTGTGACTCGAGATGTTCTTGACCTCGGTCCGGTTCGCCGATTCGAGCGTCTCTTTCCCGATCGCACCCTCGTCGTCGACCGACTCGGCGGGGACCAGCGAGATGTTGGCGTCGACGCGGAGCGATCCGTCGCGCGTGGAGTCGAAGATGCCGAGATACTCCAGGACTTCCTCCAGTTTCGCGAGAAACGCGCGGGTCTCGGCCGGGCTGCGGAAGTCGGGTTCGGTGACGATCTCCATCAGCGGCGTTCCGGCGCGGTTATAGTCGACGAGCGTGTAATCGGCGGTGTCGATGCTGCCGCCCTTGTGCTGGAGGCTGCCGGGATCCTCCTCCAGGTGGGCGCGTTCGATGCCGATCTCGCGGCGTTCGCCCTCGACGGAGACTTCGAGCGCCCCCCCTGCGCAGATCGGCGCGTCGTACTGCGTGATCTGGAAGTTCTTCGGCAGGTCGGGGTAGTAGTAGTTCTTCCGGTGGAATCGCGTATGGGCCGCGATCTCGGCGCCGAGCGCCTTGCCGACCTTGACGGCGGCCTCGACGGCGCCCTCGTTCAGGACAGGCAGGGCGCCGGGCAGCCCCAGACAGACCGGACAGGTGCGGCTGTTCGGCTCCTCGTCGTCGGCCGGTTCGGTCGAACACCCACAGAAGATCTTCGTGTCCGTCTCCAGTTGGACGTGGACCTCGAGGCCGATGACGGTGACGAGGTCCCCCTCCGAGAGCGCCTTCGCAGTCATTGGCCGCTTTTCGACACAGCGCGGCTAAAGGCTAACGGGAATGGCGGGGCGGACCGCGATCTCCCTGCGCCAGCCCGATTCCCCGGGGAGAGTATAAGGAGCTGACGGGGGATAGTGCTCGTACCTGCGGTCTCCCCCGAATAATGGACCTCCCCGACTCCCTCCGACGGCCGCTTTTCAATCACTCCGAGAAGGGCGCACGGGCAGTGATGCTGTTTGCGATCTGGTGGGGCTATCGCGCCTACGACCGCAATTTCAACCCCGAGTGGCTCGGGTGGGCGTGGAATCCCGGCGGCAACGTGGGCGCCAACTTCCGCACCTACCGGTACGCCGCGGAACTGGCGCTTGAGGGGCAGTCCTTCTACGGCGTCGCCCCGCCGGGGCTGGCCGAGTGGGCGGTGTACCTCTACCCGCCGATCACCGTCGTCGCCTACTACCCCTTCACGGTGCTGGAGTGGATGACCGGCTACTGGCTCCTGGTTGGGCTGAACGTCCTCGCCGGGGTCGGTGTGGCGGCCGCGATCGTTCGCTTTCTGGACCGCGTCGACCGGCGGCTCGGGTGGGTCGACGTCGCTCTGATCGTCGGACTATTTCTCGTCTCGCCGTTCACCTTCGGGACGATCTACTACGGCAACATCAACCTCCTCGTCGCCGCAGCGTTCGTTTCCGGCTTTCTCGCGCTCGACGACGGCCGGGAGACGGTCGCCGGGACGGCGTTTGGGCTTGCGGCACTGTTCAAACTCTTCCCTGCGCTCGTGGGCGCGTGGCTCCTCCGCCGTCGTTCCTGGCGGTCGATCGCGGCCGCGACGGTCGTCGGAGTTGGCGGCATCCTCGCTGGCGTGGTCGCGTACGGGTGGGAGCCGACAGCGACGTTCTTTTCGGACGTGGTTGTCGACCGCGCCGAGACCGCGGCCTTCGCCGGCGGCTACCCCGTCGACAGCACGTTCTACGTGACCATCCAGCGGCCGCTGTCGCACCTCCTGTGGGGCGCGTTCCCGGACGCGCCGCCGGAACTGCTGACGCCCCTCGCGGCGCTTGTCGGTGCGGCCGTCCTCGCGGTCTTCTACGTCGGCGTCGAAACCCGTCAGGACCGACTCCTCGCCATCTTCGCGACGCTCGTGGTGACGGTCACGGTCGTTCCGGCGCTGCAGTGGTACCTCGTGTTGCTTTTCTTCCCGATGATTCCGCTCTGGTACGTCTGGGACGGGCCGGGGCGACGGCTCTTTCTCGTCGGCGGGGTAGTGATGTTCGCGAACGCGACGCCCGGAGGACTGGTGTCGGGAATCCGTGAGTACGGTCTCCCGACTCTCCTCGAATCTGTGCTGGTCTCTCTCGCAACCTTCGCGTCGGTCCCCCTGTACGGGATCGCGATTATGCTGCTCGCCGGCGCGCTCGCGAAGTACGGGCTCCGTCCCGACCGGACGGCACTCCGGGCAGTCGGTCGGGTCCGGCGGGCAGTTTCCGGCCGGCAGTCGGGTCGGTCTCGGTGATTCTTCAGGTATGCTGAGGATGGGGCTCCCACCGCGACAAAGTTCTTGTGAGATGACAGCCTACGCCCGGCTGAGATGTCGAACGGGAGTTCGAGTCTGGACTGGCCGAGTGATTTCGCCCGGACGGATCCGGCCGACCGCGAGCCGTATCCGCACAACTTCCGGGTCGAACTCCGGGAGGCGTTCAGGAACGTCCTCGCGGAGTTGGAACACAGAGACGTCGAGAACGCTCGCGTCGAGAGCGCGGCGAATCACCTCGTGAACGATCCGAATATACCCTACGCGGACGCGAACCCCGACGATCCTGGCGTCGTGGCTTACTACAGCAAGGGCGGTCAGGAGTTCGCCGTGCCCTGTGACCGCTGGGACAGTTTGCGGGACAACGCTCAGGCGATCGCGAAGTATCTGGACGCGAAGCGGGCGCTGGAACGGTACGGCGTCGAGACGGTCTCCGGCACGTCGGAGATGGTGACGCAGGTGTACTCTTCGGGGTGACAACGACGGTTGTCGGCGGCGCCTCTGCAAAAAAGGAGGATCGATCGACGCCGACCCTTTCGAAACGCTTTTTTATATACTCGGCGTCGCTTCGACTGCGCGCCGCCTTAGCTCAGACTGGGAGAGCACTCGACTGAAGATCGAGCTGTCCCCGGTTCAAATCCGGGAGGCGGCATTCTCCCACTTTTCACCGCGCCGCTCTTCGACCGAGGATGAAAACGAGCAGTGCGAGCATCACTGCTCCAAGGGCCGTTTCGATCGTCGTCAACAGTCGGCCAAAGCCGACTGGCTGGAAGTCGACGAAGCCGAGAGCAGTGTACGTCAACGTCGAGTAGTACACCGAGTTTAGAATCTCCGCAGGATTAGCCGCAATCTGTGCGTAGGTGATTGGGTCACCGTCTGTCGGTTTCATCCATCCGCCGAGCGGGTACAGGAGTGCAAACGAGAAGATGATACCGAGACTCCAGGCGACCACTCGCCACGGACTTTCACCGTACAGGAGTGTCGCTCGTGCGACCTTTGCCCGGCTTCCCCTTGCGACATTGATGAGCCATCCGAGAGGGGTGGCAGCATCCGACGCATTATTCCAGTATTGCTTTTTTTGGAGGTCTTGTCGGCGGACAAAGCACACTGACTGTAGTTGAGGGCGTGCGGCACGCCTCCCGAGTTCTTCGAGCGCCCGGTAGACACTCTTGCCGCTATCAATATCCTCAGACTTGTATTCTCCAGAATAGTTCGGGTCGTAAGCGATGTATTCTCTCCGAAAAATGTCTGTAATCGTCTCTAGCCCTGAGTCCGTATCTCGACTGTTCTCAGGGGAGCCGAGAAGCTTGGTCTCGCTATCGATTCGGAGATCTCCCAAAACGGCTCCGGAGAGGTGGGCACCTCTCAAATCTGCACCTAATAGCGTCGCACGACTTAGGAGCGCAGCTTCGAGGTTCGCACCCCGTAGATCTGCGTGATTAAAATTAGCCTCAGTTAAGTCAACTTGGCGAAAATTCACCCCTGGTTTCGAAGCTAACAGTGTTCGTTCCTCAGTGATACCGAACTCAACTGCGTTGAAAATTGTTTCACCCTTGAAAGTAGCCGTCCGGAAATTCGCACTCCCCTCGAACGTCGCCCCAGAGAAGTTAGCTAACTTCTCAAAAGTTGTTTGGACACAGGACATAGACAGGAATTTGGCACTACCGAAATACACGTCGTCTTTGAATGTCGAATTCCAGATTTGGACTCCCTCGGAGAACGTTGCTCCCAGAAACCGAACTTCTGTGTGTACCTCGATGGTATCTAACCCGAACCGTCCCGTGAACCGGGCGTGAGACAGGTCAATCTGTACTTCAGTATCCGTGTTGTGCCCGAACTGTTCGTTTGATAGAGTCAATTCACCGAATTTTGCTCCTATGAACTGAGTACTCCGAGCTGATCGTTCGGAATGATCGTTCGCATCAATTTGGTTTATTTCTTCCAAAAACCTATTCGTTACGTCCTCACTATCTTTCTTATCGAGATCTTGGTGGAAAAGACAACATTTCTTATTTTTATCATTATATCCTATAGATTCGCGGGGGCATTTCCAAGTCCCATCCGTCAAGACTTCGGGAAGGGCACGACACTCCTCACCTTCTTTCCCACCCCACGTCTCGGGATCCTCCGGGTCGAGTACATATTCGCAGGTTCCATCTGCGTCTGACATACCTCTGGCAAGTATTGATGCCTCCTTTAAATTGGCTACCGAAAGGCCTGATTGTCATTTTCGCGTCGTCTTTTCCGGCGAGGTTTATAACCCGGGAGGCGGAATTTTTCCTGCGAATGAAGTGAGCAGTGAAACTGCTACTTGAGTGGATTTCAACCAGACGAGTCGCAGCCCGCGCAGCGTAGCGAGCAGGAACGTCTCGGCAAGGTTCACGATACGGGAGGCGGCACTTCTCTGAATCCGACTGCCGAGTCAACGCAGCGGCAACGTCACGCTCCCGACTTGAATCGTCGCTCGCGTCTCTCACGGACGACAGTACCCGGTTCGAGCGGTGGCACGATTAAACGAGCAAGAGCGGCTCGTCGATCCGACGGGCAACCTCGTGGGCGATGTGACCGAGATGGACCGTTTCGTAACCGCTTTCGCCGTGCGTGCCCAGAACAACCAGTTCGATCTCGTGGTCGTCGACGTACTCGAGTATCTTCTGGTGGGGGTTGCCCCGCTCGACGCGGGTCTCGACGTAGCCCACCGAGGAGTCGTACGCCTGTTTTTCGAGGTTCGAGACGATTCCGTGGCCCTCCTCCTCGAGGTCGTCGATCATCCTTTCGAGCTCTGCCTCCGGTTTGTCGGCAGAGAACTGCTCGGTATCAGCCACGTAAAGCAGGTGCAGATCCGCGTTGAACAGAGTGGCCAACTCGATCGCTCGCTCGACAGCGTTTTTCGCGCCGTCGCTGCCGTCGGTCGGGGCGAGAATCGTTTCGTACATAGCTAGCGTTTCGCTGCCTAGATAGTAGTTTGTTGGGGTGACACACGCCAATTCTTGCCCGCGCTATTATGTGAATCGGCGCTAAATTCACGACTATGGCACCCGACGTCGATCCGGGCACTGGTCTGCCGAAGAGCCTCGAGGAGCTGTTGGAACAGCACGAACCCGAGACGGTCGTGGCGATCCGCGACTACTGTGATCAGTTGCTGGAGAACTACGAACTCGAAGAGGATCTCGACGAACGAACCTACGGCTAACTGATTGTTGAATACGACCGTCGGATCACCTGTCCCCGACTTTCTTCGTCACGCGGAAGCTGGTCGGCGGACTGAGGATGCCCGCGACGGTCCCCATCGAATGGATGATAATCACGAGCGGGGCCAGCGGCAGCGCCAGCGCCCAGCCGATGCTGTCGACGCCGTAGTACTGCACCCCCCGGAGATACCAGAACAGGGTCAAAAGCCCCAGCGAGAACGAGGCGGCGGCGAACAGCCCGCCGGCCCCGACGCCGATACCGAGAAGCGAAAGCGGCACGACGATCAGTGTCACGATCGGCGAGAGCGCCCACGCGTAGTTGCGGACGCGGGTGAGCACTTGATAACCGAACGGCAACGCGGAGGAAGCCTCGATGTTGCCGGCCGACCAGCGGCGGCGCTGCTGGGTGATCTCGGTCAAGGACGGCGGCGCTTCGTTCCGGCAGGTCGCCGTCGCAAGCTCGAAGGAGAAGTCCTCGAGTTTCTGGGCGGCGGCCCACACGAACGCGGTGTCCTCGACGATCGTCTCGCGGTCCCAGGTCACCTCGTCTTCGACGGTTTGCTTGACCGCGATACCGCCACCCCAGGCGAAAAGCGGGATCGAGAGGCGGGCGAACGCGCGCTGCTCGATCTGGACGCCCATCCGGTAGACATCAGCCAGATACGAGAGCACCGAATCGGTGCGACGGGCTGTTCGCGCAATTGGACGATATCCGCGTCTGGAAGTCCCTCGAACGACTCGAGGTGGCTGTCCTCGTCGAGGTAGAGGACGAACTCCCGGTCGTTCGTGAGCGTCTGGCGGGCCCACTCGAGCGCCCGTCCTTTCCGGACGGCCGCACACGAGAAATTATCGGGAACGACCTGGACGGTCGCGCCAGCGACGTCGATATCGGCCTCAGCGACGACGTGGACGTCGTCGAACTCGGCCGGCAGCGAGTTCACGGTGGCCTGCACGACGTCTTCGGTGTCGACCGTGAGGATGCGAACCTGTATTTCGCTTTCCCCGTAGACAGGAGCCGGCGGTTCGTAGCCCACGCCGACGACGTATGTGAGGACGATCCAGACGAACGCCGTAGCGATAAACAGTACCGTCGTCCCCAAAAGAAGGAGCTCGAAGGTGTTGTGCCAACCGACGAAACCGAGGGTCAAAGACGGTGCGAGTACCGCGATCGCGGTGAGAACGAGCACCGCGACGACCCCGGTCAGCGAGAGGCGTTCTGCTGTCATCGTACTTCGATCGAGGGGTCGGAGCTATTTAGCGCGGCGACACCGTGAGCACGTCTTGCCTGTGAATCGGGCCCATTCAGCCCGAGATGTCCCCTTGTTTCGGACCAGACGGTGGTTGACCGTTTTGATCCGTAATCGAGTGGCCGTCGTCTGGACGGTTCCGCGGCCGCGCAAGATCCTGGGAAGCGACGATGGAGAACGTGAGCCGCTGTGGGCGCCGTTCAGGACCTAGCCTCTTTCGCGACTGTCTCTACGGTGGAACAGAACGCTTCGATGCAGTGTGAGTGTACCAGCGGGACTGTATATATGTCCGACACACCGAGAAAGCCGTCCGTTTTGTCGATCGACTCTCCGCACATCACACAGGTTACGTCGCGCACCTCGGTCCGGTTCTCGGACAGTTCCGTGAAGCACTTGAGTTCGATCTCTCGTCGGAACACCTCTCCCTCGACAGCGGCGATGCGTACCGGCTCTGTCTCCTCGAACGATACTCGTTCCAGATCACGGCAGAGCGTCTCGACACCCTCGGTGGAGATATAGAAACTCTCCGACGCTTCGTTGGATTGGATCCGCACCGCTTCTGTGCCGTCAGAGAGGTCTTCGCCCGTCACGAAGCACTCCGCACCGTAGACTGCGTTGTTCTCGGTCGCTTCCTCGAGGAGAATCGTACTTTGTTCTAAGGATGTTTGTGTTCCCATATCTTGTCTCTTTGACTTGGGGATCGAGTCTGCCGACACGAGGGAGATAACCCTGGCGAGCGCACTCATCGTGCTGTGTGAGTGTGTCGCCTCTGATCCCACTCTTGATAGAAAGAGTGAGGGGCTTCGGATTAACTGCTACTATGAGGCGTACAAACCTCAATGATTGCTATATAGTGGAATATAGACGGAGATCATCTCGCCTGACGATCGAACGTGGAAGTGGAGAGTCCGTTTCGGTACAAAGAGCACTCATACTGTCGGACGTAAGTTCGTGGAACATTTCGGCACCTCGTTGTGCCGAGAATTTCCGGATAGTTACGTCCGACAGTATCAGTTCACCTATAGTAGCGTTTGCAAGTCTTCACTCACACGATCGCACGCAGTCGTGCGATCGGATGTGCAATCAGTTGCAAACGCTACTATAGCATCCGACCGCGGCCAGTGTTGTACTGGTCGCCGTCGTGTGTCGTACTGGGAACCGTCAGTATTGTACTGGCTCTAGTTTCGAACTGATAGCCGCCGGTATTGTTCTGCTCTCCGTCCGTACTGTCTCGCTTGTCGCCTAGCCGGACTCCTCGAACTCGAATCGTGCCCCCCCGTCGGTCCCCGCCGTCGCGGAGACGGTCCAGCCGTGTGCCTTTGCAATGTCGGCCACGATCGAGAGGCCGAAGCCGGTTCCGCCGGTGCTATACGTCACGCCGTGATCGAATACGCCCTCCCGCTTTTCGGGTGGAATGCCGTCACCGTCGTCCTCGACGTAGAATCCTGGGGCCCGTTGCAGTTGCCCGACGGTGACCGTAACCTCGTCGCCACCGTGCTCGATGGCATTTCTGAAGAGGTTCTCGAAGAGTTGCGTCAATCGCCCTTCCTCCCCGGCAACCGTCGGAACCGGATCCTCAACCGTCAGCGTGGCCTCGTCGGTATCGACGTATCCCCACGCTTCCGTCGCGATCGTCCTGAGATCGACCTGTTCCGGATCTTCGATTGTCGTGTCCCCGCGAGCCAATGTGAGAAGATCCGCGATGAGCCGCTCCATCCGGGTGTGTGCCGACTCGACTTTCCCGAAGTGCTGTGCGTTCCCCGTCTCCTCGGCGAGTTCGAGAAACCCTGCCGCTACCGTGAGTGGGTTCCGGAGGTCGTGTGCGACGACGCTCGCGAACTGATCGAGTCGCTCGTTCTGTCGCTGGAGCCTGCGCTCCCGTCGGACACGCGCGAGGGCCGCCTCGACAGTCGCCCCGAGTATTCGGAAGAGATCGGTGTCGGTGTCGGTAAAGGTCTGCTGCGACTGCGAACTCGCGACGAGCAGTCCGTACTCGCCCAGCGGAAGCAGAATCTCGCTTCGGAGATCCGTCTCCGGGTTGTGGAGCGTCTGTTGGGAGTGGATATCGTCGTACAGTTGCAGTTCGCCGGACTCGAAGGCCTCCCACGCGAGACTGTCCCCGGGCGTGAACCGTGGCGACTCGCCGAACAGTTCCCGGCCTGCTTCCGTCTCCGTGATGGGTACAAGCGCCGTTTGTTGTTCGTCGTACTCCCAGATTCCGGCGATCTCGAACTCGAGTATGTCCTCGGCAGCGGCAACGGCGATATCGCCGACTTCTTCGCTCGACACCGCTCGGCTGAGTTCCTGTGCTGTCTCCTGGAGGTCACGGAGGGTCTTCTCCAACTGTTTCTGTTCGGTGATGTCTTCGAGGACGGCGAGGACGCTCGTCACCGTTCCATCCGTGTTCGTGAGCGGCGCAACAGACAGCAGTAAATCCAACTGCGCACCGTCTTTTGTCTCTCGCTGAACTTCTTTTCCACGTATCCGTTCACCGCTCAGCGCACGCTGCCGGTGTGTTTTGAACTCGCCTCGCTGATCGTCGGGAATCATCGGATTGAATTCACCGATGACCTCCTCCGGCGACCACCCGAACATCTCCTCGGCTCCTTCGTTCCAGAGGACCACGGTGCCGTCCCTGTCGATCTCCATAATCGTGAGCGGGACCGCCTCGATGAGCGACTCCAGTCGCTGATTCGTGGCCTCGAGTTCCCCTTGTCGTTCGACCTGTTCCGTGATGTTCCGCGCGATGCCGACGATCCGTACGATCTCGTCATCGACGATGACGGGCGCGAGGCTCGTCTCCCAGAATCGCGCGTCGGGAGCGACGTCCAACTCCTCGCGGTACGAGATCGGTTCACGGTTCTCGACACAGCGACTGTAGTTCGCTTCGAGTTCTCCGCCGCGGTCCGCGCCGAAGACGTCCCGCGGTGTCCGGCCGCGAACCGCCTCGGTCGTGAGCCCGGTCTGTTCCTCGTATCCGGGACTGAGCCGGGCGAACTCGAATGTCTCTCCTTCCCCGGTCGAGTCGACGTCGAGAAGGAATATCGCATCTCCCGAGCTATCCAGCAGTGCTTCGTATTCCTCTGCGAGTTCCTGATACTCGCGTCGCTGGGCTTTCCGCACTGTGATGTCCTGGAAGACCCCACGGAGCACGGAGTCCCGCTTTTCTGTCTCGTCGACGCGCTCTCCCCACGCACGCACGTCACGGACTTCCCCATCAGCCCGGACCAAGCGGAGATCGAGATCGTAGGGCTCTCCGTCCTGGATCGCTCGCTCGACTGCGTCCGCCACCGTCTCTCTATCGTCGGGGTGATAGAATTCGATCGCCTCGTCCAGGGTCGGCTCGTAGTCGTCTTCGACGCCGTGGATCCGACGGACGCCGTCCGACCACTCGAGGTCGCCCCTCGATGGGTAATACTCCCAGACGCCGATCTCCGCGATGTCCTGGATCCGATCGAAGAGGAAATCCTGCCGCTTGAGTTCGGTCCGGTCCCGATCTCGCGAAATCTCTGCGCCCACGAGTTCCGCCAACAGTTCGATGAAGGTTTGTTCGAGCGTGCCGAACGGTGCGGTTCGTGTCGTTGGGCTCGAGAAATTGACCGTTCCGTACCGCTCGCCGTCGACGACGAGTGGTGTGCCGATGTACGATTCCAGCCCGAGTTCACGGTAGGCAGGGTGGGTCGATTTCCCGTCGGCAACCGCATTCGCGAAGGAATAGACACTCTCAGTTTCGACGACGTCCTCGCAGTACGTCGATTCGAGGTCGAATTGATCCCCGGATTCGATGTCGGCAGCCGGTGCGTGGACGGCCCTGACTGTGTAGTCGCCTTCCTGAATGTGCGAGACGATCCCGACCTCCAGATCCAGCGTCTGACAGCCGATGTCCAGCAGCTGCTGGAGGCGCGTCTCGGCGGAGACGTCGCTCGCTGCCATCGCGGCCTGCAGTCCCCGAAGCGCATCCCGTTCCCGCTCTAACTGTCGTTTGACCTCGGTCTGTTCGGTGACGTCCCGTGCGACGACGAGCACCTGTTGCTTTCTGCTGCTCCGAAACGGGGTGAGACGGACGTCGAACGTCCCCTCGTTGTCCCCGCTCGTCTCGAGATCGATTTGCAGGTCCGTCTCGTAGAGATCGGGAAGGCCATCGTCGGCCTCGATACCATCGAGCGTCGAGTCGACTGCCGCCGAGAATCGGTCTCGGTCTTCCTCGGCAACGCGGTCATCGACGACCGTTTCCAGCGACTGTCCCTCGAGTGCCGCCGACTCCTCACCGACGATCAGCCGTTTTGCGGCTCGATTCGCAAACTCCACTACGCCCTCGTCGTCGATGACGAACACCATATCGTGGATGTTTTGCAGGATGGTTTCGCTGCGCTCCAGTTCCAGTTCTCGCTCTCGCTCTGCCGTGATCTCCCGTGAAAAGACGGTCAGACCGTCGTCATCCGGGAACACCCGCACTTCGACCCAGTAGTCGAACGGCGGCCCCAGATGCTGTTCGAAGGCCATTGTTTCACCGGTCTCCATCGCAGTTCGATATCGCTCTTCGAGCGTCGTTCCGACGATCGACGGGAACGACTCCCAGAGTGTGGTCCCTACCACAGTTTCCGGGGTCCGGCCGACACGCTCGGCCATCTTCTCGTTCATATACTCGATGCGCCAGTCCTCGTCGACGGCGTAGATCGCGTCAGTCGCGCGCTCCAGCGTCCGCTGGAACCGATCGGACATCCGCTGGGCGACTTGCTCTTTGCGGGCCGCTTCGACGAGTGTCTGAATTCGGTGTGCGAGGCGCTCGAAACTATTCCCTTCCGAGTGGATCGGAAGATAATCCGATACGCCTGCCTGCGTCGCTTCGCTCGCGATCTGTTCGCTTCCCCGCCCTGTGAACAGGATCGTCGGTACGTCGTGCCCTTCCGATCGCAACCGGTCCAGCAGGTCGAGGCCCGTTCCGTCCGGCAGCGAATAGGAGGTGACGACACAATCGATCGCAGCGGTCGTGAGCGCCTCGAAGGCCTCGTCGGCTGTCTCGACGACCGTGATCTCGAATTCGGGGTCGGTGTTCCGGAGCTTTGCCCGGGCTAATTCGGCAAAATCGCTGTCGCCGTTCACATATAAGACACGAATCGATGAAATAGTTGTGGCATTCGACTGAGACATTACTAACCCTAAACAGTGCAACCATATTAATCGATTGTAGCGGTTCTCACGGGTGATCTTTCGATCCCGATATCATCATTGGAATTATCATATAGTACTACGGCGAAGTACGATTCGGCGCTTGCCGTTGAACGTGCGCGAGGACTGACCGCACGAGGAGTCCACGAGCGTGGGACGTCGCTCTCGGCCGGTACTACTCGGCGTCGACAGTCGGTTCAGCGCAGCTTTATATCACTGTCACAACAATCGCGTCCCGTGCCGGTGACCCGCCGAGAACTGCTGGCCGCGCTCGGCTCGGCAACGTCAGCGTCAGCCGGCTGTGCGGGATCCCCGGACGCAGCGACCCATACTGGCACGCCGACTGTACCGCCCACGGGAGCGAGCTACGCGTACACGCATCTGCAGCCCAGCGGTAACCGGTTCATCCCAGGGCGTGGCTCGGTCGCGGACGCCGACCCAGTCGATATCGCTGTCGACGGCCGACCGGCGTGGCTGCTTGCGTTCGGGAACGCCGCGAGCTACTGGACGATCGTCACGACGGACGGTACGGCGACGACTCACCGGGTCAGCGAGGGACGTAGCGAGCGCGTCGGGACACACGACCGCGTGCCGCAACCGCCGCTGGGGTTCCGGGCAGATGGGGGCATTGCATTCGTCGACAGGCCCGCAGACTGCGCCGATTTCACCCATCCAGTCGTGAGCGAGGACAGGCTGGTGTACGTTGCGGCGGATGGCGACCTCGTGATCCACCGGGCGGACGGGAACAGGAGGCTGTCCGTGAACGCGCCGGTGGACGCTCGCCTCGTCGCGGTCGACGCTGACCGGTACGCCCTCTACGGTGCGCAAACCGACCGCTACAGACACGGTGCACTGGGGGACAGCACGGAGGGCGGCAGCCTGCTCGTCGTCGACGCTGCAAGCGGGACTGTCGACGTCGAAGTCACGCTCGATCCGCCGGCGGTGTTCGAGGGGCTGTGGCCACTCGTGGCCGACGTCGACGGCGACGGCGACAGCGAACTGGTGACGACCGTCTCGGATTCGACCGCCGGCGCACGTATCAGGGTGTACGGAGCCGACGGACGCGAACTCGCGACCGGTCCCGTCTACGGATCGGGCTGGCGCCACCGGCTCTGTGTCGCGCCGTTCGGTCCGGCCGGGCGACCGGAACTGGCGGTGGTCAGAAAGCCCCACGTCGACCGGACGGTCGAGTTCTACCGACTCGCCGATGGCGAACTGACCATCACCGCGACCGCTCGGGGATACGCCAGCCACACATACGGATCCAGGAACGTCGACGGCGCGCTCGCTGCTGATCTTGACGACGATGGCCGCCGTGAACTACTGGTTCCGACGACAGACCGACGGACGCTGGCGACAGTGCGCCGCACCGACACCGGCATCGAGACGCCGTGGTCGCTCGCTCTCGGCGGATCGCTCGCGACGAACGTGACTGGTGTCGCACTCGACGGTGACCGGCTCGCGGTCGGCGCGGGGACACCCGACGGCGTTCGCGTCTGGCAGGGCTGACGAGCCCCCGCGCCCCGCTGAAGTCGTTGCCGGTTCACAGCCCCGTAGACGGCAGGGATCGCCCTTGCACATCATTTAAGCACCGGTTGGCTATACTAACCACATATGTTAGACCGGAGTACTATCAGGGACCACCCCGAGGAGGTCAGAGCGTCCCTGGAGAAACGCGGCGACGAGGACGTCGACCTCGACGCGTATCTGGAACTCGACGACGAGTGGCGGGAGCTGAAACAGCGCGGCGACGACCTCCGGCACCGCCGCAACGAGATCAGCGACCGGATCGGCACCCTCCAGCAGGAGGGCAAATCCGACGAGGCCGAGGAACTCATCGAGGAGTCCAAGGAGCTGAAAAGCGAGATCGAGGAGATCGAGGAGCGTGCAGAGGAACTCGAAGCCGAACTGGAGGACCGGCGGCTCCGTATCCCGCAGATTCCCCACGAGAGCGTCCCCGCCGGCGAGGACGAAACCGACAACGTCGAGGGGCGACGCGAGGGATTCGACGACCTGCGTGACCTCCCAGCGGAGGTCGTTCCCCACTACGAACTCGGCGAGGAACTGGGCATCATCGACGAGACACGCGCACGAAAGACCTCCGGCAGCGGTTTCTACTTCCTGAAGGGTGACGGCTCCCGACTGGAGCACGCGCTGATCCAGTTTATGATGGACATCCATCGGGAGCAGGACTACGTCGACGTCTTCCCGCCGATACTGACGGATTCGGACTCGATGACGGGGACCGGACAGCTCCCGAAGTTCGACGAGGACGCCTACAAGGTCGAGGGTGAGGACCTGTGGCTGTGTCCCACCGCGGAGGTGCCGGTGACGAATATGCACCGCGACGAGATCCTCCTCTCGGAGGACCTCCCGCTCAAGTATCAGGCGTACACCCCGAACTTCCGGCGCGAGGCGGGCGAACACGGGACTGCGACCCGCGGGATCGTCCGCGTTCACCAGTTCAACAAAGTCGAGATGGTGAACTTCGTGACGCCGGAGGACAGCTACGACGACTTCGACCGGCTGCTCGACGAGGCCGAGGAGGTGCTCCGACGCCTCGACCTCCCCTACCGGACGCTGGACCTCTGTACCGGCGACCTGGGGTTCAAGGCGGCAAAGCAGGTCGACCTCGAAGTCTGGGCGCCCGGCGACGATATGGAGGACGGCCCCGAACAGGGCGGCCGCTGGCTCGAAGTGTCGTCGGTTTCGAATTTCGAGGCGTTCCAGGCGCGGCGGGCGGGGATCCAGTACCGGCCGGAACACCACGAATCCGCGGAGTATCTCCACACCCTGAACGCCTCGGGGCTGGCGCTGCCGCGCGTGATGGTCGCGATCATCGAATATTACCAGAACGCGGACGGCACCGTGACTGTTCCAGAAGCCCTCCGCCCGTATCTCGGCGGCCAAGAGGTCATCGAAGGCCGCAAGCACGTCGGCGAGTCGTCGCTGGGCGAGGATTGATACTGATTACTCTCACTTTTCACCGAGGAGCGCCGCCAACGGGAATGACAGTCGGCGGGAAGAGACGAGAGTAATCAGTATGACTCGGTCGAGACCATTCGCGGTCGGATCGGTGTGAGCGCCGCCGAACCCGAATCCGTGCGTCCCACCGCCGCGCCGCCGAACCCGAATCCGTGCGTCCCACCGCCGCGCCGCCGAACCCGAATCCGTGCGTCCCACCGCCGCGCCGCCGACCCAGACGAACAGATTAAGGGTGCAGCCGACGCCTTCTCGGAGTGGTGACCGCATATGGGGGACCTGCCAGACGAATTCAACTGCACGATTACCAACTGGGAGTATATTTACGGCCTCTGTCGCGACGTCAGCGATCAGGTGAAGGCCGCGGATTTCGAGCCGGACGTCGTCGTCGCGCTCGCCCGCGGCGGCTGGTTCGCGGGCCGGTGTCTCTGTGACTTTCTCGGGCTGGACGATCTGACCAGCCTGAAGATGGAACACTACGTCGGCACCGCCCAGAAGTCGGGTGAACCGGAGGTCCGCTACCCGATGCCGGAGGGCAGCGTCGCGGGCAAGGACGTTCTCGTAATCGACGACATCGCCGACACCGGCGGCTCGATCGAGCGCGCCCACGAGTACGTGACCGACCGCGACGCCGACGACGTGCGGACGGCGACCCTGCAACTGCTGGGAACGAGCGAGTTCGATCCCGACTTCGTCGGCGAGCGGCTGGAGGAGTGGGCCTGGATCGTCTACCCCTGGAACTTCATCGAGGATCTGATCGACCTGACCGCGGGCGTGATGGAGAAAGCCGACGCCGACATCGTCGACACCGAGGAGATCAGACACCTCCTGTCGGAGTACCACAACATCGACCGGATCGAGATGGAGATCGCCCAACCCGACCGGATGGAGGAGGTACTGACCGAGATGGAACGCCGCGGACACGTCGAGCAGGTCGACGGCGACGGCTGGCGACTCCGCGACAGCGACGGTATCGGGACCTGACTGGGCTGGGAACCTGCCGGACCTGCCGTCCCGAGTCCCCGCCGGCTATCGAAGCGTTTGAGTATCGACTCCAAGTCCCTCCGGTGTGGTCTCTCTGGTCTCCGTCTTCGCGACTGCGATCCTCCCGATCGTCGCCGTCGGCGGCGTGGGCTATCTCCTCGGGCGGTTCCGCGAGATCGACACCGACGGCCTGAACACGGTCATCGTCTACGTCCTCGCGCCGGCGCTCGTCTTTCACAGCCTCGCGACGACGACGCTCGCGGGATCGACGCTCACGAAGATCACGCTCGCCGTCGTGGCGTTCCACGCCTTCGCGATCGTCACCGCCGAGGCCGCCGGCCGCCTGTTCGGCGCGTCGGAGACGGCGCTCGTGGCGCTGATCCTCGTGACCGCCTTCCCCAACTCGGGCAACTACGGCGTGCCGGTCTCGAACTTCGCGTTCGGGACCACCGGGCGCGCGACTGCCGTCGTCTACCTCTCGGTGCAGGCCGTTCTCGTCTGGACGGTCGGCGTGTACATCGCCTCCCGCGGGAGCACCGACAGCCGCCTCGACGGCGTCCGCCGCGTGTTCAGCGTCCCCCTCGTCTACGCGGTCGTCGTCGCACTCGTCGCCCGCGCACTCGATGTGGTCCCGCCGGCCGACTCGACCGCGATGACGACGCTGCAGCTCGTCGGCGACTCGGCGATTCCGGTGATGTTGCTCCTGGTCGGCATCCAGCTCGCCCGCACGGACGTCGGCTCGACACTCTCGGCCATCGGCGGCGTCGTCGGGCTGAAGATGGTCGTCGCGCCGATCCTCGGGATCGCCGTCGCGCTCGTCGTCGGCTTCGGGGAGCCAGTTGTGGCGCGGACGTTCGTGCTCGAATCCGCGATGCCCTCCGCGGTGACGCCGATGATCCTCGTCGGGGAATTCACCGAGGGGGAGGTCGCGGGCGTCCCGGTCGTGGAGTTCGTCTCGGCGGCCATCTTCGCGACGACCCTCGTCTCCGTCGTCACGCTGACCGTTCTCATCGCCGTCCTGCAGAGCGGCGTCGTGATTTGAGAGTCTGTCTCGGATCGGACGGGGCGGTTGCAGCGTCGGCGACGCACCCGCCACGTTATACCGCCGGCGACGCTCCCGCCACGTTTTAGCGCCGTCGCGTGCAGACTCCCACTATGACTATCGGATTCATCGGCGGCAGCGGCATCTACGAGGCCCTGCCGCTCCGGGAGACGCGCGAAGTCGACGTCGAGACACCGTTCGGCGAACCCTCCGCGCCGCTGACGGTCGGGGAGTTCGGCGACACCGGCCGCGAGGTGGCGTTTGTCCCCCGGCACGGCCCCGACCACAGCTACTCGCCGACCACGCTGCCGTACCGCGCGAATATCTTCGCGCTGAAGCAACTCGGCGTCACACACGTCATCGCCTCTAACGCGGTCGGAAGCCTCCGCGAGGACCTCCCGCCGCAGACGCTCGTGATCCCGGATCAAATTTATGACCGGACGAAACACCGCGAGTTGACGTTCTTCGACGAGGACGTCGTCGTCCACCAGCCGTTCGCGGATCCGTACTGTTCGGAACTCGCCGAGATCCTCGCCGATGCGGCCGAATCGGCCACCGACGCCGACGTCGCCCGCGGCGGCACCTACGTCTGCATCGAGGGGCCGCAGTTCTCGACGCGCGCCGAGAGCGAGTTCTACCGCGCGCAGGGGTGGGACGTCATCGGGATGACGACGATCCCCGAGGCGAAACTCGCCCGGGAGGCGGAGATGGCCTACGCCACGGTCGCCGGCGTCACCGACTACGACGTCTGGAAGGAGGAAAGCCAAGTCACCCTCGAAGAGGTGCTGGAGAACGCCGAGCAAAACGAGATCGCGATCAAGGAGACGGTCGAGGCGGCGATCCGGGCGATCCCGGACGACCACGACTGCGACTGTCACACCGCGCTTTCGGGCACGATCAACACACCCGACGCGGCGATCCCCGAGTCGACGAAGGCGGATCTGGCGCCGCTGCTCGGGGACTATCTCGGGTAGGAGGACGGCGAGGATGTCATAGAAGGGTTATCGCACGCGAACGGGAATCGGTCAGTACAGTGAGTATAGTGAACAAATTGATGGAACAGAGACTAATCACGACGTTACTTGTCTGACGCTCTCAAGAACCGGTAGTAACCTGGAATAATCGTTTGATACTTTCTCACGAATTCCGGTCGATCCACGCACAGAAGTCGTCGAAGTCGTTCGCACCTGCGTCCTCGGCAATCTCTCGAAGGGTTCCGATCCGAAGTTCATCGTGGAGCGGCACAGTTACGTTCCGTTGGTCGTCCTCGTTGGTCGGGTGCTCGTAGTACAGCTGAGCGTGATCGCCGGTCGTTCGACGCCAATCGAATCCGCCTGCGTTGACGAGGACCTTGACCACTTCTCGGCCGGAGAACGTCCGTCTCCCCATTACTCCAGGACGTCCGGTGGTCCCTGCTCACCGGTCGTATTATCCTCGGGATCGATTCCCACCTCTTTGAGTTCCTCGTCTGTGGGTTCGCGTCCGGCCTCACCCTTTCGAAGGGCAACAGCGTCATCGAGGTTCTCCAGTGCCAACGTTCGTGAGGTCCCCTGAGTTGTCACTCCCGTTTCGACGTCTTTGGCGATCCACCCATCGTCCTCTCGCCAGAGCCGGATTTCGTCTTCGTGGTTGTCGCCGTCCCACGTTGAGGTAGCCATTACCGATTGTTACGGGATGAAGAGAATAAGTATTTGGTCCGACCGGGTTCTTCGGCGTTCCTACGGCAGCCAAACCGGTGTTGAAAACCTCCGCCGAGTTCCTCGCACGAGAGACGACGAATCGTTCAGTATAACCCACCTTTTTACTGCGTCGGGTCGCGCTGCGCGCGACCGCTCCTTGCAAAAAGCTGGACCAAAAACCGACCGCTCACTCGGCCTTCGGCCTCGCTCGCGGACGCTCTACCCAGGACGTCTACCGTACGATAGCATCCGCAAGCGAACGGAGTGAGCGATCGGTTCCCCGACGGCTCCCGGCGGTCGCCGTCGGGCTTTTTTTGGTGCAGATTTTTTGCGCGAGCGGTCGGCTTCGGCGACCCGAGCGGAAAAAAGGTGCACACGCAGACTCTTACGGCTGATTCGGTTTCCAGACTTTGATAACCATCGCGCCAAGAGTTCTATGACACCCTAGGGGCGGTGTCAAGGTGATCGAAGTCGAGTAGGCGTCGGCGTCGACCGCGCTCAGTCGTCGTCCGCAGCGGGGATGGGCTCTTCTTTCTCCCCTTCGAGCCTCTCTCCCGCTTCTCCGTCTGCTTCCTCTGTCTCCGCCGCCGCTCCCGCTGCGGGAACTTCGTTTTCGTCGGCTTCCTCGGTCGCCGCCTCGGGATCGCGGATCCACAGGTCGCCGAAGAGGTCGTCCTGGTGGAGGTGCACCTCGCCGCGGTGTGAGAGGAAAAGCAGTGAGAGGTACGTCGTCACGGGCGTCTCGGCGGCGCCGCGGACCTCCGCGAAGAGGACCTCGGCGCGGCCGTTGTCGTAGTGTTCGTCGATCGCGTCCTCGACGGCCGCGATCGAGCTTTCGATGTCCTCGGCGTGGGTGGTCCCCGTGACGTCGTGGGCGGTCGGCTCGTCGTCCTCGCGGAACTCGTCGGCCGACCGGTAATCGAGGGTCTGCGTCCCGCGGCTGTGGCCGTGCGGCGACTCCGAGGTGTCGTACTCGCGGCGGCGCTTCCACCACGACTCCCGCTCGGCCTCCCGGAGTTCCCGGACGAGTTCGTCCAGCGTCTCCGGCGACCCCCGCGCGGTTTTGCGTTCGAGGCGGCGATCCATCTCGGCTTCGAGGGCGTCGACGGGGTCGAAGCCGGGTGCCTCGCCGTTCTCGGCTGCACCCCCGCCGCCGGCTTCGGCGATCGGGTCGCTGCCTTCGAGGGCGGCCTCCCACGGCTCCAGTTCCTCCTCGGCCTCCTCGTCGGGCTCCAACAGCGCGTCGCTCTTCATCCGCAGGAGGACCGCGGCGTAAAACAGCGCCCGTCCGGACGTCCGGAGGTCCGTCTCGTCGAGCCGGTCCAGGAAGGCGTCGGTCGCCTCGACGAGGTCGACGTCCCAGGGGTCGATCTCGCCCTCCTCGGCCAGTTGCACGAGGAGCTCTACGGGTTCCACCTCGTCGTCGTCTGCTGTCCCCTGTCCGGGTGTCGCGCCGTCCCGTTTTCGGAGCGGGTCGTCGTCGGCGGCAGGGTGTCCACCCGGGGCGGAACCTGCGGGATCAGTCATCCGCGGGCACCTCCGGTTCCTCGCCGTCACCGAGTTGAATTCCGGTGACTGCGCTAACGTTGTCGCCCTGCATCGTCACGCCGATGGCGCGCTCGGAGCGTTCCAAGAGCGCAGAGCGGTGGGAGACGACGACGAACTGTGCGTCCGCCGAGAGGTCGTCGACCATCTCCCCGACGCGTTCGGCGTTGGCGGCGTCGAGGAAGGCGTCGATCTCATCGAGCGCGTAGAACGGCGCGGGGTTGTGCCGCTGGATGGCGAAGATGAACGCCAGCGCCGTCAGCGACTTCTCGCCGCCGGACATCGCGTTCAGCCGCTGGATCGGCTTGTCCCCGGGCTGGGCCTTCATCGTCAGGCCGCCCTCGAAGGGATCGTCGGGATCCTCCAAGTGGAGTTCGCCCGTCCCATCGGAGAGGCGCTCGAAGATGTCGGTGAAGTTCTCGTTGATCGCGTCGAACGCCCGCATAAACGTCTCCTTCTTCTGCGCCTCGAAGCGGTCGATCCGTTCTTCGATCGCCTCGCGCTCCTCCACGAGGACGTCCCGGCGCTCCTGTAAGTCGTCGAGTTCCGCGCTCACCTCGTCGTACTCGTCGATCGCGAGCATATTCACCGGTTCGAGCGCCTCCATCTCCTCGGTGAGCCGCTCGATTGCCGATTCGACCTCGTCGTGATCGGGGATCTCCTCGGGGTCGTACTCGCCGACGGCCGCTTCGAGTTCGTCGATCTCCCACGACAGCCGCTCGGCCTCCTCCCGCAGTGACTCGACTTTCGCCTCGATCCGGTCGACCTCGTCGCGTTTCTCGTCGCGCTCGCTTTTCGCCGCCCGCAGCGTCGCCTGCAGGTCTTCGCGGTCGGATTTCAGCTCGGCGAGTTCCTCCTCCAGTTCCTCGATGGCCTCGCGCTTCTCCTCGAGGGTCGCCTCGCGGTCTTCGATCGCCGCCTCCTTCTCGCGGATGACGTCGCGGGCGTCGGCCTTCTTCTCCTGGGCGGACTCGATGGTCGATTCGAGGTCCTCGATCGCCTCCTCGGCGTACTGCCGCTCCAGTTGGAGTTCGTTCAGCCGGCCGTCGAGGTCGTCCATCCGGGACTCCTTTTCCTCGATGGTCTCGCGGATCTCGTCGGCCTCGGCGGTGAGTTCGGGAATCTTCGAGTCGGCGAGTTCGGCCTCGAGGTCGTCGATCTCCGCCTGGACGGTCCCGATCTGCTCGTCGAGGTCTGCGATCCCCTCGTCGAGTTCTTGCATCTCCGCGTCGACCTCCGCTCGCTTCTCGCGGAGTTCCTCGATCTCCTCTTCGCGGGCGTCGATTTCGGCTTCGGCCTCCTCGATGTCGGCCTCCGCGTCCTCGATTTCGGCTTCGATCGACCGGACCCGGTCGCGGGCGTCGGTAGCGCGGCTTCGAGCGTCCTCGATGTCCTCCTCGAGTTCGCGGATCTCTGCCTGGAGGCTCCGGCGGCGGTCCTCCAGGTCTTCGATCTCCGCGGCGAGGCGTTCGAGCCGCCCGTCGCCGGACTTCGAGAAGGAGTAGCGCGAGCCGCCGCCGGAGCCGCCGGTCATCGCGCCGGAGCGCTCGACCAGGTCGCCGTCCAGCGTCACCATCCGGTAGTCGCCCATCAGGTCGCGGGCGGTCTCCATATCCTCGACGACGAGCGTCGAGCCCAGCACGTACGAGAACACCGACTCGTACTCGGCGTCGTACTCGACGAGGTTCCGCGCGAAGTCGACGACGCCGGGGGAGTCCGGCAGCGACGGGAGCCCGCGGTCCTCCATCTTCGTGATCGGGAGGAACGTCGCCCGCCCGGCGTTGCGGGATTTCAGGTAGTCGATACAGTCGGAGCCGACGCCGTCGTCGTCGACGACGACGTGGGCGAGCCGGCCGCCCGCGGCGGTCTCGCAGGCGCTCGCGAACTCGCCCTCGACGGCGCCTAGCTGACCGACGGTGCCGTGCACGCCGGAGCGGTCGGCGTTGAGGACGGTCGTGACCGCTCGCGGCCAGGAGTTGTCGCCGTCGTCGCCCGCGCGGGCTTCGAGGGTGGCGTATTCGGACTGTTTCGACTGGATCTCCTCGACGACCTCCTCGAGTTCCTCCTTCCGTTCGGCCTTCTCCGCCCGGAGGTCCTCGACGACGTCCTCGATCTTCGATTCGTTCTTCTCGGCTTTGTCGAGCTCCGAGTGGAGATCCGAGAGTTCGGCCTTCAGATCGGGGAGTTTCTCGCGAAGCTCTTCGATCTCGGCTTCGGCCTCGGAGATCTCCGTCGCCCGTCGCCGCGTGTCGTCGAGCAGCCGGTCTTTCTCGCGCTGGCGGTCGTTCTTCTCGGTTTTCAGCTCCTCGAGGCGCTCTTTCTTCTCCGCGAGGTCCGCCTTGAGTTCGTCGTACTCGGTGTCGACGTCGTCGATCTCGGCTTGGACTTCGGCGAGGTCCGTCTCCAGGGAGCCGATGTCGGATTTCACCGACGCCTTCTCGACTTTCACCTCCCGGATCTCCCCGTCGAGTTCGTCGATCTCCTCGTTCTTCCGGTCGAGCTGGACGAACGCGTTCCGACGCTCGCTTTCGGCCTCGTCGATTCGCTCTTCGGCGGCCTCGATCGCGTTCTCCAGGCGATCGATCTCGCCTTTGACCTCCTCGATCTCGGATTTGATCCGGAGCTGTTCGTCCTCGCCCTTCCGCTCGATCTCCCGGGTCAGTTCGTCGAGTTCGTCCTCCAGACGGCTGACGCGTCCCTGCCGCCGGTCCAGTTCCTCGCGGTGGGCCTCGAGTTTCGATTCGGCCTCCTCGATCCGGGCTTGGGTCGTTTCGAGGTCCTCGCGTTTGTCTTCGAGTTCGGCCGCCTTCTGGTAGCTCTCGTACTCCTCGCGTTCCTCGCGGAGGTCCCGGTACTCCAGGGCGGTTTCGCGTTCGTCGGCCAACTGGTCGAGTCGCGTCTCTTTCTCCTCGATCCGGAGGTCGGCCTCCTCGATACGGCCCTCGACGGCGTCGAGTTCCTCGAAGGCGTCCTCCTTTTTCGCGTCGAACTCCGCGACGCCGGCGATCTCGTCGATGATCCCCCGGCGCTGATGGGCGGTCATGTTGATGATCTCGGTCACGTCGCCCTGCATCACGACGTTGTAGCCCTCGGGGGTGATCCCCGCCTGCGCCAGGAGGTCCTGGATGTCCGAGAGGTTGCACGCGCGGTCGTTGAGGTAGTAGTACGAGTAGTAGTTGTCCTCGGTCTCCTTCACGCGGCGCTTGACCGTGATCTCGGAGACGTCGCCGACGTCCTCGCTGCCGGCGGCGTTGACCACCTGCGAGCGGTCGACGGTTCCGTCGCCGTTGTCGAGGACGACCGTGACCGAGGCTTCTTTCGGGCCGCCGGCCCTGCCGCTCTCCCCGTCTTCGTCGTCGGCGTGGCCGGGATTGTAGATCAGATCGGTGAGTTTCTCGGCGCGGATGCCTCGCGTGCGGGCCAATCCCAGCGCGAACAGCACGCCGTCGATGATGTTCGACTTCCCGGAGCCGTTCGGCCCGGTGACCACAGTGAAGTCCTCGTAGAACGGGATCCGCGTCGTCCGCCCGAAGCTTTTGAATCCGTCAAGGACGAGCTCTTTGATGTGCATAGGTTGCTCGTAGCGGGCGGACGCCCCGATTATGCGACGATTATATCGTCGTCTTCGGTCGCCGCCTCGTCGTCACCGTCGGCCTCGTCCCCCTTATCGCCGTCGGCGTCGCTCGCCTCGCTGGGGACGTGATCCTCGGCGTCGGCGTCGATGAAGTCGGCGTCGTCCGCGTGCTGGGCGGATGCCTCCCGGCGCGACTCCGCCTGTGCCGCCGACTCCCGGTGGGGATCGTCGACGACCGTCTCTGCTTCGGGATCGGCGTCTGTCGCCGCCTCATCGGCCGTGGCGTCGTCAGCCGTAGCGTCCTCGGATTTGTCGGTCCCGTATCCGACCGGTCGGCTGCCCGCGGCGAGGTCGACCTCGACCTCCTCCTCGAGGAGACGGACGCGTTCTTTCGTCTCGACGAGCTCTTCGGTCAGCCCGTTGACGGCGGCCTGTAACTCCGCGACCTTCGACTCGAGTTCCTCCACGCGGTTGCTCATAGGGAATATAGCCCGCCTCCGGCCACATAAACGTACGTCAGACATCTACCCGGGATGTGACAGGAGTATGGAACGTTCGACCGACGGCGAGGGTAGTAGCGATGAGACGATTAGGACCGCCTTACCGGAGGTGTTTGTCGAAGAACCCCTCGATCCACCCGAGCGTGAACGACTGCTGTGTCCGGTGGACGTCGTGGCCCGCTCCAGTGGCGACGACACACTCGGCAGGGACGTCGTTTTCCGCCAGCCGATCGTGGAAGAACTCCGAGGCCATCGCGGAGACGACGTCGTCGTCCTCGCCGTGGAGCAACAGGATCGGCGGGACGCCGGTCCCGCCGGACTCGCCTTCCCCCCGCTCCCGCAGATACGTCGATGGCGACGCCTGTTCCCAGGCAGTCGGCGCCGACTCGCGGTCGCCGCCGAGGAACGCCACGAGCGCGTCGGTTTCCGGCTGGTGTTCGAGCGCGTAGGTGCCCCCGACGCCGACGACCGCCGCGAGCGCATCGCTCACGTCGATGGCGACACGCTCCGCCACGTCCACAACGACCTCGGGTCGTGGCGCGAACGCCTCGTCGTCCGCCGTCAGCGCCGCGAGCACGGCGAGATGCGCGCCCGCGTCGTGCCCGAACGCCCCGATCCGTCCGGGGGCGACGCCGAGATCGGCCGCGTGCGCCCGGAGCCACCGAACCGCGGCCTTCAGATCGAGGATCTGCGCCGGGAAGGCGGCGACGTCGCTGCCGCGGTACGACGGGACGGCACAGACGTACCCCCGCTCGGCGAGGTCGAGCGCGTACCGCGCCAGTTCTCCTCGGTCGGACGTCCGCCACTGGGCGCCGGGCACGAGTACGACCG
Organism: Halobellus marinus; assembly: GCF_032113415.1. Taxonomy (NCBI): domain Archaea; kingdom Methanobacteriati; phylum Methanobacteriota; class Halobacteria; order Halobacteriales; family Haloferacaceae; genus Halobellus; species Halobellus marinus. The sequence continues at coordinate 1,413,440 of NZ_CP134946.1, forward strand.
CGGCGCGGCGGGCGGCGGGTTCGGCCGACTTCCGGGGCGACTCCGCCGACGCTGTCGCCGGCCGATAGAGGTCGAGCAGCAGGGTCTCGTCCGTGCGGGACGCGAAGGGCACTCCGCGGTGGACGTCGATCCCGACGGCGTCGGCGAGCCCTGCGGTCATCGCCCGTGCTCTATGCGGCCTCGTCGGAATAGGTTTCGTTCCCGTGCCGCGACTAGGGTCCGTCCGAACCGCCTCGAACCAGGCAAAGAGGTGCTCCGGATGTTAGCCCATCCGTTCGAGGATTTCTTCTTCGAGCGCTTTCCTGAACTGGATCTCGTGTGGGGTGACCTGTCCGTGGTCGGACTCGATCGCTCGGAACTCGACCGTTGCTCCGTACTCGTCGAGCAGTTCCTCGTCGTCCATCTCGGAGATTTTCTTCATCGACTCCCTATTCACCGCTGAATGGGCGTTCGATCTGTGACCCGGAATCCTCTTTCGTCTCCCTGTCGCTCGCACAGAACCAGTTGGGTCGGGCGGGATCGACGGTAACTCACCACGAGCGAACGGAGTGAGCGAGTGGGTCAAGGAGCGACCGACGGGAGCGACGCAGCACTTTTGATCCAGCTTTTGCCGAGGGCTGGCGAAGCCAGCTCGCAGCGCAAAAGGTGGATGGGCTCGGGCGGGATCGAACCGGAGGAAGACGGTCCGGGCTGCTCACGTCGTTCCCCTGCCGGGCTGCGACTTCCAGGGTTCGATCCGCCGCTCGGAGAATACTCGGCCCTCGCTGTCGCTCGGGCACTCGTATGGGCTCGGGCGGGATCGAACCGCCGACCTCTTCCTTGTAAGGGAAGCGTCATTACCACTAGACCACGAGCCCGCACCTCGACGGAGACTATACACGGGTAAAACGGTTTCCAATCCCGTGGAACGGAACCCTTACCACTGCACGCCCGAACGCTCGGTATGGCCGACCGGACGCAACTCGCCGCCGTCGCGGTCGCCATCCTCCTCGCGCTCGGGTTCGTTGCCGTCGCCAGCAATCCGGGACTGCTCCCGACTGGCGAGTACGAGCGGACGACCGTCACCGTCGTCGACAACGGCTCCAGCGAGCAGCTCGCGGCGGTCGACGTCCGCGTCGCCGACAGCACCGCGAAACGCTACACGGGACTCAGCGAGACTGAGTCACTGGGCGCAGACGAGGGGATGCTCTTCGTCCACGAATCCGAAGACGAGTACGACTACGTGATGCGCGGGATGTCGTTCCCGATCGATATCGTCTTCGTCGACAGCGACGGGCGGATCACGGCGATCCACCACGCCGAACTTCCGGCGGACGGCGCCGACTCACCCCGGTACTCCGGTCGCGGCCGATACGTCCTCGAAGTCCCGTACGAGTACACCGACGACCACAACATCACCGTCGACGACCGCGTCCGGATCGCCGGCGAGTGGGGGCCGTCCTCGGACTAGTTTTCCCGGTGTCTGTCGGTGACCCCAGTCACCCTCGGCTCGGGTCGGTCCGAAAAACGGAGGACCACGGGGGGCGTTTGGGCTCGTATGGACGACCGCACCGCCGAACTCGACGCCCTCGAAGGGTGGCACGCCGAAGCGTACGCCGCCCGGGTCCACTACCACGGCGCGGGCGACCGTTACAGCATCGAGTTCTACGGCCCCTCCGAATGTGTCCTCTACTGGAAAGTCAAGGGCGACGGCGAAACCGCCGTGCCTGTCGGTCGCGAGACCGTCCCGGAGCCGCTCCGCGAGCGGATCCGCGAGGACCTCGACACAGCCGGAATCGATCCGGAAATCGAACGACAGTCGCTGTGAGTCGCGTCTTCGCTCTCCATCCCGCACCCTCGGAGAACGAACGACAGTTACTCTAAGGACTTCCCGCGGTTCTGGAACTCCCCGCCGCAGTCACAGGTCCCCGGGTGTGTCATCGACTCGGTCAGCCTCCCGCACTTGAGACATTCGTACGTCGACTCGGATTCGGGGCTGTTTGCGTCCTCGACATCTTGGTCGTGTGGCATAATTGTATTTGTTTTTCGTGCGAACTATATAAAATATCATAATTAGTTATATACATCAGGGTCCAGTCAGACCGCCCGTCTTTCCCCGGGACCATATTCCTGTCTTGACTGCACTGCTGTCACGGGAGCGTTTCACAACTATTTGCCGTCAGGACGCTCGGCAAACGGCGTTCGATACCGACTGCCTCCACCCACCATCGAAACCTCCGTTCAGCGGATATCGCCGAAGTCTCTGGCCGGATGCAACCCTTTAGTACCGACGAGCCCCGAACGTCGGTGATGGCGGCCCCCGTCGACGAGGACGACCCGTTCGAGCGCCAGCGTGAGCGCGCGGAGAATCCGATGGGACGTCTCTTCGGCGAGTACGGCCGCGAGAACGTCGTCGCCTTCGTCGTCGGCGTGACGTCGAGCGTCGTCGCGCGACTGCTGGACCTGCTGCCACCGGTCCTGCTGACGGTCGCGGTCGACTCCATCTTCTTCGACGAACGGCCCTTCTCGCTTTGGCTCGTGCCCGACGCGTGGCTCCCCGCAACACAGACCGGGCAGCTATATCTGTCGGTGGCGTTGATCGCGGTTGCCTTCTTCGGCGGCGCGGCGTTCCACTGGACGCGCAACTGGGGGTGGAACTCGTTCGCCCAGCATATCCAGCACGCGATCCGGACCGACACCTACGACAAGATGCAGCGGCTGAATATGGACTTCTTCGCCGACAAGCAGACCGGCGAGATGATGTCGATCCTCTCGAACGACGTCAACCGCCTCGAACGGTTCCTCAACGACGGGATGAACTCGGCGTTCCGCCTCGGAGTGATGGTGCTCGGGATCGCGGCGATCCTGCTGTACTGGAACTGGCAACTGGCGGTCGTCACGCTCACGGTCGTCCCGCTGATCGGCTACTTCACGTACCGGTTCGTGCAGACGATCCAGCCGAAGTACGCCGAGGTGCGCTCGTCGGTCGGGCAACTGAACTCGCGGCTGGAGAACAACCTCGGCGGGATCCAGGTGATCAAATCCTCGAACACGGAGACGTTCGAGTCCGACCGCGTCGACGATGCGTCCCAGGACTACTTCGACGCCAACTGGGATGCGATCGGCACGCGGATCAAGTTCTTCCCCGGGCTCAGGCTGCTTTCGGGCATCAGCTTCGTCGTCACGTTCCTCGTCGGCGGCGTGTGGGTGCTGACGTACCAGCGGACTGGCGCCGCGCCGCTTTTTTTCACCGGTCGCCTCACGCCCGGCCAGTTTGTCGGGTTCATCCTCTTCACCCAGCGGTTCATCTGGCCGATGGCGCAATTCGGACAGATCATCAATATGTACCAGCGCGCGTACGCCTCCGCCTCGCGGATCTTCGGGCTGATGGACGAACCCGCCCGGATCGCCGAGGATCCGGACGCGGACGACCTCGTCGTCGAGGACGGACGCGTCGTCTACGACGACGTGAGTTTCGGCTACGACGCCGAGGAGACCATCGTCGAGGACATCTCCTTCACCGTCGATGGCGGGGAAACGCTCGCCTTAGTCGGTCCCACCGGATCGGGAAAATCCACCGTACTGAAGCTCTTGCTCCGGATGTACGACGTCGACGAAGGGAAAATCACGATCGACGGAACCGACATCCGGGACGTCACGATCCCGAGCCTCCGCCGATCGATCGGCTACGTCAGCCAGGACACGTTTATGTTCTACGGCACGGTCGCGGAGAACATCCGCTACGGGACGTTCGGCGCCAGCCACGAGGAGGTCGTCGCGGCCGCGAAGGCCGCCGAGGCCCACGAATTCATCCGGAACCTCCCGGACAGCTACGACACCGAGATCGGCGAACGCGGCGTAAAGCTCTCCGGCGGTCAAAGGCAGCGGCTCTCGATCGCCCGGGCGGTGCTCAGAGACCCGGAGATCCTCGTCTTAGACGAGGCGACCTCCGACGTCGACACCGAGACGGAGATGCTGATCCAGCGCTCGCTGGACCGACTCACGGCGGACCGAACGACGTTCAGCATCGCCCATCGCCTCTCGACGATCAAGGACGCCGACAACATCGTCGTCCTGGAAGACGGGCGAATCGTGGAACGCGGCGACCACGAGGAACTGCTCGCCAACGACGGACTCTACGCGCACCTGTGGGGAGTCCAGGCGGGCGAGATCGAGGAACTCCCCGAGGAGTTCGTCGAGCGCGCCAGCCGCCGGGCATCGCGCCGGGGCGTCGAATCCGACGCCGACGACTGACACAGGTACGCCGAAGCACTGCTGGGCCGATAGCGGTGCCGACACCGCTGTGATATCGTTCCGGATTAGCGAACGAATAGATCGTCCACTCCACCCTTGATTCCTAAGAGTAATAATCAGGTATAGTAAATATTATTTACCTACATCTCGCAGTGGGTAACACGAATGAGCACCACCGAGGTATTCGCCAACGAAGAGGAATCGACGGACCGCTGGGAACCGGTTCGTGAGATGCCGCCGAGCGCGAAACTCGTCGCGAAGGTACTCGACTACAACGACACGCTCACGCAGAGCCAACTGGCCGAGGAGACCCTGCTGCCGCCGCGGACAGTTCGGTACGCGCTGTCCAGACTCGAAGATGCAAACGTCGTCGACTCGCGCTTCTCGTTCACCGATGCGCGCAAGCGTCTTTACACACTGAACCTCTGACGATCCGGCCTCTGACGGTTCAGCCATCCGCTTCTGACGACCGGCCCTTCGTATGCTGCGGGACTCCGTGTATCCAGACGTTCAAGTAAGAAGACGGAACCAGGGCCCCCGTGACCGAACAGCCGTCCGCACCTGCTGCGGAATCGCCCTCGACCGAGGCGGTTCGTCGCTCACTGCGCGCACTCGCGACGTCGACCGCGGGCGCGGCGCGTCCGACATCGACGAGGTTACTCGGCGAGCAGCGGCGTGATCGCGGTACGTTCGAGGGATCTGAACGCGATGCCGACTCAACTGGTGAACCTGGACACGCCGTCCGTAATCCCGAACGCGTCGTTCACGACGCCGAACGCGCCGTCTCCGCTGCGACCGCGGCCGCCGCCTACCTCGCTGCAGATCGCCTCCCGAACCTGTCGGTCGCGATCGAGACCGCTGACCGCCGGGGCGCGGTCGAGGTTGCCGAACGGGGCCGAGACGCGCGGGCGACACTCCGCCGGCTGGAGGCTGCACTGTCTGGAGAACAGGCCGAACCGAGGGTCGGGACTGACCGAGCACCGGCGGACCCACAATCGCCGTGAGGGCCACGATCCACTTCCGCCGCGCTCGCGGAACCGTTTTACCCCACAGCGATCAAGACGCCGATAGATGACACGGGTGATCCACACCGGCGACACCCACATTGGGTACCGGCAGTACCACTCGCCGGAGCGCCGCGCGGACTTCCTCGCGGCGTTCGAGCGGGTGATCGACGACGCGGTCGAGATGGACGTCGACGCCGTCGTCCACGCGGGCGACCTGTTCCACGACCGTCGCCCCGATCTCCGGGACCTGCTGGGCACGATCCGCGCCCTCCGTCGGCTCCGGGAGGCCGACATCCCGTTTCTGGCGGTCGTCGGCAACCACGAGTCGACCCGCGGCGGCCAGTGGCTGGATCTCTTCGCGGATCTGAACCTCGGTGAACGGCTCGGCGCCGACCCGCGGCGTGTCGACGACACAGCCTTCTACGGTCTCGACCACGTGCCGAAGTCCCGCCGCGCCGATCTCGATTACGACTTCGCGCCGCACGAGGCCGACCACGCGGTGCTCGTGAGCCACGGCCTGTTCACGCCCTTTGCCCACGCCGACTGGGATACGGAGACCGTTCTCGACCGGGCGAACGTCGACTTCGACGCCCTGTTTCTCGGCGACAACCACGCGCCGGGCGTCGAGACCGTCGACGGGACGTGGGTCACCTACTGCGGATCGACCGAGCGTGCGAGCGCGGCCGAGGAGGAACCGCGCGGCTACAACCTCGTGACGTTCGACGACGCGGTCGACATCCGCCGTCGGACCATAGAGACCAGACCGTTCGTCTTCGTCTCGGTGTCGCTCGCGCCGGGTGAGGACGAGGCGCGGGTCCGTGAGCAGACCCGCCAACACGAGGTGACAGACGCGGTCGTCGTCGTCGAAGTCACCGGCGAGGGGGAGCCGGTCGCACCCGCCGCGATCGAAGAGTCGCTGTCGGAGCGCGGCGCGCTGGTCGCGCGCGTGACCGACCGACGCGAGCGCGAGACCGACGCGACAGTCGACGTTTCCTTCGCCGACCCCGACGACGCCGTCGCGGAACGCGTCCGCGACCTGGGACTTTCTTCGGCTGCGCTCGAAGTCGACGACACGGTGCGCGAGAGCGCGATCCCCGACTCGAACGTCCGGGAGACGGTCGAAGAACGCGTCTCGGACCTGCTTTCGGAGGGCGGCGACGCCTTCGAGACCGCGGCAGCCCTGGACGACGAGGGCGAGGGCGCTGGTTCGGATGCCGGTGAGGAAGCCGAGGCCGCTGATTCGGACCCTGACGAAGATCCGGACACAGGGGACGACACTCCCGCGGAAGCCGGTGAGGAACCGGAAGACGATTCCCCTGGCGAGGAACCGGACGCTGATCCGACAGACGGGACAGTCGAAGCCGACACTGACACCCCCGACGGGCAGGTCACGATGGAGGACTTCTGATGCGCTTCGACCGCATCCGACTCCGGAACTTCAAGCCGTACGCCGACGCGGATCTCGACCTCCGCGAGGGGGTGACCGTCATTCACGGCCTGAACGGCAGCGGCAAGTCCTCGCTGCTCGAGGCGTGCTTCTTCGCGCTCTACGGCGCCCGCGCGCTCGACGAGACGCTCGACGACGTCGTGACGACCGGCGAGGACGAGGCGGCAGTGACGCTCGCGTTCACTCACGACGGCGCCTCCTACCGGATCGAACGCGAACTCCGCCGCTCGGGCGAGCGGATAAAGACCGCCAGCTGTACGCTCGACGGGCCGGACGTCGAGATCGACGGCGCCACCGACGTGCGGGCGTTCGTCGCCGACCTCCTCCGGATGGACGCCGAGGCGTTCGTCAACTGCGCGTACGTCCGCCAGGGCGAGGTGAACAAGCTCATCAACGCCACCCCCGCGGAGCGACAGGATACCATCGACGACCTCCTGCAGTTGGGCAAACTGGAGGAGTACCGCGAGCGGGCGAGCAGGGCGCGCTTGGGTGTCGAGGACGTCCTCTCGGAGCAGCGCGGCGCCCTCTCTAAACTCGATTCCCAGATCGAAGCTAAGGAAGATGCCGGGCTTTACGAGCGCCTGAACGACCTCGAAACGGAACTCTCGGAGGTCGATGCCGAGATCGACCGCTTCGAGGAGAACCAGGCGCGCGCCGAGGAGACGAAGGCCGAGGCCGAGGAGATCCTCGACGCATACGAGGAGACAAAGGCGGAACTCGACGACCTCGATACCGACATCGCGGAGTTGCGGGAGACGATCAGCGACGACGAGTCCGAACGCGAGGACCTCCGCGAGGAGCTCCTTGAGGCCCGCGAGCGCCTCGACGACCTCGAAGCCGAACTGGGCGAGGCGCTCTCGGCGACTGATCTGGCGACCGACAGCGCAGGGACCGGTGCCGACGCAGTCGACGACGCGATCGAAGCCCGGCGTGACGCACTCGACGAGCGGGAGGCGGCGATCCGCGAGGAACTGCAGGACGCGCGGCAGCGCGAGACGATGCTGTCGAACCAGGCCGAGAAGCTGCGCGAACGGGCCGACGAGTTGACGTCCCGCGCCGAGTCGACCCGCGAACGGGCTGCGGAGGCCGAGGAATCGGCGGAGACGGCCGACGAGCGGGTCCGAGAGCGGATCGACGAACGCGACGCGGTCGACGACGAGATCGAATCGCTCCGCGAGCGGTTCGCCGACGTCCCAGTCGAGATCGGCGAGGCGGACGAACACCGCCAGTCAGTGCAAGCGAAGTTACAGGAGGTACGCGAGGACCTCGCCGACGCCCGCGCCGAACTCGAATCCGTTCGCGAGCGACTCACAGAGGCGAAAGAACTCCGCGCTGAGGGGAAGTGTCCGGAGTGTGGCCAGCCGGTCGAGGAGTCGCCGCACGTCGACGCGATCGGCGAGTACGAGTCGCGGATCGACGACCTCGAAGCCGAGGTCGAAGAGCTCACCGACCGGCGTGAGGAGCTGTCGTCGACTCTGGAGACAGCCGAGTCGCTCGCGGAGGCCGAGAGCCGCCTCGACGCGCTGCGGGAGAAACGGTCGCTGATCGAGGATCGCATCGAAGATGCGCGGACCGCAGCCGACGAACACCGATCGGAGGCGGAGTCCCTCCGGGAGGAAGCAGCGGACCTCGAAGCCGAGGCCGAAGAGAAGCGTGATGCGGCGGAGACTCAGGCGGAGGCGGCCGCCGAGGCCGAAGCGCGCGTCGAATCCCTGGCAGACGACCTCTCGGACGTCGAGGCGGCGCACGACCGGCTCGATCGCGTCGTGGACCTCCGGTCGGAGCTCCGGGAGGTCGACGCCGAGATCGACCGGCTCCGGGAACGTCGCGAGGCGATCGCCGACCGGAACGACGAACGGCGGAAGTTCCTCCAGGAGAAGCGGGACCGACGCGCGGAACTCGCCGAGGCGATCGACGAATCCCGGATCGAGGAGGCACGCGAGAATAAAGCCGAGGCCGAGGAGTATCTGGAAAACGTCGCAGTCAAACTCGACGAACTCCGCGAGCGGCGCGACGACCTCCAGAGCGAGATCGGGAGCGTGGAGGGCGAACTCTCCCAACTGGAAGAACTCCGATCGGACAGGGAATCCGTCGTGGCGCGAGTCGCGGATCTGGAGTCGCTCCACGAGGAGATCTCGACGCTGGAGTCGACCTACGGCGACCTCCGGGCGGAACTGCGGCAGCGCAACGTCGAGACGCTCGAACGGATGCTCAACGAGACCTTCGAGTTGGTGTACGGCAACGACGCCTACTCGCGGATCCGCCTCGACGGCGAGTACGAGCTGACGGTCTTCCAGAAGGACGGCACCGCGCTGGACCCAGAACAGCTCTCCGGCGGCGAGCGCGCGCTGTTCAACCTCTCGCTACGGTGTGCCATCTACCGGCTGCTCGCGGAGGGCATCGAGGGGTCGGCGCCGATGCCGCCGCTCATCCTCGACGAGCCGACGGTGTTCCTCGACTCGGGGCACGTCTCCCGGCTCGTCGACCTGGTGGAGAAGATGCGGAGCCTGGGCGTCAACCAGATCCTGATCGTGAGCCACGACGACGAACTCGTCGCCGCCGCCGACGACCTGGTGACCGTCGAGAAAGATCCTACGAGCAACCGCTCGACGGTCACGCGCGCCGACGACGCGTCGCTCGCGGCTGTCGGATCGGGTGCGGACGACTGATCCGGTGGTTGTGGTCGGGTGCGGCCGTCGGCGACGGGAACTATCCCGCGCCGGGAAGCCGACAGCATCATCACCCGCGACGACGACGCCGAGATATGGGCACGCCGCGTTCCGACCGAAAAGCGCAGACTGCGGAGGTTCTCGACCGCCTCACGGCGGAGTATCCGGACTCGACGATTTCGCTGAACTTCTCGAACCGCCTGGAACTGCTCGTCGCCGTCGTCCTCTCCGCGCAGTGCACCGACGAGCGGGTCAACGAGGTGACCGAAGAGCTGTTCGAGAAGTACCAGACCCCGGCGGATTACGCCGCGGCCGACGAGGAAGAACTCGCCGAGGACATCTACGGCATCACGTTCCACAACAACAAGGCGGGCTACCTCAAATCGATCGGAGAGACGCTCGTTGCGGAACACGACGGCGAGGTTCCCGACACGATGGCCGAACTCACGGACCTCTCCGGCGTCGGCCGCAAGACGGCGAATGTCGTCCTTCAGCACGGTCACGACGTGGTCGAGGGCGTTGTCGTCGACACACACGTCCAGCGCCTCTCCAGACGACTGGGACTCGCCGAAGAGGAACGGCCTGAAAAGATCGAAGAGGAACTGATGGAACTCGTCCCAGAATCCGAGTGGCAGCAGTGCACTCACCTGTTCATCAGTCACGGCCGCGAGACCTGTACCGCGCGGAATCCCGACTGTGCCGACTGCGTGCTCGAAGACATCTGTCCGTCCTCGAAACTCGACAGCGACGTCGATCTGGCGTCCGGCGATGCGTGGGACAGGAACTGATCCCGATCCGAATCGATCGAATTCGACGTGGTTCGGGGGGTACACCCTGATTTCCGTCAGTACTTAGTGAACGCCCTTGCAGGGTTCGGCTGATGTCAGACGTCTGTAAAACGTGCGGACTGCCTCGGGATCTCTGTGTCTGTGAGGATCCTGTCGACGACCCGGGCGCACTCACTATCGAGGTCGACGAACGCCGCTACGGAAAGGAGGTCACAGTCATCCGGGGATTCGACTCTAGATACGTGGATACGGGGGCGTTACTCGCGGATCTGCGGTCGGTGTTGGCCTGTGGCGGGACCGTCGAGGGCGAAACGATAGAGCTTCAGGGCGATCACCTGGACCGCGCGACGGCATTTCTCCGCGATAAGGGGTTTGCCGTCAGCGACAGAACAGATACCGAGCCGACGGTCGAACCGAACCAGGGAGAAACTGACACGGCAATCTACCGGGTCTGCTCGAACTGCGGGAGCGACCTTTCCGACAGCGGGGAGCCCAATTTCTGTCCTGAATGCGGGCAGCAGGATCCGGTCTAGTCCCCCTGAACGAACGACACACGGGCAGAACGGACGGCTTCGCGGCCACCCCGACCGTGACGCCACCGCAAGCACTCACCCGAGCACGTACCGCCCGACGAACTGATACAGGCCCAGCAGCCACGCGAGGAACCAGAAGATCACGTAGCCGAAGACGCCGACGCGGAGCCGTCCCCGCCACGCGCCCATATCCGGATGGAGGTCGTTCAGATCGACGTCCTGGGAGGGGTTCTCATAGAGGTCGGCGTCGCGCTTCACCTGGATGATGCGGACGATGCCGGTCAGGGCGAACGCGAGCAACGCGTAGGCCTGGAGTCCGAGGATGGCGTGGACCACGAGGACGCCGCGCAGTTGGTCGAGGAGGCGGGGGAGCATCCACGCGACCACTGGGATGGTGTTGAGGATCAGCCCGGGGACGATGAACCACAGGTGATACACGAGAACGTCCCAGGTCACGACCTCGGCGTCGATCATAATCCACGCGCCGTAGAGGTAAAACGGCAGACTCGCAGTGACCATCAGCGCAGCGATCGTCGCGATGGTCGATTCGGATGCCATCGCTGGGGGTTAGGATCCTCCGCGGGTAAAGTGCCCGACTCGCGGCGACAACTCCGGGTCGGGAACCGTTACCCTAAGAAGTATGCCGCTCTAAGTTCGGGCAATGACGGAGTCTCCCGAGGAGTCGTCGGCGAGTGAAGACGGGACGGATCCCACTGCCGACGACATCGACGCGCTCCGCGAGGAGGTCGAGGAGACCTACGATTTCGAGGACTTCGGGCCCGCGGATATGGCCGAGATGAGCCTCGAAGAGTGGGAGGCGGCGTTCGACCCGGACACCTGGATCGTCGGGGAGGAACTCCTCGACCGGGTCGAGCAGGAACTGAACGCGCGGGTCGCGATCCGGGAGATCTTCGCGATCATCGAGCGGGTCGACGACGACGGGGAGGATCGCGTGGTCGCCTACTCCGACGAGGGCTATGCGGTCATCCGCCCCGACGGGAGCGTCGAGGGCGAGGGGACGGTGCTCCGCGACGTCAAACCGACGGTCGCGCTCTGCTCGATGGAGGACTACGAGCTGATGGACGCACCGGCGGACGCCTCCCTCCCCGACCCGGAGGACATCGTCGAGGGCAGCGGCGCGCTCGGCAATCTGATGTTGCAGATCGTCGCTGGCGTGCAGATTCTTGCGGGCCTGGGACTGCTGATCGCCTGGATCGCGCTGCCCTCACTGTCGACGGTCGTCGCGCCCGTCGCCGCGCTCGGCTTCCTCGCGATCGGCGTCTTCCTGTTCGTAGTGGTGGCGAACGCCCGCCTTTCGGATCGGTTCCGAGCGGCGGAGTTCCGCAACCGACTCCGAGCGCTCGACCTCGTCGACGAGGAGGATCCGGATGTCCTTCCCGAGGCCGTCCGAATGGCGGGACAGAAAACCGCCGCCGCCGCCGACGACGAGGGCGACGAACGGGGCAGTTCGGGAGACCGGTAACACCGCCCACAGGGGGGAGTCGGTGGGTTTAAGCGCGTTCCATCCTGAGGTCAGCCTGTATGAAGAGGCGGGACTTTCTGCGCGCAGCAAGCGTCCCTGCTGCCGCCACGACGGCCTCTGCCACCGCCGGACTCGGCGCCGCTCAGGAGACGGAGACGTCGGGCGGGACAGCCACTGGCACGGCAACCGAGACTGGAACCGGCACGGCAACCGGAACTGGGACCGGAACCGAGGCCGGAGGCGGCGGCGGAGGCGGCGAGACTGTAACGGTGACCGTGGGTCCGGGTGGCTCCCTGGTGTTCGAACCGGGGACTGACGAGCCGCTGCAGATCGCCCCCGGGACGACGGTGGAGTTCGTCTGGGACTCCGACAACCACAACATCGTGGTCGAAAGCCAGCCCGAAGGCGCAAACTGGGAGGGCCACGAGCCGCTGGAGAACACGGGCTTCGAGTACAGCCACACCTTCGAGACGCTCGGTACCTACGAGTACTACTGTGAGCCGCACCGCAGCGCCGGGATGGTCGCGACCATCGAAGTCGTCGAGAATCCGGATGCGGGCGGTGGCGGCGGTGGCGGCGAGAAGGAACTCCACGAGTTCGGCGTCCCGATTCACGCCCACTGGGTCGGCGCGGCCACGATCCTCGGGATCATCGTGACGATCATCTTCACCTTCTACATCCTGAAATACGGTGAATCCCCGCACACGGGCACCGGGAGGAACGGATAATGTCATCGAGTGGCAGCACCTACGGCGACATCCATCGGTACGAACCGGCACGCGAAAGCACTGCGGCAGCGATCGCGATCGTCCTGTTGACGATCATCGAGGTCGTGTTCGCGTTCCTGTTCACGTACGGTCTCATCTCCGGCTGGGGCCTGAGCGACACGGGCAATATGTACCTCGGTGCGGTGTTGGCTGTCATCTTCATCGACCTGGCGTTCATCCTCGCCCTGTACCGCAAGGAGTTCCTGCCGGACGTCGTGATCGTCAAGAAGCGACGTCGCAAGTGGGAGGACCTCTACATCCGCGAGGAGGACGTCGACGGCACGCCGTTCGCTGACGGCGCGTGGGACCACGTCAAGCGCGCGATCTACCCGTACTACAAGCGATAACAATGAGCCTCGAAAAGAAAGACGAATACGATCACAAAGGCTGGATGAAGGAGAAGGATCTGACGCCGATCGAGTCGGCCTTCCTCACCACCCTGATCTGGCTCGACACGCGGCTCCGCATCGTCGACTACCTGGAGCTTCTGGAGACCCTCTACTACCGGGTCAACCTCCAGATGCCGAAGAGCCACACCGAACAGTACAACCTCGACAACAAGTTCTGGTACTGGTACCCGCTGTACACGCTGGGGCTGTTCTCGACATTAGCCTACGTCATCGCCGCCATCTCCGGCGCCCTATTGGGCTTTTACTACAGTCCCTCGACCGCCGCCGCAGCGGAGGCGACCGTCGCCTACGACAGCATCGCGTTCATTATGCGCGACCTCCAGTTCGGCTTCATGCTCCGGTCGATCCACCGCTGGTCGGCGCAGGTGATGGTCGCCGCGGTGTTCCTCCACATGCTCCGGGTGTACTTCACCGGCGCGTACAAGGAGCCGCGCGAGCTGAACTGGCTGATCGGCATCGTGTTGATCAGCCTGACGATGGTGTTCGGGTACACCGGCTACCTGCTCCCGTGGGATCAGCTCGCGTTCTGGGCCGGCCAGATCGGCGTCGAGATGTCGCTTTCGATCCCACTCGCCGGCGAGTGGGTGGCCCAGCTCCTGTTCGGCGGCTTCTCGCTGAGTCAGGCGACGCTCCAACGAATGTACATCCTCCACGTGTTCCTGCTCCCCTTCGTGGTGACGACGCTCATCGCGATCCACATCGGCATCGTCTGGGTGCAGGGCATCGCGGAACCCCACTAAACAATGACCGAAGACGACACCACCGACGACGTTCGCACCGACGGCAGCGGCATCGTCGCCCCGGACGACGAGACACCGACGTGGCGTGAGCGCAAGGAGCGCACGCAGGGGCTCTCACAGCTCACCTACGAGTACTTCGAGCGCGCACGCCGCGAAGATCAGGATCTCCGACAAGAATCCGACTACGTCGAACGCGACGTGCTGGCGTTCCCGACGTGGCCCCACGAGGTCATCCGGAACCTCGCGATCGCGAGCTTCTTCACGGGAATGTTGCTGTTCCTGTCGGCGACGCTGCCGCCGCACATCGGCGCGCCGGCCAACCCCTCGAGTACGCCCGCGATCATCCTGCCGGACTGGTACCTCTACTGGTCGTTCGGCCTGCTCAAGCTCGGGCCGCTGAATCCCGAACTGTCGATCCTGGGCGGACAGAAGCTGATGGCCGATCGGACGTACGGCGTCCTCGCGAACCTCGTCGTCGTCGGGATCGTGGCCATCGTCCCGTTCCTCAACAAGGGCAGCGCCCGACGCCCGGTCGAACAGCCCTTCTGGGCGGCGGTCGGCGTCGGCGGCGTGATCTTCGCGTTCACGATCAGCGTCTACTCCGCGAAGAACCTGCTGCCGATGAACACCCACCTGGCCTTTGACCTGACGTTCATCCTCCCGCTCGTGGGCGGCTTCATCACGTGGGCGGTCCTGAAGACGATGCGGGAAGGATATATGTACGACCTCAACCGCCGGTACTACCGACTGCGGCCGCCGAAATAGTCGGACCGAGGTCGATTTTTCGATGACCGACGGTGACGTAGGTGCCTCTCGCGACGAGACGACTGACGCAGACGGTTCTAATTCTGACGCGACTGATTCTGAGGTTTCTTGGGACGACGGGACCGATAGAGATGGTCCCCGAGACGACGAGACCGATAGGGACGGTTCCCGAGATGACGGGACCGATAGTGAGGGTCCCCGAGACGACGAGACCGATACGGACGATTTCCGAGACGGCACGACCGGAACAGCCCCCGCGTCCGACGAGCGGACGGACGTGTCCCACAAAACGACGGCTGATTCGAGGTCGCCCAGCGACGAGTCGGCCAAGGACAGCCGCCGCAGCCGCGAGGTCGTCGTGCCGATGCCGATCTACAAGATCGTCACGGTGTTCTCGACGCTGATTGCGGTCGTCGGCGTCGTCTTCGGGTTTATGCTCCTCGACGCGGCCACGCTCAACGTGAGCTTTCTGGGCAACGCCGTCCGCGGGGCGTTCACACTCCTCGGCATCGGCATAGCCGACGGACTGTTGAGCGCTGTCTTCGCTGCAGTCGGGCTAGCGATGATCGCGTTCGGCGCCGGCGTGTACGTGCTCGGCACGCGGTTCCGCGCCCGCGGAATGGGAAACGCTCAAGAGGGCTCCGACGAAGATTCGAACAACGATGGCTGACGAGTTCATCAAGGGACTGGGCATCTTCACCGGCGCGGGGCTCGCGTGGATGGTACTCGCGGGCTGGTACCGCACGCCGAGCTTCGAGAGCGAACAGCAACTCGTCGCGCCCGTGGAACTCAGCGACTCCGCGACGATGTTCGACTCCCTCGGCGTCCTGCTGATGGATGCGTTCTTCTGGTTCGCGATCATCGGCGCCCTGACGTTCTGGGTGCTCATCCCTGTCGTCCGACAGGCCAGCGAGGCCATCGAAGAGCGAGCAGGCTAGCCGCGATACTTCTCCCGGCCCCGTTTTCCGCCGATCCCTGCCGCGCCGGATTGGAAAAACTCTAATGAGTCCTGTACGCATCTCCGAGTATGCAACCGTTACAGTTCCTCGTCCCACTTGATTCGCTGGAGGCGGTCGGTCCGATCCTCCCGTTCGTCGTGCTCGCTTTCGCAGTCGCTAACATCGTCACACGCCTGCTCCAGCATAGCCGTCACCGCGACCAGGCTGACGACGACGGCGCGCCGAGCCGGTGGCTGCCGCACACCCTGACGACGCTGGGGCTCGTGTTCGGGTCGTTTCTCTTTATGATCGTCGAGCCCCACGGCGGGATGGTGATGTCCGTGCTGGCGCTTGCGGTGTTCGTCTCGGACTTCTTCGAGCTCGAATCCCGCCGCGTGGAGGCCCGCTCGAAGAGCAAGGATCTCGAACGACCGACCGCGGCGATCGGCGCGTCGGCCTTCGCGCTGCTGTACGCTGGCTACCAGAGCCTCTTTTTCATCATCGAACCGCTCTGGAACGCCATCCTGTAGCAGGGGGCGGTTAGCCTTCGACCGTCGGCGGACGGACGAACTGCAGTTCGTGACCGACCCGAACGGTGAGTCGCTCCCCGGTCGGCACCGGCCGAACAATCTCCCCGTCTAACCGGAGCGACACTTCTGCCTCGTCGCGTTCGACCGAAAGCGAGATCGGCGGCCGGAGGACCCACGGGTGTGCGTGCATCGTATAGGGAGAGATCGGGACCGTGACAAGGCCCGTCCCGGGGGCGAGCTGTGGCCCGCCCGCCGCCCGAGCGTAGCCCGTACTCCCGACTGGCGTGGCCGTGACGATTCCGTCGGCCCGGACCGTGTCGAGCCATCCGTCCGGCGTGCCCACGGCGTACTCCGAGATGCGCGCCGGTTCGGTCGTCAGCAGCGTCACGTCGGCGATCGAACGGCCGGCCGTGTCGCCCGCGACGTCGACGCGGAGGACGGGGTGTGCGACGGTCTCGAAGTCCCCGGTCGCGCAGGCGTCGGCGGCGGCAGCCACGGTCGCCGCCGGGATCCCGTACCGGTCGCCGTCGATGGCGATCGGAAACACGGGGGCCTCACTGGCGGCAGACGACCTCGCGAGCGAGAGAAGCCCTTCCTGTCCGACGGCGAACACCGCGCCGGGCCCGTCGCCAGCGAACTCCTCGCCGGGCGCGATCGACTCGACGACGATCTCGTCCCTCCCGGCGAGCGCCTCGACGACCTCGTTCCGGGCGGCGGTCGCCTCCCCGATCACGAGCGCGAGAGGCTCGCTCACGGCTCCGCCTCCCTCCCGCCGGTCGATCGCGCACTGTCGCGGGACCGGGAGTGCATACACCACGGTAGACCGCTCGGGGAAAAAGACCCAGCGATTCGGCACTCTCGCCGGTGCGTCTGCGGCACCGGGGTGTCACTCGCCGTCGCCCAGGGCGTCGTACACGACGTCGACGAACTGGCCGGGGAACTCGACGTGGGGGAGGAGTTTCGCGTCGTCGATGACCACGAGTCGGCAGTCGGCCGCCGTGGCCAGCTCGCGCCCCCGCTTCAGTGGGGTGATATCCGCCTCTCGTCCCCACACCAGCGTGACGTCGTCGACGTCGGACAGCGTCTCTTCGAGGTCGCCGTCGGCGTTGAGGTAGCCGCTGACAAAGGACGCGGGCGCGTAGCGGGCGTTCGGCTGGTGGGCCGTCTGCCACTCGTAGTCCATCCACTCGTCGGTCACGCGATCCATATCGTAGTAGCCGTGGTCGGCGTTGAAATAGCGGATCGATGGCTTCGAGGAGAGGAGGTTAAACAGTCCCTCGCCGACGACCGGAGCCCGAAGGAGTTCCCGCGCGAGGAGGTTCCGGTCGGGGCCGCCGCGGTCCGTGGGACAGATCAGGACCAGGGACCCGAGATCGAGATCGGGGGCGGCCTCGAGGAGGTACGCCGCGGTCAGCGAGGAGGCGATAACTTCTGGCGTTTCGGGGACGACCGAGAGGAAGTCCCGGACGAACTCCGTGTAGAACGTCGCCGAATAGCGCAGTGGGGGGCGATCCGAGGTGCCGAATCCGGGGAGATCCGGCGCGAGCACGTGATGTTCGGTCGCGAGATCCCCAAACACTTCGCGGAACTCTCCGTTCGATCCCGCCGCGTTGATGCCGTGGAGGAGTACGAGATCGTCGTCGTCGGGATCGCCCGCCTCGGCGTAGCTGACGTCGATTCCGCGCCACTCGAACGTCCGGGTCTCGCCGTCGAGTGCGGGCGAAAGCGGCGGCGCGCGTCGCTTGAGCGCGGCGTTCGCGAGCGCGACGGCGCCAGTCCCCGCGGTGAGGCCGGCCAGAGCCGATCTAACTTTCATACCGAATCGTACGACTGCGACAGTCTTGAGGCTGCTGGGCGCGCTGTCGCCAGGCGGTTCACTCTGCCCCGCGATCCTCGTCGGCGGAGGGGTCCGGTGGCGGGGCATCCTCCCCTTCGGCCCGTTTCGCCTGGATACACTCCCGCAGCGGGTCGACGATCGACGCTGCCACGGCGTAGGGGTCGGTTTCGCGATCCCGGATCCGTCGAGCGATCGCCTCTATCCCGCCGCGCTCGTCGATATCGGCTTCGAGAAGTTCGTTCGCGTCGGTTCGGACGAGCCGTCGCACCTCCGCGGCGTAGCGCGACAGGGCACGCTCCTCGCGGAGCCCGGTCTGCCGGAGGTAGTCGGCGTGGGCATCGAACGCGGCGATGAGATCGTCGATGCCCTCGCCCGCCGTCGCGACCGTTTCGACGACCGTCGGCTCCCAGTCGTCGGTCCGGTTTTGTTCGTCATCCCGGTTCCGCCCGCCGCTCTGGTGCTGTCCGTCGGACCGATCCCCTCCGGCGGCCCCGCTCTGCTCGTCGGTCGCGGCTGCGGACGTCGTCGAATCGTTTCCGTCGCCGAGGCCGACACCGCCGTGGTGGCCGGGCGGCACCCGCGAGACGTCCGCGTCCCGCTCGCGGATCATCTCCTTTAGCTCCGCGACGGTGCGCTCGGTGCCATCCATATCGGCCTTGTTGACCACGAAGACGTCGCCGATCTCCAGGATGCCGGCTTTCAGCATCTGGACGTCGTCGCCGCTGCCGGGCTGGACGAGCACTGCGACGGTGTCGGCGGTCCGGACGATGTCGACCTCGCTTTGGCCGGCGCCGACCGTCTCGACCACGACGACGTCCTTCCCGAAGGCATCGAGGGCTTTCACCGCGTCCGCGGTCGCGTTCGAAATCCCGCCGAGACGACCGCGCGCGCTCATCGATCGGAAGAAGACGTCCATATCGCCGACGGTCGAGGCCATCCGGATCCGGTCGCCGAGGATGGACCCGCCGGAGTACGGCGACGCGGGATCGACGGCGACGACGCCGACGGTGTCGCCGCGGTCGCGGTACGCCTCCGCCAGTTTGTCGACGAGCGTCGATTTTCCCGCGCCGGGGCTGCCGGTGATCCCGACCACGTCGGCCTCGCCGGTGTGCTCGTGCAGCCGGGAGACGAGATCGCGGTGGCCGGGCGCCCGATCCTCGATCAGCGAGATGATCCGCGCCAGCGCCCGATGTTCGCCCGCCAGGAGAGCCTCGAGGAGTCGCTCGTTGCGCTCTGTCGTCTCCGGCGATGCTTCGGCTTTGGCGTCGGTGACGTCGTCGGCCGACCCTGTCCCGTTCCGGACCATCAGTCGCGTCTGGGGGCGTTCTCGCGGACGAACTCCACGGTCTCTTCCATCGGCGTCCCCGGGCCGAAGATGGCCGCGACACCCATCTCCCGAAGACCCTCGCGGTCGGCTTCGGGGATGATTCCGCCGACCACTAACAGCGTGTCCTCGAAGGCGTTGTATTCCTTCAGTCCCTCGACGACCTTCGGGACGAGCGTGTTGTGTGCGCCCGAGAGAATCGAGATGCCCAGGACGTCGACGTCCTCCTGGACGGCCGCCTGGACGACCTCCTCGGGTGCCCGGTGGAGGCCGGAGTAGACGACCTCGAAGCCGGCGTCGCGGAACGCCCGGGCGATGACGTGGGCGCCCCGGTCGTGGCCGTCGAGACCGACCTTCGCGATGAGACACCGGATCGGTCGTTGCGTCCGCCCCTGCTCGGCGTCGGCGCTCATACCCGCATATTCGCCGGGCGACCGTTTGATTCTACCGGACGAATCGCTCGCAGGAGAGGCCGTATACTGGACAGGTCGATCGCTGGAGAGGCCGCATCACTGGACGGATCGCCCGCAGTAGAGGCCGTAGACGCACTCGCGTGCGCCCGGCGGCGCGGCGGGGACGAGATTGAGCGAGAATGTCTGCGACGAGCCGTCTTCACCCGCCCGCTCGACAGTCTCCACGGAGCGTTCTCCGGTTTCGACGGCTTGCTCGTACTGCCGTCGCTCCGCGTCCGACACCGCCTCCGCGAGCGGCTGACAGACTCCGACCTCGCCGAACTGCTCCGTGTAGGCCTCGTTGACCTCCTCGATTTTGGCGTCGCCGTCTCGCCACTCGACACAGAGCGCTGGCATCGGGAGTTCCTCGAAGAAGGTGTGCAGACGGTCGCGTTCCTCCCGGAGCGTCACCTCGCGTTTGATTCGGGCCAGTGCCTCCTTCGTGTAGCCGGCGAGGATTTCGAGAAATTCCAGATCGCGGGTGTCGAATGCGCCCTGGCGGTCGGAGACGACTTGGATCACGCCCTCGTCGCCGATCGGTACTGCCACCGTCGCGTGCCGACCGTCGTCTTTGTTGACGGCGTCCGGATCAGTCTGCATATCGTCGACCAGCTGTGGTTCACCGGTTCGGTACGCGCGACCCGCGATGCCCTCCTCGGTGCTGATCGGATCCAGACCCGGTTCGGGCAGAGTCGATGCGTGCGACACGAGTCGGCCGTCGTGGACGAGTCCGACGACACAGACTTTGAACGCCAGGGCGTCTGTCGTCGCTTCGAGCGTCCGCTCCATTATCGCGTCGACGGTCTCGCAGGCGGTAATGTCTCTCGCGTACCGGCTCAGCGCGGTCAGCCGTGCGTTCGACTCCCGCAGTTTGCTCTGATTCCTGTTCGCCCGCATCTCCGAGTGGACCCGGTTTGCGAGCTCGTCAACGACGTTTTCCTCGGGCACGCTGGCGTCGCTCACTGCGATCACGGTCGAATCGTAGACGATAATCGGGATCTCTGCCGCTTGGACGAGATCGCGGAACAGGTCCGTGTCGTCGCCGAGGATGACGATACAGTCGAGCGTCGGGCCGAGTTCCGAGACGTATTCGACGGCCGTCTCCGCGCACCGAACGATGAGTTCGGCGTCGATCTGCGCCCGGAGGTCGTCGACGATCGGCGGCTCGTACCCTTGCTCCTGTCGGCCCCATCCGTTGGCTCCCTCGCTGTCGGCCTGTCCCGACCCGTCGCTGGCGGTGCGACTCGCGGCGTCGTGTTCGCCAGCCGAGGTGCTTCCCGCGACCTCATCGCCGACATCCTCTGTTACCCCCCCGCCCTGATCATCTATCGGTACGACGAGAATTCGCCCCCCTCCGGCGTCTCCCGTCATACCACTCGGATTGAGCGTCAAATGCTTAAGACGTTTGGTCGTCTGATGAATATCGAAAACATACCAGCTCGTTGTGGATCAACGAATGTGACGATTCGTCAGACGATACGCAGCACCTAACCCTCCCCTCGTCCCGTGCAGTTCGTATATCGGATCCTAAACGAAACTGTTTCTCCCGATCAGTTGACGTGTTCTGCCAGGAACTCGACGATTGCCTCGTAGGCCTCGATTCGGTTCTCCAGTTTCGTGAGGCCGTGACCCTCGTCTTCGAAGAGCAGTTCCCGGACCGGGACGTGGTCACTTGCGGCCTCGACGAGCTGGTGGGCCTCCGAGACCGGGACTCGGGGGTCGTTTTCGCCGTGCAGGACGAAAAGCGGCGCTCGGATCGATTCGATGGTGTTGAGCGGCGAAATGGATTCGAGGAACTCCCGGTCCTCGGCCAGGGATCCGTATTCGGCCTCACGGAGTTCACGACGCCACTCGCCGGTGTTTTCGAGGAAGGTCACGAAGTTGGCGATGCCGACGATGTCGACGCCCGCAGCCCACAGATCCGGGTACGTCGTCATCGCCGCGAGTACCATAAACCCGCCGTAGGAGCCGCCCATCGCCACGATACGGTCGGGATCGACCGCTGGATGGTCGTGGAGCCACTCGACGCCGGCTTCGATGTCTGCGACGGCGTCCATCCGTTTTTCGACGTCGTCGAGGTGGCCGTAGGCCTTGCCGTACCCCGCCGAGCCGCGGACGTTCGGCTCGAAGACGGCGTACCCGTGCGCGAGGAAGTACTGCGTGACCGCGCTGAACGAGGGGCGCCGCTGGGATTCGGGGCCGCCGTGAATGTCGACGATGACAGGGGTCTCGCCCGTCCCGGCGTCGGTATCCGGCAGCGAGAAGAACGCGGGAATCTCGCGGCCGTCGAACGTCGGGTAGTGGACGAGTTCGGGCTCGACGAAAGAGTCCCGCGGAATTCCGGCGGTCGACGCCTGCGTCCACCGCTCGGCTGCGCCGGTCTCGCTGTCGACGACGTAGACGTTCGCCGGATCGCCGCGCCGGGTGACCGTGACCGCGAACCGGTCGCCGGAGGGGGAAAACGAGACCGCGCCCGCGACGCCCCGCGGGAGATCCGGCGTCGCGGTCGCCGTCACCTCGCCGTCGTCGAGTTCGCCGACGGTCAGTTCGGTGTAGCCGTCGACGTTCGTCGAGTAGACGAGTCGGCCGCCCTCATCGTCTATGGCGACGCCGTCGATCTCCCACTCGGCGTCCGCGGCGACGAGCGAGAACTCGCTGCCGTCGGTGTCGACCCGCCAGAGGTCGAGCGTGTCGCCCTCGCGGTCGGAGACGAGGTAGACTGCCTCGCCGTCCGGGCCCCACTCGGCGCTCTGAAAGCGGACGGTGCCCTCGTGGGGCGTCAGGTGGGTCCGCTCGCCGGTCGCGACGTCCAGCACCCAGACGTCCTGATCGAAGTTCGAGTACGCTTCCGAGACGATCACCCGCGAATCGTCGGGCGACCAGCCGCCGAGCGTCAGCCAGCCGTCGCCCTCGAACACCAGTTCAGCGTCCGCGCCCGTCTCATCACGGCCTTGGACGTACACGTCGAACACCGACTCGTCGCGCCGGTTCGCGGTGAACGCGAAGCGATCGCCGTCGTGACTCCAGCCGCCCCAGCGGTGTTTCGCCTCGGGCGTCGCCGTGAGAGGCGTGACCTCGCCGGTCGGGAGATTGTAGCGGAACAACTGGCCGCGCTCGTCGCCGCCCTCGTCCATTCCGAAGACGAACTCCGGCCGCTCGGGCGAAAAGGAGACGAACGTGACCCGCTCGTCGAAGAAGGTGCGCTGTTCGGGCCAGCCGCCGGGGTCGGTGACTGTCCACACCTGCGGGACGCCGGTCGTGTCCATCAGGAACGCGACTCGGTCGCCGTCGGGGCCGACGGAGGCGCCGTAGGCGCTCCGAACGTTGAGATACCGTTCGATGTCGTGTGGCACACCCCGATTTCGACGGACGACGAGGAAAGCGTTCGGGTCGTCGTGGTGGGTCGCCGGCCCCGCTCAGATCATTTCCTCGGCCTTGAGCCCCTCGATGACGTCTTCGACGAGCGACTCGACGTCCTCGTAGGGGAAGTCCTGGTGGGGACCGAGTTTCGCCGCCATCTCCATCGCGGTGAGCGTCACGCCGTCGGCCTCGAACGTCGTTCCGGGGCCGTCCGGGAGCGCGGGGACCAGATCCATCTGGCTGTCGATCGGATAGTCGGCGCCACTGAACGCTTCGGTGAACTGCTGGCGGAGGTCCGCCTCTACGTCTGCCATAGACTGGACGTGCGGGACGATCCGCAAAAACGTTCCGGAAGGCTCACCTGGCGATCCGCAGACCACAGAGCGGCTGCGGAGCGCCCGCTGCCGCCCGTAGCCCGGCTTTATATCCGTGCATTCATACCCGCCCGTCGGCAACCCTCGCGTAATGGGAAACGAGGAGTACGGGGGAGCGATGTCGAAGCCCGAGATCGCGGCGTTCCTCGAACGACAGGGGCACGGGGTGCTCTCTTTGGGCGGGGAGATCCCGTACAGTCTGCCGATCTCGTTCGGCTACGACGTATTCGAGAACCGCTGTATCTTCCAGCTTCTGTTCCCCACAGACAGCCGAAAACGGGACCGCCTCGAGGACACCACGGGCGTCTCGCTCGTCAGCTACGAGTGGAACGACATCGACGACTGGCGGAGCGTCGTCATCACGGGGGCGCTCTGTCAGATCGACGACGAGAGCCCGGCAGTGATGGGGGCCTCGGAGGTGTTCGCCGAACACGCCTCGGTGGCCGGGCTATCGGGATTCAATCGCCCGATGGAGGAACTCGACGCCGAGTGGTACGAACTGGACATCGAGGAGATGTCCGGCCGGCACTCGCCGCCCGTGGAATGAGCGACGGTGAAGCGGGGTTTCGTTTCAGGTGATCGGTCCTGGCTCCCGGGACTCGAAGAGCGAAACCAAAGTATTCACTACAGCGGGTTCCCAACCCCCGAGTATGACTGACGGCAACGCGGAGATGTCCCGTCGCGCATTCCTTACGACGGCCGCCGGAACCGCGGCAGCTGCCGGCGTGGCCGGAACCGCGACGGCTCAGGAGGGCGGCACCAAGGAGGTAGTCGTCGGCCCGGGCGGCTCTCTGGTCTTCGAGCCGGGCACGGACGAACCGCTACAGATCACTCCCGGAACGACCGTCAACTTCGTCTGGGACTCGGACAACCACAACATCGTGGTCGAAGAGCAGCCGGAGGATGCAAACTGGGAGGGTCACGAGACGATCGAGAACACGGGCTTCGAGTACAGTTACACCTTCGAGGTACTGGGGAAGTATCACTACTACTGCGAGCCGCACCGCAGCGCCGGGATGATCGCCGACATCGAGGTCGTCGAGGAGATCGAGACGCCGGAACCCGCGAGCGTCCCGTCGGTACCCGACTCCGCGAAGACTCTCGGCGTCGCGACCACGTTCGCGATGATCGCCACGCTGGGGCTCGGATTCTTCTTCCTGAAGTACGGGGGCGACTACGAGGTCGACGAGGAGTAACCGGCGGTCGGCTTGTTCCCGTCCCCGCACACGAACCGGTGACGTCGGTTCGCGTCAGAAGAGCCCGTAGTCGTCGCGTTCGGCGGCGTAGAGGTCCTCGTATGTCTCCATCACGGGGCCGTGGCCGTAGCGGGCAAAGGATCGGTTGATCGACGCCCGCGCGTGGTCGGCGGCGGCGACGACCTCGTCGGCCAACTCCTGGGGGCTCGTCACCCGCACCCCCCGATCGCAGTTTTCGACCAGTTCGTGGGCGCTCGATCGGGCCTGATACTCGACGATGCCGACACAACCACAGGCCAGCGCCCACAGGAGGTTCCGGGCGAACGGCTGGTCCGTCGCGGTCTGGGCCAACACGTGTGCGCCCTTCAGGATCGGGACGAACTCGGCCGGCGGGAGGTCGCCGAGGAAGGACACCCGGTCGTCGATCCGGAGTTCGGCGGCCGTCTCTTCTGCGGCCTCGCGCTGGGGGCCGTCGCCGATGACGGCCGCGCGCCAGTCGCGGTCGCGGAGTTCCGCAAGCGCGAGGAGGAACGACTCCACGTTGGCGTGTTCGTCGAGTCGGCGGGCGTAGACGAGGTCTGCGCGGTTGTCGATTTCGGCCTCCGAGACGAGATCGAAGTCGATCGACGACGGCACGACCGTGACGTCGGCCTCCGCCGCACCGTACTCACGGACGTCGGTCTTGACGAGTTCCGAGGGCGCGATCACGCGGTCGGCCTTCCGCACCGCCCGACGGAGCATCCCATCGGAGTCATCCTCGCGGATCGCCCACCAGTCGACCACCACCGGCACCCGAAGGAAGCGGGCGGCGGTCTTCGCGGCGACGACCTGCGAGGGCGGGCTGTTGGCCGCGTGGATCACGTCCGGCTTGGCCCGCCGAAGCGCGAAGGGGAGCTTCGAGGCGAACGTCCGAACCGAAAGGTTCCGAGTCACTGCCACGTACTCGACGCCGTCCTGCTCGAAGGCGTCGAGCGGGCCCTCCCACCACTGCGCACAGAGGACGACGACCTCGTGGCCGCGGGCGGCGAGGCGTTCGGCGATTCGCCGCGTCCGTCTCGTGGCGCCGTCGGACCGGCGCTGATCGGTGTACAGGGAGACGAACGCGAGGCGCATACGCGAGGATTTCGTCGCGATGGTAAAAACCCTCGACATCTGGCCCGTTCACTGAGGGAGACTCCCACTCGGCTGGGCAGCGGAACCCGCCGCCGATCTCAGAACAGAAGCAGTACCGCCGCGGCGGACTCGACGTACTCCCAGTCGTAGGCGTGATTCAGGAGGAGATACGTCACCACGCCGAGCGCGAGCGAGAGCAGCCACGCGCTCGCGGCGATCCGGCCGACACGGCGGTGAGGCGTCTCCGTCCGCAGTTCCGTCGGCGAGTGGGTGGCGCCGAGGACGAGCGCGTACAGCACCACTGGCACCGCGACGATCGAGAGGATGATGTGGACCGCAAGCATCGCCAGGTACGGGTAGTAGGCGACCGCCGGCCCGACGAACTCCTTGGTTCCGCCACCGCCGATCTTCGTGAGATACAGCACGAGGAAGAGTAGGATGAGGACGAACGACGTGACCATCGCGGCGGCGTGTCGCTTCACCTCGTCGCGGCGGATCCACCGCCAGCCGGCGGCGATCACGACGACGTTCACGGCGTTCACGAGGGCGATCGCGTCCGCGAGCCGGTTCACCTGCGACAGCGAGAGGTCGGGGAAGATCCGCGCCGGCACGACCCCGAGAAACGTTCCGATCACGACGGCGTAGCCGACGATCGAGAGGACGATAGTCGCCGCAAGCGGATGCCGCTTCACGGCGTTGTCGGCGCTCGAAGTTGCCATACGCCGCGGTTGGGAGGCCGTCCTATTCCGTCTTCGGATCGTGGCTGGTGGGACGCCTCGGCGCGTGTCGACGGGACGAGGCGACGCTCAGATCACGCCGGTGAACGTCGTCGCTTCGCTGGCAGCCGCCTCGCTAACGCCGTCGCCGACGCTTCTCAGATCACGCCGGTGAACGTCGCAGCCTCGCGGGCGGCCGCCTCGCTGACGCCGTCGCCGAGGATCGTATACCGGTCGCGGATCGTGTGCGCAGTCGTCAACGCCTCCAGGAACGTCTCCTCGTCGATCCCGAGTTCCGCGGCGGTCGTTGGCGCGCCGACGTCGTCGAGCGCGTCGCGGATGTCGGCCCACTCGCCGCGCTCGCCCGAGTGGAGATATTCGGTGACGATGGCCGCGACGCCGACCTGGTGGCCGTGGAGCGCGCCGTCGGGGACCAGCCGGTCGAGCTGGTGGGAGATGAGATGTTCGGCGCCGGAAGCGGGACGCGAGGAGCCCGCGATCGACATCGCCACGCCCGAGGAGACCAGCGCCTTCGCGACCAGCCACGCCGACTCCTCGAAGCCGGGCTTGATCGCCGCGGAGCTCTCGACGAGCATCTCCGCGGTCATCTGCGAGAGCGCGCCCGCGTACTCGCTGTACTCGACGTTCTTCAGCCGGTGGGCGAGTTGCCAGTCTTTCACCGCGGTGTAGTTCGAGATGATGTCCGCACAGCCCGCGGTCGTGAGTTCCCAGGGCGCCTCCGCAAGCAGTTCGGTGTCGGCGACGACCGCAAGCGGCGGATCCGCGGCGACCGAATGGCGGGTGTCGCCCTCCGGAATCGACGAGCGTCCCGAGACGATCCCGTCGTGGCTCGCAGCGGTCGGGACCGAGACGAACCCACAGCCCAGCCGGTCTGAGGCCATCTTCGCGGTGTCGATCGGCTTCCCGCCGCCGAGCGCGACGAGGTAGCCCGCGTCAATCTCCTCGGCGGCGTCGACGACGCGCTCGACCGCGTCGAAGCCCGCCGTCTCGACGGTGATGGTCGCCGGATCGTCGAACTGCGAGCGGACCTGGTCGCCGACGAGGCGGTCGGGCGACGGACTCGTCACCACGAGCGGGCGGCCGGAGAGATAGAGATCCGCGACCGCCGCCGAGAGGTCCTCGATGACCCCGTGACCGACGACGACGTTCCGCGGGAGTTTGATCCACGTCGTCTTCTCGAACATACGTTCCTCACGCGGTGGCTGGCTGATAACGATTACTCTCGCTGTTTCCCGCCGAGCGCCATCCCCCTCTTCGGCGCTCGACGGGAAGAGACGAGAGTGATCAGTATGAAAGGGTTTCCCGTTTCGGGGGTCGCAAAGCACGACCCGCGTGGTCACCCCAGGAACGTCCCGGCGCTCTGGGCCAGAAAGACGACGCCGAACCCGGCGAGCACGAGGGCGCTGATCCCCGCGACGATCGGGGCGAAGGCGTCGACCCGCCGTTCGGCGCCGACGAGCGCGGCCGGAAAGCCGGTGATCCAGACGACGATGCCGCCGAAGAAGCCGGTCACGAGGGCGGGCGAGCCCGTGTCGACCACGACGAGTCCCGCAAGCGACTCGCCGACGTAGGGCGTCTGCCCGAGGACGTCGAGCGTGCCCGGCTGGAGCAAGCCGACGCCGATCGTGAGCCAAAAGAGGATCTGGTAGGGGTTCGTCAACGCCAACACGAACGCTTTCCGGAACCCGGTACCGACGCGCGGGTCCGACTCGTCGGGGGCGCCGCTCCCGGCCGTGAACGACGAGCGGACGTCGGTGGCGGCGCCGTACGCGAAGTACAGCATCAGGAAACCGCCGACGCCGATCATCGCCGCACGGAGCAGCGGAAACCGCTCGACGAAGGCGACGACACCGAGCGCAGCCAGCACGAAGAAGATCGCGTCGGCGCTCATCGCGCCGAGTCCAGCCTTGAATCCGGCAAACCAGCCTCTGAGGACGCTTTCCTCGGCGATTATCGCGTTCATCGGCCCGGGCGGGGCGGCCAGCGCGATCCCGAAAAGAACGCCCGCAGAGAGCGTCACGAGCAGATTCGTCATCGTTCACGCTGTGGGTTGGCGGCGAGAAAAAAGGTCCGAAGCGTGTCGGCCGGGCGCTACAGGGCTCCCCCGACGACGACGCCGATCGACTCGACGAGCGTCTCCCAGACCGAAAAGCCGGTCACGATCGACAGGGCCGTGTCGATCCCGAAGAACGCGAAGACGGCCGCGGAGGCGAAGTGCGCTTTCCGCATATCGACCCGATGAGCGAACGCGTGGAAAAAGTACGCGTTCGCGAGGCTGACCGGAATGATCGCGAGCATCTCCCCGAACCAGATCGCGGAAGTCGCCCCGTACTGGACGGCCAGTCCGATGGTGACCAGTTGCGTCTTGTCGCCGAACTCACCGGTCGCCATCATCACGAAGATCGGGAGGAACCCGCCGAACGAGTCGGAGTAACGGTCCAGCCGGCCGGGGAGACTGACGTCCGTGAGTTCTGCGAAGCCGCCGTCGGTCTCGGTTACGACCCCCTCGTCCGACGCCGCGCCGGCCGACGGCGCCGACCGGTACAGGAGGATGGCGAAGACCAGAAACAGCACGGCCGTCACGGCGTCGAGGACGACCGGCGGCAGCGCAGACTGCAGCGCCCGGCCGAACAGGATTTCGAGCGCAGTCCAGCCGGCGAACGCCGAGCCCGCGGCGGCGACGACCACTTTCGGATCGAACCGCGTCGAGAGCCCGGCGATGATGAACTGTACTTTTTCGCCGGGAAGGACGGCTAACTGCGCCAAGAACGCGACGATCAGAATCTCGGCGTAGGAACTCACGCGTCACTCACCTCGCCGGGTTCGTCCGATGACGCCTCGCTGCCGGGCGGCCGGACAGAGATCGCCTCGGCGATCGACGCCGGGAGGCTCTGTTCGTCGCCCGAAGCGGTCCGGACTGTATACATCCCGAACGGCGCGATGTCGACGATGTCGAGTTCCGTTCCGGGTGTGATTCCCGCGTCGGCCAGGTACGCCAGTTCGTCGCGACTCCGGTCGCTGACGCGGGCGACGGTGACGCAATCGCCCACATCGTGCGCTGTCAGCGGCGTGGTCCCCTCGCTTTCGATCGGCGAGAGGTCCGCGGAGGGAATCGGGTCACCGTGGGGGTCGACGACAGGATCGTCGAGCAGTTCCGCGACTCGGCGCTCGAACTCCTCGCTGATGTGGTGTTCGAGCGCGTCGGCCTCGTCGTGAACTTCCTCCCAGGAGTAGTTCAGATGTTCCGCGAGATACGCCTCAAGCAGTCGATGGTGCCGGATGACCTCGAGGGCCACGGTCTCTCCTTCGGCGGTGAGTTCGACACCCTTGTACTTCTCCCGGGTCACCAGGCCGCGCTCTGTCAAGGTGCCTACCATACTCGTCACCGTTGCGGGCGTCTTGTCCAATGCATCCGCGATTGCAGACGTAGAGACGGGCGGCCCCGAACGGGCCTGGATCCGATAGATCGTCTTCAGGTAGTCCTCCATCACTTCGCTCAACATACTCGGATTAGACTAGTCAAAATTAATAATCTGTTGGTGACAACAATCGACCGAATCGTTCAGACGTGAGGGCGCGGCCCGATCAGATCCCTTTGCCCATCAGATGACTACGGAGGACGTCGGCGGTCTTTGTGCCTGACTCCGTGTTGACGACGACGACGTGGTCGTCGGGACCGACGGTGCCGTCGGTGGCGAGTTCGCCGGCGGCGGCGACGGCGACACCCCCAGCGGGACCCACTTCGAGTCCTGCGTGCTGGGCGGCGACGACGGCACTTTCCAGTGCGTCCTCGTCGTCGACAGTACGGATCTCGCCGCCGGTCTCTGCGACGGCCGACAGCGCTGCTTTGTCGCCCTTCGGCTCGGGAATCTCCAGTTCGCCGACGATCGTGTCGGGCGATTCCCACAGCTCTGCCGCATCGGCTCCGCGCTCGAACGCGGCCGCGAGCGGCGCACAGCCGGACGGCTGCGCGGCGTACACTGGTGGAAGTGAATCGATCAGGCCGATCTCGCGGAGTTCGCGGAAGCCCTTGACGACCCCCGCAACGACCTCGCCGGTCCCCCCCGGGACGACGACGGCGTCCGGCCGGGACCACGAACACGACTCCACGATCTCGAAGGCGACGGTCTTGATCCCGTCGTGGCGGTGGGGGTTGTCGAACTCCTGGAGCGTGTACCACTCGGATTCTAGTTGCTCGTGGAGGGCGGACTCCGCCTCGGGATAGCGTCCGCCGGCGACGCGCATGTCTCCGCCGTGAACGTTCACCATCGCCTTGTTCGAGAACGGCGCTCGCGACGGGACGAACGCGTACGAGCGGAGATCCGCGATCCCGGCGTACGAGGCTGCCGACTGCCCGGCGTTCCCCGGCGTCGCGAGCGCGACGAGGTCCGCATCGGCCGCCTGCGCGGCCGTCACCGCCGGAGAGAGGCCCCGGTCGAGGACCGTCCCCGTCGGGTTCCGACTCTCGTCTTTGATCGAGAGCTGACCGATGCCGACCTCTTCAGCGAGGGTGGGTGTCGGCACGAGCGGCGTGTCGCCCTCGTCGGCGGTGACTGGGTCCGCGAAGGCGAGCAGGTCCGCGTAGCGCCACATCGACCGCGGGGCGCCGTCGAGCCTGCCGTCTCCCCAGTCGACGGCGTCGTAGTCGTAGGCGGCTTCGAGTCGCGCGCCAGCGTCGCTCGGCCCCGTCGCCGTCGCATCGTAGCGCTCGTCTGTCGCGGTACAGAACAGCCCGCGGAAGGAGTCAGTCGTCGTCATACCTGCTGTAACGCTCCGACCGACTAATCCCTATTCACTTCGCGCCGGCATACGGAGGTTTCTTCTGGATGTCATTCGGCTAAGGGTTTTGATCTGGCGCGTACCGACGCTCCGTCGGGCACTATTTGTGCCTCTCGGTCGAACGGGCGTTTATGAACGGAGATTCCGTCGTCGTCGCGGGCGCGGGACTGGCAGGGCTCGTGGCCGCGCGCCGACTCGCGGACGCGGGGGCCGAGGTCACCGTGTTCGAACGCCGAGCGACCGTCGGGGGCCGCGTGCGGACGGAGACCCACGATGGGTTCACGCTCGACCGCGGATTCCAGGTGCTTTTTACGGCCTATCCCGCGGTCCGACGCGAACTGGATCTGGGTGCGCTCGATCTCCGGTACTTCAGACCGGGTGCGGTCATCGCCCGCCCCGGGTCGCGGTCGGTCCTCTCAGATCCCCTGCGTGATCCACGAGCGGCACTGGCGTCCCTGCGGAACGACGAGGTCACGACGACAGACAAACTGCGGACGCTTTTGTTCCGGCAGCACGTCGGGAGCCGAACCGAGGCGGAGATCTTCCGGAGCACGGACCGGTCGATCCAGTCGTTCCTCCGGGAGTGGGGATTCTCGGAGTCGTACATCGAGCACTTCGTCGCGCCGTTCTACGGTGGGATCACGCTCGATCGGTCGCTTTCGACCTCCAAACGCGTGTTCGAGTACACGTTCAAGGCGCTCTCGGAGGGGGCGATCGCGGTCCCCGCTACCGGGATGGGCGCGATTCCCGAGCAGCTCGCCACCGCGGCCCGGGAGGCGGGCGCGTCGATCCAGCTCTCGGAGGGTGTGGAATCGGTCGCGGACCACGACGACGGCGTCACCGTCGAGACCGCGTCGACGACGAAAGAAGCCGACGCCGTGGTCGTCGCGACCGACCCGAAAGAGGCGCAGCGGCTCACTGACATCGGGGCCATTCCGACCGACGCGCGGGGGTGTGTGACGCAGTCGTATCGGCTGCCCGAGTCGGCCGCCCCGACGACCCGAAGGAAGCTCCTGCTCAACGCGAAGGATCCGTCCCCGAATACCGTCGTCCCGATTTCGGAGGTCGCTCCGGAGTACGCGCCCGGGAGTGAGGCACTGTTCGTCGCCACCTTCCTGGGCGACGCCGCGCTGGAACGGAACGCATCGGCGCTTGCCGAGGAAACCCGGCTGACGTTAGAGGCGTGGTATCCCGGCCGCGACTTCGCGGACCTGGAGCCGGTTCGGACCCACCGGATCGAGTTCGCTCAGTTCGATCAGCCGCCCGGCATCCACGAGGGGCTCCCCGACCATCGTGCGCCGGGCGGGCGGACCTATCTGGCGGGCGATTACACGGCGTGGTCGTCCATCCAGGGAGCGATGCGGAGCGGCCGCGAGGCTGCACAGGCCGTTGTGCGGGATCTTTGATGATGGCCGACTCCCACTCTGTGGGCAGGACGCCAGCTATAGATGCCGACGCAACTCGCCCAGCGGCGGGAACGTGAGCGGCTCCTCGGCCGCCTCGTCGTAGACGACAGGCCGGGCGTCGTCGAGGTGGTCGAAAAGCGGCGACTGGAGATCACCACCACGAGCGTCGTTGATCTCGACGCCGGCAGCGACCCGCGAGAAGGCCGGCAGCATCACTACGTCTGCACCGCGGTAGGCGTCGGCGGCGACCAGCACACAGGGCCGTCGCTGCCCCTCGATCGTGATCGCCGGATGGCCGTGCCCGATCACGTAGCGGTCGGCGTCGACAGGCGGCTCCTCGTGGCCGTGACAGACGACGACCTGTGGCTCTTCTGCGACCACGTACGCGTCGCGAACGTCGTCGCGGACGGCACCGAGTGCCGTATCGTGGTTCCCGCGGACGAAAACGGCCGCACAGCCGGCCTCGTCGCAGACGTCCACGAGCGCCCCGACCGTCTCTCGGGCCTGCTCGGTGACCGCATCGAACCGGTGAAGCACGTCGCCCGCGAAGACCATTGTCGCGGGGTCGGCCTCGGCGACGAGGTCGCGGAGCCGCGCCAGCAGGTCACGACGCTCGCCGAGGGGGAAGGCGACGTCGGATGCCGCCGCACGCCCGACGTGGAGGTCGGCGACGACGAGCGTCTCCGCGCGCGGAAGAAACACGCTCCGCGGATGGAACTGGAGACCGTCCACACCGATCGTAGGTCAGTGGCGGACATATCGGTGACGGCCGGATCGCGGGGCGATGGACGGACGAGTGACCGACAGACGGACCGTTGGTCGACAGGCTGGGAAAGCGAACAGGTGACACCTGACTTGCGGCCCCGTGGCGACGTGACCGCGCTACTACACGACGCGCGGTGTCACACACCCGCGAACGCGCCGTGGCCAGTCGTCAGCGCACACGCGGCCTGGCCTCGGTTTCGGATAAAAAGGCTCGCGTCACCTCGCCCGTTCAGCCGCGTGTTCCCGCGCCGTCGCGTACGCCTCTTGCAGCCGTTTGAACTCCTCTTGGGAGCCGCCGTGGTCGGGATGGGCGGTCTTCACGCGGTCGCGGTAGGTGGCTTTGACCTCCTCGGGGCTCGCCGCTCGGCTGAGGTTCAGGTGGTCGAACGCCGCGCCGACGGGGTCCGACCCGCGGCCGACCCCGGAGTCGACTCCCACGTTTGGGACGTCGAACGGCAGTCGGCGGCCCAGCGCGTGGACCGGCATCTCGTGTTCGCACAGTACCGCGTACGTCCCCGCGCGTTCGAGCCTGAAGTACGCCTGCGCATCGAAAGTGAGCGCGACGTCCCGACGCGGCAGATAGAACTCCACGGTCTCTCCCCGAACCGTGTGATCCTCGGCGAAGGGCTCGGAGATCGCCCGGAGGTACTCGCGCATCTCCGCACGTCGGCGGCCCGATCCGTCGATCCGCCCGGCTGACGGCTTCGGTTCGTCCGGGAACAGACGCCCGCCGACGAGGAAGACACCCGCAACGAGGACGGAGGCGAAACCGCCACCGATGAGCCCGAAGACGAGCCACGGCGGTAACAGGGAGACCCACTCCGGAAGCACAAACGTAGTGACGGGGCCGTCACTAAAGAATTTCTCGCTCTCCGTACCTGTAGCCGATGCTCACTTCGGGGCGCTGTCGTGGCCGACGAGCCACACTGGCCGGCAATCGCATACTCGCTTTCGAGTACCTTTCATTCACCGTTGCGTGCTTCGGAAAGTACTTTAGGGATATCTGTGGATATCTACACGCTAATGGCTGTAGCTTGGCTGGACGACGTGCGGTCCGCCGACATCGATCACGTCGGCGGGAAGGCGGCCTCACTCGGCGAACTTACGGCGGCAGGCCTCCCTGTGCCGGCCGGATTCGTCGTGACCGCCGGAACCTACCGCGAGTTCATCGAGGACGCGGGCATCGACGAGGAACTGTTCGCTGCCGTCGACGTCGATCACGAGGACACCGAGGCGCTCCGTGAGGCACACGAGCGCGCCCACGAACTCATTATGGAGACGCCGGTCCCCGACGACGTCAGGGAGGGAATCGTCTCGGCGTACCGGGATCTCGGCGACGGCGAGCGGTTCGTCGCCGTACGTTCCTCGGCGACCGCCGAAGACCTGCCGGATGCCTCGTTCGCCGGCCAGCAGGAGACGTTCCTGAACGTCCAGGAGGACGCCCTGGTTGATCGCGTCAAAGAGTGCTGGGCGTCGCTTTTCTCCCAGCGGGCGATCTACTACCGGAACCGACAGGGGTTCCCACACGACGCGGTCGACATCGCCGTGGTCGTCCAGGAGATGGTCCCCGCCGAGAAGTCGGGCGTGCTCTTCACCTCCCATCCCTCGACCGGTGAATCGCAGATCATCATCGAGGCCGCGTGGGGCCTCGGCGAGGCGGTCGTCTCGGGGTCGGTCTCCCCCGACAACTACGTCATCGACCGGGAGAGCGGCGAGGTCGAGACCATCACGGTCGCAGACAAGAAGGTGATGATGGAGAAAGACGAGGAGACCGGCGAGACCGTCGAACGGGAGGTCCCCGAGGAAAAGCGGAGCAAACGGGTCCTCACCGACGAGGAGATCGACGAACTGGTCGAACTCGGCGAACGCGTCGAGGACCACTACGGCACCCCACAGGACGTCGAGTGGGCGGTCTACGACGGAGACGTGTATATGCTCCAGTCCCGGCCGATCACCACGATCTCGGATGCCGACGACGCCGAGCGTGAAACGGCAGTTGCCGGCACCAACGGCGGCGGATCGGACGGACCCGAGGTCGGCTCAGACGACTCGGACTCCGGCGACATCCTCTTCCGCGGGCTGGGGTCGAGCCCCGGAATCGCGTCCGGGAAGGCCCGGATCATCACGAAACTCGACCACCTCGATCAGGTCGGCGACGGCGACATCATCGTGACCGAGATGACGATGCCGGATATGGTCCCGGCGATGAAGCGTGCGTCGGGCATCGTTACCGACGAGGGCGGGATGACCTCACACGCCGCGATCATCTCCCGCGAACTCGGCGTCCCAGCGGTCGTCGGCACGGGGTCGGCGACGCGGGAACTCGAAGACGGCCAGCAGATCACTATCGACGGCGACAAGGGGACGGTTCGCGAGGGGGCCGAACCGAAGGAGGAACAGCACGAACCCATCGAGGAGGCCCGGCCGAAGACCCCGGTGAAGCCGATGACGGCCACGGAGGTCAAGGTCAACGTCTCCATCCCCGAAGCCGCAGAGCGGGCCGCCGCGACCGGCGCCGACGGGGTCGGGCTCCTCCGCATCGAGCATATGGTGCTCTCGCTCGGACAGACGCCCTCGAAGTTCATCGCCGAGAACGGCGAGCGCGCCTACGTCGACGAACTGGTCGACGGCATCCAGACCGCCGCCGAGGAGTTTTACCCCCGGCCGGTTCGCGTGCGGACGCTCGACGCGCCGACCGACGAGTTCCGTCAACTCGAGGGCGGCGACGACGAGCCGAAAGAGCACAACCCGATGCTCGGCTACCGCGGCATCCGGCGGTCGCTCGACAACCCCGACCTCTTCGAGCACGAACTCGAGGCATTCCGGCGAATCTACGAGATGGGCTACGACAACGTCGAAGTGATGTTCCCGCTCGTCAACGATGCCGAGGACGTCTCCCGCGCCCGTGAGTTGATGCGCCGGGCGGGCGTCGATCCGGAGAAGCGCGAGTGGGGTGTGATGGTCGAGACGCCTGCATCCGCCCTGGAGGTCGAGTCGATGGCCAAGGAGGGCATCGACTTTGTCTCCTTCGGGACGAACGACCTCACCCAGTACACCCTCGCGGTCGATCGGAACAACGAGCAGGTCGCCGACCGCTTCGACGAACTCCACCCGGCCGTGCTGAAACTCATCGGCGACACCATCGAGACCTGCCGCGAACTGGACGTGAAGACGAGCATCTGCGGGCAGGCCGCCTCCAAGCCGAAGATGGTCCAGTTCCTCGTCGAGAAGGGCGTCTCCTCGATCTCGGCGAACATCGACGCCGTCCGCGACGTCCAACACGAGGCAAAGCGGATCGAACAGCGGCTCATCCTCGATTCGGTCCGCTGATCGGTCAGGGGACGGCGCTGTCCGTTCCAGCCAGCCACCAGCCCGGAGCCGTCGTCCGTGTTTCCGACGGGAGAAATGCCTCGAACCGGAGAACAGAACCCCTAAACGCAACCGGAAAGTACAGACCGATATGCAGCGTGCGGCCCCACAGGAGTTCGACCGCGTGCTCTCTTCGATGTGCACGGTGCCGCACCCCGACGCCAGGGCGGCCGCGGAGCGATTTCTCGCCGTCAATCCCGGCGACCCGGCGACGTACGCCGATGTCTCCGAACTCGAAGCGCAAGCAGTCGCGACGCTCGGCGAACTGACCGGACTCGACGAAGTCGTTGGGGACGTCGACGGTGACGCCGGATCCGACGCCGACGGAGTCGGCGCTGCGCACGGCTACATCACGAGCGGCGGCACCGAAGCGAACCTTCAGGCGGTCAGGGCCGCACGCAATCGCCGCGACGTCGAGGACCCGAACATCGTTGTCCCCGACAGTGCCCACTTTTCGTTTTCCAAGGCCGCGGACGTCCTCGACGTGACGCTGCGGCGGGTGCCGACCGACGACGACCACCGGACGGATCCCGCGGCGGCCGCCGCCGCGGTCGACGAGCGGACGGTACTGGTCGTCGCCGTCGCCGGTAGCACGGAGTACGGCCGCGTCGATCCGATCCCCGAACTCGCTGCGATCGCACACGAGGCTGATGCGTACTGCCACGTCGACGCCGCGTGGGGCGGCTTTCTGCTCCCTTTCACCGACCACCTGTGGAACTTCGCGCACGCGCCGGTCGACTCGCTGACGATCGACCCCCACAAATGCGGCCAGGCGGTCATCCCCGCGGGTGGACTGCTGTTCCGGGAGCGCGCCGGAATGGACGCCCTCGCCGTCGACACGCCGTATCTGGAGTCGACGTCGCAGGCGTCGCTGACGGGCACCCGGAGCGGTGCCGGAGTCGCAGGCGCCGCCGCCGCGTTGGAGGCGCTGTGGCCCGACGGCTACCGCCGCGAGTACGAACGCGCCGCTCGGGTCTCACGGTGGTTCGCTGACGAACTCCGCGAGCGGGGATACGAGGTACCGGCCGTCGAACTCCCGATCGTGGTCGCCGACCTCTCGACGGCGACGTTCGAGGCGCTCCGCGAGCGGGGGTGGCGGCTCTCCCGGACGGGGTCGGGACCCGTTCGGATCGTCGTGATGCCGCACGTCACCCGGGAGATGCTCACCGGGGTCCTGGCCGACCTCGACGACGTGCGGTAGCCGGGAGCGCTGGCGTCGAAACTCAAGACTTACCATCCCGCCCCCGTCAGTGACGGGTAGACGTGTCATTCGTCCCCGTGGCAGCCGCGGCCGATACGCTCGCTCCCACGATCAGCATCTTCGGCCCGGCGATGGCAGCGGACTTCCTCCCCGACTTCGGCTGGCTGTCGTCGGCCGTCGAGACGGCGACCGGCTGGCCCGGCGTGGGCATCATCTTCGTGTACTCGTTTCTCATCGCGTTCGCGCTTCCGGGCGTCAGCGAGGTCGTCCTCGCCGCGCCGCTGGATCTCGGCCTCTCCGAGTACGGCCGCCTGACGGTCATCATCCTCACGAGCGGCATCGGGAAGGCCGCCGGCAGCGTCTTCGCGTTCCACATCGGCCAGGAGGCCAAGCAGGCCGGCCCCGTCATCCGCTTTCTCCGCCGCTCCCGGTTCGACGTGATCGAGTGGTCCGAACGGCGGACGGTCGATGTCGCCCAGAAGTACGGGTACGCCGGCCTCGCGGCCGCACTGTCGGTGCCATTTTTCCCCGACACGATCTCGATTTACGCCTTCGCCGTCCTCGAGGAGGACTACGTGAAGTTCGCCGCGGCGACGTTCGTCGGCAGCGTCGGCCGCCTGCTCGTCACGCTCGTCGGCATCGGTACGTTCCTCAGGCTGACCTGATACCGATTACTCTCATTTTGTACCGCCGAGCGCCATCCACGCTCGTCGTCGACTCCTCATTGGCGGCGCTCGGCGGGAAGAGACGAGAGTGATCAGTATGAGTGGCGGGCGGC
This sequence comes from Halobellus marinus, assembly GCF_032113415.1. Classification (NCBI taxonomy): domain Archaea; kingdom Methanobacteriati; phylum Methanobacteriota; class Halobacteria; order Halobacteriales; family Haloferacaceae; genus Halobellus; species Halobellus marinus. Next base: position 1,452,441 of record NZ_CP134946.1, read on the forward strand.
GAGCGAGGGACGTGCTCCCGCCGACTCCGAACCAGCGGGATTTTGGTGTCCCCGCCGTGACGGTCTCCTATGAGCCACGATGACTTCCCGACTGCGGATCCCGCGGTGGTGACCTGCGGGCTGCCGTACGCCAACGGCGACCTGCACATCGGCCACCTCCGGACGTACGTCGGCGGCGACATCTACAGCCGCGCGCTGAAGCGACTCGGACAGGAGACGGCGTTCGTCTGCGGGTCGGATATGCACGGTACGCCCGTCGCCGTCAACGCCGCGGAGGAGGGCGTCACGCCCGAAGAGTTCGCGCTCCGCCACCACGAACAGTACGAGGAGACGTTCCCGAAGTTCGACGTCGACTTCGACAACTACGGCCACACCCACGACGAGACGAACGTCGAGACGACACAGGAGATCGTCCGGACGCTGGAGGAGGAAGGATACGTCTACGAGAAGGAGATCCCCGTCGCCTACGACCCCGGAGCCGACCACTGGCTCCCGGACCGCTTCGTCGAGGGCGCGTGTCCGTACTGCGGCGAGCACGCCCGCGGCGACGAGTGCGACGAGGGCTGCGGCCGCCACCTCGAACCCGGCGAGATCGAAGATCCCGTCTCGACGATCACGGGCAATCCCGCCGAGTATCGCGAGCGCCGCCACAAGTTCTTCGCGGTCTCCGATCTCCAGGAGTATCTCGGCGAGTTCATCGATCGCCTCGAAGGCACCGCGAACGCGCAGAACCAGCCCAGAGAGTGGATCGAGGGCGAACTCAAAGACTGGTGTATCACCCGCGATATGGACTGGGGCGTCGACTACCCCGGCGACGAGGACCTCGTGCTCTACGTCTGGGTCGACGCGCCGATCGAGTACATCTCCTCGACGAAGCAGTACACCGAGCGCGTCGGGCCCGACGTCTTCGACTGGGAGGAGGTCTGGCGGGACGACGGCGGCGAGATCGTCCACATCATCGGCCGCGACATCATCCAGCACCACACCGTCTTCTGGCCAGCGATGCTCCGCGGGGCGGGCTACGCCGAACCGCGCGCGGTGATGGCCTCCGGGTTCATCACGCTCGAAGGCAAGGGCTTCTCGACGTCCCGGAACCGCGCGGTCTGGGCCGACGAGTATCTCGACGAGGGGTTCCGCCCGGACCTGCTGCGCTACTACCTCGCGACCAACGGCGGGTTCCAGCAGGACGTCGACTTCTCGTGGGGGCGCTTCCGCGAGCGCGTGAACAACGAACTCGTCGGGACCGTCGGCAACTTCGTCTACCGCTCGCTGCTCTTCGCCGCCCGCGAGTTCGGGGGATCGCCCGACGTCGACCTCTCGGCCGACGTCCGCGAGCGGATCGAGACCGCGATCGAGGAGTTCCAGGCCGGCGTCAACGACTATTCCGTCCGCGAGGTCGGCGAAAGCGCGGTCCGACTCGCGCAGTTCGGCAACGAGTACATCCAGCGCAACGAGCCCTGGAAAATCGACGACGACGATCCCGAGAAGGCGCAGGTCATCCGCGACTGCGTCCAGATCGCGAAGGCCGTCGCCGTGCTGTTCGAGCCGATCACCCCGGAGGCCGCCGAACACGTCTGGGACGACCTCGACGAGGCGGGCGACGTCCACACCGTCGAGGTCGAGGCCGCGCTCGAACCGCCCGCCGGCGAGTTCGACGAACCCGACGAACTGTTCGAGAAGATCCCCGAGGAGCGCGTCGAGGAACTGAACGCGAAACTGGAAGACCGGGTCGCCGAGGCGGCCGACGAGGGCGACGAAACCGACGGAGACGCTGAGGAGGGCGCCGACGGCGACGACGCGGCCGACGGAGACGACGCGGCGCCGGATCTCGAACCGGTCGCCGACGAGCGGATCAGCTTCGACGACTTCCAGGACCTCGACATCCGCGTCGGCGAGATCCTCGACGCCGAGGGCGTCGAAGACGCGGACAAGCTCGCGAAGCTGACAGTCGACATCGGCGTCGAGGAGCGGCAGATCGTCGCCGGGATAAAACAGCTCCACGACATCGACTCGCTGCCCGGCACGAAGATCGTCGTCGTCGCCAACTTAGAGAAGGCCGAACTGTTCGGCATCGAGTCCAACGGGATGTTGCTCGCGGCGGGCGAGCAGGCGGACCTCCTGACGACGCACGGCGACGCCGAGCCCGGCACGAAGATCAGGTAACGGTTCCTCTCCGGACGTTCAAGCGGGCAATACCGCTGTTTCCTCCGCGGCTCCCGGCACCGTCGGTCTTTTTAACTCGATCCCGAGTATTGGTTGCTATGAGACGAGCGAAGATCGTCTGCACGCTCGGCCCGGCGTCGGACGACGAATCCACGATTCGGGCCCTCGCGGACGCTGGGATGAGCGTCGCGCGGCTCAACGCGAGCCACGGGACGTCGGAGCACCGCCGCGAGATCATCGACCGGATCCGCTCGGTCGACAACGTGGTCGACCGCCCGGTGGCAGCGATGGTCGACCTCCAGGGACCGGAGGTCAGGACAGCCCCCCTCGATGAGCCGATCCATTTGGAGACCGGTAGCGAGGTGCGCTTCCGCGAGGGCGAGGACGCAAACCCGGAGACTGTTGGCCTCTCGTACTCGATCGCTGCGGCCGAACCGGACGACGTGATTCTCTTGGACGACGGCCGGATCGAGGCGACCGTCACGGCGGTCGAGGGCGACACCGTCGTCGCGCGGATCGACTCCGGCGGGGAACTCGCCGGACGAAAGGGCGTCAACCTCCCCGGCGTCGATCTCGGGATCGACCTCATCACCGAGCGCGACCGAACGGAACTCGCACTCGCCGCCGAGACGGAGGCGGACTTCGTCGCGGCCTCCTTCGTCCGGTCGGCGGCGGACGTCTACACCATCAGCGACGCGCTCGAGGAACTCGGCGCCGACATCCCGGTGGTCGCGAAGATCGAACGCGCGGGCGCCGTCGAGAACTTAGACGAGATCATCGACGCCGCCTACGCCGTGATGGTCGCCCGCGGGGACCTCGGCGTCGAGATGCCACTGGAGGACGTCCCGATCATCCAGAAGCGCATCATCCGCAAGTGCCACGCCACCGGCACGCCGGTCATCACCGCCACGGAGATGCTCGACTCGATGGTCCACGCCCGGCGTCCCACGCGCGCGGAGGCCTCAGACGTCGCCAACGCGGTGCTCGACGGCACCGACGCCGTGATGCTCTCCGGGGAGACTGCGATCGGCGACGATCCCGCCCGGGTCGTGGAGACGATGGACCGGATCGTCCGCCAGGTCGAAAGCAGCGGGGAGTACGCCGAGGGGCGGGAAGGACGGATCCCGGCCGCCGAAGAGGACTCGCGGACCGAGGCGCTGGCGCGCTCCGCGCGGTATCTCGCGCGCGACGTCGGCGCCAGCGCGGTGGTCACCGCCTCGGAGTCCGGCTACACGGCGCGGAAAACTGCGAAGTTCCGCCCCGGGGTGCCGGTGGTCGCGACGACGCCGACCGACCGGGTCCGCCGCCAACTCGCGCTCTCGTGGGGCGTCATCCCGATGTACTCGTCGTACCGGGAGGACATCGACCAGATGATGGACGACGCCGTCGAAGCAGCCCTCGGCGCCGGAGTCGCACGCTCCGGCGACACGCTGGTGGTCCTCTCGGGGATGATGACCGAACTCGAGGGGACGAACACGACGAATATGCTGAAACTCCACGTCGCCGCCGAGACCGTTGCCACGGGCCGGAAGGTCGTCGCCGGACGCGCTGCGGGCCCCCTCGCCGTCTCCGAGGACGGTGACCTCTCCGCAGTTCCGGAGGGGGCGATCCTCTCGCTCCCGGCGACGTTCGAGGGGGAGTTCCACGGCGACACGTCGAAGATCGCGGGCATCGTCGACGCACGACCCGGGATGACGGGCTATCCCGCGATCATCGCCCGGGAACTCGGTATTCCGATGATCTCCGGGGCGCCGCTCCCGAAACGGCTGTCTTCGGGGACGACCCTGACCCTGCTCGCCGGCCGGGGCGTGGTCTACGAGGGCGACCTCATCAGTCACCGCGACCGCGAGTTGGCGAATCAGTAGCCGCGAGCGGCAGGCCTTTTTCCGTCGCGGACGTACAAGGGGTAATGACCGATTCCGACGACATCGATCCTGCGTCCGACAGCAGTTCGGTCGGCCGCGGTGACGACTCCGAGAACTCAGCGGACGATGTCGCTCCCCGCCCTATCCCTCACGTGAAGGGGGATTCTGCGGCCGACACTCGCGATGGCGCAGAAGCCGACAGCGGGATGGTCGACGACGAGGAGTTCCCGTTCCCCCGCGAGCCGATCGAACCGGAGACGCCCACCGCCGAGAACGCCCTGTTCGTCGTGCTCGGCGTTCTCGGAACGGCGGGGCTGCTGGCGACTGCGATCGTTCCCGGCGTGCTCTGAACGGCGAGACTGCTGGCGACTGCGATCGTTCCCGGCGTGCTCTGAACGGCGAGACTGCTGGCGACTGCGATCGTTCCCGGCGTGCTCTGAACGGCGAGACTGCTGGCGACTGCGATCGTTCCCGGCGTGCTCTGAACGGCGAGACTGCTGGCGACTGCGATCGTTCCCGGCGTGCTCTGAGTTCCGTTCTCACGGCTTCGGTCCCCGCGTTCGGATCGCTCGACGGCCTCCCGAACGGTTATCAGTTCTGATGCTGCGACCGTAGCGCTTTATGCGAGACCGCGGGTAGCGTTGCGTAACGACCGTCTCGCCGATGGCCCACGTCCACACCTTCGTCACTCTCGTGGTGATCGTCGCCCTCCTCGTCAGCGGCGCGGCTCCGGTGTCAGGACTCGTCAGTCGACCGACGGGCGCAACCGACGTCGGCGCTGACCGCTCGGCGCAGGTGGACGACGCCTCCGCGTCCTTCGGCGAGCAGAACGTAAGCGTCACTCGCGGCGACGAGGTGACGATCACCGTCAGCCACTCCGAGGCCGCGAACCTCACCGTTGGCGGCCCCGAGTACGGCTTCCACCTCTCGGTCGCTCTGGGCGGGAGCGGTACCACGGAAGTCGTCATCGACACCCGCCGGACGACTGCGGCCGATCCCAACGAGTTCGTCGAGGGTGGGTCGCCGACGCTCCATTCCCGCCCCATCGACGAACCACTCGAACCGGAAGACTACCTGATGCGGGTCGAGATCGACGGCGTCGAGTACGATCTCGGGACGCTCACCGTCGAACCACGCGGCGAGACGACCGTCGAGCGGTACCGCGCTCCCGGCGCGTTCTCGCCCGAGGAGTACGTCGGCGGCGGCGAGGACGGCGACGCCGACGTGGGGGAACTACAGGGGACGATGACCGCGGGATCGACCGTCGCCCGCGGCGACTACGCCGTCCTCCGAATCGAGGAGAGCGGACTAGAGACGGCGGTGAACGGGAGTGACCTCACCGGGAGCGCGGCCGCAAACGGACTCAAGGTCAACTTCACCCAGGTCGATCCCGGCCCGAACCACCAGCCGCGGGAGTACGTCGCGACCGACTCCGCGGACGTCGCGGTGCTGCCGAACCTCGCCGAGGACGAGATCTACGTCCTCTGGAACACCTCGGGGGTCGACATCGAATCCCAGACCGAACGGAACCGCTATCGGGCGGAGTTCTCGCTCACCGGGGAGAGCGGCTTCGTCGACTCGACGACCACGCTCGCGACGACGACGTTCCAGTTGGAGCGACAGACCGTGTCGCTGTCGCCGGCCAACGACTCCACGCATTACCCGTGGGACGACGACGCCTTCGTCGTGACCGGAGAGACGAACCGCGCGCCGAACACGGCACTCGAAGTCCGCCTGCGTTCGCCCGATCCGAACGCCTTTCTCCAACTGCGCGAGGTGACTGTCGGTCCCGACGGGGGCTTCGAGACCTCGTTCGCTCTCGGCTCCGTCTCGCGGGGGACGAACGCGACGCTTTGGGTCCGCAATCACTTCCTCGAAACCGCCCAGGACGTCCACCTCGTCGCGCCCGATCCGAGCGTCCGACTCGAAAACCAGACCGTGAACGGGACCGCCGTCACTGTCGCCAGCGCTGAAGTCCCCGCGGGCGGGTTCGTCCGGCTCGTAGACGAGAACGGCTCACCGGTCGGCCGCAGCGACTATCTCGACCCGGGGCGCCACGACGACATCGCGGCGGAACTGGGCACGCCGCTGTTCGAGACGCAGACGCTCCGCGCGGAACTGGTCCGTGCCGGCGGCAACGACTCCTACGACCCCGACGCGCGGCCATACACTGCCGACGGGGACGTCGTCGGCGACAGCGCCAGAATCGAGTTCCCGCCGGCGCCGACGGAGACGAGCACGGCGACGCAGACGGCAACGACGACGGCGACGAGGACCGCGACGGCGACACCGTACCCCGTCGAGACGCGGACGCCGCTGCCGCCGTCGGGAGTCTCCCAGTCCAGCCTCCCGCTGTCGCCGGGTGTAACGATCGCGGCGCTTCTCGGCGCCGGTGCGCTCCTCGCACGACGGGGTGGTTCGGCGTGATCCCGGAACTCGAACCCGAGGAGTTCGTCTCGTTCCTCGCGGACCTGTGGAGCGAGCGCGGGTGGGACGTCTCGGTCAAGGAGCGGGCCGACGAGACGCGGTTCGTCATCGGGAAGCGCGGCGACGGCAAACGCGGGGTGATCTACGTCTTCCCGACGACGACGGCCACCGTGACCGAACGGCACCTGAAGCAGTTCGTCCGCTTCTGCCGGAAGCGAAGCATCGACGTCGCCGTCGTCGCGACGCAGGGTGCGTTCGCGGAGGGTGCCCAGCGGGTCGCCGCCCAGCGGAGCGTCCACCTCCTCGACCGCTCGAAACTCGCAGACACAGTCGAGGAGGGCGACCTCGCGGCGGTCCTGCAGCGCTACACCGAGACGAGTCGGCTCGAGGCGGTCACAGGGCGACTCCGCGACCTCGGCGTGCCGGTATCGACCGACGCGCTCCCCGACGGGATCTCCGGGATCGTTCCGACTGTCGCCTCGCTCGTGGCCGCGGCCGTCGCGTGGGTGAGCGCGAAGATCAGCGGCGACGTGGGCGTCACCTACACGGGGAACGATGACGACGCCGACGAATCAGGTGGCCGATCGCTCGCCTCGCGGTCGGTTCCGCTGGCCGCGCTGCCGATCGTGCTGGTCGTCGCGCTCGTGATCGGCGCGATGGTCGGTCCCGCCGTCGGCTTGGGGGCTGTCAGTCCGTTCGGAGCGGGCAGCGACGGCGGCGTCGAGGTCTCGTCGGTGTCGACGGCCGGCGCGAACGCGACGCTCGACGTCTACTGGAACGCACGGACCACCGACTCACTGACGGTAAACGGGACGACGTACGACGCGCCCGAGGGACAGACGTTCGTCCTCGTGCGGATGAACGTCACCAACGGCGCCGACTCCCCGACGCAGTTCGACCAGACGGCGCTTTCGATCGAGGTCAGCGGCGAGCGCTACGGCCACCAGCCACTCGACGGCGCGACAGGATTCCCGAGCGCCGGGCTCTTCGAACCGGGCGAGAACCGCGAGGTGTGGACTGTCTTCAGCGTCCCCGCGGACACCGAGAGCGCGACCCTGCTGTACGAGGGCGACGGCGGCGTGCGCTTCGAGCGGTCGACGTCGTTGACGCCGGAGGCCACGATGGCGGACACAAGCGGCTGATCGCCGAGCCGGTAGATTCCTGTGCGGATCCGACGGGCCCACCGTAATTTTTTATCAGTCAGGGTTCTCCCCCGGAGTGTCCGTGTTTCACTCGCTCCCGTGGCTGGCGATCGCGGCGCTGGCGTCGGGCGCCATCTCCCTTTGGTTCCTTCGCTACCTCTGGCCGTACCGGAACCGGCTCGGTGGCCGCTTTTTCCTCGCGACGATCGCGTGTGAGGCGCTGTGGTCGCTGTCCTACGGCGCCGCGCTGTTCGTCTTCGATCCGGCGCTCCGGGCGGCGTTCGAGATCCCGATCTGGCTTGCGATCAACTTCATCGGCGTGTTCTTCCTCGCCTTCGCCTTCGAGTACACCGGCCGGGCGGCGCTCCTCCGGTCGAAGGTGATGGCCGGCGTCGTTTCCCTGCAGGTTCTCCATACCCTCATCGTCGTCACGAACCCGATCCACGGCATCGCCTGGAGCAACTACCGGATCGAACCCGTCTTCGGGCTGGCGACGGTCGCCTACACCCACCAGCCGTGGTTGTTCGTGAACGCGGCGGGCTTCGTCCTGATGATCGCCGTCGCGTCGTTTCTCCTCGCGGATACGGTCTTCAGCTACGGGCCGCTGTACCGGACGCAGGCGGCAGCGATCGCGATATCGCCGGTATTCCCGGGGTTGCCCTTCCTCCTCTGGCTGGTCGAGACCGGCACGATGCCGCCGCTGAACCTCACGCCGCTCCTGTTTCCGGTCCACCTGGCGTTCGATATGTACGCCTTCTTCTCGCGGGATATGTTCGAGATGGTCCCGGCGGCCCGGCGGGTCGCAGACCGCGCCGCGATCGACAACCTCGGCACTGCGGTCGTGATCGTCGACACCGGGACGCGGATCATCGAACTCAACGACGAGGCGGCGGAGATTCTCGGCGTCGACGCGAGCGACGCGCTCGGCCGACAGCTCTCGGCACACCTGCCCGATATCGACCTCGACGGCGAGACAGAGACACTCGCACGCACCGTCGATGGCCGCCGCCGCGAGTATGCGGTCACGACGTCGCCGCTCACGGATTCCTCGGGCACCGCCGTCGGCGACACCATCGTCCTGCAGGACATCACCGAGGAATGGCGGCGCGAACAGCGGCTGGCGGTCCTCAACCGGGTGCTACGACACAATCTGCGGAACGATCTGAACGTCGTCCACGGATATCTGGAGATGGCCGAGGAGCGCGTCGACGACGAGCAACTGGCGGGAATGCTCCAGACTGCCGAACGCAACACTGCGGCGGTGCTGACGCTGGGCGAGAAGGCGAGAGACATCGAGCGCGCCCTCGATATCGACGACGATCCCGAACCGGTCGCCCTCCGGCCCATCGTCGCAGGAGTTGCCGCCGAACTCGCCGGCGAGGACTCGCCGGAAGCGATCACCATCGACCTTCCCGCCGACCTCCGCGTGCGGGCGAGTCCGTCGCTTCTGGAGATCGTCTTCGAGAACCTTCTGGAGAACGCCCTCGAACACAACCCCAGCGGTTCTCCGAGAGCGACCGTCCGGGTCTCGGCGGTCGACCGGGCCGGGAATCGAGTGACGATCGAGATCCGCGACGACGGACCGGGGATACCCGAGCACGAACTCGGCGTGCTCGACGAAACCGAGGAGACGGCACTCGAACACGGCAGCGGACTCGGCCTGTGGATCGTGAAGTGGGGCGTCGTCTCCCTGGGCGGGTCCGTCGACTTCGACGTCTCGACCGAGGGAACGAGCGTCTTTCTCGACTTCCCGAACGCCAGCGTCGGCGCCGGCTCCGAGGCGTCGGCAGATGCGCCACCCTCCCGTGACAACGCTTAATCGTCCGCCAGCCCTACAGGATGTATGCTCGATGGAGCGCTCTCGGCCGCCCTACAGCTCTCGATTCCCCCGGAGACGCTGCCGCTTTTGCTCGTCACTGCGGGGGTCGGAATCAGTGTCCTCGAGGCGCTGGCGCCCGGAGCGCACTTCATCGTCCTCGGGATCGCGCTCCTCGCTGCGGGGCTCGTCGGACTCCTCATTGGCCCACTCGCGTCCCCGATCGTCCTCGGCGCCCTGGTTTTGATCTTCGGCGCCTTGGCGCTCTACGGCTACCGCGAGTTCGATCTCTACGGCGGGAAAGGCTCCGGGCAGACCAGCGACTCGGCGAGCCTCCAGGGGCGGACTGGCCGCGTCACGGAACGCGTCACGCCCACCGGCGGCGAAGTCAAACTCGACGATGGCGGCTTCAACCCTTACTACTCCGCGCGCTCCGTCGACGGCGAGATCCCGGTCGACACCGAGGTGGTCGTCCTCGACCCCGGCGGTGGAAACGTGGTAACAGTCGAATCGATGTCGGGCGGCTACGACCAGATCGATCGCGAACTGGATCGCGGACGCGAGGCGGAGGCCGCGGATAGCAGTGAAACGACGAATGGACACGCTGACGACGAAACCACCGCCGAGCGCGAGGACGAAACGGAGACCGAAACGGAACGGAACTGACCGCTGCGAGGGCGCTGTCACACCGGTTCACCCTCGGAGCCGGCCCCCTCGCTTTTGCTCTCGCTGATTCGGTGAACGCGGCGTTACCCCCTGACAGGCCAACGCTTATCAGCGCGACAGCCTAATTCCGGGTATGGCATTTGGTCCCGTTCCGCTACAGCCGGCGTTCGGTATCCCGACAGTGGGGATACTCGTGCTCCTCCTGGCGATCGTCACCGTCTACCAGATGGTCGAGATCGTCGATGCCTACGAGAAAAAGGCGCTCACGGTGTTCGGCGAGTACCGGAAACTGCTGCAACCGGGGATCAGCTTCATTCCCCCGTTCGTTTCGCGGACGTACGCGTTCGATATGCGGACCCAGACGCTCGACGTCCCCAGGCAGGAAGCGATCACGCGGGACAACTCGCCGGTCACCGCCGACGCTGTCGTCTACATCAAGGTGATGGACGCCAAGAAGGCGTTCCTGGAGGTCGACGACTACAAGCGCGCGGTCTCGAATCTCGCACAGACCACACTGCGGGCCGTCATCGGCGATATGGAACTCGACGACACGCTCAACAAGCGGCAGGAGATCAACGGCCGGATCCGTCGCGAACTCGACGAGCCCACCGACGAGTGGGGGGTCCGCGTCGAGAGCGTCGAGGTCCGCGAGGTCAACCCCTCGAAGGACGTCCAGCAGGCGATGGAGCAGCAGACGTCCGCCGAGCGTCGTCGCCGGGCGATGATCCTCGAAGCGCAGGGTGAACGGCGCTCTGCAGTCGAGCAGGCGGAGGGTGAAAAGCAGTCGAACATCATCCGCGCACAGGGTGAAAAGCAGAGCCAGATCCTCGAAGCGCAGGGTGACGCCATCTCGACGGTGCTCCGTGCGAAGTCCGCCGAATCGATGGGCGAGCGGGCGATCATCGAGAAGGGAATGGAGAGCTTAGAGACGATCGGTCAGGGCGAGTCGACGACGTTCGTCCTCCCGCAGGAGCTCACGAGCCTGCTGGGGCGCTACGGCCGGCAGCTGACCGACTCCGACGTGCAGGAGTCCGCCGGGCTGGACAGCCTCGAGTTCGACGCGGAGACGCGCGAACTGCTCGGGCTCGACAACATCGAGGAGATCCTCGGCCAGATCGACGCCGCGACCGAGATGGACGTCGAGGAACTCGAACAGGAGGCCGAGGCGATCAAACGCGGCGCGGGGACGGACATCAAAGACGCCGACGACGTCATCACCGAAGTCGACGAGGAGACGACAATGTCCGGTCCCGAGGACGTCGGGGACGGCACGGTCCCACCGGAGGACAGCGACGGCGAGTCCGAGGAGGCAGAGCCAGCTGTGGAAAAAGAACGGGAGTAATCTCCGACGGCCCGCCGGAGCGACGCAGCGGCCCGCCGGCAGGATCGACCCGAACGAAGCCCTTTTGACTGGTTGACGCCTACGTGTGCCAAATCATATGTCGGATCACCGTATCGACGAGGACAAGCGGGCGACGCTCCGACGCTTCGCGGCGTTCGGAGCGGCCTCGCCGCTCGTCGGGCTCGGTGCCAGCGAGGGCGCCGACGCCGAATCCGACACCACGAGCGACGCGCGCGACGCCATCGTCGGGTACGTCGCATCGACGCCCGGCGCACACTTCTCGAAGATCCGTGACGATCTCGGGCTCGGCACCGGCGAGACCCAACACCATCTCCGGACGCTTCTGGACGACGACGTGCTCGTCTACCGGCGCGACGGCGATTACAAGCGCTTCTTCCCGGCCGATCGGTTCTCGGCGTTCGAGCAGGTCGCGCTGGGCTATCTCCGCCGCCGGACGCCCCGCGGAATGCTCGTCGAACTCCTCCGGAGTCCGGGCGCCAGCGGCTCGGCGCTCGCCGATCGGCTCGACGTCTCGCGGGCGACTATCAGCGGCTACGCGCGCGAACTCGACGAGGCGGGCGTGCTCTCACGGGAGGGCGCCTACGCCGTGGAACGCCCGGAAACGCTCCTGACGCTCGTCGTCAGATACGCTGACTCGTTCGGCCCAGACGCGGCAGCCCTGGCCGACGACGCCGACTCGCTGCTCGAATACGATCCGTAGCGGTCGGGCGTTCGTCGACTCGACCACCACACCGACTGTCCCTACAGCTCTCGTTCGAAAATCTCAGCCCTGCGTTTCCGTCTCGGTTCCGACGCTCTCTTCGACGTCAGCGGTCGACACGAGCGCCCTCACGGATTCTGCGTTGACTAGACTCAGGAGGGCGGCCGGCTCACCCGAGACGACGACGGCGCCGAACGATCGGTACTCCTCGTCGACATCCGCGCCCGACGTCTCCGCGACGGTGCCGGTGAGAGCGTCGATTGCCTCGTTCAGGTATTCCTCGCGGATCTCGGCGAACTCCTCTTGGGCCTCCTCCTGGGTGATGTTCCCGTTCTGGAGTTCCTCCTGGAGTGCGACCTGTTCCTCCTGCAGTGCTTTCTGATCGACGTTCGCGATGGCGGCGACGCTTCCGACGCTCGCGTCGTCGTCGGCTTGTGCGGCAGTGCCGCTCTCGCCGCCGAGGTCGAGTTGGTCCGTACAGCCCGCCAGCAGCATCCCGCCGCCGACGCTAATGCCTTCCAGAAACCGTCGCCGTTTCGGGGTCGTCTCGTCCATTAACGCTGCAAAATTGCCACTCCGAACGGATAAGACTGTGTTTCGCGTTCGATCGTCCCGCTCAGCGTGTTACTTTCCAGGTCGTCCCCGAGGAGTAGCCCCACTTCTCGACGGTGAGGTCGACGTCGCCGTCGATGATCGCACGCATATTGGCGCCGACCTCCTTGGCGGAGAGTTCCAGATGCTCGGCAATGAGCCGCGATTTGAAGTACGTCCGCTCGTCGACGTTGGCACGGAGGTACTGGAGGATCCGGCGCTGCTTCTCGGTGAGATCCGTCGTGGGTGGCGTCGCGGCGGTCGTGCTCATACCTTCCCTCTACAGACTGCCGCCGTATGAGGGGTTTGGTACACGAAGTTAACACCGCGCTGTCGTTCGATTTTTGCCGCGAGAGCAGCCCGACCGGCCTCGTAGGCCCCGCCGCTGGGTACGGTCACCTAACTCGTTGAGATTACGGGGGCAGTAGCCACGCGAAGGCAGAAAGTTGATACCCTCGCCACGGCCATCGTCGGGTAATGGACGGTCGCCGGGAGGACACGGAACCCAACTCGACGCGCGGCGGTAGCGCCGCCGCGGCCGACGTCGAAGTGAGCGTCGTCCTCCCGGCCTACAACGAAGCGGAGACGATCGAAGAGACGGTGGAGACGACGCTTCGGACGCTCGCCTCGTTCCTCCCAGCCGGCACGTTCGAGGTCATCGTCGCCGAGGACGGCTGCGACGACCGGACGCCTGAGATTGCCGACCGGCTCGCAGCCGCCGACGAGCGGATCCGACACGTCCACAGCGACGAGCGACTGGGGCGTGGCGGGGCGCTGGAACGCGCCTTCGCGGCCGCCGAGGGCGAGACGCTCGTGTACTTCGACACGGATCTCGCGACCGATATGCGGCATCTCGAAGAGCTCGTCGACCGCGTTCGCTCCGGCGCCGCGGACGTTGCGACCGGTTCCCGATGGCTTCCCGGCAACCGGGCCGATCGGCCGGCGAAACGCGGCGTTCCGAGTCGGGTGTACAACGGACTCGTTCGGACCGTTCTCCGCTCGGATCTCAGAGACCACCAGTGCGGCTTCAAAGCGTTCAGTCGGGAGGCGTTCGAGGACCTCCGGACTGACGTCGAGGACGACCACTGGTTCTGGGACACGGAGATGCTCGTGCGTGCCCAGCGGGCCGGTTACGAGGTCGCGGAGTTCCCCGTCGAGTGGACGCCGAAGGGTGATACGAAGGTCGACCTCGTCCGCGACGTTCTGGGGATGGGCAGCCAGATTCTCCGGACGTTCTGGCAGCTCTCGGTCCGGCCGCGGCTCTCGCGACGTGTCAGCATCGGCGCCGGCGCGGTGCTGGCGGTGCTTGCTCTCGCCCTGATGACGCAGTATATCGATTTCGGCACGGTGTTCGACGAGATGCGCGAGGCCGATCCCCTCCTTGTCGGGATTGCCACCTTCGTGTACGTGCTGTCGTGGCCGTTGCGCGGTCAGCGCTACCGTGACATCCTCGCGGAACTCGGGTTTCACGAGAAACTCGGTTTCCTCACCGGCGCGGTGTTCATCAGCCAGACCGGAAACCTGGTCTTCCCCGCCCGCGCGGGCGATCTGATCCGGGCCTACGTTGTGAAGGCCAGACGCGGCATCCCGTATCCGACCGGGTTCGCGTCGCTCGCGGCCGAGCGGGTGTTCGACCTGCTCACCATCGCGTCGATGGCTGGCGTCGTCCTCATCGGCTACACGGCCACGGGCCAGACTGCCGAACTCGCCCGGACCGTCGTCGGGGCGGAGGGCGCCGGCCGCGTGGCTGTCCTCGTCGCGATGGCCGTGGGACTCGCCGCCGTCGCGGCCGTCGTCGTCATCGCACTCTCGGCGCGGAGCGATCGAGACTACGTCACCGCGCTCGTGTACCGGGTGAGCACCGACTCTTATGCCGACTTCGTCGCGGGTGTCATCAGCCGGTTCGTCAGTGACCTCCAGGCGGTCGCCGGTACCCGGGGCGGCTTCGCCCGCGTCGGCGTGACGAGCGTCGCGATCTGGACGCTCGACGTCGTGACCGCGCTCTTGGTGCTGGCGGCCTTTTCACCCGGTCTCCCGTTCGTCGAACTCGTGGCGGTCTCCTTCTTTGCGGTGAGCGTCGGCAACCTCGCGAAAGTGCTCCCGCTCTCGCCCGGCGGCGTCGGCCTCTACGAGGGGGCATTCACGCTGCTCGTGGTCGGGTTGACGCCGCTTGGTGCCGAACTCGCCCTCGGCGCAGCCGTGCTCGACCACGCCGTGAAGAACTTGGTCACGGTCGTCGGCGGCTACGGCTCGATGCTCGCGCTCAACGTCTCGCTGACGACTGCCGTCGAGGAGACCCGGGAGGTTCGCGAGGCGGGGGACGAGGCGCCAGAACTCGACTGATCGGGTTGCCGGGAGAGAACGTCCGGTCTCCGGCTCAGTAGAGATCGCTCAGGAACGGCGACGCTGCGGCTGCCACGGCCGCCGCCAGCGCGTCCGTCCGCTTCAACTGACCCGCCGTGAATGCGCCCGCGGCCCCCTGCTTTTTCGCGACGTCGGATTCCCCGAGGACGTCGTCCATCACCGGGCCCAGTTCCTCGCCGTCGCGGACCCGCTCGCCGATCGACGCCGGCAGCGGCAGGCTCGGCCCGGAGCCGACGCCCCACCGGTCGCCGTCGGTGACCGCAGCCCACATCACGAGCTGAAGCGCGTCGGGTGCGGTCCCGTGGTCGATCGCGCCGTCTCCGCCAGGACCGGCCCCAGCGACGCCCCCCTCGATGCCGACGCCGAGGTCGGAGGCGGCAGCGTCGGTGTCTGTCCCTCCCGCGTCGGCGTCCAGCGCCGCTTCCGCTCGGTTTCTCGCGCCCGCTCGCGTCTCGCTGTGGCCGATCGGCTGTTCACTCACGCCGGACGGAACCGGCGCTGAAACGACCGTCGCGTCCGGGAACACGCGGACCGTTGCGTCGCGCTTCACCGGATTCCCGCTGCCGACTGCGATTCGCATACCCGCGTGTGGACGGCTCCAGGCGTTACGTGTGTCGCTTCTGGCCGGCGATCTGCCGTGTGAGAATCGTAGCGAACAGTCGGCACAGCCCTCTCTGGGCACCGTCCCGCGCCGACGTGCCGAGCAACCGCTCCCCGACGCGGGTCGAATTCCACCGCATACGCCCGCTGGCCTCGGCTTCGTATATAAACGCCCGCTCGATACCGGAACCCCGTTTCCGGGGGCTCACTGGTTCTCGCCGTGTAGCAGATCCGCGAGCGTCTCGATCCCCTCGACGAGCGCCGGACTCGGCTGGTTCAGGAAGTCGTCGTCGAGCACGTGGACCGCGCCGTCGACGTCCCACCCCCGGTCGGCGAGGAGGCCCGGATCGGCGCGGTCGCCGTGTCCGCAGTGGTGGATGACGACGTGGTCGGGATCGGCGCCTTCGACCCGCTCGCGGGAGACTTCCCGGGACCGGTCACCGGGATCGCAGAACGGATATCGGCCCCCGGCTGTTTCCACCGCCTCGGGGACCCAGTTTCCGGCGGCCATCGGCGGATCGCCCCACTCCTCGCAGTAGACGACCGGGCGCGGATCACCCTCGTCGCGTCCCCTCGGCGGGACTCGCGCTTCGACTGCGGCGAGCCGATCTCGACAGTCGGCCGCCAACTGTTCGCCCGCTTCCGGCCGACCGACCGCACGGCCGAGCGTCGCAAAGGAGTCGACGACTGCATCGAGGGAGTCGGGTTCGACGTGGCAGACGTCGTAGCCGCGCTCGCGGAGTTCGGCGGCGATCTCCGCCTGCAACCCGTCGGCCGTGCAGACGAGGTCGGGAGCGAGTTCGGCCAGATAGTCGTAGTCTGGGTTCAGCCAGCCGCCGACGACCGGACGGTCGAGCCCACAATGGGTCGTGACGCCGACGATCAGGTCGCCGGCACCCATCGCAGACAGCGTCGCTGTCGCACTCGGGGCCAGGGAGACGACGCGTTCGACCGCCCCATCGTCGGCGCCGGACGATTCCATACCCGTCACTCGAACGGCGACGACAAGTGCGTTGCGGGCTGGCGGACGCGAGCCGCCGTAACCCCTATATAAACTATCACGGTCGTTGTCGACAGACCGCTCGATCGGGGGCTGTGCGCGCGTTTCGGGCGACCGATTCCGAACGCTTTTTATATTCTCCGTCGGTGGAGTTGGTACGGACCGCTCCGGGCCTCTCACATCCGTATCCCTGGCACGGGGCATTCGTCGTATACCGATGAGCGAGAAGAGTACCTACACTCGCGTGAACGCGAGCACGAGAGACGAGTCGCGAACGAACGACGGCCGAGGCGGCGATTCGGCCGGTCAGCGCTGGGTTCGGCCCGGAGAAGAGGAAGAAGAGACCGAAACCGAGAGCGAAAACGAGGAGCTTCGGTGTCCGGAGTGTGGCGGCAACGTCGTCGCGGACGACGAGCACGGTGAGACCGTTTGTGACGACTGTGGACTGGTCATCACCGAGGACTCGGTCGACCGCGGCCCCGAGTGGCGCGCGTTCGACTCCAAGGAGAAAGACCAGAAGTCCCGCGTTGGCGCGCCGACGACGAACACGATGCACGACAAGGGGCTGTCGACGAACATCGACTGGCGCGACCGCGACGCCTACGGCAACTCCCTGTCGTCGAACCAGCGCCAGAAGATGCAACGGCTCCGGAAGTGGAACGAACGGTTCCGCACCCGCGACTCAAAAGAGCGGAACCTCAAGCAGGCCCTCGGCGAGATCGATCGGATGGCCTCCGCGCTCGGTCTCCCCGAGAACGTCCGCGAGACAGCGTCGGTCATCTACCGCCGCGCGCTCGACGAGGACCTTCTCCCTGGCCGCTCCATCGAGGGCGTTGCCACCTCGTGTGTGTACGCCGCAGCGCGGATGGCGGGCGTCCCCCGCTCGCTGGACGAGATCGCGGAGGTCTCCCGCGTCCCGAAGAGCGAGGTCGCACGGACCTACCGGTACATCGCCCGCGAGCTCTCGCTGGAGGTCAAGCCCGCGGATCCAGAACAGTACGTCCCGCGCTTCGCCTCGGAACTCGGCCTCTCCGACGAGGCCAAGATGCGCGCCCGCCAGCTGCTAAAGAACGCCAAAGAAAAGGGCGTCCACTCCGGGAAGTCGCCGGTCGGCCTCGCGGCCGCCGCAGTGTACGCCGCTGCGCTCCTCACCAACGAGAAGACCACGCAGGCGGCTGTCAGCGAGGTCGCGGACATCTCCGAGGTCACGATCCGCAACCGCTACCACGAACTGCTGGAAGCCGAAGAGAGCATCGGAATCGCTTAAAGCGCCGATTCCGCCGCGCTGCTACGGTGACGTGATCGTCACGCTTTTTCCGGACGTTTAAGAGTCGTGACGGCGTCGACTACTGACGTGACCGGAACTCGTCGCCGCGCGCTGATCGCGACGCTCGTTGCTGTCCTCGGTGCCAGCCTCGGCATCGCCGGGGCCGGACACCTGTATCTCCGGCGGTGGCGACGGGCCGCCGCCTGGTTCACGTTCGTCGTGGGCGCGACGCTCGTGTTACTCTCGGTCTTCGCCGACCCGGCGATCTTGAGCCTCTCGGATCCAGGCGCGCTCGCGGCGCTGGAACCGTCCGACCTCCCCGCCACCGTCACGATCCCGCTTTTCGGCCTGTTGTTGCTCAGCGCGTTCGACGCCTATCGACTGGCCGCCGTCGGTCCGCGAACGACCGACGAGCCGCAGTGTCCGAACTGCGGCGGCGAACTCGACACCGAGATCGACTTCTGCCCGTGGTGTACGATCGAGTTGGAGTGGGAAGACCCCCAGCCCGAAAACTGATACTGATTACTCTCGTCTCTTCTCCCCGAGCGCCACCCCTGTTGGCGGCGCTCGGCGGGAAACAGCGAGAGTACTCAGTATGAGCGCTACTTCTCGATGATGCTCTCCTCGACGGCCTCGCCGAAGTGCCGCGCGGTCTGCTCGTAGTACAGGCGGATTTCGTCGCCCTCCGCCAGGTCCGTGACGGCCTTCCGGCCCTCGCGGGTGTGAACTTTGATCGTCTCGGCGTTCTGCAGCAGGGTCTCGACCCGGTCGCCGTCGACCTCGGCCTCGATCCGGAACATCGGGCGCTTCTCGATCTTCACGCGGCCGACGACCGCCTCCCGGGTCTTGCCGTCGCTGTCGACGACCTGCACCTCGTCGCCGCTCTTGAGTTCCGAGAGGTACTTCGTGCCGCCGTCGGGCGTGCGCACGTAAGCGTGGACTGCGCCGGCGTTGACGCGGAACGGCCGCGAGGCGACGTACGGTGATTCGGCCGTCTCGGCGTGAACGAAAAAGAGCCCGCGGCTCATACTCCCGACGAGCATCCCCTCGTCGTGGTCCATCAGGTTCCCCGTATCGACGCAGACGCGGTCGGCCATTCCGGTGCGTTCGACGCCCGTCACGGTCGCCCACTGGAGGTCCAGCGTCTCCCGTTCGGCCTCGTCGCGGATCTCGACTGTCCGTCTGATCTCGTCGGGGTCGTCCGAATCCAGGAGGACGCCGTCGGCGCCGAGTTCGAGCGTCTCGAAGGCGGTCTTGGCCTCTTCGGCCGTCGTCACACCGGCGATCAGGTCGGTCTCCTCACCGATCCGCGCGATGAGGTTCTCCAGCGGGATGATCGTCCAGTCCTCGCCGACGACGATGGTGTACTCGGCCTCGCCGGCGGCCTCCTCGGCGAACGCCTCGTAGTCTTCGGAGAAGATCCGGACGTAGGCACCCTGCGCGCGCTCGTCTTCCCGGCGGAGGGTCGTGAGATCCGCGGACCCCGAAAAGTCGCCGGGGAGATCGACCGTGCCGTCGCCCTCGCCGCTCTTCCCGACGACGTACGCGTCCGGTTCCGCGTCTCCGAACTCGTCCTCGTAGACGTCCGTGTCCGCCTCGTCGTCCTCGTCGCTCACGTTGTCGATGAGACTCGTCTCGGCGTTCGTGCGGAACGCGGCCACCGAGACGTTCCCGAGCGACTTCACGCGCGCGACGTCGGCCTCGTCGACGAGCACCCAGTCGACGCCGGCTTCGAGTCCCGCGGTGATCCGCCGTTTCCGTGTCTCCCAGTCGCCGACGGCGTCGTCGGCTTTGAGCCAGACGCTTCGTGTCATCGTTGTCGGCCCCAACTCGGCCGGCGCGCTTGAACGTGGCGACTCTGGGGAGGTTTGCCGTGGGGAGTCGGTCCCGCTTACTGATTACTGGTCGTCGACCGCCGAGACCGGCCGCGGCTCCGCCGGGTCGCCGTCGGGCTCCCGCAGCCGTCTGTGGTACCAGACGACGTCGTGCCACTCGCCGAGTTTGAACCCCGCGGCGGGAAACGTCCCGACGCGCTCGAACCCGTGTCGCTCGTGGAACCGTTCGCTTTCGGGGTTCGGCATCCCGAGCGCCGCGTAGGCCGAACAGTAGCCCTGTTCACGGAGTGTCGCCAGCAGCCGGTCGTAGAGCGCCGTTCCGACCCCGGCTCCGTGGGTCGCGGGATCGACGTAGATCGACGTCTCGACCGCCCAGCGGTACGCCGGGCGTTCGCGGAGCTGGCTGCCGTAGGCGTAGCCGACGACTGTTCCCGAACTGGGATCGCCTGCGACGTCGCCCGCCTCGGCGGAAGTCTCAGCGACCGCGACGTACCACGGATACTCGTCGTGCTCGCGCTTCTCACGGATGTCGCCTTCGACGGCCGCGATCGAGGGCACTTCGGTGCGGAACGTCGCCGGCGACTCGCGGACGAACGGCGCGTAGATGTTCCGGACCGCCTCGGCGTCGGCCGGGCGAGCGGCGCGTAGCGTCACTGCCGCGGCAGCGCCCGAGTCGGCGTCTGGGTCCGATTCCTCGCTCATACCTCCGGAAGCGACCCGCGGCCTAACCGGTCTTGCGGTCGGGACCTGAAGGGCGTCGGCACGGCGGACGACGCCCGGCGGTCGTCATCGTCGCCGTCGGTATCATCACCGCCGTCGTCCGTAGCGCCCGTCGCGCGTCCACAGAGAGTGAGCGTTTTACCGCTCGGCCGTCTGTGTCCGTGTATGACCGATCCGGCCGACCTCGCCGTCACCATCGTCGACGGGTACGTCGACGAGCCGGCGCACTTCGGCGTGCCGCCGTACATCTCGACGTACCCCCGATTCACGGCCGGTGCCATCGTCGACGCGGGCGTCCCCGAGTCGAACATCACCTACCACACCATCGACGAACTCCGCGAGGAGCGCCGCAAGTGGGCCGACGTCGCCGACGCGGATCTCTTCGTCTACCTCGGCGGGATGACCGTCCCCGGCAGCTACGTCGGTGGAACGCCCGCAGAGCCCGACGAAGTACGGGAACTCGCCTGGGTCGCTGAGGGCGTCTCCGTGATGGGCGGGCCGATCCGCTTCGGCGTCGGCGAGGAGAACGCCGGCGCCCAGGAGATGCAGCGGCAGGACCTCGATTACGACTTCCTCGCGATGGCCGACGTCGAGGCTGCGGCGTACGACCTCGTCGACAGCGGCCTGGAGGGCTTCGAGAACCGCTACCGCGACAACGACGAACTCGACCGCTGGGCCGCGAAGGGCGCGTTCGTCGTCGAGCAGCACCCGAACCACCCAGACTACCTCATCTGCGAACTGGAGACCTCCCGCGGGTGTGCCTACCGGTGTTCGTTCTGCACGGAGCCGATGTACGGCGACCCCTCCTTCCGCTCGCCGCCGTCTGTCGTCGGCGAGGTCGAGGCGCTCTACGACCGCGGCGTCCGGCACTTCCGGATCGGCCGCCAGGCCGACATCCTCGCGTACGGCGGCGACGGCGAGGCGCCGAACCCCGACGCGCTCCGGCAACTCTACGGCGGTATCCGGGAGGTCGCACCCGACCTCGGGACGCTGCATCTGGACAATATGAACCCGATCACCGTCGTCAAGTGGCCCGAAAAGGCCAGAGAGGGGATCCGGATCATCGCCGAGCACAACACCCCCGGCGACACCGCGGCGTTCGGCCTGGAGTCGGCCGATCCGGTCGTCCAGGAGGAAAACCACCTGAACGTCACTGCCGACGAGTGCTTCGAGGCGGTGAAGATCGTCAACGAGGAGGCGGGATGGCGCCCGGGCGACGACCGCGCCGACGCGCCGACCCACGGCGACGACGCCGCGAACCGACTGCCGAAGCTCCTCCCGGGAATCAACCTCCTCCACGGGCTGAAAGGCGAGCGCGCGGAGACGTTCGAGCACAACAAGGCGTTCCTCCAGCGCGTCTACGACGCCGGGCTGATGGTCCGCCGGATCAACATCCGGCAGGTGATGGCCTTCGAGGGCACCGAGATGGCCGACGAGGGCGCCAACATCGCCACGGAGCACAAAAAGCGGTTCAAGGCGTACAAACGCGAGGTCCGCGAGGAGATCGATCAGCCGATGCTGCGCCGACTCGCACCGGTCGGGACGGTGCTGCCGGACGTCCACCTGGAATACCACCAGGACGGGCGGACCTTCGGCCGACAGTTGGGGACCTACCCCCTGCTGGTCGGGATTCCGGGCGAGCGCGAACTCGAACGGACCATCGACGTCGCGGTCGTCGATCACGGCTACCGCTCGGTCACCGGGGTCCCGTATCCGCTCGATCCGAACGCGGCCACGATGGACGAACTCACCGCGATCCCGGGCATCGGTGACCGGACGGCCGGCGATATCGTCGTGAATCGCCCCTACGACTCCCCGGCGGCGGTGCCGAGCCCCGAGATCGACTTCGCGACCTTCACCGGCGGTTATCCGGACGACGAACGGCCGAGTGCGGACTGACGGGGAAAAAGCGGGCGCAAACGACGAACGGCCGAGTGTGGACTGCCGGCGGAAAGAAAGTGGAGGGCGAGCGGCGGCAGGTGAGCGGCGAGTCGTTTACAGTTCTTCTTCGATCACTTCGCCGACAGCGAAGTTTGACTTGACCTCGGTGACCTCGATCTTCACCCGGTCGCCGACCTCTGTGTCGGGGACGATGATGACGTAGCCGCGCTCGACGCGGGCGATCCCGTCGCCCTGTTTGCCGATGTCCTCGATCTCGACGTAGCGCAGTTCGCCGGGTTCGACCGGTGGCTGCGGCTCCGAGGTGGGTCGGTCCGACTCCGTCGAGTCGCTGTCGGATTCGACTGTTCGGGAGATGAGAGCCACGCGGTACGTTTCGCCGGGATCGATCGAACCGGTCTCGACCTCGCGTTTCGGTACTTCGACGACGTACCGGTCCTCTTCGGAACGAACGTCCGCGTTGAACAGACACAGGAGTTTATCTGAGATTTCCACCGTGTAGACCTCCGGTGGTACGTCGAGTCGGATCGTTAAAGTAGTACCGCCCGGACGCCGCCGCGGCGGGCCGGTTCCGGCCGGTGGAGCGACGGTCGCTGCCCCGATAGCCTCCGACGATCACCCGAAGTCCCCGAACGTCGTCTGGAGGCCGGCAGCCATCGTCGACTTCCGGCGGAGCATCGGCAGCGAGATCGGCAGGTGCTCGGCGACCCCACGGAGAGCGCCGCCGAAGGTCTCGGCGGTGCCGCGTTCCTCGTCGAAGGCGTCGCGGACGGTCTCCCGCACCTGCCAGACCCCCACCGGCCCCCAGTAGTCGTCGGAGACGTGTCGGAGCACGAGCGCCTTCGCCTGCCGGTCGCGCTCGTCGAGGTGTTCGAGCACGCCGAGTCGTGCGGCGTGATACGCGCCCGCGGTCTCGTCGACGTAGCCCGTCCGGCCCTCCTGGCCCTCCCAGTCGGCGGCGAGGTACATCCCCGCCTCGGGGTCGGGGTTCCAGACGCTGCCCGGCGCCTTCATCTCGACGAGTTCGTACTCCCACTCGCCCGGTGCGAGGATCACCCAGAAGGCGTTGCCGAGGAACTCGTTGCGGTGGACCTCGACGCGGTCGATCCCGGGGTTCGTCCGGATCCGTCCCCGGAGGTACTGGCCGACGGTGTCGTCGACGGCGGTGATCGACCACCGCGTGGGGACGAGTCGCCGCTGGTCGGTCTGCCCGAGCGCGCCCGCCGAGAGGATCGTGTTGACGTCGTAGACGTCGAAGCCGCGGCGGTAGAGGTAGTTGATCGCGCCCTCGGCGTTCCAGTCGTCGTCCTCTAAGGTCTTCTTGACCGGTCGCGGGACGTGGGGGTTCTCCGCGAGTTCCGCCGAGCGAGCGCGGGCGCGCGGCCCGACGGGCGTGGCCACGTCCTCGACGCCGACGTCGAGGTCGACCTCCGGGCGCTCGTCGAGGCCGATTTCGACCGTCACGGGCCGGTCAGCGATCGCCACCTCCCGCTGGGTGCCGAGGAAGCCGTCCCAGGAGTCGGCGACGTTCGTGACCTCCTGGGCGGTATTGGAGTTCAGAAGCGACGTCCGCCGGGCGAAGACGTCGGAGATGGAGACGCCTTCGTCGTACCACGCGCCGGAGGTCTCGAACCGTTCGGCATCCTCGTCGTGGCCGACCGGCGAGAGCAGTCCCGTCGAGACCCGCGGGTAGTTCGACGTGCCGACGAAGATCGACGGCGAGACGCCGCCGTACAGGGAGTCACCCTGTACCGTCTCCTCGAAGCGATCCTGGAACGTCTCCAGGTGCTCGAGGATGTCGTAAGATTTGTCCGCAGCGAGTCGTCGACGCTCCGCGCGCTCGTTGCGTTCGAGGTCGACGTACTCGTCCAGTTTCATCGGCTGACCGTACGGCCGGTCCGGTGATAAGGATTGTCGGTAGGTGCCTTCCGCGGTCGCAGGCGGCGCGCGCCCGTCACCCTTGTGCGCGCTCCAGGATCGCATCTCTCGCGGCCGCCGCGTCGGCCCGCCGCCCCCGTCCGAAGTGGAGCGTGTTCTCGTTGATCGGGTCGCTGAGCAGTCCCCCCGAGTCGACCGGGACGCCGACCTGTTCGATCTGGATGTAGCCGACGGTGATGCCGCGGTCGTAGTCGACGCCCGTGATCTCCTCGACGGGAATCGTCTTGTCTGCGAACTTCGAGCGCCGGACGCGTTCGATGACGATCCGGTCGTCGTATACCGCGAGCGTTCCGTCCTGACACTCACAGTGGGCGACCGCGTCCGTGTGGGTCGACGCCGCGTCCCCGTCGGTGTCCGAGCCGTCGTCTTCACTCCGCCGCCAGGGAAGGTCGACCATCGTTCTGCAGAACCGCGCGGTCGGCTTTAACGGTTGTCCCGTGTGTCCACTCGAAGTCGGCGCGCGGTTCGGGTACTCTTCTCATTGCCGGCGGAGAGCCCCCGTCAGAGCGGACCGTCCGACGCTTAGCTGTGGATGCCCATCGCTTCGATCTGCTCCTGGTAGCGGTTGCGGATGGTGACCTCGGTCACCTGCGCGACGTCGGCGACCTCGCGTTGGGTCTTCTTTTCGTTACACAGAAGCGACGCCGCGTAGATTGCTGCTGCGGCGAAGCCCGTGGGCGATTTCCCGGAGAGCAGTCCCTTCTCGGCCGTCGTCTCGATGATCTCGTCGGCCTTCGACTGGACCTCCTTCGAGAGGTCGAGTTCCGAGCAGAACCGTGGGACGTACTTCTTCGGGTCGACGGGCCGCATCTCCAGGCCTAACTCCTGTGAGATGTATCGGTACGTTCGTCCGATCTCCTTGCGTTCGACGCGTGAGACCTCGGAAATCTCTTCGAGCGAGCGGGGGATGCCCTCCTTTCGACAGGCGGCATAGAGCGCGGAGGTGGCAACACCCTCGATGGAGCGCCCGCGGATCAGATCCTCGTTGAGCGCCCGCCGGTAGATGACGGAGGCGACCTCCCGAACCGAGCGGGGGACCCCGAGCGCCGAGGCCATCCGATCGATTTCCGACAGGGCGAACTGCAGATTACGCTCGCCCGCGTCTTTCGTGCGGATGCGCTCCTGCCACTTCCGCAATCGGTGCATCTGCGAACGCTTCTCCGAGGAGAGCGATCGCCCGTAGGCGTCTTTGTCCTTCCAGTCGATCGTCGTCGTCAGCCCCTTGTCGTGCATCGTCTGCGTCGTGGGTGCGCCGACGCGGGACTTCTCCTGTCGCTCGGAGTGGTTGAACGCCCGCCACTCCGGCCCCGGGTCGATCTGTTCTTCCTCGACGACGATCCCGGTTGGCTCGTGGATGAGTTCCCCGTCTCCCGTCCGGACGAGATCTTCCTCGTCCATATCCTCGATGTCGATGTCGTCTTCAGCTTCGTCCGCCTCCTCCTCGCGTTCTCCCTGCCATCGCGTCCGGTCGACGTCCTGTTCCCGCTGGCGGGTGGGCCGTGTCATCGCATTTTTATATTCGCTATCTCGATAAACTTAAACCCTCGCTCCGTACGGGAAAACATCCGCACGGGCCCGGAGACCGAACCCTTCTTTCGTCCGCTCACCATCCCTCCACTATGCCGAGTATCGAGTGTGACCCTGACGTCGCCCGCGACCGACTGGAAGCCGCGGGCGTGAACGTCGAGCCGGGAAACACCGACTACGAGCGGTGGCGGGCCGAACGCGGCGAGGCCACGGCCGTCGCCTACGACGATACGGTCGTGGTGCAGGGCTCGCGGCCGACGGATCTCCTGCCGATGCTTCGTGCCGACGAGGGCGGGCGGGCGCACGTCTACTTCGACGGCGCGAGCCGCGGCAATCCGGGTCCGGCGGCGATCGGGTGGGTACTCGTCACGAGCGAGGGGATCGTCGCCGAGGGCGGCGAGCGGATCGGCGAGACGACGAACAACCGCGCCGAGTACGAGGCACTCGAGCGCGCGCTCGCGGCCGCTCGCGACTACGGGTTCGACGAAGTCGACGTCCGCGGGGACTCAGAGCTGATCGTCCGACAGATCCGCGGCGAGTACGACACGAACAACCCGGAACTGCGCGAGCGGCGCGTGCGGGTACTCGAACTCCTGGACGCGTTCGACCGGTGGACGATCGAGCACGTACCGAGAGAAGTAAACGACCGCGCCGACTCACTGGCAAACGAGGCGCTCGACGATGGCTGAGGAACACGGCGGCGATTCCGATCGATCGAGAGCCGGTAGCGAGTCGTCGGCGACGGCGGAGAGCGGGACGAACGCCGCGGACGGGAATGACTCGGAGGGCGCCGACGAACGGACCCCTGACGTCCCCGAGGAGGTGGTCTCGGAGGCCGAACGCCTGACGCGGCTGGCAGACGAGGCCGCGAAGGGGGCCGCCGCGGAAGCGTATCGGGAGCGACGGGAGGAACTCGTCACAGACCACGACTACACTGCGCGCGTCCGCGAGGAGGACGACACGCTGATTTTGTACCCCGACGAGTGGGTCGACGACGGCACGGTCCAGTTCGACCGCATCGAGGACACCGACCGGGCGGTCGAGGTGTCGCTGTCGGGACCGGACCAGAGTGCCGAGTGGGAAGCAGTCGAAGCGAGAAACGAGGCGATCATCGAGGCTGTGGAAGAAGCGTACGGCCCGGCGCACGCGGCGAACGTCCGCGCCTTTGCGGATTTTATGGGGAACCACTATCTGAAGTCCGTCGCCGACGCGACGGCGGACGAAAGAGAGGAGTTCCTCACGGAGTATTATCCACGGAACGTGTGGCCGTCAGCCGAGCAGGAATCCATCGTCGCCGAGAGCGTCGACGTCGTTGCCGACGTCGCCGACGACGTGCCCGGAACCTGATCGGCTGACGACCGAGACGACGCGTTACCGGTAGGATTCGACGAGGTCGACGACTTCGTCGGCGCGTTCGTCGTCGCTTACGAACTTCGCGAGCATCCAGTCGAACTGGTCGATGAGGGCGTCGTGGCCCGCCTCGGTCAGTTCGTACTGGTTGGTCCGCTTGTCGAGTTCGCTTTTCTCGACTAATCCCATCTCGACGAGGTCGTCGAGGTTGGGGTAGAGTCGACCGTGGTTCACTTCAGTCCCGTAGTACTCCTCGAGACGCCGTTTGATCGCGAGTCCGTACATCGGCTCCTCTGAGAGGATGACGAGGATGTTCTGTTGAAACGCGGTAAGGTCGCGTACCACGCTCACTTCGCCAGCAACTGCTTGTGCCTCTGACATACCTGGTAGGATGGTGCCGGGATATTTAACCTTTCTCACCGATATTCAGAAATGAAATTCTACCGCCAAACGGCGCTCTCACGGCCATTAGACGTCGTTTCCGCAGTCTCAGGCCATCAATCTCCCACCGAACTGTGACAGCTGTTCTTCTCTGAGGATTCCCCGGAGAATAGCGCGGGACTATCCAAAGAGAAACGGTGGCAGTCTCTTCCTGCCGACCCAGTTGTCCCGAGAAATCCTTCGGGTCAGCGCCGATGCGAAAGGATTTTTTGCTCGTTCGGAAACAGACGAGGTATGACGAACCTCTGGGAAGAGATGGAGACGGGCCCGGACGCGCCGGACATCGTCTATGCGGTCATCGAGTGTCTGAAAGGCGAACGGAACAAATACGAGTACGACAAGGACGTCCCCGGTGTCGTGTTGGACCGCGTCCTGCACTCGAACGTGCATTACCCCTCCGACTACGGGTTCCTGCCACAGACGTACTACGACGACGGCGATCCGTTCGACATCCTCGTCCTGGTCGAGGATCAAACGTTCCCGGGCTGTATCATCGAGGCGCGTCCGGTCGCGATGATGAAGATGGACGACGACGGCGAGAAAGACGACAAGGTCATCGCCGTCCCCGACGAGGACCCGCGCTACGACCACGTCCAGGACGTCGACGATCTCACCGACCAGCAGAAGGCCGAGATCTCGGAGTTCTTCGAGACCTACAAGAACCTCGAAGCGGGCAAGGAGACGGAGACGCTCGGGTGGGAAGACGCCGCCGCGGCGAAAGACGCCATCGAGCACGCGATGGACCTCTACGAGGAAGAGTTCGCGTAACCGCCTCGCGACGCGTGTTATTCGAATCCGGCTTATTTTTCCCAGTAATCACGGCTGCGTTCCGGGATACGTTATGCGTATGGGTAATTATTTGCGTATGGACCGCCTACGTCTAACTGACTATGGCCGCAAGCACCACTACGCACCTCGGCGTCGCGCATCCGACGGTCGTCCCCGAGAACTTCCGCCGGACGGACGACGACGAGGCCACGGCCGAGGAGTCCGGAGAAGACGAGTCGACTCCGGAGTCGGCATCGCAGTGATCGAAACGCGGCCGAACCCCCGTCGGGATTCGGGGACAGCCCGGCAAACACTGTTTTCCGGACCGCTGTGAACGGGCGGTCAAACGACACTCCCCCTGTCGGACGGACACGAGGAGGGAACCGCTTTTACTCCCGCCGTCACTACAGTCGGTGATGGCTACCTGCGACGAGTGCGGGGCACACGAGAATATGCCGTACCAGTGCAGTCGGTGCGGGCAGACGTTCTGTGCCGAACACCGTCTCCCGGAGAACCACGACTGTCCGGGTCTCAACGACTGGAACGATCCCTCCGGCGTCTTCGACAGCGGGTTCGACGACAGCGTCAGCAACCGTAGCAGTACGTCGGATTCCCGGAGTCTCCTCGATCGAGTCACCGGAACCGGCGGGCCGCTCGGGTACTTCCGGGGCAATATGAGCTACGTCTTCCTCGGGGCGATGTGGGTGACGTTCGGATTGCAGTTTTTCGTCTTCCCCCTGCTGCTCGGTGCTTCACCCCGGAGCGAACTCTGGCAGGCGGTGTTCGTGCTCTCACCCGGCCAGATCGGCTACGTCTGGACGTGGTTCACCTCGATCTTCGCGCACGGCGGCTTCACCCACATCGCGTTCAACAGCATCGCGCTGTACTTCTTCGGGCCGGTCGTCGAGCGGTACCTGGATACGAAACGCTTCACAGCGCTTTTCTTCGGCGCAGGCATCGTCGCGGGGCTCGCGCAGGTGCTTTCGACGCTCCTGACGGCCGGGCCCTTCGGGGCGGGCGTCGTGGGCGCCTCCGGTGCGATCATGGGCGTGTTGGGCGTGCTCACCGTATTGAATCCGAACCTGAAGGTGTATCTGTACTTCATCATCCCGATGCCGCTGTGGGTCCTCACGTTCGGCTTCGCCGCGTTCAGCATCGTCGCGGGCTTCGGCGTCGCCGGCGGCGGCGGCGCGATCGGCGGCAACGTCGCCCACCTCGCACACCTCGCTGGCCTGTTCGTTGGCCTCGCCTACGGCGTGCGCGTGAAAGGCCGCGTCGGCGTCCCGGAGTCCCTCCAGTTCGGCGGCGGTGGCGGCGGCAGAGGCGGCCCGGGTGGCCCTGGCGGCCCGGGCGGTCCCGGCCGGTACTAACCGCGGATGCGCCCAGTCTACTCCGAGTTCGTCCCCGACGCGACGGCGACTCGCGAGGAGATGGAATCGCTCCAGTGCGACGTGGCCGCGGCAGCGACGTGGACCGACGAGTTCGCGTTCGATCCGGCCGCCGTCTCGCGGTCTGAAGGCGAACAACTCACTGAGTGGATCGACGGACCGGACGACGCCCCCGCGTCGCCGTCGGCCGAGGCACCGCTCGTCGCCGGCGTCGATCAGGCGTTCCTCGACGACCGGGCGGTGAGCGTCGTCGTCGTCCGCCGCGGGGAGACGGTCGTCGAGCGGGCCCACGCCGTGACCGAACTCGAGATTCCATACATACCCGGCCTACTGGCCTTCCGCGAAGGCGGGCCGATCCTCGCCGCGTTTGCGGCACTGGATTGCCACCCCGACCTCGCTGTCTTCGACGGCAGCGGCCGGATCCACTATCGCCAGGCGGGACTTGCGACCCACATCGGCGTGACCCTCGATGTCCCGAGTGTCGGCGTCGCAAAGGGACTGCTGTGCGGGCGCCCGGCAGCGGATCCCGACGGCCGGCCGGAAGGCTGGCGAACGGAGATCCTGGCCGACGAGGACGTCGAAAACGCCGCGCCGGGCACGCCAATCGGCCACGCGTTCCAGTCCCGGCAGTACGACTCGCGACCGATCGTGAATCCGATCTACGTCAGCCCCGGCCACCGGGTGAGCGTCGGGACCGCGACGGATCTGGTCGAGAACCTGTGTGCCGGATACAAACTCCCGGAACCGACCCGCCTCGCGGACGCGTATGCGGACGAAGTGAAACGCGAGTATTCGGATCGCGCTGAGGAGTCGACCGATTGAGGCCGGGTCTTCCACGGCGACTGCCCCGCCGGTCATCTGGCGGGCGCGGAACGGGCCCGTCAGTAAATCTTGTTTCCACAGCCGGGACACCACTCCGGGAGCCCGTAGTCGTCGAGGTCGTTCCCGCACGACGCACAGACGGGGTCCTCGCGGGTGTTGATCCGCGATTCGCTCCGGATCGGGGCCGCCTCGATCCGGTCGAGGGCGCCCGCGACGCGCTCTTGGACGTAGTCGCCGGCTCCGAGTTCCCTGTCTTCGGCCTCGGCGTAGAGGTCACAGAGTGGTTCGACCGCCTCCGTCGCGTCGAGGTGGCCGAGCGCCGTCGCCGCGGCGCCGCAGATGGTGTAGTGGAACTCCTCGAAATCGAGGAGGGTGATCAGATCCGGAATCGACGAAGAGAGGTGGTCGGGGTCCGACTCGGCGAGGTCGGCCGCGGCCTGCGTCATCGTCTCCAGATACGGGCCGTTCTCCGATCGCAACCCCTCGGTGATCGGAATCGGGTCCATCGCCCCGCGTCGGACGAGCGTCGCAATCAGGTCCGCAACGGTTTCTCGGACTAATGGATAGAGCGAACCGACTTGGGTCGACGTGGGAGCGATCGGTAATCCGCCGTTTCCGGCCGCCCGGAGGTACGCCTCCCGTCCCTCGGAGACCGCGGCCGGTGCGTGCTCCGAGAGCGTGAGCAGCAGCTCCGAGACGGTCTGATCGCAGTCACACCCGACAACCCCGGGAGCGGTGGGCGTCTTATCCGGATCCAGAACCTCGATCAGCGACGGAATCGCAGGACTCACCGCTTCGGGATCGTCCTCGACGTAGGCAGTGAGGAACTCCACGGTCGGCTCGACGAACGTCACACGATCCAGTTCGTGACGCAGTCCACACATCTCACACTCCGTGCTTTCCGCCGGCACGTCCTCGCGGTCGAGTTCCCGCTCCAGCGCGGCGATAACCTCGGGAAGTGCGGGGCGGACCCGCTCGGGGGCCACCGCCGAGAGTTCTTCGAGTAGGCGAAGGAATCCGTGTTCCTCGTGTCGGCCGTACTCATTCGGAATAAACTCGTCGCCGTCCGTCCCCTCCGACGCGCCGTCGAATAGCTCCATCACGTCGGTTACGACATCTGTCGAACTGGACCGCTCCCGTCCGTTGAACGCCGTCTCGACGACGGTGAGAACCGCGCTCAGCTCCGCCTCACACGCCCACGGCTGGGTGTTTATGCGTTCGATCAGCGTCGGGAGCGCGTCGATCGCCGACCCTAACTGGTCCGGTTCCACCTGCCACCCGGAGAACGGATATTCGGCCAAAGCGTGTGCGGCATACGTCCGTACGTCGTCGTTTGCTACGTCCAGAAGCGCGACCAACTCCTCGAACTCGGCCGCCGAAAGCGGGTGGTTGCTGTCGAACTGAAACGACTGCTCCGGTCTAGCTACGACGGCCCCCCACCACTTCGCTGCCCGAACTGCCATCTCTTCGGTCGCGACCTTCGATCCGCACTGCGGGCAGTACTTCGGCTTCTCGTACCGGTCCAGGTTCGCGTGACATTCCGAACAGAACGCTGGGAACGACTCCGATCCGTCGCTTGCGGGAGCCGTCGCTTCTCCCTCGTCGGCGCCCGGAGGCCTCGGGGTCATCGACACACGCGGCGATTCCTCGTAGCGGCTCGGATCCCACCGGAGGGTCGTCGGCCGCTCTGCTCCCGGCGGTGTGACAGTCAACTCCAGCGGGTCGGGGGCTTCGGCCTCGGCGTTATCGGGGTACGGAGAAACAACCGGGGCGGTCTCGTTGCCGGCGAAGAGCCCGTAGGCGTACGTGTGCGTCAGCAGTCCGACGACGGTCTCTCCCGCGTTGAGACGCTCCCGTTCAGCGAACAGCCGCAACAGGCTCGTCTGCGTCTCGCCGCGGTGGGTGTAGTGGTGCTCGACGGCGTCCTCACGGCCGACCAGGCTCGGAAAGTGGACGTCAGCCGGATCCGGGAGTGACAGTGCCGACTCCGCGGTGTTCCGCAGCACGACCACGAGGTGTTGCACGCCGACGCCGGTGTACCCCTCGACCTTCCGCCCGCCGAGTCTCGGCGGATTCACCCGTTTGCTCGAAAAGAGACCCTCCTCCGGAGCGGCGACCGTGATTTCTGCCCCGTCGACCGCGACCGTCTCACCGATCTGGTGGACGTCTGCTGTGTTCACACGGGTGCGTCGGTCCAAAGTGTAATAATTTCTGCCTATCTCCGATCGTGAGGACGTTCCGGACGCCGATCGTGAAAGACGAGAGCCGGCGGGATGGGTGAAAACCGGAAGGTGCTTCACTGGCTCCGTTCGGCGACTCGAAAACACTTATTCGTGCGCTCGCACTCCCAACGCGTATGAGCGAAATCGTTGTTCGCCTCCCCGACGGCTCGGAACTGTCCGTCGCGGAGGACGCGACGGTCGAAGACGTCGCCTACGAGATCGGACCCGGCCTGGGACGCGACACGGTTGCGGGTGTCGTCGACGGCGAACTCGTCGACAAGGCAGCCCCCGTCCACGACGACGCCGAGATCGTGATCGTCACCGAGGATAGCGACGAGTACCTCCGGGTGCTCAGACACTCGGCGGCGCACGTGTTCGCCCAGGCGCTACAGCGGCTCTACCCCGAAGCGAAACTCGCGATCGGTCCCCCGACCGACGAGGGCTTCTACTACGACGTCGCGGGCGTCGATCTCGACGCCGACGACCTAGAGCGGATCGAAGCGGAAATGGAGACGATCCTCGAGGAGGATCTCCCCATCGAGCGGGAACTCCGGCCGCGAGAGGAGGCGCTCGCGACCTACGAGGACAACCGGTACAAGCGGGAGATCCTCGACGAGGAAGCAGCGTGCGAGGATCCCGTCTCCTTCTACGTCCAGGGCGACTTCGAGGACCTCTGTCAGGGGCCCCACGTCGACTCGACCGGCGAGATCGGCGCGGTGAAACTGCTCAACATCTCCTCGGCGTACTGGCGCGGTGACGAGGACAACGACACGCTGACGCGCGTCTACGGAACGGCCTTCGAGTCCGAATCGGACCTCGAAGAGTACCTGACGCTCCGGGAGGAGGCCAAAGAACGCGACCACCGGAAGCTCGGACAGGAACTGGATCTGTTTTCGATCCCCGACGTCACGGGCCCGGGACTGCCGCTGTATCACCCCAACGGCAAGAAGATCCTCGACGAACTGTCGTCGTACGCCCGCTCGCTCAACGTCGACGCCGGCTACGACCCCGTCGAGACGCCGCACCTCTTCCGGACGGAACTGTGGAAGAAGTCGGGCCACTACGACAACTACGTCGACGATATGTTCCTCCTCGACGTCAACGACGAGGAGTACGGCCTGAAACCGATGAACTGTCCGGGTCACGCCACCATCTTCGACGAGAACTCGTGGTCCTACCGCGACCTGCCCGTCCGGTACTTCGAGGACGGCAAGGTGTACCGCAAAGAGCAGCGCGGCGAACTCTCAGGGCTCTCGCGGGTCTGGTCGTTCACCATCGACGACGGCCACCTGTTCTGTCGCCCCGATCAGATCGAACGCGAGGTCAACCAGGTGATGGATGCCATTTACGACGTCCTCGACACCTTCGACCTCGACGCCCACGTCGCGCTGGCGACCCGCCCGGAGAAGTCCGTCGGCGGCGACGAGATCTGGGAGCGGGCGGAGGCGGACCTCCGGACGGTGCTTGAGAACCAGGGCATCGACTACGACCTCGAACCCGGCGACGGCGCCTTCTACGGGCCGAAGATCGACTTCGCGTTCGAGGACGCCCTCGGTCGCAAGTGGGACGGCCCCACCGTCCAACTCGACTTCAATATGCCCG
Organism: Halobellus marinus; assembly: GCF_032113415.1. Lineage (NCBI taxonomy): Archaea > Methanobacteriati > Methanobacteriota > Halobacteria > Halobacteriales > Haloferacaceae > Halobellus > Halobellus marinus. The sequence continues at coordinate 1,486,917 of NZ_CP134946.1, forward strand.
AGCGGTTCGAGCTCACCTACACGGGCGAGGACAACGCCGACCACCGGCCGGTGATGATCCACCGGGCGCTGTACGGCTCCTACGAGCGGTTCTTTATGGTCCTGATCGAGCACTTCGACGGGAAGTTCCCGCTGTGGCTCGCGCCCGAGCAGGTCCGGATCCTCCCGATCAGCGACGACCAGCTGGGCTACGCCCACCGCGTGAAGAACGAACTCGACGGCTTCCGGGTGTCCGTCGAGGACCGCTCGTGGACGCTCGGCCGGAAGATACGGGAGGCCCAGGAGGACCGCGTCCCGTATATGGTGATCGTCGGCGGCGACGAACAGGAGGCTGAGACCATCTCAGTGCGCGATCGGAAGGAACGCGAGCGCGGCGACGTCGACGTCGAGACGTTCCGTGCGCACCTCGAATCCGAGTACGAGGAAAAGCGGCTGGAGCCGGATTTCATCGACAGCTAGCGTTTTTCGACTGCCGACCCGCCTCGATCAGTCGGCGTCCTGTCCGAATCCCACCGCCGAGGTGCCGGTGTCGTTGCAGTCAGGATCGTGGCCGTAGTACACCGCGCGACCGTTGCAGCGCAGCCATCGGAGCCGACGCTCAAAGCGGACCTGGAGTGCGAACGGTCCAGGGGACTGTACGCCAGCGACCCCGACCCGAGCCCGGACGGTCTCGTGTTTGACCAGCAGGAACCCGGCGAAGATGCCGAGAAAGCCCGCGACTGTCGTCGGGCTCACCGTCTGCCCGAGGAGGGCCCAGCCGCCGAGGGCGGCAACGATCGGCTGAAAGTAGCTGACAAGGTTGCTCTCGGCCGGGCCGATCCGCTCGTGGAGCGCGAAGTAGACGAGGAAACCGACGACGCCCGAAAAGAGCGTCAGGTACGCGAGCGCCGCCAGTGCCGCGCCGGTCCACTCGACGGCGGCGGGCGACTCCTCGCGCGCCAGCGACCCGGCGAAGAGCGCGGCCGCGCCGAGGAGCATCGCCCAGCCCTGCATCGAGACGTCGGCGAGGGCCGTCCGCAGCGGCGTCGACAGCACTGATCCCAGCGCGAAGGCCGCGGCGGCGACGAAGAGGAGGCCGATTCCGTAGACGTCGGCCGAAAGCAGGTTCGAGAGATCCAGGTCGGCGACGACGGCGACGCCGAGGAGACCGACCAGGAAGCCGCCGGCCACGAGCGCGTCCAGCGAGTCGTCCAGGAGGGCCGCAGCGAAGGCGGCGGTGAGGATCGGCGAGAGGCTGACGACGACCGCGGCGACCGGCCCGGGGACGGATAGCTGGCCGACGTACAGCAGCGCGTGGTACCCGAAGACCAGAAAGAGGCCGACGACGGCGACGTTCAACCACTCGGTTCGGCCGTGCGGTCGTACGCGATCGGTCGTGACGGCGGCATACCCGAGAACCAGCATCCCGGCGAGGGCGTAGCGAACTGCTGCGAAGTACAGCGGCGGGACGTGTCGGAGCCCGGCCTCGATCGCCACGAACGACAGCCCCCAGACGGTCGCGAGGACGAGAAAGAGGGTCGCGTCGGACGGAAGAAACCGGGAACGAATTCGGCGTGTCATAGAGATATCTTCGTTATGACTCGGTAATGTTTAAACTTCACTACAATAGACGAATCGAAAGTGGTTTTAAAATCCACTGAAGTGGGGAATGTTGAGTAGCAATCGATGATGACGGATTTACCTGAAGATAGCGGCCAGACGCTCCGGCGATCGAGAGAGTCCGTGGACCACCTCCCGCACCGGACAGCGTTCAAGTGGTTCGACCACCTACCTTCAGGTAGACAGTGCAGGTGACCACCCCCGAGACCGCCGCTGCCGTGGTGCACGAATGAGCGGAGACAGCCCGGTCGTCGTCGCAAAACGGGTCGACGGCGGCGAGAACGCCGACCTGAGTGAGATCACCGATCTGGCGCGAGCCGCCGGCTACGAGGTCGTCGGCCGACTCTCGCAGTCCCGGACAGAGGACGCCGCCTACCACTTCGGCGAGGGCAAAGTCGAGGAACTCGCCGAACTGGTGGCCGAGACCGGCGCCGAGGCGGTCATCGTCGACAACCGTCTTGGACCGTACCAGACCTTCAACATCGGCGGCAAACTCCCGACGGGAGTCGAGGTGATCGATCGCTTCACGCTGATTCTGGAAATCTTCGGCCAGCGGGCCAACACCCGGAAGGCGCAACTTCAGGTCGAACTCGCGGAACTCCGCTACGAACTGCCGCGCGCCGAGGCGAAGGCCTCGCTCGCAAAGCGCGACGAACGCCCCGGATTTATGGGGCTCGGCGAGTACGACGAGAGCCGCGAACGGGACATCAAAGCGCAGATCTCGCGCATCAAGGAGGAACTCGACGGGATCGCCGACAAGGAGGAGACGCGTCGCGAGCAGCGCCGGGAGTCGGGCTTCGACCTCGTTGCGCTCGCGGGCTACACCAACGCCGGGAAGTCGACCCTGATGCGCCGGCTCGCAGACGACCTCGACGTCACCGAAAACGAGGATCTCCACCCCGACCTCGACCCCACCGCGGAATCCGAAGACCGTCTGTTCACCACGCTCGGCACGACGACCCGCCGGGCCGACACCGGAACGCGGGACATCCTGCTGACGGACACCGTCGGGTTCATCTCCGATCTGCCCCACTGGCTCGTGGAGTCCTTCGAGTCAACGCTGGATTCGGTCTATCGTGCGGATCTCGTCTTGCTTGTCGTCGACGCATCCGAGTCGATCGAGGAGATGCGCGAGAAACTCGTGACCTGCCACGACACGCTCTACGAGCGCAACGAGGCGCCGATCGTCACCGTCCTCAACAAGATCGACCGCGTCGACGAGGCGGAACTCGAAAAAAAGCGATCGGCGCTGGACGCCCTCGCGCCGAACCCCGTCGCCGTCTCGGGGCTCACCGGGGAGAACATCGAAGCGCTGACCGAACGGATCGAGGCGGAACTCCCCGATTGGCGCGAGGAACGGCTGTTGCTCCCGCTGTCGGACGACGCGATGAGTCTCGTCTCGTGGCTCTACGACCACGGGGACGTCGAGCGCGAGGAGTACACCGGCGAGGAGGTGCTCGTCGAGTTCTCCGCCCGCCCGGCAGTGATCGAACAGGCGCGGTCGAAGGCGGCAGACGTTCGTGCGCCGGCAGCAGCGGGAGAGGGGCCGGAGGCCGACTCCGAAGCCAGTATCGACGGGCGGTAGTCGGCGCGTCGCCACCCTTCAGGCCCGACTATCCGTCCGCGTCGATCCGCCGCTTCTCCTTCGAGACCACCTCGACGTCGGTGATCGCCGTCCCGGGATACTGCCCCTCCTCGTCCTTCTCGGCGGCTTTCACCATATCCCAGACGATGTTCAGCCCGGTCGTCACGCCCTCCAGGGCCTCCATCTCGCAGCCGGTCTTGCCGGTCGTCTCGACGGCGACAGTCAGGGTGACGTGGGCCTCCCCGACGTCGAAGTCGGTGTCGACGTTCGTGATCGGAATCTGGTGACACATCGGGATCGTCTCCCAGGTGTGTTTGACAGCCTGGATCGCGCCGATCCGTGCGGTCGCGAGCACGTCTCCCTTGTCGATGCCGTCCGCCCGGATCGCATCGATAGTCGACGACGAGAGGTGGATCGTCCCGCGTGCGACCGCGCGGCGGTTCGTGTCTGGCTTCTCGCCCACGTCGACCATCTGGACGTCACCCGAGTCGTCGACGTGGGTGAGGTCGGCGTCGGCGGCGTTTCCTGTTTCCTCGCGCTGTGCATCGGTCGTCGCGTCGTCGGGTTCGTTCGTGGTCATTGTCCGTCCTCCCAGAGCGCCGCGGGCAGTCGATCGATCAGGTCCGTCGCCAGCAGGCCGTGCCCAGCGTCCTCGACGGCGGCGTCCCCGGCGCGGCCGTTCGCGTAGGCCCCGACGGCGGCCGCCTGCAACGGTGAGAGCACGCACGCGAGCGCGCCGGTGGCGCCCGCGAGTACGTCACCGGTGCCGCCGACGGTCATCCCCGGGTTGCCGGTCCGATTCACGCGCGTCGTCTCGCCGTCGGAGATCACGTCGTATGGGCCTTTCACCAGCAGGACGTCTCCGAGGTCCGCCGCGAACCCGGCAACCGAATCCGCCCGGCGTCGCCAGTCGTCGTCAGCCTCGCCGCCCATTCGCCGGAACTCACCCCGATGCGGGGTGCAGATCAGCGTCGCCTCGGTCTCGACGTTCGGCACGACCGACAGGGCGTCAGCGTCGACGACCGCGGTCCCGTCGTACGCTTCCAGAAGGTCACCCACCGCCGCGAGCGTCTCTTCGTGGTTGCCCAGCCCCGGACCGAGCACCAGAACATCGTGTTCGGCGGCGAGCGACGCGACCTCTGGGACCTGCGCCGAGGTGAGACGCTCACCGTCGTACGGCCGCAGGATGAGGTTCTCGCTGAAACCCTGGATCTCCCGGGCGACACTGTCCGGGCAGGCGACGCGGACGAGATCAGCGCCCGCACGAAGCGCCGCCTGGGCCGCCAGCGCGGGCGCTCCCGTATAGGGGCCGCCTCCCACGACCAGCACCTCACCGAAGTCGCCCTTGTGACTCTCTGCGGGCCGGTCGAGCGTCAGCAGGTCGCCCGGTCCGGTGAACTGCTCCGCGGCCGCTGGGATGCCGATGTCCGCGACCGTTACGGTGGTGTCCAGTTCTGCCAGGCCGGGCTTCTCGTCGTGGAACGTCACGACGTGGTCGGCTTCGACTGCGACGCCCGGCGCGTCCCCGGTGTCGGCGTCGATGCCCGACGGGACGTCTACCGAGAGAACCGTGGCGTCGCGGTCGTTCATCGCCCGCGCGGCCGTCGCAGCGGGATCCCGCAGCGCGCCGGTCACGCCCGTGCCGAGCATCGCGTCGACGACGACGTCCGGGTCGTCCAGGTCGAGAGCGGTCGAGTCGGTCACCGCGCGCGTGTCGTACTCGGCCGCCTGCAGCGCCTCCCAGTTTTCCCGGGCGATGTCAGTGGTGACCGTCTCCGGGCGGCCGAGCAGGTGGACGGAGACGTCGTACTCGTCGAGAAACCGGGCTGCGACGAGCGCGTCACCGCCGTTGTTGCCACGGCCAGCCACGATAGCCACCGTCGCTCCCGGATCCGCCAGCCGTCGCACCTCGCCGGCAACGGCGTTGCCGCTCGACTCCATCAGTTGCTTCCGCGGGACGCCGAGTGCCTCGGCGTTGCGATCGACCGCGGCCATCCGCTCGCTCGTGATCATCGTCCGTAGTTCGGCCCGACGCGGCCTAAATCCGGTGGGTGTCGGCGCTTCAGTGCTGCTTACTGCCCCGGGTGAACGCTAATCGACAGACAGAAAGGTGTGACTGGACCGATCACGCGTGACCGAGGTTGTATCAGATATCCGAAATGTTTAGGTAGACGAGGCCGAAACCGATGGATATGTCGGGGCTGTTACCGTCGGAGACCAACCGACGTGTCGGCGACGAGGACGGGGAGGTCCGAGTCCTCCCCCTGGAAGACGAGGAAGCGGCGCAACTGATCGACTGTCTCGCCGTCGACACCGCCCGCGCGACACTCGCCGCCCTGCAGGACGAGGCGGCGACCGCCTCCGAACTCGCAGACGCAGTCAACACGTCGCTGCAGAACGTCAGACACCACCTCGAGAAGCTCCGGGAGGCCGGACTCATCCGGGTGATCGGTACGAAGTACTCGGTGAAAGGCCGGGAGATGAAGGTGTACGCGCCGACCCGGGATTCGCTTGTGGTCTGCGTCGGGGGCGCCACGGACCGGTTCGCTTCTGCAGAGTAGCGACGTCGACTGATCTCCCGCCGGACGTTTTTATCCGAGGCCGCGACCACTCACCGACACCGATATGAGCGCGGCGGCGTCACTGACGGACGTGAGTTGGCAGGCGGTCTTCGGCCACGACGAACCGTACCCCGAACAAGCCGACGGCATCGACGCCGCCATCGACGCGGCCGCGGGGAACGGCTTTCTGGTCGTCGAGGGCGCCTGCGGCACCGGGAAGACGATGCTCGCGCTCACCGCGGGGATCGACCGCGTCCGCGACCCCGACTCCGACTACGAGCGCGTGCTCGTGTTGACGAGCGTCAAGCAGCAGCTCCGGCAGTTCGAAGAGGACCTCGGCACGATCAACGCGAACCTCCCCGAGGAGTGGTCGCCTATCTCCGGACTGACGCTCCTCGGGAAGGCAGACGTCTGTCCGTACAGCCGCGAGGGCGTTGCCGGCATCGACGACGAGACCGTCTACGACCGCTGTGAGGGACTGCGCGAGCGCACCCGGAACCTGGTCGGAGACGGCGGCGAGACCTCGACCGGAACGCTGGTCTCGGAGGCGCGGGCAGCCCAGACGGGCCTGCTCGACTCGGGGACGACTGACGGCCCCGACTACCTCTCGACGGCCGGCGAGCCGACGCCCTACCTCCCCGAGACTGCCGAGTACGGCGACACGGAGTACTGTCCGTTCTACGCGACGTTCCTCGACGACGTTCCCGAGGACGGCGACCCGGTCGAAGCGGTTCCGTTCGACGTCACCGAGCGCGGGCACATCGATGCCGAGGAACTCGTGCGACTGAGCGCGGGTTACGGGACCTGCCCGCACTCGGTGATGGGCGCGCTCCTCCCACACGTCGAGGTCGTCCTCGGCAACTACTACCACGCGTTCGACCCGCAGACGGTGGGGTCGTTCACGGGCGCGCTGCTCGACGAGGAGACGTTCGTCGTCTGCGACGAGGCCCATATGCTCGAACCGCGCGTCCGCGACCTGGTGAGCGACGGCGTGGGAGAGACGACGCTTCGGGACGCCGAGAACGAACTCACGCGGGTGATCCAGCCCGTCGAGTTCGCCGACGCCGGGAAGTCGGCGTCGACGGGCGACGCCGGCAGCGCCGACGCCGACCTGGTTCGCGGGGAACTCGAAGAATCGGACGTGACGCTGCGCGAACTCCGCGAGACCCGCGAGTTCGTCTCGGCCCTCCGCTCGGAGATCGACCGGCACGTTCGGGCTCATCTCGACCGGACGCTGCCGGACTGGCGCGCGGACCTCACGCGACTCGACGACGCGGAGATGCCGCTGCGGGATCCCGAAACCCCCGGCATCGACGAACTGACCGAGTGGGCCGAGAGCGAGGGCTACGACGAAGCGGCGTGGCTGCGCGCCGAGTCGGTCGGGGCCGTCGTCGCCCGCATCCTCAACGAGGCCGAGGACGAGGACGTCCGCCGGGCCGCCCCGGCCGTGGGGCGAACGCTCGCAAACTGGGCGCGGGCCGACCACGTGGCGTACTTCCGCGCGCTCGAATTAGAGCGGACCTGGGACGAGACCGAGGGGCCGAACTCCTGGCGGCGCGCCTACAACGCCCGCCTCGCGCTCCACAACTGCGTCCCCGGCGAAGCCATCGCCGACCGCCTCGGGGAGTTCGGCGGCGGCGTCCTGATGTCGGCAACGTTAGAACCGATGGACATCTTCCGCGAGGTCACAGGACTGGACGCCCTCGCGGCCGCAGGCCGGCCGATCGAAGAGCGGACCTACGGCCTGTCGTTTCCGGAGGGGAACCGGGCCTCCTTCGCGGTCGATACGCCGAAGTTCACTCACGAGAATCGCGGCGCGCCCGGGGAGTCGAACCCAACCCGCCGCGCGTACGTCGACGCGGTCGCGGAGATCGCACGGTCGCCGGGGAACGTCCTGGTGGGGATGCCGAACTACGCGGAGGCGGCGTGGATGGCCGAGGCGCTGAAAGCACGTCTCGACCGGCCGGTGCTGCTGGATGAATCCTCAGGCGACGACACGACCGAGGCGCTGAAAGCGGAGTTCTTCGACGGCGAGCCGAAGGTACTCGTGACCAGCCTTCGCGGAACACTCACCGAAGGCGTCGACTACCGCGGCGACCGGCTCGCGGCCGCCGCGGTCTGCGGTGTTCCCATCATCGACACGTCGAGCCCGCGGACGCGCGCGGTGAAAACTGCGTACGACCGCCGGTTCGGATCCGACGGCGAGGGCGGTCGCAGCGGCTTCGAGACGGCGCTGACCGTCCCCGCGGTGCGGAAGGCGCGCCAGGCGATCGGCCGCGTCATCCGCGGGCCGGAGGAAGTCGGGATCCGGGCGCTCGTCGACGCGCGCTACGCTCGCGAGTCGTGGGACAGCGTCCGCGAGTATCTCCCGCCGGCCGAGCGCGCGGAGTTCGGCCCGGTGACTCCGGACCTGCTCGGCCACGGCGTTGATCGGTTCTGGTCGGCTGACGATAGTGAGTAAGGCGACCGTTGCAGGTCGGAGATCGAAGGCGAGTGGCGACAACCGCAGAACGGACGTCGATGGCGAATAACCTGCTAACCGCAGATCGTTGCGACGCCGCTATCCGTCGTACGCCGCTTTGCACTCGTCGGAACAGAAATGCCGGTGTCGGGCGCGTCCGTCCTCGACCCAGGTGACGACGCGGTGTGTCGGCGACTGAATGATCTTCTCGCCGCAGGTCGCACAGACTGGGGCGTCGTCCTCGTCGACGTCCTCTCCGAGGTCCGAAGTCGGATCTACCATCTCCCCGGATGTGTCGTGTGCGTCCACTTTAGTCCGTCCCAGCCGGCGGAACTTGCCTGCCAACGGCAGGGATATAGCCTTCGGACGATTCGATCCGACTGTGGGTGCCGATGTCAGAGTCTCCCGCTGATACTCCGCGTCGCTCGCCGCCCCAGAGCGCCGACAACGAGGACGCGCCTCGCGAGATCGACCTCCACAGCGTCGTCGTCCGGTTTGACGGACAGCCGGACCGATGCACTGTCTACCCCACGCGGGAGTGTTGCTGTACACGCACCGATGCCTGGCTGACGGCCGACGCCGACGCCTTCATCGCGCTCGATGCGATGCGATGACGCGATCGATGGGCCGATCTCCAGGGCTCTACTCCGGCTCCTGAAACCGTGTTGCCCGCGACAGCGGCTCCTGAAACTGTGTTGCCCGCGACAATGGCTCCCGAACCCGTGTTGCCCGCGACAGCGGCTCCTGATCGACCCGCGGTTTCCGGACGCGACACAGACAGTCCGTTTCAAACGTTGATGTCCTCGAATTCCTCGTTGACGATGAACCGTCCCTGCGGCGTGAGATCGACCGGCGGTTCCTCGTCGGTGATGAGGTCGTCCTCGTGGAGCGACTCCAGCCGGGCGTCCAGTTCGGCCTCGTCGATGTCGAGCAGCGAGGCCAGGTCGATCTCCTCGCTGGTCGAGTACAGCCCCACCAGCACCTCGAGTTCGTGCTCCTCGACGTCGACGTCGCGGACGTCGCTTTTGATCCAGTGGTAGATCAACCGCAAGTAGCGGCCGAGGATGTTCATTTTCCGCCGCGAGCCCATCGTGATCTCGGAGGTGACGGTCTGTCCCTCCTGGACGTGCTGGACCGAGAGCACAAGGTTCGTCTCGCCGTCGGCATCGGTCCGCTCCATCACCTCGAAGAAGATGACCGACGCGAGGTCGATCGAGACCGGATCGTCCTTCTCCAGCAAGTCGCCGCCGGTGAACGAAACCGACTCGTAGTCCAGGTGGAGACCGGCCCGCCGCTGGGGGGTGTCCATCACCCGACCGCCCACCTTCGCGGGATGCGTCACGAGCGCGGTCGACCCGTTGAGCGTCGCCCGGAAGAGCAAAAGTGAGAACTTCTCGATGGTCTCGCGGTCGCCGCCGATGACGGTCGTCCGGCGGTAGTCGCCGTCGACGTACCCCACCATCACGGTGTAGTCGAAGAACTCCTCGACCTCCGGGGGCACCTGCCCGACCGCGATGTCGAAGATGGCCGCGATCGGGATCGTCGTCTTCGCCTCGGAAGTCGCAAGCACGAGCCGTCGTTCGCTCATCAACACCCGTCCCTTCGTCGGGTCGAAGGCGGCGTCGCCGCCAGCGACGAAGTTCGCGATGAAGTCGACGACGATAGACTCCCCGCCGACGGTGCGAGCCGAGTCGCCCCCGTCTCCGCTCTCGGACCCCGACTTCGACTCCCCACGGGACCCCGACTCCGCGTCGCTGTCGCCGTTCTGTTTCCGGTAGGCTTCGAGGAGCTCCGACCGTTTGCTGGCAGCTTCACCGTGCTCGGAGGTCCCGCCGTCTCCGCCCTCTGAATCCGTCGAGGTCATACACTGATCAGCGCTCCTGCCAGCGAGCTCGTCAGTACTGCGCTTCCGGCACCGATCCACACGAGGACGACGAAGTGGAGGTAGGCGTTGACCTTGTGCCCGCCGTCGACCATCCGAATCATCAGCGCCGACAGGACGGCGTTGAACAGGATGATCATCGAGAGCAGGTACTCGATCACCGGGATGTTGTAGACGCCCGCGTAGATGATCTGGCCGAACTCGAACTGTGCGAGGTTCAGATCCGAGGAGAACGTCGCGAGGATCTCGACGACCTCCAGTCCGATGAAGAAGGCAAAGGACGCCGAGGCGGTGATGCCGTAGAGGACACCGATCAGCGTCACGGTCGCCTGGTCACGCTGGCGCCGGAGTTTGATCACCTCGTTCATGTTCTCCGAAATCAGCTCCCCCAGCTGCTTGGGCGTCCCACCCATCTGCCGTCCGACCAAATACATCTCGGAGAACTTCTGGATGAGGTAGGAACTGGTCTCGGCGGTGAAGAAAAACCACGAGCGGTCGGGCTCGACCCGCATATTCAACCGGCTGTAAAGCCGATCGATCTCGCGGGAGAGGATGCCGAAGTCCTTCTCCCGAAGCGTCTCTAAGACCGCCCGCGTCGTCGACTGCTTCGCGCTCTCTGAGGCACCCAGCGCCCGGATGAAGCCCGGATACTCCTCGTCGCGCTCTTTGATACTGTTCTCGTGGTGGCGAGCCACGAGCCCCGGGACTGCAAGCGGCGTCAGCGGCGCCGCAATCAGGATCGGGATCGGCATATCCAACATTACAGTCTGCACCGCCTGTCCGACGGGCGTCCAGCCCACGGTGCCGGTCCCGAGGAGGACGATGAAAAATAGCGCCAGCGCCACCGACCCGTAGAGTGCAATATCGATCTGGCGGTCCATCTTCGTGCGGTACTCCTCCTGCTGGTACCACAGCGGGTCGTGCGGCGAAATCGTCCTGATGACGTAATAAAAGCCCAGTTGCACGAAAATGAAGAGCACGATGACCGCCGCGATGGTCATCGTCGCGTCCGTCCCAGTGAGGATGGGCAGCACGATGGCGTTGATGATCGCGAACGTCATCGACAGGATCATCGAGAGATAGAGGTCTTTCATAACCTCCAAGTTCCCTAGCGCGCCCTCGTAGACGGTGATGTAGCGCTGGATCATCGTCTGCTGCTCGCCGAGCAGGAAGTCATCCAGGCTCTGCCCGGCGTTCAGGGAGTATGCGAGCCGATCGAAGAAGTCGCCGAGTTCCTTCGAGGGAACGGCGCGGGACCGCCGCTGCAACGCGTCGTCGAGCGACTGGTTCCACGTGTCGACCAGTTCGGTGACCCGGCGCATCTCGACGGCCAGTTCGCCGTACTCCTTCTGACGGCCGAGCTGTCTGAACACCTCCACACGGTCGATGTTCGTCGTCGACAGCACCGTCAGGTGGGTGATGACGAGGTGGAGCTGGTTTTCAAGCCCGCGGCGCTGGTCTTCCACGAGCAACCGCGGGTACAACATCCCGGCCAAAAGCATCAGCGCCCCAAGGAGGAAAATCGGGATCCTGACCAACACCGGCAGCGGGAGCGTGACCGCGCCGCCGACGCCGAGGAGGAAAAGCAGGACCGTCGGCGCCAGGACCGTGATGAGGTACTTCCGGTTGTCCATCGGCATCCGCTCGTAGGCGTCGAGGACCGACGACGCGAACTGGCGTAGTTGCCGCTTTTGTGCCCCGAATCCGACGTCCGGCTCCGGTTCGGTCCCTGTTTCGCTCATCAGTCGACCCTCGTCATATCGAAGGGAATGCCCTCCGTGCCGTCGCGCTGAAAGTCCTCGATGAACTCGTTGACCTCGTGGTAGCCGACGATGTTCTCCTGGATCGCCCGTCGGATGAGTTCCGCGCGGAACTCGATGTCCTCGTAGATCTGCCGCGTGTCGTCGTAGCCGAGCAGCGTCGCGATCTTCTCCTCCATAATGTAGGAGTTGTTCCGGCCCTGAAAGACGATCTCGTCCTCGACGGGATCCCAGTAGAACGCCTCGCGGGTGACGACGCCGCCCATCTCCTTGGAGTACCCCTCGATCTCCTGGACCGAGGTGACGCGACGGAGCGTCTCGTCGCCCCGCTTGACGCGGTTCTGGAACAGCGCGATGTCGGCGTTCGACATGAACGTCTCGGGGACGTTGATCGGATCGCCCGTGAACCGCTGGATCATCGAGACGATGTCCGAGGCGTGGAACGTCAGCATCACCGGGTGGCCGGTCTGGGCCGCCTGGAACGCCATCCGGCCCTCTTCGCCACGGACCTCTCCCACGATGATGTAGTCCGGGCGGGACCGCAGGGCGGCGGCGACGAGGTCGAACATATCGACCTCCGAGTCCGCGCCGCGCCCCTCGCGGGTGAGGAGTTGCTGCCAGGTGTTGTGCGGCGGCAGGACCTCCGCGGTGTCCTCCGCGGTGTAGATCTTCGAGTCCCGCGGGATGAACGACGTGATGGCGTTCAGCGTCGTCGTCTTCCCCGAGGCCGTCTCGCCGACGACGAACACCGTCCGCTCGTTCTCTAAGGCGATCCAGAGATACGCCGCCAACTCCGGCGAGAGGGTGCCCCACTTCGTGATCTGGAAGATCGAAAGCGGCACGTCGTCGCCCTGCCGGATCGTCAGCGAAGATCCCTTCAGCGAGACGTCGTCGGAGTAGATGATGTTGATACGCGACCCGTCCGGCAGCGTCGAGTCGACGATGGGGTGGGCGTCAGAGACGGGGTCGCCGATCCGTTCGCCCATATTCCGGAGCCAGTTGTCGTACTGCTCCGCGGAGTCGAACTCGACGGTGGTTTCGAGCAGCCCGAACTCCCCGTGGTCGACGTCGACCTGCCGGGGCCCGATGACGTGAATGTCCTCGTTGGCGGGGTCGCGCATAATCGGCTCGAGCGGTCCGAGACCGACGATATCGCGGATGAGCCGGTACCGGACTTTCTCGTAGGTCTCCTCGGTGATCTCCAGGGGCCCGAGTTCGAGGCGCTGGACGAGTTCGGCGAGTCGCCCGTCGTGTTCGTCTTCCAGAACGACGATCTCCTCTAAAAGTTCGCGGATCCGATCCTCGTACTCGGTGTCGTCGGTCGGCGCGGGCTTCGTCACCGACCGCTCGAGCAGTTTGTCCTTGACCTGCCCGAAGACCTCCCGTTCGTCGTCTTCGAGTTCCGGCTCGATGGTGTAATACTTGGTCGTCTCGCCGAAGTTCCCGTATACCTGCGAGTAGATCGGCCCGCCGAGGTGGTAGATGATGTTCGGCCGGCGCGACTCGTAGCCGTCCGGCTCGTCGACGAGCATCGGGAACTCGCCGGTGATCTGCCGGAAGCGCTTGAGATGCTCGCGCAGGTGTTTCCACTGCTGGGCGTGCTGCTTCAGTTCGCTGTCGATCTTCGCTGAGCCGTGTTCGGTAGCCATCAGGCAACACTCCTGGATTCGATGACGATTCCGATGCCCGATCGGACCGAGAAGCCGATCCGGTCACCGACCTGTTCGCCCATCCCGGCGAACCGCTTGACGAAGATGTTCCGCCGCACGTCGTTGCCCACCTCGACCATCTCTAACTCGAGATAGACGTCAGCGATCGACCGGAAGGGGCCGATCGCCTCCTCGTCGACTGTCGAGGGGTCGACCGTGAGAACGATCGTCTTGCCTTTGGTGGTCAGATCGCGGAAGAACGAGATGATCTCCAGGGCGGCCTGCCGTTCCTCGTTCTGCCGGACCAGCGCCTCGAACTTGGGGTCGTTCCGCAGGATGGCGTCGAACGTGTCGACGAGGATGACGTCGGCGTTCCACATCGTCTCGGCCTCCATCATCCGCTTGAGGAGTTGTTTGCGCTCGTCGTCGGATTCGCTGCCGGTCAGCGTCCCCGAAGCGTCGATCTCGGCGGGGATGAAGAGCATCTCCTCGTCGAGCATCGGTTTCACCATATCGTACGTCAGCGAGTGCATCTGGTCCAGGAAGCCACGAACGCCCAACTCCGTCGAAACGAGCGTCGTGACGATGTCCTCCTGAGTGAACCCGTAGGTGAACCGCTGGGAGAGAACGCTCTTGCCGGCCCCGTAGTCGCCCTCGATGAGGACGATCGAGCCGACTGGGAGCCCCCCGCCGAGTTCCTTCTCCAGTCGATCGTGCTCCTGCAGTCCGATCGAGTACTGATTCGAGCTCATCGGTTGAAACGGAACACCTCCTCGTCGCCGTCGACGGTCAGCGTCACCCGGTGATCGCCCGACCCCAAATCGAGGTCGCCGATCGTGACTTCGACAACCCCGTGTGGCGTCCAGTCGTCGCCGCTGCCGTCGGCGACGGAGACGGATACGTTCGTGCGGTACTGCGCGTCGACGATGACGTCGAACGTCTCGCCAGTCGCCGGCAACGTCCGGTCACCCGTGTTCTTGACGTACAGCGCGATCGTGTTCGTGTCGCTGTCGTACACGCCGCTCTCGGAGTCGCTGATCACCTCGATATCGGTCCGGATGTTCTCTGCGACGTCCGCGCCCCGGTCGTCGAGTGCCCCGCTGATCCCGGTGACAGTGTCGATCAGGACGCCCGCCACGCCCGCCGCGATGACGATGCTCGCGATGAACAGGATCAGACTGGGCACCGAGACGTCGGCCATTCAGCTCACCTCGACGGTCGTGTTGCTCGCTGCGACCCCGTTCTCGGCGACCACCTTGACGCGGTCGGGCTGATCGATACCGCTGACGTGGAGCACGAGGGAGCTATCGGGCGCCCACACGTCCGTCGAGCCGTCCTCGTCGACGGTGGTCGAATCCGGCTGGACCAGCGCGTTGTCGACGAGTAGGCTCGTCTCCTCGACCGACAGCGTCGTCGTCCCCATATTGGTCACGGTGATATCCAGATTCGATTCGCTATCGTTGTAGACCACTTCCGTCACCCCGATTTCGGTGTTCTGACGGTCGAGGAGGTCCTCTCTGTCTTCCTCTTGGGCTTCGGCGATCTGTTCTGCGGTCCCTGCGGCGGCCGAATACAGCGTCCCAGTCGCGACGAGCACCCCGAGGAAGATGATCGCAGTCGAGCCGCTAACGCCGAATCCCACGGGAACCCCCTCCGAGCGTCGACAGTTCCTCCAGAAGGCGGGACTCGTCGACATCACCGGCCAGCCGGCTGATGTAGGTCAGGCTCTCCCTGTGGTGCTCGACGCGCAGTTCTTCGGGCCGTTCCGTCTCGCCCGCGGTGGCGGCGTTGCGCACGTGTTCGCTCATCGTCCGCTCGACCTGCCGGGTGATCCAGCCCTGTGTCCGGTACTGGCGCAAGGCGCGTGCGGCGCCGATTGCCCCGCCGACGTCGACCAGGAACCGCGCCCACTCGAGCACGGCTGACTCGGCGGTGTACCGGGCCGGAAGTGCACTCAGGTACGCGTCGGTGTCGGCGGGCTGCTGTGCGCCTCGCCGATTCGTCGCCGCGCCGTTCCGAGCCGCATCCGCCTCGGCTGCGTCCGCGGCGGCGTTCGTCTGCGCAGCCGGCTTGGCAACACCATTCGTCGCCTCGTCGGTTTCTTCGGTCTCGAAGAGAGAGTCGTCGGGTTTGACTTCCTCAGCGCTCTCGGCTTCGACGACCGTCTCGGCTTCGTCTTCGACGGCGTCTGCCTCGGCATCGGCGTCCGCACCGTCGATATCCTCGGCGAACGCCTCATCGATGTCGCCGTCGAACTCCTCGTCGAGGTTCTCGCCGGTCAGGGCGTCTTCGATCTCGTCTTCGGCGGCCGCTTCGTCGTCTTCGGCGGCCGCTCCGTCGTCATCCTCGTCCTCGAAGCCGCCTTCCTCCTCGTATTGGGACTTCAGTTCGTCGAAGCTCGCACCTCCGCCGCCACTGTCGCTATCCTCGTCGTCGCCTTCCTCGTCCCCACTGTCGAGTGCTGCCGCAGGGTCGTCGCCGTCGTCGGCGTCGGTGAGTTCGTCCTCGGCGGCGAGTTCGGCCTCGTCCTCCTCGGCCTCGAGGTCCCCGAAGTCCTCGTCGAAGAACTCCTCGGCGTCGGCGCTCGCGACGTCGGGGTCGAGACTCTCCTCTTCTTCCTCTTCCATATCGAAGAGGCCGAACGCACCGTCGCTTTCGAGGCCGCCCATCTCGCGGGCGTCGTCCACGAAGGGGTTGATTCCACGGGTCACCATCTCGTAGATGTCCAGCAGCTTCCGGATGGTGTCGTCGAGTTCCTCGACGGTCTCGCCGATCTGTTTGTTCTCCTCCCGGACCGTGTTCATCCCCGAGGAGATGGAACTGACCTCGTTTTCCATCTCCGAGAGGCGGTCTTCGATCTCCGCGACCCGGTCGGCGTCGACGCCGGAGCCGCCGAGGTCGCCGCCGTCGTCGAATCCCCCCATTTCGCCGCCGTCGTCGAACCCCTCCATTTCGCCGTCGAAATCGTCCATCTCGGCGTCAAATTCGCCGTCGAAGTCGTCGCCTTCGCCGTCGAAATCGTCGATGCCGCCGTCGAGGCCGCCCATATCGTCGTCGAGTTCCTCGTCGAATCCGAGACCGTCAGTCGCGATGGTGTCTGACTCCTCGTCGCCGTCGCCGTCCATCCAGTCCATCACGCCCATCCATCGACCCTCCTGTGACTGCTGCCCCTCGCTCCGCCGCGCGACCGGCGGGAACCCGAACTGCGCCCCCACAGACGCCCCAAACGCGCGGTCTGACCGGTCCGACCGTCCGGCCTCGGTGGAACTGGTCTCATTACCAGAATCGTACCGTTATCGGTACAAGAAGTTTCCCTCCAAATTATCGATCGTGATACCGGAAAACCCCACTACTGAGTCGAGTTGATCCGGGATACGAATACGTTGTGGCCGAGTTGCCCGGATCCGGCCGTTTCGTCGATCGTGCCGCTGTCCCGGTGACTGAGCCGAAGAATTATCCCACTGCGGGACGGACCTCGCATCCGAAACCCACGGAAGTGTCCTCATATATGCCAGAATTCGTCAAAACAGGTATCGACGGCCTCGATTCCATCCTCAACGGCGGTATCGTCGAGAACGCCGCGGTACTCGTCAGTGGCAACCCCGGCACCGGCAAGAGCATCTTCGGCCTCCAGTTTCTCCACAACGGCGTCGATATGTACGACGAAGGGGGAATCTATCTCACCTTCGAGGAGACCGCAGACGACATCAGCGAGGCTGCGGCCTCGATCGGCTTCGATCGCTGGGACGAGTTCGTCGAGTCCGGCCGGATCAAAGTCTACGACAAGCGGACGCTGCTCCGCAGCGGCGACTTCTCCTCGACACTCGATACGATCCTCGAAGACCTCCAGGACACCCAGTACGACCGGCTCGTCCTCGACTCGCTGACGATGTTTCAGCTCTTTTTCGACGACGAGAAGGAACAACGCCAGTATCTTCTGAAGTTCATCGACATCCTGAAAGACAGCGGTCTCACGTCGATCCTGACGATGGAGCAGTCGGCGATGTTCCCCGATACCGAGATCGGCCTGGAGAACTTCCTGACCGACGGCAACATCTACCTTGTTCAGTCACCCGCCGGGTCGACGTCGAACCGGTACATCTGGGTCGCGAAGATGCGCAAGCAGCCGATCAAGAACTCGATGTTCCCCATAGAGATAGATCACGGTGGGATCAAAGTCTACGAGCAGGCCGCGGGCTTCTCGATGATGGGCGATTCGGCGCCGATGTTCGGCGAGGAAGACGGCGGCGGGTTGGAGTAGGTCGTCGGTACTGACGCTGGATTCGATCCGAATCCATAGTCTCGTTCTTCTTGTTCTGATAGTGACTCTATGACTGTTTGGGGCCAGCGCTGTCGCTATGCAGTAGCGGCCAGAAAATAAAAATTGATCCGCAGTTCGAGGGATGCCGACCGGTGGTTAGAGCTTGACGGGTTCGCCAGCTTCCTGGCCGGCGAGTTGCTGGGGCATCGTAAGGATGACCTGCGTGGTCCCGCCGCTCTGGCTGGTGATATCGAGTTGGACGCGATCGCCCGTGCTGAGTCCGTTAGCATCGCTCTCGATGGCGGAGGCGTTGATGGTCACCTCGTAGCGGTCGGCACCGCTGTTGAGGACGCCGAAGGAGTCGTCCTCGTCCGTGCCTTCGACCGCGGTGAGGTTGAATTTCGTCGCGTTACCCGCCGGGTAGGTCAAACTGCTGGAGCTGTTGGTGAGCGTGGTGACCTCGTCGCTGCTGAGGTATTTGATGGAGGTACTGTCCATATCGACGGCGCTGGAACCGGCGGCGAGCCGGACGGTCAGCGTGATGTTCGCGATCTTGTCGTTGTTGCCGACGGTGCCGTGCTGGTTGACGACTTCGACGCGGTTGGTGACCTTGTCGACGCTCTCCTGACCGGCGTCTTCTGCCGTGGCCTGCAGGAAGCCGGCGGTGTTCACCAAGACACCGGCGGCGATAGCGGCGACAAGGACCATCGCGATGAACACGATGAGCGTCCCGATCCCGACCTGCCCGCGGTCGTCGTCCGAATCGTTATGGTTGAGTAGTTGCTTCATCGTTCTATTTTAGAGTGGAACCGGGTCGTTGTCCTCCTGCCCGGCGAGTTGCTGAGGCATCGTCAGGATGATCTGGGAGGAACCGCCGGAGCGGCTGGTAATCTCCAGTTCGACGGTATCACCCGTTCCGAGGCCCTGATCGTTCTCCTCGACGACGGAGGCGTTGATGACGATCTCGAAGCGGTCTGACTGTCCGTTCAGAACCGGGAAGGACTCATCGTCGGAGTCATCGAGCGCGTAGGCCGTGTACTCCGTCGAGTTGAGACCCTCTCCGTTCCCGTTTTGATCGTACTTGTGGACTGGACCGAGCGTCTCTCCATCGGAGGTGTTATCCTTGAAGACGAGATTTTCGGCAGTAGTTTCGCTGACATAGTTGATGGTGGTATCTTCGAGTGAGACACTGCCGGATCCCGCCGCAAGTCGAACGGTAAGGTTGAGGCTGTCGACGCCTTTCTCGCTGGTGAAGTTGTTGACGACGCCGTGTTGGCTGACGACGTCGAGTCTGTTCGTCACCTTGTCGACACTTTCCTGACCAGCGTCTTCGGCAGTCGCTTGCAGGAAGCCGGCGGTGTTGACGAGGACACCGGCGGCAATAGCGGCGACAAGGACCATCGCGATGAACACGATGAGCGTCCCAATGCCGACCTGCCCACGGTCGGCGTCCGAATCGTTGTCTTCGAACATATGTTGTCTCCAGTCTGGCCCCGCCCCGCGTGACGGTCGGCCGTCAGTTCGGACAAATAACGTCCCAAATATAATCCTACGGCACCAAATATCAAGAATGATTCTCAGATACATCGAGACGTAAAGTGGTAACGGCAGGAGATTCAGATTATGATACTGAAATCAGACAGTGCTGCCGCTCTTCGATGTTGTCCAATAAGTGAAAATGAGCTGCGATTGGCTAAAGCGCCGACCGGAGGTTAGAGTTTGACGGGTTCGCCCGCCTCCTGTCCGGCGAGCTGCTGCGGCATCGTGAGGATGACTTGGGTGGTCCCGCCACTCTGGCTGGTGATGTCGAGTTGGACCCGATCACCCGTACTCAGCCCGTTGGCATCGCTCTCGATGGCGGAGGCGTTGATCGTCACCTCGTAGCGGTCGGCACCGCTGTTGAGCACGCCGAAGGAATCGTCCTCGTCGGTTCCTTCGACCGCCGTGAGGTTGAAGGTCGTCGCATTACCCGCCGGGTAATCGTTACTGTTGGAGCTGTTGGTGAGGGTGGTAACCTCGTCGCTGCTGAGGTATTTGATGGAGGTGCTGTCCATATCGACGGCGCTGGAGCCGGCGGCGAGCCGGACCGTCAGCGTGATGTTCGCGATCTTGTCGTTACTGCCGACGGTGCCGTGCTGGTTGACGACTTCGACGCGGTTGGTGACCTTGTCGACGCTCTCCTGGCCGGCGTCTTCGGCGGTGGCCTGCAGGAAGCCGGCGGTGTTAACGAGGACACCGGCTGCGATAGCGGCGACGAGGACCATCGCGATGAACACGATGAGCGTCCCGATCCCGACCTGACCGCGGTCGTCGTCCGAATCGTGGTCGTGGGTGAATAGTTGCTTCATTGTTCTATATTAGAGTGGAACCGGATCGTTGTCGTCCTGCCCGGCGAGTTGCTGAGGCATCGTCAGGATGATCTGGGAGGAGCCGCCCGAGCGGCTGGTGATCTCCAGTTCCACGGAGTCTCCCGTTCCGAGGCCCTCGCCGTTATTCTCGACGACGGAGGCGTTGATGACGATCTCGAACCGGTCTGCCTGTTCGTTCAGGACCGGGTGCGAGGTATCGTCGTCTTCGAGCGCGTAGGCCGTGTACTCCGTCGAGTTCAGACCTTTCTCATCTCCGGACGCGTTGTATCTGTGAACAGGGCCGAGGTTCGTCCCGGCGTCGTCCGTTGTCGTGTCCTTGAAGACGAGGTTTTCAGCGGTGGTGTCGCTGACGTAGTTGATGGTGGTGTCTTCAAGCGAGACACTGCCTGATCCCGCTGCAAGCCGGACGGTAAGGTTGAGGCTGTCGACAGCCTTTCCGTTACTGGTGTTGTTGACGACGCCGTGTTGGCTGACGACGTCGAGTCTGTTCGTGACCTTGTCGACGCTCTCCTGGCCGGCGTCTTCTGCCGTGGCCTGTAGGAAGCCGGCGGTGTTGACTAAGACACCGGCGGCGATAGCGGCGACAAGGACCATCGCGATGAACACGATGAGCGTGCCGATGCCGACCTGCCCACGGTCGGCGTCCGAGTCGTTGTCTTCGAACATATATGTTGTCTCCAGTCTGGCCCCGCCCCGTATGACGGTCGGCCGTCAGTTCGGATAAATGACCTCCTAAATAAAACGCTACGGGCTCAAATATCTGTTGTGATAATGGCGCATTTTGGGAGTAGAGGCGCTCTGGCGACAAGATAGCGACGTAACATCACCTTTCCCTTCGTTTGTCGACTGGAGACACTGACTCGAACCAGCGACTGTCACTGTCTCCGAAAACTAGTTGAATTCCGACAGAATTCGCGGTCGGAGTGAGCTGATGGCACATCGACCAGCAGCGGGAGCCCCTTTCGCCTGTCCGCTTCCGACGGATGACAGGCTCTCTCCGGATTGACTATCTCTCACCGGCTCTCGGGATCGTGACTCTGGACTATCCGACCAGCCGGTCCTTCGACGCGGCGGCCACCTAGCCAGCGCTTACCCGATCCCTAATCCTGAGAGATCCGTCGCCAGACGTCGTCGAGTTTGTTTTTTACCTCAGGACGTTCCTCTACCTTGATGTTGAGATCGTTGCCCTCGAAACTGATGACGACCTCGTCGATATCCCGGCGGTAGACGTTCGTCCGGCGGTGCTCATCCGAGAGGACGCGGTCGTGTAGTTCGAGCAGTCCGGCTCCGGTGAGTTCTTCGATACGGCGGTAACAGGTCGCGATCGGAATGTCGAGCATCTCGCTGAACTCCTGGGCCGAGTGAGGCTCCTCGGCGGCGCGGAGGATGTCGGGGTTGTATTCGTTCCCGAGAGCTGAGAGCGTCCTGTCAGACTCCATAGACGGCTACCCCTTCTAACCGGACTCACCTGAATGTGACGGTCGATCGAGGTCGGCTATCGATCGTGAAAACGCGAGCCAGGTCGGTCGAAACTGCGGGGCTGCGCCGGTTCGGCGGTGGACCCCGGCTACCTAGCCCTGCGATGGGCTTATTATCGCTCCGGCGGCACCACGAAGTATGGCCCCGGCGGACCCTCCCGAAGACACTCCGCGATCCGCACGTGGCGAGGAGGGTGTCATCAGGCCCGAAGAGCTCGATTATACGGCCTCCGAACGGGTCGCAGAACTCGACGAGGGGCGGTACGTCGTCGCGACCGACGAGGAGGATTCGCCATCCGTCGACCGCGACGGGGACGTCGAGGAAGACGACGAGCGGGGGCAGCTGGCCAGACAGCAGATGGCGCGATACGTCTCTGAACGGGGGGCAGACTACGGGGTTGCCCTCACAGCGGCATTCGATGGGGACGTCGCACAGCACGAACACTTCTCCGACGACGTGGCGACTGCCTTCGGGGAGTTTGCATCCTGGTACGTCTCACAGATCGACACCGAGACGTCTCCGGCGGAAGCGCTCGGGATCCTCCTCTTGGCCTCGGAGACGTCAGTCTCCTATCCGGCCAAAGCGCTCGCCCCGATCCTCCGCGAGCACGACCTCGACCTCGACGACTCGATCGGAGAACTCGTCGAAGCGATCGCCGACGAGGGACTCCGGATTCCCGAGGAGGAGTAGGGGTCGGGCCGCGACCGGCTCGTATCAGCCGTGATAATGGGGGCGATGCGTTTATACAGCGTTTGCCGGAAGTGAGAATATGGCAACGACGGTACTGGTCGTCGACGACTCGGCGTTTATGCGGAACCTCCTGAAGCAGTTGCTCGAGGACGAACACGAGGTCGTCGGGGAGGCCGAAAACGGCGTCGAGGCGGTTGAGATGTACGACGAACTCGATCCGGACGTCGTGACGATGGACGTCGTGATGCCCATCCGAGATGGGATCGAAGCGACAGAGGAGATCAAATCGACAGATCCCAACTCGTCGGTGATTATGTGCACGTCAGTCGGCCAGGAAGAGAAGATGCGGGAGGCAGTCAAAGCCGGCGCGGATGGTTACATCACGAAACCGTTCCAGAAACCGAACGTGCTCGAGGCCATCGACGACGTGGTGAGCGTCGAAGCATGAATCTCGACGTCCAGTCGCTCCGGACGTTCAGCCGGCTTGCGCGCTCCGGAGCCGAACAAGCGGCGGGATCGCTGGCGACGATGACCGGCTTCGACGCCCACGTCGCGGTCACGAAAGTCGAGATGGCGACGCGGTCGGACGTCGAACGGGAGTTCCGCGAGCGCGATCTGGTCACCGTCCACGTCGATTTCTCGGGGGCGATCGACGGTCGAACCGTCCTCGCGTTCGACCGCGAGCGTGCCGCGTCACTCGTCGATGCGCTGGTACCCGACGAATCGGCCGACCCGGGCAGCGACCTCGCGACGAGCGGGCTGAAAGAATTGGGGAACATTATGCTCGGCGGGTTCATCGACGGCTGGGCCGACTTCCTCGGGGAGGGCATCGAGTTCACGACGCCGACGTACGTCGAACTGGATGCCGGCCGCTCGCTGGAGGACGTCACGACTGACTCGGAGTTCGCAAACGGGGAGTTCGGCGCCGACATCGACGCGGGGGCGGAGTTCGGTTCCGGCCTCGATACCGAGCACGTGCTGGCGTTCCGGAACCACCTGGAGACGCCCGACGAGGAGGCGGGTTTCTACATCTATATGCTCCCGACGACCGATTCGGTCGGAACGATCGTCGACGCGGCCGGCGACGGCGAGGAGACGATCCCCGTCGAGAGTTTCACCTCCTTCTCGCAGATGATCACGGAGGGTGCGGGACAGGCCTCTGAGGATCTGACGGCGATGACCGGCATCGACACCACCGTCGACGTGAGTCGGCTGAGCTTCGTCCCCGTCGAGGGAGTCCCGATGGAGTTGACTGACGACGCCCGGCGTGGGGTGGTTCTCGAGTTCACCGGCACGCCCTCGGGGTACATCGCGATCCTCTTCGATCACGAGTCGGCCGAGAGCGTCGCCGACGCGCTGATGCCGGGGATGGACGCCGATCCGGAGATGCAGAAGAGCGCGATCCAGGAGATCGGCAACATCGTCACCTCGGGCTTCCTCGACGGGTGGGCCGATTCCCTGGGGACGACGATCGACATCTCGCCGCCCCGGTACGTCGACGACATCGCCTCAGCGATCGTCGATCCGCTGGTGGCGGAACTGGCGCGGACGCAGGATTACGCGTTTCTCATCGACTCGGCCATCGTCACTCCCGACGGGGCGATCACCTGCGACATCTACGCGCTACCGGACGAGCAGGAACTGCGGACGGCTTTCGATCAACTCACGCCGGGGCCGAACTGATTACAGCGGAGATGAAAGGGTGATCGGTCAAGACGGAACGGCGGTCGACGTCGACCCACTGGGGGAGAGCTACCGTTCGATTCGCCACGGACCCAACGAATGAAAGTATACACGAGCGATCGATCGCGTCCCGAACGAGTCAAGGTCGGCGTCGCCGAGTACGCCGTCGCCGAGTCGGAGGCATCTCTCGTCACCAGCGGGCTCGGCTCCTGCGTCGGCATCGCGATCATCGATCCGGACGCCGGCGTCGCCGGGCTCGCACACGCAATGTTGCCGAAAGCCGAAGCAAACGGCGGTGCTGCCCCGAGTACTGCGAGCGGGACGGATCCAGAGACCGGCACCGAGGGCCACGCGGACGGCGGCCGTCCGGACGAGGCGAAGTACGTCGACACCGCGGTTCCGGGGCTGCTCCGATCGATGGCTGCCTCGGGGGCGGACCGCTCGAATCTCGAAGCGCGAATCGCGGGCGGGAGCGCGATGTTCGAGTTCGGCGCCGATGGCGATGGGGTCGGCGAGCGGAACGTCGCCGCTGCGGAGGAAGTTCTCGCAGCACACGATATCCCGATCGTCGGGCGCGACGTCGGCGGCGATTACGGCCGGTCGCTGGAATTCGACGTCGCCAGCGGCGAGCTCTCCGTCAGGCGGGCGCACGGGGAGACGCAGGTTCTCTGATCTCTCCGCCAGGAGTTCCGACTTCTGCGGGTCCGACTTCTCCGTGTCCGGCTCCTGCGGGGACTATCCCGATACCCACTCGGCTCGATCTTCCCCCGACGCACGAGTGGATTATCCGAACTGATAATTTTGGGGGGACGTTTATGAATCCAGTCACGAATGATCGAGACACTACGGTAGCGGCGACGATCGCCGTATCACGAGAGAGTGTCTATGACCATCGATCCCGACGACTACGACCTCCGAGAACTCAGACGTATCGCGGACGAACGACGGGGGGCGGGGCGCTCAGCGGACGAGGGTGACCGCCGACGCAGCGATGACGATCGCCGACGCGCCGAGGACGACCGCGCCGAGGAGGGCGGCCGGCGGTCGACACGAGGCGGCGGCGAGCACCGCCGGAGCCGCGCCGACCGACGACGGGGCGGCGACCGCGACGACGACCGACAGCGGCGGGAGGGGCGTCGGAGCGGCCGTTCCAAGAGCGGACGAGGCCGATCCCGCGCGGAGGACCGTCGCCGCAACGGCCGTGGCGACGATGACGGCCGGTCCACCGACCGACGGGGCGAGGACGACGGGGCCACGATCCGTCCTCGGAACGACGTCAGCCGTCCTCGACACGGCGAATCGGACCACGCGGAGGGGCACGACGAGGTCCGCCGCGCCGATCGGATCGCGCGCGACCTCGGATTCGGCGGCGAGGATCGTGACCGCAGAGAAACGGAGTCTCGCCACTCCGATCGGCGGACCGGGGGGAGGCGGCGCCACGACGAGGCCGGCCGCGGGAGAGCAGTTCGCGACCGCACCGACGACGTTGGCAGATTCCAGTTCGACACGGAAGTTCGCGAGCGGCCCCGGGGGCGGGCGGGCGAGGCCCTCCGGCAGAACCAACTCGAACAGCTACTCGTCCACGAGACCGCCGCCGCCGGTGAGGGCCTCTCGAAGCCGTATCTCACGTCGCTCCCCGACGAGTACGCCGCCGAACGAACCGTCTTCGACTGGCTGGAGTTCCTCGTCCTCAAGGGTGGATTCAAGCGAACGATGGACGCGCTCCGGTATTACCACACTGTCGACTGGCTGACCGAGGACGTCGAGGCCGAACTCCAGGATTATCTCGTCGGCTTCTCAGGGGAGGTATCGAACACCGCCGAGTTCGACGTCGACGACCACCACCTGAGTCTGGTGTACATCGCGCGGCTGTCGTCGATGGAATAACGCCGGGGCGATACGTCCGCCGCGTTTCGATTCACCCGACACACCAACAGGGCTTTTTATCCCTTCTGTCTATTCTGCCGTATGACAGACGACCCGGATGAATCCGCCGCCACGGATACTGACGACACAGCGACAGACGAGAACGAAGCCGAGGAGTCGGCGGGACCGACGCCAGTGGGTGTCAAACTTGGAAGTACTCGAACTGTCCTCCAGTACGTTCGGGGCGGCGAGGTCGAGACCGTCCGGACGCTCACGTGTCTCGCGACCTACGAGGACCCCCTGACGGGCGACGAGCAGGTCCTGTTCGGTGAACAGGCCGCCCAGGAGTATCCGGACACGGTGAAGTATATGCTCCGGTCGGGGCTCCCCCAGGACGACGAGAGCGCCGACCTCGCCGCGAAGTTTTTCGAGGAGGTAGTTTCCGCGGAAGGACTGGACGAAGACAGCGCGGTCGTCTACGCGATTCCGACGATCGACAACGAGCCGGGACTTCGGAACCTCAACCGTGTGATCGAACAGAGTTCCGTCGGCGACGCCCTGGTACGGAGCTTTCCGGAGTCGCTCTGTGGATCGATTCCGGCCTTAGGCGACGACCTCGAGGCGATCGACGAGGTGTTCGCGGCGGTCAATATGGGGTCGACGAACCTGGAGGCTTCCGCCTATCGACACGGCGAACAGCTCTCACCGTTCGTCTCGGGAGCGGTCACCGGCAACGAGGTGGACCGCAAGATCGCAAACGCCGTCGAGGAGGAGACGCAGGGCCGCGTCAACATCGATCTGACGACCGCCCGGGAGTACAAAGAGACGCACGCCGACTTCGACGCCTTCGAGCCGTTCACGGACGTCATCCAGCAGCCCGGCGGCGGCGCCCACGAGTTCACGATCGAGCGGTCGGTGATGGAGCCGCTCGACGACTACGTCGACGACGCGGTCGACGAGGTCGCCAACAACTTCCTCTCACAGTTGGCGAACGACCACATGAAACCTTACCAGCTCGCGCTCTCGAAGCCGATAGTTCTCACCGGCGGGATGGCCTGTATTCCGGGCATCGTCGACGTCTTCGAGGAACGGCTCTCGATGGAACTCGATCGCGAGGTCACCTGTATCGCCGCGGATCGGCCGGATCTCGCTCCTGCCGAGGGAGCCCGCCGGATCGCCGAACGGCTGATCGAGTGAGCGCGTCGACAGCGGAGCCCGCGTCGCGGTGGAACGGCCGCGCCCGCGGAATATCCCAAACGACTAATCAGGGGTCGGCGTACCTTCGTGTATGTACGATCGGATTCTCGTTCCGACGGACGGCAGCGAATGTGCGGATCGGGCCGTCGAGCACGCGATCGATCTTGCGGCACAGTACGACGCCGAACTGCGCGTCCTCTCGGTGATCGACGCAAGGGACGTCGGTCACAGCGCGCCCGCGATCAGCGTCGATCAGGTCGAAGCCACGCTCCGGGAGCGGGCGGAGTCCGTCGTCGAGGCCGTCGCCGATCGCGCCGCGGAGGCGGGCGTCGACGTCGAAACGGCCGTCGAACCCGGAATCCCGGACGACGTCATTACTGAATACGCCGGCGAGGAGGACTGCGATCTCGTCGTGATGGGGACCCACGGCCGGACCGGTCTGGAACGGTACCTCCTCGGAAGCGTGACCGAGCGCACCGTTCGGCGGTCGCCGGTGCCTGTGCTGACGGTTCGGGACACCGAGTAAGCGCGGCATAGCGGTGTCGGTGGATACCCTCTGCGTCCACTGGTCGGATGCTGAGTGTTCACCGCAGTGGACAGTGGCCGATAGTATATACGCCCGCAGACCGTTCTCGCGGATATGGCACTGCGTCGGCTTCTCCGGGGACGCGTCGAGTGGTCCCGACTGGAGGCTGTCGCACGCGAAATCCGCGACCGCTACGACCGCGAGGAGGTCTCCGTTCGGTTTCTGGAGGCCGACAACTGGCTGTCGACCCCGATGGTCGTCGACGAGCGCTGGTTCGTGAAGGTGATCTCGCGACAGAACTCGATCGTCCACGCGCTCTTCACTACCGGCCGCAATCTGGGCGCCTTTTCGACGGGAACCGAGGGTTTTTTCGAGCACTTTTCGACGCCCGCGGAGATGGCCGAACACGAACTCGAAGCGACACAGCGGATGCGTGAGATCGGCCTCAACGCGCCGGAACCGATCGAGGCGTTCGAGGTCGACGGCCTCGGAGTTCTGGTCCTCGAATACCTCCCGGAGTTCCGGACGCTCGACGAACTCGACGAGGCAGCCGAGGCCGACCTCGCGCCCGCACTCTTTGTGTCGTTGCGGACGATGCACGAACACGAGTTGCTCCACGGCGACCTTCGGGCGGAGAACGTGCTGATCCTCGATGGGGAGATCTATTTCATCGACGCGACCAACGTCCGAGACACGGGCGCCGAGGACGCAAAGTCCTACGACGTCGCCTGTGCGCTCGGGGCACTCGAACCGCTGATCGGGGCCGATCGGACGGCTGACGCCGCTCTGACCGTGTTCTCGGCGGAAGAACTGCTCGCGGCGGCCCGCTTTCTGGACTTCGTCAACATCCGGCCCGACCACGACTTCGACGCCGCGAAACTGCAAGGCGAGATCGAAAAGCGGGCCTCGTCGCCGTAGGCGGGACTACGGGCGGCGATTCGAGGAAACCCGGACGGCGATAGCCGGCGGCACGAGCGACAGTGGATGCGAAAGGAGCGAAGGTGGGAGCGGACGGCCTCCGGCGGGAGAGAGGCCGGACGCCGAGAGGCGTGGTATCCGCAGCGGACCCCGAACACTGCGGCGGCGTGTGGCGGATTAGTGCCGACTTCGACGAGAAAAGCGTCGTCCGTCGGCAGTAGCCGGTAGCGACCCGAGACGAATAAACCCACCGGCACGCGACCGGGCCGGCCTGGGTCTTCGGCAGACTACGTGCCCGATTCGACCGACCGTCTGAGCGCGCGTTCCAGATTCTCGAGCTCCCCGTCGAGGTTGCGCTCGAAGAACCGTTCGACTCCCGGGACCCGTCCGTCGACGACGAACTCGTTGATGAGGCGGGTTCCCGTCTCCGTCTCCTCGACCGTGTGCTCGCCGGTGACCTGAAAAACCGAGGACCGACCCAGGAACTTGACGTAATCCGGCGGTTCCCGCGCGATGTCTTCGGTTTCGACGCGCGCGGTCGATTTGACGAACGGGATCGGCAGGCGGACGTGCCAGGTCGCCGCCCCCGTCGCCTCGTCGACCTCGTAGCTGTCGACGACGCTTATCGCGTCCGCGCGTTCGGATGGATCGGCAATGAAGTCCCAGACTTTCTCGGGCGGGGCGTCGAATTCGAAGACCCGCCGGACGCGTATCGTCATATCTCCCCGTTCGGATGCGAGATAAAAAAGCTCCCCAATCGTGCCGATGTGCCGAGTCCCCGCTGTCGTCGATCAGCTACGAGTGACGCGCCAGGTCGTCGACCGCGCGCGCCCCCACTTTTCGATCTCGACGTCCTCCGATTTCTCTGCGAGGCGGGGCAGACGGGATCCCACCTGCTTCGCGGAGAGGCCGATCGCGTCGGCGATGTTCTTCGCCCGGAAGTACCGCTCTCCGGCGGCGACACTCTCCCGGAGGTACGAGACGATCCGTTTTTCCTCCTCGGTGAAATCACTCATTTTACGAACGGTACGGGCGGTTCGGCCTTAAGCTTCTCGTCCGATGTTCACTCGAAAAGGTGAGTCGCCGATACGGCCAGCGAGCCGGCGATGATGGCGATGGCGAAGCCGACCGCCGCGATCAGCTGATCGCCGCTCAACCCCGCGGCGAACATCCCGCCGACACCCAGGAGCGCGACAAGCGCAAAGAGGATAGTCAGGCCGATTCCCTTGTCCGACGAGGCAGATGCAGTCTCCATACTCGGATCTCGCCTGTGCTCGACTTAGTTCATACGAATATGCTCGGCTGTCCGCGGCGACGCCGACGACGCATCCGGTCGCTCACCCGATCGTGACGTGATCGGACTCCTCGTTCAGTGCCAGGTTAGCCGCGATTTCGGCGTTCCGCATCGCGTACTGTGCGGTCTGCTGCAGGCTGACGAGCACTTCCCGGACCTGGAGTAGTTCCTCGTTGCCCATCTCCGGGAGGTCGCTCAGGATCTCCTGTTCGCGGTCGCGGAGTTGGCGGAACAGCGTGCGGCACTCGACGGTCTTGTCGTAGTCGCGTTCGACGACTGACTGGACCGCAGTCTTGGTCAGTTCGTCGACTTGATCGGTGAACTCGCGGATCCGTCGCATCGTCGCGCTGTCGACGTCGAGGGTGTGCCCGTCGGCGTCCATCGCGATGTTGGCGATGTCCTCGGCGTTGTCCGCGGTCAACTCCAGGTTCTTCGCGACAGAGCGATAGCCGATGAGCGGGAATCCCTCCTCCAGACCGACGGCACGGGCGAGATTGGGGTTCTGGTAGGCGGTGAAGATCAGCCGGAGGAGGAGCACGAAGATCTTGTTCGCCTGTCGCTCACGGTTCAGCGCGCGCTGTGCGAGATCAGTGTTGCCGTGGGCGAGCGCCTTGATCGCTTCCCCGCGCATCGTACTCCCGGTGTTTTCGAGGCGTTCGAGGAGGTTGTCCAGCGTGAAGTCCTCGGGGTCGACCGAACACCGGATGGCGATCCGCTCGGGCGTCTCCTCGATCACGCCGAGTCCCATCAGTTGCGTCTCGGCCTTGTAGACCGCGTTGATGTGATCGGAGTCGAGCGCGCCGTCGCTCTTCTCGATGTGGATCACCCGGCGGCCGAGCACGTACTGGGCGACGATTGCCCGTTCCAACGAGTCCGCGTTGAGGTTGTCCGCGCGGATCGTCGCCGAGGAATCCTCCTGGCTCGCAGACTCCGGCAGCACCGTTAGCGTTCCCTTGCCACCCATCCGAAGCGACACCTCGTCTCCCTTGTTGACGTTGTGCTCCGATGCCCATTCGGCGGGGAGCGTCATCGCCAGCGTCGAGGGACCGAGTCGCTGTACCTTACGAGTCTCCATATCACACCCCTGGATTGGCGTGACCTTAATCTTCACTATACATACCTTATATGTGTTATTACGGTTTGGAGATCCTCTTGTCTCCCGGGCAGCGACGGACTCCGGTCACAGCGGACTGGTGGGCGCCCAGCAGAAGAGAGAGAGGGTGGCGATCGGACGCTATCGCAGTGTGTCGGGGCTCACACGATCCGCATCATCCGCCGCTCGACGCGGCCGATCCGGACCTTCGTCCACCCGCGGAGGTCCTCGTCGAGGTCGGGGTCGTCGGTGTCGACGCGGAGTTCGCCGATCGTGTCGAGTTTCGCCCGCGAGGCGACGATCTCGACGTCGCACTGCCGGATCACTGCGGGCGATAACTGGGGGTTCCCGCGGCCGAAGACGAACCCCTGGCCCCCGATCGGGGAGACGACGACCACGTTCTCGCCCTCGGTCCCGAGCGCATCGAGGAGTTCCGACTCGTTGGCGTCGCGGGCGATCACGTCGCCGTCGCGCCAGACGTCGACGCCGAGCGGCGACCCCTCGAACCCGAGTTCTTCCTTGATCGCGCCGACGGTGCTTCCAGGGCCGAGGAGGAACGTCTTGTCGCTGTCCCGGATGTCGTCTGCGACACCGGCGGCGAGCGCCTCGACGCTGCCACCCCCGAGCTGTTTCGAGGACTGCAGTTCCTCGGCGACGGGGACTTTCGCGACTGCCCGGAGTTCCGGGTTGACCTCGCCTTCCCGGTACTCGTCCTCGTCGATGTCCATCACTTCGCGGCGCTCGGTGCGCTCGAACGTCCGGAGGACGTGTGCGGCGTCCTCGGGCGAGACGGCAAACACAGACGAGTACACCTTCACGCCCGCGGGGACACCCAGGATCGGCGTGTCTGTGCCCTCGACTGTCTCTGCGACGTCCGCGGCGGTTCCGTCGCCGCCGACGAAGACGACGAGATCGACGTCGGCGTCGAGGAAGCGCTCGACCGCCCGGACAGTGTCCGCTGCGGTGGTCTCGTCGCCGTCGGGCGAGCCGAGCACCGCCGGCTCGAAACCGGCTGCCGTCGCCGCGTCCGCGCCCATCGCTCCGCCCCAGGTGAGCAACTCGATGCCGTTCTCGCCGTTCTGCTCGGCAAGCGCCTCCAACGCCCGTCGGGCGCGGTCCGGCGCACGCGGCTCTGCGCCGAGTTCGCGTGCCTCCTCGACTTTGTCATCGGTCCCTTTCAGGCCGACACGGCCGCCCATCCCCGCGATGGGGTTGACGACGAAGCCTACTCGCATACGCGAACCCAGCGGCGGTGTGAGGAAAAGCCCGCCGGTGCAGTGCAGGGCAGCGCCGCTGTGTCGGTGACAGCAAGAACTGAACGTTTAAGAATCGTCCCGCGAAAGCCGGGCGTATGCTCACACTCGCAACCGAGGGTGCATCCCTCCCGATCGCTGAGACCGGCGCGGTGGTCCTGCTCGCGAGCCTCGCGATGGTCGTCATCTGGCTCTATCTCCTCTATCGGTAGCGCCGCGATCCCTATTCTGATACTGGTTACTCTCACTTTTTCCCGCCCAGCGCCGTCACCGGGGGTGGCGCTCGGCGGGAAGAGACGAGAGTAATCAGTATCAGGACGCGGTCTCCGGTGTCCCGTCCTCCTCGACGAGTTCGACTCGGGCTTCCAGCCACTCCGTGGCCGCCGCAAGTTCTCCTTCGTCGGTCGCGATGAGTTTCACCCGCACGGCGTCGCCTGGGTAACTCCCGACGGCGACGTCGAACCGCTCCTGGAGGTCAGCGAGGCGCTCGACCAGTTCGCTCTCGGGTTCGTCGACGGTGACGACCGCCGTATGCGTCTCCTCCCCGGCGAACTCCTCGGCGACGTGCTCGAACATCGCCTTCATCTCTTCGGGGACGCCCGGCAGGACGTAGATGCTCTCGACAACGGCCCCGGGGGCGACGCCCGCCTCGTTCGGCAGCATCCGCGCGCCCGCCGGCAGGTGCGTCGTCCCGTCGACGAGGTCCGCGGCGGCGTAGCCACCCTCCTCGGTCAGCCACTCGTGGGCCGCGTCGTGGGGTTCGACGTCGCGGCCGACGGCGGCGGCGACGCCTTCCATCGTCACGTCGTCGTGCGTGGGACCGAGTCCGCCGGTGACGAGGACAGCGTCGTACTCGGCGCGGTACTCGTTGACGACGCGGGCGATCTCCCCGACGTCGTCCGGGATGGTGGTGACGCGAGCGACGTCGACGCCGCGGTCGGTCAGCCGTTCGCAGAGCCACGCGGCGTTCGTGTTCACGGTATCACCGGAGAGGAGTTCGTCCCCGACGGTGACGACTGCGACTCGCATATGTTCCGTAGTCCCGAGGCGAACAAAAGGTCAGCGCATCCTCGCCCTGACCGACAACAGGTCAGCGCATTCTCGCCCTGGCCGACAACAGGTCAGCGCATCCCCGGCGGCGGGCCGTCGTCGAACTCGTCGTCGTCGGTCTCGACGTCGATGCCCATCTCCTCGCGCTGCTTGCGCAACTGCTCGATCTTCCGGCGGTAGTAGAAGAGCCCCCCGATGCCGATCACGCCGACGAGGGCGACGATCCCGCCGAAGATGTAGAGGTCCCGCTCCAGATAGTAGCGGACGGAGATGGTGTCCGCCGTGACCGGTTCCGTCCAGATCACGTGGACCTGGCCGTCGTCGTCGGGGAACGTGTCGTACCCGCCCGGAGAGACCTGCCCGAAGATCGGGAAGTCGATGCCCCGGTCGGGTGGCAGGACGACCTCGTAGGTCCCCTCGACGTACGTCGGGAGCGTGAACCGTTTCGGCGTGCCCTCGCTGGTGAACGCGAGCGCGCTGCCGTCGGGCGGATCCTCGCGTGGCAGTTCGACGATCGTCTCGTCGCGAGTCCGCCGGACCTCGCCGCCACGTTCGCGGATCTCGGTCCCGGTGAGGACCGTTCCGTTGGGGTAGCGGTAGCGCACCGACTCGACCGAAAGCGGGTTCGTCCCGCCGAAACCGTCGCGTCTGAACAGTTCGATCGTCGACTCGTTCGTGGTCATCACCGTGCGGAACTGCGTGTTCTCTTCGACGGTGATGTGAACCGTGCGGTTGGTCTCCCACTCGTACGGCGCTGCGGGGTCGCTGTCGAGCCGCTCGCCGTCGACCGGGCCGGTGCCGATGCCGAGGCAGCCGCTCGTGACGGCGAGTAAGGCGAGACAGCCGGCGGCGAGCAGGAGTCGGCGGTTCATAGATGGATGTTCCCCAGTCGCGTTCTCACGTCAGGACGCACTTCAGTTCCGAGCGGAGGTACGAGCCGATACTCGCGAGGAGTCCCGGCGGATCTGTTCCCTCGGGGCAAACGATGCTCTGTTCGAGGAGTCCCAGTCGTTCGACGGTCACGATGTCCGAGGCGTGACCGGCGCGGTTGACCGTCGCCCGGACCTCCCCACGCGTGGCGCTGTTGACGTTGACTCGGCCGCTGCCCTCCTCGCGGGTCCACTCGTAGAGGCGGTCGCGCGTCGCGTCCGCGAGCCGGGGGGTCTCGCCCGCGACGAACTGCAGCGGCGTGTGCTGGACGACGCCGAACCGGTCGCGGATCTGCGACGGCGTGCCGGTCCCCAGGCCGAGTTCCTCGGTGGGAATCCGGATCCGTTCGCCGTTACCCGCATCGAGAACCCAGCTCTCGTCGTCCCACGAATCGAGCGTTGCGACGTAGGTCTCGCCCTCGACGAACTCGGGGGTGACCGACCCCCACGTCTCCGCGAGGAGGTTGTCCGCGACCGTCGCGTCCTCGCCGTCGAACTCGACGGCGACGAACTCGTCGTCGCGGACGTCGATCGACCACGTGGCGTCCAGCTCCCCGACGTCGTTGGCGATCAGCGAGCCCAGGCTGTCGAGCGCCCGTTCCCTGGCGTCGCCCTCGACGTAGCACTTCGTTGCGAGAACGACCATCAGTCGTCCCGACCCACGTCGACGTTGAGTTCGTCGCGGAGCTCTTCGATCCGGCGCTCCATCGCCTCGACCATCTCGTCGTTCTCCATCGGTTCCAGCGGCGCGCCGGTCTCGGGACACTGAAAGCCCTGCTCCATCGCCTCGGAGAACTCGAAGCGGATGCCCGCCGGCTCCGAGAGGTAGAACTCGTGGGTCCGCTCGTACTCTAAGCGCTCTTCGAGCGCCTCCAGCAGGCGGTACATCTCCTCGCGGAGGTTCTCCGGGATGTTCTCGTAGTGGAACGTCCAGAGGTAGGTGAGCCACCCGGAGTCCTCGTCGCGGACCCGGCGATACTCGGCCAGATCGTTCTCATAGAGGATAAAGAGCGCACGCCGGACGTCGTTGAGCTCGAGGCCCAGTTCCTCGGCGAGTTCCTCGTCGGTCACCTCGCCGTCGGGCGGGGCCGCGGCCACCGGCATCCCCGTCGGTCCGACCAGTTCGTGGAGGTATTTCTGGATGACAGGGTCGTTCAGCAGCTCCTCAAAAGCCATTACGCATAATTGCGCCGCTCAGTCGTTTTAAAGTTGCGGAAGTGGGGTGTCGGTCCGTGCCGTCGACGCCGCTGCAACGTACTCTATTCTGCGTCCCCGTCGACGACCCGCTTGCCGCACGCCTGCGGGATCACTCGCCGCTCCGCATCCGGCCACTCCTGTTCGAGTTCCCGACCCTCGAACAGCCGATCCAGGAAGACCGCCAGCCCCGCGACCTCCGAGTGAGGCTGGTTCGTGACGCCGACGTTCCAGTCGGCCTGGTCGTACACCCTGAATGGGACTTTTTCCCCGCCGACGACCACGAGAATCGGATCTTCGCGGTGCGCCTCGCGGATCTCGCCCGCGACGTCCTGCACGCGCTCGCCGTACATCGTGAGGTGGACGACGCGCCCGGGCCACTCCCGGATCGTCGCGTCCAGTTCGTCCGTCCGCTCTACGGTGAACGGCCCGCCGAAGCGGTCGGTGATGTCCGCGACCGTCTCCTCCGACTGGCTCGCGTTGTCCGGGAAGAGCACCCGATCAGCGCCGAGCGCCCGCGCGGTCAGGCCGACGTGGGTCGTCATCCGGTCGTCCCGACCGGGGCGGTGGCCGTACCGGAGGACAGCCACCTCTGGTTCGTCCTGCATAGCCGTCCCCAGGCGGGGCGGGCGCTAAGGGGCTTCGCTTCCCGGTCGGCCGGGGTGACTGAGAGTTCGCCCCCACTTCGCGGCCGGAAGGAGAACGCACTTACTCCCTGCCGGCGCACACCCGGTATGAATCTGACAGGACAGCGGATCGTCGTCACCGGCGGTGCGGGCCTCGTCGGCTCGCACCTCGCACGTCGGCTTCGCGGGGACAACGACGTCGTCGTCGCCGACGACCTCTCGAAGGGGACCCGCGGCCGCATCCCGGCGGGCGTCGCGTTCGTCGAGGCCGATATGACCGATCCGGCGGACGTCGCCGACGTGATCACCGCCGACGTCGACGTCGTCTTCCATCTCGCAGCCTACACCGACACGAACTTCGCCGAGCCGCGGAAGCTCTTCGAGGAGAACACCGAGATGACCTACAACGTCCTCGAACGGATGGAGGAGGTGGGCGTTTCGAATCTCGCTTTCACCTCCTCGTCGACGGTGTACGGCGAGGCCCCCCGGCCGACACCCGAGGATTTCGCCCCCCTCGAACCGATCAGCGTCTACGGCGCCGCGAAACTCGCCGACGAGGGCCTCTTGTCCACGTACGCTCACGCGAAGGACTTCACCGTCTGGTGTTTCCGCTTCGCCAACATCGTCGGTCCCAACCAGCGCGGCAACGTCATCCCCGACTTCATCGAGAAACTGATGGCGGATTCGGGGACGCTGACGATCCTCGGCGACGGCCGCCAGGAGAAGTCCTACCTGCACGTCACCGAGTGCGTCGACGCCATCTGCCACGTCGTCGAACACGCCGACGACGCGATGAATATCTACAACCTCGGGACGCGGACGACTACCTCGGTCACGCGGATCGCCGACATCGTCGCGGACGTGATGGACCTCGATCCCGAGTACGAGTACACCGGCGGCGACCGCGGCTGGGAGGGCGACGTCCCGCGGATGCGCCTCTCGGTCGAGAAACTGTCGGGGCTGGGCTGGGAGGCCGACTCGTCGAGCGACGACGCCGTCCGGCGCGCGGCCGAGGAACTGTACGAGGAACTGCGGGCCGAACACGACGCCGACCCCTAACCGGCCGTCCGCGGTCCTCACCGCCGGAACGGCACGGCTTTGATCCCTCGTCTCTTACCGGCGGCCGTGCAGATCGTCGGCTACGATACGGGCGCGCCCGGACTCCTGGTGAGCCGCCCCGCCGGCGATCGTGACGTCACGGAGCGCGAGTCGTCCGCTGACGGCTCCGAAGACGCCGCGGAGTCGTCGCGGGAGGTCGACCTCGTCTCGCTCGAACCGGACACGGAACTCGCCTACACGCTCGGCGACCGCCACTGTGCAGGCGCGGTCACTGCAGACGGCCACATACCCTGTGCGAATCCGACGGCGCCCTACTGCCCGGAGCACCGCTCGACGTGGGTGTGTGCGAAATGTACCGGCACCTGTCTGAAAGACGAGATGGACTGTCACGAGGCCCACGCGATCTACCTCGCGGCCTTCGCGCCCGATACTTTCAAAGTGGGCGTCACCCGCGAGTGGCGGCTGGAGACGCGCCTCCGCGAGCAGGGCGCCGACCGCGGGGCGCTGCTGCAAGTCGTCCCGGACGGCCGGATCGCCCGCGAGCGGGAGGCGGAGATCGCCGAATCGATCACCGATCGAGTCCGGGTACCACAGAAGCGCGCGGGCCTCCACCGCGACGTCGACGAGGCGGCGTGGGAAGCGCTCCTCGCGGAGTTCGAGGTCGACGCTGGAGATCGCTTTTCCTTCGACTACGGCCTCGACCTCCGGGACAGACCCGTCGCGGAGACCATCGCGACGGGGACGGTCCGGGGCGTGAAGGGGCGGCTGCTCGTCCTCGACCGCGGCGGCAGTACATACGCTGTCGACCTCCGGGAGCTCGTCGGCTACGAGGCCACGCCCGAGGCGTCGACGCGGGATCTCCAGGCGAGTCTCGGCGCGTGGGACTGATTCCCGGCGAACTCCGTCGCAGCCCCGCGACGGATCCGGATTAAACGGTCGTAATTCGACTGAATCCGGCCTCACTATGTTCTATTTAAATACCCGTTCGGCCCCTTGGACCGATCACGATGAATCGAAAATCAATCGCGACGCTGCTCGTCGCTGCCCTGGTGCTTCTGGCCGGGTGTAGCGGCGGGATCACGGGCTCGCCGGACAGCCCTGCGACAGATAGCTCTGGGACGGACAGCACGACGACCGAAGCGGGATCGGTACAGGGTGAGTTGGACGGCGACAGCGGCACAGTGAACCTCTACATCAGCGACGAGGAGAACGCGATCAGCGACTTCGAGCACCTGAACGTCACGATCACGCGCGTCGGGTTCGAGCGCACGGCCGACGGCGGAGAGATGGAAGACGGTGACGAGTCAACCGAAAACGAGACCGACGACAGCGACGAGAACGAGTCTGACGATGTCGAGGACGGCAACGAGACGGATGTCGACGACGAAGACGACGGCAACGAGACGGAGGTCGACGACGAATCGGATGAAGAGCCCGAAGAACCGGAGGCAGACGGGGAAGACGAATCCGGTGACGACGAGTGGGTCGAGTACGAGGTCGACAACCGAACCGTCGACCTGACGGAGCTACAGGGCGCAAACGCGACGAAGCTCTCCTCGCTCGACGTCCCGAACGGGACCTACGAGAAGGTCTTCGTCTACGTCGCCGAGGTGAACGGGACGCTCAAAGACGGCAGCGACCAGCGCGTGAAACTACCGAGTGGGAAACTGCAGCTGAACTCGGAGTTCACCGTCGGAAACGGCGAATCCGTCGACTTCGTGTTCGACATCACCGCGGTGAAAGCCGGGAACAGTGGAAAGTACATTCTCAAGCCGGTGATCTCGGAATCCGGGACGGGCGTCGAGATCGAAAGCGTCGACGAGGACGACACGGATGACGAGGAAACGGACGGCGAAGACGCCGAGAATGCCGCGGAAGAGCGGGCCGAATCGGCGCTGAACGCCACGTTCAGCGACAACGTTACTCCCGGCGAGAACGCGACGCTCCTCGTCACGCAGAACGGGAGCGCCGTCGCCAACGCGACTGTCTCGGTCGACGATACAGCTGTCGGAACTACCGACGCGACCGGTGAACTCGTCGTCTCCGTTCCCGACGACGCCGAGGAACTTGAGGTGACGGTCACGTACGAGGACGCGGAGACTGAACTGGAAGTCGAGTTCGACGAACAACCGGACGAAAACGAGGAGGCCGGGACAAACGAGACGGCCACAACAGCGGACGCCTGATTACTGGACGAACGCAGGCTCTTTTGAGCGCCGTCGGCCACAACGTCGCGGGCGACTCTGATCGAGACACCTTCTCGGAGCACTCGCGAGTGCCGCTGCTGGCGACGAAAAATCGGTATGAATGGTGGACAGCGGGATTGCCCGGCGTTCCGGCACGGGGAATCCCGGTTGCCTCCTCCACCCCGCGATCCTTCGAGCGACGAACGTCCACTGGTCCGCTGCTCGCTTCCGCGCCTGGCGGGGTGCCAGCGGCGAATCGCGTCTGACCGACCCTGCGGCCGGC
Source organism: Halobellus marinus (assembly GCF_032113415.1). NCBI lineage: Archaea > Methanobacteriati > Methanobacteriota > Halobacteria > Halobacteriales > Haloferacaceae > Halobellus > Halobellus marinus. The sequence continues at coordinate 1,526,369 of NZ_CP134946.1, forward strand.
GTTCGCGAACCGCCGTCCCCGAAGGACGAGGTTTCTACGTTGGCTTCCGGGGCCCGCGTCGGTCTGACCGGACGCCCCCGGCTTCGGTCCCCGTTGAAGACCGAAAGTACGGGTGAAGAGCAGGGCCTAACTGCCCGACCTAGTCCATTACAGAGTACAGCGGGGCCACATAAGGGGCTTTCGACTCACTGACCCCGGGATCGCAGGACGCCGTGGGGCCGCTGCGGGAAGGAACGTGTCTGGAGGGCGTGCCGCGGTCAGGTATCGCGCGCTGTGCAGTGTTCTCGGGTATCGCCTGCCGGGCGGTATTCGTTGGTGGCCGCGTGCCTGTCACGGATTCAGGTGGTCATTGGTGGCCGCGTGACTGTCACGGATTCAGTACGGTCCGGGCGTAGCCGCCGCCTGTGGCGGCGACCACCAGCGCGACTGCGACGACTGCCCAGCGGTGGTTCTCCATCCACGCGTACTCCGCGGGGAAACTGAAAAGCAGCGTCTGATCGATCGAGACGGCCCAGAGAAGCGAAAACAGGAGCATCGCGAGGCCCGAAACCAGCGCGATGCCCGAGAGGGTCACCGGGTCCGAACGCTCCTGTGCGCCCGCCAGGAAGACCACGACACCGAGCAGCGCGAGGAACCCGACGATCGAAACGCCGAGCGGCCCGGACGCGTAGTAATCACCGACGCCGGTCCCAGGGGCCGTGACGACCAGTGCCGGGACGAAGATGACGGCCGCAAGCAACAGCGACGCGATCGCGCCGATCCGGGCGGCGAACGAACTCGAATCCGTGTCCATATGCACCCGTCGAACCGGCGGGGGTGTAAGCGCTTCGAGAGTCGTCGCAGCCGACGCGATCGGCGGGGGCGAGAGCGCGGATGTCCTCGGCGACGTTCGCGGCTGGGAGAACATGGATCATCGTCTCGAAGGGAAACCGGTAAGCCACCGCCCTCGCGTTACCGACTATGGAGCGCGTAGCGATCATCGGCGCGTCGATGACCCAGTTTGGGCAGCGGGAGGCGTGGATCCGCGAGTTGCTGGCGGAGGCCGGCGGCGCCTGTCTGGCGGATGCGGGCGTGTCGGCCGACGCCGTCGAGCACCTGTACGTCTCGAATATGGCAAGCGGGGAGTTCGAGGGACAGACGGGCGTCCCGAACGCCCTCGCACACGACCTCTCGGCGGTGCCCGCCTACACCGCCCGCATCGATCAGACGTCCTCGTCGGGCGGTGCGGGCGTGTACGCCGCCTGGCAGTCGGTCGCCTCCGGCGCCTCCGAGATGACCCTGCTCGTCGGCGGCGAGAAGATGACTCATCGGACGACCGCGGAGGCGACGGACGTCATCGCGTCGCTCACCCACCCGGTGGAGTACAAACACGGCGTGACGCTTCCCTCCTTCGCAGGGCTGACCGCACGCCACTACCTCGATATATACGACGCCCCGCGGGAGTCGCTGGGCAAAGTCGCCGTCAAGAACCACCTGAACGGCGTCGATAACCCCCACGCGCAGTTCCAGAAGGAGGTCGACCTCGAGACGATCCTGGAATCGCCCATCGTGGCCGATCCCCTGCGGCTCTACGATTTCTGTCCGATCACGGACGGGTCGGCGGCGCTTTTGTTCTGCCCGGAATCGGTCGCCCGCGAGTACGCTGACGAGTACGCGGTCGTCTCAGGAATCGGCGGCGCAACCGACACCCACGTCGTCCACGAGCGCGCGGACCCGACGACGATGGGCGGCGTCGAAAACTCCGCCGAACAGGCCTACGAGATGGCGGATATCGGTCCCGACGACGTCGATGTCGCGGAACTCCACGATATGTTCACGATCCTGGAATTCCTCCAGTCGGAGGACCTCGGCTTCTTCGAGAAGGGCGAGGGCTGGAAGGCGGTCGAGGAGGGCGTCACCGACCGCGATGGCGAGTTGCCGATCAACACCTCCGGCGGCCTGAAGTCGAAGGGCCACCCCCTCGGTGCCTCCGGCGTCGCACAGGTGTACGAGATCTACAAACAGGTCATCGGCGACGCGGGACCGCGGCAGGTCGACGCCGGAATCGGCCTCGCCTGCAACGTCGGCGGATTCGGCAACTGCGTGACCACGACCATCCTGGAGGGAGCACAATGAGCGACGAGCGCACTGAAGACGGCGAATCGATCGGCGAGGACGAACGGACTGGCATAGAAGAGCCGACTGACACGACCGACCCCGGGCACACGATGGAGGCGTCCCGCTACCCCGACGGGAGCATCACCTACCCCGGCCACCCGTACGGCCCGGGCGGCCGGGAACCTGTCGGGACGGTCGACCTGAGCGAGTACGGTGCCGAAGTCGTGACGTGGACGACGTCGACCGCGACGCCGCCCGGCGTGCGGGAGCCAAACACGATCGCGATCGTCGAGTTCGACGTCGACGGCGAGCCTGTCCGCGCGATCGGGCAGGTGACGACCGAGGACGTCGAGATCGGCGACGAGGTCCGCCCCGTCTACTGTCCGGAACTGCGCGATCCCGAGGCGGGCATCCGGGAACCGGCGAGTCAGGAGTGGGACGGCTTCCGTTTCGAGCCGATCGAGTGACTTGCCGACGTCGACACCGACGCTTTTTGTCGGCGGCCCGAATCGAACCAGTATGAGCCTCGACTACAGACGACTCGGCTCGACGGGAACGAAGGTCTCGGAACTCTGCTTCGGCACGTGGCGCTTCGGCCGCGAAACGGACGGCGTCGTCGAGACGAACAAACAGGAGGCACACGAACTGCTCGATGCGTTCGCGGCGGCGGGCGGGAACTTCATCGATACCGCAAACGTCTACGGCGATCCGAACGGTCGCAGCGAATCGTGGATCGGCGATTGGCTCTCCGGGCGGGACCGCGCGGACTTCGTCATCGCCTCGAAGGTGTACTTCGGGTTCGATCCCGACAACCCGAACGGCTCCGGCCTGTCGCGGACGCACATCCGGAATCAGATCGAGGGGACGCTCGACCGACTTGGTACCGACTACCTCGACCTGTATTACATCCACCGCTGGGACGACGAGACGCCGATCGAGGAGACGCTCTCCACGCTGGATCGGCTGGTCGAGGAGGGGAAAGTGAACTACCTCGGAGCGTCGACGATGGCGGCGTGGCAGCTCACCAAGGCGCTGTGGAAGTCCGACGTCAACGACTGGGAGCGTTTCGAGGTCACGCAGCCGCTGTTTCACGCCGGCTACTACGAGGATATCGAGGGATACCTCGACGTCTGTGCAGATCAGGACCTCGCGGTCTGCCCGTACTCCCCGCTGGCGGGCGGCTTTCTCACCGGCAAGTACGAGCGGGCCGACCCGGACGATCCGACGCAGGTCGTCGCTCCCGACGGCTCCCGCGGGTCGTTGGACGATCAGTTCGACGAGTACTACCTCTCCGAGCGTGGCTGGCACGTCCTCGATGCGATCCGCGCGGTCGCCGACGAGGTCGACGCCTCGCCCGCACAGGTCGCGCTCCGGTGGCTGATGGACTACCCCGAGGCGACTGTCGTCCCCATCGTCGGCGCGCGGACGACCGACCAGCTCGACGAAAACCTCGGCGCGGCAGAGGTCGACCTCTCTTCGGCGCAGTGGGAGCGGATCTTCGATGCCCGCTACGACGACGAGGGGCAGCGGTGGGGCCACCGGGACTGATCGCAGAGCCTGGGAGTCGCCCTCAGATCGCGTCTCGAACTCGCCGGACGATCCCGTCGACGTCGTAGTTGTCGTCGGCTTTGTCCCAGACGACCTCGCCGTCGACTGCAACCGTCAGAACCCCGTGGTCGCCGGTCACCAGTGCGACCCGATCGAGCCGGTCGCCGAACTGCTCTAGGAGTGCGTGCTGGATCTCTTCGGCACGATCCAGGAATCCACACGGGACGCAGTATTCGATTTCGATCGTCGACATCGACAGCCGTTGGCTGCGCCGTCGGTTAAGTGCGTTGTCCGGTTCCCTCCGGTCGATGCGGGGGTAAGTTTTTGTGTGCTAATCGTGTACCACTATTTTGGTATGTGTTATCATACCCAGCGGCGAGCGGTGCCGGCTGTGTGGGAGGAGGGAGCCGAGGAGAAAGCGGAGGCGCCTCACGACGAGGACGCCGTCGAGGAGCACAGTCCCGACGAACCGGACGCGGTCGACGGGGAACCGAAACCGCTCGGCTTCGCTTGATACTAATTACTCTCGTCTCTTGCCGCCGAGCACCGTCAACGGGGGGTGGCGCTCGGCGGGAAACAGTGAGAGTGATTAGTATGAGCCCCGATCCGGAACGGGGCCGCGGTGTCGAGTCCCCGTCGCCGCGTCCTTTTCCGTTACTCACCCGTGTCGCTGGCTCTGCCCATCAGCGGCCGCCAGTAGAGGAGGGCTACGGTCACGAGAAAGACGACCGTCGAGATGTCGTAGGACAGATCGAACGTCGCGGCCGCGATGGCCGACCCGCCGCCAAGCAGGCCGGAGAGCAGCGACGCCAGGATCGGCCACGTGCAGGAGACACAGGAGAGTAAGCCGAGTACACCTGACACGGCCGCTCCCGCGGCGTCGATGACGGTCGCATAGACGAGATACGCCAGAGCGAGGTAGCCTACGACCCGGGCGGGCATCAGCACCAGGGCGGCCCACGGCGTCGAGATGATCGGTGCGGGCCCCCAGCCCGGCGCGAGCGTCGCGACCCTGACGCCGAACTCGCCCTCGCCGAACTGCATCGCGGCCACGACGACGCCACCGGCGACCGCCAGGACGAGGAAGTACACGACCGCGACCGCGACTGCCCGGCGGCGCGTCCGGTCGTCGGTCGGGGCCGGATCGGTCCGCCACAGCACGAACAGGCCGACGACGACCCAGATCAGCCCGTAGACTGTATATCGGGGCTCGCTGATCGTGATTCCGGCGAGAAGTAGGTAGAGGACGGTGAGCGCAACGAGTGTGTTTCCCACGAGCACGCCGTAGAGGAGTTGCCGGAGATCGATCCGGGCAGACACGGAGGGAACCGACATCGTCACACCACGAGCGCGTCGACGACCATCGCGAGCAACAGCGCCCCGAGGTAGGCGTTCGACGCGTGGAACGAGCGGAACGCGGCCGTCTCAGTCTGTTCGTAGTGTAGCCGCACGGCGAAGTAGAGGAACAGTCCGCCGAAGACGACGCTCGTGAGCGCGTACAGGACGCCGAGTGCGTCCAGCGACGCCAGTGCGCCCGCGGCGACGAGCGTCGCAGCGAGGTACCACAGCACGTGTTTCCGCGTGGTCGTCTCCCCCCGGACGACCGGCATCATGGGGAAGCCACCGCGCTCGTAGTCGTCTTTGTACGCTAACGCGAGGTTGTAGAAGTGCGCCGGCGTCCACAGGAAGATGATCGCCGCGAGCGCGAGGCCGGCGAGCCCGATTTCGCCGGCGACGGCGACCCAGCCGATGAGCGCCGGGAGCGCGCCCGCGGCCCCGCCGAGAACGGTGTTCTGGACTGTGTTCGGTTTCAGAAGCAGCGTGTAGACGACGCTGTAGAAGACGATAGCGGCGACGCCGAGGACGGCCGCGAGCAGGTTCACCCAGGCGAACAGCGCAATCGAGCCGACGGCCAACAGCACGCCGAAGGCGAGTGCGTTTCGGACCGGAACGAGATCCGTCGCCAGCGGCCGATCGCTGGTCCGCTGCATCCGCCTGTCGATGTCGCGCTCGAACACGTGGTTGAACGTCCCGGAGGCGCCGATCGAGAGGACGCCACCCCCGAGCGTCGCGAGAACGACGCCGACCGTGAGGCCGCCGTTCGTCGTCGCCGCCAGCGCCATCCCGGCGGCGGCGACGAGACAGAGCAGCCACATCAGGCGCGGTTTCGTCAGCCGGACATACGCCCGCGCGGTCGCGATCAGGCGTTCCTGTCGCCCCTCGGGAAGCGTCGGATTGTGCTCCCTTTCGACTGGCGGGTCGAGATCGACGCTCTCCGCCGGCTCCTCGGTTGGGTCGCCGGTCTCCTGTTCCAGCGTCCACGCGAGTGCCGCGAGCAGCGAAGCGAAAATCCCCATCCCGAGCGTCAGGTGGGCGGCAGAGAGGGTCGTGTTGCCGCCGCCGATTGCGACGACGGCACCCAGGCCCGCCTGGATCGGATAGAGGACGCTCGCGACCGCGACCGCACCCAGCACGCGTCGTTCGACGTCGACGCGGATGGCGGTCACGAGGGTCACCAGCCCGAGGACGCCGACAGCGACTGCCGCGAGCCGGTGACCCACCGCGATCCAGCCGGCGACCGACGTCGGCGTCGTCCATCCGTCCCCGCAGACTGGCCAGGCCGCACACGATGCCGCGGCGTCTGTCAGCGCCGTCGTTGCGCCGATCAGAAGGAGAAGGTAGACGCCGATGGCCGTCGCAGCGAGCAGGCCGTGAAAGCGCGTGTGTGTCGTTTCCGGCGCCACGGGACTCATTGATTTTGACTTGGAAGTCCCCATATTTAGGCCCCCCGCTTTGCCACTCTAGTCTCCCGGCAGGGACCCCCTCGCCCGCCCCTATCAGCAACTATTTACGTTGCTCTTCCTAAGCCCGGATTGATGCGAAAGACGCGTTCCGCACTCGTTTCACTGCTCTCGGTGGTAGCGGTGGTTCTCCTCGCGGACCCGGTCGCCGCACAGACGTCGGCCAGCGCGGAGCTCATCAACGGGCTGAACGGGAAACTGTTGTACATCGCGATCCCGATCACGATCCTGGTGGAGGTAATCCTGATCTACACCGTGGTGAAGTTCCGGAACAACGACGATCCCTCGCCGACGAAGGAGAACCGTCGGCTGGAGATCACCTGGACGATCGCGACGGCGATCATCCTGCTTTTCGTCGGCGTCTCCTCGTACGGCGTGCTCGCCAACGACAACGTCACGTACCAGCCGCAGGTCGAAGACGCCGCGGGCGATCCGGTCGTCGTCGAGGCCGAAGCGTTCCAGTGGGGCTGGGAGATGTCCTACCCCGAAGAGGGCAACATCACGACCGGCACTGAGATCGTGATCCCCGAGGACCGCCCCGTCCACATCCGCGTCACTTCACGGGACGTAATTCACGGCTTCCACGTGCCGGAGCTGGCGCTGAAGAAAGACGCGATGCCCGGCCAGGTGAACACCATCAAGACGGTACCCTACGAACAGGGCACCTACCAGGGATACTGTACGGAGTACTGCGGTGTCTCCCACTCGCAGATGTACTTCACCGTCGAAGTCGTCTCCGAGGAGGAGTACCAGCAGTGGCTTGACGAGCAGAAGAGCGACGAGTAGCCCAGTTTTCTCTCCCGCGATCGATCCGACTCCGCTCGCTTATTTTGACGAGCAGGTGTCCGCTCGATCCCGTCCGGGCAGTCGGTTGACTCGTCGGAATCCGTGTCCAGTTCGTTCCGCTGTTTCGCCAGCGGCCACGTTACCCCGACGTCGGTGACACGCGGCCGGTCATCCGCCGTCGACGTCCGAGATCTACGCGGCCGGTCATCCGCCGTCGACGTCCGAGATCTCGACTTCGGCGTCCGCGTCGTCGCCGCCGCGCTCCGAGAGAATCCGATCGACGATGCGGCCCGTCGAAAGGAGTTCGCCGTCGTACTGTGGCTCGCGTGCGGACGCGCGAGCGACCTCGCAGTCGATTCCGCGGGCGGCGAGTGCCTCCGCGAGCGCCTCGTCGTCGTGATGCTGGTCGTGACCGAGCACGATGATGTCCGGGTCGATCCGTTCGATCGGCACGAAGATGTCCTCCTCGTGGCCGAGGTGCGCCGCCGTCACCACGTCGAGGGCGCCGACGACGTCGCGGCGCTGCCGGTCGGGTAGTACCGGCGGCTCTTTGTGCGTGACGTTCTCCCGGCGGGCGACGATGACGTGCAGTTCTTCGCCCATCGACGCCGCCTCCGAGAGGTAATGGACGTGGCCGGGATGGATGAGGTCGAACGTGCCCTGCGCGACGACGCGCTCTCTCACTGGAAACGCCCCCCGGAACTCCGGTAGTCCTCGGAGTAGTCGACGTCTAGGTCTTCCTCGGTGAAATCGAAAAAGTCCTCGGGATCCGGAAGGTCGACGTCGAGGACGTCCAGTTTGCGGATGTCGCCGTGTTGGTCGAACGCCTCCCAGTCGTCCGGTCCGTAGGGATGCCCGAGGATGATGTGTACGTCGCCCTGCCCGAAGGTGTCCAGGTCGGCGTCGCTCGGCCGGAGGACCCCGTTCGGATGGGAGTGGATCGATCCGACCGACCGGCTGTCGTTCGGGATCATATTGGAGTCGACCGTCGCGCTCATCGGGTTCGAGCGCGTCCCCGGGATGATCAGCACGTCGGTGATGACGGTCCCCGAGCGATCGAGGCCGAGGCCCTCGGCGTCCTCGCCCCGGAGTAATCCCATATACTCGTCCGGGTGAGTCTCGCCGGCGGCCTCCCGTGCGAAGTCGAGGGCGTCGGCAGCGATGCCGAGTACCTCGCTCGACCGGAAGAGTCGCATAGCCGAAATTCGGGGTGGTCGCCTTCTAAGGGTTCCGGTCGGGGGCGAAACCGAGCAACTGCAAACTGACGTCCGGCGCGCGCCGATTGTAAAGTCTTAACCGCGGCGCACCACTGTCAGACCATATGAACGCCGATAACGCCGGGGATTCCGGCGGCGAGTCTTCTCCGGATTCGGAGGCCGACTCGCGACCTGTCGTCTACGATCTCGCACCGAACTGTACGCTCGAAGACGTCGCGGAGGGCGATCGTTACCACGCCGTCGTCAACGGCGTCGTCGAGTACGGCGTCTTCGTCGACATCTCCGACGAAGTCTCGGGGCTCGTCCACGAATCGAACCTGGATCGCTCCTACGAGGTCGGCGACCGCCTGACGGTGACGCTCGAGGAGATCAAGGAGAACGGCGACCTCGCTTTCGACGTGTTCACCGGATCGACGTACCAGACGGTCGTCGTCGACCACGAACCGGATATCTCCCCGATCGCGGGGCTGAACGCGGGCGACACCGTCCACATCGAGGGCCAGGTGGCGCAGATCAAACAGACCGGGGGCCCGACGGTCTTCCGGATCGCCGACGAGACGGGAATCGTCTCCGCGGCCGCGTTCCGTGAGGCGGGCGTCCGCGCGTTCCCGGCTGTCGATATCGACGACGTCGTCCGGATCGGCGGCGACGTCGAAGCCCACGAGGGGTCGCTCCAGTTGGAGGTCGACTCGATGACCCGACTCGCCGACGAGGAACTCGCCGAGGCGCGCGAACGCCTCGATACGACCTTCGACGAGCGGGCCGAGCCCGCCTCCGTCGAGCCGCTCATCGAATGGCCCGCCTTCGAGAAACTCCGCGCGGACCTGCAGGAACTCGCAGCGCTCCTTCGCCGGACGGTACTGGAGGGACGGCCGATCCGCGTGCGTCACCACGCCGACGGTGACGGGATGTGCGCGTCGGTGCCGGTTCAGCTCGCACTCTCGAACTTCATCGAGTCGGTCCACGACGACGAGGACGCCTCCCGACACCTCATCAAGCGACTGCCCTCGAAAGCGCCGTACTACGAGATGGAGGACGTCACGCGCGATCTGAACTTCGCACTCGAGGGCCGCGCCCGACACGGCCAGCGGCTCCCCTTCCTCCTGATGCTCGACAACGGCTCGACAGAGGAGGACGTTCCGGCCTACGAGAACCTCGCCCACTACGACGTCCCCATCGCGGTCGTCGACCATCACCACCCCGACCCCGAGGCCGTCGAGGACCTGCTCGATGCCCACGTCAACCCGTACCTCTACGACGAGGACTACCGGGTCACGACGGGGATGATGTGCGTCGAACTCGCCCGGATGATCGACCCCGATGTGACCGACGAACTGCGACACGTCCCCGCCGTCGCCGGCCTCGCGGACCGCTCGAAGGCCGACGCGATGGAGGAGTACATCGCGCTCGCCGAATCCGAAGGCTACGACCGCAAGCGGCTCCTCGACGTCGGCGAGGCGCTCGATTACGCCGCCCACTGGCTGCGCTACAACGATGGCCAGTCGCTCGTCAACGACGTCCTGAACGTCGGCTGCGACGACGAGGAACGGCACCGCGAACTCGTCGAGTTCCTCGCGACGCGTGCCGAGCGCGACATCGAACGCCAGATGGACGCCGCAGCGCCGCACCTCGAACACGAACGGCTGGACTCCGGCGCACACCTCTACACCGCCGACCTCGACGAGTGGGCCCACCGCTTTACCTACCCCGCGCCGGGGAAGACGACCGGGAAGCTCCACGACCGGCAGGTCCGCGAGCACGGGGAGCCGGTGATCACGATCGGCTACGGCCCCGACTTCGCCGTCCTGCGCTCGGACGGCGTCCGCCTCGACATCCCGCGGATGGTCGAAGAGCTCAACGAGGAGGTCGTCGGCGGCGGCGTCTCCGGCGGTGGCCACCTCGTCGTCGGCTCGATCAAGTTCGTCAAGGGGATGCGCGAGACGGTGATCGACAGCCTCGTCGAGAAGATGGGCGACGCCGAACTTGACGAGGAACTCTCCTCGCAGGCGATCGTAGATACCGAAACCTGAGCCCCGGCAGCCTCCGACAGCGCCTTTCCTCACTCGAATTCGACTGTCCGCCGCAGAATGAACCCTGCGAGCACGACTGCGGCGAGCGCACCGAGAGCCAGCGTCAGTCTCACCCGGAAGTCACCGTTGCTACGACCTGATCCGGCGGCTTCCCAGTCGGCGCGAAACGTTTCGCCGTAGTACGCCGCGGCCTCCGTCGAGTCGAGGGCGAGGACCACCTCTCGGTTTTCGGACGCCGACACCTCGTTCCAATTGAGGCTGCCGAGCAGGACGGTTTCGCCGTCGATGATGGCGCCCTTTGCGTGGACCTTCCCGAAGCGACCCGCGGGTCGGGCGATCCGCGCCTCGATCGGGTGCCCGCGGTCGCGGAGGCGGTCGACGCGGTCGACGACGGCCCGGTTCGACTCCGCGTCGTACCAGGCGTTCGAGAGCAACAGCCGGACGCGGACGCCACGCTCGGCGGCGGCGACGAGCGCGGCGAAGTAGGGACCGTCCGGATCGATTCGCGGGACGAGGACGCTGATATTCTCGTCTGCGGCCGCGATCGACTCCCGGATTTCTCCCCCGGCGTTCCCGGGGGCCGTCAGGACGCGGGTTTCCGTGATATCGACCGTCGCGGGTTCGAAGTTCGCGTCGTAGTTGGCGGTGGCGGCCTCCCCGTCGACGATCGACGCGTTCCGCCGGTGTTCTCGCCACGGCACGGCGTCTATTCCGTCGGCGTCGTGCGCGAAGACGGCGGCGAGTTCGTCGGCCGTCGCCGCCGAATCTACCCGCACACCCCAGCCGCGGCTGTCCCGTCCGCCGGTCCCCGCCGGCTTCCAGTTCTCCGTCATCACGAGCGCCTCGTCGTCGGCGACGAGGTACTTCGGATGATGGTACGCGAAGCGGTCGTGCGGGCCCGCGATCACGCGCACCTCGACGCCGCCGGCGACGAGCCGGTCGAGGCGGTCGCGCTGGACGGTCGTCATCCCGCCGATCGGGCTTCCTTCGAGCAGCACCCGGACGCGGACGCCGCGGTCGACCGCAGCCAGCAGGGCGTCGGCCGCGCGGGCGGAGGTGAAGGTGTACCCAGCGAGGAGGAGCCGCTCGTCAGCCTCGCGGATGGTTTCGATCGGCACGTCCGGCGCGTCGGGAAGGACGAACGCCGTCGCGGTGGCCGATCCCGTCTCGACGGCCGACCGGGGGGTCAGCCCCCGCGGCGTCCACCGGCCGGTCGTCGCGTTCAGCCGTTCGCCTTCGTCGGTTTCCTCGTACGAAAGTCGGTCGACTACCTCGCCATCGCTGCGAAGCAGGAGGCGCTCGCCCGCATTCGACAAGCGGAGGTTCGCCTCGGCGACCTGAACATCGACGAGCGAACGAGTGGCGTTCGGCGTTGCCGAGAGCGCGACGGGAGCGTCGGGCGGCACGCTCACTGTGGTTTCCCCATCCGAAAGCGTCAAGTTCGACGCGTTTCCCGGATTGACGACAACGTACTCGCCGGTATCGCCGTCGGCCACCGGATCCGGAAAGACGGCGACGATACGCGGCGGCCCTGTCGGCGTCGACGTGTTTGCGTCAGTGGTTGGTGTCTGTGTCGTGTCGGGGGAGACCGCCGCTCTGTCGGTTGGCGCACCGGCTCTGTCGGTTGGCACACCGAATTCCGCCTGTTGGCTGCTGCCGCCCACTACGGCTGGGACACTTCCGAGGGCGGTGCTCACCACGAGAAGAAGGCAGACGAGTCGGACGGGGTGGTCCCCTGCGAGCACGGGGCGTCTGGCCCGCCGATCCTACAAAAAGTTCAGCGCTACGCCGCCGGCGCTTCTGCGTCAGTGTCGCCGTCTTCGAGAGCTGCGGCGGCGAGGTCGGCCTCGTGCTGGACGAGGTAGGACCGCTCGTCGGTGTACTCCGCGACGGTTTCCAGGGCCGATTCGGTACCGATCTGGCGGAGCGCCCAGGCGGCGGCGGCGCGGACGGTGTCGCTGTCGTCCTCGGCGAGGGTGTCGGCGAGCGGGTCGATCGCGCGCGTGTCACCGATCAGGCCCAGCGCACGGGCGACGTACGGCCGGACGTTGTCGTTGTCCATCTCCAGTTTGTCAGCGATCGCCTGCGTCGCCTCCGTCGAGCCGATCTCGCCCAGTGCGCGGAGCGTCACCTTCTGCAGTCCGGGATCCGAGTCTGCGTCGACGTACTCGACGAGGGTTTCGACGGCCTCCTCGGCGCCCGCGCCCATCCGACCGAGCGCCTTGATGGCCTTTTTGTCCCGCCGCTCGGCGAGACCGTGCATCTCCTCGAACGCGTCGGCGTTGGCCATCCGGACCAGCGCGTCCATACAGTGTTCCTCCATAAAGTCCGACTGGAGGCTGTCCTTCGCGAGCAGGACCATATCCACGCGGCCGCGGCTCTCCCACTCCTTCAGCGCCGACAGCTCCGGCGGGTAGTCCTTGTAGTGGCCGAGCACGTCGTAGAAGCCTTCGGCCATCAGCTGTTCGTTCGTCTCCAGGTCGTCCCACTCTTCGGCGTCGTCGAGACCGGCTTGCAGGTCGTCGGCTGCTTCGACGAGTGTCTCGATCGTCTCCGCGTCGTCGTCGGCATCGAGGTCGGCGTCCTCGATCACGTCCGCTGCGTCCGAAAGCGCTGCATCGAGCGCGGCGGCGTCCGTCTCGTCCCCGTCGACCGCGACGTCGGCGTCGAGCGCCTCCGAGACGGCGTCGGCGAACGCCGAGACCGCATCGACCACCGCCGGGAACCCGGCGTCGGTCCAGCGGGTGTCGGTCACTGTCGACTGCGCCGCGTCGATATCGTCGAGCACGTCGCTCGCGTAGGGGCCTCGCTGGGCCTCGAGGTCGTCGCGGAGGTCCCCGATGCGCGATTCGAGCGCCTCGCCCGGATCCTCGTCGTCCTCGTCCGGTTCCGGGAGGTCGGTGTCCTCGAGATCTGCCTCGATCTCGTCGAGGTCGGCCTCGGCGTCGTCGAGGTCGGCCTCCGTCTCCGCCGCCTCGAAGGCGGACTCGACGGCGTCGAGGCGTTCGTTCAGGGTCTCGGGCGTCGCGTCTGTCGACTCCGCTGGCGTCTCCGCCTCGGAATCGGCGGCCGTGTCGTCGTCCCCGTCGCTCATATGCCTGATATCCGTCCGTACCCGAAAAGAGCGTTTCCCTTCGGCGCTCGGTCGCGTCCGGCCGGGAGTTTATATACGATCGAGCGTCCAACTCGGAGCGATGACTGCCCCGAGCGAGGACGATCGGAACGACTGGGACGCGACGGCACGTGGACCGCCGACTACCGGCGGCTCCGGGTGGTCGCAGTCTGCCAGCGGTAGAGAAGTGACGTCGACGGAACGGACTCGCCTCACTCAGACCGTATCGAGGTACGCCTCCGCGAGGCCGTCGAGCGCCTCGTGGTGCTCCGTGGTATGCGGCGCGGTCAGCGGCGAGACCGACACCTTGCCGTCGACGACCGCGCGCCGGTCGGTCCCCTCGGGGTCGGGGATGTCGTCGACGCGCATCCGCTCCCAGATGCGATCGTAGAGGGTGATCGTCCCGTTGCCGTCGTGTTCGGCGGTCATATCGTACAGCCGCGACGGCCGCGTGATTTCGAGCGGCGCGGGACCCTCGCCGTCGGCGATCGGGGCGTTGACGTTCAGATAATCCGCCTGCTCGAACACGCCGGCGCCGAGCGCGTGTCGGAGCAGATACGAGGTCGCGCGCTTGGCTTCACGGAAGTCTTCGGTGTCGTCTGCCTGTTCGTGCCAGGGCGTGTCGCCGTCGCCCGGGACGTACAGCGAGACCGCGATCGCCGGCACGTCGAAGAACGCCGCTTCGACGGCCGCGCTGACCGTCCCGGAGCGACCGAGGACGTACTCTCCGAGGTTCGCCCCCTTGTTACAGCCCGCGATGACGACGTCGACGTCGGGACAGAGGGATTCGAGTCCGGCGACGACGCAGTCGGCCGGCGTGCCGTCGATGGCGTACCCGAGTTCGTGTTCGCGGACCGCGACGTCCGAGGAGAGCTGTCGGCCGACGGCGCTCTGGTCGTTCGCCGGCGCGACGGCGATCACCTCGGCGAACTCCGAGATCGCGTCGTACAGCGCCCGGAACCCCACGGCGTCGATCCCATCGTCGTTCGTCAGGAGGACGGAGAGCGATTCACTCATACCCCCTACTTCGGTGGATCGGGGAAATGTGTACCGCTCGGCGGACTGCGACCGGCCCGCCGGACCTCTTTCCGGCCGCCGCAGCCCGCAGGCGGCGAGTGGGGCTCACGCTACGAACTCGACGACAGTCTCGCCGTCGACGACGAGGTTGTAAGCGCCCTCGTCGTCGTTCCACAGACACAGGACGTTCTCGAAGGCCAGCACGTCGCCGTAGTCCGCCGTCACCAGCGGCTCGGTCAGCGGATCCTGGACGGTCGAGACGGCGTACTGTTCGACCGCCTCGCTGCCGTCGCCGATCTTGAAAAGCGGGTTGGCGTCCGGGTCGTCGGTCAGATCGCGACTCAACTTCACCGCCAGCAGATCGATCCGGTTGGTGACGTGGCGCTCCATCTCGGCCATCTTCGCGTGACGGTCGGGGTCGGCGCGGACGTCCGCACGCCGGGCGCCGTCCGGTCGGAGGACCGCATACGAGAACTGCACCGTCTCGTTGCGGAAGGTGCCGTCGCCGGGGCTGCGACTCTCGCGCGGTCCCGTCGGGTCCGCGTCCGCGACCCCCGCCTCGTCGAGTCGCTGCTGAAACCCCGGCGCAGCGATGTCGTCCCGGCGGTCGAACGACCAGCCGCGGTCCGACGGCGCCGCGTCCGGCCACAGCCGGAGCGTCGGGGAGTAGACGGACACGTCCGACGCCGCCGGGGAAAGCGCGCGCTCGACCTCGCGGAGGCCGATCGACGTCTCCCGGTCGGCGGGCGCGATCGCGACGAACGAGCCGTCGGCGGCGACGGCGTCGAGATACCGGGCGGCGACGGCCGCCGGCTCGTCGAGTTCGCTCAGCACGTTCGCGAAGAGGACGAGATCGATCCCCTCGCTACTGAGGGATGCGGGATCGAACGCCTCGGCCGTCTCGCGGTGGATCGTCGGCCGGAAGTTCCGCCCCGTCTCCGTCAGCATCTCCTCGAGCACGTCGGCCGCCGCCGAAGGCTCCACGGCGTGGTAGTTGACGACGGCGTCGTCCGGCAGGTAGTCGTGGAGGCCAAGCGCCGGCCCGCCAGCGCCCGCGCCGACGTCGAGCACTTGGAGCGTCCGCGGGAGTCGCTCTCGCTCGGCAAGATCGTCGAGCACGTAGCCGATTGCCGCGTAGTAGTCCGGCAGATGGTAGATCGCGTACGCCAGGGCGGCCTCAGCGTCGTACTCGACCGGATTGCCCCGGTAGTAGTCTTCTTTCAGCCGCCGGATCGTGTCCCGTAGCCGGTCGCCGCTCTCGCCGCGGTGCCAGTCGGGCCCGTAGCGCTCGACGAGTTGGTCCTCGAGGGCGAAGGCGTACTCCTCGGGGAAGGCGTCGGGCGACCACCCCGGCAACGGTACTGGGTCCTCGGTGACCGGAACAAAGGTTCCGTCCGCCCGCTCGTAGAGACCGAGGTCGTACGCCTCCTCGCGGAGCGTCTCGCGGACGACGGCGGGATGCGGCGTCCCCTCGATGTACTCGTGGATCTCATCCGGGTCGATCGGCCGGACTTCCCGCAGGTACTTCGCGTTCGCGCGGACGGCCTCGCGGTCGATCATCACTTGTCCCCGCCGGACTGCGACCGGTCGGCGGTTCGTTGGTCGTTCTCCGACGTGTGGCTGCTCTCGGATGTGTGGGCGGGTTGGTCGTCCGCTGCCGACGGGTCGGGATGTTCGCCCGCGACCTCGTACAACTGCTCGAACGTCTCACCGTCGGCGTCTGCGATGCGTCGTGCGGCGTCAGCGACGGCGTCGGCGCCCTCGAAGGATTCCTGGATCTCCCGGTAGACGCGCGGGGTGCCGCCGGTGACCGTCCCGACGAGTTCGGAGAGCGTTCTGGAGACCGGCGTCGCAAACTCCTCGCGGACGTCCTCGGCCGCGAGCGCGTACGCGAGAATCGCGGTGTGGGCGCCCGCCTGTACCGTCTCCATCGCGGTGTCGTGTTCCGCAGGCCCGGTCTCGAAGATGTCGTTGCCGGCCTCGGCGATGGCATCCAGCGCGCGGTCGACGACCGGACCTGACTCGTCGACGACGACGGCGACGTTGCCGGGGGCGTTCTCGGGTGCAAAGAGCGGGTGCAGGCTCGCACGCTCACACGTCGGGACGTGCTTGCGCATCGCCTCTACGGGCTTGGCCATCACGCCGGTCACGTCGATCATCGCCCGGGACGCCTTCCCGGCGTGCGCTTCGATCGCCTCCCCGACGACGCTGATCGGCACGGCGAGACAGACCGCCGCGAACGTCTCCGTGGTCTCGAGCGGTACGGATCGTCCGTCGACCGCGGTTGCGGCGGAGTCGGCGACCGCCCGGTCCCGGTCGGTGAACGCGACGCTGAATTCGGCCCTGAGCGTCTCGCCGGCCCAGCGGCCCATCGCGCCGGCACCGACGACGAGTACCTCCATTGCCGCCGACTACGCGCCGCCGCAATCAAAAGGGGTTCGGTGCCGTGATCGCGTCCACCTCGTCCGGTACTCCGGTGGGCAGACTAGTATCAAGTGTGATTTTTGGATCCATAGATTTAATTCTCTGGTCCGCAGTCTGTCCGCACGCGGGATGCACCAACCGCTCCGAGGCCGCCCGACCCCCCGATTCACAAGGCTCCAGCAGGGAGTTCGTCGCAACAGCCAGCCCGCGACCGGACGCCCGTACGAACAGACATAACACGGATACACTCACAAATGAAATTTCCCACGGTCCCCGGGAAAGACACGAACGGTCGCAAGATGAAATTACCCGGCGACCTCGACGGTGAACAGACGCTTCTGGTCGTCAGTTTTCACCAGCGACAACGGTCGCTCGTGGGTTCCTGGCGGGGACTCGCGTCCGACCTGTGTGACCGCTTCGAACATTTCGCGTACTACGAACTGGTCGTCGTCGGGAGCCGAAGGGGGATGTTACCGCCCTCGTCGTCGGGGGGAATGACGCCGACCAATGCACGCACGTCCCGGCACGAGAACACGCTGCTGCTCTCGGTCGACAAACAGGCGTTCCGCCGCCGCCTTGGCATCATCGACGAGGAGACGATCTACGCGTTCCTGGTCGAGGGCGACCGTGTGGTCCGCCAGGAGGCGGGCGTTCTCACTCCCTCGACAGCCGACGCACTCGAATCGCTGCTGCGGGCGTACCGGGATGACAAGGGACGCTCGGGCGGGGCTGCCAGCCCCGGCGAATCGTCGAGCTAGCGGCCACTCGTCGGGTCGTCTCCGGTCCGTTCAGTCCGATACCTGCAGCTGAATCGGATACTCGGTCACGTTCTCACAGCCGTCCTCGGTGACCACCACGAGATCCTCGATTCGGACGCCGCCGACGGCCGGGTCGTACAGCCCGGGTTCGACAGTCACGACGTGGCCCGATTGCAACTCGCCGCCGTCCGGGGAGAGCCGCGGGAGTTCGTGGACGTCCAGGCCGACGCCGTGACCCGTCGAATGGATGAATCCGGTCTCGGCGGTCGGATCCGAACGCAGCGTGGGGACGTCGGCGGCCTCGTAGACGTCGCAGACGGCGTCGTGGACGGCCTGACCGGTCGCGCCCGGTTCGACGGCGTCGATGGCGGCCTCCAGCGCCTCGTGGGTCAGGTCGTACCACTCCCGGACGGTGGCCGAGGGCTCGCCTTTCACGAACGTCCGCGTCATATCCGCGTGGTACTTCGTCGCCTTCGACTGCGGGAAGATGTCGACGATGACGGTCTCGCCGGCGGTCAGCGGCCCGCTCCCGCGGTCGTGGGGGTCGGCGGCGTCCGCGCCGCAGGCGACGATGGTCTCGTCGAGCGCACAGCCGTGCCGGAGCAGCGTCACCTCGATCTCTTCCTTGAGACGCTCGCTCGTCAGGGGTTCCCCCTCGTGGCGGAGCCGGCGGGAGCCGTCGCCGTCCTCGACGATTTCGGCCGCCTGCAGGAGCTCCTCGGCCGCCTCCATCGCCGCCTCGTTGGCTGTCTGTGCCTCGCGGATGTGCTCGATCTCTTCGTCGGTCTTCACCGCCCGGATCTCGGTGACGACGTTCTCGCGTTCGGGCTCGACCGTGAGGTCCTGCTCCCGAAGGCTGTCCGCGGGACCGAGCGGGAAGCGCTCCGGCGTCGCGACGCGCTCGACACCCAGATCGTCGAGCCAGGTAGCGACGACGCGCGCTCTGGCCTCGGTAGAGCCGTGCTCGTCGGCCAGCGTTCGGTAGTCGTAGTCGGCCAGCCGCGCCACCTCGTCAGCCCGGCTCTCTGCCCGTGCGCGGCCGTATTCCAGCGTCGAGACGAGAACCGCGATCGTCTCGGGCGTGTAGACCGTGACGAACGGATCGGGCGCGCCGAAGCCCGAGAGATACCGCTGAGTCGAGTCTGTCCCGTCTGCGTCGACGAGGTATCCGTCGAACCCCCCGTCTGAGAGGAACTCGTCGAGCCGAGCGAGGTCTGGATCCATACCGACGCGTGGGCTGCGATCGAATAAAGTTCCACGCATCGACCGGCTCTCTCGCCGCGGGTTCGGTGAGCCGCTGGCGACCCTCGCTGGGGCGCGGCCGGACCACAACCGTATTACGGTCGCGACGCGGTCGTTCGACTATGGCTGTCGAGAACGTCATCTGGCCGCGCTACCTCGATGCATCCGTCTCTCGTGACGACGGGCGGCGGGTCCCGCTCGACGACGCCGTCGACGAGCCGACGGTCGACGAGATCGCAGAGGCCGTCCAGCAGATCGGCTACGACGCGGTCATCGAACGCGACGTGACCCACCCGCGGGAGTGGGACGCTCGGGGTCGAGTCCTCGTGAAAGGTGCCGACGACTCCACGAAGAACGATCTCCTGCAGGCGGTTGCCGCCTACGTCGGCATCCTCCGGGACTGACGATGCAACGCCTCGGAACCGTCTCACGGATGGCACAGGGCCTCCTCGTGGTTCGCTGTGAGGGCCCCGATCATCCCGGCATCGGCGCCGAAGCCGTCGACGAGTCGCTGTCGACTGTGGGCCGCGTCGTCGACGTCTTCGGCCCCGTCGACCGCCCGTTCGTGGCCGTCACGCCCGAAGCGGGCGTCCGCGAAGCCTCGCTCATCGGCCAGCGGCTGTACGCGCGGTAACGTCGCCCCGCTCAGCTTCTGGCGCGTCGAACGGCCGGTCCGGCTTCGAGCGCGCCGAAACACAACCCCCTTGGTGGGGCAGTTGCAACTTCGGGCGTATGCGAAAACGCGTCGCGGCCGGCGTCGGGTTCGCCGCCCTGCTGTTTCTCCTGGTCCAACTCGGTGCGCTGGCGCTCGTGCCGACGTTCTACGAGCAGGGGTACCAGACCGTCGAGGACCCCTCGGATCCGACGAACAGCCTCGTCTACATCGGCGCGATCCTCGTCGCAACCGCGCTGATGCTCGCGGCGTTCAAGTTCGACCTCGATTGGATCGTCCGCGGGTTCGTCGTCCTCGCGGCCGCGTCGATCGCGTGGTACGTCTTCTCGGTGTTGCTGCCGCCGCTGGCCGCGATCGGGGCGTCGGTCGCACTGGCGGCTCTCCTCGTCGTGCACCCCGAGTGGTACGTCATCGACGCCGCTGGCGTCGTGATGGGCGCCGGCGCCGCGGGGCTGTTCGGGATCAGTTTCGGCCTCCTGCCGGCACTCCTTTTGCTCTCCGTACTGGCCGTCTACGACGCGATCAGCGTCTACGGCACCGAGCATATGCTCGATCTCGCGGAGGGCGTGATGGACCTGAACCTCCCGGTGGTGTTGGTCGTCCCGACGACGCTGTCGTACTCGCTCGCGGACGCTCGCTCGGAAGCGATCGAGGGAGATTCGGAGGGTGAAGTCGACGACAGTGACGAGCGGGAAAGCGATGACTCCGCAGACGAAGAGAACGGAGACGACAAGGACGTACCCGCCAACGGAGAGGACGAAGAGGACGTCCGCGACGCGTTCTTCATCGGTCTCGGCGACGCCGTGATCCCGACCGTGTTGATCGCGAGCGCGGCCTTCTTCCTCGATCCGTCGCTGGCGCCCTCGCTCGGCGTCCCCGGGCTCCCGGCGCTGACGCTCCCCGCGCTGACGGCGATGATCGGGACGTTCGCCGGCCTGTTCGCGCTGCTGTGGATGGTCCTGAAGGGGCGAGCGCACGCGGGGCTCCCGCTTCTGAACGGCGGGGCGATCCTCGGCTATCTCCTCGGGGCGCTCGCCAGCGGCGTTCCGCTCCTGACGGCGCTCGGTCTCTGATCAGTCTGCGATACCCCTCTGCTGTTGCCGCGGTTGCCGATCGCTCACCCGGCGATGTCCCCGTCGCCATCCGTTTTCTCGGTGCCGTCGCTGTCGGCCCCGGCCCCCTCCCGGACGTGCACAGCCATCCCCGTCTCGAAATCGGCCATTGCGTCGGCCGAAAGCTCCGCGCGGCCCACCGCGAGGACGGTGTCGTCGCCGCGGACGACCGCGACCTCGTCGCCCGGCCGCACCGCGGGGTCGACCTCGCGGACGAACTTCGCGAAGGCGTTCTTGCCGTCGCGGACGAACGGCTCGCTCTCCTCGCCGACGACGACGCGGTACGCGGG
The DNA here is from genome assembly GCF_032113415.1 of Halobellus marinus. NCBI lineage: Archaea > Methanobacteriati > Methanobacteriota > Halobacteria > Halobacteriales > Haloferacaceae > Halobellus > Halobellus marinus. The sequence continues at coordinate 1,547,476 of NZ_CP134946.1, forward strand.
GGCATCGAGCGCGTCGACCAGTCGCTGCCCCCCCACGAGCCCCAGCGTGAACCGCCCGTCGGTCCCGAAGGAGACGATCCGCCCCTCGGCCGCGACGACCTGCCGTGGCCGCCCGCCAGTCGAGCGGTGGAGCGTCCGCTCGCCGTCGCGATCGGGGGGGAAAAGCGCAGCCCCCGCCCCGGCCCCGAACTGGTAGTCGGCGATCGTCCGGAGTTCCGCGACGGTCTCCTCGGCGGTCGTGTCGGTCATTACCCCCGTTTCGACGCCGTCCGGCAAGAGATCCGCGGTTCGCCGTCGCTCGTTCTGCGTTAGGACATCCAGACCATCTCTGCGCGCACGTCACCCGTATTTGTCTCCGTCCTCTGGAGTGGTCCGTACTTGATGCCCCGACCGTATAGCGGTGCGTGCTGGAACTCGTGGAAAATACAAACCGCTTCGAGTTTGTCGTCCTCGAAATATCCCATCACGGTGTTTCGAGTATACGGGGTGAACTCACTGGACGTCTCCTTCTCAAAACTCACGTCTGAGACGTCTTCACCACAATACGGGCAGAAATTCACATTTTCGGTATTAGGAGAGATTTCTTCAAATACATCTTCCCCGCAGGCAGGACAGTGATCGGTCGATTGGTCGTCAGAATCGGCTGAATCATCGGCTGTTTCCGGCTCTACATGATCAGTAATGTATACCATACGTCCCTCAGCTTTTTTGTCGAAACTGACCGAAACTGTCTCATCGGCGTCTGGATCAAAAGTAGTCGGTCCTCCAATATCGGCCACCTCAATCAAACGATCAACTAAATAAGAGGTGCGGGTTCGCTCAGCGTAGTGTCGTTCCGTCGCAGGATCTTTGAAAGACTGCGCAGAGGTGGGGCCATTCGTCGGGAACGGTGGCCCGTCGTAGGCTGCCGGATTTGCTCTCTTACTATCTATTGCATAGACCTGACCGTTCGTGTCTCCGACGAAAACCATACGTTCTTTTACTGTTGGCGACGACCACACTCTGCCGTCAACGTCGTATTGCCACAGTCGCTCACCCGAGTCAGTGTCGATGGCGTACAAAGAGTCATCTCGATTACTTATATAGACGGCATTAGTAGTGGCCGTCGGTGAGGAAGACATCGCGTCTCGACCCTCGAATCGCCAGCGCTCGGCCCCCGTCTCAGAGTCAACGGCGTATAAGTGGCCGTCGTAACTCCCGGCGTAAACGGTCCCTCTATTTACTTCCGGAGAAGTGACACCTCTCTCGGCGGTGAACCGCCAGCGTTCTTTCCCGGAATTTGTATTGATCGCGTAGAGATGGTTGTCGCTGCCCCCGATGTAGACGGTGTTTCTACCAACGTCTGGTGAGGATTCGACCTTTTCTCCGGTTTCAAAACTCCAGTGTTCTTTTCCAGGGCGAGCATCGCTCCAGTGGTCCTCCGACGTATATATCGCATAGAGATGACCATCGTTGCTCCCAACAAAGACGAGTCCTGCCTTCTCGTATACGACTGGTGTTGACCTCACGGGGCGGTTGGTTTCGAACTGCCACTTTTGAGCTCCAGTAGTAGCTTCGATGGCGTAAAAACGAGTGTCGTCGCTGCCTACATACACGGTGTCGTTGCACACAACCGGCGAAGATTCAATACGGTCGTTTGTTTCGAATTTCCACTTCGTCACTCCCGTTGCGGCCTCGAGCGCATACACGTAACCGTCCCTGCTGCCGATGTAGACGGTGTCCTCACAAACTGTGGGTGATGTATGTATACCACCATCGGTGCTGTACCGCCATTCCTCATCCCCCGAGTCAGCGTCTACCGCGTACAGGTAGCCGCTGTCGTCACCGACGTACAGAGTTCCATCCCTCAATACTGGAGATGATTTTATAGAGCCTTGAGTGTCAAAAATATACTCTGTGACACCTGAGTCTGCCATAATCGAGAATTATTCTCGCGTACTATTTAGTGACTGTGGGATGACCAGTCAGGTGGTCAGATGATCGTACTCCACGCGTCGTTCCCCATCGAACCGGACAGGCTCGACGAGGCGCTCGACATCGCGGAGACGCTCGTCGAGGAGTCCAACGAGGAGGACGGTACCATCGACTACCGCGCGGCGACGGACATTCAGGACGGCAACGTCATCCGCTTCTTCGAGCAGTACGAGGACGCCGAGGCGCTGGAAGCACACACCGACTCGGAGCACTTCCAGCGGCTCGAAGCGGCGCTTCCGGACCTGCTGGCCGGCGAACCGGAGGTCTACCAGTTCGAGGTCGACTCCGTCACGGAGCTCGAACTGTAGTCCCCTTCTGACGGCGGCGTCGACGGGGCGGGCTCCTTCGGACCGACGCGCTCACAACAGGAAGGTCTCCTGTCGCTCCGAGAGATCGAGGAACGTATCCGCAGCCTCGATCAGCTCCTCGGCGGTCGACTCGCCGAACGCCATCACCTCGACGCGGACGCCCTCGTGGCGGAGGTGCGAACACAGCCTGGAGAAGTCGCCGTCGCCGGTACAGAGGACGACGGTATCGACGTGGTTCGCGAGCGTGACGGCGTCGAGGCTCATCCCGACGTCCCAGTCGGCCTTCTTCGAGCCGTCCCCGAACGTCTTGATCTCCTTGATCTTCGGCTCGAAGCCGATGTCGACGAGCGCGTCGAAGAAGCTTTCCTCCTCCGGCGAGTCCGCGCGGATGACGTACGCGATCGCCCGGGTGAGCTCCCGGCCCGCGACGCCCTTCTCCAAGAGCGCGGAGTAGTCGATGTTCCGCGAGTAGAGGCTCTGGGCGGTGTGATAGAGGTTCTGCGCGTCGGCGAGCATCGCCACCCGCTGGTTCGAGTGGATTTCGGTCATACACAACGTGGGGGCGGCATCCTACATGAATGTCCGGTCGTGCGACGGCCGCCGTCGCCGAGGCGGCGCTGAATCGTGCTGGCGCACCGACGTCGAAACGTATATTATACCGGCGAACAGTTTGCCGTACGTGAGCCGAGCCACGCCGACGACGGACCTGCCGCGTCCGATAGCGGCGCGTGGCACTCTTTTCCGTGGTAAAAAACGCGCGCCCTGACGCTCTGGGCGGGAGTGGCATCCCCGTCCCTGGCGATTTTCGACGGGCTCGCACCGGTTTCCGACCGACCCGGATCGACATACCACCGACCGCAGACAACAGTACACACAACCTATGACAGAACTCGACTTCACCGGCGTGTTCCCCGCGATGACCACGCCCTTTACACCCGACGGAGAGATCGACCACGAAACGCTCGCTGCCGACGCCCAGCGGCTGGAAGACGCCGGCGTCGCCGGCCTCGTTCCTGCCGGCTCGACTGGCGAGAGCGCGACGCTGACACACGACGAACACATCGAGGTCGTCGAGACGGTCGTCGAGGCCGTCGACGACGTGCCGGTGATCGCCGGCTCCGGCTCGAACTCGACCCACGAGGCGCTTGACCTCTCCCGACGCGCGGCCGGGGCGGGCGCAGACGGCCTGCTGCTCATCTCGCCGTACTACAATATGCCCGAGCAGGCGGGCCTCCGCGAACATTTCCGGGCGATCGCCGACGCGGTCGACCTCCCGCAGATCGTCTACAACGTCCCGGGGCGGACGGGACAGAACATCGAACCCGAGACGGTCGCCGAGCTCGCGTCCCACGAGAACATCAGGGCGTACAAGGCCGCAAGCGGCGACATCGCACAGATCTCGGAGGTCATCGAGTACACCCGCGACGAGGACCTCGCGGTGCTCTCCGGCGACGACGCGCTGACGCTGCCGATCTGTGCGCTCGGCGGCCGCGGCGTGGTCTCCGTCGCCGGCAACGTCGAGCCCGAGCGGACCGTCGCCCTGGTCGACGCCGCGCTCGCCGGCGAGATGGAGCGCGCCCGCGAACTCCACTACGAGCTCTCGCCTTTGTTCCGCCAGCTGTTCGCCGAGACGAACCCCATCCCGGTCAAGGCCGCGATGGAGATCCGCGGCCACAGCGCCGACACGGTGCGCTCGCCGCTGACGGATCTCTCCGAAGAGCCCCGCGAGGAACTCGAACGCATCCTCGCGGAACTCGATGAGGCGGAGGAGCCGGACCGCGAGCAGACGGAGGCGGTGTGATGGCCGGCGGCCTCCGCGTCGCGATCACCGGAGCGAGCGGCCGGATGGGCGGCGAACTCCTCGCCGCCGCGACCGACCGCGAGGATGTCGACCACGTCCTCGCGGCCAGCCGAAACCCTCCCGCCGTTCCGAGCGGCGACGCTCCCGCCGCACCGGACGCTGTCGTCGCCGACGACGAACTCGGCTCGGCGCTCGCCGAATACGACGTCGACGTACTCATCGATTTCACCGTCCCTGATGCCAGCGTCGAGTACCTCCGGACCGCCGCCGATAACGACGTCGCCGTCGTCGTCGGCACGACCGGGTACGACGACGCGCAGGTCGCGACGCTCGATTCCGTCGCGGCAGCGGTCCCGTTCCTGCGGGCCTCGAACTTTTCACGGGGCATCGGCGCACTCCGGCGGGCGGTTCGGGAGGCCGTCGCCGCGCTCCCCGGGTACGACATCGAAGTGACTGAGACGCACCACAACGGCAAGCTGGACGCGCCCTCGGGGACCGCGCTGACGATCCTCGACGACATCGCCGACGCGCGGGCGTCGAGCGCGGACGACGACGCCGACCGCGTCCACGGGCGCGTCGGCGACCAACCGCGCGAGGGCGACGAGATCGGCGTCCACGCGCGGCGAGCAGGCGACATCACCGGCGAGCACGAGATCCTGCTCGCCGGCAACGACGAGGTCCTGGAACTGACACACCGCGCCGGCTCGCGGAGCATCTTCGCCAACGGGGCGCTCGACGCCGCGGCCTGGCTCGCCGGCCGCGAGGCGGGGCGATACGATTTCGATGAAGTCTTGGATGGCGGCGACGCGGGAGGGAACACACGATGACACTCGAATCCGACATCGACGACCTGTGGCAGCGCTACCAGGACGACGAACTCGACGCCGCGACCGCCGGCTCGGCGGCGCAGTCGACGCTCGATGCCTTCATCGACGCGCTCGAAGCGGGCGAGATCCGCGCGGCCGAACAGACAGGCGGCAGCGGCCCAGACGGCTGGGTCGTCAACGAGTGGGTCAAGCGCGGCATCCTCTTGAACTTCGGCCTGCGCGAGACGGAACCCCGAGAGTACGGCGGCGTCACGTACTACGACGTACTGCCGCTGCGTTCGACGACCGATCTCGGCCGCCGAGGGACCCGAAACACGCCGGACGGGACCGCCATCCGCCGCGGCGCGTACCTCGGCTCCGATTGTATAATGATGTCGCCCTCCTTTGTCAACGTCGGCGCCCACGTCGGCGACGGGACGCTCGTCGACTCCTGTGACACCGTCGGCTCCTGCGCCCAGCTCGGCGAGAACGTCAAGCTCGGCGCCAACACGCTCATCGGCGGCGTGCTCGAACCTGTGGAGGACGCCCCGGTGATCGTCGAGGACGGCGTCTCACTGGGCGCGGGCTGTCGGGTCACCTCCGGCTTCCACGTCGGGGAGAACACCGTCGTCGGCGAGAACACGCTTCTCAGCCCGCGAATTCCGGTGTACGACCTCGTCGAGGAGGAGGTCATCTACGGCCACCTGCCCTCGGACCGCCGCGCGTTCACCCGGTACGTGGAGTCGTCGCTCGGCGACCACGACCTCTTCGAGTCCGGCGCGTACAAGCCCGCGGTCGTCGCACTCGACATCGAGGACGATACCCTCGATAACACCAGACGCGAGGAGGCGCTGCGAGAATGAGCGACGTCGACGGCGGAGGGCCGGCGGTCCGTCGCCTCGCCGAGTGGGACGAGGGCGACCTCGGGGCGCTCGCCGAGGAGTACGAGACCCCGCTCTACGTCGTCGACCTCGATCGGGTCGAGGAGAACTGCACACGGCTGCAGGCGGCGTTTCCCGACGCGGACGTCCGCTACGCCGCGAAGGCCCACATCGGCCGACCCGTCCTGCAGACCGTCCGCGAGGCCGGGCTCGACGTCGAGTGCGCCTCCGCGGGCGAGGTCGAGCGCGCGCTCGCGGCCGGCTTCACGGGCGACCGGATCCAGTATACGGCGGTCAATCCGCCGGGACGCGACCTCGACCACGTCGTCGGCCGCTGGCGCGACCATCCCGGACTCACGGTCACGGTCGGCGCGGCCGACACGGTCGATCGGCTTCGGGATCGCGGCTTCGACGGGCGGCTCTGCATCCGCGCGAACCCCGGCGTCGGCGCCGGCCACCACGAGAAGGTCCAGACCGGCGCGAACGCGAAGTTCGGCATTCCGATCGAACGCGTCGCGGATCTCGCCGGCCAGTGGGCCGCGGAGTTCGACCTCGTCGGCGTCCACGCCCACGCCGGCAGCGGTATCTCCGGCGAGGACCTCTCGGCGCACCGCGAACTCGTCCGGCGGATGGGCGATCTGACGCGGGAGATCGAATCGCAGAGCGGCTCCCTGGAGTTCGTCGACGTCGGCGGCGGCTTCGGCGTCCCGTACCGCGAGGACGAACCGCCGCTGGACCTCGACGCGGTGGCGGAAGCGACGCGTGAGGCCCTCGGAACCGTCGACGCCGCGCTCGCAGTCGAACCCGGCCGCTACGTCGTGGCCGACGCGGGCGTCCTCCTCACCCGGGTCAACACAGTGAAGCGGGCGCGCGATGCGACTGTCGTCGGCGTCGACGCCGGGATGACGACGCTCCTCCGTCCGGCGATGTACGACGCGTATCACGCGATTTCGAACGTCACAGCGGCAGAGGACGCCGAAACGGTTGATACGACCGTAGCGGGACCTATTTGTGAGTCCGCGGACGTACTATGTGAACACAGACCGCTCTCGCGGCCTCGACGGGGGGATATCCTCGCGGTGGGGAACGCGGGCGCGTACGGATACGAGATGTCCAGCACCTACAATTCGCGACCCCGGCCGGCGGAAGTCGTCCGCTCCGGCACGACCGTCCGACTCGCGCGGCGGCGGGAGTCCCTGACTGACCTCACAGCACTCGAACAATGAGCCTACAGCACGACCACGTCGCCGTGGAGAAGTACCACGGCACCGGCAACGACTTCATCGTCGTCGACGCCGCCGAGTCGATTCCCGACCGGCCGGCCTTTGCGGCGGCCCACTGCGACCGGGAGACCGGCGTGACCCACGAGTCCTCGGAACGAACCGGCGCCGACGGCGTGCTCTTTCTCGCTCTGGAGGAGCGCTACTCGCCGCCCCGCGTCGTGATGACCCTCGTGCAACCCGACGGGTCCGTCGCGGCGATGTGCGGCAACGGCGCCCGCGTCGCAGCGGCGTGGGCGGCCGAGCGGACCGGGGCCACGGAACTGATGATCGACACGCCCGCGGGCACGCGCCACGCGGCCGTCGACGGCGACGACGTCACGATCGAGATGGGGCGGCCCTCGTTCGCACCGAAGGACGTGCCGCTCGCACGCGACACCGAACTGATCGAGTCCGACGTCGAGGGACTCACCGTCACCGCGGTGAATACGGGCGTCCCCCACGCCGTCGCCCTCGTCGACGACGTCGACGACGTCGATCTCGATGCGATCGCGCCCGCCGTCCGCTACGCCGACGTTTTCCCGGAGGGCGCGAACGTCACGGTCGCGTCTCGGGTCGATCCGACGGACGAACGCGGCGATGCGGCGGCGACCGAAGACGACGACACCCGAAGCGACGACCTGCCGCGCTTCCGCCAGCGGACCTACGAGCGCGGCGTCGAGGGCGAGACACGCTCCTGTGGCACGGGTGCGGTCGCAGTCGCGGCTGTCGCAAAGCGCCTCGGACGCATCGACGGCGACGACCCCGTAATCGTCAGTCCGCCGGGCGGCGACCTGCGGATCACCGTGCCGGACGACGGCCCGGCGACGCTCGCCGGCCCCGCCGAACGGGAGTTCGCCGACGACCTGGCACTGGTCGTCCGGTCGAGGTAGATGAGCGAGGGAGTGGGCGCCCCCGGCGCAGCACGCACTGACGGCGGCGACGCTGTGGCCGAGACTGGCGGCGACGACTTCGATCCGATCGCCTTTCTCGAACGCGCCGTCCCCGTCGCCTCGAACGAGGACGTCGGTGAGATGCGGGACCTGCTGGTCGAGATCTTGGAGACACGGGGGGTCGACGTCCGCGTGGACGACGCCGGCAACACGCTTGCCTCGAAGGGCGCTGACGCTGCGACCGCGGAGGCGCATCTCGTCTTCAACACGCACATCGACACCGTCTCGCCGCACGTGCCGTTCGAGCGCGAGTTCGCCGGCGAGAGTGAGCAGGCAGACGGGGACGACAATGATCTGCTCCGGATCCACGGCCGCGGCTCCTGCGACGCCAAGGGGCCGCTCGCGGCCATCCTCGCGGCCTTCTTCGCGGTCGATCCGGCCGACGGCGCCCGCGTCACGCTCGCGGTGACGCCCGACGAGGAGGCGCTTTCGACCGGCGCGGACGCGCTCGACCTCGACGGCGACCTGTACGTCGTCGGCGAACCGACCGGGCTGGACGTCTGCTCGGCCGCGAAGGGTCGCTTCCAGGGCACGCTCACGCTCTCGGGGTCGGCCGCCCACGCCGCCGAACCCGACTCGGGCGTCAACGCCATCGCGGGCCTCGAAGGGGCGTTGGCGGCGATCCGGAAGTTCGACACCGGCCGCGACCCCCATCCCCAACTGGGCCCGGCGACGCTGACGCCGACGACGGTGACCGGCGGCGCGGCGACGAACCAGGTGCCGGCGCGCTGTGAACTCGTCGTCGACAGGCGGAGCGTCCCGCCGGAGACCGCCGAGGAGTTCCGGCGGGAACTGGAGAGCGCCGTCCGCGAGTCGGTCCCCGATCCGGTCGGCGTCGACTTCGCGCTGACGGACCGGCCGACGCCGTTTCTGGCGGCCTTTGCGACCGACGAGGACCACGAACTCGTCCGGACGCTCGCGGCCGCCGCCGAGCGGGCGGGTGGCTCCGGGACGGTCCGCCCCTTCACCGCCGCGACCGAGGCGTCGTACTTTTCGCCCGCCCCGGTCGTCGTCTTCGGCCCGGGCGTCCTCGCGGACGAGGAGGGCGCGGTCGCCCACGCCGAACGCGAGTACGTCGACGTCGACGACGTTCGCCGCGCGGCCACGGCGCTGACGGATGCGACGCGGCGGTTGGTTGAGTAACCGCTCTCAGAACGGTTAAAGCGGCGATTTAAGTATTCCCTGGGTACTTGTCGTGCACGCTCGTTCTCCCGAACGCAGATGACTGTGAGCCCTCCACCCGACTGTCTCGATCGGCTGAACGACAGACGATTCACCCGCTCGACCATCGCGCTCGGTATCGCCGCGTTGCTCGTGCTCTCGGCGGTGGCTGTCGGTCCTGCCGTGGGACAGTCGGATGGATCGATCTTCGAGGTAGAGACGGAATCCGTCCATTCGACGGCTAACGCGACGATCGAGGGAACGACGAGCCTCGACTCCGGGACGGAAATCCGCGTGCGAGTCAGTTCCGCCGGCGAGACGAGCCCGCAGTTCCTGCAGACCACGTCGACCACCGTCGGTCCGGACGGTGCCTGGAACGCGACGTTCGATCTCTCGGCGGTGGAGACACACGACTCGGTTACCGTCTCGGTAAGCGTCGCCGACGGCGACCAGTCCGCGGATTTCGACGTTCCGATCCGTGACGACGCGGCCACAGCAACAGATTCCGGGTCCGCGATCTCGACGCCTGGATTCGGGATCGTCGCAGCCCTCGCGTCGTTTGTGGCTGGCGCGGCGGCCCTGCAGTCACGGCAGTAACACGCCGGCGGGGCATCCTCGCCCTTCCTGTCCGAGCGCCCGCTGATCCGTAACCCCCATACGCCCCCGCCGCGTTCTCGCGGCTATGTACGAGGCGGTCCACGCCCACCCCGACGGACGCAGCACGGCCGCCCGGTTCGCGACGACGGTCGACCGCTACGGGTACGAGGGTGTGGTCGTCCGCGCGAACGAGGCCGCCCCCGACTACGAGCGCCTGCGCGAGGCGTATCCGGTCGACGTCGTCGACGCCGCCGAGATCGTCGCCCCCGACCCCCAACACGCCAGCGGCGCAGTCGGAAACGCCCGCACGGATCACACGCTCGTTCTGGTCGGCGGTGGGACGGACGCGCTGAACCGCTTCGCCGTCGAACAGGCGCGAGTCGACGTGCTCACGCGTCCGTTCGAGGGGACAGCACGGGACGAGGGGGCGGTCGGCGGCGACGGCGACGTCAACCACGTGCTCGCGAAGGCCGCCCGCGACAACGACGTCCGGATCGAGGTGAATCTCGGCCCGGCGCTGCGGGCCCGCGGCGGCGGCCGCGTCCGCCACCTCGAGAAACTCCGGCGGCTGAAGCATCTGCTCGATCATTACGACGCGCCGTACGTCGTCAGCGCGAACGCCAACTCGCACTTGGAGGTGCGAGCCCACCGGGAACTCGCCGCCGTCGGCGAGGAGATCGGGCTCGGCGCGGCGTGGATCCGCGACGGCCTCGAAGCGTGGGAGCGACTCGTCGACCGCAACCGTCGGCGACTGTCCGAGTCGTTCATTGCCCCGGGCGTCGAACGTGGCCGGTATGAAGAAGACGATTGACGAACACGCGGCGCGCTTTTCGGAGGCGGCCTCGTCGTACGACGACGAGCAGGACTCCACTGAGTATCTCGCGTGTGCGGATCTCGTCGTCGAGAACGCGGCGCCCGACGCCGACGACGTCGTCCTGGATCTCGGGACGGGAACGGGCGCAATCGCACTCGCGCTGGCACCGGACGCAAAGCGCGTGGTCGGCCGCGACATCAGCGAGGGGATGCTTGCGGAGGCGCGGTCGAAGGCCGAAGCGGCCGGGATCGACAACGTCGAATTCGGTGAGGGGAGCTTTCGTGAGCCCAACTACGACGGCCAGGTCGATATCGTCACCTCGAACTTCGCGATGCATCACCTCTCGGACGACGAAAAGCGCGAGGCGATCGCGATCATCGCCGACCTGGACCCCGACCGGTTCGTCCTCGGCGACGTGATGTTCTTCGGCGAACCGGATCCCGACGAACCGTTCTACAGCCCTGAGGTCGACGACCCCGCGACGGTCGGCCTGCTCGTCGATTCCCTGACCGACGAGGGCTTCGTCCTCACCGGCGTCGAGCGGGTCCACGAGCAGGTCGGCGTCCTCGTCGCCGAGCGGTACGGGACGGCGAGCGAGCGGGTATCTATCCCGACTGAGGACGAATGAAACACCTCCCGAAACATCTCCAGCCGCGGTGGCGCTACCTGGCCGTCGAGATCGAGGCGTGGCCCGACGCGACGATCGACCGCGGGACGTTCCAGCGGGACCTCTGGTACGCCGCACAGAATCTCTACGGCGACGTCGGCAGCGCCGAGACGGATCTGACCGTGATCTCGTTCGAGTTCGTCGACGGCGACGGCGAGGCGATCGTCCGGGCGTACAGGGGGACCGAAGACCGGGGCCGGGCGGCGATCGCGTCGCTGGATCGGGTCGACGGCCAGCCAGTGGGCGTCCGCGTGCGGGGAATCTCGGGGACCGTTCGTGCCTGTGAGGAAAGGTATTTGAACGGTCGGGCCGGAGGTGAAGAACAGAGAGACGTCGTGTTCGAGGACGAACCACACTCCGCCGTCGTTCGCGACAGGCGCGTCGACGTCGCGGGAGCAGATGGGTTCGCGGGCGCGACGCGGCTCGATTTCGAGTGATACTATGCAGGGACAAGCCCAACAGCAGGCATACGACCGTGGAATCACGATCTTCTCGCCGGACGGTCGTCTCTACCAGGTGGAGTACGCCCGGGAGGCGGTGAAGCGAGGGACAGCGAGCGTCGGCGTCCGGACGCCGGACGGCGTCGTGCTCGCGGCCGACAAGCGATCGCGCTCCCCGCTGATGGAGCCGACGAGCGTCGAGAAGATCCACAAGGCCGACGACCACGCCGGGATCGCCTCGGCCGGCCACGTCGCCGACGCCCGACAGCTCATCGACTTCGCGCGCCGGCAGGCGCAGGTCAACCGGCTGCGGTACGGCGAGGCGGTCGGCATCGAGACGCTGACGAAGAACGTCACCGACCACATCCAGCAGTACACGCAGGTCGGCGGCGCGCGGCCGTTCGGTGTCGCCCTGCTGATCGGCGGCATCGAGAACGGCACACCCCGGCTCTACGAGACGGACCCCTCGGGGACCCCCTACGAGTGGAAGGCCGTCTCGATCGGCGCCGACCGCAGCGAACTCCAGGAGTACTTAGAGGAGAACTACGAGGACGACCTGACGCTCGACGAGGGCGTCGGGCTGGCGCTGCGCGCCATCGCCACGGCCAACGACGACGAACTCGCCGCCGACGGCGTCGACGTGGCGAGAGTCTCGACGGAGACCGAGGCGTTCGTTGAACTCGACAACGACGAGATCGCCGAGTACATCGCCGAGAACGACCTCGAACCGTCCGAAGACGAGGCCGACGAAGGCGAGGAAGACGAGGAGTAACGCCCCGTCGGTGGGGGCGAGACGATCCCTCGCAAGCGCACATCGCGTGCGGGAACTACCCTGCGTCGATTTTTCAGGGCCGTGGGTTCGATCCGTCGACTCCACGGTGCTGTCCGTCGTTAGCACGTCCGATCGGAGTACGGAGCGAACTACACCTGGTGAACCGCCTCGGGGTCAAGCCCCGAGGCACTCGCCTTGCTTTCTCTGTAGACACGTGACTGCAGAACCCCGCCACTCCTGGGTGACGACGTTCGCGAAACTGCCGGGGTGAAAAGCTCAGTACTCCTCGTAGGCGAGGTTCATCAGCCACTGCGAGAAGGCGTCGCTGTTGTGGTTGACCTCCTCTTCGCCGATGAACGGCGAGAGCATATCGCCCGCCATCAAAAGCGAGAAGTCGAGGTCGCGGGCGGCGGGTTCGAGGTGGTACGTGTTGTGACCGTTGTAGACGGTCTCCTCGCGCTCGATGAGACCGAGGGAGGCGAGCTGGTCGGCGATCCGGCTGCCCTTCCGCGAGGAGATGTCGAGTTCCTTCCAGAAGTCGCTCTGGTGGATCCCTCCCGTCTCCCGGATGAGTTCCAGCCCTTCGAGTTCGTCCTCCGAGAGTTCCGCTTCGGCGGCTCCTGCGCTCATACCCCGACGGACGCCCGCGAGTCGTTTAAAGTTGACTTTCGACCCGACGGAACGGGGTCTCACACGGCGGCCCATCGGCGAAGGCGAAGTCGGCGCTGCCGTCGTCATAAAGGGTGACGAGAGAGGACGATCGGGTGCCGAACCCTCGCTCGGGTTCGTGGATGCAGACGCCGAACTCGTGGTCGCCGAGAACCTCGGCTGCGGCATCCCGCCACGCCGCGGCCGACTCGAAGGCCTCCGGATCGAGCGTCTCGCGGACTCGTTCGGCGTTCTGTGCCTGCTCGCGACCGCGGCTGGGCTCTCTCTCTGGTTCGACGTACTCGCCGTCGAGGCCGACGTTGACGACCACGTGGACGCCGGGGTCGAGGCGGCGGACCCGCAGGTCGCCGTCCCACTCGAAGAGGTACGCTGCCGGCGTCTCGTCCGTCGACCCGCCGTCCCGTTCGGCGACGACGAGGTTGAACCCGTCGTAGGTATCCGCCTCGACCGCCGCCTCGACCGTCGCTCGCGCTGCCGCGGCGCTCTCCGCACGGAGCACGTCTCGGACGAGCAGTCCACGGGATCGCTCGCCACCCTCGGCAACCTGGACCCAGCGGTTCGTGATCCCGGCGAACACGCCGGACTCGTTGTAGCCGATCCAGGTGCCGCCCGCCTCGGCGTCACGCGGCGCAACGAAGGACGGATCGCCCGCCTCGACGGTCGGGGGATCGGCATCCCGATCCAGCAACTCGTCGCGGTTTGCGGCCACCACGACCGGCGCCGCGTCGAACGTACGCCAGGCGAGTGTCAGTGTGCACACGCGCTGTGGTACGGCGGTCGGGAGGATATACCTCCCGCCTCGGATTCCGTGTCGCCATCGACGGGGGCGACCGGCGCTCGATCAATTCGGGAACATCACCTGGCGGAGTCCATACGCGAGGAGGGGAACGATGATCCCGAAACCGCCGATGAGCAGCACCGATCCGGCGTCCCCGAGGTCGGCACTGGCTGAGACGAGCGAGAGAGCGATGAGTCCGATCCACAGCCCGATGAGGAAAAGCGCCGCCCGGTACAACCACGTGAAAAACTCGCTGACGTCTACGTCCACCATTCTACTCTCTCTCACTGAGGCGTCTTTGGCATTTATGTACTGCGGGTGTCGGTTGGGGTGTTTCGCCCCAGGGTGTCGCGTTCGCGAACCGACAACCGGGGAAACCGTTCATACTGACTGCCCTCACCGTTTACCGGCGATCGCCGCGAACGGGATGGCGATCGCCGGTAAGACGAGAGCAGTCATTATCAAGAGGGTGCCGAGCGAACGGCGAGACGAGATGTACCAGGACATCCTCGTTCCCACCGACGGAAGCGACGGGACGATGCAGGCGCTCGATCACGCGCTCGACATCGCGGCCGAGCGCGGGGCAACCATTCACGGCCTCTCGGTCGTCGACAAGCGGCTGTATCTGGCCGCCGGCGAGGAACAGAAGCCGGAACTGAAAGAGACGATGACGGAGAACGCAGAGGCGGCTGTCGAGCGCGTCGCCGAGGCGGCCGAAGACGCGGGCGTCGAGTGTACCACGACGGTACAGGACGGCATCCCCTACCGGGCGATCCTCGATTACGCGGCCGAGACTCCCGTCGACCTCATCGTGATGGGAACACACGGCCGCTCTGGCCGGGACAAACTCGCGAACCTCGGCAGCGTCACCGAACGCGTCGTCGAGAACACCGAGACGCCGATTCTCGTGATCAGGATGGAGTCGGAGTGAGATCGCGCGGCTGAGGCCCGTTCTCCCGCGCTTTCGTACTGATCAGTCGTGCCGGAAGCACCGCCGCCCGGTGAACGCCATCGGGATATCCCGTTCGTCGCAGGCGGCGATGACGTCCTCGTCGTTGACGGAGCCGCCGGGCTGGATAACTGCCTCGATGCCGGATTCCGCCGCTTCCTCGACGCCGTCCGGGAACGGGAAGAAGGCGTCCGACGCCATCACGGTCCCTTCGGGTCCCTTGCCCTCGGCGTGTTCCGTTGCCTTCATCGCGGCCAGGCGGACGGCGTCGACCCGGGAGACCTGTCCCATCCCGACGCCGACGGTCTCTGTGCCGTCTGCGAGGACGATGCCGTTGGACTTCACGTGTTTCAGCACCTTCCAGGCGAAAAGCATCGTCTCCAGTTCCGCGTCGGTCGGCTCGGTCTCGGTGACGATGTCGAGATCCGCCCGGTCGGGAGCCCAGAGGTCCCGCTCCTGGACGAGTCGCCCGCCGACGAGCGGCTTTTCGGTCAGCCGGTCCGTCCGCTCGTCGAGAGCACCGACATCGAGGACGCGCAGGTCCTCCGTGGCAGTGAGGACGTCGAGTGCGGCCTCTGTGTACCCCGGCGCGACCACGACTTCCTTGAACGAGTCGACGATCGCTTCCGCGGTCGCGGCGTCGCACTCGCGGTTCAGTGCGACGATGCCGCCGAAGGCGCTCATCGGGTCCGTCGCGAGCGCGTCGGCGTACGCGTCGGCGAGGGTGTCGGCCGTCGCACAGCCGGCGGGGTTCGTGTGTTTGATCACCGCCGCCGCGGGCGCCTCGAACTCCTTGATCAGGTTCAGGGCGGCGTCGGCGTCGTTGTAGTTGTTGTACGACAGCGCCTTCGCGCCCTCGTTCAACTGCGGGGCCTCGACGACACTGGCTTCTGACGCGGCGGTGTCCGCGTAGACTGCGGCGTCCTGGTGGGGGTTCTCGCCGTAGCGCAGGGTCGCCGAGCGGTCGTCGGAGACGACGCGGCGTTCCGGGAAGTCACCGCCGTCGTCGCCGTCGACGGTCACGGTGAGGTCGCCATCCGCGTCCGTCCGGTCGCCCTCGACGTGGAGTCGATCCTCGGCGAACCACCGCACTGCGCGCGGGTACGCACTGAACTCCGCGTCGTAGAGAACACGCGATTTCAGCGCGTCGGCGTCGTCGTCGGCGTAGACGGGGACGGACTCCTGGGTGACGATCGGGCCCGCGTCGACCTCCTCGGTGACGACGTGAACGGTACAGCCGGTCACGCTCACGCCGGCGTCGAGCACCTGCTCGTGAGCGTCCGTCCCGGGGAACGACGGGAGCAGGGAAGGATGGACGTTGAGCGTCGTCGGGGCCGCATCGAGGAACGTGTCCGTGAGCACCCGCATATACCCGTCGAGACAGACGAGATCGAAATCGTAACTCGATAGGGCGTCCAGCACGCGCCGCTCGTGGGCCTCGCGGGACTCGTCGTCGCCGCGTTCGACGACCTCCGTGGGGATGCCGCGCTCGCTGGCGGCGTCGAGCACCGGCGCCTCGGCGTGGTTCGAGAGTACCACGCCGAGTTCCGCGCCGCCGGGGCGTCGATCCTCGATGTGCAGCAGGTTCCGTCCGCGGTTGCTCGCCAGGCCGGCGATCGTAGTCATACATCTGGCCCCTCGCGCGGACAGTAAGTCAGTTGCGGTCTCGCCGGTGATCTATCCACGATCGCGGATAGCGATTCGGCGACTGGGGCGTCTCTCTTCCCGATCTATGCACGGAAGTGGGCTTCCCATCGACACGCTTTTTTAGCGAACGGCGGAGGGTCCGCGTATGGACGACCTCTCCCGTTCCGATCCGCTCGCGGCGGTCGCCCCGCTCGACGGGCGCTATGCGGGCCGGACCGAACCGCTGGTCCCGTACGCCAGCGAGGCGGCGCTGATGCGGGCACGGCTCCGCGTCGAAGTCGAGTACCTCCTCGCTTTGGCCGACTTGGACGCCACGCCGCTGTCGCTGACCGACGCCGAGCGCGAGTCGCTGCGGACCGTCGTCGCCGAGTTCGACGCCGACGACGCCAGGCTGATAAAGCGGCTGGAAACCGAGGGCGCGGCGGGCTACAGCGCGACCAACCACGACGTCAAAGCCGTCGAGTACTTCCTTCGAACGGAAACCGACAAGCGCGTCCACCCGTGGATCCACTTCGGGCTCACGTCCGAGGACGTGAACAACCTCGCCCACCGGCTGCTCGTGCAGCCGGCGGTCGAGGACGTGTTGCTGCCGGCGTTGACCGGCGTCCGCGAGGAACTGGTCGATCTGGCCCAGGAGTACCGGGCCACGCCGATGCTCGCGCGGACGCACGGCCAGCCAGCGACGCCGACGACGTTCGGCAAGGAGATGGCCGTCTACGCCGCGCGCCTGGGAACCGCGATGGGTCGGGTCGCCGACGCCGCAGCCGGTCTTTCAGGGAAACTCGCCGGCGCATCGGGGACCTACGCCGCCCACGTCGCGGCCTATCCAGACGTCGACTGGCGGGCGTTCTCGCGGTCGTTCGTCACCGACCTCGGCCTCGAACACACGGCGCTTTCGACGCAGGTGAACCCTTGTGACGACCTCGCGGCCCTCTTCGATGCGCTCCGCGGGGTCAACAACGTCTTGCTTGATCTCGACCGCGACGTCTGGCTGTATGTCTCCGACCGCTACCTGGGCCAGGAGACCTCCGAGGGCGAGACCGGCTCCTCGACGATGCCGCACAAGGTCAACCCGATCGACTTCGAGAACTCCGAGGGGAACCTCTCGAAGGCGAATTCGGATCTGGGATTCCTGGCGGATTACGTCACCACCTCGCGGCTCCAGCGGGACCTCTCGGATTCGACGGTCAAGCGGAACATCGGCGCGGCGTTCGCCCACTGTCTGATCGGCTACGGGAAGACCGAAACCGGACTCGGCAAGGTCGTCCCCAACGAGACGGTGATGCTCGAGGACCTCGACGCCCACCCCGAACTGATCGGCGAGGCGGTCCAGACCATCCTCCGGCGGGAGGGCGACACCGAGGCGTACGAACGCGTCAAGGAACTCACGCGCGGCCGGGACGTCACGCTCGCGGACTTCAGAGAGCTCTTCGGGGAACTGGACGTCGACGAGGACGTCCGTGCCGAGTTGCGAGCGCTCTCGCCGGCCGAGTACGTCGGCGTCGGCGACGAACTCGTCGACGAACTCGATCCCGACGACTGAGTGTCATAATTAACTCGGGATAGAATAAATCTTTTAGCGCCTCGCGCGCTACGGACCGGGTATGAAGGCCATCGCAGTCGAGCGTGAGGGAGACCGGCCGGTCGTCGTCGAGCGGGAACGGCCGACCCTGACTGCCGGCGAGGCGCTCGTCCGGACACTTCGGGTGGGCGTCGACGGTACCGACCACGATGTCATCGCCGGCACTCACGGTAGTCCCCCGGGAGGAGCGGATCACTTCGTGCTCGGTCACGAAGCGGTCGGCGTCGTCGAGGAGGCCGGGGAAACGCGCTTTTCACCTGGCGACGTCGTCGTGCCGACGGTCCGCCGGCCGCCCGGAGAGTCAAACGAGTACTTCGAGCGCGGCGAGCCAGATATGGCCCCCTCCGGGACGTACCACGAACGCGGGATCCTCGGCGAACACGGGTTTATGGCCGAGTACTTCACCAGTCCCGAGGAGTTCCTCGTGCGCATCCCCGATTCGATCGCCGACGTCGGATTTCTCGTCGAACCGCTCTCGGTCGCGGAGAAGGCGATCGACCTCGCGTACGCATCCCGGTCGTCGTTCGACTGGGCCCCCGAATCGGCGCTCGTCCTCGGTAACGGCGGGTTGGGGCTGCTCACGCTCGCGCTGTTGGACGACGCCTACGACTACGACCGCCTCTACTGTCTTGGTCGTCGCGACCGGCCGGATCCGACGATCGATATCATCGAGGATCTCGGTGCCACGTACGTCGACTCGCGGGAGACGCCGGTCGACGCCGTCGCGGCCGAACACGAGCCGATGGATCTCGTCTTCGAGGCGACCGGCTACGCCAAACACGCGTTCGAAACGATCGAGGCGCTGGCGCCGAACGGTGTGGGTGCGCTCCTCGGCGTCCCCGAACCTTGGGAGTTCGAGGTCGACGGCGGCCGCCTGCATCGCGAGCTTGTTTTGCAGAACAAAGCGCTCGTCGGCAGTGTCAACTCGAACGTCCGGCACTTCGCGGCCGCTGCGGAGGCGCTCCCGTCGCTCCCTGCGGAGTTCCTCGACGTCCTGGTCACCGGCGTGTACGATCTCGACGACTTCGAGGCGGCGTTCGAGGACGACGACACCACTATAAAAACGGCCGTGCAATTCAGTTCGTATGAAGAACGTCGATGATCTGATCTCGAGTGCGGCCGAGTTGGCTGCGCGCGGCCTCTCGAAAGGCGAGATTGCGGACGAACTCAACGTCTCCCGGGAGACGGCGAGTTGGCTGGTCGAGCGCGGCGATTCCGCCGGAAGCGTGCAGGAACCCGACTCGGCTGCCAGTACCGACGATGTCGGCGGTCCCCACGACATCCACGTCGACTGGAGCGCGATCGGCCGCGACTCTGCCCGGCTCACACAGGTGGGGCGGGCGATGGCCGACCTGCTGGTGAAAGAAGGCGAAGAAGTCGACCTGACGATCGGTATCGAGAAGGCCGGCGCGCCGCTGGCGACGGTCGTCTCACAGGAACTCGACACGGATCTGGGCTCGTATGCGCCCGCGAAACACCAGTGGGAAGAGGGCGACATCGACGATCTCGGCGGCTCGTTCTCGCGGAATTTCGCGGGGATCCGGGGTCGGGAGTGTTACGTCGTCGACGATACGATCACCTCGGGAACGACGATGCGCGAGACGGTGACGTCGATTCAGGAGGAGGGCGGCGACCCCGTCGCCTGCGTCGTCATCGTCGACAAGCAGGGCGTCGAATCCATCGAGGACGTCCCGGTCTACTCGCTCATCGACGTCGTCCGCGTCGGCAACGACGAGCGCTGACACTGATTACTCTCACTTGTTACCGCCGAGCGCCGCCAACGGGGATGGCACTCGGCGGGAAGAGACGAGAGTAATCATTGTGACTCCGTTCGACGCAACCCATATGCCTCCCGACCGCATATGGGATTCTATGACGTTTCAGCCCGAATCCGAACTGAGCGAGGAGGAGGTTCGACAGCGCGTCGACGAGGCGATCGAGTCCAACGACGTCGTCCTGTTTATGAAGGGCAACCGACTGATGCCGCAGTGCGGCTACTCCCAGCGCGCGGTGAACCTCATCTCCCAGTACGTCGAGGAGTTCGAGACGATCGACGTGCTGCCGGCACTCGACGGCTACCGAAGCGCCCTGGAGGAGCATAGCGGCTGGGAGACCATCCCACAGACGTTCGTCGGCGGCGAGTTCGTCGGCGGCAGCGACATTCTGGCAGAACTCGACGAACGCGGCGAACTCGAGGAGACGCTGCAGGCGTAAGCCTGCTGTCGGCAGCGTCGTTCCCGTTCGGTTCCGAACCCCGCCAACGCACCCGAGCGGAGGAAGCGACAGCCACGGCGGTCTTCCGCCCGCTCCGTCCTGTGGCCGCCTCGTGTTGTTTATAAGGTCCCGGTACGTATACTTAGGCAGGTACCGTCGTCGCGTTCGTCTCGTACGAGTACCTCCCAAATTAACTATGTCAGGCCGCGTATACCGACTACACTCGACACTGGAACTGCCCCTCGAAGATGTCGAAGCGTATCTGAACGGTGACCCGGACCTGCCGCCCGAGGTCGAGAACGTGGAGGTGAACCGTCGAAACAACACGCTCATTCTCAAAGCCGTCGCTGCGGAGGACGACCTCAGCAAGTACACGCCGACCGCACAGCTGAAAGCGAGCATCACGGAAAACCGCGTCTACGAGGAGGAACCGCCGCGCGCGGGCGCACCACGCTGGGAGGAAGAAGAAGAGGAGATTCCATCGGAACTCGTCGAGTTCGCCTGTTTCAAAGGCGACCGCGAGACCGTCCTGCAGAACACCGCGCTGCAGTATCCGATGTTTTTGGTCCTCCGGGAGATAGCCCTCCGCGCCGAGAAGGGCACGCTTACTGCGATCGTCGAGGTCGACGGCGAACTCACTGCCCACCGGATCGTCGAGGGCGAAGAGCGCCCGGCGAGCATCGAGGTCGTCGAGAACCCCTCGAAGGGCGAAGGTGGCTCCAACGGCGTGAACTGGCGTGACAACAAGTTCATCAGCTAGTCGGGACGTATTCTTCGGATCCAATCGATCGCAGACGACTTCTGGGAGCCGCAACGCTCGTACGCTTTTCCGGCGAGCCGCCCCTCTCGGCTCGCGACCAGCGGGACGGAGTCAATCCCAGGTGACCCAGAGGAGAAACAGAATAGCGCCAAATTCGAGGAGCTGGACGAAGGTCATCGCCCTGCCGGCCACGGGATCGGCTTCGGCGAGGTAGTTCGCGACCTGGGGGTCGAGGACGTAGTAGTTGAAGGACAGAAGGTTCTCCGCAAGCAGGAGCACGGCGAACACCGCGAGCCCGAGGGTGTGTTTCGAGCGGAACTCCAGGTAGTTCCGCCCCCAGATGCTCACGAGCACGAGTAACAGCACGATGTTCAGCGCCGTCGCGGCACTCGCGGCGTCTAACCAGATGCCCATCTGTCCCTCCGTCGAGACTCCCGTCGATTATATCTTCCCCTGATTTCGGTCATCGTCAGTCTACCTCCTCGCATATCGTTTCGATCGTCTGCCAGTGCTTGCGCGTCCGCTCGGTCGGCAGGTACACCGCGCCGTAGTCGTCCCCACTCTTCGCAACGACGTCGTTGTCCATCAGTACGTCGAGATGGTGTCGGACTGTCTTGTAATCGAGGTCCAGGTCCTCTGCGAGCTGGTTCGCGTTCCGGGGGCGGTCGTCCAGCGCCCGGATGATTCGGACTCGGTTCTTACCCCCCCGAGTCCCAGTCAGCACGTACCAGAGAACCCCCTCCATCGACCGGACAGACTAGACCCTGCACTGTAAGCCCACCGGCCACCTCTCCGAGAGGTGCGTCTCCGCTGCTACTGTCGCCGACAGTCCGTGAGCAATTACGATGCCTCGACTCGTATCTCCGGGTCGGTAAGTCCGGGTGTGGCACCGTCGAAGCGCGCCAGCGAAGACCCCTATCTGCTGGGGCCACCTCGGGGCGGTGATCCACCGGGACTACCTCGGTCGGGACCACCTCGGCCGGGACCACCTCGGGGCGGTGCTCCCTTGTCCTGAGTCGGGACGAGGCCGAACGGCTCGTCGGCCGGTTCGTCGTCGGGCGACAGATAGCCCACCGCGAAGGCAGTGTATGTGCTTCTGCCTTCGAGTGCGACATCGGCCTCGAAAACCGGGTCGCCGCCGCCGGCCGGTCGGATCTCGACCTCGTACTCGGCGGCCGGAACGACCGCGTAGCCGCTGGACTCGCCGTAGGAGACGTCCTCGAAGAGCGTCAGCGAACCGTCGTTGACGGTTACGTCGACCACCGGGGCGTCGGGCGAGAGATGGATCGCCCGCACGCGCGCCTCGTCGTCGCTGATGTTCGCGCCGTTCGTATCCTCGAACAGCGAGACGGTGAACGAGGTGTCGGCATCCGCTGTCACCTCGCCCCGGGCGACAGCCGTGTAATCCTCGGCGGCGAGTTCCAGGTCTTCGGCCTCGAAGACCGTCGTGTCGGTGCCCGCGACGTTGACCGCGACGTCGTACGCGCCAGTGGGGACCTCGAGGTAGTCAGTGACGTCGCGGAAGGCGAGCCCTTCGATCACGGCGCTGCCGTCGACGAGGACGTCGACCGCCGGCGCGTCCGGCGAGGCGTGGGCGACCCGCAATCCAGCTTCCTCTCCGGGTTCGGCCGCCGCGATGCCGCTTCCCGCGACGGTGGTTACTGCGATTCCGCTTCCAATCCCCCTCAGTACTGCACGTCGTGTTGTCATGGGATGAACCCATCCGATCCGATGTAGTATCAGAATATGATCATTTTCCCGATTTAGACCCAAATTCGACCCGAGAGTCGCCAGGGAGTTCAGCCGAAAAATCTGGAACACTGTGAACGAAGTTGTCCAACCCCTCCAGGCTGACCAGGGAGATCTATTCTATAGTAGCTTCCCTCGAGCCGGGAGGGTCTCGGAGTTGCCGTCTTCTCCGAACGTACCTCGCCGTCGGGAGGTGTGTCGGGGAATCGAGAGCGAGCCACTCCGACAGTATACTTATTTTCGTTGCAGAACTGAAACCGATATGGACGTAACGAACGGGCGGTGGTCGTTCGATGAGTGACGTACAGACGGACGTTCGTGCATACACGCTACGACTCGAACTGGTCGACGAGCCGGGAGAGTTGCTCCGGGCCCTCCGCCCGATCGCGGAGAACGGCGGTAATCTCCTCTCGATCTTTCACGAGCGAGGGAACGTGACGCCGCGCGGGCATATCCCGGTCGAGGTCGATATGGAGGCCCCGCCGGATCGGTTCGAGAAGATCATCAAGGGGTTGCGCGACGCCGGAATCAACGTGATTCAGGCAGGCACCGAGCGGTACAGCGAGGGACTGACCGTCATCCTCTCGGGGCATGTCATCGACACCGACGTCTCCGATACGCTCTCGCGGATCCAGGAGTCGTCGAACGCGTCCGTGACGGACCTGTCGCTTGCGGCGCCCGAAGGCACAGCCAACGTCTCCAGCGCCCGCATCGGAATCGCCGCCGAAGCGGGCGCTGCGGACGTGGTCATCGAGCGGCTTCGGGACGTCGCCGCCGAAAAGGATCTGACGCTCATCGAACCCCTGGCGGGCGGGACACCGGCTTGAATTTCGCTCGGAGACGGGTACGTACGCCGGTCAGAACCGACGCGCGGCAGAATCAGTTCGGGAGGGTCAGTTCGGAGGGGGCGGTCGCCTCGTCTTCGACCGCCTCGATCCGCTCGATATTCGTCCCGTCGATTCGCGTCGATTCGACGAGCGCGGCGAGTTTCCCCAGCGGAATCTGTCCGGGCGCGTACTCGCTTTCGTCGTCTAAGAGCGGCGCGTATCCGAGTTTCGAGCCGTAGATGTGCCCGATCACCCGCGTGTGACTTCCCGTCTCGCCCATCGCGATCCCTGCGGCGTCGATGCCGGCCTGGGTGGCCTCGTGTAGCGTCTGCAGGAGCGTGAGCGTGTCCGAGAGGTCCTGGGGGTAGGTCGCGACCTTCGCAACGTCACCGTAGCTCGCACACTGGTCGATGATCGCTGTCAGAACGTCCTTCTCGGGCGTCGAATCGAAGTCGTGATGGGAGATGATGAGCCGAACGTCGTTCGCGCGGAACTCCTCTAGGAGCCACTCTTTGGCCCGTGCCGTTTCGAGTTCGATGTCGACGTACGCCACCGAGTCGAACCGCGACGCTGCAAAGAGCGTATCCAGTCGTCCCGTGTCCTTCGCCTTGCCGCCGAACCACTGATTTCGGTTCGTCGCGATAATCGGCAACTCGCCGTCGTACGCCTCCAGTTGCTCGATCGGGTCGTCGGCTTTGTCTATCCGAAACTCGACGAGGTCCGCCGCCGCGCGGGCTCGCCCCTCCCGTGTCAGGTCGTTTGTCGTGGCGGCGAGGGCGAAGTCGTCGATCTTCATGTGAACCGATAGCACTCTCCCGGTTATAAATTTGCTCATCGGTGCGACGCTTCCGTGACGGGATGGTGGCCCTCGGGTACGGTCGGTGTATCAAAATCCGATATTATATTGAAATTATATTCACTTGAAAAAGTATGATATATTATATTAAAAGAGAGGGCTGAATTCTGTAACTTATAGCAGATTTCAATTATAATACCGTTATATTCAGTGAAATATGTGAAGAAGTAAAATTTGAAAATAGATATAATAACTGGTATAAGATATAAAATAACAAATTTCTATAATACAAATATATCTTATAATATAACAGCAGGTCCCCGTCATAGCAACCCACTACTCGTGCAGCAGCGACCACTCACGATTCAGCAGCCAGTCGTGGCGTTTACAGAATCGCAAGGCGAATGCCACGGGGCTCGACCCCGAGGTACTTCACCGAGCGGGTCCTCCGTGACGTGGCTCCCGTGGCTGGCCTGGATCGTCGAGATGTCGTACTCGAACAACTTGCTGAGAGTGCGCTCGGCCTCCGCGTGACTGTGGTCGTTGAACTGTTCCGCAGGTGGGACCAGATAGCCGGCCGGCAGTCCGCACCGCCGAACTCTGTTTTCGCGGATCTCGACCAGTTCCGCGCCGTCGCCGGGGAACAGGGTCCCTTTCTCAGCTTCGACCTCGCAGCTCCTATCACCGCACCGTACTCTCGTTGCGGCCAGGTCCCCGATATCGTCGTTACTCGTTGCGCATCACGAGGGACCACTCGATCCCGGTGTCCCCGCTGCTCCGGGAGCTTTTAGATACAGCAAAACGAGTTGAGGATATGATCGATCGGAGCAGTTTCGGAGACGACCCCGATGTCGGCCTCGCGCTCGACGCCGTCGAGGCCGGTATCGAGGCCGCCCGTCCGAAGACAGTGCTGGAAACCGCCGTCGAACTGGACAACCACGACCTGCGCATCGACGGCGAGCGATACGATCTCTCCGCATACGACGAGGTTCTCGTCCTGGGCGGCGGCAACGCCGCGGGAGAGATCGCGACTCACCTCTCGGACCTGCTGGGGTCGTCGCTGTCGGGGGGCGTCGTCGTGACCGACGATCCGGCGCCCGCCGGTCCGATGGAAATCGTCGACGGGACCCACCCCGTCCCCAGCGACGCCAACGTCGAGGGCACGCGCCGCCTGCTTGCACGGGCGCGGGAGAGTGACGAGAACACGCTCGTGCTCGTCGCAGTGACCGGCGGCGGCAGCGCGTTACTCTCGGCGCCCGTCGAGGAGATCCCACTCCCCGATCTGCAGGCACTCACCGAGGAACTGCTCCGGAGCGGCGCCCCGATCGATCGGATCAACGCCGTCCGAAAGCACGTCTCCGCGCTGAAGGGCGGTCGGCTGGCCCGCGAACTCGCCCCGGCGACGACAGTCGGCCTCGTTTTCAGCGACGTCACATCCGGGGATCCCTCGGTCGTCGCCAGCGGGCCGCTGTCGCCGGATCCGGAGACCTACGAGGACGCCCGCGCCGTCGTATCGGAATACGAGATCGACGCGCCCGAATCGGTGACGCGACACCTCCGGCGGGGTGTCGCGGGCGAGATCCCCGAGACGCCTGGCCCCGACAATCCGGTCTTCGAGACCGTCTCGGTCCACGTCGTCGCGGACAACTTCACGGCGCTGGCCGCAGCGCGTGAGGTCTGTGTCGCGGCCGGCTACGATCCCGTGATTCTCTCCTCGTCCGTCCGCGGGGAGGCCCGGGAGGCCGCGAAGACCCAGGTCGCGATCGCCGAGGAGATCGAACGCAGCGGCAACCCGGTCGAACCGCCCGCCGCGGTGCTGTCCGGCGGCGAGACGACCGTGACGATCCGGCGTGGTGACCCGGGGACAGGCGGCCCGAACCAGGAATTCGCGATGAGTGCGGCGCTCGAACTCGGCGAGGGGCCGGTGCTCTGCGCCGTCGACACCGACGGGATCGACGGGCCGACCGACGCGGCCGGGGCAGTCGTGGACGGCGACACGGTCGAGGATATCCAGCACGCGCGGCCGCTGCTCGCAGAGCACGACGTCTACGACTACCTCGCCGACCGGGGCGCGCTCGTGCGGACCGGGCAGACGGGCACGAACGTCAACGACCTCCGCGTGTTGCTCGTTCCGGAGTGAGCGGCGGTTTGGGACGAGGCGAGTCTCTGCTTTCACTCCAGGTCGGCATCCGCGAGCGCCGAGTGGGGGAGGGGTACCCTCTCGATGCCGGCGACGACGTTCTCGGCGGCCATCTCGGCCATCCGGTTCCGCGTGCCGATGCTCGCGCTGCCGATGTGCGGCGTCACGACGAGGCGTTCGGGCGCGTGCCGTAGAATCGGGTGGTCGGCCGGCAACGGCTCGGGATCCGTGACGTCGAGTCCCGCGCGGGTGATCCACCCGTCTTCGAGCGCGGCGTCGAGCGCGTCTGTATCGATTACCCCGCCGCGGCTCGTGTTGAGCAGGATGGCCTCCTCGGACATCTGCTGGAGTTCGTCCGTGCCGATGAGCCCCTCCGTCGCGTCCGTGAGCGGAACGTGCAGGGACACGAAGTCGCTCTCGCCGAGGAGGTCGTCTCGGGTTACGTAGGTCGCGTCGACGCCGACCTCTTTCAGTTCCTGCTCCCGATCGGGTTTCCGACTCCGCCCGGTGTACAGCACGTCCATCTCGAACCCGGCGGCGCGTCGCGCGACGGCCGTCCCGATGTTCCCGAGGCCGACGATGCCGAGTGTCGCACCGTGGATATCCGGCCCGGTGAGCAGGCGTGGTCCCCACGTCTCCCACTCGTCTGCGTCGACGTACGCCTGTCCCTCGACGATTCGCCGGGCACAGGCGGCCAAAAGCGACCAGGTCAGATCGGCGGTGGTCTCGGTCAGGACGCCAGGCGTGTGGCCGACGGCGATATCGCGTTCCGCAGCCGCCGCGAGGTCGATGTGGTCGTACCCGACGGAGAAGGTGCTCACCACCGACAGGTCGGGAGAGGCGTCGAGGACGTCGCCGTCGATCTCGTCGGAGAGCAGACAGACGAGGCCGTCGGCGGAAAGCTCCGCCAGTCGCTGCTCGATGTGTGCTTTCGCCGGCGGGAGCTTCCCGTCCCAGACGGCGACGTCGTACTCGGCTCGCAGCCGTTCGAGCCCCACCTCGGGGATCTCCCGCGTGACGTAGACGGACGGTGTGTCGGTCATCGCCGTACCATCGGCCGCGTGTCGTGAAATTTCTTTGGAGTCGGGATGTCCTCGCTCCGCCGAACGCGGACCGAATCGCCTTTTCGGCCTCGCCGTACGGACCCGTCACAAGGATGTTTTCAGTTGCTATCGATGGACGCAAATCGGTGATAGCGGTATAATCTCCTTTGCAAATTCCGCCGGGCTGACTCGATAACGTCGCCGTGGAGAGCTTCAACAGTATTCAAGTCATCTGGCAACTGGGTCCAGGGCGACTCACGACGTATAACAGAAGTACACTCGTTACTATCTGGCCGGCGCCCACGAACTGAATCGGACGGGATTCTCCCTATAATGGATTGGGTCCTGCAGGTAATCGTAGCGTGATCAATCAAAGCAACGGATCTGGGGGATTCGGACAAGCAAGGGACTGACCAGCCAGACCGGTGTAACACCCTTGCCCAGTCGATGGACATAGAACGTCAAACGCGCAGTTGTTATCTTACTCGGCGTGGCTGTCTATCGACGAGGCAAATCGGGGACTGACCAGCCAATCACTCGCTACTGATCGCGGTTGAATCTGTTCGAATTAATAGAACGGATGGGACGGCGGAGGCCGCTATTGTGACAGTAACCAGTCACTCAGCGTTGTCCCGAAACCTATCAGTATTCCTGACCGTGTTGGTAGTTGAGTTCGATGACGTTTCGAGCCCTGGACAGGAGATCAGGCAGGTCGTCGGTGAACGTACTCCCGTTGAGGCGTTCTGCGGGTCCAGCGACGCTCACCGCGCCGAGGACGTCCCCCTCTGCGCTGGTGATCGCCACCCCGACCCCGTGGATGCCGGTGATCGACTCCTCTCGATTGAACGCGACTCCCTCCGACCGAACTGCCTGTAGTTCCTGCTTCAGTTCCTCTCGTGTCGTAATCGTCTGGTCGGCCGTCTTCGAGAGACCGTGACGGCCGATGATCTCGTCGACTCGCTCCTCGGGAAACTCCGCGAGCATCGCCTTCCCGAGGGCACGATTGTGGAGGGTCGCGGAACCGCCGATCGGAGCATCGATATCGAGGGCGTCGGTACCCCCACTTTTGTAGAGATACACGGCCAGACCTCGCTGTTCGACCGAAAGAATCGCCAGCTCGCCCGTTTCCGTGGCGAGCTTGTCTATCTCGTCTTTGGCCGCCTCGAAGAGCGGTTCCCGACGGCGCGTTTGCAGGCCCATCTTGAGAAAGGAAAGGCCCAGTTCGTACTGCGTCCCATCCTTGATTACGAACCCGTTCCGCCGGAGCGTGCTGAGATGATAGTGCGCGGTACTCTTTGCGACCCCGAGCTCGTTCGCCAACTCCGTCACCCCCATCGCTCCCTCCCGATCCAATATAGATACAATGTCCAGAAGGGTGGACGGCTGTTCCTGTTCGGACGAACCTGATGCCATATTCGGTATAGGATTCCTTTGGAGAATAAATGTTCGGGTGATTCGAACACGTCCGTTTGCGTAGCAGCCGGGGCAGCGGCGCTTACGGAACCAAGGGCGATTAGAAAGGGCGTGCTGATCCGGAGTCGTTGCGTGTAAGGAGCAACCTTGTTCGAACTACTCGAACAGGTTCCGGGTCTGCCGGCCCCCCTGTTGGCGTTCTCCCGGGTGCAATCAGTTCCGAGTGGTAGGAAAATTTTAAATCCGATAAGGTGCCGACTGTTCCTATGTCGGTAGACCAACTCGGTCGGTTAGACAAAGACATACTTGTCGACGGTGAATGGAGCGGCGCTGAGGACCGAACGGACGTTCGTCACCCGTATCGGAACACTGTCGTCGGGTCCGTCCCAGTCGTCGAGAAAGCCCGTGTCGTCGGCGCCATCGACGCGGCTGCTGCCGCCGTCGAGACCTCGACGCTTTCGGCGTACGATCGGTACGAACTACTCTCGACGGCCGCGGATCGCGTGGAAAGCCGCCTCGAAGAACTCGCCCAGATCGTCACGAGCGAAGAGGGGAAACCGATCACGGAGGCCAGAAACGAAGTCGACAGAACTGCACAGACGCTGCGGCTGTCGGCCGAGGAAGCAAAGCGGCAGTTCGGAGAGTTCGTTCCGATGGATCCGCAGAAAGGGACCCCCCGGGATCACTGTTTCACTCAGCGCGAACCACTGGGTGTCGTCGCCGCGATCACCCCGTTCAATTTCCCGATTATGTTGATGGCTCACAAGGTCGGTCCCGCGCTGGCAGCGGGGAATGCCGTCGTCGGGAAGCCGGCGACCGACACGCCGCTTTCCTCGATAGCACTCTTCGAGTGTCTCGACGAAGCCGCAGAAGAGGTTGGGGCTCCCGACGGGCTGATCAACGTCGTGACCGGCAGCGGATCGACTGTCGGCGATGCGTTCCTCGAACACGACGCGGTCGAAGCGATATCGTTTACCGGCTCCACTGCCGTCGGGAAACACCTCGCCAACAACAGCGGGATGAAAGAGCTCACCCTGGAACTCGGCGGCAACGATCCGACGATCGTCTGGCACGACACCGACCTCGAGTGGGCCGCAGAACAGGTCGTCGGTGGCGCCTGTTCCAACGCCGGTCAGGTCTGCAACAGCGTCGAGCGCGTCCTCGTCGCGGAGGAAATCGAAGCGGAGTTCGTGGCGGCGCTGGTCGACGCCGTCGCGGACGTTTCAGTCGGTGATCCACACGACGCTGCGACCGATATCGGCGCGATGGTGAACGACGACGAATTCGAGAGTACCGTCGACCTGTTCGAGGAGACCGTCGAACAGGGGGCGACGGTCGAATACGGTGGCCGGTACGGCGGGGACCTCGGCGATCGCGTCTTCGAACCCACGGTCCTCTCCGACGTCACACCGGAGATGCCAGCAGCGACACAGGAGGTGTTCGGTCCGGTGATTCCGGTGATCCCGGTCACCGATTTCGAGGCGGCGATCGAAGAGGCAAACAACACCGAGTACGGGCTGGAAGCGGGCCTGTTCACGCAGGATATCGACCGGGCCAAGCGGGCGGCGGACCGAATCGACGCCGGTGGAGTCAACATCAACACCGTCAGCGGGTACCGGACCGATCATATGCCCTACGGCGGATTCAAAGACAGCGGGATGGGAAAAGAGGGAATCAAATACGCCACCGAGCACTTTAGCCGGGAGAAGCTGGTTGGCTTCCACGAGGGAACGAACGCGTAGCCGACAGCGTCGTGCGGTGAGAGGACTGCTGTATCGGTGTCCGGGTCACACGATCCGGTGCTGTGAGCAGCGGTACGAGACTGCAGCAGTCCGTCCAAGAGGGCCCGCGGACGGGACGTTCGTCTGAAAGCGGGACTCCTTTGCGCCGCGTTAGATTCCGTGCGGATGTATCGTGGCGCGGTACGCTTCGCCCGACTCCTGTGCCTTGTACGCTTCCTCCGCGTCGTCAAGCGCCGTTTTGAAATTGAAGAGCTTCCTGAACGGCACCTCGTCTTTCAGTTGATCCATCAGTTCGATCGCCGACTCGAACTGCGTCGGCGGATACGCCAGGCTCCCGTAGATGTTCAGCTCCTTTTGAACGATCCGTGTCGGATTGATTTCGCTCTCGCCGTTGTAGGCGAAGTGACCGGCTTCGACGTACGTGCCGCCGTCGTGTGGTAGTTCCAGCCCCTGTTCGACTGCTTGCGGCACGCCGGCCGCTTCGATCACGACGTCAGGGCCGACGTTTCCGTTGGTGAGTCCTTTTACTGTCGGCACGAGTTCATCCCCAACCTCGGTCAGATCGACCACGTCTGTCGCGCCGAACTGTTCGGCCAGGTCCAACCGCTCTTCCATTGCATCGATCGCGATGATCTGTCCCGCGCCGGCGGCCTTTGCCGAACAGATCGCGAACAGTCCGATTGGCCCTGCACCCTGTACTGCGACGCTTCGGCCGACACCGAACCCTTCGCGCATATGCGGCAGCCCGGGCTGCATCGAACGTTCGAACGCGTGCATCCCGACTGATAGCGGTTCGACTAGCGCACCGAGCTCGCCGTCCATATCGTCCGGCAGTTTGTAGTACGCCGCTTTGGACGGCAGCACGTTGTATTTGCTCATTCCGCCGGTGTACTGCTTGCCGACGTTGTCGAAGCCGAATCGATCAGGATTCTTGCTCAATCGCGGTCGCCCCGGCATGTTTCGGGCATACCAGTCGTCGCTGCCGCCCGGCATCGCCGGCACCACGGCAAGATTGTCGCCCTCCTCGATTTCGGCCCCCTTCGAATCTTCTTCGACGTTCTCGCCGACGTGTTCTATCTCACCGGCGAACTCGTGTCCCGGGATGACGGGAAATTCCAGATCCATTCCCCCGTTGTACATATGCACGTCCGTCCCACAGATACCGGATAGTTCGACACGCAGGAGAACGTCGTCGGGACCCGGGTCCGGGAGTTCGATTTCACGCTGCTCGATTGTCCCCGGTTCATCCATCACTATCGCAGTAGTCTTCATCACAGTCCTTTTCCAAAACAATAATATATAAACATTTTCTAGTATAATTGATGTTTCCCCGGTTCTCGCTACTGAGGTCAATCCTTGATTATAAAACCACCAATATATTTATTAACCAGGAATATAGTGCACGTTGTATGTCACCTGACAGTGGCGTATCTTGACGAGAACTGGTCAAAACCGCTGGAACCATCGGAGCAGTCGGAACAGCCGGGTTAGCCGGGTGCTCCGGAGGCGGTGGTGGCGACAGCGGATCGAACGACGGCGGCGGTGACGGCGAAGAGACGACGACCGGCAGCGGAGATACTGATGGCGACTCCGGTGGATCGGACAGTGAACTCTCGCTGACGATCGCGGGGGTAATGTCTCCGCCGGGAAGCCAGTGGGAGGGCGAACAGCCGTCCGGGCACTGGGAGTTCGAAAAGCGGGTCGAAGAACGGACGGACGGCCGTATCCAAGTGGAGAACGTCGCCGAGGGGCAACTCTGCGGCGAGCTGACCTGTCCGGAGAAGGTGAGACAGGGCTCAGTCGAAATCGGGAGCGCCTCGATCGGGAATTCGACGAAGTTCTATCCGATGAACGACATCTGGATGCTGCCGTTCACGTTCCCGAGCCCGCAATCGCTGGGATACGTCCACCAGAAGGCCGAGACGTGGGAACAGTGGTGGGTCCCGTTCGCTCAGGAGTTCGGCGTCGTC
Organism: Halobellus marinus; assembly: GCF_032113415.1. Classification (NCBI taxonomy): domain Archaea; kingdom Methanobacteriati; phylum Methanobacteriota; class Halobacteria; order Halobacteriales; family Haloferacaceae; genus Halobellus; species Halobellus marinus. The sequence continues at coordinate 1,580,188 of NZ_CP134946.1, forward strand.
CCTCTGTGGATGCACGCACCTACGCTGCGGTCGATCAACATCGGCCTCGACAGGTCCGAAAACAAGGACTTCGACCACAGAGTACCTGAAAACGTCGAAGGGATAGACTGCCGGCGTACCGGCAGTCAGGTTTCCGGAATCTGCCTCAACGAATGGGGAATGAGCCCCGTCTCCGTATCCTGGGCAGACAGCCTCCAGGGGCTCCGCTCCGGCGTCGTCGGGGGAATGGAAGCGGCGATTTCACCCATCTGTGCGTACGAAGGGAACATGGCCGACTCGCTGGGCGAGAGCGTCCACAACCAGTGGACGATCCACAACGACGTCAAGTGGGCCAGCGTTGAATGGCTCAAAGGCCTCTCGGACGAGAACCTGACTGTCATCGCCGAAGAGTCGCGGAAGCTCTATCGGGATCTCGTCCGCAGGAACCCCCAGATTCACCGGGAGGTCCTTGGGACCCACACGGACGACCCACCGGAGGACTCGTGTGTGGTCGAACACGATCTCCAAGTGAACTACGTGGAGGGCGACGAGCAGCAGAAATGGGCGGATCAGGTGACGTACGATCAGAATCCGGACCTCTATACAGACATCGTCGACAGCGCAGACCAGATCGGCGTCGACGGCGAAGCGTTCCACGAGTACCTGCACGACTCCGCACGGGAGTCCGCAGTGCCCGACGACTTCTGGGGTGACGACTTCACCATCGACGCGTGGTGGGACGATTACCTCCAAGAAATGTGAACCTGCATTCTTTGTGTTTCATTTATGAATGACACTATTCTCCGGAAACTGGAACGGAATTTCGAGGGGTATGTCGGGACGATTATGCTGTTTGCATACACCTTCCTTATTGGATATACGATATTGTCCCGATCGGCACCGTGGGATCCGCCCCAGTACACGCTCTCGGTAACGCTCTACCTGTTCACGTGGATGACGTGGCTGGCCGCGGGCTGGGCCATCCGTCACGATTCGCACTTTCGGTTCACGCTGCTTCGAGAAGGGCTATCCAATCGAGCGAACTACGTCCTGAGGTACGTAGATCTCGTCGCGTGGATATTCTTCGCCAGCATCGTGGCCTGGTATCTGTTCGAGCCGTTACAGCGACGGTTCGAGTCGGGCCGAGAGATACTCGGGACGCCGCTTCCGCTCTGGACAGCGTATCTTGCGGTCACAGTCGGAATGATTATCATCATCATCAGATCGTTACAAAAGGCGGTACTGATCCATCGACAGTACAAGAAGGGTGAGGACATCACGCCGACCTCGAAGGTCGACATATGATCTTACAGTTACTCTCAACCGGCGAGATACTACTACTCGCTACAGTGCTGTGTGTGATCCTGTTCTTCATCGGGATTCCGATCTATCTCGTTTTCGGCGCTTGGGGGTTAGTATACCACGCGACCTCGGGGAGTTTCCCGATCAGTAACATCGCTCTCGAACACTACGACGTGTTACAGACCTTCCCGTTCACGGCGATTCCGCTGTTCATACTTGTCGGAGATCTTATATATGAATCCGGGATCGCCGCGGAGGTCGTCGACTTCACCAAGGAAACGATCGGATGGTGGCCGGGTTCGACTGGCAACACAGCGATCGGAACTGCAGCGATCTTCTCGGCGATCACCGGGTCGAACGCTGCGACCACGGCGTCAGTCGGGAACGCACTGTATCCCCAGATGGAAGAAGAGGGGTACAAGGACACCTACGCGGCGGGGACGATCGCCGCCGGCGGTGTCCTTGGTGCGATCATCCCGCCGAGTATCCTGCTGATCATCTATGGCGTCGCCTTCGGGGTCTCTATCGTCGAGTTGTTCAAGGCCGGGATCGCTCCCGGCATCGCGATGTTGGTCGTCCTCATCGGCATCAACACCTATTATTCGAAAAAGGAAAGCTACGGCTCCCAGACTGCCCTCGGGATCGATCCGGGCAAAGTGACCAAAGCTGCGTGGAACGCGAAGATCGGGATCGGGACAATCGCAATCCTGCTAGGTGGAATCTTTGCCGGCATCTTCACCCCGACGGAATCTGCCGCCGTGGCAGTCATCTACATTCTCGCCCTCGCAGTTGGTACAGGCCGGATCTCGTCGTGGGGACAGATTATGCGTGCCTCCTTTTCGTCGCTACTCCTGCTCGGGGTGATCATCCCGATGGTCGTCACCTCTGTCTTGATCCAACAGAGTATGTCGAATATGGGGCTCCAGACGGTGATTGCCAACGCGGTCATCGGGCTCGAAAACCAGCTCCTCATCCTCGTTGCGATCCTGGCGGTCATCTGGATCGCCGGAACGGTGATGGACGCGACGCCGAACCTACTTCTCACGGCGCCGATGCTCGCACCCGCGGCCGCGGAAATCGGCTGGGGCCCCGTCGTCTGGGGAATGATCTTTATGATGGGCGACTCCGTCGGCTTCATTACCCCGCCGTACGGCCTGAATCTCTACATCATCAGCGGGATCGCCGAACTCGACTACATCAGGGTCGCGCGCGCTGTCGTTCCGTATCTGCTCGGGTTGGTCGCCATCTGGATCGGCTATGCGTTGATCCACCTGTATATTTGAGGCTCAACGGCGGCTTTTTTCGGCGGCGCGGTATCAGTCGTATACTGTGCTCCCTGTCTGATTCTCCCGTATGTACTCCCAGTCGTACTCGACGCCCAGTCCCGGCCCGTTCGGCACGCCGACCGTTCCGTCGTCGTCGATCGAGTCGATTCGATCCGTGTACCCGCCCTGATAGATGGGCGCTTCCGTATGCGGGAGCGGGGAGTCCGGATGCACCAATCCGAGTTCGTAGTAGTTCGAATTTCGTGTCGCAGCCATACAGTGCCGTTGGGCCGGTCCGGCGAGGTGATACTCGATATCGAGTCCGTGCCCCTCTGCGGCGCGAGCGAGTTTCATCGCCCCGGTGATACCGCCGTCCCAGTCGGGGTCGGCCCGGGCGAAATCGGTCCCCCCGCTGGCGAGGAAATCAACTGTCGGTTCCAGTCCCCGGACGAGTTCGGTCTGCAGGAGCGGCGTATCGATCCGCTGTGCCAGTCGCTTGTGGGCGTGCTGGGAGCGGCCACCGTCCTTGAACGGGTCCTCGTACCAGAAATAATCGTATTTGTCGCATTCCCTTCCGACCCTGACGGCATCGGCGAACGTCTCGTAGGAGCACACCGGGTCGTGCATCAACTGCATCCGGTCGCCGACGCGCTCGCCGACTGCGCGGATCAGTTCTACCTCCTGTTGGATGTCGGATGGCTCCTCGTCACTCCAGGTGTGCGTCTTGAACGCCGGATAGCCGTGATCGAGGCACGTTTCGGCGAAATCCGCGAACGCTTCCGGCGAGTCGAAGCCGCGGCCGCGTTCGGCGAAATACGTCGACGCGTACGCAGGCAGGCGCTCCCGGTACGTCCCGAGCAGCTCGTGGATCGGCGCGTCGTAGTACTTGCCGGCGAGGTCCCACAGCGCGATATCGATCGGTCCCAGCCCCATCTGGTCGTACTTCCGGAGGATCTGCTGCATCGCGTCCCAGTGTTTCTCGCGTTTCAGCGGGTTCCTGCCGAGGAGGTACTCCGCACAGAGATCGATCTGTGCCAACCCGACGCCCGTAGCGCCGATATACTCCCCTCGGAGCCCGTTTTCCGCGGTAATTCGGACGCCGTGGGCCGTCCGCTCGTAGGTCTCGCCCGGCGAGTACATCAGTTTCCCCGCACTGGGGTCCATCCTGGCGTCGTCGACGGGATATGTGAACGATACTGTCTCGATTTCGTCGATAGTGAGGCTCATACGTGTACTCGTGTTTCCGTGATTGCTCATTCGTTTCCGTCTGGTGGAGCTTTCCACCACGGACAGTGCATCTAGTAGACAGGCTCAAAACGACACCACGGTATATATGTTTACTTGATGGCGGAGCGATCGGGAAACAGTGGGGCGGGTGCTGCTGAGGAGCGAATCCGAACTCTGAAAACATTCGTTTGCTCCGTGGCTCTACTCTGAGAAATGCGCATTATGATCAGATTAAATATATTAACAGAAGTAATTGGTAAAATATGTTATTGTCGCTATTGGCAATCGGAGAATCGCTTTTTAGAATTCTTAAAGGCGAAAATATAGGAAATAAACATCGCACAAATCCAAACTGATACCTTATTTATAGATGAAATAAGTGATGTTATAACAAAATAGTCAATTATATGATATATAAACCCTGGCCCACCCCGTTGCAAAAGACATTTACTCTCCGGTAATTAGATATAATTACACAATGCCAGACGGCTTCCCCGACTACCTCGACGTCGACTACAGCGACGGTGAAGGCGAGACGCCCGAAGATTACCCATCGATCCAGGACAAGATCGAGAAGGCGATTGCAGTCACGAAACGCGGTCTCGAACAGTACAAGAACCCGGCCGTGATGTGGACCGGCGGCAAGGACTCCACGCTCACGCTGTACTTCATCAAGGAGGTCGCAGAGAAGTACGACCTCGAGACGCCGCCGGCGGTCTTCATCGACCACTTCCAGCACTTCGACGAGATCCACGACTTCGTCGACCACTGGGCCGAGGAGTGGGACCTCGACGTCGTCTACGCCCGCAACGAGGACGTGGGCAACTACGTCGACGAACACGACCTCGAACCAGGCGACGACATCCCCGTCTCGGAGCTCTCTGAGCACAACCAGCACCACATCCGCAACCTGCTGGAATACGAGGAGGACACCTTCCCGTTCCTGCTGGACACCTACGTCGGCAACCACCTGCTGAAGACGGTCGCGCTCAACGACGCACTGGAGGAATACGACATCGACGGCGTCATCTCCGGCGTCCGCTGGGACGAACAGGAAGCCCGCGCCGACGAGACGTTCTTCTCGCCGCGGCACGACCCCGACATCTACCCGCCGCACGACCGCATCCAGCCCATCCTCCAGTTCGACGAGGCGGCGGTCTGGGAGGCCTTCTGGAACTTCGTGGTTCCGGAGACCGTCGAGGGGTACCCCGAGGAGGGCTACGTCCCGGAGAGCGCCGACGATCTGCCGAACGGCCTGACGATGGCCGATATCCCGATCTCGCCGAAGTACTTCGCCGGCTTCCGGTCGCTCGGCAGCGAGGTCTCCACCGACAAGACGACCGAGGAACCGGCGTGGCTGCAGGACATCGAGAACACGACCGAGCGCGCGGGCCGCGCCCAGGACAAAGAGGACCTGATGGAACGGCTCCGCGACCTCGGCTATATGTAACCTCGGCCGACGTTCCGTCCCGATTTCCGGCAATACCCCATTTTCGCGATGCCGACCCGACCCGAGCTACTGCGCCGGCGCGTCAGCGTCGGACTCGACGTCGACGCGGTCGTGAATCGCGCCTTCGCGCGATTTGAGATGCTGGGGCGTCCGGTCGTTCGAGACAGCCAGCGCCTCCGCGACGATGCTGTGGGCGATCTGGAACGGCGAGCCGCCGCCGAGATCGAGGCCCACCGGCGTGTACAACGACGATAGCGCGTCCTCACTGAAGGAGGTACCCTCCGCCTCGAAGTCGTCGAGCATCTCCTCGAACCGGTCGCGGGGACCCATCAATCCCACGTACGGGACGTCTGCGTCCAGCAGTGCCTCGACCGTCAGCCGATCGTCGACGAAGTTGTGGGTCATCACCACCGCGTACGTGCTGTCGTCGAGATCGAGGTCGTCCCCGACGGTCCCGGGTGCGGTCGTCACGACCCGATCCGCGGCCGGGAACCGCTCTTCGAGCTCGACCGCGCCGCGGAAGCCGACCACGGTCACTCGGAAGTCGTTTTTCGCCGCGAACTCGGTGACGGGCCCGACGTCGTGACCGGTTCCGAAGACCACCAACTCCGGCGGTGCCGCCAGCCCGTCGATGAACACCGTCAACTCGCCGTCGTCGGTGTCGACGGTGACGGTGTCTGCGCTGCCGCGGTCCGCTAGTTCTCCGGCAGGGCCGCTGAGTGACGCCGACGGCCACTCGGTGGCCGCGTCTCCCTCCGGCGTCCGCAACGCTCCGTCAGCCGGGTGGTAGTAAGCGCGGTCGCCCTGCTCGAATGCGGTCCCCCCGCTGTCGAGGACCGTGACGATGCCGACGTCGCGCCCGTCGAAGAACGCCTCGACGGCCGGCCGGTACGTCCGGTTCAGCGGTTCGAGCAGTACTTTGATGATGCCGTTGCAGCCGACGCCCAGCCCCCAGGTGTCCTCCTCGTCGTCCTCCATCAGATCGTAGGTGACGAGCCTGGGGCGGCCGGTCTCGCGGACTTCCTCGCCCACGGCGACGAGTTCGTCCTCGAGACAGCCGGCGGTGATACTGCCGACGCCCGTCCCGCCCTCGTCGAGGAGCATCTTCGCCCCCGGCCTGCGGTAGGCGTTCCCCTCGACGTCGACGATGGTCGCAAGCACGTCGGTTTCGTCGGCATCGAGTCGGTCACGGATTCGCTGTACGACCGCCGTTTCGGGAACACTCCAGTCGCTTTGAGTCATAGGTTTGTGGGTTCGTCTTCGATCGTGGTTTCGAGTCGGACGCCGGCCGTGCGCTCGGCGGCGACGTATACTTTCGCGACCCCCGCATCGTGCAGATCCGTCCCGCACGCTCCCGCCTCGACCGCTTCGCGCACGCTTTCGACGTCGGTCACCGATGCCCCCGCGACGACGTCGACGCCCGCCGCGAAAAGCGGCGCCGGCAGGAACGACGCTGTCGCGCCGATGACGATTACCGTCGCGTCGGCCGGCGCGGCAGCCAGATACCGTCCGACGCCCCCGTAGATGAACGCAGACCCCGTTACGAAGACGACTTCCGCGTCCGCCATCGCCGCGTCTGTCTCCGCAGGGGTAAACGTCCGGACGCGTACTCCCTCCGGCGTCTGCACCGAGACGTCGTCGAGCGGTTCGCGCTCGATCACGCGGACCTCGACGTCGTCGAACTTCCGGAACGCGGGGCCGAACAGTCCGACGGTGACAATCCGGTCGACGTCGTCGTCGAGCAGGGCCATCGGGTCGCCCGTCTGCCAGTCGATCGCCGGCGCCGACAGCGCGTTCATCGTCGCGATCCCGAGTGCGCGTTCGAGACGGTCGGCCGCGTTCTCGGGGTCTCTGGTCGCCGCCTCCAACAGCCGTTCCACGTCGAGTTGCTCGGTGGACGGTGGCTCTCCTTCGGGCCGGTGGGCGAGGCCGGCGGTCTTCCCCGCCGACCCCGCCACCTCGACGAGCACCACCCGATCGCCGATGGTGATCCGCTCTACGGTCGTTGCGGGCGAGAGCGCCGAACGAAGCCGGTTCCTGGCCTCCGGGAGCGGCTCAGTCATCGCTCTCGGTCCTCCGTTCTGCGGCGCGTCGCCGGGGATCGTGTTCGTAGCCGACGCCCGCTCCGAGCCCCCGCTTTTCGATCTGTTTTGCCGCCGCCGCGAGATCCTCAGGCCCCGCGAAGCCGAACAGGGCGTCGATGTACGGTTCGACCGTCGACATCCCGCGGGACCGCGGCTCGAACTCCGGTGAGACCGCGAGGGGATTCAGCCAGATGAGGGCGTCGCTCCGCCCGGACAGCCACGTGATCCCGTCGGCGAGGAGGTCCTGGTCGCCGACGTCGAGACCGTCGCTGACGACGATCACGACCGTCCGCCGATCGACGGCGTACGGGTATCGCCGCCGGAGCGTCTCGAAGGCGCCGCCGATCTGTGTGCCGCCGCCCCACTCCACTTCGGCCTCACGGAGTGCCGTCGCCGGATCACCGCCGGCACGGGCGAACTGCTCTGTGACGTCGACCAGTTCGGTGTCGAACAGGAACACTCGGGCCTGACGGGCGCTGTCGTGCAACTCCTCGGCGAAGGACAGCAGGACGCTGCGATCGATAGTATCGAGGACGGAGCCGCTGACGTCGACGAGCAGGCAGCACCTGAGTTCGTTCGGGACGGGTTCGGACTGCGGGAGATCCATCGGCGCACCCCCGGTCTCCAGGCTCGCCCGGAGCGCCCGCCTGGCTTCCACGCGGTCGCCGGCCGAGGAGCGTTGCCGCCGTCGCCCCGGAAGCGTCGACAGCGCGTCCACGAACCGGTCGATCGCCGCGCGCTCGCCGCTCGTCAGCGGCATCGTGTCGACCTCGACCCGTTCGCGGCCGCCCACGCTGCTGTACCGTCGTGCGTCGTCGTCGCCGGTATCTGTGGGCCGGTCGCCGGTCGCCTGCTGCCGCTCCGTCGGAATCCGGACCTCGACGTCGCCGTCGCCGTCGGGATCGACATCCGGCGCGTCCGCGTCGTCGAGGTTCCCGGGGACCTCGTCTGCGGCGTCCTCCGGACCAGCGGGTTCCCGCTCGTCGTCCTCCTCCTCGCCGGCGGTCGGTCCGTCGTGATCCGTGCCGATAGCGTCGAGCCCGGAGCGGAGCCGGTGCCAGAACGTCGGAAACGCCGACTCGAACGCGTCGCGGTCGGTCGCCTCCGAGAGCAACGTCGCCCGCAACGCGTCCGCGACCCGGTCGCGGTCACCGAGTCCGACGACCGCGAGCGACCGGGCCGATTCGAGACACGCGTTCGCGGGGATCGAAACGCCTTCGCTCCGGAGCTCGGCCGCGAGTCGGAGGAGTTCGATCAGCGTATGCCGACGGGCCGCCGGGAAGTCCGGCACGCCGTCGCTGCCTGCATCGCTGTCGAGCCCGTCTCTCGGCTCGTCCACACGTGGTGTGTCCTGGGTCCCGTCGCCGGTCATTGGTCAGTGGCGTTCGCGGCATTCATCGGTTCGTGCACTCCGAACCGGAGCGTTCGTACACTCCCGACCGGAGCTTTCATCCGTCCTCTACGCGCCGGAGCCGATATGGGCTTCACGCTTCGAGTCGATCCTCTGCGGCCGCCGCGGCGAGCCGCAGCTGTTCGAGCAGGTCGGTGTCGATCCGGTCGAGGTCCTCCGCTTCCTTGATTAGACAGCCCAGTGTCCGTTCGATCTCCTCGGTCGAGAGCGATCGGTCCTCGTCGTCGTGGCGGAGTTGTGCGACCGCCCGTGCCCAATCGAGCGTCTCGGAGACGCCGGGCTGTTTGAGGAACGACTCCTCGCGCAGCCGATCGACGACGGCGCAGACCTCCGCGGCCACAGCGACGTCGAGTTCGGGCACCTTCCGCCGGACGATCTCGTATTCGGTCTCGAACGAGGGGGGTTCGACGTGGAGGTACAGACAGCGCCGTTTCAGCGCGTCAGAGAGACCACGCGTCCGGTTCGACGTGAGCACGACGATCGGAGGCTGCTCGGCCCTGACGGTGCCGAATTCGGGAATCGACACCTGGAAGTCCGACAGCATCTCCAGCAGGAACGCCTCGAACTCCTCGTCTGCCCGGTCGATCTCGTCGACGAGGAGAACCGGCGGCGTCCCGTTACCGGCCGTCAGCGCCCGGAGCAGCGGCCGTTCGAGCAGGAAGTCCTCGTCGAACACCGATCCCTGCCGATCGCCGCTCCCGGCCGTCGACTCCCCGGCGACCGTTCCCTCGTTGGCCTGGACTGCGAGCAGTTGCTTCGTGTAATTCCACTCGTAGAGCGCGTTCTCGGCTGTCAGCCCCTCGTAGCACTGCAACCGGATGAGTTCGGTGTCGAACGACTCCGCGAGCACCTTCCCGAGTTCGGTCTTCCCGCTGCCCGGCGGCCCCTCGACGAGCAGCGGCCGGCCCATCGTGAGCGCCAACTGGACTGTCGTCACCGTTCGGTCGTCGGCGACGTAGTCGGCGGATTCGAACCGCGACCGCAGGTCCGACGCCGACAGTCCCTCGAAGGCGTCTCGGGTCACGGCGACACCACTCCCTGTCCCTCGTCGAGATGCGCTTCCGGATCGTCCCGGAACGAGCCGGCACAGCCCTCACAGCAGAAGTAGTAGACCGTCCCGTCGTAGTCGACCGCCGGGGCGGTCTCGGGGTCGGCGGTCATCCCGCAGACGGGATCCGTCGCGAGCCCCTCGCGTTCGCCGTCGTCTTCGCCGTGCTCGTCAGTGATTGCCTCCTCCCCCGCGTCGTCGTCAGCCGCGGTTGTGGTGTCGTCGCCGGCAGCCGCGGTTGTGGTGTCGCCGCCGGCAGCCGACGAATCCGCGTCGGTTACTTCCGCACGCGGAGCGGCCGCCCCGGAACCGGCCCGCGCGTCGACGACTTCCGCGAGGATGCTCGTCGCGATTTCGCCCGGCGTATGCGCCGAAATGTCGACCCCCGCTGGATTGGTCACCGCTGCCGCTACCGACTCCCGGTCCGTCTCCAGGCGGTCGGCGACGCGGTCGATCACCTCCTCGTTTCGGGTGCTGCTGGCGACCAGCCCGATGTAGGGCGCATCCGAGCGGATGCCGGCAGCGACGCCGCGGGCGTCGTACTGCCCCACCGAGGCGACCACGACCAGCGGCCCAGCGCCGACCGCCTCGACGATCGTGTCAGGGTCGGTCGTCGTGAGTGTCCGCTCGACCGGGAGGTCGTCGGCGCCGTCCGGATCGACGACCGTCACGTCGATATCGAGTTCGGCCGAGAGGCGCGAAAGCGAGCGGGCGATCGGCGATCCGCCGACGATGAGTAGCGCAGGCGCCGTGTTCACCGGTTCGATGAACAGTTCGAGGACGCCCTCGCTGTGGCAGTGCATCGGGAAGGCCTCCAGTCCGGGACGGGCGACGTCGTCGGGGTCGGGGGCGATTCCCACGAGCCGCGGTTCGCCGTCCGCGAGCGCCTCCGTCGCCTGGCTGATCGCTGTCGTCTGCGCGCAGGCGACGCCGCCGATCCAGCCGTGGAGGGTTCCGTCGGCAGTCACGACTGCGCGATCGCCGACGTTGGCCGACACCGGGGCCTCCCGGCGAACGACCGTGATCCGGGCGTACGTCTCGCCCCGCTCGGCCAGTTCGCGTTCGAGCCCCGCGATGTCGCCGTCGGGTGGTCGGTGAGAGTCGTCTGTCGCTCCGTCGTCGTCAGTCTCGTTCTGTGTCATCTCTAAATGAACATAGGTGGCGGCGCCCCAAATGGGGATCGCGTCTGTGGCGGCCGTTCACAGTGACTGTTGTAGCTGATTATCGGTGCTCGCCACCCCAGGTACCGTCGAGCACCGGTAGGAGACTACAACTGTCATTGTCAGTCGTCAGCCGGTTCTTCGCTGCCGCCCTCGAAGTCGAAACTGACGTTCTGGGCCGGCTTGATCGCGAGGTCGGCCTCGTCGAGTTTCTCCCAGACGGTGTCGGGCGTCATCGGCATCTCGACGTGCGAGACACCTCCGTGGGACATCGCGTCGACCACGGCGTTGACGATGGCCGGCGGCGACCCGACCGTGGGGGATTCACCGACGCCCTTCGCGCCGATCGGGTGGTGCGGCGACGGCGTGACGGTGTGGCCCGTCTCGAAGTTGGGGATCTCCTTGGCCGTCGGCAGCAGGTAGTTCATGAAGTCACCGCCCGTGACGTTGCCGTTGTCGTCGTAGGTGACGTGCTCCATCATCGCGGTGCCGATCCCCTGTGCGAGGCCGCCGTGGATCTGGCCCTCGATGACCATCGGGTTGATGCGGTTACCACAGTCGTCGACCGCGACGAACTTCTCGAAGTCGACTTCGCCGGTCTCCCGGTCGACTTCGACGATGACGATGTAGGAACCGAACGGGTACGTCATCTCCGGCGGGTCGTAGTAGTTCACCGCCTCGAGTCCCGGTTCTTCGGTTCCGGGGTGATTCATGTAGGCGCCGGCTGCGATCTCCGTGATGGTGATCGAGCGCTCGGGCGCGCCGGCGACGTGGAACTCGCCGGACTCGCGGTCCCATTCGATATCTTCCTCTGCGGCCTCCAGTTCGTTGGCCGCGATCGACTTGGCCTTGTCCCGGACCTTCCGGGCGGCGACTGCGGTTGCCGCGCCCGCGACGGGCGTCGAGCGCGAACCGTACGTGCCCAGCCCGTAGGGCTCCGTATCGGTGTCGCCGTGCTCGACGGTAATCGAATCGACGTCCATTCCGAGCTCCTCGGCGACGATCTGGGCGAAGGTGGTCTCGTGACCCTGGCCCTGCGTCTGGACGCCGATCCGGAGGACCGCGTTGCCGGTCGGATTCACCCGCAGTTCCGCGGAGTCGAACATCTCGATCCCGGCGATGTCACACTGCTTGCCGGGGCCCGCCCCGACGATCTCGGTGAACGAGGAGATGCCGATCCCGAGGAGCTTGTCGGCGTCCTCCTCGATGCGGCGACGTTGCTCCTCGCGGTACTCCTCGTAGTCGGCCATCTCTAAGGCCTTGTCCAGCGCCTTCTCGTAGTCGCCGGAGTCGTAGTTCCAGCCCGTCGCCGACTCGTACGGGAACGCGTCCGAGGGGATGAAGTTCCGCCGCCGGATCTCCGCGGGATCGACGTCGAGTTCGTCCGCGAGTACCTTCACCATCCGTTCGATGAGGTAGACCGCTTCCGTGACGCGGAACGAACACCGGTAGGCGACGCCGCCGGGTGCGGTGTTGGTGAACACCCCTGTCAGCGACCCGTAGGCCGCCTCGATGTCGTAGGAGCCGGTGAAGATGTTGAAGAAGCCGGCCGGGAACTTCGAGGGCTGGGCCGCCGCGTTGTACGCGCCGTGGTTGGCGAGCACGTCGACCTTGACCCCCTTGATGACGCCGTCCTCGGTGGCGGCGATCTCGCCCGTCATATCGTAGTCGCGGGCGAAGCCGGTGGTCTGGATGTTCTCGGAGCGCTCTTCGATCCACTTCACCGGCCGTTCGAGGACGTACGACGCCGCGGCGGCGACGACATAGCCCGGATAGATCGGGACCTTGTTCCCGAAGCCGCCGCCGACGTCTGGACTCACGATGCGGACCTTGTGCTCGGGGATCCCCGACACCTGCGAGAACAGGGTCCGGTGGGCGTGTGGCGCCTGGGAGGTCATGTGGACCGTCATCTTGTCCTTCCCGGGATCCCAGTCGGCGACCGCGCCGCAGGTCTCGATCGGGGCCGGATGGAGGCGCTGGTACTCCATCTGCTCTTCGACGGTGACGTCGGCCTCGTCGAACACCTGTTCGGTGGCCTCCTTGTCGCCGGTGTCCCAATCGAAGATGTGGTTGTCCTCTTGATCGTCCAGTTCGTCGCGGATGAGGGGGGCGTCCTTTTCGAGCGCCTCCTCGGCGTCGACGACCGGTTCGAGAACGTCGTACTCGACTTCGACCTTCTCGGCGCCGTCCTTCGCGGTGTAGCGGTCCTCGGCGATGACGGCGGCGACCTCCTGGGACTGGAATTTCACCTTGTCGTTGACCAGGACGTCTTGGGTGTCGTCCATCAGCGTCGGCATCGTCGCCAAGTCGTGCTCCAGTAAGTCGTCGGCGGTCAGGACCGCGACGACGCCGTCGAGGTCCATCGCGCGCGACCCGTCGATGTCTTCGATTCGGGCGTGGGCGTGGGGGCTGCGGACGATCTCACAGTGGAGCATCCCCGGCTTCTTGATGTCGTCGACGTAGTTGCCGCGCCCGGTGATGAAGCGTTTGTCCTCCTTGCGGGTAACTTCCTCACCCATCCCGCCGCGGCCGTGGCCGCAGTGTTTCTCCGGCTGCGGGCCGCCGTCGTCGTCGTGCTGATACTCCCTGGGTTCGGCCGTGAGATCGTCTGAGTCGCTGCTCATTGTGTGTCTCCCTCCGCATCGACGTTCTCGAACTGCGGGTCCGCTCCTTCGAGGTGGTCGTACTCCGTCGACGGGCCGCCACAGCAGTCCTCGACGCCGCAGTCGAACTGCTGTGCTGCGGTGACGGTTCCGCCGTCGGCGGCCGCCGGCTCGCCCTCGAGTTTCTCGGCCGCGTACTCGATCGAGGTCACGATGTTCTGATAGCCGGTGCACCGACAGAGGTTGCCGCTGATCGCCTCGCGGATCTCCGCTTCGTCGGGATCGGGGTTCTCGTCGAGGAGCGCCTTCCCCGACATCAACATCCCGGGCGTACAGTAGCCGCACTGCAGGCCGTGTTCCTCACGGAAGCCCTCCTGCAGCGGGTGGAGTTCGCCCTCCGCCTCGGGGAGCTCTTCCATCCCCTCGACGGTCATGATCTCGCTGCCGTCCGCCTGGGTGGCGAACATCAGACACGACTTGATCGGTTCGCCGTCCTTCAGCACCGTACAGGCCCCGCAGTTGCCGGTGTCGCAGCCGATGTGCGTCCCGGTCATATCCAGATCCTCGCGGATGACGTGGACGAGCAGTCGTCGCGGTTCGACCTCGACGGAATGTTCGGTGCCGTTTATCGTCAGCGTGATTTCACGTTCGTCTGTCACTGTGTAACCCTCCGTTTGACCGCCCCCGCGCGTTCGGCGGCGTCGCCGAGCGCCCGCTGAGCCAGTACGTCTACCATTCGTTCCTTGTACGAGGCGTCGCCGTGTTCGTCGGATTCGGGGTTCGACTCCTCGGCGGCGAGTTCCCCGGCCGTCTCGAAGAGCTCCGCGCTCGGCCGTTCACCTTCCAGGTGTGCTTCTGCCTCCGCGGCGCGTGCGTTGGTGATGTCGACCGCGGTCATCCCGATGCCGGCGTCCTCGATCCGCCCCTCGTCGTCCAGAATCAGCCGAGCGGCGACGCCGACCATCGCGTAGTCGCCGGTCTTGCGCTTCAGCTTGTGATACGCGCTGCCCTCGTGGGGTGCGGGAGTCGGGACCCGCGCCTCGGTGATGAGTTCGTTCTCGCCGAGAGAGGTGTCGTACGGCAGCAGGAACAGTTCGTCCGCCGGAATGACGCGTTCGCCGTCCGGTCCGCGGGCGACGACCTCGCCGTCGTGGGCGATGAGGACGCTGCCCCAGTCGCCCTTCGGGTCGGCCTGCGCCATCGAGCCGACGATGGTGCCGCGGTTGCGGATCTGCGGATCCGCGATCAGCGGTGCCGCGTCGGCGAAGCTCCCGTAGTCGTCTTCGTCGATCACGTCGGCGTCCTCGACGTCGGCGTGCCGGGCGAGCGCGCCCATCTTGAGGTAGCCGTCGTCCTCCTCGAGGTAGTCGAGCGCGTCGATGCCGTTGATGTCGACGACGGTGTCGGGGCGGGCGAGCCGGAACCGGAGCATCGGCACGAGGCTCTGGCCCCCGGCGATGATCGTCGGCTCGTCGAGGCTCTCCAGCAGACTCACCGCCTTCTCGACCGTCTCGGGTTCGTGATGTTCGAACGGTGCGGCTTTCATAACATTCCTCGAATCCGGTCTGTGACGCCGGAGCTGGTCTCGTCGACGTCTGTCATCTGCTTTTCGATGCTGCTGAAGAAGTTGTTCACGATCTTGTTTGCGACCGGGTTGATGACCCGCGATCCCAGCTGGGCGATCCGGCCGGAGACGTCCGCTTCGGTCCACCACTCGATCTCGGAGCTCTCGCCGTCCTCCGTCGGGTGGATGCGCATCCCGGACTCCATACTGAAACTGCTCCCCGAGGCGTCGCCGCCGCCGGAGGCGATCATCTCGAAGTTCTCGTCGTCGCGGTCCTCGATGGTGACCGTCGTCTCGAACCGGGGTTTGACGCTCCCGACACCGACCTGCATCAGGGCCGCGTACTTCTGGCCCTCGACGAACGCGCGGTCGGCGACCGTCTCCGGATCCGCGTCCGGCAGCATCTCGACGTCCTCTTCGGGCTCGTACTCGTCGAAGTTGAAGTCGTCGTCCATCGGGGTGATGTATCGACACCCCTTCAGGGAGTCTCGGACCGCCATCGGGTCCGAGAGGACGATCCAGGCTTTCTCGGGCGGTACGCCGTCTAACTCGAATTCTCCGTCAAATTCCATCGTTGTGTTGTGTGTCGCTGTGTCCGGTCAGTCGATCGTCGGTCGCTATCTTTTAAGTGACTGCACTATGTGCACACTATTAACGCGTACGATGGTTACAGATAGATCCCCAATAAATGTTTGTGTTATTGGCTCGGTGCGACCGACTGACACGACGGGTGCGCGGCAATGACCGGCGCGGGCGGCCACGACCACGACGATCTGATCGGCTGGGACGACGGCGCCGAGCGGGTGCAGGATCTCCGTGAACGGTGGTTATCACGCTTAGGGACCGAGACTGTCGGCCTCGGCGAGATCGCCGGGCGCGCCCTCGCGGAACCGATCGACGCGCCGACCGATGTCCCGGCGTGGAGCCACGCGACGATGGACGGGTTCGCGTTCGACGCGACCGACGACTACCCGCTTTCGGTTGTCGACGCCGACGTGTTCCCGGAGGATGATCCGCCGAGGATCGAGTCCGGGGAGGCGGTCCGGATCGCGACCGGCGCGCCGCTCCCGCCGTCGGCGAACGCGGTGCTCAAACGCGAGGAAGCCTCGGTCGACGAGGGGCAACTCACCGGGACCGACCTCGACCCCGGGACGTACGTCTACGAGCGCGGGAGCAACGTCGCCGAGGGCGAACGGCTCTTTGCGGCCGGCGAGCGGCTCGGTCCGAAGGACGCGATCCTTCTGGGTGATCTCGGTATCGAGCGCGTCACGGTCCGCGAGCGGTTCGACGTCGGCCTGCTGGCGACCGGCACGGAGATCCACGAGGGACGACACACGGACCTCGACTCGCCGATGCTGGCCGGACTCGTCCGGTCGTGGGGCCACGACGCCACCTACGAGGGGACTGTCCCGGACGAGTACGACCGCGTCGAGTCACGGATCGACGCGCTGGCCCACGAGTACGACGTGGTCGTGACGACCGGCGGGACGAGCGTCGGCGACAAGGACTACGTGATCCGGGCGCTGGAGTCGCTGGGCGAGGTGCTCTTCCACCGCGTGCGGCTCCGCCCCGGCAAACCGATCGCGGTCGCGGAACTCGAAGCCCACGACGCGGTCGCGTTCGCCATCCCCGGCAAGCCGGTCGGCGCGCACGCGGTCACGTCGCTGGTCGCCCGCCCCTTCTTCACCGGATCGGCGTCGCTGTCGACGGTGTCCGCGGAGATGGCCCGCGACGTCGCCATCACGACGCCCGGATTCGCGTACGCTATCCCAGTCACCCTCGACGACGGGACGGCGATGCCGCTGGGACACGCGGACTCGCCGCTTACGGTCTACGAGACGGCCTTCGACCCGAGCGTCCTCTCGTCGAGTACCCGCGCCACCCGCGCCGACGGCTTCGTGCTCACCGAATCCGGCGTCGATCGCGACGAGACGGTCGAGGTGGTCCCGTATTCCGTCGTCGAGCGATGATCCGTGAACCGCCCGTCGGGCCGGCAACCCGCCGATGAGCGGGGAGTCGCCCGATCCCGCAACGACCGACGAGGGGCTGCCGATCGTCGCGCCGCCGTTCGCGAACCGGGAAGACCGAGATGCCGCAGGGGTCGCCGGGGAGGACCGCGACCCCGCCCGCGTCGGCGGAATCGTGCTCGCCGCGGGGACGAGCGACCGCTTCGGCGACCGGAACAAACTGCTCGCGACCGTCGACGGCGACCCGCTCGTCCGGCACGCGGCGGAGACACTCGTCGCCGCCGGCCTCGATCCGATCGTCGCGGTTGTCGGCCACGACGCTGAGGACGTGACTGCCGCCCTGGATGGTCTCGACGTTGAGACGGTTCCCAATCCCGCGTATGCCCAGGGACAGTCCTCGTCGGTGCGCGTCGGGATCACTGCCCTCGAAGACCGATCGACGAGTGTCGACGCTGCAGTACTCGCTCTCGGGGATATGCCGTTCGTCGAGCCCGCGACTGTCGAGGCGCTCGTCGCCGCCTACGAGGCAGGCGTCGGAGACGCCCTCGCGGCCGCCTACGACGGCGTTCGCGGTAACCCGGTCCTGTTCGATCGTCGCTTCTTCGCCGACCTCACCGACGTCGAGGGCGACGTCGGCGGGCGCAAAATCCTGCTGGAGAGCGACGACAGCGCGTGCGTGGCAGTGTCGGACGAGGGAGTTCGCCACGATATTGACGAGCCGACAGATCTGCCGTAGTTGATGAGCGGCGCAATTTTGCGTCGGGACCCGACGGCGAGCGAACGCGGTCGTGTCGGGTTCGCCGACTCGCTCACTCGCTTTCTGGCTCGAGTTTTTCGACGATGATCCGGCCGTCCTCGACGTGCCACTCGATGCGATCGCCGGCGCCGACGTCGAGGAAGTTCCGGACGGGCTTGGGGACCGTCGTCAGGTTCTTCTCGGAGACTTTCGTATCGGTTAGATTGCCCATAGTCTCCCATATCTCGTAGTTCATACATAGTTTACGCTATGTCTGACGCGCGGATCGGTGGCAAGTACCACGACCGGCCGGACTATACCGAGGACTTCCAGCGGTGGGCGCCCCCGTCGGAGGCCTTCTCGAAGTCCAAGTTGTACCGATCGGAGTTCAACAGAGTCTCACCCGGCCGGTACGTGCCGTCGCCGGCCGACCGTAACACCCCACGTTCCGCGAGCGTGGACAGCACGTCGCGGACGGTCCGTTCCCGCCCCTCGACCAGGTTCGCTTCCTCGATGACAGCATCGACGTCGACGCGCCCCGTGAGCATCGCAAGCCGGATCGCCGCCACCCAGGCAGGCTCCCGGTTCATTTCCCGACACATACTCGCTACTGGGAGGAACTATTTCGACTGAGTTAGGTTTTTGGGAAGGGGGCGAATACGCCGTATTGCGATTTGCGTTCCAGACCCGTTACGACGATCCGGACGTGGAAACGTATCCCCTTACTTGATATCTCCCGCTGAAGTGGGGATTGGCGGGGTGCAACGCTGCCGGACCGCAGGTCTTCGACTCAGTCTGACTCGTCGTATACGCTCGTCTCCGTGTCGGTCAAGGCGTAGACGGCGCTCTCCGTCCCGACGTAGACGCCGGTGGCTGCCCCTGCGAGGGCCGTGATCTGCGAGTCGAACCGCCGGTCGACGACCCGATTCCGCGCCGTATCGTAGCCCAGGAGTCTGTTCTCGGTCCCGAGATAGACCACGTCGCCGACGGCGACGGGGCCGGTCACGTCGCGGGACCGACCCGGAATGTCGGTCTCCCAGCGCAGCGCCCCTTCGAGCGTCGCCGCGGTCAACTTCGCACCGTGTTCTGCGGTACAGTAGATGCCGTCGTCGGTGACGACCGGCGGGGCGTCCGGCAGATAGTCGGTGATGCTGGTCCCCTCGTACTCGCCGCCGGGACCCAGTTCGAGTCGGTGGTACCCCTGCTCCTCGAAGAGGACCGTCGAGTCCGCGACGCAGTCCCAGGCGTACAGCCCCGCGGAGGTAGGGACGATCGGCGGCGAGAGGTCGGACTCGAACGGGATTTCGTACGCCGGGTCGACCGCGCCGGTGCCCTCCGTGATCACTGCCCTGTCGGCCAGGTGTTCGGGCCACTCCTCGCTGACGCCGATGTAGACGTTCGAAGACGGGATCTTCGACGGGACGAGCGACCGGTAATCCGCGCTGAGCGGCGGGACGACGGAGCCGTCGATATCCGGCGCCGCCAAGAACGGGTCGTCCTGCCGGAGGTCGGGCTGGACCAGCGTGAGGTCGCGCTCGCCCTCCCTCCCGGTCGTCACATAATAATACGCCGCCTTCGGCGGGTGGCAGAGCGCGCCACCGGACTCGATGTCGGCGTCGATCTCGCAGTCGACGGTGGAATCGACCGCATACGAGCGGCTGCCGTCGGTTGGCTCTTCCAACCGGACGACACCGTCCGGCGTCGCGAGGACGACGTACCGGTGGTCGTCTTCGTGCTTGGCGGGATCCACAAAGAACCCACACGCTGGCGCAGCCTCGGTGTACCGCCACAGCTGTCGGCCCGTCGCGGCGTCGAGTACCGAGAGGCCGTCGGTCCGCCCCACGTACACCCGCCCGTCCGCCACTCGAATTCCGTTCGGGAGTACCTGGGCGCCCGCCAGTCCACCAGCCCACCGCTCGCCGGCGGCGGCGTCTCGAACGGGGCGTCCGTCGGTGACTGCCGCGGACCGCCGCGGACCTCCCCTGTAGCCGGTCCACTCACTCATCGTGACACTCATCCGAGCGGGCCTGCGGTTCGACTCGCGGTGGACGGGCGGTCCTGACGGACGTGCCAGCCGACGACCTGACGGTTCGTTCGCGCATACGGGCCCAATTCGAGCGCCCGTGAAATAGGTGGGGACCGTCGGCCTTCGAGCGACGTCCGTTGCCCCGGTTCGGCTCCGATATCGCGCCGAGGACGCCCCTGTCGCCGGAGTAACGCTTACAACCGCCGCGGCGAAACTGCGTGCCACCGAGCGCCGCTATGAGAGAGAAACTGACCGCTGCCGTCGTCGGCGTCGTGCTCTTTGCGGCCAGTATGTGGCTTCTGGCCGACCTCGCCGACCTGGTCTCGGTCAGCGCCTTGGCCCGCATCGAAGTTCTGGCGATGCTCTTTCCCACCTCCCTCGCTATCGGCTTCGCCCTCCTCGTGTGGCTGTACTGGTAATGCCCTCGGACGCGACCGCTTCGCGCGATTCGTCACCTTGGGCGACTGAATTCGTCACGGCCGTGTCGCCGACAGTGTGAGCTCCGTCTCCGACACCGATTTGTGATCCGGCCGTCTGAATACGAGCAATGACCGCACCCACGATCGAGACCACCCACGTCGGGAGCCTCCCGCGCTCGGAGCGCCTGCGCGCACTCTTGACTGATTCGGACGGCCGGAACGACGAGGCGTTCGAGGCGGCCGTCGCCGAGTCGATCCGAGACGTCGTCCGCCGGCAGGCCGAGGTCGGAATCGACATCGCCAACGACGGCGAGCAGAGCCGGATCGCCTACTCGGTCGACGTCACCAACCGTCTCCGCGGGTTCGGCGAGGGGACCGTCGAGCGCGAGTGGCCCTCGGACCTCGATGACTTCCCGGACTACGCCGAGGAGCTTCTGGGCGATACGGAGAACATCGGCGGTCCGGTCGCCCAGGAACCAATCGAGTACGTCGGGGAGGACGCGCTCCGCCGGGAACTGTCCCGGTTCGACGAGGCAGTCGCGGCCGAGGACGTCGAATTCCCGAGGCGCTTCCATACGGCTCCGTCGCCGGGGGCCGTCCTTCGGTTCACGGAGACGGCCTACCACGACTCCGACGAGGCGTACCTCTTCGATCTCGCGGACGCACTCCAGACCGAGTACGAGGTGATCGCCGAGACAGGGGCGATCCTCCAGATCGACGCCCCCGACCTGCTGGCGGGGTTCACGCTCACCTACAAGGACGACTCGGTCGCCGAGTTCCGCGAGCGCGTGCGGACGCACATCGAGGCGTTGAACCGGGCCATCTCCGATATCCCGGACGAACAGATCCGCCTCCACGGTTGCTGGGGGAACTATCCGGGACCACACCATCGGGACGTCGAACTCGACGAGGTAATCGGCGCGTTCTACGAGGCCGACGTCGGCGGCCTGGTGGTCGAAGGAGCGAACCCCCGACACCAACACGAGTACCGTACCTTCGCGGAACATCCGCTCCCCGACGACTGGCGCCTGATCCCGGGCGTGATCGACGTGAAGACGAACATCGTCGAACACCCGGAGGTCGTCGCCGACCGCCTCGAACGGTTCGCCGACGCGGTCGGTGACCCCGAGCGGATCGTCGCCGGCGCGGACTGCGGCTTCGAGACGGTCGTCGAGGGCGCGAACGCGGTCCATCCGGCGATCGCCTGGAAGAAACTCGAAGCGCTCGTCGAGGGTGCAGACCTGGCAGCCGAACGATTAGCGTGAACGACGGTCGGCGGTCGCACGACGCCCCAGTCAGTTGCCGGAAGTCGTTTCGGACCGGACGAGTGGACGAATCTGTGACCCTGTCGGATCCCTTCGCGACTGAGACAAACCGCGTGGTAAACTACCCCGCCCTACTCACTCGCCTTTCGGCTCGCTCCTTGAGGGCGGGGCCTCCGCCTCGAAGGACGGTGAATACGGAGCGTGTAGGCAGTCCAGCTAGAAGCCAGCATCCGCCTCTCTGGAGCCGGCTTCCCCTGCGGTAAGCGCCGCGACGACCTCCTCGACAAGCGCTGGATCATTCATCCAGAATCCAGTGTAGCCATTCGAGTGCTCTCGGGCGACCAACCCGCAGGCTTGCCCGTCAGTCGGCCCGCCGTCGTACGCAAGTGCCCAGTAGGGCTCGAACCGTTCGGCCTCCTCGGTGTGATAGCTGACCCCAGTGATCGTCGGCGGTGTCCAATCGTCGAGGCCGTAGATGTGGATATACAGCGTTGTTTCCGCTGCGAGTGTCCGATAGAGGTCTATCTGGGACCTGAACGTCGAGAGGGTCTGGAAACTCACCCGCAGCGTTCCTTCCCCCACGCGATAGGCGCGGTCTTCGATTTCGCGGCTGACCGCAAGGAGTTCGCGGCGATTCATCCCCGAAATCACTGTCTGCTCGAGGACGTCAAAGAGCACCCGGTAGCCCTCGGATATATCGTCTCTGTCGTCAGGGCGGCGGATCGGCGGTTCAACCAGCCCCTCGATCGCGTCGATCCCGATGATCCCCACGACCTCGCCGGCGGTTTCGATTTCGAAGAACGGCTCCGGACCCCCAGGTGGCAGCGAGCGAGACTCAATGGCGACACCGTGGTCTGCGAGCCACGCTTCGATGTCGGATTGGGTACCACTCCGGTAGATGGTGAACTGATGCTCGCGATCTCGAAGTTCGGCAATCAACGAATCGAGCATCCTTACGGTTCCAGACGCTGCTCTGCAGTGATACTCCAGCGGATGATATCGGCGACGCGCGGGTGCAGCGGTGCAATCTGGACGGTTCCGTCCTGCGGGTTGTAGTCGATCAGTCCCGCCTCGGTGAGCAGGGGCAAGTGATTGTGGACCAGGGTGAGGCGAAGTTCCGACCGGTCCGCTGACGTGTGCATCGTCCCTGTTGCCGTCGCGTTCCATCCGCCGAGAACAGTAGCGAGTTCGTCGACGTAGCTTTCTTCTTCCGCAAGCAAATAATAGAGGAGCCGTCGACGCTGGGATGCCGCCAGCGCCCGGTAGAACCGATCTTCAGCCAATCGTGGCGGGAGATTTTCGTCTCCCACTCGATCGTCTCGTTGACGGTCGTCCAGTGAGTCTCCCATACGCTGCAACGACCCTTCCTGAATAAAAAATTATGCACTTTTTTCACCAAACAGGACTGTGCACGATAATTTATTTACCACGTTTCCCGGTGGTTACGGAAAACCGAGGAGAAAGCCCCGTGCTTCAGCGCGGGGAGGATGTCAATTGTCTCACCATTCCCCAGTAGCCGTATTCGTAGTGAGGGGTTCTCGCGGTCCGCGTTGCAGGCACGGAAGCGGGCGGTCGTCAAGACGCTCTGCTACCGGCTGGTAATGGTCGTCATCACCGATTTCGTCGCGTGGGTCGTCGTGGGGGGCCTCGGCGACGCGGTGAACATCGGCCTGGCCGCAAACGTGGTCAAGACCGGCACCGACTACGTCTACGAGCGGACGTGGGACCACATCTCGTGGTGCTTATCGACGCCGGCGTAGTCGCGCAGGGAGCAACTCTTCCCGCCGCACTCAATCGAGTTGCGCACGGAGCGCCTCGTTCATCGCGTCGACCGGCGCATCGCGGCCGGTCCACTGCTCGAATGCTTCGACACCCTGGAACAGCAGCATCCAGGCGCCGTCGACGGTGGTCGCGCCGGCCGACGCGGCTTCCCTGAGCAACCGCGTCTCGATCGGGCTATAGACGGCGTCCAGCACGGCCAGCCCCGGGTGGAGATGCTCGGCGGGCACCGGCGTCTCGTCCTCGTCGGGTTCCATCCCGACGCTCGTCGCGTTGACGAGGAGGTCGGCCTCGGCGACTCGATCGAGCGTATCGAGTCCTCCGGCTGTCGCGCCGGGGACGTCGGCGGCGAGCGACTCCGCGCGTTCGACCGTGCGATTCGCGATGTGGACGGACGCGCCGGCATCGGCTAAGGCGAACGCCGCCCCGCGTCCTGCGCCGCCGGCGCCGACGACGACGGCGTCGCGGCCCTCGATCACGACGTCGTGATGCGTCAATGCCCGCTCGACGCCCGCTACGTCGGTGTTGTACCCTTTGGGCGTCGCCCCGGAGAAGTCGATCGTGTTTACGGCGCCGACGCGACGGGCGACGTCGTCCGGGTCGACCGCGTCGAGGACGTCCTGTTTGAACGGGATCGTGACATTCAGCCCCGCGATCCCGAGCGTGGCCGCGCTTTCCACCGCGTCGGCGGCGGCGTCGGGTGCGGGCTCGAAGGTGACGTATCGTGCGTCGAGTCCGAGCGCCTCGTAAGCCGCCTCGTGCATCGGCGGCGACAGGGAGTGTTCGACGGGATTTCCGAGCAGTCCGAATACCTGCATACGAACGCGTCAACCCGCGACCGAATTAAAGGGTGGTTCGGCGGCCAGTCTCTCGGGGCCTCGGGGGTGCCCGTGACAGGGCTATGGTCGCCGTCGAACCGCAAGAGATAGGCCACGCAAGGGCCGACCACCGGTGATGACCTCGCGTCTGCGCCACCCGCTCGCAGCCGTCGTCGCCAGTGTCGCGTTGACGCTTCCCTGGGTCGCCTCCTGGGCGAGCGGCGTTTCGCTCGGCTTCGGCCCGACGACTGTCGTCGGCGTCAGCGGTCTGGCGGTCCTGGGAGCGTCCTTTCTTCTCGCGTGGGGCGCAGAAACCGCCGAAAAGGACGTCCCGCGGGCGTTTGCGATTGCGGTCCTGGCGGTGCTCGCTGTCGCCCCGGAGTACGCCGTCGACGCCCTCTACGCGTGGCAGGCGGCGACCGATCCCTCGAAAGCGAATCTCGCTGTCGCCAATATGACCGGCGCGAACCGCATTCTGATCGGACTCGGGTGGTCGGGCATCGCGCTCTTTTCTATCTACAAGGCGACCACCGGCTCCCGGGCCGATACGAGCGTCGTCGACAACGACGGGAGACTCCGTGACGCGGTGAAACTCGACCCGGATATCTCCACGGAGATCCTCTTTCTGTTCCTGGCGACCGTCTTCGCCTTCTTCGTCCCGCTGAACGGCGGGATCGACGCCATCGACACGATCGTGCTCGTTGGGCTGTACGTCACCTACATCGCGATCATCATCCGGGGCGACGTCGAGGAGGTCGAGGATCAGATCGGCGTCCCGGCGTACTTCCAGGCGACAGCACGGCGGATCCGTGTGCCGGTCGTCCTCGCGCTGTTCGTCTACTCCGGCTTTCTCATCTTCACCGCCGTCGAACCGTTCGCACACGGGCTGGAGGATCTGGGACTGCAGTTCGGGATCCCGGAGTTCTTTATGATTCAGTGGATCGCACCGCTGGCCTCCGAGAGTCCGGAACTCGTCATCACCGCCTACCTCGTGAACAAGGCGCGGTCGACTGCGGCGTTCAACGCGCTGATCTCCTCGAAACTGAATCAGTGGACGCTCCTGATCGGGACGCTCTCGGTGGTCTATAGCCTCTCTCTGGGTGCGTACGGCGTTCTGCCGTTCGACTTCAAACAGGCCGCCGAAATCTGGCTCACCGCCGCCCAGAGCTTCTTCGCGATCGCGATCCTCGTGAACTTCCGGATCAGCGTCCGCGAAGCGGTCACCCTGCTCGTGCTCTTCCTCTCGCAGGTGATCTTCGAGTTCGCACTGATCCGGATCTATCCGGAAGCGATCGCCGAGCAGTATTCGATCTACCTGTTGCTTTCGTACACGGCCATCTACCTGATGCTCGGCGCCGGACTGCTCTTCGCCCGTCGCCGCTCGCTCCGCCGACTCGGGAAACTCACCGTGGCCAACATCCGCGGGACGCCGATGCCGGAGCCCGATCGGGCGGATTAGCGTCGCCGGTGGCTCGGGACACCGCTGTCCGCTCCGCGATCGAAAATCGCCGGGATTACCGCCAGTCGTACTTCGCGACCGCCCGATCCGCGCGCTTCGAGCACCCGTGTGGGTTCCGCGCGGTCGTCCGGTCCCGCGCTCGGGCGACGAGGCCGTCGGACCAGCCGGTGGCGATCCCGACGACGACGTCCCGTCCCGTCCCGACCCAGCCCGACGGCGTCGCATCGCCCGCGAGCACCTCCCGGGCGGCGACAAGGGCGTCCGCACCGGCGTGTGTGACGATGCGCCGGACGATCGTCGGACGGAGGCCGTAGTTCTTCACGAGCCGGTAGGTCAGCGCACGATATTTCCAGCCGTGATCGCGCTCGCTGACGCCGCCGTCGGCCTCGTATTCGGTCTGGACGCACATATCCGCTTGCCAGGAAACGTCGTACCCGGCCCCTGCGAGCCGGTGGGCGGCGTCGCGGGCACCGCCCGTTTCGAGATACTCGTCGAACCCGTCGAGTTCATCCAAAGCGTCCGCCCGGAACGCCACGTTGCCGCCGTTGAAGTACGTGATCGATCGCCCGCGAATCTCACGGCTCTCCGGTTCGGTTGTCGTCATCCCGGCCGGCAGGGTCTCGTGGACCGGTCCTGTCGCGACCGCGGAGTCCGAAAGCCCCGTCTCGATGGCCTCCGGCCACGTCTCCTCGATCGCGAGGTCGTGCCGGAGGAAGGCGACGGCGTCCCCCGAGGCGGCGCGAATCCCCGCGTTCCGGGAGACGTTGAGCGTCCGGTCCGAGACCTCCACGAGCACGTCGACGTCGTCTCGGTCGCGGACCATCCCGGTGGTGCCGTCGGCCGACGGGCCGTTGACCACCACGATCTCCGCGTCGGGGGCACGGTCGGCGAGGACGCCGAGCGTGCCCGCGAGGTGATCCCGCCCGTTCAGTGTCGGGATCACTACCGAGAGCTCCATATTTTCCGGTCGGTGCACGAGAACTTAAATGTCGCACCTCGCCAGTACCACGCCGAATCCGCCGCGAATAGGCTCACGACTCCCGGAAGCGGCGTCTCTGCGTCTCAGTCCAGTTCGGCACTCCCGGAGGTGGCTCTCAGTCCGCTTCGTCAGCGTCGACAGACGCCGTCCAGTAGGAGACCGACGCCAGCGCGTCACCGACCGCGGTCGACCCGATGGTTGTGTCGAGATCGCGGAACTCCTGGGCGACGTTGTTGGGAATCTTCCGATAGAACCCATACGGGAGGAGGAAGTCGTGTTCGGCGTTTACGAGCCGTAGCCCGGCATCGTCGAGCAGCCGATCGACCTGCTCTCTGGAGTACAGATGCGATCCCATCGGGAGCAGCCAGTTGTAGACGACGCGGGCGCTCCGTCCGTTGAACGTATCGAAGAAGACGATGTCTTTCGAGACGCGAGCCATCTCCGCGAGGAACTTCGTCGGTGTCTCCGCGAGGTGGAAAAACCGCATCGCAAACACCGCATCGAAGTGGTCGTCGGGAAACGGGAGTCGGGCGGCGTCGCCGCGGAGGAACTCGATGTGATCCGCGACACCCGCGTCACGGGCCTTCTCCCGACCCTGGGACAGCATCGCCGCGGAGATGTCGAGTCCGACGATGTTCGCCCCGCGGTCGGCCAGCAGTGCCGTGAATCGGCCGGTCCCACACGCGATTTCGAGCACGTCCAGGTCGTCGACCGGACCCAGCGCCTCGATGACGGCTCGCTTCTCGCGGCTGTCGATAAGTCTGCCGCCGCGGGAGAACCGCTTCGAGTCGTACTGCTGGGCGACGTCGTCGGCCTGATACCACTCCTTTCCTTTCACTACCTGTCCGTCCTCGCCCGCGGATTAAAACCGTACTGGATACGCGTCGGTCACGCCCGGCCGCTCGCGGTTCCCGGTGACTTTCCTATTTGCCCCTGACCACGACCTTATATGAGTATAAGGTCTACGGATTGTATTGTCACACTTGTAGGCAACCTTTACCAATTGGGGATGGATCTGTGATCCTATGAGCACCAGTACCGCAGACCTCGACGGGGATGACCTCCTCTCGGAATCGGAGTACCGCGACCGCCTCCGCGAACTGCCGCCGAGCGCGAAACTCGTCGCGAAAGTACTCGAAAGCGACGCGCCGCTCTCGCAGGGCCAACTCGCCGAGGAGTCGCTCCTCCCGGATCGGACCGTCCGCTACGCACTCAACCGTCTGGAGGATGCGGAACTCGTGGGTTCGCGCTACAGCTTCCAGGACGCCCGCAAGCAGGTCTACTTCCTCAACACGTGACCACGCTGATCGTGGTCGAATAGCGCTGGAGCGGGTGCTGCCCCGATCAACCCGTCGAGGTCGCTACCGATAGACGACTGCGCGACGACAGCGTTTTTTCCCGACACACGGAACGATGAGCCGTGACTGGCTCTTCTCGCGCCGCGATTCCGATCCGCCGGGTTTCTGTTCCGGTTTCCGCATCAGTCCCGTCCGGTTCGACGAACGCGTATCTCGTCGGCAAGGACCCGGCGCTCCTGATCGACCCCCCCGGCCGAACCGACGACCTCGACGAGGCTGTCACGGCCGCGAACGTCGAACACATTGCGGTCACGCACGCCCACCCCGACCACGTCGGCGGCATCGCGGCGTACGCCGCAGAGACTGGTGCAACCGTCTGGTGTCGCCGCGGCCGCGAGGACCGATTTGCGGAGACGGCGGTGGTCGCACCCGACCGGACGTTTCTCGAGGGCAGCGAACTGCCGATCGCCGGCGGGGTGGGCGTGATCGACGTCCCTGGCCACGCACCTGACCACGTCGCGTTCGAGACCGACGCCGGGACGTTCTGTGGGGACGTCGCAATCGCCGAGGGCAGCGTGGCCGTCGGCGCCCCCGAGGGTGACGTCCGGGCGTACCTCGTTGCGCTCCGGCGGCTCTACGCCCGGGATCCGCCGCGACTCTACCCCGGTCACGGACCGGTTATCGACGACCCGCGGGCGACCTGCGAGCGCCTCCTTCGCCGACGCCTCGACCGCGAACGGGAGATCCTGGCTGCGGTCCGTGACGGCGTTGACGAGATCGATGCCATCCTCGATGCGGTCTACGATCGCGACCTCACGGGGGTTCGAAGGTTCGCCCGCGCGGCGGTCGTCGCCCACCTGGAGAAACTTGACGCGGAGAGGCACGTGGCATTCGATCGCGAGACCGAGACAGTCACACCACGGTGAGGACTCTGCCCACGTCCCTGTCGAAGCCGCGATTCCCCGACCGGGAGGGTTTAGTTCACGCCGCCGCGAGAGACGGCTATGAGCGACGCCCCGACGCTCGAGACGGAACTCGCCCGCGCTCGCGACCTGTCGGTGGCGGCGCTGGCGGACGCGATCGAGTCGATCGGCTTCGAGTGCACGCGCTGTGGTGCGTGCTGTCGGGGCCATCCGAGCGAAGACGGTGGTGATCGGGAACCCCACACGGCGACAGTGTTCCCGGACGAGGTGCGGCGGTTGCAGGACGCCGCGAGTGAGACGACGGACGGCGGCGGGACTGGAACGAGCGAGGCGGCGGAGACTTACGACTGGCGGGACGTCGCCCGGCCGATGCCGTACGGCCTCGTCGGGGGCGACGAGGGCTCCGAGGGCGAGACGTTCGAGTGGGCGCTGCAGACCGATGCTTGCGGCGACTGCGTCTTCTACGAGGAGGTCGGTGAGCGTCCCGACGGCAGTCCGAAAGGCGCCTGCAGCGTCCACGACGACCGGCCGCTCATCTGCGAGACGTACCCGTTCAGCGTCGCGCTGGGCGGGACGAGCCAGCCGATGGGCGAGGCTGTCGACGAAGCGGGCATCGTCCGCGCCCACGAGTGTGAGGGACTCGGCCGCGACATCGCCCGCGAGGACGCCGAGGAGTTGGCCGCCGCGCTGAAAGAGCGGGCAGTCCGGGAGATCGAGGAAGCGATCGCCGTCCGCGACAACTACGAGCCCCGGGACGTCGACGGCGTGGTCGTCCACGACTCCGAGGGCGCAAAGCGACCCGACGGATCGCCCGTCGGTGATCACTCCGACGGAGAGTAACGGCTCCCGCCTGGGACCACCGTGCTCACGAGCCGAAACCACTACCACCGGTCGCCACGAGCCGCCGCTATGCGAGTTAGTGTTATCGGCGGTAGTACGATAGACGAGGCGGAGGCCGAAACCGCGGCCGCGCTCGGCCGACACCTCGCTCGGCGCGGGCACACGGTCGTCTGCGGCGGCCTCGGCGGCGTGATGGAGGCGGTCTGTCGGGGCGCTGCCGAGGCCGACGGCCACACCATCGGTATTCTCCCGACTGACCGCCGGGCCGACGCCAACGCCTTCGTCGACGAGGCTATCGCGACGGGACTGGGGCACGCGCGTAACGCGCTCGTGGTGATGAACGGCGACGCAGTCGTCGCGGTCGACGGCGGCGGCGGCACGCTCTCGGAACTCGGCTACGCCGCCGTCTACGATCGACCGACCGCCGGCATCGGGACCCACGACGCCGCGCACGTCGAACCTGTCGAGACGGCGGAAGCGGCTGTCGAGTACGTCGAGGACGCGGTCGAAAATAGCGGTTGAGCCCGCTTCGGCGCTCGAAAAGACGCGCCACGGGGAATCAGTGTCGAGCGGACCGCGACGGACCGGGGGCGCCTGCAGGTACTTCGGGGGGAGTCAGGGGGTCTCCACCATCGATCGGAATATACTGTAGACGGGCGCTCCATCGGCAATTCTATCGAGAAGAGACTCTCTTGATGTAAAGCTCTCTCAACTATAAATGTTGGAAATATAACCAATTATACACCATATACCGGATAGCTGCAGGCAGAATACGACCCATAACAAACACCCAAGTCAGTCACACTGTGGTATGGCCGAGAAAACTATCCCCATCGAAGTGACTCTCAGTGTGGAGGAAGCCGACGACATCGAGCAACTGTTCATCGGTTTCGAGGACACAGATGGAACGGAATTTATCCTCGCCACGGCGGAACCGCCTGCTACCGTCGAACTCAAAGGAACTCGCCTGCAGTCGGGTACAAACCGTGATTGAGGAGCCCAACAGTACCGCTGTCGCAAGAGACGCACATTGACTCTACGGACTGGTTCGCGTATTTTTCGCCCAAAACAACCACCGGGCCACGTTCTCTGACGGCCTCGGTACGTCACCAGGTACCGTGGAACGTGTCGAACTCCAAGGAGTCGAGCGGTTTGTCGCCGACAGCGATCCGGTACTCGCCGGGCGTGAGCATCGGCTTGTGGAACTGCGGGCCGTCGTCGGTCGTGATCCGGGGGCAGCCGGTGTTGACGAACGCGTCCATATCGAAGTTCCGCAGGCGGTCCGGCGTCACCTCGTCCATCGTGATGAGGTAGGCGTCGTCGTTGTCCGCGATGATCTCCTCGGCGATCTCCATCCGGCCCTGCCCGATCTTCGTACAGAAGATGACGCCCCACTTCTGGGCGTCCATCGCCCGGTGGACCGCGCCGTACCGCTGTTTCATAAACTTCTCCGTGTCGGCGACGGTCACGACGTTGTTGACCGGGTCGGCGATCAGGACCTTCTTCTCGGGGTGCTCCATCGCCAGCCCGAGCGGGTGGAACTTCCCGCCGCCGACGTAGAGGACCTGGTCGGCGTCGATGTCCGCGGAGGCGTAGTTACACCCGAGCACCTGCCCCTCGTAGGTCAGCCGTTCGTCGCCACGGCGGGTATGGACGTTGTAACCGCGGTCTTCAAGCCACTCGACCATCTCGCCGAAGCGGTTCATGTGCTGGGCAGTCGTCACGAGGCCGACGTCCTCCTCGGGCAGGTCACCGACGGCCTCTTCGAGGATCGGGAACGGGTCGACGTTCGAGAACAGCGGCACGTAGATGATCTTGTCGGACTCCTTCATCGGGGAGTGCCCGAAGTGGACGAAGACGTCTGTCCGGCGCATCAGATACGTATCGAGGTCACAGGCGCCGTAGCAGGGCTGTCCGGAGAGCAGGAAGGTCACGTCGTCGTCGCACAGTTCCCGGAGGTCGTCGGCGACCGCCGGGCCGCGACGCTTCAGCCCCTCGGGGAACTGCAGTCCGACTCGCTTTGCGTCCCGTTCGTCGACCGCTTCGACGATGCGGTCGAGTTCGTAGTCCCACTCCCGGTCGTGTTTCAGCGACATCCCGGTGTTTCGGAGGTCTCCCTCCGTGGCGTCCTGGCTCATTACACCGTCATTGCCGATCGAGACGCATAACGCCGGCGGTTCCGAGACTCCGGAAAACGGCCCTGAGACGGAGTCTCGAAGACGAGTCGGCGACGTCGCCGCGTCCGGCAGTTTGAAACGCGAGGCGGCCGTAGCACAACCGATGAGCGTTCAGACAGATCGACTCGAAGAACTCGGGCAGGAACTCGGCGAGGCGATCGCCGAGACCGACGAATACGAGGCGTTCGAGGAGGCGAAAGCGGCGGTCGAGGCCGACGACGAGGTCCAGGAGAAGATCTCGGCGTTCCACGATCTCCGCGATCAGTTTATGCACGCCAGACAGACCGGCAACGCGACCGAAGCGGACCTCCGTGAGGTCCAGTCGGCCCAGGAGGAACTGCACGCGATGCCGAAGATGGCCGAATTCCTCGACGCCCAAGAGGAGCTACAGAACCGCCTCGAAGCTATCAACGAGGCGATCTCAGACCCGCTTGCGGTCGACTTCGGCGGTGAAGCCGGCGGCTGCTGTAACGACTGAGCCCGCGCAACTCACACTGCGGCGGCAATCAGCGCGCTCGAAGGGGAACCTGTCCTCGTCGCCGTCGTTTGCGTTTTCACTCGGCGCGAGAGCGCCGAGCCTTCATATACGAAGCCGCGGCCACGCCCGGTATGCTCGCGATCGCCGGCGGCAAGGGCGGCAGCGGCAAGACGACCACGACACTCGGCCTGGCGCGATCGATCGACGCTCCGACCCTCGCCGTCGACGCCGACTCGGATCTCCCGAACCTGCATCGACTTGCGGGCGTGCCGCGCGATCCGCCGACCGGTACCTGCGGTCATCCGGATCCGGACGCGAGGGGAACAGAGACGCGGATTCTGCCGGCGCGGTCCCACGAACCGGACGGCGTCGGCGAACGGCTCCGTCGGCTGCACGACGCCGAAGACGCCGACGATACCCCGAGCGTTCTGGTCGACTGCCCTGCCGGTGCGGGGCCGGACGCGACAGTGCCGCTCCGGATCGCGGACGCCGTGCTCGTCGTCTCGACACCCTGTATCGCCGCGCTTCGGGACGCAGCGAAGACGGCGGCGATGGCCCGCGCGGTCGGCACGCCGCTGATCGGCGGCGTACTGACGAGAGCGCGACTCGCTCCAACCGGCGTCGACGACCTGCTCGGCTGTCCCGTGCTCGAAACGATCCCGAGGGCTGCCGACGGGAATGCTGCCACTCCGCTTTCGGACCCGTCTGTCAGACGCGCGTACGACAATCTCGCCGACGCGCTCCGCGAGCGACCGAAAGGCTAAGCCGATCGGCCTCTAATTCCCAGTGTGGCAGACAGGCTCTCGACCGGCGTGAACATCCTCGATCGCCAACTCGACGGGGGGATCCCGCCGGGGAGCATCGTGCTCCTCACGGCCGATCCCGCCAGCCAGTCGGAGCTGTTTCTCTACGAACTCACTGCGGTCCGCGCGACGCTGTATCTCACGACGATCCGGTCGGATCAGGCCATTCTCGACGCGGTCGATCGGACGCCCGGCCGCGTCGGCGACCCGACGGTCCGGGACGTCGGCGGCAACGCGCCGCTGGATACGGCGAACCGCTTCGTGCGGGACCTGCCGGAGGGTGCGAACCTGATTATCGACGTCGTCGACGTCTTAGAGGAGACCGAACCGGCGCGGTACCGCCAGTTCCTGAACGAACTCCAGACGCATATGGTCAACACAGGCGGACTGGCCGTCCTACACGGGATGAAAAGCGACGAGAACCCGCGCAATCGGGGCTTCACGAAGCACATGACCGACGTCGTCTTCGACCTCCGGACGGAGGTCAAAGGGTCGGACATCGAGAACCGCCTCGCGGTTCCGAAGTTCCGCGGCGGCCAGCCCCCGGAGGAGACCATCAAACTCCGCCTCAGCGACCGCGTCACCGTCGACACCAGTCGGGACATCGCATAACTGCGGGGGAACGCTGTCGGCGTTCAGACAACGACCCCGAAGTAACCGAACGCCGCGAGCGTGACCGCGACGGTCACAAGCGACCAGTTGCGGGGCGTATCTAGTCCGCCGAGGTCGAGTCGACTCGTGAAAAGCGAGAGAAAGTACGGCCCGAGCGGCAGCAACCGTGGAAGTGCGGCGATCTCGCGGCCGAGCCCATACCGGAGTCCGAGCGTCAGCGCCACGGTACAGACGGCGGCGACAGCCGCGACCCGCAGGTCGTCGGTCGCGGCGAGCGTCTCGTCCGCGAGCGGGGAGTCGGTTGATTCTTCGGACATTACAGGATGGCTGGCGGCAGTGTGGACCCGCCTGAGACCCCCAGAAGCGGTCTGCAGGTCGGGAAACGCGATCGCTCCTCTCATACTGCTTACGCTCGTCTCCTCCTGCCGAGCGCCGTCGACGGGGGTGGCGCTCGACGGAAACAGTGAGCGTAAGCAGTGTCAGTCCGCCGTTACTCGTCGAGTTCGTCGGCGAGTTCGTCTGCGTCGACGTCGACGTCCTCGATCGCCTCTTCGAGGTCCTCGGGCGCAGCGCCGCCGCCTCCGCCCATCATTCCGCCGAGGCCGCCCATCATCCCGCCCATCCCTTCGATGGTCTCCTGGACGATGACGCGATCGAGATCCAGGCGATCCATCACGTCCTGGGCGATCTGCTGTTTCGAGAACATCCACTGCTGGTTCATCGTCATCTGCGGCGTCGCCTCGATGTACAGCGTCTCTTTTTCGACTTCGACCGTCTCGGTCTCAGGTTCGGCCTCTTCGTCTTCCTCCTCGTCCTCGTCGGGCTCGACGACCTGTTCTTCTTCGACGGTGTCGGTCTCGATCCAGACCTCGGGGGCCTCCTGGAGGTACATCTCCAGCATACTGGCGGCCTGCTCCTCGCGGTCCTCGACCACTTCGAGGATCTCGTACTCGTATTCGAGGTCCTCGCCCGCGAGCGGGTGGTTGAAGTCGACGCGGGCGCGGCCGCCGACCATCGTCACGACCCGGCCCTGGTCGCCGTCGATCTGGACCTGCGCGCCCGGGTAGCGCTCGTCCTCGTCGATCTTGTTGGCGCTGACGGTCCGGACCTCGTCGTCGTCGTACTCCCCGAACGCCTCGGCGGCAGAGACCTCGACGGTGCCTGAGTCGCCGACCTCCGCGCCGAGGAGCGCCTCGTCGACGCTCTCGAAGACGTGCCCGGCGCCGACGACGACGACCCGCGGCTCGAACTCGTACTCCTCGGTGTCGATATCGGCTTCCTCGGCCGTCTCCTCGTCCGTGGTGTCGACGACGGTGCCGTCGTCTGCGGTTCGGAGCGTGTAGGCGAGGCGGACGAAGTCACCGTCGCTGATTCCGTCCTCGGTGTCGCCCTCCGCTTCTGCGACATCGTCCGCTTCGGCGACGTCCTCGTATCCTTCTGTCTCTTCCTCTGGAGCGTCGGCGTCAGCCTGCGATTCGTCGGCGTCTTCCCGCTGTTCGTCACTCATATCCGAACCATCACCCGTGCGACTCTTAAGAATCACGTTTCGGTCCGCGCCCGTACTGCGGCCGATCCGGCGGCTTTCGGGCCGAAATACCTCGGCTGGGGCTATGGACGGCGCTACGGTCGCGACGAAGATTTATCACGAACGAACAAGATGCATATAGTGGTGTGTTCCCATGGCACAGACGATGCTCCTCGTGAGCTTCCTCCTCGGGATCGGTCTCGTGGTGGGGCTCGTCGTCCTGCTCACGCGCGGGCGATACCATCACTCGGCTGATCTTGCAGGATCCGGAAATCTCGCGCAGCGCCTCGGGCGGGCGACGCGCAAGCCGGCGGTATGGGCCGCCACGTTCGTGCTCCTGACCCTCCTGGCCGGTGGTGCGACCGTCCTCGCGGTCGGCGGGTACGGCGTCTCTACGGACGTCTCCGCCGGAGCGACTACCCTGCTCGCCACACTCGGGACGGTCCTCGTGGTCGGGTACGTCTTCTACGGGACGTTCGTCGCCGCGCGCGCCAGGGGACTGCACGCGGCGCAGGCTGCCGCGTTCGGGTCGTGGGCGCTCGGACTGTTGGTGCTTGTCGCCGTCGCCGCGAGCCTGCTCGGGTTCGCCTGACCGATGGTCGGCGCCCGGGAGCTCCGCCGACCGCTGTCGACTGCTATCGCCGGTGTGCTCGCGACCGCGCTGCTCGCTGATCCGGCCGTCGCACACGCCGGATCTTTCGGCACCACTCGGACCGCCCCCATCCCGTCTTGGCTGGTTATCGGGACCGGCGTGGGCGTGGTCGGGGCGTCGTTCCTGTTCACGAGCCTGCTGACCGACCGGACGCTCGTCGAAGCGGTCCCGCGGCGGGCCCGGTCGTCACAAGCGGTCCGGTGGCTGGCACCGATCGCCCCACCCGCTCGGACGCTCCTCAGATGGGCGGCGGTGGGTGTCGTGGTCGTCGCCGTCGCGGTCGGCATCGTCGGTCCCGAATCCCCGCGGGCGAACCTGCTCACGCTCGGGGTCTGGATCGTGTGGTGGGCCGGGTATACGGCGACAACGTATCTCGTCGGAAACAGCTGGCCGGCGGTGAACCCCTGGCGAACGGTCGCGTCAGTCATCCCGAGCGAACGGCGGTCGCTCCCCGACAGCGTCGGGGTGTGGCCGAGCGTCGTTGGCCTCCTCGCGCTCGTCACTGCGGAGGTGTCGAGCCCGCTGGCGGCCGACTCCCGACTCCTCGCGCTCGCCGTGGGCTGTTACTCTGCGGTCACAGTCGGTGGTGCGGTCGTCTTCGGCGACGCGTGGTTCGAGCGCGTCGATCCGGTGGCGCGGACGTTCCGCTGCTACGGGCTGCTTGCGCCGGTTCGCCGGTCTGGAACCGGCCTTGATCTCGCTCTCCCGGGGACGGGGCTGATCCGCGAGTCGACCGTCTACGACCGCGGCGAGGTCGCGTTCGTGATCGCGCTCGTGTGGGCGACGACGTTCGACGGGCTCGTCTCGACGGCCGCCTGGGGACGAGTGGCGACGGCCGCGGCGGGCGTCGGCGTTCCCCGGGTGGTGCTCACGCTCCTTGCGCTCGGTGGCGGGTTCGGCTGCTTCGCGGGGCTCTACTGGCTCGCCGCCCGCGCTGTCAGACGAACTGCGCCGACGTACGTCACGACGCGGTACCTCGCGGGGTGGTTCGCCACGGCGCTGATCCCGATCGCGGCCGGCTACCACCTCGCGCACTTCGCCGGCTATCTCCTCTCTTTCGCGCCGACGGTGCTTTCGGTCGCCGCGGCGCCGCTTGCGCCGCCGGCAGCCCTCACCGTGCTGTCGCTGCCGCCCTGGTTCGGCGCGGTGCAGATCATCGCCGTCGTCGTGGGTCACGTCGTCGCCGTCTGGGTCGCTCACGCCCGCGCGTTCGCGTTGTTCGCGGGCCGGGTCCAGCCGGTCAGGAGCCAGTACCCATTCGCAGCTGTAGCCGTCTGCTATACGGCGACGAGCCTCTGGATCGTCGCACAGCCGACCGCGGCCGGACTCGCGTAGTATGTCCCGAACGCCACCTCCCGAGACCGCGCTGCCGGACGACGAATCGGTGGGCGACGAAGCGGCGGTCGCACGCTGCCCGTACTGTGACCGGCCGTTCGTCACCGACCGCCAGCGCGCCATCCACGTGGGGGAGCGACACGACCCGGCCGCGGCCGAACAGCAGGCCTACGAGCGCGCCCGGCGCGAAGAGAGCGACGAACTGTTCCGCCTGCACCTGCGGGTAGTCGTCGCGATCGGCCTGCTGTACGCCGCGTTCGTCGTTGCCGGGGTCGTGGCGTTCAGCCTCCCGGGCTGAACGATCGGCGGCTTGTCGCCGCCGCGGTGCGGACTCAGACTCCGTGTTCCTCGCCGCCCTCGGGTTCGGGGGCGCGGGCGACGACGGCGGTGAGTACGCCGACGCCGCCGACGACGACGGCCCCGAAGACGGCGACGATCGCCGTCCCGAGGCCCATCGCCTCCGCTGTGAGCAGTGCCGCCAGCCCGCCCACGACGAGCGCGACGGCGACCGCGAGCGCGAGAGTCGTTCCGTTCATCGTCGCCGGATTGGTGCTCGGCCGTGGTAAATGTTGACGTTTAACTGACCCCGACTGCTGCCGGTGACGTTCCTGGAGCCTCCTTATCATCCGTCACTCACCGTCTCGGCGACTACCGCACACCATCCTGAGGACCCGCCACTTCCGGTTCCAGTGAACTGTCGCTCACGTCTCCGTCGAACCGCCCACGCCGATGGCGACGACGAGGACGAACACCGCAGCCGCGAGCACGATGCTCGGCGCGAAGACGATCGGGTCCACGGGTCGGGAGCCGGTCACCTGGAGCAGCATCACCGCGACGCCGACGCAGACGGGGAGCGAGAAGACGAGCGCGTACCCGAGGACGACCCGTCTGCGCGAGTCCTCGGAGTCGGTGCGATCGGCGTCGGTCACAGGATCGAGTACGACGCCGCGAGGGTCAGTGCCAGTGCCGCCGCGAGCCCTATGAGGACGACGTACGTCAAAGAGCGGGGCTCGTACCGGAGATGCTGGAAGTACGCCGCCACGAGCACGGCCTTGAACGCCGAGAGCGCGACGATGATTCCGAACGCCGTCCAGTAGGCCAGTCCCGCGAACTCGACGAGCACCTGGATCGTCGCCGAGACGAATAGGACCGCGAACACCGCCGTGTACAGTTTCGTGTTTGTCATAGGTCACCTCACAGGATGTAGAACAGCGGGAAGAGGAACAGCCAGACGATGTCCACGAAGTGCCAGTAGAGCCCGAAGTACTCGACCGGCCGGTGGTCCGTCAGGTAGGACCCGCCGATCGCGCGTCCGAGGAGATACAGCGTCCCGATTAGCCCCGCGATCACGTGCGCGGCGTGCAGCCCGGTCGTCAGGAAGAACGTCGAGGTCCGGACCGTCGCGGTCGGATCGACTCCCTCGTGGAACAGGTGCTGCCACTCCAGGGCCTTGTTGCCGAGGAACCCGACGCCCAGGACGAACGTCACCGTCAGGCTCGCGATCAGCCCGCCCCGGTGGCGCTTCTGAGCGGCGACCAGCGCCAGGATGACGGTGAAACTGCTCGCGAGCAGGATGTACGTGTTCACGAGTCCCGGGATCGGGTCGGCTGGGACCGGCTCCCATCCGGTCCACCCGGCCGCGACGCGGGTGAAGACGTACGCGCCGATGAAGCCGCCGAAGAGGACGACGTCGGAGGCGAGGAAGATCCACATCCCGACCTTTCCGTTTTCGATCCCGTCGAACGGCCAGGCCTCCCCGAAGCCGCCCTCGGGGGCCTCGAAGGGCTCGATCGCCCAAGCGACGAGCGATCCGAGAACGATCACGCCCCCGGCGAGGGCGGCGAAGGCGTAGGCCGTGCCGGCCATCCCCTCGACGAGCGATCCCTCGCGGACGCCCGAGAGGCCCAGGAAAAGCAGGAACGCCCCGACGCTGACCGCGAGGGGCCAGACGCTGGTGTGGTCGCCGTGGGCGTGGTCACTCGCGTGAGCCTCCGCTGTGGCCCCGCCATCTGCTCGCGGCGACGCGGCCGTGTCGCCGTCGGCCGTCCCCGTACTCCCGCCGTCGGCGGCATCACGCCGGAACGAGAGCTGTCCGCCGCTGTAGGACGGCACGCCCGGGAAGTTCCCCGCGGGGGGCGGTGAGGGGACTGCCCACTCGGCGGTGCGGGAGAACTCCCAGGGTTTGTTGCCGACGCGCTCGCCGTCGAAGGCGCTCTTCGTCAGGTTGTACACCATCAGGATGAACGACAGCCCGAGGATGAACGCGCCGACGGTGGCGAGTTTGTGCCAGGGAGCCATCCACGCGTCGTACTGGAAGACGCGCCGCGGGGTCTCCCAGGCGACGAACATCGGGAAGTAAAGCAGGTTGAAGCCCACGAAGTACGCGACGAAGTGCGCCTTCCCCAGGAACTCGTCGTACATCCGCCCGGTGATCTTCGGGAACCAGTAGTAGAGGCCCCCGATGAGCGCGGTGACGCCGCCGACCATCACGTAATGGAAGTGGGCGACGACCCAGTAGGTCCCGCGGAACTCGTAATCGAGGACAATCGCGCCCAGGAAGACACCCGTGATCCCCCCGAGGATGAAGAGCAACAGGCCGCCGAAGGAGAACAGAAACGGCGTCGTAAACCGGATGCGTCCCTTCACGAGCGTGTAGATCAGCGAGAACACCATCAGGTCGAAGGGCAGGGAGATTCCGATCGTGGTCACCATAAACAGCGTCTTGATCTGGAGGTTGATCCCGGTCAGGAACATATGGTGCATCCAGACGACGAAGCTCTGGAGCGCGACGAGCACCATCGCCGCGATGAACCACTTCCGGCCGACGATCCGGCGGCCGGTGAACGTCTGGAACACCTCGGCCATCACTCCCAGCGCGGGGAAGAAGACGATGTACACCTCGGGATGGCCGAAGAACCAGAACAGGTGCGTCCACAGGAGCGATCCCCCGGCCGTCTCCTGGACGAAGTAGGCGGTGCCCAGGATCCGGTCCGACGAGAGGATGAGCAGCGCGGCCAAAAGCGCCGCGAAGGCGAAAAGCATCATCCAGACGGTGAGCAGGATCGACCACGTGAAGATCGGGAGCCGTCTGAGCGTCAGTCCCTCCGCACGCATCCGGTGCATCGTCGTCAGGAAGTTCACCGACGAGACGGTGACCGAGGCGACGAAGAGAACGAGCGCGAGGATGGCGGTGTTTGCGCCCACGTCCGGGGTGAACGTCGGGAGGTTCAGCGGAGCGTACATCGTCCACCCGCCGGCGAAGGTCCCACCCTGGAAGAAGGAGGCGACAAACAGGAGCCCGGAGGCGAGGTACAGCCAGAAGCTCAGGGCGTTCAGCCGCGGAAACGCGAGGTCGTCGGCGCCCATCTGCAAGGGGACGACGTAGTTCGCGAAGCCGAACGCGAACGGCGAGAGGAACCAAAACACCATTATCAGCCCGTGTGCCGAGACCGCCTGATTGTACGCCATCGCGCTGAGGACCCCCTCACCGACCGCACGGGGCTCCCACATCTGGATCCGCATCAGCCACGCGAGCAGCCCGCCCAGAAACAGGAAGAAAACCGAGGTGACGATATAGAGGATGCCGACGTCCTTGTGGTTCGTCGTCGTCAGCCAGTAGCGGACGCTCTCCCGGGAGGGGTAAGAGCCCTCTGTGACGGCTCCCGGGACGGGCTCTTCTCCCGTCAATCCCTCCGGGGAGACTGTTCCGCCGTCGGGGGTTCCCTCGGACCTTCCAGTGGCCGTTCCGGCGTCGGCTTTCGCCTCATCGGCCCCTCCAACGGCTGTTCCACCGTCGGGTTTCGCCCCGTTGGAGCCCTCGTCGTTCGTCGCCCCGTCGGCGGCCGCCGTCTCGCCGTCGGGCGCTCCAGTGCCAGTCCCGTCTTCTTTGTCTCTGTCCGTCATGAGCCGGATGTTGTCGTGTTAGCGTACCACTCGTCGTACTCGTCGGGTTCCATCACGACGACAGTCGCCGTCATATACGAGTGGCCGCTACCGCAGAGTTCGTAACACTGTGCCGTGTAGTTCCCCGTCTCCTCGGCCTCGAACCAGGTTGTCGTGGTCTGACCGGGGACGGCGTCGCTTTTCACGCGTAACTCCGGCACACCGAAGTTGTGGAAGACGTCACTCGACGTAACGCGGAGCCGGATCACCTCGTCACGCGGGACCCGGAGAACGCCGTCGGTCTGGTGGCCGTTCGGGTAGGTGAACTCCCATCCGAACCGGTAGCCGTCGACCTCGACTTCCATCTCCGGCGACGGCGGGTCTTCCACGTAGAGCAGCGTTCCGTAGGTCCAGGCGACAAGCGAGACGACGATGACGGTGCTGAGCGCGAAGGAGGTGAACAGCTTCCGACCGCCGCCGCTTCCGCCGGGAAGCTCTCCGAGTTGGGGAGGGTCGAAGTCGTGGTCGTGCGATGCCCCCTCTCGGTACTTGTAGGCGTTGTAGACCATATACGCGACGACCACGACGCCGACGAGCGTTCCGAGGAGGAGAAACACCTCGAAGATGCGGCCGAAGACGGCCGTTCGCGTCCCCCGGGGGATCAGCCCCGCCTGTGCGATCCAGCCCGCGACCGCCCCGGCGACGTGTGTGTACATCGATACCACACCACTCGCAATATTTGTCTTGAACAATACTTATAGATTGTGTGGGTAGACCCCGGGCGAAGCGACGCCCGGGCCGGGAACCCCACACGACTCTCGCCGCGTGGACGGTGTCAGACGTCGTGCTGTGGAATCCCGGTCGTTCTCGTCAGAACGTAGCCCAGCGTGAGTCCGTAGACCCAGTGCCCTGCCAGGGAAAACACGAGGAACGCGGCCCCCGTCGCCAACCCCGCCCCGGGCCAGAACGCGGGGACAAACCCGGTCCAGAACATCGTCGCGAACGCCACGCCACGGAGATACCGCGGCGACTCCGGGGGGAGAAACGCCCCAACGACGAGGAACGTCAGCGGGAGCAAGATTGTTCCGCCGAGGGCGAACAGGACGAGGCCGAGGGTGACGGTCGGTTCGATCCCGAAGAACTCCGCGAACCCGGCGAAGTTCGTTACCGGTTCGGTCCTGAAGAGGCCCAGAAAGCTGGGAACGCCAACGATAACGGGCAGCATCGCTACCGTCCCGAGGAGGCCGCCACCCATCGCGGCGAACACGACGCGGCCGGTGATCGGTATCTCGAAGGAATCGACCAGTTCCTCATCAACCGTCGTCGTTGGTTCCGACGTTTCGCCGCTCATTGTTCTGTGATACCGTTTCGCAATCCATAATGATAAATGGTAATGGTTTTTCGCGGTGTCGACCGGCCGGAGCCTTCCGAGGGTCACTCCGCAGATGGGACGGTTTTTCCCCGGGCGGATGGGCCGCTTGCCACTCCGCAGATGGGACGGTTTTTCCCCGCGCGGACGGACTGTCGGCGTATGTACGAGGTCGAGATCAAGGTCCCCGCGTCCCACGATGCCGTCCGCCCGGCCCTGCTCGACGCCGACGCCGAGCGGGTCGAGCGGGTCAGACAGGTAGACACCTACTACGACGCTCCCCACCGCGATTTCGCCGAGACCGACGAGGCGCTCCGACTGCGTCGGGAGATGCGCGAGTCGGACTCCGGATCCAACGACGGACCGAACAGCGACGCCGAAACGGCGATACTCACCTACAAGGGCCCGCTGGTCGACGCGGACTCGAAGACGCGGGAGGAACACGAGACGGTCGTCGCCGACGGCGACGGCGCCGCGGCGGTGTTCGACGGCCTGGGCTTCGAGCCGGCGGCCGTCGTCGAGAAGGAGCGGGAGTTCTTCGCCCTCGACGGCTACACGGTCACCCTCGACAGCGTCACCGACCTCGGCGAGTTCGTCGAGATCGAAGGGCACGCCGAGGACAGCGCGGACGTCGCCGCCGTCAGAGATGGCGCGGCGGGGGTCCTCAGACGGCTCGGGCTGGAACCGGCCGATCAGATCAGGACCTCGTACCTCGGTCTGCTGCTCGACGGCGAGAACTCGGAGTCACCGGGCGGCGAGTGAGTCGACCCCGCTGGCCGGGAGGCGACTCTCGCATACACTCGGGTTATAATATCTGGATCGAAATTTTCCGCAAGTTATAGAACACGCGGGACAGAAGGCCAGCACAATGACTGAGCGGAACATTACGATCGAGGCTGCAGACCGGGACGCCGTCGAGGATCAGGCGGTGGAGATCGTCGAGCGGAAGGGCATCGGCCATCCGGACTCGATCTGCGACGGGATCGCAGAGCACGTCTCGCGGGCGCTCTCACAGCTCTATCTCGACCGCGTCGGCCGCGTCCTCCACTACAACACCGACGAAACTCAGCTGGTCGCCGGCGAGTCGGCGCCCCGCTTCGGCGGCGGTGAGGTCGTCGAACCGATCTACGTCCTGATCGTCGGCCGCGCGACGAAGAGTTACGACGGGCAGCGGCTTCCGATCGACGCGACTGCTCTCTCGGCCGCCCGCGAATATCTCAACGAGCACGTCCCCGAACTGGATGTTGGAACCGACATCGTCGTCGACACCCGCATCGGCGAGGGCTCCGGCGATCTCCAGGACGTCTTCAGCGAGGACAGCGCGGAGGTCCCGATGTCGAACGACACATCCTACGGCGTGGGTCACGCGCCGCTGACCGAAACCGAGGAGATCGTCCGGACCGTCGAGACCGAACTCAACGGGCCCTACGCGGCCGACAACCCGGAACTCGGCCCCGACGTGAAGGTGATGGGCAAGCGCGAGGGTGAAAAGATCGACATCACGGTCGCGGCAGCGATGGTCGACACCCACATCGCGGATCTGGATGCGTACGACGACGCCGTCGAGCGCGTCCGCTCACACGTCGGCGACGTCGCCCGGGGGCTCACCGACCGCGAGGTCCACGTCGACGTCAACACCGCCGACGACTACGACGAGGGATCGATCTACCTCACGGTGACCGGCACCAGCGCGGAGATGGGCGACGACGGCTCCGTCGGCCGCGGCAACCGCGCCAACGGACTCATCACGCCAAACCGGCCGATGAGTATGGAGGCGACCTCGGGGAAGAACCCCGTCAACCACATCGGGAAGATCTACAACCTGCTTTCGACCGACATCGCCGAGGCCGTCGTCGCGGAGGTCGACGGCATCCGCGACCTGCAGGTCCGA
This sequence comes from Halobellus marinus, assembly GCF_032113415.1. NCBI lineage: Archaea > Methanobacteriati > Methanobacteriota > Halobacteria > Halobacteriales > Haloferacaceae > Halobellus > Halobellus marinus. Next base: position 1,624,514 of record NZ_CP134946.1, read on the forward strand.
CTCCTCTCACAGATCGGTCGTCCCATCGACGAGCCGCACGTTGCCGACGCGAAGGTCGTCACGGAACCGGGCGTCGACCTGGCGGCGATCGAACCGGAGATCCACGCGATCATCGACGACCGGCTGGCCAACGTCACCGACGTTACGCGCCGCGTGATCGACGGCGACCTTTCGACGTTCTGATACTGTCTGTCGTCGTCTCTCCGCAGTGCTCGCCGCTACCGGAGGGAGCGAGCACCCGAAAAAGGTACAACAGTCAGTATGAAGCGATTCGGCCTCCAACGTCGAGTGTGACGAACTCCTCGGATGCCACTCCGGACGCGAACGGCCCGAACGCGGTCCTCGTCGGGTACGGCGACTTCGGAGCGAAGAGCAGCGGCGTCCGCGCGAAGATGGCAGAACGCGTCGCGGGCGAAATCGAGGCTGCGCTCGCCGCTGCCGGGATCGACGCGACGGTCGAGCGGCTGTGGTCACGGGTCGTGATACGGACTGATCGGCCGACTGACGCCGCGCAGATCGCCGCAACCCTCCCCGGTGTCTCCTTTGCTCGCCCGGCGGTCGCCGTCGACCCGCGATTGCCCGCGATCAGCGCGGCGGCCCGGCGGCTGGCGGCGGACGCACACCCGCCCAAAGAGTCCTATGCGATCGACAGCGACCGGATCGGCCCAGCGGCGACACACGACTTCTCGAACCGCGACCTGAAGGTCGAGGTGGGACGCATCGTCGGCGAGGCAACCGGTGCATCGGTCGATCTCGACGACCCGGACCGGACGTATCGGATCGAGGCACGGGAGACGGAAGCGTTCGTCTCCGCCCGTCGATTCGACGGTCCGGGTGGGCTGCCGGTCGGGACGCAGGGGCGCATCGCAGTCCTCGTTAGCGGCGGGATCGACTCCCCGGTGGCGATGTGGCGGCTGCTCCGCCGCGGCTGTGTCGCGATCCCAGTCTACGTTGATCTCGGCGAGTACGGCGGGGCCGATCATCGCGCGCGAGCAGTGGAGGTGATCGACACACTCGCCGAGCGGGCCCCACGAGCGGACCTCCGGCCCCGGGTTGTCGACGGCGCCGACCTGGTTGAGCTGGTCGTCGAATCCACGACGGCCACGCGAATGCTCTCGCTCCGGCGAGCGATGCTCGCGGCCGCCGAGAGTGTCGCCGAAGCAGAGGATGCTCACAGCCTCGCGACGGGCGAGGCGCTGGGCCAGAAGTCCAGTCAAACCGCCCCGAACCTCGCAGTCACCGAGGCCGCCGTCCCGCTGCCCGTCCACCGACCGCTTTTGACCGTCGACAAGCCCGAAATCGTCGCGGAGGCGCGTGATCTCGGGACCTACGCGGATGCGACCCTGCCGGTGGGTTGCGATCGAATCGCGCCGGCGCATCCGGAGACGAACGCGACGCTCGCGGCCGTCCGCGACGCTGAGCCGGACGATCTCCTCGAACTGGCGCACGCGGCTGGCGGGCAGGCCGAAATAGTATCCCGCTGAGCGCCTCTCAGTCGGGATCGTTCAGAGACCTCTCGATCAGGCGCGTCTGACCGCCGTCCGATCCGGACCGCACAGACGTCTCTCAGTCAGGCGCGTCCGACCGTCACCTGATCTGAGCCGTGTGAACGTGTACCGACTGACGTTGTGTGTCTGTTCACCTTCCCTCGCGAGATCGTTAACGATCGATACTATCTGTGTGAAAGACCGGGTTGAAATGGATTTAGGTACTTCCAGGCCCTACGTTTGTTTGATGTCAAAGACGTGCCGTCCCTCCCCGTCGACCGTCGACGCGGAGTGGACCGTGAGGCAAGTGGTCCCGCGCTCCGACTGGGACGCCGCTGTCGAGCCGTGCCCCACCTGCGGCGACGATGTCGACCGCCGCGAGTCGCACTATCAGGTCGAACTCGATCGCAAGCGGACGCCCGGACAGGAGATGAAACTGACGCGGGAGCGGCGACTGCTCTCCTTCTGCGATGAGGCCTGTGCGACAGCGTGGCTCGACAGTGCCGCGAGCCCCTGATACTGATTACTCTCACTTGTTACCGTCGAGCACCGCCAGCGGGGATGCGCTCGGCGGGAAAAGACGAGAGTAATCAGTATGAGTCCCGCAGTTCTCCGCCGTCTCCTCTCCCGCACCGCAACCGATATATGAGTTCCTCTCTCCAGCACAACCGTGACGCGGGTCTGTTTCGTCGGAGCGCCGGACGTCAACGTCCAGTACGAACTGCTCTCCCGTGAGACGGCCCGCGAGGCGCTCTCCACGTACGAGCGGCACACACCTTTCGAGAACTCGCTTGCCGTCGATACGGTGAGTCTGGGTGCGGCCGTCTCGCTGTGTAACGACCTGAACTGGTACCTCGTTCGGTTCGTCGATCTCACGCTCGTCCGCGAGCCGAGCGTCGCGGCCGACGAGTGGCTGAGCCGCTCGCTCGCGACGGCGATCCGCGATGGCGACGTCCAACCCGAGGAGACCGGCGAGCTGCTCGCGGTCTACGGGCTGGAGGGCGGCCGCCCGGTCGAGCCGATGTACGTCACGCGTCGCCCCGACGGCACCGTCCCCGCCTACGATCTCCGCCCGGTCGAGGAGACGGTCGTCGTCCGCGTGACCGAAGCGGAGTTCGACGCCGTCTGACGTCGGGTTGCCGTCGCCGTTTTGACCCGCGAAACCGGGCCATTTGTCCCGTCTGACGCCTGTCAGCCGTCTCCGATCCCATCGCGGCAGCTCCGGGGTCGTTCGCAGCGAACAATTAAGATGCACGCTCCCGACCATCGGCATATGGACGAAACCCCACAGAAGATGACCAACCTCGTCGGCCGCGAGGTGTACTCGAACGAAGGCGTCTTCGTCGGCGAGGTCGCCGACGTCAGGCTCGATCTCGTCGATCGACAGGCGGTCACCGGACTCGCGCTCACGCAGGTCAACAACGAACTGTTCGGCGATCTGGTAACCTCCGAGAAAGGCGTCATCCTCCCGTACCGGTGGATTCGCGCCGTCGGCGATGTCATCCTCGTCAACGACGTTACCCTCCACGACGTCATCGAGGAGATGTCCGGACCAGTCGGCGACCCCGACGAGGACTCCGCAGTCGCGTAACCGGTTCGTCCCCGTCCTGGCTTCCGGGCTGTCTCTTCTCGTGGCTGATCGATCCCACCGCCGACCAACAGCCATTTGCGGGGGGAGACTGAACTCAGGGGTATGTCGGACGACACAGACGACCCCGCCGAGGGGAACGATGCCGAGGAAACGCCGGACGCCGAGAAAGCGTCGGACGCCGAGTCCGAAGCCGAGGAGAAATCCTTCCGCGAACGCGTCGAGGAGATCCGCGAACGGCGCGAGGAGGAACGCGAAGAAGGCGACCGCCCCGACCCCGAGGAGATGATGGGCGGCGGTGGCGGCGGCAACCCCTTCGCACAGATGATGAGCGGAATGATGGGCGGCGGTGGCGGCCCGCCGGGGATGGGCGGCGGTGGCGGCCCGCCGGGAATGGGCGGCGGTGGCGGCCCGCCGGGGCGAAGCGGCCAGGAGGAAAGCGGCGCTGACAACGAGGAACTCGTTCGCGAGGTCCGACAGCTCCGTGACGAGGTCCGCGACGCGACGCGACAGCTCCAGCGGATCGCGCAAGCGGTCGAGGACCTCGACGACTAAGTTCCGCTCCCGTCTTCTGCCCGTCCGCTGACTACTCGGCGACCGGCCGAGTGCGGTTTTTGCCGACGACCCGCTCGTAGAGTGCCGACAGTTCGTCGACCGCGTGTTCGACGCTCATCTCCTCGCGACGGTCCAGACAGGCCGCCGAAAGCGCTGCCCGTTCGTCGAGGACGCGATCGATCGCCTCGCGACAGGCCGCGACGTCGCCGGGGTCGTAGTGGTAGCCCGTAACGCCGGATTCGACCGTGTTCGAGAGCGCCCCGGCGTCGACAGCGATGACGGGCGTCCCGCAGGCGTTCGCCTCCAGGGCGACGAGCCCCTGCGTCTCGACCGGACTCGGGAAGACGAACGCGTCGAGCGCGGAGTAAAACGCGGGCAACTCCTCGCGCGGCAGGAAGCCGAGGAAGCGTGCGTCGAGGTCGAGGTCGGCCGCGAGCGCTTCGAGGTCGTCCCGCGCAGGGCCGTCACCGCCGACGACGACCGTGGCATCGATCCCGGCGGCGGCTCGCAGAAACTCCGAGAGGTTCTTCTCGTACCCGTGCCGGCCGGTATAGCCGACCAGCGGTCCCGCAGGGAGGTTGTGGCGATCCCGGAACGGTTCCGGATCCGTCGGGCCGAAGAAGTCGATATCGACGCCGTTCGGAACGACGACCGCTGGCGTGTCGGGGTCGAGTTCGTCGGCGACCCGGGCTCTCGTGTCCTCGCTGGGACAGACGACCGCATCGGCACGGGAGAGGAACCACTGCTCGTACCGCTCGGCAAGCCGTTCGATGCCATACTCGACGCGCGGGCGGGAGGTGAGATAATCCGCGTATTCGGCGGTCGGGGTGTGATAGGAGGTCACGAGCGGCAGGTCCTTCCTGCGGGCGAGCCGGACGCCGCCGAGGCCGACCGCGAAGGGCGTGTGCGCGTGGACGAGGTCGACGTCCGTCGCCGCAGACGGAATATGGGGGGTGCCGAGGCGGAACCCCTCGTACATCGGAAACGGGAGGCTCCGAACGGGATACTCCCCGCTGTCGGGATCGTAGTCGTCGCTCGCGGGGTAGACGACTCGCATCGTCCCGCCGCGGTCCTCCCAGCGGTCGCGCCACGTCTGGACGGTGTAGGACACGCCGTTGACAGTGGGGAGATAGGTGTCGGTGAACGCGGCGACCGAGACGGGTGCCATCGGCGGCGATTCACGGACGCGGGGTTAATCAGTTGCGGAACCGGCGTCGGAGTCGACGGTGCGGCCGTCCCGTATGGTGTCGGGGTCTACCGGCCGGCCTGCATAGTGTCAGGTCTACCGGCCGGCCTGCATAGTGTCAGGTCTACCGGCCGTCACAAACGGTGTCGAGGTCGACCGACCGACCCGCCCGCACGGCGTCGTGCACCTCGCGGTACAGGGCGGCGAGCTGGTCGCCGACGCGGTCGAGGCTGTGCTCCAGCGCCGTCTCTCGGGCGTTATTACCCAGCCGCTCCCGGAGGGCGTCGTCCTCGGCCAGGCGTTCGACTGCCTCGCGGAACTCCGCGGTCGTGTCGCACTTGAGACAGTCGTGACCGTCGGTGTAGAACTCCTCGAACACCGGGATGTCGCGGAGGACGACCGCCTTCCCGCAGGCCATCGCTTCGAGGACGGCGATCCCCTGGTTTTCGTTCTTCGTCGGGAAGAGGTAGACGTCGCCGGCGCCGTAGGCGCCGCGGATGTCGTCGACCCAGCCGGTGAAGGTGACGTTCTCGGGCGGATCCGAGGTCCACCGGCGCACGGCTTTCGAGGCGTGCGGCCCGGTGTCGTAGGGGCCGAACCACGCGAAGTCGTACGGCGTCGCCTCCGCGACCCGACAGAACGTCGTCAGTCCCTTCCGCTCGAAGACGTTGCCGACGAGGAACACGACCGTTCCCGAGAGGTCGTAGCGCTCGCGATACTCCTCGCGGAGGTCCGCGAACCCCGCGAGGGCGTCGACGTCGACGCCGTTCGTGATCGGGCGGATCGGCGCGTCGACAGGGTACGATTCGAGGACGTCTTTCGTGTACTCGGAGGGACACAGCACCAGATCCGCCTGCGAGTAGAACCACCGAAGGTAGCGGCCCAATGCGGGAGCGACTGTCGTCGACCCGCGGAACGACTCCGCGAAGTCCTCTCGGGTGACGTGCGTGTGGAGAACGAGCGGGATCCCGTTCCGCTTTGCGTGCCTGGCGACCGCGAGCGACCCCGGCCCGACGAGGTTGCAGTGGGCGACGTCGTACTCCCGGAAGACGCCGTCGCCGGTCGAAAGCGAGCGGAGCGCCGAGAGCGGCGCACCGCCCTGCCACGGCGAGGTGACGACCTCGACGTCGGTCCCGTCGAGTGCGGCCCGCTGGTGGTCCGCAGCGGTGCCGATGCCGCTTCGCTGGAGGTGGGATTCGAGTTCGAGGTAGTTGAGGACGCGGAGAGACACGTCGTAGGGCGTTCTGCGTGAACCTATATATACCGTTGCCTTCGCGGCGACGGGAGGTCTGCGGCCTATCCCCGACGCGCGGCCAACCAGAGATGGGCCCAGGGGACGTTATGCCGCCGTTAGCGCCCCCGAGCGGATTCCGGCGGGATCAGGAGAACGTTGTTGTTGCCGCGGGCGACGACGGATTCCGAGACGCTCCCCAGGAGGAGCCGCCGGAGGCGGCTCTGCCCGCGCGTCCCCAGGAGCGTCGTCGTCGCGTCGACCCGGGTCTCCTCCGCGCGAATCTCCTCTGCGGGATCGCCCTCGCGGACGTTGATGCCCGCCTCGATGCCCATCTCCGACTCGACTTCGGCGGCGAGGTCTTCGAGCTGTGCCGTGGCGTCCGACACCGACGTCTGACTCTTTCCGGACTTGACGTACAGGAGATCGACAGCCTGCGTGGCGCCTTCGAGCCGCGGCAGGTACTCGAACGCCCGTCGGGCGTTCTCGGAGAAGTCGGTCGCCACGAGCACGTGCTCGAAGAGGTGTTCTTTCACGACCGCCTTGTCCGACTCCGGCGGCGCGATGCGCTCGACGAGCAGCGGCCGCCTCGTTGTTCGGGCGATGTTCCGCGTCGTGCTGCCGACGAGTCGGTTCGAGAGTGCACTCTCGCCGCGGGAGCCGACGATCACCATATCCGCGTCAAGCCGGTCGGCGAATCCGGTGATCCGTCGGTGTGGCGTCCCGCGGGCGACGTGCGTCTCGACGGCGAACCCGGCGGATTCGAAGACCTCACGCTGTGGTTTCAGCGCCGTCCGAGCGTCCGCCGCGGTGTCCATCCCCGGGAGACCGCTGGAGACGTTGTCCGGGACGACTGTCACCAGGTGGACCTTGGTGACGCCGATGTTGTCGAGACAGTCGAGACAGGTCCGCGACCGGATTGCTGCCTCGTTCGCGTCCGAAAGGTCAGTGGCGAATACAACGCGCATACGTCCGCTTCGTGCTCGACAGTTTAATATTGTGCGGTAATCCCAATAATATGAGACAGCAAAAGATCCGGAACGTCTTTACTCGCCCGTGGTGGTCTCCCGGTATGGACATCCCGGCCGAACGCATCGAGCGACTGCACGCACTCGCTCGGGCCGCGACGGCCGATGGCGACGTCGACCGCGGTCGGGAGTACGTCCGCCTCGCGCGCCGGATCGCCGAGCGAAACCGATCCGGCCTCCCGCGTCGGTTCCGCCGGTTCGCCTGCGACGACTGCGACGCGTACCTCAGGCCGGGAGCGACCGCCCGCGTCCGTCTCCAGTCCGGGCACGTCGTCGTCAGGTGTCTGGAGTGTGGCGCGACGAAGCGGTACCCCTACGACGCTTGATTTGCTCCCCGCGCTGAAGCGCAGGGCTGTCTCCTCGGTTTTCCGTAACGAAGACGAGGCAAGAGACCGATTCCGATCCGTCGGCAGTCTTAAGTTTCAAACCGTATGCCTCCGTAGCGGGTTCGTATGGACGAAGAGGAGTTGCGGAAGCAGGCCCACGACCTGGACGTTACCGTCTGGGTGGGCAAGGGGGGAATCGATCCGGTCGTCGAGGAGGCGTCCGATCAACTCGCCGACCGCGACCTGATCAAGGTGAAGTTCCTCCGGGCGGCCCGCGGGGGGACGACCGTCGAGGAACTGGCCGACGAACTGGCCGATCGCACCGACGCAAGCGTGATCGAGACACGGGGTAACACGGGGGTTCTCTACCGATGATCGGGGGCGCAACTCTGCAGGTCGGCACCGGCCTGAGCGGATCGATCGCCCGCATCCTCACCAGTATCGGGATCCCCGACACGATCGCCGGGTTGCTCGGCCAGGTGCTGGCGTTCCTCGTCGTCTTCATCGTCGTGTACGTGGTCGGCCGGAGCGTACTGATCCCGGTCGTGAATCGGATGATGAACTCCCGGGGACTGGAGGCGCACGCCCGGCGACCCCTCCGGCGGATCCTCCTTGTCGTCGTCGTCTTCGTCGGGATCACCGCTGCCTTCGGCGCGGCGGGCTTTCCCGACTTCCTGCGCTCTTTGGCGACGATCGCCGCCGCTGCGACGCTGGCAATCGGCTTTGCGATGCAGGACGTCCTGCAGAACTTCGTCGCGGGCATCTTCATCTACACCGACAAGCCGTTCAAGATCGGCGACTGGATCCAGTGGGACGGCAACTCGGGCGTCGTCGAGGACATCAGCTTCCGCGTCACGCGCGTCCGGACCTTCGACAACGAACTGCTGACAGTCCCGAACTCACAGCTCACCGACGGCGTGATCAAGAACCCGGTCGCGAAGGACAAACTCCGCCTGCAGGTCCCCTTCGGGATCGGCTACGACGACGACACCGAGAAGGCCACGGAGATCATCGTCGAGGAGGCAGAGGCCCACGAAGAGATCTTGGAGGATCCCGCGCCGACGGTGCGGCTTACCGAACTGGGCGACTCGTCGGTGACGCTCACCTCGCGCGTCTGGATTGCGGACCCCAACCGGTCTGACTTCGTGAAGACGCGCGCGGAGTACGTCCAAAACGTCAAACAGCGGTTCGACGAGGAGGGGATCGACATCCCGTACCCCAACCGGACGCTCGGGGGGGAACTCACCGTCGCTGGGTTCGAGGAGATTTCGCCCGACGACGACTGATACTGACTGTCGCGAGACGGGCCGTACTCTCCGGGCGGCTCAGAGTTCGATCCGCTCGACCAGCCGATCCTCGGCCTTCGTATTGACCGCGACGATTCGAATGTGGTTTTCGAGCCCGGAGCCGTCGAGTTTCGCCTTCAGCAGATTGTCGACCTGATAGACGCCTGCGGCGTTCACCATCTCGATCTCGACGAGGACTGGGCTGCCGTCGCCAGGTCTGAGTGAGACGCTCTCGATCGCCTGACTCGACAGGGTGTTGATGCCGCGACCACCCTTCTCGTAGGGGATGCGCGAACGGCCCCGCTCCATATCGAGGGCGTCGGCGACCCGGATGACGCCGGCCTCGGTCGTCAGCGGGTCCTCCTCGGTGTGGTGACAGAGGATCGCGTGAAGCACCTCCGCCTTCATCCGGACGGCCTCGCTCGCGTCGTAGAACCCGAACTCCGGGAGCAGCCGGTCCAGCAGGTCCGCTGCCAATGGAATCGAGTAGTAGACGTGCTCGTCGCGGTGAACCACGTGGCCGATGTCGTGCAGCGTCGCCGCCAGTGCGATGATCACCGGTTCGTCCGCCTCGTCGAGATCCTGGTCCCTCGCGCCGTTGAACCCGACTTCGCCGCCTTTCAGCAGGTCGTACAGGTTCAGCGCGCGGTTGCGGACGATCTCGACGTGCTTCGTGCCGTGGTCGTTGTAGCCCTTTCTGGTGACAGCGTTGACGTTCTGTGCCTCCAGGTAGGTCGTGATCTCGGGATCCGAGAGAAGGTCCGGGAGAATCGCGTTGAGGCGTTCGTCCGGGAAGTTGTGCGCTGCCGCCGGCTCGTACTCCCGGCCGCCGGTTTGGTCTGCGTCGGTCATACCCCCGGCTACCCCGGCGACGGCAAAGAGGGTGCCGCCGTGATCCGGCGGCTTCGCGAACCCCGGGATCCGCCCTCACTCCCCGTCGCACGACACGAGCGAAGAGATAGCGTCTATTTCCGAGCGTCTTCGGCCGCCTCGGCGACGGCCCCGTAGTCGGGTTCGACGCCGGGGTCGTCGCTCACCCATTCGTAGGTGACCGTGCCGTCACCGTCGACGACGAAGACCGCCCGCTTTGCGACGTTGCGGACGCCGAGGTCCGCGAAATCCATCGAAACGTCGTAGGCGTCGACGAGTTCGCGGTTGGTGTCGCTGATCAGGCCGAAGTTCAGGTCGTTCTGGTCGCGGAACTCGTTGAGCGTAAACGGCGTGTCGATGCTGATGCCGTAGACTGTCGCGCCGACGTCCTCGAAGTTGGTCATCCGGTCGCGGAAGGTGCACATCTCCGTCGTGCAGGTGCCGGTGAACGCCGCCGGGAAGAACGCGACCACGAGCGGTGCCTCGTCGAGGTGTTCCGAGAGGGTGAACGAGTCGACTGAGCCGTCTGCGAGCGGTGCCGTGAAATCAGGTGCGTCGTCGCCGACTGAAACCATACTCCCGCTTCGGGGGCATCCGGGTTCAGTGTTGTTGTTTCTGGTCCCCCATATGTCTGCGACGCCCAATTTCACGCGAGTGTGCGGAGCAAAAAGCCTATAATTGCGACTGAGTTAGGTGCTGGTAGTGATGTTCGGAACCACCACCCCACTGTTCCCGGGGCTGCCGGGCGGGCCGGAAGTACTCGTCGTGCTGCTCATACTGGTGTTGCTGTTCGGCGCAAACAAGATCCCGAAACTCGCCCGGTCGACAGGTCAGGCGATGGGCGAGTTCAAGCGCGGCCGCGAGGAGATCGAAGAGGAGCTCAGCGAACTGGAGGACGACGAGGAAGCCGAGGAGACCGAGACCGAGGCCGAAACCGAGACCACGACGTCGACTGAATCCAACTGAGCTGTTCTCCCGCCCGCCTCGTTTTCCCCTGCTCGGCGGTTTTCCGGGAACCGTATCTGTTTAACCGCTGACTTCGCTACCCCACGGTGGGACGTGTGGCCTAGTGGATCAGGGCGAGGGGTTCCTAACCCCTAGAGCGCGGGTTCGAATCCCGTCACGTCCGTTTTCCGCCGCGCGACAGCGAGGCGTGAAAACGACACTGCGGGATTCGAAGCAGGGAGGTCGCGCGCAGCGGAGCGAGCACGTCCGACCGTGGTTCGAATTCCGTGACGGTCGTCCGCCCCGCTCACTTCCCCGACAACTGCTCGCTCCCTCCGCTCGCGGGCTTTCTCTCACGCCAGTCCATCTCCTGAGCGACGGCCGTTCCGACTACAGATCCACGCGGTCGCCGATCTCGACGATTTCGAGCGTCTCCGGGTACGCGTAGCTCCGTGCGTGGTGGTGCAGGACCTTCGGATCGGCGGTCAGCCCCTTCCACATATCCCAGTGGCTCGGGAGGTAGCGATCGAACTGCAGATCCGACGCCATCTCGATCGCCTCGTTCTCGGTCGCATACCAGCGGGTTCGCTTCGGTTCGCCCGTCTCCTTGTCGTCGATGTTGCCGACTGCGCCGAATGCGAGCACGCCCAGGTCGATGTCGTAGCGCTCGCCGACGGCGTCGAACTCCTCGTGGGGCTTCGTGTCGCCGCCGTGGAAGAACGTGCCCGTGTCGTGCTCGAAAACGTACGAGACCGGATGCGTCGAATCCGGGTCGTTCGAGATCTCGACGTGGACGGTGAACTCCCCGACATCGACTGTTTCGCCCTCGGCGACCTCGTGGAACTGAGATTCGTCGACGTCATACTCGCCGATCCACGCCTCCTCGTCGAGCGCCACGGACAGGGAGTCGTCGGGGGCGTAGAAGGTCGCCCCGGTGTTCTCTAAAATCGGCGCCTGACTCGGGCCGTGGGTGTGGTCGGTGTGCTCGTGGGTGGCGAAGACGGCGTCCATCTCCGTGATGTCTTCCGGGGTAAATGGGACCGGGATCATCCGGACCGTCCGCGGCGGATCGCCCGTCCCGATGTAGGGGTCAATCGCAACCGTCGTTCCGTCGCGACCCTTCAGGATGAATCCGTTACAGCCGAGATACCAGATCGCCACGGTGTCCGGATCCGCCGATTCGACCGCACGCGGCAGCCAGTCGCTCCAGTCGCTCTGCGTCATAGGTTCGGGTGCGGCCGGCCGGGGACTAAGTGTTCCGGAGAAGGCTGCAGCGGTCATTCGAGGGGTCTCCCCCGGTCGCTGATCGTGAATCTCTCGTGCGAAGACTGGATATATACACATATAATGAGTACTGAGACGACCAAAGGCAGGAAATTCGGCCTAGGAACGTGACGTCCTTCCACAGAAGATATTTATATCGGAGCACTCTCCGATAAATTGCTATGTCATCCCATAACAGGGAAACCGCCACGTTCTCACAGATGGATGCCGCGATGCGGCAGTGCAGTTCGTGGCGCCCCGGATCAACCGCCGATTCCGCCTGAGTTGATGGTGCCTCGCCCCCCTACTCGGCGTCGAGGTTCCCGAACGCCTGGTCGACTAACTCGCCGGTGTCAGCGATAATTTCTGCCATCGTCTCGTCGTCCGGCGCCATCCCGGCAAGTCGTGCGATGCGCATAATGCTCACGTGATAGACGGTCTGGACGCCCGGCTCCTCCTGCCAGATCACGACGTTACACGGGAACAGTGCGCCGATCCGCTTTTCGCTCGCGTCGAGGGCGCGGTCCGCCATCGTGGGGTTGCACGCGCCGAGGACGTAGTACGGGTCGCGGCCGGCGTCGACCTTCTCGTTGAGCATCTCCGACGCCGAAAACTCGGTCGCGACGCCGAATCCGGCGTCCGTGAACGCCTCGCGGACGTGTTCGACTGCCGCCTCGTGCTCCATATCGAGCGTCGCGCGCTCCTCGCCGATATCTCCCGCAGCAACTGCCTCCGGATCGATGGGTAGTGTCATCGTGGCCCCCTTCGCTCTCCATCTATGAAAACCCGCGGGGGCCGGAAAGAGAGGAACGGAGAGGAGAACCTCAGAGCGGAACCGGCAGCCAGCGCAGCGCGGCGAGGACCCGCTCCGGCGGCACAACCGGATCGTGGAGGACGAGCCAATCGAGCAGCGTCAGGCCGAGTCCGTGGGCCACGATCGACGGCAGCAACGACTGGCTGTGGTAATCGAAGGCCCCGAAGAGCACGTCCGTCGGGGACGAAAGCAGCAGTTCGATCGGCGGCTTCCCGACGTGGTGGAGGGCGTAGACCGCCGGACTGATGAAGACGCTCTTGAAGCCGAGTTCCTCGCTGACACCGACACACAAGAGGCCCCGGTAGTACGTTTCGGCGGCGATCACGACGATAAGTTGCTGGATCGTATGCGGGAGAAACGCGGTCAGCGCCGTCGACGTCTCCCACATCGGATAGTACGCCCGGATGCTCGGTAGCGACGACCCGACAAGGTAGAAGGGGACGACGAACGCGGCGAGGACGAGCGTATCGCGGAGCGCCGCCCGATCGACGTGGAAGCCCAGATCACGGCCGTGCGTGACTGCGAGCCCACCGGGAACGACCAGAAACAGCACTACGTCGCGGACGACACGAGCAGTGAGGTCGGTCGGCGGGACCGTCCACGTGCTCCACAACGCCGAGAGAACGAGGCCGACGATAAGCGACCGCTGGAGCCAACTCGTACCGACTGCGAGGTCGCGGATCCGGGTGTGGGCGGACACCGTCCTCAGCGGCCCCTTACTCCGTCTTGACGGGGCCGTCGCCGACGACGTCTTCGAGGAGATCGACGAACGACTGCCGGGAGTCGATGTACGTCTCGTCGATCTCGTCGAGGACGTCCGCGAGCGTCTGCGGGCCGGACGGCGTCCGGATCACACTGTCGCCTTCCTGTTCTTCGATCCGGCTCACTTCGTGGGGCCAGGTCAGCCGAGCGGCGACGCGCGCGAGCGGTTGTCCCTCGACGGATGTCTCCTCGCCGAGTTCGACGACCGGTCCCTCGGCTTCTTCCTCGTCTGTCATACCCGCGGGTTGGCAATCCCGGCCAATAATCCCTTCGACCCGGCTATCGTAGCGGTTGCACGTCTTCGTTCACACGATCGCACGAAAGCAAGCGATCGGATGGCCAATCAGTTGCAAACGCGGCTATTCGTCGTGCATCTGTCTGACGTACCGTTTTGTGTCGCGGGTCCGAAGGGCCCGTATGACCAGTCTCTCGGAGGTCTACGAGGGGAAACAAAGGGGGCCGAGCCTCCGGCGACTGCTCTTCGGGTTGGCGCTGTTTCTCGCCGGGGCGATACTGGTCGTCGCCGGGATAGTCGTCGCCACGACCGACGTCCTCTACGGGAGCGAACTGGCGGCGCTGACGGCCAAACGACAGCTCGGCGGCGTCCTCGCTGGCGTCGGCGTCCCCGCGGTATTCCTGGGCATCTTCGCCGTCCTCCCCTCGGGGCGACTCACCAAGGCGGCTGGGGTCGTCGGCGCTGGCATCGCCGTGATGGGCGTCGCGCTCTTCACCTACGCGTACCCGTGCCGTTGGTCGGGATCGCTCTGCGGTGCCGGCAAGCCGGATCTGACGCTTTTGACCGTCGGCATCTACTTCCTCGGCGCGATGCTCACCTTCTGGGTGCTGTTCGTCGGGGTTGCGAACTTCAAAACGCGAAACGACCCCGGCGGCACCGCGAAAGTGAACGTCACGCGAAAACACGAGACGAAGTACGTCCCCGTCGAGCGCTCCCGCGGCGGATTCGGCGGCATCGGCTTCTTCGGCGGGACGCCGGACGGCGAGGTCGAAACCCAGACCGGCGGTGGCTCGAAGCCAACAGGTGCGTCCAGTCGGGCCTCCGACGGCGGCACCGACGCCGAATCCATCACGTCGCCGCTCGACGGGTCGAGTACTGCCGCGAACGGTGGCGCACCGGCAACAGCGAACGGCGGTACGCGGTCGCCCCGTTCCTCGCGCTCGTCGGCCAGCGCTTCGACCACCACCGACGCCTCCGAATCGCACGCTGCGGCCGGTGACGGGGCCCGCGACTCCGCGGGGGCACCCTCTCCCGGCGACACCTACTGCGGCAACTGCGCACACTTCGAGTACGTCCGCACGGACGCAGGAATCCAGCCGTACTGTGGTGCGCACGAGGAACTGATGGACGATATGGATCCCTGCGAAGACTGGGCTTCGCGGCGGAAGAACCGTCGCTGATCGTCGGTTTCCTCTTCCCGCTGGTCCCCTCCCATTTCGCCGTTATCGTCGCTGATCGTCGGTTCACCCTAAATCTCCGCGAGCGTCGCCGCCACGTCGTCCCAGTGACTCCCCTGCCAGAATACCTGTCCGCACGCTCGACAGCGCCAGCAGTCGGTCTCGGCCGGGTCGGGCGCGTACTGTGGCAGCGACTCCTCGGGGTCGACTGCGCGGAGTTCACCGTTGCAGGCGCCGCATCTGACCGGCGGGTCAGCCAGCGAGAGATCGTAGCCGGCCTCGCGGACCTCCCGGAGTTGCTCGCGGAGGTCGCGTGACGACAGGAGGACAGCGTCTGCGGCGCGGCCCGCGAGGTCGACGTCGCGGGTGAAAACCGTTCGGCCGGATTCCCGCGCCCACTGCAGGATTTCGTCGTCGTTCGGGTCGTCTTGAGGCGGCGGAGTCGCCTCCTCACGTCCCCCTTCCCGTGCATCCAAGACGTACGCCGCGTCGTAGCCGCACATCCGGAGATACGTCGCCAGTTTGCCGAGCATCGCATCGAGAAGGAGCCGATCGGTGTCGGACACGGGTCAATGGAGGAACGAGCGGAGCGCCTCGGTGTCCCACGCGTTCAGCACGTCGTCGGCCTCGCACCATCCGCGACGGGCCGTGTGAACACCGTACCGTGCGTAATCGAGAGAATCTGGCGCGTGTGCGTCGGTGTCGACGGCGATCACCGCGCCGGCCTCGGTGGCGACGCGGACGGGGTCCCCGTGGAGGTCCAGGCGCGCGGGATCGGCGTTGATCTCCAGGGCGGTTCCCGCGTCCGCGGCGGCCGCAGCGAGTCGCTCGATGTCGAGTTCCATTCCCTCGCGCTCGTTGATCCGCCGGCCGGTAGGGTGGCCGAGAATGTCGACGCTCGGATGTTCGGCGGCCCGAATCAGCCGCTTCGTCGCTGTTTCGCGGTCCTGCCGCAGCGCGGCGTGCGGCGACGCGACCACGACGTCGAGTTCCGCGAGGAGGTCGTCGTCCGTCGAGAGGTCCCCCCCGGCGCCGATGTTCGTCTCGACGCCGTGCAGCAGCGTCAGATCCGGGTCGACCTCCCGGCGAACCTCGTCGATCGCGTCCATCTGCTCCCGTAGGTCCTCGTCGTCCAGACCGACGTCGCCGACCATCCCCGGGCCCGTAGCGTGGTCTGTCACCGCGTAGTAGTCGTACCCACGCGCTTCGGCGGCGGTGACCATCTCGGCCAGTTCGGCACGGCCGTCGGACCAGTCCGTATGCGTGTGGAGGTCGCCGCGGAGGCCGCCCGGTTCGATCAGGTCCGGAAGCGTTCCCTCGCGGGCGGCCTCGATTTCGCCATTCCCCTCGCGGAGTTCCGACGGAATTAGCGGGAGATCGAGCGCCGCGTACATCGATGCCTCCGTCTCGCCGGCGATTCGTTCGCCGACGCGCTGGCCGGCGTCCGGATCATCGACGTCGGACACGTCGAAGACGCCGTACTCGTTCATCTTGAGGTCCCGTTCGATCGCGACGTTTCGGAGTTCCACGTTGTGGTCTTTGCTGCCGGTGAAATACTGCAGCGCCGCGCCGAACTCCTCGGGCACGACCACGCGGAGGTCCACGCGAATGCTGTCGGCGCGGACGCTCGCTTTGTGCTCCCCGGCCTCGATGGTGTCTGTCGCGGCCGGCCATTCGACGAAGGCGTCGACGACGCGCTCGCTGGCCTCGGAAGCCACGAGGACGTCCACGTCGCCGATGGTATCGCGCCAGCGACGGATCGAGCCGGCAACCGACGCCTCCGCGACGGCGTCGACGTCTCGGAGGTACGCGAGGAGGTCGTCCGCGAGCGGCCGTGCGTCGCCCAGCCGTTCCCGCTCCCCCGCTTCCCGAGCGAATTCGACGTTCTCTCGGATGTTGTCCTCCGTCTTCGCGCCGAAGCCCCTGACCTCGCGGATCTCCTCGTTCTCGGCTGCCTCGGCCAGTTCGTCGAGGGTCGTGATTCCGAGTGCGTCGTAGAGTTTCCCGACCGTCTTCGGACCGACCCCCTCGACGCGCGTCAGCGCCGCCATATCGACCGGCAGGTCCTCGCGGAGCGCTTCCAGTTCCTCGATCTCCCCGGTTTCGACGTACTCGACGATCTTCCCGGAGATCGCGTCGCCGACGCCGTCGATCCGCTCGACTGCTTCGGCGCCCTCTGCGGCCAGGCCTTCGATCGGTTCTGGATGCTCGCGGACGTTCTCGGCGGCCCGCCGGTAGACGTTCGGCTTGTACTCGACGCCGTCGGCTTCCAGCAGATCCGCGAACGCTTCGAGCTGCCGCGCGACCTCGGCGTTGCGGCTCACAGCTGACCTCCGCCCGCCGTGCTGTTGACGTCCTCGTGGCCCAGCGCCTGCTGGAGGAAGTTCATCCAGCGCTTGCGGTCTGCAGTCTCTTGCACCGCTGACTCCTGTTCGAGATCGACGGGTCGGAGCTGTTCGAGCGCGTTCAGGGCGCGGTCGATACCGATGATACTCTCGGCGAGGCGTTCGCCCTCCTCGTAGGACACCTCGCCGTCCTCGATCCGTCCGAGGCGCTCCAGTCGCTCGCGGCGGAGGTTCTTCTTCGCGCGGTCGACCCGGTCGCGTTCGCCCGCTGGGATGGTGTCGCGCCGTTTGATCTCGAAGACGAACTCGCGGAGTTCGACCTCCTCGCCCTGTACCTCGATCGCGTCGGGGATCTCCGCGCCGACCGTCGCGGCCTCGCGGTTGACGCGCTCCAGCAGCTGCTTTCTCTCGAACTCCTTCACGGCTTCGTCACTTCTTGGGCCGGCGCCTACTTCGCTCCTTCGCCGTGCGTTCCGGAGCGAACGGGGGGCTCTCTCCCCTCGAGGACGTCTCCCCGCCTCGAAGAGCCGAGTCGTCCGAGACGCCGGCAGATGGCGCGGAGACGAAACTTCTTATGCCGCTGCCCCGGAAACGGACGGTATGGGATTGTTCGACCGACTGCGCGGCTCGGATCAGCCGCGCGTCGCTTTCATCGGTATCGACGGCGTCCCCTACAGCCTCCTCGCCGAGCACCCCGACCGGTTCCCTAACTTCGCGGCCATCGCCGAGGAGGGCAGCGCGGGCCCGATCGAGAGCATCGTCCCGCCGGAGTCGTCGGCGTGCTGGCCTTCACTGACGACCGGCGTGAACCCGGGGGAGACCGGCGTCTACGGCTTCCAGGACCGCGAAAACGGTTCCTACGATACGTACGTGCCGATGGGTCGGGACGTCCAGGCGACCCGCCTGTGGGACCGCGTGACCGACGCGGGCCGGAAGGCAAGCGTGCTGAACGTCCCCGTGACCTTCCCGCCACAGCGGAACGTCCAGCGGATGGTCTCCGGCTTCCTCTCGCCGGGCGTGAAGAAGGCGGCCCACCCCGAGAAGTTCCGGGACGAACTCAAGGCGCTGAACTACCGCATCGACGTCAACGCCAAACTCGGCCACGACGACGACAAAAGCGAGTTCATCGAGAACGCCCACGAGACGCTCGACCGGCGCTACGAGGCCTTCTCGGACGTGATCGGCCGCGACGACTGGGACCTCTTTTTCGGCGTCTTTATGACCACCGACCGGGTGAATCACTTCCTGTTCAAGGACTACGAGGAGGACGGTGAAAACAGAGAGGCGTTCTTCGAGTTCTACGAGGCGGTCGACGAGTACGTCGGCAAACTCCGCGAGTCGCTTCCCGAGGACGTGACGCTCGTCGTCGCCTCCGACCACGGCTTTACCTCCTTGGATCACGAGGTCCACTGCAACGCCTGGCTCGAAGAGCAGGGGTGGCTCTCCTACGAGGACGACGACCACGATGAACTCGGCGACATCGCCGACGACACCCGCGCGTACTCGCTGATTCCCGGGCGGTTCTACATCAACCTCGAAGGGCGCGAGCCGCGCGGCAGCGTCTCACAGGATGAGTACGAAAAGACGCGCGCGGAACTCAAAGCCGAACTCGAAGCGCTCGAAGGTCCCGAGGGTCGGAAGGTGGCGGACCGCGTCGTCGAGAAAGAGGAGGCGTTCCGCGGCGACCACGACGACATCGCACCGGATCTGGTGGTCGTCCCGAACCACGGGTTCGACCTCAAATCCGGGTTCAAGGGCCACGACGACGTGTTCGGCTCCGGCCCGCGCAACGGAATGCACAGCTTCGACAACGCCTCGCTGTACGTCGACGATCCGGACGTCGACATCGAGGGCGTCACGCCCGACCTCTACGACATCGCGCCGACGGTCCTCGATCTGATGGACGTCGACTACTCCCGTGCGGAGTTCGACGGCGCGAGTCTTCTCAAAGGATAGACCGCTTTTTCTCCTCGGCGACAGGCCGACAGCGCTACAGTAGACTGTCGAGGTCGTCGTTGGTCCACTGGTCGGCGGGGTCGTCGCCGCTGAGGTCCGTCTCAGCCGCTTGGGCCTCCTGTGCACGCTCCATAAACGTCTCCAGTCGATCCGAGCGCTCGACCCCGCCGAGCAGGACCAGCGTCGCCAGCCGATCGCTCGACAGCGGAAAGTCGCCGCCACGGACCTGGAGGCTCCCGGTCTCCTCTTCGACCCAGCGTCTGGCCCGCTCGACCCCCTTCCGCGGGATGCTGTCGTTGTCGCCGGCCACGATCAGCAGAGCCGCGTCCGCATCGGTGGCGTCGGGCAGGCTCGATCCAGTCAGGAGGGCACGTCTGGCGTTGCTCATCACGGTGTTGATGTTCTCCTCCGGATCAGAAGCCGCTTCCGCGGAGGCGTAGCCGATGGCCGCGATGCCGCCGTCCCGGAGAGTGTTGATGATCTCCGAGGAGTCGACGACGCTCTCGGCGACGCCGTCGACGACTTCGCCAGCTGCGAGCAGCAGGCCGACTCGCTTGGCGATTTCCTCGTTGATCGCGTCGAAGCCCTCGGTGAGACTCTCGCCCGTCGAGCGGAACGCGTCGTTGTCGACAAGCAGGAGGGCGTCGGCCTCGCGGGCGAACGTCTTCAAAGACCGCCCCGCGTTGACCTGGTACAATGCGCCTTCGTCGCGGCCGGGGAGGATCCCGAGGCCGTAAACTGGGACGTCGTAGATCCGCTTCAGTTCCTTCGTGAGGACGGGAGCGCCACCGCTGCCGGTGCCGCCGCCGAGTCCGGCGACCACGAAGATCGATTCGGTGCCGGCCGTGATATCGCCCTCGAGTGCTGAGAGCACCTCGCGGCTGTCGGACTGCATCACTTCGGCACCGAGTTCGTTGTCGCCGCCGACGCCCTGGCCCTTTACGCGGTCCTGTCCGATCAGGACGGTCTCGAACGGCAGCTCACGGAGGTCGTTTTTCGCGGTGTTGACCGCGACGGCGCCGCGGACGGCGTCGAATCCCATCCGCTCGTCGTACTCGACCAGTTCGCGGGCGAGTTTCCCGCCGGCCTGGCCGACGCCGATCAGGACGGACTTCATATCTTGTGAGAGAACGAGACGCACCTTCAACGTTGGTGCCGCCGGAGGTTTATAACTAAAGCCGCGGCCACGGCCGGTATGCCGACCGATCCCACGGGCACGGACGCATTCGCAGCCAGTCTCGATCCGGTCGAACGCGCAGTCGACGACGCCCGGACTCCCGAGAGGGAGCCGTCGTCGCCGACCGAGACAGCCCAGCAGTCGACTGCCGGTGATCAGATGAACTCGGGGCAACAGCTGTCGACTGCTGGTGATCAGATGAACTCGAGCCAGCAGGCGTCGGCTGCTGACTCCCAGATGGACGACGCCCAGACAGACCAAACCAAAGACGACACCAGGGCTCACGAGGAGCGGCTCTCGGAACTCGAACGTCGCGTGACCGCCATCGAAGCCGAACTCGAATCAGTGCGCGGGATGCTGGACGGCGTCAACGCCATCGACGAAGCCGTCGAGCGGCGAGCGTCGGTCGCTCTTGCGAAGGTCGAGACGCTCGAACGGGCGTTCGACGACGGGCGAAAAGGCGACCCGCGATCCGCAACTGCAGCCACCCAACGCGACGGATCCGCCCCGAGTGAGCAAACACGCCGGACAGAGCGGGAGGACACACGACCGCCGGATTCCGGCGGGCGACAGCCAGCACCGGATACTGATGAGGAACACGCCGCAGGTGCGGATCGCGGCCGAGGAGTGTCTGCGGGCGGATATCCTCGGGTGAGAGACAGTACCAGTCACAGCAGCGGAGCGTCGGTCGGTGGGGGATCCGATTCCCAACTACAGGAAGATAGCGAGAGCGACTCCCTCGCGTCGCGGCTGCGCAGCGCCTTCCAGTGATCCGGCTGGTTATCGCCGCGGTCCTGACGCTGGCGACGGTCGCTGCCGCGACACCGGCAGTCGATCACGCGCGGGCCACTCGCACCGATACGATGATCGAGGGGACTGTCGATCGGCTCGAACGGGCGGGAGCGCGTCTCGCCGCCGGCTCGGACGCGATACCGACCCGGCGACGGGCTGCGGTCCGGCGCGTCAGCGTTCGATACCCCTCGGAGTCGCTGACGGCCGCGAGACCGGCCTTTCTCGCTGTCGGGGGCCGACCCGGAGGACCGGGGAACCGCTCAGTCGTCGCCTACGCTCTGGAGTCATCGCCGACGCGCCGCCGGACGCTCTCGTTTCCGGTGCCGATCCGGACCCCGGACGGGCCCGTGGTCTTCCGGGACGACGGACGCTATTCGGTCTCGATCGCGCTCGTCGCCGAGGCGGGTCGCCCGACGCTCGTCGTCTCGCGTTCGGAATCACCGTAGCTCCGTGGGGTCGGCACGGATCGCAGGGGGCCGAACCCGCCGGAGGTTTATATACGAGTACGCGGCCAGCCGCGGTATGCTTCCGAACAGCGATGGTCCTTCGAACGACGAGGGAACGGCGAAAATTTCGGATGTACGGGGCGCTCTGGCAGCCGTCACATCGTCGCTCGCGGGCGTCGACTCCGTGTTTGGCAGTCCGGACCGGAAAGCAGGGAATCCATCCCCGGACGGCGGCGTCCCGGCCGACGCCTGTAAGTGTCAGTCCTCCATCGAGCGGCCGCAGGGAACCGGGATCACGGATCGCCGGGAACTCGTTGTCGACGCGACTGCTTGCCCAGGCGACGGCGACCTCGCAGCCGCCCCCGCCTGTCGATCGACCGTGATATCGGCGCTCGCAGACCGTGACGCGGACGTCGTTCGGACGCGGAGCGACGGCCGGGAGCGGACGTACGCCGAGGAGTCGATGGGGCTCCTCCTCGCCGCGGGTCGCTTCGTCGAGCGTGTCGGGTTTCACGACGACTCGCTGGCCGAGCGGGCGCGCCGAGATCCCGTCGCCGCAGCGCACAGAGCAACCGGGCGAGCAGGAGCAGTCGCTCGCATCGCGGCCGAAACCGGCCTCACGGAGGGTGCCGCCCGCGTCGTCGGAGAGGCGACGGCGACCGGGAAGACCGACTCTACGCCGACCGGCGGCGACGCCTCCGTCGACCACCTGCCGCCGGGAAACGAAGACGCCTCGGTCGGCCGCCCGTCGCCGAGAAACGAAGACGCCTCCGTCAGCCACCTGTCGTCGAAGGACAGCGACGCCTCCGTCGATTACGACGATGTCCTGCGCGCCTACGTCGGACCGACGCTATCCCGATGTCGGGTATCCCGCCGGCCACCGGACGCCCCGATCCGTGAGACCCGCGATCTCGAAACCGGCGCGACGGTCCGGATCGTCGAAGCGACGGATGGGCCCCGATATCACCTTGCTCCCGTCGCCCACGAGCTCGACGCCGACGCGACGGCGACACTCGCGGCCGCCTACGATGTCCTCGCGAACGGCTCCGTCGGCGGCGGTGACCGGGCCGCGGGACGGGCGATCAGGCGCGTTGCTGACACGGATGATCCGATGGAGACGCTAACTGCGGTCCTCGAACGGCACACCCGCGGGTTGGGCGTCCTCGAGCACCTCTTCGCCGATGCACGCGTCTCTGAGGTCGTGGTCTCGGCGCCGGTAACGGACTCGCCAGTCAGAGTCGTTATCGACGGCGACCGCGTTCCGACGAACGTCCGGCTGACGCCCGACGGCGCCGCGTCCCTCGCCTCGCGCTTTCGACGGGAGAGCGGCCGCGCCTTCTCCCGCAGTTCCCCGACGCTCGATGCCGCGGTCGTCGCCGAGACCGGTCGACAGATCCGCGTCGCGAGCGTGACGGCGCCAGCCAGTGACGGTGTCGGATTCGCGTTTCGCGTCCGCGACGAGACGGCCTTCACGCTCGCGAGACTCGTGGCTGTCGGGTCGCTATCGCCCGCGGCGGCGGGGTTCCTCTCTCTCGTCGTCCAGCGCGGTGCGGCGACGATCGTCGCCGGCACGCGCGGCGCCGGCAAGACGACCCTCCTGGGAGCGCTCCTCTGGGAACTCCCCGAGTCGACGCGCCTGGTGAGCATCGAGGACACGCCGGAACTCCCGATCGAGGCACTCCGCGAGCACGGGCGTGACGTTCAGGCGCTTCATACTGATGTCGGGGAGGGAATCGAAGCGGCTGACAGCGCGGCCGGAGACGGGCGTGCGTTTTCGCCGACCGATGCCCTCCGGACAGCACTCAGACTCGGAGACGGCGCGCTCGCAATCGGCGAAGTCAGGGGCGAAGAGGCCGCCGCCCTCTACGAGGCGATGCGGATCGGTGCCCACGGCCACGCCGTCCTCGGGACAATCCACGGCGACTCCGCGGCCGCGGTCCGGGAGCGGGTCGTCTCGGATCTCGGCGTGCCGCCAGCCTCCTTCGCTGCGACGGACATCGTCGTCACCTGCGCCCACGACGGGGACTCCCGCCACGTCGCTGCAATCGAGGAGGTCCGTTCGACCGACGACGGGACGACCTTCGTCCCGCTGTACGAACGCGAGAACGCGAAGCTACACCCGACAGGCGTCGTGGCTCGCGGAGACAGCGCGGTCCTGGAACGGCTCCGTGCGAGCGGGGAATCATACGGCGACCTCCTCTCGCTACTGGAAGGGCAACGAAGGCGTTTCGAGCGGCTCGCGAGCGTCGGGCTGACCGCTCCCGGGGATCTCGATCGCTCGCACAGCGAGAGCCGATGACTGGATCGCACGCCCGCATCCACAGGCTCGCACGCGGGCTGGCGAAGTGGTATCCGAGATCAGTCGAGCCGACGACGGAGCTTCGCCGCTCGCTTTCCTTTCTCGAAAGCGACCTCCGAGCGGAGACTGTCGTCCGCGCGGGCTACGTAGCCGCCCTCCCGAGCGCGCTACTGGTTATCTGCGCCCTGTCGGTCGCCGTCCCCTCGCTTCCGCTCGCGGCCACGCTCCCGGCAGCCGCCGGAATCGGCCTCGGGACGACGCACGCCCTGCACCGACTTCCGGTCGCGGCTGCGACACTCCGGCGGACCCGGGCGCTCGGTGACGCCCCCGGACTCGTCGCCCGCGCTGCGCTCCGGCTCAGACTCGATGCGACCCCCGAGCGCGCAGCGATATTCGCCGCCAGGACCGGCGACGGCCCGCTTGCCCGCAGCCTCGCAGCGCACGCGGATCGAACTCGCCTCGGCCCGGCAGCCGGGTTCGAGGCCTTCGCCGACGAGTGGCAGCCGTGGTTCCCCGCGCTCGAACGCTCGGTTTCGCTGCTTTCTGCCGCCGTCGAGGCGCCGACCGGCGAGCGGGAGAGCGCACTCGATCGCGCACTGGAGACGATCCTCGACGGCGCCCGGAGCGAGATGGCCGACTTCGCCGGCAACGTCCGCGGACCGGCGAGTGGGATCTATGCGTTCGGGGTTCTCCTGCCCCTCGCGCTCGTCGGCGTGTTGCCCGCGGCCCGTGCCGCTGGCGTGGTCGTCCCTGCGACAGTGTTCATCGTACTCTACGACGTCGTCCTGCCGGTCGCACTCGTGGTTGCTGGCGTGTGGCTCCTCCTGCGCCGTCCGATTGCCGTGCCCCCGCCGCGGGTGACGAGGGCGCATCCCGACGTTCCATCGGGAGTGGCGCGCGGCATCGGCGCCGGGATCTGTGGGCTCGGCGTCGGGGCCATAGCTGGCTCGCTGGTCGCGACTTGGGCCACGCCGGTCGCCGCTGCGGGCCTTGGGACTGGCGCCGCGCTCGCGGTTCATTACCGTCCGATGCGGGCGGTACGTCGGGAAGTCCGGGAGATCGAATCCGGACTCGCTGACTCGACGGCGGTGGTCGGTCGCCGCGTGGGCGCCGGAGAATCAGTCGAGACGGCCATCGGAGCAGCCGCCGAGGCCACGACGGGACGGACTGCGGAACTCTTCGAATCCGCGGCTGGCGTCCAGCGTCGGCTGCGTGTCCCCATCTCCCGGGCGTTCCTCGGCGATCACGGCGCGCTCAGCGAGGTACCGAGCCCCAGGGCCCGTGCGACCGCCGAACTCTTTTCTGTCGCTGCCAGGGAGGGCCGTCCGTCCGGGCCGACACTCGTTACGCTGGCGGATCACCTGACAGAGCTCCGGCGAGTCCAGGCCGATGCACGCCGGGAGCTTGCGGCGATTACTGGTACACTCGCCCATACGGCGGCGCTGTTCGGGCCGCTCGTCGGCGGTGCGACCGTCGCGATGGCGACTCAGATGGCCGCGACGGAACCGACAGCCGTCGAGAGCGCCTCGCTGGGTGGCACTGCTGCACCGGGAGCCGCAACGCTCGCGCCGTCGACGCTCGGGATTGCCGTCGGCGTCTACGTGCTCGCGCTCGCGGTGATCCTCACCGCGGTGGCGACGGGCCTCGATCGCGGTCTCGATCGCTCGCTCGTCGGGTATCGCATCGGGCTGGCGATGTGTTCGGCGACGGCGGCGTATCTCGTGGCTTTCCTGGGTGCGTCGATGCTGTTCTGATACTGATTACTCTCATCTCTGACCGCCGAGCGCCGCCAACGGGGATGGAGCTCGGCGGGGAAAAGTGAGAGTAATAGTATGACTGAGCTCTCACTCCGGCGCCAGTATCGTCCGAGCGTTTATATACGGGGACGCGGCCAACCGCCCTATGTTCGACCTGCCGCTCGAAGCGTGGTACGGCTGGATCGGGCTGTCACTGGCGGGCGTCGCGCTCGTCGGCGCGGCAGCCGGGCTCCCGACAGCACCGCCGCCGGACGCCGAAGCCGTCGCCGGGACGGTCGACCGCGTCGCGGCCGCCGAGTACACCGCGACCGGGGAGCATCCGCTCGAAGCCGACGAGATTCGGCTCGGGGTCCGTCGAATCGGGCTCCGCTCGGACGCTGGCACGGCGCACGCGACGCTGGCGTTCGGCCCCGTCACGCCCGTCCCCGTCGGCGACTCGCCGCTCCGAGACGTCCTGTATGGCACGTCCCCGAGCCGGGTCTTTGATTCGCCACAGGCGTTCCGGGAAGCGATCGTCGGGGCGCGGGCCGATGGTCAGGACGCCACCTGGCGAGAGGTCGATCGAACGCTGATCGTCCGACGCGTCACCTGGGAGGGAGTGGATGTCGTCCTCGTCGATGCGTGAGGCATCTCCGCGGGAACCCTGCAGGTCCTCTCGCGCATTCTCCACCCGCTCCCGAGCACAGACGACGCCGGTCGTGGCACTGATCGCTCTCCTTGCGGTCTGTACCGGCGTCTCGCTGTATGCTACCTCACTCGGGGCTGTGGTGCCCACGGGGACCGACAACGCGCTCGCCGAGCCGACGCTCGATCGCGTGTACGATGCTGTGAGTGAGGGCGGGGTGGTCTCGCCGGTCGGCCTCTCTCGTGCCGAGACCGTCGCGCCCGATGGGCATCATCTCGCAGTCGTGGTCACGACGCCCGATGGTCGCTGGACGAACGGACGGATGTCTCCCGCAGGAGCAGGTTCTCCCGAGACGGCTGTCGATACCGCCGATCGCCCGGTGAGTGTCGCGCTCGGCGACGGCAGCGTCGTCTGGGGTCGGCTCCGCGTTTACGTGTGGCGATGAACGCGGCGATCGATGCGGTGCTGTGCCTGCTACTCATCTCGGCGGCCGTCGTCGGACTCGTCGGGGTCGACAGCCCGTCGACGGAAGACCCCGGACGGGCCGACGCCGTCGCGGCGACGCTTGCGACCACGACTGCGCAGGTCAACTACTCACTCGCGCCCGGACTCGAAGCCGCACGGGACTCCGAGAGGACACCGGGCAACCGGAGCAGCGCAGCGAGGAGTGGCTCACGGACCGGTGCGGCTGATTCGCCCGAACTCGATCGGACGGCACACGGTAGCCTCGGCGGACTCCTCGCGCGCGCCGCGACCGCAAACAGCGGTCTCGCCGGGAGTGGGATCACAGATGCGAACGGAACGTCCGCTGTGTCGGAACGGACGCCACTCACGCGAACCCGGATCGACTTCCGTCGCGCTGTTCGCGACGCGGTACGAGCCCGAACCGGCGCGCGGATCCGCATCGATGCGATCTGGCGACCGTATCCTGGAGCCCCGATCGGCGGCAGAGCCACCGTCGGCCCCGAGCCCCCGTCCACCGGGGTGGACGCCGCGACGCTCACGGTTCCCACTCGCGCCGATCCGGTCTCCGAGTCGGCGACGACCGATTTCGATGCGCTCGGGGCCGCGGTCGCAAACCGGACCGTTGCCGTCCTCGTGCCGCCCGGTCCCGCGCGGATCACGCTCCGTGGTGACGACCCGACCGCTGCCCTGGTTCGACATCGATACGACCGACTTGCAGCCGTGACGAACACCTCGCTCTCGACGCCGCTTGCGACTGAAGACACGGACGCGGCGAACGCTCGGCTCGCAGACGCGCTTGCGCCGCGGATGGCCGCGGACCTTCGGAATCGGTACGACGGCCCAACGGCGGCGGCCGAGAACGTCTCCGTCTCGTCGGTCCGGATCGTCGTCCAAACGTGGGACGCCGGTGAGGAGGCCCGCTGATGCGTCTCGCTGACGACGACCGCGCGCGGGTCCCGTTCGCGCTGATCGGCGTGTTGCTCCTGGTCGGCAGTTCGACCTTCGCAGCCTCGCTTGCGACGACAGGCCCCGCTCCGGTCGATCGATCGGCCGACGTCACGGCCGATCGCGTGGACGCCGAGGCGACGGCGGCACTCAGAACGGCAGTCCGTGACGCTGCCCGAGCCGCCGCCCGCGAACCGGTCACTGCCGCCGCGGAAAGTGAGGCGGGAGGGGCGTTGGCGGGAGCAAACACCTTTCGTCGATATCTCCGGCTCCGAATTTTCCTCGCCGCGCGGGACGCGATGGCGACCGTCGAACACCGGCGCGGGACGGCCCGGGCGCGCGTCTCCCTCGGGGAATCCGTCGACACCGTCCCGGAGGCGCTCCGTCACGTTTCGATATCGGGCGTCGACGACGGGACGGCGCTCCGCGTGACGATCCGCAATCTGACGATGACAATCGAGGAGAATGGCCGGGTGGTCGACAGAGAACGCGTGAATCGGACCGTCACCGTCGGTGTGCCCGTGCTGGCGCTGCACGACCGCACCCAGCGGTTCCAGTCCCGGCTCGACGCCGATCCGATCGAGTCGCCCGGGCTCGCGCGTCGACTGACGGTCGGCGTGACCGCAATCGCACAGGCGCGAGGACTCGGACAGTACGGCGGGCTTCCGATCGAGAACGTCCTCGCCAACCGACACGTCGCGCTCTCGACGAACGCGGGACTCCTCGACGCCCAGCGGGCCGCGTTCGGCCGAAGCGACCCCGACGCGGCGGCCGGCGTGCGCAGGGCGACGCTTCAGACGGGCGTCACGGACGTGTTCGACCCGCGGACGAACTCCCAGGTCGTGTCCGCAGCGACGGGACAACTGCCCGATCCGAACGCGCCCGAGCGGCGCGACGACGCAGACAGCGGAGCGCTCCCGGCGACGCGGACGATTTCGGTGGGCGTCAACGGGACCGCTGACCAGGCGTTTCTGGGACTGCTCCGCGGTGAGAACGGAGACCAGAGCCTCGAATCGATCAAGCGCGACGGCTACACCGCGACTGTCTCCGTCGGCGCCGACGTTTCGACCGTCCGAAACGACCACCCACCGTCGCCGCGCGCACCCGGCGAGAACTGGACGCTCGTCTACTCTCACACCTCGATTGACGTCTCGGTCGAGGGTAGCGGGCGCCGAACCGACGTCGTCCGGGCTGGGCTCGGAGAGAGACGCCTTTACACCGCAACCCGACGGGTCGTCGAGCGTCACACCATCGAACGGACGTGGGTGAAGGTCAACGAGACGCCGCGGACGACGACTGCATCCTGGCGCGACATCTCCCGCGTCCGGGTGACTGTCCAGGGTCGCCTCAGTGACGTTCCGGGCCCGTCTGAACCTGTCCGCCCGGTTTTCGAGTCTGCCGGTCCGCTTTCCGGCCCCAACCTCAGAGAGGGGGATGCAGCGAGTCGCCGTCTGGTGTCGGACCTCGGCGGTGCCGACGCCATCGCCCGGCGGGCAGTGACCGGTGGGCGAACGAGTGCGTCGACGACAGTCACTGGGGATCGACCGCGGGATCTCAAGCCGTGGGTCTACGAGGACCTCACAGATCTCCGCGACCGCGTCAGAGAACTCTCCGTCGAGGTGCCCGCCAGCGACGCCGCTACCGGTCGCGTCAACGGTGCAGCCCGGCTCGCCGCGCTCGTTCGCGAGCGGCGTGCGGAACTGATCGATGCGCCATCCCGGTACGACGGCGTGGCCGATCGGACCCGCGTGGCTGCCCGGGCGGCGTATCTCGATCGGGTCATCGCTCGTCTCGACGCCCGTGCGGAACAGACCCGCGAGCAGAACGCCGGCATCGGTCGCGCGTTCGACGCGAAGGGGATCGCCGCCTCGCGTGCAAATAAGCTCGCGGATCTCACGCCCGATCCGCCATCACCGGAAAAAGAGTTCGGCAGTCGATCGGGCGTGCGCGGGGAGACCACGCTGGTCCCGGACGGCGATCCTGCGTACCTCTCATCTGAACCGGTCGACGGCGCGCTCGTCGATGGCATCGCGGACGACGAGCAGTACGTCGGGCTTGCGGTCCGGAACGTGAACCTCTTCGCCGTTCCCTACGGCGACACCGCCGACATCGTCACCCGGACGCTCCTGGGAGATC
Source organism: Halobellus marinus (assembly GCF_032113415.1). Taxonomy (NCBI): domain Archaea; kingdom Methanobacteriati; phylum Methanobacteriota; class Halobacteria; order Halobacteriales; family Haloferacaceae; genus Halobellus; species Halobellus marinus. Next base: position 1,654,211 of record NZ_CP134946.1, read on the forward strand.
CGGGACGGGTCTCGCTGCGCGCCGCTGGCCAGTCGCTCATCGCCGCCGGTCGAGCGCTTGCGTCGTCGTCGAACGCGACGCTCCGGGCCCGCAGAAATCACCTGCAAACGAAAGTCGCCGACTCGCTTGGCCCGGTTCGACGGCGAGCGAAGCGAACCCTGGCAACTGAAACGTCGCTTTCGCGGGCCGAACGCAAGTCGGTCGTCGAGCGGGCGTTGGCGCGATGGGGCGGCCCCGGACCGCAGGCGGTCGCGGCCGCGAACGGGTCGCTGGCGCGGACGACGGCGTCGCTCGCCGTCGCCGAGTCGGCAGCGAGTGGTCGAACGGACGACTCGGTCGCCGAGGATCGCATCCGAACGGCGCTTCGTGTCGATCTCCGGCGTGTAGCGACCTCCGAGTCGGTTCGTGTCTCGCAGGCGGCGGTCGAGGAAGCTGTGTCCGCGACCCGCAAAGCCGCCGAGAAGCAAGCAGAGGAGACAGCAAAGCGCGCGACTGAGAAAGGGATCGACCGCGCGACCGACGGCCGCGTCGGCGGTATCCCGGCCGGGTTACCGATCTCGCCGACGCTCAGCCCCTGGATCGCGACCACGAACGTCTGGATAATCGAGTCACGAGGCGCCTACGGCCGCTTTGCGGTGACGACGGCGGCCGGCGAGACGACGTACGTTCGCGACGGCACGGCGGTCTCGCTCGATGTCGACGACGACGGGAGCGCGGAGCTGCTTGGACGAAACGAGCGAATCGATTTCCGCGTCCGGACGGTCGCGGTCGTGGCCGTTCCCGCCGGCGGACTCGGCGTCGGCGACAGAGACGGCAACGTCGACGAGCGGTCGGTGGCCTGGCGCGATCCCGAGCCCGGACCACGGTGCGTCACGCCGACTGGACGCTGTTCGCGGGAGTGAGAAAAGGAAAAGCCGAGAAGGAAGCGGAGGAGAAAGCGCTGCTACCGCAGTCGATCGGCGATGAGGCCTTCGAGGTCGTCGCGGAACTCCTCGACCTCGATCTCCTCGAGGACGGGCACGAAGAAGCCCTCGACGAGCATATTCCGGGCCTGCTCCGGCGGAACCGACCGGGAGGTCATATAGAAGAGGTCCTCCTGGTCGACCTGGCCGACCGTCGCGGAGTGGGAGGCCTCGGTGTCGTGGTTGTTGATGATCAGCTTCGGCGAGGCGTCGGCCTCGCTCTCGTCTGAGAGCATCAGCGTGTTCTCACGCTGGTAGGAACTGGTGTTCCAGGCGTCGCGGCCGACGTCCTGGACGCCCTCGTAGACCGACCGGGCCTGGTCGTCGAGGACGCCGCGGGTGACCAGATCCGCGGTCGTGTTCTCGGCCTGGTGCCAGACGCGGGCGTTGACGTCGAAGTGCTGGCCGCCGTGGCCGAAGAACGCGCCGACGATCTTCGTCTCCGCGGAGTCGCCGTTGAGTTCCGACTCGACGTCGCTTCTGGTCAGCCGCGAGCCGAGGTTGCCCTCGATCCAGTTGACCGTTCCGTAGGTGTCGATGTCCGCACGCTTGAGCGTGTAGCTGTAGGTGTCCTCGTCGAGGTCCTGCAGCGAGCCGTACTGGACGTAGGAGTTCTCGCCCGCGTCGATCTCGACGAGGTTCGAGAAGTACCGCGATTCGGCGTCGACGGCGTCTCGCGGGCTCTGCCCGCTCGACGATTCGGAGGCGCTTCGCGCCTCCCCCTCCCCGGACTCGATGCTCTCTAAGATCGTGACCGACGAGGACTTTTCGGTGACGACGAGCGTGTGGCTGAACAGCGAGCGGGAGTTCATCTCCGCGCGGATCGTCACGTCCTCGGCGTCGACGCCCTCGGGGACGTAGACGACTGTGCCGGTGGTGAAAAGCGCCGCCGACAGCGCGGTGAGGTAGTTCTCCTGGGGGTCGATCGTCGACCCGAAGGCGGATTCGACGAGATCCGGATGTTCCTCCAGCGCTTCGGTGAACGTGAGCACCTCGATGCCCTCGTCGGACGTCCGCTCGGTCTCGTCGGCCTGGTCGAGCGGATCGACCAGCGCCTCGAAGTCGAGCGCTTCCAGGTTCGTCCACCGACGGCCGGGCGTCTGGATGACGTCCGGCAGATCGAGCGTCTCGAGCGCCTCCAGGGCGTCGAGGCGGGCCTCGCGGAGCCACTCGGGTTCCTCTCGCCGCTCGGAGATCTCCTCGACCGTCTCCGGAGAGAGGTTCGCGGGTAGTTGTGTGCCGCTCATACTATCCGAGGCTTCCCTCCATCTCGAGTTCGACGAGGCGGTTGAGTTCGACCGCGTACTCGATGGGCAGTTCTTCCGTGATCGGCTCGATGAAGCCCGAGACGATCATCTGCTTTGCGTCGTCGTCGTCGAGGCCGCGCGACTGGAGGTAGAAGACGTCCTCGTCGCCGATCTTCCCCACCGTCGCCTCGTGGGCGACGTCGACCTTCGACTCGTTGATCTCCATATACGGCATCGTGTCCGACGTCGACTCGTTGTCGAACATCAGCGCGTCACACTCGACGGACGTCGAGGAGTTCTCGGCGCCGTCGGCGATGTGGACCAGTCCCCGGTAGTTGGTGCGGCCGCCGTCCTTCGAGATCGACTTCGACTCGATCGTCGATTTCGTGTCGGGGGCGTTGTGGTAGACCTTCGCGCCGGTGTCGATGTTCTGCCCCTCGCCCGCGAAGGCGATGGTGATGTGGTTGTCGGAGGCGCCGCGACCCTTCAGGACCGTCGAGGGGTACAGCATCGTCGCCTTCGACCCCATCGAGCCGGAGATCCACTCCATCCGGCCGCCCGCTTCGACCAAGGCGCGCTTGGTGTTGAGGTTGTAGGTGTTCTTCGACCAGTTCTGCACCGTGGAGTACTGGACGTGAGCGTCTTCGCCGACGAACACTTCGACACCGCCGGAGTGGAGGTTGAAGGCGGAGTACTTCGGGGCCGAACAGCCCTCGATGTAGTGGACCTCCGAACCCTCCTCGGCGACGATGAGCGTGTGCTCGAACTGGCCCATCCCTTCGGAGTTCATCCGGAAGTACGCTTGGACGGGCATCTCGACGGTGACGTCCTCGGGGACGTAGACGAACGAGCCGCCGGACCAGACGGCACCGTGCAGGGCGGCGAACTTGTTGTCGCTCGGGGGGACGCACTTCGTCATGAAGTGCTCTTTGACGATCTCTCCGTGCTCCTGGACGGCCTTGTCCATGTTGCAGAAGATGACTCCCTTCTCCTCCCAGCGTTCCTGCATATTCTGGTAGACGACCTCCGACTCGTACTGGGCGCCGACGCCCGAGAGGGCGTTCTTCTCGGCTTCGGGGATACCCAGTTTGTCGAAGGTGTCTTTGATCTCGTCGGGGAGTTCCGTCCAGTCGTCGACGCCCGCGCGGACGTCGACGTCGGGCCGGATGTACGGGACGATCTCGGCGATGTCGACCTCCGAGAGGTCGGGCTGGCCGGGCCAGTCGGTCGGCATCGGCATCGCCTGGAACTGTTCGAGAGCCCGGAGACGGCGGTTCAGCATCCACTCGGGCTCGTCTTTGTCCTCGGAGATGACCCGGACGGTCTCCTCCGTCAGGCCCTTTTCGGTCTGGAACGCCGAGGCTTCCTCCTTCTTGAAGTCGAAGCGCGCTTCGGTGTCCGTGTCTTTGAGGTGATCTTGTTCTGAACTCATAGTGTGTAGTGTGTATTTACGATTCGTTGCTTATCAGTCTGTGCGTAACTAAACATAGTTACGCCGTCTCGTAGGCTTCCTCTCGGACCCAGTCGTATCCCTCGTCCTCGAGCGCTTCGGCGAGCGATGCGTCGCCGCTCTTTGCGATCTTGCCGTCGAGCATCACGTGGACGTGATCGGGTTCGACGTAATCGAGGATCCGCTGGTAGTGCGTAATCTGGAGAACGCCCGTTCCCTGTTCGTCGCGGAGGGCGTTGATGCCGTCAGCGACGTCCTGCAGTCGGTCGATGTCCAGCCCGGAGTCTATCTCGTCGAGGACGGCGATCGACGGTTCGAGGATGGCTGCCTGCAGCACCTCGTTTTGCTTCTTCTCGCCGCCGGAGAAGCCCGCGTTGAGGTACCGCTGCATAAACTTCTCGTCCATATCCAGGAGATCCATCTTCTCTTTGAGGAGCGACTGGAACTCCGCGACGCCGATCTCGTCGTCGTCGGCCGGCCCCTCCATCGGGGAGGTCTCGTAGCCCGCGTCGTCATCGTCGTCCTCGTCGGTCTCAGCCTCCTCGTCCTCGAAGAGTTCCTCGCGCTCTTCGAGTTTGGCGTTCAGCGCCGTTCGGAGGAAGTTCGTCATCGTGACGCCCTCGATCTCGGCCGGATACTGGAAACCGAGGAAGATACCGAGCGCCGCTCGCTCGTTCGGTTCCAGATCGAGGAGGTCCCAGGTGCGCTTGTCGGCCGGGATGTCGATTTCGTCGCCGAACTCCCCTTCCTCGAGGTGGAGCAGTACCTCGCCCTCAGTTACTTCGTAGGCCGGGTGTCCAGCGATGATCTTCGCCGTCGTCGATTTCCCTGACCCGTTCGGACCCATCAGGGCGTGAATTTCGCCGGAGTTGACCTCTAGATCGACGCCACGAAGGATCTGTTCGCCACCGTCTTCTGCCACGCTCGCGTGAAGGTTGTTGATTTCAAGTGTAGCCATCTGTTTCGTTGCCTCGTACCTGCCAAGTAGGCCGTGACACCCATAATGGTTACGCATTTACCAGTAGACGCTTTATTGTATGGAAAATTTATTTTCGTTTCGCAAAACCCCGCCGGACCCGACGCCGGTCGAAGCGGCCTATGTGAAGCTTCCGAGCCCCGTCTGTTCCTGTCCGGATTTCACTTCCTCCCAGGACATCCCCAGCGCCTCGATGATCCGTGCGATCGGTCCCTTCAGTGTCTTTTCGAGCATCTTCTCCCAGTCGACCTCGAACGCCTCCGGGAGCTGGTCGTCGTACTCGATGCAGATCACGTCCGGGTCGCGCTTGAACTCGCCGTACAGCTGATCGCGCTGCGGATCGAAGCCCTCCTCGCTTTCCATCCGGCGGAACCACGAGGGGTGGACCTTCCGGAGGTAGAGGCGCTTCGGTTTCGACCCGCGGCCGAAGTTCGTCCCGAGGAACTCGTTTGCGTACTTCGCGCCGCGGACCTGCGCGGTGTCGGTGTCGTAGGCGTCGAGTCGCTTGCCGATCCCGCCGGGAATGCCGATGTCCTCGACGGGGACCTCGCCGGACTCGAAGTCGGAGATGACCTCGTGGAGGTACTCTTTGATCTCGTCTGTCGCCTCGCCGTGGACGATCATCTCGATCACGCGCTTTTGAACCTCCTTCGTGATCGGCGCGATGTCCGAGCGCTTGTACTCGAAGCCCGTGATGTCGATGTCGTCGACGTCTTTGCCCTCCTTCCAGACGATGTGGCCCGCGTAGCGCTTCTTTTTGCCCGCCTGGAAGAACCGGCGGTAGAGCTTCTCGAACTCGATCTGGAAGCGGTGGTGGGCGGCGTCCAGTTCCCGGAGCGCGAACTCGTCGTAGGAGTCGTTGATGTACTCCTCTAACTCGAAGGACTGCTCGATGGCCTCCTCTTTGGACACATCCTGTCCGAGTTCCAACATGACGCTGTCCGTGTCACCATATATCACTTCGTTGCCAAGTTCGTTCGCGGCCTCGGCCGTGTGTTCGATCACCTCACGTCCCGTTGCAGTGACGGCAGCGCCCATTTCCTTGTCGTACAGGCGGAAGCGATCCCAGCCAAGAACGCCGTACAACGAGTTCCCAGTCCACTGGTAATTTCCGTTCCGACCAGCGAGGAGCGTGTGATTGTCAGCGACCGTCACGCAGTAGACGCCGTCGTCGGCCGTACTCCGGCTGCCACTGCGATGCATCCGAATCGAGTTCTTCGCGTCCTCGGTGCAGTAGATCCGCCACGACCCGCTATCGCGGTTGTAACTCGCCGTCTTACCGAGGTGTGCGCAGAGTCGGAGCACGTCGTCGCGGAGCTGCTCACTCGACGTCGTGTACCGCCAGGAGTTCGGCTGTCGGTCGCCGTCGCCCGCGACGAGCGTATCGAGGAACTGACGTTTCTGTTCTTCCGTGGCCTCGAAGACGAGGTCGGGAATCCGTTTCTCGAAACTGCCGTCGCCGCAGAGACGGCCGAGCAGGTCTCCGAGAAGCTTCGAGGTGAACTGATAGGACCGGTCGTCGACGTAGTAATCCACGTCGAGGTCGTCAAGCAGCTCCCCGATGCGGGTGTGTGAATCCGTCCGCGTTGACGTCCCTCCGTCTGTGACGGCGTCCTGTGCGATCTGTATCTTCGTTGCAGATCCGCGGAAGTTTTCGCCGAACTCCCGATCCTCGGAGGTGTAGACGTTCCCCTCAGTGATGTACCACGCGAGAAGTTCGAGGAAGTCGTCGGCGTCGTACGTTCGCGGGATCCACTTTCGGCCCGACTCGCGGTGGACGAAACTCCGCTCGCAGACCGATTCGATGTACTCGCGGTGCGCTTCGAACTCCTCGGCGGTGAAGACGTATCCGGTCTCCCCGACGTCTGCCTTCGGGACGCGCCGCGGCGTCCAGCCGAGTTCGGCGGTGAAGGTGTGGCCGTGGACCGCGGGTCGAACCCACACCTCGTAGTCGCCGTCGATCAGCTCCGTCAGGTCGACCTCGTCGATCTCTTCACCCTCCTCGACCGACCAGTCGTGCGGCAGTTCGTAGTGGGAGTAGTCGTCCAGATCGCCGGCTTCGACGAACCGAAAATCCTCCCACGTCGCGCCGTTTGTCGCGTTCTTCCGGACCAGCATTCGGTGGTTCGGGGTCACCCGGAAGTCGGTCTTGCTGGTCTGGATGTCGACGAGTTCCCCGCGATAGTCGGGGTACTCGTGGGTCTCCTCGACGGGCTTTACCTCCATCTGATTCGTGTCCGGATCTAAGGAGTAGACCTCGTCGCCGACGTCGAGATCGCGGATGTTCCGGACGCCGTCGGGCGTGAGCACGTCGGTGTCCGGCGTGAAACAGTTCATTATGACCTTGACAGCTGCCTGCTGTCGGTCGTACTGCTCGTAGGTGGCGGTGTCGGGTTGGTGGTCGTTCCGCAAAGATTTCTTCTCCTCGCGCTCCGCGAGGAGGTCGTCGATCATCTCGCGGATGATACCGTCTGGGTCCCGGCGGAAGTGCGTCCCGTTCGGCGCCCGGAAGGTGTCGTCGTCGTACTCGTCGGGATCGACCTTCGTCTCCGGGGATGCGTTGATCGTTACCATACACATCGGGTAGAGCGATTTTAAGTCCAGTACGGTGACGTTTTCTTTCACCCCCGTGATCGGATCGAAGACGGCCCCGCCCTCGTAGTCCTCGGCGTCGGCCTGGCCCTTCGACGGGAGCGCAAAGCGGCCGTGGGCTTCGTGGAGGATGTAGAGGTCGACGGTGTCGCCCGGCGTGGTCGCGTCTTCGAGTTTGCACCCGACGAACGTCCGCACTTCGTCCCAGAAGGCGATCACGTCCTGCTTGCGGTCGATCTCGACGCAGAGTTCCACGTCGCGGACGTTGTATTCGAGCAGGCGCTCGGGATCCTGCTCCCAGAGGTCGCCGATGTCGCCGGCGTAGCGCTCCTTGCCGACGTCGAGTTCGAGTTCGCCGACGGCGTCGAGGCGGTAGGACTCCAGTTCGGTGAACTGCGTGCGCTTGTACGCGTAGAGCAGGTCGAAGACGACGCGACCCTTCACGTTCGGGCCGCCCCACCCGCTGCGCCAGACCTCGCCGATGCGGGAGAGCCGCTCCGGATCGAGGTCGTAGTCGGAAGTAGGATCCAGGACGTCCATCCGGTCGAGGAGATACGGCATATCGAAGTCCTCGAAATTCCAGCCCGTCAGGAGATCTGCGTCGGTTTTTTCGATGTACGACACGAACGCATCGAGCATCTCACCCTCCTCCGCGAAGGTGCGGACGTCGATCTCGGTGTCCTCGCGAAGCGTCTCGTAGTCGTCGAGCGCGTCGGGGCTGTCGACGCCGTCGCCGGCCTCGGGGGCGTCGTAGAGCCACGCGACGTACTCGTCGCGGTAGGAGTCGTGACTCGTGAGGCAGACGATCGGTTCCTCGCCGTCCTCGGGGAAGCCCGAGCGGTCGTCGACCTCGATGTCGAAGGTGTTCACGCGGAGGTCGGCCTCGACCTCGACCGGTTCGATCTCGTCGTGGGGGATCTGGATCGTGTCGTTTGCTTCCCCGTCGACCTCGTCATCCTCGCCGTTCCCGAGCCGCCGGGCGGGCACGCGAATGCCGCTCTTGATGTCCTTGTCGATGAGCAGCCGGTTCGGGAAGAGGATATCCGCCTCGTAGTGGTCGAACTCGTCGCGGATCTGTCCCACGTCGCGGGGCGTGCGGGTACAGATCTTCGTCAGTTCGTCCCCGCGGATGCTCTGATACCCCTCGTCGGTGCGCGTGATGACGTCCTTGTCGAGTTTCTCGTCGTCCAGGGAGTCGGTCGGCGCGTAGAAGTACGGCTCGAACCCGAGGACGCGGACGTGTTCGGTCTCGTTGTCGGCGGTCCGTCCGAAGACGTGGAGGACGGGGTACTCCCGGCGGCCGCTGCCCTCGATGGTGTAGTTCACCTGCGTGACCATCAGTTCGACCGTGCCGTCGGCGTCGGGAAAGCGGATGTCCTCGGCGTCGACGACCTCCGAGACGTGCTGGCTACCGTTGCCCGCCACCGCGATCGCCTCCGCGTCGGGCCGGGCATCAGCGGCGGTGTTGTCCCCACCGCCACCCCAATCGTCTGTGAGCCCTGCCTGTTTCATAGCAACGCGTTCGGCGGTCCCGAGTAAAAGGTTCGGCATTCCGGTGGACCGGTGTGGCCGAAGTGCCGCAGCCGCTGAGGAAAACTGTTTGCCACCGACGAGGCGAACGTTGGGACGGACGCAAGACCTATAGTGTGTTACTTCTTACCAAATCTCACGATGACCGACCGAGCTGACACAGAGCGGACGAATCGGTCGTCAGCCGCGCCGACGCGGCTGGGTGAAGCGAGCGCTCTCGAGGACGTGGAATCCTACGAGGTCGACGGCGGGATCGTCTTCTACGACCCGCAGAACCCGCTCGCGTGGGTCGAAACGTCGGAGACGGTGATGCTCACCGAGCACTGCTGATCGGCGATAGACTGTTCGTCGACGGCTCATTCCTGACCGCGCGGCGGACTGCTCGTCGACAGCTCATCCTCTCTCGTCGCGACCGCCCGAGAACGAACTGCTTTTGCGAACGCCGGCCCTCCACAGACGTGTGCCGTCGGATTTCGACAAGTGGCCCGACGAACCTGACGAACCCGATCCCGAGGGACGCTGGGACGCGCCCGAGGAGGATCTCGTCTCGGTCCCGTCGGTCGAGATTCCCGGCGACGGCGACGAGGCCGAGGACCTCGGCGTCGAGATCGACGGCGACCTGGCGAAGTTCTTCTGGGCGACCGTCGTCTACGCCAACGTCGCCATCGCCGGGATCAGCATCGGGCTGCTACTCGTCGGTTTCCGGGAGCAGTGGGCCTGGGGCGGTGGCGCCATCGCCGTCGGGATGTTTGCACTCTACCGCACGTACGATCTCTATCGGACGTACCAGCGAGAAGTCGCCGCCGACGAGAACGACGCAGCCGCGTCCGACGGGAGCCCCGAGGCGGAGACTAGCGGCGAAGACGCCGAAGAGTGAGACGTCCGCTGGACCTGTTGGTACGAGCACTCCCTGATACTGTCGGACGTAACTATCCGGAAATTCTCGGCACCCCGAGGTACTGAAATGTTCCACGAACTTGTCCGCCAGTATGAGTATGGGTCCGCGGGCGCAGTTTCTCCCCGACTGTGGGTCCGCCGGCGCAATCCCTATGCAACCGCCGGTCCTCCTGGCGACTATGCGGACCGTTCACGACGCGTCCGGCGACCGATATCTCCTGGTCAAACGCTCGGGGGAATCGAGCCGGGTACGTGACCCGAGGACCGGCGATGAGCAGTATCTGCCGAACGCGGAGTTGACATTCGATGATAACGACGAGGCGCCGCTTTCGGTCGCCGCGATGGCGGTCTCAGAGCCCGTGCGCCGCGTCGTGAGCGCTGCCCACGACGACCGCTCGCTGGGGCTGCTCGTGGAACTTGCCGACCGTGGACCGCTTTCGGTCGTCGAACTGCTCGACGCCTACGACCTCTGTGAGTCCGACCTTCAGGGCCTCCTCGCGGAGTTTCGCGCTGCGGGGCTCCTCGCCGAGGCGACCGTCCACGGCGAGCGCGGCTACGACGCCACCGACGTGACACGACGCGCGGTGGCGTCGCTCAGGGAAAGCGAGTAGGCCGAAAACAGCCGACAAGCGGTCGACCGAAACGGGGCGGTGCCGTTAGCCAGGCCGGCCGAAACGAGGCGACGGTCTTTTTCAGGCGAACGCCCTGCTGGCTTCGCCGTCCGTCGCAGCGTCCGCCCGGATCTTCTCCCACGCCGAGAGGAAGTCTGCCATCGTGATCTCCGTCCGGTCCTCGCGGATGGCGAACATCCCTGCCTCCGTGCACATCGCTTTGATGTCCGCGCCAGAGGCGTCGTCGGCCAGGTCAGCGAGGTGCTCGAAGTCGACGTCGTCGGCGACGTTCATATCCCGGGTGTGGATCTTGAAGATGATCGCACGCCCCTCTCGGCCGGGCTTCGGCACCTCGATGAGGCGGTCGAAGCGGCCGGGGCGGAGGATCGCCTCGTCGAGCATATCGAAGCGGTTCGTCGCGGCGATGATGCGCACCTCGCCGCGCTCGTCGAAGCCGTCCATCTCCGAGAGCAGCTGCATCATCGTCCGCTGGACCTCCGCGTCGCCGGAGGTCTTCGAGTCCGTCCGCTTCGAGGCGATGGCGTCGATCTCGTCGATGAACAGCACCGCCGGCTCGTTCTCGCGGGCGACCTCGAAGAGGTCGCGAACCAGCTTCGCGCCCTCGCCGATGAACTTGTGGACCAGTTCCGACCCGGCCATCTTGATGAAGGTGGCGTCGGTCTGGTTCGCGACGGCCTTCGCGAGCATCGTCTTCCCCGTCCCGGGCGGCCCGTACAGGAGCACGCCCGAGGGGGGCTGGATGCCGACCTTCTCGAACATCTCAGGTGACTCCAGCGGCATCTCGACGGTCTCCCGAACCTCCTGCATCTGGTCTTCGAGCCCGCCGATATCCTCGTAGGTGACGTCGGGGCTGTGGTCGACCTGCATCACCCGGGCGCGGACGTCGGTCTCGTTGTCGAGGCGCTTGACGATCGACAGGGAGTTGTTGACGGCCACGCGCGCGTCCGGTTCGAGGTCCTCGCGCATCTCCTCGGTGACCTCGGTGAGCGCCTCCTGGTTGTTGCCGTGCTGTTTGATCACGACGCCGTCCTCGCCGATCTCCTGGACGGTCGCGACGAACAGCGGCGACTGCTTGAGCTTCTTGTTTTCGTGGGTCAGCCGTTCGAGCTTCTGCTGGTACTTGTTGTTCTCCGCGTTCGCGTCCAGCAGCTTGTCCCGCATCTCTTCGTTTTGGGACTCGAGAACGTCCAGACGCTCTCTGAGCGCCCGGATCTTCTCCTGCTGCGACGCCGACTCGTCGTACGGGAGTTCGACGTCGTCCACAGTATCAGTCATCACTGTTCGTAAGGTGGGACTTCTTAAGAGACTTCGGGTCAGCGAAGTCTCGGCGGCACCGACAGCGCATTTCTACGTTGTCTGCGAGGCGCCTGTCTTCGCCGGTGGGCCTCGTTCGATCCCTCGTTCGTCGATACCGACACCCGTCGCTATCGATCTGAAAAAATAGAAGGAATCCGCTATTCAGTTCGGCGCGCTGCTTTCAGCGATCGTCGACGAGGATCCACCCTCGGGGTCCTGCCAGACCAGGCGGACTGTCTCGCCCGCGTCGTACGGTCCCTTTGCGATCTGGTCGCCGGCAGTGTACGGAGAGTTCTCGTCACTGTAATTTGCCCCACTGAAACTGGACGCGGAGTCTGAGGTAGTGACCCTAATTGAACTGTTTTCGAGCTGGTCGCCCGAGGCGTGAACGAGCGTCACGTTTCCGTCGCCGGCTGATGGAGCGCTCTCGTTGTAATTGAAGTCAATCGTCGCCTGTGGCGCCGTATTCTGCAGACTGCCACCGAGGTTCAGCACGAAGGAACCGATGACAGCGGCCAGAATAACGGTTATTGCGACCATCAGTATCACGCCGATGACCGGTGACACTGCCGAATCGTCTGTGAAGAGTTCTCGTAGTTGCATAGTTTTGGATGCGACACCAGCCCAACCTCTGGGTCCCCCCTAGTGGCGCTGGTAGCCTACTCCGACGTTCCCATATACTATTATATAAAATATCGCCTCTGCGTATCAGGTTTGATAAGCAGAGCCCGAAATACGGGAGAATCTGCTGCACTAGGACGAAGTTAGAAATCGGTAGCTTCGGCGGTTGCGAACGCTGGCAACAGAATATGGTCGTGAAAGTCTCGATCGAGGACCTATCAGGGGGACACACTACCAGTCCGGATCGGATCGGGTCCGGGATAGTCTCCCCGGCGGCGGGGTAGTTTCAATATACTCTACTCTCAGACGGTCTGGTAGTCCGCGTCACCCATCTCGCCGTCAGTAGTGATGATTGCCTCTGTAGTCTGCGCCGTGTGACTGGCAACAATCAGGGCGCTTTGAATACTGAACTCCTCGGCCACCTGTGCGTACTCGACCAGCTCGGCATCATCCGCCGGTGCGACAGAGATTGGCCCGTTCCCAACGAGCGCCTGACGCGCATCCTCGGGCGTGCCAGTGAGGGAAACACCCCGGACGTCCTTGTCGCGGGAAACCGAATACAGAACCTCAGCGAGTGCTGTACTCGGTGCCTGATAATGATTACTCTCGTCTCTTACCGCTGAGCGCCACTCCCGGTGGCGGCGCTCGGCGGTAAAAAGTGAGAGTAATCATTATGAATCACTGTCTCTCCCGCTTCAGCCTCGGCAAATACCTGATCTGCCTCCGGCGGGAGGGCGTGAACCGCCTCGGGGTCAAGCCCCGAGGCACTCGCCTTGTTTATCTGTAGAATCTTTCTGACGGTCCCTTTGTCTCCCCGTGTTTTCTCCCTGAATAGCATCAGGTTGTGAGAGTCCATCCCGATCCCAAATTCTTTATTGATTCGCTGTAAACTGTAATTACAACACATCCGATGTCACGCACGTCACACCAGGCCGGGGGCGATGTTGTCCGGGATCTCCTTTCGGTCGCAGATTTACTCGAAGAACCACAGCTTGCTCGGTTGTACGCACACCTCGCCCGAGAAGGAGAGGCGACTGTCCAGGAGCTGATGGAGGCTCTTGACCTCCCACAGGGGACCGCATACACGTACGTGAACCGGCTGGTCGATGCGGGTGTGTTGGAGGCAAAGACGGGCAAGCAACCGCATTCATACGTCGCTCGTGATATCGACCTCACGGTCACCGGAGGCGAGGGGGAGTATACCATCACGCCTGCACTGATCGACGCTGTCGCCCGCCGTACGACAGACGAAGATATTGATATTTTCATCGACCGGCACGGAATTGCCGGACTCGCGGCAGCACTCACATACGCAGTTTCTCGGGAACAGGGCGAAGTGACGCATCGAATGATGGCTGACGATCTCGACATCTCACCGCTTGCCGCCGAGATCATCCTGCAAGCGCTTCGACCTGTCGTCTATGAACACTTCGATATTGACGATTCCGGGGCCTCGCTTGCCGATCTCACCGAAGGTAGTGAGAGCATCGACACGTGACTGCAGTCCATATCGCGGATACCGGACTGTTCGTCGCGATGGGACAGCCATCGAAGGACCGATATCGTGCTGTCCGCCGACACGCCCGTCAAAACGGGATCACGTTTGTAGTCCCGGAGCAGGTCTATGACGAGCTAACAGACGCGGCGTCGGAGGTAGAAGCAATTCCCGTTGACAGTGCGATTGAGGAGGGATGGGTGCGAATTGCAGAGACGCTATAGTAGCGTTTGCAAGTCTTCACTCACACGATCGCACGCGTCGTGCGATCGGATGTGCAATCAGTTGCAAACGCTACTATAGATCACTCGGAACCGTTGGTATCGCGAACGATGGATGGGGTGCAACGGTACATCGCGAATGCCGACAATCGCCCTGCTGATGATATCGAACGTGCTGATCCGGCACTCGCTGGTATCGCAGCACAGTCATTTGTCGATGGAACCGCAGATCAAGCTTATATTTACACGACTGATGTGCTTGCTGGACAGGGAGCTGAGAAGATTCTGGCTAGCGAAGGCTACGAGTCAGTTACGTACGTGGATGGATTTCGTTTTGTGGAGGACCTCCTCAATTAGCTCATTTGTCCTCTGTTGACTTGATGGAAACGCTGCTACCCTAGGAGAGCGTGAAACAAGATATGGGGCGCAAGAGACCGACCGCTATTCCGTGCTACAGAGCACGTCGTGTTGACTGGTCCGTGTGCGAAAGAAGCCGAGTCATGGGCGTGACAGCCCGGATGCCGCGCGGCGCGGCATCCGGGAAAGCCCGAATAGGTGAATCTCTGCTTCACGCACTGGCGTCCCGGGTGAACAGACTATGTACCTCGGAATTGATGTCCACAAACGGTACGCACAGGTGGCAGTGATGGATGAGGCTGGGAAGATTGTCGAAGAGGTTCGCGTCAAGAACGCGAACCTCGACGACCTCGCCCAGCGGTACGCCGGCGCACAAGCTGTGCTTGAGGCGACCTCCAACTACTACCACATCCACGATACGCTGTCGGAGCACTTGGATGTGACCGTTGCTCATCCCAAAAAAATCAACCAGATCGCAGACACCGACAAGAAAACTGACCGCGTCGACGCCAAAGAACTCGCGCGAATGTTGCGGCTGAATTCGGTGCCTGAGAGCTATGTTCCGACCGAGGAAGTGAGGGAAGCCCGCGCACTCGTGCGCGGGCGACAAACGTTGGTCGAAAATCGTACCAAGTACGCCAACAAAGTCCACGGACTCCTCTCCGATCACGGTATCACTGAAGACGTGAAACCACTGACTGCGAGGGGACGAGAGTTCCTGCGGGAACTCTCGCTCCCGACGCCGTTCGACGCGTTGCTTGAGTCGTATCTCGACCTGATCGAGTCGCTCACCGACGAGATTCAGAAGCTCGAGAAGACGATTGAAGAACGCGCTGGGTCTCTGAAGGAGACCCAGCTGCTGATGACGATTCCTGGCGTGAGTTACTATACGGCGTTGACGATCTATGCGGAGTTAGGCGACATCGACCGGTTTGACGGAGACAAGGAGGTGGTTAGTTACGTCGGATTGAATCCGGTGATCCGCGAGTCAGGCGACTCGCGGATCGAAGGGAGCATCTCGAAACGTGGATCAGGTCGTGTAAGATGGCTGCTCGTCCAAGCAGCTAATACTGCAGTCCATACGTGTAACGACGAGTATCTGAGTCGGTTCTATGACCGGTTAGCAAGCCGGAAGAACTCACAGAAAGCAATCGTAGCGGCAGCTCGGAAGATGCTGGTGTCGATCTACCATATGCTTGATCGGGGAGACGTATACGATCCACCTGGTGTGAGCGCATAGACGAGGGAACTGAGGGCCGCCAAGTGGGCGGCCCTCAGTGGCCGGCCGAGGCCCTCCGTAGCGTCAGCTATCGCTAGACAGCGACCGCACCGCATCACGAGCAGGACCGCCTGTCGGCTGTGGGAATAGCAGATTCCAATACGGCGTAACCATTTTGTCGCCAGCGGTGGTTTGTCCGGGTAGCAGCGTTTCCATAGGTGAATAGCGACCTCCGAGCCGAAACGAACCGAGACCAGTTTTGAGATCACGACCCATACCCACTCACGTCCCGATTCAATTTCTGCCTCCGTACTCAATCACCCCTATTCAACAGAGCACTATAATCGAGTTATGAGATGACCCGATTATGAAGCAGACGTGTGGCTCTTCGAGATCCGCGGGAAGAATACGAAAGGGGGCTCGAAGAAAATCCGTGACGCGTGGATGTCTGACGACGTCGCCGATGACATCCACAAATTCAGTCGGGAGCGTGATCTCGCCCCGTCAGATTCGTGGGTCGACGCGAGTACACCCTCTGTCCGTCGGTGGGTGAAAGAAGCCGCTGACAGGATTGCTACGGACTCAGAGACTTCACGGTGGGACTCCGTATCATCTCACGATCTCCGCCGGTCTTGGGCGACGTATCACCTCGTTGAGCGCCAGGTCGACGTCCGGACGGTGATGAGTATCGGAGGGTGGTCCGACTACTCTGCTATCGAGCCCTACCTGGCAGAGCCGACCGAGGCACGTATCGGAGAGGCTATGCAGACATAGGGCTACTCCAGTGTGGCCTGTTCTGCTTCCTGTTCGATTACTTGGTACAGTTCCGTCTCGGACTTGGACTGAGCGCACTTTCGGCAGACTGACGTCACTCTAGTGACCTGTTTGAGCAAGTCGGCTGGGAAGTTGACTGCTTCGTCGGACTCGTTCATCAATTCATCGCAGCGCTGTAGCAACACTTTCGGATTCGCCCACTCAGCTGTACCAACCCACATAACATTCCCGGTGTTGCAGAAGTGACAAGAAGTTCTGTCGAGTCGTACCGTGTCCCATTCCTCGAGGAACGCTGGCGGACCATAGGCGTTGCTGCACTCTATGCAGGTAGCCAAATTCGCCCACCTTCGCTTCGGATGATCTATCGGAAGATCGTACAGATGTGGCTCTGCCGACTCCGTTATCGTATCACAGAAGCTACAGCCAACCTGGT
This sequence comes from Halobellus marinus, assembly GCF_032113415.1. Taxonomy (NCBI): domain Archaea; kingdom Methanobacteriati; phylum Methanobacteriota; class Halobacteria; order Halobacteriales; family Haloferacaceae; genus Halobellus; species Halobellus marinus. The sequence continues at coordinate 1,670,913 of NZ_CP134946.1, forward strand.
AACGCATTACATAGAATCATCTTCGCACCGTACAAAAATCTATCATATATTGACAATTCTCGGTTCACTTTTAGAGATTGAGTGACACGGAATCGATTCCGAGTCTGTTGGTGCCTACGCCGCTGGGAACGCGTAGGTGTCTGGGTGGTAGTTCCGTTCTCCGCCCGGACGCGGTCGGCTTCTGATTGCTCGACCGACGATTGAACCGAATCCCTGTCATCAGCAGTGACGGCTTCGGCGTCGTCGAGATGGTCAAAGAAATCGTCCGGGTCGGTCATCGCAACCACCGACCCCTGTTCCGTCTCGCGTCAGCGTAACGCTCAAACGCAGCGGCGAGACGTTAGACACGCCCAACCACCTCCTTTGTTGAATGGGAAGTCGGTTGGCGTCCAACCACTTCCCGTAATGATTGGGAAGTCGGTTGTTGGACTCCGTAGACACGGAAGCACTCGCCGCTGAGGGTCAGAGCCTTGGAACAGTGAAAGACCCTCGCGGTCCGGTTTCGCGCTATGGTCGACATCTTCCCTCCGTGGGCGCCGCGCAGCGCTGTCCGGGGTACTCGATCTCGCAGCCACAGAACTCACAGATGGGAGTAGTGGCATCTGACCCCTCGAAATGAGGAATCACTGTACCCACCTCCTTCCCTGAGTCCAATCGCGTGACTGCGTCGACCCGCGTTCGAAATACTGTTGAACTCTCTCAGCTGAGGGAGTATTTCTCAGCCCAAAATGGCGAATACGTCCGCCTCAAGGTTCCTACCTTGCGGTCTGAAACCCTGATCACGACGGAAGAATACTGATGGACTCGCCGGGATTTGAACCCGGGGCCTCTCCCATGCCAAGGGAGTGATCTACCTCTGATCTACGAGCCCGCGTCGGCATCCCTCCGTATTCCGTTTTCGCTCTTAAGGGCTTCGACTTGGCAAACGACAGCTGCGGGTCGCAATCCTTTTGTCGCCGTCGCTGGTGGAGATAGATGGGAACAGCACGGCCGCAAGTCCGACTCGCCGCCTCGCGCGGCTTGGGATTGCGGAAGTGCGACGAGCCGACACCCGTCGGACTCGTCATATCGCATCTTCTGCGGTCTGTGCCGTTCCAATCGATAACAATGGCACGAATGCACACCCGCCGCCGTGGCTCGTCCGGTTCGGACAAGCCGGTGGCAGACGACCCCCCGGAGTGGAGCGACGTCGACGCAGACGAGATCGAAGAGCGCGTCGTCGAACTGGCAGAACAGGGCCACGAGCCCAGCCAGATCGGCCTGAAACTGCGCGACGAGGGCGTCAAGGGCGTTCCGGTCCCTGACGTCAAAGCCGCGACGGGCAAGAAGGTCACCACGATCCTCGAGGAGCACGACGCCGCGCCCGAACTCCCGGAGGACCTCAAGAACCTGATGGAGCGCGCCGTGCGTCTCCGCCGTCACGTCAACGAGAACCAGCAGGATATGCAGAACAAGCGCGCGCTGCAGAACACCGAGTCGAAGATCCGGCGCCTCGTCAACTACTACCGCGGCGACGAACTCGACGAGGACTTCACCTACACCCACGACCTCGCGGTCAAACTCCTCGACAAGTAACACCCGATGGCCTCCCGATCCGACGCCGGCGCGGACGCGGACGCCCCCTCCGAGAGCGTCGCCGCCGCGCTCGCGTCGGCCGGGTTCGTTCGGATCGTCCCCTGCGCCGACGGCGACGCGCTCGCTGCTGGCGGACTTATTGCCAGAGCACTTCGGGACGTCGGCGTCGCGTTTCAGGTGCGCGTGGCTCCGTTCGGTGCCGACGTGTCGCCGGTTGAGGACGGCCTCGCCGTCGCGGTCGGGGTAGCGCCGTCAGGTGCAGACGTGAGTCTCGCCGCCGCGGGAGCGCCGTCGAGTCTCCGCGCGTACGAGATCGCAGAGGCGCTCGCAGCGCGGCACGGGGGTGCGGCTCCCGATCCGGTGTTGGCGCTCGCCGGGGTCGTCGCCGCGGGCGCACACCCCGGTTCGGCCGCCGGATCGCTCCTCGAGGCTGCAGAAGCCGCTGGATCGATCGAGCGCCGCCCCGGCGTGGCGATCCCGGTCGACGACGTCGTCGACGGGTTGGCCCACTCGACGCTCGTCCACGCGCCCTTCTCGGGCGACACAGATGCCGCGGCCACAGAACTCGCAGGGTTCACCGACACCGATTCCGACGAGCGCGACGCAGACGGGCGGCGGTCGATCGCGTCGCATCTCGCGCTCAGCGTCGCGGCCGACGAGGAGGCGACGCCCCGAGCGGCGACCGCCGTCGAGCGGGCATTGCGCCCCTATACGACGCCTCAAGCGCCGCTCGAGACGCTGGGCGGCTTCGCCGATGTGCTGAACGCCACCGCTCGGGAACGACCCGGAACGGGCGTCGCAGTCGCGCTCGGTCACGGCGGCCACGGCGCCGCGGTGGACGCCTGGCGGACACACGGACGAGCGGTTCATCGCGCAGTTCGATCGGCGCACACCGGGCGCTACGACGGCGTGTTCGTCGTCCGCCCGAACGTTCGCGATGCGGACACCAGTGGACGGGCCAAAGACCCCGTAGTCCCGGGTCGGCTGGCCACCGTCGCGCGACTCGTTCGTGACTTCCGCTCGCCCGAGCCTGTCGTCCTCGCGCTCGAAGACGGGGTTGCTGCGCTCGCGGCAGTCGACGGTGGCGCCGCCGACGCCGCATCGGCGCTCGCATCGGAGTTCGTCGCGGACGATTCGACGACTGCGACCTGGACGGCCGGTCCGACGGCAGCGCTCGCTCGATTCGACGCCGAAACCGCCGACGCCGACGTCATCGCCGCGGTGAGGGAGGCGCTCCAAGACAGCACGGACGACTCCGGCAGGGAGGTACCGAAATGACGACCGACAGGACAGTAGACGAACGACAGACGGACGCGGCGCGTGACGCGTCGCGAACGGCCCGCCTGCGGACGCAGCACGCCGACGCCGAGACGGTGGCGGCGGCGCTCCGTCCGGACAACACCGACGCGATGGAGACAGTTGTCGAGGGCAACACCCTCGTGACGACGGTCTCCCGCGCGACGACGGGCGGGCTGCAGTCCACGGTGGACGACACCGTGGTCAACCTGACGGTGGCAGACGCCATCGTCGACACGACACGAACACACAGCTATGAGTGAACGATCAGTTTCGAAGCAGAAGAGCGGGAAGCGATGGTACACCCTCATCGCGCCGGAGCAGTTCGACCGGACCGAACTCGGCTCGACCTTCGCGGACGAGCCCGAGAAGGTCGAGGGTCGAACCGTCGAGGTCACCCTCGGCGACATCACCGGCGACCAGGGTGAAAACAACACGAAGCTCACCTTCAAGGTGCGAGACGTCGGCAGCGACGCCGCCTACACCGAGTTCATCAAACACGAACTCGCGCGGGACTACGTCCGCAGCCTCGTCCGACGTGGCGCCTCGAAGGTCGACGTCGCGATCACGGTGCGGACGACCGACGATTACCGCGTCCAGCTGCAGCCCGTGGCCTTCACGACCAAGAAGGCCGACCGCAGCCAGGAGAAGGCGATCCGGCGCGTGATGATCGACCTCGTCGAGGACGCCGCCGCCGAGCGGACCTTCGACGAACTCGTCGACAGCGTCATCGAGGGACGGCTCTCCTCGGCGATCTACGGCGAGGCGAAGACCATCTACCCGCTCCGGCGGGTCGAGGTCCAGAAGCTCACCCTCGAAGCGCGACCCGAAGAGGTCGCCGCCGAGGAAGAGGCCGCCGTCGACGTCGACGAAGGCGACGTCGCGGTCGACGACGCCTGATTCGGATCTTCGCGGTCGAGGACGCCTGATTCGAATCTTCGCGACTTTCAGTTGCTCGTTTCTTTCGGACTCGGTCGAGCCGCCGCTACTGACACAACAGCGGCAGGGTTGGTACAGTACCACAGACGTGAAAAACTGAAACCAGCCCTCACTCTTCGACGACGACCGTCCCGACCATCCCCGCCTGCTCGTGGGGAATACAGAAGTACCCGTACTCGCCGGGCACCTCGAACGTGTGCGACCACGTCTCCCCGCTGTCGATGGCGCCGCCGAACTCCGAGCGGAATCCCTCCCGAGCGGCCTCCGTGGAGTCGTAGCCGCCGCTGGCGAAGAAGGCCGCATCCTCGGGGATCGCATCGTCGTAGGCGGTGACGGTGTGGCCGCGCGAACTCGTGTTCTTCCAGACGACCGTCTCACCGACCGAGATGGTCACCGTGGGTGGATCGAACGCCACTGCGGTCATCCCGACGTCGTAGTCGTCTTCCGCGCCCACGCCGGCACACCCCGCAAGCCCCGCGGCGGCCGTCGTGCCGAGGCCGACGAGCACGCGACGACGGGAGAGGCGCCGGGTGGCCGCGCTCCGCTCTGATTCCATACGTCGACCTCGGGACGGGAGCGATAAATGTGGCCCGGTCCCAGTGGAGCGAGGGCCCGGTCCGGACGGAGAGCGCCCGGCCGGGATGTAAAGAGGTAAACCGATCCTCCGAGTCGGCCGTGGTATGAAGCCGCGGTTCGTCGGTCGACTCGGCCTCGCCGACGCGGTGACGATTTCGAACGCCGCCCTCGGATTCGTCGCTGCCGTCGCCACGACCGTCGACGTCGAACTCGCGGCGCGGATCCTCCTGCTTGCGGCGATTGCTGACGCGCTCGACGGCGTCGTGGCGCGTCGGCGTGGCGGGACAACGGTCGGCCCGTACCTCGACTCGCTGGCCGACGTGGCTTCGTTCGGGGTGACGCCAGCGCTCCTTGTCGCGATGGCCGTCGCCGACGCGTGGGGACTCGGCGGCACGCGCGGCCTCGTTGCGCTCGCCGGCTGTGCGCTGTTCGTCGCCGCGGCAGTGACGCGACTCGGGCTCTACACCGCCTACGACAGCGACGCCGCCGAGACGGAGGGGGTCCAGACCACGCTCGCGGCGACGATCCTCGCCGCCGCCGTCCTCGCAGGGTTCACGAGTCCGATCGTACTCGTCCCGCTGGTATTCCTGCTCGCCGGGCTGATGCTCGCGCCGATCACCTACCCCGACCTCCACGCGCAGGACGCGGTTGTGATGGGTATCGTGCAGGCCGCAGCGATCCTCCTCGCTGGTCGGATGGGGCGGCGGCTCGTCGGCGCGATCGGCGAGGGTTTCGCCTTCGGCCTGCTGTTTCTGTCGCTCGCGTACCTCTTTTTCGGCCCGCGGTTCTACTGGCGGCGGGACTGAGCGGCCTCGCGATCGGACACCGTGGCTGACGTCGACCTACATCCCCATATCAGCGGCGGCCTCGGGAACCGGGAGGTCGTTCGGCGAGACGCCGAGCAGTTCGGCGACGTGATCGAGTGCCATATCGAACCCGTAGTAGCGTTCGAGTTCGTCGCCGTCGGCACTCGGGCGGACTTTCAGCATCGCATAGCCCTCGGTGTTCTGTGCGATCGCGGCCGTTTGCCCGTCAGCCTCGAACGTCAACAGCCGCTCGGTGTCGGTCTCTCGATAGCGCGCCGTGATCCCGGTTGCGGTCGCCTCGCGGTTAGCCATACCCCTCGTTGGAACTTGGGAAAGTCGAACCTACCGGTTCGGCGCGGGAAGCGAAACCGACGTAGGCCCCCCGCCCGACGACCCGACGATGCGATGGCTTCAGAGCGGTCGGCGGCGGGATCTGTGTGCGCTGCTCTACGAGGCGGGGTCGCTCCGGAGACAGCAACTCAAGACGGCACTCGAACGCCACTACGAGACGCGGATCGAGCCGCAATCGTTCGCCGGTAGCGTCGACGCGCTCGTCGACCGCGGCCTCGTCGCCCGTGATACCGAGGGGATCCACGACGTCTATCACCTTACCGATGAAGGCGTCGCTGCCGTCGAAGCGTACCACCAGTGGCTCGCGGAGCGTTTACACGGTGGAGCCGACGGGGGATCCGAGACGGGCGGGGACGATTCGACCCGACGTTAGTTTGAACCATACCGCCGTCGGCTGCGAGGGTAGACGCCGGGTAAAGTGCAGTTCCGAGCGACTCGCAGGTGTTAGGTGGGATGCCCGGCGGGACTATCCCACGAAACGCTATTCCGATACGCTATGCAGCAACCGGCCGTGCTCCTCCACCATCGGCCGCCTCGTGCCACGAAGCTTTTTATGCCGCCCATCGTAGTGACTCACATTCCGAATGTCTCAGCAGGATGACCGCCCCCGAGTCGACCGGGCCGACCTCCAGTGGTGCCACGAGTCGGTCCAGGGGGTTTCTCGTACCTTTGCGCTCACGGTGGACGTGCTCGATGAACCGATGTCGTCGTACATCTGTCTCGGGTATCTCGTCTGCCGGATCGCAGACACTGTCGAAGACGCCTCGCACATCCCTCCCGCCGACCAAGCGGCGCTCCTCCGGACCTACGACGCCGTCCTCGACCCCGAGGACGACACCGACGCCGAGGAGTTTGCAACCGCCGTAGAACCATACCTCCCCGCCGACGAGTCGATGACCGACGACTGGGCGGTCGTCCGCGACTCCCCCCGCGTGCTCCGGACGTTCGACAGCCTCCCTGCCGACGTCCAGCGAGCGGTCGTCCCGCCGGCACGGGAACTGGTCCAGGGGATGGCCGAATTCGTCGAACGGTACAGCGACGACGGCGGTCTCCGGATCCAGACGCGAAACGAACTGGAGGAGTACTGCTACTACGCTGCCGGTACTGTCGGCAACCTCATCACGAACCTCGTGACCCGGCACGACGTCGCTGCAGACCGCCGCCGCCGGCTGTACGAGACCGCAGAGCAGTTCGGCCTGCTGCTGCAACTCGTGAACATCTCCAAGGACGTCTACGACGACTACACCGCCGAGGACAACGTCTACCTCCCGGCGGAGTGGCTCGAGGACGCCGGCGTCCCACAGGAGGAAGTCGTCGCCGACGAACACGAGGCGAAGGCGGCGTCGGTCGTCCGCCGCACCGCCGAGTTCGCCGGCTCCTTTATCGACGACGCACAGACGTACCTCGAAGCAGTTCCCCTCCACGACGGCAACACCCTCGAAGCCTGGGCGATCCCCTTTGTGCTTGCGGTCGGGACGCTCAGGGAACTGCTCTCACGGCCCGAGGACGCGCTCTCGTCGACGGGCGTGAAGATCTCCCGAAAGGAGGTGCTCGCCGTCGTCTCGGAGATGAGCGGGGGCGCAGACCGGGATTCGCTCGGCGAACTCCGCCGTGAGATTGCCGCGGAGCCGTACCACCGGACTGTTTCGCAGACGAACTGATCGGTTGGCTCCAGCGGCGTCGGTGCTGTGGCACCGCTCGTTTTGGGAGGGTTTTTACTCGTCGGATCGAAACGGGCTGGTATGGGAACCGAAGAAGCACACGACGACCACGGACACCACCTCCCGGCGGTCGAGGACTGGCCGCGTGGGTTCGGCGAGGCAAGCTGGTGGCCGTTCGTCACCGCAATCGGGGCGGCGGGCGTGTACGTCGCCGCTGCACTGTACATTCTGGGTCGGGGCGACAGCGCGATCATCTCACCGATAGCCGGCCCCGCGGCGCTCGTCGCCACGGTCGGCATCTTCCTCGTCGGGCTGTACGGCTGGGTGTATCACGCCTTCGTGAGTACGTTCTGGTCCCGGGATGTGGACCACCAGAGCGCGAACAAGCTCCGGTGGGGGATGCTCGCGTTCCTCGGATCGGAACTGGCGACGTTCGGCGGCCTGTTCGGCTACTACTTCTACGTCCGCGCGGGTGACTGGGAGTCGATCTTCGTCGGTATTCCGAAGCTGACGGGCTCGCTCGTCATCATCAACACGGCGATTCTGGTCCTCTCCTCGATCACGCTTCACTTCGGCCACGTCGCCATTCGTGACGACGACAGGCGGAAGTTCCTCCGATGGCTCGCGGTGACGCTACTGCTCGGCGTGATCTTCATCGGCGGGCAGGTCTACGAGTACTACGAGTTCATCATCCACGAGGGCTTCACCCTCTCTTCCGGCGTCTTCGCGTCGGCCTTCTTCGGGCTGACGGGCCTGCACGGCCTCCACGTCAGTCTCGGCGCAGTCCTCCTCGGTATCGTCTTCGTCCGCGGACTGCTCGGCCAGTACTCCGCCGAGCGGCACGTCTCGGTCAGCACCGCCTCGATGTACTGGCACTTCGTCGACGTCGTCTGGATCTTCCTCGTCGTCGTGCTCTACGTCGGCGCGGAAGTCGGCGCCTGATCGGCGTCGTCGGGAACCTGTTTTCCACAGTTCGAGTCGATGCGTCCTGACCGACTTGCCGGCCCGGCGGGTGCCGCGGTCGCTCTGGGCGGCGTCGCTGCAGCGATCGTTCGTTCGCCGACGTTCTCCTGGACGACCAGCGCGCTCTCGGATCTCGGCACCGCCGCCGAGACCGCGCTTCTGTTCAACGGGGGCCTCGTCGCCGGCGGCGTGATCGCGCTCGGCTATGCGGCCGCCCTCCGCCGGCAGTCCATATCGGTCGCGGTCGGGTACGCGCTCTCGATAGCCGCGATGATTTTCGTCGGCGTGTTTCCGTCCGGGACGGCGCCGCACTTTCCGGTCGCTGTCGCCTTCTTTCTCTTTTCGACGGCGACGGTCGCCCTCGACGGGTGGCAGCGACGGACGGTGCTCGTCGGCCGACTCGCGATCGCCGGTGCCGCGGTCCACCTCCTCGGCTGGGTCCTGTGGGGTGTTGGGATCCGTCCGGGACCGGGACTCGCGCTCCCGGAACTGGGTGGCGTCGCCCTGTTTGCCGGCTGGGTCCTCTTTTTTGCCCCACCGGTTTCGACCTGACCGGCATCCGATCGACTCCGGAAAACCGGACCAGTTTTCACACTCGTCGCGAGACTGTCGGGTATGGCCGACGAGGAGACCGACGAGCCGACGGTGCCGATCGTCTGTGAGGCCTGCGGGACGGACACGCGGGTACCGCTCTCGGAGCTCCGGGAGACGCTCGAGACGCACAACGAACACCGACACGACGGCGAGGAGATCGCCCAGGTCGACCCCGCCATAGCCGACGCGCTGGCGGACGCCGTCGCGGATGATCTCGGGCTCTACGACGCCGAAGACGACGGCTGAGGATTGAAACGGTCGGACCCCGTCGCTCCCGACGGACCACGTTTCACGCGTTTTATAGTCGCTGCCAGTCCATCCCGCGTATGCTCACGTTCATCGGGCTCGGTCTCTACGACGAGCGCTCGATCACCGTCGAGGGCCGAGAGGCACTCGCCGACGCCGACCGAGCCGTCGCCGAGTTCTACACGAGCCACCTGATCGGAACCTCCGTCGAGAAACTGTCCACATATCACGACATCGACATCGACGTTCGGGACCGCGCGGGCGTCGAACAGCATCCAGACGACATCCTCGACGCCGCCGAGGACGAGCACGTGGCCTTCCTCACGGCCGGGGACACGATGATCTCGACGACCCACGTGGATCTGCGACTCCGCGCGATCGAGCGCGGGATCGACACGCGCGTGATCCACGGCGTGACCGCCCAGACCGCCGCCAGCGGGCTCACCGGCCTGCAGAACTACCGGTTCGGGAAGGCCGTCACGCTCCCGTTCCCGTACGCGCACGGTGCCGACGGCGTCCCGGCGAGCGTTATCGAATCCATCGAGGCGAACCGCGAGCGGGGTCTCCACACCGTAGTCTACCTCGACATCAAGGCCGAACGCGGGGAGTATATGACCGCCGACGCCGCCGCGGGGATGCTCGCCGACGACTGGGCGGACGTCCTCGCAGTCGCCGTCGCCCGGGCCGGAAGTCCGGAGCCTACCGTCGCGGCCGACCGGCTCTCTGCGCTCGCCGGGCGCGACTTCGGTGACCCGCTGCACCTGCTCGTCGTCCCCGGCGACCTTCACCACATCGAGTCCGACGCACTCGCGACACTCGGCGAGGCTTCCGCGGAGCTACTGGCCGAGAACGAGCGGTAAGTGGACGGGATCCTGCCGCTGTTCGGGTTCCGAGTTTCGTCCCTACAGGAACTCTCTCCGCTGCCGGAACTCGACGACCGACCGCAGTGCGAGGAGATATCCCGCAGTTGCAAACACCACCGCGAGGATGAGGTTGCCGACCCACAGTCGGATCAGCACGTCGGGGCCGGCCGCGAGGATGTTGCCGTCGAAGGCGAGCGGGACCGGGCCGAGCAGCCGCTGGCCGAGCCAGTAGCTGCTCGCGTACACGCCCCACTTCACGAACGGGTTCAACACGAGAACGGAGGCCAGCATCGCGAGTTCGCTCAACTGCTTAAATAGATACACCAGCACAGCAAACATCAGCAGGCCGGTCCCGAGCGTGGGTAAGGCAGTAATAAAGAGTCCGATGCTGAAGCTGATCGCGACCTCCTGTGACGTGTAGTCCTCGATGAACGCGGACTCCAGTTCTTCCCGAATCCGCCGGCGCGCCTGACGGATCCGCCCTCTCATCATCCCCTGCGTAGACGCTGGCAGTCGATATGAACACTTCGGCGATCAGGTGTCGGCAGTCCGCGTGTCGCCGTGGACGGTCTCCCCTCTCACACGCCCGGTCGATTCAGCCCGAGTTCGGATTCGAGGTCGTACTCGTCGCCGGTCACCACGAAGAGGACGTCCTCGATGATCGTCAGCAGTTCGGGCAACTCCCGGACGACGAGGTAGGTGATCCCGACGAGGACCACGACCGCGAGCAGCTGGCTGATGATCCGATCGGAGATGAAAAACGAGACCATATACGGGTCGGAGGCGCCGAACAGAAAGAGGATCTCGTCGACGAACCACTGCATATACTGCTTGCCGAAGGCGATGGTGATGAACGTCGTTCGCAGGAGGTTCAAAGCGTAGATGATCGGGACCGCGATCGCCATCGCGCGGAGCTTGCGGCGGAGCGGAGCCTTCACTGCGCTGATGAGGCCGGCGAAGATGGCGATGCTGCCGAGGCCCGTACACGCGAGGACGACCTCGACGGTCAGCCGGTGGTCGCCGTCGAAGAAGAGGAACGTGTTGAGATAGCCCTGGTCGCCGACGATGAGTTCCGGGTGGTAGCCGAACGCGTTCACGAGAAACCCGGTCTGGGCGGCGACGGTCTCCATCAGGACGCCGCGGGGGGCCGGGACCGCGATGCCCAAAAGCGTGAACGCCGGAATCGTCTCGAAGGGGAGGTAGATCACGCCCATCGCCGCGACCGCCCGCGAGAGCACGAACAGGGAGTCGCGGCCGTCGAAGAGCAGATAGCCGACGTACAGCGACGCCGGCACCGCGACCACGGCGAGGATCCCCTCGACGTAGCTCTTGTGGACAAACGCGAAGTGCGGGACCAACTGGAGCCAGAAGACGGCGAAGCCGACCCACGCGGCGACCGTGAGATACCGCGCGGCCCGCTCGTTCCGGCGGAGCGAGAACACTCCGACGACGAACGTGAGGATCACGGCCCACGCGAGCGCATCGGAGAGGACACCTGGCATATCCGACCGAACGAGATTGACGGATAAATCCCTTGTCGTTCCGTGTGTCGGGAACGCGGAACCGTGGTCGGGACTGAACCTCCGTTTGGACGCCGGACGGGGTCGATCCTGTCACAACTTTTACCCCGCAGAACTCTGTCCCTCGTCGTATGAGAGAGCGTGTGCAGTGTCCTTCCTGCGGCGATGACGTCGAGGTGTTCGTATCCGGAACCATCGTCGACGTCACCCTGAAGGACTCCGTCACCGAGGAAAGCGCGGCGAGTCAGATTCTCTCGGGCTTCGCAGACGGGATGGACGGCAAAGAATACCACGAGGAGCGGTGTCCGCACTGTTCGGCGGTGCTCCGAGTCACTACCCAGTAGCGCGGTCGGCGTCGATTCGGGTGGCCCAGTCGCTGCGGCCGTTCAGGACTCCAGAATCTCGATCTCGTGTCCGTCCTGGTCTTTCGTGAACGCGTACCGGTTGTCGCAGGATTCGGGGTCGCGGTAGTCCTCGGCCTCCCGTTCCATCAGCGTCGCCCAGTAGTCGTGGAGGTCGTCGGCACGGACGCAGAGATGGCCCCACGCGTCGCCCATCGTGTACGAGCGGCCGTCGTAGTTGTACGTGAGTTCGACGGTCATCGCGGCGTCTGAGGCGCCCGCCGGCTTCATAAAGTAGTTCGCGAAGGTGTCCGACTCCCAGCGGCGGGTGTGTTCGTACTCGAACTTTCGGGTCCAGAAGCCGAGTGCCTCGTCGGCGTCCTCGACGCGGATCATCGTGTGATCCAGGCTCCACGTCGGCAGATCGGGATCCCGCTGGACGATCTCGACCTCGTGGCCGTCGGGGTCTTTCACGAACGCGTAGCGGCCGCCACAGGATTCGGGGTCGCGGTAGTCCTCGACGCCCTCGTCCATCAGTTGCTCGTAGTGGGCTTCGAGTTCGCCCTCGGGGACGCGAACGGCGATGTGTCCCCACGCGTCGCCCATCTCGTACGTCCGGTCGTCGTGGTTGTACGTCAGTTCGAGCATCGCCCCCTCCTCGTGCATCTCCGCGGGGCCGAGGTAGACGTTGGTGAAGGTGTCGGCCTCCCAGCGGCCCTTCTCCTCGTAGTTCAGGTGGGTCGTGTACCAATCGAGCGACGCATCGAGATCTTCGACGCGCATCATCACGTGGTCGAGTACTCCGGACATAGGCGACCGAACGAGCGCCGCGATCAAAAAGGGTGCTGACCGAGGGACGGCCCAGTCGTCGGGAGAGACCGACCCGCTATGATCGCCGCATCGTGCGAACACGCGGCCAGTAGTACCACCACGCCACCGCCAGCAACGCAACGGTCCCCATTGGCCACGCGATCCGGCCGGGCTGGAGCGAAAAGCCCCACGCGAGCCGGAGCTGGGCGATTCCGGCGAGGACGAGAAGGCCGCCGGTGACCCGCGGATCCTCGCGGTCGACTCGCCAGCCGACGACGGCGCTTGCGACCGCGGCGGCGTAGAATGCGACCGAAAGCGGCCACGCCAGGATGTACTCCGGGAGGCCGCGCGTGTACACGAAGAGAAAGTCGAAGAGCGTGGTCACCGAGAGCGGGTTCGTGTTGACGAGTCCCCACGCGAACAGGAACGTCGCGTCGCCCGCGGCAAACACTTGCAGGGACCACGGGAGGAACAGAAGCGAGAGCAGCGCCAGCAGGGTCCGCCTGGTGGAGGACGTTTCGGGACTATCGTGGGCGGAAGGCACAGTCTTCGGCCCCGTGTCACTTCCGGGCGACGACCCGGAGGATATCCTCGTCCTGCAGTTCGTGGTCGCGGCCGACCTGCTGTTCGTCGTGTTTCGCGCTCGGCCCGGTGACGCGGGCAAAGCGGAACCGCTCTTCGAGGGTGCCGCCGAGCTTTCGGAGCGCGTCGTCGACGGTGTTTTCGCCCTCCATCAGAATCAGCGGCTCCTCGTAGTCGACGCCGCGCCCCGGTTTGTCCATATAGATCCGGATGAGCCCGAGGTTCTCCCAGAGCCGCTCTTTCAGCGCGTCGAGGCCCTTCTCGGCCTCGGCGCTGATGAACGTCGCTTCCTCGGGGTCGACGCCGACCTCCCGGAGGTTCTCCTCGACCGTCGGCAGGTACTCGCGGTCGATCAGGTCGGCCTTGTTGACGGCGACGATCGAGGGGAGGTAGACGCGGTTGTCCATGATCCCGTCGATGAGTTCGTCGATCGTGATGTCGCCGCGGACGGTCACGTCGGCGTTGACGTAGCCGTGTTCCCGGAGGACGCTCGCGATGGTGTCCTCGTCGAGGGAGACGTCGTCGGAGGTCGTTACCTGGAGGCCTCCCTTGCCACGCTTCGAGATGGTGATGTTCGGCGGCGACGTGTCGATGCGGATCTTGTTCTTGTAGAGTTCCCGCTTGAGCCGCTCGTAGCGTTCGATCTCGAAGACCGAGAGGAGAAAGACCACCAGATCCGCCGTGCGGACGACCGACAGGACCGCCTTCCCGTCGCCGCGGCCGCCGGCGGCGCCCTCGATGAGCCCCGGGACGTCGAGAATCTGGATGTTCGCGCCGTTGTACTTCAACATTCCCGGGTTGACGTCGAGCGTCGTGAACTCGTATTCGCCGACCTCGCTGTCGGCGTTGGTGAGGGCGTTGATCAGCGTCGACTTGCCGACGCTCGGAAAGCCCACGAGTGCGACGGTGGCGTCGCCGGTCTTCTCGACCGCGTAGCCGTGGCCGCCGCCACTGCCGGACTGGTTCTCGAGTTTCTCTTTTTTCTCCGCGAGTTTCGCCTTCAGCCGACCGATGTGCTGTTCGGTGGCCTTGTTGTACGGCGTGTTCGCGATCTCCTCGCGGAGGTCTTCGATCTCTTCCTCCAGTCCCATCGGGTATGAGTCAACCATCTGCGTCGAAAAAGGTGTTCTTTCCGTCCGCGTCCGGGGCGCAGTTGGCAGAATCGAAGCGCTTTGTACGCTCCGGCGCGTACTGGGGAACAATGGATGCAGAACCGGGGCTCTCGGAGCAGTATCGCACGGCGAGTCCGTGGCCGCTTTTCGTCGCGCTCGGCATTCCGATCTCGGAACTCGGAATCCTCTTCGGCCTGTTCCCGCTGGCCGTCGGTGGCCTCCTCCTGTTCGGCGGCAGCGTCGCCGGCCTGGTGACCGAATCGAGCTACGCGCGGACGCCCTGGCGCGCCCTGTTCGCGGTGTCGGTGCCGCTTTTCGCCCTCGGGGCCGCGTTTATGTACACCGCCATCGACCTCCCGGACCGGGGACTCGCGATCGTCGCTGCGGGCGTGATTCTCGTGGCTGCGGGCCTCGCGGGAACGTTGTTCACACCGGACGGCGAGCCGGCGTACTGATACTGGTTACTCTCACTGTTTCCCGCCGAGCGGCACCCCCGTTGACGGTGATCGGCAGGAATCGATGAGAGTAATCAGTATGAGTCCCGGCACAGCGGCGGCGACGTCACCTGCGTCGTCGAAGACGAATCAACAACCTATTTGATTCTCCACCGGAAGGGTCACCTATGGCCAACAAGATCTTCGACCGGGATACCCTGCTGGATCTCACGGTCAACGTGGTCCCGCTTTTTATTATGGGTTTCTTCGTCGTCGCCTTCGCCGTGTTCTCGCCGTTCGGGATCGATCCGCTCACCTCGTCGGTCCAGTTCGGACTGCTGGCGGTTCCCTTCGTCCTGCTCGCGGTCCTGACGTACTTCGCCGGGCGGGCGGTCGCCGGCAGCGAGAAGTCCGGAGACGTCTACCTGCCGGGACAGGCCAGCGTCGAGGGGGCAACGCCCATCGAGGAGGAACACGGCGAGACCGACGCCGCAGTCGACGACGAGGGCGGCGACGCCGAACTCGAAGACGACGGAAGCGACGCCGAACTCGACGGGGCAGACGAAGCCGACGCGGAGGCGGATGCGGGTTCAGCGGACGACGGTGAGGGCGACGACGGAGACAGTGCGGACGCCGACAGCGACGACGAGACCGACTCCTGATTTTCCCGCCACTCCCTCGCGGTCGCAACCGGGCAGATCACTGCTGGTGACGAGGCAGTCTACCGGTTCGTGGCGAGCCGGTTGAGGCATCCCGAACCATTCATTACCTTCCGTTCCTCAAGGACGGATATGCAGGTCAACGGGCAGTTAGCACTGACGGTCCTTATGGGGCTCTTCCTCGTGGCCGTCGCCGCGTGGCTCGCGCGGGTGGAAAACTGGCGGTCGTACACCCCGATTGCGGGTGGCGGCGGTTACGGGCAGGGGGAAAGCTACGTCTCCGAGAAACCATCCGGCATCATCCGCTGGCTGACGACAGTCGACCACAAGGATATCGGGATCCTCTACGGCGCGTACGCGCTCACGGCGTTCGTCGTCGGCGGCCTGATGGTCGTCGCGATGCGGATCGAGTTGCTCTTCCCGGAGATGACGCTGCTTTCGAACACGTTCTACAACTCGTTGCTGACGAGCCACGGTATCACGATGCTGTTCCTCTTCGGGACGCCGATCATCGCGGCCTTCGCGAACTATCTCGTGCCGCTTCTGATCGGCGCGGACGATATGGCGTTCCCGCGGATCAACGCCATCGCCTTCTGGCTTTTGCCGCCGGGCGCGCTCCTCATCTGGGCGGGCTTCTTCCCGATTCCGGATCTCATCCCGGCACAGACGGCCTGGACGATGTACACGCCGCTTTCGGCGGGTGGGGGCGTCGGTAACCAGGCGAACGCCGGTGTCGATCTGATGCTGCTCGGGCTCCACCTCACGGGTGTGTCGGCGACGATGGGATCGATCAACTTCATCGCCACCATCTTCACCGAACGCGACGAGAAGACCTCCTGGGCCAACCTCGACATCTTCTCGTGGACGATTCTCACCCAGTCGGGGCTGATCCTCTTTGCGTTCCCGCTTCTGGGCAGCGCGCTCGTGATGTTGCTCTTCGACCGGAACTTCGGTACGACCTTCTTCGCCGGGGAGGGCGGGGCGATGCTGTGGCAGCATCTGTTCTGGTTCTTCGGGCATCCCGAGGTCTACATCCTGGTGTTGCCGCCGATGGGCATCGTGAGCTACGTCATCCCGCGGTTCTCGGGCCGGCGGCTCTTCGGCTTCAAGTTCGTCGTCTACTCCACGCTCGCGATCGGCGTGCTCTCCTTCGGCGTCTGGGCGCACCATATGTTCGCGACCGGGATGGACCCCCGGCTCAGCGCCTCGTTTATGGCCGTCTCGCTCGCCATCGCGATCCCGAGCGCGGTGAAGACGTTCAACTGGATCACGACGATGTGGAACGGCCGGGTCCGGTTGACCACGCCGATGCTTTTCAGTATCGGCTTCGTCGCGAACTTCATCATCGGCGGCGTCACGGGCGTGTTCCTCGCGAGCATCCCGGTGGACCTGATCCTCCACGACACCTACTACGTCGTCGGGCACTTCCACTACGTGATTATGGGGGCGATCGGCTTCGCCGTGTTCTCGGGGCTGTACTACTGGTACCCGCTATACACCGGCCGGATGTACCAGCGCACCCTCGGCAAGGCCCACTTCTGGCTCACGATGGTCGGGACGAACGTGACCTTCTTCGCGATGATCCTGCTGGGCTACGGCGGGATGCCGCGTCGGTACGCCACGTACCTGCCGCAGTTCGCGACGCTCCACCAGCTCGCGACCGTCGGCGCGGTCATCCTGCTCGCCGGCCAGATCATCTTCGTCTGGAACTTCGTCGCTTCGTGGCTCGAGGGGCCGGAAGTCACCGACGGCGATCCGTGGGACCTCCGGGAGTCGGGCCTGTACACGGGTGAGTGGGACTGGTACGAACGAAAAATCGAGACGGCGATCACGGACGGCGGCGAGGAAGAGGAGGCCGTCCTGCCCGATGGCGGCACCCCCGACGAGGAGTAGGGGAGTCGCGGCCGGATTTTCGCTGCTATTCTTTCGACGGCTGTTCTGTCGACGACTGTCCTGCCCACTTCGTCAGATAGCGAGGGCGATCCCGGTGAGAAACATCAGCGTTGCGACCGTTCCGAGGACGACGCCGAGGAGGTCTCTATCGCTCATAACCGTTCTTCGGAACCGACAAGCAAAGGTGCGTCGGTCCCGGCGGTCGAAGGAATCAGCTGGCAAGCGGGTCGCTTAACCGACTGCACCACCGAAATCGATCCGTGAACGGACGCGAGAGGACGAGAGAGTCTGACTCCGACGTCGCAGGAGAGACAGAGGGCCGCAGCGGGCAGCGGTTCGTGCTCTTCCTGTACGTCGCGCTCGTGGGCGTCGCGACCGCCGCGGGCCTGCTGACCGGGACGTTCGTCGACGGGCTTCGGTCGCCGCGGTTTCTGTTTCTGATTCCCTTCCCGGCGTCGCCGCTGGGCTTCGCCGCCTACGGGGGACTGACCATCGCGCTCGTGCTCGGGATTCCGCTCGCGCTCGTGAGCTACGTCTCGCGGAACATCGACGAGTGATAATGATTACTCTCGTCTCTTACCGCCGAGCGCCGCTGACGGGGGTGGGACTCGGCGGGAAACAGTGAGAGTAATCATTATGAGCGGCACCGCCGGCGACCCTTTTTATTCCAGGCGGCTGTAGACACACCGACGATGGACGTAGACGACCACGCCGAGGAGCTCGCCTCCACCCTCGGTGTAGATAAATCGGAGGTCGAATCGGACCTTGAGAACCTGCTCTCGTACAGCGTCCCGATCGACGAGGCAAAGCAGAGCATCCGCCGCAAGTACGGAGGTGACGGCGGCGGCGACGCGACCCCGACGACGAAAGACGTCGCGGACGTCACTACCGAAGACGGGAACGTCACCGTGACGGTCCGAGTGCTCACCGTCGGCCGGCGCTCGATCCGGTATCAGGGCGACGAGCAGACGATCCACGAGGGCGAGTTCGCCGACGAGACGGGCCGGATCTCCTACACCGCCTGGGAGGACTTCGGCTTCGAGCCCGGCGACTCGATCACCGTCGGCAACGCCGGCGTCCGCGAGTGGGACGGCGAACCAGAACTGAACATCGGCCAGTCCTCGACGGTCGCCATCGAGACGACGCCCGTGGAGGTCCCCCACGAGGTCGGCGGCGACACAGACCTCGTCGACCTCCGGTCGGGCGACCGGGGACGGAACGTGGAGGTCCAGGTACTCGAATCCGAAGAGCGCGTCATCGACGGCCGCGACGGCGAGACGACGATCCGGTCGGGGATCGTCGCCGACGAGACCGGGCGGCTCCCCTTCACCGACTGGGAGGCGCGCTCGGAACTCCGCGAGGGCCACGACTTCCGCTTCGAGGAGGTGTACGTCCGGGAGTTCCGGGGCGTCCCGCAGGTGAACCTCTCGGAGTACACGACCGTCACGCCGCTCGCCCGCGACGTCGAGGTCGACGACGAGGCGCCGCGGATGGATGTCGCCGAAGCGATCGGCTCCGGCGGCCTCTTCGACGTCGAACTCGTCGGGAACGTCCTCGAAGTCCGCGATGGCTCCGGGCTCATCGAGCGCTGCCCCGACTGCGGCCGCGTCCTCCAGAACGGCCAGTGCCGCGTCCACGGCGACGTCGACGGCGAGGACGATATGCGCGTGAAGGCGATCCTCGACGACGGGACCGGGACGGTGACGGTCGTCCTCGACCGCGACCTGACGGAGGAACTGTACGGGGGCACGATGGAGGAAGCGATGGCTGCCGCCCGCGAGGCGATGAACAAGGAGGTCGTCGCCGACGAGATCCGCGAGGCGGTCGTCGGCCGCGAGTACCGCGTCCGCGGGAACCTCTCGGTCGACGACTACGGCGCGAACGTCGAAGCCAGCGAGTTCGAGCGCTCGACGGACGATCCGGCGACCCGTGCCGCGGCACTGCTCGGGGAGGTGCGCTCGTGAGCGACGCTCCCCAGGGTCGGGAGGTGGCTCGCCGGCTCTTCGCAGCCGAATTCGAGGACGCGACGCTCTCGTACTCGGAGGGCGAGGAGGAACGCGCACCCAACTACGTGGTCACGCCGACGGGCGCGCGGACGAACCGGCTTTTCGCCGTCGGCGCCCTCACCGAGGTCGAGTCCGTCAGCGAGGACGTCCTCCGGGGGCGGGTCGTCGATCCGACCGGCGCGTTCGTCACGTACGCGGGGCAGTACCAGCCGGACGCGGCCGCGTTCCTCGAACGGGCCGCGCCACCGTGTTTCGTCTCGCTCACCGGCAAGGCACGGACGTATCAGCCGGACGACTCCGATCGGATCTTCACCTCCGTACGCCCCGAAAGCCTCAACGAGGTCGACGCCGACACCCGGGACCGCTGGGTCGTCGCCGCGGCGGAGGCGACGCTGCATCGGGTCGCCACGACCGCTGTGGCGCTGGAACTGGACGTCCGCGGCGAGGACCTCCGTGCGACGCTCGAATCCCGCGGCGTCGATAGCGCGCTCGCAGCGGGGGTTGCGCTCGCCGTCGATCACTACGAGCCGACCGAACACTACCTCGAAGCTGTCAGGCGGATGGCGGTCGAGGCGCTGGAACTCGTCGCCGACGAGCGCGACGCCGTCACTGCGCCGAGCGTCGGGCCGAACGAGCCGGGAGCGGACGAACTCGGGCCGCTGCCAGCCGTGCCGGCGTCGTCGTCGGCTGCGACCGCCGAGGCGCCGACACCGGCGGAATCAGAACCCTCCCCATCGGCGGATACCGCTCCGTCGCCGGAATCGACCCCCGAAACTGACGTAGCGGGGGCGGGTGAGGAGACGGCGTCGTCGTCAGGTGAGGAGGCGCTGTCGTCGTCAGGTGAGGAAGCGCCGTCCGCGGACGATGTGACCACAGCGGACGCCGACACGTCACCCGCACCGTCGGACGCCACTGCTTCGGCGGAACCGACGGATGCAGCCGTGGCCGACGACGGTGCGGAAGCGCCCGAAACGGAACCGGAGGCAGAACCCGAGTCGGAATCCGCCGATACCAGTGCGGACGCCGATCTCGGAGCGGCCGGCGACGCCGAAGGCGAGATCGACGCCTCCGCGCCGGAATCGGACACCGCCACCGACGACCTCGGAGACTTCGGGACGGAACCCTCGGCTGGGTCCGACGACGGATCTGCGGAGGTCGACGACGGAGCCACCGAGACTGCCGACGACGGGCTCGACGCCCCGCTCGACGAGGAAGGGATGTACGAACTCGACGAGGAGGAGCGCGAGGAGATCGAATCCGAGTACGGGACCGAGTTCTCGACCGGCAACGAGGTCGACGAACCGGGCGAGGCGGACATCGACGTCCCGGATCCCGACGAACTCGAATCGATGGCCGAAGAGACCGCGGGCGCGGCCGAGCCGGCGGATACCAGCACGACTCCGGAGGCGACTCCCGAGTCAGGCGAACCGGAAGCGGCGGATGCGAAAGGCTCGCAACCGGACGCGACTCCCGAATCTGCCGCTGGCACCGACACGGCCGGCGAGGACGACGCCGCCCTGGCGGCCGGAGCGGACGACTCGGCCGACAGCAGCGACTCGGCAGCCGAAGGCACCTCAGCGGAGGACGTCGACCTCGAAGACGCCGCGGTCTCCGTGATGGCGGACCTCGACGACGGCGACGGCGCCGACCGCGAGGCCGTCGTCGCGGCCGTCGTCGAGGAGTACGGCGCGGATCCCGACGACGTCGAAGACGCTATCCAGGAGGCGTTGATGGGCGGGAAGTGCTACGAGCCGGCCGAGGGAATGCTGAAGGCGATCTAACTGTGTCGTTTTCCGACGGCGATGGACCGGTGACGTCCGACTCGCTCGTCGAGCCGGTCCCGGGATCGCCCGCCGCAGTCGCCCGACTGGACAGCGAGACGGCGCTCGTCGTCGCCGACTACCACGCGGGCATCGAAATCGGGCTCCGGTACGAGCGCGGCGTCGAACTCGACAGCAACGCGGCCGTCCGTCGGACCCGACTCCAGGGGCTCCTCGACCGCGTCGGTCCCGACCGTCTCGTCGTCCTCGGCGATCTGATCCACCGGATCGGCGAACCCGACGGCGCGGAGGCCGAGGAACTCGACGACTTGCTCGCCTCGCTTCCGCGCGTCCCGATCACGCTCGTCGCCGGCAACCACGACGGAGGGCTGGCGGCCCGCTTCGAGGACGACGAACGCGTGACAGTGGAACCGACAGACGGCGTCAGGCTGGGACGCGTCGGCTTCGTCCACGGCCACACGTGGCCGTCCCGGGCGGTCGTCGAGAGCGACGTGATCTGCGTCGGCCACGAGCATCCAGCCGTCCGCTTGGCCGACAGCGTCGGCGGCGGGCGGAAAGAGCGCGCGTGGCTCCGCGGGCCGCTCCAGCCGGCGCCATTCGCGGCACACCTCGGCGTCGACGTCGCCGACCTCGACTGGCGGAAGCCGGAGATTGTCGTCTTCCCGGCGTTCAACGGCCGATCGGGCGGCACGTGGGTGAACGTCGACGGCCAGGGCTTCCTGTCCCCGTTCCTGCCGGACGCGCTCGTCGAAGCCGAGACCGAGGCGTACCTGCTCGACGGCACCCGTCTCGGGCCGTTCCGGTCGGTGTAGGGCGGGTGGTCGTCGCTTCCGATCGGTGTAGGGCGGGTGGTCGTCGTCGCTTCGGGAGGACAAGGGGCGAACGCTGCCCTTAATCCGCTCGCGCCGGTAGAGATGGCGATGGCTGACGCGACGTCTCCCCGGGGGATGGACGCCTTCACGGCGCTCGGGGAGCCGGTGCGGGCGGCGCTGTCCGACCGCGGCTTCGAGACGCCCACGGAGCCACAGCGCCGGGCGATCCCGCCGCTCGCCGCCGGGAAGAACGCCCTCGTCCTCGCGCCGACCGGGACCGGCAAGACCGAGACGGCGATGCTGCCGGTCTTTGATGCGATCGTCCGTTCCGACCCCGAGAAATGCGAGGGGCTTTCGGCGCTCTACATCACTCCGCTGCGGGCGCTGAACCGGGATATGCGCGAGCGACTGGAGTGGTGGGGGCAGACGCTGGACGTCGAGATCGACGTCCGGCACGGCGACACGACGCAGTACCAGCGGGGGAAACAGGCCGACGATCCCCCGGACGTGCTGGTGACGACGCCCGAGACGCTGCAGGCGATGCTGACCGGGAAAAAACTCCGGCGGGCGCTCTCGGACGTCCGCCACGTCGTCGTCGACGAGGTCCACGAACTCGCCTCCGCGAAGCGCGGCGCGCAGTTGACGATTGCGCTGGAACGACTGCAGGCGCTTGCGGGCTCCTACCAGCGGATCGGCCTCTCGGCGACGGTGGGGTCGCCCGCGGAGGTCGGCCGGTTTCTGACCGGCGACCGCGACTTCGAGATCGTCGAGGTCGACGTCGGGAGCGACGTCTCCTTTTCGGTCACGCACCCCGAGGTGACGCCCGAAGACGAGCAGTTGGCGGGCCAACTCGCCACCGACGCCGAGATCGCGAGTCACGTCCGGGTCGTCCGGGATATCGTTCGCGACCACGAGTCGACGCTGGTGTTCGTGAACACGCGACAGACTGCGGAGGCGCTCGGCTCGCGGTTCAAGGCGCTCGGCGAACCGATCGAGGTCCACCACGGGTCGCTCTCGAAGGACGTCCGGATCGACGTCGAAGACCGGTTCAAGTCCGGCGACCTCGACGCCCTCGTCTGTACCTCCTCGATGGAACTCGGGATCGACGTCGGCCGCGTCGATCACGTCGTCCAGTACGGCAGCCCGCGGGAGGTCTCGCGGCTCCTCCAGCGCGTCGGCCGCGCCGGCCACCGCCGGAATCAGGTCTCGAAGGGGACGCTCGTCACCGCCTCGCCGGACGACACGCTCGAAGCGCTCGCGATCGCCCGGCGCGCGGAGGCAGGGGAGGTCGAACCCGCGCGGATCCACCACGCCAGCCTCGACACCGTCGCGAACCAGATCGTCGGCATCGTGATGGACGAGGGCGAGGTGTCGGCGCGGCGGGCCTACGAGCTCGTGACCGCGGCGTATCCCTTCGCCGACCTCGACGAGGCGACGTTCCGCGAGGTGGTCAGAGAGCTTTCGAAGAACCGACTGCTGTGGCTGGAGGAAGACGCCGACCGGCTGGAGAAATCGAGCGGGACCTGGCAGTACTTCTACGCCAACCTCTCGATGATCCCCGACGAGGAGACCTACGAAGTGCACGACATCTCCTCGCGCGGGCAGATCGGCACGCTCGACGAGCGGTTCGTCGTCAACTTCGCCGAACCCGGCGCCGCGTTCGTCCAGCGCGGGGAGATGTGGCGCATCAACGACATCGACGACGACGAGGCGCGGGTGAACGTCACGCCGATCGAGGATCCCAGCGGCGAGGTGCCCTCCTGGACCGGCTCGGAGATCCCCGTGCCCGCCCGCGTCGCCAACGAAGTGGGCGAGATCCGTGCGGTCGCCGCCGAGCAGTTCGAGCGCGGGGCGACCCGCGAGGCCGTCGCGCGGGACCTCCGCCGGCGGTACCCGACCGACGCCGACACGCTCGCGGCGGCGCTGGATCCGATCGAACGCCAGGTCGAGAGCGGGCTCCCAGTCCCGACCGCCGACCGACTCGTCGTCGAGGGGCAGGCCCGAACGGTCGTCCTGAACAGCTGTTATGGCCACCGCGTCAACGAGACGATCGGTCGGCTGCTCGCTGCTCTGGTCGGCCAGCGGACGGGCTCGTCAG
This sequence comes from Halobellus marinus, assembly GCF_032113415.1. Lineage (NCBI taxonomy): Archaea > Methanobacteriati > Methanobacteriota > Halobacteria > Halobacteriales > Haloferacaceae > Halobellus > Halobellus marinus. The sequence continues at coordinate 1,694,831 of NZ_CP134946.1, forward strand.
TCGGGATGGAGATCAGTCCCTACCGGATCGAACTCGAAATCCCGTCCCGGGCGTCGATCCGCGACGTGACCGAGGTACTGGAGACGACCGAACCCGACCACGTCGAAGCGGTCCTCGAACTCGCGCTGAAGAATTCAGACGCGCTGAAGTTCACGCTCGCACAGGTCGCCGCGAAGTTCGGGGCACTCAAGCGGTATCAGGGCCGAGAGCGTTTCGGCGCGGACCGGTTGCTCGCGGCCCTAGAGGACACGCCCGTCTACGACGAGGCCGTCCGGGAGGTGTTTCACGTCGACCTGGCGGTCGAGGCGACCGCGGATCTGCTCGCCCGGCTACACGCCGAGGACGACCTCGAACTCGCCACCGCCCGCGAGCGGACGCCCATCGGGACCGGCGGCCGATCCAGCGGGCGCGAACTGCTGGTCCCCGAGAACGCCGACGCCAGCGTGATCGAGGCGGTCAAAGAGCGGATCCGCAACGACCGAGTCCGGCTCCTCTGTCTGCACTGCCGGGAGTGGGAACACACCACGAAGGTCCGCCGCGTCCGCGACCCGCCGGAGTGTCCCGACTGCGGGGCGACCCGGATCGCCTGCCTGAACCCCTGGGACGAGGAGACCCCCGCCGCGGTCCGGTCCGACGGGAACGACCGCGACGACGAGGCCGAGCGGCTGGTGAAGCGCGCCTACCGCTCGGCGAGCCTCGTCCAGAGCCACGGCAAGCAGGCCGTGATCGCGCTGGCGGCGCGCGGCGTCGGCCCGCAAACGGCCGCGCGGATCATCGGTAAACTCCGAGAAGACGAGGCCGACTTCTACCGCGACATCCTCGAACAGGAGCGGCAGTACGCCCGAACGCAGTCCTTCTGGGACTGAGCGATCCCGTCTTTTCCGATAGCTCTCACTCCGAGGGCCCGACCGCTTCTAGCGCCGCATCGAAATCCTCAGCACCGATGACGATCTCGTCAGCGTGGTCGTTCGCTGCCTCGCCCTCGTAGGCGGCGGCCACGGCTTCGATCGCCCGCATCGACGCTTCGCGGACCACGGCCGCGATGTCCGCGCCGGAGTACCCCTCCGTCGCCGCCGCGAGTTCGTCGCGGTCGACCTCGTCGCCGAGTGGTTTGCCGTCGAGGTGGACGTCGAAAATCTCCCGGCGGCCGGCCTCGTCGGGCGAGGGAACGAGGACGTGTGTCTCCAGCCGTCCCGGACGGAGCAGCGCGGGATCGAGCGCGGTCTTCCGGTTCGTCGCCGCGAGAACGAGGAGGTTTGGGTGGTCTGCGATCCGGTCGAGTTCGGTCAAAAGCTGGGAGACGACGCGCTCCCCGACGCCGGAGTCGCCCCCAGCAGCGTCGCGGTCGGTCGCGACGGCGTCGATCTCGTCGAAGAAGACGATCGCCGGGGCGGCCTGCCGCGCACGCTCGAACACCTCGCGGACCGCCTTCTCGGACTCGCCGACGTAGCGGTCCAGAAGCTCCGGGCCGGCCACCTGCACGAAGTTGACGCCGCTCTCCCCTGCGATCGCGCGGGCGAGCATCGTCTTGCCGGTCCCGGGAGGTCCGTGTAACAGCACGCCCGTCGGCGGGTCGGTGCCGGCGGCGTCAAACAGCGGGCCGTACGTCAGCGGCCAGGTCACGGCGCGTTCCAGCGTCCGCTTGGCTTCCGAGAGGCCGCCGACGTCCGCGAACGTCGTCGTCGGCGATTCCGCGACGTACTCCCGCATCGCCGACGGTTCGACCGCCGCCATCGCCGCTTCGACGTCCGCCCGCGTGACCGCCAGGTTCGTGATCGGTGCGTCGGCGTCGTCACGACGACCGCGGCGGAGCGCGGTCATCGCCGCCTCGGTTGTCAGCGTTTCGAGGTCGGCGCCGACGAAGCCGTGCGTCCGGGCCGCGAGCCGATCGAGATCGACGTCGTCGGCGAGCGGCATCCGCCGGGTGTGGACGTCGAGGATCTCGCGTCGGCCCCGCTCGTTCGGGACGCCGATCTCGATCTCGCGGTCGAAGCGGCCGCCGCGGCGAAGCGCGGGATCGAGCGTGTCGACGCGGTTCGTCGCGCCGATGACGACGACGTCGCCGCGGGCATCGAGGCCGTCCATCAGCGAGAGCAACTGCCCGACAACGCGGTTCTCGACGTCGCCGCCGTCGTCGCGCTTGCCCGCGATCGAGTCGATCTCGTCGAAGAAGACGATCGCGGGGGCGTTCTCCCGGGCCTCGGCGAACTTCTCGCGGAGTTTCTCCTCGGATTCGCCCTTGTACTTCGACATAATCTCGGGCCCGGAGACGGTGATGAACGTCGCGTCGACCTCGTTTGCGACCGCTTTCGCGATGAGGGTCTTGCCCGTGCCGGGCGGGCCGTGGAGGAGTACGCCCTTCGGCGGGTCGATCCCAAGGTGGGCGAAGACCTCGGGTTCCGACAGCGGCAGTTCGATCATCTCCCGGACGAGGTCGAGTTCCTCGTCGAGACCCCCGATGTCCTCGTACGTGACCATCGGACCCGTGCCGGCAGCGTCCGCCCCGGGGCCGCCGCCACCACCGCCTCTGCCGTCGCTGGCGCCGGAATCACCGCTTCCGGCGATCGAGGAGACCACCCGGCTCACCCGCCCCTCCCGGGAGAGCTTAAGTTTCGTGTCGTCCGTCACGCGGACCATCCCGTCCGGGCTCGTCTCGGCGACGACGAACGGTTCGGCACTGAGTGACTCGAAGTGGATCTGCCCGCCGGGCTGGATCGGCCGATCGCGGATCGCCCGCTTGATGAGTTCGACCGCGCGCTCGTCGTCTTCGAAGGCGACCCCGTCGGGCATCGATAGCGTCACCGACCGTGCGTCCTCGACGTCGACCTGCCGCACGCGGACGGTCTCGCCGATCTTCGCGCCGGCGTTCGCTCGCGTATCGGCGTCGATCAGGACCGTATCGGCGGGCACGTCGCCGCCGGCCGGCCACACCTTCGCGACGGTCTCCTGTCCACCTGCAACGACGACGGTGTCGCCGCTAAGTACCCCGAGTCGTCGCCGTGCCGGTTCCGGGAGTCTGGCGATCCCCCGCCCGGCGTCTCGCTTTTCGGCCCCGCGAACGGTGAGTTCGAGGCCCTCGTCCGCGTTCATACCCTCGCTTTGCTCCGACGGGCCTTTTGTCTTCCCCGGTCGCGAACCGCCGTCGTGGGCCCAATCGCCGGCCGTTTCCGCGGCCGCCCCTCGCTACTGTTCGGGGGGAAGCGTTTTAGCGTATAGTACCGTCTCTCACGGTATGGTGTCGACCGTCACGCGCGACGGACAGACGTGGTACGAGTGTGAGGAGTGCGGGCTGTTGTTGGACGACGAGGACGACGCACACGCCCACGAGGAGCACTGTGACGCGGAGGAGCCCTCGTACCTCCAGTGACCGCGGGTCCCGTTCACTGAAGCAGGAGCCACCCGGCCGTCGCAACGGCAGCGGCGACGATTCCCGCGACGACGAGGCCCAAGAAGAGTTCGCCGACGGCGAGGATCACGGCGCTCCCGACCACGAGCGCGACGACCGCCAGCCCCAGAAACGCCAGTTCCTCCGGGGACGCAGTCTCTATCAGCGACAGGAGCCGCGAGCGGAGATCGGAGTGACTGCGACCGGCGCGCCGGGTCCGAGACTGCGTTCCGGAACCGAGGCCGCTCGTCACTCCTGCCTGCCGGGAGGATTTCGTGGTGACGCGGGCGCTTCGGGTGTCGCCGCCACCCTCCGCGTCGGCTGCCCTCGTTTCGGCGGTTTCGGCGCTCGCGCCGCTGCCCCTCGGCGGCTCCGGCGGCTGCTCGACGCTGGCGTCGCTCCGATTCGACCCGCTCTCGGTATCGGGAACGACAGTCACATCCACTTTGGCAGTTTCTGCGCCGTAACCCGAGACGATCTCGATGCGGCCGCTGACCGGCTCGCGCCCGGGAACGACGCCGACCGGGACCGCGTTCGTGGTTTCGTCCCCGACGTAGTGGTTGACGCCCTCTAGACGGGCCACTTCCGAGAGCCCGTCGGCGAGGCGAAGGTGGACGTGCACCGGGCCGCCCGCGTTCCGGAGTTCGACGTGAAACGGGCCGTGAGCGGTGAACTCCTCGGGCGCGTCGATAGCGTGTACCGCCCCGTCGTTCAGTTCCACCTGGAGCGACTCTGACACGTCGATGACGACGGAGCGAACGTGTAAAAGCGTTCAGGTGGGTTGCCCACGTCGATCCGACGGTAATCGACCGTTTCGCCCCTGTGTCGTAGTTGCTGGCTGTTCCGCCGGTTCGTACGTCCTCGGTGGGTTGCGAGCGTCGCTGATTGGAGATACCGACCCGACGCAGAGGCGAGTACCCGACAGGCTCACACTGATTACTCTCGTCGCTTCCCGCCGAGTGCTACCCTCGTTGCCGGCGCTCGGCGGGAAAAAGTGAGAGGAACCAGTCTCAGTCGTCGTCGCGCATATCCGGCGGCAGCAGGTTCGGGATCCCGTCCTCGATTGGGTACACCTCGCCCGTGACGGTGCCGATCAGGCGTCCCTCGATGATCTCCTCGCCGTCGCGCTCGTCGACTTCGAGTTCGAGGTCGCTCTTGTCGAGGGGGTCACAGAGGATGTCCATCAGTGACTCTTTCATCACGTGAGGGGAGGCAAGCGGCAGTGAAAAGGCTACGGGTTTGCGAGGATGGGACCCACGGCTACGCCTCTACGGACAGCCGCCGATTCCGTCGCGCGCCGTGCCGCCGGTCGGCGTATCACTGTCGAATCGGGTGGTGACCACGTTCTGTTTCGGTGTCCGCAGAACGCCCCCTGGATGTGGTCAAATTTATGCGAATACACAACGAACCTCTAGACTCTATGCAAGCAGAACCGTTCGACAACGAGCTGACAGAACTCGCGCACCGACGAAACGACACGCTCGAGGAGTTCCACCGCTCGTTCGAGGAGGCGGTCGCGTCCGTCGAAACCGAGTTGGGCGGCTCCCATCCGCTGTGGATCGACGGGCGGGAGTACGAGACCGAAGCGTACTTCGAGGTCACGAGCCCCGGAGACCGCGAGCGGACAGTCGGGCGGTTCGCCGAGGCGGGCACGGACGCGGTCGACCGGGCCGTCGAAGCCGCCGAGAGCGCGTTCGGCGATTGGCGGCGGACTCCGTGGAGCGACCGCGTCGAAATATTCAGGCAGGCGGCCGGGCGACTGCGCGACCGGAAGTTCGAGTTCGCAGCGGTACTGAGCTTCGAGAACGGAAAAACCCGGAGCGAAGCGATGGCCGACGTCGACGAGGCGATCGACTTTCTCCGTTTCTACAGCCGGGAACTCGAACGCGCGGAGGGCTACGAGTTCGACACCGGCGAACCGACGCCGGGGCAGCACTGTCGGAACGCGCTCGAACCGTTCGGCGTCTTCGCCGTGATCGGCCCGTTCAACTTCCCGCTGGCCATCTTCACCGGGATGGTAGCCGGGGCGTCGATTACCGGCAACGCAGTCGTCGCAAAGCCCGCGAGCGCGACGCCGCTCGTCGCGCACAAGGTCGTCGAGGTGCTCTCTGCGGCCGGTGTGCCGGACGGCGTCGTCAACTTGGTCACCGGCAGCGGCAGCGCGGTCGGCCGACCGCTCGTCGAGCACGAAGACGTCGACGGGGTCGTCTTCACCGGTTCCAGGGACGTCGGCCGCAGTATCGAAAAACGGTTCGTCGAACTCGGCAAGCGGGGGCCGGTGATCGCCGAACTCGGTGGCAAGAACCCGGTTATCGTGACGGCCAAGGCCGACCTGGAGAAGGCCGTCTCGGGCGTCAGGAACGGCGCGTTCGGGTACGCCGGGCAGAAATGTTCGGCGACGTCCCGCGTCTACGTCCACCGGGACGTGATCGATCCGTTCACCGAGCGACTGACGGCCGCGACCGAGGAGCTCGCCGTCCGCGATCCGCGAGACAGAGCGGCGTTCGTCTCGCCGCTCATCGACGACGACGCCCTCGACCGGTACCGGCGCGTTTGCGACGCCGCCCGGGAGGAAGGCGAGATAGAGACGGGAGGCGCCGTCGCCTCGGGCGCCGAACTCGAAGATGGGCGGTTCGTGGAGCCGACCGTCGCGACGGGAATTCCACACGACCACGAACTGGCCCGCGAGGAGCATTTCGTCCCCTTCGTGACGATCCATCCGGTCTCGGATCTCGACGAGGCGATCACGAAGGCAAACGACAGCGAATACGGGTTATGTGCGGGCCTCTTCTCCGAGGACGACGAGGAGATCGACACCTGGTTCGAGCGAATCGAATCGGGGATGTGTTACGTCAATCGAGAACAGAGCGCGACGACGGGGGCGCTCGTGGGGGCCCAGCCGTTCGGCGGGTGGAAGTCCTCGGGAACGACGAGCAAATTTGCGGGCGGCTACTGGTATCTCCCGCAGTTTCTGCGCGAGCAGAGTCGAACCGTCGTCGGTGAAGCCGGACGTCTCTGAAACGCCCGCGGGGAACGCGATTTACGCGTCTTCGTCGAAGGGATTCACTAACTCGATCGTCTCCGCGCGGTCGGGGCCGACGCCGATGGCGTAGATCGGCGCATCGACTTCTGCGGAGACGTACTCAAGGTACGTCTGTGCGTTCTCCGGGATGGCGTCGTAGCCCTCCTCGGCGACGGCCGTCCAGTCGACCTCCGGCCACGGCTCGAACTCGCGGAGGTTCGGTTCACACCGCCCCCAGCGTTCGGTCGTCGCCGGCATCGTGAACAGCTCTTCCCCGTCGAGGTCGTAGGAGTGCCCCACCTTCACCTCCTCGAGGCCCGCGAGGACGTCGACGTGGTTCACTGCGATGCCGGTGAGGCCGTTCGCCCGGGCAGCGTGCCGGAGCATCGGGACGTCGAGCCAACCGATCCGTCGCGGCCGGCCAGTGACAGTCCCGAACTCGCCGCCCTTCTCGCGGATGTAGTCGGCGAGGTCCTCGTCGTCTCCGGTGAGTTCGGTGGGCAACGGCCCGGTACCGACGCGGGAGAGATACGCCTTCACGATGCCGACGACCTCCCCGCGGCCGACCACCGTCGGGCCGATTCCCGTGCCGGTGGCGGCGCCGCCGGCGGTCGGGTTCGAGGAGGTGACGTACGGGTAGATCCCGTGGTCGATGTCGATCGAGGTCCCCTGGGCGCCCTCGAAGAGGACGTCCGCGCCGTCGTCGAGGTACGATCCCAGGAACTCCCCGGCGTTCACGGTCATCGACTCCTCGGCCAGTCGCTCGCCGATCGCGCGGTACTCCTCGAAGAGCGCCTCTACGTCGAACGCCTCCCCGGTATCGACGCCGTAAACGTCTTCAGCCAGCGCCCGCTTCTGCGGGACGACGTACTCGAGTCGATCGCGGAGTACCTCCGGCTCCAGCAGATCGCCGATCCGGATCCCGCGCCGGCCCGCCTTGTCCTCGTACGTCGGGCCGATCCCGCGGCCGGTGGTCCCCGCGTCGAGATCGGAGTCGGATTTGACCTCCTCTTCGATCCCGTCGAGTCGGCGGTGATACGGCAGAATCACGTGGGCGCGCCGCGCCACCCGGACGTCCGGATCGAGGTCGCGCTCGCGGAGTTCGTCGATCTCCGAAAACAGCGTCTTCGGGTTGACGACGCAGCCGTTGCCGAGCACGCCGACCTTACCGCGGACGGCGCCGCTCGGCACCAAAGAGAGTTTGTACTCGTCGCCGTCCTCGACGACGGTGTGACCTGCGTTGTCGCCGCCCTGATACCGGGCAACGACGTCGGCGTCGCCTCCCCACAGGTCGACAAGTGCACCCTTGCCCTCGTCACCCAGCTGGGAGCCGACGATCGTGACGGTCATACACGCCGCTACTCCGCGCCTCGTGAAACCCATTACGGTAGCGTCCGACTCCCCGATCCGAATCGTTAATTAGGAGCACATCGTAGACCGTGGTAGCCGCTGTCTTGTGGTCCGCCGGTTCGGAGGGCAACATTTAAACCCTGCCCAGACGAGTTAACAGATGACATGATAGACCGACTCGAAAAGGAAGTGGATATGCTCGAACGCCACTTACAGGTCCTGAGAATGGTCATCGACAGCGAACCGATCGGGATCGTGAAGATGTCGAACGAGACCGGCTACCCACATCACAAGGTTCGCTACTCCCTGCGCGTCCTCGAAGAGGAGAACCTCATCGAACCGTCGAGCCAGGGTGCTCGCACGACTGAACGGACCGAGGAGTTCGTCGACGAACTCGACGAGAAACTCAACGAGATCGTCGCGAAACTCGACGAGATGAAGATCGAAGAGACCGTCGAGATCGAAGGCTGAGTCCGGACTCCCGAACAAAATCGTCGACGCTGCGGCCCGTCGGAGCGCTGTCACGCCTACCTTTCCTGCCGTTTCTCCGCTCTCCAAATTCAAGACGTCGAGATTTCTCCGCCTTTAGATCGAGGGTGTCGAGAGTTTGCCGCGCTACAGATCCGGGACGTTGAGGTGGAACTCGCCGTCTCGCGCCTCGACGAGACACAGGTGATAGCCGCGCTTTCGGGAGAGTTTCACGTACGAGAGCTTCTTCGAGCGTGTCAACAGCCCGCCGCCGGTTTCCTCGGCGACTGTCTCTAAGGCACCTGGCTCGTAGAACGACTCGGTGACGTAGAAGCCGGCCGCCAGAGAGTCAGCTTCTGTCGCGACCGTCCCGGTGTTCCCCACGAGTGACCCGACCATCGCTTCGGTCGTCGCGTTGCGGGAATCGTTGAGGTCCGCGACGAACAGCGGATTACCCATCTGATCTCTGAAGATCACGTCGAAGTCACGCTCCTCGCTGCCGTCCTCGACCGCCGTCGTGACGGTTCCGTACAGCTCGATGCGGTCGATCTCCGGGATTGCATCGAAAACGCCACCGAGGCCCGTGCGGTTGCCCGTTTCGCCGATCTCATAGAGGAGATCCGTCACGACCCAGTCCGCAAACGAGTACTCGGTGCTCGCACGGAGGAACTCGTCGTACGGTTGTCCGTCGACGGCCAGTCCGTCGGTCTCGAAGGTCGTGTGATGTTCCAGCCGGAGGTTCGATCTGACGTCTTCCCGCGACGCCTCGCCGTCGTGGGCGTGTTCCAGCGTCGCCTCCCCCTTCCGATCGTAGCGGACGAAGAGATTCGTCCCCGACAGCGCGCGCTCCGGCGACATCGACTCCCCGGCAGTATCGGGATCGGCTGAGCCGGCGACCTCTGTCAGTTCTGCCTCCAGCCGTTCGACCTCCGCCTGTAGTTCGTCCCGCTCGGCTTCCAGTTCCGCGATCCGATCGCGGTGCTCCGAGCGTTCCGTGCGGAGCGATTCGAGTTCCGCCTGCAACTCCTCGTGTTCGGACTGCAGTTCGTCGCGTTCGGACTGCAGCGCCTCGATACGCTCCTGCGTCCGCGCGAGGCGCTGTTTCAACCGTGTCACTTCCGGGCGCTCACCGCCGGTGTTCGGTTCGTCGGGCTCCTGCTCCGGTGACGGGCCAGCGTTCCGAGCGGATCGCTTCCCTGCCTCCCGTCGCGCCGTTCGCTGTCGTTGCATCTGGGCGACTCGCTCGCGGGCCGACTGCCGATCGGTCCGTCCGTTGTCGCCGTCGGCCGTCCCGTCGTCAGTGGATCGGTCGGGATCCAAAGACGGGATGGTCTGGGCCTCCCGCCAGCGCTCCTCGTCTGAAAAGACGTCGGCGGCCGATTCATCGTCCGTCGCGTCCGTTGTGGCCGTTTCGTCCGTCGCGGCCGTCTCGTCCGCGGCGGAGACAGTCGCCTCGGTGGCCGCTGCCGGGTCGGCCCCGACGGCATCCGACCTGTCGGCGTCGGCGTCGTCGTCGCTTGATTCGGAGGTGGCCGCTGCCGGTGGCGCAGCTTCAGTGGCTGCGGTTTCGGCGGCTTCCGCTTCGGCCGCCGGGTCAGCGGCCTCGTCGTCGACGCTCTCGTGATCGTCCGAGTGCGCCTCCTGTGGCTCGTTCGGGGCCTGACCGCGGTCGGGCTCCGCATCGGTCGCGTGCTCTGGGTTCGGTGACTCCGCCTCGTCGGCGGCGTCGGGTGTTTCGTCGTCGACTGTTTCTTCCTCGTCCGCTTGCTCGTTCTCCGGTGACGCCTCGTCGTACACCGCCGTATCGGCGGGCGCATCGGCTTCCCCCTCGGGGTCGGTCGATTGCTCCGCCGCTGCTCCGGCGGACGCGTCCGTCCCGGTTTCGGTGTCGGGGGTTTCCAGTTCGGGGATATCCACGATGTCGACGTCGACGTCGATCACTTCGTAGATCCCGACCTCGTCGGCGGCCGTCTCGAAGGCCTCCTCGCCGGTGATGAGCCGCTCGGAGCTGCCGACGAAGGCGGCGCTCATCGACTTCCCGCCGTGGTAGACGACGTAGTAATCCCCCGAGAGGACGTTCTCCGAGAGTTCGATGTAGCCCGTGAATCCCCCCTCCGAGAGCGTCCGGTCGGCGTCCGACAGCGACGTGTCGTTTGTGTAGTACCTCGCTTGCGTTTCGCCGTCCCGTTCCTGCATCGCAAACAGGAGCGGCAGGCTCGAATCCGCCGCACGGTAGGCGGTCAGCTCGGCGTCCTCGAACGCGTCGATGTCGCCCTCGAAGACGCCGACGACGCGGCCGTTCAGGAAGAACGCCCACGTCATCCCGGCGGAGACGGCTCCGCTGAACTCCGTGTCCGCGAGCTGGTGGAGCCCCTCGTATCCGTCAGGCGTGGGGACCGTCTCCCAATCGGTCACCACGTCGATAGTTCGACTGTTCATCCGTGTGTGTATGGCAGAATCCGGATCAAATACTTTCCGGAGACTCACCCGGGCTCAAAGCGACTGCGACCGGTCACCGCAGGAGACGGATCCTGCCCCTCGATCCCGCAGATCGACGTGGTCGAGGGAGGACTGCGCCGAGTTCCGATCGAATGATTGACAAGCGCATATCGTGATTATCTCCCTATGCCGTCCGAACCTCCGTTCATCGATCCAGTGACTGGCGAACTGGATACCAGCCAGATCCGCGCGGAAGCGTTCCCGCTCGCCGGTCTCATCGTACTGTTCGGCGCGCTGGCACTCCTCCCGTTCGTCCTCGGGTTCCTCGCCGGGGGAAGCTTCGTTATCGGAGCGTTCTTGACCGTCGTCGGCCAGTTCATCCTCGCTGTCGGTGCCGGGATCGTGCTGATGTACGTCATCGCTCGTGGTATCCAACTCGCCGACGTCTGAGGGAGAGACTATCAGGGCCTCTGTCGCGTGCTCCCGGAGAATCGCGACTCAAGGGATCCGCCTCAGGGGATTTTCGAGTTTGTCACGGTCCCGATTAGAGATTCGTCCGCCGCGGATACACACTGGATCGGCTATAGTAGCGTTTGCAAGTCTTCACTCACACGATCGCACGACTGCCTGCGATCGGATGAGCAATCAGTTGCAAACGCTACTATAGTCGCTTTCGCCCCCGAGCGCCGGCCTCCCGGCGCGTTCCCAGAGCTCCCGAAGCGGCGGTATCTGGTCAATTTCGTCCCGTTCGAGGAGCGGCCACCGGATCCCTTCCGGTTTCGGTGGCGCGTCGTCGATCTCGATCACCCGGTCGGGCGTCACGATCGCGTCAACGATCGTGTCGTGGGACGCCGCTAACTCCTGTCCAGCGGGCTCGTCAACGACCTGTACATCGTGGACGACAGCGACAATATCGGTCTCCTCGTCTGCCAGACCGACTTCGCGCATCATCGCCCACTCCAGGTCGAAAAAGCCGTGTCCCTTCCCCATTCGTAACCCGTCGTGGGTTACGAAGCTCGCACCGGTCAGCATACAGTCCAGTTTCGGTAGCTCACGTTCCATTGCTCCCAGTTCGATCCGTGAGGCGAACCGAGTCATCCCGTCCAGCGTCGATGCGAAGGCCGCCTGTCCATCCGGGACGTCCTCCGGGACCAACCGGAGGAAGCCGCGGCGGATCCCGTAGGTTGGCATCACGAACTCGGTCGGTTCCTCTATGAGCTGTTCACGGAGGATGTTGAGGTTGTTATCGGGCGTTACGAACCAGCTGTCGTAGCCGCGACGCGCAGCTCGGGTGCGAATCTTGGTCGCACATGCATCACTTCCCTCGTAGTCAGCAATAAACGACGAAAAGTCCCAGCCGAACCGCGAGTCCGGCAACGCAACGTCCCTCAGATCCTTCCAGACGCGTTCGCGGGCGTCATTTCGGATTCCGTCGTCGTGGTCAGTCATATCGGCTCATATGTGTAATTCTGTTTGATTCTCTTTCGATCGGATTATGTGGCCGGCGGGCTCTCTGTGGTCCCGTGTCTGTACTGGCGGATCGTGATCGCAACCAGATATATCCACACGATCATCGTCACAACCATCGAACCGCCGATGAGTACTGTGAACGTCAGTTGATTCATTTTGAACACCTCAGTTAGTGGTCGAGACTCTCAATTTCTTTGAGATCCGCGAAGTCGTATTCGGCCGGTCTGATACTCATCCAGACGAGACAGACGATCGTGCTCACCACGAGCGCAGTACTGAACGAAAAGAGGTAATTCTCCTGGAGGAAATACGGGACGCCGCCGAGGATTCCGAGGACGGCACCAGTGAAGGCGGCAGTCCCGCTCAGACGCGTAGTGTAGAGGCCCAACAGCACGGGGACGACCGTCGCGGCCGCGAGCAAGTCCGCACGAAGCAACAAGAAGAGGACGCTCGGCCGGGATAACGCGATTGCGACGCCGACGACCGCGATACCGACAGTGATGAGGCGCGCTGTCCGAAGGAGTTCGTCGCCAGTTCGGTTCGGATCCAGCCGCGGGACGATATCGACGGACAGGATGCTGACGATCGCCGAGAGCGCGTTATCCAGTGTGCTTGCGATGACCAAAAGCGCGAGAACGACGAACACGAGCTGCATCACCGGACCGAATACGGCCTGCACCACCGCGGGCAGGGCCGCTGACGGACTCGCCGCCTCGACGCCAGCCAGCCCCTGCGCGAGGACGCCGTAACTCCCGGCCAAGATCGTCATCGGGACGACAGCCGCGATAGCACCGACGAGCGAGATCTGAAGCGTCCGTTTGTCGCGTCCCGCGTGCGCACGCTGCCACAGGGACTGATTCAGCATCTCCGCTCCGATCAACGCGATCACGATATACACGCCGAACCGGACCCCGCTCGGATTTGAAAGCGACATTAGCTCGGGTGCGCCGGTTTGAAGCTGCGTGAAAAGCGGACCGAAGCCCCCAATCTTGACAACGGCGACCGCTGCCGTGATGACCAAAAGGGGGATCAACAGTACTGTCTGGATGAGATCGGTAAAGATGCTCGCAACCAAGCCACCCTGTACTGTGTAGATCATCACGGCACCGGTGACGAGCCCCAGGGTGACCCAGAGTGGAACGCCGGAAATCGCCTCCAAAGCGAGTGCGATTCCGGTGAGATTCGCGGTCATCAGGATGAACATATAAAACAGGGCAACGACGAGCACGAGAAAGTACATCAACTCGCCGTACCGAAAGCGGGCGTACTCGACGACGGAGTGGCCAGTCGGCATCCGCTTTTGAATTGTCGGCGCGACGGTGGTATACAGGAGGAACGGCACGGCCAAGGCGACGCTGTATCCGATGATTGCGGGCATACCGAAGAGAAATCCCGACTCGGGCGGACTGAAAAGCATCCCCGACCCTGCTGCGTATGCGATGAAGGTCGCAAGACCAAGCGGAATGGTCGTTGTCTGCCGTGCAGACAAGAAGTCCTCGACTGAGGCCATTCGATCGGCACTGTATACGTATCCGATCACGACGAATACCGCGAGTGTTACAACCATTACCCCGATCGTAATCTGTGTTGCTACCATCGTATCGTCACGATACCCGCATACAGTATCCGGACAATAATGCTGCTGTAAATTGCAAGAATTGTGGGTATATCGAGTCATATATTGGTAGGCGCGCCCCGATGTCCAGGATATATAAATAATCAACATTTCGAGCTATCGTCTCTCGGATGCTGTCACCGCTGTGACGTGGCTGCCGTCGGGATTGTCGAACGGATTGAGACACAGCCCGCTGACGCAGTCCCAGATCTTATAGTCTGGACGGCGAGAACGACACGTATGCCCTCCCGGTATCCGATGACGCTGCCGGCGCTCTTCGAGCGGGTGTTCGCCAAGTATGCAGACCGGGTGGCGCTGGTCGACCGGGAGCGATCAGTGACGTTCGGTGAACTGGCCGATCGTTCGGCGCGCTTTGCGACGGCCCTGGGAAACGCCGAAATCGGCATCGAGGATCGAGTCGGCGTGTTACTCCCCAACGGGATTCGCTTCGCAGCGGTCGATCTGGGCATCCTCAGGGCGGGAGCGACGCGTCTCCCGCTCAACCCCCAGCACACGGGAGACGAACTCGCGTATCTACTCGACGACGCCGACGCGGAGCTTCTGGTCTGTGCCGACGATACTGTCGATGCCGTCGTGGACGCGTTGAAGGCTCTCCCGGAACCGGACGTGTCCGTCGTCGTCGCCGGGGGCCTCCCGGGGTCGCGACCGGCCGACGTCGAGTGGTACAGATACGACGAGTTTCTCGCTCCCGACGGGACTCCCTCGCGTTTCCCGCGCCCGGAGCCGGAACGGGTTGCCGGCCACTTCTACACCGGCGGCACGACGGGGCGGCCGAAGGGCGTCCACTACACCCATCGGTGTCTCGTCGAGAACTTCCAGGCTGTCGTCACGGAGTTCGGCTTTTCCGGAACCGACGTCGGACTCTTGGCGCCACCGCTGTCGCACTCTGCGGGGACGTTCTGCTACGGTGCGCTATTGGCGGGCGGGGAAGTCCACCTCAGGAACGGCTTCGATCCGGCGGCACTCGTCGATGCGGTCGCGCGCCGGGAGGTGACCTGGACGTTCCTCGTCCCGACGATGATCTACCGGCTGCTCGATGCGGAGCCGGCACCCGTAGACCTCGCCTCGCTGGAGCGAATCATCTACGGGGCCGCGCCCATCCGGACTGCCCGGCTCGAGGAAGCTATCGAGCTGTTCGGCCCGATCTTCCATCAGTTCTACGGGCAGACGGAGGTCCCCAACCTGATCACGTCGTTCCCGCCGCAGGAACACCAACACGCGCTCACAGCCGACGACGTCGATCGCCTGGCGTCCGCAGGGACGCCGTGTCTGCGGACAACCGTGTCGGTGCGCGACCGGGAAACTGACGAGGAGTTACCGGCGGGAGAGGTCGGGGAAATCGTCGTCACAGCACCGTACACGTTCGACGGCTATCACGACGACCCGGAGGCGACGAGCGAGACGCTCCGGGACGGGTGGGTGTACACCGGCGACATCGGCGTCGTCGACGAGGACGGCTACCTGACGCTGCTCGATCGCGAGAGCGACGTCATCGTCACCGGTGGTATGAACGTCTACAGTAAAGCCGTCGAACGCGTCGTGCTGGAGCATCCGGCCGTCGAAGAAGCGGTCGTCGTCGGCGTCCCGCACGAGGAGTGGGGCGAGGCAGTCCACGCAGTAGTCGTCGCCGACGATTCGGTCGACACGGCGGAGATCAGGGAGTTCGTCGGCGAGCGACTCGCCAGCTACAAGAAACCCAAATCGGTCTCGGTCGTGGATGAGCTTCCGGAGACGGCCCTCGGAAAGATCGACCGGGCTGCGGTTCGAGAGCGGTACTGGACGGACGAGGATCGGTCGATCGGCTAGCCGCGGGCCTTCCCGGGCGGCGTCTCACATCTCGGATTCGACGCGCTGGAACGTCGTGTGCATTCGCTCGACAATCTCGTCTGCGGCGTCGCGATCGATAGTGAGCGGCGGCGTGATGAGGGTGTGGTCGCCGCGGTCGCCCGCCACGTGCCCGCCGCTCGGGTAGGTGAGCACGCCCGCATCGAGGCCGGCCTCGAAGAGCAGCGACTGGAACTCGCTCCCGGTCGATGCGAGCGGTTCCTTCGTCTCGCGGTCGCCGACGAACTCGACGCCGAGCATCAGCCCCTTGCCGCGGACGTCGCCGACGAAGTCGTACTCGTAGAACTCCTCGCAGCGCTCGCGGAGGTACTCTCCGACCTCGCGTGCGTTCGCGACGAGGTCCCGGTCGCGCATATAGTCGAGGACGGCCGTCCCGATTGCGGCGGAGGCGGGGTTGAAACAGTAGGTGTGGCCGTGCTGGAATCCGTCCTCGACGTCCTCGAAGACCTCGGCGATCCGACGGTGGGGCATCGTCCCGCCGATGGGCGAGTACCCGCCGCTCATCCCCTTCGCGCTGGTGATGATGTCCGGCGTGACGTCCCAGTGCTCGATGGCGAAGTTCTCCCCGGTGCGACCGAACCCCGCCATCACCTCGTCGACGATAAATAGCACATTGTACTCGTCGCAGATCTCCCGGATCCGATCGAAATACCCGTCGTGCGGCGCGGCCGCGGCGTTGGCCGCACCAGTGACGGGTTCGGCGATGAAGGCCGCGACCGTCTCCGGTCCCGCTTCGAGGATGGCCGCTTCGAGTTCCTCAGCGCAGCGAACCCCACAGGCCCGGCCGCCGTCCCCGTCGCAGTGCGCACACCGGTAGGGGGTTCCCGCGCTGATCTTCGGCCAATCGTCGAACAGCGGCTGCATCTTGGTCTTCCGCGCCGGGAAGCCGGAGAGCGCCATCGCGATCCCGGTGTTGCCGTGGTAGCTCGGCTCCCGGGCGATCACCTTGTACTTCTCCGTGTCCCCACGCTCGTAGTGGTACTGACGGGCCATCTTGACGGCGCTCTCGTTGGCCTCGGAGCCGCTGGAGACGAGCCAGGCGGTCTCGAACTCCGGCGGCGTGAATTCGGCGATCGTCTCCGTGTAGGTCATCGCCGGTTCGTTCGCAAAGAGCATACTGGAGGTGTACTCCAGTCGCTCCAGTTGCTCGCGGGCGGCCGCGGCCACCTCACTGCGACCGTGGCCGATGTTGACGTTCTGGTTGCCCGCGATGGCGTCGAGGTAGCGGGTGCCGTCGGCGTCCCAGACGTAGTGGCCCTCGCCGCGGGTGATCGTGACGTACTCTTTCTGGAACGCACGCGGGAACATCCCGCCCAGTTCGGTCCCCGGGATGGTCGTCCGCTCCGGTGTATCGTCGTCGTGTGACATCTCTCGGTCGGTCATCTGTCGTCCAGCTCCTTCCAGTGTTCCATTACCCGCTCGCTCCACTCATCGAACCCCACTTCGTAGACGTAGTCGCTGCCGCGAAGCACCGTGTCGGTGGGATCGATCGTCCGAAGGACGGCGATCTCGCCCCGCGTCGGCTCCGGTGTCGTGACCACGTCCTCTGCGACCTGGAGATCCCACTGAACCTCGTCGCGCACCTCGGCCACGTCGACTCCAGGGTGGGTCGACGTGAGGACCATCTCCCCGTCGTCGTCGAACCGGAACACGGCCATATCGGTGATGACCGCGTCGGGGCCGTCGCCGCGGAATCCGGCGTCGTCACGGTCCGACCCGCCGCCCAGATGCCCCGGTGCCGTGACGTAGTCGATATCTGTCGTGAACGCCCGCTCCTGTTGTCGCATCATCACGATCGAGCGGCCGCAGGACGTCATAATGTCGTTGCTTCCGCCCGATCCGGGCAGTCTGACCTTCGGTCGACTGTACGTCGTCCCGTCACCGGTCACGACCGTCGAGTTGGTGTTGCCGTGCCGATCGATCTGTCCGGCGCCGATGATGCCCACGTCGAACAGCCCGCGCTGGTTGTCGGTGAAGATCTGCAGCTGGTTCGTCGCGACGAGTGCGTCCACTCCCAGCACGGTGTCGGAGATCGACTGCACCACACCGGGCGGACGCGAGCCGACGTAGCCCGATTCGGTGACCAGTTGGCACTCGGGTGCGCGCGTGTGCTTCGCGAGCACGCCGGAGATGAGCGACATTCCGACGCCGATGAACGCGAGTTCGCCGTTTTCGATCTCGTGGGCGGCCGTCACCGCCAACAGTTCCGTCAGCGAGTAGTCCTCGCTCGTCTCGTGGGGACGCTCGACGTCGACGGGGTAGGAGACGTCGTCGCCGGTCAGCGTCGCCGACTGCTCGTCGAGGCTCATTCTGTCGCCTCCTGTTCACCCTCATCGCGGCCGACGACCGGCGGCACGTCGTTGAGCTCTCCTTCCATCTCTTCGAGCGTGGCGAGTCGGTCGGCGCCGAGTTTCTCCAGATACTCCTCGTGTGGAACGACCCATTCGTCCGTCCACTCGAGGAATCCCTCCCGTTCCTGCGACTTGAGCCCGTATTCGCGGTAGAACGGTAGATCGGCGTAGTAGTACCCGTAGCAGTGCCACGGATGCGAGCCGAAGGGCACCTCGACGACGGCGTCGACCGCATAGCACGGGATCCGCGTCGCCTCGGGATGGCGCCGGATCGTCTCCGTCGGGACGACCTCCTCGCAGGTGATCACGACGTGGTCTGCGGCGCGGGCCTTGAGGTGGTCGTTGACGACGTTGCCCCAGATCTGGGCGTTCCCCAGCGGGTCTGCACGCTGGACGTGGATGATCGCCACGTCGGGCTGTGCCGCCGGTACGAGCGCCAGGTCGTCGCCCGAACCCAGCGGATCCGCTACGACTTCGACGTCGGGATTGTGATTGGGGATGTCGGTCCCGACCATCGACCGCGTCGGCACGAACGGGACGTCCATCGCCCCCGCAAGGAACATCAGCGAGGAGCCGAAATTCGAGAGGTCGCGCATCTCCAGGTGGTGTGGTACCGCCTCCTCGACGGCCCGGCGGACGTTGAACCCCTGGGAGATGAGACTCGTGCCGACCCAGGACCCGGTGTAGCGGTCGACGCATCCCGCCCCGACCATAATGTCGAAAAGCGTCGTCCGCGCGTCGTCGAGGACGGTGAGCCCCGTCTTCTCCTGGCGGACGATCTCCCGCGCGGCGGCTTCCGGATCGCGGCCGCCCATCCCGCCGAAGGCGACACTCGCGCCGTCGGCGACGTATTCGTCGATCGCCGTCGCGAGATCGGTCGTCTTGTCGCGTCGGCTCCGTGCGCCGGTGACCGTCCCCGACGGCGGGGTGGCCTGTCTCACGCCGTCGCCCATATCGCCCCGTACGGGGTCCTCGTGGTCGAGGTTGTTCACGACGACGCCCCCTCTCTGGCCGCAGTCGCGTCCGCCGCGATGTCGTAGCCGCACCAGTCCATCGCGATCAGTGCGAGCGCCGCGATCGTCCGTTCGAGTTCCTGGACCGGGAGGAATTCGTCGGTCCCGTGGATCGCGTGGGCACCTGGGCCGAAACAGAGCGCGGGCGTGTCCGCGTAGTTGACGAAAAAGCGGGTGTCGATGCCGCCCGGGAAGCCGATCGCCTGTGGCTCGTGATCGACGACCGACGGTGCTACCGACTGAACGGTCTCGACGATCGGCTCCGTTGGGTCGATCCGGGCGGAACTCCCGCGCCACCCGAACCACTCGATCTCCGGCGGGTGGGCTTCGAGCCAGGGGTCCCCCGCGGCCGCGTCCCGGACCGTGGTCTCGACCTGTTCGCGGAGGTCCGCCCTGGTTTCCGCGGGCGCGTGCGACACCCGTCCCTCGAGGACGGCCTCGTCGGGGACGCTCGAGGGCCACTCCCCGGCGCGGACGGTCCCGACGTTCAGCGAGACGGTGTTTTCGGCGGTTCGCTCGAACAGTTCGTCGTGGACGGCGGTCTTCCGCTCGTCGTGAAGGTCGGTCAGCGCCTCGAAGATCGGGACCAGTTTGGCCGCGGCGTTGACGCCGCTGTCGGTGTTGGCGGCGTGTGCGCCGCGTCCCTCGACTGTGACACGGAAGTACGACACGCCGTCGTTGGCGATCCAGCAGTCGAAATCGGTCGGCTCGGGGATGACGACGGCGTCGGCTTCGGGACCTGCCAGCGCCGTCGCGAGCGACCCCCCGAATCCGCCCGACTCCTCTTCGATCACGGACTGGAGTAAGAGATCACCGCGGAGCGTGACCCCCGCGCGCTGTAGTACCTCGACGGCGTACACCATCGCCGCGAGGCCACCCTTCATATCGGACGCGCCGCGCCCGCGGATCTCCCCGTCGACGACCTCGCCGCCGAACGGGTCGAACGCCCACTGGTCTTCGTCCCCTTCCGGGACGACGTCGATGTGGCCGTTGAACAGGAGCGATCGGCCGTCGCCGTCTCCCTGCCGCGTCGCGATCAGGTTCGGCCGATCCTCGTACGACTGCCCGGTGTCGGCGAACTCCGGATGGTCCTCGATTCCCGGGACGTCGGCCGCTGTCAGAGTCTCGACGTCGAGTCCGAGGGCTCTCATCTCTTCGCGGACGCGCTCTTGGGCGGCGGTCTCGGCTCCCTGGACACTCCGTTCCCGGACGAGCGCCGCGGTGAACTCCGCTGCGTCCGGCGTAACCGCGGCCGCGGCCTCGCGTACTCGCTGCCGGACGTCCGGATCGATCGATTCCGATCCGGTCATCGTCGGTCTCTCATCGATCCCGTGTTCGTGCGACGGGTTCGCTTGCTCATTGACATACTCTATTTACAACGTTATTCTCACTTGGCTTTTACTCTACCATAAACTGTACTATATTAGGTTCCTTTACCAATGCTTGAGTTTTTGAGGATATGTGGAACCACTGTTACCAAAGCTTATTATACTTGCGGGGTAAGACACCAGTAGACATGATGGATATCCGTGACGTGGCAAGCGGTAACTCCGATGCAGATCAAAACGGGGCGACGGGCGGAAACCAGTGGGGGCGGCCGAGTCGGCGCACGGTACTCGCGGCGTCCGGCGCTGCGATCGCGGGACTCGCCGGCTGTCTCGGCGGTTCGTCCGAGGGTTCGACCGAGACGTCCGGCGGGGAAGACTCCTCGGGCGATAGCACGGACGCCTCCGGCGGAACGACGACCTCGTCGGGCGACGAGTTGGCCGACACGCTCAGTTTCTACTCGTGGGGTGGCTCCACGCAGGAGGCGCTGACCGAGCACCTCATCGAGCCGTTCGAGGAGGAGTACGGCGTCACCGTCGAGCAGTCGAGTTTCTCCAGCCAGGACAAGATGCTGGCGAACGTCCGATCCAGTCCCGAGGGCTCCTACGACGTGATTATGCCGTCGCTTTCGGGGTCGTACAACGCCGTCAAGCAGGATCTCGTCGAACCCCTCCGGCTCGATAACATCGAGACGTGGTCGAACGTCCTGCCGTCGTTCCAGGACTTCAACGTGGTGGCCTCGGCCGACGAGCGGTACGTCGCACCGCTGTACTACGGGACGGTCGGAATGGTCTACAACGCCGATGAGGTTTCGGGCTCGCCGCCGTTCTCCTGGGACCTGACCTGGGACGATCAGTACGCCGGCGCTCTGACGCTGGAAGGGTTCGCGTTCGTCCGGGTGTTCACGACGGCACTGCGTCTGGGGATGGACCCGAACGTGATGGAAGGCGACGCCGGCTCCTACGAGGAGGGTATCAAGCAGGTGTACGACGCGATGGCCGAGCAGCACGAGTACGTCACCAAGTACTGGACGAGCGGCCAGGAACAGACGACGCTGTACTCCAACGGCACGGCGGCCCTCGGCGACGGATGGTCCGGTCGGATCCTCTCGCTGCAGGAGGACGGCTACGACAACCTCAACTACACTATCCCGGAGGAGGGCGCCTACGGCTGGTCTGACACCTTCGCGATCGCGAAAGGCTCCGAGCGGCGGTACACGGCGGAGAAATTCCTTGAGTTCGCCTACCGGCCGGAGGTTCAGGAGGCGCTGTCGCCCGCCCTCGGGTACCCCCCGGCGACCGACGCGACGTCGAGCGACATCGAGGCACTCCCCGACTTCGACCCGACGGGCGGCGACAGGCTGGTCTTCCAGGACCAGCAGTTCAAGGAGACCCACCAGGAAGACTGGAACTCCACGTTCGAGCAGATCAAGCTCGGCCAGTACTGATAATGAGTACTCTCGTCTCTTCCCGGTGCTCGTCGCCAATGGGGGTGGCGAGCACCGGTAAAAAGTGAGAGTACTCATTATGAGCCCCGGATCACTACCACTAAATTCGTCAACCGATTCGATGACAACCAGCACCCACGTATGAGCCACGTCGAAGTAGAACACGTAACGAAGCGGTTCGACGACGTCGTCGCAGTCGACGACGTGTCGTTTACCGCAGCGGAGGGGGAGTTCGTCTCGCTACTCGGCCCGAGCGGCTGCGGCAAGACCACCACGCTGCGGATGATCGCCGGCCTCGAGATGCCGACCGAGGGGACGATCCGGATCGGCGGCGAGGACGTCACCGATCAGCCGGCCTACGAACGAGAGATCGGGATGGTGTTCCAGCACTACGCCCTGTTTCCCCACAAGACAGTCGGCGAAAACGTCGGGTTCCCGCTGAAGATGCGCGGCGTTCCGGCGGAACGGCGCCGGGAGCGCGTCGCCGAGGTCCTCGATCGGGTTCGGCTTCCGGACGTGATGGACCGGTCTCCGGAGGAACTCTCCGGCGGGCAGCAACAGCGCGTGGCGCTCGCACGGGCGCTGGTGTTCGAACCGGACGTCCTCCTCATGGACGAGCCGCTGTCGGCGCTCGATCGGGTGCTCCGCGAGCAGATGCGGGTCGAGGTCCAGCGCATTCAGCGGGAGTTCGACATCACGACGATCTACGTGACACACGATCAGGCCGAAGCGTTCGCGATGTCCGACCGCGTGGCCGTCCTCGACGACGGCCACCTCTCCCAGCAGGGACGGCCCCTCGACGTCTACGAGAACCCGACCTCCGAGTTCGTCGCGAGCTTCATCGGCGAGTCGACGAAGCTCTCCGGCCCGGTCGTCGACCGTGAGGGCCAACGCGTCCTGGAAACGGATGCGGGGGTCACCCTCACGCTCCCCGAACCGGTGCCACCCGCCGGCGATCGACTGACCGTCTATCTCCGGGCGGAGAAGCTTTCGCTCTCGGCGGAACCGACCGGCGCGGTCAACGAGTTCCCGGCGACGATCACGACGACGAACTACCTCGGCGAGAAGACCCAGTTCTTCTGTACCCTCGACGACGGTACCGAACTCGTCGTCGCCGAACAGGGATTCACCGCGCTCGATCGGCACGACCAGGGTGACACGGTCTACGTGAAGATCCCGCCATCGGATCTGGTCGTGGCTCACGCCGATGTCGCTGCTGAACAACCTGCGGTCGACGAGTCCGTCGTATGAGCGAACGATACAGTACCGAGGCCGGGGAGCCACCGCGCACCGGCATCGAGCGGGTCCGGTTCCGACTGTGGACGGCGGTGCTCCGCGCGACGCCGGTTTTGCGCGTGATCCAGGCGTTCAAGCGTCGCGAACGGCTGCTCACGGTGACGCAGGCCGGACTCGGAATCGTGTGGATGGTGGCGTTCCTGCTTGCACCGCTTTTGTACATTCTGGCGCTCTCCTTCTGGCAGCGGGGTGCAGGCGGCGTCGTCGTCCAGGAGTTCACCCTGGCGAACTACGAAGCGCTCCTCTTGGAGAGCGTCAACCTCCTCGGCTGGCAGATCAAAAACGTCTATCTCCTGATCCTCTGGCAGTCGCTCAAGTTCGGCTTCCTGACCACGATCGTCACGCTCGTCTTGGGCTACGTTCCCGGCTACTTCCTCGGGCGGACGGAGAGTCGCTACCGCTCGCTTTTACTTCTTCTGGTGGTCCTCCCGTTTTGGGTGCCGCTCATCATCCGCTACTACGCGTGGATTCTCGTGTTGGGCAACCAGGGGATGCTCACGACGATACTCGGCTGGATCGGCCTCGCCTCGGATGGGTTTCTGTACACTGATCTCGCCGTCATCACCGGTCTCGTCCAGGTCCTGCTTCCGTTTATGATTCTCCCGATCTTCAACAGCGTCTCGAAGATCGACGACGAGTACGTCGAGAGCGCGAAGACGATGGGCGCGACCCCACTGCGCGCGTTCTACGAAGTGACGCTTCCGCTGTCTCTGCCCGGAATCAGTGCCGGTTCGATACTGGTCTTCATCCTCGCGGTCGGGAGCTTTATGGCGCCGGCACTGCTCGGCGGCCCCTCGGATCTGATGGTCGCAAACCTCATCAGCCGGACGTTCGGCGAGAGCTTCGATTGGCCGCTCGCCAGCGCGATGGCGATGGTCTACCTGGTCGTCCTGTTCGTTCTGATCACAGTCTTCAACCGGTTCGTCGGCCTTGAGGAGGTGTTCGATCAATGACACTGCTCGGCGAGCGGCTGCGGTGGGACGTCGTCAGGGGCGCGACCGGACTGCTGTTTCTGTTCCTTTTACTCCCGCTTTTGGTCGTCGTGCTCGTCTCGTTCAACCCCACGCAGTACCCCTCGTTCCCGCCCGATGGGTTCAGCCTGACGTGGTATCGCGAGTTCGTCGAAAGCGACCGGCTCCTGGGCGCCCTGTGGAGCAGTTTCATCGTCGCGAGCGGCAGTGCGATCGTCGCCGGCGTCGTCGGACTGGTTTCGGCTCTCGGCTTCGTCCGTCGCGACTTCGAGTACAAGAGCGTCCTCTCGAGCGTGCTCTTTTTACCGATGCTAATCAGTCCGGTGGTCATCGGCGTGGCGCTCACGGCGTTTCTGACAGACATCGGGATGCAGAAGAACTACCTGTTTTTGATCCTCGGCCATTCGACGCTCGTTCTCCCGTACGTCTTCATCACCGTCCGGGCCCAGCTGTTCGGCTTCGACCGCTCGATCGAGGAAGCCGCACTGACGTTGGGGGCCAACGAACTGGAAACCTTCGTGGAGGTGACGCTTCCCGTCATCGCGCCCGGCCTCGGCGCGGGGATGTTGCTCGCGTTCGTCATCAGCTTCGGCGAGTTCACCGCCACGCAGTTTTGGGTCCAACCGGAGACGATCACCGCGCCGATCGAGATCTATACGATGGTCCGGACCAGCCTGACGCCGAAGATCAACGCGATGGCGACGGTCCTTATGTTCATCACCGTCGGTATCCCGCTTTTGCTCGACGTCCTGCTCGGAAAGGAACTGATCTTGAAGACTGCGTGAACTACCCCTCCCTACTTCGCTCGGAGTCTATGGATTCGCTCGCTCGTTGAGGGTGGGCTCTCCGCCTCTTTTGGGGAGCGTGGGTTCAGACCGTTTTCGGGTCGCGACAGCGATTCGTACTGATCACTCGTCGTCGTGAAGCAGCTCGAAGATTTCGGAGTCGGTCTGGAACTTCAGTAGGTTGTGGACGACGGAGTTGCGGACGTTCGAGACCACAGACCCGTGTGCCTTGTAGAAATCGTGGATCCACTTCGACTCGCTTTCCCGGTCGCGGAACATCATAATCGTCTTCCACTGGTACTCGCCGTTCGAGATGAAGTACATCAGCGTGTGGCGGTCGTCGATGATGTCCTCCATCGCCGCGCGCCACTCCTCCTCGAAGTTGTCCGGGTCGAACTTGAACTCGAACAGCGCGAAGTTGAAGAACTGCTCGTTGGGGAGGATGGCTTCGCGAAACACTCCCGACTCCCGCATCCGTCGGATGGTTTCGCTGATCGTTACGTGCGAGACGTCGATATCGTATTTTTCGGCGAGGACGTCGGCGAGCTCCCGAGAAGAGATCTGGGGATCCTCCGAGATCTCCTGCAGGATCTTGATGTCCCGCTCTTTGAAATTCCAGTCCACGTCGTCGGCTGTCGAATTGGCTGTCATGTGATTTCCTCCACCGGTTCACCACGCTGTGGAACCGGTACCGATTTTGTTTCCACTTAGCAGTGTTATCTCGTGTCGGAATAACGGTTACCATACTGTTGTAGAGCGTTCTGAATGCCTGACGGATAATGCGTGACTCCCGGATGGAATGATTGTAAAATGGGAAACAAATGCCCCCCACCGACGTTCTTGACCTCATACTGTCGGACGTAACTATCCGGAAATTCTCGGCACCACGAGGTGCCGAAATGTTTCACGAACTTACGTCCGACAGTATCAGCATCTTCTCCCCGATCAGCCGTTCTTCGAGGCGCTGGACACCACGCCGCTCCGCGCTCGTGGGCACGGTTGAAACCACCGCCACAGCTCGATTATAGTGGTGTTTGCAACTGATTACACATCCGATCGCACGCTGTCGTGCGATCCTGTGAAAAAAGACTTGCAAACGCTACTATGGCGAGAACCCACGACCTGTTCTGGTGTCCCTTCGTGGGTCGGTAGTCACTCCCACGAACGCTCTTGTCGTAAAGAGCATTGTATATTCGAATGGCAAAGGCCAAACGTCTCTCTCCTCTACTAATAGGTAATGAGCGAGTCAAAAGACACGGCAACGAGACCAAAAATATCCGTTGCAGTTGTCGATAAGACGCACGCGAACGAGATCCCGGACAACATTGACTCTGAACTGTACACGACAACGAGACCGGAGTCATCGTTGGTTGAGTTCGCGGCTGACCCTGACGGTGAACTGGCGGAGGCACTCAGGCGCAACGGATTCGACGTGTGAGCTGATCCGCTGTTGATCGCTTGTTCTGTAGAATAACGGTATTCTGGTTGTTTTCCGAGGCTATGTAGGATACCACACGTATATTCCAAAGTGAATCTTCACTCACACGATCGCACGACTGCCTTCGATCGGATGTGTAATCAGTTGCAAACGCTACTATAGTGTGTGACCCTTCACAGTACCGCATTTTATAATCGAACATATCTAATTATAGTATGTTAAGAATTTGGACAAGTCGAGGGTTCACGGGGATCACATCGCAGTGAGAGGCCAATTCGGTACAACTCACACAAACAGATGAATCGGGACTCAATTATGCGATATTTGAACTTAGACCGAATTAGCGTGGCCGTCGTACGTTCCGACTACGTCCGAAGTTTCGTCACTGACAGCTGGATTCGGTTGTGATAAACATTCGAGAGGGCTCCACGATCATACTCCCCAGCAGGGTAGGCGGAAACACAAGTCTTCTCCAACTGCGGATGCTGAGCGGCGTACAACGGCTTGAGTACAAGCCTGTCCTGCGTGAGTCTCTCGTAGAGCGAGTGGCACTGTTCAGATAAGGACGAAGAGTGAGGCGGTACGATTTGCTGTTGATCTATGCCAGAAATCGACCGCCTCAAGCGAAGTACCGGCTGTTTCGAGTGAGATTTTGTGGAACGAGAGGTGACACCGGAATGGGCGATGAAGCCGGGTATTCGACTTCACTTTGCGGGACTCTCGTTGTCGAATACCGTCGCAGAGCCTGCGCGGTTCGGTTTCGATCGGTGTCGTGCCACCTGTTCTTGCAGCGGGATATTTCGCTTCCGGACCAGTCGGATCGGCTCGCGGATGCTCGGGACGTGTTCGCGGAGCTGTACGCGTATGCCGAGAAGGAACCGCCGGAGTACGTGCCACTGGAGACACCCGCCGAGCAGGAGCACGATCCGGGGCGTCGGAAGCGGATCAGTGCGCTGTCCGACGGACTGTGTGAACTTGATTTCAAGGATGACGGGCGGATTGTCGCTGATTTCTCGGCACATCTGGACCAGCAGCAATGCTGGGAGTTCCAGAAAGGCCACGCCAGCCCATATCCGGGCAGGTATTTACGGGCCGGCGGTTCAGTTTGAAAGTGCGAACAGGTTCCAGAATTGGATTGATGAGCCCAGTGTCATTGAAGATGCACGACGCGATACCGAGACAGCCGCTGACGACACCGGTATGCTGTCTCGGGTCACGCGGCTCGTCCGAGGGTAACAGATATGTCTGATCACTCATCTCACCGGCGGTTCGACGGGACGTTAGTCACGGTACCGTTCGGGGGTGAAAACGTCGAACGGATAGCGCGAAACGAATACCGGATGCTTCTCGACGAGCACGATTCTGAGGATGTGCTCGTCATCACCGGTGCGCCGACGAGCGCGGACACGTTCCGTGAAGCGTTAGGTGAGGAACTGCCGGGCGCGGCGACGCCGTACGTGACGTCGCCGGTGGTGCACGCGACCGATGTCCTCAACCAGACCGATGACCGCGTCATTCTCTCCGACGCCCTGCGGCGGGAACTCCTGTATCGGTTCCTCGCAGACTACGAGTGGGAAACGGAGTACCTCCAACGGGCGTCTGCGCAACCGTCGTTCATAGAGGATGTGGATGCCGTGATGGGCACGATCTCCTGGCAGACGGTCAGGCCTGACGATACTCCGGAACTCCGTGACATCACGGCTGCGCTTGACGCGTTCCACGAGTGGCTCGCCGAGCACGGGCACATGGAGCGCGGGCAACTCATCTCGGAAGCGCTCGATGTCCTCACCGGGGATGCCCGCGGCGACGTCGTTGATTTCAACGCGGTGCTCGCAGTCGAGTTTGAGGAGTTCTTCCCGCTTGATCGCGCGTATCTCGACGCCCTCGCGGGAGACTGCGAGCTCGTCTGTGTCGCCGAAGAGCACGCGAGTGTGCGCCGGACGTGGGTTGAGACAGGGCCAGTCACGGACTATGTTTCGTTCAGCGAATCCCGACGTGGGGCATCGGGGACGCCGTCGGCGCGACCAGCTGCGACGGCAGCCTATTTCGCCGACGAAACGGTCCCAGAAGATCCGGGAGTTGGGTCGGTGTCCGTCCTCGCTACAGACTCCAGTGACGAACAGCTCGCCGAGATTGCGAACGAGATCGAAGACCTCGTCGCGCAGCCGGACTGGGGGTACGACGACATCGCTGTCGCCACGAAGCAAAGCGGTAGTGCGGTGACGGACGCTATCGAAGCGCTCGAAGGCACCGGGATTCCGACGGAATCGACAACCGTCACCGGGTTCGGTGACGACCCTGCGATTCGGGAACTCCTCGCGGCCGTTCGGTATCTCGCCGACGATGAAGATGATGGACCCGACCACGGTCCGGAGCTCGATACGGACCGCTTGGACCGAGTCAGCGAGACGGAGAGTGTCGAAGATGCGATTCACTGGTGGGCGACAGACGCTGGGTTGAAACAGCGGATCGCGGAACGGGCGGCCCCGTTGGATGCACGGGCGCAGTTCGGGAACGTCCGACGGGCGTTCCGCATGGCCGAGTTCCTCGAAGAGACCGAGTTCGTGGAAGCGACGTGGGAGTCCTTCAGGGAGATGCTCGAACGCGCTCACGAATACGCACCGCAGCAGAATCAGACGAGCGCGACGGACCTCGACGGCGGCGTCCGCGTCGATCACTTGCAAGCGATCAAGAACGAGTCCTTTCGCGCGGTCTTTCTCGTAAATCTCGTCGACAGTGAGTACCCAGGTGACCCGTTCCTGACACGGTTGTTCCCGAGCGAGCGAGTCGCGTCGATGCCGGACTATCCGGGTGTAACGGAACTCGATGGAGCGGATGTGGATGCGACGTTCCCGACGACGTCGACAGCGTCAGGACGACCGTTCGCGCAGTACCACACGGAGCACGCGCGGCGACGGTTGGCTGTCGGTGCTGGCGCGGCGACAGACCGGCTCTACTGTTGTCTCTACGAGTACGAAGACACGGCGCTCGAAGAGCGTACGCAGGCGTCGCGGTTCCTCACAGCAGCGTATGAGGATCTTCCGTGGGTGACCGAGGCCGATGAGCCACACATTACGAGTGAGCAAGCAGCGGAGCAGTACCTGCTGTCGCGGGTTGACGACGCGCTCGCGGAGGTGCGCCGCGCGAACAGTCAGGACGTGACGGTGTCGCTTGACGAGGTCGAAGCGGAACTCGGAGAGATTCAGGACCTGCTCGAACAAAGCGGCTCCCGAGGAGACGAGCTCCGAGAAGCGTTGCGTGCACGTGTCGAATTCGCTAACGGGGAGGTGCGGCGATGAGTTCATCGCTCTCCCCGTCGCGGTTAGCGAACTACGCGACGTGTCCGCGGCTGTACGACTACCGCTACGCGCAAGACGTGAACGCGCCGGACCGTACAGAACTGTATCTCAACCAAGGAACGATCTACCACGAGACTATCGAGGACGTGTGTGATGCGACTGACCGCGATGACGACCCGGAGACGATACACAACCGGGCGATGCAGGTCTTCGATGCAAAGTGGGACAAACACAGTACCCCGGATGACTACGAATCCGCTGCGCATCAGGAGTACCAACGAGCTGAGAATCGCGCTGCCATCGCGTCATTCTTCGATCCGGACGGCGGTGACGGGATCGAGCACGCTCGCTACTCGATCACCACGGAATGTTGGGTGGAGTGCGAAGTGGATGGTCGAGAACTCCACGGGAAAGCTGACAACGTCGTCCGGACTGATGACGGGCTGCACATTTTCGACTACAAGCGGAACACGGACGGGGTTCTTTCGTCGGGGACGGCCGAGTACCTTGGCGACCATTTCGACGGAGAGGCCCACGAACCGAAGCGGGTCCGGAACGCGTTCCAGACGGCGACATACGTCGAAGGCGTGAAGAACGAACCGTTCTACGAGGACGGGATGGAGGTTCGGTTCAGTTTCTACGGGATCCTCAACAGCACGTCGTTCGAGAGCACCCCGAGCGGATACGACGTGTCCGCGCGTGGCTGGCCTCGGGAAACCACGGAAATCTACGAGAACCACTACGACACGATTTGGGCGCTCATCCGTGCCGCACACGACGGCATCACGGGTGAGACGTACGAGCCGGAACCGCTCGACCTTATTACTGAGGAGGCGTGCCCGGACTGCGACTATCGAGAGATGTGTGCTGACCGACTGTCCACGGAGGTGCAACGATGAGCGGCGAGTCCGAGTACCCGTCCTGGTTCCCGGTGCCGGAAGAAGACGTGTCCCCAGAGCCTCAACAGCGGACAATCATCAACTCCGATGCGTACCCGATGCGTGTCCTCGCCGGCGCAGGCACGGGGAAGACGTTCACGATGGTGCGGAAGATCGAGCACCTCATCGACGAGGAAGACGTCTCGCCAGACCGGATTCTCGCGTTGACGTTCACGAACAACGCGGCGGACTCGATGCGGGAGAAGCTTAACGCGAAACTTGGGACAGCGGGGTACGACATCGACGCGTACACGTACCACTCGATCTGTAACGAGATCCTCACTGACTACGCGTACGAAGCCGGAATCGACCCGGACTTCGAGGTCGCCACGGACGCCGAGAAGTACGCTATCGTGCTGGATGTTCTCGACGACATCGAGTACCGGTCGGTCAAACCCAACGTGTACGGCAGCGACGGGTACGCGTCCGGCGCTGCGTCGAAGCTGCTCAGTTTTATCGGGTCGATGAAGCGCAGCGGTATCTCGCCAGACGACATCGACGCGTTCCTCGGGCCCGCCGACCGCGTCTACGATCTCGCCGACCTCCCGGAGCGCATCGAAACGATTGCCAGCGATCATCTCGGCGGCCGGTCCGTGTCGAGCGTGCTGGATTCACTTCCCGATGTGCGCGATGAGCTCGCCGTGGAACGCGATGCATTGGGAACGGACGGGATCGAAGCCAGTGCTCGGGATTTCCTCGACCGGCTCGTCGATCTGTGTGATGCGCTTGAAACCGCGTTCGAGGCCCACGAAGATGGCGAGCGTGACCTGCCAGACAACGCGTACAAACTCCCGAAGTACCTGTTCGGAGGATACGCAAGCGGTGCTCCGAAAGGGATCCCGGACGATCTGGATCTTGAACTCACGGACCACCTCGACTCGTTCGTTTCCGACTGTCTTGCTGCCCGAGATCTCACCGCCGGGTACGCTGCGTACGAGCGAGAACTGGACGAGCGCAATCTCCTTGACTTCGACGGCCTGGTGGTCGAGACGGCTGCGCTGATGGACTCGCCGGTTGGTGAGGAAATCGCCGAGCGGTGGGACTACGTATTCTGCGACGAGTTCCAGGACACGGACCGCCTCCAGTTCGACCTCGTCACGTCACTCGTCACCGACGATAATCTGTTCGTCGTCGGCGACGACGATCAGGCGATCTACGAATGGCGCGGCGCGAACGTCGCCAACATTACCGACGAACTCGACCGCGCATTCGCAACGCTCACGGACGAACCGCTGGAGGAGAACTTCCGCTCCCGACAGCCGATCCTCAACCTGGCGAACGAAGCGATTCAGAAACTCGATCACCGCGAACGATACAAGACACTGATACGCGTCGACGAACCTGCGTACGACGGCGACACCGTCGCAACCGTCGAACTGCCGGACGAGGACGATGCGGACGGTGCGACCCAGCTTCGCACCGTCGTCCAGAATCTGGTGAGCGGCGCGGCAGACAACCTCGACGAGGCGTACGACCCTGGCGACATCGCGTTACTCGTCCGGAAGAACGCCCACGCAACACCCGTCATCGAGGAA
Source organism: Halobellus marinus (assembly GCF_032113415.1). NCBI lineage: Archaea > Methanobacteriati > Methanobacteriota > Halobacteria > Halobacteriales > Haloferacaceae > Halobellus > Halobellus marinus. The sequence continues at coordinate 1,726,845 of NZ_CP134946.1, forward strand.
TTCGAAGACGCTGGCATCCCATACCAGGTTGCTGGGGATCTGGCCACGGAATCAGTCGGCGTCGGCACCGTGACCGCCTACCTGAAGGCACTCGCACGCCCCGAAGACGAGGTGAGCTGGAACCGCGTCCTCCTGATGCGATACCGGCTCTGCGATGCGGACCTCCGTACGCTCAACGCGGGCGACGATTCACTCGTGGACACCCTCCGTGAGACGCCGCTCGAAGAGTTCGAGGAGCCCGACCGCGTCGCAGAAGCCCGCGAGCACGCCACGGAACTACTCGACATTCGTGATTCGGCGTCGCTCAGCCACCTGTACCGCGAACTCACGGACCGCACGAACATCGAGTGGTATCTCAGCGAGCAGGAGCGCCGGGATCTCACCCAACTGAAAAACGTCATCGAACAGTACGGAGACAGTGCCGTCCAACCTCCGCTGACCCCGGAGTTCATCGACTCGCTCGAACACTACGACTCCCTGTTCGACGAGAGTGGCACCACACCCACGAGTCAGCCGGATGTCGCCGACGACGCGGTCAACGTGATGACCATCCACAAAAGCAAGGGCCTGGACTTCCCGGTCGTCCTCATCCCACAAGTCACCGCCGACGAGTGGGCACCAAGTTCACGCACGTACGACGCGCTCGAAACCAGCCTCTCGGATGGCCCAGAGGCAGCGTTCGCGCAGGACTTCGTCGAGCGTGATGCTCGTGAGACCCGCCGTGTGTTCCACGTCGGGATCACGCGAGCCGAGGACATCCTCGTCCTGCAGGGTGGCAGCGAGGAAGGCGACGATGCTGCGGACGAGGATTCGGTTTCGGAAGTGGTCGGCGAGATTCTCCCATCTCGAATCCCGTGGCAGCCGAAGCGTGGACAGCTCCCGCTCTGGACTGATGTCCAAGAGTGTCTCCCGGACGACGCAGTAGACTGGACGAACACGCTGGCCAGCGAGACCGTCGGAAGTGTCGGCGGTACTGTCAGACACGATGGGGAAGAACTCGCGGTTGGGGTTGCGCTCGACCGTGTGCTAAACCTGGCAACGGCCACTCTGGATGGAAGTCTCTCACCGAGAGCCGAGCGGGAAATCCTCCAAGTTGCGTCGCTGACTGGCCCGTCGACACCGTCGCCATCGCTCTCCCACAGCTACACGTCGCTGGCGACCTATGAGGAATGCCCGCGGAGTCACTATCTGGACTACGTGGTCAATGCGTTCCCCGACTATCAGGAGACCGCGGCCACGAGCGATGCGAAGGGAGGTGCATCGCAACGTGAGATCGGATTGCTGTTCCACGACACCGCTGAGCAAGCCGCGAATCAAGGGGTGGAACGTCGTGAGGAGTGGTACGAGATCTGCGAGCGACTCGCCAGTCAGCGCCGCGCTGAGGACGCGCTCTCGGCGGCAAAACAATGCATCGACCGGTACTTCGAGTTAGATCTCCCCAGTTACGAGATCATCGACGCGGAGCGAGAATTCGAACTCAGTATCGATGGGCACGAACTCGTCGGCTATATTGACGCCGTCTACCGGACGCCTGACGACGAACTGGTCGTCATCGACTACAAAGCGACCGAACGTCACCGCGACTTGGAGGACGATAAGCAACTCCCGATCTACCTGTTAGCGTGCCGTGACCTGTACGATGAGCCTGTCGCACGCGCGGGATACGCTTATGTCGGTGACATCGGGCCGAAAGTCGAATCCCGAACGTTCAGCGATGGTGATCTGGAAGCAGTCAGAGATGACGTGACGTCGTCGATGAACCATATTGCTGAGTTCTCGTTCAGTCAGTACACTTCGGGTGAGCACTGCCGGTGGTGTCAGCACAACCAACTTCCCTGCGCACCGGCCTCGTTTACCGTCGGTTCCGGGTTCGAGGAGTGAATAGTCGACACCAAGCGAAAACAGTTTCCCGTACATCCAGTTCCCACCTCGCCTGCATCCCTCGTCAGATTCGGTGTCTTGGTCGCAGTGCGAGAAACACTCCGGTGGGATTCCACCCGAATTCTTAAGTCATTATCGCAGTAATCATTATCCTAAGTATGACCTTCTTCGACCGGGAGGAAGAACTCGATACACTCACGGGTGCGGTGGAGTCCCCCGGTTCGGACTTCGTTGTCGTCTATGGCCGGCGTCGGGTCGGGAAAACGGAACTCCTCAAAGAATTCTGTGCTGACCGTCCCCACATTTACTTCCTTGCCGCGCAGGAAGCCGAGCATCGACAGCGCGAGAAGTTCCTCGACCAAGTTGCGGACTACTTCGACGAGCGCGTCCCTCGAATCGACAGTTGGGACGAAGCGTTCGAATACCTCGGGGAAAACCTCCAGCGGGAGGACCTTGTCGTCGTCATCGACGAGTTCCCGTACCTCGTCGAAGAGAACGACTCACTCCCATCGTACATGCAAGCATTCGTTGACCAGGAGCTCGATGGAACGGACTCGATGCTGGTGCTCTGTGGGTCGAGCGTGAGCACGATGGAGTCAGAGATCTTGAGTCACGAGAGCCCACTGTACGGGCGACGAACGGCCCAACTCGACGTAACGCCGTTCTCGTTTCAACAGGCACGAGAGGTCATCTCATACAATATCACGGACGCGGTTCGCTCGTATGCCGTCACAGGTGGTACCCCGATGTACCTCACGCTGTTCGACTACGACCAGTCGCTCGCGGCGAACATTCGATCACACGTCCTATCACCGTCTGCGGTACTGTATAACGAACCCGAGTTCCTCCTGCGCACCGAGCTCCGAAACCCAGCCCGGTACATGAGCATCCTCGAAGCAGTCGCACTGGGCCATACGACACCGAACGAGATCTCCGGCGCAACGGGGATCGATCCGGGACCGCTCTCGAAGTACCTACAGACACTTCGCCGACTCCGCCTCATCGAACGAGATGTGCCAGTCACGGCCTCGGGGAAGAAATCGAAGCGGTCACGGTACCGGGTTGCGGACGAGTTCCTTCGGTTCTGGTTTCGGTATGTCGAGCCGCATCGGTCCAGTATCGAGGAAGCACCGGAGATCGTGTACGACGGGACGATTGAACCGGACCTCCCAACGCACGTCGCAACCACGTTCGAGGACGTATGCCAAGAAGCCGTCTGGGAAGGGATTCGACGCGGCGCATTCGAACCGTACTCGGAAGTCGGTCGCTGGTGGTACGGAGAAGAGGAAATCGATATCGTCGGGCTGGCACCGAACGACGACCGAGTCCTCCTCGCCGAATGTAAGTGGACGACGGATCCGGCTGGGGAAGACCTCGTCGAGAGTCTACGAGCAAAGGCGGAGAACGTCCGATGGGGACCGTCGGATCGAGACGAGCAGTTCGCCCTGTTCTCGAAAAACGGGTTCGTCGCCGGTCTCGAAGCACAACTCGATGACTCGTGGTCCTTGTTTACTGTAGCGGACATCGACGACCTACTCACGCCGTCCTGAGTACCTCAACACCAATCGTAGGGAAGTATATACGACGGACAATCAACATCAGATAGTTAATTCCGGAGGGGATTCTGGCTTACTTCAGTTCGGACAGGCCCTCTGAATCGCTGAGTTGAGTGGCGGGAAGACGACCAAAGTTTCTCGCGCGCGCCGCCGATTACACTCTCTACCCAAGTATTATGTCCCCACAGGGTCACTCAAATGCGAACGAATCGCATAACACCGGCGACCCCCGTTCCGCAGCGTGATGAAATCCAAACGGCCGAAGAGGGGTTCCTTTATGAGCGACGTACCGCCGTCTGCCAAATGTGGCCCGTTACGCAGAATGATGGGCGCTGCAGGATTTGAACCCGCGACAACTTGGTCCGAAGCCAAGCACTCTGTCCAAACTGAGCTAAGCGCCCTCGCTCGCAGATACCGGGATACGGTAATTTAAACCCACGGATTCGCCCCGGACGAGTCCGCGTCCTTTATCTCGAAGCCGCGGAACGGACGACCTATGAAAAGCGGCGGAACGATCGGGACAGAAACTGCCCGGGGTCTCCTCGGACTCACACGGCCGGGGAACGCCATCGCCGCCGGCGTACTCACCTTCACCGGCGCGTTCGTAGCCGCGGGACTGGCGTCGGGACCGCTCGCTGTCGTTGCCGCCGTCCTCGCCACCGTCTTCGCGACGGCGGCGGGGAACGCGGTAAACGACTACTTCGACCGCGAGATCGACCGCCTCAATCGCCCGGAACGTCCGATACCGCGTGGTGCCGTTACTGCACGCGAAGCACTCGGTTTCAGCGTTGCACTCTTCTTCGGTGCCGTGGCCGCCGCGGTCGTGCTCCCGACCCTCGCGATCGCCATCGCCGTAATCAACCTCCTCGCGCTCGTGGCGTACACGGAGATATTTAAAGGCCTGCCAGCAGTCGGCAACGTCGTCGTCGGCTATCTGACCGGTTCGACGTTCCTGTTCGGGGCTGCCGCAGTCGGCCAACTGGATCAGCCGGCCGTGCTCGTGCTGTTCGCGCTTGCGGGATTGGCGACGGTGACACGAGAGATCGTCAAAGACGTCGAGGATCTCGCGGGCGACCGCGAAGAAGGGCTTCGGACGCTCCCGCTCGTCGTCGGCGAATCGACGGCCCTCCGGATCGCCGGCGCTATCCTGGCCGTCGCCGTCGTGGCGAGTGTCACTCCGTATCTGATGGGAACCTTCGGCGTTCTCTATCTGGCGCTCGTCGTGCCTGCCGACGGGGTGATGCTCTCGGCGGTCGTACGCTCCTTCTCTGACGCCTCGCTCGCCCAGCAGCGACTCAAACGCGGGATGTTTCTCGCGACGGCGGCGTTCGTCGTCGGTCGGGCGGTCGAAGTTGTCGGCGGAGTCCCGGGATACTGATACTGTCGGCTGTAACTATTGCAAGAGAGCCGCGACATTCTTCGCAGACGTACAGCAGACACTACGACATTCGACTGGCGGACCGCCGATCCGTCGACTGATCGTGCCACATTTCGTTAGGAGTAATCAAAAAGAATATTATCTGTACCCGCTATCGTCTATTCGTCTAATGACTCCCGGCGAGTCGATCCATCGGACGATCAGTATTTCCCCTTTAGCCGGCGGTTCGGCGCCGAGGAGTTCAGATGTATGACCTCGGCACGGACCTCGATGCAGAGGTCCCACCCGGAACGAATGTCCTAGTGAGCGGCCCGCCGCTTTCCGGAAAGCGGTCGCTCTGTCTGGACATCCTGGCATCCGGGACGGAGCAAGGTGAAGGTGCGATCATCGTCACTACCAAAGACGGCGCAGACCGTGTGCTGGACGATTTTGGATCGCGTGTCTCTCTCGAAGACCGGCCGGTCGCGATCGTCGACTGCGTCACCCGGCAACAGGGAGTCGTGGAGATCCGCGACGACGACCGGATCAAGTACACCTCCTCGCCGGTCGATATGACGGGAATCGGGATCAAAATCTCGGAGTTCCTCCAGTCGTTCTACCAGGATCGCGGCATCGAGCGAAACCGCGTGATGCTCCACTCGCTTTCGACACTTCTGATGTACGCCGATCTGCAGACGGTGTTCCGCTTTCTCCACGTCTTCACCGGTCGCATCCAGAGCGTCGACGGGCTGGGCGTCTTCGCCATCGACGCGAGCGCCCACGACGATCAGACGATGAACACGCTGAAACAGCTGTTCGACGGCATCATCACGACCCAAGAGGACGGGCCGCCGTCGGTCCGGCTCGCGAACGACTGATCAATCACTCACGACAGTCGGTATAAAAGGGAACCGAACGACCACTCTTCGTCGACTTCACCCGTCCTCTCTCGCAGTCGATTTCCCCGAGTTACGGAACTGGCGGTCCCGCACGTGGTGGATACACGGTGCGTCTCTCGTTTCTCGTATCACTCATTCTCCTGGTCGTCGTCTTCCGCCTCGAGTGCCTCAATGACCTCGGGAAGTTGCTTATCGAGAAAATAGCGCAGCAGGCGATACACGACGAGTGCGAACAGACCGAGTAAAACGAGATCGAGGAGATACAGTTCCAGCAGTTCTACGGGAGTCAGATCGGCGAAGTCGATATCGCCGAATAACAACAAAGCTTCGATGGTGGCCACGAGAATGAGGAGGGGCGCAAACAGAACGAATAGGCCGATGAATAGAAGCGTCAGTTTTTGTCGTCGATCTCCCGAATTCATAGTCTCGGATTTTACTGTTCGTGAATTAAGTCTGTGGGCGTCAATTCGGGATAGCTGGCGGGTCGTCGGACCTGACGAGTCGGTTGCCATTCTTGTAGTGACGTTTACAACTGATTGCTCATCGGATCGTACGACGTCGTGCGATCGAGTGAGCGAAGAGTTCCAAACGCTGTTCCCGTAATTCGTCTCCCCGCACATCGCATCGCAGCAGTCCCCTCAACCCCTCGCCAGTCGTCCTGTCCTGACCGACGCGCCAGTATTTTACTGCCTGCACACGCCCATTATCGTATGCACGTCACCGGCGACGACGGACTTCGATCGATTCTCGATTCGGAGACAGTTGCGGTTGTCGGCTGCTCGACCACTCCCGGGAAGGCTGCCCACGACATCCCCGCGTACCTCAAGCGACACGGATACCGGGTCGTCCCGATCAACCCCTTCGCCGACGAGGTGCTGGACGAGCAGGCCTACGATTCGATCGCGGACGTGCCCGAATCGATCGAGATTGACGTCGTGGACGTGTTCCGGCCCAGCGAGGAGGCGGGCGACATCGTCGATGCCGCCGTCGAGCGCCACGAATCGGTCGGGGACGTCGACGCCGTGTGGCTCCAGTTGCACATCACCGACGCCGAGGCTGGACAGCGGGCCACGGACGCGGGGCTCGACTTCGTTCAGGACAAATGTATGAAAGTGGAGCACGCCCGGCTCGTCGACTGACACTGATTACTCTCACTTTTCACCGCCGAGCGCCACCGCCGCTGGCGGCGCTCGGGGGGAGGAGACGAGCAACGGGGAATTGTCAATCCGTCAGCTTCTGAGCGGACGCAGTACGTCCGGAAGGATCGTTACCGTTCAGATCTCGGACTCGGTCTCTTCGACCGTGTCCGACTCGGATGCGTCGTCCGCCTCCGAGGTCTCGCCTGGGGCGTCGGCCGCGGTCGACCGTTCGGCTTCGGAGATATGTGCGTCCGCAGTGACGCGCTCGACGTCGATGTCTTCCCGCTCTGCGAGCGCTTCGAGAAGCGCACGCATCTCCGCAGCCTCCTTTTCGAGGCGGTCGACGCGGTCGCTGGTCTCCTGGGTCGTCTCACGCATCTCGACGACCTGATCGCGGAGGTCGTTCAATCGCGTGTAGACGTCCTCTGCCATATCCGTCACTTTCTGGAGCTTCTTTGCCGTCCCTCCGAGTCCCATACTCCTACTGCGACCCCTGGGTTTGAGTGCGTTCCGCCTCGCAGGTGCAGAAGAGCGGCAGTCGTCACCGAAAGGGGACGCTCGCCGTCGCGTCCGCGCAGTCGTTCCGTCACAGATCGTCTGCGTCGATCCGACCCATCAGCCTTCGAAGCCCGCCGTAGATGGCGACGGCGACCACGACGACGGCCGCGACAGCGACGTACTCCGCCCGTCCGGCGCTGTCGATGGCGAGCCGCGAGGCCGCGTTGACCGGGCCGTGCGGTAACAGGGTCGTGCCCCCGAAGACGAACAACACCCCCACGGAGTAGAGGAACTGTGCGGCGCGCCGTTCGGGTGTGAGCAGGGCGATCGTAGCGCCGAGCCCGCAGATCAGGAGGGCGAGTCCCGCGACCAAGGCGAGCAAGGCGAACACGTTTGCGACGGCAGTGCCGTTGAGTTCCAACAGGAGCACCCACAGCGCGGCCTGTGCCGGGGCGAGTCCCGCCGCTGCGAGCAGCTTTCCGTCGACGACGTCCGAAAGCGAGACGGGCGCGACCCGGAGCAACTCCAGTGTCCCGCGGTCGATCTCCTCGGTCAGGGAGTCGACGGTGACCGACCCGGCGATGAACACCGGCAAAAAGAGCAGGAGCGGCAGCAACACCGTGTAGGTGAAGCCGAAGTACGGGCTGGACGATGCCTCCGGCGGCAGATCCAGCGGCGTCGACGACAGGAACGCCGCCCGGTCGGTCCGCTCTGCGCGCTCGAAGGAGCGGACAACGTCGCGCAACTGCACGACGACGATCGTCGTCTGCACGTTCGAGTCGGGCGCGACGGCCCGGACGAACACTCGTTCGTCGCGCGTCTCGGCGACGATCACAGCGTCGATTCCGGTCGCGCGATACTCCTGGAACGCTCGCATTGCCGTCTCCTCGGAGCGGTAGAACTCCGCATCGACCCCGCGGACCTCCCGCGAGGCGCGGATCAGGTCCTCCGCTGCGTCGCCGGTTACCGCGACATCCACGTCGTAGCCGTCGACCTGTCCCGGATCGTACAGCGAGACGAGGCCGACGACCAGAAACGACGAAAACGCCGCGATGAAAAGCTGCAGCGTCAGCGCGAGGACGATCGTCTTCTCCTTCCGCAGGCTCCCGAGTTCGCGGCGGGCGATCGTCACCCGCGGGTCCGTGCGGTCAGCCAAGGTAGGTCACCACCGTGAGGTTGTAGGCCGTGTGCACGAGGACGCTGCCGACGAAGGCAGCGGCGTACCACCGCAGGTCCCGCATCGCGCCGAGGGCGGTCAGTCCCGCAGTGACGGTGTGGAGGACGAGCGGTGCGAAAAGCAGCCCCGCGGCAGAGAAGATGCCGATCCCGGAGGGGGCGAACGCGGCCTGGCCGAGCGCCAACTCCGGAAGGCCTACGACCTGCGCGACGGCGGTGAACTTCTCGCCCACGAAAAAGCCCAGCCCCGAGAGCGCCCCGAGGACGAGCGCGACGCGTCCGGTTCGCGGGAACGTCCCGCTCTCGAACGCCGCAAAGACGTGGAGGCTCTTCGCGAGTTCCTCGACGACGGCGACGACAAAGAGGAGGAGGGGAACGGTGATCGACACCGGCAGCGCAAACAGCATCGCGATCGCGAGCAACTCCGCCACGAAGACGAAGGGGATCGAGAGCCCCGAGAGCACGGCGACGTCGCGCGGCCGAGAGACGCGCGCATCGAGGGCGTCGAGGAACTTCAGCGGGACGGCCCGCTGGGTGAAGAGATCCTCCTCCCGGTAGATCCCGATCCCGAGCAGGAACAACACGCCGGCACAGAGGGTGAACGGAACCGTCGCAAACAGGAATGCGCCGGGCGTCACCGACGCGAAGGGCTGGAGGTCACGCACCACGACCGTCAGCGGCGAGATGAGCGCGATCGGCGTCACGTTCGTGAAGATCGCCGGCACAAACGTGTACGCGGTCAGGAACACCGAGACGGTGACCGTGACGAAGGTGAGTTCCTTGAACGAGCGGGCGAACATCGCTCCGGCGAACGTCGCCGAGAGAAAGACCAGCGCGATCGGGAGGACTGCGGCGACCGCGACGACGCTCCCGCCGACGGCGACGGCGATGAGCGCCGTCACAGCGACCATCGCGCCGAGGTACGGCAGCGTCTTCCCCGCCACGATGTCGCCCGGGGAGACCGGCGCGACAAGCAGGAGTTCGCCGCGGCGGTTGATCCGCTCGTTGAGCATCGTGCTCCCGTACGCCTGGACGACGAAGTTCATCGGCACCAAGAAGACAAAGGCGAGGACGAGCGAACCGAACGGGAACGGCGGCTGAATATCGGCGGGGCCGCCCGATCCGCCGCCGAGCGGGTTGATGCCGCCGAGTGCGGGGACGCCGAGGGGTCCGCCACCTCCGTTCGTTGCGGATCCGTCACTACCGCTGTCGTCGCTCCCTGCGGTGGCTGTTCCGCCATCACCGCCCCCGCCGCCACCGCCGTCGGTCTCGGCGCTGGTCCCGCCGCCGGCGCCGTCGCCGTCTGCAAGCGCGCTGTCCGGGATGCCGTCCGAGCGGGAGACGTACTGCAGGACGGCGACGACCGGGAACGCCGCGGAACCGTTCTCCTCGGCCTGCATCCGCCCGGTGTTGTACTCGCGGACCGACGTTCGGAGTTCCGCGAGCGCCGCGCGACCTTTCGGCGTGTCGGCGGCGCGGAACTCGCCGTTGTGGATGAGGACCTCGACGTCGCCGTCGGCGAGCGCGTCCGGTTCGGGCGGCCGCGGATCGAGCGCGACGCTCCGTTCGACCGGTTCGCGGTAGGGGCTGTCGGCGGCGACTCCGACGCGGTAGATGTCGCGATCGAGCGCGACGCTCCCGGCGAGCGCCCCGGCGCCGAGGATCGTCCCGGCGAGGAGGAGCGCCAGGACACCGAGGACCGCCGTCCGACGATCCACGATCCCGACGGACCGCTCGATCTCCCAGCGGGCGATGCGCCGGATGGCCGCGAGATGCTCCCCGAGCGGCCGTTTCACTGTCGGCCGCCCCCGTCGCTTTCGGTCGTCGCGGGCGATGTCTCTCCGGCGAGATCGAGGAAGATGTCCTCCAGGCTCTGCTCTCTCGTCCGGATATCGACGACTTCCCCGCCCGCCTCGACCGCGCGTTCGCGAACCCGCTCGACGGCGTCCATATCGGCAACCACGCTCCGGTACCGCTCGGATTCGGACCGCTGATCCCGCTCTGCGCCCTCCACCGGGACGGTCGTGAAGACGTGGTAGCTAGTCGTGCCGTACTGCTCGCGGATCTCGGGGACGGTTCCGCGGGCGATGATCTCGCCGCGGTTCATAATCACGATCCGGTCGCAGATGCTCTCGACGTGATAGAGGTTGTGCGCGCTGAAGACGACTGTCTTGCCCTCGTCGGCGAGTTCCCGGGTGAACTCCAGGACGTAGTTCGTCGTCAGTGGATCCAGCCCGGACGCGGGCTCGTCGTAGATGAGCAGGTCGGGGTCGTTGACCAGCGAGCGGGCGATCGCGACCTTCCGCTTCATCCCCTTCGACATATCGCCGAGGCGGCGCTCCCGATGTTCGAGTTCCAGCCGATCCAGCGTCTTCTCGGTCCGCTCCCGGGCGGCTGAGCGCGGGACGTCGTAGAGGTCGGCGAAAAAGGAGAGATACGAGCGGGGCGTCATATCCTCGTACAGCGGCGACTCCTCGGGGAGAAAGCCCAGGTTCCGGCGCATCTCCGGATCGCCGGCGTCGTAGCCGGCCACCCGCGCGACCCCCTCGGTGGGCTCCACCAGGCCAGCGAGCATCTTCAGCGTCGTCGTCTTGCCCGCGCCGTTCGGCCCCACAACACCGAAGATCTCCCCCCGTTCGACGGCGAAGTCGCTGTCGACGACCGCGGGGAACTCCCCGTAGGTCTTCCGAAGCCCCTCGACGCGAATCTTCGCCATTACCGGCGCGACGGCGGCGCTCGAAATAAACCCGACGGCTCCGCCGTCGGGAGTTCCACCGAATCTTTAGAATATCGGTCCGGAGTCCCGCCGGATCTCTAAAATCCCAGTCTGAGAGATCTCCGGCCGGGCCGCCGGCGGCGTCGGCAGGGCGGCGTCGTGCACCCGTCCGACGCCTTACAACTAGATGACAGGCACGGAAATACTCAAGTTCCCGACTGCGGAGGTACAAACCGACGGAGGTAAGCGTGACTGACGAGGGGGATTCGGACGACAGCCGCCAGCGACCGACCGACAGCCAGGGGGCCGTCGAACGGGGGATCGAAGCGGTCGCTGACGATGCTGAGGCGCGTGCGGCCGCCCCCGACCCCGACGATCTGGACATCCCGTTACCGTGGAACACAGTCTCCAACGAGAGCGACGATGAGGAGGCCGCGGACGAGCAATCAGACCGGGATGGGGACGGCGAAGAGTCCGACGTGACTGCGACGCCGGATGCCTTCGAGGATCTGCGGTTCGTCGGGCCAAAGACCGGCACCGTCCTCCGGGACTCTGAGCTCACGATCGAGGACCTCACGGAGAAACGCGTCGCCTACCGAGATCTGAAGGAAGCAGGCGTCAATCCCGGCGTCGCGGCCAAGATCAGGCGCGAACACTCGCTTTCGTGGTCGCTCGACGGGGGCGGGACCGACCTCGGCCGTCGCTCCTCGCAGGTGCGCGGCCTCGACGACGACGAGCGGGCGTGGATCGCCGACTCGTCGGGGTGGTCCGAATCCGGGGAAACCGAGGCCGACGGCTCCGGCGACGCGGCGGACGCGGAGGCAGCGTGGCGCGAGCGTACTGCCCACGCGAGGGGTGGGACTGCGGAAGGAGCAGAGGAGAACGCGAGCGGTTCCGACGAGTCCGCTGGAATCGATACCGGGGAGGCTCCCGCGACGGACGCGGAGGCGGCGTGGCGGCAACGGAGTGCACCGACGCCGCTGACCGCCATCGACAACCTCGATACGGAAACCGTCGCCGCTCTCAGGGAGGCCGGGATCGGATCAGTCCGGCGGCTTGCGACGGCGAGTCCGGAGAGCGTCGCCGACGCCCTCGATGTCGACGTCGACCGCGTCACCGCGTGGTGTCGCCTCGCGCGCGAGCACGATTCGTAGTGAGCTCTGGACGAGAGAACGTCACTGGCTAAGCTCTGGACGAGAGAACGTCACTGGCCACCGGCGTGCGTTCGAGCCGACCCACCGGCCGGGTGGCACCCACCGAAAAGCACTGCTGTAGTACTTCTGCGGCAATTTGACGGGATTTCCGGGATGAACTGGCAACAAAGAGTTTATCTACCGAGTGATCGCATTTCGAAGCGAACTCACTGTCGTCCCTGACACGAGTGATCCGATGGTCACCAGAGAAAACCCGACACCGGACGAGACCGGACAGACGAGCGATACCGTCGACGCCGTCCTGGACGTCGTCGCGCGCAGTGCCCCGGAGATCCGTGAAGGCCTCCCCGGCCGCAGGGTCGCTCACGGCGAGGAGAACCCGTCCGGGGAGACCCAGATGGCCGCGGACGTCTTCGCCGACGAACTCCTCTGTGAGCGGATCAGCGAAATCGAGAACGTCGGCGTCTACGCCAGCGAGGAACGCGAGGAAGGCATCGACGTCGGCAACGGCCTGTCGGTCTGTGTCGACCCGCTCGATGGCTCCTCGAACCTCAAGCCGAACGCCGCGATGGGGACCATCGTCGCCATCTACGACGACGACCTGCCGGCGACCGGCCGCGACATCGTCGCCGCGGCGTACGTTCTCTACGGCGCGACGACCACGATGGTCACCGCCCGGGAAAAGACGGACACCGTCACCGAGTACGTCATCCACCCCGACGGCAACTACCAGGTCGTCCACGAGGAGCTCTCGCTTCCCGACGATCCGACAGTCTATGGATTCGGCGGCCGCGTTCCCCACTGGGTCGAGGAGTTCCGGGAGTTTGTCGAGAGCATCGAGTCGGATCCGTCGATGAAACTCCGGTACGGCGGGGCGATGATCGGCGACGTGAACCAGGTGCTCACCTACGGCGGCATCTTCGGGTACCCGACGCTTGGGAACGCTCCGGAGGGAAAACTCCGCGTCCAGTTCGAGGGCTACCCCGTCGGCTACATCGTCGAAACTGCCGGCGGCGCATCCTCCGACGGCCACCAGTCGCTGCTCGACGTCGAGAAGGACGAACTCCACGCGCGGACCCCCGTCTACGTGGGGAACCGGGAACTGATCGACGACCTGGAGTCCTATATGGCCGACCGCGATTGACGAAAGAAAAACCAACGCACAGTTTCAAACTTTTATCTAAATTCCCGGAAATTACTATCTATGGGTTCTCTAAAGATATATAGAAAAGAAAGAAACTAGCTCCTGTTCACCGGGGGGAACCGTCGAAAAGTTCCTCGTGGGCGTCGGTCCACCCTCCGCTCGGCGGCAGCGCTGCGAGTGTCACCACGAGCACCAGCGCGAGCCCCACGGACAAAGGCAGGGGCCACTGTGTGGTGCTGAACCCACGGTACTGTGGCAGGAAACAGACAAGCCCCGGAAATCGTCGTATCGACGAGTGTTAGGCCAGCACGTGTGCAGTCTCGTAGTGAGTCCGGAACGCGAACCAGAGGCCGTGACGGCCCGGGATCCGCTCGCGCGCATCCGAGTCGGCCCGGAGTTCGTTGCGCGTCACTCGCCAGCGGGTCCCATCGTCTCCGACGACCGCGATCCCCTCTGTGTCGTCGACGCGTTCGACTGGCGTTGACGGCGACTCGTAGACGGCGACGTCGCCGGTCGCATCCAGCAGCGCAATTACCTCTCGACCGTCGATTTCGCCGACGAAGACCTCTTCTTCGCCGAGATCGTCGACCGGGACGACCCACACCGCTTCGGGGTCGCTCCCGGTGATCCCGTACACCGACGCCTTCTCGGGGAGTTTGCCCTCGGCGCGTCTGACGCCCGGTTGGACGATCTCCTCGCGGTTCCAGTAGTGCTCGAAGAAGTCGATGTTGCCGTCGTAATGCGAGTAGTCGTAGCCGTACCCGGTGTCGATGTCGAGCGCGAGCGTCGCGGGATACTCGGCCTTCCAGTCACCCCACTCCGTCTGCGTGACCGCGAACTGGTCCAAGAAGAGCTCCGGCGACTCGGCCAGGGTGGGGCCACCGATCGGCGTGCCGGCGTGTTGGTCCCACAGCGTCTCGGTCTCCTCGTCGTACATCACCTTGTTCCCCGAGGCGAGCATCCCGGTGCTGCCGAAGGTACGGACGTCGCTGTCGCCGTCGCCGAGCCGTCGGTCGTAGAGAATTGGCGCGTTACAGAGCGTACAGTAGGTGAGACTGACCGGCACGCCGTCGAGTTCGGCGTTCAGCAGTTCGTGCGGGAACAGGATCCACCGCGGTACTGCGTAGGCCGTTCCCTCGATCTCGAAGCCGAACACGACGTGGTCGTCCTGCAGGTAACGCTCGGGAGCGGCGCTGTCGATGGCCGCCGACTTGTCGGCCTCCGCGGACACTCCGTCCTCGCCCGCGTCGACGGCGTCGCCCGGAACGAACGACGGCGCGTTGAGCGCCGCGAGGAAGGAGCGGTCGCAGTTGCCCCATCGGATCCCCTGCAGATCGAACTCGCGGGGTTCGCAATCGAGGAGCCCACCGACCGGCGGGAGATAGGACCGATAGAGCCCGAGTTTCCACTCTTCGAATCCCGCGAGCGGTTCGATCCCCTGCTGGGAGTACCACGACTCCCACTCGACCCACGCGTGCGCGGAGTCGAAATCCGGGTCCGCGAGCGTCGCGAGGGCGTCGCGGACGCCCGGCCAGCGCACCTCCGGCAGTTCGAGGTACCGCGGCGGATCGTGGTTGCGAAGCACCGCCGGGAAGCCGAACTCCCCCCAGTCGTTCGCGATGCTGTCGATCACGAGCAGTTCGACCAGATGTGGAACGACGCGCTCGTCGCCCTTCTCGGCGAGTTCTTCGATCGCCGCCGCGTGGGCGTCGACATCACGATCGAGAAGTCGGTCCGTGAGGGAGTGTAGACCGTCGGTCGTGGTATCGTCGGTGTGGTTCACGGTGCCATCCCGCACGTCGCGGAGGATTATAAAAAATACTTGCTGTTGTCGGCGGTGGTGTGACCCGGTCGGCAACACCGTAAACCGAGTCGACCACCGCAAACCGAGCCGAGCACCGACAACGGCGGCTATAAGTGTCCCTTGTCCTCAGTAGTAGGCATATGCCCGACCGCGACAGCGATGCCGTTCCGGACGGTGGCGTACGGAGTGCCGCGCCGGCCCGGGACGCCCGATCGGACTACCAGTACGTCTCCGAGACCGTCGAACGCCCCGATCTGGTCGACGCGCTCGCGGCCCGCGTCGACGGCGAGGTCCGCTTCGACACCTACACCAGACAGCTGTACGCCACCGACGCCAGCGCCTACGAGGTGACGCCAATCGGCGTCGTCTTCCCGACCTCGACCGCCGATGTCGCCGCAGTCGTCTCCTACTGCGCCGAGGAGGGGATCCCGGTGCTTCCCCGCGGCGGGGGCACGAGCCTCGCCGGCCAGACCGTCAACGAGGCGGTCGTCCTCGACTTCACGCGGCATATGGACGTCATCCGCGACGTCGACCCCGACGCCCGCGAGGCACGCGTCCAGGCCGGAACGGTCCTCGCGGATCTCAACGACCGCGCGGCGGAATACGACCTCACGTTCGGCCCCGACCCCGCGGCCGGCGACCGCAGCGCCATCGGCGGCGCGATCGGCAACAACTCCACGGGCGCACACTCCTTAGTCTACGAGAAGACCGACCACTACGTCGAGGAGGCGGAGGTCGTCCTCGCCGACGGGACGGTCACCACGTTCGGCGAGGTTGCGGTCGAAGAGCTCCGCGAGCGCGCCGATCCCGACGGTGACGCCGAGGAGCGGATCGCTGCGGGCGTCGTCTCAGTGCTCGACGAGCAGGCCGAAGAGATCCACGAGCGATACCCCGAACTGAAGCGGAACGTCTCCGGCTACAACCTCGATCGCCTGCTCGCGGAGGCCGAAGGCGAGTTCGGCGAGGCGGGCGTCGTGAACCTCGCGCGACTGCTTGCGGGCTCTGAGGGCACGCTCGCGGTCGTCACCGAGGCGACCGTCTCCCTGGAACCGGTCCCGGAGACGAAGTCGGTCGCGCTTTTGACCTACGACAGCGTCGTCGACACCGTCAGCGACGTCGTGCACGTGCTCGAACACGACCCCGCTGCCGTGGAACTCATCGACGACGTGCTGATCGGATTGGCGGCCGACACCTCCGAGTTCGCCGAGGTCACCGGCAAGCTTCCCGATCGGACCGAAGCGGCGCTGTTGGTCGAGTTCTACGCCGAGGACGAGGCCGAAGGCCGCGAGAAAGTTCGGCGACTCCTGGCGGATCGGGTGCCTGGGCGGGAGAACGTGGATGCGGATGTCGAATCAGCAAGCGAAGACGACGCCGAAACGGCGAACGACCCCGAACGCTTCGCGTTCGACGCCCTGGAGGCCCACGACGACGACGAGCGCGCGGAACTGTGGAAGCTCCGGAAGTCGGGACTTCCGATCCTCCTCGGCCGGACCAGCGACGCGAAGCACATCAGCTTCCTGGAGGACTGCGCCGTCCCGCCGGAGCATCTGCCGCGGTTCGTCACCGAGTTCCAGGAGGTGCTCGAGGAGAACGACACGTTCGCGTCCTTCTACGCCCACGCCGGGCCGGGCGTCCTCCACGTCCGCCCACTCGTCAACACGAAGTCGGCCACCGACCTCGAGGCGATGGAGGCCATCGGCGAGGCGGTGACGGATCTGGTGGTCGAACTCGGCGGCTCCGTCTCCGGGGAGCACGGCGACGGCCGCGCGCGGACCCAGTGGAACCGCAAACTCTACGGGGACCAGCTCTGGGAGGCGTTCCGGGATCTCAAGACCGCCTTCGACCCCGACTGGCTGCTCAACCCCGGGCAGGTCTGCGGCGACGTCGCGCTGACGGAGAACCTCCGGTTCGACCCCGACTACGAGTTCGAGGCCGGGTTCGACTCGGCACTCGAGTGGGACAACGAGAACGGAATGCAGGGGATGGTGGAGCTCTGTCACGGCTGCGGCGGCTGTCGCACCCAGCAGTCGGAGGGCGGCGTGATGTGTCCGACCTACCGCGCGGCCGACGAGGAGATCACGAGCACCCGCGGCCGGGCGAACATGCTCCGGCAGGCGATGAGCGGCGACCTTCCGGACGACCCGACCGGCGAGGAGTTCGTCACCGAGGTGATGGACCTCTGCATCGGCTGCAAGGGCTGTGCCAACGACTGCCCGAGCGAGGTCGACCTCGCGAAACTCAAAGCCGAGGTGACGCACGCCTACCACGAGGAACACGGCTCCTCGCTGCGCTCGAAGCTGTTTGCGAACGTCGACACCCTCGCCGAACTCGGCAGCACCTTCGCGCCCGTCTCCAACTGGGCTGCGAAGGTCCCCGGCGCGCGGGCGGTCCTCGAAAAGACGGTCGGGATCGCCAGCGACCGCACGCTGCCGACGTTCGAGCGGGAGACGCTCCAGGACTGGTTCGCGGCCCGCGGTGGCTCCCGTGTCGACGCCGACGCGGCCGACCGCCACGCCGTGCTCCTGCCGGACACGTACACGAACTACAGCCACCCGGACGTCGGGAAGGCAGCGGTCGAAGTGCTGGAGGCCGCGGGTGTCCACGTCGACGTCGCCGACGTCACCGACAGCGGCCGGCCGGCGTTCTCGAAGGGTCACCTCGACGTCGCCCGCGAGACCGCCCGCGAGACTGTCGACGCGCTCGCACCGCGGATCGAGTCCGGGTGGGACGTCGTCGTCGCGGAACCCTCCGACGCCGTGATGCTGCAGTCCGATTACGGCGACCTGCTCTCGGGCGCTGCCGTCGAGACGGTGCAGGCCAACAGTTACGGCGTCTGTGAGTATCTGGACACCTTCCGGCTCGACGAGCAGATCGACTTCGCGCCGCCGGCGCTCTCTATCGCGTACCACGGTCACTGTCACCAGAAGGCGACGAAGAAGGATCACCACGCCGTCGGGGTCCTCCGCCGGGCGGGCTACCGCGTGGATCCGCTGGACTCCGGCTGCTGTGGGATGGCCGGGAGCTTCGGCTACGAGGCCGAACACCACGCGATGAGCGTTGCTATCGGCGATACGCTCAAGGGACAGGTCGACGACAGCGACGCGGAGGCCGTCGTCGCACCCGGCGCATCCTGTCGAACCCAACTCTCGGATCTCGGGGCGACCGCCGATCGCTCGCTTTTGCCTCGCGACGACGGGGGACGCGAGGAGCCGCCGACCCCGATCGAAGCGCTCGCGGCCGGGTTGAACCAGTAACCGTCAGGCTGGGTCGCGCTCGGCGTCGCCGCCAGCCCGGCTCTCGTTCCCTCGCCCCGGTACCGTCCCCCAGTAGAACAGCCCCGCACCGAGGAGCGTGGCCCCGCCGATCAGGATGAGCGGCGGGGCGTAGCTGCCCGTCGCCTCCGTCAGTACGTTCAGCACGATCGGTACCGAGAAGGCCGTCGACGCCTCCGCGACGGTGAAGATTCCGACGATGGCGGTGGCGTTCGTGGGGCCGAACCGCTCGATGATGATCGGCGAAAAAAGCGGCGCGATGGCGCCGAGGCCGACGCCGAAGAGCACGAGCAGGACGTACATCGGAAGCGGGGACGAAACTAGCGGCAACACGCCCATCGACAGCGACGCGAGGACGACACCGGTGGTGAGCGTCACGCGCATTCCGATCCGGTCGGCGAACTCGCCGCTTGCGACCCGCGCGGCGACGCTGACGCCGCCGACGATGCCGAACGCGGTCGCGGCGACGGTCCGTCCGATCCCGTTTGCGGTCAGGATCCCGACCAAGTCAGCAGAGAGAACGAAGTACCAGCTCCACAGGAGCGCGAAGCCGGCCAAGGCGGCGAGAAACGGCAAGTCGGTCAGATTCGTCCGCAGCCAGGTCGTATCCATCGGCGACGCGTGCGTCGATTCCTGTCCGGGCGGTCGGTGGTAGAGCAGGCTGGCAAGCAGGATCACTGCAACTGTCACGCCGCCGACGACGACGAAGGCGCCTCTGATGTCCGTCCGTTCGAGTAGCCACACCCAGACCGGCGGCAACACGAAGATCCCAAGGCCGTTGCCGGTCATCGTGATGCCCATCGCCCGGCCCTGGTACTGGTCGAACCACTGCGGCACGAGCGAGATGACGACGACGAACATCGTCCCGCCGGTCATTCCGATCAACGCGAAGGTGGCGGCCAGCCCGAGATACGAACCCGTGATCTGCAGGAGGCCGATGGCGATAGCGAAGACGCCCCCGGCGGTCGCAACGACGGGACGCAGCGGCAAGCGGGCGATGACGACGCCGATCAGCCCGCCCGCGATGTAGAAGACCGCGATCGTGATCGAGAAGACCGAGGAGACCCGAAGCCCGGACAGCCCGAAGGCCTCGGCGAGCGCCTCGGAGTAGACGGTGAAGGTGAAGACGAGCCCCCAGTCGAGAACCAGGATGACCAGCCCGAGCGCGACGATGAGCCAGCTGGTCAGCGAATCCAGGGCGTCGGGTTCGGTTTCAGTCATAGGTGAGTTTGCTGTCCAACCCTGAGACGCAACTGCGGGCTGGTGGGTTCGTCCGTACCGTGATTCTATGCTCTTTTATCGTTTTCTTTCCCCGACTGTCGTCCACTCTTCGACGTGATCTCGTCCCGGTATCACCGATGTAACCGGGTCACAGTGGATGAAACTGCCGATTTGGCCAAACTTTCATTACTGATACGACGCAACTAGTCGGTATGGCACTCGAAGGCCAGTCACCTTACAGCATCGACGCCGATTGGAGCAAACTGTATATCGACGGCGAGTACGTCGACCCCGAAAGCGGCGAGACCACACCCGTCGAGGATCCCTCCACCCGTGAGGTCGTCACCGAGGTCCCGCGCGCATCGGAGGCAGACGTCGACGCAGCCTACGAGGCCGCCGTCGAGGCACAGAAAGAGTGGGAAAATCAGCCCCCGGCCGCCCGCCAGGAACACGTCCAGGGACTCATCCAGGCGGTCGACGAGCACGCCGAGGAGATCATCGAACTCAACACGACGGAGATCGGTGGCATCCACGGCGTCGGCGAGACCGCAGTCCAGATCACACAGGACCACCTCGCCGAGGCCGCGACGCTGCCCCGACGGATGAAAGGCGAGACGGCCGCCTCGAACATCCCCGGCAAGGAGAACATCGTCTACCGCGAGGCCAAGGGCGTCGTCACGGTCATCTCGCCGTGGAACTTCCCGCTGAACCTCACAGCGCGCGCGCTCGCGCCCGCCGTCGCCGCCGGGAACTCGGTCGTGCTCAAACCGTCGACGGACGCGCCGATCATCGGCGGACTCCTCTGGGCCCGACTCGCCGAGGAGGCCGGCTTCCCAGACGGCGTGATCAACGTCGTCACGGGCAAGGGCTCCGAAATCGGCGATCACCTCGCCGGCCACCCCGACAGCGACGTCGTCGCGTTCACCGGGTCGACCGAGGTCGGCCAGCACGTCGCGGCCCTCGCCGCAGAGAACCTCGCGGTCCCGGCGATGGAGCTCGGCGGGAACAACGCCCACATCGTCACCGAGGACGCAGACCTCGATCAGGCCATCGACGCCGCGGTGTTCGGGTCGTTCATCCACCAGGGACAGGTCTGTATCTCGATCAATCGCCACATCGTCCACGAGTCGGTCTACGACGAATATGTCGAGCGGCTGACCGAGCGTGCGGAGCAACTCCCCGCCGGGAGCGCACACGACGAAGTCGTCATCGGCCCGATTATCAACGAGTCCCAGCGTGACGAGATGCTGGAGTACGTCGAAGAGACGATCGAGGCCGGCGCGACGCTCGAAACGGGCGGCGAGACGGTCGAACTCGACGGCGTCGAGGACTCGCTCGTCGTCAGGCCCACGGTGCTTTCGGACGCCACGAACGATATGGCGGCCTCCTGTAACGAGCACTTCGGCCCCATCGCGCCCGTGATCCCGTTCTCCGACGTCGACGAGGCGATCGAACTCGCGAACGACACCGAGTACGGGCTCGCCGGCTCGGTCCACGCGGGCGACGTCGGCACCGGGCTGCAGATCGCAAAGCGCATGGACACCGGCAACGTCCACGTCAACGACCAGGGGATCAACGACGAGGCGCACGTGCCCTTCAGCGGGACGAAGGCCTCCGGCCTCGGCGGGTACAACTCCACGGACTTCCTCGACGAAGTGACCGAGAAGAAGTGGATCTCGCTGCAGCACGAGCCGCGCGAGTTCCCCTTCTGAGATCCTCCTGAGATGCTCCAGGAGACGGTGTGTGTCGTCGCCGGCGGCGGCAACGGCCTCGGCCGGGCGGCGGCAAAGGAACTCGCCGACCACGGCGCCCGCGTCGTGGTCAACGACCTCGGCACCGAGGTCGACGGGACGGGCAGCGACCCGTCAGTCCCCGAAGCCGTCGCCGAGGAGATCCGCGAACGCGGCGGGACCGCCGTCGCCCACCACGGCGACGTGAGCGACTTCGCGTACGCCGAACAGCTCATCGCGGACACGGTCGCGGAGTTCGGTCGCGTCGACTTCGTCTGCAACTTCGCGGGCATCCTCCGCGACGGGATCAGCTACAAGCTCTCGGAGGACGAGTGGCGGAAAGTCATCGACACGAACCTCACCGGCCAGTTCGCGCCGCTTCGGGCGGCTGCGAGCCACTGGCGCGAGGCGAGTGAGGCTCGCGACGCGGAGGAGGGCGACGGCGGCTTCGACCGGCAGCGCTCGTATCTCGCGGTCAGCGCCGGCGCCGCGCGCGGCGCCCTCGGTCAGGCCAACTACGCCGCCGCGAAGGCCGGCGTCCTCGGGATGGTCCGGTCGGTCTCGAAGGAACTGGTCCGCTCGGACGTCCGGGTCAACGCCCTCGTTCCGAACGGCTACACGCGGATGACAGAGACGGTTCCCGAGGAGCACCGGCCGTACACCGAAGCCGAGATGCCGCCAGAGCGCGTCGCGCCGCTCGTCGCGTACCTCGCGAGCGAGGCCGCCGAGGACATCACCGGTTGTACGCTGTACGCGGGCGGCAATCGGGTCGGCGTCTACTCGGACCCGGCGATGGACGCCGTGGGCGTGAATCCCGAGGGGTGGACGCTCGACTCGATCGCCGAGCACTTCCGCGAGGACGTCGCGGCCGACGTGGAACTGACGCGGACGGAGAGTCACCTGTAGCGGTTGGCGGCGATCTGTTGTGCGGTCAGTGCCGGTCGGCTGCGGGGCCGGACGGTTGGGCCTGCGCTGCCGATCCTCGTCGCTCGCAGACGATCCCTTCGGCCGGAAAGGCATCTTTTATTACTTATTCCGTCGATTGTCCGTGTATGCGATTCGTCCGCTACGACGACACCCAGCTCGGACTGCTCACCGACGACGGCACCGGCATCATCGACCTCACCGACCGGCTCGGCCTCGAAAGCGACGAGCCGCTCGTCGAGTACATCGAGGGCGACTACGACGCGTCCGAATATGCGGACGAAGCCCCCGACCACGATGTCGCGGACGTCCAGGTCGGCTCACCCGTTGGCCGGCCGGGGAAGGTCATCGCCGCACCGCTGAACTACGAGAAGCACATCGAGGAGGCGATCGCCGACAAGGAAATCACCACCGAGGAGTGGTTCTCGATCAAGGACAAGGGCTACTTCCTGAAAGCGCCCTCCAGCGTCGTCGGCCCCGACCGCGGCATCGAGCTCCCCTTCAGCGACCGCCGGACGGACCACGAGATCGAACTGGCGTTCATTATGGGCGAGGAGACGAAGGACGTCACCGCCGATGAGGCGTGGGACAACATCTTCGGCTATACGATCCTGCTGGATATCTCCCTGCGCGGCGGGCAGGACCGCTCGAACCGGAAGTCCTACGACACGTTCTGTGTCATCGGCCCGTGTGTCGTCACCCCCGACGAGATCGACGACCCCCAGGACCTCCAGATGGAACTGCAGCTCAACGGCGAGCGCCGCCAGTACGAGAACACCGGGGATATGGTCTACACCTGCGCGGACATCGTCCAGTACGCCTCTCTCGGCGCGACCCTGGAAGTCGGCGACGTGATCACGACCGGCACGCCCGAGGGCGTGAGCGAACTCCACGACGGCGACACCATCGACGCCGAGATCGAGGACGTCGGCTCGATGACCGTCGACGTCACCGAACGCGACGTCAGCTACGCCGAGGCCAACGTCCAGAAGGGCGGCCAGGAGTAGCGGTAGCTCACGGTACCGACTAACGCTGTTCGGTTCCTGGTTTTTTTCACTGGCTGAACACTGAGTCCGGGGCGACACTGGCAGCCCTGCGGCTGCCTGTGGGGTGTGATCAGCAGTAGCCTACCGAAATACTGTGATCATCGGTAGCGGTACCAAAATAGAAGCGTGAGCGATCCCCGAGGAGCTGCGGTCCCGACGTCGCGCCCGACGACGACGGTGTGTCTACGACGACGGTTCGGCCTCGGCGTAGAGGTTGAACGCCTCGAAGACCGGCTTGTCGGTGATCGCGAGCAGCGTCGCCTCGCCGTCGGGCTCGTGGTGGTGGATCTCGTCCGGCGGGACGATGAAGATGTCCCACTGGCTCCACTCGAGGGCCTCGTCGCCGATGTGAGTGGCGCCCTCGCCCTCGATGACGAAGAAGATCTCCGTCATATTGTGGAAGTGCGGATCGGTCGCCTCCTGCATCAGCTGCGCGCGGAACGACATCGTGGGGAAAAGCGGCGGCTCGCCCGACGCCGGGTTGACGTACGTGAGGCTGTAGCCGTCGTTCGGGTCGGGGTCGTTGTTGTCCGCCCGCTGTTCGAGCGATTCCACCATATTCGCCCACTGGAACCGGTACGGCGGCGTCGGCTCCTGGTTGCCCTCGAAGGGACCCGGGATGCCGTCTGCCTTCAGATCCGACTCGGCGCGACCGCGACCGTACTGGGAGGCCCAGTAGCCCTGACTCTTGGTGACGGGCTGGCGTTCGAGTTCGTGGTACTCGAAGGTGTTCTTGGCGTTCAGCGAGTCGAGCACGAGCGGGAGGTCCAGGACGTCGAGCCACGCCGCCGTCTCGTCGCTGTCGTTGACGTGGTCGTGCCACTCCCACTGCGGGGTGGTGATCAGGTCGTTGTCCTTCATCGGGAACTCCTCGCCCGCGACGACCGTCTTCATGTCCTCGTGGCCGTCGATTGCAAAGCGCAGGGCGTTGGCCCCGTGACGGTGCGAGGGCGCCGTCTCGCCGGGCGACACCGTCTGGACGCCGACGTAGATCGTATTCGAGATGGCGTTCGCCGTGTTGATCGGGACGGCGACGCGCCGCTGGAATCCCGGCGGGAGTTCCGAGATAGGGACGTCCGCCTCGATGGCGTCGATCGCCTCCTTGATGTCCTCCCACTTCCAGATGTCCGCCTCGGGATCCTCCAGGACGGTGCCCATATCGTCCTCGATCTCCCAGAGCGGCTGGAGGCTGTGCTCCTCGAGGATGTCCCAGGTCTCGGAACTCATCTCTAGGAGTTCCTCTGGCTCTTGCTGTGCCATACCCAAGTGTTGGGAAAACTCGATAATAAGTGTGTTGGACGTATGCACGCCGCGAATCGCCGGCGTCGGGGCTGCAGCGGTTTGCAGCGTCCGAGTACCGAGTCGCCGGCCCCCTATGCGACGGCCTGTGACTCGAACACTTCCTCGGTGTCGAACAGCGACCGGCAGTCTTCACATACCATCTGTCGCTGGATCGCGTACTCCCAGAGTTTGCCCCCGCACTCCAGACAGTCGAAGTGCGCTTCGACGAACGGGTCTTCATCCGCGTACGGGTTCGTGAACTCCGCCATACACCGCTGTAACGGCGTAACTGTCAAAAGGGTATCGCTCGGAGCGGCGAGAACACCGTCACACAGCAGGGATCGGCCGCGTCATACTGATTACTCTCACTGTTTACCCCCGAGCGCCACTCCCGTTGACGGCCCTCGGCGGTCAGAGAAGAGAGTAATCAGTATCACTCCCCGTCGGCGTACTCGACGAACTGCGAGCGGATCTCTTCGGGGATCTCCTGGGCGCCGCCGCCGCTGGTCCCGGCACAGACCCGCTGCTCGTACCCGGAGAACGCGAGCGTGTCGTCCCCGACGAACCCATCGTACTCGAATCGGACGGCTCGCGTGCTCGGGTCGGGCGTGAGCGTTATGCGGACGTCGTCGCCGGCGTGCAGGGGGTGTTCGAACTCGAAGCGCATATCTACCAGCGGGAAGCCGAAGTCGTAGTTCCCCGTCAGTTCCCAGAAGGGGAAGCCGATCTCCTGCATAAACATATCCGAGGTCTCGTGGAGCGCGTCCACGATGCGCGGGTAGTGGGCGATGCCGTGTGGGTCGGTGTCCGAAAATCGGACCGTCCAGGTGCGTTCGAACATTAACGTTCCTCAAGCACGACGAGTGCATCGAGCGCAATCACTCCATCGGTTGCCGCCAACAGTGGGTTGACATCGAGTTCGGCAATCGGCTGTTCGACGACCAGATCGCCAACTGCGGCGACTGCAGCAGCCAGCGCGTCGACGTCGGCGGGATCGCTCCCCCGGTATCCTTCCAGCAACTCGACGGCCTGCAGTTCCTCGATCGCCGAGCGGGCCTCCGCGCGATCGATCGGCGCGATCCGGTGGCTCGTGTCCTCGAAGATTTCGGTGAACACGCCGCCGAGGCCGGTGAGGACGACCGGGCCGAACGACGGATCGCGCACGCCGCCGACGATCACCTCGGTGCCGGCGTCGAGATCCGCCGCCTCCTCAACGAGGACCTCCGCATCGATGTCGCGCTCGGCGGCGGCGTCGAAGATCTCCGTCGCAGTCGAACGAACTGCTGCGGCGTCGTCGAGTCCGACAGCGACCCCGACGCCCCCGGCCCACTCACTTTTGTGGGTGACCGCCGGTGAGGAGACTTTGACGACGACCGGATAGCCGATCTCGTCGGCGGCTTCGACGGCGGCGTCTGCGTCGGGACAGACGGTAAACCTGGTCGTCTCGATGCCGACAGACGCCAGCAGCCGCTTTCCTTCGGCCTCCGTCAGCGTCCGGCGGCCGTCCTCGCGGGCAGCGACGATCGGCGCCGGCGTCGAGTCACTCATCGAGACGAACCTCCAGACTGCGGGCTGCGGTACCCTGCGGTTCTCCATCCGCTCCGCCGTCGGGCACCGGATCGCTGCCGCTCGCGCCGTCGTTATGTAGCCGTGCGTACCGTGCGAGTGCGCCTGCGGCGTCCGCGGCCCGCTCGGGCGTCTCGAAGAACGGGATGCCGACGTCCCGCAGCCGTTCGCGCTCGTCGGCCATCGACTCCTCGATCCCCTCGGTGGCGAAAAGCACCGGCTTGTCGACCCGTTCGGCCAGTCCGTCGAGGTCCTCGACCGGGAACCCGAGCGCCGCCTCGAACAGTTCGTAGACGAGGACGATGTCGACGCGGTCGTCCTCGGCGACGGCGGTCACGATCTCGCCGAACTCCGGCATCGGCCGGCCGGTGTCCACCGGATTGTCGGCGTAGGTGATGCCAGGGAGAATCTCGTCGACCTGCTCTTGGGTCTCCGGGGAGAGCTCCGGCAGTCGCCCGCCCGCCCGCTGGATCCGGTCAGTGATGATGATCCCCGGCCCGGCCTGGGCGGTGACGACGCCGACGTTCGGGCCGTCTGGGGCCGGTGAGTTTCCGAGCGCCGCGGCCGCATCCAGGAGTTCGTCCGTCGCGTCGACCGTCGGGACGCCGTACTGCGCGAAGCCGGCGGTGTAGAGTTCGTGATCGCCCGTGAGCGCGCCCGTGTGTGACTCCGCGAAGTCGCCGACGTCGGACTGGCCGACCTTGTAGGCGACCACCGGCGTCTCGCTCTCGCGGCAGGCTTCGAGCAGTCCACGGCCGTCGTCGGTTCCCTCGACGTGGAGGACGATCGCGTCGGTCCGATCGTCGCTGTCGAAGTACTCGATCGCCTCCGCGAAGCCGACGTTCGCGCGGTTCCCGAGGCCGACCTCGGCGGAGACGCCACGGTTCTGTCGGCGAGACTGGAACGCCAGTACGAGGCCGACGCCTCCGCTCTGGGCGACGACTGCGATGTTGCCCTCCGGGATCTCCTCGACGCCACTGGCGAACGAACACCGGAGGTCCAGGGCGGGCACGATGAACCCGCTCGTGTTGGGCCCCAGAAGCGAGATGTCGTACTCCTCGGCGACCGCGACGGCGGCGTCCTGAAGCTCTTCGCCCTGCTCGCCCGCCTCGGCGAAGCCGCTGGCGTAGATCACTGCGGCGCCGATGCCGGCCTCGCCACACTCTTCGAGCACGTCCGGGACCGCGGGGCCCGGCACACAACAGAGCGCGAGGTCGACCGCGCCGTCGATCTCCGTCACCGACGAGACGAACTCCCTGCCGAACAGTTCGCCCTCCGTCGACGGGTTCACCGGATACACCGGCCCGTCGAACCGGACGGCGTTCACCATCGCTTCGTATCCGATCTTGCCCTCGGTCTGCGACGCGCCGACCACGGCGATCCCCGAGGGTTCGAAAAGCTGTGTGAGACTCACACCCGTCACTATACCGAACTCCGTCAAAGCGTTTTCCCACTGAGAGCGTTGTTGCCGCGATCGCCGGGATGCCCGCCGGTGACCGCCTCTCCAAGGTCTCCGTTAGTCGGGAGGACCTCCCGACAAACGCGACGGATTCTGGTTCGGTCCGTCGACTATCGCTCGCCGCGAACGCGACAGATTCCGGTTCGGCCCGTCGACTAGTGCTTGCCAGCGAACTCGACGAACGCCGCGATTTTTTCGCTTGCGTTCTCGGTCACGCTCGATCCGTGGTAGACTAATCCGACGTCGAAGTCGAACGCCGGGAGTCGATCGAGCGACTCGTCGGCGGTCGCAAGATCCGCGGAGTAGTGTGCCGTCGGCAGGACGAAGTGACCCGCCGGCAGCCCCCGGCCGTCCGACCCGAACAGCGCATCACCGATCACGGCGATCCCGTTCGCCTCGTCGACCAGCGCGTGGTGGGCGTCGGTGTGGCCCGGGACGTGGACGGCGGTGAACGGTCCGACGCGGTCGCCGTCGCCGAAGCGGTGATCGACGTCGACGTCGACCTCGACACCCTCGGGAACCCATGTTTCGAGATCGAAGCGGTCGACGAGTCCCGGGAGGCCGCCGATGTGGTCGGGGTCGCCGTGGGTGACAATGATCCGTTCCGGCGTGACGCCCAGGTCGTCTGCGGCCGCCGCGACGGCGTCGACGGTGTCCTCGAAGCCGGCATCGACGAGTGTCGGTGTCTCGCCGTCGAAGAGGAACACCCGCCAGCGCGCGTCCGCTGACTCCTTTACCGTGATGTCGTAGACGTCCGGTGCGATCTCGACGATGGTCTGGTCACTCGTCATCGTGGGATCATACGACGTCACCCCTGTTAAAAATGCAGTGGCGTTCGCAACTGGCTATGCAAAGGCATCGACACTCTCATTAGAGTTCACGGTGAGGCGACCGACACAGAATGACGGACGGAACTGGGATGCGATCGGGACGACTGGTGCCGTTCGATCCGGCCTGGCTCTCGGTTCCGGCCGGGTTGCTGGCGGTCGGTGCTGTCCTTCGGTACGCGCCGCTCGCCCCCGACGCCGCACGGATGCTCGCGATCACGCTGTTCTGCGTCGCGCTGTGGATCGGGTCGCCGGTCGAACCGTGGTTTACCGCACTGCTCGGGATCGGCCTGATCGGGGTGACGTTCTCGACGGACCTCGCGCTGTTCGGATTCCGATCGCCGGCGACCTGGCTCGTCGTCGTGGGGCTGCTCATCGGCGAGGCCGCACGAGCCAGCGGGCTGGCGGAACTCGTCGAGCGGATCGCGCTGAACCTGCTGCCCGGGGGGATCACGACCGACGCCGTCGCGGTGTACCGCTATCTGCTCGTCGTCCTCTCCGTTGCCAGTCTCGCGCTCGCGGTGCTGGTTCCCTCTGCGTTGGTTCGCGTGCTCATCCTCGCGCCGGTCCTGCGTTCGCTCGGCGACCTGTTCACAGAGCGGGAGGCGACGATCGGCCTCTTCCTCGCGCCCCTGTTTTCGACGTACTACGGATCTTCGGGCGTGTTGACCGGCTCGCTTTCGAACATTATCATCACGGGGATCGTGGAGGCCGGCGGCGGTCCCGCGATCTCCTGGGCCGAGTGGTCGCTGTGGCTGGGTCCGGTGATGGGGATCGGTCGCGTCGGTGTCATCGTCGCCGTCACGTACCTCCTGTATCGGCCGCGCGATCACGACGCGATGGCGACTCCGGAGAACGTCGAATCGATCGCGGCCTCTCCCCGAGAGCGCCGGATGCTTGGGTTCCTGCTCGTCGGCGTCGCCATCTGGGCGACCGACTTCATCCACGGCCTCCATCCGGTGTTTGGTGCGGTCGTCGTCGCGCTGCTTTCGTTTCTGCCCCGCGTCGGCGTCATCGACCACGGAGCGATCGAGGACACGGACTTCTCGATTCTCTTCTTCCTGGGAGCGATCTTTGCTATCGCCGAGGGGTTACAGCGAACGGAGTTCACCGACCTGGCCGCGGAGACGCTGGTTTCGTATCTGCCCGCCGATCCGTCGCTGCCGCTCGTCTTGGTTTTTGTCGTCGCCGTCTCGATGCTGCTTGCGTTCGTGATGGAAGGGATGGCTGTCGCGAGCGTCGTCACGCCGGTCTTCGTCACGTTCGCGGAGAGCGCCGGGATCCCGATCGTCCCGGTCGCGATGGTCGAGGCCGTGGCCCTGACGGGCTACTTCTTCCCGTATCAGTCGGCCGTCCTGGTCGCGATCCTCGGGCTCGGCGTCGTCGACACGGTGGAACTCAGCCGGATGGCGAGCATCTACACGATCGCGACGCTCGTCGTCCTGCTCCCG
Organism: Halobellus marinus; assembly: GCF_032113415.1. Lineage (NCBI taxonomy): Archaea > Methanobacteriati > Methanobacteriota > Halobacteria > Halobacteriales > Haloferacaceae > Halobellus > Halobellus marinus. The sequence goes on from NZ_CP134946.1 coordinate 1,756,946, forward strand.
ATCCAGATCGGGCTGTTCGTGCTGTTCTTTTGACTGCGTCGCCGTCCGTTTTGCCCCGAGGCGATAGCCCCGAAGGCGTCGCCGTCGATTTCGGGACGTCGCCGCTTACGAGAAATACGTCTCGATCAACTGATCGCGCAGTATCGTCCCGGTGTCGCTCCGGGGCAGCGCCTCGTCGGTGATCGCGTACTCCCGGGGGCGCTTGAAGTCGGCGAGGCCGTCGTGCTGCAGACAGTACTCCGTAAGCTCATCCTCGCTGATCTCTTCGCCCTCTTCGGTGACGACGACCGCCGTGACGACCTGCCCCCACTGCTCGTCGTCCTGGCCGACGACGCAGGCCTCGGCGACGTCCGGATGGTTGCCGAGGACACGCTCGACCTCCGCGGGGTAGATGTTCTCGCCGCCGCTGACAATCATGTTGTCCACGCGGTCGACGATGTAGAGATAGCCCTCCTCGTCGATCCGGGCGACGTCGCGGGTGCGGAGCCAGCCGTCGAAGAACGATTTCTGCTCGGCCTCCGGGTTGTCGATGTAGCCGGTCGACATTCCAGGACCGCGGGCGATGATCTCGCCGCGCTCGCCCGCGTCGACGGTCGCCTCGGGATCGGGTTCCTCCGAGAGCGGTACCGACTCGACCACACGGATCTCCCAGGAGAACGCCTCCTTGCCGATGGTTCCGGGGTGTTCCTCCTGCGCGCTCGGGTGGGCAAAGGTGAGATCCGGTCCGGCCTCGGTCATCCCGTAGGTGTTGTACACCTGCTCGCTGAGGTGCTCGTGGGTCTCCTCGACGAGGTTCTCGGTGACGATCGCCCCGCCGGTCCGGATGTACGAAAGCGAGTCGGTGTCGTAGGGGGTCTCGGCTTCCCGCTGGACGTCGTTGAGCGTCTTGAGCTGTGTCGGGACAGCCAAAAGCCCCGTCACGTTGTGCTCCTCGATCAGTTCGAGGGCCTCCTCGGGGTCGTACTCCGAGTGCAGGACGACGGTGGCGCCCGCGACGAAGTGGGGGTAGAGCCACGCGTCGGTCGTCACCATATGGTACCACGGCGAGGTACACAGGGCGACGTCGGTCTCGTCGAAGCCGTGTTCCATTATTCCCTGGATCGCCCCGTACCAGAGCTGTTCCTGGTCGAACGGCACCGCTTTCGGGACGCTCGTGGTGCCGCTGGTGTACAGTACTGCACACTCGTCGCCGTCGGCGTCGACGGGCTCGGTCGACGATTCCGCGAGGACGGCCTCGTAGGCTTCGACGTCCTTGTGGTCGATGTCGCGGTCGCCGGCGTGGATCGCGGCGTCGAAGGAGCCGCGGTCCAGCAGTTCGAGCGCCTCGTCGGCGTTTGCGTCGTCGAAGACGAGCGCTTCGGCATCCGCGGTTTCGGCCATCTCGACCAGTTCGCCGACCGTCGCCCGGTAGGAAAGTTGGACCGTCGCGCGGCCCCGCTTGTTCCCGGCGAACATCGATTCGATCGCCGAGACGTGATTGATCGCGAGAACGGCACTCCGCCCCGCGCCGACCCGCTCGGTCAGGGCGTTTGCGAGCCGTGTCGCCCGCTCGTCCAGTTCCGCGTAGGTGAACGAACGGCCGCTGTCGGTGACAAGGGCTGTCTTGTCGGGATAACAGCGTACCGTTCGGTCGAGGGCGTCTCCAAGTTTCATAGTGTGGTGTTAGGAGTCACCAGGCCAACGGCAGTGTTAATTGTTTTGATCGATGAGCGGAATCCGCAGGTTCGCGACTGGAAACCGCCGATATCGCCGCAATCCAGTTGTCGACGGTCTCACTATCGTGCGATCAACGGCTGTAGCGACCGTGACCACGATCCTATTTCACCCTCCCCGTCGAACTGCCCTGTATGTCCGCCGGGTCGGGTCGTCGGAGTCGGCTGGTCACGGGACTGCTCACCTACGTGCGCCCGACCTTTATGCTCCCCGCGGTCGGAATGTCCGTCTACGGCGCGCTCCTGGCTCCAGCGCGGGTATTCCAGCCGGAAATTGCCGCGCTACACGCCGGTACTGTCGGCCTCGCGCTCTTCGTCGCCCACCTCCGGGACGGCTACATCGACGGCTACCGTCGCGACGAGGAGACGCCCAGACTCGACGCGTCGACACTGCAGTCAGGGATCCGACTGGGGAGTGCGGTGCTGCTCGTTGCCGCTGGTGTGCTCTACGTCGCTGCCGGACCGCTCGCTGCGCTCTCGGTCGTCGTCCTGCTGGCGCTCGCGCTTTTGCACGCGCCGTATCTCGACCGACACCCCGTGGCTGTCACAGTCGACTACCCGGTCGGGATCGGGGTGGCGATCCTCGGCGGGTACACGGCACAGGCGGCCGGCTTCCCGCTCGCCGTCATCGCCGTCGCCGCGCTCTTTAGTACGCTGCTCTCGGGCATCAAGATCGGGATCGACCGCCTCGATACGGCGTTCGATCGGTCGATCGACAAGCGGACCGTCCCGGTTGCGCTCGGCCCGACGAGTGCCTCCCGGGTCGCCGCCGCCGTTTTCCTCCTGGCAGCGCTCGCGACTGTCGCAGTCGGGGTTGGTATCGATACCGTCGGTTCGCAGTTCGCGGTTGCGGCGGCGGTCGTTCCGCTCGGCTGTCTCGCCACCACGGGCCTGGCGGCTCCCGAACGGGCAGTGCGGATCCAGATTGGACTGACGTACGTCTTCGCCGCGTTGCTTTTTCTCTCGGCGTGCGGCCGGGGGTGTGCAGCAATCGCCCCGGTGCAGAACGTGGCCGCGACGGCTCTCGCCATCGCGCTGTGACTCTCACGTCCCTCGTTCGTGGGATAGCAGCGATCCACGAGCCTACCTGTATGCGATCGTCAGGTCGATCTCGTCGGCCGCGGCCCGGAGTCGTTCGAGAATTTCTCCCTCACAGCGCTCTTTCGACATCCGGTGTGCGGGGCCGGCGACGCTCAGTGCCGCCTGCACGTCGCCGTCGACGGTCAACGGCACGCCGATCGCGTGGACGCCGGACAGATCCTCGCTGAGATTGAGGGCGTATCCCTGTTCTCTGATCGTCTCCAGTTCCTTCGCGAGGCGGTCTCGGTCGGTGATCGTGTTCTCCGTCCGCGCTGGCAGACCGTGTCTGTCGACGATCCGGTCGACTTCGTCTTCGGGGAGATGCGCCAGGATCGCCTTTCCGCCGGAGTTGTAGTGCATATGGACGCTCTCCCCCAGAATCGTATTCACGTTGATGTCGTTTTTGCCGCCACGACCGTAGACGTAGATCGCTTTCCCGCCCTGGTGCGCGATGAGCCAGACCATCTCGTCGGTCTCCCGTTCCAGCCTGTCGACAGCGAACATGCCGGACTCGAAGACGTCGAGTTGCCCGCGGACGTACTGTCCGTACTCGAAGAAGGTGAGACCGAGGTGGTACTCGCCGCCACGCTTGACGACGAAGCCACGATCGCGTAGCGTCGTCAGGTGACCGTGGACGGTGCTCTTCGCGACATCGAGGCGGGTTGCGAGTTGTGTCACGCCCGCACCGTCCAGTTCCCGAAGCTGTTCGACGATGTCGAACAGCGTTTCGTCCGATTTGATCCCGCCGCCCCGTTCCTGTTCGCGTCGCATAGGGCCAATTGCCACACGACGAACAAGTAAGTACCGCGTCGGCCTCGGTAGGTGCCGATGGTGTAGCAGTATCCGCTCTGTGTTCGATGGGATCGAACAGGAGCCCTCTTCGGCGGCTACATAACAACCGTACGGCTGTTACCGGCGCTCGAACCGGGAACCCGGATCGTAGTGAACCCTCAAACCTCCCGAATACGGGTGCTGAGGTCTCCGGAAGAAGGAATTCGGTTCCACAGAGCACCAGTCTGTTCGATGCTGTCGAACAAACCTCACTCGGACCGGTCACGGCCCAATCGCGCCGCCCGGAAGCGCGCCGCCAGATCTACGTACGTCTCGTGGGTCCGGTCGATCGTTGCTAACTGCTCCTCGGTCAGCGGTTTGGTTTCGGCGGGCGTTCCGTACGCCATATGCCCGGACGGAATCGTCTGATTGTGCAACACCACCGCGTTCGCGGCGACGATGCAGTGGTCTTCGACCGTTGCCCCGCGCATCACCGCGCTCTGCATCCCGACGAGCGAGTGATCGCCGACCGCCGCGTAGTCGACGACAGCGCCGTGGCCGACGGTCACCTCGTCGCCGAGCGTCGCCCCGTGGAGCGTCGTGAACTCCTGGACGTTCGTCTCGGTTCCCACCTCTACCGGCGTTCCGTGTCCCCGGAGACAGACGAACGGCCAGAGACTCGCTCGCGCTCCGACGCTGACGTCACCGACGAGATACGCCATCTCTGACACGAAGGCGTCGTCAGCGACAGCCGGTTCCGCGTCCTCGAAGGTCCGTTGCATACCGCGCCCCTACACCGGTCGCGGTCATAAACCTGGGTGACGTCACGCCGGCCGTCCGGTTTGCCCCCACCGATCCGGGCACCCCGCGACCCGTCTGTCGTTCAGACCGGCGACATCCCCCCGAATATCGCCGAAATATAAGTAGGTGGCTGATCGAGTGAGAAATATGGTCCGAGTACTACTCGCACTCGACGACAACATCCCACAGGCACACGCACAGACGAACGCAGTCGAGGATCTGATCGGCGGAGAGGAGGGGGTCACGGTGTACATCCTCCACGTCTTCAGCGACAACCCCGAAGGCGCGTCCGTCCAGCAGGTCGAGGCTGTCCGGGAGGCCCAGGAACGACTCGAAGAGGCGGGTGCGGAGGTCCAACTGCTCGAAACCAGCGGATCGCCGGCCGAAGAGATCCTCCGGTACGCGGAGGAACACGACGTCGACCGGATCTGTGTGGGCGGTCGCAAGCGCTCGCCGACCGGCAAAGCGCTGTTCGGCAGCGTCACCCAGAAAGTCATCCTCGACACCCACCGCCCGGTGCTCGTCTGCGGCAGCACCGAAGAGGAGTAGGCGCCCGTCCCTCTCAAGGGACGATTCCGCTCCTGTCGACGCCCCCGGAGCGACGCGGTTCCCTCGCCGTCCGTTCGGGGAGTCCCCTGAGAGAGTTTGCTCGATCCATAGTGTCGACCTCCCCTCCTGTCCCGTTCAGTCGTCGCCGATTGCGGAGCCGAGGTTGCGTTCGAGCGTCTCGACGTTCCGGCGGATCGCAGCGACCTGCTCGGTCTGCTGTCGGTTCGCGGTCGCGAGTTCGCCGACCTCCTCTGCGATCCGCTCGACGCCCTCGACGGTCGTACTCAGCATCGTGGAGATGTCCTCGGCGCCGGTCGCCTGCTCGTCGGTGGCGGTCGCGATCTGTTCGAGCTGTTCGGAGACGTCCGCGACCGCCTCCTGAATCTCCCTTTGGTTCTCGTTGACAGCCTCCATCTGCGTCTCGATCTCGTCGATGCGGTCGGCCGTCTGCTCGACCCCGTCGATCGTGTCCGTCGCGATCCGCGCAATCGACTCGACGAGCTCCTCGATGCGGTCGGCCTCGGTCTTCGACTCCGCGGCCAGCGACTTCACTTCGTCGGCGACGACGGCGAAGCCCTCCCCGGCCTCTCCCGCTCGGGCGGCTTCGATCGACGCGTTCAACGCGAGGATGTTTATCTGATCGGCGATGTCGTCGATGAGCGCGACCACGTCGTCGATCTCCTCGACGCGCGATTCGAGATCCTGGGCATCCGCGGCCATCCGATCGCTCGCCTCGGCGACTGCCTCCACCGTGTTCAGCAGTTCCGTCGTCGATCTCTCCGAGTCGGCGGCCAGTTCCTCCGTCTCGGAACTCTGGGTGCTGATCGTCTCGACGCTGGCGGCGACCTCCTGGGTCGTCGCGCTGAACGTCTGGATCTCGTCGTCGACCTCGCGGACGTGTTCGGCCTCCGCTTCGGCGGTGTCGGCGATCACGTCGACGTTCGAGGTCACCTGTTCCGATGCTTCCTCGAGGCTCTCGACCGTGCCTTCGAGGTCTCCGGTGACCTGCTTTTGGACCGATTCGATCGATTGCCGCTTCTCGACGAGGTCTGTCACGCGGTAGAGAATCTCGAAGGCACCGACCGTCTCGCCGTCGGGGGCCGTGAGCGGGACGCCCATCGCGCGGCCGTGCTTCTCCTCGCCTTCGGGGGTGGTGATCGTCCGGATGTCCGACTCGCGGATCGTCTCTCCGGTGTTCGCTACCTCCTCCGCGAGCGTCTCCGCGACGTCTTTTGTCCCGATCACCTCGTAAGCGGGCTGACCGAGCGCTTCCTCGGCCGGCAGGCCGGTAAACTCCGTCTGCATCTCGTTCCAGTGTGTCAGCCGCCCGTCGTCGTCGAAGACGATCACTGGTTCGGGAATCTCGGCAGCGAGTTGATTGAACAGATGGCGCCAGTGGTCCCGTTCGGCGCGGTAGCGTTCGGTCTCGTCGGCGCCCTCGGGGATGTCGGGGGCGAGCGACGCTTCCTCGGTCATCGGAGGTTGCTGTGTCATTGAACGGGCGTGGTCGGTGTCGGTATTTAATTCTCCGCGCCCGGTTTTCGCTGCTGATACTGATTGTCCTCGCGGCGCTGGACCAGCGCCGTCGTCTCGAAACTCACGACCACCTCGTCGTCTCCGTTCAGGCACTCGATGGCCGAGGTCACAAAGCCCCAGTCGTCGCGGCCCTCGGAGGCGCGCTTCGAAAGCACCTCCGTACGCAGGCTGAGCGTATCTCCCGGTGTGACGGGGTTTCGCCATCGAATGTTGTCGGCGCCGACGCCCGCGAGCGCCGCCAGCGGATCCGGCCGGTCGGCGATCATCCGCATACACATCGCCATCGTGTGCCATCCGGAGGCGACCAGTTCGCCGAACATCGATTCGGCCGCGGCCGCCTCGTCCAGGTGAAACGGCTGTGGATCGTACTTCTCGGCAAACTCCATAATCTCGTCTTTCGTCACGGTGTAGGACCCGAACGAGTCGATCGAGCCCACCACGACGTCCTCGAAGTACCGCATAGTTCGGCCAGGCACGCAGGGGTAGAAAATCCTTCGCCTGGAGCGACCACTGCTGGTGGGTGCTGTCGCTCCACCGCCGGCGTACCACAAATGTTTATATACCAGAGGTCACAGATTCTGGGTATGGGACAGCAGACGGATCTCAAAGAGGCGGCCGAGGCGGCAGAGGAACTCCCCGACCCTCACGACATCGTCGGCAAAGACGAGGAGGTTCCCCTGCGTGAGGTGTTCGACGACACGTTCGTGAGCGAAAACACCGACTTCGAGACCTTCGACGAGCTGGTGGCTGCGAGCCCCTCCGATGCGTCCTCCGCGGACGATCTCGGTCGCGTCGGCGACGGCGAGTGGGACGAGTTCGTCGCGGAGTCGACTATCTACGACGACGAAAAGGAGTTCGTCTTCGCCGCACGCGACCACTGGGTCGGCGAAAAGCTCGGCCTGAACTGACGACAGCGGGTCACCGTCAGTCCCGGACGTCCGGCGTTTCATCGACGCCCCCGCGTCGCAGACGACGATCGGTTTTGCGTTAGTGATTCTGCCGTACCCATCGAAAACGGCCGCATACGGCCGTCTTCCTCGAAGTGCAACCACAACGATTATGAGGTGTCTGTCACAAGGTTGCAGTAGACGATGAGTTCCAACGACACCGACCAGCCAGTGTTGATCGCCGGTGCCGGACCGACCGGAATGGCGGCGGCCCTCGCGCTGAACGCACGCGGCGTCCCGGCGACGATTCTCGAAGCCGATCCCGCGGATCGCGACCGCGCCGGCAGCCGCGCGATCTACGTTCACGGCTCGACGCTCCGCACGCTCGAACGCGTCCACCCTGGCCTGGGGAAAAAACAGGTCGAAGCCGGTCTCGTCTGGCCGACGCGCCGGACGATGTGGCGCGGCAAAGACGTCTTCAAACGGACCTACGATAACCCCGGCGGCGACGGCGAGTTCCCGCATTTCACTAGTCTCCCGCAGGTCAAGACGGAGCAGTTTATGCACGAGGCCTTGGAGGAGGCCGGCATCGACATCCACTGGGAGGCCGGCGTCGAATCCGTCGAATCGACGCCCGACGGCGTCCACGTCGAGACCACCGACGGGCAGGAGTGGGACGCGCCGTACCTCATCGGCGCCGACGGCGGCGGCTCGCAGGTCCGCAAGGAGATCGGCGCCGAGTTCCACGGCGACGAATCCGAGAACTCCTTCATCATCGTGGACGTCGAGACGCTCGACGGCAACACGATCGAGGAGGACCCGATCCCGTTCGAGCGGCTGTTCCACTACGACGCGCCGGCCGCCGACGGCCGGAACGTGATGCTCGTCCCCTTCACCGGCGGGTGGCGGCTCGACGTCCAGTGTCTGGGCGACGACGACCCCGAGGAGGTCGCCGGCGAGAAGAAGATGCGCGAGATCGTCGCCGACGTGATGGGCGAAGCGTACACGGACAACATCAAGTGGACCTCGACGTACAAGTTCCTGCAGGTCATCGCCGACAAGTTCGTCGACGAGCACCGCCGCGTGCTCTTAGCCGGCGAGGCCGCACACCTGCTTGCACCCTTCGGCGCCCGCGGGATGAACTCCTGTGTGGCCGACGCCGACGAGGCCGCCTCCGCGATCACGGTGGCGCTGCAGGCCCAGACCCGGGGCGTCCACGACCACGAGATCGACCGCTACGCCAACCGGCGCAAGCAGGCCGCGGAGTACAACATCGACGCGGCCGGGCAGGCGCTGGAGTACCTCGAAGACAGAGACCCGGTGACAGTCCTGCGGAAGGAGGTCGCCGCGTCGCTGGCCGACCACTTCGAGGTCGCCGGCGAGTATCTCGACGACGCGCCGTACGGGCCGCACGACGCTCCGCCGACGTCCGCCGGCGGCAACTACTGACTCGGTCTGTGGTATCGGTTTACTGCCGATCACGCATCGGGTTCCGCGGTCGGCAGCCGGAGATTACACCCATCCTTGTGAATCCCTCTCCGGCCTTACCCTGAACGACGACGTCGTCGGGGCCGGCCACCGACTCGGTGTACTCGGTCGCGACGGGCTCGATATCGTCAGTCGCGACCGACCGCGGGTGGTGTGACAGCTCGTGTGCCTATTCGAGAACTACCGTTTCGGCGAGTATATCTGATTACAAAGTTGTCGGGTGGTCGTTTACTATCAGAATCGATGATGAGAAACTCACGCTATTCGTCGAGCGGAAGCGTTCCTTCCGTCTCGATGAACTGACTACGGAGATTCTTCTTGTCGAACTTGTGAGTATTCGTCTTGGGATCTCCTCGACGGACCGGAACACGTCCGGGAGCCACCACTTCGGGAACGTCTCAAGCAGGTGCTCCCGGAGCGCCTCCTCGTCCAGCGACTGGTCCTCGCGGACGACGTACGCGACCGGTCGCTCCTGCCACTTCTCGTGGGGCACGGAGACGACGGCCGCCTCGGCGACCCCCCTCAGCGTCGATGAGGTTGTTCTCCAGTTCGACCGAGGAGATCCACTCCCCGCCGCTTTTGATCGCGTCGTCGAGTCGATCGACGATGTCGAGGTAGCCGTACTCGTCGATAGTCCCGATGTCCCCGGTCTTGAACCACCCGTCGTCGGTGAACGACTCCTCGTTGGCCTCCGGTCGCTTGACGTAGCCGTCAGTGAGCCACGGCGAGCGAGCGTGGATCTCTCCCGGGGTTTCCCCGTCGTGTGGCACCGGATCGCCGTCGATATCCCGGAGACGGATCTTTGCGCCCGGCGCCGGGATGCCCGCCTTGCGCCCGAGTTCGTAGCGCTCCTCGTCGGGAAGCTCCTGCATCTCGGTCGTCTCGAAGGTGTTTGTCAGGTGCGGCGACGCTTCGGTCATCCCGTAGCCCTGGTAGATCGGGGCCTCGTACACCTCCTCGTACTTCTGCATCAGCGAGGCTGGCGGCGCGCTGCCGCCCGTCAGCACCCGATCCAGCGACTCGAGGGGTCGCCCGCGGCGGAGTCGAGGTAGCTGTCCATCTCGATCCAGACGGTCGGCACCGCGGCGGCGACGGTCACGTCCTCCGCGTCGACGAGGTCGGCGACCGCCTCCGGCGAGGTGTGCTGGCCCGGCAAGACCAGCTTCGAGCCGTAGAACGTCCCCGAGTAGGGGAACCCCCAGCCGTTGACGTGGAACATCGGCACGACCGGCATCACGGTGTCTCCCTCCCCGACGCCGAATACGTCGGCGTGGCCGTGGATCAGCGTGTGCAGGAACATCCGCCGGTGCCGGTACTGGACGCCCTTCGGGAGGCCGGTCGTCCCCGACGTATAACAGAGCGCAAACTCTCTTTCCTCGTCGAGTTCCGGCCAGTCGTACTCGGTGTCGTAGCCCGAGATAAAGGACTCGTAGTCGACGACAGGGTCGAGGCTCGTCTCGGGCACCTCGTCGGCGAGGACGACGTACTGCTCGACGGTTTCGAGGTCGTCGGCGATCGCCTCCACGGTCTCGACGAACTCGGGATCGACGAACAAAAGCCGGTCTTCGGCCTCGTTGATGATCTCCGTCAGGTGGTGTTCCGGCAGCCGGTGGTTCGTCGTGTGGATGCTCCGGCCGCTGCAGGAGGGGCCGAAGTACAGTTCGTAGTGCCAGTAGTGGTTGACCGCCATCACCGACACGCGGTCGCCGGTCTCCAGCCCGTAGTCGTCGAGGGCGTGGGCGAGTTGGCAGATCCCTCGTAGGCGTCCGCGTAGGTGTAGCGGTGGATCGACCCGTCGGCCTGTTTGGTGACGATTCCCTTGTGATCGAAGAGATCGACCGCCCGCTTTAGGAACTCCGTAATCGTGAGTTCGTAATCCTTCATCGCGCTACGCCTTCGGTTCGACCCGGTAAAAAACCCGTTCGTGGTCGACCGGTTCGTCGACCTCGACGATCTCGAGTTCGACGGGATCGCCGGTTTCGAGATCCTCTCACTCGGCGTTCTCGACGCGCGCCGACACCTGGATGTCGCCGAGGTCGACGATCCCGAACACGAACGCCACTTCGTCTTCCATTCCCATCGGCGCGCACGCCCGCACCGTCGAGAACGCGTACTGTTGGCCCTCTTGTGGGAGGTCGACGTAGTCGAGATTCTCTGGTGATTCTGTCCGAACGTAGGGAGGCCGTCGTCTCGGTAGTGGCAGTGGCCGTCTGAGATGCTCGAACGCAGTTCCGAGAGTTCCCCTGCCCGATTCGGCCACAACGAAGTCCCTGGTGGAAGAACAGATCGCACAGCAAAGCGGCCTCGATCCGTCTCAAGGCGCATACTGGTAGTTGACCGAGACGACATTTGCCGACTGCTGCACCTCGGCGGCGAGTTCTTCGCGGTAGTCTGGGTCCTGTAGCCGATCGCTCGGACAGACGATATCGATCGATCCGAGCACCTGGTCTTTTACTTGCACTGGTGCCGCAACCGAACCCATCCCGACAACCTGCTGGTTGCTGTCGATGGCGTATCCTCGTGTGCGGATGGTCTCCAGTTCCGCGGTCAGGTCGTCGGGATCGGTGGTCGTGTGATCGGTCTTTGCCTCCAGACCGTGCGTTTCGATGATCTGATCGATTTTTTCTTCCCCCAGGTGTGCCAAGATGGCCTTCCCGCCTGCGTGCGTGTGAATCGGAGTTCTGAGCCCCGGATAGGTCCCGAGCTGGAGCGAATCGGACCCGAATTCGGTGTGGACGATCACGAATTCCCCGCGTTCCTCGACGTTGACGCTCGCCTGCTCGCCAGTTTCGCCGGCCAACCGCTCCAGTTCCGGTTTCGCGACGTGGAAGAGCCGATTCTGGTACTTCACCTGACCGCCGAGTTCCAGGAGTTGAAAGCCCAGCCGGTACCTGCCGCTGTCGTTGACCACGTAACCCATTGTCCGAAGCGTCCGCAGATAGTCGTGGACAGTGCTCTTCGGGAGATCCATCCGACGCGACAGTTCGGCCACTCCGATTTCTTTCTCCTGCTTGAGAAGGTCCAGTATCTCGAATGCGCGCTGGACTGTTTTCAGCGGCGGGGCATCGTCGGTCATCCTTACTCGTCTTCACGTCGCCGGTAAAGTAAAAACTACGGTTATCTCGGACGCCGTGGCTCCCACGGTGGCGTTACGACTGCAATGGCGCTTTGATCTCAGTCCCAACCGCCGCCTGTTCTGACTCGGTTGGATCGTCTGATATCGTCCTTCTGACGACATTTTGCGGGGCGATTCGGATCGATATCTCCTCAGGTGTTGATCTCGAAATCGGCCGAACCACGGCCCCGGTTCCACTCCCACGAAAGAATGACTTACCGTCATCCGTCCGATTTTCCCGGACAATCTGCGATATACTCGGAGTTCGGGCCAGAATCGAGCCCGCGGTTTTCTCTCTGATCGGTGCCCGCTATGACGTTTGACTGTAACGAAGGTACGATTGTTATTCTGATCGCGGGCCTGGATCGATTTTCAACGTGTATTCGGCAGGCTGAGACGGCCGCCGAAGGCGGCATCATACCACCTGTGTAATATGAAGTGACTGCCGTGGAGTTCACCAAACAACCCATATAGGCGGGAGTTGGAAATTTTTGTCATCTTATGATCACTACCTCGTCGCTTCCTCGATAGATCAGGAACAGCACAGGGGGAGTGTGTCATTCGTTCCAAGCAATAACGGGAATGTCGAATCTCCTCTCGAAACCCAGGAGAAACTCGGAATCGAGTACACAAAGACTATATACACGAGAACTGATACGGCAGGTATGGCGACTTCCGAACAACTAACTGAATCCGCACACTTCTCCGTCGAGAATATCGGCGGCATCGATTACACGGAGGTAGACATTCCCCCCGGCGTAACTGTCCTCACTGGCAAAAACGCGACGAACCGAACTTCGTTCCTGCGATCAATTATGGCCGCGATGGGGAGCCAACGTGTCTCGCTGAAGGGTGACGCCGACTCCGGGAAAGTGTCGATGACACTCGACGGCGAGACCTACGAGCGGACGCTCAAACGGGTGGGCGACGGGGTCCAGTTCGAGGGTGAGGGGTATCTCGACGATCCGGAGGTCGCGGATCTGTTCGCGTTCCTCCTCGAGACGAACGACGCCAGACAGGCGGCCGCTCGCGACGACCAGCTCCGCGACGTCATTATGCGGCCCGTCGACGTCGACGCCATCCGCGCGGAGATCCGCCGCCTCGAATCCGAGAAGGGCGACATCAACGACGAACTGGCGCGGATCGAATCCCGCAAGCGGGAGTTGCCGGAGCTGGAAAAGCGGCGCAACACCCTCCGGGAACGGATCGAGGAGAAGCGCGACGAACTCGCCGAGCTCGAGGAGGAAATCGATGACAGCAGCCGGGACGTCGAAGAGGGCCGCAAGGAGCAGGCCGAACTCGAAGAACGCTTGCAGGAGCTTCGGGAGACGCGCTCGGAACTGGAGTCGGCCCGCCGGAAGATCGAGCGCCAGGAGGAGAGCGTCTCCTCGCTGAAGCGCGAACGGAGCGAACTCGAGGACGACCTCGAAGAACTGCCGGAGACGCCGATGGGCGATCACCGCGACCTGGACGCCGAAATCGACCGGCTCCGGTCGGAACGACAGGATCTCAACACCGAGATCAACGAACTCCGGAGTCTGATCCAGTACAACGAGGAACGGCTCGAAGCCGAGGATTACGACCTCCTCGACGGCTCCGAAGCCGCTGGCGACGGCTCGAACGGTTCGGTGACCGACCAGCTCGTCGGGGGCGACTCCGAGACAGTGGTCTGCTGGACCTGTGGCTCTTCGGTCGACCGCGAGCAGATCGAATCCACGATCGAACGGCTGAAATCTCTCCGATCGGAGAAGGTCGAGGAGCTCAACGACGTCAAGAGCCAGCTAGACGAACGGAAGGCCGAACAGCGTGAGGCCACGAAAAAGCAGAAGCGTCGGTCGGAGATCGAACGAAAGCTCGACGATATCGACGCCGAGCTCTCCCGTCGGGACGAGCAGATCGAGGCGCTGAAAGCGCAGCGTACGGAACTGACAGAGGACGTCGAGTCCCTCGAATCGAAGGTCGAAAGCCTCGAGTCCGCAGACTTCCAGGAGATCCTCTCGCTGCACAAGGAGGCGAACCAGCTGGAGTTCGAGATCGAGAGCCTCGAATCGGACCTCGAAGAAGTGACCGACGAGATCGAAGAGATCGAGGCAGCGGTCGAACGCGCAGAGGAGCTCCGTGAGGAACGCGCAGAACTCGTCGACGAACTCACCGACCAGCGGACCAAGATCGACCAGATCGAATCGGAAGCGGTCGAATCGTTCAACGACCACATGGAGTCGATCCTGGACCTGCTCGGGTACGAGAACATCGAACGCATCTGGATCGAGCGGATAGAGGAAGGCGGCGGCAACGACGTCCAGACGCGGTTCGAGCTCCACATCGTTCGGACGACCGAGAACGGGGCCGCCTACGAGGACACGATCGAGCACCTTTCGGAGAGCGAACGGGAGGTCACTGGACTGATCTTCGCGCTCGCGGGCTATCTCGTCCACGACCTCCACGAGACGGTGCCGTTTATGCTGCTGGACTCGCTGGAGGCCATCGATTCGGACCGGATCGCCGCGCTGGTGGAGTACTTCGCGGACTACGCCGACTTCCTCGTGGTCGCGCTGCTGCCGGAAGACGCCCAGGCACTCGACGACGACTTCACGCGGGTCACGTCGATCTGAGACACGTCGGCCGTCTCTCAACCCGGCGATAGCCCAGTACATTTTTGGGACTCTTCGGCGAAAGGACCCTAATGCCAGATTCGACCGACAATCGACCGTCGAGCAAGGTGGCGCGGCTGATCGGGGAGTACGATCTCGACGGCCTCGGTGACGAACTTGAGGCCCGCTGGACGGGCGACGGCGTCGAGCGGACCAGTCTCCGTGATCTCGCCGACTACTTCAACGAACGGCTCCTGGAGCAGGCCCTGCTCGATGCGGGGATGAGCGCGCTCGAGAGCGACGTCTCGACGACCTACCAGAACCTGACCGACGACGACGTGAGTCCCGGGGTTCGGACCGACGCCCGGAACCGACTCGAAGCCGGCGGCGTCGACGTCGACAAGCTCGAATCCGACTTCGTCAGCTACCAGGCGATCCGATCGTATCTGACTGATTACCGGGACGCCGAGTACCGCCGGCTCTCCGACGAGGAGAAAGTCGAGAAAGACCTCCAGAGCATCCAGCGGCTGATGACGCGGACGCTCTCGGTGACGGAAGAACGGATCGAGAAGCTCCGGGAGACCGGCCGCGTCGACGTCGAGGAGTTCGAGGTTCTCCTGGACGTTCAGGTCCTCTGTCAGAGCTGTGGGGAGCAGTATTCCATTTCGGAGTTTCTCGAATCCCGCGGGTGTGAGTGTCAGCGGGACTGATCGGGCGTGAGTGGAACGTCGTAGAACAATCACGCTGTCGAGAGACCGGGATGTTTTACCATACGAAACAGTGGGGACCGCGGCCTGCGAATTCGGACAACCCCAGATTTTACAACAGTTCACCCGCAACCCGAGGGGTATGTCACAACAGATCCCCCAGGAGGGGGGAGCAGCCCGCGACGAGCCGGCTCCGACAGCCGGGACGGGCGCGTACGAAGCGCTGGCTTCGGATCTCCGTGCAGAGGTCGACGGCGCCGTCCGGTTCGACGAGTACGCGCAGGTACTGTATGCGACCGACGGAAGTATCTACCAGGCGCGACCGGCGGGCGCCGTAGAACCGAAAGACGTTTCGGACGTCCGGTCTGCCCTGTCGATTGCGGCCGAACACGACGTTCCGGTGATCGCGCGTGGGGCCGGCTCCTCGCTCGCCGGTCAGGCGGTGGGTCCAGGGTGTGTCGTGCTGGACCTCTCGACGCATATGGACGACATCCTCGAAGTCCGCCCCGACGAGCAACGCGCTGTGGTCCAGCCCGGCGTCGTGCAGGACCACCTCGATGCGCGACTGGCGGAAGACGGACTCAAGTTCGCCCCGGACCCGGCCTCGTCGAACCGCGCGACCGTCGGCGGCGGCATCGGCAACAACTCCACGGGCGCCCACTCGGTCCGGTACGGCATCACCGACGCCTACACCGAACGCCTGAAAGTCGTGCTCGCGGACGGCAGTCTCATCGAGACGCGTGAGATCGTTCTCGACAGCGACGAGTGGGACAGGCTCGTCGCGGCGGACACCCGCGAGGCCGAACTCCACCGAGCGGTCCGCGACCTGGTCGAAACACACGAAACGGAGATCGAGGCCCGGTACCCGGATCTGAAACGCAGCGTCTCGGGGTACAACCTCCAGAAGGTCATCTACGAGAACGACGACGGCGAGCGCGTCATCAACCTCTCGAAGCTGTTCGTCGGCGCCGAATCGACACTCGGCGTCGTCGTCGAGGCCGAACTCTCGCTCGTCACGAAACCCGAGGAGACGGCGCTTGCGTTGTACTGCTTCGAAGACCTGATCGCGGCGCTCGAGGCCGTTCCCGACGCACTGGAGTACGACGTCAGCGCCGTCGAACTGATGGACGACGAGGTGTTCCGGCTGGCCAGAGAGTCCGATCAGTACGCACAGTACGAGGAGCCGATCCCGAACGACGCCGCCGCGGCCCTGATGATCGAATTCGACTCCGAACTCGTCTCCGACTTCGAGGCGGCGATCGCCGAGACCAACGCCCGGTTCCTCGACGACGGCGACGCCTTCGACGTCATCGAGGCGTACTCCGAATCCGCACAGGCGGACCTCTGGAAGCTCCGCAAGGCGGCGATTCCGCTGCTTATGAGCCTCGAAGGCGATCCCAAACCCTACCCGTTTATCGAGGATGCGACCGTCCCACCTGAGGAGCTGGGCGAATACACGGCGAAATTTATGGAGATCCTCGAGGACCACGACACGTCTGCGGCGTACTTCGCCCACGCGGGCAGTGGCACCCTCCACATCCGGCCGATCCTCACGCTGAAAGAACAGGAGGGGATCGACAAGATGCGGTCGATCGCCGACGACGTGACGGACGTCGTCTTGGACCACCACGGCGCGTTCTCGGGCGAACACGGCGACGGGCTGGCACGAACCGAGTTCAACCCCAAAATGTACGGCGAGGAGCTGTGGGGCGCCTTTCAGGAGCTCAAATCCGCGTTCGATCCCGAGTGGCGCCTCAACCCGGGGAAAGTCGTCTACCGCGAGGGAGAGCAGACCGATATGCGGGAGCATCTTCGGTATGGCGCCGACTACGCCTCGATCGAGCCGCAGACGACGCTGGATTTCTCCGAGGAGGGCGGGTTCTCCCATCTCGTCGAACTGTGCAACGGCTGCGGGACGTGTCGCCAGCAGGACGACGACGTGATGTGTCCGACCTACCGGGCGACGGACGACGAACTGGCGACCACTCGCGGGCGCGCCAATATGCTCCGGGCGGCGATCAGCGGTGAGATCCCCGAAGAGCGGCTGCGATCACCCGACTTCCAGCAGGACGTCCTCGACCTCTGTGTCGGCTGCAAGGGCTGCAAGTCCGACTGTCCGACCGGGGTCGATATGGCGAAACTCAAAGCCGAGGTCAAACACCAGTACTACCAGGAGAAGGGGCCGGACCTCCGCTCGAAGCTGTTTGCCAACATCGACACCGCCTCCAAGTGGGGTTCGCGGTTCGCGCCGCTCTCGAACTGGGCGACAGCGATTCCCGGGTCGCGGGCGGTTATGGAGAAGGTCCTCGGGATCGCGTCCGATCGATCACTGCCGCCCTTTGCGGGCGAGTCGCTAGTCGAGTGGGCCGAGCAGCGCGACCCGGGCGTCTCCGCGGTCGAAGCCGACCGCAAGGTCTTGCTGTTCCCCGACACCTACACGAACTACAGCTATCCCGCACCGGGGAAGGCGGCCGTGCGGGTGCTCGAAGCAGCGGGAGTGCACGTCCACATCCCGACGGACGTCGCCCCGAGCGGCCGCGCGGCCTACTCGGTCGGCCTCCTCGATCGGGCGGCCGAACGCGCCCGGGAGAACGTCGATACCTTCACCGACTACATCGAGGAGGGCTGGGAGATCGTCGCCGTGGAACCGAGCGACGCCGTCGTCTTCCAGGACGAGTACACGGATCTCCTCTCGACCGACGCCGCAGCGCGCGTCGCGCGAAACGCCTACGGCGTCTGTGAGTACCTCGACACCCACCGGCTCGTCGAGGAGCTACCGGTCCAGCCGGGGGGACTCGACCGGGCACTCGCCTATCACGGCCACTGTCACCAGCACGCCGCCGGCAAGGACCACCACGCGGTCGGCGTCCTCCGCCGCGCGGGCTACGACGTCGACCCGCTGAACTCGGGGTGCTGCGGGATGGCCGGCAGCTTCGGCTACGAGGCCGAACACTACGACGTCTCGAAATCGATCGCCGACCGGCTGTTCGAGAAGATAGACGCGAGCGAGGCGACACAGGTGGTCGCTCCCGGCGGCTCCTGTCGCAGTCAGATCGGCGACAGGGAAGAGGCAGCGGAGAACCCACCCCACCCGATCGAACTCGTCGATAGCGCAATCGATCGGTGAGACAGCGCGATTTGGCAGTGTAAAACGCGGATGTCCCGACGCGAGATTTGGCAGTGTAAAACGCGGATGTCCCGACGGTCGAAGACGGGTGATCTCGCCGAGATCCGGTGAATCACCTAACAGATGTACGGCTGATATGCAAGCTGCTACCCCCCTCAGGAGTAGGTAATGCTCAGTTCGACAAGGTTGGCGGTATTCTTGATTTCGTCGACGTAGGCCTGGCGTGCTGACTCGTCGGCGAGGCGGTTCTTGGGAACCGAGAGGCTGATCGCTCCTTCGACGACGCCCGTGTCTGTGAGGATGGGGGCGCCGACGCACCGCAGTCCGCGCCAGTTCTCCTCGTCGTCGAAGGCGTACCCCTGCTCCTCGATGCGGTCGAGTTCCTCGAACAGCGTCGCCTCGTCGGTGATCGTGTTGTCCGTCGTGGCCGGAACCCCGCGGTCGTCGAGGATCGCCTCGACGCGTTCCCGGGGGAGATGTGCGAGGATGGCTTTCCCGAGTGCGGAGTTGTGGAGCGTGAGCTGACTCCCCACGTGGGTGTCGATCTCGACGGCCTCCTCGCCTCGCGCCCGATAGAGGACCACGCCGAGTCCTCGCTCCTCTGTCGCGAGAGTGACGAGTTCACCTGTCTCCGCTGCGAGCCGATCGAGTTTCGGCTTCGCGGCCTCGTAGAGCTCCACCTCGTTCCGCAGGATGCCACCGATGTGGAGGAAACTCAGACTCAGGCGGTACTCCTCGCCTTCTTTGACGACGTACTCGTGTTCGCGCAGCGTACTGAGGTGGTTGTGGACCGTGCTTTTGTTCATCTCCAGTTCCTCGGCTAGTTCGCGAAGCCGGGCCGAGCGGCGTCGCTTCAGGGCCTCGACGATCCGGACCGTCTTTTCGACGGATTTGATCGGGTGATTCGCTTTCTCGGTCATACGCCCCATAGCGATTGGATCGGCATCAATGTTTACTATTGGATAACGCTCTACGAACCGCGGGAAAACGATCACCTGGGGTATTAGACCCCCGCTTAACAGATAGCCGCCGATCGAATCCCGGTCACTGCATGGGGAGAGTTCGAAAACGACCGTTTGTCATCACAAAACGGATGTCGAGGAACAAGTGTGGGTCGAGACCGGTGGATTGCCGACCGTCTCGTCGTGTCGCTCGGAACTTTTAATATGATTCCCCGGGAGGATTCGCCCGTCGGATATGAGTACTGAAAGACATTACACTCGGGAGTTCGTGCGAACGTTCTTCACGTCGCCGACGGCCGTCGAGGGTGAAGACGACTCAGCGAAGATGCTTCGTAGCGCGGCCGGGTTGCGCGGGATGCAGGCCCCGGACGTCTGGGTCCCGGACAACGAGGACGCCACCGCCCCGTCGATGCGGGAGGAAGGAATCGATAACATCATCGAGGTCGTCGCCGAGCACGGCGCGGACTTCCCGGGAGAGATCCATCCGCGGGTCGTCTGGCACCGCGAGGATCCCGCAAAGCGGTACGCGGGATTCCAGCAGATGCTGCGGATCGCCCGCTCCGACACCGGAGCCATCGAACATATCGACGGCTTCGTGATCCCGGAGGTGGGCGACATCGACGACTGGAAGAAGGCCGACGAGTTCTTCACGATCATCGAGACCGAGTGCGGCCTCGAACCGGGATCGCTCTCGATGTCGGTCATCGTCGAGTCCGGCGAGGCCGAACTCGCCCTCGGCGACCTCCGCACGGAGATGGGCAAGCCGGCGAACAACCTCGAACGCCTCTTTCTCCTGGTCGACGGTGAGGTCGACTACACGAAGGATATGCGGGCGATGACGCGGACCGGTGAACTCCCGCCGTGGCCCGAACTGCGCCACAACACCTCCCGGGGCGCCAGCGCCGCCGGGCTCGTGGCCGTCGACGGCCCCTACGACGACATCCGTGACATCGAGGGCTACGAGGAGCGGATGGCCGACAATCGCGCGAAGGGAATGACGGGCATCTGGTCGTTGACGCCCGGACAGGTCGTCACGGCCAATAAAGCCCCGCTGCCGCCGAAGACCGGGTCCTGGCTCCTCGAAGTGGGCGACCGCGAAGTCGAACTCAGCGCGGAAGACGGACAGCAGGTGTACGACGGCTCCGAGATGGGGCTGGAAGTCACGGGCGACCGCGAGTACACCCTCCGTGTCGGCGACGACGAACACGTGCTCGACGAGGACGAACTCCGTGAGGAACTGCTGGATATGACCGCCTACGTCCCCAGTATGACCGATATCGTCGATTCGATGGAAGAGTTCGAGGCGGCCAAGGAGGCCGGGAAGGGTGCGATCGCGATGACGCAGTCGGCCACAGTGGTCATCGACGGTGTGAGCGTCGAGATCAGCAAAGACCGGATGTGGGACGAGGCAACGTACCAGGCGGCGGGGACGCCGATCGCGCTGTTCCAGGACGTCTACGAACACCGGCCGGACCAACACGAGGAACTCGAGGAGATGTACGGCGAGGAGATCGTCGAGCGGGCGACTGCGGTCGGGAACTGATCGGGCGGTCGACGCTTTCGGCTCGGGAACTGCCCGTGATGCCGACGCTCATTTCCCGGGAGCTACCCGGAAGCGCCGTCCGAACTTCCCGGGATCCACCCGGAAGCGCTGTCCGATTCAGTCGGCGCGTGCTTCGACGGAGTCGATCACCGTGTTCCGGAGCGTCCCGACACCCTCGTAGGTGATCTCGATCTCGTCGCCGGGGTCGACGGTTCCCGGGTTGGCTGGACTTCCGAACGCGATGACGTCCCCGGGGCGAAGTGTGAACCTTCGGGAGAGGAAGGCGACAATCTCCTCGGGGCCGAACAGCATCAACTCTGTGTTCGAGTTCTGCCGCTTTTCGCCGTTGATTATCGTCTCCATCTCGGTGCCCTCGGGATCTAAGTCCGTTTCGATCCACGGACCCAACGGGCCGGAGCCGTCGAACGCCTTTCGCGCGGTTCGTCCGCTCTGATCGAGCGCGTCGACGTCGTTCATAATCGTGTAGCCACGGATCACCTCTGAAACGTTCTCAACCGCGACGTCGCGGCAGCGGCTATCGATGACGGCGGCGAGTTCACCGGCGTACGTCAGTTCTTCAGTCCACTGCGGATACCGGATCGGATCGTCGGTGCCGGCGAGCGCAGCGGGTGGCTTGATGAAGAAATCGGGTTCCGACGGCCGCTCGTAATCCATCTGATCGAGCGTCTCCGCGTAGTTGCGGCCGACGCAGTACATCGCAGACGGCGAGCAAGGGGCCGTGAGCGTGCCGTCGCGTCCGACGGCGTACTCGCCGTCCGGTGCGTGGATCATCCCGTCTCTGTACTGGCCTTCGACGACCCCCTCGGGCGTCTGTAATCGTGCAAGTCGCATACGCTGGGAACGACGAGCCGAAATAAATGACTGTTGAAACTGGGTGTTCGACCGGTCTGTCCACGCGGCGCTTTCGGAGACGGCGCCGCGAACATCTCGTCGCAAATCCCATCGACCCGAGCCCGTAGTTCGAGTATAAGATAGTCAATGATTGAATAGAATACCTGTTATAGTGACCTAATCTTCTGTGAGGTACACACCGTATCTGGTCTGCGTAGGAGTTGATATCGGAGATATCGATAGTTGATGAAGAGAACATAATATTACTAATAGTAGTTTCAATCTGATATATACACTAGTTCGAACTCAGGTACTGTCTCCCCTGGGTGAGTTTCAATTCCAGTTCGTTGGCCGCGCCCAGAATCTGACCGACGATACCGTCTTCCAGTTGCTGGTCGGTCAATCGGTCCGCCGGCCCGACGCCGAAGGGGTGCGAGTCCCCGAATAGCACCCGAGTGTCACAGGGGTTGTGTTCGAACCGCCGAGAGATGACAGGCGCAACTCGGTCACTTTCTAAATGTGAAAACGAAATACGCAAGATACGCCAGTAGCTTTGCAATCCACCGGTCGAAACAGAAGTACATCTGTTATCACCAGATCAGATCTGGCAGCCGAAACCGGCCGTTCGTCACCGTTCCCGCCGTGACTTTCCGATGAAACAGCCGAACCGTAACGGATTCTTTGCTTTTTGAATTTTCTCTCAAAAACATCCTCACTTTTTTGGCTCGTTGTCATCGAATAATTCACCCTGGATCTTCGGCGGTCGAGCGTTTTGAAATACAGAATACCTCGGAGACGGTGTCAACTCCCACCGCTGGAAACGCGATTCGGGACCAGAGGGGGGCTTCCTGTACGCCGCGTCGTGCTGGTGTCTCAATGCATCTAGGTGAGCAACTGGTGACAGCAACCCGACAGCGACCTGCTCGGCCAGGACCGATAACGCCCGGACGGGGTATCCATCAACAAGTATAAGCAGCACCCAGCGATTCTTCGTTGGTATATGCTCACTCCGTCTTTCCATCTGAAAATTCCCAGGGGGAACGACTGCCGCGAACCGCTTTACCCTGCGAATGATGTCACTTCTCGAATCGGATTCGAGCACTCGGCTGTCGACGCTCTCTGTAGCAGTCGCTCTGCTCGTCGCTCGTTGTGATCCTGGCGGTCCTCTTCCTGTACACCGTGGCCCTGCTTTTCGTCGTCAGCGGGCTGGCCGCCGCAAGCGTCGTGACGCCCGTGCTTCTCACGTTCGCCGTCGATGCCGACCTACCGCTCCTCCCGGTCGCGCTGACAGAACCCGTCGCGCTCTCGATGCCGTTTTTCCCCTAGCAGTCGGCTGTGATCGCCGTCATTCTGGCGTACGATCTCGTCGAGGTTCGGGAACTGATCCGCGTCGTCTCGGCGGCCACGCTCGCGACGATGCTGCTTTTGGTCCCGATCCAACTCGTCGTGCTCGCCGTGCTGGCTGGGTAACCCGATCGGCGGTCGCGGGCGATCAGCGACGGGTTTTAGTGCTGGCTTGCGTATCTCAGAACGATGCTCCACGCCAACGGCTCGCTTTTGACAATCGACGTCGGCGACAGAACCACCACGACCGAGAACATCGACGAGGAACTCGCGGAGTTCATCGGCGGACGCGGCGTCGCGACGAAACTGGCACACGATCGGATCCCCTTCGACGCGGACCCGCTCGGTCCGGAGAACCGCGCGTATCTCGCCTCCGGCCCGCTCCAGCAGTCCGATATGAGTTTCACCGGCCGGATGAATATGACCGGCCTCTCACCGCTGACGGGCGGTCTGCTCTCCTCGAACGCCGGCGGCTACCTCTCCCGAAACTTCGTCGGCACCGGTCACTCGGTCGTCGAGGTGGCCGGCGAGAGCGACGAACTCCTCGCCGTTCACGTCACCGACGAGGGCGTCGAGTTCGAGGCCGTCCCCGACCTGGAAGGCGCGACAGTCCCCGAAGTCACAGAGGCGATGAACGAGCGGCACGGACTGGAGAGCGAGAACCTCGTCTCGATCGGCCCGGCGGGGGAAAACGAGGTTCGGTTCGCCTCGGTGATGACTTACGACGCCCGTGCGTTCGGGCGCGGTGGCCTGGGCGCCATTCTCGGCTCGAAGAACGTCAAGTGTCTCTCCTTCGAGGGCGACTCCGCGCCCGAGATCGAGATGCCGAACGAGGACGTCCAGATGGACGTCCACCGGCAGGCGGCGACGAGCGACGACATCTTCCGCCGGCAGGGCACGACCCATCTGGTGCAGATTCTCAACGACAACTTCTCGCTGCCGACGCGATACTTCTCCGAGCAGTCCTTCGAAGGCGCCGAAGGGATCAACGGCGACCGCGTCGAGGAGAAAAAGTACAAGAAGGCCGCCTGTTCGGTGTGTGCCTTCGCCTGCAAACTCCCGACCCGCGACGAGGAGAGCGGACTGGAGACGGAGGGGCCCGAATACGAGACGATCTTCGCGTTCGGCAGCAACTCCGGCGTCGACGACATCGTCGACATTATGAAGTCCAACGATCTGTGCGACAAACTCGGGATGGACACCATCTCCTGTGGGAACACCATCGCCGCGTACCTGGCGAGCGAAGACGAGTTCGGCAACGAGGAGTTGATCCACGACCTCATCGAGAAGATCGCCCACCGCGAGGGCGTCGGCGACACCCTCGCGGAGGGGATCGATCGCGTCCACGAGGAGCTGGGCGTCGACAACTGGACGGTCAAGGGGATGGACTTCGCCGCCCACGACGGCCGCGTCGTCCACGGGCAGGGGCTCTCCTACGCGGTCGCGGGCCGCGGCGCCGACCACATGTACTCGACGACGATGATCGCAGAGTACAACGACGACATCCCTGCGAAGGGAACAGCGGGCAAGGCCGAGTTCGTGATCGACAACGAGGACCGCAACGCGATCCGCGACTGTGCGGTGCTGTGTCAGTTCGGCCTCGGGCGCGTCATCGAGGAGGACATCTTCGAGGCGCTGTTCGATGAGGACTACGAGGATCTGCTCGCGGTCGGCGACCGGATCGTGAATCTCGAACGGCACTTCGGCAACCAGCGCGGTCTGGATGCCGCGGACGACCGGCTCCCCTACGATCTGCCGGATCTCGATTCCTCGATTCAGGAGTACTACGAGCACCGCGGCTGGACCGAGGACGGTATCGTCCCCAGCGATCTCGTCGCGGACTTCGCACAGGCCGCCGACGACTGAGACGGACTGATATAACCGTTCATCGGTAATCTTCGCCCGGATCGTCGCGTTCGGTTCCGAACCGTTAGCTCAGCGAGAATCGAAAAAACCCGCACCGATCCGCAGGTCGTCGCTCAGTCGTCGGCTTCGGCCCCGTCGGGATCCTGTGACTTGTAGCGATCCCGCAGGTGGTGTGCGCCCTCGTCCGACCAGTCGGTCTCGTCGGTCGGGATATAGTCGTACTGCCGGCGGGCGTGCTGGCCGGCCTTGCCGCCCCACCAGACGAAGCCGTCGGAACCGTCCTCGGGAGTCCAGGTGACCGTCTCCCACTCGGGATCGAAGATCAGGTAGCCGCCCGCGAAGATCTCCACCTTGTTCCCGGAGGGTTCGAGGTAGTAGTTGAAGTGTGCCTGGCTGATGCCGTGGCGCGCGGGGCCGCCGACGAACTCGATGCCGCGCTCCCGCAGCAGATCCGCGGCGCGTTCGAGTTCCCCGCGATAGCCGCCGTCCATATAGTAGGCGACGTGGTCCATCTTGTCGACGACGTTGGCGTCCGGCGGCGGCGCGACGAACGCGATCTCGTGGACGAGCGGGGAGACGCTGAGCCACGCGCCGGCCTGGTTGCCCTCGGGATCTAACCCTTCTTCGCGGAGGTTGAAGCCGAGGACGTCCTGGAACCACTCCGAGCACTCCCTGACGTTGCTCACGTTGAAGTTGACGTGGTCGATGCGACGGAAGCCCGCGCCGCGCTCGGGTTTGCGCGCAGGCTGGTTTTTGAGTCGGGGTTTGTGCTCCTCGTCGACGGTGTCGAACGCGCGGTCGACGTCGTAGACGAGTTCCCAGTACTCGGGGGTCGCGCCGGGGTAATCGAACTTTAGCGCGCGGCCCTGGCCGGGTTCGGCGCCTTCCTCGACCCACTCAGTGTCGTATCCGGACTCCTCGATGCGTTCTTTGAGCACCTCGAAGTCGTCTTCCTCTTCGAGCATCCAGGCGACGTGTTTACAGCCCCATTTGTCGCCTTCTCGGAGGATGAGCGTGTAGTCCTGCCAGTCGCCGAACGCAGCCAGGTAGTAGGCGTCGTCCTCTTCGTGGCGGACGTACATCCCCATCGTATCCCGGAAGTGCTCCAGCGACGCTTCAAGATCGGGACAGTATAGCTCTGCGTGTGCAAGTGTTGCAATTCCCATACGGTTCGATGGCCGATCCATTGCAAATAATAATTTTATTCGAGTGCAGGAAACTGAGAAGCAGGTCAGGATTTTTATTGTAGCAAAACGAAGGTTTGAGAATATACCGCTTAGAAGACACCGTCGTCTGGCAGGAGGACATCGGCTCCGAGTCGGACCCCCAGTAGTTCGGGACGCAGTACAGCCTCGGCGCCATCCCCTACGCCGAGCAGCGGCGGCTCCTCGCGGTACTGTTCGTCCGGAGAAAACGTTCCAGCGGCGGAGTTGCCGTCTGCGACCGGGCTTGACTACTCTTCAGCCAGCCGTGCGTTGACGGTCCCGAGGGAGGTGAACTCCACGGAGATCACGTCGCCCGGTGCGAGGTCGACCGCGGGGGTCAACGAGCCACTCAAGACGAGATGCCCCGCTTCGAGCTTTTCGTCGAGGTCAGCCAGCGTGTTCGCCAGCCAGGCCACCGAGCGCGCGGGGTGATCGAGGACCGCCGCGCCGACGCCGGAGGACTCCAGCGTGCCGTTCTTGTAGAGTTTCACCCCTTCCAGCGAGAGATCCGTGTCGGCAGGCGTCGTCCGCTCGCCCGCGACGTACAGCGCCGAGGACGCGTTGTCGGCGATCGTATCCTGGATGCGGATGTCCCAGTCGGCGACGCGGCTGTCGATCACCTCGACGACCGGCAGCACCGAGCCGGTGGCGTCGAGCACGTCCAGATACGTCACGGGCGGCTCGAGCGGCTCCTCGAGCAGGAATCCGATCTCGGGTTCGACTCGCGGTTCGATCAGGTCCTCGCCCGGGATCTCTCTGCCTTCGACGAACATCGTATCGAGCAGCCGGCCGAAGTCCGGCTCGTCGACGCCGAGCTGCTCCTGGATGCCGTCGCTCGTCAGCCCGATCTTGTGCCCGACGATCTCGGCGCCGTCGTCGAGGCGACGCTCGATCAGCCGGGTCTGGACGTCGTAAGCGTCCGCCATCGTCAGGTCGTGTTCGGCGGTGAGCCGGTCGATGGGCGACTGTGAGCGGAGCGCTGTATAGAGGTTCTCTGCCAACTCTTCGCGGGTGTCCGGTGAAACTCCCATACCTCTTTTCCCTCGCGGCGTCGCCAAATAGGTTGGTGATCGATCCGTCGGTCTCGGGTACGGATCCACGTCATTTATGATAGATCGAACCCCGATTGGGGGTATGGACGTCATCCACAGCGCGATCTGGGTATCGGACGTCGAAGATACTCTGGAGTTCTACACCGGAGCGCTCGATCTGGAGAAGACCAACGACTTCGTCGGCGGCGACGACGCGCGGAACGTCTACGTCAGCGGCGAGAGCGACACGGAGATCCAGTTCAAACACAAGCCCGACCACGACCTCGGCGAACGGTCGACCCGGCGGTTCGACCACCTCGCGCTGGAAGTCGAGGATACCGACGCCTTAGTCGAGCGGCTGACCGAAGAAACCGATAGCGAACTCCTCCGCGGCCCGCTGGATTCGATGGGTGTAAGCGCGCGGATCGCGTTCGTCACGGATCCTGACGGCCACGTGCTCGAACTGATCGAGCCGCGCGACGACCTCTGAGACGGATCGAAGGCGTCTCTATCTGGCGAGGTTACCACCGCAAGCCGACCCGAAAAAGTGAGGAGCCCGGTTCAGTCGTCGGACGCAGCCTCGGCGGCCGTGCCCGCGTCACGTTCTTCGGCGAGTCGCGCGGCGACGTCGGTGATCAGGTCCTCCTGACCGCCGACGACCTCCATCTCGCCGAGTTCGACGAGGATCTCGCGGGGGTCGATGTCGTACTTCTCGCCCACGCGGCGGGTGTGCCGCAGGAACGACGAGTAGACGCCCGCGTAGCCGAGCATCAGCGAGTCGTTGTCGAGTTCCGGCATCTCGTCGTCGTCGATCATCGGCACGAGCACGTCCTCGGCGGCGTCCATCACGCCGAAGAAGTCCGGGTTGACGTCGTAGCCGGCCTTCTGCAGGACGCCGACGAGCACTTCGATCTGGGCGTTGCCCGATCCCGCGCCGAGGCCGCGGAGACAGCCGTCCGTCGTGACTGCGCCCTCTTCGATGGCCGCCAGCGTGTTTCCGATCCCGAGGCCAAGGTTGTTGTGGGCGTGGAAGCCGACGTCGATCGAGAGTTCGTCGACGAGGGGGCGGATGCGGTCGCGGACGTCGTTGGGGAGCAGCGCGCCAGCCGAATCCATCAGGTAGACGGCGTCGGCGCCGTACTCCTCCATCAGTTTGGCCTCCTTGAGAATCCGCTCCGGTTCGGCCATGTGCGAGAGCATCAGGAGGCCGTTGGCCTCCATACCGCGGTCTTTCACCTTGTCGAAGTGGTCCTCGGAGATATCCGCCTCGGTGACGTGCGTGGCGATCCGACAGATGTCCGCACCGCGGTCGATGGCCATATCGAGTTCTTCGGCTGTCCCGATGCCGGGCAACAGGAGCACCGAAAGCTCCGTGTCCGTGAGTTCGGGGACGACCGCATCGAGGTACTCTTCGGTGTCGGCCGCGGCGAACCCGTAGTTGATCGAGGAGCCGCCCATCCCGTCGCCGTGTGAGACCTCGACGACGTCCATCTCGGCGGCGTCGAGCGCGGCGGCGACGTCGGCCATCTCCTCGGGAGTGAACTGGTGGTCGACGGCGTGCATCCCGTCGCGGAGCGTCATATCGACCAGCCGAACGTCCGCGTCAGTCATCGCCCGCACCTCCGACGACGCCCGCATCGACTGGCTGCTGTGCGACCCGTTCGGCTGCGCCGAGTGCTGCGCTTGTCATAATGTCGAGATTGCCCGCGTAGGGTGGCAGGTGCTGCCCTTCGCCTTCGACCTCCAGCATCGTCGTGAGGATGATCGACCCCTCGAGATCGAACGCCACGTCTTCCTGGTCTTTGACCGTCGGTTCGAGCGTGACGTCGTAGCCCGGGACGTACTCCTGGACCTCTGATTCGATCCGCGAGACCGAATCGCGGACCTCGTCGACGTCGGTGTCCCCGTCGACCATCGTGTAGACGGTGTTCCGCATCATAATCGGCGGTTCCGCCGGGTTCAGCGTGATGATCGCCTTCCCCTCGTCGGCGCCGCCGACCTCCTCGAGGCCCGCCGCGGTTGTCTGCGTGAACTTGTCGATGTTCTGTCTGGTCCCCGGACCGGCGCTCTTGGAGGCGATATGCGAGAGCATCTCCGCGTACTCGACGTCGGCGACGCGGTCGACGGCGTAGACGAGCGGGATCGTCGCCTGGCCGCCACAGGTGACCATATTGATGTTCTCGTGGCCCTCCGCGACGACGTCGTCGACGTTGACGACGGGCACGGTGTAGGGACCGATCGCCGCGGGCGTCAGGTCGACCGCGAACAGATCGAGGTCGTCATAGACGGGCGCGTGCTGCTCGTGGATGCCCGCGCTCGTCGCCTCGAAGACGAGGTCGAACTCGTCGGCGTGCTCTTCGATGCTGTCGATCCCGTCGGTACCGACGTCGACGCCCTCGTCGACGGCCGCCTGGAGGCCCTCCGATTCCTCGACCGGGAGGATACCCACCATCCGCTGTAGGTCGATCTCCTCTCCCCGATCGAGTATCTTGTACATCAGGTCGGTTCCGATGTTACCCGGACCGACGATCGCCGCATCTAACGACATACGCCGAGATACGAATCTATTGTACTAATAACTTCGCCTACGAGCGCGAGACGGGAGCGAGCGGCGCCCCGACGAACGGGGCGCCTGACGGTCGAGACGCCGTCTCCCGGGACACCTCGGTCGGAAACGCGCCGACGCGGGAGTCAACCCGAAAACTCAAACGAGTGCTGACACGATAACGGAGTATGACGGACGACGTTGCGACGAGGCTCCGCGACCGAGACCCGCTCGCCGGCTGTTGGCTCTCTATCGGTCACCCGGCCAGCGCCGAACTCCTCGCCGGCGTGGGCTACGACTTCGCGGTCCTGGACGGCGAACACACCGAGATGACGCTTTCGGCGCTGGCGACGGTCGTCCGGGCCGTCGAGGCCGCGGGCACGGACACCGTCCCGATCGTCCGGATCTCGTCGAACGATCCGACCGAGGTGAAGCGGGTGCTCGATCTGGGACCGGCGGGCGTGATGATCCCGGCGGTCGAGACCGTCGCGGGGGCCGAGCGGGCCGTCGACGCCTGTACCTACCGTCCGCAAGGGCGGCGCGGCATCGCGGGCTACCGCGCGGCCGACTACGGGGCGAACCTTCGGGAGTACGTCGAGTCCGGAAGCGAGGAGGTCCTCACGATCCTCCAGATCGAGTCCGCGACCGGCGTCGAGAACGTCGCGGAGATCGCCGCGGTCGAGGGCGTCGACGCGCTGTTCATCGGTCCTGTCGACCTCTCGGCGTCGCTCGGCGCCTTCGGCGAGTACGAGTCGGCGGCGTTCCGTGACGCCGTCGACCGGATCGTCGCGGCCGGAGACGAGGCGGAGGTCCCCGTCGGGACGCTCGCGACGAGCCGGGACGAGGTCGCCGTCCGCGACGACTGGGGCGTCGACTATCTCGCGATGGGCCCCGACCTCGCGATGCTCGCCGAGAGCGCGCGCGACTGTCTCTCGACGTACCGCGGGCGACACGAGTAGTCGGCCGGCGTCTCGAACGAACGCAGTCCGGCTCCGCTGGCGGGCGAACGGCAAGCGGGGGCGAGCGAACGGCGGGACAACGGCTGTCAGCCGCTGCCGACCCCGCTCAGAAGGGGTACTCGCGCGGCTCCCGCTGGATCGACGTCCACTTCGTCTGGGTGAACTCGTCTATGATCCACTTGCCGTTGTAGCGGCCCATCCCCGAGTCCTTCACCCCGCCGAAGGGCACGTGCGGTTCGACGTTGACGGTCTGGTCGTTGACGTGGACCATCCCGGCGTCGATCCGGTCTGCGACGTCGCGCGCCCGCCCGCGATCGGTGGAGTGAACCGACGCGGCGAGCCCGTACTCGGTGTCGTTGGCGAGTTCGACCGCCTCGTCGTCGTCGCTGAAGGGGATGATCGGCGCCACCGGGCCGAAGTGCTCGTTGCACGCGGCGGCCATATCGTTGGTCACGTTCGTGAGTACGGTCGGCTCGACGAACAGCCCGTCGCCCTCACCGCCGGTTTCGAGCGTCGCCCCCTGCTCGACCGTGCGGTCGATGTAGTCGAGCATCTCGTCGCGCTGGGACTCGTTGATGATCGGTCCGATCACGACCTCGTCGTCGAGCGGGTCACCGACTTTCAGTTCGCTGGCCCGCTCGGCGAACCGTTCGGCGTACTCGTCGTAGAGCGACTCGTGGACGAGGTGTCGGTTAATCGAGATGCAGACCTGTCCCTGGTTCCAGAAGGAGCCGAACGTCCCGGCGGCGACGGCCTCGTCGAGGTCGGCGTCCGCCAGGACGACGTGAGGGTTGTTGCCGCCGAGTTCCAGGGCGGGGAACGCGAAGTGGTCGATGGCGTTGTGGCCGACGAGCCGGCCGGCCCCGGTCGACCCGGTGAAGGCGATCACGTCGCCGTCCGGGTGCGAGGCCACCCGATCGCCCGCCTCCGGTCCGGTGCCGGTGACGACGTTGAGGACGCCGTCGGGGAGGCCGGCCTTCTCGAACAGTTTGGCGAGGAGGAGCCCGCCCGAGATCGACGATTCCTCCGCCGGCTTGAGGACGACGCTGTTCCCGAGCGCGATCGCGGGCGCGACCGCGCGAATCGAGAGTTTCATCGGGACGTTCCACGGCGAGATCACGCCGACGACGCCGACAGGCTCCCGCTGGATGATGTTCTCCTTGCCGGGGATCTTCGATTGGTTGTGGCCGCCGGAGGCGCGGAAGGCGAAGGAAGCGGCGTCGTGCACGAAAGTGACCGTCCCGCCGTGTTCGATGTCCTGTCGGGGCTTCGTGGCGCCGGTTTCGACCGCCAGGAGATCGCGGATCTCCGCCTCGTACTCGTCGATGAGGTTCGCTACCTCCCGGACGACCGCGGCGCGCTCGTCGGGCGTGGTGTCCGCCCACTCCCCTTGGGCGCGTGTGGCCGCCGCGAAGGCCCGGTCGACGTCCTCGCTGGACGCTGCCGGGACCTCTGCGATCGATTCGCGGGTCGTGGGGTTGCGGACGTCGATCGTGTCGCGGTCGTCCGGCGCTACCCACTCGCCGTCGACGTAGAGGCCGTTCCAGGCCGCGTCGATAGCGATCTGCTGGTCGATGTCGGGTTCACTCATACACTCCATATACCGTCCTGACGAGTAAAATGATGTCGGCTACGGAAATTCGTCGCTATATAATACGAACGTGATCGATTAATTGTTATTAGTTACATACTGTGCGCGAAGCGCGGGCCGTCGACGTCTGTCGAAAGTATAATGGGTACACCACCGAACCTTTGGACGTATGCCACTCAGCGAAGACGAGATCGACCGCCTCGCGACGACACTCTACGAGGCGTACGACGACAAGGAGCCGATCGAACCGCTGTCGGAGGACACCGAATTCTCGACCGAAGACGCCTACCGGATCCAGTTCGAGGTGTTCGACCGGCTCAGCGAGGGCGGCCGCGAGGACATCGTCGGCCACAAACTCGGCCTCGTCAGCGAGGCCAAACAGGAACAACTCGGCATCCCGGAGCCGATCTTCGGCTACGTCGCCCACGAGACGGTACTGGAGAACGAACCGATCCCGACCGACGACCTGATTGCGCCGCGCATCGAGGCCGAGATCGGCTTCATCATCGACGAGGATCTCGAACCGCCGGTCTCGACGATGGACGTACTCACCTCGACCCGCGCGGTCGTTCCCGTCGTCGAAATCCTCGAAAGCCGGTTTCAAGGCTGGTCGATTCCCTCGGCGCAGGACGTCATCGCCGATCTCACCTCCGCCGGGAAGGTCATCGTCGGCGAGCAGTACCGCGACGTGACCGACCTCGATCTGGCGATGGAGGGCGTCGCCGTCTCGGTCAACGGCGAGGTCCAGGCGACCGGTCTGGGAGCTGACATTATGGGCAACCCTGCCCGCCCGGTGGCGTGGCTCGCTGAACGATTGGAGGACGTCGACGACGGTCTCCGCGAGGGCGAACTCGTGATGAGCGGCGGGATCACGGCCGCAATCGACATCGAACCCGGCGACGTCTACGGGATCGACTTCGCGAATCTCGGATCGATCGACGTCCGTGCCGAGTAATCCGAGTTACCTCTCTGAACGCCCGTAGTTCTCCCGTCGAACCCCGGTTGTTTTCTATCTGAAAATAGGTTCGTCTTTAATTGCAGTACGATGCAGTGCCGCAGAGACGGTCCGGATCACGATGATCGCACTAACATTCGTACGTCTGTTCTTCCGCAGTCGGCCAGCACCGGTCGAATCAACTCCCCGACGTAACTGTTCTGAGAGTGAAAACAGCAGTCAGTCGATCAGTTCGTAGAGGTTGTCGGCGAAGATGTCCGCCTGCGTCGCCTCGTCGACGTTCATCCCCTCGACGGCGTCGATAGTGACGTCGACGGTCCGGCGGCCCCGCTCGGGACTGAACGGGTAGTCGGTGCCGAAGATCACGTTTCCGTCGTCGAAAAAGGACGCCGTACAGTCGAGTGCGGGTGCCGAGCCCGAGACGGCGGTGTCGGCGTAGAACTTCTCGAAGTACTCCTCTGCGGGTTCCGACAGCGAGGCCGCGTTCTCGTGGAACCCGGGATAGTTCTCGGGGTAGGCGAGTCGCTGCTGGTAGAACATCTCGATCCGGCTGCCGTAGTAGGGGACCATCCCGCCGCCGTGGTGGGAGACGATTTTCAGATCGGGGTACGCCTCCATCACGCCGCCGAACACCAGCCGCGACAGCGCGAGCGTCGTGTCGAACGGCCACCCGAAGAGCCGATGTTCCATATATTCTGAGGCCCAGTCGTACCACTCCCACAGCTGCGGGTGGATCCAAAGCGGCGTGTCGGTCGCCTCGGCGCGCTCGAAGAGCGGCCAGAAGTGCTCGTCGTCGAGCGGGCGGCCGTCGATGTTCGAGAAGATCTGGACGCCGGCCATATCCAGATCGTCGACACAGCGGTCGAACTCCGCGAGGAACTCCTCGCTGACCTTCGGGATCGTCGCCACCGGGATGAAATCCTCGGGATGCTCGTCGGCGAGTCGATGAATCTCGTCGTTCGCGAGCCGCGTGATGTCCAGAGCGAGATCGTGGTCCATCCCCTGGAACATCGTCGGCAGCGCGAGCGTGATGATCTGTTTGTCCACGCCGTAGTCGGCCATATCCTGCTTTCGCTGCTCGATGTCCCAGAGGAACTCGGGCCGGCCGGACAACCCCTGGAAGCCGAACTGCTCGGTCAAATCCTCGAAGAACCGCTCCGTCAATATGTGGGTGTAGCCGTCGACGATTTCTGGCATACACTTACTACACCGGACCGTGGTCATAATTGTTCCCACTGATGGGTGCGAGGACCGCCCCAGCGACGCTCACAGCCGTTGCAATCCGTGCGAAGCCGCGATACGACTTTGCTACTCCTGTGTGTATTTGATATCCAACGCGAGTTCGTGGGCCGTGCTCTCGACTTCCGCGGTGATGTCGTCGTCGAAGCCTGCGTTGCCGAGTCGCTTCGTCGGCGCGGAGATGCTGATCGCGCCGAGCACCTCCCCGTCGAGTTGCACGGGTGCGCCGATGCAGGTGAGGCCTTCGGTCCGCTCCTCGTTGTCGGTCGCGTAGCCCCGCTCGCGGATCTGTTCTAGCTCCGCAAACAGTTCCTCCCGCTCAGTGATCGTGTTCTCGGTCGCCTTCGGCAGCCCCCACTCGTCGACGATCGCCTCGACGCGCTCCCGTGGCAGGTGTGCGAGGATCGCTTTCCCGATTCCGATGTTGTGCAGGCGGAGCCGATAGCCGACGTGAGTGTCGAGGTTGACGGCGTAGCTGCCGCGGGACTGATAGAGGTACACCGCGCGGCCGCCCTCCTCAGTGGCCAGGTTGGCCAGCATCCCGGTATCGCTCGCCAGTTGGTCGATCTTCGAGCGGCCGTGCCGGTACAGCGGCGACTGACTGCGGACGTGGCCGCCGAGCGAGAGGAATTTCAGGCTGAGCGAGTATTCGTCGCCGTTTTTCTCGACGTATCCGTGCTCTCTAAGCGTACTGAGATGGTTGTGGATTCCGCTTTTGCTCATCTCCAGCCGCTCGTCGAGTTCGGTGAGTCGGAACCCGTCGGCGGTGTCGAGCGTCTCGATCAACGCCAGCGTCTTTTCGCTGGTTCGAACGGGGTGGTTTGCTTTCTCCCTCATACGGGATCTACATACTGGACCCTCCAAACGTTTTCGGTGTGAAAATCCAGAACACCGCCTCAAAACAAATCCAATCAAGTTTGAATAATAACTATTTATTTGTATATGGCCTAAAACACGTTTCTAAAGGTTCCAAAAATCGAATATCGATTAATAAAAATAAACTATATAGAAATTTATAATATAAATTATCATTATTGCTGGCCCCGTTCTCGTCTCGATGAGTACCCGCCAGGAATACCTTCAACACCCTTAAATTCCACCCGAGCGAATATGCATAATATGTCTGAAATTAATCCGTTTGAGAGTTTGCAGGAGCAGGTCGACGACGCCGCGGCGTATCTCGATGTCGCTCCGGACGTGATCGAACGGCTGAAACATCCCGAACGGGTTCTGGAACTCAGTCTCTCGGTTGAACTCGACGACGGCACGATGGAGCAGTTCAAGGCGTTCCG
Source organism: Halobellus marinus (assembly GCF_032113415.1). NCBI lineage: Archaea > Methanobacteriati > Methanobacteriota > Halobacteria > Halobacteriales > Haloferacaceae > Halobellus > Halobellus marinus. Next base: position 1,792,694 of record NZ_CP134946.1, read on the forward strand.
ATCGCAGTTCAACGGCGACCGAGGCCCCTACAAGGGCGGGATCCGGTATCACCCGGGCGTCTCCCGAGACGAGGTGAAGGCCCTCTCCGGGTGGATGGCATACAAATGCGCTGTTGTCGACATCCCGTACGGCGGCGGGAAAGGCGGCATCGTCGTCGACCCTGATGATTACTCTGCGTCGGAATTAGAGCGTTTGACTCGCGCGTATGCGACCGAACTGCGGCCGCTCGTCGGTCCCGATCGTGACATTCCGGCGCCGGACGTGAACACGGGTCAGCGAGAAATGAACTGGTTCAAGGACACCTACGAGACGCTCGAACGGACGAATGCACCGGGTGTCATCACCGGCAAGGCCATCTCCTCCGGCGGCAGTGCGGGACGCGTCGAGGCCACTGGCCGTTCGACGATGCTGACCGCCCGCGAGACGTTCCGGTATCTCGACCGCGACGTTGCCGACGCGACGGTCGCTGTGCAGGGCTACGGCAACGCCGGGTCAATCGCAGCCAGACTGCTCGAAGATCAGGGAGCGACAGTCGTCGCCGTCTCCGACTCCTCGGGCGCGGTCTACGATCCGGACGGACTCGACACCCGTGCGGTGAAATCCTTCAAGAGCGAGACGGGTTCGGTGACGGGTTACGAAAACGTCGATGAGCTGACAAACGAGGAGCTGCTGACGCTGGACGTCGACCTGCTAATCCCGGCGGCACTGGAGAACGCCATCGACCGCAAACTCGCAGAGGAAGTCCGGGCGGAGGTCATCGTCGAGGCGGCGAACGGCCCTCTCACGCCGAACGCGGACGACGTCCTCACCGAACGCGACGTGGTCGTCATCCCGGATATCCTCGCCAATGCCGGGGGCGTCACCGTCTCGTACTTCGAGTGGGTACAGAACCGACAGCGGTTCTCCTGGCGGGAGGAACGCGTCAACGATGAACTGGAAGCGGTGATCACGGACGCCTTCGACGACCTCGTCGACGCCTTCGAGTCCCGCGATCTCCCGAACTTCCGGACCGCGGCGTACGTCGTCGCCACCCAGCGGATCGTCGACGCCTACACCGAGGGCGGCAACTGGCCGTAGCGTTCGTTCCCGGTCGTTTCTCCCTGTTTTCTTCGACGACGTGTCACTGATTCCCGATCTGTTCGACGCCGACCCGAGGGGTTGAAGTCCGTTCCCGCCGGGGACGTAGATAATGCGTCAGGACCACCTCATCTCCGCGACGCAACTGTCGCGGGCCGACATCGAGGCGGTGCTCGATCGCGCGGCGGAGATCGACGCCGACCCGGCCGCCTGGCAGGAGCGCCACGCCGGATCGGTGCTCGGCCTCTGCTTTTTCGAGCCGAGCACCCGCACGCGGATGAGCTTCGACACCGCGATGAAACGTCTGGGGGGACAGACCGTCGATATGGGTTCCGTAGAGTCGACGTCGGTGAAGAAGGGCGAAACGCTGGCCGATACGATGCGCGTCGTTGAGGGGTACGCCGACGCGCTCGTCCTCAGACACCCCTCGGAAGGATCCGCGAAGATGGCCTCGGAGTTCGTCGACGTCCCGCTCGTCAACGCGGGCGACGGGGCGGGGCAGCACCCAAGCCAGACCCTGCTTGACCTCTATACGATGCGCGAGAACGCCGGTCTCGACGACATCACGGTCGGCATTATGGGCGATCTGAAATACGGCCGGACGGTCCACTCGCTGGCGTCTGCGCTGACAAATTTTGACGTTCGTCAGCACTTCATCAGCCCGGAGAGCCTCCGTCTTCCACGAAACGTCCGGTACGACCTCCACGATTCGGGCGCGCAGGTCCGCGAACACACCGAACTGGAGGCGGTTCTTGCCGAACTGGACGTCCTCTACGTGACTCGGATCCAGCGGGAGCGCTTCCCGGACGAAAACGAGTATCGCAAGGTCGCCGGCGAGTATCAGATCGACACCGACGACCTCGATGCGGCCAAGGAATCGCTGACGGTGATGCATCCGCTACCGCGGGTCGACGAGATCGCGCCCGCTGTCGACGACACGGACCAGGCGCAGTACTTCCAACAGGCACACAACGGCGTTCCCGTCAGGATGGCCCTTCTGGATATGCTGCTCGACGACACCGGAGGTGCACAATGAGCGACACCAACCGCGAACTACGCGTCTCGAAGATCCGCAACGGCACCGTAATCGACCACCTCGCGGCCGGGCAGGCGCTGAACGTCCTCGCGCTGCTCGGGATCGACGGTTCCGGCGGCGAGAGCGTCTCAGTCGGGATGAACGTTCCCTCCGATAAACTCGCGAAGAAAGACATCGTGAAGGTCGAAGACCGGGAGCTGAGTCAGTCGGAGGTCGACGTCCTCGCCGTCATCTCGCCGGAGGCGACGATCAACATCATCCGGGAGTACGAGGTGATCGAAAAAGAGCGAATCGACCGTCCGGAGTCGGTTGCGGGGGTCCTCGCCTGCCCGAACCGGAACTGTATCACCAACGACGAGGAACCCGTCGAGACACACTTTGTCGTCCTGAAGGACGGCCTTCGGTGTGAGTACTGCGGCGAAATCGTCCGCGAAGACGAGATCGCGACACACCTCGACGTCTCCTGACGGCGCCAAACGGAGTCTTGACGGCGACGAAGGGGGTCTTGACAGCGCCGAACGGAGTTTCCTCCCCCGCACGAACGCTCGACAGCCACCGGACGGGGAGGGAAATGATTTTGTACCGAGGCGGCGAACGCATAGGTATGTCCGGAAAAGCAAAATTCATCCTGGTACTGGCGCTCATCGCACTCGTCTACTTCGTCGTCTCCGGCGGCGAAGACCCCGTCGAGGTCGACGTCGACGACGAGTAACCAATCCCACCCCGTTATGCCTTTTTCCGCGATCGATTCGGAGAGCCGCGGCCATCTGAGAAAACCACAGAAGCCCCGTCGCTCGGTCCCGACGGACTGATACCGCTTGGCCCGGAACGACCGGTATGTACGGTGTCGTCACGCGGAACGCCGAGGAGGTCGGCTGGAACGAGTTCGACGTTGGCTTCTACGAAGTGAAGGACGTGACCGGGCGGGCCTCGGAACCGCTCGCCGACGCGGTGAATATGCTCTCCTGTTTCGGCGACACCGCGGCGGTCGACGCCGACTCCGACCTTGTAGCCGTCGACGAGGACGGGACGCCGGCGACGCGCGAACAGCCGTACTTCGATTGGTCGTACGTCTGCCCGACACACGAGCAGTACCGCGCGGGTCTCTTCGAGATCGTCGAGGACGCCGCGGAGGCAAACGAAGACGTCCGACTGGACGACGTCGGCTTCCCGCGGGAGGGATACTGCCGCTGTGACCGCTGTGAGCGGCAGTTCGCAGCGAGCGGACACGAGAACCGATCTGCGTGGCGCACCGCCGTCGTCACCGAATTCGTCGCCGAGGCTGCCGACCGGATCCCCGGTCGGACCTACCTCACGCTGTATCCGGATCCGTATCCCGGCCACCTGGAAGCGCGGGCCGGCATCGACGTGGCGGCGCTTGCACCTCACGTCGACGAGTTTGTGGTGCCGCTCTACGACACCCACTACGCGACCACGTACTGGCTCGAAACGATCGCGAAGGGGTTCGAGAGCCTGCTCGATCCGCTGGAAACTACCTTCTCGATCGAACTCTACGCCGTCGACGTCGACGTCGACGATCTCGTCCGGGCCACCGAGGTCGCCGAGACCTACGGCCGAAACGTCTACTTCGGCTACGACGCCTCGAACGCCGCTGCAGCGATCAGACGGAAAGACGCCGAGGGACGATCCGGTGTCACACACCGCCCAGACGGCACTGATGGGGACCTCTCCGACGAGTCGCAGTAGTCGGTCAACTGGGAGAGGATCGCAGTAGTCGGTCAACTGGGGGAAGATTGTTCTTCACCCGGGATCGAATTCTCGGCAGGCGTGATCATCGGGACGAACGGACTGAAACTCCTCTCAGAGCACCCCAGCGAGAAACGCGACGACGACAATTCCTGCGACGAACACGACCGCAGCGAAGGCGAACAGCCCGGCCATAAGCCGGCGCTGTTCCGACGTGGATTGGGGCATACCGACAGTCTGGGTCCGGATTCGCTTATTACTCTCGGCCGCGATCCCGAAACGACACGCGGGGTTCCTTCTCCCGCCGCCGTTTCCTGTGGTGACAAAGCCCCACCGAGAATCGGGTAGTGTGGATCACAGTGGTAACTCGGTGAACGAGAGCCCGAGGGCGAAGAGCACGGCGTAGGCCGCAAGCAGGCGGCCAGTCCGTTCGAGGGTCGGGTTCAGGACGGTCCCGGCCGTCTCTTCGAGCATCGTCCGCGTGATCGAGAGGGCATACGGAAGCGTAAGGACGGGCAGCGCCGCGGCGACGGTGAACCCGGGGCGAAGGACGAACCACAGCGGCACGGCGTACGCCAGAAGCATCAGGACGACGAACTCCGCGCGGGCGAACCCGTAGCCGAAACGCACCGCGAGGGTTCGCTTGCCGGTCGTGGCGTCCTCCTCCTTGTCGCGGACGTTGTTGACGACGAGGATATCCGTCGACAGCGCTGCGATCGGCAGCGCGGCGATCACTGCCCCGAGTGGAAGCGTTCCGGGCGGAATCCCGACGGCCAGCGGGTCCGCCAGCACTGCTGCGGCCTGGACGTAGTACGTGCCCGTGACTGCGACGAGACCGAAGAAGACGAAGACGAAGAGGTCCCCGAGGCCGTGATAGCCCAGCGGGTATGGGCCGCCCGTGTATGCGATCCCGGAGGCGACCGAAAGCAGGCCGATCACCAGGATCGGCACGCCACCGACGTAGACCAGATACGTCCCGAGGAGGATCGACGCGGCGAAGGTCAGATACATCGCGCGCTTGACGGTCTCGGGTGCGATGAGGCCCCCCGCCGTCACACGGGTGAAGCCCTCCCGCTGCTCGGTATCGGCGCCCTGGACGGCGTCGTAGTAGTCGTTGGCGAAGTTGGTGCCGATCTGGATCAACGCGGCACCCAAAAGCGCGGCAAGCGCGGGGAGCGCGGCGAAAACGCCGTCGTGCACCGCCAGTCCGGTCCCGACGATCACGGGGGAGGCCGCCGCCGGCAACGTCTGCGGACGGGCGGCGATCAGCCACGCCTCCCGCTTCGTGATCTCCTGCGTGCTCATTATCGTCACTTCGGGGCGGCGGCGGCGTCAAAGTTCGGATCCACCTTTTTTATCGGGGGTCCTCGGCGACGGCGTCGCCGTCGCCTCGAACCCCCGCAAAAAAGCTGGACCAAAAAATGCCGACTGAGCCGTCAGACGGCTCAGTCGGGGAACCGCTCGCTCCGCTCGCGGATGCTCAGTACAGATGAACGCTGTATCATATCGGGTCGTTATTTACTCAGGATCTGTCAGGAATGAGCTGCTGAATACAGAGCGTGAGTTCAGCACGGTTCCCGCGTTTGCTACATCACAATATAATTGACCCATCCTCACGGGTCGTAGATTTGTGTGTTGGAGTTCCCATTCGCGGTTATCGCGGTTCCACACTCTGGGCAGAAGTCCACGTCGCCGTATTCAGTTAACTCTGCCTCACACGCTGGACAAACGTGTTCAGTCGCATCTGGGGCCTCCGAAATCGCGTAGATGGTGTCACCGCCACTGATATACACCTTTCCGTCGGAGATCGCTGGAGAGGAATCGCTCGGATATCCGATTTCATACTCCCATAACAGTTCTCCTGTGTCCGTATTGATTGCGTACAGGTGACCGTCCACATCTGTGAACGAATTCGCTTCATTACTTGCTACGTAGACGACTCCATCAGCCACCGCAGGTGATGAATCCACTCTCCCATCGGCGCTGAACGCCCACTTTTTTTCACCTGTCGCTGCATCAATCGCGTAGAGGTGTTCGTCGCGGCTCCCGACGTAGACTGTGCCATTCGCAATTGCAGGTGATGAGCGGATCTCATCGTCTGTCTCGTAATGCCACTTTTCGCGACCGGTTGTCGTATCAATCGCGTAAAGGTGTCCATCTCCGCCTCCCACGTAGACAGTGTTCTCTTTGACTGCTGGTGTTGAGGGATGCAGAGAAACGCCGATATCTTCAAACTTCCAATGGGGGTCTTCCGGATGCTCATCAGAATACTCGTCACGTCGGAGAGGGATGCCGTGTGCCCCGTTCCGATCAAGCGCGTAAACTCCGTGGCCGTCGTTAATATACAGGGAGTTGCCTGCTATTGCAGGAGCGCTGGAACCGTATTTATAAATATACCATTCCGCTGTACCGGTCCTATTATTTATTGCATACAAGTTGTTGTTCCGATCACCCACATAGACTGTTCCAGCAACAACGGCAGGGGCCGCTCGGAAATACTGCCGATCTTTGTCGACAACAGAATCGAACTCCCACTCAAGCATTCCGCGATTAGCATCGATTGCACAAAGTCCGTTTTCGTTCCCGACATAGACTGTCGAATTCTCTACCGTCAAGTCGGATTTTACCTTCTGGCCCGTATCACAGGTCCACTCCTGCCGTCCAGTCGAGGAATCGAACGCATATACGTTGCCGTCTGTGCTGCCTACGTAGACCAACCCATTCTTCACGACCGGTGAAGAAGTAAATGAGCCACTCGTCTGGGCAGTCCAACTCTCCGTTACATTCGTCTTTGGCCCAGTATCGTTGGAGACGTGTCCAGTGCGACCCAGATCGAACTGAAATGTTGGCCAGTTCTTCTCGTGCATCAAATGAGTTGTGTCGGTAGGTGGATAATAGAATTAAGGGTGTCACGCTGAGAGTCGTTCGATGATTCCCACCCCACAGAGCAATCAACCCATCAGCGAACAATAGATTCAATAGAGAAACACCGACAGGCATTCGCGCGAACGAGCGGTCCGAAGGACCCGGAAGTGAGCGGGATTCACCGAGAGCGAGGCCGAAGCCGAGCTCTCGGGGTTTTTTGGTCCAGCTTTTTTGCGGGGGTTCGAGGCGACGGCGACGCCGTCGCCGAGGACCCCCGACAAAAAAGGTGGGTTAGTAGTGCCAGGGGAACTCCGAAAAGTCCGGCTCGCGGCCGTCGAGGAACGCGTCGCGTCCCTCCTGGGCCTCGTCGGTCATGTACGCCAGCCGCGTCGCCTCGCCCGCAAACACCTGCTGGCCGACGAGTCCGTCGTCCGTCAGATTGAACGCGTATTTGAGCATCCGCATCGCGGTCGGCGACTTGTTCGTCATCTCCTCGGCCCACTCGAGGGCAACGTCTTCGAGGTCCGCGTGGGGAATTGCTTCGTTGACCATCCCCATCTCTGCGGCCTCCGCCGCGGAGTAGGTCTTCCCGCGGAAGAACACCTCTCTGGCCTTCTTCTGTCCGATCTGCTTTGCGAGCAACGCCGAGCCGAACCCGCCGTCGAACGAGGCCACGTCGGGATCGGTCTGGAGGAACTTCGCGTGGTCCTCGGAGGCGAGCGTCAGATCGCAGACGACGTGCAGGGAGTGGCCGCCACCGACCGCCCACCCGGGCACGACGGCGACCACCGGTTTCGGCATAAACCGGATGAGCCGCTGGACTTCCAGAATGTGGAGGCGGCCCGCTTTCGCCTCGCGGACGAGCGGGTCGTCGGACTCGTCGGCCTCGTCGTCGGCGCGGTACTCGTAGCCCGACTCCCCGCGGACGGACTGATCGCCGCCGGCACAGAAGGCCCAGCCGCCGTCTTTCGGTGACGGGCCGTTCCCGGTCAGGAGGACACAGCCGACGTCGGCCTGCTTGCGTGCGTGATCCAGGGCGGCGTAGAGTTCGTCGACAGTCCCCGGCCGAAAGGCGTTGCGCTTCTTCGGGCGGTCGAAGGCGATCCGGACCACCGGGAGGTCGCTCCCGCGGTGGTAGGTGATGTCGTCGAACGCCCCGGCTCCGTCGACTTCCTCCCAGCGTGCGTCGTCGAAAATCTCCGAGACCATACCGTGAGAGGGGTCGGGCTCAGCAAAAAGATTCGTTTCGGCCGGGGGGATTCCCCGGTCCGGCCGCAACTCACTCGGTCGCAGCGAGCACCCGCTCGACCGTCCGCTCGCGGAGATCCTCCCGGACCCGGTGGCTCGCTTCGGCGTCCGTCCCCACCTCGATGACGTGCGACCCGTCGCTCGTCGTCGCCTCGGCGTAGGCGTCACGAAAAGCGGCACGCTCTCCGCCGTCGACGCGCGCGAAGGAGAGATCGTACAGGTCCTCGGTCGGGGCGAAGTCGAGACCGTGCGGCGTCACGAACTGCGAGGTAAAGGGCGGGTCGTACGCCTCGATCGGGAGTATGTGGAAGATCCCGCCGCCGTCGTTGTTGACAAGCACGATCGTCGCCTCGACGTCACACCGCCCGAGCGCGAGCAAGCCGTTCATGTCGTGGTAGTACGCCAGGTCTCCGCTCACGAGTGTCAGGTCGTCCGTGGACGCCGACCCCGCACCGAGTGCGGTCGAGACGATGCCGTCGATCCCCGACGCGCCGCGGTTTCCGAGGGCTGTGTACGCGCTCGTCGTCGGTGCGCCGAAGCGATCGAGGTCGCGGACGGGCATCGAGTTCGAGACGAAGATCGTCGCGGGGTCGGGAGCGAGGTCCACGACGTCCGAGAGGATTCGGCCCTCACAGAATCCGTCGCTCTCGTCGAGCACAGCGGCGTGTTCCTCGTCGGCGGTCGTCCACCGGTTGCGCCACGCCTCGCTTCCCGGCCCGGCGAGAAGCCGCGAGAGCCGGCCGAAGAGCCGCGATGGGTCCGCGACGACGAGGTCGGTGGCTGTGAACTCCGCTTCGCGCCACCCGGCCGCGGGGTCGACGACGACCTGCCTGGCGTCGACGGCGGCGAGATACTTCCGGAGCGGCTTCGACGTGGGCGAGGCGCCGGCGCGAATCACCACGTCCGGATCGGGCCACACCTCGCGGACCCGCTCCCCGAGGTAGGCGTCGTAGCCGCCGATCACCGGCGCCGTGCGCACGAGCCCGCCGTAGCGAACACCCGAGAGTGGATCCGCGAGCACCGGGAACCCGCTGGCGTGCGCGAACGCGCCCACCGCTTCGGGGTCGATGCCCGGCGCGTCGGCGGGCCCGACGACGACGAGTCCCCGGGGCTCCGAGAGGTCCGCCGCGAGGTCTCGGAGCGCGTCGTCGTCGAGTTCCGGAACGCCGGCTTCGGTCTCGACGAACGCGCCGTCCCGTCCGTGCGCCGCCCTTTCTGGGAGGTCGGCGGGGACGTCGCCTTCGACCGGCGTCGGCTCCAGCGGCTTGCGGAACGGGAAGTTCAGATGTACCGGGCCTGCCGGGGTCCCGGTCGCCTTCGCGACCGCGCGCGCCGCCGTCGTCCGCAGCGAACGCAGCTTTCGCGACGTCGCCTCCGGCTCTGTCACGTCACGGTACCACCGGACGGCGTCGCCGTAGAGCTTCTCCTGGTCGATCGTCTGGTTCGCGCCGGAATCGCGAATCGACGCCGGCCGGTCGGCGGTCAAAACTAAAAGCGGTACCCGTGACTGCGAGGCTTCGATCACTGCGGGGTGGTAGTTCGCGGCCGCGGTCCCGGAGGTACAGACAAGCGGCGTCACGTCTCCGGTCCGCCGGGCGCGTCCGAGCGCGAAGTACGCCGCCGACCGCTCGTCGAGATGTGAGAAGACGTGGATGTCCTCGTGGCGGTCGAAAGCGACCGTCAGCGGCGTCGATCGGCTGCCCGGCGAGATGCAGACGGCGTCGACGCCCGCGGCGACGAGTTCGTCGACGAGGACACGCCCCCACAGGGTGTTCCGGTTCGGGTCGGTCATCGCGGATGGCACCGACGTGGCGACATTACCCTTTCCCCCGTTCCAGTTCGTCGAGGATCGGTCGGTACTTCAGTTGCACCTCGTCCCATTCGCTGTCGGGATCGGAGTCGCGGACGATGCCGACGCCGGCAAACAGGGTCGCGGTGTCGGCGCTCGCGACTGCCGAGCGGAGCGCGACGGCGAAGGTGCCGGAGCCCGCGGCGTCGATCCAGCCGACAGGGGCTGCGTACCAGCCGCGGTCGAACGGTTCGGTCTCCCGGATAGTTTCCAGGGCGGCTGCGGGCGGCAGACCACCGACTGCGGGGGTCGGGTGCAGCGCCTCGACCAGCGAGAGGACGTGTTCGTCGCGGTCCAGCGTCGCCCTGATCGGCGTCCAGAGGTGCTGGACCGTGGCAAGGCGCTTGATCTGCCGCGGGCCGAGGTTCACCGAGGCGGCGTACGGCGAGAGCTGTTTGCGGATCGTCTCGGCGACGAGGTCGTGCTCGTGGGCGTCCTTCTCGTCGTTGGCCAGTTCCTGTGCCAGCCACTCGTCCTCGGCGGGGGTTTCACCGCGCCCGGTCGTCCCCGCGAGCGCGCCGGTCTCGATCGTCCGGCCGCGCACCGAGACCAGCCGTTCCGGCGTCGCGCCGAAAAAGGACGCACCCTCTCGGTTCCCCGAGGGAGCCGGTTCGACGAGAAACCGGTAACACTCCGGGTACCGTTGCCCCAGCCGAGAGAGCACGTCCGGCAGGCAGAGTTCGGCCGCGAGATCGACGTCGAGCGCCTGCGCGAGGACGACCTTGCGCAGATCGCCGGCCTCGATGCGGTCGATCGCGGCGTCGACGCCCGACCGCCACCCCGATCGCGTGGTGGTCTGCGTCCGCTCCTCGACGCCGGGCGGGTCCGCGGGTTCGCCGGGGTCGGGCAGGTCGGCGATCCGTTCCTGTTCGGCCGCGAGCCGAGTTTCGACAGTCTCGGGTGACGTTTCCGGATCGACGGCGTTCACCGTGAGCCACGAGCCGTCGTCGGTCCAGGTGATCTGCACCCGGGGAAAGACGAATCGGGCGCCGGGAAAATCCGTCCACGGCTCCCGGCTCGTCCCCTCGGCGTGGAACGCGAAACCGCCGAACAGTCGAGGTCGGGCCGCCTCCGTCCCGGTGTGGACGTCTCCCGAGGCGAAAAGCGCCTCTGCACGCTTCCGGATCTTCTCGAAACGATCGGGGCCGTCTGCCGTGAGCGTCGCCGCCGCGCCCCCACCGACGACGGTTGCCTCGTCAGGAGCACTCCAGACTGTCCGGGGCGCATCGGCCGTCCGGAGGACGGCGCGGAAGGAGGGGCTCTCGATCGGCTTCGAGCGGCTGAGAAGGCTACCCCCGCCCGCGTCGGTCCGCAACGATTCCATTACCGACCTTCGGTATCCCACACGCTTTTATTTGACTATAGGGACGTTTACAACTCTTTGCTCCGTCCAAGCGCGCGACGGCGTACGGATCGAGAGACAATCGGATGTAGCGGGGTCGACCACCTCCTTCCGGCCGCCGTCGGCGAAAGTACCCTCACACTGGACGGCTATCCGTACCGCTCCTCGTTCCAGGGATTCGCCGTCACAGAGTACCCGCGCTCCTCCCAGTAACCGTGTTCCGGATCGGTCAGAAACTCGACGCCGTCGACCCACTTTGCGCCCTTGTAGGCGTACTTGTGTGGCGTCACAACCCGGAGTGGTCCGCCGTGATCCGCCGCCAAGTCCTCGCCGTCGCGCCCGTAAGCGAAGAGCACCTCTTTCCGGTTGCAGTCGGCAAGCGGCAGATCCGTCTTGTATCCGTCGAGCGCGTGAAACAGGACGTGAACGGCATCCTCGTGGACGCCCGCTCGCTCGGCGATCGCCGGAAACGGAACCCCGGTGAACTCACAGTTGAGGGCCGTCCATCCCGTAACACAGTGAAAGTCCTGTCGCTGCGTCGTCGCGGGCAGGTCGCGGAACGCGTCGTACGATAGTGACAGTTCGTTCTCGACGGCGCCCCAGACGTCGAAGGACCACGTCTCGCGGGTCCAGGAGGGTGTCGAACCTTTCGAGAGCACCGGGAACTTGGAACTCTCGTGCTGTCCCGGCGGAACCCGCTCGTCGCCAAATTCCCGGTAGAGATCGGTAACGTCTTCGACCATAGGGTCGCTATCGGCGCGAAGTATCTAACAGTAACGACAAGTAGGTACCGATTAACCAAACTATTCTAATTAGAACCAAAATAGACATACATTATGGTGAAAATATAGTTGCTTAAATGGTCAAACTCCGCCGCAGGCTTTAAATAACCCGGATCCAAACCCCCTCACGTTCAAATGCCCAAGGTGAACATCAACGTCCCCGAACATCTCGAGATGCAGATCGCCCAGCTCGTTGATCAGGGCGAGTTCGTCAGCCGCGAGGAAGCCATCGAGGAGTTGCTTTCGACTGGGTTGCGCGCGTTCAAGACCAGCGGCCCGATGGACGAGGACGACCATCTCGAGGACGACGGAATGATGGGCCACGAAGACGAGTACGTCTTCTGATACTGGTTACTCTCGTCTCTTTCCGCCGCGCGCCAACCCCCGTTGACGGCGCTCGGCGGGAAAAGTGAGAGGAATCCGTATGAGAGGTACCAGCACGGTCGGCGGGGTCCAGACTCGACCCGCGATGTCGACGCCCGTGGGAATATCCACCAATAATACTTAAATCGATCTCCCACGTATCCACGTCTATGCACAAAGAAGAGCTACTGGAGTTACACGAACAGATGGTGATCATCAAGGACAACTTCGCCGCGCGAGAGGAGGTCGACGGCAGTATCTTCGAGGAGTACGAGGAAATCGGCGTCGACCCGTCGCACGTCCACAAATCCAAGAGCGAGCACAAACACGCGGTGTTCGTCCTCGGCAACGCTCTGGCGTCGGCGATGAGCGAAGACGAGTTCTCGAACGCTGGCCGCGTCGGCAAGCGGATGCAGGAACTCGCCGAGGACGCCGAAGGCAAACTCTGAGAGGCATTCGTTCCGTATCGAGGTCACCGTTCTTTCGCGATTCTCGCTTCATACTGATTACTCTCGTCTCTTCCCGCCGAACGCCCTCGACGGGGATGGCGCTCGGCGGTAAAAAGTGAGAGTAACCACTATGGAAGTTACAAGAATAAAACCCCGTCCTTCAGGGCGGGGAGGATGTCAACAGCCTTCGACCCGCTGACCAAGGGCGGCAGTTCGATCCGGGACGGGCGGTTTCTTAACCGTTCGGTGACTCCCCTCCCACGATGGATTCGCTTCCGGTGGAGTTGCTCCAGCGTGTCGGCGTCGTCGCAGCCCTCGTGGTGTCTGTCGCCGTCGTTCTCTTATTGGATCGGCGATCATCGCTCCTTGCCTCGCTCCGCCGCCGCTTCATCCTGGGCGTTCCGTGGGGCACCCTCGTGTCGGCAGCGTTCGTTCTCGCGGTCTATCTCCTGGTACAGGGCGGATACGACCACTGGTACTCGCCGGTGACGATACCGTTCCGCGCGTGGTCGTACTTCTACCCGCTCGGGATCGCCACTGCAGCGTTCTCTCACGGGAGCGCGGGCCATCTCGTCGGCAATCTCGTCGGGACGCTCACCCTCGCGCCGCTGGCGGAGTACGCGTGGGGGCATTTCCCTCGGGAACGCGGCGCCCACTCGTTTTCGTCGCTCCGGACGAACCCGTACGTTCGAGCCTTGGTCGTCTTCCCCCTCGCCGTCGTCGTCGTCGGACTCCTCACGTCGATCTTCGCGATCGGGCCGATCATCGGCTTCTCCGGGGTCGTCTTCGCCTTTGCGGGCGTCGCGCTCGTCAACTACCCGCTGGGAACGGTGATCGCACTCGCTGGTGGCAGCGCGCTCCGACTGGTGTACAACGCACTCCGGAATCCGGTGCTCACCGCAAGCGGACGGCCGGCATACATCACGCCGTGGTGGGCCGACATCGCCATCCAGGGGCACGCAATCGGACTGTTGATCGGCGTCCTCATCGGGCTCGCAATCGTTCGCAGACGACAGCAAGCGGCCCGTCCGAGCGCCCGGCGGCTCTGGCTCGGAGCGCTTCTGTTCTCTGTCGAGCAGTCGCTGTGGGCGGTCTACTGGTTCCGCGGCGGCGAGACGTTCGTGCTCTACCGGGCTGTCGGCGTCATCCTCGTGGCGGCGCTCGCGCTCATCATCGTCTTCGCGGTCGTCACCCGCGACGACCCGCTCTTTTCCTGGGAGTTTTTGGGCGACAGCGGCGTCGTCCGCAACTGGCAGGTCGCCGCCGGGATCCTGCTACTCTCGACGGCCGCGCTCGCTGGCCCCGCCGTTCCGACCAACCTTTACACCGCCGAATCAGGCGATCTCGCGGGCGAGGAGATCGAGGTCCGCGACTACGAGGTGACCTACGCGGAGAACGTCGAGAACGGACTGGTCGCGACGGTCGACGTCGAAGCTTTCGGCGAGACCACGGGGGTGAACACCTCCGGCGTCATCGTGCGGAGTGAGGAGCGGGGCATCTGGACCACGGCGGTTTCGAGAGGTCGGCTGGCGTTCGACGGCCGGAGAGCCGTCCGCCTCGGCGGTGTCGGCTGGCGTGAGACGGTGACCGCCCAGCGCGGCGGGTGGCGCGTCCTCGGCAACAGCTCCGCCTACCGCGTCGCGCTCGGCCACAACGACACCACACGCGTCGTCTACGCCTCGGATCCCGTTACGGCAAGCCCCACGCTTGACGGCCGGAACGTGACGGTCGTCCCGAACAAAAGCGGGTATCTGCTCCGGGTCACCGAGGGCAACACGTCGACCGACGCCCGATTCCCCACGCAAAACGAATCGGTGACGGCAGACGGGCTGACGTTCACGCGGAAAAACTCCAGCGTGTACGTCTCCTACAACCGGACGCGGGTGCAGTTGCTGGAGCGGGAGTCGTATGAGTAAGACGATTTTACCGGACTGACTCCGTTCGGGCGGGTCGCCCGAGGGAGCTAAAACTCGACTGTCCCGGTGTCGGATACCGACGAACCGTCTTTTCTGTACGGCTCTTCTCCCGCTTGATCCCTGGTGATCACCGCAGTTACCTCACACGACTCGTCGTCCGGTGCCGTCTGTACGACCACCGAGGAGTTCCGAAAGTGCCCGGCGGGCAGTTCGATGATCGACTGCCCATCTACCTCACAGTCGTCGTTGGCGTTCTTGACCTTGATGTACCACCCTTCCGGCAGATAGGCGCTGTTGATCTGGATGACCGCGTTGAACCGCGGGTGATCCCGCGCGGTCTGTGGGTCCGGAATGTCGATTTCCGGCTCGTCCGTGTGGGAGGCTGCGGCACCCGAACTCAATCCGGCCACACCGCCCCCCACGAGCGCGGTGCCGACGCCGAGGCGTCGGAGCAGTGTTCGTCTACTGGCGAGTCGATCGTTCTGCTTGTCTTGCATCATAGTTGCCCCCGTCGATAGCCAACACGCACGCTGCGTTGCGGTCGAACGTGTACGGCCCGGGAACAGAACTGCTGACAGCGAAAATAAACATATGGGTCCGAACCGGCGGTTTCGGTCGCTGGCGTGCTCAGCTTCCCGGCTCCGACCACGCGATCCGGAACACCTCAGCCTCGATCTCCTCGCGGTCGGCCTCGTGGAAGTCGAACTGGCGTTCGATCGGGAACGTCGCCCGGAACGCCTGTGTCACCTCGCCGCCGTTGTCGGCGGCAAAGGACTCGACGAACTCCCGGGAACCGGCGTTGTGGATCGAGTAAGAAACCGTCGCCAGGTCCGCGGCCGTGGCCAGAAACGCCCGATCGGCGTGTTCGTTGCCGTCCTGGGCGCCGAACGGCGGGTTCATCAGCACCGTCGTCTCCGCCGACGGGCGGAGCGGCGCACGCGTCGCGTCCGCACACACCCAGTCGATCGACGTCGCCGCCCCGACGCGTCGACGGTTCTCCGCAGCAGTCGTAAGCGTCGTTCGATCGATGTCGACGCCCACGACCCGCTCCGGGCCGCGGAGCGCAGCGCCGAGGGCTAACATCCCCGTACCCGTTCCGAGGTCGACGACCGTCCGGCTTTCGATGTCTCCGTTCAGGTCCGCCACGTGGACGACGTGTGCGGCCAACGCCGGCGGCGTGGGATACTGTTCGAGATCCGCCCGCGGCGCTTCGAAGCCCGCGACGACCGCCAGTTGCGTCTCCAGCGCTGATTTCGTGGCCATCAGACTCAGTCTATGGATTCCCGGTGATAATACAAAAATCCTTCTCGAATACGCACAGTTATCCTTCGGTCAGTAGGAATGCCGCAAGACCACGGTCAGTAGGAATGCTGTAAGACCACTGTCAGTAGGAATGCCGCAAGACGACCGTCCCGTTCGCGTTGCGGACGGTGATCGTGTCACCGCCGTTATTCCAGACGGCGCCGTCGGCATCCCAGTAGACCTCCGATTCGGTGTCGGTTCCCGAACCGGTCCGGAGCGTCAGTTCTGCCCCCGGTGGGAGCGTGGTCCCCGTCGGGAAGGTATACGAGTGGCCACCGTCGTCGGAGACGGTCCACCCCGAGAGGTCGAGTTCGGTGTCCCCGGTATTGCGGAACGTCACGTACTCGTCGTTGAGATTCTCGTGGTCGTTGCCTGCGGCGTCGGCGTGGACCTCTCCGACCGCAAGCGGGCCCTCCGTGGCTGTCCCGACAGTCCCGCCGGTGTTGTCGATGCACGACCAGAGTCCGCGGCGGTCCTCGCGTGCCGCGCTCGCTGCTCGTTCGTACCGCTCACGTTCGGTAAAGGTGCTCTCGTAGATCCGGGCGTGGCCGTCCCGGAGCAGGGCGTAGTTGAATGACTCGTTCCCGACGTAGACGTAGGCGAGCAACCTGCCGTAGTACCCTCGCTTGTCGGCGCGTTCGTCGAAGACAAGCGTGACGGTTTTGCCGGCTAATCGATCCGACGCGTACGCCGAGGCGTTCTCGCCAGCCTGTCGCAGACAGCGTGCCCCGGCGTCGGTGTCCGGGATGCCGTCGAACTCCTCGGGGGTGTTTTCCGCGTGAACCTCCGGAGTATCGACGCCCAGCAGTCGGACAGTCTCCCGCGTCCCGTTCGGGTAGGCCACCTTTATCGTGTCGCCGTCGACGACCTCGGTGACGGTCACGCGGACGCCGTCTGTCGGCGTGCCGGCGGTCGGTCCCGACGAGTCGCCGGTCGCTGCGCCGTCCCCCGCGCCGGGTGCCGGAACACCTGAGAGACAGCCGGCCGAAACCACGAGGAGAACGACGAGGAGCGTCTGTGTTCGCATAGCGAGCGGATCGGCAGCGGGTGTCGAAAACTGAACCCGACCGATTTATGTCCGTTTTCTGTTACAAAGGTTTAAATTCACCGTTCACCACAAACCTTATAATGGAACGTCCGAGTCGCCAGCGCCAGCGCGAGCAGGAAAGCGAACAGTCGGGCGAGGAACGCCTCGTATGCCCCGAATGCGAGTCGCAGGACATCGTGACAGACGCCGACCAGGGCGAGTTGGTCTGTGACGACTGTGGCCTGGTGTTGGACGAACAGCAGATCGATCGGGGGCCGGAGTGGCGGGCGTTCAACCACTCCGAGCGGCAGTCGAAATCCCGTGTCGGCGCGCCGATCACCGAAACGATGCACGACCGCGGGTTGACGACGACGATCGACTGGAAGGACAAAGACGCCTACGGGCGGTCGCTCTCCTCGGAGAAGCGCTCGCAGATGCACCGCCTGCGGAAGTGGCAGGAGCGCATCCGCACGAAGGACGCGGGCGAGCGCAACCTGCAGTTTGCGCTCTCGGAGATCGACCGAATGGCTTCGGCGCTTGGGGTCCCGCGATCGGTTCGGGAGGTCGCCTCCGTCATCTATCGACGGGCACTCAACGAGGACCTGATCCGGGGGCGCTCCATCGAGGGCGTCGCGACCTCGGCGCTCTATGCCGCCTGTCGACAGGAAGGCATCCCCCGCTCGCTGGACGAGGTCGCCGAAGTGTCGCGTGTCCCCCAAAAGGAGATCGGACGGACCTACCGCTACATCTCCCAGGAACTCGGACTGGAACTCAAACCGGTCGATCCGAAGCAGTTCGTGCCGCGGTTTGCCTCCTCGCTCGGACTGAGCGAGGAGGTCCAGTCGAAGGCGACGGAGATCATCGACGTCTCCGCCGAACAGGGCTTGCTGTCGGGCAAGTCGCCGACGGGCTTCGCAGCAGCGGCGATCTACGCCGCCTCGCTTCTGTGTAACGAGAAGAAGACCCAGCGGGAGGTCGCCGACGTCGCGCAGGTGACGGAGGTCACTATCCGCAACCGCTATCAGGAGCAGATCGAAGCGATGGGCTTCCGGTAGTCGAGCCCCTTTCTGGGTCACTCCGGACCCGTGTTGTTCTCGCTGGCTTTCACAGTCACTCGACGACGTCGACTCCGGTGAACTCGAACCGGGCACCGCCGTCGTCGCTTTCGGTCACTGCGACGTCCCAGCCGTGCGCGTCGGCGATCTGCTTGACGATGTTCAGCCCCAGCCCCGTCCCGTCTTCGGTCGTGGTGAAGCCGGTTTCGAACACCTGTTCGCGCTCCTCTGCCGGGATCCCCGGACCGTCGTCTGCGACGTAGAAGCCGTCTGCAAGGTCGCCGACCGTCACGGTGACGTCCGGCCGCCCGTGTTCGATCGCGTTGCGGACAAGGTTCTCGAACAACTGCTGGAGCCGCGAGCGGTCAGCGCGAATCTGTCGGTCAGTGTCGACGACGAACGAGGCCTCGGGTGCCGAGACGGTCTCCTGGCAGTCGGACAGCAGTTCGCCGAGGTCGACGGGTTCGGTCTCGCCGGTGTTCCCACCCTCGCGTGCGAGGACGAGGAGGTCCTCGATCAACTCCTCCATCCGGCCCAGGGCGTCCTGTGCAGCCTTGCGGTGTTCGCTTCGGTGATCGGGATCGGTTTCGACCAGATCGAGCCGTCCCTTCGCTACGTTCAGCGGGTTGCGCAGGTCGTGGCTGACGACCGTAGCGAACTGTTCGAGCCGATCGATCTGCCGTTCGAGTTCCCGCTCGTCGGCCTTCCGGTCGGTGATGTCGCGGCTGAAGGCGATGAAGCGCTCCGTCGCGTCGATCTCGGCTTTCGTGATCCAGACCTCGACGGGGAACGTCGAGCCGTCTTTCCGCCGGTGCCGGCCCTCGATCTGGACCCGCTCGCCGACGCTCGCTTTCGTCCACGTCTCGCGGAGCGTCTCTCGGGAGTGACGGGCCTCGACGTCGGCGACGTTCATCGAGAGCAACTCCTCACGAGAGTAGCCCAGATTCTCGATCTGTTGGCGGTTGACCCGCAGGATCTCCCCGTCGACGTCGTGGACCGTGATGGCGTCCGGCGAATTCTCGAAAAGCGCGTTCAGCCGTTTTCTGTTGCGTTCCAGCGCCGCCTGGCGCTCCTTGTGCCCGGTGATCTCCGCGTTGACGGCGACAAAGTGAGTGGCCCCCGCGTCGGTTTCGACGGGGGCGATCGTCTGATCGACGACGTACCGGTCCCCGGATTTCGTCCGGTTCGTGATCTCGCTCCGCCAGACGTCGCCCGCGAGGATCGTCCCCCACAGCCGTTCGTAGAACTCCCGGTCGTGCTCGCCCGATTTCAGGATCCGGGGCGTCCGGCCGATCGCCTCCTCGGCGCTGTAGCCTGTGGTCGCCTCGAAGGCCTCGTTGACGTAGATGATGGTCCCGTCCCGTTCGGTGAAGTACACCGCGTGCCCTGATGCCTCGACAGCCTCGCGGAACAGGCGGAGTTGCGCTACGTTCGCTGTCTCCCGATTCCGGAGTTGGTCGCCGCCGTTTCCCACCGCCCGCGACGCCTCGACGGCGGTTTCGATCCGCCTCGCGAAGAGTGCGCCCTGGTCGACGCCGTCGCGTCGCCGGAGGAAATCCGTCGCCCCCGCCGCGATCGCCTCCTCTGGCGTGATATCGGCGTCCGGTTCGGCGACCAAAAGAACGGGGAGATCCGGATACGTCCCGCGGACGGCGCCGAGCAGTTCGATCCCGTTCCCGTCTCCTACTTGCTGTTCCGAGACCACACAATCGATCCGCTCGTCGTCGTTTGCCAGTCGATCGAGGACGCCGTCAGTGCGGGTCTCTGTGACGATCTCGAAATCTGGGGCAGCGTCTCCGAGATGGTGTGCTGTCGATTCGGCGGCGCCGTCAGCGACGCACAACACCCGGATCCCACCAGTCATACTGAGATTGTCCCGATCATTGGTTAAAAAGGGAGGGCGGTCGAGTCGTCAGCGCCGCGAGCGGTCGACGAACACCACTACCTCGCGGTTCCACAGTCCCAGCCGGTACGTCGTTGCCTCGTACGCCGGATCGAGCCGCTCTGCGACCACGTTCCGATTCCCGCGGTCGGTGACGACGATCGGCGGTACGGACCCGGTTTCGGCCAGCCCGTCCAGTTCTGTGGCGTTCGCCACGCTAGTCGCGTCGGCATCGGCCGACGCGACGTACCACGGCAGTGGCAGTCGGTTCCCCCAGATGTCGCCGACTGGCGGGAATCGCGTCGAGCGATGGTTGGGAACGTGGTAGGCGGATCCCACGTACACCACTTCAGCAGTCGATCGATCCCCATCGGTCGCGTTTGCCGCCGCAGATCTGATCGGGTCGAGATCGTCACTCGGCTGTCCATACTGCGCAAGCCGGTTGTCCCGGTCCGAGGGCCCGTAGACGTCACCGGCGATGACGCCACCGACCGCAGCCGTCACGGCGAGGACGACGAGCACGACGGCGACGACCGTGCCGGCGTCGAAATCGATGCCAGGGTCGATACGATCGCCCGCGTCGAACTCGGTGCCAACGTCGATCTCAGTATCCGCGTCGACGTCGTCGACGGGGCTCTCGGGCGCCGGATCGGCCGCGTCTCTCACCACGACTGCAGCGTCGGCACCCCACCGAAGCAAGGCCACCAGGCCGACCGCCGCCGGGAGCGACAGCGGGACGATCACGTGCACGAGCGTCCACGGAGCGGAGACCTCTGCGATCGTCGGGAACACCACGACCGCGAGCAGGCCCCAGTAGCCGACGCCCTCGACCACCGGCCGGCGCGTTTCCGTGTACCGTTCCCGCAACGTAGCCGCGGCCCCGAGGAGGACGACAGGGAGCGAGACGGCCAGAAAGAGCCTGCCGCTGTCGGCCACGTACGGAAGAATCGCGTGCGTCCCCTCCGGAAATCTGTTCACGATCCGAACGCCAACGAACCGCCGGAAGGCGCCGACTGTCCCCTCGTAGACCGCCAGGTGGACCGTCGACGGATCGTAGAGACCGATCGGGACGCCGGGCCCGGCCCGCGGAGCGAACAGGAAGGCGGTCACGCCCGTCGCGAGCAGTCCCGCACGAGCGGCCGGCGTCGACGTCCCTTCGAGGCGCTTTCGAAGGGTACCGACGGCCGCTCGTGCACTTCGACCGCCGTCGGCGGCGACGCTCCGCTGGTCGACGATGAGGAAAAGCGCCGCGAGCCAGCAGGCGACGTAGCCGACGACAAATCCCGAGGCTGAGGCTGCAAGCGGCAGCGCAACCGCGGCCGCGTACGCGTCGCGTCGGCTCCGTCGATCCCAGGCCCGCACCGCGAAGCCGACGGCGGCGAGACCGAACAGCGCGAGCGGGACGTCGCCGCGGAGAAACCGGGAGTAGTACAGCACGAGCGGCTGGACGGCGAGGACTGCCGCGAAGGCGACCGTCTCGGCGTCGTCGAGCCGATCCCGAAAGAGAAGGGCACAGAGCGGGAGTGCGGCGCCGAGAACCGCCACAGGGAGTCTGGCGAGCCGATCCGAGACGCCGACGAGAGAGAAAATCATCCGATCGAGATGGTAGAGGAGCGGCCCACCGGCGACGGGGCGGTACTGGAACGCGCCCGTCTCGACGTATCGAAGCGCCCAGTAACCGACGCGCGCCTCGTCCCAGTGGAACGGCCGTGCCCCGAGGTCGACGAGGCGGAGTGCGAGGCCGACCACGGCAATCCCGAGGACAGCGATGACGACGCGATCGATCGGGAGCGATCGGCTCTCGACAGCGTCGACAGCCGAATCGGGGGAGGTCTCCTCGTCACCCTCCTGCGACATAGGCCTCCCGTAGTCACCAGGGGGTAGAAGTTTTGTGATCGTCGACGAATCGATCCGACCGCGACCGGGATTCCAACGGCGCGGCGCGCCGAGACGATCCGGAACGCCCAAGCGCTCGCGAACGCCAGGTCGGATATGACTCTCGTGGACTCGCTGCCGCCGCGCCCGCTCGGCCCGGAGGAGTTGATGCAGCTCAACGCCGCCGACGCGCTGGAGCTCGCGGTTCCGGTCGAAGAGGAGGGCCGTGCGTCCGGCGTGCTCGTCGCCACCGACGCGTGGGTGAAAGGGCTCGCCTTCGATGCCGACGCCGAGTCGTGGACCGTCGTGGAGACGGTCAGTCTCTCGGCGGACGTCGAGCGCATCGACGGATTGCAGGCGTGCGAGGCCGAAATCCTCCGCTTCCGCGGGATCGATCCCG
The DNA here is from genome assembly GCF_032113415.1 of Halobellus marinus. Classification (NCBI taxonomy): domain Archaea; kingdom Methanobacteriati; phylum Methanobacteriota; class Halobacteria; order Halobacteriales; family Haloferacaceae; genus Halobellus; species Halobellus marinus. The sequence goes on from NZ_CP134946.1 coordinate 1,814,870, forward strand.
TGGAGGTGACAGCCGAGGACGCTCCCGGGAACTTCGAACCCGCAGTCGACGACGGCACCGCACCGGAGGGAACTGACTAGCACGCCTCGGCACCCTATCCGAGGATACTAACTAAAACCCCCCGGAACGTAGGTTGTCTCGACAGATGTACGACTCCATACTTGTTCCGACGGACGGCAGCGACGCGAGCGAGGGCGCAGTCGAACACGCGATCGAACTCGCGACGCAGTACGACGCGACGCTCCACGCTCTCTACGTGGTTGATACTGGTGCGTATTCCTCGCTGGAGATGGGCGCAGAGATCGTCGCCGAGGCACTCCAGGAGGAAGGCAAAAAGGCGGTCGACCGCATCGAGACGGCCGCGGAGGAAGCGGGCGTTTCGGTCGAAGCGACCGTGAAAACCGGCCTCGCCCACCGATCGATCGTCGACTACGTGGACGAGGAGGGAATCGATCTCGTGGTGATGGGCACCCACGGCCGCACCGGCGTCGGGCGCTTCCTCCTGGGCAGCGTCGCCGAGAAGGTCATCCGCACCGCGGACGCTCCGGTGATGACGGTCCGAACGCCGAAATCGGCCGACGAGGAAGAAAGCGAGGAGTAGCTCGCCCCGTTCGGTCGGGTAGCACTGAGCAGATCATCTCCCGGCTGCTTCGCAAAAGAGTTTTGACGCGATCCGCCGAACGCCGAGGTATGACCGAGTACAGTGTCGAGTTCATCGGCACGGGCGAGACTCTGGCGATTTCGGACAAACAGACGATTCTCAAAGCCTGCATCGAGGCGGGAATCGCCCAGGAGTACTCCTGTCGCGTCGGTATGTGTCTGGCTTGTTCGGCGAAGATCGTCGAGGGCGACGTCACCCAGCCCGCAGCACGGGCGCTGACCGACGAGGAGCGCGAGAACTACGCGCTGACCTGTATGGCCCGCCCCCAGAGCGATCTGAAGCTGAAACGGGGCGTGTACCCGCCGAGCATCGAAAGCGACGTCGGGACTGACGCCTCGCAGGCCGCCGCAGACGACTGATACTGATCACCTCTCACCGTTTCCCGCCGAGCGCCACTCCCGGTGGCGGCACCCGGCGGGAAGAGACGAGAGTAATCAGTATGAGGGTGGGTCGTCGGCTCGGCCCGTCAGTCGGCGTCGGCCCCTCCGGCCGCGCAGTTGTTCGGTCCGAGTTCCATCTCGAACGCCTCGTCGTCGTCGACGCGTTCGCGTCCGAGGTTCGTCGCGATTATCTGCTCGTAGTTGTTCGGCCGCGGTGGCATCGCCGAGAGGACGTGGTCGACGAACGCGTCAGACTCCATCGACAGCGCGTCTAGCGACCCCCGAAGCTCACCCAGTGTGGCGGCGTAGACCCCCGACTCGGCGGCCGTTGTGGTGGTGTCGTAGTGACCCGGCGCCACGATAACGTCGTCAGCGAGTTCGGCGAACTGCTCCGTCAGCGTCCGGTGGAGCAGCGCAGCCAGTTCGGGTGCGCCGTCGAGGCCCGCCTCCAGGTCGGGGCGTGCGACTGAGCGCAAGAAGAGGCTATCGCCCGCGAGCAGGACGTCGACTCCGCTCCCGGCGGTTTCCCCGACGGCGAACGCCGTCATCTCGTGGGTGTGACCGGGCGCCCCCAGCGCACGCAGAGTCGTCCCGCCGACAGTGAGCGTCTCGCCGTCGCCGACGAGTGTCGCGTCGAACGCGAGCCCGCGGTCGGCCGCGCCGGCGGGGAGGATCACCTCGGCGTCGGTCCGCTCGGCGACTTCGCGGACTCCGCTGACGTGGTCGGCGTGGACGTGCGTGTCGATCGCGTAGGATACGTCCGCGCCGAGGTCCGCCGCGTCCGCGACGTACCGGTCGGCGAAGGCCCGGAGCGGGTCGACGACCGCCGCTTCGCCGTCGCGCTCGACGAGGTAGCCGAGACAGCCGCTGGAGGGGCGTCGATACTGGCGGACGGTGGCCGGTCCGTCGGTCGGCACCTCGGCGGCGACCAGCAGGTCGGCCCACGCGTCCATCCCGCCCGCCAGGTTCGCCGCTTCGACGCCGGCCGTCGTCAGGAGGTCCGCGACGTACGCGCTGGCTTTCCCCTCGCCGCAGACCACCACGAGTGGTTCGGGGAGGTCCGGCGCTCGCTCGGCGACGGTCCCCTTGATCTCGGCCTGGACGAATTTCACGTAGGGGAGCTGTCTGCTGGTGACGCCCGGCCCGTCGACGTGCCAGGCGTCGTACTCGTCGCGGTCGCGGACATCCAGGATCGAGACGGGCTCTCCCGAACCGATTCGGGCGGCGAGAGTCGCCGGCGAGAGCGTGTCGACCTCGCCGTCCGGTTCCGGGTAGTCACGGTCACTCATACTCGCAACTACGGCGCTCGGTGGATTAAACAGCAGGGTAGCTGGATCGTGCTGTCCGGGTTACACCTCGACTGATAATGATTACTCTCACTACCGCCGGGCGCCACCCCCCGGTGGCGGCGCTCGGCGGGAAGAGACGAGAGTAATCACTATGAGGGCACATCCACACTGATTGTTCCGCCGCGGTGTCGATCGAAGCCGATCGCCACCAAGGCTTAACGCCTGCTGCTCCGAAGCGGGAGTATGGACACAGCCGACCTCCGAAACGCCGTCGAGACGACCAAGGAAACGGAACTCGACCGTCTCAGTTCGAGTAAACTGCTTCTCGCGCTGACCGACGCCGAACTCGACCGCGAGAGCGTTCTGCGAGCGGCCGCCGCCAGCGAACTCGCCGCCCGCGAGACGTTCTCCACGTGGGCCGACGACGAAGAACACGATGCGGCCGCAGACCTGTTCGCCGACGTCGCCGACCAGGAGCAGCGCCACTACGAGCAGGTCGCCGACCTCCTGGGCGAGGAGATCGAGCCCCCGGGCAGCGGCCCGATGCACGGCTACCTCCGGGAGCGTGCGGGGACCGTAGATCGCCTGGCCGGAGGGTTGCTGGGCCGGACGCTGGTCAGCGACCGGACCCACCTCCAGGTGGTCAGCTTCTTCGTCAACGAGGCCGACGAGGCCGCCGCCGACGTCTTCCGCGAACTGCGGACCGAAACTCGCGAGGCCCAGGATCGGGGACTGGACCTGCTGGATACGGTCTGTGAGACCGAAGCGGACTGGGAGACCGCCGAGGCCGTCGCGAGCTACGTCATCCAGCTCGCGTACGACGACTACACCGACGTGCTCGTGGGGATGGGTGTCGATCCCAAGCCGATCTGCTGAGGGGAAAGAGGGGCTTTCGCGCACGACTTCGCTCCGTTTGGTCGAACACTGTCGGAACGTCGCTCGGGCGAGCTCGATCCGGCTACGCCGGATCGAACAACGCAAATCGGAGATTGGCTGGCTCGACGAACCTACGCTTCGTCGAACAACTCCTCGCCGTCGACCATATGCTCGGCAACGGCGTCCATATCGAGCGTCACGCCGAGTCCGGGCGCCTCGGGGATCTCGATCGACCCATCCTCGATCACGGGTTCCTCGACCAGTTCGTCCCACCAGCCGAGTTCGTAGGAGTGGTATTCGACTGCCAGGGCGTTCGGGATCGCGGCGCCGACGTGAGCGGCGGCCATCGTCGCGACCGGCGAGGAGACGTTGTGCATCGCCACCGGCACGTAATACTGGTTTGCGACGTCGGCGATCTTCCGCGTCTCCCGCATCCCACCGACCTTCGGCAGGTCGGGTGCGATGATGTCGACCGCGCCGTTTTCGATCAGTCGCCGTTCCTCCGTGACGCGATAGCGGTTCTCGCCGACGGTGATCGGCGTCGTCGTCGCCTTCGTGACCTCCTCCTGGACGTCGAGGTTCTCCGGCGGGACGGGATCCTCCAGCCACCAGACGTCGTAGTCCTCGATAGCGTCGGCGAGGCGCTTGGCCGATCCGCCGGAGAACGTCCAGTGACAGTCGAAAGCGACGTCCGCCCGATCTCTCACGCGCTCCGTGACCGCCTCGACGATCTCGACTTTGTGCCGGATCTCGCCCGGACGGAGGTGTCGGTTCGCTCGGTCTTTCTCCAGGCCGGAGGGCACGTCGAGGTCGAACTTCAGCGCGTCGTAGCCGAGTTCCTCGACGACGCGCTCGGCCTCGTCGGCGCAGGCCTCGGGATCGGCCTCTGCCTCGGTGTGGCAGTCGCAGTAGACCCGCATCTCGTCGCGGTACTTGCCACCGAGCAACTGGTAAGCCGGGATCTCGAGGATCTTGCCCGCCAGGTCGTGGAGGGCGACCTCGATACCGGAGATCGCAGTGACCGTGACGCCTTCGATCGAACCCTCGCCCGACATCTTCTGGATCAGATGTTCGTAGAGCCGGTCGATGTCGAGCGGGTTCTCGCCGACGATCATCGGCTTCATCCGCTGGATGAGTTCCGGGACGCCGGCACCCCAGTACGCCTCGCCAGTACCGACGAGGCCAGCGTCGGTGTACACCCGCACGAGCGTCCACGGGAAGTTCCCGTCGATCATCGTGGTCTGGACGTCGGTGATCTCGACGTCGCGGCCGCCACCGCGCTCGCGCGTGACGCCCATCGTCTCCGCGGAGAGTTCCCGCATCGTGTACTCCGCGTTCGGATCGTGTAGATCGGCGTAGTCGATTCCCATAGTTTCGTATTTACTCGTTCCGATGTAACTCTTTGGAGACTGGGAACTGCCCCGAGCGGCCGGCGGATCTCACCACTCGTTCAGCCGGTTCAGCACGGAGACCGTCCGCAGAATCGATCCCGCGTCTCCCGGCTCGTACACCAGTTCGTCGGTCGCTCGGACGTGTTCGAGGACCGATGCCGAGGCGTGGCTCGGCGCCGCAGCGATTCCGGCGTCGGCGGACTCGGCCCACTCCATCACGCGCAGATCCGACTTGCTGTCGCCCATCACCGTCACGAAGGGGTCGTCGATCCCGAGGACGTCCAGCGCAGCCCTGACACCGGTGGGCTTGTCGAGGTCCAGGGAACCGATTTCGGCGGCGTCGGCGTGGTAGTACCCCACGTCGATCCGGTCGAACCGCTCCCGAACCGACTCTGGGATCTCTTCGACCCCACAGGACGGCGTCGCGTCCTCGCGGTCCAGTACCTGTGCGATCTCCGGATCGGCGTCGGTGTAGTATGCCCTCGCCCAGTTTGCGGCGCGTCCTCTGTCGTCGCCGTCGACGTCTCGGACCTCGATGCCGACTTCCCCGATCCCTTCGACGGTCTCGGCAACGGCCTGTCCGAGGAGGTCGACGAGGTACACCAACCCCTCGTCGATGACTGCCGCTGCGGCGTCGCTCCCGACGTCGAAATTCGGTTTGAGCGTCACGTTGAACTCGTTGCCCTGCAGATGTACCGAGCGACGGAGTTCTTCGGGGGCGGCGGTGAGAACGCGCGAGCGGACCACCGAGAACACCTCCTGGACGTCCTCGTCGAGCGTCTCGTAGAGCAACCGCTTCGTGTCGGAGCCGTGTCCCGGGGTGAAGACGCCCGTTCCTGCCTCGTAGACGATGCTGAGCGCCCCCGAGTGGACGAGTTCGGTGCCCAGTCCCTGGATGGCGAAGCCCTTCACGTTCTCCAGCGTCTGGCCTGTACAGATGACGATCGGGAGGCCCGCCTCGTGCATCTCCGTCAGGAGGTGCAACGTCTCCCGGGGGATTTCGTTGTCCGTGCGGCCCGCGGAGCGAAGTGTCTCGTCGACGTCGAGCACCAGGGCGTTCACCGACCGACCGTACTTCGAGTGGAGATCCAGCGCCGTGAAGGTCTGCTCTCGAGTTGCCCGAGCGGCGATTTCGGCGAGTGTGCCCCTGCCGTCGAACGCCGCGGTGATCTCTCGTTTTCGGGCGTCCAGTTCGTCGCTCGCGTCTTCCCAGTAGTCGAGCGCGACGCGGGAGTCCACCGGCGGAAAGAGGTCTACGAAGTTCTGCAGATCGCGCAGCGTATCCGTCTCGTACCCCTCGTAGAGTCGGTAGAGGAGATCGTATCGATCCATACGCGGAGTCGGTTATACGGGGATAAAAACGCATCCTCCGTTGCGTCGGATCGTGCGTCGTCGCCGGGCACGGGGCGAGCCGCGAAGGGGAAACGCTCAAACGGGCGACTGGCCTACATCGTCGTATGACAGACTGGACCGACAGCATCGTCGGCGACCGGATGACTGTCGACCGGGAGTTCACCGACCAAGTCGAGAATTCCGAGTTCACGAGCCAGGAGTGGGGCCTGATTATGACGGCGACTGAACTGGACATCGAGAACGCCGAAGACCCCGAGAACGCGCGGATGGTCGCGGATACGGAGAAACTCCCGCAGATTATGCCGGAACTCGAGAACGTGCGATCACAGATGGGATCGATGGCCGGCGGCCCCGGCGAGGACGACTCCTCCGGGGGTGGCCTGCTGGACTCGCTGAAGGGGGCGATCGGCCTCGACGCCGGAAGCAGCGGTTCGGACCAAGAGCGGATCGAAGCCGCAGAGCGGCTGACGCAGGCGTACGCGGACGAACTCCAGCGACATCTGGAATCCCGCGACAAGTGGGAGCAGGTCCGTATCGCGTATCTAGAGTAACCCCCGGCGGTCCAGTATCGGAGCGGCGATCGCTCCGGGAGGAGAACGCTTTCCCTGCCGGCCGTCGTGTGTCCGCGTATGAGCGACGATGACATCCGCGAGTTCGACGGTATTCGGCTCGAACGGGTCCGCGAGCACGTCTGGGAACTCCCCCGTGAAGGTGATATGCGGGTCCCGGCCCGAGTGCTCGCAAGCGAGGAACTGCTCGAACAGATCGGCGACGACAAGACGCTGACCCAACTGCGCAACGCGACGCATCTCCCGGGGATCGTCGAACCCGCGATCTGTCTCCCCGACGGCCACCAAGGCTATGGGTTCCCCGTCGGCGGCGTCGGCGCGACCGACGTCGAGACCGGCTGTCTCTCGCCCGGGGCGATCGGCTACGACATCAACTGCGGCGTCCGGATGGTGACGACGAACCTGACGTACGACGACCTCGTCGGCCACGAGGCGGAGCTGGTGGATGCGCTCTTTGCGAACATCCCGTCGGGGCTCGGCGGCGGCGGTGTCGTCGAAGCCGGCACGGAGACGGTCGAAGAGATTCTCGCCCGCGGCGTCGACTGGGCGCTCGAACACGGCTACGCCGTTGAGGACGACCTCACGCACTGTGAAGACGAGGGGATGCGTCGGGATGCCGTTCCGGCCGCAGTGTCGCAGAAGGCCAAAGACCGCGGTAAAAACCAGATCGGCAGCCTCGGTTCCGGCAATCACTTCCTCGAGGTCCAGCGGGTGACCGACATCTATCGGCCGGCAGTCGCCGAGGAGTTCGGCCTCGAAGCCGACCAGATCGTCGTCCTCATCCACTGTGGCTCCCGCGGGCTCGGTCACCAGGTCTGTACCGACTACCTCCGCGAGATCGAACAGACCCACGGCGACCTGCTGGCGGAACTTCCGGACAGGGAACTGGCGGCCGCCCCCGCGGGATCGGACCTCGCAGAGGAGTACTACGGCGCGATGTGTGCGGCGATCAACTTCGCGTGGGTGAACCGCCAGCTCATCACCCACCGGGTGCGGCAGGTGTTCGAGCGCGTCTTCGATCGGGACTGGGAGGCGATGGAGATGAACCTGCTCTACGACGTCGCCCACAACATCGGCAAGAAGGAGGTCCACGAGGTCGGCGTCGACGAGGACGGCCGACCGGCCACCGTCGACGCGGCGGTCGACCGCGAAAAGCGGGAACTCTACGTCCACCGGAAGGGTGCCACCCGCGCGTTCCCGGCCGGGCGGCCGGAACTGCCAGCCGCCTACCGGGACGTCGGCCAACCGGTCATCATCCCGGGCAGTATGGGCGCCGGATCGTACGTGCTCCGGGGCGGGGAGAACTCGCTCGACCTCTCGTTCGGTTCGACGGCCCACGGCGCCGGCCGGACGATGAGTCGGACGCAAGCAAAGAACGAATACTGGGGCGAGACCGTCCAGGACGAACTCCGCGATCAAGAGAAGATCTACGTGAAGGCGCAGTCGGGCGCGACCGTCGCCGAGGAGGCACCGGGCGTCTACAAGGACGTCGACGAGGTGGTCCGCGTGTCCGACGAACTCGGCATCGGCGACAAGGTGGCGCGGACGTTCCCCGTCTGTAACATCAAGGGGTGAGCGCGACGAGACAGCGCATCAGGGTACGGGGCGAACAGGCGGCGCATTCTGACGCCCCCGACGGCGCGCCGCGCTCCCGCCGTGACCGTCGGGGGACCGCCTTCAGGTCACGCCGGGGCTGGCCTCCCGATCGGGTAAAAACCCTCGCGGTGTTCCGATCCGGCGAGATCCCTGCTACTGGTCGTGCGTGCAGATCACCAGCCGCTCGTCTTCGTGGGTTACACAGACCCGTTCGGCGCCGCCGAGATCGAACGAGTGGCTGCGCCGCTCGGTGAGAAGCAACCGGGAGAACGCGTCGCCGCAGGCCGGACACTCGACGCCTTCACGGTTCTCATACAGCGTGACGTCGCCGCCGTCGCGGAGGAGTTTCATCCGGTGACGGACGGCGTGTTGGTCGAATCGCTCGGCCATCGCCGGGTGTCCGAGAGCCGCGGCCAAAACCGTTGCTGTCGCGATCGCCACCGGCCGTGAAACGAGTCTCTTTAGCCCAGCCGCGAAAGTCGATCCCTCGCACGGGCGAGCGCCGTCTCCTCGTCGTCGTGGAGGTACGCGACGAGTTCGCGGGCGGCACGGACGAGTGCCTCCGATTCCTCGGCCGGCACGTCGCCGTAGATTGCCTCGACGCGTCGCACGTGCGTATCGAGCCTCTCACGCACCTTGCTCGCGGCCGTGTCCGGATTGTCCTCCAACCAGACACCGACGTCGGTGATGAACCCGTCGAGCACCTCCGCGTACGCGAGCCCGCGGGCGGCAGTCATCGACGCCGGGACAGTGTCCGGGGCCGGCCGCTCGCCGGAGTCGGCGCCGCGGAGGAGTTCGAGCACGTACAGCCGGGCATCGTCGTCGGGATCGCGCGTCCGGTCGAAGACGTCGACGGCGTGGAGCAGTTCGGCCGCCGCGAGCACCGTCTCGTCGACGGGACGCAATTCGCCGCCGTGCAGGAACCCGCGACGGCGAACGTAGTCCCGGAGCGTCGTTTTCAGGTCGGCCGCGACGTCCTCGATCGCAGTGTGCTCGCCGAGGGCAGCGCGATGGTCCGACAGGTCGAGTTCGACCGCCCCGTCGGTGTGTCGTTCCCGGTCGCCGAGGCCGACGCTCCGGAGACTCCCGCAGTCCGGACAGTCGACGCGGCCGGTGTCGTAGTACGACCATTCCCGGCCGCAGTCCGTACACCGGCGACGACCTCGGATTTCCATACGCTCCGGTTGAGTCCCGAATACAAAAAGCGCGTCGCGACGGCGCTCGCCGCAGTCGATATATTTATGTAGAGAAATCCGTAACCGTTGGATGACGCTTCGCTTGGAGGGCCGAAGCGTCAGCGGGGACCAACTCAGGGCGGCAAGCATCCGCGTGCCTTTCACGCGGCTTGCTTCCTTTTCCGTTCGGGTCGTTCGTCAGCCACTGGTCTCTTTGCTCCCGAAAAGGGTCGAAGTCACGCGACGGCCGACATATTTACTCGTTGACTTTCGAGGGGTAAATCTCCGGATATGTCCCTTGATCGGTATAGCGCATACGAGACGCTCTTGCCGGTTTCGAGCGCCCTGCGGCCGTCGTGAGCCGATATGTTTATTTCCGAGAACACTAAATAACACATAGAGTTCACCGATGTATGACCTGACAGGATTTCAGCGCGACCTGCTGTACGTGATCGCCGGGCTTGATGAACCCCACGGGCTCGCAATCAAAGACGAACTCGAAGAGTACTACGAAAAAGAGATCCACCACGGCCGGCTGTACCCCAATCTCGACACTCTCGTGGAGAAAGGACTCGTCGACAAGGGACAGCGCGACCGACGAACGAACTACTACACTCTCACCAGACGCGGCCGCCGCGAGATCGCCGCGCGCAAAGACTGGGAAGCAACCTACATCAACGTCACCTTCGACGGCATCGACGACGACTGATACTGATTACTCTCACGTTTCCCCGCCGAGCGTCGCCAACGGGGTAGCGCTCGGCGGGAAGAGACGAGCCTAATCAGTGTGAGACGGGCTCGTGGATCTGACGACCGGTGTTCACCACCCGCCGGTGGGCACCGCCCGGAGACGACACCCGGCCTGGCCACCCCGACGACTGCGGGTGACTTCACTCGCCTTCGGAGGGTGCTCCAGCACCTTCTTCTCCGTTCTGCGCCGTCGCCGGCGTCGGCTCTGCGAGGGAGGCGCCAAACTCGAAGCCGTCTCCTCCCTCGTGGTTTCCGTCACCGTCAGTGACGACGTCCGGATCCCACCCGGGCGGCTGAGACGATTCGTCCACCTGGGCGACGCTTGGATCGATCGAGTACGGGACCAGCGACTCGCGCTGAATCAGCACCGGCAGTACGTGCCGCGCGAAGTTGACGAGTAACACGAGGATGATCGGACCGAGGAAGATGCCGTACCAACCGAACAAAAGCGGCCCGAGCGTGTAGGCGATCATCACGGCGCCGACGTGGAGATTGCGACCCGAGACGTACGGTCGCAGGACGAGATCCGGGATCGCATCCACGATCACGAACGAAACGCCGGCGAATACGCCGGTGAACCACAGGGTAGTCGGGTCAGAGAGGTACGCATCGGCGCCCATATACACCGCGACCGGCACGTAGACGAGTTTCATACCGACGACGGGGACGAGACTCGCGACGCCCGCGATGAGGCCGACGAGGGCTGCAGCGGGGATACCGGTCCCCTGTGGTGCGAACAGATTCAGGACTGAGTACGCGATGACGCCGATCGTTCCGGTGAGGACGGCGTTGAGGATGTTGCCGAAGAAGATGTTCGTGAAGTCCCGGTCGACGCCGTCGAGGAAGGCTTCCAGGACGCCTCGGTCGTCGGCCACCTGTGTCCGCGTCCACATCGAGAGCTTCTGGTCGTCGCGGAGTAGATAAAACGCGACCGCGATCATCGCAAACAGGTGTACCAGCCCGATGCCGACGAAGGCGAGAACGTTACTCGCCGAACTCATCGAAGCGATCACCTGCTGAAATTGCGCGACTGTCAACATAGCCGGATCAAGCGCAAGCAGCCGCTCGAAGTCGGTCAGCCGGGCGAGTTGCTCGGACGTGATCGGGTACTGTGAGAGATCGAAAAGCCCCTCGTTCGTCAAACGGATCAGTTCACTGACCGCGATCGCGCCCGTATACGCAACGAGTGTCAGCGCCGGTAGCGCGAGCACGAAGAGCGCGACGGCGGCAGCGAGACTCGGCGGTCGGACCCGTTGTTTGATACGCCGGTAGATGGGACGTGTCGCGTAGTAGATGAACAGCCCGAAGACGAACGTCCCGATGAACGAGTGGACGACGAACAGAAGCGCCCCCATCAGGGCGAACCCGGCCACCCACCACGACAGCTGTGAGCGGTCCATCCCAACTACGGACATACCTATGCAGGAACGGCGGGCGGCAAAAAGCTACCGCGAACCCAGCCCTGACCGGTTCCTGTCCGACGATTCGGCTACTCGGCTGTCGAATCCGACGTAGCGGCTTCGGCTGTTGACTCGGCGGTTGGGGTCGCTGTCGCCGTTTCAGTCGGCATCGACGCGGCCGACGACTCCTTCGAGATCGTTGATTTCGATGACGCCACGTCACAGGCCAGCGCCGTCGAAAACACCCGGGCCCTGACGCTCCCGTCGGGCCGGACCGCCACGTGCGTCGCGGAGTCGTTGCAGTCGACGAAATCCCGCCGGATGCCGAGCATCCGTTCGTCCTCGTTCGACAGTGCGATGTCGAGGACGTAGTCCCGCGCCCGGTAGATTTCGATTCGGAGCGACCCGTAGGCCGGAAACTCGGTCGTCGCGTCCACGATACTCTCGCCCGTCGCTGCCGCGCGGAGTTCGACCTCGATCGTCCGTCGATCGGCGTCGTCGTTCCAGACCACTGCGCGGTGGTGAGCCGCCTCCGACGCCTCACCGACGCGCCGCGTCTCGAAGGGGTCCCTGGCGTCGAACTCCGAGAGCGTCCCGTCGCCCGTCGGTGGGAGTTCCTCGTCGGCCCCGGGGCTTCCGGGGGTGTCAGTCGTCGCCCCCGAAATGCACCCGGAGAGCGGGCTAACAAGGAGGGCGGACGCCACAGAGAGAAACCGGCGTCGACGCATCGATACCGAATACGGAAGCGGGTATCAAACCCGTTTGGATAGGTCGAATGCGCGTTTGAGTTACGCGGGCCGGTTTCCTCGAATGCACGTGTGAGTTACGCGGGCCGGTTTCCTCGAATGCGCGTGTGAGTAATCCTGAGCGGACAACAGGTCAGGTCCACTCGTCGAGCCCGGTCTGGACAACCGAGGACTCGATGCGTTCGAACCCGCGGGCGACCTCTTCGGCCGGGATCTCCCACTCCTCGGTAACGTAGGCGTGCGCGGCGTCGATGTCGGGTGAAATCTCCGTCCGGAAGTCGTACTCGTCGGTCACGGGTGGATCGAGAAACAGCTCGCGAATCCGGTCTGCGTGTTCGATGTACACCCCGCGGTCGTCGAGGACGGCCCACAGGTCTCCGTGTTCGCGGATCTCCGAGAGGGCAGTCTTCGGTCCGATCCCGGAGATACCCTCGTTGAAGTCTGTCCCACACAGGATCGCAACGTCGACGAGCTGTTCGCGGGTGAGTCCGTGCTTCGCGAGCGTCGCCTCGAGATCCATCAGTTCCGGATCGCCCTTCGAGGTGAGTCCGCGCAGGGTGTACGGCGCACCGAAGAGCAGCGTGTCGTAGTCCTCGCTGCCGACGTAGTCGACGTCGCCGCGGGCCGCCATATACGACGCCTGGGCCTCGCCCTCCGCGGGCGCCTCGACGATCGGGACGTCGAGCAGCTGAAGGAGTTCCCGCGTCGTCTCGTGGATCACGTCGGTCAGCCGTTGTGTCCGCGCTTCAAGTCTGGCCGCCGCGACGGCGTCACCGCGCTCCTCGGCTTCCTGCTTCCGCTCTTCGGCGCGCTCGCGGGCCGCCCGCCGCTCTGCCACCTCGTCGTCTTTGAGTTCCGTCACCCCGCCGTCGAAGACGAACACCGGGACCAGATCGTGCTCGAAGAACTTCGGCAGCCCCTGGACGACGCCCAGCAGGTTCGCGACCTCCTCGCCCGCCTCGGTGGTGTAGACGTCCTCGGCGGTGAACTTGACTGTCGTCGTCAGATACCGGTACAGCCAGTTGTGTGCGTCGACGGCGACGACGCTGCCGGCCACCTCGTCGAAGCTGACCTCTTCGAGCGCCGCCAGACTCCGCAGGTCTGCGTTACCCATCGCTCGGCGTTCGGGCGCCCGTCGATTTAACCCTCCGGGTCCGTCGGCTGTGTGATCGGTGCTGGTGGGTCGGCGCCGCGCTTCCGCTGGAGAAATGTCGTTTCCTGATCTCCGAGATCGCGCTCGCGGAAGCGGTCGAGACCCGCCTGGTACCGATCCGCGTCGACGGTTTCTGCCACGTCCGTCGGTAGACCGTCGGACTCTGCCGCAGTCATCTCCTCTTCGGCTGGTCGTTCGAGGACCAGTTCGGCCAGTCCCGTCTCGCGACCGGTCCACCGAAAGCCCGCCTTGTGCATCGCCTCGTAGGCGAAGGGGTTGTTGACGGCGATCCGGAGCCGCTCGTAGCCGCGCGCTGCGGCACGTGGGGCAGTGAAGGCCGCAAGTCGCGGTCCGATCCCCGAGCCTTTCACGTCCGAACGGACCGTCACGTAGCGGTACCAGAGCGTCGCGTCGTCAGTCCGGTCGGCGTTGAACGCGAGCGCGGCGACGATGCCGGTCTCGAAGTCGTCGGCGTCGGGGACGTCCCGCGGTATCTCTCCCGAGTCACCTCTCTCTCGCATCGCCGTATTGTCATCGGGATCCGCCGATGGCCCGCGAACGACGGCCTTGCCGGTGTTCGACATCACGAACTTGCCGGCGTACGCGAACCGCCGGTAATCGAGGCGGAGCGTCGGCCCGTCCGGGGGCCACCCGAGGACCTCGAACTCCATTTTCGGGCCCTACGAACGGCAGGGGAAAGAGTGCGGCGGTGCGACAGGCCCTTGTCAGGCGCCCGCGAAAGGCGAGGTATGTCCTTGCGGTTCGGTCCCGGCGACGTCCGTTTCTTCGACCGTCTCGCACGGCTCTACGACGCTGTGATGCCGCCCGCACGGGTGAAACCGCTCCGCGATGGCTTCGCGTTCGCCGATCGGCCGATCGACCGCGTCGTCGACCTGGCAGGCGGCACCGGCCGCGCCGGACGGGGACTCGCTACTGTCGGGTACGACCCGCTCGTCGTCGATATCTCCGGCGGGATGCTCGCACGCGCTCGCGAGAAGGGCCACGCGGTCGTCCGCGGCGACGCGAGTGCCCTCCCGATCAGCGACGACGCGGTGGACGCCGCCGTCGTCGTCGACGCGCTGCATCACCTCCCGGACCCGGAAGCGGGGCTGTCGGAGGCCTTCCGAGTTCTCCGTCCCGGCGGTGTACTCGTCGTCCAGGAGTTCGATCCACGCGGCCTTCGGGGGCGCGCGCTCGTGGCCGCCGAACGGCTCGTCGGGTTCGATTCGACGTTCTGGCGGCCCGCGGCGCTCTGTCAGTTGCTGTCGACGACGGGGTTCGAGGCCCGGATCGTTCGCGAGGGATTCGAGTACGTCGTCGTGGGACGGGTGCCGCGGGAGTGATGTGACGGAGGGTGCCGAGCCGAATCCGGGAGAGCCATTAGGGAGCGTCCGAATCGACGCGTATGGCATCCTCCGAGGAGTCGTTCCTCGCACGACGAATCGACGCCGAGGCGTTTCCGCTGGCGGTCGTCGACGTCCTCGCGCTCGCTGCGGTCCTGACTATCGGCGTGATCAACCACAACGGGGTCGAGTACCTCTCGACGAACCCCGTCGGGTGGCTTTTGACGCTCGTCCCGTTTCTGGTCGGATGGGCTGTAGCGGGGCCGCTCGTCGGTGCATACTCCGCGGGCGCGGCCGAATCAGCGAAGGCCGCCATCCCGCTTGCGATTCGGGCGTGGATCCCCGGTTCGATCATCGGCTTCGTCCTCCGCGCGTCGCCGCTGTTTTCGGGCGGCTTCCAGTGGACGTTCGGGATCGTTATGCTCCTCACGGGTGGGGTCTCTCTGGCCGTCTTCCGGTGGCTCTTCTTCAAACTCCGGGGTTGACCCCGTCAGCCGGCGTGTGTCGGTGTTTTCGGCGACGCCACGTTCATCTGACCCCGCCGGTTCCAGCGGCCGAGTGTCGTCGGAGCAAGTAGAGGCCGATCCCGGAGGCGACCGCCGCGAACCCCGCGAGCGTCGCAAAGAGCACAGCCGGCGTCCCGTAGGTCAGAATCGTGCCGGCGATCGCGCCGCCGAGCGCGCCGACGCCGAACACGCCGAGGTAGGTGAAGCCGTAGGAGAGTCCCCGCGTCCCGGCCGGGGAGTACTCCGCGACGGTGGCCTGATAGAACGGCTGGACGAGAAAGAGCGCCGCGCCGAGCATCGCGCCGACGGCTAAAAGCGGGACGATCCCGGCGTTCGCGGCCGGAAGGAACACGAGCGCGAGCACGGCTAATAGGCCGAAACCGCCGGCGAGGCCGCGCTCGACGGGGATCCGGTCCGATAGCTTCCCGCCCAGGTACTGGCCGAAGACGCCGACGATGAGCAGCCCCGAGTAGAAGTACCGCTCGGGGTTGATCGAGCGCGTCGACCCCGGCTGCACGCCCAGGGCGTCGGTCACGACCGGCGGGAGCAGCGAGGTCAGCGGCAGCGGGTCGAACCCGGGCAGCCCCTCAAGGAGGTTCGGCAGGAAGGTCAGAAAGCCGCGGTAGTAGAGCCCGGAGGCCATCACGACCACGAAGACGAGCGCGAAGGCGCCGGCGAAGAGCCGGCGGGTCTCGACGCCGAACTCGGCCAGCGAACCCACGCTGTCCGCGCGAGAATCTCCTCCGGTGTCGGTGTTGCCGGCGTCGGCACCGCCATCGTTCTCATTGTCGCCCCCGCCGTTCGGCGTCGCCTTCGCAACGTCGTCGACGGCTGCCGTCTCGTCGAACTGCGCCCGGACGGCGTAGGCCCCCGCAGCGAGGGCGGGTACCGCAAGCAGGATCGCCACCACCGTCCAATCGAGAAAGAGCAGCAGGATCGCCGTCAACAACGGTCCAAGGCCCGTTCCGACGTTACCGGCGATTCCGTGGTACGCAAAGCCCGTCCCGCGTTCGTGGACGCCCTTCGAGAGCAGCGTCAACCCCGCGGGGTGGTAGACGCTCGCGGCCGCCCCCCACAGCAGGAGCGCGATCGCGACGACGAGGAGATTCGGCGAGAGGCCGAGCAGAACGAACGAAGCGGCCATCCCGAACAGACAGGCCGTGATCAGTCGATCGGAGCCGATCCGGTCGACGAGGACTCCGCCCGGCAGCGCGCCGACGCCGAAGAGGCCGTAGCCCGCGGTCACGACGAGTCCCAGTGTCGCCTCCGTCACGCCGAATTCGACGAATCCGAGCGAGAGGACGTCGAACTCGACCAGCCAGATCGACACGAAGATGGGGATCGACAGCTCGTAGGTGTGGACCATCCCGTGGGCAAGCATCACGAGCGCCACGATCGACCGGTCGTTCGCGTTCACGTCCCTTTTTGTGCGGAGCGGGACTTTCAACGCTCCGGATTTATCCGTCGGACTGTCTGCACGGTCGGTCCTGCGCATTGCGCTCGGTGACTGGAATCGCCGTAGTCAGTATCCGGAGACAGGACGCCCACTCATAAGTTATGAGTAACGTCGAAGAGGCCCACTGAATTACTATGTGTTACCCCTGAGAAAAATTTATATTTCCCACATCAGTAGTATAGAGTGAGTATGCCAGGGTACTACGATTACGTGCTCGGCCTCATTCCGCTCACGCTGTTCGGGATGACTGGCAGCCTCACGTGGGTCGGCCTGTCGCTGACGGCGGCGCTGCCCATCGCCGCTGCGGTCGCCCTGGGAATCATCGGCCACGCGATGTTCGTCCGGGCACCCGTGGCGACGACCCCCGACCGACGCGAGCGTGATGAGATCGGACCCGACGGCAACGCACCGTATCCGAACGCCGACTGATCGTTTTCCGTTCGATTTTCTGTTTCGCCGTTTGCTTGTTCGCTCGCAGTTGGTCAGTCTCCCCACGACTTCTCCCGCACGTTCTTGTCGGTGGCCGTCGAAGTCGGGGATATGACCGAGACGCTGTTCCTCACGAGCGACGACGTCGACGGCCTCGCGACGCCCGCGGAGTTCGTCGACGCGGTCCGGGAGGCCTACCGACAGCGCGGCGAAGGAGCCCCCGCCGAACCGCGGACGAAACTGAAAAACGCCGACCCGCCGGGCTTTCTGACGACCTACGCCGCAGTGCTTCCGGACACCGGCGTGATGGGCGGATATATGTACGCAGCTGGCTTCGCGGCCGAGGATTCGTGGTTCGCGACGCCGCTTTTCGACGCCGAGACCGGGGAGCCGATCGCGCTGCTCGACGGCGCCAGTATGAACCCCTTCAAGACGGGCGCGACCGGCGCGGTGGCCGCAGACGAACTCGCCCGACAGGACGCATCCTCGGCGGCGATCATCGGCAGTGGTGCGCAGGCACGGGGGCAACTCCGCGCGCTTTCAACGGTCCGCGACCTGGAGACGGTGTGGGTCTACTCGCCGACCAAGGAACACAGAGAGTCCTTCGCCGGCGAGATGGATCGCCGGCTCGACGGGAGCGTCGCCGCAGTCGCCTCCGCCGCGGCAGCCGTCGAGGGCGCGGACATCGTCGTGACAGCGACGAACGCGAGCGAGCCCGTCTTCGACGGTGACCTGCTCGAACCGGGGGCGCACGTCACCGCGATGGGACAGTACGACCCGGCGAAACGCGAACTCGACACGACGACCATCGAGCGCGCGACGTACGTACCTGATCTCCGCGCCCGCGCCACGCAGGACGCCGGCTCGTTCCTGCACGCGCTGGAGGAAGGCGTCGTCGACGAGGACCACATCCACGCCGAACTGGGCGACGTCGTCGCCGGCTACGAACCCGGCCGCCAGGCCCGCGACGACATCACCGTCTTCGACAGCGGCGGGACGGGTATCGAGACGGCCGCCGGCGCGTATCTGCTCTACGAGCGGGCGAGTGCGGCCGACCTGGGGACTACTATCGACTTCGCGCCGGGGAGCGAGGCGCTCACCGGCGAATAGCGGCTCCTGGTCTTCGTCGACATCCCGTAGCGGCGGTGGACATCGCTATTCAGGCACGTCCCAAGACGTTCAGGAGAGGTAATTAGATTAGTTGAAACAGCTGATGCAAAATACTCGGGACAGGCGACTTATGGGCCGAATCCAAGTAATCCGAGTATAATGAGCGTGAGGCCGCCCAGTATCGCAAAAAACGCAGTCATAGCTGCGTATGCACGTTGCTCTTGTTTCGCTTGTTCTGGATCTGATTCCCACTGGTTGGCACTTGGATAATTACGGACTGACAGCGGGCGTGCCAGTGCATATCCCCCGACTATGATACATAATATGCCTGTCGCCTCTGTCAATACCATACTCTGTCCGTATGGCTTCAACCCGAGGGCGCGTGGTAAACATTTTCCCAGTCCGCTCCGAAGATTACTTGATTTGCAAGTACGGTTCTAACAGCTGGTTCAGTGGATTTAGTTGAAACCACCTGATGCAAAACACTCGGGAGAGAGGACGTATCTATCAATCACTGGTCGTAGAGCAGAATGTCCCCTCAGAAGCTTCGTGAGTGGAGAAGTGGAAAGTCGAGGGCCGTATCCCGATGTATGCCACCGTGCAGTCTCCGTGACTGTGATCGGCTGTGAAAATAAACGAGTCTGCCATCCCATCGTTGAGGTCTACTGTGACCGTGTATTGATCCACACTGTCGCTCCACGCGTCGTCTATAGTGATACCAGATCCAGAGCTGTCGGATGGTTCTAGTGAATACCCACTATCGACGACAGTTGTGTCTCCCTGTTGTATCCGAAGTTCAACTACAGTATCGCTTGCTCGCTGGTTTGCCAATACGACACCACCGAGACGAATCCCTTGCTCGAAACCGGCCTCTAGGCATCCTGATGTTCCGAGGAGTGTCCCACCTGCTGCAATACAGAATTCCCGCCGATCCATAGGCAAATTACCACGAAGTTGGATCATAACAGCACTGAACGAAAGTGTGGCGATTACAGAACCATCGGAATTTGTACCACTGAACGCCGATCAATACGCACGCTCCTTTTTACGGCTGATTCGGCTGTGAGGTTGTGAAATAAATCACTGTGGCAATTCTTCTATAATGCCCTGAGATTGTTCTTGGCGCAATCGCGCAGAAAGACGGTACCGTTCAAACTGTCAATGACCGTTACCAAGTCGTCTTCCAGCATCAGTCAGTACCACTCACCGGGGCTACTGGGAGTGTAATGGTAACAATGCTGCCCCGAGGCTGATTTTTGTCGAACGCCAGCGAGCCGCCCGAGTTCTCCACGATCGTTTTCACGAGCCACAACCCCAAGCCCGAACCGTGATACATCGGTTCGATTTCGGCTTCCTCCGTGATGATCTGCCGTTCCATCTCCGGAATCCCCGGCCCGTTATCGGCGATCCGGATGGCTACAACGTCGTCGCGGTTCTCGATGGTTACCTCGATCGATGGTTCTGTCTGATCGGAATGATCGACGGCATTACTCAGGAGCTCGGTTAACGCACGGTTGATTGACCCGATCGCTCCAACCTGTCGATCGACGGTACCCTCGACCGTAATATGGGCTTCGGGGTACTGCTTTCGCGTAGCCGTGACAGCGGCGTCGATGACCGCATCGAGATCGATCGGCTCGGGCGACTGCTCGTCCACAAGAACATCCGTGATTTCGCGTTCCTTCTCGGCAGTCGTGAGGAGTCTTTCGCTTTCCTCGATGATTATCTCGGCCATCTCCGCGACATCGTCCTCGCTAATTCTCCGGATCGTCTCGGCATTGCCTTTGATGACATTTATCTCGTTGTGGAGATTGTGACGGAGCACGCGATCCATAACTTTCAGTTGATTTAGGCTCCTTTTGAGGTCCGCTTCGAGTGCTTTCCGGTCAGTGATGTCCCGAGCGATCCCGACGATCCGGTTAACCTTGTCATCTACGATAACTGGCGCGAGTTTCGTCTGCCAAACAATCTGACGATCCGACATCGGGAGTTCTTCTTCGTAGGTGATCGTTTCGCGGGCATACACACAGCGTCGATAGTTCGCTTCGACTTCCGCGCCGATTTCATCGCCGAGCACTTCCCGGGGTGTCTTTCCTCGAACGTTCTCAGTAAGTAGCCCGCTCTTCGATTCGTGTGAGGGGCTGAGTCGCCCGAATCGAAACACTGGATCCGATTCGCCGTTGTCAACATTGATGAGAAAGATGGCATCTTGCGCGTTTTCGAAAATAGCCTCGTACTCCTCGAAGAGTTCTTTCAGTTCGTGTTCGCGGCGCTTACGGTCGGTGATATTCCGAACGATAGCGAGGACAAATGTCTGGTCTTCGAAGGTTGCCCGCCGCATACTCACTTCGACCCAAAAAGGAGCCCCTTCGCTATCTTTAGCGTGCCAATCAAATATCTGTGGGTCCCCCTCAGCAGCCTTTTGCAAGTACTCACGGGCAGTGTCTTGCGTATATGGGGGAACGCCGGTGCTGAGATCTTCGATGGACAGTTGCCGGGCTTCAGCCCGTGAGTATCCATACATCTCACACATCGTCTCGTTCACGTCCAGGATTTCTCCGGTCTCCGCGGAGTGAAGGAAAATCGCGTCGTTGACGGAGTGGTAGATTTCCCGGACTACTTCCTCGGGAAGCGGAGATCGATGACCCGTTTCATCCGATATGTCTTCTGTAGGACCCATTCTGTGCGGAGCGTCGGGATTAGTCCATATATCCCATTTCGCGTAATTCCTCTGTTAGTTCGTCGTTGAGGTTGGCATCCTCAAGGGACTCCAATAGGTCGTCGTGGTGCTGTTGGACAACGTCAACTAATTGGCTGGCCGTCCGGAGTTTAAAATGTACTTCGCGGTCATCTGTTTCTTTTATAGCAGTTTCCAGGAGTTGCTTGATCGTATCGATGGGGGTGTTCGCCATATACGCACACGAGTACCATTCGTAAAATACTATTTGATTCACAGGAGTGGTGTATAAGCAGTCTCGGGCCGCATTCACGAAGAGCTGCAGAGGACTCTCAAGATACTAAATTATGGTACGGGAATCGACCGCTCTGTTTTGGGGGAGTATCTCGATTGCCTTGCTCTGGTGATCCAGATACGATTGTGTTTATCGTCCTGTTTCCGAAGTTTGGCGGGGGAATCGCAACTCTGCGCTTGGCTCAAGCAGCACGCCCAGTCCAGCGGCTAATTCAGCGAAATGAGTGTGAAAACAAGGTCGTGTTATCCTTCGCTGATTCTCGTCTGAAAGAGTCGATGTCGCCGCGCGAAGCGCGGCGTTCACCGCGAGGCGAGCAAAGCGAGCCGAGCGGCTTTTTTGGTCCAGATTTTTTGGCCGAGCGGGTCGCCGGAGGCGACCCCGAGGCGAAAAAAGGTGGGTTACTGTAACCGGTACCGCAGCAGGGCCGCGATCCCGCCGAGGTTTTTCAACTGGCGGCCGGGGTCGAACTCCCCGGAGAAGACGGTGACGTCGCCGCCCTGCTGTTCGACGCTCCGGATGACGTCGTTGACGTCTTTCTCCCAGTCGCCCTCGCCCTGTCGTTCCTGCCGCAGTCGGTCGTCGACGACGAGTAACTCCTCGACGGCGCCGAACTCGGCGGCCTCGGCCACCTCGTCGATCCCGTAGGCGACTTTCTCGCCCGTCGCGATGCCCTCCATCAGCTGATCAAGCAACTCGGCCTCCTTGGAGATACGCGTCTGCGTCTGGACCTCGTCGACGGCGCCGCGCTTCAGCACCTCGTGGACGCCGCGGTCGCCGACAGCGGCGGTGTCGACAACGGTGATCAGATCGTCCACGTCGGGGTGGTTCTCCGCGATGTAGTCTTGCGCGTCACCCTTCGTGAACCCCGGGCCGGCGAGGATGATCGCGTCGACGTCCATCCGCGCGAGCGCCTGCCCGAGCTCCGCAAATAGCTCCGAGCGCGGGCGGGCGTACTCGCCCTTCCCGGTCGGCGCGGTGAACGAAAAGCGCTCTTCGGTGCCGTACTGTGCGACCGTGTGGATGTGCGCCTCTCCCTCTTCGACGGTCGCGATCGCGACGTCGGCATTCTCGGCGGCCTGTTCGGCCTCCTCGATCCGTTCGAGCTGATCCGGTTTGAAGTGCTTCTCGATCGTCACCTCGTCGTGTTCTTCGACGTTCAGCGTGTGGTGGTGGCCGAGTTGGTCCTCGCGGGAACAGTCGATGATCTCACCGCCGACGCGCAGCCGGTTCGCGAAGCGCGCGAACTCCACGTCGGAGACCTCGATCGTCACGAACAGGTGTTCGCGCTGGCCGCCTGTATCGCGGAGCTGGTCGTCGTCGCGCTGGATCCGCCGTGTCGTGTCACCGGAGACCCGGTCCCCGGATTCGAGGACGTGCGAGAGATGCCAGAGGTCGTCGACGTTCTCGGGGACGAGGGTCATCCGCTCGCGGCCCTCCTCGCCGTGGCCGCGGCTCGAAATTCGCATACACTGAGGTCGACGGTCGGGAAAGAAAGGTCCTGCTATCCGCGGGGACGGCAGTCCCGGGTCAATCGAGCGGCGCGAGCGCTACACCCGCGCTTTGTTCGCGCCGCCGTAGCTACCGTGGTCGTCCAGTCCGTCGGCGAACCCACGGGCGAACAGGTAGAACGTCACGACCTGCACGTAGAACAGCCCGAAGATGCCGATCACCACGGCGCTCAGGAGGCTCGCGATCGTGCCGAGGACGACTGCGACGGCGATCGCGAGTACCCAGGCGGTGAGGTACTCGCCGGTCGTGACGCCCGCGAGGATCGTCGAGACGTCGAACGCCGCCGCCAGTGAGTCCTCGCGGGCGAAGTTCGCGAACATCGCCGGGGCGACGTATCCGATGGCCAGCGCGATCACCAGAAAGAGGAGGAATCCGACGACGCCGAGCACGGCGATGAGTCCGCCCGGGCCCGGATCGGCGCCGGGCCCTGCGCCGCTGAGCAGCGAGCCAGCGCCGAAGAGTGCGCCGATGACGAGCATCACGGCGAGAACGACCAGGGAAAGGAGGATGTTCACGACCAGAAGCTTCACGCCGTCGATGAACAGATCGCCCCAGTCGTTGAACGCGGGCGGTTGGCTGTCACCGTTGGCGACACCCCGAAGCACGCGGACGAAGTAGCCCTGGAGGAAGAATATCGGGATCACGACCACTGTGAGCACGCTCAGGAGGCCGCCGATCAGTATCGTCCGAAGCCACTTGTCGTCGTTCAGCGGATAACGGAGGGCATCCGAGAGCATCGACCCGAGCCTCTCGGTACTCACAGGTAACTCTTGTCACTCTCGCTTCGAGGTCGGGGAGTTGCCTTCGAAAAGCGTACCGCCGAGTTCAGACGGCCACCTGGTCGTCGACCGTATCTTCACGCTCGGTGCCCTCAATATCGCGGAGCTCTCCCCACGTGCTGCCGATGAGGTAGTACGCGGCCACCGCGGCGTAAAACGTGAGGAACGCCCCAACGATCGCCCCGAGGAAGGGGATCACGTTGAGGGCGCCGCCCACGATGACAGCGCCAAGCACGACCGCGAAGCCGGAGAGCCAGGCGGTGGCGTAGGTTCCGGACGTCAGGACAGGGCGGAGTTCGTCGACCGAAAACGCTGTTCCAATCCGGCCTGTCTCCGCGAAGCCCGAAATCGCTGCGGGGACGACGTACGCCGCAAGGAGGCTCAACACGAGTGCCAAGAGCCCGCCCACCAGGATGCCGATCGTCCCGAGCCCCAGAAAGCCCGCGCTTTCGGTTCCGCTCCCGACGACGAACGAGAAGATCCCGCCGCCGACGAAGACGGTGCCGACGATTCCGGGGACGAGTCCGTACACGAACGCGATCACGAACGCTCTCAGCCCGTCTCCGAAGAGGTCCCCCCACTCGTCGAAAGCGGGGGGCTGTTCGTCACCTCGCATCGTCCCGCGCGCCACTCTGACGAAGTAGCCGAGCACGAAAATTGTCGGGATGACGAAGGCGCCGAGCAGGGTGAGGATGCCGCCGATGATAACCGTGGTGATCCAATTGTCGTCGTGTCTGGGATACTGCAGTGATTGTTGTATCATTATTTTTTCGAGCGACCCCACGGGTTGGACCCGGGGCGGTGGTTCGAGTGAGTTCGCTCTGCGTTGTCATATACCATTATCCTAGATAACTATGAACAGCTTACCCTCCGGTATGCTCGCCGTACACCGTCTGCGGCTCGCTTCCGTTTCGTTCCGGCCACTCTTCTTCGACCCGGTCGCTCCGGGCGCTCCTCTACGATCCGGTCGCTCCAGACACACCTCTTCGACCCGGTCGCTCCAGACGCACCTCTTCGATCCGGTCGCTCCGAGCCCTACTCTTCGACCAGGTCGCTCCCACCCGGTGGCAGGAACTCCTGGATCTTGTCGGGAGACGCGACCTTTCGGAGGAAGGACTGATCGGTGAACCGTTCTTTGAACTCCCGATAAAGCATCTTTGCGGCGTCGTTCTGCGCGTAGCGACCGGGGCGCACCCGGATCGCCGTCTCGACGCGGTCCTCGATGGCCGACGGCGGCCCGCCGAGGACGCGGGTCTCGCCCTCACACTGGATGCCGATCGCGACCTCGGCGGCGACGTCCCTGAAGTACGTCCGGTCGCCGCGGATCACGAACGAGCCTTTCTCGATGTACTCGCCGGACTCCGGTGTCTTCGATACCTGGTCCGGCGTCACCATATACGCATCCCCGGCGTATCTGCCATCTTTCCAGATCGACGAGTAGGAGACGGCGAACTGTGCAGCCTCCTCTTTCGTCGATTCCGGGAAATCGACAGCCTCCGAGGGCTCCGAGGGCCCTGTCGCCTTCACGATCGTCACCGGACCGCCGTGGGCCTGGGTATGAAAGAACAGATCGTGTTTGTTCAGGTATTTCGTGACGATCTCCTCGTTCTGGTCGGCGTTGCGGCCGCCGATCACCAGGAATCCGTCGGAGGTGTGGAACCACCGGAAGCGCTCGTACCACTCCTCGGAGCTTCTGATGGGAATCGACTCCATTTCGAGCCAGTTCCGATCCCTGGGCTCTTCGTCGGTGTCCTCCTCGTCGGCCTCGCCGTCGTCGGCCTCCCACTCCTCGCGCCGCTGCTTTACGGCTTCGAGTTCCTCGCGGGTGTTTTCGATTGCGGCGAGCGCGCCTTCTTTCTTCTCTTCGATCCGCTTTGCCTCGGTGTACAGTCGATCAGCGTTCTTTTCGACCCCGGTGTCGACGTTGACCGCGACTTCGGTGTCGTCGAGTTCGATCGTGACCGTTCCGTCCGCGCCGTCGACGTCGACGACCGCCGCCGCCGCGGGGATGCCCTGTTCGGCCCCCGCTGCGAGCGTCTCGCGGATCTCGTCCCAGGAGACGTCGTTCTCTCTCGCCTCGCGGACTGTCGAGATGACCTCGTCGACGAGGTCGTAGTTCGCATACAGCAACTCCGCGCGGCGGCGCTCCTCGTCGGCCTGCGCCTCGAAGTCCTCGATTGCCCCCTCCTGCTGGGCGATGATCCGCTTTTGCTTCTCGATTTCGGCCTCGAAATCCGGTCGCGACGATCCCGTGTCCTCGGTCTCGTTGGCATCGTCTGCCAGTTCGAGTCGGAAGAAGTACTCGTCTACGGCGTCGTTAAAGGTATCGTACGCCTCGCTGTCGAGGCCCGCCGCCTCGTGTTCCTCCAGTGGGAACGGCGTGACATCGACCACGGCACCCTCCTCGTCGGTGTACACGCGCGGGTCGAACTCGCCGCCTCGGAGTCTGGTCCGCAGATCGTCGATGGCGTCGTGGAGCGCCCGGTAGACGTCCTCGTCGGCGTCCTCGATCGGCGTCGTCTTCTCGACGCCCGCGCGGGTGCAGACCTCCTCGGCGTAGAGGCCGCCCATATTCAACTGCGTCGCGATCGTTCGCACGACGTCGGTGTCCGAATCTTCCATCTCCCGGGCAAACGGTTCGTAGTCGACGGTGAGGGGGTTGATCCGCGATTCGGGGAACTCGTACTGGGCGCCGGGAGCGACGGTCCGGGATTTCAGCCGGACCGTCTCCAGGCTCCGGACCACTTCGCCGGTTTCGTCGAGCACGGCGACGTTGCCCTGGCCGAACAGTTCCACCACGATCTTCGTGTTCTCGTCGCCGCGCTCGAACTCGAAGACGAGGATGCGGTCGAACTCGTACTGCTCGACGCCCGCGAAGTCCGCCCCCGAGAGACGGTTGCGCAGCATCATCGCGAAGTTTGGCGGCCGCCCCGGGGCATCGGGCACCCGCTCCGGGTCGGCGACGTGCGCGCGCTTGACTTCGCCGACTTCGAGGATGAGTTCCACTCGGCCGCGGTCGAAATCGCGCATCTTGAAGCGGAGCAGGTCGTCGCCGTAGAGGTAGGCCTTGTCGACCTTCGCTCCCTCGTACCGGGTCAGTTCGGTGACGAGGGCGGCCAGATCGACGCTCGTGAGCTCCCGCTTCGGATCCATACCCCTCGTTCTCGCGGGGGAAGGAAAAGCCGCACGTTCCGTTCGTCGTCGGGACGCGCTGTCACGTCACCACCGGGCTGCATCTCCGGGCGCCGCCGATTCGCCCGACTACCGCTCGCCGAGGCGCTCCCACAGCCGCCGTGCACCCGCGCCGACGACGAAGCCGGCCGTTCCAGCACCGACGGCGACGCTCGCGCCGATCGCCAGCCCGGTCAGGAGCGTCGCGCTCGGATACGTCAGCTCGAACAGTCCGAGCGGGAGGTAGAAGCCGAAGCTCGGCCCGCCGGCCAGGGCGAGACTGACGAACAGTCCGTCGTTGCGGTAGGCGCCGGCCGCGGCCGCGAGGAAGGCAATGCCGATCAAAAACGGTAGGAACAGCCCGAACGGGACGGAGAGACCGCCGACGAGTCGGGGCGGCAGGTGGAGAACGAAGGTGACAGCGAACAGCACGCCTGCGACCGCCGAGAGCCGGATTGATTCCTCGGGGTCCCGGCCGAGTAACAGCGACTCCACGCGCGGCGACAACGGCGACGGCCCGGACGGCGACTCCTCTTTGGACACGTTCGGTCGTTTTCGGTGACGGCTCTTGATACTTCCCCCGGCAGGCCGAATACACGTGGAGGTCGCCGAGACGCGCTCTTTTTATCCGCTCGTCCGCTACCGTCCGCTAATGGCCAAAGTCAGCATCGGCCTCCGCGGCTGGCGCTTCGACGAGGAGGAGGTGTTCGACGAGGACGGCGAGTTCCGCCCGCTCGATGAGGTTTCCGAGGACATTCGCAAGCGACTCATCCGTCTGACGTACCTCCAGGAGAAGCCCTGCGACGCCTGTTATCTCACTTACGGCGAGGAAGAAAAGCGCCGCGCCAACCAGGCTGCGATCGTCTACGGCGAACCGATGGAGGAGGTGCTCCTCTGTGCGGACCACGAGGCGGACTTCCTCTACTGGTTCCGGGAAGCCGGTGGGAAGGAACTGGTCGGTTCCGAACGGTTCCGCGACGAGTTCCACGAGTGGTTCGCCGCCGGCAACCGCGCTCCCGAGGGCTACGGCGGCCTCGAACACGTCGATACCGACCCGAGCACGCTGCCGACGCCCCCGGATCCGGCGGAGCTCAACCGCCGGCTCAACGAGAGCTACGAGGGCGAGCGTAAGCGGATCGACCTCCGGACGGGCGAAATCACGACCGTCGAGGAAGCCGAGGACGCGGACGGTGAGGCGCCGCCGCCGCTGGACGACGTCGACCTCGGCCGCGAGTACCCCACCAAGTAGATGTCGGGCGAGGGCGAAGCCAACGGCCGTAGCCACGACCTCGTCGTCGTCGTCGTGGAACCGAAGACGCCGGGCAACATCGGGACGATCGCCCGCGCGATGAAGAACTTCGGGCTCTCGGAGCTGAAACTCGTCGACCCGCCGGAACTCGAAGAAGACGGCGAGGCGTACGGGTTCGCCGGACACGCCCGGGAGGACGTTCTGCCGAACGCCGAGGAAGTGACCTTCGAGGAGGTCGTCGACACCTACCACACCGTCGGTACGACGGCGATCACGAACGAGGACAGCCGACGGCACGTCCGCTTTCCCTTCAAGACGCCGCTGGAGGTCCGCGAGAGTCTGGAAACAGTCGACACGCGCACGGCGCTCGTCTTCGGCCGGGAGGGCACCGGTCTCGACAACGAGGAGCTTGCACAGCTCGACGAGGTGTGTTCGATCCCCGCGAGCGAGAACTATCCGGTGTTGAACCTCGGCCAGGCCGCGACGATCCTCCTGTATGAACTTCGTCCGTTGACCGTCGAAGAGACGCAACTCCCGGACGTCGAGCGCGAACGCGCCGACGAGGCCGCGATCGATCGGTTCTACGACTTCTTCGAGGAGTTCCACCGCTCTATCGAGAGCCGAGACCACAAGCGGGCGAAGACGAGGATGATGATGCGTCGACTTCTCGGTCGCGCGCATCCGACCGAGCGGGAAATCACCACGCTCACCGGGATCTTCCGCCGGGCGAACGAGCTCCTCGGCGACCGGACGTTCGGCGACCACGCAGACGGAGACAGCGCCGAGGCGGGGGCGGACCCGAGCGACACCGCGCGGGGGGGCTGACCCGTGCGATCCCGCTCGACAGCCACAGATCCGCAGACCGGAGGTACTGATGCCCTCACCACCGCCGCGTCGGGCAGGTAAGCCAGACCGCCCGGGAACGTATCCGGGTCCCGGCCCCGTCGCGCGCGTCCTCGTCGGATGCGCTATCCTCGCGTTCTACGGTCTGCTCGCCGCCGGGAGCGTAATCGTGCTCACGTCGCTGTGGCAGGTGGGGCTCGATCCCGGCGTGGTCGTGCTCGGCATCGGCGTCGGGGCGCTTGTCACCGCGTACCTGAGTCTCCGTCTGGGCACCCGGCGCATTCTCTCTCAGCTGGACGCCTGGGAACCGCCCGAAGCGCGTGCGCCGGGCCTTCACCGGACGCTCGCGGACCTCGCCGAATCGATGGGGGTCGACCGCCCCCGGCTGCTGGTGGCCAGGCTGGGGATGCCGAACGCCTTCGCGCTCGCTACCCGGGGCCGCGGGACCGTCGTGGTCGCCGCGTCGCTCTTCGACCTGCTCGACGCTCCGGAGATGGAGGCGTTGCTCGCACACGAACTCGCACACCTGGAACGGCGGGACAGTCTGGTCCAGACTGCCGTCCTCTCCGTCTCCCAGCTCGCCGTCGCGCTCGTGGAGTTGCTGCTCTCGCCGCTCGTGTTCCTCGCGACCGGTGCCGCCCTCAGCCTCGCGTGGCTCCGCGGTGCGCCGCGGTCCTGGCCGGAAACGGCCCCCGGCCGGATCAGACTCCGCATCGAGTCCGGCGTCGTGCTGGTCGGCGTCGGGGTGACGCTCCTGCTCCGGGCACACGCTCGCCGGCGGGAGTTCGCTGCCGATCGACGCGCCGCGGAGGTGACCGGCCGGCCCCTCGCGCTCGCGAGGGCGCTCCGGAAACTCGACCGGGCAGCGAACCCGACCGCGGGGACCCGTTCGCCGCTGTGGCACGGGGAGGTCGAATCCGAGGCCGAGCGCCGGCTCCGGGAGTACTTCTCGACACACCCGCCGACGGACGAACGGATCGAGCGGCTGTCCGATCTCGCTGCGGATTCAGGAACCCGGATTCTCGTCGATTGATTCGGACAGTCCCGGTTACTCCGGGGTGCCGCCGTCGCCGACGGCGACGTCCGATCCGGGAGTCGCCCTCGGGTCGGGATCCTTCTCGACGGGATCACCCGCCCGCTTGCCGGCGTCGAACGCGGCTAACAACGACTGGAGCTGTTCGGCCTGCTCTGCGAGTGACTCCACGTTCGCGCTGACCTGCGAGATCGAGGAGGCCTGTTCCTCGGCGGCCGCAGAGACGTCCTGAGCGTCGTCGGCCGTCGTCCGGCTGATCTCCGCGGCCCGTTCGACCATCGACACTGTCTCTTCGGCGGTTTCGGCCTGGTCGTCGGTCGCGTCGCTGATCTCCTGGATCCCGCTGTCGGTCTCCTCAGCGTTCGTCGACACCTGCGTGAACGCATCCAGAACCTCCTCGACGGCCTCGACGGCCTCCTGCATGTAGTCCTTCGCGGCTCGCGCTTCGGAGACCGTCGTCCCCGTCTGTGCCTGGGTCTCCTGGATGAGCTCCTCGATCTCGTTTGCGGACTCCTGGGTCTCTTCTGCTAGCTGTTTCACCTCGTCTGCGACGACGGCGAACCCGTCGCCGTTGGCCTTGCCAGTGCCGTTGCCGACGCGGGCGGCCTCGATGTTGGCGTTCAGCGCGAGCAGGTTGGTCTGCTCGGCGATGTCGCTTATGAGTTCGACGATCTCGCCGATCTCGGTCATCCGATCCTCCAGATCTTCGACGTTGTCCACGGTCGAGTCGATCGCCGACTGGGCGTCGCGGGCGTCGTCGATCGCCCCTTGTGCGGTCCGCTCACCGGTTTCAGCGATTGAGGCCGTCTCGTGGGACGTCTCGGCGACGGTCTCTGCGGACGCGGCGACCTCCTCGACCGTCGCGGAGAGGTCGGTCATCTCCCCGTAGACCTCCTCGAGCATCTCCCGCTGTTCCTCGGTGCCGCCGGAGATGTTCTGGACCGCGTCGGTCACCTCGGCGCTCGCCTGCCTGACTTCGTCGGTGCCGGCGTCGGCCTCCTCGCTTGCGACAGTCACCTCCCCGGAGACGGTCTGCACCTCCCGGATCGTCGATTCCATCTCCTCGATCATCCCGTTGAACGCCTCTGCGACCTGCGTCATCGCTTCGCTGTCGCTTTCGGGATCGAGTCTGGCCCCCAGGTGGCCGTCGGCCGCCTTCGCCATCGTGGCGCTGAAGTCGTCGGCCTTGGTTTCGAGGTGCTCGTTCAGTTCCTCGACCTCCTGCTGTCGTTCTTCGGCTTCGGCTCGCAGTTTCTCCGCCTCTTCGGTCTCTGCCAGCTGTGCCCGCGTTGCCTCCCGGGACCGCTCGATCGAATACCAGTTGGCCATCAGCGCGCCACACAGCGCCAGCACGAACGTCGCGTGGATCCCGGCCCACACGAACGGGTTGTTGGCGCCCGCGGCGTGGTTGTACACCTCCCCCGGGTTCAGCATCCCGAAGACGCCGTGCTGGATTGCGACGTAGACGATCCCGACGAGGAACGGCAACCAGTCCTCGTAGATGGCGACCACGCCCATCACGACGAAGAAATGGAAGTGCGCCTCGATGTACCCGCCGGAGAAGTACACGAGGATCGCCGATGCAGTGGCGAGCCCGATCGTCGCAAGCGTCGTTCGCTTTCGCCGACTCAGCCGCGGCCAACTCGCCAGCGCCGCGATCGCCCCGAGAACGCCGATGCGAAGCAGGATCTGTGTGAGCGGCCGTCCGGGAATCGTCGCCCCCGTGAACGAGTCAGTCCCCTCGTAGAGACCGAGCGCAAAAAGCAGCGGAATGTGCGCCACGAGCAATATAACGATGTTCCGGTGGCGCCGCTGCCACGATTCATCAGGGATCGTATCGCCACTCGGCGTGTACTTGATGATCTCCTGGAGTATCCCTCCTCCGCGGTCTATTACACCGGAATCGTCCATCCCGGCGTCTGTCGTGCTCCCCACCATACTCGGGTGAATCCTGCACCGGGAGAAAAATCTGTGCCCCGGTTACCAGCAATGATAATTGTGTTGTTTCGATAGCGGAACGTTTCGTTGGGGAATCGACAGGAACGCAGTCTTGCTATTTTCACTGAAAACCGGCCTGGAACGTCGGGACCATCGAACAGAGTGGTCTCGACCCGGAGCGGATGGGGCCCGCAGTATCAGGTCCGCTTCTGGATCTCCTCGCGGAGGACGTCGCTGACGACCTCGCCGTCCGCCTTCCCGCGCAGCGCGCCCATCGCCTCGCCCATCAGCGCCGAGAACGCGCCCATCCCCTCGGCTTCGACCTGTTCGACGTTCCGTTCGACGACCTCGCTGACGGCCTCGCGGACGTCGGACTCGGAGACGCCCCCGAGGCCGGCCTCCTCGACTGCCGCCTCCGCCGAGAGGTCGGGGTCTGCGGCGATAGTCGAAAGCACCTCCGCGACGCCCTCCTTTGCGAGGTCGCCGTCCTCGACGAGATGCATCACCGCGAGCAGGTGCTCGTCGGTCAGTCGGTCGACGGCGACGTCGTCGCGGCGCAGTTCCGTCAGCGTCGATTCGAGTAGTCCAGCCGCGAACGTGGCGTCGATCCCCGCCTCGACGGCCTGCTCGAAGAGCGGCATCCGGCGACCGTAGGCCACCTGTTCGGCGAGGCCCGCGTCGAGACCGTACGCCGCCTGGTAGCGTTCGACCTTCTCGGTCAGTAGTTCCGGCGTCTCGACGGCCGAGGCGTCGAGGTCGACCGGCGGGACGTCGGTCTCGGGGTACATCCGCGCCGCGCCCGGGAGTGGCCGGAGGTAGCGGGTCGTCCCGTCCTCGTTGGCGCCGCGGGTCTCCTCGGGAACGCCCTCGATTGCTGTCTGGGCCCGCGCTGCGGCGGCGTCGATCGCCAGTTCCGCGGTCTCGGTGTCGGCGGCGACGATGGCGACGGCGTCCTCGTCGCTGGCGTCGACCGCCTCTCGGAGCGCTGCGACCTCCGCCTCTGTCACCCCGTAAGCCGGCAGTTCGTCGGTGTGGAAGATCCCGCCCGCGCCGTGGCGCTTGGCGTGATCGGACAGTTCGGTGCCGAGCCGGCGGTCCGGTTGGATCTCGCGGCCGACGAGCCCGTCGAAGCCGAAAAGCGGCACCGCCATCACCGACCCGCCGTCGGAAAGTGCGCCGCCGATCACGCCGGAGTCCGTGTCCGCAAAGACGTCGGAGACGTCGGTGACGTCGCCGACCGACGCCTCGCGTTCCCGCAGCTCCTCTCGAATATCGAGGAGTTCGACCTGCCGACCGACTTCTTGGCGGACGATCTCGTCGATCTGATCGAGCGCCTGGACACCCTTGATCTCGACGCGTGCGCCCTCGGCGATCGAGACGTTGACGTCCTGCCGGATGGTCCCGAGGCCCCGCTTCACGGCGCCGGTCGACCGCAGGAGCATCCCGATGGTCTCCGCCGCCTCGCGGGCCTGCTCGGGGGAGTCGATGTCCGGCCGAGTGCCGATCTCCACGAGCGGGACGCCCAGCCGATCTAAGGAGAAGGTGACGCTGCCCTCGCGTTCCTCGACGCGCTGTGCGGACTCCTCCTCTAAGAGCAGATCCTCCACGCCGACCGGCCCCTCGCTCGTCTCGATCTGGCCGTCCTGCGCGACCAGCGACGTCCGCTGGAAGCCGGAAGTGTTCGATCCGTCGATGACGAGCTTTCGCATCACGTGGGCGACGTCGACCGGCTCCATCTCCAGCAGATCGGCGATCTGTAAGGCGACCGCCTGCGCCTCCTCGTCGAGCCGGTGTGGCGGTTCCTCGTCTGCCTCGACCAGACAGGTGGTGTCGTACGCGAGATACTCGAACTCCCGGTCGACGCGGCTCTCCTCTAAGGCTGCTTCGTCGAGTTCCCCGAGTTCGCTCTTCGTCGGGTGGAGATAGCGGGTAAACGAGCGTGTCGCCGCCTTCGGGTCGCGCTCCTCGGTCGGACACCCACAGAACAGCTTCGTCGCGGTGTCGAGCTGCTGGTGGATCTCCAGGCCCGCGACGAGGCCGAGGTCGTCGTAGTCGTACGCGGTCATTACGGGCTACTGCGAACCCCCGGCGTAAAAACCATTCAGTCCGCGCCGAGCGGTCCCCAGGTCTGCGCGTGATCCGGCGGCCGACGCCCGCGGTCATTGCAAGTCGGCGCGTGATCCGGCGGCCGACGCCTGCGGTCATTGCAAGTCGGCGCGTGATCCGGCAGCCGAAGCCTACAGCCGTCGCAGTCCGTCGCCGATGCTGGCGGCCGAGGTCTACAGCCGTCGCAGCCCGTCGCCGATGCCGCTGCCCTCGTCGCACTCGGGACAGGCGTAGTGCCACCCGTCGGTCGTCGCCTTCCCTTCCGGAAACGTCGCCCCACAGTGTCGGCATTCGAGGAGGTCGCGACCGCGGTCGCGACTATACTGGAGACCCTGCATACGGCGATATTCGACGGAATCGTGTATCAACGTATCGATCTTCCGATGATCGGACCACACTGATCCTGTCGTTCCGCCAAACCGGTATTTATCCTGTACCGGGTGAACCCCAAGACGTGACCCGATACGACCGGCCCCGACTGATCGAAGATACGACCGGCGCGACGAAGCTGAAGGTGTCGCTTCCCGGTGGACGGTATCAACTCTCGCTCCGCGACGGCGGGCGGTCGCTCCTGCGGGACAGGCTCGGATACGAACGCCGCGACGTCGTCCCGGATCCCATCGTCCGCGTCCTCGTCGCGACCGGAGACGCCTGGTTTCCCCACCAGCGGGATTACGAGTCAGTCCTGGCGGACCTTCCGGAGAACGCGCCCGCTGGCGAGACGGACCGAGAGGCTGTGGCGGAGTACTTGCGGACGACACGCGTCCCTGCAGTACGACTCGAAACTGTGACACGGGTCATCGAGACAACGGGCCTCTCGGGACACATCGACCCCGACGACGTCCCGGTGACCGAACTGCCGACGATTCCCGACGGGATCTTCGAGGAGGAAGCCACCTCGGAGGAGGGGTCTGGGGAAGCTTCCGAACTGGGCGAGCGCACCGGAGAGGCAGTCGAACCCGCCGACCGGACCGACGATGGACCGGCCGATCAACAGACGATCGGCGACGACGGGACAGAGAAGGAGGACGAGGAGACCGACTCTGAACTCCGCGAGATCCCCGGTATCGGAGCCAAACGCGCGGATGCACTCTGCGCCGCCGGGTTCGACTCGATCGCGGAATTGGCTGAGACGCGCCCGGCCGACCTTGCGGCGGTCCCTTCGTTCAGCGAGGCGACGGCGACCGTCGCCGTCGAGGGCGCCCGGGAACACCTCGACGACGGGCCCTCGACGGCCGAGGAACTGGCCCGACAGACGGGACGGGAGGCGTCGCTCTTCGAGGCGGCGCTGTCGCAACTCGCAGCGGCGGGCGTTCCCCCGTCTGCGGCGCGCCAGACGCTCCTGCGGCAGTACGGGCCGTCGGTGGCCGACATCGACGCTGTCGACGGGCGGATGGCGTACTTCCTCTCGGAGGCGGGCTACTCGACACCGTTGGAGGTGTCGGGGGCGAGCCTGGAGGAACTCGAAGCAGTCGACTACGTCGGGGCGGCGACCGCCGCGCGGATCAAGGAAGGTGCGGCGGAGCTTCTGGACGACTAACAGGTCGGCGAGAGGTTGCGGTTCGGGGCCGACCCGCCAAACCGCGGCTCACTCGTCGCCCAGGATGCCGCGGTGCGTCATCGTCTCGGGGTCGAGCACCTCGTCGGCCTCGCTCTCGGTGAGGTAGCCCTTTTCGATGACGACCTCGCGGACGGTCTTGTCCTCTTTCAGCGCGGTCTTCGCGACCTCGCTGGCCTTGTCGTAGCCGATCGTCGGGTTCAGCGCCGTCGCCAGCGCCATCGACCGCTCGACCTGCGCCTCGCAGACGGCCTCGTTGGCTTCCAGTTTCGCGACGAAGCGCTCGGCGAACGTCTCGGCGGCGTTCGAGAGCAACGCCGCGGACTGCAGGAAGTTGTGCGCGAGGACGGGCTTGTAGAGGTTCAGATCGATCTGTCCCTCCGCGGCCCCGGCGGCGACGGCGGCGTCGTTGCCGACGACCTGCTTGTGGACCTGGTTGACCGCCTCCGCGACGACCGGGTTGATCTTCCCGGGCATAATCGAACTGCCGGGCTGGTTCTCCGGCTGTTCGATCTCGCCGAGACCGTTCCGCGGCCCCGAGGCGAGCAGTCGGAGGTCGTTTGCGATCTTGTTCAGCGATCCGGCGACGGTCCGGAGCGCGCCGTGGGCCTCGTTCATCGCGTCGTGGGCGGCCTGCGCCTCGAAGTGGCTGTCCGCGGGGCGGAAGGATAGCCCCGTCTCCTCGGAGATGTACGCCGCGGTGCGCTCGGGGAACTCCGGGTGGGTGTTGAGGCCGGTCCCGACCGCTGTCCCGCCGAGCGCGAGTTCGCCGAGGTGGTCGCTGACGTCCTCCGCGCGCTCGATCCCCTTCTCGACCTGCGTCCGGTAGCCGGCGAACTCCTGGCCGAGGCGGACCGGCGTCGCGTCCTGCAGGTGGGTCCGGCCCGTCTTGACGACGCCGTCGAATTCAGACTCCTTCGCTTCGAGCGAATCCGCGAGCGTTTCGAGCCCCGGGATCAGATCCTTCTGGACGGCTTCGAGCGCCGAGACGTGCATCGCCGTCGGAATCACGTCGTTGGAGGACTGTCCGAAATTGACGTGGTCGTTGGGGTGGACGGTCCGGTCGCCGATCGACTCGCCGAGGATCTCCGCGGCGCGGTTGGCGATCACTTCGTTCGCGTTCATGTTCGAGGAGGTGCCCGAGCCCGTCTGGAAGACGTCGACCGGGAACTGGTCGTCGTGTTCGCCCGCGATGACCTCGTCGGCGGCGTCGACGATGGCGTCGGCAATTTCGTCGTCGACGAGGCCGAGATCCCGGTTGGCCTCTGCGGCGGCCTTCTTGACGATCCCGAGCGCCCGGACGAAGCGGCGGCCGAAGGCGATCCCCGAGATGGGGAAGTTCTCGATCGCTCGCTGGGTTTGGGCGCCCCAGTAGGCGTCTTTCGGCACCTGCATCTCTCCGAGGCTGTCCCGCTCGATGCGGTACTCGTCGTCGTCGGACATACTCGGAGGGACGGCCGGCCGGCGCGTAAAACCCGTCGGTTCGCGTCGCGCGGGACCTCGTATCGACGACGCTCAGCGTCGGAGCGGAAGCGCGATTCCGACGGTTTAAGAGAATTCACCGTTTCTCTCGTAACCGTGAACGCGTGGAAACGTCGGGTGGTCGGCTACACCGTGTTCCTCGCCACGGTGATGGTACTCACGGCACTGGCCTACCAGTGGGGGATGCGGGTCTGGGAGGACGATCCGGTGACTTTCCTCCACTCGCTGCAGGTCGTCGTCGAGATGTTCACAACCACCGGGTTCGGCGGCGACTCGCCGTGGACGGCGCCGCAGATGCAGGTGTTCATCGCCGTGATGGATCTCGTCGGAATGGCACTCTTGATCGGGACGCTGCCGGTGTTGGCGACGCCGTTTCTGGAGAACGCGTTCTCGACGACGGTCCCGCGGGCGGTCGAGGAGTCGCTCTCGGAGCACGTGGTGATCTGCTCGGACACCTCGCGGGTGGAGGCACTCACGTCGGAACTTGACTCCCTCGACGTGCCGTACGTGATCATCGAGGGGGACCGTGATCGGGCGGTCGAACTATACGAGGACGGCCACCGCGTCATCCGGGCGGATCCCGAGTCGACAAACGGACTCGCGCGGGCGAACCTCCCCACAGCGCGGGCGCTGGTCGCAGACCTCTCGGATCAGGTCGACGCGAGCATCGTCCTCGCCGCGAAGGAACTCGCCGCGGACGTCCGGATCGTCAGCGTCGTCGAGGACCCCGACAGAGAGCGATACCACCGGCTGGCCGGCGCCGACCAGGTGCTTTCGCCGCGGTCGCTGCTCGGCCGGAGCCTCGCCGCGAAGGTGACCACGGCGATGAACGCGGAGATCGACGAGGCGATCGAGATCGGCGACGACATCGAACTCGCAGAGATTCCGATCCGCCACGGGAGCGAACTCGCCGAGTCGACGCTCGCCGACAGCGGGATCCGGGAGAAGACCGGCGTCAACGTGCTCGGCGCCTGGTTTCAGGGCGAATTTAACGCTGTCCTGACGCCGGACACGAGGCTGACAGCCGGGACCGTGCTCTTCGTCTCCGGCCACTCCGAACAGCTCGAACGCCTCGTGGAACTGAGCCGGGCGCAACTCCGCCGGTTCCGGACGGGAGAGACAATCGTCCTCGGCTACGGAGAGGTCGGTCAGACGGTCGCGACCGCGCTCGAAGAGGCCGGTGTCCCGTTCACGACGGTCGATCGGACCGAGGGCGAGGGCGTCGACGTCGTCGGCGACGCGACCGATCCGGAGACGCTCGTCGAGGCCGGTATCGAGGGCGCCCGAACGGTGGTGCTCGCGCTGCCGGACGACACGACGACGGAGTTTGCGACGCTCGTGGTTCGGGATCTGGCCCCGGAGATCGAGATCATCGCCCGCGTCGAGGAGCGCCCGACGATCCCGAAGACGTTCCGCGCGGGTGCGGACTATGTCCTGTCGCTGGCGACGGTCACCGGTCGGATGATCGCCTCACAGATCCTGACGGAACGGGACGTACTTTCGCTCGATCAACAGATCGAAGTTGTTCGGATGGAGGCTCCCGAACTCTCGGGACAGAGTGTTTCGGAGGCGGATATTCGCGCCCGAACCGGCTGTACAGTGGTCGCGATCGAGCGCAACGGTGATGTTTTGACCGACGTCGGGCCGGACACCCGGATCGGCACCGACGACAAACTCGTGGTCGCCGGGACCGACGAGAGCATCCGGGAGTTCGAGCGTCTGTTCGTGTGACTGCAGCGGTGGTGTCGGTCACAAAACAGCCGCGAGCGACAGTATCAGTTCGATTCGCGGTACTCCTCGGGCGTGTACGTCTTCAACTCCAGGGCGTGAATCTCGGTCGTCATCGCCTCGCCCAGCGCGTCGTACACCAGTTCGTGCTGATCGACGAGCGAGAGCCCTTCGAACGCCGGCGAGACGACGACTGCGGCGAAGTGGGCGTCCTCGTGGTCCTCGTCGGGGACACGCGGGAGCGAGACTGACGCCTCCGCGTCGTCGATCGCGGCTTCGATACGTCGTTCGACCTCGTCGGTTTCCATACGCGGTCTGAGCGGCGCCAAGGAATAAAGCCCTCCGCTCGGGGCTGTGGCGACAGCGATTCTACTTGGGTTCGCTGACGGGGGCGACTACATCTGATACCGGCGCTCGTCGTCGCGCTGGGGGTACTGATCGGCGCCCGTCATCTCCTCGAAGGTCATCCCCGAGAGATACTCGTCGTATGTCACGTCGTAGTCCTGTCGGAGGTGGAAATCCAGCGTGCCGCGATCGACCGTCGTCTGGAAGAGGAGATGGACTGCCCGCCGCAACAGCTCGTCGGTCTCCTCAGTGCCGAACGCTGCGGCCAGCATCGCCAGTTCGTGGCGGGTCTCCCTGTCCAGCGACACCGACTGCTCCTCGTCGATGTCGGCGTAGGCGGTTTCGACGTCCTCAGTGAGAGCATCGAGGCTCATACCCCGAGGCTGGGGTGGCGTGGGCAAACGGCTTTCGCCTCGGGTGCGCGATCCCGCCGAGGCCAGGGTCGAACCGCCACGCCCCGATCAGAATCCACAAATCCCGCGAGCCCACAGGGACTATCGATGACCGACGAGGACGCCTCCCAGGCCGCGACGGCGGCGGTTCCGGCCGACGATCTGGCGTCGATCCGCGACGCCCTGCTCTCGTGGTACGAGGCCGACCACCGCGAGTTCCCGTGGCGCGAGACCGACGATCCCTACGAGATCCTCGTCTCGGAGGTGATGAGCCAGCAGACGCAGTTGGGTCGTGTCGTCGACGCCTGGGAGGACTTCCTCGACCGCTGGCCGACTGCGGCGGATCTGTCGGCAGCCGATCGCGCCGACGTCGTCGCCTTCTGGAGCGACCACTCGCTTGGGTACAACAACCGGGCGAGGTACCTTCACGAAGCTGCGCGACAGGTGAGCGAGGAGTACGACGGCGAGTTCCCGCAGACGCCCGAGGAACTCTCGGAGTTGATGGGCGTCGGCCCCTACACCGCCAACGCCGTCGCCTCCTTCGCGTTCAACAACGGCAACGCGGTCGTGGACACGAACGTCAAGCGTGTCCTCTACCGCGCCTTCGACGTCGCAGACGACGACGCGGCGTTCGAGGCGACCGCGGCCGAACTGCTGCCCGCTGGCGAATCCCGGGTCTGGAACAACGCGATGATGGAACTGGGTGGCGTCGCGTGCGAGAAGAAACCACGGTGTGACGAGGCCGGGTGCCCGTGGCGCGAGTGGTGTCACGCGTACCAGACTGGTGACTTCACCGCGCCTGACGTGCCCACACAGCCGAGCTTCGAGGGGAGCCGTCGGCAGTTCCGCGGGCGGATTGTTCGGCTCCTCGGCGAACACGACGAGATGGACCTAGACACGCTCGGACATCGGATACGAGTTGACTACACGCCCGACGGTGAGCACGGCCGCGAGTGGCTTCGAGATCTCCTTTCGGACCTCTCTGAGGACGGTCTCGTCCAGGTCGAGGAAGGGGACGATCAGATATCCGCCAGACTCCGATAGTCCGATTTAGATTCGCTGGCCTGCCCTTCCAGAGCCACAGAACGACTCATATAGGGCAGTAGTATGTCCGAACGTGCGTACCCTCCTCTGGATGTAGTGTGTTTTAATTTGGTCTATCGCCTACGCTGATTGGATGACTGCCCGTGTCTATTACCATCATCCCGAGGATTCTCAATATTCTCTCGCGTATGTCACTCAGAACAGGGATGAGATAACGACATCTGGGAAAGATGCGATTATTGAGCACTACGATTTCGATGGGGAGTTCTTTGTGTTGTATACGAATCGTGGGGCGAGTGGTACCGTCGATGATCTCGACGACGAGTTTGAGGAGGTACTCGATGAGATGTCACCAGAGGATCGGACGATTACAGTGCGGTTGCTCCAGATTTTCGAGGAGATTGTCGAGGAAAAGGAACTGGAAAAAGAAGAGAAGCTGGAGATCTACAAGCAAATCGAATTAGGGCGAATCCCCAACGCTATCGCACACGTCGATTGGACCGGTACTGCCGTCGATGTCGCAGGGCAACTTATGTCTACGCTGGTTCTGAAACACGCGCTACCCAACGCGAACCACCGGACTTCGATCAGTATGGCTCAGTGGTACTTGGAGAGCATCGAAACCGGGTTCTCCTTTCCGGACTTTGCGACCGAAGCGTACGGCTGGAAGACCTGGGTCAACGAGTACATTGCCGAATCGAAGCGGCTTCTCACGGTTCGGCGGAATACGACGGCGTTCTCGTTACTCTCTGAGTGGGGGTGTGACACCGTTGTCCGGAAGAACGGCATCGAGATCGTTCTTGCAGAGTACGACCTCGATTTCACTCGTTCAGAAGCGTACGCGCACTATGGGGATGTGCACACTGAACTCTGTACAGACTTCCTCACCGAATCTGTCACCCGTGCTGGACACGACGAACTCCTCAGTACCGAAGGAACCCGAAAAGCAGAGTTCGTCTCGTTCCTCGAAAAGGCAGAATAACCGCGTTAGTCCTGAAGGTCCGCGACAGTGCGCCCAAGCTCCCGGGCATATTCGCTCTCGCTTACGTCGTACCGCTCTTCTATCGAGCGGAGTCGTTCTTGAAAGGTCATCGTTGAAGCCTCCAGTCGGGCCTATTCTAACCGAGGCGG
The DNA here is from genome assembly GCF_032113415.1 of Halobellus marinus. Lineage (NCBI taxonomy): Archaea > Methanobacteriati > Methanobacteriota > Halobacteria > Halobacteriales > Haloferacaceae > Halobellus > Halobellus marinus. Next base: position 1,856,333 of record NZ_CP134946.1, read on the forward strand.
TTCCTGCATAAGAACCTTTCCCGACTACCAAGAGGATGAAAGACCAGTTAAGCGACACGTGTGAAGAGCGGGTTGTTGCAGAGCTCGGAAAGCAGAGCCAACTCGACGACTTCTGAGTATAAATAAGACGAGACATCGAGTAGACGGGGTTCAGATCCTATGCCCATATTCCTGCCTTCAGGCCTTCGGGGCGTTTTGCCCTTACGTACTCACCTGCGCTAAACCTGGTGATTACTGAAACGAACGCGTAGCAGGGAATGCCGATTGCCTACAGGAGCTCATCAACGGTGACGTCTCTCCAGTCGGGGAGGACGTTGTTCAGTTCCTCTCTGCGGAAGATCCCGTCCCTGGTTCCGACCACCGCTCGAATACCATTCAGATTCAGGTACGGTTCCCGGAGGCGGAGTACGATAAGCTCTTCAAGTAAGTGTCCCGTCTGCTTCGCACCCTCGTTGTGCCACGCCTGCGACCCCGCTGCTCTCGCAAGTAGCGAAAGGGAACACCTCTTTCACCCCGCACTGGGTATGCGTTCCCAATGGCCGGCCTCGCCGTCTCCGTGCTGCTCGCAGTCGTCGGGACAGCCGTCATCTGGAAGGGAAGCGGGCTCTTCGAGGGGGCGGCCGAACGCCTCAGCAGGTACTACCGGCTCCCGGTGGCGGTTCACGGCGCGATCGTCGTCGCGGTCGGGTCGAGTTTTCCCGAGCTCAGTTCGGTCGTTATCAGCACGGTCGTCCACGGGGAGTTCTCCCTCGGCGTCGGGGCGATCGTCGGGAGCGCGATCTTCAATCTTCTCGTCATTCCTGCGCTGTCTGCACTCTCTAGTGAGACCCTGGGGGCGACGCGCGATATCGTCCACAAGGACGCGCAGTTCTACATCATCAGCGTGCTGATCCTGTTTCTCGTGTTCGCGCTCGGGGCGACCTACGTTCCCGGCGGGACCAACAGCGCAGCTATCCTGACGCCGGCCTTAGCTGTCCTCCCGCTTGCGACATACGGTGTCTACGTCTTCCTGCACTACGCGGACGCGAGTGACCACGTCGCCGACGGCGCGCCCGAGGTGGATCCGCGCCGAACCTGGGCGACGCTGCTCTTCGCCCTGGCGCTCATCAGCGTCGGCGTCGAAGGGCTCGTGCGCGCCGCGCTCTCGTTCGGCGCGACGTTCGGCACGCCCTCGTTCCTGTGGGGACTGACCGTCCTCGCCGCGGCGACGAGTCTCCCGGACGCCATCGTCAGCATTCGTGCGGCGAAGCGAGACGAGGACGTGACGAGCCTCACGAACGTGCTCGGTAGCAACACGTTCAACCTCCTCGTGGCAATCCCGGTCGGGATTCTCCTGGCCGGGTCGGCGACGATCGACTTCCGCGTGGCGATCCCGACGATGGGGTTTCTCACGCTCGCGTCGATCGTGTTTATCATCTTCGTCCGGACCGACCTGGAACTCACCGATCTCGAAGCCTACGGCTTCCTGGCTCTCTATGGGCTGTTTCTCCTCTGGATGACCCTCGAGACTGTCGGGGCGGTCGAGACGGTCCGTGGGATCTGATCGCCCCGGTTGCGGCCGTAATAATCTGTCACATACACCGCCCAGTTGTATTGTTGAATACTTGCAAAACTGTTTTATTACTGCCCTCCGTAGCGGGAGGTGATGAGCGAGTCACAATCCGACGAGACGCTCGACGAGATCAGAGAGCAGAAACGCCAAGAACTGGCGTCGGAACTGAACGATGGATCGAAAGCCGACGAGGAGGCCGAGGAGAACGTGGTACCCGCTGAACCGATCCACGTGAACGGCGTCGGCGAGTTCCAGGACGTCGTCTCGGAATACGACGTCGTGCTCGTCGACTTCCACGCGGAATGGTGTGGTCCGTGCAAGATGATCGAGCCGACGGTGAAGTCACTCGCGGAGTCGACGGACGCCGCTGTCGCGAAGGTCGACATCGACGAAAATCAGGGACTCGCCCAGCAGTACCAGGTCCGTGGCGTGCCGACGCTCCTGCTCTTCAGTGGCGGCGACCCCGTCGAGCAGATCGTGGGTGTCAAAGACGAGTCGACGCTCCGCTCGTTGATCGAGCAGTACCTCTAGGCCGGCGGCTTCGGCCAGCACTCGGGATCGCGGCTCCGGGACTAACCCCACCGACACCCGTTCTTATTGGTCAGCGCCTCGAACGACAGGTATGGCCGACCACGGCATCGACGGCGATCCGGCGGATCGGGTAGTGGAGGACGTCCACCGCGTCGCCGAGGACATCGGCACAATGGAGATTCGGGGCGCGGCGACGATCGCCGACGCTGCCGCGCGCGCACTCGGGACACAGGCCGAATCCAGCACGGCCGAGACGCCCGCAGAATTCCGGGCGGAACTGCGCGCGGCCGCCCGCGTCCTCTACGACACCCGCCCGACAGCGGTGAGCCTCCCGAATGCGCTCCGATATGTCCTCCAGGATGTCGACGGCGACACGATCGGCCAGCTCCGGGCGAGCGTCCGCGCGAGCGTCTCGGAGTTCTGCGACCGACTCGACACCGCACAGAACGATCTGGGCCGCGTCGGGGCACACCGCCTCCGCGACGGCGACACGGTGATGACGCACTGTCACTCGACGGACGTCCTCGCCTGCGTCGAAACCGCCGTCGAACAGGGGAAGTCGCTATCGGCGTTCGTCAAGGAGACCCGACCGCGGAACCAGGGTCACATCACTGCCGAAGCGCTTTCGGAAATGGGCGTCGATGTCACGCTGATCGTCGACTCCGCGGCCAGACGGTATCTCGACGACACCGATCACGTCCTCGTCGGCGCCGACAGCATCGCCGCCGACGGGTCGGTCATCAACAAGATCGGCACGAGCGGGCTCGCGGTCAACGCCCGCGATCGCGGGGTTCCAATCGTCTGTGCGGCCCAGACGATCAAACTTCACCCCGACACGCTCACCGGCCACATCGTCGACATCGAGATGCGCGACGAAACTGAAATCGTCGACGAGGCGACCGCAGCGGAGATCGGTGACCCGACCGTCCTGAATCCGGCTTTCGACGTGACGCCGCCGCGATACGTCGACGCGATCGTCACCGAACGCGGCCAGTTCCCCCCGGAGAGCATCGTCACGCTGATGCGGGATCTGTTCGGCGAAGGAACGGACGAGCCCTGGCAGGAACCGTAATCGGACCCGACGGTGGGAAGCGCCGGTCGCGACGGCTCTCCCGGGCACAGAAGAGTTTTACCCACAGGTCGGCGACTGCAGGGCGATGGCGACGCCCCCGCATCTCTCCCCGAAACTGGTCGTCGGGGTCGGCTCCCTCCTCCTCACGCTCCTCGCGACGTGGGCAACGACCCGGACGGCCGGGTATCCGACGCACCGCCCCCTCCGCTCGTGGCCGACGCGGTTGGCTACACGGCTCCGTCGTGAACTCCCGCGTGGCGACCACCTGACTGCCGCGTGGGCAGCGATTGCGCTCTGGTCAGTGCTCGTCACCGGCCTGCACTTCGGCGGGGTGATCTACAACGTCTACACCGTGATCCCGTGGTGGGATCTCCTAACGCACGCGATGGGCGGCCTCGGCGTCGCGGCGCTGCTCGCGTTCACCTTCCGCGGACAGACGCTCCGCGCGCCGCTGTGGGTCGTTCCCGCAGTGCTCGCGATCGGCGCGGGTTTCGAGGTCTACGAGTTCCTGTTCAAGCGGTTCTGGCACCACTGGTCGCTCGAATTCTACGTCGTCGACACGGTCGTCGACCTCGTCGTCAACACCGCCGGAGCGGGCGTTTTCGCGGTCGCCACAGCGGCCTATCGGAACCGCGTGGGCGTCGACGCCGCCGAGGCGTTCGGCGACCCCGACCCCGAATCGGTTACAGACTCGGACCGAGGCTCGTACCGATAGCGTCCCTCCTCTCGTGGCGTCCCCCCGCGGTGTCTCCGTCCTCTACCGCGGTGTCTCCGTCCCCCACTCGTCGATCGCCGTCTGCAACGCCGGGCTCTCTTCGGCCTTCGCGTCGAGTGAGATGCCCGCCGCGTAGGCGTCTGCGGCCGCCCGGAGCGCTTTCGCCCCTGCGTGGGTGCCATCGGGATGGCCGTGGATCCCGCCGCCGGCCTGCACGCAGACGTTCGTCCCGGTCGCGTCGAGGAGATCGGGCAGGAGGCCCGGGTGGAGACCGCCGGAGGCAACCGGGAGGACGTCCCGGAGGCCATAGAGGTCCTTCCGGAGCCACGCATTGATGCCGACGGTGTCCTCGTTTGCGAGTTTTCCGAGGCCGACCGTGCCGGTGTGGAGCTGGTCGACGCCGACGAGTCGGGCGATCTGTGCGAGGACGCGCATCGAGACCCCGTGGTTCGGCAGGCGGTCGAAGGCGGCGTGCATCGCCCGGTGGGCGTGGATCGCCAGCCCGAGTTCCGCACAGCGCTCGCGGACCGTCTGAACGGCCGCCCAGCCCGTCGTGATCACGTCGACCATCACGTACTCACAGCCCTCGGCGGCGACCTGGTCGACGCGTTCGAGCATCTCGTTCGTGCCCGCGGTCACGTTGATGAGATACGACTTCGGCTCGCCGGTCTCCTCGGCGGCGCGGTCCCGCTGGGCGAGGCTCTCGATCAGGCGGTCCTGGAACGGGTTGAACGCCTGATCGGTGAGGTTCTCGTCGTCCTTCAGCAGATCCACTCCGCCGGTCCACGCCTCGTAGCCGACCTCCGCGTGTCGTTCGGTCGAGAGCCCGACCTTCGGTTTCGGCACCGTCGCGAGGATCGGCCGATCCTCGACGCCGAAGATTTCCGACCGGACCGCCGAGCCGAACTGCGGCCCCGGGAACGACGTTGCGAGCCCCTCGGGCCACTCGCAGTCGACCAGTCGGATCGCGTCGACGGCTTTCATCCCCATAATGTTGCCCGCGATGCACGAGAGGACCTGGGGCATACTGCCCGGTTCGAACAGGCCCTCGGGGTACGCGACCCTGATCTCGGTGGTGTCGTCCGCCACGCGGGGGTCCGCGGCGGTGATGGCTCTGCCGGTATCGTCGCTTCCGGCGTCGACGTCGAAGGCCGTCGCGCCCATATCGGTGAACCCTTCACCGGTCGGCAACGCCGCCCACGTCCCGTTCGACGACTCGGAGGCGACCCGGGAGGCTGCGGCTTCGACGTCCATCCCCTCGGCGGGCACGATGCGGAACGTGCAGACGAGATCCGCGGGCGCGGGCTCGTACGAGAGGTCGATGAAGTCCTCGTAAGTGATTCCGGTCATCCCGCTCGAAATTCGCGACAAGCGGATATAAAATCCGCCGTCGATTTCGATCGAGATCGTCGGGGCCGCCCGGGAGTTCCCAGGCGCCGTCGAGATCGCTCGACTGAGCAGGGTCACCGACGTGGCGGCTCTCCGTCGCCTCCCGGAGCCGCAGGGAGCTGCTCTCGGACCGTCCCGAAGATCTCGACATCGACACCCAGCGTCCGCGCGACGGCGTCGCCCGCACCGAGGAGCCACCGCGCGCGCTCGACGTGCGATTCGACGTCGCCGGGGCCGACGCGGTACCGATCGACGAGCGTCTCGATCGTCGCCCCCTCGCTCCACTCCGTCAAAAGGCGGGCGAGTTTGACCGCACGGAGCCACGCCTCGAAGTCCTCCGCCTCGTCCGGGGCGGTGGTGAACTCGGCGGCGTGCTGCGAGGCGAACCGGTAGATCTCGGCGCGTTCGCGGTTCCCGAGGTACGTCCCGCGCATGTCCGGCGTCGCACAGACGACACCCAGCGCCGTGAGTGCGGTGACTGTCTCCTCGGTCATCGATTCGATCGTTCTCGCTCCGGCCGCGAGTGCCGCACCCGTCTCGGGACGGACGTACTGCCGGGAGACCGTCCCGCCGAGGTCGGTCGCAGCGAGCGCTGCACACTCACCGCCGTCCTCCTTGTTAACGTCCCCCTCTTCGACGTCGAGCAGTTCCATCGCGGCCAGTTCGGCCGCGACGTCGTCGAGCAGCCCCGAGAGGTCGACGTCCGGCGACTGGTGGGCGAAGAAGGTCGCGTCGAGCAGATCCAGCACGCCCGCTTTCGAGTCGGCGAAGCCCGAAGCGACGACCGAGAGGACGTGCGTCCGGAGCGCCTCCCGGGCGGTCAGTTGGGATTCGATGGCCTCCGGGCCGGCCTCGACGTACCGCTCGCGGAGGTCGTCGGCGGTGCGCTCGTTGCCCACGAGGATCGCCTCGCCGTAGGGATCGAGGTGGGGCCGTCCGGCGCGGCCGCACATCTGGTGGACTTCGAGTACAGGGAGTTCCGCCATCTCCTCGCCGGTGTAGCGTTCGAGGTCCCGGACGACGACGCGACGCGCGGGGACGTTGACGCCCGCCGCAAGCGTCGGAGTGGCACAGATCACCGCCAGATTGCGCTCGCGGAACGCGGATTCGACGAGCGCACGGTGATCGCTCCCGAGGCCGGCGTGGTGGAACGCGACCCCGGCCTCGGCGGCATCCGCCAGTCGATGGGCCGTCGACGTGCCGTCGACCGCGCGGATCGCCTCCGCGAGGTCGTCGCGGGCGTCTTTCGATTGGTCGCTTTCCTTCCCCTCCCCGCCACCGAGGTCCTCCTCGGCGAGGCGGGCCGCCAGCGACTCCGCCTCGCGACGCGACCGGACGAACGAAAGCGACTGCCCGCCGTCGTCTACGGCGTCGGCGACGAGCGCCGCCGTGACTTCGGTGTCCATCTCCTCGTTTGGCCCCACGGGGCCAACGTCGACACCGAGCGTCGACCCATCGTCGAAGCGGACGCCGTCGCCGTCGTAGACGCCGGTCCGGAGATCGACCGGCCGCCACGTCGATTCGACGAGTTCGGCGTCGAGCCACGCGGCGACGTCCTCGGGGTTATCGACCGTCGCCGAGAGCGCGACGATCTGGACGCCCGGCGCTCGTCGCTGCAGCGTCGCCAGGGTGACTTCGAGCGTCGGGCCGCGGCGCTCCCGGCCCAGCAGATGGACCTCGTCGACGACGACACAGGCGAGGTCTTCCACCCACGAGGCGCCGTTGCGGATCGCGGAGTCGACCTTCTCGGCCGTCGCGACGACGACGTCCTCGTCGCCGAGTTCCTCCGCGGGTGAGTCGAAATCGCCCGTCGAGATGCCGACGCTCACACCGGGGAGTTCCGCGAAGGAATCGTACTTCTCCCGTGCGAGCGCGCGAAGCGGGACGACGTAGAGGGCGGGGCCGTCGGCCGTCAGCATCGCCAGTTCCGCGATCAGCGTCTTCCCCGACGCCGTCGGGATGGCGGCGACGACGTTTGCCCCCGCTGTGACGCCCGCGTCGACGGCCGCGGCCTGCGGCGGATACAGTTCTTCGATGCCCGAGGCGCGGTAGTGTTCGCGGACAGCGGCGGAGACGGGGAGGTCCCGAACGTGCACATCCGTGGGTGGGACCGTCATCACATAAAAACTCGCGGCACCTTCGGGGTCGAGAAGTACTCGGTCCGGGCAGTCGTCTGCGCTGTGGATGGAGTGGTGACGGCTCGCGTCCTACCGAGCGAACTGCTGTTCGAGCAGCGTCGTCAGCAGGTACGCACCGAGCCGCGAGGTGTTGTCCGTCGGATCGAGCGTGGGGGCGACCTCCATCAGATCGGCGGCACCGACAGCGTCGTGCGTGCCGAGCGTCTCCATCACCGAAAGCGCCTGGGAGGCGCTCAGCCCGCCCGGTTCGGGCGTCCCGGTGCCCGGCGCGACCGACGGCTCCACCGAGTCGATGTCGAAGGTGACGTAGACCGCGTCGGCATCGGAAGCGGCCGCCGCGATCGCATCCTCGACGACCGCCTCGATCCCGCGACGCTCGACATCACGGATGGTAAAAAGCGAGAGGCCGCTCTCGTCGGCGAACTCGAAGAAGTCCGGGGACTCGTAGCCGCGGATTCCGACCTGCGAGACGTGCTCGTAGTCGGTGTGCGGCGAGTCGGCGATGTGATGCGTCGAGGAGCCGTGGAAGTGCTCGCCGTGGAGCGCGCTCTCGGCGACCGTGTCGGTGTGGGCGTCGATCTGAACTAGGCCGACGGTGTCGTGGCCGCCCCCCTCGGCGAATCCCCGGAACGACGGGAACGTACAGTAGTGATCGCCGCCGAGGAGGACCGGCATCACGTCCTGTGCGGCGACGGTGGCGACGTGTGCGGCGATGGACTCGGCGGTCGTCTCCCGATCCATCGGAAAGACGGGGACGTCGCCACAGTCGACCAGGTCCAGGGCGCCGAAGTCGACCTGGTGGCCGGTTCGGATGTTCGTCAGCCCGCCTTTGTATCCGGAGAGATACGCCAGCCACCCGCTGGCACGGCGGAGAGCACGGGGGCCGTAGCGCGCCCCCGGCTGATTACTGACCGCTCCGTCGTAGGGTGCCCCGAGGACGGCGACGTCGGCGCCGGCGACGTCCTCGACGTCGGCGATGTCCCGTTTCAGGAACGTCTCGAAGCCGGCGTACGGCAGTTCGACGGCGCTTCCGGGGGTCGACTCGCGAAAGGCTGTCGCCCGACTGTCCTGTGTTTCGTCTTCCATCTCAGATACTCGGTTCGTCCTGGCTGGCTTCGATCGTTGTTTGGAGGCGCTCGACGGTACACTGGAGGTGGTCACGGGATACCGTCAGCGGTGGCTGGAACCGCTGCAGGTTCCGGTGGGACCCCTCGACGCCGATACTGCGTCCCTGCTTGCGAATGTACCGTCCGGCCAGTTGTGATGAGTCTGCTTGTCGTGACATTGTATCTGGAACTCGTATTCCACCGTTACCGGTGCGTTGTGTCGACCTCTTCAAAAATCTTGAGGTGAGAAATTTCCGCTCCAGAGATTACTGGCGCGTGTTTAACGGAACCGGCAGCCAATCGAACGTTGTATCTGAAAAACACTTTATACGGTAATCCGTTTCCACTCCAGCGAGCAGTGTCGAGGGTTTTTAATCGGGCCTCCCCTCTATAGGAGTAACCGATGGCGTCAGGGGGCGAACGACGGCGATACGACCTGCTCCGTCTTATCGACGAGAACGAACCGATCGGGAGCATCCGGCTCGTCGATCTGATGCAACAGCGGGGCTACTCGATCAAAGACCGGACGATTCGGCTTTTGCTCTCGGAACTCGACGACCAGAATCTGACGGAGAAGGTATCCGGGAAAGGGCGAAAGCTAACCTCGGAGGGCCGCGAGGAACTGAAACGGGGGGACGTCAGCGGTCGGCTCGAACGGATCCGGGAACGGATCGCCACGCTGACCAGCGAGGTGACGTACGATCCCGCGGAGGACGGGGGGGAAGTCGTCGCCGGAGCCGGCCGCGTGCCGGCAGCACGCGTCGATGAGGCCTTCGACCTGTTGACTTCACTTCACGAATCCGAAGTGGGCCCGGTCCCCGTCTCGGTCGTCGAACGCGGTCGCACCGTCAAGCTCGCGGTCCCGTCGAGCATCACGATCGACGGCGTGTTGCTCTCCCGCGGCATCAATGCACGGCTCGTGACCGCGGGGCTCGTGGAGTACGACGGGGAGATCACCCGCTACATCGACGCCATCAGCGGCGAGGGATCGACGATGGACGTGGTGCGGTTGCTCGTCCAGGCCGATCGCACCGACGTGGACGGAATCCTGCACGACAGCGAGGGCGTCTTGATCGTCGACAGCCGGGAGTTCCCGCTTACTCGCTTCGACGAGGCGCAGGACCTCTCGACGGCGACGCGCGACCGGATCGGCGGGGTGTTGTCGTTCCGTCGTCCCCGCGAATCCGGGCAGGTCCCGGCCGGAACGCAGGGCTGGGAGTTCGCTTCCTGCACCTACGGCGGCGTCGGCGAGATGGCGTTCGCGCTGCTGCACGAACACGGCCTGCTCTCGGAGTGGGACTCCCTCGACGGCCTGCGACCCCGGAGCACGTTCGAGCCAGCGCCTGCTCTCCGCGAGCGATTGTGATCACCATAGCAGAAAGCAGAAACGAGACGATCGGGGCGGCGAGGCAAACTCTCCTGTGTTCAGGCGCCGACGACGATCCCGAGGATGATCGCCGCGAAGAACGCGGCCCACATCCCCAACGAGCGCAGGGTCACTGATCTGTCCTCCAGTTCGACCGGCCCGTCTCTGGCGGTATCCTTGTCGCTGTCGAAGCCCTGGGTGACGAACCAGTAGAGGACGAGCGCGCCGAAGAGCGCCTCCGCGGCCCAAAACAGCACGATCATCCCCGTGAAGAGGCCTTTGCTCATCATTGGTCGTCACCTCCGTCGGTAACGACGGCCGAGCCCTCCTGTGCGATAGACTCGAAACGGAAGTCGTCCGGCGACGCCGCACTGACGAGCAGGGTGAGCCCCGTCGAGACGAGGTGGCCGACGGCCATGATCTCCCAGAGCTTGAGCGTCGGGCTGGTGACGACGACGTCGTAACTGGCCGCAAGCAGGAACGCCGTCACGAGCTGGGAGACGATCACACCGGTGACAAAGCCCGTCTGGGAGGCCTTCGTCCAGAACAAAGAGAGCGCGAAGGGGCCGACCAGCGCCGACGCGCCGATGCCGCCGATCAAGAGCAGCTGGACGAAGCTGATCGAGCCGAGCGCGAACACTGTCGCCGCGAAGATGACGGCAGCAAAACCGATCGAGGCACCGCGAGCGACTCTGAGTTGCTGGTCGTCGGAGGCGTCCGTGTTGAGGTGACGGTAGTAGATGTCACGCGAGGTGAGACTCGCGATCGCGGTCAGATACGAGTCGACCGACGACCCGAGCACCATGAGCGCAACGAGCAGGAAGATGATCGCTGCCCAGTCGGGCAGGAGCCCGAGTGCTTCGATCGAGAGGTTGCCCGGGGCCACGTCGGTGAACGCCGCGAGCCCGACGAAGCCGATGACGGAGTACATCGCGATCGTGGTGAACACGCCGATCCCGCCGATAGTGAGGAACCGGGAGGTCTTGTCCCGGCGGACGGCGAACACCCGCTGCCACGTCGCCAGCGACACCACGCCCCACACGCCGAGGCCGAGCGCGTAGGGGAGGAAAAGCCCCTCGATAGCGTTGAAATTCGCCATCGAGAGGAACTGCGCCGACTGCTCGCCGAGGTTCGTCACCATCCCCTCGTACACCTGCCCCGGGCCGCCGGCCTCGACCAGGAGCAACGGGACGAAGACGAGCGTCAGCGCGAGCGCGCTGACGAACTGGACGAAGTCGGTCGTCATCGACCCCCAGAGGCCGCCGAGCAGGATGTAGATCCCGATGACGCCCATCAGCACCGCCATCACGATGTTGGGGTCGATGCCGGTCAGGCCGCCGATGACGCTTCCCCCGACGAACAACTGGATCACCCCGCCGAGCACCATCGTGTAGAGGATGACCAGGATCACCGCGAGGTGCGCCCACTTCCCGAATCGCTCGATGAAGTACTCGCTGTACGTCAACCCCTGCGGGAACAGTTTCCGCATCCGCAGGGCGAAGGGGATGACCACGAACGACGACAGGACCGCGGGCGCGGCGTACATCCAGATCCCCGCGACGCCGGTGATCCCGACGTACTGGGGGACCCCGAGGATGTCCCCGGCCCACATCCAGGTGACCGCAAAGGAGGCTGTCGTCAATCCGAGCTGTGCGCGCCCCCCAGCGGTGATGAACTCCTCTGTGTCGGTGACTGACTGCCGCTGGTAGATGTAGTAACTCAAGGCGATCATCGCGATCCCCCACACCGCCAGCAGGGCACCGCCCGTAAGCTGTGTTACCACGGTCCGTCACCCCGCGCTGCGCGCTGGCCGTCCGCCCGCCGCCGATGGTGGTAATATATTACCATATCAAAAGGTGCAAAGTTTAACCAGGTATATAAATATTGTGGAAAGGAGTGGCATGGCTTACGTACCCGCGCCACGAACTCCGCTCCGATGGCTATCGATCTGACCCATCCGATCGAGACGGGAATGCAAACCTACCCAGGCGACCCTGACGTGACGGTTCACGACTACGCCTCCCACGATGCCGACGGGTACCGCGTGTCGGCGGTCGAACTCGGCAGCCACACCGGCACTCACATCGACGCGCCCGCGCACGTGCTTCCGGACGGAAAGACCCTCGAAGCGTACGATATCGATCAGTTCGTCTTCGACGCAGTCCGGGTTGACTGCCGCGATCTCGGCCCGCGTGAGCCCGTCCCGCCGGAGCGAGTCCCCGACGAGGAGGCCGACTGTCTGGTCCTGTGGACCGGCTGGGACGACCACTGGGGGACGGATCGATATCTCGACCATCCGTATCTGTCGCCCGCGGCCGCGGAGCGCTGCGTCGAGAGGGGGCTGGCCGTCGCCTCCGACACGCTGAACCCCGATCCGACGCCGACCGACGCGGCGTCCGCCGACGAACCGGACGGGCTCCCGGCCCATCAGACGCTGCTCGATGCGGACTGTCTGATCGTCGAGAACCTCACCGGCCTCGAGGCGGTCGTCGATCACTTCGAGTTGCGGGCCTATCCGCTGGCCCTCGGCGGCGACGGTGCCCCGATCCGCGCGGTCGGCGTCGTCTGAATCCCGGAACTAGTATGCCACCTTGGGATCTCCATTCAACTGGGCACTCTCAGGCAATAGAGATCGCTTCTCTCCCTCGTTTTGCGCCGCAAAAAGTTCGAACAGAGGGTTCGACCTGATCGCGCTTCTCAGGTGTAGCCGTGCTCCGCCAGCCGGTCGACCGCTTCCCTGAGTCGCTCCTCGCTTGCGGCGTAGGAGATCCGCGCGTAGCCGGGTGAGCCGAACGCCGAGCCCGGGACGGTCGCGACGTGGGCGTCCTCTATGGCGCCCGAACACCACGCCTGATCGTCCTCGTCGACGGGTAGCATCATATAGAACGCGCCGTCCCCGACGGGGACGTCGACGCCGTGCTCTGCAAAGAGCTCGGCGAGCATATCGCGGCGCTCGCGGAACGCGTCGCGCATCTCCGTGACTGCCTCATCGGTGTTTTCGAGTGCTTCCAGGCCGGCGTGCTGGACGAAGTTGACCGCACACGACACCGAGTGGGAGTGCAGTTTCGCCGCCTGCGAGATCAGCGATTCGGGGGCGTGGAGGTAGCCGAGCCGCCAGCCGGTCATCGAGTACGCCTTCGAGAAGCCGTTGATCGTGACCGTGCGGTCGCTCATCCCCTCAAGGGTGCCGAGACTCGTCGGCTCGACGCCGTAGGTGATCTGCTGGTAGATCTCGTCGGAGATGACGGTGATGTCGTGCTCGACTGCGAGGTCGCGAACGCCCTCCAGCGCCGCATCTGAGTAGACCGCGCCCGTCGGGTTCGACGGGGAGTTGACGACCAGCAGCTCGGTTTCGTCGGAAACCGCCTCCGTGAGGTCGTCGAGGGCCGGTTCCAGCTGGAAGTCGTACGGCGCCAGATCGACGCGGTTCAGCGACCCCCCCGAGAGCTTCGTCATCGCCTCGTAGGAGACCCACGCGGGATCGAGCAGGACGACTTCGTCGCCATCGTCGATCAGGGTCTGGAACGTCTCGAACAGCGCCTGTTTCCCGCCGGGGGTGACGATGACCTCCTCGCTCGCGGCGTCGAGGCCGTCCGCGCGGAGTTTCTCCGCGATCGACTCCCGGAGTTCCGGGATGCCGTTCGAGGACGTGTAGCCCGTGTGTCCGGCGTCCATCGCGTCCTGTCCGGCCGCGACGACGTTCTCCGGCGTCGGGAAGTCCGGCTCCCCGACAGAGAGGTCGACGACGTCGACGCCCTCCGCTTCCAGTTCGCTCGCCTTGTTGCTGATTGCCAGCGTCGCGCTCGGTTCCACCCGTTCGACGCGGGCTGCGAAGTCGAAACTCATGCCAACGTCTCCACCATATCGACCGCGGCGTTTACCGCTTCCGCACCTTTCTCGATCCGCTCCCGCGCTTCGGCCCCGCTCTGGCCGGGGCCGGAGACGCCGAAGGTGACCGGCACGTCGCGATCGAGGCTGATCTCCGTCAGCGACTGCGCGGTCGCGTCGGCGATGACCCGGTCGTGGTCGGTGTCCCCGGTGATGACGGCGCCCACGACAGCCACCGCGTCGATGTCGTCCCGTCGCGCCAGTCGATCGGCCGCCAGCGGCGAGTCGTACACGCCGGGAACCGACAGTTCAGCACCGACTGCCGCGTCCCGTTCTTCGGCCGCCTCCTTGGCGGCCGTCGCCATTCGCTCGGTGACCGAGGCGTTGAATTCGGCCACCACCAGTCCGAGAGTTACCATACTCCGGCGCTCGCCCGGCGGTCTCATAATGATTGCTTTCGTCTCTTCCCGCCGAGCGCCGTCAACGGGCAGCGCTCGGCGATGAACAGTGAGAGTACTCAGTATCAAGGGGTACCGGCACGCGCCCGCCCCTGCTCGAATCTCTCGCCTGAAAACCGCGATTCGAGCGGAGAAACTCAAATAGTCGGATTCGCAAACACAAGAGTTGTAATGGCGTGGTTGATCAGAGGGTTGTAATGAGCCCTGACGAGGGCCCGTCCGACACCTCCGAGATGCCCTCCACCGACAGTCACGACGGCGACGAAGCGACCGACGAGCCAGTCCCGGCGCCGGAGAACCCGGCTGCTCCCGACAAAGACGTCGGTAACGACGAATACACCGATACAGACCCGCCCGGACGCGACGCCCCGTGGTGGCGATCGCTCTCTGCAGACCGGTATGTGCTTCTCGGTGTCGGCGTCGCCACCTTCGTCGCGCTCGCGCTCCGGCTTTTCGCACTCGGCGGCCGGATCTTCCACTGGGACGAGGGCCGCGTCGGCTACTGGATCCTCCGGTATCACGAAACCGGGGTTCACTCCTACCGACCGATCGTCCACGGGCCGTTCCTCCCCATCGTCAACGACTGGCTGTTCGCCCTGATGCCGGTCTCAGACTTCGCTGCGCGGCTTCCCGTGGCGGTCGTCGGTGGCCTGCTCCCGGTTGCGGCGTGGCTCTTCCGCGAGCGCCTCCGCCGGACCGAAGTCGTCGCGCTCGCGGCGCTTCTCGCGCTGAATCCGCTCGCCGTCTACTACTCCCGGTTTATGCGTAACGACGTTCTCGTGGCGGCCTTTGCGGTGTTCGCGCTCGGCTTCGTCGTCCGCGGGTTCGACACCGGACGGCTCCGGTATGCGTTCCCGGCGGCCGCCTCGCTCGGTCTCTCCTTTACGACGAAGGAGAACGCGATCCTCTATGTCCTCTGTTTCCTCGGCGCGAGCGCGCTGCTCGCCGACCATCGGTTGCTCGCCGCGCGGGCCCGCGGGGAATCCGCGGGCGCTGTCGTCGGTGGCTGGTGGACGGCAGTCGTCGACCGCTTGCTCGCCCACGGCGATACTTCCCGCTCCTCACTCGGGCGCGTCCTCGGCACGGCGGTGGGAGCACTCGCGCTGTTTCTCGGTGTCGTGCTCTTCTTTTATGCTCCGCGTCCGGACCTCTGGCAGGCCTTTACTGCGCCCGGACAGATTCCCCAGGTCGTCGACGCCGGCACGGTCGGCGCGGCCGAAAAGTTCGCCGACACCTGGGCCGGCGGGAGCCACCAGGATCACCCGTACCTGCCGTTCCTGCAGGACCTGGCTGAAACGCTCGTCTACGGCGCGCCCGCGCTCCTGGCGTTCGGCCTCCTCGGCGTCCTCATCGATCGATACGGCATCCGCGGCACGGGTCCGCGGGAGTTCGTCACCTTCGCGACCTACTGGGCGGTCGCGTCGCTGTTCGGCTATCCCATCGCGACCGACATCCAGGCGCCCTGGGCCGCAGTCCACGTCGTGGTTCCGCTCGCGATTCCGGCCGCCGTCGGCCTCGCGTTCGTGATCGACTCCAGCCGCGAGTCGCTGGCCGCGCGCGATGCAGTGAGTGTCGGCCTCGCGGCGCTCGTGGTGCTCGCGGCTCTGAGCGGGGCGGCCGCGGCCAACGCCGCGTACTTCAATTCAGCGGAGGAGGCAGACAAGCAGGTCTTGCAGTGGGCACAGCCCGAAAATTCCCTGAAGCCGACAGTGCAGATCGTCGGCGAGCTCGCTGCCGACAACGACGACGGCCCGGACGTACTCTTCGTCGGCTCGCGGCCGCCCGGGAGCGACGGCGAGGTGTTCTACGTCCGCAACGAGTCGTCGCTGCGAACCGCGCCGCCGGGCGGCCCCGCGTGGCACGATCGCCTCCCGCTGCCGTGGTATCTGGAACGGTACGGCGCCGAGGTCACCAGTTCACCGCCCGACGCGACCAAGACGGAGGCGCTTTCGGATCCGCCGCCGGTCGTGATCGCGAAGGGGTACGACCGGAGCGAGGTCGCCGCGGAACTGACGGGCTACACCGCCTTCGAGCACAAGTTCCGGCTCTGGAACGACGACGTCGTGGTCTTCATCGAAGACGAGCGGCTGCAGCGGGTCGCCCCGGAGCGGGTCGGCGGATCGGACGCCGACACCCCGGAGTAGCTCGGCGTCTCACGCGACGGGACGACGATCAGACTCCTCGCGTCGACTCCGCTGTCAGTATAACCCACGACTGCAGTCGGAGGCGCCCGCCGTGTTCATATGTGAGTCCGCATCGTTCGACAAGGTTTATTCGATATCCTGCGGTACCGTCGCTCGTGACCGTCACCCTACCCGGACCAACGCTCGGCGTCGTCGGCGGCGGACAGCTCGGTCGGATGCTCGCCGAGGCGGCCGCGCCGCTCGGCGTCGAGGTCGTCGTCCTCGATCCGACTCCGGACTGCCCCGCCTCGCCGGTCGCCCGCGAGCAGATCGTCGGCGAGTTCGACGATCCCGAGGCGTTTCGCGAACTCGCCGAGCGCGTCGACGCCCTGACCTTCGAGATCGAACTCGCGGACGCGGACCTGCTGGACCGGGTCGCCACGGAGTACGGCCTCTCGGTCAACCCGGCGCCGTCGACGCTGGAGACGATCGAGGACAAACTGATCCAGAAGCGCACGCTGCGGGAGGCGGGCGTGCCCGTCCCCCCGTTCCGGCAGGTCGACGACGCCGAGGATCTCCGGGCGGCGCTCGACGAGTTCGACGCGGTGATGCTGAAAGCGCGGACCGGCGGCTACGACGGCCGCGGGAACGTGCCCGTCACCGACCCCGACAACGCCGAGGCCGCGATGGACGCGGTCGGCGGCCCGGCGATGGCCGAGACGTTCGTCGACTTCGCGCGGGAGCTGTCCGTGATCGCTATCCAGGGTGACGACGAGGTGCGGACCTTCCCCGCGGGCGAGAACGTCCACGAGGAGGAGATCCTCCGGGAGACGATCCTCCCGGCGCGGACGAGCGAGGGCGTGCTCGAACGCGCCGAGGCGGTTGCCCGCGACGTGCTTTCGACGCTCTCGGGGCGCGGGGTCTTCGGGATCGAACTGTTCGAGACGACCGAGGGGGAGATCCTGGTCAACGAGATCGCCCCGCGGCCCCACAACTCCGGACACTGGACCATCGAGGGCGCGCGCACCTCACAGTTCGAACAGCACGTCCGCGCCGTGCTCGGGTGGCCGCTCGGATCGACTCGCCTGCGGTGTCCGACGGTGATGTCGAACATCCTCGGTACTGTCGAGGAACCGCGCTCGGCCCGCCTCGGGAACGTCGACGCCGTTTTCGAAGATGGCGATGCCTCCCTGCACTGGTACGGCAAAGACGAGGTTCGACCGCTCCGGAAGATGGGACACGTGACAGTTACCGGTGACGGGACGGTGGACCCGGGGGCAGCCGATCGCGACGATATCGACGGTCTTCTCGCGCACGCGAGAGATATTAGACGGGCACTCACCTTCGATTGAGCCGGTGGATGCTACCGCGCGAGTGAACCCCGAGGGAACTCCCGGCTGCGAATCGAATACAACTACACTGTCCGAGAGTGAATCCACACAGGAGCCAGCAATGACAGAGTACACGCCCGACGGCGACGCAGACGTGACGGTACAGGATCTGATCGACCGCCTGCACGCGGAGGCCGACGCCGATGCCGACCCGGCGACGACACCTGACGTGGGGATCATAATGGGCTCGGATTCCGACCTCGACGTGATGGCCGGCGCCCACGAGGCCCTCGATCGCCTCGGCTTCGCCGAGCAGACCGACTTCGAGGCGGCGCCCGACGCGCGCTTCACGTACGAGACGTACGTCGTCTCCGCGCACCGGACCCCCGAACTGATGTACGCCTACGGCGAGACGGCCGAGGCGCGCGGCCTCGACGTCGTGATCGCGGGCGCGGGCGGGAAATCCGCCGACCTGCCGAATATGACCGCCTCGATCGCCTATCCCGTGCCGGTGATCGGCGTGCCCGTCCAGGAGAAGTCAGTCGACTCGGTCATCGGGATGCCGACCGGCGCGCCGATCGTCGCCGTCGACGCCGGCAAGTCGTTCAACGCCGCGCTGTCGGCCGCGCAGATCCTCGCGCGCGAGTACGAAGAGATACGGGAGCGGCTGGTCGAGTACCACGACTCTCTCGTCGGCGGGGTCGCCCGCGACTCCCGGGACCTCCACGATCTCGGCGTCGACGAGTATCGCGAGCGACGGAACGAGGAGTAGCCGCCGACGGATTCACAACCGTGTAGGATTTCGCCACTCGAGGCGGCAAATGTCACAAACCCGGATAGCCACGGCCCGATACCGCCGCCTGTATCGCGAGCGGACCCCGGTGTATAAATCAACGCTTATGGGGGGGCGCTCCTAACCCCTCGAACGTCAGGGAGACTACGGAATGAGTGAATGGATCGCAATCGGGGCCCTGGGGCTCGTCGCCGTCGGAATCCCGCTGGGGATGATGGCCGTCTCGGCGATACTCCGCCCGTCGGTACCCGAACAAGGTAAACGCGCCACCTACGAGAGCGGTGAGGTACCGACCGGCACGGCGCGCGTCCAGTTCAACATCCAGTACTACATGGTCGCGCTGCTGTTCGTCGTGTTCGACGTCGAAACCGTTCTCATCTTCCCGTGGGCCGTCATCTATCGGCCCGCATTAGACCAGGGTGTCGCCCTCTCGACGGTGTTGCTGCCGATGCTCGTATTCGTCGGCGTGCTCGTCGTCGGACTGGTCTGGGCGTGGCGCAACGGCGCAGTCAAGTGGGTCAAAAGCCCGCTGGCGAACCGCCGGAAGACGGAGAGAAACGTATGAGCAGCCAACAGGACAGACCATTCGTTACGGACGATACACAGGTACAGACCGAGACGCGAGACGCCCGGATGACGGGCGGCGGCGCGGACAACCGGTTCAACTCGAAGCTTCGGGAGGCGTTCGGCTCCTCGCCGTTCATCCTCACGAAGTTCGACCAGTTCATGAACTGGGTCCGCGGCTCGTCGATGTTTATGCTGCAGTTCGGAATCGCCTGCTGCAGCATCGAGATGATGCACACGTACTCGGTGAAACACGACCTCGACCGCTTCGCGGCCGGGGTCCCCCGCGCGTCGCCGCGACAGGCGGACGTCATCATCGTCCCGGGCACGATCGTCTCGAAGTTCGCCCCGCGGATGAAGCGCGTCTACGACCAGATGCCCGAGCCGAAGTTCGTCGTCGGGATGGGCTCGTGTACGATCTCGGGCGGCCCCTTCCAGGAGGGGTACAACGTGATCAAGGGCGCCGAGGAGGTCATCCCCGTGGACATCCACGTCCCGGGCTGTCCCCCGCGCCCCGAAGCGCTCATCTACGGCGTCGCGAAACTGCAGCAGCGCATCGCCGAGGGCGAGTCCAGCCCGGTGACGGTCAAGCCGTACGAACTCGAACAGTTCGACGACCTCGAACAGGACGAGATCGTCGAGCAACTGGCCGACCAGATCGACGAGGAGGATCTGGTGATGCGGTACAACTGGGCTGATTCGCCATGAGCACGCTAAGACGTTCCTGCTCGCCAGACGGCTGCGCGGGCTGCGACTTATCTGCTAACGCTCGACACCGGAGGTGTCTCGCGTGAGTTTGGAAGAACCGACGCCCGACGAGGGCGCCGTCGAGGTCCTTCCGACGACGGGTGACGAGATCGAAGAGCTGCTGGGCGATCTCGTCGTCGACCGCGAGGAACACGTCAATGCGCCGGGCGTGGTGATCCGCCCCGATACGGTCCAGGAGACGCTCCGTCGCCTGCGCGACGAGGCCGGCTTCGATCACCTCTCCGCTGTCACCGCCGAGGAGCGTGAGGACCGCTACGAGTCGATCTACCACCTCACGAGCTTCGACGACCGACAGCGAGAGGTCAGCGTCGTCGTCCCGACGACGAAGGACGACCCCGTCAGCGAGTCCGCCGAACCGGTCTTCCGGACGGCCGACTGGCACGAGCGGGAGGCGTACGACCTCATCGGCATCGACTACGACGACCACCCGGACCTGCGCCGGATCCTCCTGCCGGACACCTGGCAGGGCCACCCGCTCTCGCAGAACTACGATCAGGACCGCCCGCAGATCGTCACGCTCAAAGAGTGGGAGAACCCCCTCGCCGACGATCACCGCGAGGAGGAGGGCGACACGATGTACATCAACATCGGGCCGCACCACCCCGCCACGCACGGCGTCCTCCACGTCAAGACGGTGCTCGACGGCGAGCAGGTCGCGGACGTCGATCCCGACATCGGCTACCTCCACCGCTGTGAGGAGCAGATGTGTCAGACGAAGACCTACCGGCACCAGATTATGCCGTACCCCGACCGGTGGGACTACGCCTCGTCGGGCCTCCTCAACGAGTGGGCCTACGCCCGCGCGGCGGAGGACTTGAACGACATCGACATCCCCGAGTACGCCCAGATCATCCGGACGCTGGGCGCGGAGTTCTGCCGGATCGCCTCGCACATGCTCGCGGTCGGAACCTTCGCCCTCGACGTCTACGGCGACTTCACCGCGATCTTTATGTACGCGATGCGGGACCGCGAGAAGGTCCAGAACGTCCTCGAAGAGCTCACCGGCCAGCGGATGATGTTCAACTACTTCCGGCTGGGCGGGGTGGTCTGGGATCTGCCCGAACCGCGCGAGGACTTCTTCGAGATGATCCGGGACTTCCTGGAGGACCTCCCGGAGGCACTCGAGGAGTACCACGACCTCATCACCTCCAACGAGATCCTGCAGGCGCGGACGATCGACACGGGTGTGCTCCCGCCGGAGGTCGCGAAATCCTACGGCGCGACCGGCCCCGTCGCCCGCGGTTCCGGCATCGACTACGACCTTCGCCGGGACGACCCCTACGGCTACTACGACGAACTGGAGTGGGACGTCGTCACCGAAGACGGCTGCGACAACTTCAGCCGCCTGCTCGTCCGCCTCCGGGAGGTCGAGGAGTCCGCGAAGATCATCGAGCAGTGTGTCGACCTGCTCGAAGACTGGCCCGAAGACGAGCGGACGATCCAGTCGAACGTCCCGCGGACGCTCCGCCCGGACGACGACAAGGAGATCTACCGGGCCGTCGAGGCGGCGAAGGGCGAACTCGGCATCTACATCCGCGCGGACGGCACCGAGAAACCGGGACGCTTCAAGATCCGCAGCCCGTGCTTCTCGAACCTGCAGACGCTGCCGGAGATGTCCGCCGGCGAGTACATCCCCGATATGGTCGCATCGCTCGGTAGCCTCGACATCGTCCTCGGCGAGGTGGATCGCTGATGGGGCCGCTGCAGTCGCAGGTGCTCCTGCCGGAGCGGATCGCCGGCCTGCTCGGACTCTCCGGGACGGTCGGACAGATCGTCGGCGGGTTGATCGGCGCGTTCATCATCGCCAACTTGCTTTTGGTCCAGACGGCCGTCGCCGGCCCGTGGGCCAAACGGAAGATCACCGCGTCGTTCACCGACCGCATCGCCGTCAACCGGGTCGGGCCGTTCGGCCTGCTCGTGATCGTCGCCGACGCCGTCCGGTTGCTCTCGAAGGAACTCGTGATTCCCGAGGGCGTCGACCGGCCGGCGTACGACCTGGGCCCGCTTCTGGTGCCGTTCTCGGCGCTGCTCGGTTTCGCGGTCATCCCGATGGGTAGCGGCATCCATCTGGCTGATCCCGAGACGGGGATCGTCTTCGCGTTCGCCGCGTCGTCGATCGCCTCGCTCGGACTGGTGATGATGGGCTACGCCTCGAACAACAAGTACTCGCTGCTCGGCGGCCTCCGGGCGATCGCCTCGAACATCGCCTACGAGATCCCGCTCGTCGTGACGGGCGCGTCGGTGATCATCTTCACCGGCTCCCTGCAGATGAGCGAGATCGTCGCCCAGCAGACCGATCCGCTCTTGACGGTGGCCGGCGTCGCGATCCCGCAGTGGTTCGCGTTCGTCAACCCCTTCGCCTTTGCGCTGTTCGTGGTTGCGAACCTCGCGGAGGTCGGCCGCAACCCCTTCGACGTACCGGAGGCCCCGACCGAGATCGTCGCCGGATACCAGACCGAGTACTCCTCGGTGTACTTCGTTTTGATCTACCTCGGGGAGTTCATCCACATCTTCCTCGGCGGCGCCCTGGCGGCGACGCTGTTCCTCGGCGGCCCAGCCGGGCCGGTCCTGCCGGGCTTCGTCTGGTTCACGATCAAGATCTGGGCGTTCTACCTGTTCACCCAGTGGGCGCGCTCTGCGGTGCCGCGGCTCCGCGTCGACCAGTTCCTCGACGTCGGCTGGAAGGGGATGCTCGTGCTCTCCTTCGCGAACCTGGTGCTCACGGCCGTAATCGTGGGAGTGATAGCATGATCGGCGTACTCAAATCGATGGCAACGACGATGAAACACGCATTGGACGGGGAGACGTTCACGGTAGAGTACCCGGACGTCGCACCCGAAGTCAGCCCCCGGTTCCGCGGGGTGCACAAGTTCAGCCAGGAGCGCTGCATCTGGTGTCGACAGTGCGAGAACGTCTGTCCGAACGACACGATTCAGATCGTGCAGGACGAAAAGCGCAACGGTGAGCAGTACAACCTCCATATCGGACAGTGCATCTACTGCCGGCTGTGTGAGGAGGTCTGTCCCGTCGACGCCATCCTGCTGACGCAGAACTTCGAGTTCGTCGCCGACACGAAAGACGACTTCGTGTACAACAAAGAACAGCTGAAAAACGTCCCGTGGTACAAGGACATCGACCCGCTCAACTCCCGTGAGCCGGACCGCGACGCGTGGATCGGCGAGGGAGAGGGCGAAGTGGACTACCAGTGACAATGATTACTCTCGTCTCTTCCCGCCGAACGCCGCCAACGGAGGTGGCGCTCGGCGGGAACAAGTGAGAGTAATCATTACGAGGTGAGGAGTCTACGGGAGACCGCCGCCGGACGGCCGTTCGGCTCGGCGTCCGCTCGGGGACTTCTCGAAATCTTCAAAGGGATACCTCAAGGAGACACATACAATGGTTTATGAAACCATCGCGTTCGCGCTGTTTGCCCTCGTGACCGTGGGCTGCAGCCTGGGCGTCGTCCTCGTGCGGGACGTCTGGCATTCCGCACTCCTGCTCGGGGGCGCGCTCTTGAGCGTCGCGGTGCACTACGTGATGTTACAGGCGGAGTTTCTCGCCGCCATGCAGATCCTCGTCTACGTCGGCGGGGTTCTGATTCTCATCACGTTCGCCGTGATGCTGACGCGGACACAACCGGAGGTGAGTAGCACATGACAACGAAACCGGAACTGAACCTCGGATCGCATCTCGTGCCCGGACTTGCGGCCGCAGCGCTGTTCGTGGTGATGGCCGCAACCATCCTCTCGGCGTCGTTCCCCGAACCGCAGGGGTTCGCCGAGGGCGCGAACATCACGGCCAGTATCGGCTACGCGATGTTCAACCTCGAGTTGGGAGACGTCGCGGGCGAGAGCTTCCTCGTCGCCTTTATCCTCATCGCGGTGACGCTGGACGTCGCCCTCGACGGCGCCGTCCACCTCGCGACCCGCGAGGGCGACGAGGGCGGCCGACAGCTCCTGGCCGACGGCGGTCGGGAACTGAAGCGAACGCTCTTCGACGGAGGTGACGACTGATGGTCCCGCCGGAGTACTATCTGCTCCTGTCGGCGGCGGTCTTCTGTATCGGGCTGTTCGGCATCCTGACCCGCCGCAACGCGCTTTTGTTCCTGATGTCGGTCGAACTGATGTTGAACGCCGCGAACATCAACCTCGTCGCGTTCTCCTTCGTCTGGGGGAACGTCACGGGGCAGACGTTCGCGCTGTTCACGATGGCGCTTGCCGCCGCCGAGGTCGCGATCGGGATCGGGATCATCCTGGTGCTGTACCGCAACTTCGACGGCGTCGACGTCACCGAAGCGACGACGATGAGGTGGTAAGATGGCAGGAATACTCGATTTCGCACCCGCGATCGTACTGTTGCCGTTCGTCTCGTTCCTCGTCGCGCTCGCGGCGGGCGACCGCCTGCCGAAGGGCGGCGCCTACGCCGGGATTGCCGCGACGGCGGGATCGCTCCTGCTGTCGGTCGCGACAGTCCTGACTGTCGCCGGCGGCAGCACGTATCAGGCGACGATCTACACCTGGGCCGAAGGGCTCGACGCGGTCGATCTGACGTTCGGCGTCCTGATCGATCCGCTCTCGGCGTTGATGGTACTCATCGTGAGTCTGATCGCATTCCTCGTCCACGTGTTCAGTCTCGGTTATATGAACGACGAGGGCGAGATCGGTCTGCCGCGCTACTACGCCGGCCTCGGCCTGTTCACGGCGTCGATGCTCGGCTTCGTCGTCGCGGACAACCTGCTGATGGCGTTCATGTTCTTCGAGCTCGTCGGGCTCTGTTCGTACCTGCTGATCGGCTTCCACTTCCGGGAGCCGGGGCCGCCGAGCGCGGCGAAGAAGGCGTTCCTCGTCACTCGCTTTGGCGATTACTTCTTCCTCGTCGGCGTCGTCGCCGTCTTCGCGACGTTCGGCACGGCGGCGTTCTCGGGGTCGGAGTCGTTCCCCGCGCTCGCCGAGGCCGCGCTCCGCGGCGAGGCGGCGTCGGTCTCGACGTTCGGCTTCGCGCCGGAGACGTGGTTCACGATCGTCGGCCTGCTAATCTTAGGCGGCGTGATCGGCAAGTCCGCGCAGTTCCCGCTGCACACCTGGCTGCCCGATGCGATGGAGGGTCCGACGCCGGTCTCGGCGCTCATCCACGCGGCGACGATGGTCGCGGCCGGCGTCTATCTGGTCGCGCGGATGTACGGCTTCTACGCGCTGTCGCCGAACGCCCTGGCGATCATCGCCTTCATCGGCGGCTTCACTGCGCTGTTCGCGGCGACGATGGGCGTCGTCAAACGGGAGCTCAAGCAGGTGCTCGCGTACTCGACGATCTCCCAGTACGGCTATATGATGCTCGCGCTCGGCGGCGGCGGCTACGTCGCCGCGACGTTCCACCTGATGACCCACGCGTTCTTCAAGGCGCTCCTGTTCCTGGGTGCCGGGTCGGTCATCATCGCGATGCATCACAACGAGAATATGTGGGACATGGGCGGCCTGAAGGACAAGATGCCCGTGACCTACTACACGTTCCTCTCGGGGTCGCTCGCGCTGGCGGGCATCTTCCCCTTCGCCGGCTTCTGGTCGAAGGACGAGGTGCTCTACGAGACGCTTTTGCACGGTCTCGACGGCAACCCGATCCTGCTCGGCGCCTACGCGATGGGTCTTCTTGCCGTCTTCTTCACCGGCTTCTACACCTTCCGGATGGTGTTCCTGACGTTCCACGGCAAGCCGCGGACGCAGACGGCCGAAGACCCCCACGGCGTCCACTGGAACGTGAAGGGCCCGCTCGTCGTCCTCGGCGTCCTGGCCGCGACGGCCGGACTCGTGAATATGGTTCCCGTCGCGAAGGTGACGGGGCTGCACATCGAGTTCCTGCACTCGTGGCTCGAACACGGCTTCGCCGGGTTGACGACCGAGCACTACAGCACGCTGCTACACGACTTCGCGGGCTACGGCGCGGCGGGCGTCGAACTGAGCCCGCTCATCCCGGGTGCGGTCTCGCTCGGGCTCGCGTTGGCGGGCTCCGGCGTCGCGTACCTGCTGTATAACGTCCCCGAACCGATCCGTCACACCGACCGGCTCGGTGGCATCAAGACGCTTCTGTTCAACAACTACTACCAGGACGAGTATCAGGTCTGGCTCGCGAACGGCGTCACCCGGCCGATCGCCCGCGCCGCCAACACGTTCGACGGCGGCGTCGTCGACGGCGTCGTCAACGGCGTCTCGGGCGTCAGCCTGTTCGCCGGCGGTCGCGTCCGGCGGATCCAGACCGGCGTGGTGAGCAACTACGCAGTGCTCCTGACGCTCGGTCTGACGGCCTTGCTGCTTGCCTTCGGCATCCTCGGAGGTTGGTTCGTATGATTATCGAAGCGCTCATCGCAGTCACGTTCATCGCCGCGCTGGTGGTGTTCGTCGCCCCCGACGAATACGCCGGCCGACTCGCGGCGGCACTCAGCGCGCTCCCGATCCTCGGGAGCCTCTGGATGTGGGCACAGTACGACGCGAGCGGCAACGCCTTGCTCGGCGGGTCGATCGCGTTCGAGACGGATTTCGTCTGGCTGACGCTGGGCAGCCTCGACTTACACTGGTTCGTCGGCGTCGACGGAATCAGCCTGCCGCTGATCGTGCTGACGACGATTCTGTCGACGCTTGCGATCGTCAGCGCGTGGACACCGATCGACGACCGGCAGTCGCAGTTCTACGGGCTGATGCTGTTCATGGAGGCGAACCTGCTCGGCGTCTTCGCGGCGCTCGACTTCTTCGCGTGGTTCGTCTTCTGGGAGGCCGTCCTCGTTCCGATGTACTTCCTCATCGGCGTCTGGGGCGGCCCGAACCGCCGCTACGCCGCGATCAAGTTCTTCGTGTACACGAACATCGCGTCGCTCGTGATGTTCATCGGCTTCGTCGCCCTGGTGTTCGGCCTCGGCGACTCGGTGTCGTCGATGCGGCTGCCGGAAATCGCCCAGGCGTTGCGGGCCGGCGAACTCGGCGGCTTCGCGGGACTGGACGCCGCGACGCTGAAGACGGTCGCCTTCGTGGCGATCTTCCTCGGCTTCGCGGTGAAGGTGCCCGTCGCGCCGCTGCACACGTGGCTGCCGGACGCTCACGTCGAGGCGCCGACGCCGGTGTCGGTGATGCTGGCCGGCGTCCTCCTGAAGATGGGGACCTACGCGCTGCTGCGGTTCAACTTCACGATGATGCCCGACGTGGCGACGGCGCTCGTCGTCCCGATCGCGGGCATCGCGGTGATCAGCGTGATCTACGGGGCCTTGCTCGCGCTCGCACAGGAGGACCTCAAGCGCATCGTCGCGTACTCCTCTGTTTCCTCGATGGGCTACGTCATCCTCGGCCTCGTCGCGTACACGACCTACGGGGTCGGTGGCGCGACGTTCCAGATGATCGCCCACGGCCTCATCTCGGGGCTGATGTTTATGGCGGTCGGCGTCATCTACAACACGACCCACACGCGGCTGGTGGGCGATATGTCCGGGATCGCCGACCGGATGCCCGTCACCGCCGGCATCTTCGTGGCCGGCGCGTTCGGCTATATGGGCCTGCCGCTGATGGCCGGCTTCGCGGGCGAGTTCTTCATCTTCAAGGGTTCCTTCGCCTCGACGGTCCACTCGGCGATGCCGCTTTTCACCGCGGTGGCGATGTTCGGCATCGTGATCGTCGCGGGGTACCTGCTCTTTGCGATGCAGCGGACCCTGTTCGGTCCCTTCAGCTTCGAGGACGACTACGAGATCACGAAGGCGCCGTTCCACGACGTCGCGCCGCTCGCGGTACTGCTCCTCCTGACGATCGTCCTGGGGGTCGCGCCTGACCTCTTCTTCGGGATGATCCAGGATGCCGTTAATCCGATCCTCACGGGAGGTGGGATCTGATGCTCGACGTGATCGCACTCCAGACGGACGCCGTTCCCGCCTGGACGGCGCTTGCGCCCGCGATCGTGCTCGGGCTGACCGGACTTGTCCTGCTCGGGATCGACACGATCCAGCCCGGGGAGACGAGCAACACCCTCCTGGCTGGCGTCTCGACAGCCGGTGCGCTGCTGTCGTTCGGTATCACGGCGTGGTTCCTCGTCGCCGGCACCGGCCAGGTGTCGACCGGCGGGGCGATCTCGCTGTACGGCGACGCCCTGGTCGTCGACGGGATGAGCCTCTTTTTCACGCTCATCTTCACGATCGTCACCGCGATGGTGACCGTCGCCGCCTACGACTATCTGCGGGAGCAGTCTCACCGCGGGGAGTTCTACTCGCTGGTCCTGTTTGCGGCGACCGGGATGACGCTGATGTCGATGGCGAACTCGCTGGCGACGGTCTTCGTCAGCCTGGAACTGGCTTCGCTGCCCTCGTACGCGCTCGTCGCGTTCCTCAAGACGGACCGCGGCAGCGTCGAGGCGGGGCTGAAATACTTCCTTATCGGCGCGGTCTCTTCGGCGGTGCTGGCCTTCGGGATCAGCCTTGTGTACGCCGCGTCCGGCTCTTTGATTCTCGGTGAGGTCGCCTCGGCAGTCGGTAGTACCGAGATGACCGGTGTCGTCGGCCTCGGTGCGCTGATGATCGTCGGCGGGTTCGCCTTCAAGACCGCCTCCGTGCCCTTCCACTTCTGGGCGCCGGAGGCCTACGAGGGCGCGCCCGCGCCGATCTCGGCGTTCCTCTCGTCGGCGTCGAAGGCCGCCGGCTTCGCGGTCGCGTTCCGCGTCTTCGTCGAGGCCTTCCCGCTCGGGGCGATCCCGGCGGGCGTCGACTGGGTGCTCGCCTTCCAGGTGCTTGCGGTCGTCACGATGACGCTGGGCAACTTCGCGGCGGCGACCCAGGAGAAGGTCAAGCGGATGCTCGCGTACTCCTCGATCGGTCACGCGGGGTACGCGCTCATCGGCCTCGCGGCGCTCACGGCGGGTGGGCCGAACGGTGACGTCCTCGGGGCGTCGATGGCCCATCTGCTGGTCTATGGATTCATGAACACGGGCGCGTTCCTGTTCATCGCCCTGGTCGAACACTGGGGCGTCGGCCGGACCTTCGAGGACTACAACGGGCTGGCGTCGGTCGCACCGATCGCCGCGGTCGCGATGACGGTGTTCATGTTCAGCCTTGCGGGCCTGCCGCCGTTCGGCGGCTTCCTCTCGAAGTATGCCCTCTTTTACTCGGCGATCGAGGCCGGGTTCTGGTGGCTCGCGGCAGTCGGCGCGATCAACAGCGCGCTGTCTTTGTTCTACTACAGTCGCGTTGTCAAGGCAATGTGGATCGAACCGCCGGAGGGTGACTTCGGCATCGAGAAGCGGCCGGTCGGCCTCTACGCCGCTGTCCTCTTCGCCGGCATCGGGACGCTGCTCCTGCTCCCGGCCTTCGGGCCGGTCATCGAGACCGCCCAGGGCGTGGCTGCTGCGCTGTTTTAGGAACCCACCTTTTTACTTCGTCGGGTGCGCCTGCGGCGCACCCTCCTCGCAAAAAGCTGGACCAAAAAAGACCCGACTGAGTCGCCTGGCGACTCAGTCGGTGAACCGCTCGCTTCGCTCGCGGATGCTTAGTATACATTTTCCTTCGTTGATTCAATACCGGATCGTGAATACCGTACGGCGGGGGCGGGGGTATGATTAATAGGTCCGAGTCCGATTCTCCAGTTACGATGACGTCTGCTTCGGAGGATACAGAATCCAACGGCTGGCGTCGAGTGTGGGACGCGCTCCTCGCGGCCGGTCGCTGGTCGCTCGACGTGTTCCGCGGACACGCCGGGAGTCGTCATCTCGAACAGCGCCGAAAGTGAGGAATCACACTTCCTGACGCAGAGAATAGGGCCGACACTTCGAGTCAATCAGAAGACATTTATTCGCCGCCAAGAACTAATTGCTCGTCCCGACAGGGACAGATCCGAGCGCCACTACCGGGTTGCTCGGTATAGTACCGGGCTAGCATCCCGAGACCACTGCTTTTGTGGGGACTATACAGGTTGTTACGGATCTATCACGTCCGGGTTCGGCAGTCGTAAGCTCGCCCGGAAGAGGTTGTGAGAACGAAGAAGCGACCACCTCCAAACGCTGTTAGCATCCGCTCGCTTCGCGAGCGGTTCACTGACGGAGCCGCCGAAGTTCCCGTGAGCGACTGAAAAGAGCGAACGGGAGCACAGAAGAGTTTGCTCTTCCGGAGGCGTCGGAGTCGGGGTCTTTTTGGTCCAGCTTTTTGCAAAGAGTGGTCGCGCGGAGCGCGACCCGACGAAGTAAAATGGTGTGGTCTCAGACAAAGCCATATGCAACGGCGGTTGGTCCTCGGCTGCGGGTCGGCCGCGCGGGCGGCCATCGACCGCATCGCCGAGTGGCCCGGTGAACTCACGGTCGTCTCACAGCGGGGCGAGGTCGTCGAGGAGATGGCGGACAGCGGGGCAGACACAGACCGCCGCGCCCCCGATGAGGCGTCGGCGCTCCCCGACGGGGATGTCGACGTCGTCTTCGCCGCGAGCGACAACGTCGAAACGAACGCGACGGCCGCCGAACAGGCTCGCGAGCAGTACCCCCACGCCTGTATCGTCGTGTATCTCCCGGGAGATACGGACGCCGAGACGCGTGAGCGCATCGACCGCATCGCCGATCGACTCGTCGACGTCGAACAGGTGCTCGTCGACCGCGTGAGCGAACTGACCGTCAGCCCCGGGGCAGAGCGACTGCATCGGCTGTTCGACGAGCTTCGCGGGATCGATGGCCGCCTGGCCGTCGTGATGCACGACAACCCCGATCCGGACGCGATTGCCAGCGCACTCGCGTTGGCTCGGATCGCCGGCGTGGTCGAGACACCGGCAGATGCGTGCTACTTCGGGGAGATCTCCCACCAGGAAAATCAGGCACTGGTGAACCTGCTTGAACTCGATGTCGTCGAACTGGCAGACGGCGTCATCGACGACTACGGCGGCGTCGCGCTCGTCGACCACTCCCGACCGGGCGTCAACGACGGACTCCCGCCCGACACGGAGGTCGACATCGTCGTCGACCACCACCCGCCGCGGGGGCCTGTGGACGCGGACTTCGTCGACCTCCGCCACGACATCGGCGCGACGAGCACGCTGCTTGCGGATTATCTCCGGCGGATCGGACTCGATCCCGGCCAGTCGCTTGCGACCGCTCTGCTCTTCGGGATCAGGGTCGACACCGACGACTTCGCCCGCGAGGTGTCCGTCGCCGACTTCGAGGCCGCCGCGTGGCTCCTGCCGCGGGTCGATCTGTCGGTTCTCGATCGGGTGGAGTCCCCGAGTATGACTGCGGAGGTACTGGAGACGCTTTCGCGGGCAATCTGCGACCGGGACGTGCGCGGGGAAGTGCTCCTGTCGAACGTGGGTACGATCCGGGATCGGGACGCCCTCGCGCAGGCCGCCGACCACCTGCTGAATATGGAGGGGATCCACATCGCCGTCGTGTACGGGTTCAGAGACGGTACTGTGTACGTCTCCGGGCGCGCACGCGGGACAGACGTCGACCTCGGTGAGACGCTTCGGGACGCACTCGATGCCATCGGTAGTGCCGGCGGCCACGCCGATATGGCCGGTGCACAGATTTCGCTCGGCATTCTCTCGGAGGCCGACGACAACTCCGAGGAAGCGGTAGAATCGGTCGTTACCGACGTCATCTCGGGACGGATCTTCGAGACGTTGGAGGACGCTACGACGCTTATAGACGTCGACGACACCCAGACTGGGTGGGCCTCGGAGTTCCCCTTCGAGGAGTGGTGATCGATGGAGGAGACGGCAAACCCAACCGGAAAGCAATCATTGCTGCTCCGTGGGAGTAGTCTTTTGCGCGGGGAACGCAAAGTCACTGCAATGAGTGAGAGACCGAAAGTCAACGAGTATATGACGCGGGAGGTCCAGACGGTCTCGCCGACGGACACCGTCGCCGACGTGGCGCGCCGGATCAAAGAAAGTGAGGGACACAACGGGTTTCCGGTTTCGCAGGGGCGGAAGGTCGAGGGATTCGTCTCGGCCAGCGATCTCCTTTTGACGGACGATCAGGATCCGATCTTCACTGTGATGGCCGAGGACATCATCGTCGCCCATCCGGATATGAACGTGATCGATGCCGCACGCGTCATCCTCCGCTCGGGAATCCAGAAACTCCCGGTCGTCGACGACGCCGGCAATCTGGTCGGCATCATCTCGAATACCGACGTCGTCCGCTCGCAGATCGAACGCGCTACGCCCGAGAAGGTGGGTAAACTTCGACGAACGCTGGAACAGATTCACGACGTATCCATACACGAGGAGAGCCGGTCTGTCGAGCTCGATCAGCTCACCCCCTCGCAGGGACGCGTCTACGCCGACGAACTCGAAGGGCGACAGTACGAACTCGAGCGGGGACTCGCCGAGCCGCTCGTCGTCATCGACAACGACGGCGAACTCCTGCTCGCTGACGGCCACCACCGCGTGATGGCGGCCCACCAGCTGGGCATCGAGGAGATGGACGCCTCGGTGATCGTCCTTGACGAACGCGTCGAACTGGGGATGCAGCGCACCGCCGAAAAGGAAGGGCTGTCCTCGATCGCCGACATCGAGATCCTCGATTACGGTCGCCACCCGCTGGTCGAGACCACGCGGCGCTTGCAAGAGTGAGAGTCACGCATCTCGGATGAGCCTCACTCTCGCGCGGATGCTGGGTCCGTCGCCGCCAGCGACGTGAGAAGTCTCCCACTTACTAATTTACCTCCCAGTGTGTTGTGGATATGGACCAGAGCTCGAACGGAGTCTCCAGGCGTCTGTTTCTCCAAACAGCCGCGGGGATCGGCGCTGCCGGGGGTTCGGCCGGAACGGCGGCCGCACAGGACGGGGCGACTCACACCGTAGATATGACCGACAATCTGGTGTTCGACCCGGATTCGATCACGATCGCGCCCGGCGACACCGTCGTCTGGGAGACTGTCGGGACCATCGGGCACTCAGTCACCGCCTACGAAGACGAGATTCCCGAGGAAGCCGACTACTTCGCCTCGGGCGGTTTCGACGTCGAATCGGAAGCGCGCAGTGCGTACTCCGCCGGCGATCCAGAGAGCGGCGACATCCCCGAGGGCGAAACGTACCGACACACCTTCGAGGTCGAAGGGACCTACGAGTACTTTTGTATCCCACACGAGAGCGTGGGGATGCTCGGGACAGTCGAAGTCACGCCGGGCGGGGCGACGACGGAGACGGGCGGGCCGGCCGTGCCGACCGTCCCCGACGCCGCGAAGAGTCTGCTCGTGACGGTGACGGGTGCGTTCGTCGCCGTTCTCTCACTCACGTACGTCTTCCTGAAGTACGGCGGCGATTACGAGATGACCGACGAAGACGAGCGGTGACGAACCAGGAGTCTACGACTCGGTTCACGCCACGTCTGAACGCGGTCGAGCACGCTCGGCAGACGGTCACGTCGGCGCCGTACGCGTATCGAACCGCGGGAACAGAGAGGTCGCCCCGCCGAGTAGCCTAATCAGCGATGCCGCTCTCGGCAGCGTCGACG
The DNA here is from genome assembly GCF_032113415.1 of Halobellus marinus. Classification (NCBI taxonomy): domain Archaea; kingdom Methanobacteriati; phylum Methanobacteriota; class Halobacteria; order Halobacteriales; family Haloferacaceae; genus Halobellus; species Halobellus marinus. Next base: position 1,889,519 of record NZ_CP134946.1, read on the forward strand.
GCTTCGAGGCTCGCGAGTGGCCCGGTGCGCGCCTCACAGTCCGGACACACGGGGTAGCCAAGTTCGTCGTATTGGACCCTGTCCGACGGGAATTCGGTCCCGCACGCCGCGCAGTTGAAGTATGGCAGCCAGTCGAACTCCATAGGGATGCGCGGACGGCAGGAATATTAATTAATCACCTATTACGCGGCGTTAGGATCCTGTTTCTGTCGTCGTCGGAAGCATAGAACGGGTCGTCCGTCGAGTGCGTTCGCGGCATTCACCCGGCGGCGCTTCCGAGACAGGCGCGCCGGAACCGGGCTCAGACGCACGACATCGGGCCCGTCGCATCAGTCCTCAGCGGTCGATCCGTCGTCGGTGTCGTCCCCTGCCGTGGAATCGGAGTCCGTCCCGCCGCCGCCATCGGACGCTTCCTTGGCGGATCCGTCACCGAGAATCGCGTCGATGTCGGCGTGGTCGTAGAGGAGTTCCCCCATCCGCGTGATCGTCGCCTCGTCGCGTGCGCGTCCGGTGTTGACGATCGTCTCCGCGCGGTCGATCACAGAGAGGGTATCGCCCGTCACCAGCAGCACGGGGACCCCCTTCGACTCCGCCTCGCCGAGGAGGGCACCGGGCGGTCGGTGCCCGCCAGTGAGGATGATCGCGTTGACGCCCGGGGCTTCGAGCGCGGCGGCGATGATCTCCGAGCGGTCGCCGCCGGTGATGACTGCGGCGTTCTTCGTGCGGCGGAAGTACCGCAGGGCAGTATCCCCGCCCATCGCGCCGACGAGGAACCGCTCGACGTACGCCTCACGGTCGCCTTCGGTCAGCAGTTCACCGCCCAGTTCGTCCGCGAGGTCCGTGACCGTCACACCGGCGAGGTCGCGCTCTCGCGGGACGACGCCGAAGACCGGGAGCCCCCGCCCTTCCAGGAAGGGAACGACCTCCTGCTCTAGGCCATCGAAGGCAGCGTCGGGCACGGCGTTGAACAAAATGCCGTCGAGCCGATCGCCGAACGAATCGGCCGCCGCGAGGACGTCGTCGAGGTCGCTTGCCGTCTCGTAATCGGCGACGAGGAGGACGTCGGCGTCGAGCCGCTCTGCGATGTCGACGTCTGTCAGGTTGACGATGCCGCCGGTGGACCAGGCGCCGCCGCCCTCTACCAGCATCAGATCGGTACCCGCAGCGAGTTCCGCGAAGCGCTCCTCGACCACCGCGCCGAGTTCGTCGGGATCCTCCTGGCCCCGGATCGCGCCGTCGATGAACGTCGGCGAGTAGACGATCGGCTCCATCTGGTGGACCTCGCTGTCGAGATCGAGAAGCTCACGGGCCAAAAGCGGGTCCTGATCGAGCGTCTTGCCGACGTTCGACTGCAGCCGGGTCCCTTTCGGTTTCATATATCCCACGGCACGGCCTCGCTCCTGGGCGAGTTGGCCGAGCGCGAGCGTGACTGCCGTCTTGCCGGTACTTTCCGCGATCGAGGTGACGAGTAGGGTCTTTTGCATCGGTGGGTTCCTCAGAGTTTTTCTGGGTCGACGGTGAGCCGCACGTCGACGGCTTCGACGCCGTCGGGTGTGGCCACCAGGGGGTTGATGTCCAGTTCCAGGATTGCGGGGAAGTCGGTCACGAGCTGTGAGAGCCGTTCGATCGTCTCGATCACGCCCGCGATGTCGACGGGGTCGCGTCCCCGTGCGCCGCGCAGGAGCGGCGCGGAATCGATCTCCCGCGTCATCGCTTCGGCCTCGGATTCTGAAACTGGGGCGACTCGGAAGGCGGTGTCCTCGAGCGTCTCGACGAAGATCCCGCCGAGGCCGAAAAGCAGCAGGGGGCCGAACTGCGGATCGCGGTTCATACCGACGATCGTTTCGACGCCCTCGTCGAGATCGACGGCCTCCTGCACCTGAACGCCGATGATCGTCGCATCAGGCTGGTAGTTGCGCGCCCGGGAAACCAGATCCTCGTAGGCGTCGATCACGTCCTCGTTCGCGACGCCGATCTTGACGCCGCCGATGTCGGATTTATGCAGGATGTCCGGGCTGACGATCTTCATCACGACGTCGCCGTCGATGTCCTCTGCGATCTCTAGGGCGTCGACCGGCGCGTCGGCGATGCCGCCCGCCGGCGTCTCGATCCCGTACGCGTCGAGCAGTCCCATCGCCTCGACGCCGAGGCGCGTGTCCGCCCGCCGTTCGACCGAGGAGAGGATCTCGCGGGCCCGCTCTCGATCGACCTCGAAGGTGCGTGGCGCCTCGTACTCGCGGACGCTGATGTCCCGAAATTCCGCGAGCGCGTCGAGGCCGCCGACCGCCCGGGCGGGATCGAAGTAGTTCGGGATCCCCGCTGCCGACAGCGTCTCTGCGGCACGCTTGACGCGCTTCCCGCCCATCAGACAGGCAGCGACGGGCTTGTCGTGTTTCTCCTGCAGCGCCGCGGCGTCCTCGGCTAACCCCTCGTAGTCCAGCACGGCCGTCGGACACGCCAGTACGAGTCCACTGCCGACGTTCTCGTCGGCGAGGGCGACGTCCAGAGCCTCCCGGAACCGCTCGTTGTCCGCGTCGCCGACGACGTCGACAGGGTTGTAGATATTTCCCTCCGGCGGCAGCGCCTCGGAGAAGGCATCCAGGGTCGCGTCCTCGAAGGAGGCCATCGAGAGCCGCGAGTCGCCGATCGCGTCGGTCGTCATCACCCCCGGACCGCCGGCGTTCGTGACGATCGCGACGCCGTCTTTCGCCGGGAGGGGCTGGCTCTCCAGGACGCGCGCGGCGTCGAACAGTCCCTGGACCGATTCGGCGCGGATGACGCCGGCCTGCTCTAGTCCCGTCTCGTAGGCCTCATCGGAGCCAGCGATGGTCCCGGTGTGGCTGGACGCCGCCTGCGCGCCGGCGTCGGTGCGGCCGGACTTCACGAGGACGATCGGCGTCTCAGCGGTGACTTCGCGGGCGGTTTCGATGAACTTCTGCCCGTCGTCGATCCCCTCCAGGTAGCCGATGATCACGTCGGTTTCGGCGTCGTCTCCCCAGGCACTGATGAAGTCGGATTCGTCGAGGACAGCCTCGTTCCCCAGGGAGACGACGTCTTTGAAGCCGATGCCCTGGTCGTTGGCCCAGTCCAGGACGGCCGTGATGAACGCGCCGGACTGGCTCATAAACGACATCCGGCCGGGTGTGGCGTCCTCGGGACCGAAGGTGGCGTTCATCCCGACCGGCGTCGACATAATACCCAGGCTGTTGGGGCCGACGAGGTTGATGTCGTACTCCGTCGCGACGTCGATCAGTTCCTGTTCCCGGGCCGCGCCGTCGCTGCCGGTCTCGCCGAAGCCGGCGGTGATGACGACGACGTTTTTGATACCCGTCTCACCGGCTTCACGGACGACGTCGACGGCGACGTCGGGGGGGACCACCACTACCGCGAGGTCGGCGTCGGCCTCGCCCACGCTGTCGAGCGCCGTGCGACCGAACACCGACTCGCGGCTCGGGTTCACGGGGACGACCTCGCCCGCAAACGAGTCGAGAAGATTCCGCATAATCGCGTCCCCGACGGAGCCCTCGCGGTCCGTCGCGCCCACGACGGCGATGCGTTCGGGGGCGAATAGCTCGGATAACTCTCCCATCAGTTCGATCTACTCGTGGTCGACGCTTAAAATCAGGTGTGGATTCTCATCCACCCGGGTCGTGACGGCATCGACAGGACCGAGAGTCGCTTTCCCCGCCGGTCGGAACGGGCCGCGATCGCGACTCATACCGTGATCGTCGTCGCGTCGGTGACCTGCCGGAGCCGTTCCGGGTCGATCGGAAACACGGCCGTCGGCGCGCCAGCGGCGGCCCAGACGGTGTCGTACTCCAGCAGGGTGTCGTCGAGATACACCGGCACGTCGGCGTCGTGACACAGCGGCGGGACGCCACCGACTGCCCACCCGATTTGGGCCTCGATCTCGGCGGGATCGGCCATCGATACGGTGTCGACACCGAGATGTACCGCCAGTCGGGGCTCGTCGACGTGGTTGGCGCCGCTCGTGACGACGACCACGAGATCCCCGGCGGCCGAGAACACGAGGCTGCTGGCGATCGCCCCGACCTCGCAGCCGATCGCTTCGGCCGCGTCGGCGGCGGTCTCCGTTCCGTCAGGGAACTCCTCGATTCGCGGCTCGATTTCGTACTCTTCGATCACCCGATCGCGGAAGGCGCGGGCGCGCTGGTGCATACTCCCCTCTGTGAGCGCGGTCCCGAAGAACACTTCGCCGGACGAGCGAGAATCATAAGAAATCTGATTTTACGTGTCGCTATCGAGCGTCCGTTCGGCCCCGACTGGTGTTTTTAGGCCTGCCAAAACGGTAAGGAATATGAAATAGTTATGTTCGTCGACCGGTTACCGTCCCGTATGGTCGAGCTGTGGTCGTTCGCCTTCGTGTTCATCGCGGGCCTGATCACCGCGCTGGCGACGGGGCTGGGCGCGGTTCCGTTCTTTTTCGTCGCCGAGATGAGCGACCGCTGGAACGTCACGCTGTGGGGGATCGCCTCCGGGATTATGCTCTCGGCGTCTGTCTTCGGACTCGTCTTAGAGGCGCTGGGGACCTACATCCAGGTATCGCTGGGCGGCGTTTCGGTCAGCCCGATCCCGCGACGACAACTCCTCTTACTCGGCGTCGGGCTCCTCTCGGGCGTCGTCCTCGTCTACGTCGCTCACGACCTCATCGAGGCGGCGGACGTCGATCCGCGGGAGTACGCCGAAGCGGACTTCAAAAAGCTCGTGCTCATCCTCGGGGTCCTGACGATCCACTCGTTCCCCGAGGGCGTGGCCGTCGGCGTCTCCTTCGCGGACCTCGGACTGTCGGGCGGGACCCAGATCTTCGGGTTCGTCGTGCCGCTGCTCGCGATCTTTATGACGATCGCCATCTCGATCCACAACGTTCCCGAGGGCGTCGCCATCTCGATTCCGCTGCGGTCGATGGGCGTCGCGAACTGGAAGCTCGTCTGGTGGTCGGTGTTTTCGAGCCTGCCGCAGCCGATCGGTGCGGTGCTCGCGTTCTACTTTGTCCGTGTCGCCCGGGAGTTTCTACCCGCGGGGTTCGGCTTCGCCGCCGGCGCGATGATCTATCTCGTGCTCACGGAGTTCATTCCGGAGGCGCTGGCGGTCGGCAAGGGTCTCCCGGGTGACGGTCGCCGAGAACTGCTCGGGGGCGTCGCTGCCGGCGTGCTGGCGATGATACCGCTCGCCTTCGTCTAAGAGTCCGAAGATCGCGTCTCTTTGCTGTCTGTTCTCTCACGCGTCGGCAAAAGTCAGAAGCCGATCAGTGGCTGTGGCCCATCGCCTCGTCGAGCGGGACGCCGAACCGCTCCTCGAAGAGGTCTTCCATCTTTTCGTTCAGCGCTTCCAGATCGGCGGGTGTCTCGCCCTGGCCGTGATGGACGACCGCGTGGGCCTGCTGTGCGAACGACTGGACCAGAAGGTCGCCGACGACCGCCGTCGACGACTCGCCCGCTTCGGTGAAGACGTCGGCGAGTCCCTCGGGGAGTTCGAGTTCCTCGACGTCGCCGTTCGGCGCTTCGATCGTGTAGGTCTCGGTGTCGACCATACTCCCCCTCCGGCGGCGTGGCATAAGGGTCTGTGGGAAGCGGCCGTGAACAGCGGAGTTGTGATCACCGATACCCAGTTACAGCAGTGCTTGCCACCGTGAGTATCTAATGATTACTCTCGTCTCTTCCCGCCGACCGCCGTCGACGGGGGTGGCCCTCGGCGGGATACAGTGAGAGTAACCATTATCAGTCGTCGTCGGTGGTCGGTGAGGACATCGCCGCGGTGTCGGTCGCCTCCACGACTGTCCCATCCGTATCCGAGGAGAGCAGCGGCGAGACCGACTGGAACTCCCAGACCATTCCCGCAATAGCGACGATCGAGATGATCGCGAAGGGGAACCCGGTGATGATGGCCGACGAGCGGAGGGCGTCGATGCCGCCGCCGACGATGAGAAGCGACGCGAGGCCTCCCATGAGTCCACTCCAGATGAGCCGATTGACCGTCGAGGGGTGTTGCTTGCCGCCGGTGGTGAGCATCCCAAGCGCCAGCGTCGAGGAGTCTGCCGACGTGACGAAGAACGTCACCACGAGCAGCATAAACACCGCTGCGAGGCCGTCGCCGAAGGGGAGCGCTCCGAACAGCGGAAACCCGGAGACGGAGACGCCATACTGGTCGACCATCTGCAGCATCGGTGCAATGTCGTTACGCTCGAAGAAGATGGCGCTGCCGCCCATCGAGAGGAACCACGGGATCGTCGAGGCTGTGGCGCCGATGAGCGCCGTCGCGACGACCTGCCGGATCGTCCGCCCCTTCGAGATGCGGGCCACGAATAGCCCGCCGAAGGGCGCCCACGAGAACACCCACGCCCAGTAGAAGACCGTCCAGTTACCGACCCACTCGCCGGTGCCGGTCGCGTTGGTGTAGAGGCTCATCGTGAGGAACTCCCCGAAGTAGCCCCCGACTGCCTGGAGTCCAGTGTTCATAATGTAGTTCGTCGGCCCGAGGAGGAACGTCGCGACCGCGAGGCCGGCGAAGACGGCCATATTGAAAAGCGAGACGCGCGCGATTCCCTTCTTCACGCCGAGCGTCACCGAGACGGTGAAGGCGACTGTCAGGCCAGTGATCACGAGCACCGTCCCCGCGTCGCCGAGCGAGACGCCGGCGGTGTACTGCAGGCCGGTGAGGAACTGTCTGCCGACGAAGCCAAGCGTCGTCGCGATGCCGCCGATGGTCGCGAAGACAGCCAGCACGTCGATGGTCTTCGCCCAGAAGCCATCGAGGTTTTCGACGCCGACGAACGGCGCGATGAGCGTCGAGACGCGCATCGGTGCGTCTTTGCGGAACGCGTAGTAGGCAATCGGAAGCGCCACAATCAGGTACGGGACCCAATAGGAGATTCCCCAGTGAAAGAGCGTATACTGTATCGCGCCGACCGCCGCCGCGGGCGTTCCCGCCTCGGCACCGATCAGCGGCGGAACGGTCTCGTAGTGCGCCAGCGCCTCCGCCGGCCCCCAGAACACGATGCCGGCCGCGATGCCGGCCGAGAACATCATCGAGAAGAACGACAGCAGGCCGAACTCGGGATCGTCATTGGGCTTTCCGAGTTTGATGTCTCCCCAGCGGCCGAACATCAGCCAGAGGCTGAACGTCACCATCAGGAACATCGTCCCGATGTACACCCACATAAATTCGGTCCAGAGGTACTCGTTTATCCGTCCCATCCGGTCCGCCGAGGCTTCCGGATTCGAGAAAAAGACCAGTATGGCGGTTAGTGATACCAAGAACCCGACGCCGAACACCACAGAGTCGAGTTCGTCCACGAACTGTCTCAGGATCGCACGCACCGTATGCATACAGTTTCGTCTCCGCGTGACGGGTTGTCAAAGCTGAGACGACATATGCAACCCGTTGAAGTGGGGACGCAGGACCCCGCCGCCGAGGGGTCCCGCCGATCGCTATCGTCCCGTTTGCACGTCTTCGCTTACGCGGTCACAGTCGTTATGATTACTCTCACGTTCTACCGCCGAGCTCCACCGCGTTGGCGGTTCTCGGCGGTAAGAAACGAGAGTAATCAGTATCAGTCGGCCGCGCCGGGACGATAACTTCGGCTGACGGCCTTCCAGCGGTTCGATCGGAAGCGACGGAGATTCACTACCATCGGCACAGCCGTCTCCGCGAACAGCGCGATCAGGAGGCCGCCGACGCCGAGTGCCGGGATAACGGTTCCGAGCCACGCGACCGGGAGCGCGACGAGATACAGCCCGGCGAGGGCAGCGATAAATGGCACGCGGGTGTCGCCCGCGCCGCGGAGTGCGCCCGTGATCGATCCGTCGATGCCGAGCGCGATCACGCTGACCGCGGCGACCCGCACGAACCACGCCGAGAGTTCGCGGTTCGCCGGGTCGTCGACGAACACGCCTGCGATCGGATCACCGAACGCGACGACGATGGCGGCGGCACCGACGTAGACCAGCGCCGAGAGGCGGACGATCCCCCAGCCATAGGCCTCGGCTTCGGTTTCCTCGCCCGCCCCGAGTTCCTGGCCGACCAGGGTCGAGGCCGCGATGGAGAAGCCCCACGAGAAGCTCCCGAGCAGCGCGCGGACCTGCCGGCCGACGCCGACAGCTGCGACCGCGACGGGACCGAACGTGGCCGCAATGGCCAAAAGTGGGAACACAACCAGCCCCTGTGCGACCCGCCGGGCGATGAGCGGTGCCGACACCTGCGCGATCTGGCGGAGCAGTTCGCGGTCGACGAACGGCCGCGAGAGGGTGAGCGGGACGGGGCTGGCACCGCGGCCGCGGAGGTAGTTCCGCCCCGTCATCCCCCACGAGAACGCGACTGTCACGAGTGCCGTCGCCAGCGTGGTCCCGAACGCCGCTCCCGCGACGCCCATCCCCAGTCCGAGCACAAAGAACGACGACAACGCGATGTTAGCGATGGCGCCACCGGCCCGCATCGCCATCGGGGTGAAGGTGTCGCTGACGCCGGCGTACGTCCGACTGGCGATCAGATTGAGATACTCGAACAGGAGTCCGGGGGCGACGATGGCGAGGTACGTCGCGCCGTGGCGGATGCTGTCCGGATCGTCGCCGACGAGGCCGACGAGCGGTTCCGCGGCCAGGCCGAACACGATGGCTGTCGGAACGCCGACCGCGAACGCGAGGAGGACACTCAGGCGGACGACCGCGGCGGCCCGATCGACGTCGCCGCCGCCGTAGTTCTGTGAGACCAGCGAGACAGTCCCGCCCGCCAGGCCGATCGCGAGGAACTTCGCGACCATCCAGAAGGCGTTCGCGATCGTCAGCCCCGCGACCGCCGTCGATCCGATGACGATCCCGACGAGCGCCAGATCCACCGTCCGCTTGGACATAATCGCAAAGCCGGTGACGATCCGCGGCCACGCCAACTCGAGGGTGTCTTCGAGCCGGCGTTCGTCGATGACGCCCGCACTCGCCAGTGCTCGGGCGAGGGTCGATCCGGTACGGCGGAGGCGTGACACGTTCCGATGGTGAGTCGCCGTCGGCTAATCGGTTGCGTTCGCAGGCGAGGGTCGCCGGTAATTCGCCGCCCCTGAGAGTCAGTGAATCGTAACCAAGTCGCTAAGTGCTTCCGTTGTCGACAGCGGTCCTTTTTTAATTGTTTCCAGCATCGCCGCGCGCAGCGCGGCGTTCACCGCGAGCGAAGCGAGCGGTCTTTTTTGGTCCAGATTTTTTGGCCGGGGTCGAGCGCTGCCTCCGGCAGCGCGAGGCCCCGGTGAAAAAAGGTGGGTGTTAGTCGTCGCTCTCGGCCGCCGCAACCTCACCGCCCGCGGCGGCTTTGCCTTTCCGCTCCAGTTCCTCCAGGTAGTCGTCGGCGTCGAGAGCGGCCTTCACGCCCATCCCGCCGGCGGTGGCCGCCTGCTGGTAGTGGTAGTCGACGACGTCGCCCGCGCCGAAGATGCCGGGCACGTCCGTGGCCGTCTGGCCGCCGCCGTCGCCGCCCTTCGCCTGCAGGTACCCCTCGTCGTCGAGTTCGACGCCGGTATCTTCGAGATACTCCGTGTTCGGCGTGTGGCCGATTGCGTAGAACACTGCGCCGACGTCGAAGTCGAACTCCTCGGTGTCGGGGTCGTCGAGTTTCTCCGTGGGGTGGCCCTCTGGATGGGAGACCAAAGTGACGTGGTCCATCCCGTCCTCGCGGCTGCCGTGGAGTTCCGTCACCTCCGTGTTCCGCATAATCTCGATTTCGCCCTCGTCGACTTTCTCCATCACGCGGTCGATCCAGTAGTCCTCCGCGCGGAACTCCTCGCGGCGGTGGGCGATGTACACCGTCGAGGCGAACTTGGTGAGGAAGTTCGCCTCCTCCATCGCGGCGTCACCGCCGCCAACGACGAGGATCTTCTCGTCGCGGAAGAACGCACCGTCGCAGGTCGCACACGTCGAGAGGCCGTAGCCCATCAGCTCGTCCTCGCCGGGAATCCCGAGGGTCCGTGCCGACGCGCCCGAGGCGGCGATGACGGCGTCGGCGGTGTAGACGTCACCGTTCTTCATCCGGACCGTGAACGGCCGTTCGTCCCCCTCGACGGCCTCGACCATCCCGTTTTTGATCTCGGCGCCGAACCGCTCGGCCTGCGCCTTCATATTCTGAACGAGTTCCGGACCGGAGATCCCCTCGGGGAAGCCCGGATAGTTGTCGACCTCCGTGGTCAGCGTGAGCTGTCCGCCCGGTTCATCGCCCTCGAAGACGAGCGGGTCGTTGTTCGACCGCCCGGCGTAGATCGCGGCTGACAGGCCCGCGATACCCGAACCGGCGACGATGAGCGGTCGGTGATCAACGATCTCGTCGGTGTCCTCTGTCATATCCATTCGTTCGGTGGACGCGTCCTTTTAGGTTCCGCTGTCGTGCGCACCGTCCGCCAGACTGTCTTGTACATAGTTCACAATACTACTGCCGGGTACAACTGCCGCCACCGACGGGCGCAATATATACTGCCGGAGCGAGGAGTACGGCATATGACGGCGGAGTTGACCGAGAAGACGAACCGCTACGAGGGAATGCTCGCCGACGCGCTGGGAGCCGCAGAGATCGCTGTTCCGGAGGCAACGCCCCTGGGCGAGACTGCCGCGGAGATCCGGGAGATGGCGCAGTCGTATCTCGAAGACGGGCGGCACTTCCGGGAGGACGACGATCCGGTGAACGCGTTGGCAGCGTTCTCCTACGGGTACGGCTGGTTGGATGCGGGCGTCCGGATGGGGCTGTTTTCGGTGCCCGAGGCCACCGACCTGTTCACGGTCGAGTAGGCGTCCCGGACTTTTAAACGATCAAAATAGGGAGTGACGTGCACGTTCCAGAGCGTGCAGTCAGCACCACGGCGAGAACGGCTAGTGCTCTTTGCGGCTGATGCGGATCCGATACGTGCCCCGCTGGCGGAGTAGACGCCGGACGTACCGCTCAACCCGGGTAGGCACCGCCTGGGGACCGGACGCGCCGGGAAGGTAGAATTTTGATTCAGTGTCTCTTGCTTGATCGCCCGCGTGGTTTCTCTGTGCCATACATCAATGAACGGCGGGAGACTGCATGGCTGTGTGGCTTAATCGTATAATCCATTTATACTCACTCGGATATGCGCTGTATATTTCCCAAACCGGTCGAGATCTCTCTCCACGTGTGGATTTCAACAGCGCTTGCGTTTCACCACACCGAGCGACCGTTTTCCGTCCGCTATTCGAACCGGTAGGTCGGTCCGTCGTCGCTGTCCTGTACCTCGACGCCGAGTTCGACGAGGTCGTCGCGCAGTTCGTCGGCGCGCTCGTAGTTGCCCGCCTCGCGTTCGGCCTCGCGGACCTCCAAGACGAGCTCGACCAGTTCCTCGGCGAGCGTGACCGTCCCCTCACCCGCGGCCTCGTCGCCGAACGAGAGGCCGAAGACCTCGCCGCCGAGGTCCTCGAACGTTTCGATCGATTCTCTGAGCGCCCAGAAGTCGTAGGCGTCGGCGTCGTCGACGTGGCGATTGACCGCCGTCGCGAGTTCTAAAAGCGCGGCCATCGCCTCGCGGACGTTGAAGTCGTCGTTCATCGCCGCCCGGAACGACTCCCGGGTTTCCGCGATGGTGTCGCGGAACGCCTCGTCTTCGACCTTCGCGTAAGCGTCGGTGCTGTCGCAGGCGTCGACCGCGGTCTCGTAGGCGCGTTCGAGTCGCTCCCACCGCTCTTCGGCCTCGCGCATCTCCGCTTCGCCGAACGTCTGCTCGCTACGATAGGCGGTCGAGAGGTAGAACGTCCGAACCACGTCGACGCCGTACTCCGAGAGGGCCTCGTCGACGGTGAGGAAGTTGCCGAGGCTCGAAGACATCTTGTCGCCCGCCGTCTGTAGCAGGCCCACGTGGAGCCAGTAGCGGGCGAACTGCTCGCCGGTCGCCGCCTCGCTCTGGGCGATCTCGTTTTCGTGATGCGGGAAGACCAGATCTCTCCCGCCGACGTGGATATCGATCGTATCGTCCAGATGCGTCATCGACATCGCCGAACACTCGACGTGCCACCCCGGCCGGCCCTCGCTCCACGGCGACTCCCAGGTCAGGCCTTCCGGTTCCTCGATCGGATCGAGGTCGGCGTCGCGATGCTCCGCGATGTCGCCGGGATCGACCGCGCCGGCCTTCCACAGCGCGAAGTCCGCGGGGTGGCGTTTTTCCGAGCGCTCCGCCGCCGCGCCCTGCGTTTCGATCTCGTCGAGGCGCTGGTTCGAGAGTTTCCCGTAGTCGTCGAAGGCGGTGACGTCGAAGTAGACCGAGCCGTTCGACTCGTAGGCGTAGCCCCGGTCGACGAGCGTCTCCACGAGGTCGACGATCTCGGGGACGTGCTCCGAGACGCGCGGATACACTTCGGCGCGCTTGAGGTTCAGCCCGCGCATATCGCGGATCACGTGCGACGAGAAGTGCTCGGCGACCTCGGATTCGCTCTCGCCCGCTTCGCCGATCCGTGCGACGATCTTCTCGTTGACGTCGGTGAAGTTCTCGACGTGCCGGACGTCGTAGCCCTCGTGAGCCAGCCAGCGGTGCATCACGTCGGCGTGCGCCCACAGGCGAGCGTGCCCGAGGTGTGCGTCGTCCGAGACCGTCAGCCCACAGACGTAGAGCAGAACGTCCTCGTCGTTCCGCGGTTCGAACTCCTCGCGTTCGCCCGTCAGGGTGTTGGTCACGGACAGCGTCATCACCCTCCCATTCTCCGGACGCGTTTTTCAACCCGTCGGAACGGACGGTCACGGACGCCTCTCTGCGGTGGCCGGAGGGGACGTCGGCGCGGGCGCACCGACCGCTACTGTTTACTCGGCTCCGGAATAATATATGTTTATGAGCGCTCGACGCGGGAAAGGGACGGTCGCGATTGTCGGCGGCGCAGGTGCGGTCGGGTCGTCCGCGGCCTTCGCCCTGATGGACAGCGGACTCGTCGGCGAGATCGTGCTCGTCGACATCGACGACGGGCGGGCCGAAGGGGAGGCGATGGATCTGGCACACGGTGCGTACTTCACCTCGCCGGTGACGGTTCGTACCGGCGGATACGAGGACTGCTGGGACGCCGACGTCGTGATCGTCACTGCGGGCGCGAGCCAGGCACCCGACGAGACGCGGCTCGATCTGGTAGAACGCAACGCGGATATCTTCGCGGAGATGGTCCCGGAGATCACTGCAGGGCTCCGCGACGATGCCGTGTTGCTCGTCGTCACGAACCCGGTCGACGTCCTCTCGTACGTCGCCTGGCAGGTGTCGGACCTGCCGGCCGAGCGGGTGATCGGCTCCGGAACCGTGCTGGATACGGCTCGCTTTCGGCACGCGTTGAGCCGGGAGTTCGACCTCGATCCGGCGAACGTCCACGCGTACGTGATCGGGGAACACGGCGACAGCGAGGTCCTCGTTTGGGATTCGGTGAATCTAGGTGGCATTCCGCTTGAATCCTACTGCGCCCAGCGCGGGATCGAAGATACCGACCTGCTCGAAACGCGAATCTCCGCTGAGGTCCGCGACGCCGCCTACGAGATCATCGAGCGCAAGGGACGGACGAACTACGGCGTCGCGCGCTCGGTGACGGCTACCGTCGAGCGTATCCTCGGCGACGGCGACTCGATCCTCACGGTCTCGACGCTGCTCGACGGGCAGTACGGGATCGACGACGTCTATCTGAGCCTCCCCTGTACCGTCAACCGGGCCGGCGTCCGCGATGTCCTGGAGTTCGATCTCTCCGACGGAGAGCAGAGGGCACTCGAAGACTCCGCGGCCGTCGTTCGCGAATCGATCGACCGACTGAACGTCGACTGACCCGCGTTTATTGGGTCGGTACCGCCGACAGCGCCGATTCGACGAGTCGCAGCGCGTTCGCGCCGTCGTTGCGGGGGACGACCACGACCAGGTCGCCGTCCGCGACGCCGGCGGCGTCGACGATGACGTTCTCGGCAGCAAGTCGGTCGACGACGGCAGACAGCGCCCGCGCGTCGACTGCCCCCTCGACGACGATGGCCGTGAGGCTCCCGTCGGCGGTCACGATCGACGAGTCGACGACCGAAAGCAGCGCCGCGGCGTCAGGGTCGCTCGGGCCGTTCCCACCGTCGACGTCGACGCCAGCGAGGCCGACCCCGCTCCGCATCCGAACGGTGACCTCACGCGATTGTGTCCCCGCAGCCGGTAGATCCTCGGCGAACCGGCGCAGTGCCGTCGCGATCGATTCGGTCTCGCCCTCGACGTCGAGCGACTCGGCGGCGGCCGCGTAGTTGACCACGCCCGCCCGGAGCGCGCGAAGCAACCACGGACGGGCCCGAACCGCGGCCCGCGTTTCGGCGGCAAGTGACATACAGGTGTCCTCGTTCGAGGTGCGCAAAAGTTCCGGGGGTGTCGGAGCCGAGTTCGCTCCCGCCCGCCCCTGCCGGCCCCACTGGCTGAATTTCACCTTCCGAAAACCCCAAGAAACGTTTTCGGAACCCGAAGTCCCTAAGGGCGTTCCGGACACAGATCGGGTATGCAAGCGCTGGTTATCGTGGCACACGGGTCGCATCTCAACCCCGATTCGTCGGCACCGACACACCGCCACGCGGACACCATCCGCGCGACGGGCGCGTTCGACGAGGTGAAGACGGGCTTCTGGAAGGAGGAACCGTCGCTACGCGAAGTGCTCCGGACTGTCGAGTCCGAGGAGGTCTACGTCGTCCCGCTTTTCATCAGTGAAGGATACTTCACCGAAGAGGTGATCCCGCGGGAGCTCCGCCTGTCGGGCTGGGACGTAGCCGAGTGGGACTCCGACGGTCTGAGCGCCGACACCGCGACGCTCACCGCCGAGGACACCGGCCAGACAGTCCACTACTGCGGCCCGGTCGGCACGCACGAGGCGATGACCGACGTGCTGGTTCGCCGTGCGGAGACCGTGACCGGCGACCCCGACGTCGGCGAGGGCTTCGGCTTCGCGGTCGTCGGCCACGGCACCGAACGCAACGAGAACTCCGCGAAGGCGATCGAGTACCACGCCGACCGCGTCCGCGAACTCGACCGCTTCGAGGAGGTCCAGGCGCTCTATATGGACGAAGAGCCAGAGGTCGACGACGTGACCGATTACTTCGAGTCCGAAGACGTCGTCGTCGTCCCGCTTTTCGTCGCGGACGGGTTCCACACCCAGGAGGACATCCCGGAGGATATGGGCCTGACCGACGACTACCGGACGGGCTACGACGTCCCCGCGGAGGTCGACGGCCATCGCATCTGGTACGCCGGCGCGGTCGGCACCGAGGGGCTGATGGCCGACGTGGTGCTCGAACGCGCCGCCGACGCCGGCGCCGACATCGAGTCGGCGATCGCGACCGTCCGCGAGGAGACCCGCGAGACGGACGTCGACGGAGAGACGCCGGCGGCGGGTGACTGACGTGCGGGACACCCAACTCGATGCCCTCCTCGATCGCGCGGCGGACTCGGGAGTCGACTTCGACGGCCTGCACATCACGGCGGATTCCGCCGGATACACCCTCGAGATCGACGAGTCCGACGTTCGTCGCGAGAACCTCACCGAAGCCGACGTCCGTGCGACAGCGCACGAGGACGACGTCGCGCCGTATATCACCAACTGGTACTACTGGGAGGAAGTCGTCGGCCACTCGGGGCGTCATCGTCGGGCGTTCCTCCGCCACGCCGAGGTGGCCGAGGAGCATTCGGTTCCCGAGCGGTACGAGGCGCTCCGATCGGGACTACAGACGGAATGGGGCGACGTCCTCGTCACCGCAACGCTCGCAGCCGACGGGCACCGTCGCTACGAGGTCCGCCACGCGGACGACGACGGGGTCGACACGGCGGAACTGGACGTCTACGAGGACCCACTCGCCGCGCGGGAGATCGCGACTTACGACGAGACGGGTCGGTACCGGCCCCTGAAGACTGCCCCGTCGCTCGTCTCCGGGTGGGTCTTCCCGGACCTCGACGGCCGCGACGCCGTCGAGACGCTGGACGTCCTCTATCCTGCCTCCGTCGCCAACTGGAACCTCGAACGCGAGGGCGAACTCGACGTCACCCACTGGCGTGAGACCGCTGAGCGACAGACCGGCATCTATGACGTCGTCGAAGACCTTCCGCCCGCGGCCGTCGACTGGATGGCGGAGGCCTGCTGTGTGGACTCCCAGTGTCTCAAGCGGCGCGAGTGGGAGTACGACGCGGACCACGAACTCGACGCCGACGGCGGGGACGGAGCCTTCCCCTGCCGCGAACCGTGTTCGCTCGTCGTCGCGGCCGCGCGGAAGTGGACCAAACTCGAAGAGGAGGAGACACAGACCTACGAGTTCGAGCTAACGCCCTCCGAAAAGGAGCAGATCGAGGCCATCATCGACGCCGTCGCCGACGACCGCACCGACGAGATCCGCGAGGCCGACGTCTACGAGGGTGCTAACCGGTACCGGGCCAGATACCTCAGAGCCAAGCGGTTCGACGACGAGGGGAACCTGTCGGGGACGGCGACGCACCCAGAGGACGGTGAAGACGGGCACACCGAACACGGCGACGAGCACTGACCCCGGGAGTGAGACCCCGACCTCGGACGCCCTCCTACCGCTCTTCGAGCAATTGCTCGGCGTGTGCCTTCGACTGGGCGCGTTCCCACCGCACCTGTTCGGCCTCGCCGTAGGCCAGTTCCTCGCGGAGGGCATCCGGAAGAAATCCCGCAGTGGCCTCGATCACGTTGCCGTCCCCGTCGCCGAACTCGATGAGTCCGTAGGCGTCGGGTGCCGAGCCGACCGTTCCGCGACTCAGCGGCCGCCAGCACTTTCTGAGCGCCATCAGTCGGCCTCGCCGTCACCCTCGTCTGCGTCTTCGGTATCCTGCACGAACTCGTACGATTTTTCGCTCCAGTCGTCCTCGACGAAGACGAACACGCGGCCCCGCGCCACCTCGGGATCGGCTTCGATCTCTGTGCGCATCCCGCCGGGGCGGCGCACGGTGACGCCCGGGAACAGCTCTTCTTCCTCGCCGTCGTCGAGGATCACCCGGCCGACACCGGTCGATTCGAGGATGTCGTCGTGGGTCTTCAGGTCGTTGACGTACAGCATCACGCCCTCGGTCTCGGTCGGATCCGTAACGAGAACGTGCGTTTCCTTCTTCGGCGGCGTCGTGAGCGTGTCGGTCACGGGCTCGGGGACGCCCCGGTACAGCGTCGTCCGCCCGTCGGTGTACTCTACCTCGACGCCGTGGTCGAGGAGTTCGACGCCGACGGTGCTCGGCGGGACGTCGTTGCGCGCGCTCATACATTCGTCTTCGAGCGTCCGATTCAAAAGGACCGCGATGGCGTCGCTGGCGCGGCGGCGCAAAAGAGCCGTTCGCGAACGCAGCGGTTTTCACGCCGGCCAGTGACCCAGCGACTGTGAGCGATCAGGACCGCGACGCCCCGGAGACGGACATCTCTGCGGGGGAATCCGAGACGGACGCCCCCGCGGTAGAATCCGAGACGGACGTCCCCGCGACAGAGTCCGAAACGGACGTCCCCGCGGCAGAGTCCGAAACGGCAACCGCTGCGGCAGAATCCGAGACGGATACCACCGCAGCACAATCCGAAACGGACGCGAGCCCCTCAGCCGAGCGACTGACGTACGAGGACGTCGCCGTGGGCGACCGCTACGTCGCTGACGGGACAGTGACGTTCACCCGCGAGGAGATCGTCGACTTTGCCGCGGAGTACGACCCGCAACCGTTCCATATCGGCGACGACGTCGACGACGCCGCGCCGTTCGACGGCCTCGTCGCAAGCGGCCTGCACAGCTTCTGTGTCTGCAGTCGGCTCGCGACCGAGGCGTTCTTCGGTCGGATCGCGTTCCTGGGTGGCCGTGGCGTCGACGAACTCAGGTGGTACCGCCCCATCCGGCCGGGTGACTCGCTGTCCGCCGCGGTCGAAATCGTCGACAAGCGCGTCTCCGAGTCGGATCCGCGCCGCGGCCACATCGACGTCGACGTGATGGGGCAGGACCCGGACGGCGAGACGGTCGTCCGCTGGCGCGTGCTGGGGATGATCCGGCGCGACAACTCGGCGTAGCCGCCTGCCGTTCTGCGTCCGCGGCACCACCCGCCACCTCCCACGCGAGGCCGACCCGCAACCGCTACACCTTTTACCACGCTCGATAGCGTTCGTGTATGCACGGTCGTGCAGTCGCACTGGGGGCCGGAACGGTGCTGAACGCCCTCTCGACGGGCGTCGGGTCGGCGTTCGCCATCGACGTCGAGACGACCGCGACCGTCGATCTCGACGACTCCGGGACGGTAACGGGACGGATCGCCGAGGACGACGACACCGACACCCGACTGATCGAGCGCTGCGTCGAACTCGCGATCGAGACCTACGGCGACGGCGACGTCTCGGGCGGTACGGTCCGAACCGAAAGCGACGTTCCGATGGCCGCCGGCCTGAAAAGCTCCAGCGCAGCGGCGAACGCGACGGTTCTGGCGACCGCCGACGCGCTGGGGGCGGATCCGGAACCGCTTGCAGCCTGTCGCCTCGGCGTTCGCGCCGCACGCGACGTCGGTGTCACCGTCACGGGCGCGTTCGACGACGCCTCGGCGTCGATGCTCGGCGGCGTCACCGTCACCGACAACGCCGAGGACGAACTCCTCGCCCACGATACGGTGGAGTGGGACGTTCTCGTCTGGACGCCACCGGAGCGAGCGTACAGTGCCGACGCCGACGTCGACCGGTGTGGCAACGTCGCGCCGATGGCTGATCTGGTCGCGGACCTGGCGCTCGACGGCCGCTACGCCGAGGCGATGACGGTCAACGGTCTGGCGTTCTCGGCGGCGCTCGGCTTCTCGGCTGATCCCGCAGTCGAGGCGATGCCGCACGTCGCGGGCGTCTCGCTTTCGGGCACCGGACCGAGCGTCGTCGCCGTGGCGGAACCCGGAAGCGACGGGGTCGACCGCGTACAGGCACAGTGGAACGAACGGGACGGCCGGACTTGGCGGACGACCACGCGAACTGACGGAGCACGACTCGAATGACCCGAAACGAACACACGGACGGCGATCGCGAGGAGGAACCCTCGCTGGACGAACTGCGCGAAGAGATCGAAGACATCGACCGCGAGATCGTCGAACTGATCGCCCGCCGGACGTACGTGGCGGACTCGGTCGCACAGGTGAAAGCGGATCGTGGGCTCCCCACCACGGACGAAGGCCAAGAGGAGCGCGTAATGGAACGGGCCGGGCGGAACGCCGATCACTTCGATGTCGACTCGAACCTCGTGAAGGCCGTGTTCAGGTTGCTCATCGAGTTGAACAAAGTGGAGCAAAGAGAGAGTCGATAGCTCGAAATTCGACAATACAAGCCGTATAGAGTCCGTTTAGTCCACAAAGTATTCTTCCGATAGCTGCTCTTTCGATCCAGGCTCGGTGAGAAACACCATCTCCGGTTTCGGTGGCTCCGAAGGAGGTGGTAGGGACAAGAGGGCAATCGTTTTGCTCCCGCACTCACAATGTACACATATGAGTTCCGAATCAAAGAAGAAGCGCGTCCAGTTCCGTGCACCGAGGGGCCTGGTAGATCGGGCCGACGCGCTCGCTGCGGTGTTCGAGACGGATCGGACGGACATCCTCATCTCCGCGCTTCGGGACTACCTGCGGGACGCCGCGCACTCTGACGAGGTGAAACAGGAGATCGCGGAGGCCTTCTACGACGACGACATCACGTTCGAGGAACTGAAAGCCCTCGTCGGGCACGAGGAAGCCGCCAACTTCCGACTGCTGAAGGAGCAACTGACCGACGAATTCGTGGACGAGGTCGCGGAGGAGCTGGCCGACTCGTAGATGGTTCTGATAGTCGCCGACACGTCGGCTCTCGTAAGCCTCGGGACGGTGGCAGGCACATCACCGAATCCACTCGACCTCCTCCTCGATTCGCACACCGTGGTCGTCCCAGAGCAGGTCGTCGGCGAACTCACCGAGACGGCGTCCTACGACGACGCATCCGGTGAGGCGGCACAGGCGGTTCTCGACCGTCGCTCTGCGTTGGAGACTCGTTCCATCGAACCGGACGAAACGTTCCCGCTGGACGACGGCGAGAACGCGGCGGTCACGCTGGCGAACGAGATCGACGCCGTGCAATTGCTCTGTGACGAGTTCAATCGACTTGCGCTCATCCACGCCTCGCTGGCCGAGACCCGCCTCGTCACGACGCCCATCCTCCTCACCGCGCTGGTTCGCAACGACGCGATCTTGCCGGACGCTGCCGACGAGTTCTTGGCCGAGATGAGTGACGCTCGCAGTTGGTCGTCGAACTCCTACGTCGAGCGGGCGCGGTCCACGCTTCGACAGCAACGCGATAACGAGCAACCCGATCCGACGTGATCGACTTGTTAGACACGCGCTAGCCACGACTCTCCGTGGAGAAAGGTCAGATCATTTAAATACGCCACCGATACACGTCCTTTGTATCCTGAATTCTGTCGTATTGGACGTGCTGTTGGACACTATTCCAGAGAATCCATCATAGATTTCAGCTACCTGAACAAGGTCGAACAAAGAGAGGGCCGGTAGCTCAGTCGAGGCCGAGACTCAGCTGTAACGCCTCGTCGACTTCAGCCATCGTGGGTCCGTTGAGTGAACCGACGACCGAGTGAATCCGTTCAGGAACCGAGACGGTGCGAATCTGGTCGAGCCGGATTGACGAATCCTTTTTCAGCGGTGACCCGTCCGCCTCGACGAACACCTCGAACGGATACTCCCGGTAGGTTCCCGTGACGGGCGCGACGATGGTCGTGCTGGAGTTTCGGTTTCCGATATCGTTTTGAACGGCCACGGCCGGCCGCGTCTCCTTCATCTCGTGTCCTTCGGCGGGGTCGAGTCGAACGATAACCACGTCGCCCCGTCGCACGTCCGTCCCGTCACTCATCGAGGCGTTCCCACGCTTCGTCGGACGTTTCCCTCCACTCCTCGGCGAGTGCCTCCGCGCTCTCGGAGGCCTCCCGATAGGCGGTCGCCAGCTCGTCGTCGTCTGGCCGGTCGGACTCCACCTCGACGACGGCGACGGTTACGCGCTTGTTCGCGTACTCGGTGCCGAGGTAGATTCGACCCCGGTCGTCCGTCTCGTTCGTTTTGAGGTCTGTTGCGTCGACTTTCATCGGGGAACGGTACGGACCCGCTGCTGATATGTGTTACCCACTATTACCCACGGACTTCCCGTAGAAGTTACAGAATATATTATGGATTTCAGCTACCAGAACAAGGTCGAACAGAGACAGTCCACGGAGACCGAAAGAGAGCCCGGAGAAATAAGTTCTGACGGATAGGCGCTCCCGTCGGCTCTGAACGGATGTGCCTGGCAAAAAGCGAACTTTCGTGGGCAGTGACTTCGCTGAGCAGAGTGGCTTCCGACGGCACGATCGCCACGTCCAGATAACGGCTACTGAACGGTCCGCCGCCCTGTGTGGAGGCCACACCGCCCAGCTTCGACGTCTTCTCGGTCGCCACAATGTCTCTGTCGGTCACAAAACGAGACGCATTCACGCCCTCGAAGCACGACCGAGGCGACAACGACAGCCAACTGATGGCTATCGAGACTCCGAGTACTGGGACGATCAGGAACAGTACTTCAGCGAGTGCGATGTCGACGGGTGCGGGAAAGACCGAACAGATCGAAACTCAAATCGCAATATCACCCATCTCAGTACGAGCCTCAGAAGCGAGAACCGACCCGAAAGAGTCGCTGTAGAACCGAAACGTTGATTCACGCCCTATCAGAGCCAACGAGAGATAGTCACGTCATCCATCGTGTGCTGTGATGAAGTCCTCGATAACACGGTTTACAGCCCGTCTGATCGTCTCGCTCGCACTGGATGGATCTACATCGAGCGTGTCGGCCATCTCGGCGAGGGTCGATTCCCGCGGCACGTCGAAGAACCCGTGATTGTGAGCAATAGCGAGGTATTCGCGTGGCCGGCCGGTCAGCAGCGGGTCTCGATCATCGGTGTGGACCAGCGAGAGCAACTCGTACTGTCTCCCAGTTTCGTCGAGTCCTGAGCCGAACGCCTCGAACTGTGGCTGTGTGGCAGTCAGGGCAAACTCCATCTCGCCGGCTTCGACGGTAATCGGAAATTCCGGGGGGAAGCGAGGATGCCCACAGGAACTCATACAGGCTCTTTTCGTCGGCCTCGTACTGCCCGATCGCTCGCGTATCGTCGAGGTACAGTTCATCGTAGCCCGTGATGTCGGGATGGCCTCGGATGGCCTCGGAGACGGCTTTCGGGTCTGCGGCACGGACTTCACCGAGTTCGAGCGCACGGTCGCCTTTCGGCACGCCGGTGTGGAGTCGAAGTGTCGCATCCGGGAACGACGTCGATACCTCGTACGGCCAGATTTCCTCCGAGAGGGCCATTCGGAACCGGGCACGGATCATCATTCTGCTGGACGACAGAGAACCAAAGCAGGACGCCTGTCTTTCACGTGTGAGGACTGCTGTGTATTAAAGTGTCAACTGCGATACTGCCGTACCGGTCAGTTCCAGCGCGGCCTTCTGACAGAAAGCGCTACTCATACTGATACTGCCGGACATAAGTCTGTGAAGAATTTCGCCGCCCGAGGCGGCGAATATCTTGAAACAGCTGTGTCCGACAGTATGAGTGATCGGTATCAGTCAGGATGGTGGTACCACAGCGCCGCGGCGTACAGGGCGCCGACGACGACTGAGGCGATGAGTGCGAGCACGATTCCGAACGCGAGGTACCCGAACACCGGATCGGTGTACGGAACCATCACGTCGCGGGGAGGTTCGATCGCCCACGGGCTGATGTGGAAGTACGCGAGCATTCCGGCGCTGAACGCGAAGAACCCGGACCAGTATTTCGCTTCCACGCGTCGGGTCAGCGTGAGATACAGGCTGATCCCGAGGAGCGGGTAGATCGCGAGGCTGAACGTGAACGCGTTCACGTGTGGGGTGATCGGCCACCCGACGTGGTTGCCGCGGATGATATGGTCGACGTGGTGCGCCGCTCCCAGAACCGTCGGGATCACCGCGAACAGCAGGAAGGCCCGCGTGAGATTCGTGTTCTCCGTCGGCAGTTCGACCGGAAGCTTTCGTTTGATTTCCATACGTGTAGGTTACCACACTCACCAGTCAGAATTTGCCCAACATCTTGGGATGGCAGAATTTCACGGCGAAGGTGCAGATGTCTGCTGCCACTGATTACTCTCATCTTTACCGCCGAGCGCAACCTCCGTTGACGGCTTTCGTCTCTTCCCGCCGAGGCCATTCCCGACGACGGAGTCTGGGCCGGCAAATCCCAACATCTTGGGTCAAACTGCAAGGAATAGCCCTCCGAAGACACGTCCGATGTTAAACGCTGATCCGGACCACAACGGAATCTACCGGGAGAAAGTCGCAGCCGAACGCGACGAAGAGTTCGTCGTGTTCCACATCGGGATGCGAATCAACGCGTTCTGGAAACTCCACCGGTGGCTCCCGGTCCTGCTGGTTGCACCGCGAATGCTGCGCGAACTTCTCACCGATTCCGAATCGGGTCTCCTCGGCAGTAGGACGGTCCTCGGCCCGGGGATCCGCAACATCGGGTTCGTCCAGTACTGGGATTCCTTCGAATCACTCCGGGAATACGCCCGCGACGGCGATCAGTCCCACTACCCGGCGTGGCAGGAGTACTACCGGAACGGTACCAAAGACGACGCGGCAGTCGGGATCCGGCACGAAACCTACCTCGTCACCGACGGCGAGTACGAAACCGTCTACAACAATATGCCAGCCCACGGGCTTGCGGCCTGCGACGATACCGATATTGTTCCCGCCACCGGACACCGCAAAACGGCTACGGGGCGCATAGACTCACGCTAGTCGTCTGGTTTCCTGCGGTGTTTCTCGAGTATACGCTAACCGTCGTCAGCAAGACGCTTCGACTGTCTCTCCCGACGACTGGGATCACCCGTCAGGCGACCGAACCAGTATCGCTGGACGGGTTTCACAGCACGCCGTCACTCGACAGTGAGGCCTTCGATTCGGACCCTCCCGGCCCGTCAACGCCACAGCCAGTGACAGCGGCGGCGTTTCGGTCGACGTACTGGCACTGATTACTCTCGTCTCTTCGTGTCGGGTACCAGGAGAAAGTTACAGCAATCAGTATGCATTCATCCCAGTTTTACTCCGTAGGGGGCCGAAGGCGCTTCCGGAAATCCATCGTACGGTTCCTCTCCCTCGTGGCAACAGTTCCAGGCACGCATTTCGGCCACAAACCGGAACACTTCGTCGTCCACCGGAATGTGTTTCTCCCCGCTGTCGAACGTTGTCACTGGTACGTCAAACTCTGCCAGATCTACCTTGTGAACCGTCGAACAGGTTTTGCAGGTTGCTCGCCAGCCTTTGTCGACGAGTACACCGTTCTCGGTAGTTCTGGTCCCTCTTGAGTCCAGTACGACATCCTGAAAAAGCAGATCCACCATATCATCGTCGAGACAGCTACCTCGCTTATATATTATGCTTCGTTGACAGTCGCGATCGGGCAACCAGCGTGGGTCCGGTTCGATTCAGCGGCCGAGTTCAAATCGGCTGGCCGAATACGATCGGCTCACTCCCGCCCCCCGTCCTCAGGATGGGCCGCTGAGAAACTGGTACCGGAGCGACCGTCGTCTGTGCTTGCGGCACTGTCCTCTCTTGAGCCCAGATCTTCTGCCTCCGGGACGCGGATGCAACGAACGTCGTGTTCGTCGTGCGATTCGAACTCGGGGAAGCCTTCGGAGCACTCGTCTGTCGCGATCGGACACCGCGGGTGGAATCGACACCCCTCGGGAGGATCACTGGGCTCGGGAACGCTCCCCGGAAGCGTAATATCGTTCTCTGAGGTGTGATGCGGATCCGGAACTGGAACGGCCGAAATAAGCGCCTGCGTGTACGGGTGTTTCGGGTCCGTGAACAGATCTTCCGTCGCCGCTTTCTCGATGATGTTGCCGAGATACATCACCGAGACGTGCGTCGCGAAGTGACGCACCACCGAGAGGTCGTGCGTCACCATCACGTATGTCAGATCGTATTCGTCCTTGATCTCGTCCAGCAGTCGGAGTATCTTCGATTGCACGCTCACGTCGAGGGCGCTCGTGGGTTCGTCCAAGAGAAGCAGCGAGGGGTTCAGACTGATCGCGCGAGCGATCGCAACGCGTTGCTGCTGGCCGCCGGAGAGTTCGTGCGGATAGCGCCCGTAGTACCGTGGGCCGAGTCCCACGTCGTCCAGCAGGCTCACCACCCTGGCGTCGATCTGCTGCGTCGTCGCATCCGTATGCAGGTGAAGCGGTTCGCTGACTATCTGCCCGATCGTGTTCCGCGGATCGAGTGAGGATTCGGGGTTCTGAAAGACGATCTGAATCTGGCTTTTGATGGCCCGCTTTTCGCTGCTGGAGAGCTCGTTGATCGGGGTCCCTTCGAACGAGACGGTCCCGTCTGTCGGCTCTTCGAGTCCGAGAAGCGTCTCCAGCAGTGTGCTCTTCCCACACCCGGATTCGCCGACAATCGCGTGTGTGTCACCGGGATAGACGTCGAGGTCGACACCATCGACTGCGCGTACCGTTCCGGTCTGTCGTCGGAAGATACCCTCTTTGATGGGGTAGTGCTGTTTCACGGCCCTGGCTTTCAGCAGCGGCTCGTCCGTCATCGCATCCGCGCGTGGCTGTGTGCGGCGGCTCATTGGTCCTCCGCGTCGTGCACCAGACACGAGGCTTGGTGATCCCGACCCTCGACCTTGTCGGGGTGCGTCGTCTCACACCGCTGCTCCGCATCGGGGCATCGCGGGTGAAAAGCACACCCGCTCGGTGGCTCCCGCATATCTGGGACCGTTCCTTCGATCACACGTAACTCCTCGTCCGCCCGCTCGATATTCGGAATCGTCTGTAACAGTTCGCGTGTGTAGGGGTGAGTCGGTCGATCGAAGATGTCGTACACACTTCCGTACTCGACGACTTCCCCGGCGTAAATGACCCCGATTTTGTCGCAGAACTCCGCGACTACTCCTAAATTATGAGTAATCCATAGAACTGATACGTCTTCCTCTTCGACGACCTCACGGAAAATATCTATTACCTTTTTCTGGACGGTGACATCCAGGGCAGTCGTCGGTTCGTCTGCAATTATCAGATCCGGATCGAATCCTAACGCCATCGCGATAGATACACGTTGCTTCATTCCTCCTGACAATTCGTGCGGGTAGCTATCCAGGATCCGCTTCGGGTTCGGCATATCGACCTTCTCGAGATATTTGATTGCGACCGACTCCGCCTCCGCATCGCTTATGTTCCGATTGTGTCCGATCTTCTCGATCATCTGGCTTCGGATCGAGTAGACGGGGTCTAGTGAGGTCGAGGGGTCCTGGAAGATCATCGTGATATCACGTCCCCTGACGCGCTGCATCTGCGACTTCGAAAGCGACAGGAGATCCTGTCCGTGAAGTTCGATCGATCCGTCGACGATTTCGCCCGGCGAATCGACCAGTCTGAGGACCGACTGTGCGGTGACCGACTTGCCGCTACCGGATTCGCCCACCAGACCGACGCGTTCACCTTCGTTGATGGTTAGATTCACGCCGCGAAGCGCGTTCACTGTTCCCGCGTCGGTGTGGAACGAGGTGTGTAGATCGCTGATTTCGAGCAGTTTCTGTGTCATCGTTTGTCCTCCAGTTTCGGATCGATCGTGTCGTGGAGTCCCTCGCCGAGGAAGTTAAACGACATAATCACCAGCACGATCGCCAGTCCCGGGAATACCGAGATCCACCACGCCGAGGTGATGTACTGCCGACCGGTAGACAGCATAATCCCCCACGACGGGGTCGGGGGTTGGACGCCGAGTCCGAGGAACGACAGCGACGCTGCGACGGCGATCGCGTTCCCCATCTGCAGCGTCACTACGACGAACGCGGGAATGATCGCGTTCGGGATGAGATGTTTGAAGATGATCATCGTATCACTCAGTCCGATGGCCTCCGACGCCTTGATGAAGTCCAGTTCCCGAAGCGAGAGGACCTCCCCGCGGACGAGTCTGGCGAAGACACCCCAGAACACCAGGCCGATGGCGACCAGAACTGTCGTGAGGTTCGGTTCGAGAACTGACGCCAGCGCCAGTCCCATAATGATCGCTGGAAACGCCCACGTCGTGTCGATCGCCGTCCGGACAGCCGCGTCGACCCAGCCGCCGTAGTATCCGGCCAACGCACCGAGGAGAGAGCCGACGACGAAAGCGATCCCCATCGACGTGACGGCGATCTGGAGTGCGATCCGAGTCCCGAAGATCACCCGCGAAAGGATGTCCCGTCCGAGGCTGTCGGTTCCCATCGGATGCGCCACCGACGGCGGGGCTCTGATCGCCGTCGGATGGATCGCAGTGGGACTGTAGGGGGCGAGTTGCGGCGCGAAGATGGCGACGACGACGACGAGAACCAGTAACATTCCACCGACGATGGACAGACGATGGCTCGACAGGTCCTTGATGAAGTACCAGACACGTTCGAACCGGGATTCCGCGCTGCTGATCTCCTCTACCTCTTCGTTCCACTCTTCGAGTATCCCTTCCCAGTCGATTTCAGTAGACGTGCGTTCACTCATTGTCACTCATAGCGGATCCGGGGGTCGACCAGGCCGTACAGGATGTCGGCGAGGAAGTTACCGAGCATGATCGTCGTGACCAGAATCATCAGGATGGCGCGGACGACTGGATAGTCACGCTTGAAGATGCTGTCGACGAGCAGGTGACCGACGCCTGGGCGGTTGAACACGATCTCGATCACCAGTCCGGACGCCAGGATGTACCCCAGTCGGAGCCCGAACAGCGTGATGATCGGGATGAGCGCGTTCCGGAGCGCGTGTTTGAACACGACGCTTCGTTCGGGGAGTCCGTGGGCGCGGGACGCGGTGATGAACTTCTCGTTGAGCGTCTCGATCATCGACGAGCGCATCACTCTGGTTTCGATCGCGCTTCCCCGAAGTCCGAGTGCAACCGCCGGGAGAACGAGCAGTCCGATCGTCCCGTATCCGACGGCGGAAACCCACTGTAACTGGATCGCAAAGATCAGGATGAGGATGATCGCGAACCAGAAACTGGGAAAGGAGATGGCCAGGAGGACGAAGCCCATCGAGAGGTAGTCCCAGACGGTGTGCTGTTTGATCGCGCCGATGATACCGAACGGGATCGCGATGGCGTACGAAATAAACAGCGCCAGCGCCGAGAACCGGAGGCTGATCGGGACCCGGAGGGCGATCATATCCTTGACCGGTCGACGCGTCGCGGCGGATAGCCCGAGGTCGCCCTGCAGCATATTCGCCAGCCACGTCAGATACTGGACGTACAACGGTTCGTTGAGTCGCCACTTGTCTCTCAGGGCTTCGAGTTGTTCGGGGCTCGCTCTGGGGGGTGCAAGCGTCGTGACGGGATCGCCGGGAGTGATCTGGACCAGCATAAACACGACTCCCGATGCGATGAGCAGTTTGGGGATCAGTCCCAGCGTCCGCCGTGCGAGATATGACTGAAAACTCATCAGTAGATCGGTTTGCCTACCACTCTTCGCTTTCGACGGGCCACATCGGGGCGCCTTTGTAGTGCGGTTTCCAGTGACCGACGTGGTCGCCCCAGGCGTCGGCTGCTTTCGGATACATCAGGTAGATCACCGGAACCACATCCTCGAGCAGATACTTGTGCGCTTCCTTGTACCGCTGCGTCCGCTCTTCGAGCGTTGTCGCATTCTGCGCCCGGTTCGTTATTTCGGTCGCTTTGGGGAACTGCTGCCACGCGTTGGAGTTGAAGTAGTAGGAATCCTCCGCGTCTTCGCTCACCGCCCACCAGAGTTGGTCGGCGTTGCCCCAGTCGTAGAACGTCGACATTCCGGCGGCGAAGTTTCCGCTGCCGACGTCC
Source organism: Halobellus marinus (assembly GCF_032113415.1). Lineage (NCBI taxonomy): Archaea > Methanobacteriati > Methanobacteriota > Halobacteria > Halobacteriales > Haloferacaceae > Halobellus > Halobellus marinus. Next base: position 1,918,372 of record NZ_CP134946.1, read on the forward strand.
TCTTTGAATGTCGAGGTGTCAGTGGTACTCACCTCCATCACGACGCCGATATCCTTCAGCTGCTCTTTGATCAGCGTCGCCCGTCGCCGCGACAGTTCCGTATTCTGCGTCAGCAACGTGAAGCGGGCCTCGCGACCGTTCTTCGTGCTGACGCCGTCGGGGTTGACCGTCCAACCGTTCTCGCTCATCACCGAACGCGCCTTTTCGAGATCGTAGGTGTAGTTGTACTCCTCGGGAATGTCGTGGGCGTCGACGGTGGGAACCAGATAGTTCGGTGCGGGTTCGCCGACCCCGTTGAACACGATGTCGACGATCTGTTGCCGGTCGATGGCGTACGAAATTCCCTTCCGGAGGCTCAGATCTTCAGCCAGCACCGGGGCGGTGCTGGTCTCCGGATTCAGATTGAGCATAATAAAGATCTGCTCGGTACTCGCCGGCGGGGTCCCCGTGTTGTACTCGTCGCTCTCCTGGTAGTTCGGATATTTCGAGTACGGCACGCCGGCGATCAGCCCGTCGACGTCACCGGCCTCGAAGGCGGACGTCCGGGTGGCCGTCTCCTCGTAGGCCTCATATTCGAGCCGTTTCGGCCGGATCTCGGCGTCGACGTCGTACACCTCCTCCTCCCAGGGCTTGGGCCAGTCCCACTCCTCGAACCGTTCGAGTATCGCGTGACTCGTATCGTGTTCGACCTCTTTGAACGGACCGGCGCTGACGACCTTGCCGCTCTGCCCGTACTCGTCGCCGTACTTCTCGACCGCCTCGCGGCTGTGAATCTGTCCCCAGGCGGACGCCAGATCCCAGAGGATGTACGGATCCGGAGAACTGAAGTTCACCCGGGCACGGTACTCGTCTTCCACCACGACGTCGTCGACCTTGCTCACGATGTAGGACGTCCCGCCCCCGTTCGCGAGGAAGTCCGTCATGTGCCACTTCACGTGTTCGGCGTTGAACTCGGAGCCGTCGTGGAAGACGACGTCCTCCCGGAGGTCCATCACCAGTTCGCTGCCGTCGTTCTCGAACGACCAGTCGGTCGCCAGGTGTGGTTCGACAGCGCCCTCTCGATTGAACGTGGTTAGCGTGCTGATGACACGAAAGTTGTGGGCCCCATCGTCGGCCGCTTTGCGGGTGTCCATAATCGTCGGGACCGGTTCGGGGAGGCCGATTCGTACCGTCCCTCCGTCGCCCGAATCATCCATATTGCCCGAATCGGTACTGCTTCCGGTAGTAGTCTCCCCGCCACTTTCCGTGTCGAGACCGGTTTGGGCACCGTCTTGGTCGCCACTACACCCGGCGAGTCCGACTGCACCTAGCAGTGCGCTTTTTCTGAGGAGCTTGCGTCTCCGCATGACGTATGCCATCTATGAACACAGCTACAAAAATTTTTTTACTGTCGAAAGTCCGGGCGGTTACTTACGCGCCGAAGGGGAACGAACCGTATCATCCGGAGACGGAAACTGTTTCGAGGCCTGAAACCGAACAAACATCGGAGAACGACCTGTGAGGAGGACTGTTGTAACTGGTAACTGACAACCGCCCCCGGCGTTAAACACCGACACGAGACGATAAGAGCCCTTATGAGACTATACAGAGCCGAATGGTGGTTTTTCGTTACCAGTCTGCCGCCGAATTCGTTGCACGCACCGAAGTCTCACGACCTAACCGGATTTATTACACCTTGTTCGAGCAGAATTAAATCAGTCGCAGCCGTAAAAGTCAGAACTCCGTGACTACTTCGACCCCGACGTTGTCGTACGCCCCCATCGCCGCGAGTCGGTCCGGTACCGTATCGAGAGCGACGTGGTCTGTGACGAGTGCACCCGGATCGATTGCGCCCGCCTCGAGTAGTCCGAAGAGTTCGTCGTACTGCGTCGGCGGAATCCCGTACGAGCCCACCAGGTTCAGTTCCTGGGCAGTGATCCGATCGATCGGGAGGCTGATCTCGCCGGCTTCCGATTCGGTCGTCAGCCCGATCTGGACGTGCTGTCCGGTCCGGTCGAGACACTGCACCGAGTTCCGACACGTCTCAGCGACGCCGAGTGCGTCGATCGACACATCGGCGCCGCCGTTCGTCACGTCTCGGATCGCCGAGGGGACGTCCTCGTTCTCACTCGCATCGACGAGTGCTGCCGCGCCGAGATCCGACGCCAGCGAGAGCGTCTGTTCGTCGATATCGATTGCAACGGCGCGGGCGCCCAGAGCGTCGGCGAGTTGCACGGCCGACAGGCCGACACCGCCGCACCCGTGAACCGCAACCCAGTCGCCGGGCGTGAGGTCGACGCGATGTGCGAGCGCGTGGTACGCAGTCACGAATCGACACCCGAGCGCGGCCATCTCAGTCGGCGAGACGTCCTCCGGGAGTCGGACGACGTTGAAGTCCGCGGTGGGAACGTGGAACGACTCGGCGAAGGCGCCCGGGATCCCCGGTGAAAACCCGATCGCCTGTCGGTTCGGGCAGACGTTCGCCCGGTCGCTGGTGCAGTAGGCGCACGTTCCGCAGCCGAGATTGAACGGGACGACGACCTGGTCTCCCGTCGTCAGCGTGTCGACTTCCTCCCCGACTGCGACGACCGTCCCCGCTGGTTCGTGTCCGAGCACGAAGTCCGTCGGCACCTGGCTATCGATCCACGCGCCGTGGCCCTGCCAGGCGTGCCAGTCGCTCCGACAGATCCCACAGGCTTCGGTTCGGACGACGACGCCGTCGTCGTCGGGCTCCAGTTCCGGTCGTTGTTCGAGGACTAGCGGCTCCCCGTACTCTTTGAGGACGGCGGCTCGCATACGTCCGCATCGACACAATCCAATATATTTGTACCGATCACCACTCTCTCGACCAGTCTCGCCTTCGTCTCGGCGTGTCGGGCGGACTGTCCTGCCAGGCGGTGAAAATGCCTCCAGGAAGCGAGTGTCGCTCAGAGCTGTTTCGCGAGCAGTTCTAACCCCACGACGAACGCGGCCGGAACGAGCAGGGTCAGCGCACCGAGAATCAGCAGTGTCGAGACGACGCTGATAAGCGGCGAGAGCGACTGTCGGAGCGAGACCCAGGCCAACACCGGGATCGTTCGCGTCTGATACCCCGACAGGAACAACGCCATAATGAACTCCTGGAGGCTGATGATGAACGCGATAATCGCTGACGCGAAGATCCCGTGTCGGATGTTCGGGAGCATCACTTCACCGAAGTTTCGGAGCGGCGTCGCCCCGAGGTCGTGGCCGGCATCCTTGAGTTCCCAGTCGAAGCGAGTGAACACGGCCTGCATAATGAAGAAGACGAGCGGAGTCGCCCACAGGGAGTGAGCGATGATAATCCCCACGTACGATTGCTGGAGGCCGAATCGGCTCAGGAACATCAGGAGGGTGACCCCGATCACCACGGCGGGGATCAAAAGCGGCAGCAGCGCGAGCGGGACGAGAACGTTGGTCAGACGCGAATCCGTCCCGTGGACGCCGAGTGCTGCCGTCACACCCAGCGTCGTGGAGATCAACATCGTTCCGGTTGAGGTAATGAGGCTGTTCCAGACCGCGCCGATCCACCGCTCGTCGCTCAGGAACGAGACGTACCACTTCAGCGAAACCTGCTCCGGGGGGAACCGCAAGTGGCCGCTCTCGGCGACGGAGGTTCCCATCACGATCAAAAGCGGCGCTAGCATAGCGACGAAGACCAGTCCGTAGAACGACCGGAACAGCGCCGTCTCGATCGATTCCCGTCTAAGCATTCTGTTCCCCCTCGAAGCGGTTCATCACGTTGAACAGTATAATCACTGTGGAAAGCACCAAGACGAGCATCAGGAGTGACATCGCGCTTGCCTCCGGCCAGTTGAACTCGGTCAGCATCCGGCTCTCGACTTCGATAGACAGTGTGCGTTCGCTGCCGGAGCCGAGCAACGAGGGCGAGGCATAGGCTCCGATGCCCCACGCCCACGTGACGATCGTTCCGACGATGATGCCGGGCATCGATCCCGGAAGGACGACTTCGAGCACGGATCGCGGCCGGCTCGCACCCAGATCCCGGGCGGCCTCGACCGTCTCCCAATCAAGGGTGCTCATCACGCTGTAGATCGCCAGCACCGCGTACGGGAGAATGATGTACACCTGGCCGACGATGACACCGAAGAAGTTGTACATCAGCGGTAGCGGCTGACCGATCATCCCGACGTCCAAAAGCAGTGCGTTGGTCGTCCCCTTGGGAGAGAGCAACACGAGCCACGCGTACAGTTTGGCGACCAGGGTCGTCAGGAGCGGCAGCACAATGGAGAACAGAAGCGCCGTCCGCTTGAGGCCGCTCGACTGCCAGATCGCATACGAGTATACGAACGCGATCGCGATCGTGATCACCGTCGAGATGACGGCCATCTTCACCGTGAAAAAGAGGATCTGGTGAACGAACGACGACGTCAGTATCGTCGCGTAGCTCTCGAAGCTCAGCGTTCCGGGGACGAACGCCGCGGAGTTCCCCGATCGGTAGAGGCTCAGCCGAAACAGGTACAGAAGCGGGAGGAGGAAAAACACCGTCTCGAAGACCGCAATCGGGATCAAAAGCAGCCTGGCGCGGGTGGAGCCGCGCTTCAGAAACAGCCCGAGACGGTCGAGACTGAGGTTGGGCGTTGCGCTCATGGTTATGCCACGCGGGTCCCCTGTCCATCGAAGCACAGGAGTTCCGCGGGGTTCCAAGTGACCGAGACGGTGTCTCCCCGCTCGACTCTGTCGCTCCGGTCGATTTTGTCCTCGATGAACAGCTCTGCACCGCCGACCTCGATGTAGTGTCGCACTGTCGATCCTCTGTAGAGCGTGTCAGTAACGTCGCCGACCAGACTCGCGAGGTCTTCCTGTCCCTGACCGTCTGCGCTGAGCGCCTGTGCCTCGGGTCCGTGCTCGACTTCGACATCCAGAAACTCGGGTCTGAACGACACAGTGAGCGTGTCTCCGGCCTCGAGGCTCTGGGGTGAGTCGACGGGGATCGAGAGCCGCTGTCCGTCGCCGAGCGTCACCACGACGTCGCCTCCGTCTATCGATTCGATCGAGAGCGACACCATGTTCGTGTCCCCGAGGAACTCCTCGACGAACTGGTTTTTCGGATCGGCGTAGACCTCGCGCGGGTCACCGACCTGAATGAGGTTGCCGTCGTTCATAATGCTGATCCGGTCGGCGAGCGTGAACGCTTCGTTCTGGTCGTGGGTGACGTAGACCATCGTCTTCCCCAGCTGGTCGTGGAGCCGCTTGAGTTCGATCTGCATCTGCTCTTTCAGCCGCTTGTCCAGATTCGAGAGGGGCTCGTCCAGAAGGAGCACCGACGGATCCATCGCCAGCGACCGGGCGAGCGCAACCCGCTGTTGTTGTCCGCCGCTGAGGTCCATCGACGGTTTGTCTTTGAACGGCTTCATCTCCATCATCCCGAGGTACTTCTCCGCCCGTTCGATGCGCTCCTGTTTGCCGACTCCCTGCATTTTCGGCCCGAACGTGACGTTTTCGAGGACCGTTTTCTGTGGGAAAAGCGCCCAGTTCTGAAAGACGACGGACGTACTACGGTTGTAGGCTCGTGTCTCTGTCACGTCCGTGTCGTCGATGTAGATCCTGCCGGACGTCGGACGTTCGAGTCCGCCCAGCATCCGAAGGGTTGTTGATTTTCCACAGCCGCTCGGTCCGAGGAGGCACCACAGCTCCCCATCCTCGACGGAAAACGAAACGTCGTCGACGGCGACGAAGTTCCCGAACCGCTTTGCGATGTCCTCAGCTCGTATGCTCGACATCCCGGAGTACCTCCTTTCGGTTCGTGTCGTCTATTTTATCAGATCCGTTAATCGTTGGCACGTGTTCCCGATTTTCATTAGATAACATAATTGTTTTGCTGAGACTGATTGCCGGCTTGCTTCGTCGAACGCGACTGATCGGAGCGCGAACGGGCCACGGCTCGACGAGGGTCGGAACGCTGCTCGCTCTTTGGGTTCACGAACTCTTGACTTTCGAGAACTCCTCCGACAGCTTTCCGGAGTACTCCGAGAGCTTCGTCCAGTCCGGGAAGGAGATCTTCTGGTACGCCTCGTTCGACTTCGGATGGTACTCCGAACCGATCTCGGAGTACTCGACGTCTTCCGTCGACATCATATTCTTCCCTTCAGCGTGCCAGGCGGTCTGGATCTCGGGTCGGAGCATAAAGTTGAGGACGTTTTCGGCCTCGGCTTTCTTGTCCGAGCCCCGAACCGGACAGTAGTGGTCGAAGTAGGCGGTCGTCTGCGTCGGCACGACGGCTTCGTACTCCTCTACTTCTTCGGCCTTCACGACGCCGTCGAAGTACCACTGCGACATCGCGGTCCGGCCCTGTCGCATAAACTCCCAGACCTCCGCCCCGGAACCATACCACGCGTCGACGTCGAAGTCACGGAGGGTGTCGTAGACCACGTCGATCGTATCCTCGCTGTATAGCTCCTGAGCGCCTTCCTCCTGTTGGGCAGCGATCGCAGCGCAATGAATCGGGTAGACGTAGAAGCCGCCTTCCATCCCTTTGTCGGCGTCGTGTTCGCCGAACTCCCCCCAGTTCGACGGCGCGTCGTCCACGCGCGTCTTGTCGTAGATGATCGACATCGGCGAACCGTCGGTCGGTGCGCCGTACTTCGTCGGGCGGAACTCCTTCAGGTAGGGGTAGACGTTGTCGATGTTCGGTACGTTGTCGTAGTCCACCGGCTCGAAGAGGTCGTCCTGACGCCCGGCGTAGTAGAAGTACCCGTCCGTGACTGTCAGATCGTAGGGCGGATTGTCTTCGGGAGCAGCCTTGATTTTCGAGAGAATCTCGTTCCACCCCGGGATAACCTCCATCGTATTTCCGGTTTCTTCTTCATACAGCTTCTTCACCGTACTCCGGAAGTATTCCGCGTAATCACCACTCCATACCGAGACTCTGATCGTGGTCGAGGAATCGGCCGTTGTCGTCGCTCCCGATCCGCTCCCGGAACCGGCATCGGTGTCGCTGTCGGTGTCGGTGTTGCCGCCCGACCCGCCTCCCCCGGTACACCCGGCGAGTCCCGAGACAGCCGCTGCACCACCCGCGACGATGAACGACCGGCGATTGATCCGTGAACCAATGCTGTTACTGCCTGTTCCACTACTGACGCTGTCTCGTGACATCAGTGTGTGTGTCAGTATCAAACAGTATAAAGCTTCCCCACAGACGTCACGATCTGTGGACCGTCAGTCGTGAATTGGGCGGACGGAGACGGGACTAGACGTTCATTCAGTGACACGCCTACGGGTTCGTTGCTACGGACGGGCCCGTTCGATACATCGCCCAGCGTGCAAGACTGTCGCGTCCTCGAAGTGAGCGCCGGTGAGCATCAGTCCCACGGGGAGGTCACCGCGATGCCCGACTGGCACCGAGAGAGACGGATGCCCAGTGGCGTCGAACGGGGCCGTGTTCGTCAGCGGGGTGTACTCCTCCGCGACGGTCGCTCGCCCGGTTTCACTGTCGTAGCCGACGGCCTGTCGTGGCGTGGTCGGCATCGCGAGCACGTCGTACTCCGCGAGCACAGCCTCGTACTGCCGTTCGAGTCGCTGTCGGAGTTGCATCGCCTCCGCGTAGGCCTCCGGGGCCCGTTCGAGTACGTACTCACCCAGCAGCGCGGTCTGTTTGACCGTGTTCGGAAGGGCCCCACCGACCCGTTCGAGAACAGCCCGTTCCACCGGATCGATCGATTCCCGACCTGCGCGCTCGGTGTCCCACCCGCCGCGCATCGCGATCGCGAGCGAACACGCGAACGACGCGGAGTAGATGTCCATTCCGTCGGCGTGCATCGGCACCGAGACGTTGTCGACGGTCGCTCCCCCGGAGCGGAGTGCCCGTAACCTCTCTTCGACGGCCTCGTTGACGTCCGTCGAACCTGTCGGTTGGGAGAACCCCTCCTCGATCGCGGCCACGCGGAGGTCGTCCATCGGGTCTCGGACCCGCGGCAGGTACGCATCGACCGGGAGCGGCGTGGGCTGTCGCGGATCGACGTCGTCGCTGCCCGCGAGGACGTCGAGAACACGAGCGACGGTTTCCACGTCCGACGCCAGCGCCCCCACGTGATCCAGCGCCGGTTCGAGGCCGACACAGCCGCTGTAGGGTACCAGCCCGTGCGTCGGTTTGTGCCCGACTACGCCAGTCCAGGCGGCGGGTGCTCTGACCGATCCACCTTGGTCGGTGCCGAGAGCGACGTCTGCTTCACCCGTTGCGACCGCGATTGCACTCCCACCGGACGAACCGCCGGCCAGTCGCGTCGGATCGGCGGGGTTGCGCGTCGGCCCGTACTCGCTCGTGTCGCCGAGTCCGGAGAACGCCAGTTCGTCCATATTCGTCTTGCCGGCGATGGTCGCCCCGGCATCGAGTAGCCGCGAGACCACCGTCGCGTCGACCGCCGGGGTGTAGTCTGCGAGCGTTCGTGTGCCACAGGTCAGCGGCACGCCCGCGACAGCGATGTTGTCCTTGACCGCGACGGACAGGCCATCGAGCGGCCCCGACTCCGTACCGGTGACGGTGGTCCGGGTGATCCAGGCGTTGAGTGGATCCTCGTCGTCCCACCGATCGGTCTCGTCTCTCGACCAGGCTGTCGGCTCGAGCGTTCCCCCCGGCTCGTCGTACTTTCCGAGGACGTCGAAGCACGCCAGTTGCTCGCCGATACGGCGCTCGAACCCCGGGAGCGCGTCATCGGTCAGCGAAAAATCGAACCGCTCTGCTGCCGATCGAAGTTCCCCTGTCGTCGGTGGTGAAAGATCCATAGCGGGGAACCCACACCGGATCATCATTAATCGTGGTGGTACTCCGGATGCCCGCGATCGCCCTCGGGCACCGTTCCGCCTGCGAAAAACGGGCGTCAGAGCAGTTCACAATCCGCGTATCACGCCTGCGACGGCGACCAGTCCCGATGGAACCGGCGTGGACCGTCCTCTCACTCGCCGTAGTCGATGGCGACCGACTTCAGTTGGGTCATCGATTCGAGGTGCCAGTGACCCTTGTACTCGCCGCCGCTGCCGCTCTCTTTGAACCCGCCGAACGGCAACTGGTGCTCCCAGAAGTTGTTCGTCCCGTTGACGACGATACCTCCCGATCGAAGCCCGTCGATCACCTGGTGTGCGTTCCGGATGGACTCGGTGAACACGGCCGCTTGGAGCCCGTATCGGGTGTCGTTGGCGACCGCCACCGCCTCTTCGCGGTCCGCGACGGGGATGATCGGCGTGAGCGGGCCGAACGTCTCCTCGGTCGCCGCCAGCATTTCGGGGTCCACGTCGGCCAGGACCGTCGGCTCGACGTACCGCTCGCCGACGGACCCGCCCGTGGTCACGCGCGCACCCGACTCGGTCGCCGTCGTGATATGCCGCTCTGTCGTCTCCCTAACGTCGTCGTTGATCGGCGGTCCGATGTCGGTCTCGGCGTCGCGGGGATCTCCGACGGTGAGTTCCCGGGTTCGCTCGGTTACTGCCGCGACCAGCTCCTCGTAGACCGGTTCCGTCGCGATCACGCGTTCGGACCCCGAGCACGACTGGCCGCAGTTGTAGTTGCTCCCCAGAACGATCGCGTCCGCGGCCTTCGATACGTCGGCATCGTCGAGAACCAACACCGGATCCTTGCCGCCGAGTTCGAGCAAGCACTCGGCGCTCCGCTCCGCCGCCGTCGCTGCAATTCGCTGTCCGACGTCGGTGCTCCCGGTGAACGCCAGCAGCCTGACGTCCGGATGACTGCTCAGTGCCGCACCGACAGTCCCGCCCGCACCGGGAACGAAATTGAAGGCCCCTTCGGGAAGCGACGTCCCCGCGAACGCCTCCGCGATGTGCGCGGCGGTCATCACAGCATCCGAAGCGGGCTTCCACGTGACCGGGTTTCCAGTGACCAGCGCCGCCGAAAGATGATCGGTCGGGATCTCGAACGGGTAGTTCCAGGGGGTAATGATCCCGGTGGGCCCGTAGGGCTCCCGCCGGGTGAAGTTGTGACGATCGTCGTACTGCGATCGTGTCACCTCACCGGAGAGCCGGACCGCGTCGGCAGCGTACTCGCGACCTGATCGAACAGCACTCTGGATCTCTTCTCTGGCCTCGCTTTGCGGCTTCCCCACTTCCGATGTCATCGTATTGGCGATCTCGTCGGCCCGGTCTTCGATCGCGTCCATCGCGGCTTCGACCGCGTCCGCACGGCGATGGACGTTCATTTCGCGGAGCTGTTTGGAGGCGCGTTCAGTCGCCGCGACGGCGCGGTCGACGTGTTCCGCCGTGCCGGCAGCGACCGTTCCCAGTTCGCTCCCGTCGATCGGAGAGGTGGCACGAATCCGCCCGGCATCCGGTTCGATCCACTCGCCGCTGATGTACAGGGGCTCCATCAGCCGTAGTGTGGTAGAGGATACCATAAGTTTTTGTCGCTCGCACGGAACGCTTTTGCTCCCCCCACGACGCCGTATCCGTGGGAGCAATGTCAGCCACCGCTTTCGTCGTCGCGCTGTCGCTCGTTTCGGGCGCGTTCTGGGGAGTCGGGCCAGTCTTCTCCAAGCGTGGGATGGAACGGGGCGGCCAACCCCGTCGAGCGACGCTCATCGTTCTTTTCGTCGGTGCCGCGGTCTTCTGGGCCGCACTCCTCGGGCGGGGGGCGGGTCATCTCTCCGTGACCCGGTTGCCCGTCGCGGACATCACTATTTTCGCCGTCTCGGGGATCGTCGGTACCTCGTTCGCGTGGTTGGCGTGGTTCCGTGGGATTCGACTCGTGGGCGCGAGCGTCGGGAACGTCCTCTTTTATACGCAACCGCTCTTTGCCACAGTGCTGGCGGCACTCGCCTTGGGTGAACGGCTGACGCTGTTCACCGCCGTGGGTGTAATCTTGATCGTCTCCGGCGTCGGATTACTCTCGCTATCGGCCGGGACGAACGTCCAGTTGCGGTTCTCGAAAGCGCTCCTGCTCCCGCTGGCGGCGGCGGTGTTCGCCGCCATCAGCAACGTGGTGAATCGCTTCGGGTTTCAGACGTCGACTGCGACGCCGCTGGAGGCCGCAGCGATCAATCTGACCAGCGCGTTGCCGCTGGTCGTCGGACACACCCTGAGCTATCATCCGGAGGTGCTGACGACGCCCGACCGCTCCGATATGTACTTCATCTGCTCGGGGCTGGCAAACGCGGCCGCCGTCTTCACGATGTTTACCGCCCTCGCGAACGGGCCGGTGGTGATCGTCGCACCGCTCGTGAGTACGTCACCGCTTTTCACGACTGCGTTGGCTCACCTCTTTTTGAAGGACGTCGAGACGGTCACCGCGCGTACGGTCGTCAGCGCGGCGCTGACCGTCGTCGGGGCGGGAATAACCGCGGTGTAATATAGTAGCGTTTGCAAGTCTTCGCTCACACGATCCCACGTAGTCGTGCGATCAGATGAGTAATCAGTTGCAAACGCTACTATAATGGTTACTCTCACTTTTTACCGCCGAACGCCATCGACGGGGGTGGCGCTCGGCGGTAAGAGACGAGAGTAATCAGTATGAGTCGCACGGTACGGTTATTACCGTCCAGTGGTGAAATCCCGCCTATGTCAGACAGCGACCCGCCGCGGCCGGCGAATCTGCCACCCGGGTTCGACGACGAGTCCCCGTACGCCGATGTCGACTTAGAGGAGTTCCCGGAGTGGTGGCGCCGCAACGTCGAAGAGTTCCGGGAGCACGAGATGCGACCGTATCGTCCGCCACGGCTGGCCGACGGAACGGTCACGACGGAACTCATCGACCGGCTGGAGTCGACGTACGGCGTGGAGGTCCGCATTCGGGCGGTCGATCCCCACGAGGGGGGTGCCTGGAAGATTCTGGTCGACGACGAGGCTGTCCGCTCGATCGAGCGGACCCGCACCGAAGCAGGGAACACGAGATACGAGATTACTGCGGCCGCATTCGAGACCGCAGTGACAGACGCCGTCACCGAGTGAACGACGCCTACAGGCCGTACACGCGTTCGGTATTGTTGGCCAGTATGTCCGCCAGTTCGTCGGCAGTGACCGAGTCCGACAGGCGATCGACGACCGTCTCGGGAAGGTCGCTGACTCCGTGTGGAAGGTCCGACGCAAACAGGAGGTTCTCGGGGCCGACCATATTCGCCATCGCAGCGAACAGCCGGTCGTCGTCAGCCGGTTGGTTCATCGGCTGTGTCGTCCAGTAAAAGGAGTCTCCGAGATATGCGCTCGGCAACTTCGAGAGCGCCGGGATCTCGTATCCGAGTTCGAGATAGTGGTCGTCCAGCCGATGGGTAAACGAGGGGACGAAGCCGATCCCTGCGCCCTGGATGACGAAGTCGAGATCGTACTTCTCGGGGATCCCCTCGAACAGTATCGACGTGAGGTTGCGCATCTGGACGAACCCGTGCTGGTAGACGAAGTCCTCCGGGAACGACTGCGCCCACCAGTACTGCTGTCCGAAGCTCTTGTTCCCGACGGTCGACTTCATCGCGATCGGGAGGTCGTGCGCTTCAGCAGCGTCGTACAGTGGTTCGTATTGACGATGCCCCGGCGGTGGAAGCAGGCCACTCGCGGGCAGTTGCACCCCCACGATGTCGTCCTCGTCGGCGACTCTGTCGATCTCTTCGGCCGCGCGCTCCGGGTGCTGGGGAGCGACGACAGCGTTCCCCACGAGGTTCGGACAGTCGTCGAGTTCCGAGAGCAACCAGTCGTTGTACGCGCTCGCCAGGGCGACCGCGAAGCGGTCGTTGTTGACCTCCGAGAGGCCGAGGTTCAGCGTCGGATTGACCACCCCGCTATCGATGTCGACGGAGCGCGCCCGCTCTGCGAGTTCGGTCGCACCGATCGTGTCGTCGACGTCGTCATCGGCGACGGCCTCGCCGCCGCCGTTGGTCCGCTTGTACTCGTAGAGCGGATAACTGGACGGACCGGCGTAGATCATATCGTGCCGGAGTTCGGTGAGCGAGATGACGCGGTGGGCGCCGGACGATTCGTCCATATGGTCCAACAAATCTTCGGGCGTCTCCTGCACCTGCGCGTCGGCGTCGACGACCCGGTCAAGGTCGCTGACGCTTTCGAGACGATCAGCTTCGGGTACTTTCAGTGCGCTATCCAGCATATTGGCGAGTTGCGATTCGGGATACATAATAGTATCGCGGACCCACCCCCTCGCGGAGACGAACCTATCGGCGACACCTGTGCAGAGGTAGTTCGTTTCGATTCACTCCGATCGGCGGCGCCTGTGCGAATTTGGTCGCAGGACAGCGACAGTAACGACGACGGCGCCGGCGCGAGTCACCCGACGGCGTACACGGTGCCATCTTCGACCTCGACGTCGTAGGTCGGGACACCGTATCGCTCGTCTTTGGGACTCCGTCCGGTTTCGATGTCGAACATCCACCCGTGCCAGGGGCAGACGATGTACCGCTCCTCGTCGTCGTACTCCCAGTCCCACCCCTCGTCGTCCGTCGTGATGTTCCCGCTGAGTGGGCCTTCACAGAGGGGGCCAGCCTGATGAATGCAGTAGTTCGCCAAGGCGTAATAGTCGCCGTCGTGGCGGAAGACGGCGATCTCTCGACCTTCGACTTCCGTGATGACTCGTGAGCCGTCCCCGTCGAAGTCGTCCTCCTCGGCGATTGCGTACCGGTCGCTCATTCGATATCGTACACCTCGATCGCGTTTTCGCCCATCATTGCGGTCACCTCGTCGGCGCTGAAGTACGCCCGAACCCGATCGAAGAGTTCCTCGGGCGTATCGAAGTCGGGGTGTGGTGCATCCGCGGCGAACATCAGATTCTCCGGCCCGACGAGTTCGACGAGCCACGCCAGGTCGCGCGGCGTCTCCGCGGTATGGCCGAGTGGCTGCGTACACCAGTAGAACTGCTCGGACACGTATTCGCTCGGGCGTTCGGAAAGCGCCGGGACCTCGGAGGGGAACTCGTGATAGGCGGTATCCAGTCGGCCGAGCAGGTACGGAACGTAGCCGATCCCGGCCTCCTGGAACACGAAGGTTAGCTCAGGGAACCGCTCCGGGACGCCGTTGAGCAGGAGCGACGTCGCGTTCACCGTATGTGCGAAGGGGTGCTGCGTGACGTGATCCTCCGCATACGTCTCCGCCCAGAACGACTGCTCCGGGAACGGCTTCATCCCGGCGCCGCTCGTGTGCATACTGATCGGGAGGCCGTTCGCTTCGGCCGCTTCGTAGATCGGATCGTAGGAAGCGTGACCGGCCGGGGGAACGAGCGCCGTCCCGAGCAACTGGACCCCGACGATGTCGTCTTCGTCCGCGAGTCGGTCGATCTCCTCGGCGGAGCGGTGGGGGTCCTGCGCGGCGACGAGGAGGTTCCCGACCATATTGTCGTACTGGTCTAACTCCGAGACCAGCCAGTCGTTGTAGCCCTGCATAATCGCGACCGCATAGTCGCGTTCGCGGATGAAATTCAGATTGAGGATGAGCGTCGGATTCACGATTCCCGCGTCGACGCCGATCCGTTCTGTCACCGCCGCCGTCTGTTCGAGGCCGGCATCGTCGTACAGTCCGGTGTCGTCGTCGTCCCGCTCTTTCATATCCTCGTAGAGATACGTCGGCGTCGGGGAGTGATAGAGGTTCATCTCGCTCCCCGGCGCGGGCGAGGACTCGAAGAACGACTCGAAGCGCTCGTGACCGTCGTCGAGGTGGGCGCGGATGTCGTCCCAGGACGCCTGGGCGTGCGCGTCGGCGTCGACGATCGTCTCGACTTCGTCGAGCGACGTCAGGGACTGCTGTTTGATATTCTGTGTCATTACTAACGATTTGTAGAATCCGGATAAAAAGTGTTGTGACGGTCTGGATCGCCAGCGGGGACACGTCGGTGGGACTGCCGAACCGGAAGTCAGCCGATCCGATACGATCAGACAATTTTTGCCACTGGAGCGTAGCGTGTTGAGTGCTGTTGACAAAAACCATGCACTCTGAACACTCGACCGGTGCGGAGCTGTTCGTCGAAGCGCTGGAGTCCTACGGGGTCACGCATCTGTTCGGTAATCCCGGAACCACGGAGTTGCCGATTATGCGTGCGATCGCCGACTCCGATCTGACATACATCCTCGGTCTGCACGAGGACATCGCCGTCGGGATGGCAGGCGGCTACGCGAGCGCGCGCCGGTACCAGTCCCACCACGACGAGTCGGTTATGCCGCTCGGCGTCGTGAACCTCCACGTCGCCCCCGGTCTGGCGCACGGACTCGGCAATATCCAGAACGCAGCGTGGTCCGGAACGCCGCTTCTCGTCACGGCGGGCAACCACAGCACCGACTTCCAGCACGAGGAGCCGATCCTCTCGGGGGAACTCGCCGGGATGGTCGACGAGTACTGCAAGCTGAGTGCCGAGATCAACGACGTCTCGAACATCCCGACGATGGTCAGACGCGCGGTCAAGACGGCGCTGACCCCCCCGATGGGGCCGGTTTTCCTCGGGCTTCCGATGGACGTGATGAGCGCGGAAACGACGGACGACCCCGAGCGACTCGGTGCCGTACCCTCGCCCGGACGCGGCGACACCTCGCAGATCGAAGCCGCGGTAGCCGCGCTGGAATCCGGCGACGATCCGGTACTGGTCCTCGGCGATCGGGTGGCGCGAGCGGGGCCGGACGCGATCGACGCAGCCGTCAGTCTTGCCGAAGCGACCGGGTGTGCGGTGTACAGCGAAATGAACACCTGCGAGATCAACTTCCCGCCGGACCACGACCAGTGGGTCTCGTATCTCACCCCGGATCCGGAGATGGGGCGCGCGGCCTTCGATGCCGACACGCTGGTGTTCGTGGGGTGTACGACGAACACGCCGTACATCCCGTACGACGAGCCCTACATCCCGTCTGAGGCGACCGTAATCGACATCGACGTCGACGACGCCGATATCGCTAAGAACAATCCGGCGGACGTCGCCATCGTCGGCGACCCGGCGTCGGTGATGCAGGAGATAGCGGATTCGGTGGCGGTTTCGGAACAGCACCGGCGAGCGCGCACGGGGGACCTCGCAGATCGCCGCTCGGAAGCGGCGTCGTTCCTCGGTGTCGAGACCGAATCAGGCTCCGATGGAGAGATATCGAAGGAAATGCTGGCGGAGGCGCTCGCCGACGCCGCCCCGAACAGCTATCTGCTCAACGAGAGCAACACCAGCAAATTCGCCCTGCTCTCTCGTATGCGACCCGGTCCCGAACAGTTCGTCTCGAACAAAAACGGGGGACTGGGGTACAGTCTCCCCGCGACCGTGGGTGCTGCGGTCGCCCACAGACAGGGCGATACCGGACGCCAAGTCGTCGGATTCATCGGTGACGGCTCCTATCTCTACTATCCGCAGACTCTCTACAGCGCCGCTCGATACGACCTGGATCTGACTGTCGTCGTCCCGAACAACCGGAACTACCGGATTCTGAAAGACGGGATGCTCGATATCTACGGCGGATCGGACGATGATTACGAGTACGTCGGGATGGATTTCGATCCGGCGGTCGACCTGGCGGCGAACGCCGAGAGCCACGGGGCGAACGGGTACCGGGTCGCCGAGGAGTCCGAACTGGTCGAGACGCTGACCGCCGCTATCGAGTCCGCCGAACCCGCCGTCGTCGACGTGCCCGTCCGTGACTGATACTGATCACTCTCACGTTTCCCGCGGAGGCTCACCCCCGTGACGGCACTCGGCGGGGAGAGCGGAGAGTATTCACATTGAGAGACGGACGCGGTGGCCCTCGCCGTCGCGGGAACGCAGTTCAGGACCAAAGAAGTATGTGGCAGTCCCTTGAGTGTACACGTGATGTCTTCCGAGACACCGGTTCGAATCGTCCATATCGATCCGAACGGCTTCAGTGACGTAGAAATCGAACGGTCGACGCTGGAGGCGGAGTTGGGCTCGATCACGTTCGAGACCGTCGACACGAGCGGGGAGGATATCGGCGAGGTCGTCGACGCGGCCGACATCTTACTCACCCACTACGCCGCCGTCCCGGCCTCGGCGATGGACGCCACGGGGTGTTCGGTCGTCACCTGCTACGCCACCGGGGTCGACAACGTCGACGTCGAGGCGGCCACGGAGCGAGGGATCGCCGTCACGAACGTGCCGAAGTACTGCGACGAGGAAGTGGGCGAACACATCGTGACGCTCGCAGTGGCGTTGCTCCGCGGCCTCCCGCAGTACGAGGCCCACACCGCCGACGGCGGCTGGGACTGGCGGGCAGCGGACTCGGTCAGGACGGCTACGACCCAGACGCTCGGCTTCTTCGCGTTCGGCCGCAAGGCTCGCCACGCGGCGGCGAAAGCGGACGCGTTCGGGTTCGACGTCGTCGCCCACGACCCCTACCTCTCCGAGGAGGAGATCCGGGACGCCGGCGCCGAACCGGTCTCGTTCGACGAACTCGTCGAGGGATCCGACGTCCTCTCGCTGAACGCGCCGCTGACGCCGGAGACCGAAGAGCGCTTCGACGCCTCGGTCTTCGAGCGGATGCCGGAGGGATCGATTCTGATCAACACGGCCCGAGGGAAACTCGTCGACGAGGACGCACTTCTGGCTGCCCTCGATGACGGACCGCTCCGGGGCGCCGGACTCGACGTCCTCGCCACCGAACCGCCGGCGCCGGATAATCCGCTGCTCCACCACCCGGACACCATCGTGACGCCGCACGCGGCGTGGTTCTCGCCGGGTGCCGTCGAACGAGTCCGGCGACGCGGCTCCCAGATCGCCGCCGCTGCGTATCGAGGGGAGGCCGTCGACGGGGTCGTGAACCCCGAAGCGCTCGACGCCGAGTAATTTTCCCACGGCCTCGGGTGGACCGTCCGTCCCATGCCTATATTTACCGTGCGAACGAAGCGTCACTCGTATGAGGTTGTCCGATGCGGAATCAGAGCTCCGGGACCGAGCAGCGTCTTTCGCCGAGGAGCGAATCGAGCCTGCGGCGGTCGAGCACGAACGGACCGGAACACACCCCACAGAGATCGTGAAGGAGGCCGCCAGCCAGGGCCTCACCACCTCGATGCTCCCGGCGGAGTACGGGGGCGGTGGGCTGGGAGTCACCGGTAGTCTGCTGGTGCGCGAAGAGTTGTACGCGGCGGATCCGGGGATTGCCGAGGCGATCACCGGCTCGATGTTCGGGTGTGAGATCATCGCCGAGGACGGGGCCGACGAACAGGCCGAGCGGTGGGTTCGGCCGGTGACGAACGGCGAGATGATCACGGGCGCGGCGATGACCGAACCCCGTGGCGGATCCGACTTCGCGAACATACAGACGCGAGCCGAACGCGACGGCGACGAGTACGTCCTGAACGGCGAGAAGATATTCATCGGTAACGGCCACATCGCCGACGCCGTCCTCGTGTTCGCCCGGACGAGCGACACCGACCCGCCGCACCGGGGAATCTCGTCGTTCGTCGTCGAGGCCGGCACCGACGGGTTCCACCGCGAAGAACTCGACAACTACGTCGGACCGGGGGCGATGGCGCTCGGCGAACTCCACCTCGATGACGCTCGGGTCCCCGTCGAGGCGCGTATCGGCGAGGAGGGGGACGGCTTCTACCAGGCGATGCGGACGATGAACGGCAGCCGACTCGAGATTGCCGCGAGTTCGGTCGGGGCCGCACGCGGGGCGCTCGACCGAACGATCGACTACATCTCCGATCGCGAGACGTTCGGCAAGCCGGTCAAGGATCGGCAGGCTGTTCGCCACCGAATCGCGAACTACGAAGCCCGAATCGAGGCGCTCCGGACGTTCACCTACAAGACGGCGCGTGATCTCGAAGAGAACGTCGATCTCGCCGAGGAGCCAGCGATGGCGAAACTGTTGGCCGCGCAGTTGGCCGAGGACGTGGCGAGCGACGCGATTCAGCTCCACGGCGGGTACGGCCTGCTGGAGGAGTACCGCGTCGAGGAGTATCTCCGCTGGTCGAAGGTCGCCCAGATCTACGACGGGACGAACGAGGTGATGCGGAGCATCATCGCCGAATCCGTCCTCGACGAGTAAGCCCGCGAATACTCCGGTTTCGACGGATCGACGGTAGCGAGGGCCCTGTTTTCTTCCGACTCGATGCGAAAGAAGCATCCTGACGCTGCGGGACGTGTGTCTCGACGCTGCCGAATGTCTGTCTCGACTCTTTCTTACACCTGTCCGGCCTATGCGGACGGACCGTCCTGTACATCGTCGTGGCCGTCGAACCGACTGATCGAGACCGCGTCGTAGTATTGAGTTGGGTCGCCGTCCAGCAGTTGCCGACTCAGGATGTCGCCGACTGCCGGCGCGTGTTGGATCCCCGTCGCGTTGTACGTCGCCACGAGGAGACCGTCGACGGCTGTCCAGCCGACGATGGGATTTCCGTCCGGCGTCAGGCTCCGCAGGCCGACCCACTCGTCTTTGACGGTCGGGTCGTCGAGTCCGTACAGAAGCTGCCCGGCCGCATCGAGAATGTTCTCTCGCAGGTCCGTCGGGATGGTCTCCGGGATCTCCGGATCCTCGACGTCGGGAGCGGCGTCGTCGAAGTCACCCTGATAGTGGCCGGCGAAGAGTTGTCCGTCGTCGTGGGGACGGATGTACACGCCTGACTCGTGGTGCGTGAGGCTGGGGTGGACGCTCCCCGTCGGATCGTCGAGCACCAGCCCTGGTGCGAAACTGTGGCGGACCGGGAGGTCGACACCGACCGATTGTGCCAGTGTCGGGTTCCACGGGCCCGCGGCCAACACCAGTTGATCGACTGTCGTCCGACCGCTGTCCGTCCGGACAGCCGAGATCGACCCGGTGGCGTCGCGTTCCAGTTCGAGTACGCGGGTGTTCGTCCGGAAGGTTGCGCCCGCGTTTCGAGCGCGTTGGGCGAAGGTCGCAGCCAGCGAGGCCGGCGTCACGTACCCGTAGTTCGGCCAGAACCACGCGGCCGTGAGTTCACCGAGTCGGACGTCCGGCAACAGCAGTGACTCGCGCAACGAATCCCCCTCGAAGAACTCGGCGAACGCCGAGTTGGAATCTTCATCGCCTTCCGTCAGTGAGCGATGCCGAGCGCGAAGCGCCGCGCGTCCATCTGTCGTCGTCGAAACGTTGAGTCCGCCGAGCAGCCGGTGCCGAACGTCGGCTCCGGCTTCCCGGATCACACGGTTGTAGAGTCGGATACTGTGCGTCAGCAACGCTCTGTGGGCCTGCGTGTGGCTGGCGCGAACGCCGACGTACCCCGCCGACTTCGCTGTCGTCTCGGCGGCCACCTCGTCACTTTCGAACACCACGACGCGACGATCGGAGCGTTTCGAGAGGTAGTAGGCCGTGCAGACGCCGGTGATTCCCCCGCCAACGATGCCGATCGTGCCCTCTGTCATACTCCGTCTCCCCGCCGAGTATCAGTCTCCGCGGTCACTTCTTCGACGACGTCCTGGATGATGTCCATCCCGACACGCGCCTGTTCGTCGGTGAGGACGAGCGGCGGGAGCAGTCTGAGGACGTGACCCTCGATTCCAGCCGTCCAGACCACGAGACCACGCTGGAGACAGCGCGACTGGATCGAATCGACGAGATCCGAGAGCGGAGAGCCGTCCGCGTCACGGAACTCGGCGCCGACGAGTAGTCCGCGACCTCGCACGTCGACGAGGTGGGGACAGTCTTCCTGAATCTCTCCGAAGCGATCCTGCAGATACGCGCCGATCCGCGTCGCGCGGTCGAGCAGATCGTGCTCGTCGATGTACTCGATCGCCCTGGTCCCCGCCACCATCGCCGGGACGTGCCCGCGGAAGGTCCCCGCGTGTGCGCTCGGGCCCCACGTGTCCAGTTCTTCGCGGTACACCGTTGCCGAGAGCGGTAGTCCGATGCCGCCGACGGCTTTGCCGACGGTCATCGCGTCAGGAGTGATGTCCGCGTGATCGCTGCCGAACCACTCGCCCGTTCGGCCCATCCCTGTCTGGATCTCGTCGACGATCAGGAGGACGTCGTGTTCGGCGGTCATCTCGGCGAGTCCCTCCAGGAATCCTTCCGGGGGCACGACGACGCCGCCGGATCCCTGGATGGGTTCTACCCAGATCCCCGCGGGCGGTTCCTCGAGTCCGTCCGCGCGTCCGCTGACGACTGCTCGAATCTCCTCGAGTGCGCCGTCGAGCGCAGCCTCCGGCGTCTCGTAGTCCTGCGGGCGCGGGTACGGAACGTGGACGACGTCCGGGAGTAAGGGGGTGTAGTCGCTCTTGTACGAGGACCACCCGGAGAGACTGAGCGCGCCCATCGTGCCGCCGTGATAGCCGTCCTCGAAGCCGACGATTCCGTTCCGGCCCGTGTTGTACTTCGCCAGTTTGATCGACGCCTCGATCGCGTTGGTTCCCGTCGGACCCCCGAAGGCGATCCGGCTGTTGCCGGGCAGCGTCCCCGGTGCGATCGAATCCAGCGCGTCGATGAACTCCAGGCGGGCCTCCGTCGGGAAGTCGATGGTGTGTGCGACCGCATCGAGTTGGTCCTTGGCGGCGTCGACGACGTACGGGTTCGAGTGGCCGACGTTCGCGACGCCGATCCCGGCTGAGAAGTCGAGATAGACGTTCCCGTCGACGTCTTCGATCGTCGCGCCTCGTGCCGAGTCGATCGCGATCGGCAGCGACAGCGGATAGGCGACGGTGTTGGCCTCCTTGGCGGCCTGTTCGTCGAGAAGATCGCTGGACCGTGGGCCAGGAATCGGCTCCGTCACGGCGGGCCGCTGGGAGAGATGAAGCTCCGCAGGCGGGGGTCCGGTTGGCATACCCTCACACAGCAGCGCGAAGAAGTAAATTATTGCGGCGCGCTCCCGCCGCGTTCGAGTGGTCGCCGATGCGATCAGGTGCGCCGCGGTCCGATCTGCTGGTGAAGCTTTAGGTAGTTGTGGACAGCAGGATCAACCCGATATGGCGACGGACTACAGCGACCAGTTCGAGACCATCCGATGCGAGTTCGACCACGAGACCGGCGTCGGCCGCATCGTCCTCGACCGACCCGACTCGTTGAACGCGATGTCGACACAGACCCTCGACGAACTGCCGACCGCGATCGAAACGTTCGACGGACTCGACCGGGAGGAAGACCACATCTCGGTCCGGTGCGTCGTTATTTCCGGGGCGGGCGACGACGCCTTCTGTGTCGGCGTCGACGTCGACGACATCGGCGGCGAGCGATATCCGTTCACCGCGTCATCGTTCCGGGAGGCGCTGTTCAGCGTCGAGTCGTTCGGCGCGCCGGTGATCGCCGAGATCGACGGGTACTGCGTCGGCGGTGGCCTGGAACTGGCGCTGATGTGTGATTTCCGGATCGCAAGCGAGGAGAGCGAACTCGGCTTCCCCGAGGTCGACCTGGGAATCTTCCCCTCCGGGGTGGGAACGACACAGCGACTGCCGCTCCTGGTTGGCCCGAGTCGGGCCAAGGAGCTGTGTATGACCGGCGAGTTCCTCTCCGGATCGGAAGCCGCCGCGGACGGGTTGATCAACGAGGCCCACCCGGCGGAGGAACTCCCGGCTGCCGTCGACGAGTTCGCCGAAGAACTCGCGGGGAAGCCGCCGCTCGCCCTCCGGGCTATCAAGGACACCATCAACCAGTCGCGCAACGTCGGCCTCCGCGATGGGATCGAATACGAGTACCGTGCGTATCTCCCGCTGCTGCACACCGACGACTACGCGGAAGGTGCCGCGGCCTTCTCTGCCGACCGGGAGCCGGAGTGGCAGGGGAAGTGAGGTCGGCCGGCGATTGCACGCGGTCGGTACGGCATCGATGAGCGGATCCAGGTACGGAATTCGCATCGCGGAAATCACCGACGATGCTCGGTCTAGACGTCACTCCTGACTGGACCCGAACACTAATCACCTCCCGCTCGGAAACCGTCTGGTGGTGACTGATAATGATTACCCTCACTTTTTATCGCCGAGCGTCACCACCGTCGTCGGCGCTCGGCGGTAAGAGACGAGAGTAATCATTATGAGCTGGCCACGTGACGCAGTCGTGCAGTTACCGGAGGATACGAACTTACAATGAGTACGAGCTCGGACACCACAGCCTACATCGCGGGCGCGTTCGAACACCCGACACGAGAGGCACCGGAGAAGTCGATCGCACAGTTACACGCGGAGGCCGCCGCCGGCGCGCTCGACGACGCCGGCTTGGCGGCGGACGACGTCGACGGCTACCTCACAGCCGGCGAGAACTACCAGGTCGGCCGCTATCCGCCGCTCGCGATGGCGGATTACCTCGGACTCGACGTGTCGTACTTCGACTCGACCGACGACGGCGGATCGGCGTACGTGAACCACGTCGGCGAGGCGGCAAGCGCGATCGCCGACGGCAAGTGCGACGTCGCGTTGGTTACGCTGGCGGGGCGGATGCGGACCGACGAGCGCAGCCACCCTGAACACGAGGAGACGATTATGCAGGAGAACTTCGAGTCGATCTACGGCGCCGAGACGCTGCCACAGTACGCCCTCGCCGCCCGTCGACATATGCACGAATACGGGACGACCTCGGAGCAGCTCGCCGAGATCCGGGTCGCGGCGTCGCAGCACGCCCAGCACAACGAGCACGCAATGTATCAGGAGCCGGTGACCGTCGAGGAGGTCGTCGACTCGCGGATGGTCAGCGACCCGCTCCACCTGCTGGACTGCTGTGTCATCTCCGACGGCGCCGGTGCATTCGTCGTAGTCTCCGAGGACGTACGACGGGAGATCGATCGCGAGTGCGTCGAGATCCTCGGGCACGCCGCGGCGGTCGATCACCACGACGCCGGCCGGATCGACATCACCGAGACCGCCGCGCGGAAGTCCGGCCCGCGGGCGTTCTCGCGAGCGGGCGTGGATCCCGACGACATCGATTACGTCTCCATATACGACTCCTTTACCATCACCGTGCTGCAGACGCTCGAAGACCTGGGTTTCTGTGAGAAGGGCCGCGGCGGCGAGTTCGTCGAAGGCGGGACGCTCCAGGCGCCCCACGGGGAACTTCCGTTCAACACCGACGGGGGCGGACTGTGCTCGAATCATCCGGACCGCGGCGGGATGACGAAAGTGATCGAGGCCGTCCGACAGCTTCGGGGAGAGGCAAACGAGCCGGTACAGGTGCCCGACGCGACGGTCGCGCTCGCGCACGGCACGGGGGGCTATCTCGGGACCAGACACGCCGGTTCGACGGCCGTCCTCGGGAGGGCCGATCGATGAGCTGGGAACCGCGACCCGTCCCGGCTGTCACTCCGGAAACGGCGCCATACTGGGAAGCGGCGGCGGAGGGCCGACTGCTGCTCCGCCGCTGCGACGACTGCGAACTGACGTTCTACTACCCGCGGGCGCGGTGTCCGGACTGTCTGGGCGACGACGTCGACTGGATCGAAGCCGACGGCACGGGAACAGTGTACGCGTATACCGAAACGATGACCGTCGGTGCGTGGCCGGAGGACGAACTCCCGCTCGTGCTCGCCTACGTCGAACTCGCCGAAGGACCGCGGATGCTTACCGCACTCCAGGGCTGCGACGCGGACTCGATAGAAATCGGTACTCCGGTCGAAGTAACCTTTGTCCCGACAGCGAGCGACGACGTGTCGATCCCGGTCTTCGAACCGACGGGGGACTAGTTCGCCCAGCGGAACTTTCGATCGGATATTTCGGATCTGATCGCACCGCACAACGCTATCGACGGCGGCTCGTTCAGTTCTGCACGTTGGGGATACTCGGCTTCGACGTCCGCTTGGTCTCGTACCCGTCGGTGAGGTTATCCCAGGCGTCTGCAATCTGTTCGGGCGTCCAGCCGCCCGTTTTGGTATCCGCTGGGACCTCCTTGATGATCTTCCGGACGCGGTCCGGGTCGTCGATGAACGAGAGTTCGCCCGATCCCAGCCCGACCGTACAGCCGGTGATGTCTGTGGCCTCCTCGCTCGCCAGGAATGCCGGCAGCGGTGCCACCAGCTGTGGGCCGTGGGTCTCGTCTGTCATCCCATCCGGCTGGTACTCTTCGGGGATGGACTTGTACATTCGCGTGTACGCTTCGGGCCACAGGGCGTTCACCCGGACGTTGTACCGCTCGAGTTCCTGTGCGGAGTTCCGTACGAGACCGAGGACGCCGGCCTTCGCGGCGGCGTAGTTCGGCTGCCCCGCCCAGCCGATGGCCGCCGAACTGGACACGCCGAGGAAGGATCGCTGCCGCTCGAACTCCTCTTCTTCGTACCGCGATTTCCAGTGTTGGGAGGCGTTTCGGAGCAGCGAGAAGTGGCCCTTCAGATGGACGTCGATGACCGCGTCCCACTCCTCTTCGGACATATTGAAAATCATCCGGTCGCGCAGGATTCCGGCGAAGTTGGTGATGCTGTGGACGGCGCCGTACTCGTCGACGGTATCCTCGATAAGCTGGTCGGTGTACTCCAGGTCGGTGATATCGCCGTAGTGGGCCATCGCTTCCCCGCCGGCCTCGGCGATCTCGTCGACCGTCTGCTGTGCTGGCTGGACGTCCTGACCCTCGCCCGAGAGATCGGCGCCCAGGTCGTTGACGACGACCGACGCCCCCTCCGAGGCCATCAACTTCGCCGTCTCCTTGCCGATACCGCGACCTGCTCCTGCGACGATGCAGACCGTATCTTCTAACATTCCGTCTACGTCATCCCGTGCACGGTGAATAAGTTTTTCCCACAGTACGGTAGAACGCGACTCCGCCGACTCAGCCGCCGAATTTGATCCCGAACTGCAGCGGTTTCGGAACCAGTTCGCCCCGTTCGAGCTTCCCGTTTGGGTTCCGCGGGAGTTCGTCGACGACCCGGAAGATATCCGGAATCTTGTATTCGGCGAGCCGCTCCTCACAGGCAGACCTGAGCATCTCCTCGGTGACCCGGTGTCCCTCCTCCGGCGCGACGACAGCGATAATCCGCTCACCGAGGACGTCGTCGGGGAACGAGGTGACGCCGGCCTCCCGAACCCCGGGGACAGACAGGAGCGCGTCCTCGACTTCGACGGGGTAGATGTTCTCTCCGCCCCGGATCATCATATTGCCTTTGCGGCCGCGGAGCCTGATGAATCCGGACTCGTCGATGAGGCCGATGTCGCCGGTGTAATGCCACCCGTCGCGGAACTCCTCGTCGGTCTCTTCCGGCGAACTCAGGTACCGTTCAGCCACGAAGGGACCGTACATCGCCAGTTCGCCGATCTCTCCGGGTGGCAGTCGGTTGTAGTTCTCGTCGACGACGGCGAACTTCATCGTCGGGGTCGGCATTCCCACGACCTCCGGGTGGTCGTCGATGTACTGATTCGGGATCATCGCGGCAATACCGGCGAAGTTCTCGGTTTTCCCGTACGAGTGGTACAACTGGAGGTCGGGGAAGGCATCGCGGATCTTCGGGATCGCATCGGGCGGCATCGGCGCGCCGCCGTACGCGAACTTCTCGAAGGAAGACGTGTCCTGTGTCCCTTCGTCGACCTTCTCGGCGGCCAGGACGATGTGTGTCGGAACCCCCATACAGTAGTTGACGCGCTCGGCGCCGATGTAGCGGAGGAACCGCTGTGGGTCGTACTCCCGCATAACCACTGCTGTACCGTTGACGGCGATAGACGTGAGGAGGCCGCAGACGAGCCCGGTGACGTGAAACAGGGGCGATGGAACGAGGATCCGGCTCGCGTCTTGGATGTCGTGAACGTAGACGTTATTCAGTGTCGCGTTGACACCCTGGAAGTTGTCGATCGGAACCGATTTCGGCTGCCCTGTCGTGCCGGATGTGTACATCACCGTCAGGAGGTCGGTCGACGTGACGGACGAGTCGATCGCTTCCCCGGAATCGTGATCCAGTAACCCGCCATATGGCTGTGCCGTCCCTATCGCGTCCAGCACGCACGTCCTCTCGTTTGGGGTCTCGTAGGCCGAACCGTCGAGTTTGTCGGCGTATTCGTCTTCGACGATCACGAGGGCCGGATCGCCGTCGGTAAACATCCCGCGGATCTCTTCCGGGGAGTGGCGAGTGTTCAGCGGACTCACGACGGCGCCGAGTTTCGCCGCGGCCAGCAGCGATTCGACGAATTCGATCCGACTGTCGACGAGCAGGACGATCCGATCGCCCATCGAGATCCCTTCTGATCGTAGTCCCGCGGCTAACCGATCGACGCGATCGGCTGCCTCCCGGTATGTCAGACGGCGGTCCGAACGGGGAAAGACCAGGAATTCCCGTTCCGGCGTCTCGGCGACCGCGGAAGCAAATAGCTCGAACAGTGACTCAGTTCGGTCCGTGTACGCGCGGACCGTACTTCCACGGTGCTCAGTCTCCTCGACCCGCGGGAAGGCATCCAATCGGTGCGTTACGACGTTGTCTTCCCAGATGATAGTCTCGTTTGTGAAGTCCTGCATCACTTACCCCTACCGCGATGTGTGTGACCACTATTACCAAACGGGATTCAAAAGTGTATCGCCAGTCCAGCGCTTCGGCCGACGCCGCCCTGCACGTGCGCGTCGGATTTCGTTTTCATATGACAAACAGTATCGTGGTCCTCTCCAATTGCTATTGAGCTACGTCAACAGATAACGGACGAATGTACTCCGCTTCGTCGAGTTCAGCTTCGCGTCGACATACGAAAACGAAGGCGGGCCAAGATGTGGCTCGGTAGTGCCGTAGCCGCTCGGCCTCCGGGAGTGAGTGGAGGCAAGTTATAAACTAAACCTGTTCGCGGAGGCTCGAAGTCAACTTTGGCCGATTGCTTCACGACATCCGTTGATATATACAAACAACATTTCTACCGAAGCAGATTGCCCGGCGCCGTGTAGTCGCCGATACACCATTTGCTCAGATCAACAAGCAGATTAACAAGTGTACATATGTTATGAAATCCACGGACTCGACTCGCTGCGGGAACAGCGTCACTGCCACGGCGACGAGACCGAGCCGCGGAGTTCGATCTCGTTGATCACCCCGCGGATGAGTTCCGGGAGCGTCTCCCCGAAGTACTCGTCGGGCATCCGGTTCTTCGGGCCGCCGATAGTGATCGACCCGATCGTCTCGCCGTCCAGTGCCACAGGTGCACCCACCGCACGGTATCCCTTTATTGCCTCTCCGTCGTTGAAGGCCACGCCGTCCTCGCGCACGCGGTCTATCTCCGTCAGCAACTCTTCTTTGTCGGTGATCGTCTGCGGAGTGTACGCCGGCAACCCGTATCTGTCGATAATATCATTTATCCTATCATCACTGTATCCCGATAATATTGCTTTTCCGCTGGCGTGTGCATGCATATACTCCCGGTTGCCGATGCGTCCGCGGAATTTAGTGTTTAAATTCCGCTCACCGACAATAATATCAAGCGTGACAAGTTTACCGTTGTCTTCGGTCGTACACCATCCAATTTCCCCAGTTTCGTCTACCAACTCGCGGAGCGAGGGCCGCGATATCTCGATCATAGGGTGATTGTCGCGCGCATACATCCCGTGATCTAGATATTTTAAACCAATATGATATATCCCGTCGCGTTTTGTGACGTATCCATCCTCCCGGAGCGTCATTAGATACTGATACGCTGTGCTACGGCCGATATCAAGGTGATCGGCGACCGTGCTCGCACCGGCCCCATCCAGTTCTTGCAGCGCCTCAACGATGCGATGCGCCGTCTCCAGAGACTGTATTTTCCGCGGTGATTCGCCGGTCATACTATGTCGTAGGATGTCTGATAGTAAAGTTCACTCGGTGGGGACCAATCGGTCGGCTACCCACGCGCAGTAAAATAGATAAGAGATATTACAATATTGACTTATTGTAGAGATTATTATATTTCTCTTGTCGGGGCAGACTGAGCGCGAGCATAGCCAGTCCGCCGGCACGAACTCGAAGAATTCTCCCTGGCGTGAGCGACGCTCCCCCTTACAAACTCACTTCGGCCTGACCGACGCTCCCCCTTACCATCTCAGGAGCTGACTACCCTGGCATCCTGAAGGGAGGTTCGCAGGGGAGGCGAGTAGCACCGCTCGGTCCTCCGTGACCGCGAGTGGAAGTGGGTAGCCGCACGCGGGATTTGTCGAAACCCCTTCGGCCTTCCAGGCCGTCGGTCGCTAGCCGCCGAAAGAGGACGGCGACAATTCACTGGGGACCTTCGAGGCCTAACGGAATTCCTGCGGTAAAGTGGTCCAAAAGAGGTTTTACACCGCTATTCGAAGACGGTGACGATGCCCGACCTGACCCGCCGTCACGCCCTCCAGGCGGTCGCGTCAGGACTCGCCGCACTGGCTGGCTGTGCTGGTGAGCCCGAGCGACCGACGATCGACCGCCGCGGGAACAGGCGTTCAGTTCTGGACTACGACGTGCGTTCCGTCCGCAACGAGGCTGGTGCCGTGTTATTCACCACTCGCGAGCAGTTACCGACAGTCACCGACGAGGAGGCCCGGTTTGCTCGCTTGAGCCGCCGCGTTCTCGTCTCCGAAGCGGGGATCGACGAACTCACTTTCGGGACGGTTCCGGAGGCCGAAGAACTCCGGTCGTTCGCCGCGGCCACGAACTTCGACTCCTCGTCGCTGTATCTCCTGGCGATGCCCGTCGAGGCCTGCAAAGAGATTCGGCTCCAGTCGGCCACTGTCGAGTGGGACGAACTCGAAGGGGGAGACCTGCACCCACACGCGCAGTTTTGTGAAACCTTCCGTCCCGCAGATGTCGACTGTGCTGCCGGCGAGATACACACCGCAGGATTCGCGATCCGACTGCCCATCGCGGCCGAACGATCGAGGGGGAGCGGCCGCGGGATGTCGAGTTCCTGTCGGCTCTCGCCGCACGGCGAGTATTTCAACGCGACCGTGACGCCCGCCCGCGGAGGTGGCGACGAATGACGTCACGTCGACGGGTGCTCTCCGGACTTGCCACCGTCGCTTTCGCCGGAGCGTCAGGCTGTTCTGCGCTCCCGTTCGGAAGCGACGAGCAGGACGGTCCCGATGACGTGTCGCTTTCGCCGGATATGATTGGCTCCATCGAGTGGCCGCCGTCGCCGTTTCCGATCACTGTCCCGGCGAAGGTTGCAGACTCCCACGAGGAACGCGCTCGCGAACTGCTCGCTGCGGTGCCAGAGGATCCGGACGTCCCAAACAGCGCCGTCGCTGCATCACTCCAGTCAGACCGAGAGCACGCCGCAGACCGACTTACCGAGGCTTTCGAGGAGCCCTGGCCGAGGGAACAACTCTCCGAGTGGCGCAGCCGTCGAGAGGCGGCGGCGACCGTTCGGGGTGCCTATCGAGCGGCGATAGGCGAAGACGACGCGGAGGCCGTTGCAAACCGTCGTGAAACGCTGCGTGAGGTGCTGCATTCGTTCATCGCTGCTCACGAGTATCGAGCGTCGTCGCCAATCGAGGCAGTGCTCGCACACGCCCCACTCGAGGATCTGATCGCGGACTGTCGCCGTCGAGTCCGCCCGACGCCGGTGTATCCGTCGGCCCCGGTCAGTGAGCCCTTCCAGGCCGGTGATGCCGTGGGACGAGTCGAACACGCGCAGGCCACTCTCACTGATGCCCGTCGGTTGCGCGAAGCGTATCTCAGCGAGCGTACCGATCCTCCCTCGCAGTGGTCACGGCTGATCGAGTCGTCGGACCGCCTCCGGTTTGCTGTCCATCGGACGCAATCCAGCGTCCGGGAGTTTCTCGACGCCGACGAGCGCCCGTTCAGGGCCGACCTGTCCGGAACAGCAGGGCGGTGGCTGTACGACGATGCCAAACGACGGGTCGAATCGGCGGTGGAGGATCACGACGCGAACCGGGCCGACGGCAACTACGCCACGGCCGTGGTTGAGGCCGGCCAGGCACTCGCTGCTATCGAGGCCTTCCGAACCGTAATCGACGGACTTCGGGAGGGCGCCTACCAGGAGCCGGTGACCGCCGAGTCGGTCAGGCAGACGGCAGCGCG
Source organism: Halobellus marinus (assembly GCF_032113415.1). Taxonomy (NCBI): domain Archaea; kingdom Methanobacteriati; phylum Methanobacteriota; class Halobacteria; order Halobacteriales; family Haloferacaceae; genus Halobellus; species Halobellus marinus. The sequence goes on from NZ_CP134946.1 coordinate 1,949,125, forward strand.
GGCACGGGAAGCCCTCGAAGCGATCGAAACCGCCGAGGACCGTCGCCTGGCAGCGCTCATCGCCCGTCCTGTACTGGGTGTATTCGCATATGGCGCAGATATGATCGAGGACGGATACGCTGACCCGGTACGGATGCAGGCCGAACTCGCACGGGCGGAACTCTATGCTCGGGCAGTTCCGGCCGCGACTGCTTTCGTTCTCGAACGACTCGAATCGGGCACAGGTCGGTGACCAAGTTTGATTTCGTCCGCCCGGAGGAGCTGGCCGTCACAGCGATGGAATCGGTCGACCCCGTCGCAGGACTAGCCCGACTGTACCCCTGGGGTTGCCACGTCTGATTCGGGGAGAAGCCACGCCGGCACGACGCGCGTGAGGACGACCATCCCCATCAGTTCGACGAGCGTCTGCGTGACCACGACGGCCGGAACCAACTCGTAACCTGCCGGCAGCGCGAGCGCGAGCGGCAGGATGACAGGCGAGTTGCGGGTGACGGACGTGAACACCAGCGCCCGTCCCTCGCGGACGTCCATCCCGATCGATCTCGTAGCTGTCCGGGCGAGGAGCGGCATCACCACGAGAAACGCGACGTAGATCGGGACAACGGTCGCGATACCGGCGATCGATCCCCGAACTCGGGGCAACTGGGAGGCGATGACGACGAAGAGTGTCGTGGCCATCATCGGGACGGGGAGCCACCCCATCGCGCGCTGCCAGCCGTCCCCGCGGGCCGATCGCTCGGCCCACAGTTCAGTGAGCCACGCGAGCGACAGCGGGAGCACGATCAGCGCCACGAACGCCTCTATGAACGGTCCGGCTTCGATGACTGCGGCGACGTCCCGGCCGACGAACAGCCACAGGTACGCGGGGAGCAAAAGCAGTTGCACGAACAGCAGTGCGGGCGTGGTGGCTGTGATCTGCTCTGCGTCGCCCCCGGCCAGTTCGGTGAAGGTGATGACGTAGTCGACACACGGCGTCAGGAGGACGAAGAGAACACCGACGAGCACGGTCGGCCGCCCGGAGAGAAACCGGGTGAGCCCCCACACGACGACGGGAACGATCAGAAAGTTCATTCCGAGTGCCGCCGCGAGAAATCGACCGTTGCTGACCGCCCGGCGGAGTCGTACGAAGGGAATTTCGAGGAACGTGACGTACAGCAGGACGGCCAGGGTCGGATCGATGAGCCGTTCGATCCACGAGGCTGCGGCCGGACGTCCCACGCCGACCCCGACCGCGAGGACGACGGCGACCGCGTAGACGGCCACCTGTCGGCGTTCGAGCCAGTCCGGCGGGTCCATATCCCGACTTGACGCCCGGGCGGGAAACGACCTCCGCTCACAACAGTCAGTATCAGACGATGTTCTGCATAATTCCGCCGTCGACGGTGAGTTCCTCGCCGGTGACGTTCTCGCTCGTCGCGAGATAGACCGCCGCCTCGCCCATATCCGCGGGCGTCTGATCGCGGCCCAGCGGGATGACGCGATCGACGGTTTCCTCGAAGGACTCCTCGCTTTCGGGGGTGAGCTGTTCGGTCCACATCTTCGAGGCGACGATCCCCGGACAGAGGGCGTTGACGGTGACGTTGTCCTCGGCCAGTTCGATCGCCAGCGATTTTGTGAGGCCGTTGATGGCGTGTTTCGATGCCCCGTAGTGGCTGTGGTCCGGGGCGGCGATCATCCCCGAGATCGACGAGACGTTGATGATCGTCCCTTCGGTCTCCCGGAGGTAGGGGATGGTCGCCTGCGAGACGAGGAATGTCCCCTTGGCGTTGACGTCCATCACCCGATCCCAGTCGTCCTCGTCGAGTTCCATAATCGACCCCACCGTGAGGGCGCCCGCGTTGTTGACGACGACGTCGATGCGGCCGAACTCCGAACGCGCCTCCTCGACCATCGCATCGACGCTGTCCTTGTTGCTGACGTCGACCTGAACTGTGTGGGCGCGTTGCCCCCGGTCCCTGATCTCTTCTGCGACGTCCTCGTCGTTGTGGACGGCGAGGACGACGTCGCTGCCGGCGTCAGCGAGGTGTCTGGCGATTCCCGCGCCGATGGCGCCACCGGCACCGGTGACGATCGAAACCTTTCCGTCGAGGGGGTCTTCGGAAGTCATAGCGGTACTGTGCGCGGGTCTGTAAAAAATGATGGGCACACTCGGGGTTGTGGCTCGGTGATCGAACAGCGAGGTATCGACTGGTTTGCTGTGGGTGGACCGCAGGCAACTCCCACACAAGCAGCAGGTCGAGGGTGACAGGTCGTTCACGATTGTCGCACCGATCCCGAAGAAGATCATCCCGAGAATCTGGTCCACTCGATCAAGCGAGGATATCGGTCGTGTACCATCGATCGATCTGAACGGCTGCGCCGGATCGTCTCTCAGATCTCTCGAATCACGTCGCCGTCGGGGTCGATTCCGTCCACATCCTCGTCCGTGAGCGGGACCTCGAGTTGATCTCCACGAGGCAGCCTTCGTTCGCCAGCTGCTCGTGTCCCGGAACGGTCTGACTTTCGCGGGGTCAGCGAACGCCTTGTCGATCGTTTCCGGGAGTATCTCGGCGTTCTCGTAGGCCTTCCGCACGTGAGTCTCGATAGCCTCCCCGATGACGTTCGAGTGTTCGTCCATCGCAACCTGGCCCGCCATAGAGTACGTTCCGCCGTCGACGATCGCGTGCTTGTAGCCGTTCCCGGGTGCGTCCTCGAGCTGTGGTGGCTTGATCGCTTATCGCGTCATAGACCTGCATCGAGGACCGGTTCGGAAAGCGCCAGGACCTCCGTATGGTGGCAGCCGGCCCACGACCTACGTCGCTGCCAGGATTCGGACAGTTTCCGCGAGCGCCTCGGTCGCGACGGCGCAGTCGTCCCAGTCAGTCCACTCCCGCGGCGAGTGGGAGACGCCATCGACCGACGGGGCAAACAGCAGACCGGCGTCCGTGACTGCCGCGACGTTCGCGGTGTCGTGCATCGCTGCGGAATGTAACCGGATCGCGTCGATGCTGCCCGTCTCGACGGCCTCCTCGGCAGCGGCGATGCATCGCTCGCTCATCTGACTCGGCTCGCTGTCACGGTAGCGCTCGAGCGACGTCTCGACGCCACGACGACGTTCGAGTCGTGCGAGGCTCGACCGGCAGCGGTCGACCAGTCGGTCCATAGTGTCGTGGGCGACGTCCCGAATGTCTAATTGGAACTGGACCTCCTCGGGAACGATGTTTCGCGCGTTTGGGCTGATGGTTCCCTCGCCGGCGGTCCCGACAGCGGCTTCGTTCTCCGTGGCGAGCTCTTCGGCCGCGCGTTCGAGGTCGAGCACGAACGCCGACGCGGCGGCGAGTGCGTCCCGCCGTTCGAACATCGGGGTCGATCCGGCGTGGTCTGCCTCACCGGTGATCGTGACTTCACAGTTGGTGATCCCGACGATCGAATCGACGATTCCAACGCCGGCCCTTGCTTCCGTCAGCCGTGTTCCCTGTTCGATGTGGAGTTCGAGCCACGCATCCCACTCGCCGGCGTCGATCTCGGCCGATCCGGCGAACCCGATCCGCTCCAGGCTCTCTTCCAGTGTGATGCCCTCTGCGTCTTCGAGCGCGAGCGCCTCTACGGCCCGGCGCTGTCCCGCCGCGACGGACGATCCGAGCGTCCCGATACCGAACCGGCCGCCCTCCTCCCCGGTGAACGAGACGACTTCGATCGGACGATCGGGCGTCTCCTCGCTCTCCTGGATCGCCCGGACCGCCTCGACCGCGGCGTAGGTTCCCAGCGGGCCGTCGAAGATGCCCCCGTTCGGGACCGAATCGAGGTGACTCCCGACGGCGACAGGTGCCGCATCGGGATCGCAGGACGGCGGCGTCCACCGACCGGCGATATTGCCGACGGCGTCGACACGCACCTCGAGGCCGATCGTTTCGAGTTCTTCGATGAGGCGCTCGCGGGCTTCTCTGTCCGCGTCGCTCCCGGTGAGTACTGTCCGCCCTCTGCCCTCTTCGGCGTCGACACTACCGAACTGGGCGTTTTCAGTGATGTCTCGCCGGAGCCGTCCGGCGTCGATTTCCATATCAGTACCTGCGCTGACGGACGAATAAATGTACGGGGGGTGGTTCTCCGAATACCGTCCTGGGAGGTCGCCTTGTGTTCCTTGCCGGGATAGATCGACAGTACGAGACGGTTGGCCCCGACCGTGGGGCACCCGGCTCGGGAGCAAGCCTCGCCGCATCCGCCTTGGCGTTCTGGAGAACTGGCTCCGTTGAAATCCTCGGCAGCTGATACAGTTGTCCCGGTCGTGGGTGAGACAACCCTCGCACTGATTGGAACCGACCGGCAATCGACCCGGCCCTGGGTGTTGTTTCCGAGTTCGACCACGCCCTCATAGCAGGAACTCTCCTCTCACGGCGTAACCTTTGTGCGCTTACCACGAGGCTATAGAGATAGAATCCGTGGCATCGAACATCGATGAGATACTGACACGAGGGCGCGAATCCGGGCCAGTAATCGTCGGTGCTGTCGTCTCGCTGCTGCTATTCCTGTTCGCAGTCCAGCTGCTGGGTGCGTCCACAGCGGCCGCGGCCGTTCCGCTCGAACGGTTCTTCAGGCGGTACGTCGCCGGGAGTGGGCAGGCTCTGGGTGCAAGCTGGCTCGCCACGTACGTACTCACCAACGGATCAGTAGTGGCGGCCCTGTCCGTCTCGCTGTTCAAGACCGGGATCCTCACGGCCTCACAGTTGTTCCTGATGCTCGCTGGCTCACGCCTCGGGGGCGCCGCTATCGTACTCTTGATCGGAATGCTGGACTACTTCCAGAAGCGGCGCTATTCGTTCAGCGAGGCGACTGGGTTGGGGATACTGACGTTCCTCCTGTCCCACTCGATTTATGTGCCGGCGACCGTCTTCGGGTATCTCCTGTTGCCGAGACTCCAGACGGGATTCGGGGGCGTCAGTGACCGGATCGAACTCTCGTTTGATCCACTGGCGGTATTCAATCCGGTGACGGGTGCCATCGTCGATACCGTCGGTGTGGGTCTGGCACTCGTGGTAGCCGTTCTCGTGCTGTTCGGCAGCCTCACGCTCTTCGACCGGGTGCTCAAGCGGATCGATACCGAATGGCTCCGCAAGCGGTTCTTCCGCCGATTTCAGCACAAATGGACCGCGTTTGGACTCGGTATCCTCCTTACCGGCGTCACGACCAGCGTCGCGTTCTCACTGGGAGTCGTCGTGCCGCTCTACAATCGCAACTACATCAAACGGCAGGAGATCGTTCCCTACGTCCTGGGGGCGAATATCGGCACCTTCTTCGACACGGTTGTGATCGCCGTACTGCTGGAATCCCCACAGGGCGTGGCTATCGTGCTCTCACTTGTGGCGGTCGGAACGATCATAACGGTCGGAACACTGGTTCGATTCTCGACGTACTTCCAGGCTGTCGAGACAATCCAAACCCGACTCGTTACTGATCGTCGATACTTGGCCGGGTTTCTCATCTCGTTGATTGTCCTCCCGATACTTCTGTTCCTGCTTCCGATCTAGTTCTGCGGCCGAGACAGTCTGTTCTATCGGGAGAGGTCTGCCAATGCGGGGGGCGCCTCTTTCCCCAGACCCGTGTGCTCCCGCGCCTATATGTGCCTCTGACACGCATCTCTGCGTATGGACGCCGTCGACGAGGTACTCGTTGCATACGATGGAACACCGCTGTCGGAGAAGGCGCTGGCGCACGCGCTCGAGGTGTACTCGGATGCGTCGATCACTGTCCTCCACGTTATCGACTACATCGAAGAGAGCTATAGCGCGAAAGCACTGGTCGGAGACGAAACGCTCCGGAAACGGGCCCAGGAACGATCGGCAGAACTGCTTGCCGAGGCCGAGGCGAAGGCAGACGAGCACGACCAGGTAGTTAAGACGGCAAGCGAGATTGGCAAGGCCGCAGACGAGATCCTCGAGTACGCGGACACACACGGCATCGATGTGATCGTCATCGGAAGCCACGGACGCTCGGGTGTCGCTCGAATGCTTATGGGTTCGGTCGCTGAAACGGTGATGAAGCGTGCATCAGTCCCTGTGACTGTCGTCAGGTGACCGCAAACTGTACCTCCAGATTCGCCCTGAAACGGTGAACCACAGAGAAAAAGGCTCTCGATCTGGATAGCTGGCGAGTACTTCTCGTGACCCTTCAGTTTCGATTTGACCCGCTGATTTATGCATTTCCTTGTCCTACGAACAGCTATGGCACGAATTCCAGAGGCCAAGTCGATTACAACAGAAGACGAGTACATCCACGTTCGGTATCGGGACCCTGACCAGTTCGATCAAATTCGGACGCCAGACTGGGCTGACCGTACCTCTGATTCCGTCTCGGAGGGAAGCGAGGTTCGGATGGGGAAGCGGGATGCCACCGATGATTGGGTAGTCCAGTCCGTGTTGATCCAGAAGAACGTGGGTGAGCAAAAAGCTCGTGAGCAAGCCGACGAAATTATCAGAGAGATCGAGTCGTGATCGGGTGCTTCGTCTCTTGTGGTTGTTGAATCCGACTTGGAGACTCATTCGGCACCTCTGGCAGTTGGGTCAGACAGAAATGCCGCCAAGCGGGGATATTGTCTTGGAATCGGAGACAGAACAATAATCCATACAAGCCAGGAAATCTCTACCCTCGCCGGTAATCTCCGCAAAAACACCGATTCGCCACAGAGAACCGCCTTCACTCGATTTCCAACCCACCACCGCGTTCACCGTTTCCGACATCTCCACCTTCAGCCCACTCGATCTCCAACTCGATACTCAACTCACCAGGACTATCGGTCGGTCCTTCGCGCTCGGCTTTTACCTCGAACGTCGGTTGAGCAGAAGGTGTCATCGTCACTGACTGCTCGCCGGCGGTGAGGGTGATATCGCCGCCGGCATCGAGTTTGTCTGCGACTCGACGAAGATACGACGCGATCTCCGCTCGACTTTGGGATCCCTCTGACTGAAAGAGGACCTCTTCAGGCATACGGTATCTTGTTTGACACACAGACGGATAAGTGGGGCTGTGGACGACTGGCTTCGGCTGAGTCCGGATATCCCTGACAGTCGATGGCAGTCAAAGTGGTCTACAGCGGTGATGGATATCGAATCTTTTTGTCATCGCTTGACGAACTCACAGTTGTGAACCTCAGCAAGGGGTTTCTCCTCGCCCTCGTCGTCACCCTCCTCGTGCTGTCGGCCATGCTGATCCAGCCGTTTCTCCAGTACGTCCTCGGTGCTGTCCTCCTCGCCTACGTGCTCTATCCGCTGCAGATCCGCCTCGAAGCGTACGTATCGCCGATGGTAGCCGCCCTCTCGCTCGTGGTCCTGGCAGTTGCCGGATTCGTCGCACCGTTCGTAGTCGTCCTCGCGACTGTCGTGGATAGAGCCGACCGGATCCTCCAGAACTTCGACACTGATCCGGTGCAGCTTGAGGTGGTCGAATCCCGGATCGAGGAACTCACCGGACAAGAGGTCGATATCGCAGGCGAACTCGTTAGCTCTGGGCGGGAAATCGGGACGATCGTATTCGACCGGTCGACCCAAGCGTTCGGGACGATCACCTTCCACCTCATCGGGATCGCGTTGGCACTCTTTCTCGTCTACTACCTTCTCAAAGACCGCGACGACTTGGTCAACTGGCTCCACCGAACGGTCCCCCTCCCAATGGACAGCCAGCGCGCGCTCTACACCGAGATTAACGACGTGATGTGGGGCGTTCTCTTCGGACACGTCTTCGTCGCCATCGTCCAGGGGGTCGTCGCTGGAGCCGGGCTCGTCGTTACTGGCGTTCCCAATGCGGTGTTCTGGACGGCCGTTATGATCGTTCTCGCGATGGTTCCGCTCGTCGGTGCGATCCCCGTCTGGGGCGGGGCGGTGGTCTACCTGTACCTCACTGGCGAACCGCTGCTCGCGGTCGGATTATTCGTCTACAGCGTCGTCGTAGTTGGGCTCACCGACGACTATCTCCGTCCATTCGCCGTCGACAGATACGCGAAGCTCAATCCTGCCGTCATCCTCCTCGGTATCCTCGGCGGGGCGTACGCGTTCGGGATTATGGGACTGTTCTTCGGCCCCGTCATCCTCGGCGCACTCAAAGCCGCTCTTCGCGTTGGCTTGGAAAACTGGTCCCGGCTCGACGAGAGAGACATCGGCTGACAGACGGTTCCTAATCAGTCGAACAATATATCTCCGAAATTTCTGACAGAGTCGCGAACAGAGAGGCGGCCGTCAGTAGCCATCTCGACTGCTCGGGAACGTCGCCCAAGCGGTCGTCAAGCGTGCATCAGATCCGGTTACTGTCGTCCGAGAACTCGACAGTTGAGGAAGCTGCACGACGGTACTCGGCCTGGCTGCCGTCACACGTACTGTGATCATCGTCCCCATCTGACTCGTCCCTCTCGTCCGGGCAAGAACTACCAGCCGGGTTTTTCTCTATGCTCCTACAACCCCTGCTCTATGCGCCAGTCGACGCTCGACTCGACTGACTGCGAGGTGTGCAGGGGGCGGGTGGATCAACAGCGACGATCCGGCACCCCAACCGATCGGAAGGACCGTCCGGAGCCGAGTCGACGGGTCAACGACCCATGACCGATCCGCAGTCAGCCACCGTGGGTGACGACCACGAACCGGGGACGGGCCTGGATCACAGCCAGTCGATCGACCGCGTCCTCGACGCCCACGAGAGCGACCCGGCAGGGCTGGCGAGTGACGAGGCGGCCCGCAGATGCGAGCAGTTTGGACCAAACGAGTTCACGCGCAGTGCGGGGCGGTCCACGCTCCGGATATTCCTCGCACAGTTCGACAGCGCGCTCATCTGGGTGCTACTCGGAGCGGCCATCCTCTCGGTGTGGGCCGACCACACCGTGGACGCCGTCCTCATCGTCGTCATCGTCGTCGCCAACGGCGTGTTCGGCTTCGTCCAGGACTACCGTGCCGAGCAGAGCCTCGAATCGCTCAGGGAACTCACCGCGCCGATCGCAACTGTTCGCCGGGACGGCGAAGTGACGGAGGTCGAGGCCACCGAGATCGTCCCCGGCGACATCGTCGAGATCGAGGCCGGTGACGTCGTTCCCGCCGACGCCCGAGTACTCGAGACGACGAGTCTGGAGGTCGACGAGGCGTCGCTGACCGGTGAGAGTATGCCCGTCGCGAAGTCACCCGACCCGGTCGACGCGGACACGCCCCTGGCCGAACGTGAGAGTATGGTGTACAAGGGGACGAACGTCACGCGAGGTCGCGGTGTGGCGGTCGTGACAGCCACCGGTGACGACACGGAGATGGGGGCGATCGCCAGCGAACTCGCGGCGACCGAGGAGACCGACACGCCACTGCAGGCGGAACTGGACACGGTCGGGCGGAACCTCGGGATCGGTGTGGTGGGGCTGGCTGCTCTCGTCATTCCCCTCTTGCTCTTGCAGGACACGCCACTGGTCCAGGCGGGGCTGACGGCCGTGTCACTGGCAGTCGCCGCAGTGCCCGAAGGCCTGCCCGCTGTGGTGACCCTGACGCTTGCGCTCGGCGTGCGACGGATGGCAGACGAGAACGCGCTCGTCCGCCGGCTCCCGGCGGTCGAAGCGCTCGGCTCTGTCGACACCATCTGCACGGACAAGACCGGCACACTCACCAGAGGACAGATGACGGTCGATCGCCTGTGGCTGCCCGACGACGTCATCGATATCGACGACCTGGGCGAGTCACTGCCCGCTCGGGTCGCGAACCTGCTGCGTGCTGGCGCACTCTGCAACGACGCGACGCTCGATTCCGGCGACCCGACCGAGCAGGCACTCGTCGCCGCGGCCGCCGAACACGGAATCGACGTCGACCAACTCCGCGCGGACTACCCCCGAACCGACGAGGTCCCGTTCTCTTCGGAACGAAAGTGGATGGGGACCGTTCACGAGGAGGGGGCGTACGTCAAGGGTGCACCGCAGGTCGTCCTCGAGAAGTCCTCGCAGGTGCGCACCGAAGACGGCACAGTGGAACTGACAGACGAACTCGGGGACCGCATCAACACGCAGACGACGGCCTTCGCCGACGATGCACTCCGCGTGCTCGCTATCGCGGAAGCCGAGGATGCCGAGGCGATGGCCGGTGACGACCTGACGTTTCTGGGGCTGGTCGGGATGATCGACCCGCCCCGCGAGGAGGTCGCGGACGCCATCGCCGCAACCCGGCGAGCTGGCATCGACGTGAAGATGATCACTGGCGACAACGTCCGCACCGCGGCGGCGATCGCCGAATCGCTCGGGATGGGCAGCGAGGTGATGGAGGGTCGGGAGGTCGAATCGATGAGCGACGACGAACTCGCCGACCTAGTCGAGACCGTCGACGTTTTCGCGCGGACCTCCCCGGAACACAAGGTACGGATCCTGCGGGCACTTCAGGCCGGAGACCACATCGTCGCGATGACCGGCGACGGCGTCAACGACGCGCCTGCACTCAAGAACGCGGACGTGGGCGTCGCGATGGGGATCCGGGGGACCGACGTCGCGAAACAGGCCAGCGACGTCGTCCTGCTCGACGACAACTACGCCACCATCGGGCGGGCGGTCGAACGCGGGCGGGCGATCTTCGATAACATCTGGAAGTTCGTCGCCTATCTGCTGTCGGCCAACGTCGCCGAGGTGGCAATCGTCTTTCTGGCTTCCCTCTTTGGCTACCTGGTCCTGCCGGCCGTCCAGCTTCTGTGGATCAACCTGCTGACCGACGGTCTGCCGGCGCTTGCGCTGGGAACCGACCCAACGAGTGAGGATATCCTCGACAGGCCGCCACGCGATCCCGACCAGGGCATCATCGACGGGGAAATGCTCGGCGTGATGGGGGGTACCGGTGCCGTGACGACAACTGTGATGCTCGGCCTGATGTTTTTCACGCTCGCGGGCGCATCGAGTGTCACGCCGTACGTGACGACGATGGTGTTCACCGGGTTCGTCCTGCTCGAATTCGTGAAACTCTACGTCATCCGCTGGCTGCGAGAGACGCCCACGCTCTCGAACCGCTGGCTCGGGGTGGCGGTCGGGACGTCACTCGCCCTGCAATTGGCGGTCATCTACACGCCGCTCAACCAGTACTTCGAGACGGTCCCGCTCTCGCTGGCGGACTGGGGCGTGCTCGCCGGCGTCGTTGCCCTCTGTCTGCCGCTCTACCTGGCAGTCGCGGCGTTCGTCAGGCGATCGGACTCGAATCGAAGTGACGCGAACCAGCGGACGACGGTCGACTGAGATATCCCGATGTCACCCGGAAAAGACGACGGTTCGGAGGGCGAGACCGGCAAGCCCGAGTTGGGTGCGGGAAAGGAGACGAAAATCGGGTAACAGGCCGCTCAATACGGGTGAACAATGTTTCCCGGATGTCTCCTCGAACGCCAACAGCGCATCGTGTGGGCGTCGCTGTCGACGCGGTCGCCGCTGTCGAGTCTGTCTCTAAAGGTCCGGATGTTTCCCTCTGGATCACTCTCGCAGTAAGAGTGCGTGAGCCACCTAGAATTTTGCTGCAGAGCCGGTGGAGGGATTTGAACCCTCGGCCTATTCCTTACGAAGGAATCGCTCTGCCAATCTGAGCTACACCGGCACTGACGCACTCGACCGTACTGCGATGAGTAAGAAAAGGCTTCCGAATCACCGCGCCGTGAGCCGAACGTCGAGACAGACGTTGTACTCGTGGGGGGCATACGAGCGGACGATTCGCTCGGTTTCGACAGACACCGCGTAGTCGATTTCGCTCTCTGCGACGGCCGCCCGGATGGCGCTCTCCCCGGGGCCGAACGGATCGTCCTCGTGCTGGATGTCGTAGTAGTGGAGGAGACAGTCCTCGCCCGCGAGTGCCACAGCAGTATCGAGAAACTCGTCGGCGCTGTGCGGGAGATTCATCACCAGGCGATCGGCCCAGCCCTCGCACTCGCCGACGAGGTCCCGGACGTCGCCGTCGATTGCGGTCACCCGCTCGTCGACAGCGTTGCGCCGGGCGTTTTCCCTGAGGTAGTCGACGGCGGTCGGGTTGAGGTCGCAGGCGACGACGGTCGCCCCGCGAGCGGCCATCGGGATGGCGAAGGGACCGACGCCGGCGAACATATCCACGACGCGTTCGTCGGCGTCGACCTGCGAGACGACACGATGCCGCTCGGTCGCGAGGCGCGGCGAGAAGTACACCTCCGCGATGTCGAGGTGGAACTCGTGGCCGTACTCCCGGTGGACGGTCTCGGTCGATTCGCCGACCAGCACGTCCCACTCGCGCACCCGGAGATCGCCTTTCACCTTCGACGCGCGGTTGACGACGGTGCGAACGGTGAGATCCGATTCGACGACGGCTTCTGCGATCTCCCGGGCACGGGCGTCGTCGTCCTCGTCGAGAATCACGACTTCGCCCAGTCGCTCGTAGGACGGCTCGAATCCGAGAACGTCCGCGGGCGTGGTCTGCGTCTCCCGTGTCGGGACCGCGCGTTCGACGACCTCGTATTCCTCGGGGACCGCCGCCGCGTCGGTGACCGGAATATAGAGCTCCCCCGACTCGACGTCGATCTCGTGCGTCCCGTCGAGCAGGTCCCGTTCCGCGAGCGCCTGTCGCGTCTCCTCGCCCCGGCTCGTCGGGACGCGGACGCAGGGGACGGTCATACTCCGACGGTCGCGGGCGACCGGAGTAAGCGTGACGTTTCGGGCCGCGGACGGTTCGTCAGTCGGTCCCTCCACCAGTCCGGGCTGGAACGACCAGCACGGGCCGCTCGGCGAGGCGGACGACCTTCTCGGCGACGCTGCCGAGCACGAAGCGTTCCACGCCGGTCCGTCCGTGCGTCCCGAGCACGATCAGGTCTGCGTCGACCGCATCGCAGTGATCCAAGATCGTCCGATGGGGGACGCCGTGCTCGATCCCTCCGCGGATGTCGGTGTTCTCTCCGCCGTGTTCCTTCATCCGCTCGATCGCGTCCCGTGAGGCCGCTTCGTACGCGTCTTCTGTCTCCCGCGACCCGATCCGGAGTTCGGGAACGACCGAGAGCGCGTGGACGGTGGCACCGAACCGCCCGGCCAGCGCGATCCCCAGCCGTTCGGCGGGCTGTGCGGCGTCGCTGCCGTCGGTCGGGACGAGGATGTTTCGATACGGACGCGTTCCCACTGCATCGTCGCCGACGGTGAGCACCGGAACCGTCGAGAGCCGGACCACCTTTTCGGCGACGCTGCCGAGTAGATGGCGATCGAGCCCCGTCCGGCCGCGTGTGCCCATCGCGATCAGATCGGCGTCGTGGTCCGCGACGGCGTTCAGGATCTCTTTGTGCGGAAATCCCACTTCGACGGCTGTGGTAACTGGGATCTCCGCTGTCTGAACCGCCGCTGCAGCATCCGCGATGACGTCTTCGAGTTCCGCTTCGATCGACCGCCGCTGGTCGACGCTTTTGAGCCGATAGGCGTCGACCACCGAAAGCAGGTGAATCCCGGCGTCGACGTTCTCCGCGAGCGTGATCGCGTGATCGAGTGCCGACGCCGCAGCCTCGTGTCCGTCAAGCGGTACCAGGATCCGATCGATGCCGACGTCGACTCGATCGCTCATAGCGGGCCGTTCGTCGGGAGGAGAGAAAAACCCGATCCTCCGGAGACGAGACGGTGAAGCGCCCCGGGCCACGGTGGCGACCGCCCCCCGCAACGGTCCAGTCCTTCGCTGCCGCCGCGGTGCTGTGCTCCGCCGCTCCCCGATCCGGACGTCACCGGCGACTCCCGGACTCCCGATCCGTGGCCGTCGACTCTCCTTCTGTCGGATCCGCCGGCCCCGCGAGGATCGACCGCGAGGAGTTGGTGACGACGAGGAGGCTGCTGGTGCCCATCGCGACCGCCGCCAAAAGCGGGTTCAACACGCCGGCGATCGCCAGCGGGACGGCGACCAGATTGTAAACGAACGCCCACGCGAGGTTCTCCCGGATCCGCCGGTTGGTGCCGCGCGCGGCCTCGAAGACCGACGGCACGGAGGCCAGTCCCCCGTCGACAATCACAGCGTCGGCAGCACTCCCCGCCAGGTCGGTCCCCGACGCGAGCGCGATGCCGACGTCGGCGTTCGCCAGCGCGGGCGCGTCGTTCGAGCCGTCGCCGACCATCGCGACGGTGCCCCGCGAGCGGAGTCGCTCGACCGTCTGGGCCTTCGCCTCCGGCGGGACGCCGGCGAACACGTCGTCGACCGCCGGATGGCGACGGAAGGACTCGGCCGCCCGCTCGGCGTCGCCCGTCAGAACGACGATCTCCCGCTCCTCGCTCAGGTCCGCGACGACGGATTCCCATCCCGGCCGCGGCGTGTCGCCGACGTCGAGGACCGCCCTCGCCTCGCCCTCCCAGCCGACGAACGTGGGCACGCGACCGGCTTCGCGGATCCCCTCGGCGGCCGTCTCCAGTCCGTCAGGAATCGACAGCCCGGCGGAGCGGAGTACCTGGGGATGCCCGACGACCACGTCGAGCGACCCCTCGCTCGACGCGCTCCCGTCGGTCTCCGCTGCGGGGATCGAATTCGACGGCACTCGACCGCTCACGCCTTTCGCGTCCGTCGTCGCCGCAGTCACGTCCGGCAGCGAGTCGGGTCCCGCCTCGACGATGGCGTCGGCGATCGGATGCGAGTCGTAGCGCTCGACCGCGGCAGCGAGTGTCAGTGCCGTTTCCGCCGTGGTGTCGCTGGCCGCTGTGCCGTCCCCGATTGCGATCTGGCCGCCGTCTGCCGCGGGCCTGTCGCCTGCGCCGGCTGTCGGTTCGCTCGGACCGTCCGGCCCGAGAACGCCGACCACCCGCATCCGACCGTCGGTCAGCGTTCCGGTCTTGTCGAACACGACGACGTCGGCGTCCGTCGCGTCCTCGAAGACGGCTTCGGAGGCCACCACGACGCCGGCCTTCGCGGCGTCGCGGATCCCGGCGGCGACCGCAAGCGGCGTCGCCAGCCCGAGGGCGCACGGACACGAGACGATCAGCACGGTCAGGCCCGCGAGGATCGCGGCGCCGGGCGCCGTCCCCGTCACCAGCGATCCGGCGGCGGTCAGGACGCCGAGCGTGAGCACCAGCGGCACGAACACAGTCGCGAGTTTGTCCGCGAGGCGCTGGGCGCCCGAGCGCGAGGACTGGATCTCCCAGAGCAGTTCCACGAGCCGATCGAGCGTACTCGTCGCGCCCTCCCCGACCTCGACTGTGATCGGTTCGTCGGTAACGACGGTTCCGCCGAGCACCTCCTCGCCGGGGCCGCGTCGGTCGGGCAGCGATTCGCCCGTCATCAGCGATTCGTCGACCGCCGCTGAACCGGCCACGACGACGCCGTCGGTCGGGATGCGCTCGCCGGGACGTACGACCACTCGATCCCCTGCCGAGAGATCCTCGACGGAGACGGTTTCGGTTGAGCCATCGGCGGTGAGCCGTGTCGCCTCCCCCACCCGGGCGCTGGTTAACGCCGAGAGCCGGCTCGCGGCGCGGGCTTTGATCCGATCCTCGTAGTAGTTGCCGACGGTGACGACGAGGACAATCGCGACGCTCACGTCGAAGTAGACGTGCGTTCGTCCTGCGAGCATCGCCCCGACGCTGAACACGTACGCGGCGACGGCCGCCAGCGCGACCAGGAGATCCATATTTGGCTGTCCCGCGCGCACACTGACGTATGCGCCGCGGAGGATCGGATAGCCGGTGTAAAACAGAACGATCGAGGACATCACCCAGACGTTTCCGAGGATGTAGAGCCCGTCGTAGCCGCCGAGGTCGACGAACGGCTGGAAGCCCAGATACGTGGGATAGAGAAACAGCACGTACCAGACCATCACCATCATCCCGAAGACGCCACCGCCGATGAGAAACGTCGCGAGCCCCGACTGTTCTTCCCCCGCCGTCGACTCGGGGTCGGAGACCTCGTAGCCGTAACGGCTCAGCCGCTCTCCCAGGTGGTCGACGTCGGTGGATTCGGGGTCGTACGTGACTGCGAGCATATCTGTCGCGTACGACGCCTCGGCGGCGTAGACGCCGTCTTGGCCGTCGGCGGTCGTTTCGATGAACGTCTCGCAGGTCGCACAGTGCATCCCGTCGACAGAGAGATAGGTCTGTTCCGCGTCCTCGGGTGGCTCCTCGGCCGGTTCCCCACCTTCTGTGTCTCCCAGTTCCGACTCGATGTCGGCGTCGGCCGCGGCCTCGGGACCCCCGAGCGACCGGGCGACCTCCAGACACCCGCGACAGCAGTACGCGCCCGGAACTTCGTCGTCGGCCACCGGCGGGTCCGGCGTCGGCAGATCACAGAGCGAGCAGGCGTCAGTGTCCGTGTTGTCAGCTGGCATCTGGTGTCACCCGAGCGGCTGGTAGATCGGGACGGTCGGATGCGGAATATGAATCCCGACGAGCATCAATCCGTGCGCGAGCGGTAAATACCCAAGGAGGAGAAAAGCCGCGCCGAGGACGCGGTGGAGTGACTGGCGACGACCGACTGACAGCGATCCGAGCGCGGTTCCGTAGACGAAAAGCGTCGGCAGCGTCCCGACTCCGAGCAGCGAGAGCAGCAACGCCGCCCGGACCGGGTCCCCGATCGTGAACGCATACAGGTACGCGGGATAGGTGATCGGACAGGGCAGGAACGCGTGACCGAACCCGAGTCCCACGATGCGCCAGTCGCCCACCAAGGCGTCGACCCGGCCCGTGAGGGCCGTGCTCACGTAGGCGAAGCCCCCTGAGAGGGGTCCGGGGAGGCTGAGATGGAGACCACTGCCGCCGGCCAGATACGCGGCACCGGTCGTCATAATGAACGCGCCCACGAGGATCCCTGTTGCCGCTCGGAGACCGTTACCAACGGCGAAGACGGCGTCCGCCGCACCGAAGGCGAACGCCCCGACGGTGGCGAGAACGGCGCCGACGATCGCGTATCCGACCGCCCGCCCGACGTTGAACAGCCCGTGCTGTCTGACCTGTCGGACCGACAGCCCGACGTCGCGTTCTTCCTGCTCGCTGAGCCGGTCGGCGTAGACGCTCACGAGCGGTCCGCACATCCCGAGACAGTGCGCACCTCCCAGGGCGCCGACGACGAGGAAAACCACCGCTTCGACCTCCGAACCGGAGACCGAGCCGACGTCGACGACGAGCGGAGGGGCCCCGCCTCTCAGCAACATCGTCACGGTCGTTCCCACGGCTTCGAGCGGTGCCACGCCGGATTAGACCGCCTCGTCTGCACCACCGTCGTCGTGGCCGCCGTGGCCCTCGGACTCGGTGGGGGACATCAGGAGATACAGCGACACCTCTATAATAATTATATTGACAAGTGTGATCGCTCCTGCCCACCAGTTGATGGCGACCCCGAACGCGATGGCTGGCAGCAGCGCGAGCAGTGCGGCCGATCCGGCGAGTCGCGGCGTCAATCGCATAGAGGCCAGTATTGGCCGGGTTCCAATCGCGATTTCGGCGATTCCCACGACGTAGGAATCTGTCGATTCGTTCAAGGACATCGAGTCAATAGCGACGTGTATGTCAGCCGAGTCGGACGAGGAAGCGAACCAGGTGGCGACTCCTTCTGGCGACGGTGGACCTCCGATTCCCGAACCGGACGCGATCGACGACGAGGGATACGTGATCGGATCGGGACGCTCGGGCGTCGTCAGACAGATCGACCACGACGATTTCGATCCTGTGGGGACGCTGATCCTCATCGCGATCTATATGCTGATCGTCGGGGCGATGTGGATATTTATGTACTTCGTGGAGTTTCTCGGTGGGGACCTCACGGTGATCGGGTGAGACAATGGAGATACACAGATACGAGAAAATCTGGCTTGCGGGGGCACTGCTTTTGATCGTCGGCTTCATCGCGACCGTCTCCTACGGCGCGGTCGGGGCCGGAATCGCGATGGTCGACGACGAGGGCGGCCAGATCGATCCGAACGCGGTCGAGGAACATCCGAAGTTCGGCGAACCCGGCACCTACGCCGACGGACCGAACGAGTACGACGTCTACGTGGTCGCCTACCAGTTCGGCTTCGAGCCGGGGACCCAGGAACCGATCCGCGTGCCGGCCGGTTCGGAGGTGACCTTCCACGTCACCTCGCGCGACGTCGTGCACGGGTTCGAGGTCGTCGGCACCAACGCCAATACGATGGTGATCCCCGGCCAGATCTCGACGATCACGGTGCAGTTCGAGGAGGGCTCGGAAGACAAATACGGGTTGCTATGCAACGAGTACTGCGGTTCCGCCCATCACGCGATGGAGGGCCGGATCGAGGTCGTGCCGCAGAGTCAGTGGAACGAGAGTATGGAGGTGAACTGAGATGGCAACGTTCGTCGACAGGTATCCGGCGGAGGCAAAAGTCGTACAGGCAACGTTCGTGGTGGCGTTCGTCTCGCTTGGGATCGGTTCGCTGTTCGGGGTGATCCAGGCGCTCCACCGTACGAACGTGTTCCGCTTCATCGATTCGGTCGATTACTACACGCTGCTGACGGGCCACGGCGTGCTGCTGGCGCTCGTGTTCACCATCTTCTTCCTGGCCGGCGTGTTCCAGTGGGGGATCACGCGGAGCTTCGATAACCCCGCACCGGACATCCGATTGACGTGGGCGTGGTTCGGGCTGATGACGACCGGAGCGGTGTTCGCGGCGGTCGCCATCCTCGCCGGGTTGTTCCCGGAGATTCCGATGAGTGCCGACGTCCTGTACACGTTCTATGCGCCGCTGCAGGCACATCCGATCTTCTACATCGGCCTCGCGATGTTCATCGTCGGTACGTGGATAGCCGGGGCCGACTGGTTCCTGGCGTACCGGCAGTGGCGGGCCGAACACCCCGACGAGCGCATTCCGCTGCAGGCGTTTATGGTACTGACGACGATGATTATGTGGTACGTCTCGACGCTCGGAGTCGCCGTCTCCGTGGTGTTCTTCCTCATCCCGTGGTCGCTTGGGCTCATCGACACGGTGAACCCACTGCTCACGCGGACGCTGTTCTGGTACTTCGGCCACCCGGTCGTCTACTTCTGGCTGATGCCCGCGTACCTGCTTTGGTACACGGTGCTGCCGAAGCTCTCGGGCGGTCGGCTCTTCAGCGACCCGCTGGCCCGCGTCGTGTTCGTGCTGTTCGTGCTACTGTCGACGCCGGTCGGCATCCACCACCAGTACGTCGACCCCGGGATCGCCGAGGGGTTCAAGTTCATCGCGATGACGAACACGATGTTCCTGCTTTTACCGTCGCTTCTGACCGCCTTCACCGTCGTCGCCAGCGTCGAACACGGCGCACGGCAGCGCGGCGGCGAGGGCTATCTCCGCTGGCTCGGCGCGCTCCCGTGGCGGGATCCCGCGTTCACCGGGATGGCGCTCGCGGGGCTGATGTTCGCGGCCGGCGGCTTCTCGGGGATGATCAACGCCGGGATGAACATCAACTACCTCATTCACAACACGCTGTGGGTGCCCGGACACTTCCATATGACCGTCGGCACCGCGGTGGCGTTGACGTTCATGGCCGGCACTTACTGGCTGCTCCCGCAGATCACCGGAAAGACGCTGTACAGCCGTCCGATCGGGCTCCTGCAGGTCGTCGTCTGGTTCGTCGGTATGGTGTTTATGTCGAATGCGATGCACCGCGCGGGGCTGTTCGGCATCCCGCGGCGGACGGCCGAACCGCAGTACCAGAACTTCGATTTCGTCGCTTCAGTCGGCAGTGTTAGCGAGATCCGGTGGCAGATCGCGTTCGGGGGCGTGTTGTTGTTCCTCAGCGTCGTGCTGTTCCTGTTCAACATCGCCGCGACGTGGGCCGACGACCGGGTGGGAACGCCCGTCGACGACACGATCCCGGAACCGCTCTCTCCGCCGAGCGGCGCGCCGCTTGTCCTCGATAACCTCTCGCTGTGGACCGGCATCGCGGTCCTGCTCGTGATCCTCGCCTACACGCTGCCGATCCTCAGCATCGTCTCCGATGCGGGATTGCTCGGTTCCGCGACGGAGTATCCCGTCACGCTGGAGGCGCTCGCCGACACCGTCCTCGGAACGCTGTCGGACAACTCCCTCGCTTCCCTCGCAGGAACGGCACCGGTCGAGTCAGTCGTCGACTCGCTTCTGGGGGTGCGCTGATGCGCGAACTACCGCCGTCCGTCTTCCTGATCCTGATCGCCTTCTCGATCCCGGTGGCGATCGAACTACGGACGGTAGCCGGGTTCTTCGGCGTCGATCTGCCGTTCGTCGCCGTCATCGTCTTTGAGGCCGTGTTCCTCGTCGCGCTCTTGATTGTCTACGTCATGGGTCGGTTGTCACCCGACCCCGGCGACGACGCGTCGGCGTCGTGATCCGAGACTGATCGTTCCCGCCTCTACCGGTGTGGGCCCACCTCGTCCGGTGCTCACCGGAGCGACGAGAACACTCACCACGAGACGGTGCTACTGCGACCACACAATCGATGAAACTGCATCTCACCGACGAACGCCGCGGCCCGCTTCCCGAATCAGCGGTGCGAGTCGCGAAACAGTTCGTCGTATTCTGTGCGGTCGAGTTCGTCGTCGTGGCGGGCTATCTGCTGACGAGCGACACTGCCGTGATGGCTCCACGCTACGTCCTCTATCCGTTCGTGTGGCTGAACCTCGCGGTGCTTGCCGTCGGCGCGGTCGACGTCCCCCGGCCCACGGACCGCCGGACTGCCGCGGCCGCTGCCGTCGCGACCGTGTACCTCGGCGTGCTCGCGTGGGTGAGCGGATGGGTCGCCGTGGGATCGGGTGGACCAGTCTCGGTCGATCTCCTCCCCGCGATTCCGGGATGGGGTCCCGTGCTTCTGGTCGATGGCCCGGTGGCGCTGTCGCTCGTTCCATACGAGACTGTCGGGTATCTCGCGCTCACGGCGCTCGTGTACACGAGCATCGCCCGGGCCAGTGCAGGCGCCCTCTCGGGCGTCCTGGGACTCGTCACCTGCGTGAGCTGCGTCGGGCCAGTCGTCGCTGCGGCACTCTCCGGCGTTCTGGGCGGAGCCTCGACGGCAGTGGCCGGAGCGGCCTCTTCGTCGTACGCCTACGATCTGTCGACGGCGCTTTACGTGTTCACGATAGCGGCGCTGTGGGGCACGTTGCGGCGGTGATCCGCCTCTGGATCAAGCCCCGTGGCATTTGACAGCCTGTAAAAGGAGGCTCTCACAACAACTACTCCCGTCTCTTCCCGCCGAGTACAACCCCCGCTGGCGGCGTTCGGCGGGAAACCGTGAGGGTAACCGTCATTCGCTCAACGATTCTGCCAGTTGTCGCATCGCTTCCCCTCGTTCGCTCACGTACACCGGGCACGGTTCGCCGCTGTCGACTTCTCGGACTACCACCTGCCTGAGGTCGTGGGTACACGAAGCCGTGACCTGATTCAGGTGCGGACAGGTGACACAGCACTCGGGGAACGTGGGGTCGGTGACCACTGTCGGTTGAGAATCAGTAACACACACCTCGGTGTAAGCCTTTCGGCGGGCAGCGCCCGTCCGTGAGTTCTAACGGAAAACGCGTGGCCGCTCCCTCGTAATGATTACTCTCGTCTCTTACCACCGAGCGCCACCCCCCCGGTGACGGCGCTCAGTGGTAAACAGTGAGAGTAATCACTATCAGCGCCGCTTCGGCACGTGGCGGCGGGTCGCGAGCGCGGTCACGACGAGCAACGCACCGAAGACGGCCGTCATTATCAGTTCAGGCGGAATCACGCTCAGGCCGCCGCCGAACGTCTGCAGCAGCGCGTACCCACCGACCGCCGTGAGAACGATCCCGAGAACCACAAAGACGCCGATAACGGTCTTGATAGGGTCGAACGCGAATGATTTACTGGGTTGTGAATGACTCATCTCAGATAACAGTACGAGGTCGGTAAGCATATAAACACAATCCGGTTTTCAGCAATCGGGAATCGGCTCGGGCGGTTCAGCCTGCAGTAGCGTTCGTCTGTTCTCCGATTACTCTCGTCTCTTCCCGCCGAGCGCCATCCCCGCCTTCGGCGCTCGGCGGCACAAAAACAGTAATACACACCAAATCGCACGACTGGGTGCGGTCGGTCGCATCATCTGTTGCACACGCTACGAGAGCGAGCACCACCGTGGGGGGGTCGGCTTATACTGTCGGAGAAACTATTTCAGGATACTCTCCGCCCCGGGCGGCGAAATTCTTCACAGACCTGTGTCGGTCAGTATTACTTGTTGTACGAGTCCGGAATCAGGACGCGGCCGTGGCGGCCGAGGTGTTTGCCGAGGAACGACTCGACGCTCGAAAGCGTCGAGGAGATCGGCATCGCGGGGAGGTAGATGTCGAATTCCGGTGATTTGGTGCTGCTGCGATCGTTGGTCGTTTTCGTTGCCATCGTATATATCGGTATGCACGGGACCCCTATGAGGCTTGGTTAGTACTCCTCCGGGTATTTTTATTTCCTATTCGTCTATAACGATTTTATTCGTATCTTATTCGATGCTAGCACCCGATTGCGGATCAAACGTCTGACTTCATTCCGAGAGGACCTCGACGAGGTTTCCCTCCGGGTCCCGAAGGAAACAGATGGTGGTACCGCTTTCGGTCGTCTGCGGCGGGCTCAGCGTCTCGACGTCCGACGGGAGTCCGTCGTACCACGATTCGATGTCCTCGACCGCGAGCGCGACGTGCGTCGCTCCGGCTTCATCGAGCGTCGAATGGGCGTCTGTTGCGTCTGTCGAATCGTAGGCGACCAGTTCCAGACGGACGCCGTCGGCATCCAGATGGGCGAAATCGGCGCGGGCGCCGTCGATGGCGACGCCGGTTGCGAACGCCTCACCCCCGACTGAAAACCGCGAACGGACGTCGAGCCCCAGGACGTCGCGGTAGAACGCGACGGCGCGATCGAGATCCGAAACGGTCACTCCGACGTGGTGAGCGCTGAGTTCGTTCATTTCCACTCTCGGTTCGGACAGCGGCCGAAAAGAGCCACCGAAAGCTGTCGCCCGCGTCCGAGTTTTCTTTTGACTGCGCCCGAGTCTCCTATCGACTGCGATCAAGTCTTCTGTCGACCCGTCGGCAACAGGGTTCAGTCGACCTACGTCCTGCCGACCCGTCGGCAAAAGGGTTCAGTCGACCTACGCAGAATCGATAGTCACAGTCCGGCTGCTGTCGCCGTTTTCGGGGACGTCGAGGTCGCTTTGTTCCGGCAGGTCTACGTCGACGCCCGCTTGGCGGCTGGCGGCCACAATGGTGTTGTACAGGAGCATCGCGGTGGTGAGCGGTCCGACTCCGCCCGGAACCGGCGTGATCGCGGCCGCCTTCTCGATGGCGCTGTCGTAGTCGACGTCGCCGACGACCTGCGACCCGCTCTCGTCTGTGGCCTCGACACGGTTGAGTCCGACGTCGATCACCACGGCGCCGTCCGACAGCATCTCGCCGTCGATCAGCCCCGGCTCTCCCGCAGCGACGACGACGATGTCGGCGTCCTGTGTTTTCGCGGCGAGGTCGTCGGTCCGCGAGTGACAGACGGTCACCGTCGCGTCACCGCCCGGCCCCCGGCCGAAGAACAGATTCGCCGTGGGCCTGCCGACCGCGGTCGAGCGCCCGACCACCACCACGTCGGTTCCCTCAGTCGCGATGTCGTACGCACTCAGAAGCATCTGGATCCCGTGGGGTGTACAGGGTTTATACCGCGGATCGTCGGTGAGAAGCCGGCCGAGGTTCTCGGGGTGAAGCCCGTCGACGTCCTTCGCCGGTTCGATCCGCCGGCGGACCTCGCGCACGTCGACGTGATCGGGAAGCGGCGTCTGCACTGTGATGCCGTTGACCGACGAGTCCCCGTTCAGCGTCTCGATCCGCTCGTAAAGAGCCTCTGCGGGCGCTTCCGGATCGATTTCGTAGCGATCGCAGTCGATCGCGACGTCCGCACACGCCTGTCGCTTCATCGAGACGTACGTGCGGCCTGCGCCGCCATCACACATCAGTACGGCGGCCAGTTTGGGGTCGCCGCCGGCCGCGGTCAGTGTCTCGACGCACTCCCCGACCGCCGAGCGGATCTGCGCGCCGATTTCGTTGCCGTCTATGATCGTTGTCATCGTTCGAGATGGTCACGACGCGGCAGTTTGGGTGGCACACGCCGGTGTCCGAGTTCGATAGGGAGTTCCTCGCGAACGGCATTATGTTGCGACGGTGAATAGTCAGGGTATTGATACCGTGGGGCCTGTCCAACGCCGTGCTCTCCCGACAGTGGAACTCACTTTTTCCGATCCGGTGGTTCGATATCGTGATGCGCCTGCACGTTCGGGAGTCTGCGGAGAATCAGTCGAACGATCGACGTGTGCTCCTTTCCGCCTTCCTCGCGGGAGAGGGCAAGCACCAGGCCGCCCATCGCGAGCAACGCCAACACGGCAAAGGGAGCGCCCGTCAGCACCGCAAGCGCCTGGAGCGTCTCCCCGCCGCCGAGGAGGATCACTGCCAGCGCGACAGCAGCCTGGAATCCCCCCCAGAGGATAATACTCCCTCGGGAAGGAGCGACGCCTCGTTGGGAGGCCAGGATCGCGACAATCAGCGTCGCGGTGTCCGCCGACGTCACCATAAACACGACGATGAGGGCGAGAAACAGGAACATCAGGAGCTCTCCCAGCGGCAGCGCCGACAGGATCGGAAAGCCGGCGACGGCCTCCGATCCCCCGCGGTCGGCGATGGCCGCCAAGACGTCAGCGCGGCCCGACGACTGGATCGACAGCGACGTCCCGCCGAACACGAGGAACCAGACGCCTGTCGCCGCCGACGTGGCACCCACGCTCGTGAACACGACCGTCCTGATCCGGCGGCCGCGCGAAAGCGCCGCGAGGAAGGTGCCCGCAAACGGCGCCCACGAGAACCACCACGCCCAGTTCCAGACGGTCCAGTTTGTCACCCACGAACTCCCCGAATAGAGGCTAATCGGGAGGAAGTGAACGAGATACGCGCCGGCGGCGTCGGTACCGCGGTCGACGACGAACGAGCGCGGGCCGACGACGAGCAGGAGCAGCGCGAACAGGCCGAAAAGCACCACGGTCAACCCGGCGATTCGGCGAATTCCGCGGTGGAGGCCCGAGACAGACGAGAGGACGTAGACCGCTGCGAGCCCGGACACGAAGAGAATCGGCCCGATGCCGCCCGGCGGGACGCCCCACTGGAACTCCACGCCCGCGAGGAACTGTTGGCTGACGAGTGCGATCGACGTCGCGACGCCGCCGATGGTCGCGAAGACGGCGAGGGTGTCGACGAGCCGACTCCACGCCGAATCCAGCCCGTCGACGCCGACGAACGGCGTTAGAATCGACGACACACGAAGAGGAGCGCCGCGCTCGAATACGTAGTACGCGATCGGGATCCCGATCACCGCGTACGCGCTCCACGCCGAGACGCCCCAGTGAAACAGCGCGTACACGAGCGCCGCACCGATGGCGGCGTCCGACTGGGGCGCCACGTCAAAGTACGGCGGTGGCTGCTGGTAGTGAAACAGCGCCTCGGCGGGCCCCCAGAAGACGATCCCCGCGGCGATCCCGGCGGTGAAGATGAGCGCGAAGTACGTCGGGTAGGTGTAGGTCGGGTCGACGTCGTCCCCGCCGAGTTTGATATCGCCCCACGGCCCGAACAGCAGCGCAGCACAGAACCCCACTGCCAGAAGCACGATGACGAGCAGCGGGAGACCGAACCCCTCGAGGAGACCCGAGGAGAGCGTCTCGACAGCCGCGGTCGTCGCCGGCGGGACGAGGACCTGCAGCCCGAAGTACGCCGAGAACACGAGCAGTGGCAACCCCAGGACGACTGGATCGTGAGCGAAGACGACATCCGAAAGGAGTGCACGGACGTTCCCGCGGCGGATCCGGAGGAGCGACGAGGTCCGCGAAAACCTCTCGATCCCCTCGTAGGGGAGTGCGGCGAGGTAACCGAGTCCGGAGCCGAAGAACGTCAACGACAGCAGTAGCCAGGTCTGGCCTCCGAGCGCCCCGCCGACGAACGAGGGGAAGAAGAAGCCGACCAGAACAACCGCCCCGGATCCGATAAACAGCCACAGGAGCAGCCCCGCCAGGCTCTCGGCCGGATCGACGGCATCCGTTCCACT
Source organism: Halobellus marinus (assembly GCF_032113415.1). NCBI lineage: Archaea > Methanobacteriati > Methanobacteriota > Halobacteria > Halobacteriales > Haloferacaceae > Halobellus > Halobellus marinus. The sequence goes on from NZ_CP134946.1 coordinate 1,975,084, forward strand.
CATACGTCAATAGTTACCGTTAATCGCCATTATACTGCCGGCTCGGTGCGGTGCCCGGGAGGTCATTCGTCCGCCTCGGAACCGACCTTGGTCTCCGGTCCGTCCCGTTTCTCCGTCGCTTCGGCCTCACGGTCGTTCTGGTCGGAATCGGCGCTTGTCCCCGGAGTCGTGGCGTCGGTTGCGTCGTCAGTAGCCGTGGCGTCCTCAGTAGCTGTGGCGTCGGTTGCGTCGCCAGCAGCCGTTTCGGTCGCGGCTGTCGATCCCGACAGATCCGGTTCGCGCTCGAAGACCGAAGCCCCCAGAAGTTGCCCCCCGACCGCCCGGAGGTCGACGATCTCGTCCGCTCCGACGGCGCGCAGTTTCTCGACGTGCGTCTCCGAGTTCGCGAGCGCGACGATCCGGACGTCAGGGTTCACGTTCCGCGCCGCCAGCACTGCAAGGACGTTTTTCGCGTCGTCGTCGCCGGCGGCAGCAACGGCCCTGGCGTCGCCGACTCTGGCGTCTTCGAGCGCTTTTTCGTCGGTCGGGTCGTCGGTCAGCACCTCCACCCCGCGGTCGGTCAACTCCGAGGTATCCGTCGAGTCCGGGGTGATAACGACGATATCCGCCTCGTCGCCGAACCGATCGAGAAACGATTCCGTCACGTCGCCGTAGCCGAGCACCACAACGTGGTCCTCGAGGAGCGATAGCTCTGATGCAGTCATAGTTCCGAATGCGGCCGCCATCCGAGATTCGATCGCCGGGCCGATCAGCGCACCGACGGCGATGGTGAACGCGCCGGTGCCGAAGAGGATCACCGAAAGCGAAAACAGCTTCGCCTCCGCTGTTACCGGCGTGATGTCGCCGTAGCCCACCGTCGCGATCGTCACGATGACGTAGTAGAACGCGTCCCCCCACGTGTTGAGTTCGAGGAACTGTTCCCGCAGGCCGTATGCGCCGATGGTTCCGTAGAGGCCGACGCCGATGATCGCCGAAAGCGAGGCGATCTGCAGCGACGAGAGATCCAGCGTGTCCCGGAACTCACCGCGGTTCCAGAGCAACAGCGGGTAGGTGACGATCACCAGCATCAACAGCGGAATCTCCGTCGGACGCCCGGTCAGAAACGGCAGCAAAAGCAGCACCGGGAGCACCGCCGCCGCGAGCAGCCACGCGATCCGCTTTCTGCGCCGGAGGCCGAACGCGGCGATGGAGAGCGGGAACGCCAGGAGAACGCCCCCGAACCGGGCCAGTGGCTCCGCCATCGGGATCACGGCGGCGAGCGGTCCGTCGACGACGACCTCCGTCTGACTCAAATTCGAGAGACCGGTCACGAACGCCAGCACCGTCACCGCCACCGTCAGCGCGACGGTCGATTTCGCCCCGGAAAACTCCCGCCACTCCACGAACGGCACCCGGTCCGTCGGGTAAAACATCTTCTCGAACGGCCGCTCCCCGGACTCGTCGTGTGAGTCAACCACTACCGTGACGTCCGGGTCCCGAGGTAAAAACTATACCCCCGGATGGGAGCCCGGCGGAGTTGGTCGGTAGCGACCGACGCATCCGGCGGTCGCCTCCACAACAATACAGTTCTCTGACACGATGTGTCGGGTCGCTGCCGTCTGCCGGCTTTTAACAAGTCCGAGAGGAAAGTCAAGCGCGTATGAAGCGAACCATCAGCACCGACGATGCACCCGCGGCGGTCGGCGCGTACAGTCAGGCGACCACGAACGGCAGCCTCCTCATCACGGCCGGCCAACTGCCGCTGACGACCGACGGCGAACTCCTCGACGACGAACCGGTCTCCGAGCAGACGCGGCAGTGTCTCCGGAACGTCGAGGCGATCCTCGAATCCGAGGGGCTCTCGCTTTCCGACGTGCTCAAGACGACGGTCTTCCTCGACGATATCGACGATTTCGACGCGTTCAACGAGGCCTACAGCGAGTTCTTCGAGGAGGAACCGCCCGCCAGGAGCGCCGTCGGGGCGGGAGCCGTCCCGAAGGGCGCCGCCGTCGAGATCGAGGCGATCGCGACGACCGAGTAGCGTCCAACTGGACTGCGCGAGACGTCGAATCGCGTCCCTCCGCGTAGCAAACGCTTAATGAGTCTTCGCGCGCTACCTCTGCGTGAATGACTCCCGCGGCCTCGAAGCACCTCCTCCACGTGGATCTCGACCGGGAGACGATCGAGCGCGAACCGATCCCGGATCGGTGGCTGACCGACTATGTGGGTGGAAAAGGACTCGGGGCGCGGTATCTCTACGACAGACTGGCTCCCGGGACCGACCCGCTCGGAGCGGACAACTACCTCCTGTTTATGCTCGGGCCGCTGAGCGGTCTCCTCCCCGGTGAGCCGCAGTTTGCGGCGATCACCCGCTCGCCGCTGACGGGCACGTTTCTGGACTCCTACAGCGGCGGCCGCTTCGCCACGTCGCTCGTGGGCGCGCTGGACGGCGCGCTCGGCGTTGCCATCACCGGCCAGGCCGACGACCCGACCGTACTGGAACTGGAAGACGACGACGCGACACTGTCTTCGGCACCGGAACTGTGGGGTCGCGACGTCGTCGAAACCTGCGACGCCTACGACGGAGCGGTCGCCTGTGTTGGTCCGGCGGGCGAAAACGAGGTTCGGTATGCGACTATCGCCTCCGACGGCGGCGACCACCACGCGGGCCGCGGCGGCGCGGGAGCGGTGATGGGCGCAAAGCGGCTGAAAGCCGTTGTCGCGCGCGGCCATCCACCGGAGCCGTCCGCCGGAGTGGCGGCGCTCCGGGACGAGTACGAACGCCGCTACCGCGAACACGACGTCGGCCGGTGGCACGCTGCCAGTGCGACGCTCGAAACCGTCGATTTCGCCGACGAGGTCGGTGTCCTCTCCACCCGGGGCTGGCAGGAAAGCTCCTTCGAGAGCGCGACGGACATCGGCATCGAAGCGGCCAAGAAAGCAACGATTGACCGCGAACGGGGCGACGACAGCGGGATCCCCGGCGGGTTCCGCGTCGAGACGGAGACGGGCGAGTCTGTGCCGCGCGGCGCGACCCCGATGTCGCTCGGCGCCGGCCTCGGGATCGACGATTTCGACGCCGTGGCCACGCTGGGTGACGTCTGCGATCGGCTCGGGATCGACGTCATCAGCGCCGGCAACGCCGTCGCGTGGGCGATCCGCGCCGACGAGGACGGGATCGTCGATCTCGGCTCTGCAGTCAACGCCGACCTCTCCTTCGGCGACGAAGCGGCCGCACAGGAACTCATCGAGGCGATCGCGGCCCGAAAACCGGGTGCGCCAGACGCGCTCGCGGACGGCGTCGAAGCCGCCGCGAACCGACTTGGCGGGAGTGACCTCGTTCCGACGATCAAGTCGATGGAGGTCCCCGCCTACGATCCGCGTGGATCGCCGACGACGGCGCTGGCGTACGCGACCAGCGATCGCGGCGCGTGCCACCGGCGGTCGCTTCCGGTCGAAACGGAGGTCTTCGAGGGCGACTCCTGGGACGATGCTGATCGCGTTCGACTCGTGATCCGCGAACAGACGATCACGTCGGTTCTGTGGTGTCTGATCGCCGACGACTTCGCCGGGGCCACTCTGGAGGAGGACCTCGGGGCCGAATGGCTGTCGACAGTCGACGCGACCGCGCCGACCGACCCGGCGGAACTGCTCCGGGTCGGCGAGCGGACCTGGACGCTGACCCGCCTGTTCAACGTTCGCGAAGGGTTCGACGCTGCCGACGAGTCGCTACCGGCCGCGTTCAGGCGCCCGCTCGCGTCCGGCTCGGCGGCAGGGCAAGCCATCACCGACGGCTGGTTCGATCGCCTGCGGAAACAGTACTACGCCGCCCGCGGGTGGAGTCCCGAGGGGATTCCGACGCGATCGCTACTGGATCGACTCGATCTCCTGGACGTCGTCGACGACGACACGCCCGTCGCCGCGGAGTCGCTGGCGAGCAGAGACGACTGAGCGGGACAGAGACGTTCGTTCGAAAACCGGCAGCGACAGAATAGCGGGTGTGAGGCCGATCAGTCGTCTGCGGGCGCTTCCGGGTCCGCGTCGGACGGCTCGACCCCGACCTCTATCTCGGCGGCGGCGGCCTTGTACTCGGGGATCTTCGCCCGCTCGTCGAGGACGGCGTTCGTGAGGGCGTTGGCGGAGGCGGCCGCGAAGTGCGGCGTGGTCCAGATGACGCCCTCTTTGATGTCTTCCGTGACGTGGGCCTCGACGGTGATCTCGCCGCGCCGGGACCTCACCGTGATCTTGTCGCCGTCCTCGATGCCGTAGCGCTCGGCGTCGTTCGGGTGGACGTCGACGAAGTTCTCCGGGTACTGCTTGTTGAGCCGCGGCGACCGGCGGCTCATCGTCCCGGTGTTGTAGTGTTCCTCCAGCCGCGCGGTGGTCAGGATGAGCGGGTACTCGTCGTCGGGCGTCTCCTTCGGCGGCTGGTGGTTGACACCTTCGATCTGCCCGAGACCGCTCTCGGTGTCGAAGCTGTCCTCGTAGAGGAACTGGTCGCCCTCGTCGCCCGGTTCATAGCAGGGCCAGTGGAGGCCCTCCTCGCCGAGTGCGTCGTAGGACATCCCGTGATAGATCGGACAGACCTCACGGAGCTCCTCGAAGACCTCCTCGGGGGTGTCGAAGTCGAAGCCCTCGCCGAAGAGGCGGGTGCCGACCTCCGAGAGGATTTCGAGGTCGTGTTTGGTGTTCTCGTGAACCTTCTGCACCCCTCGCATCCGCTGGACGCGACGGTCGGTGTTGGTGACGGTGCCGCCGCGCTCGGCCCACGTCGTCGCCGGCAGCACGACGTCGGCGTACTCGGCGGTTTCGGTCATAAAGATGTCCTGGACCACCATGAAACCGACCTCGTCTAAGAGTTCGGCGACGTGGTTGGCGTCGGGTTCGGACATCACGGGGTTTTCGCCCATCACGTACATCCCGTGAATCTTCTCGCCGATGTTCGAGGTGATCTCGACGTTCGTCAGCCCGGGTTCGTCCGGAATCTCGAAGCCCCAGACCTCCTCGACGCTCTCGCGTGCCTCGTCGTCGTCGACGAGCTGGTAGCCCGGGAGGACGTTCGGCATCGCGCCGACGTCGCTTGTCCCCTGGACGTTGTTCTGGCCGCGTAGCGGGTTGACGCCCGTGCCGGGGCGGCCGACGTTGCCCGTGATCAAAGCGAGGTTGATCTCGTTTTGGACGTTGTCGACGCCGCAGGTGTGCTGGCTCATCCCCATCCCGGTGAAGATAGCGGCGTTGTCGGCCTTCGCGTACTTCTCGGCGGCGAGTTCGATGTCTTCCAGCGGGACGCCGGCCTGCTCTGCGGCCTCCTCCTTGTCGAAGTCTTCGAGGGTTTCCTCGAGGTCCTCGAAGCCCTCGGTGCGCTCTGCGATGAACTCCTCGTCGACCCAGTCGTTTTCGAGAATCGTCTTCAGGACGACGTTGAGAAGCGGGATGTCGGCACCAGGTTCGACCTGGAGGTGCTGGTGGCGCTCGGTCTCCTCGATGTCGAACGAGCGCGTGGTCTTGTTCGCGTGGGGGTCGACCTGGATGACGGTCGCGCCATCGAGCACCGCCTGCCGGAAGTAGTTACTGTTGGCGATGGGGTGCTGCTCGCCGGGGTTTGCGCCCTGGATCCAGAAGAGGTCGGCCTCGTTTTTGAGGTCCTCCATACTGTTGGTCATCGCGCCCGCGCCGAGGCTCGTCCGCAGCGCCCACACCGTCGAGGCGTGGCACATCCGCGTACAGTTGTCGACGTTGTTGGTGCCGTAGCGGCGCGCGAGCTTCTGGAGGAGGTAGTTCTCCTCGTTCATCGTCTTCGAGGAGCCGAAAAAGCCCATCGCATCGGGACCGTGCTCCTCGCGGACCTCCTCGAGTTCCGAGACGATCCGCTCGTAGGCCTCCTCCCAGGAGGCCTCGCGGAATTCGCCGTCTTCCTTGATCAGCGGGTCCGTGAGTCGGTCCTCGTGGTCGACGACCTGTGTCGCCGCTCCGCCTTTGATGCAGACGCGGCCGTCGTTGACCGGCGCGTCGCCCCAGGGCATGAATCGCATATCGCCCGGGTCCTCACCTGGCTGTACCTGGATCCCACAGCCCACACCGCAGTACGGGCAGATGGTCTTGACCGGTTCCTGATCCTGTTCGTCACTCGACATAGCGTGATCCCTCCGCGTGATGGCTCATCTCGATTGTATCCTGCCCTGCCATCCGTATCAATCTTTCTCACACACGATCGCCGAGATACCCGGACGAACACCTGAAATGGCCGTTTTACCCGGAATTCGGGACTGAAACGTACAGTGAACTGTCAGTCCCGCCGATAGCTGACAGGCGGCGACGGGACGTTCCAAAAGCCGTCACATCGCGGACGATTTTTGCTGCGCGGCGGGGATTCCGGTTCGCGCGCGGCGGAACTCGCCCCGACGGGGCGGGAGGGGAGCCAGCGCGACCGCTGCTGAACTCCGCAGCGGTTTCACCTGCTGGTTTGGAAGCAGCGAAAATACGCGACCTACAGCTGTTCAGATTCTGGGACTGTTGCTGCTGCGAGCTAAGAGCCGCGAAATATGGAGAAATAGCTACAAAGTTTTCCGACCTTCGCGGCTGGTGACGAGCGCCCGAAATTCTCCCACAGTCGACAGGATAAGGATCCTGGCGCGGCTACCACGCGTATGGAACTCACTGCCGACGTCGTCGACGAGAAGGTTCGCGAGTACCCTTCAGTCCAGCCGCTATCGACCGCCGAAGCCGAGCACATCGAGTTACTGCCGGATACCTTCGCCAGCGGCGACTACGGCTGGCGGGACGCCGAGTGGGTCGTCCAGTGGTACGGCCGTCGGTTCCTGGGAACGATCCCGAACGCCGACCGACGGGCGATCGAGGACGCCTACGACGAAAACGACTACGAGAAGGTCCACGACGCCATCACCGGTGCCGTCGCGGCAGACGGCGCCGCGGAGAAACTCTCGCGTCTGACAGACCTCGCGGGCGTCGACGTGCCCGTCGGCTCGGCGTTCTGCCAGTACATCGATCCCGACAACTACGTCGTTATCGACGAGCGCCAGTGGTCGGTGCTGCAGGAGACGGGCGAACTCGACGAGGCCTACCCAGAGACGCCGGACGTGAGCGACTACGAGCGGTATCTCGACGCGTACCGATCGGTCGCCGAGCGGTGCGACCGCGACCTCTGGGACCTCTACCGTGCGGTGTGGGTCCTCGGCAGCGACCAGTGACCGTTCGGCTGTCAGCGTCATCGATCGGTCGGCTGTCGGCGTCATCGACCGTTCGGCTGTCGGCGTCATCGATCGGTCGGCTGTCGGCGTCATCGACCGTTCGGCTGTCGGCGTCATCGACCGGTCAGCAGTCGGCGTCATCGACCGTTCGGCTGTCGGCGTCCACGACTCGCCAGCGCAGGCGCTCGGTCGATCACGTCCGCAAAAAAGCCGCGTCGAAAACCGCTGAATCCGCCCGCGACCGCGCGGCCTAGAACAGGCCGCTGATGTTGCCGTCCTCGTCGATGTCCATCCCCGCGGCGGCCGGCGTCGCCGGCAGGCCGGGCATGTCCAGCACGTCGCCCGTCAGCGCGACCAGGAAGCCCGCACCCGCGGAGGGGTACAGTTCGCGGACGTCGAGTTCCCACCCGGACGGGGCGCCCTTCTTCGAGGGATCGTCGCTCAGCGAGTGGAACGTCTTCGAGAGACAGACCGGCATATCGTCGAAGCCGAGGTCCTCCAGGCGCTCGATGTCCTCCTCGGCGCTGCCGACGTAGTTGACGTCGTCGGCGCCGTAGACTTCCGTCGCGACCGTCTCGATCTTCTCTTTGATCGACGCCTCGTCGGGGTAGAGGTGGTCGAAGTCGTCCTCGTCGCCGGACTCGACCGCGTCGATGACGTGCTCGGCGAGGTCGACGCCGCCCTCGCTGCCCTCCGCGAAGACGTTCGACTCGGCGATCTCGACGCCGAGGTCCTCGCGGCAGTGCTCGACGACGGCCTCGATCTCCTCGTCGGTGTCGTCGGGGAAGCGGTTGAGTGCGACGACGACCGGGACGCCGAACTTCTGGAGGTTCCGGACGTGTTTATCCAGGTTCGCGAAGCCGGCTTCCAGTTCGTCGACGCCGGCCTTCTTTACCTCCTCGAGGTCGGCGGGCCACATTCCCATCCCGTGGTACTTCAGCGCGCGTACGGTCGAGACGAGCACGACCGCATTCGGCGTCATATCGCCGAGGCGGCAGACGATGTTCATGAACTTCTCGGCACCGAGGTCCGAGCCGAACCCGGCCTCGGTGACGAGGTAATCGCCCATCCCGAAGGCCGTCTTGTCGGCGATCAGCGAGTTCGTCCCGTGGGCGATGTTCGCGAACGGACCGCCGTGGACGAACGCGGGCGTCCCCTCGATGGTCTGGACGAGGTTCGGCTTGATCGCGTCCTTCAGGAGCATCGTGACCGGGCCCGTCGCGTCGATGTCGTCGACGGTGATCACGTCGCCCTCTTTGTTGTATGCGAGGATGATCCGGGAGACGCGCTCTTTGAGGTCACCGAGATTCTCCGCGAGACAGAGGACCGCCATCAGTTCCGAGGCGGCCGTCAGCAGGAAGCGATCCTCCCGCGCCGTGCCGCCGCTCGAACCGCCGAGGCCGATGACGATGTCGCGGAGCGCGCGGTCGTTCATGTCCATCGCGCGCGGCCACGAGACGTCGTTGACGTCGATGTCGAACTCGTCGCTCTGGGAGATCTTCGCGTCCAGCATCGCGGAGATGAGGTTGTGCGCGGAGGTGAGCGCGTGGAGGTCGCCCGTGAAGTGGAGGTTGATGTCCTCCATCGGAAGCACCTGCGAGTAGCCGCCGCCGGCCGCGCCGCCCTTGACGCCGAAGACCGGCCCGAGCGACGGTTCGCGGATCGCGATCATCGCGTCCTCGCCGACGTGGTTGAGCGTCTGCCCGAGGCCGACCGTGGTCACGGTCTTGCCCTCACCCATCGGCGTCGGCGTCATCCCCGTCACGAGGACGAGGTTGCCCTCTTTGTTCTCGGCGTTGTCGCGGAGACGATCGACGCCCTCCTTCGACAGTTTCGCCTTGTAGTCACCGTAGAGTTCGACGTCGTCGTTCCCGATGCCCCAGGGTTCGAGCACGTCGAGGATCGGCTCTTTGTCGGTCGCCTTTGCGATCTCGTAATCTGTGGGGAACCCGCCGTCCCCGTCTGATTCCGTCATACTTTGTGATGACCCGCGGCGGTCACGTAAGGGTATCGGAAGAAAGTGAAACATCTCGGAGAAGACGTGTTTCGTGATCTGTGGCAGTTCCCAGAGTAATCCGATTTTGTCGGACCCGGACCCGCGGACACAACAGGTTTCTGAAACGGCAAGAACCGGAGAATAGCCGATATCAGGTCGTTTTGGGGGGACCTTGGTCTCATCTAGCACTGGAGAACCCGAGTTTCCTCGGACGTACCGCCGCAATCAACTGTCCGATATACTCGATTCACCGGCCCACGATCAAACGTACGAAAAGTTATACTTACGCGCGTCCAACCCCGATAGGTTAATCAGGCAACCGCCGCCGATACGTGATATGGAGTATCACGAGGCCGCCGACTATCTCACTTCGTTTCAGCGGCGCCGGCCGAAGCTCGGCATCGAGACGACAGCCCGGATGCTCTCGCACTTCGGCGATCCGCACCTCGACGTCGACTGCGTACAGATCGCCGGATCCAACGGCAAGGGATCGACGGCGCGGATGCTCGAAAGCGTGCTTCGGCGTGCCGGCGTGAGCGTCGGCCTCTTTACTTCGCCCAGCCTGAACGACTTTCGTGAACAGGTACGCGTCGACGGGCGGCCGGTTCCGAAATCGAAGGTCGCCGACTACGCCAAAGAGATCGGTCCGTGTATCGACCGTCTCCGGGCGGACGACGACGAACCGACCCACTTCGAGGTGCTGACCGCGGTTGCGCTCCGCCACTTCAGCGAGAAAGACGTCGACGTTGCGGTCTTGGAGGTCGGGATCGGCGGCCGATACGACGCCACCAGCGCGGTCGACCCCGTCGCCGGCGCCGTCACGAGCGTCAGCCTGGAACATACTGAGCTTCTGGGCGATACGATCGCAGAGATTGCACGCGACAAGGCACAGGTCGCCCCCCAGGACGCTCCACTGGTCACGGGCGCCGACGGCGCGGCGCTCGACGCCATTCGCGATGTGACCGACGCCATCTCGGTCGGGCCGCCCGATTCCGATCCCGACGTCGTCGCAGTCGAGACCGGAATGCGATCTGCCGTCGAAAACGAGATCTCGATCGTCGGCCCCGGCTGGGAGGTCGAGACGAACCTCCCGCTGCTCGGCGCCCACCAGGCCACGAACGCCGGCGTCGCCGCCACACTCGCCCGCCAGGTGGCCTCTGTCGAGGCCGACACGATGGCTGAAGGGCTCAGAGCCGTCCTGTGGCCGGGGCGCTTCGAGATTATGTCGACGGAGCCGATGATCGCTCTCGACGGGTCCCACAACCCCGGGGCGACGGCGACGCTCGCCGGTCTGCTCGACCGCTACGAGTACGAGGATCTGCATCTCGTTTTCGCCGCGATGTCCGACAAGGCGTACGACGAGATGATCGACTCGCTCCCGCCGATCGCGGCCGCATACGCGACCCGGCCGGAACTCGACCGCGCAGAGGACCCTGACACGCTCGCGGCCACACTCGAAGACTACGCCGACACTGTCGAGGCGGTTCCGTCGGTTCCCGAGGCGACCGAACGAGCGATCGAAGCGGCCGATCCCGACGACTTCGTCCTGGTCACCGGATCGCTGTATGCGGTCGCGGAAGCCCGGGATCGATGGACCCGGCTCCTCGTGCCGACGGCCCGAACCCGCCCGTCACACACTGAGCACTCCCTCGTCGGCGCCCTGTTCGAGGATCGAGCGGACGTGGAGGATCCCATCGGCAGAATGGACGGATCCGGCACCGCTGCCGGTGGCGCCCCGAACCGGGAGTCGACCACGGCAGAGGAGATCGACCGCCGGCTCTTCCGGACGTACCTCCGGCCCGACCAGGCGCAGCGGATCGCGGATCGGCTGACCGACATCGGCGGCCAGTGTCGGCGCTCAACGACTGGCAGCCCCGAGAAGTTGGTCGCGACTGTGCTGGGGGGCACGACGGCACAGTTCCGGGAGCTTGCTGACGACCTGGCCTCGGAGGGGTTGGGACTGCGGCGGCTGGCGGCACAGCTCGAACGGCGGCTGGATCCCGTCGACCCCGCTCCCGACGCGGGGCTCGAGCCGATCACCGACGACCGCACCGCGGTGATGGGTATCCTCAATGTCACCCCCGACAGCTTCCACGACGGCGGCGAGTACGAGGCCCACGAGGCGGCGGTCTCCCGGGCCGAGGAGATGATCGACGCGGGCGCCGACATCATCGACGTCGGCGGCGAGAGCACTCGCCCCGGTGCTGAACCGGTCCCGACCGAGACGGAGATCGACCGCGTCGTGCCGGTGATCGAAGCACTCTCGGCGTTCGACGTCCCGGTGTCGATCGATACGCGGAAGGCGGCCGTAGCGGACGCTGCCCTGGAAGCGGGGGCCGATATCGTCAACGACGTCTCCGGGCTGGCGGACCCCGAGATGCCCTTCGTCGTCGCCGATCACGACGCGTCGCTCGTTTTGATGCACAGCCTCTCGGTCCCGGTCGATCCCGATCGGAACCCGACGTACGACGACGTGGTCGATGACGTGATGGCGGAACTAAACGAACAGCTGATTCGCGCCGAACGGGCTGGAATCGACCGGGACCGGATCGTCATCGATCCCGGCTGCGGGTTCGGCAAGTCAGCGATCGAATCCTTTGAGCTGATCGACCGCCTCGGCGAACTCGAAGCGCTCGGCTGTCCCGTCCTCATCGGCCACTCCCGGAAATCGATGTTCAAAGCCGTCGACGACGCCGACGACGACCGGCTCACACCGACCCTTGCCGGGACAGCAATCGCGGCCGACCGGGGAGCCGACGTGGTCCGCGTCCACGACGTGGCAGAAAACGTCGCGGCAATCGGGGCTGCCACCGGCCAGTTGGATCCTGGGAACTGAACCGCCGCCTCGGATACGGGTCGCTTCCGGGTTTCTGCGAGGAGAGGACGAACGCGGGCTTCAGCGGCCAGAGAGCCCGAGCCGGGGTCGTTCAGGAGTACGAATGCTTGTACTCCCAGTGGTACCGACAGCCGTTACAGGTCGCCCACTCGACGAGGTCGAACGACTCCGGGTGCCGCTGGCCGTGGACCATCTCGCTGCGACACACCGGACAGGTGAGCTGCTTCAGGTCGAGATTCGGGAACTCCTGATAGTCGAACTCGGCGACGCAGTGCGGACAGTCGATGTCGTCTCGGGAGTGACGCTGTGGGATGTCCCCGCCGCACCGCGGGCATTCGAGGATCGCTGGCGGGCGCTTCGCCCACCCTTCGTCGCCGTCGTACGTCGTTGTCGCGGTGTCCACCGCCGACAGTCGGAACTTGTTCGGCCCATCCCCCCGCTGGAGCGGCCTGGCGATTGCTACGGCGATGCGTTTTGTGACGCCGAGCAATGATCGCAGGAGCCGTCCCATACGCTTTCATAGGACCTGTCGAGTATAAATGACGCGGCGTCGTGTGCGGGACCTGCTCGGTCGACAGATTTTCCCGTGGCTCCGCCGACTCCTCCACATATGCTTGATCAGGGCGCGATCGTCGGCATCACCGCGCAGATCGGCGATCCGTCGGCGCTCCTCGGGTTGCCGACCGTCTACTACGCGGGGTTTTCTTTCTTGGTGATTTTAGCTGCGGCGGTTGGACTCCTCGTCAGCCGAGAAACGATCGTCGAAGAGGCGATCGATCGCGCGATCGAGGGCTCGGCGGTCGGGACCGTCTACGGGGTTATTCCGTTCGCGCTGGTGGCGTTCGTCGGCGGCTACGTCCTCTCACAGGCCGCTCGCGTCGGCGCCGGCGGCCCGATACTGGTCTACGGTATTGGCGTCCTCGTCAGCATCGGTCTTGTTGTGCTCGCGGGACTCGGATATCTCGTGGTCGGTTCGTACATCACGGAGATGGAAGGGGCGAGGCGGCCCTGGCCAGGCGCGGTCGTCGGTGCCGGACTCAGCGCGCTCCCGTGGCTCGTGCTTCCGTTGACGCCCGCGCTGTTTGCCTGGTTCGTCCTCCCCGCCGTTGGGCTCGGCGGCACGACCCAGCAATGGATCCACGGGGAACGGACCGTCGAGTCCGAGCGGAACGGGTAGTTCGCAGGCGTGGGTAAGACTCTTTCTCGTCGCCTCCGTAGGTAAGCTATGGCGCCAATGCTCCAGACGTTCGGCGGCGGGCTGCTCGAATCTGTCGCCCAGCTTGCCGGCATCCTCGGGGCGCTCGTGCTGGGGCTGTTCATTGTCGCGATGGCGGCGTACGCGTACAAACAGCTCCGGGGCGACGGCGTCCGCTGGCCCGACGAGGAGACCGACGACGACGAGGTGGTCCGCGGCGATTCAGACGACGAGTGGGACTACTACTGACCGCCGCAGGCAAGAACCGTCGACCCCTTCCGGCGGCAGTCCCCCGACCGTAGCCGGCAAAGTATAGTAGCGTTTGCAACTGATTGCACATCCGATCGCACGACTGCGTGCGATCGTGTGAGTGAAGACTTGCAAACGCTACTATGGGTTGAAACCGATTGCGGACCTAGAATCCGGACCCGCCAGCGGCCGGGGGTTCCTGGGAGTTTGCTATGTCCCTGAGAGACCTCCAGTCGGTTGTCGATTGGGCGGTAAAATACCAACTACCGACGCAATCGTGTCCCAGTTCGACCGGGAAGACGGGAAAACGGCCCCCGCTCCGCAAAACTAGTTTCGCGTGATACCGAAGGTCAGTCGCTGCTGGCTGACTCGTCACCTCCCTGGACGTCCGTGACCATATCGCCGCCAGTGGTCACGACGTCCACGTCGCCCTCCTCGGTCATATTCTGGATCCGATCCGCGAACTCCTGGGATTCGAGGATCTGGTACTCGTTGTCGAGCCCCAGATAGACGGTGTAACACATCAGACACAGGATCACCGCGAAGGGGAGCCCGGTCGTGATGGCCGCCGTCTGCAGCGCGCCGAGGCCGCCCCCGTACAGGAGCACCGCCGCGACTGCACCTTCGGTGACCGCCCAGAAGATGCGCTGGGTCTTCGGCACGTCGTGTTTGCCGCCCGATGTCAGGTGGTCGATGACGAGCGACCCCGAGTCCGAGGACGTGACGAAGAACGTGATGATGAGAAGCGTCGCCAGCGACGCCGTGATGGCGCCGAGCGGGTACTGCTCGAGCATCACGAACATTCCGAGCGTCTCGAAGGCGCCGTAGCCGAGTTCGTTGTACGCGCCGACGACCGCGCCGGCGCCGTCAGTCTGGACGGCGGTCTGTAGCGCGCTGCCGCCGAACGTCGACAGCCAGAGCGTCGAGAACAGCGACGGGAGGAACAGGACCCCGAGCACGAACTCGCGGACCGTCCGTCCTTTCGAGATGCGCGCGATGAACATTCCGACGAACGGCGACCACGCGATCCACCAGCCCCAGTAGAACACTGTCCAGGCGGTGACAGTGCCGCCACCGGCGCCCATCGCACCGCGGAAGAAGCCGAGTTCGACGACGTTGCCGAAGTACGCGCCGAGGCCTTCGACCCACGTCCCGAGGACGAAGATCGTCGGTCCGACGATGAGCAGGAAGCCGAGCAGGATGAACATCAGATAGAGGTTCACCGTGCTCAGGCGCTTGACCCCGCCGTCGAGACCGGCCGCGACCGACATCGTCGCGATGGCGGTGATCCCCGCGATGAGGACGATCTGTGAGATCGTGTTGTTCGGGAAGCTTCCAAGAACGCCAAGGATCTCCGTTGAAACGTACGCGAGTCCCCGGTTCACCTGTGCGACACCGAGGCCGAGCGACGTCGCCAGGCCGAACAGCGTCGCGAAGACGGTCACGAGGTCGATCAGATGCCCCGGCCACCCGTAGATGCGGTCACCCAAGAGCGGCCAGAAGATCGACCGGAACGTCAGCGGGAGCCCGCGGTTGAACGAGAAGAACGCCAGCCCGAGGCCGACGAGCCCGTAGATCGCCCACGGGTGGAAGCCCCAGTGGAAGAACGTCTGGGCCATCGCTGCCGAGGCCGCGGCGCCGGTTCCCGCTTCGACTCCCCAGAACCCTGGCGGGCTGGAGAAGTAGAAGACCGGTTCGAGGACGCTGAAGAACATCAGGCCGATCCCCATTCCGGCGCTGAACAGCATCGCCATCCAGGAGAAGTCGCTGAACTCCTTTTCGGCCTCCACACCGCCGATCTTGATGTTCCCGTACTTTCCGAACGCGAAGTACAACAGCACCACGATGAAGATGTTCACCGACAGCAGGTAGAACCAGCCGAAGTTCTCCCCGATGAAGTTGAACAACCACGTGTACGCGGCCGACGCGCTCTCACCGAGGATGATCGTTGCAGCGATGAACAGCGCGATGAGCACGAGCGCTACCGGGAACACCACGGGATGGACGTCGAACCCCCACTTCGCTATGTTCGTGTCACCGGGTTCGCGGTCCGATTCCGGATGAAACAGCTCCACCTGTAGCCCGTCGGACATTTCTCCAGTCGTTTCTTTATCTGACATATATTCCCTCCGTTTCGCCTTGTCTCGTTTGATCGTTCGTTATCATTGTACGATTGCCGAGTCGTGCCTGGCAGTTCGTCTGTGCCGTCGTCATTTAGACCGTGACACCGGTTGTCTATGTCGCCGTACTGTGCTTTTCTGTCGGGACAATCCGACTATCTCCCGCCGTCGTTTGGTCACTCCTGAGTGGAATGCTACTATACCTCATAGATTCGCTGTCGTTCAATTACAATAAAGGTTGGGCAATATTCGCCAGTAAGACACTAACGCCGACGTTTTCGCGGAAGGGAGGTGCCTATATCGCCGAATCGGCGCCAGTTCCGCCGGTTTGCGGCTGCGGCTCTGGAGACACCGACCCTGCATACCGGGCCGGGGGCTGACGAGCGACGGCGAACAAATCGTCTCCGAGATCTGAAAACTCCGAGCTCCTTGCACAAAATATCAGCACAATGACTATCTGTGTTTCGTACGCAACGACACCGATCGCCGTCCGTGCAGGGCCGCGGTCACTGTCGCCAGTTTCTCTGATCGGACAGCCGTACGTTTATACCGAGCGACGTAACTGTTCGTATATGAAGAACCTGCTCGCATCCGTGGCTGTCGTCGTCGTCGTCGTCCTCTTCGCGTTCGCGCTTTACCAGATGACTCTCGGCGACTACACCGTCGCGGGGATGAGCTTTCTGAGTGCCAGCATCGTCATCTACTACCGGGAAAATCACCTGGTGGAAAACTGATCTTCGCCTGCTCTACGACTATAGTAGCGTTTGCAACTGATTGCTCATCCGATCGCAGGCAGTCGTGCGACCGTGTGAGTGAAGACTTGCAAACGCTACTATCGGTTCGGTGTGTGCCTCACCGCTCAGATATCGTCGACGTTCATCCGCTGGGTTATCACCGGCACTCGCGAGGTCCTGACCACCTTCTCTGCGGTTCCACCCAACAGCGAGCCGATAGCGCCGCGGTACGCCGAACCCATCACGATGGCGTCCATCCCTTCGTCGTTGGCATAGTCGACGACCTCTTCGGCCACAGAGCCGGTTCTGAACGCGGTCGAGCACTCTACGCCGTGTTCGGCGGCTATCTCACAGAGTTCGTCCAGCACCTCCTCGCCGTACTCCCGGTATCGCTCCCGCATCTCTTCTTCGTCGTCGCGAAGGGCCAGCGCCCGCGGTGCCCCCGGCAGGTCGATCACGTAGAGCGCCGTTACATTCGCGCCGAGTGCCGCCGCCAGTTCGATCCCGTGCATCGCGCCTTTCTCGGCTTCGCCGCTCCCGTCGTAGGGGATGAGTATCTCCTCGTACATCGCTCCGGACGTACGGTCACGACCCGTTCACAAATAACTTTCCGCGAGACCGGGGCTCGTGTCGGTTCACCGGAGCAGTACGAACGACAGGTCGGCGGCCGCACTGACCGCGTTCTCCCCGTGTTCCCGAAACCGATCTCAGGATCGTGACGTGAAAAGTTGCGGCAGTCCGTCTCAGTCCGCCTGTCCGGCCGCCTGCCCCGAACCGCTCGCCTCGACGCCGGGGCCGGCCTCGATGGCCTCCACGAGCAGTTCCGCGACGTCGACGATCTCGATGTCGTCCTCGTAGCCGCCGGTCTTGCGGCCGTCCTCGTACATCGTCATACACATCGGGCAGGCGACGACGAACTTCTCGACGGCGTCGCCGGCCGGCGTGTCCTCGAGCGCCTCCCGCATCCGTTCTTCGCTCGGCTTCGACTCCTCGTCGATGTCCATCCAGAGGCCGCCGCCACCGCCACCACAACAGAAGGAGTTACTGCGGTTGCGCGGCATCTCCGCGAGCGTCGCGCCCGTCGCGCGGATGATCTCCCGCGGCGCCTCGTACTCGTCGTTGTAGCGGCCGAGGTGACAGGGGTCGTGGTAGGTGACCGTGTAGTCGAGTTCGTTCCCCTGCAGACCCAGACCGCCGTCTTCGACCAGTTCCTCGATCGCCTGCGTCCAGTGGAGGACGTCGATTTCGCCATCCTGGTTCCACTCGCCGTCGAACTCGAACTGCATCAGCGGCTCGTCGGCGAACTCGTCGTAGTTGACCTCGGGGTACTCGTTTTTGAACGTGTTGTAGGAGTGGGGGTCGGTGCAGATGATCTTCTCGGGATCGACCTCCTCGAAGCGCTCGACGTGGTACCCCGCGAGGTCGACGTAGAGGAACTCTTCGCCGAGTCGGCGGATGTCGTTGCCGTCGTACTTCTCCTCTTCGAAGAGGATACCGTACTCCACGTCGGCGTGTTCGAGAATCTTCGCAAGCGACCGCGCGACCTTCTTGTTCCGGTCGTCGTAACTCGGGTAGTCGCCGACGTACCAGAGATACTCGACCTCCTGTTCGCGAGCGTCGGTGACGTCGAAGTCCAGTTCGTCGGCCCAGGCGGCGCGCTCGTCCGGCGGGTCGCCGAAGGTGTTGCCCATTCCCATCACGTTGTCGAACATATCCTGGACGTTGGAGTCGACGTCGCCCTGGTCTGTGAGCTGCCGGTTCATTCGGGTGAACGACTTCAGGTGCTCGATGTCGACCGGGCAGGCGTCCATACACGCCATACAGGACATACACGACTCCATCGTCGCGGCGTCGACGACGCTCTCGCCGCCGTCGGCGACGATGTCGACCGCCTCGGTCTCGCCCGCGTCGAGGTCCTCGCGGTACTGCTTCAGATCGAGGATGACGTCCCGGGGATCGAGCGGCCGGCCGGACTCCTTCGCCGGACAGACCGTCGAACAGCGGCCGCACTTCGTACAGGCGTCCTGATCGAGGATCTCCTTCCAGGAGAAGTCGTCGATGGCCTCGGCGCCCGTGTCGGCGTCGAGATCGGCGGGCACGCCGGGGAGGCGTTTGCCGGCCTTCTCGTCGCGTGCCACGATGTTAGCGTACGACGAGAGCATGTGGAAGGGCTTCCCGAATGGGATCGCTGCGATGAATGCGAACGCCAGAAGCGAGTGGGACCACCAGACGAACGGGTAGACCGCCGCCGCCGCCGACTCGGTCATCCCCGCGACCGCGAAGACCTCAGCGAGGAACCAGCCGACGAAGCTGACGGTCTCGAAGGAGGGGAAGCCGGTGCCGAGGATGCGGATGCCCTCGGTCACGTAGCCGCCGACGCCGAGCAGGAACAGCGCCCAGATGAAGAAGTCGTCCTCCAGACTCGTGTGTTTGCCCCACAGGCGCTCTTTCCGGACGGCGTAGCGCCGGTAGAGGGCGACGCCGACACCGACGACGAACAGCAGTCCCATCGCGTCCATCACGAAGGAGTAGGAGAGGTAGAAGTCGCCGACGAAGAAGGACTGCTCCGTGCCCAGCGCCCCGGTGATCGGCTGGTAGATGTCCATATCGATCGCGAGGATCGTGGTCCCGATCAGGAGCGTCAGAAAGCCCCACATAATGAACGCGTGCATCACGCCGCCGCCCGTGTCGCGGTCGAAGAGTTTCCGGTTCGAGAGGACGATCCGCGTCGCGGAGACGATCCGCCCCGGGAGGTTATCGAGCCGCTCGAACCAGTCTTCCGTCCCGGCGGTGTAGCGGTCGACCCGCTTGTATGCGCCGTACAGGAAGATCAGGATCGTCACCACGGCGAGGAGGTAGAAGACCACCTCGCCGAGGTGGCCGATACGCCAGAACGTCGGTCGGGTCGTCGCCCCTTCGGCAACCATAACGGCTAGAGATTCTCGAATCCAATGATAAAGGTTGGTACGTTCGACAGCGGAACGGCGACCCCGATCCGAAAACGGGCGACTCCGAGTGTCTCCGTTTCGAGTTCGAGACGCGGATTCGCACCGTATCCGGCGAACGTACTATCGTTCTCACAACAGGTTGTGGAACGCGCTCCCGAGAGTCGCCGCCCCGTCCCGCACGCTTATGTTTGATTCGCTGCAACCTGTAATCGATGAATCCCCCTGCCCAACTTGATCATCCCGCGTGGACCACGAGCATCGCGACGTTGTTGAGTTACGGCCTCGGGCTACTGGGGATGTTCGTGCTGCTTTTCGTTCTCCCGTTCCTGCTCTTTCTGGCACTGTAGCGAACCCACTCCGCCGCGATACGGTAGGATCGTGGGAGCGGAGACGGCCTCGCCCGCAAGGTCGTGACCAACGTTCCGCCGGCCGACGAGAGGGCCCGTTCTCGGCGACCCTCGCGAGGAATTCGCGGCCGGCCGGGGCGCATAAAATGACGTTCTATAGTACAGGGGCAGTTTGTTAGGGGAGTCACCGTAACCGTAAGATCATATGGGGCTAGGCCTAAGTAGTAGATATGTGGACGTAGCACACTCCGACCAGCGGAGAACCGACCGTCATCTGACGAGCGAAATCAAACACGAGGTTAGCAATCGATGAGCACGAACGACTTCCCATCGAACGCAGGTACAGTTATCATCGGCGCCGGTATCGTCGGCAGTTCTCTCGTGGGAGAACTGTCGAAGCGGGGCCGAGACGACATCCTCCTGATCGACAAGGGTCCGCTCTCGGATCCCGGCGGCTCCACCGGCCACGCGTCGAACTTCATCTTCCCGGTCGACCACAGCAAGGATATGACCCAGCTGACGTCCGACAGCCGGGACATCTACCGGGAGTTCGACACTTTCAACGAATCCGGCGGGATCGAGGTCGCCCGGACCGAAGAGCGGATGGAGGAGCTCAAACGGCGCGTCGTCTCCGGGAAATCCTTCGGCGAGGAGGCCGAACTCCTCACGCCGGAAGAGGTCGAGGAACTGGTCCCGTACATCAACACGGACATCATCAAGGGCGGCTTCTACAGCCCGGGGGCCGGCACTTGTGACCCGCTCCGCGCCGGCGAACTCTATCGCCAGGAGGCGAAGGATCGGGACGCACTCCGCACCGCGCCGAACACGGAAGTAACGGACCTCCACGTCGAGGACGGCGAGATCACCGCCGTCGAGACCGACAAGGGCACCGTCTCTGCCGACGAGGTCATCATCGCCGCGGGGCTGTGGAGCCCGAAGATCGCGGATATGGCGGGTGTCGACATCCCGCTGTCGCCGGCGGTCCACCAGATGGTCTCTGTCGGCCCGATCGAGCGCTTCGAGGACGGCGAGGGCGAGATCAACTACCCCGTC
The DNA here is from genome assembly GCF_032113415.1 of Halobellus marinus. Lineage (NCBI taxonomy): Archaea > Methanobacteriati > Methanobacteriota > Halobacteria > Halobacteriales > Haloferacaceae > Halobellus > Halobellus marinus. Next base: position 1,995,749 of record NZ_CP134946.1, read on the forward strand.
GTCCGCGACATGGACACCCAGATGTACGAGCGGCAGCACGGCAACGACATCGAGGTCGGCTCCTACGAGCACCGGCCGATCCTCTGGGACGTCGACGACGTCCCCTCGATCGAGGAGTCGCCGCTCTCGCCGACCCAGCCGCCGCTCACCGAGGACGCCTTCGAGCAGTCGATGGAGCACGCCTTAGAGATCATCCCGGAGGTCCTCGACGATCCGGACGCCGGCATCCGTCACTCGATCGACGGCCTGCTGTCGGTCACGCCCGACGGCCACCCGCTTCTCGGCCCGATTCCGGAGGTCGACGGCCTCTGGTCGTGCGCCGCCATCTGGATCAAGGAGGCGCCCGCGATCGCCCGGGAGGTCTCGAAGTGGATGACGAAGGGTCACCCGGACATCGACATCGTCGCCCACGACCACGTCGCCCGCTTCGACGAGTACGGCGAGAACCAGGAGTTCGTCAAGGCCCGCGGCGCCGAGGGCTTCCAGAAGACCTACGGCATCGTCCACCCGCGCGAGCAGTGGCAGACGGTCCGTCCGCTCCGCACCAGCGGGTTCTACCACCGGCAGAAGGACCTCGGCGCCGAGTTCTTCGAAGCCGGCGGCTGGGAGCGCCCGCGCTGGTTCGAGTCCAACGCCGACCTCGTCGAGAAGTACGAAGACGAGATCGAGGGTCTCAAGCGTCCCAACGAGTGGGACAACCGCTGGTGGTCCGAGATCATCCTCGGCGAACATCTGCACCTGCGGAACAACGTCGGGATGATCGGTGACACCGGCTTCGGCATCTTCGACATCGTCGGCAGCGACGCCTACGAGAATATGGAGCGGATCTGCGTGGCGCCGATGGATCTCGACGTCGACTCCTCGGTGTACACGCCGGTGCTGGCGCCGAACGCCGGCTTCGTCTCCGACCTGACGATCGCCCGACTCGGCGAGAACCACTACCGCGTCATCACCGGCGGCGCCCACGCCGGCCAGGATAAGACGTGGTTCGGAAACCACCTCGAGGGCGACGCCGAACTCATCGGCCGCTCCTCCGAGCTGTGTACCCTGGGCGTCTGGGGACCGGACGCCGAGGAACTGATGAACGGCATCGCCGAGGAGGAGATGACGTCCGACAGCTTCGACTTCGCGGAGATGAAGGACGTCACCATCGGCGCGGTCAACGCCAAGGCGTTCCGCATCTCCTACGTCGGCGAGTTCGGCTGGGAGATCTACGCCCCGATGGAGAAGGGCCAGCGCCTCTGGGACACCATCCACGAGGCCGGCCAGAATTACGACATCCGCCCGGTCGGTACCGGCGTCTACGGCGAGACCGGCCGGATGGAGAAGGGCTACCGGCTGATGGGCGCGGAACTCGAAATCGACTACACCCCCGCCGAGGCCGGCCTGACGCTCCACGGCGTCAAGGACGAAGACTTCGTCGGCAAGGACGCCTACGCGGCGGCGATCGACGAGGAGAACACCGCCACCCTGTGTACGCTGTCCGTGACGGACCACGCACCAGACGGCGGTGAGCGCCGCTTCATGACGGGCGGAGAACCCATCCTCGACGGCGACGGCAACGTCCTCGTCGACGACGAGGGGCGCCGCTCCTACGTGACCTCCGCCGGAACCGGCCCGTCTGTCGGCAAGCACCTCCTGCTCAGCTACCTGCCGCAGGAGTACGCCACTGAGGGCCAGGAACTGCAGGTCGAGTACTTCGGCCAGCACTACCCCGTCGAGGTCGAGGTCGCCGGCTACGGCGGCGTCTTCGACCCGGACAACGAACGGCTGTTCAAGAACAACTACTGATCATGGAGATACTCACAGCCATCAAACGCGTCCCGGAAACGGGCTCGAAGGTCGTGCTGACGGACGACCACCTGTCCATCGACACCACCTCGCTGGGCTTCACCATCAGCCCGCACGAGGAGTGTGCCATCGAGGAGAGCGTCCAGCTCGTCGAAGACGAGGGCGGCAACGCGACTGTCCTGACGCTCGGCAGCGGGGACGCGACCGAACAGCTCCGCTCGGGCATCGCGATGGGCGCCGACGACGGGATACTGCTGGAAACAGATGAGGATGAGTGGGACCCCGCCGCGACGGCGAACGCGATCGCCTCGGCGATCGAGGACGACGACACCGACTACGACCTCCTGCTGTTCGGAAACGAGTCTGCCGACGCCGCGAACCACCAGGTCGGCGTCCACGTCGCTGAGCAGCTCGATCTCCCCTGCGTCACCGGGATCAAAGAGCTTGAGGTCGAGGACGGCTCGATCGTCGCCGAACGCGAGATCCCCGGCGGCTCCGAGGTGTACGAACTAGACCTGCCGGCGGTCGTCACGGTCAAGGAGGGCCTCAACGAGCCGCGCTACCCGTCGATGCGTGCGAAGATGCAGGCGCGGAAGGCCTCCGTCGAGCACATCGAGCCAGAGAAGGAAGCGGGCGGCCTCGAACTGGTCGAACTCGAAGTGCCGGAGACCGACGACAGCCCCGCCGAGATCCTCGGCGAGAGCCCCGAGGCCGCCGAGAACGTCGTCGACGTTCTCGAAGACCTGGAGGTGGTCTAGATGGTACTCACACTCGTCGAACACGACAACGGCGAAGTCGACGACGTCTCGCTGCAGGCGCTGACGCTCGCCCGTGACGTCGCCGACGACACCGGCGAATCGCTCGAAGCGATCGCGTTCGGCCCGGAAGCCGAAGGCATCGCCGAACAGGTCGGCGCCTACGGCGCCGCGGTTCTCAACGTTGTCGACGAGGGCGAACTCGACGACTACGCGCCCGAGGCGTACGCCCGGGCAGTCGTCCAGTGCGCCGAGGCGGCTGACACCGAGGCAGTCATCGCGCCCGGGACGGACCGCGGTGCGGAGACGCTTTCGCACGCCGCGGCGAAACTCGACGAGACGATGGCCGCCGAGGTCACCGACGTCGAGGTCGGCGACACCTACGGGATCACCCGACAGCGGTGGGGTGGCACGCTCATCGAGCACGCCGAACTCACCGCCGACACCAACCTCCTGACGGTCGCGGCCAACGAGGTCTCGCCGACCGAAAGCGGCGACGGCGCCGCCGACGTGAGCGCCTTTTCGCCGGACCTCGAGGACGGCGACCTGCGGGTGCAACTCTCCCGCGTCCAGGAGTCCGACATCGAGGGCGTCCCGCTCGGGGAGGCCCGCGTCGTCATCGGCGGCGGTCGCGGGACCGACGGCGACTACTCCGCGCTGGAAGAACTCGCCGAGCAGATCCCCAACGCCGCGGTCGGCTCCTCGCGCGCCGCGGTCAACGAGGGCTGGCGGCCTCACGACGACCAGATCGGCCAGACTGGGAACAAGATCTCCCCCGAGATCTACATCGCCGCCGGGATCAGCGGCGCAGTCCAGCATATGGTCGGCTGCAAGGGCGCCGAGAACATCCTCGCGGTGAATACGGATCCGGAAGCGGCGATCATCCAGAAGGCAGACTGGGCCGTCGTCGCCGACCTGCACGAGACGATTCCGGAAGTCACCGAGGAACTGCAGACCCGCGGTCTCGCCGACTGAGGCGAGCGCCGGACTCGCGGCTTCCCGAACTCCTTCTTCGACCCGAAAACGAGACCACTCTAGCCTATGACCCGCGCGTCACGTCCTCGACGCTGTAGCCGGCTGCTTCGATCGCGTCGACGATCCCGCCGGCGTGTTCTGCGCCGCTGGTTTCGACAGTAAACACGAGATACGCCTCGCCGACCTCCAGATCCTCGACCGACCGGTCGTGTCTGACGTTGTGGATGTTCGCCTCCTGCTCGGCGATGATGCCGGAGAGGTCCTCCATCTTCCCGGGTCGGTCGTCGATCCGCACCCGGAGTCGGATGCGCTGCTTTCGCTGGGTCAGCGCGTGGACCAGGACGGTCTGCAGTTGCGTCATATCGAGGTTGCCGCCGCAGAGAAGCGGCATCACGATCTCCCCCGAGACGTCGAGGTCGTCGCTCAGAAGCGCCGCGACCGAGGCCGCGCCCGCGCCCTCGACGACCTGTTTTGCCCGCTCCATCAGGAAGAGGATCGCCTGTGCGATCTCGGTATCGGTGACAGTGACGACTTCGTCGACGTTGGCCCGGATGATCGAAAGCGTCGTCTCGGAGATGCCGCCGGTTGCGATCCCGTCGGCGATGGTGTCGACCTCGTCGAGCGTGACGGGAATCCCCTTGTCGAGGCTCTCGTGGACCGTCTCGGCGCCCGTCGCCTGCACGCCGACGATGCGCGTCTCCGGCGAGAGATGCTTCAGCGCCGTCGAGATGCCGCTGATCAGGCCGCCGCCGCCGATCGGAACGATCACCGTGTCGGCGTCGGGGCAGTCGTGGTACATTTCCGAGCCCAGAGTGCCCTGGCCGGCGATGATGTCGGTGTCGTCGTAGGCGTGGACGAACTCGGCGTCCGCCATCTCCTCGACGGCGGCCTTGGCGTGGGACATCGTCTCCTGGAAGTCCTTGCCGACCAACTCGACTGTGGCCCCGTAGCTCCGGGTGGCGTCGACCTTCGTCTGCGGCGCGTCCTCGGGCATATAGATCGTCGAGTTCGCGCCGCATCGCGTCGCTGCGAGCGCCACGCCCTGGGCGTGGTTCCCGGCGCTCGCGGCGACGAACTCGGTGACGCCGTCTTCGACGTCCTGGCTGATCTTGTTGTACGCACCGCGGGTCTTGAACGACCCCGTCCACTGGAGGTGCTCCATCTTGAGGTGGACCTCCGCGTCGACGAGCGCCCCGAGCGACGTGCTCCGCTCGACCGGTGTCTGCTTGACGACGGTGTCGTCGTCGAGGCGTTCGCGCGCCCGCTCGATGTCGACGTATTGCACTGGCAGTTCGTCTGTCGCCGGTTCGTGATCTGTCGTTGTCATCGTTACGTGCTCGTGTGCTCCTACCGGATAATCCGTTCGCGGCCGGGATCGAACAGTGGTTCGTCCCGAACAGTCGCGTCGTACAGTTCGCCCTCACACCGGACCTGCACGTCGGTGCCGGCCTCGGTGTGGGCTGCCGGGAGATACGTGTACGCGATCGATTCGCCGATGCTGTAGCCGAAGTCGGCGGCCTGGACGTAGCCGACGGCCTCGCCGTCTTTCAGTATCGGCCGCCCGGTCGACAGGATGTCCGTCGACTCGTCCAGCGTAATCGGCGTGATCTTGTTGTCGATGCCGTCCGCCTTGGCGGCTTCGAGTGCTTCCTTCCCGACGAACTCGGTGTCGAGGTCGACGGCGAAGGGAAGGCCGGCCTCGTAGGGATTCGAGTCGGTGTCGATGTCCGTTCCCCAGAGGCGGTAGCCCTTCTCCAGCCGCATCGACTCCAGGGCGCCGCCGCCCATCGGCCGGACGTCGAGATCCTGGCCCGCCTCCCAGAGCGTCTCCCAGAGGCGCCGGCCGTACTCGGTGGGTGCCCACAGCTCCCAGCCGAGTTCGCCGACATACGAGACGCGGAGTGCGATCACGGGCACTTCGCCAACGTAGAGTTCTTTCGCCGTGAAGTACGGAAACCCCCCGTTCGAGACGTCGGCGTCGGTACAGCGCTGAAGGAGAAGCCGCGCGTTCGGCCCCCACAATCCGATCGTACTCATCCCGCCCTCGTCGATCTGGACCGACACCGTCTCCGGGGCGTGTTCTTTCAGCCAGTTCCCGTGGATGCCCGGCGAGTTGCCGCCGCCGGTGGTGACCATATACCGGTCGTCGTCGAGTCGGACCACGGTGACGTCCGCCAGGATGCCGCCCCCTTCGTTCAGGAGCAGCGAGTACCGAACCTTGCCGACGGGGATGTCGACATCGTTGCTGCAGATCCGCTGGAGGAACGCGCCCGCGTCCGTGCCCCCGACGATGATGCTGCTGAACGAGGACATATCGAAAAGCGAGACGGCCTCGCGGGTGTGGAGGTGTTCGGCACCCTCGATCGCCGATCGGTTGATCCCCTGCCAGCCCTCCTGGTCTGGAATCTGGTCTTCGTAACGATCGACGAGGTCGGCGTTGTGTTCGTACCACTGTGGGGCCTCCCAGCCGCCCGACTGGTAGAACTCCGCGCCCAGTTCCTCCTGTTTCCCGTAGAACGGGCTCGTCCGGAGCCCCCGGTGGTTGTCGGGCTGCCAGCGCGGCTCGACGATGCTGTAGACCTGCTCGTAGCGCTTTGCCCCCTTGTCGACGAAGTAATCTTTCTCGCCGGCGTGTGGCTCGAACCGGCGGACGTGCACACCGCCGGTCTCGACCGGTCCCGACGGCAGCCGGGGCACGCCGTTCTCCATCCACTCGGCGACGATGCGGCCGTAGCCGCCGGAGTGGGTCCACCAGATCGCCAGGGCGCTCCAGAGGCCGTCGACGGCCGCTGTCGGCCCGACGGCAGGCATCCCGTCGGGCGTGAACACGAAGATCCCGTTCTCGGTGGCTGCGTACTCGTAGTCGGCGCTCGCGGGCAGCAGTTCGTCGAACGCCTGCTTTGGGGATTTCTCGCGATCCGGGTGGGTCGGCCGCTCCCAGTGTTCCGTCGTGAACCCGCGGACCGACGCCTGGCGGTCCTCGGTGTTCGTCCCCATCGCGTCCGGATCAACCGAGAGGGGCTCGTGGTTATACGACCCCATCCCGAGGCGGTCGCCGTGGGTCCGGAAGTACAGCGAGTTGTCCTGATCGCGACCGACGGGCCGGGTGGGGCTCTCGCTCATCGCCTCCTGGATGTCCCGGTTCCCCGGGACGTCGAGGCCCTCCGTGTTTTCGCCGAACGTCGACTCGGCGTCCGCGAGTTCCGCCATCGGCTCCGTCACGACGTACTGGTGTTCGACGGGTGCGATCGGCAGGTCTAGCCCCGCCATCTTCCCGGTCTGGTAGCCCCAGTTGTTGGTCGCGAGCACACAGCGGTCACACGTGATCGTCCCACGGTTCGTCTCGACCGCGCTGATCTGGCCGCCGGCCACGTCCAGATCGGTCAATTCCGTGTTGCCGTAGAAGTCGGCGTCGGACTGCTCGATGTACCACTGGAGGGCGGCGATCCCGTCGAGACGACCGTCGGTGGGGGAGTAGTAGCCGCCAAGGATCTCGTCTTCGTCCACCAGCGGGAGGTGTTCGGTGGCCTCCGCCGGCGAGAGGAGTTGTGGGTCCGGCAGGCCGTACGATTCCGCCCACTCGACGCGCCGGCGGAGGAAGTCCATCCGAGCCTCGCTGCGGGCGAGTTCGATGCCGCCCACCTCGTCGTAGACACCAGCGTCTTTGAGCAGCCGACTCGTGTAGTGGGCTGTCTTCGTCTGGATCTTCGAGGGCGACGTCTGGAAAATGATCCCCGGTGCGTGGACGGACGAACCCCCGGTGACCGGCAGCGGTCCCTGATCGACGACGACGACGTCTTCGGCGCCGAGTTCGCTGAGGTGGTAGGCGACGCTACAGCCGACCGCCCCGGCACCGATGACGACGGTTTCTGCCTCTGACGGAAGTTCTGCACTCATTTCGGTCCCGTTCATCGATGACCCTGTCACGGGGATAAATACAACGGTGGGTGCTGCGAGCGGCCGTCATAAGGCCTCTACGGTCCGGTATCCGCAGTTCACCGGACAGACCGCGTCAGGCTCGAAGCCCCGGGCAGGATCCACAGCGTGACAACTACCCGAGATATCTATCGTAGCGTTTGCAACTGATTGCACATCTGATCACACGTGGTCGTGCGATCAAGTTCCGAGTCGACCGAGTGAAGACTCGCAAACGCTCCGATAGTCGAGGCGAACGCGGCGGCCTACTGGTCGACCCGCGGGCCGGGGTCGCGATCCCGGATAGCGTCGAGGAGATCACAGAGCGCCGCCGCCGACAGATCGAGCAGTTCCGCGCCGAGTTCCTCGCTTGAGTCTCGCGGATCCCCGACGACGCCGTTCTCGGTGAACTCCTCTACGTCGACCGTGAGATTGACACGACCCTGCCAGTCGCCCCAGCGGTCGCTGCCGCCCTCGGCCGCCTCGTCCAGCCGATCCTCGTGGACTGTCTCGGGGTTCGCGTGGCGGAGCAGCGCAGTTTCGAGCGGGCCGGCGTGGCCCATCTCCGAGGTGTGTTCGCCCACCTCGTCGAACCACGTGAACGGGACGGCGTAGGCGTCGTCGTGGCGGACGATGCGCGCGGTCACTTCCTTCAAGGCTGCGATGTTTCCGCCGTGACCGTTGACGACGACGACGCGGTCCCAGCCGTGGGCGGCGAGGCTGCCGACGACGTCGCGGACGTACGACCTGAGGGTCGACTCGGAGGTCCACAGCGTGCCGGCGAAGCGGCGGTGCTCCTCGGCGATCCCGACCGGAATCGCTGGTGCGACGACGACAGGGTCGTCGTAGCGGTCGGCGGCGGCCTCGGCGACGGCTTCGGCGTTGAGCGTGTCCGTCCCGAGCGGCGCGTGTGGGCCGTGCTGTTCGGTGCTTCCCACAGGGAGAAGCGCGACCTCCGCATCCGACGTCTCCGCGTCGGTCCACGTCTCTGCTGTCAGGTCCATACGCCATCCCTCGCCGAGCGGTCCCATAAAAATGCGGACCGCCCGGTCGGTCCCGCGTCGTTCCCCACAGTCCGTGGTCGCCGTAGGGGGCCTTGTTTACGTGCCGGATTTCTTCCCGGCACGGGATCTTTTTGCCACCGAGGGGCTCTCTCCCGGTATGAACTACGAACCGGCCACGCACACGACGACCGAGCGTCGCCTCGGACACCTCCCGTCCGGACGCGACGTCTCCGTGACTGTCCACCGGTACGCGGGCGGCGACGGCCCGACGGTGTTCGTGCAGGCGGCCCAGCACGGCATCGAACTCAACGGCCCCGCGGCGCTCCGTCGGCTGCACGGACACCTGCGTGACGCCGACCTCGCCGGGACGGTCGTCGTCGTCCCGGTGGCAAACCCCCTCGCCTTCGACCACCGCTCGTATCTCACGCCCGAGGCCTACGACGCGCTGAACGCCAACTTCAACCGCATCTGGCCGGGCGACGAGGGGGGAAGCTTCCAGGAGCGACTCGTCGCGAGCCTGTGGCCGCTCGTCGAAGCCGCCGACGCTGCAGTGGATCTCCACACCGGGATGCCGGAGATGCTCGAACACGTCCGCTTCCGTGCCGATGACGACGACGCCCGTGCTCTGGCGTCGGCGTTCGGCACCGAGGTCCTGCTGGCGGACTCGGACTCGATCGACGGCGACGATTTCTCCGGCAAATTTCGGCTCGCAGCGGCGCGAGCGGGCGTGCCGGCCATCACCGCGGAGCTCTCGAACAGTCGAACTGTCCGACAACCCGCTGTCGACACCGGCGTCGAGGGCGTTCGGAACGTGCTCCGGGAACTCGGGTCGCTGCCGGCAGCCCCGGAGTCCCCGCCCGAACAACAACTGCTCCAGGACGACGCTCCCCGGGTCACTGCCGACACGTCGGGGCTGTTCGAGCTACGATCCGATCTCGGCGTCGGCGACGAGGTCGAAGCCGAGCAGGAACTCGGCGCGGTGTTCGATCCGATGTCGTTCGAGCGCCTGGAGACGGTGACAGCCACCGTGGACGGCGTTGTCTACTCCGTGGGCCACGGGGGCGTCGTCGTTGCGGGCGAACGGCTCGCGAGCATCGCGACCGACGTCTGATAGGAGTGCTGAAGTCTCACATCACGATCTGTAAGAGCCCCGACTGGTGGTGCTCTCGTTCGCCCACTTCAAACGCGTCTGATCAGCAGCCTGACCACTTGAAAGCCCTCAGTATTCCGCACCCATCGTTAACAGATCACAGTGTGATACGTGTTACCAGTGAGATGGCGCCACAGACTCATTCTCCGTTCGCTGCGCTCTCCCGGGTGCTCGAAGAACTCGACGCCGACGGCCGGTCCGTCCACCGGACAGAAGCGTCCACCGAGGAGGCGGCTGCGGGGTCTCTGTGCGCCACGGTCGAGGTTGGGATTCCTCTCCCCGTCTCCGAGGATGTGGGGTTTGCGCCGCAGTCGGCCACGCTAACTGAGGACGGTCTCAGCCTGACGTACCGCCGACCGACGTTCGTCGAGACGATCGCCGATCGCTCCCCCGACGGGCTGCCGGTCGACGTCAGCCAGACTGGCGCTGCGATCGAGGGTGACGACCTGCTCGTGACGCTCGATATCGTGATCGGCGAAACCGCAGCAGCCCAACAAGCAGCCGCGGCGGAACAGCCCTCGGACACGAATCCGGAACGTGAAGCGACAGCCAGTTCTCAGGTGGACAGCGGCGAGGCCGCGTCCGTGGACGAGCCGACGAGCCACTCCCGCGCAGTTGAGTCGTCGGACCCCATCGGATCGGCTTCGGCTGATTCGGTCCCGGCGGCGGGACAGTCGTCGTCGGCCGCCTCGTCGTCGCTGTCATCCATCACAGCGGCTGAATCGTCGCCCGGCGCAACCGACGGCAGCGAAACCGCCGTCTCCTCACTCGCTGCTTCCGGACCCGGCCGGCAGGATTCCGCGGACGCGACTGGCTCCGATTCGAGCCTCGAAGACGTCCGCGACGAGTCGGTTCCACCGTACGAGGACACCGCGTACCTCAGACGGCTCTACGAGACCTGCGATACGTTCGCGGAGATGAGCGACCGGATCGTGATGGACGTCTCCGCGGAGACCGTCCGTCGGTACACCATCGAAGCCGGCGTGCACACGCCGACATCCTACGAGACCGACAAGGCGGACCGATCGTCGGACGGCGACGTCACCGACGGCGCTGCGCCGGACGTGCAGGCGAGCGAGTCGGACGAGGGGCTCGCAGACACGACAACTGGTGCGTCGACAGCCGAAGCGGATCCGAGCGAGTCGACACCCGAAGCGGATCCGATCGAGTCGACACCCGACTCGGCTCAGGGATCCGATCCGCTTCCCGACGAACAGCTCCTCGCCGACGGGATCGGCCTCCCTGAATCGCTCACGCTTCGGGACGTCGCCGACGCTGTCGTCGACGCCCGAACTGTCTACGAGGTGCAACGACAACTCGACCTTTCCGGGACACGGACCCGTCACCTCCTGCAGCAACTCAACATCCTCGATCTCGTGCTTCGCCGCGTTTCCGACGATCCGGAGCGACAGGTCTCCTACGACACCGTGGCGGCGCGGATCCGACAGTGTGCTCCGGACAGCGCCTGAGCGGTGTTATAGTAGCGTTTGCAACTCATTACGCATCCGATCGCACGTCGTGCGATCGAGTATGTGAAGACTTGCAAACGGCACTATACTTAAAATGGTTATTCGTTGTACCCACAGACAGAAGTGTGTCCCCTCCCTTCGACCAGTAAGGATGTCACTGGGCACGCAAACCGCAGCCAGCGACGGTGCAGAGTATCTTCTGACGGCGGCGCGATTCGAGCTGATGCCGTTCGACAGCTTCGACGACGAGATCGACCAGTTACCCGACGGCGCGAGCATCGCGATCACGACGTCCCCGAAACTGGGCATCGAGCGGACGATCGAGCGCACTGAAGAAGCGGCCGCGGCCGGCTACGAAGTCATTCCGCACATCGCCGCTCGCTACATCGAAGGTCCCGAGCAACTCGAAGAGATCGCCCGACGTCTCACCGAAGCGGGCGTCACCGACATCTTCGTGCCCGGTGGCGACAAAGAAGAGCCCGTCGGCGAGTTCGAGTCCGCGTACGATCTACTCGTCGCCCTCGACGACCTCGAGTACGAGTTCGAGGATGTCGGCATCACGGGCTATCCCGAGGGACACGACTTCCTCTCGGAGGAGACCCTCGCGGAGGCGATGGACAAGAAGGCGCCGTACGCGACGTACATCGTCACCCAGCTGTGTTACGACCCCGAGACGATCCTAGAGTGGATCGAGGACCTCCGTGCCCGGGGTATCGACCTCCCCGTCGAAATCGGGATTCCGGGCGTGATGAACTACCAGAAACTGCTGAAGATCTCCCGGAAGGTCGGCGTGGGCGACTCGGTGAAGTTCCTCCGGAAAACCACGGGTATCTTCGGGTTCGTCAAGGAACTGGTCGGGTCGCGAGGGCGATACAAACCGGACGATCTGATCGACGGCCTGGCGCCGTACGTCGACGACGACACCTACAAGATCCGCGGCATTCACGTCTACACCTTCAATCAGACGGACGATCTCGAACGCTGGCGGCAGAACCGACTCAGCTGATCGGGGGCTCTGGTCCGTTCCGGGGGACCCCGAGTTCGCAGGTCGCCGCCGACACATTCTGATTCTCAATTGTCATTTTGTGCCGAAAACGGGGAATTATCCGGTTTCAGCCCCACCTACGCCTGTATGACAGGCGAGCGACTCGCGGCGGTCGATCCGGCCGTCGCCGATGCACTCGACGGTGAGCGGCGGCGACAGAACGAGACGCTGGCGATGATTGCCAGCGAGAACCACGCCAGCGAGGCAGTCTTAGAAGCCCAGGGGAGTGCGCTGACGAACAAGTACGCGGAAGGGTATCCGGGCGAGCGGTATTACGCGGGCTGTGAGTACGCCGACGAGGTCGAGCAGTTAGCGATCGATCGAGCCAAAGAACTGTGGGGTGCCGACCACGTGAACGTCCAGCCGCACTCGGGCTCGCAAGCCAATATGGGCGTGTATCTCGCGATGTTAGACCCGGGCGACAAGATCCTCTCGTTGGACTTGACTCACGGCGGGCATCTCTCGCACGGCCATCCCGCGAACTTCGCGGGGCAGACCTACGAGGTCGAACAGTACGAGGTCGATGCCGACACTGGCTACGTCGACTACGAGGGCCTCGACGAGTTGGCGGCGTCGTTCGATCCGAACATCATCGTCTCGGGGTACTCCGCGTACCCGCGGGAGGTCGAGTGGGAGCGGATTCAGGAGACGGCCGACGCGGTCGACGCGTACCACCTGGCAGACATCGCCCACATCACTGGATTGGTCGCGGCGGGCGTGCACTCCTCGCCCGTGGGAGTGGCGGATTTCGTGACGGGCTCGACGCACAAGACGATCCGTGCAGGGCGCGGGGGGATGATCCTCTGCGATTCCGAGTACGCCGACGCCATCGACAACGCGGTGTTCCCCGGCACACAGGGCGGGCCGCTGATGCACAACATCGCGGGGAAAGCCGTCGGATTCAAGGAAGCACTCAGTTCTGACTTCCAGGCGTACGCCGAACAGACGGTGGCGAACGCGAAAGCGCTGGCCGACCAACTGCAGGAGCACGGTCTAGAGTTGGTCTCCGGCGGGACGGACAACCACCTCATCCTGGCGGATCTGCGCCCCTCCCACCCGGAGACGACGGGCAAAGACGTCGAAGCGGCGCTGGAATCCGCGGGCATCGTGATGAACGCGAACACGGTGCCGGGGGAGACGCGCTCGGCGTTCAACCCCAGCGGCATCCGACTCGGCACTCCCGCGATCACGACTCGCGGGTTCGACGAGGCGGCCACCCGCGAAGTCGCCGATCTCATCGCGCACGCCGTGGACGCCCCGGACGACCGAAGAGTGCGCTCGGAGATCGCATCCCGGGTTGCGGAGCTGACAGAGGAGTACCCGCTGTACGACTAACGTGGATCGCTGTGGTCGCTTACCGCCGATCACACCGGACGATGCTCTGACAGCGGGAAACAGTACATCAGTCGGTATAGGAGTGCGGGACAAGGGCCTGGTGGGGAACAATCTGGTAACCGGCGGCGTCCGACAGTGCATCGTCGACCGTCGTCCCTTGCCGCAGATCGGAGGCCGAACTGCCGGATACGCCAGTTCGTGTGCGATCGGCGAATCGTGCTTTCGATGGGTGAAACGCACGGATTCTCGGCTCCTGGGAATTACGAACGGTTATTTGTTATATCAAATACTATACTAGAATGGTATGTACCGTATGCTGATTCCGGTCGACAGGAAGGTGGATCGAGCGCTCCATCAGGCGAGATACGCAGCGAATCTGGCAGAGAGCGGCGCGGACGTCGAGGCGACAGTGCTGTATGTGGACCCTCCCGGCAACGCGGACGCAGTCGACGTCGTGTTCGACTCCATCGACGCGGCGGTCGGGGCCGCCGATCACCTGGAGGCGAAAGGTGTGTCAGTCGAGCGTCTGGTCGAGGAGGGGAGCGTCGTGGAGACGGTGCTCCGAACTGCAGACGAACTGGATAGCCACGAGATAGTGATGGGCGGCCGAAAGCGGTCCGGCGTCGCTCAGGTGTTGCTCGGCAGCACTGTGCAGGACGTTTTCATCTCCACTGAGCGACCGGTGACGATCACCGGCACAGAGATGCTCATCGAAGAGGGGCCGCGGACGGTTATCGTCCCCGTCAGCGAGAACAAATCGCACGCCCGGAAGCAGGCGGCGTACGTCGCCGAACTCGGGAGCGCCGGTCCTGACGTGAAAGCTGTCGTTCTGCACGTCTTCCCGGGGCAGGATTACAAGGGTGCGCCGCCGCACTCCTTCGAGGACAACGAGGCGGCCGTCGAGGCCGCCGACGACCTGGCCGACCGAGGAATCGACGTCGAGCGCGTCGGCATCGGCGGCAACGTCTCACAGAAGATCCTCGAAGCGGCCGCCGAGCGGGACGCTCACGGGATCGTGATGGGCGGCCGCAAGCGATCGGGGGTGCAGAAAGTGCTGCTCGGCAGTATCACGCAGGACGTGCTGCTTTCGGCCGACCGGCCGGTGACGCTCACCGGGTAGGATCGGTCGGCCCCGTCTCCAACTCCGCTGCGAAACCTCACCCGTGGCCCGAAAGCGGGTCTGCGCGGCCGATCAGTTGTTCTCTTCGGCTTCCTTGCGCGCGTTGAGCTTGGCCTGCTCGCGGGCGCTCGGGTTGACCGACTCCTTGAACGGGACCTTCGCGAAGGTGGCGAAGGTCGGCTCGCCGGGCTCCTCGGAGTACTCGTCGGGGAGGTGGACCTGGAACTCTAGGTCGAGCTCCTCGTCGTAGATTTCGTCGTTGAGCGGCGTGTCCGTCACTTCCTGGATCTTCTCGGCGGGCACGTAGCCCATCGCGATGTTGGTCTCCAGATCCGGGTTCCACCACGGCGAGGTGATGTACCCGCACTCCTCGCCCGTCTCGGGGTCGGAGATGAGCCAGAAGTCCGGCGCGTAGTCGCGGATCGGCTCGCCGGCCATCTTGAGGCCGACGAGCTTGTGCGTGAACGGGTAGTTACCGTTCTCGATCTGCTCTTTCTGCCGCTCGAGTTCCTCCTTACCGATGTAGTCCGCCTCCTTGTCGTCGGGCACGTGGTAGCCGAGGTTGACCTGGAACGGCGAGGTCTCGAAGTCGAGGTCCTGGCCCCAGGACATGATCCCCGCGGCGATGCGGCGGTGGTGGCCGGGCGCGATCTGGCGACCGCCGTGGGCCTTGACGCTCTCGTGGACGGGGTCCCACACGTTGTCGGCCTCCTTGTGGGCGTCCCGAACATAGATCTCGAAGCCGGCCTCGCCGGAGAAGCCAGTCTGGCTGATGAGGACGCTGGCGCCGTTGATCTCGGCCTCCATCAGGCCGTAGTAGGGGATATCCTTGACTTCCTCGCCGACGACGTCGACCATGACGTCCTCGGACTTGGGGCCCTGGATCTGCATCGGGGCGACGTCGATCTCGTCGATCTCGACGTCGAAGTCGTTGTCGACGTTGACACCCTGGAGCCACTGCATCAGGTTGGAGTCCGAGATGGAGAACCAGAACTCGTCCTCTTCGGGGCGCAGCAGGACCGGGTCGTTGAGCACGCCGCCCTCCTCGTTACAGAGGATGACGTACTTCCCGTCCATCGGGTCCATCCCGGTCACGTCGCGGGTGACCACGTAGTTCGTCAGGGCTTCGGCGTCGGGGCCCTTCACGCGGATCTGGCGCTCGACTGCGACGTCCCACAGCGTGACCGCGTTCGTGAGTGCGTCGTACTCGGCCATGGCACCGCCGTCCTCGGGCTTGACCAGCCCGCGCGGGTGATAGATGCGGTTGTAGACGCTACAGCGCCACGCGCCGTTCTCGACGAACGACTTGTGGAAGAACGGGGATTTGCGGACGCGAGTCGAGACGAGCATTTCGATCCCCGGATCCCCGGTCTGTCGGAGGTTTCGCGGGACGGAGCGATCGGACTGGTCGACACTTGGGTGGTTTGGGTGATCCCCTGTCATCCGATAAAAGACGTCCTCATATCCAAATAAAAGGTGGCCTTGAAAGTACCGTACATTTATCCCCTCCGAAGGGATCGAGGGGAGTTCACCGTGGTATAGCACTCCATATCGCGCGCCGTTTATTTTCCTGGAAAACGTAGCAGGTCTATGGTTGAGGCTCCACCCGCCCCCGGTCCTGATGCGGCCCGCGCGTTCCGGCTCGGCTCAGCGGCGGGTGCGGTCGCCGGCCTGGTGGTCATCGGCCTCCTCTACTGGACCGGCGTGCTGTCGCCGTTGGCTCTTGGATACGTGCTCGTGTTGCTCTTTCCCGTCTATCTCCTGCTTGTCGCGGTCGTGCTCAGCCGGTGGCTCGGCTACGACAAAGACGCTACCGCACTGCGTCCGGTGACTCTGACGGACGGCGAACAGCGGCCCAAGTGACGCCGATCGGACCGAACGATGAAACCCCCGAGAGACGAACGAGCAGTCGATGGCTAATCTGGCAGGGCTCCGAGTGTATCCGGTGAAGGGACTCGACGGGGTAGCGGTTGAGGGCGCGGACGTCCTCGACGGCGGGACGCTCGAACACGACCGCGAGTTCGCACTCTTCGACGAAGACGGCGACGTGCTCAACGGGAAACGGACGGACCGCGTCCACGACCTCACGACGGACTTCGAGCCGGAGACGGGGACGCTCGCGGTGGCGACGCCCGACGGCGAGACGCAGCGGTTCGTGCTCGATCAGGAACAGGAGCGGGAGCGCGCTGCGACGTGGTTCAGCGATTTCTTCGGGATCGATCTCACACTCAAGCGAGACTCGACGCTCGGGTTCGTCGACCGTCGGGAACTCGGGCCGTCGGTGGTCAGTACGGCCACGCTGCGGGAGATCGCTTCGTGGTTCGAGAACCTGACGCCCGAGAGCGTCCGACGCCGGTTGCGGGCGAACATCGAGATCGACGGCGTCCCGGCGTTCTGGGAGGACCGATTCGTCGGCGAGGACGCCCCGACCTTTCGTATCGGGAGTGTCGGTTTCGAGGGCATCAAACCCTGCGGACGGTGTGTCGTCCCCGAGCGCGACCCGGACACCGGCGAGCGACTCGCGGACTTCCGAGAGCGGTTCGTCGAACGACGGGAGGAGACGTTCCCGGTGTGGGCCGACGCCGACGCCTTCGAGCACCTCTACTCGGTGATGCTCATCGCCGGGGTTCCGGAGTCGGACCGTGGACAACGGCTTCGCGTGGGCGACGACGTAACCGTCCACGGCTAATATCCGCACAAAACGGCCCGCTGTCAGCTCACTCGTCGCGGTCCCGCTCGGCAATCGTCGCCGCGATGAGGTTGCGCATCCCCCGGCGGAGCCGCCCGCTCATCGCCGTCGAGGAGAGATCCATCTCCGCGGCGACCTCGCTCAGGGAGATGTCCCGGGGTTCGTTGAAGTAGCCCTCGGCAAAGGCGAGCTGAAGCGCGGTCCGCTGTTCGTCGGTGAGGCCGTAGGAGGACTCCCCGCCGGCGTCCTCGTTGCTGTAGATCTCGATGATGTCGAGCGCGATGTCGTTTGCGATCGCGTACTCCCAGATGGAGTTGAGCGCGGCGCGGTCGGGCAAAAGCAGGTGGACCAGCCAGCCGTCGTCCTTCGTCTCGGTGTGGACGAGAAAGCCGTTTTCCTCGGTCACGACGCCGCTTATGAGCCTGGTCTGGGGCGTGTGCTCGATGTAGTAGATGGCGGTGTCGTCGGTCCGGTCGACCAACTCGAAGGTTTCGACAGTCACGTCGTCTTCGAGCATCGATTCGAGTTCCTCGTGGTCGTCGTACTCGATGAGAAACGGGAAGTTCGTCGACCCGGGATCGGTCGTCCCCTGGGTGATTACCCGGATCTTGACGCCGTCGAGGTTCCGAAGCGTCGGAATGAGCGCGAGATGCTCGTGGGAAATGTGTACCTTTGCAGTGATCGACATTGTGTGTTCCTCTGCCCCACCGATCGTCGGCGGAGCCAGTCGTTATCGTCCGGTCTCCGGCGGGGCAATAGTGTCTGTCGGTTTATCGGTCCCGGATCTTCGTCGTGTGTCAATTCGACTGGGGAATAAAAAATGGTGCCGCACACCGGAGCCTCGGGTCACCCGACGACCGGTTGAGGGTCGTCGTTGCCGCTCCCGAGGATGTCGTCGACGATCTCGTCGATGTCCGGGGTGCGACGGTCACGCCGAGGTTCGTCGGTCGGATAGTGCGGTACCAGGGGCATCTTACTCACCCCATCGGAGATAGGGATCGCACACAAAAAGTGTCACTGTCGCGGGCCACAGGCGTGCGCCGTGAACGTCCCCTGACCCCCCCATCGAGCTCTCCTAACTCCCGCCGAGCGGTCACCGGTCGCTGCCGGGGCGTGGTCGCGTCACTGCCACGTGATATACGTGAGGACGCTGATTCCAGCCGTCTCCAGAATCTGCAGCAGCATCATCACCTGCACGGCGATCGCGGGCATCGCCGGGGCGGTGAAATAAAAGTACAGCGCGACTGCGTTCTCCGCGAGGAGAAACGACGCGAACACGATGGAGGCCAGCGTGAATGGTGCACGGATCTCACGGTACGTCTGCACCCAGATACCAATAATGACCAAAAGGAGCAGGATGTTGAGCGCCGCAGCAACGCGGGCGGCGTCCAATACGAGACTCATTTCGGCACCCCCCGTCGACTTTCGGGGCCGTTCGGCAGGCAGTGGATTAGTTCGTGTGTCATTTTACTCCTCAAGCTGTGTGATTATCCGCTCGACCGTCTCCCAGTGGTTCTTCGCCCTGTCGCTCGGGAGGTAGACCGTGCCGTAACTCGCATCGCTGCTGGTGACGATCCCGTTGTCCTCGAGCACCTCGAGATGGTGTCTGATCGTGTTGTACGCCAGATCGAAATCCTCGGCCAGCTGGTTTGCGTTCCGCGGTCGTTTGTCGAGTGCGCGTAGGATACGGGCGCGGTTCGGCCCTCCGCGTGTGCCGGCGAGCGTCTGCCAGAGGACCGTATCCATCCTTCGAGTGGTTTTCTACGCGCCATAATCAATCCACCGGCGGACCGGAGTACCCACTCGGGGGAATCCGGCGACGCCGACCACTCGCAGGCGAACCGGCCGTTCCGTTCCGCTCGGAGGCGATCCACTACCGCTTGTGCCCCTCCGGCTCGAGCCGGTGTTGTTCGCGCGCTCCTCACACCTCACATATCCGAGAATAGTGCATAAAACGCTTTCGACCACGAAGGAAGAAGGGGCCATTTCAGACCTCTGAGAGACAATTTACAGGAATTTGAGGGAGATTTTAGTCGGAGTTGCGAAATCGATTATTAACCTGTCATACCTCGACTCTGGTGGATGTCATCAGACAGACCAACTTCCACGCGACGACGCGTTCTGCTCGGAATCGGAACCGGAGCCACGATCGGACTCGCCGGCTGTAGCGGCGACGGTGGTGGCGGCGGGACCGACGCCCCAACGGAGACACCCACGGATACGCCGATGGAAACCCAGACGGAGACCGAAACTCCCGACGAGACGCCGTCCGGGACCGCGGCCGTCCGCATCGCACACCTCTCGCCCGACGCCCCCAACGTGGACGTCTACGTCGAGGGCGACGCGGTGTTAGAGGACGTCGCGTTCGGCGCTGTCAGCGACTACCTCGACGTCCCGGCGGGCGAGCGATCGGTCGAGATCACCGCGGCGGGCGACCCCCAGGCATCCGTCTTCTCGGGACCGGTCCCGGTCGAGGCGGAGGCAGCATATACGATCGCCGCAGTCGGTGAACTCGCGGATGATGGCGATCAACCGTTCGAACCGCTGGTTCTGGAGGACGACAACAGCGACCCCGGGGCCGAGACAGCACGCGTGCGAGTGGTGCACGCCTCGCCCGACGCGCCGGCGGTGGACGTGACTGTCGAGTCTACCGGAGACGCCCTGTTCGACGGCGTCGCGTACGGCGAAGCGGGCTACGTCGAGGTCCCGGCCGGCGAGTACACCGTCCAGATCCGCGGCGACACCGAGAGCAACGACGGCGACGTCGTCGCCTCCTTCGACCTCGATCTGGCTGGCGGCGGGGTGTATACGGCATTCGCGGCGGGCTACCTCTCGCCCGACGACGAGCCCGCTGACACGCCGTTCGACCTGCTCGTCGCGCAGGATGCGGGCGGCGACGGCGGAGCCGACCCCGCGAACGTTCGCGTGGCGCATCTCTCACCCGACGCCCCGAACGTGGACGTCTACGTCGAGGGCGATGCAGTCTTGGAAGATGTACCCTTCGGCGCCGTCAGCGACTATCTCGACGTGCCGGCCGGCTCTCGGGCGGTCGAGATCACCGCGGCGGGCGATCCCGACGCATCCGTGTTCGCGGGTGACGTCGACGTCGCGGCCGGCGACGCGTACACGATCGCCGCGGTCGGCGAACTCGCAGAAGACGCCGATCAACCGTTCGAGCCGCTGGTGCTGGAGGACGACAACGCGGCGCCCGAGGCCGACACCGCCCGCCTCAGAGTCGTTCACGCCTCGCCCGACGCGCCCGCGGTGGACGTGACCGTCGAGTCTACCGGTGACGCCCTGTTCGACGGCGTCGCGTACGGCGAGTACGGATACACGGAGGTACCTGCCGGCGAGTATGTCGCTCAGATCCGCGGCGACACCGAGAATAACGACGGCGACGTCGTCGCCGACTTCGACCTCGCGCTGAGCGGGGAAGCGGTGTACACGGCCTTTGCGGCCGGCTACCTCACGCCAGAGGACGAGCCCGCGGACACGCCCTTCGATCTGATCGTCGCCCAGGACGCGGGCGCGATGATGAGTTAGCGATTCGATCTCTACCGTTCCGCGCGGTGGTCCCTCGCTGACGCCCCTCCGACGGGCGGTTCCCGCACACGATTTTCCCGGGGAATCTCCACCCCCCACGATTCGTCAGCTGTTTGTTGTTTCGCACAGTTTTATCTGATCCGACAGACTCGTTCCGGCTATGTCGGCCGATTATCACGGGACACAGGGGCGGTGTGCGTTCCCCGACAACATCGTCGGGATCGGGCACGCGGGCAAGCGGGTCGTCGATCACTATCTGTCTCAGGACTGGATCCTCGAACAGCGGGTCGCGGAATTCGACTCGTGGGTGATTCCGGAGGGGTTCGACGCCTACCTCGTCGACACCGAGACCTCCTCACAGCAGGATGACGAGAGGCGGGTCCGCGAGCACACCGAGCGGATCGAAGCGATCGCCGAGCGGTCAGGACGTCCGTCGGAGATCGTCACCACCGAAGTCACGTACATCAATCCGATCGAGGACGCCCCCGACGAACTGGTCTCCCGCGAGGGGTTGACCTCGGAACCCACCGTCAGGGACATCGCCGACGACGCGGGTCTCGACGCGTGGTGGCTCGAAGACGACGAACGGATGGTGCTCGACGGATACGGCAACGGCCTGTTGCGTCGGCGCGGACTGGGCAACGCCCTCCTCCACGCGAGCCAGGCCGGCGACGGTCGAATGGCGGCGTTACCGGCGGAACTGGACGGTTCGACGACGTTCGTCGTCGGCCTCGGCGGCGGGACCGGATCGGGGATGGCCGTCGACCTGGCAAAACAGGTCGCCAGCAAGCACCAGGACCCGGTCAATCTGGTCGCGATTCTGCCCGACCCCGAGAAATCCGACGAGGCAACCGCGAACGCCTACGCCGCGCTGTCGGAACTGGAGTATCTCGCGCTGCAGGGAAAGAACCCGTTCAGGAATATCCTCCTCGTTCCCTTCGCCCCAGCCAGCCACCTCGACGACCACGAGGGCTTCCTCGACGGTGTCACGAAGGCCATCGTCACCCGGGAGAACCTGGCCACAGTCGATCGATTCGACGAGAGCGGACCGAACCGTTTGCCACCCGCCTTCGCCCCGTTCACCGTCGCGGTCCCGCAGACGCTCCGGTACACCGTCGAAGACGTCAAGGACGTCGCCCGAACCCTCCGCGCGTACCGGGATGAGAAGCGCGAGGCGCTCGACGCAGAACTGGACCTGTACCGCGAACTCCGGGAGGTCCTGATCGAAGAGTGGGGCGGTGACGTGGGCGAGGCGCTCGATGACGCCCGGGACGGCGTCTACGGCCGTAACGAGGAGTTCTGGCTGAACGAGGCGGACACCTACTTCCTCCGTGGCCGGATCGAGGAACTCGAAGCGTGGCTCGGCGAGGAGGCTTTCGACTCCCTCGACAACAAAGCGAATCACGAGTGGCGTGATCAGTTGGCGAACTGGCGGGACGTGATCAGCGATGCAGTCGGCGACCGGCCAACGGAGGAGTTCGTCGGGGAACTCACAGCCCGCCTCCGGTCCCGCGTGGAGACGCTTCAACCGCCCGAGGATCGCTATCCGGCGGAGCCGGACGAACAGGCACTCGACAGCCTCATCCGCGATGAGATCCGGGCGATCGCGCTCCGTGCGGATCTCCTCCGGGCGCGGAAGCTGATCGGCGGGAGCGACGCCGACGCGGAACCGGTCGAGAAAGCGATCGCAGCGGCGATGGATCCCGACGCCGATACCTGGATCGGGGCGAGGCACCTCGAAGAACAACTCGACCGACACGGGAGCGAGATCGAAGAGATCGAGACGAACCTCGAGGTGCTGGGAGACCTCGAGGACGACCTGGTCGAGATGCGGGAGGCGGCGATCGACTCGTGGCACGACGCCGTCGCGGACCACCTCGAGGCGGTCGTGGAGATCAACGCCTCCAGCGACGAGATCCAAAAGCGGCTCGAGGACCTCGAATACGAGATCGAGGACGCCGTCACCAGCATCAACCGCGCGGCTTCCCCCGAGGAACTCCCCGATCAACTGTTCGAGTACGACTTCGCCCCGCTGAACGACGCGCTCGAAGCCGTGGGCCTGGAACCCATCGACCCCCACGCAGTCAGGGGATCGATCCATCGGACGGCCGAGGCGTTCGAGGCGTGGTACGATTACCGGGGTGTCGGCTTCGCCGGTCGGGTCTTCAACCGCCGGGAGGAGGCCGAAAACCGGTATCTGAAGGCCATCTCCGCGATCGACGACCGGTACGTCGCCGTCGCGCCTTCGGCGGGCGAGGACCTCGGAACGGTCGATTTCGAGTGTCGTTCCGTCGCAGTAGACGAGTTCGACCGGATCAGGGACGCGCTGGCCGACGAGCGGGCGAGGCACGCCGACGCGGTCGTGGGAGAGTTCGAGCGGACGCTCGCGGCGGTCGACGACGCCGCGGCAGTAGATTCCCACCGCGAGCGCTGGGTCGGCGACGGGATCGATATAGCGCGGCCGGAGGCCGTCGAGAACGCGCCTGAACAGCTCCACAGACGGCTCGAAGCCGGGTTCGAGACTGACCGCGTCGACGCGGCGTTCGACGAACTGGTCGCTCCGGGTCGGGGCGGCGACTCACCGGGCACCGTCCGCGAAGCGCTTCAGGAGACCTACCTCGGGCCGGTCGGGACCGCACGCGAGGAACTCGAATCGACCCTCGAGCGTCTCGAATCCCGCCGGGAACGCGAGGAACTGCTCAGAGAGATCCTGCTGGACCGCAGGAGGCGGTTTGACGACTTCGGCCCGGCGCGGCCCGAGACCGAAGATGTCGTCGCCTCCGGCGAAGGGACCGACGACCCGTACCTCACGATGACGAGCGCCGAAGATCAATCGGGGCTGCTGCAGTACGAGGACATCGCCGCCTCACGAATCTGGGACCGGAGCGACTCGGTGGAGATGGAGCGGATCGAACGCCAGTTCCGACACTTCGCGGAGACCGTCGGCCGGAACGGGGATCTGGTCGGCCTGCGAGAAGGCCGCATCGAGTCACCGCCGGCCGGTGAGGACGCCGCCGCCGACGCGCAGAATGTCTACGACGGTTACACTGTCGGCACCGTCTTTCTGAGTCGGGCGTTCGCGTCCGACAGCGCTCCCGATCACCCGATCTTCGATATGGTCGAAGCGGAACTCGAAAACGCGCCTCTCCCCGTCGACAGCACTGGTGTGGGGTACGGCTCACAGTCGCTCGGCGTCGGTGGGCCGTGGGACCTCTCGATGGTCACGTTCGTCGGCGGCGTCTTCCTCGACAACATCCGGGGCATCGATCGGTACAAGGAGGCCTACGAGTCCGAACGGTCGGAACTCGGCGACGCCGTCCGGTGCAGACACGCCCACGGTCTCGACGGGACTGATCCGACCCTGGGCGACGCGGGCGAGGGCGGCTACGTCTACCGCGATTCGCTGATCGACGTCGAGGATCCGGAGGACCTCGAACCACCGCTGGACACCACGGAGTCGGACCTGGTAGACAGGCTGCGTGACGACTACGTCGCCCGCGAGACGTTCCAGAGTACCGTCGACATCGACCTCGGCTGAGAGCCGCCGCGTTCTGACTCCGTCCCCCGATCTGTCCCTACGGCAATACTTATACCGGTTCGTTCTTCAAAAGAAAACTAATGTCAAGTGACGGGGACAGCGGGCAGGGCGGGTACTTCAATCTGCCGGACAACATCATCGGCATCGGCAACGCCGGCAAGACGACGGTCAAACACTACCTGTCCCAAGATTGGATACTCAAAGAGGGGGTCGAGAAGCGTAACGGAAACACGCCGGACGGCTTCAACGCGTTCATCATCGACACGGCCACCAACGAACAGGACAAAGACGAAAACCAGGTCGAGGAGATCAACGACCGGATCAAGCGAATCGCGAGACAGTCCGGTCGCCCCGAGGACACGGTCAGCACGGAGCTCGAGTACATCAACCCACTCGACGACGCACCCAACGAGCTGATCTCGCGACCGGGACTGACCTCCGAGACGACGGTCAGGAAGATCGCGAACAAGGCCCGCATCGACGCGTGGTGGCTGGAGAACAACGACACGATGCTGACCGACGGGTACGCTCAGGGTGTCCTCCGTCGCCGTGGCCTGAGCAAGGCACTGTTCCACGCGAGCCGGACCGACGAGGGTCGGATGGAGGCGCTCCACCGGCGGATCGACGGGAAGACCGCGACGATGGTGGTCGGTCTCGGTGGCGGTACCGGCTCGGGGATGTTCCTCGATCTGGCGAAACTCATCACCGACGAGGTCGACGAGGTTCACCTCATCGCGACGATCCCCGGCCTGCAGGAGAAAGACCGGCGCACGGCGAACGCCTTCGCTGCGCTGTCGGAACTCGAGTATCTGGCGCTCCAGGGGGACAACCCCTTCACCAACATCGTCGTGGTCCCGTTCGGCCCCGCGCGTGACCTGGAGAACCGCGAGACGTTCCACGACGCACTCGTCCAGACCATCGTCGCCCGCGAGGCGACGTCGAACAACTTCTCCAGCTTCCTCGACGAGAGCAAACCGAACCGGATCCCGAAGGCCTACGCGCCGTTCACCGTCGCCGTCCCCCAGATCCTCCGGTACGACGTGGGCGACATCCGTGAGATCGCGAGCAACATCGAAACGTACAGGAAGGAAAAGCGGGCGGCGCTGGATGCGGAGCTGTCGCTGTACGAATCGCTGCACGAGTTCTTCATCGACGAGTGGAGCGGCGACGTCGGCGACGCGCTGGAGAAGGCCCAGCAGGCTGGGCTGAACGTCAACGACGATCAGTTCTCGCTCAGCGGCGAGGAGGCGAGTGCGCTCCGCAACCGCCTCGACGAACTCCAGTCGTGGATCGAGGACGAACAGACGTTCGGCCACGTCAACAACCAGGCGCTGGCGGACTGGCGCGATCAACTCGGGGGGTGGGTCAAGACGCACCGCGAGCAGACCTCGGATCTCTCCGACGAGGAGTTCAAAAAGCACCTCGTCACCACCCTCCCCGACCGGGTGGAGAATCTCAAACCCGTCGACGACAAGTACCCCGCCGAGCCCGACGAGCGGCGACTGGCCGAGGTGTTCCGCGACGAACTCCGTGCGATAAAACTCCGGGCGAACCTGCTGCGAGTCATCAAGATCATCGACGAAGACGAGGTTCGGGAGGCGCTGAACTCGGCTATCCACACGGACCGGGACGGCTGGGTCGGCGGGATGAGCCTCGCGGATCGCATCAACACACTCGAACAGCAGACCGACAGCCACGAGCGCAACCTGAACCTGCTGACCGACCTCGAATCCGACCTGGAGACGATGCGGGACCACCGCGCGGAGTCGTGGCAGGACGCCGTCGCCGACGATATGGAGCTTCTCGTCGAACTGCAGAACCACGCCGACGAGATCGAGTCCCAGCTGTCGCAGTTGCAGGACGATCTCAAGGACGTGTTCCGGACGATCACGAACGCGAACGATCCCTCGGAGATCCCGGCGAACGCCTTCTCATTCGACTTCGGGCTCCTCAACGATCGGCTCCAGAAGGTCGGCCTCGATCCCGTCGACCGGACCGCGATCGAAGACACGGTCAAGTACACCAAGAAGGCCTACGAGACGTGGCACGAACTGAACAACACCGGGTTCGTTCGTGACCTCCTCGGCAAGAAAGAGGAACTGCAGGACGAGTACGTCGGCTACCTCGACGGCGTCGATCGTGACCTCGTCACCATCGAGCCGACGGCCGAGCGTGGGAACTTCGAGCAGGACTTCGAGTGTTCGTTGGCGGCCGAGGACCTCTTCGGCGACGTCGCCGCGGACCTCGAAGAGAAGCGCGATCGCCGTCTGGAGTCCGTCATCTCGGAGTTCGAGTCGACGATCGGCGAGTTCGACGTCGCGGAGACCGTCGAGGAGTACCGCACGCAGTGGAACGGCGACGGGTTCGATCTGGAGTGGCCCGGCGACGCGGGCGAGGCGCCCGACGAACTCCGCGAGCGACTCTCCACGGGACTGGACGAAGACTCGGCCGCGGACGTGTTCGACGCACTGCTCGCCGACGGGAGCGGCTACCGGGACGAGGGGATCGTCCACCGCGCGCTCGACGACGCGTTCCTCGGCCCCGTCGAGGCGAAACGTGCGGCTCTCCAAGACCGGATCGAGGAGACCGACCGGCGCACCACCATCTACCAGGACCTCCGGGAGATCGTGATGGAACACGACGACTCCTTCTCCGACACCGGCCCCGACCGTCCGGACTCCGGCGACACGACGAGTTACGTGTCCAGTTCCGAGAGTCCGTACCTCAAGAAGACGAAGTCGGAAGATCAGTCCGGCCTGCTCCAGTACGAGGACATCGCCGCCTCGCGAATCTGGGACCGGAGCGACTCCAAGGAGATGCAGAAGATCCGATCGCACTTCGAGCAGTTCGCGGAGAACGTCGTCGAGAACAACGAGACGCTCGGTCTCCAGCGCCGCCGAATCGAGATCAAGACCGGCGCCAGCGGGGACTACGCCGACGTCCGCAACACCGTCTACGACGGCCACTACATCGGGAACGTGTTTATGAGCCGGACGTTCGAGACCGACCAGCAGAACCCCGGCCACCCGATCTTCAAGCAGGTTCAGGAGACGTTCGACCAATCGAAGCTCCACTTCGAGAGCAACGCAAACGGGTACAGCCACGAGTCGATCGGCTTCGGGGCCCCGTGGGACCTCTCGATGGTCACCTTCGTCGGCGGCGTCTTCCTGGACAACATTCGAGCGATCCTCCAGCCGAACCGGGGCTACAAGAACTCCTATGAGTCCCAGCGGGAGGAACTTCGCGAGGCGGTCCGCATCCGACACGTCCACGGAGTCGACGGGACTGACCACACCATCGGGGGAGACGGTGAGGGTGGGTTCGTCTACCGCGACTTCCTTTTGAACCTCGACGATCCCGAGGATCTGTACACGCTCCTCGATGCGACCGAAGAGGAGATGGTCGAGACCTTACTCGAGGATCACGTTGGGGAGCGGACCTTCCGTAGCACGATCGATCTCACGGCCGACGAATAATGACGCGGTCGGACTCGCGACGGGCCGTGGCGCTCCGGCTCGCCGGGGCGCTCGTGGCCATCCTCGTGGCCACGGCGTTGGCGTCGCGGATGCTGATCGCGGCGTGGGACGATCACGGCCTCGTCTACCATCTCGTCCACGGGTTCGGCCGCACGATGGGCTGGGGCATCACCGGGGTCGTCGTCTTCGCGGCCCTGTTCACGGTCACGCTCGTCGTCGCGTTCGCGCTCGACGACGACAAGCACGTCCAGGGCGTGCTGCTCCTGGCGGCCGTCGTGTTCGTGTTCGTTCCCACGCTGGTCGTGCTGGGACGGTGGCGGATCGACTTCCTCTCGCATCCGGTCCCGGCGGTCGTCGGGGTCGCACTCGGTGTCGTCGTGGTCGGGGTCGGCGCGTCGCCGCCGCTCCTCGGCGATGGCCGGACCGCGTTTCCGAACGCCGCCCGGGCGCTCTACGCCGTCGTCGCCGGCATCGCGATCGTGGGTTTCGTCGAGCGGTACCTCACCTACGAGAGCCCGATCGTCGTCGTCGAGAACACGCCGACGATCGACCAGGTGGCCGGAGGGCCGCTGACGCCGCTTGTCGACCTGGGCTCCGTGTTCGCCCTGGTGTATCTGTTGGGCTACTTCACGCGGTACTCCGACGTCACGGACGTGGTCATCTCCTCGCCCGACGAGGAGACCGTCGCTCGCTTCCTGGGCGGTCTCTACGACACGGCGGACCGCAACAGGCGGTACGAGGCGACCTCACTGGAGGGCGGCGACGTTCTGAACGCCGCCCGGAGCCAGGAAGCGTCGCTCCCGCGAATCTCTGGCCGGGTCGCCTTCGAGTTCCGTCCCGGGAACGGCTTCTTCGCCCGGCGCCGGGAGGTGTCCTACGACAACATCAGGCCGGTAACGGCGGCCGACGCCGACGCGATGTCCGAGGTCGCTGAGCGCCGCTCCTCGCTGGGTTCGCGGCTCTGGTTCGCGTTCCGTCGCCATCTCCTGCTCGCAGCGCCGGGATCCGTGCAGTCGCTGCTCCGCCGTTCGGGAGGGGCGCATCTGGACCGTCTCGTTCGCGCGGACGTCATCCTGCTGCTGGCGCCGATGTCGGACGTGCTCCGGGAGTCGCTGATCGAGGAGGGCGCTGACTTCGACGAATCGTGGGTGCGAAACCGGGACTACACCGGCAGGGACGGCAGTCGGGAAGACGACGGCGGCGGCGTCTACGACGGAATCGTCTCGGCGTGCACTGGGGCGTCGATGCCGGAGGTGTACGTTGTCGCGACGGGCGGCGAGTTGGCCCTCGCGCTTCACTCGGCCGAAGCCTTCGACGACGGCCAGTTCCTCCAGTTCCTCCGCACCGAACTGCTGCGGCTGGGCAGCGACTGCCGCGGGCGGGTACTCCCCGTCTCCGACGAGAAGGACGGTGAGGGATACGAGGACGTCCTGCAGTCCCTCTGAGCGAGGTCCCGATCGGATTCTGTGGGCCGTTTCGGAGCCTCCAGGTAAGGCCGGGGTGGTTTCACTTCGTAGGGAGGCTTTTATTATATCACCCGATATTCATATACGTATGGCACTATTCCCGTCGTTGACACCGCAAAACAGGCGACAGCGCCGGCTTCTGTTCTTTCTCTCGATCGGTCTTCTCCTCGCTGCAGGCGTCTTAGTCATCGAACTGCTGGCGACCGCGTGGGGGTCGTGGGGGCTCTCACGGAACGCCCTGCGGGGGGCGATGAACGCCGTGGGCGTCTCGGCGACGTTCTTCTACTACATCCCGCTCGGTGTGTTCGTCGGCCTCGTCGTCGGGCTGCTTCTGGACTCGTTCAAGTACGTTCAGGGCGCCGTCATCGCACTCGCCACGCTTGTCGCAATCCCGACGATCTTCCTCCCGCGGGGTGTCTTCATCGAGCCGCTGGCGACAAGTTTCGGCCCGAACACGGTCCTCACCGCGCTCGTCGCGGCCGGCATCACGCTCTGGGCCGGCGGGGTCACCCCCGATAGCCTCGCGACGAAACCCCGCGAGTATCCGAAGATTCCCCGGATTATGTTCCGTCTCGCTGCGGTGCTCGTCGCTCTCGGTCTCATCGAGGCGCACGTGGCCTATCAGAGCCCCGTCCTGGCGGTATCTGATGGGATCGTGTTCCGCCCGTTCGTCTTCGAGGGACTGGACGGGACAAACGCCTATGCGCACTTCATCGGGGCTGCCGTGCTCCTCCCGTCGCTGCGGTACTTCACAACGTACGAACGCAATCTCAACGTCATTATGATCGGCCCCAAACGGAGCGGCAAAAGCGCCGTCTTCGGCGGGATCCACCTCTACATCCGGGACCACGTCGATCCCGATGGACAGGCGGCAAACCGCGTGAGCACGTTGCGCCAGCGCATCGAGAACGGCCAGTTCCCGGATCCGACGTCGTCGTCGGTCCAGCCGGGGTCCCGGAACGCCCGGGGGAGTCAGCCGACGCTGCTGGAACTCCCGTACTCGTGGGGGCGGTTCCTCCCGACCCGCGTCCGATTCAGCGCCGTCGACTACCCCGGCGAAGTCCTCGGTGAGATCCTCGACGAGGTCGTCGCGGAGGCGCGGCGGATCGCACAGGGCCAGGAAGCCGAACTGGTCGCCGACGGCGGCGATCCATCCGATTTCGATGTACCCTTCTCCGATACTGGGGAGGACGACGAATCGGACGGGACGTCTGCGGCGGTCGATGACGACGGCGGCGAGTGGGACGCGCCGTTCGATGACGATCCCGAGGAGACGTCAGAGTCTCTCGGCGGCGACGTTGGAAGCCCTGAATCCGACCCGATTCCGGACGCCGGTGGGGACTTCGGGAGGGGGGAGAACGGCCGCACGTTCGGCGACCACACCGACGACGGCAGTCGGCTCTTCGGGGGATCCGACGGGGGAGCTGAAAACACCGGTCTCGATCCGAAGTCATCCTGGGAACAGGCGACCCAGGCCGTCCGCGAGGCGGCCAACCAAGACCAGATGATTCCTGGCGTGCGGGGCTGTGTTCACAACGCCGACCGGATCGTGTTGACGCTCCCGCTCGATGACTTCGTCGCCCCGGTCATCGACCGTGAGACCGTCCCCGACTATCTGCAGGACAGGGTCGTCACACCCGACGAGATAGACGATCACCGCTGGACCGACATCCGGCCGATCGAGTACAATGGGCAGACCTACGCGATCAAAGGTCCCGACCGGGAGGACCTGGAAAATTACCTCCTGTGGTACGAGTCGCTTCGGTCGGTCTACCCCGAGAAGGACATCGTCATCGTCGGCACGATGGCCGACTGGATGCTCGAGGACTTCGAGGCGGCCGAATCACCCGACGAACTCCCGCAAGCGGACGCATACGAAGATTTCTGTGAACACGTCCGCGACGAGATCGTCCGCGAGCAGACCGGGGCGATCAACCAGGTCTTCGGCGGGCGCGACGCGGACCCGCTGTTTCTGCTGTGGTACGAGATCGAAAACGACGAACCCGCGGGGACGGACGAACTCCGAATCGACACGAGCGGGCCCGCCTCGGTACTCAAGGGCGCGCGGCAGTTTATGGAGCGAATCAACGAGTAACCAAGGGGGTCTCTGATGAGCCGATTCCGCATCTACGGCAGCGGCGGACGCCCGGTGTACGACTCCGCAGGGGAACCGCCCGACCGACGGCTCGACCGGATCAAGCGTGAGTTCAACGCCGGTGTCGCGATGTTCTACGATCCGGGTGCGGGGCTGGTCCGCGAACAGGTGACGATCCACCGTCGGAGTCCGGAGCAGTTCGTCGCGACCTACGAGGCCGACGGCGACGAGGATCTCCTGGCTCGACTGGTCGAACACGTTCAGGAGGTCGCCGACAGTCGTGACTGGACGATCCAGCACGGAATCGGCGGGACGCAGGCACTGTTCGATGCCATCGCCGACGGGTCCGCCTTCGAGCGGGATGCACTCGCCGCGGTCGAAAGCGACCTCGCGGCGAGTTCGCTCGACCCTGCGGACCTCCGCGGAGCGGTCGATGCGATCGGCGGGATCGACCTGCTCGTCCCGGATTACGAGACTGCGGCCGCGACGCTCGGTTATCTCCGGGAGACGTATCCCGAGTACGCCGTCGCGGTCACTGAAACGCCGGACGTCGAGACCATCGCCGGCGCGGACGTCTACGTTCGACCCTCCCGGGAGGCCGACGGCGTAGCGCCCGGCCCGGAGTTCCACGCGTGGCTCGACCGGCGGCGGGCGGAGGCCGCAGTAGACGCCTTCCGAAGAGCTACCGAATCGTTTGCCGAGGAAACCGAAGCAGCGTCGGGGGTCGACGTCCCGACGGCCCTCAGCGTAGCATATAGCGGGAGCGAGCCAGTCAGCGACCTCGATCGCCGACTCGTCCGGACCGGAGAATCGGCCGCTGACCGGAGGGAATTCCGACGGACACTCCGGTTTGCCCTGCCGGGTGCGCTCATCTTCGGCCTCCTCGCGGGGGCGTTCTGGCCCGGTGTGGTCCCGTTCTCCCCGGAGCGCCTTCCGCTCCACCTCCTCGGCCTCGCCGGCGGCGTAGTCTGGCTCGGCGCCGTCTTCTGGACCGGAGTGGCGCGAGACGACCCCAGCGCCGAGTCGTCTCTGGAGCAGATCCCCGATACCGCGCGTGCTCAGGCCGAACGGGCAACGGACGCGCTCTCCGCGCTCGTCGCGGCCGCCGGCGAGGATGCCGCACGGGAGACGCTCCGGACGACCGTCGCGCAGTACGAGGTCGCGGTCGAACCGACCGGGGAGCGGGGGCAAAACCGGGTTCGAGCGGTCGCCGCGGCGACGGCACTCGCGGCTGCCGTCGGCGGATTCCTCCTGGTCGTGATCGTCTTGGCTACGGACAGTTTCGCCGCTACCGGCCCCTAAGGGAGTTGACTTTTTATCACTCCACGATACAGGTGCCCCTATGTCGAGTGATCGAAGGCCGGCGAATGCCGCCGAACTCGCAGCCGCGGGGAGACCGGCCGCCGAGCGGGGGCGACAGCCGTGAGCGGGCGAGGAGACGAAGACGTTGCGGACGCGTATGAGCCGGTCCGGTCGGTCGATACGGGTTCGGTTGTCCGCTCGGCCGTCGGCGACGCGCGGATCGCGCTCGGCTCGGTATCCGGCGACGTCACCCTACTCACAGCCGACGCGGAGGAGTCGAGACAGATCCGTATCGGGGAACGACCACGAGGGCTCGCCGTCGATCCCCTGCTGTACGTGGGGGTCAGTTCGCGACTCCAGGCGTACACGCTCGACGGCGACCCGGCGTGGGACGCAACCATCGCCGGCGTCGAGGCGCTCTGTTCGCTCCCTGGCGACTCGATTGTGCTCGCGGCGACGGCCGCAGGCGAGTTCGTCGGCCTCGATGCTCACGACGGGTCGATACGGTTCCGTACCGACCGGAAGCACGCTGAGGTCAGCGACCGAATCCACCTGGCCGGGCGTGATGGCCGGTTTCTGGCCAGTGCCTCGTGGTATCTGACCGTCTTCGATACCGGGGGACGGCTCCGGACGGAAGTCGACCTCGACGGGGCGATCACTGCGGTTGGTGCCCTCGACGGTCTAGCCGTCGTTGCGCTTCGTGGTGGTCGCCTTGCTGGCGTCGAACTCGCTACCGGTGAGATTCAGTGGACGCGCGAACAGGAGACCGACTGGCTGGCCCCGCGTGGAACGGGCGTTCTTTACGCGTCCGCCGGGGACCGACTCCTCAGTCTCGACGCCACCGGCGAGGTAACGGTAGTCAACACGTTCGACGCCGGGGAGTCCCGCCGCGAGGCGGTTCGGCGTTCTGGCAGCCGGGAGCGCCGAATCTTCGTCACGACCGAGGGATCGCTGGCCTGCCGGATCGACGACACCGAGGCCGAGGTCTTTCGACCCACCGGGTCGCTCCCGACCGTCGGTCTGACGGTGCGGGATTCGACCGTCCGGGTCGGCGAGGCGGTCACCGTCGATATCGAGAGCCGTGGCTCGTCTGTGCGTGGGGACGTGCGGATCGAAAGCGACGATGCGACGTTCCAGCCCGAATCTCGGGCCGTTCGGCTGGACGCCGGGGATGAGACATCGGTGACGTTCACACTCTCCGACGCGGCGGCGGGGACGGCGACAGCGACGGTCGCGTTTCTCGAAGGAGGCGCCCCCAGCGCCGCTCAGTCGCACGAGACACGAGCGGCGGAGCCACTCACCGTCCGCGGCGGGCAGTCCCCGCTCGCCGTCGAGACGGACTGGCACGCCATCGAGAACGGAGCTGCAGTGTTCGACGTTACTGTGGGAACTGAAGACGGCAGCGAACTCCCTCGACTCACGATCTCGTCCGGCGAGGACGTGGTACCGAACCCCGGTCAGTCGTCGCTTGCGCGGACGGTCTCGATCCCGCTCGATACCGACACGATCGAGATCGTCCCGGCGGACGCCCGGGAGCCGGTCAGCCGAGCGGTGACGCTGCCCAGTGAGCCGCTTTCCCTCTCGGTTTCGGCCCAGGAGGGGTTCGTCGACGTCCGTCTCTCGAACGAGGCTTCGGTGCGGATTGTGGATTCACTCCGCGTCACGGGCGACGATCTCCCGGACGGGTTCGAGCGATCCGTGTCACTGGCTCCCGGTGCCGAACTGACGGTCGCGATTCCGTCACTGGTCGATGGCCGGACGGAAGTTCGGGCTGAGACGGCGGTCACTGCGGCGACGACTGTCGTCGCGGTCGACCGCGCCGCCCTCGGCGAGAGGAGTAGAGCGCAGGCCGATGCGTCGCAGTCAGCCACGGGATCGACCGCGGATTCGGCCGGCGGGGAGAAACAACCGGATTCGACAACAGACAGGTCAGCCGAGGCCCGACACTCGGCGACCGAACAGATATCCGATCGCTCCGACCCCTCATCGCCGGCATCGTCGGCGTCGTCGGCATCGGCGACCGAATCGTCAGCCGACGCGGAGTCGGACAGGACAGCGCCGGCGACGCCCACGGAGACGGCGGATGCCGACCGGGATACGGTGGCTGCGGAAACGCGAGACGACCTCACGGCCGAAAACCGTCTCACGGCTCCCGATCCGATCGACCTGTCCCGCGAGTTCGACGCAGACGCCGTTCCGCAGGGACATGCGGTCGAGGAAACGGTGACGATCGACAATGTGACGACGGAACAGCGGTCAGTGACCATCTCGTCGGGCGGGGGCACCGAAACGATCGACGTGACTGTGCCAGCCGAACAAGAGACGCAGGTTCTGCGATATCACGCCGCCTGGGGATCCACACCGGTGCCGATCCCCGGCATCACCGCGCGGACGGACGAGTACGAGACCTCGCTGCCCGAGACGGCCGTCGACGTCGAGCCGTCGTCGCTCGTCGTCCGGCCCGTCCTGTCCGAACGCGCCACCGAGACGGACGTCTGCGTGGCGGTTCGGAATGATCGCGATCGGGCGTGTTCGGTCGTCGAGATCGGCTCCCGGGGGTTCTCGCGGAGCGCCACCTTCGATGACTTCGAGGTCTCTCCGGACGCGGTCGGATACGGAGCCACCACCTACGAAGGGACCCCTGCGGAGGATCCGTCTTTGACCTTCGTCGGGGTCGAGGGTCGCAACCGGCCGATCCGCACGCTCGCACCGGTCCGCGAACGCGCGTCGATTCCGGTATCCGTCGCAGTGGAGGCGATAGACGTCCTCGGGGATCGAGACACCAACGTTGTGCTCCGAGTCGACAACGACAGCGACGTGCCGCTCGACGTCCGGGTGGAGGCGAAAGGCGACGTCCCCGACGAGTATCTCTACTCGGCGTCGACGCTCGCGGGGATCCCGCCCGGCGAGTCGGCGACGCACCGCATCGAATGCACGACGGACGCCGAAGCGATCGAACTCCCCGTCGAGGTGGTCGCCTCTCTCGCCGACGATCCGACGGCCGGCGACAACGCGACAGGCGGCGAAGCGACACCCGGCGACAACGCGACAGACAGCGAAGCGACAGCCGGTGACGACAGGACAGACAGCGACGAATCGGCGGCGGAATCGATGACGGCGACGCTTGTCGTCACGGGAGATCGGTCAGCCGACGCCGCAGCGTGGTCCGTCGACGCTGGCGACGATCCCGAAGCGACGATCGAACCGACGGAGCCCGGTACGCTCTCGACGCCCTTCGAACGGTCCTGAATCGGGCGTGACCCACCGAGTCACTGCAGCTCGGCGCCCAGCTGGACGGTCCGTCTGTCTTGCAGATAGGCGTAGAGGTTCCGGCCCGTGTTCAGGAGGAAGCCAGCGACGATGAGGCCGTAGAACCCGGTCGCACCCCACAGGCCGTACTGCGTGAGCTGGAGACGCTGGCTCGCCGCTGTGCGCTCTGTGCGTACTGCGTCGGCTTCCTGGGTCGCGCCGGCAGCGGCGTAGGTCTCGGCTGCCGAGGCGTAGGCTGCGTCCATCCGCTCTATCTTCGCCGACATCGGATCGAGCCGCGCCGGGTTCAAGACGAGCGGCTGCTCGAAGAGCACGAGGGTGGCGCTCTCCCGGATCGACGCCCGGGTCGTTCGCGCCGTTTCGACGTCGCTCGCAGCTTCGTCGACCTGCGAGAGATACGTCTCGAAGGCTGCCGAGGCCTTGCTGTTCAGTTCTGCCGCCCGCTCCGTTTCGCCCTGGATCTCTGCCAGCCGGGCGAGCTGACGGTTCGCGTTCGCCCGCTGGAGCGTCGTGGGATCGCCGTTGTCTCCCTGCAGTTGCGAGCGGTAGTACTCCTCCTGGGCGGTGACCTGTTCGTCGGTCGCCGTCCGTGCGGCCGCCAGCGACTCGCCCGCGGCGGCGCCGACGGGCTCGGACTCGATGCGGTCGACGTACTCCGTCATCGCGTTCAGGGTCGCTCGGGCTCGAAGGACGTCCTCCTGGGATGCTTCCGGCCCGTTCTCCGACCGCGCGGCGTCGGCGGCGTCGAGTGACTCAAGCAACAACAGGGCGGTCTCGCCGGCGGCGATGGTCTCCGTGAGGTCGCCTTCCGGGACCTCCTGTCCGTCTCTGAGTTGCGATTCGAGGCTGCCGAGAGCCTCACTCATCCCGCTGGCCGTCGCCGCGCGCGGTCCCGAGCCGCCCTCGTACGTCGAAAGGCGCTCGGAGATATTGTCGATGAAGGGCGTCGGCCGCGCGATCACGGTCACCGTCTGCGTCTCGACGCCCTCGCCGCTGACCTCGAACTCCCACCGGTATTGTTCGTAGAGTTCGGCCGACGTGTCGAACGAGATGGCGAACACGAGCGGCGCCGATTCGCCGGCGTCGAGTTCCGTCGGCTGTTCGGCCACCGTCAGATACTGATCGGGCCCCGAAACGCGCGTCACCTCGACGTCCGGCACCGATTCGTATTCCAGCACCTCCGAGACGTCGACGCTCGTCGTCTGCCGGTTCGTCACCGTGACGTCGCCCAGATCCACGGTCTCCCGGTCGACGCCGAGTTCCGGCACGTGGTCGATCGTGAGTTCGCGCGTGATCGATCCCGATCCGGCGGAGGCGGTGTCGACGTCGACGGTAAAGGAATGGCTGCCTTCGGCGGCGTCGGGATCGGCTGCCAGCACGACGGTCGCGTCTCCGGTCGAGAGGCCCCCCACGGTGTCGGGAGCGTCCTCGATGCTGGCCTCGACGTCGGGCGAGTCCGTGCTCGCGGAGACGTCCGTCACCTCCATATCCAGATCGCCTGTGTTCTCGAAGCTGACAGTGGTTTCTGTCACCTGCACGTCGGCCTCCGAGCGCGGGACGTCGAAGACGTTCTGTGCGCCCTGTCCGTCGACGGAGCCGAGGTTCGCCGGGTAGTACACCTCGCCGTCGACGTTGATCGTCTCGGTCGGGCTGTCGGGGTCGTCGGGCGTCAGCTCGATCTGCCAGTCGAGGTCCGCGTGTTGCGGTGCGTCGCTGTTCGCGGTCACCTCGACGTCGACCGTGTCGCTGCCGCCCGCGTCGGTACTGACGAACCCGGCGCCCTCGACGTCGACGGAGCCGTCCTCGTCGGTCCCCACGACGTTCACGCTGACGCCGTCGATCCCCTCGAACCCGCCGGTCTCGGTGACAGTGAGTTCGACCGTCTCGGACTGGCCGCGCAGCACGCCGCCCACGTCGACGTCGTCGGCGGCGAGGACCGGGGGCTTTTGCACATCGATATCGGCATCGAACGACTGGCTCTTCCCCAGATTGTCCGTGATCGTCCCCGATATCGTGTAGGTGCCTTCGGACACCGACGGATCGACACTTACATCCAGCGATGCAGTGCCGGTGCTGCCGGCGTCGACCTGTCCGGAAAGGGAATCCACCGAGACGTCGACCCCGCTGGGCGAACTGTCGACCGAAACCGACTCCGGCACCATCACGCCCTGTCCGGTGTTTTCGAACTCGACGTCGAGGTCTTCGGTCTGTGTGTTGTCGTCGGTGAACGTCACCGTCTCCTCCGGGCGCGTGGTGCCACCGAAGGCGGGTTCGAGGACGTCGACGTTCAGTGTCAGCGTCTCGCTTCCCGCGGTCCCGCCGCCGTCGTAGTCGATCGAGACGAACCAGTCTTCACTACCGCTGGCCCCGGAGTACGCCGTCGCCTCGTAGGTGACCTCGTACGTGTGGCCGTTCTCGACTGTCCAGCCGGACGACGATCCCGACGCGCCGCTATCGAGGTCGTTCCACGAGTCGAACTCGAAGACGACGTCGCCGCCCTGGAACTGATTTGAATCGGGGGCGTCGACGCTGCCGTTCTGGGAGGCGGTGAACGTGAACGTGAGGTCCTCGCTGCGCTGCTGATTGTCCAGCGCTTCGTCGAGGTCGACGCTCCCGGTCACTGCGGCGGCCGGGCCTGCGAAGACCGATAGCGCAACGATAGCAGCGAGCACGACCGCGAGCGCCCGGACGGGTTCACTCGCCGCCATCGGTCGTCACCTCCGCTGGCCGCGGTGTGAGTATCGAACCGACCGACGCCGCCCGTCGGTCGATCGCCCACTGGGACATCCGGCTTGCGACGAACATCGTGGGGATGGCGAGCACGAGCGCGTAGGCGAAGACGACGAGCGCCGACCCGATCGCAAGCGAGAGCAGCGTCCCGGAACTGTCGTCGGCGATCGCCTGGACCTCCCTGGTGCGCTCGCCGAGGTTGTGCGACTGCGCGATGCGGACTGCCTCGCTGGTTTCGGCGTTTGCGGCACGCGCGTCGCTGTAGAGGCTGAACACGCCGACGGTGTGGGACGTGACGGCGGCGACGGGGCTCGTACACGTCTCGCCGCAGCGCTCTCCGAACGCCTGTGCCGCCGCGATCGACTCGTTCATCTCCGCGCGGTCGCGTTCGTACTCGCTCGCGAGGCTCTCTGCCCGGACTGTCACTTCCGCGAACCGCTCGCTCTCGCCGCCGAGGCGGTAGGCCTCGCCGGCACGTTCCAGGGCGGCGACCCGCTCCGGAGTGCTGATCCCCTGCCGCGAGCGCTCCTCGAACTGCTCCCCGAGCGAGCGGAAAAAGCGGTCCAGCGCCACGCCGGCCAGGGAACTGTACTGCGTCCCGCCGGCGGATTCGAGCGTCGACAGCGTCTCCCGCGTCTCCCGGGCGGTCTGCAGGCCGCCTGAGAGGTCCCCATCGGCCGCAGCGCGGTACGCCTGGTCGAACCGCACGAGGGTTCGCAGCACCGCGCGCATCCGCTCTCTGTCGGCTGTGTCGAACTCGCCCGCCTGGACAGCGACGATCGCCTGCGTCCGGATCACCTCGAACTCGCTGTAGGTCTCCAGTGACTCGCGGTCCGAGAGTTCGCGGAACGCCGCGAGGAACTCGTTGCTCGTCTCCGGCGCGTCGACGTCGACGGGGGCCTCGACTTGGCTCCGATCACGCGGCGCGACGGTGCCGTCGCTCGCCACCGCTTCCCGGGCTCTTTCTGTTGCCGGGACGGGTTCGCTGATGGGTGCGACTGACTCTCCCATTCCTGCGGACGGTGCCGCCGCGGCTGTTGCCGCAGCGCCCGTCGCGGAGACGAGCACCATCGCGACCACGAACGCCCCGAGGAGTCTGTGGACACCCATCTCAGTGTCCCCCGCTGTTGAGCCGCTCTCGAAGCGCGTCGTGTTCGAACAGCTCTTCGACCGCATCGAGCAGACACACGCCGACGTACGCCTGTGCGACGGCCGTCAGTTCGTCGTCGACGTCCCCGGACTGTCGGGCCAGATCACCGATCTCGTCGTGGACCATCCGCGCGGGCCCGATTTCGCCGACCTCGCTCCACCGCTTATCGAGGAACTCGTCGGTCTCGGCGAGCCGATCCCGCAGCGCCCGGCGCTGGTGGTCGGCACCTTCGGCAGCGCGGTCGAGGAAGGTTTCCAGATCGACGTCACCCTGCCAGGACGCCTCGACCACGGTCGCGTCGATCCCACGGAACAGCTTGATGTTCCGCCACTCCGACATCGCTCCTTCGACGGCTCCGATCCCCTCGTCGACCGCCGAGAGCACCGCATCGACGGCTGAACCCGGTTCGACGTTCGCTTCGAGCGCGCGCTCGGGACTCGTTTCGAGTTCGTCGATCAGATCGAGGACCGCCGACAGCACGGTCCCGTAGTAGTACGGAATCGCGACGTCGTGATCGGGTTCGCTACTCAGCGCTTCGATCCGATCACGGAGCGCCGCCTGTCGCTTTTGCTGTGCGTTCGATAGCGAAAACGTGGCGTCGATGGAGAGTGTCACGCTCGTCGTCCGATCGGCCTCGACCGTGACCGTCTCGACGCTTCGCTCGGTCTCCAGCCCCGAAATCTGTGGGTGGGCAGCGAGTTCGTACCGTCCCACGGGGACCTCTTGGCGCGCCTGCGCGGATTCCTCTGTCGTGATCGTGCCCGGCTCCGCGTAGGCCACCGCGTCGCCGTCGACGGGTGTCACCTCGACGTCGACCTCCGCCCACTCACGGTCGCCGACGCTCGTCTCGATCGATAGCGTCCCCAGTTCCGGTGTCAGTTCCACGGTTGCGCCCGACTTCGCGGCGTGCTCGGCCTGGACCGTTGTCTGTTCGCCGGGCAGGTCATCGTACTCCGCAGCGAACGTGACGGCCGAGGCTGATCGCGGGATCCGGAAGGCCGCCTGGCCGTTGGGATCCGTCGGTAGCGATTTCGGTGGATCGGCCGTTCCGACGTCGGGTTCGGCACGGACGCGAGCGCCCTCGAGCGGCTCGTTGTCGAGTCCGCCGGTCACCCGAACATTGATCTCGCGAGGCTGCACCGAAATCGGCACCCGATCGCGATCGATCCCTGGATCCAATTGGACCTGCCGTCGGGCGATCGTCACGTCAGCTTCGACGACCTCGAACGCCCACGTTCCGACTTCGAGTTCGGTCGAGCCTTCGCCGCCGGTGAGGTTGATCCGCTCTTCGTCGTTCGTCGTGTTGATTCCCTGGCTTCGAGTGCTTCCCGGGATCCCGCCGCCGGTTCGGCCATCTCTAGCACGGTTACGGTTTCGGCGGCCACCTTGACTGTCGGGCCGTCCAGTTCCGCTCAAGCCGCTGCTTTGGCTACGGGCGTCGCCGCTCATCTGATTGCGTCCCTCGGATTCGACCTCTCGTGCCACGACTGCCTCGGCCCCCGCGTACGAGTCGCCGAGTTGTTCGTCGACGACGTCCACCGTTACGTTCACCGTCGGGGGCTCGTCCGGCGACGTTCCGGGTGAAGAGCCGCCTGAGCTGCCCACGAACGGGATCTTGGGTGAGAGGCCGAGACGGCGGTTGCGGCGCAGGACGACCGCTCCGACGACGATCCCCAGGACGAAGATGGCGGCGACCCCAGCGAAGATGAACAGGTCGGACGTGATAGACTGGAAAAGCCCTCCAAGCGGCCCCGTGACCGCGTTCGTCCCGTCTCCCGTACCGCCGTCGCCACCGCCTCCGTCGCTATCGAGCGTCGCGTACGCGGATCCCCCGTTCGCAAACTCGATCAGGAGTGCGGTCGTGTCCGCCGGAAGCGACGCTGACTCTCCGAGAGACAGCGTCCCTGTCGAGGTATTCAGACTCGCGTCGAAGTGCTGGACGCCCGACCCGTTCGTGTTCACCCACAGGCCGGCGACCGTTCGGTCCGCCTCGGCGAGCGCGGGAACTGAAACGGTCGTGCGATCGTCGCTTGGGTCGGCCAATAGCGCTCTGGATTCGACCGCCACTGTCTCGCTGTCGAGGAGCGTGTTCCCCTTCCGCTCGACGGTTACCTCGATCTCGGAGGCGACAAGCAGCGCCGAACTGTTCAGCCGGAGTTCGCCGTCGCTTGCGGCGTCGACCGTCACGAGATATTGGCCGTCGTCGTTCGCCGGTTGTCCGTCGACGACGTAGGTCCGCCCTTCGACGAAAAGCGGGTTCGATAGGGAGAGACGCCCGGAATCCCGCTCGGCAGTCGTCGCGGCCGCGGCAACGTTCCCGACGTCGACTGTCGTCGAGCCGTCGAGATAGCCGGTCCGTCCTTCGACAGTCACTTCCCGGGGCGCGTCGAGAACGCCGAGGTCGTCGAGCGTCCCCCGATCGATCACGACCGCGGAGGTGTTATCCGATCGCGAGAGCGTGCCGTCGACGTCCGCCGTCGTCCCGTCTACCGCGACGGCTACGGGGATCGTCGTTCCTTCCGGGAGTCCTACTGCAACGTCGAAACCCATCCGGAGCCGTCCGTCGTCGGTGAAGCTCCCCGAACGGTCGCCGAACCGGGCGTATCGGAGATCGAGTCCCGTTCTGGAGAAGTTAGCGCCGCTTTCGTGTTCGACGGTGACCGTCGCATTCGAGAGGTCGTCGGTGGCGAGCGTGTCCGCGTCGGCCAGTTGCGCGGCCTCGAGTTGGTACGTGTAACTGCCGCCGGTGGGGGCTCGGTCCTGCTCGATCGATGCGCCCGCGACGTTGATCGTCACGGTCTCATTTTGGCCCTGGAACGGCCCGGTCCCATTCTGAATTTCGACCGCCAGTCCGCCCGCGTCGGTCTGTCGGATGTCGCCGTCGACGGCCCCGTTCTGTGCGCCAGCCTGCGGCACGACGGCCCCGACAGCCGCGAGACAGAGGAGGGCGGCCACGAACGCTGCGACGAGCCGTGATCGGTGACGGTTTCCTCGCATCTGTCACTCCTCCAGCCGGTTACGGTACTGTCTGAGGTTCTCCTCGATCCGTTTGACCCGGGCGAGCTGATCGGTCGACTCGCCGCGTCTGAGGCCCTCTTTCTCCGTCTCGTAGAACTCCCAGGACTCCTCGAAGAGGGGGCCGAGATCGAAGCCGGCCAGGAAGACGAGCACGTCCATACTGTTGCGCCGGCCGGGTGCCTGCGCGAGGGTTTCCATCCCGACTGTCCCGCGGAGGCCGTTCTCGGCTTTCCACTTCGCGAAGCCCTCGCCGACGCGGCCCATCGTCACTTCGCCCGACTGCATCTTCCGTTCGGGCGCGCGGACGATCACGTACGCCGCTTTCGCAGTCGAGGGATCCAGCGGCACAAATGCGTTCTCGACGGCGCTTTCGATCGCGAGGTCGATGTCCAGCCCGGTCGGTTTCTCCATCGCCGTCCCGAACGTCCCGTGGTAGGCGCCGTGGAGTTGCGGTTTCTCCACGTAGTCTTTGACGTCGATGGTGCTCTCCGAGAGCCGACCGGCGCTGATGAACAGGTCGATGGCGTCGATGATCCGCTCGTTGACCAGCGTCTTGTCGTCGACGTAGTCGCCGCGGCTGTCCTGTCGGACGTCGTCTTCGTCGTCCTGCAACGCGAGCTCCTTCAGCCGAGTGTTCGACGCGAGGATCGTCATATCGGCGTTCGGCTCGCCGTCCTCGCGCATCAACAGCCGCGAGAGGCCACAGATCGCGTTGTAGTGTCGCTGGGCGGACTCGTAGTCGAACGGCCACGCCGCCAGAGCGAACTGCGTGATACCGTCGAGCCACGCGGCGTTCATATCCGCCGTCTTTCCGCCATCCGGGCCCTGTGAGAGCTGATCGATGATGTACGGGACCGACCCGTTCCCGCTCCCGCCGCCGAGGGCGACGGAGTACATCAGCGCCTCAGAGCCGCTGATCTTGTTGTTTATCGGCCGGAAGATAGTCTCGAAGTCCTCCTCGGCGAGGCGTTCGCCCTCGAAGAAGTCGTTGCCGACGCCGACGGAGGCGCCGCCGAACGTCTCGACGTGCTCGCGGGAGAGCGTCTCCCGATCGATCGCGAGGTCCGACTCGTTGCGGTCGATGTTCCGCATAATGTCGGTGTCGTTCGTGTTGACGAGCACGACTCGCTCGTCGATCCCGGGGTTGTCCTTCCGAGTGAGAAACTGGATGGCGATGTTGCCGCCGCCCTGCCCGACGGCGACGATTCCCAGGGTCGTGTAGGCGCGCCCGTCGCGGTCGTCGGCGGCCATCAGGCGATCACCACCTTTTCGTCGGTCCACTCGAAGTCGACCTCGGTTTCGACCTGCCGCAGCAGGTCGCAGAGGAGTTCATCACTCGCCGGCACTGTCAGGTATCGTTCCCGGATGTCGTCGTAGCACATTTCGTTCTCGTCGGGTAGTTTCTGATCGATGAGGTCCGCCAACTGCGTTTCGAGGCGTTCTCTGTCGTACACCAACACGCCGTCGCTCTCCTCACGGACTGAAAGCCCGGCATCGTCAGCCCAGAGTGCGAGCACACACGGGCGGTATTTGTCCTGGACGCCGATGTCCATCCCGTCGGTGAGATATCCCTGCTGGTCGTAGCGGGCGTCGACCCTGCCGGCTACCTCGTCGAGGAGGAGCTCGGCGTCCGTACGC
The DNA here is from genome assembly GCF_032113415.1 of Halobellus marinus. Lineage (NCBI taxonomy): Archaea > Methanobacteriati > Methanobacteriota > Halobacteria > Halobacteriales > Haloferacaceae > Halobellus > Halobellus marinus. The sequence continues at coordinate 2,040,223 of NZ_CP134946.1, forward strand.
ATCCCGTCACAGAGCCGGTCGATCGCGGTCTCTTCGGCCAGTGTCACGTCGACCGTCCGGTCACGATCGAGCGTGACCTCCGTTTCCCGCCGGCCGTACCGGTCGTCGTCCGTCGAGACGGTCACGGTCGCGCTCCCGCCAAGCAGGGGGTCGAACTCGAACGTTCCGGCGCCATCGATGGTCCGGGTGAGGCGTCGGCGTTCGTCTCTGATCCTCGTTTCGACCGTAACATCGCGGGTTTCCGGCGGGTCGAGTCGGACCTCGACGGTCAGATCGAACTCCTGGGCCGCGACGTCGGCACCCTGCGTGAGCGCGGGCCGGCTCTCCAAGTAGGTCACGTCATCGTTGCGGTAGGCGTACAGTTCCATCATCGGGGCGGCCGGGTTGTACGGAACCTCGCCGGGCGTCACCTCACCCTCCGTCGCGAGCGTCCGCTCGACCTTCCCGCTGGCGTCGTCGTACGCCAGGATGGCACCCTCGCGGTCGGCGGCCTCGTCGAGCGCCGCGACGAAATCGTCCACGAACCCTTCCCAGCGGCTCCGGAACGCCCGTAGGTCCGGGGCGTCCCGCAATTCCTCGCGGGGAGAGCGATCCAGAACGGCAGGCCGCTCGAAGTAGTCCGGCGGAGCGTCAGCATCGCTGAAGGTGCCGAGGTATGCTGTCAGTTCGTCCTGGAGATCCGAAATGATCTCGGCACACGCCGACAACACCTGCGGCCGGAGTTCCGATTCCAGCCGATCGAGATCGAACGCGGAGTCGAGGTCGGCCAGCTCCCGTTCGGCGTCGTCGATCTTCTGGAACTGGGAGTCGGAGGCGTACCCCGCCACTGACGACGACTGCACCGTCTCGATGAGGTCTTCGAGTTCCGCCCGCTTCTGTTGGAACTCCGACCGCTCGGCGTCCTCGATCTCCGCTGCCACCTCGATGACGTGGTCGGCAGCCTTCCGGTACTGGCCGTCGGCGACGTACGCCTCCAGGGTGGCTCTGTCGACGACGGGCTCTCCCGCGACGTCGTGGACGCGGGCGACGGCATCGCCGAGTCGATCCCTGAACTCCTCCTGGTGGGATTCGAGCCGCTCGGTCAACTCCGTGGGTTCCCCGGCATCGGCCCCGACCACGGTCATCGCCTCGCTTTCGGGTTCCGCGAGGAGATCCGCGTCTCGCAGCCGCTCGATTCCCTCGTTCATCTCTCCGACTTTCGATTCGACGAACTCCCTGAAGCCGGCGCGCAGCCGGTCTTCGAGGATGTTCCCGACGTTCGTCTGATACTGAGTGATCTGGCCTTCGCCCATCTGGTACTCGACGACCTCGACGTCGTAGCCGCCGTTTCCGGCAGTGACCGAGAACCCACGGTTCTCCACGCCACGTTTGAGATCCTCGATCTGGTCGGCGTGTTCGGAGGGGTTCCACGGCGTCTCGCGGTCCAGCCGCTCGTAGGTTTCGAGCAGTTCCTCGAGGTCGTCGGCGAGGTCCCGACTCCGGGACTCGATCCGCGGTGAGGTCTCACTCGACGAGCGGGTGACGCGGCGGTGCCACAGCAATCCGCCCACCAGCAGAATCACCGGAACCCCCCCAGCGAAGAACAGCACTGCCTCCCCAGACCCCGAAAACAGGAACACCGCGAGTCCCGCGAGCGCGAGTGCGAATACGATACCGCCGGCCGTCAGCGCGTCCCGTCGTGTCGATTTCATAGTCCGATCACCGCCCTGAGAGCTGCCACGAGTGCATCGACGAGCCCGAAGTACCATACGATACCCGTCGCTGCCAGAAGCAGAAGCACCGCAGCACCCAACTGTCCTGCTAGCTGGCGTGGACTGAAGTCAACCGCCGAAGTCCGGCTCCGCTTGTGCGCGACTTCGCCGAGGATTTTGCCCGTCACGTACCGTCCGAGTGCGCCGCCGACGACGGCGCCGACGATCAGGAAGCCGACTACGTTGAGGAGGAGCGACGTTGCCCCGTTTCTCGCCCGGGAACCGAGCTTCTCGTTGGCCGCCCTGAGATCGTTCTGGACTGCCGTCACTGTCTCCTCCCGGTGATCCGCATACGCCCCCATCGCGGCCGTGGCATCCGCGTCGCCGGCCGCCGCGGCGGCGAAGAGCGACCGCTGAACAGTGTCGTAGCTGTCCCGGAACGCCGTCGTCTGATCGAGTTCTATGATCCGACCCCGATCGACGGCGGCGCCGTCGGCGTTGATCTCCGCCGCTGCCGTGCGCATCTCCCCTGCCGTCGACACGTACGTGTCGTTGGCATCCTGGAACCTCGTCAGCCGGTCCTCGTCGGCGAAGGAGATCCGGTACGGCCCCGAGCCGCCGACCGAGACGACGTCGAGGGTTCCCGCCGTGGCCTCGATATCGGGGGTGTTCACTTCCGAGGGCCCGGAGATAGCCGAGTCGGCCCCGAAGTCGATGGTGACCCGTTCGTCCACGTTCGCGATGGTGATCTCGTAGCGGTACTCCGAGCTTCCCTCCACCGTTATGCCGTCGATCGCGTCGCCGTTCAGCTCCCAGCGGCTGCCGGTCGGGTTGGTGTCGAACTCACCGCCGGAACAGAGGACGAGTTCGCCCCCCGTCCCGGCGTATAGCGTGGCCGAGTCACCGGGCTGTACTGCCGTTCCGTCCGGGAGCACTACCACGAGGCTGTCTCCCGCAGTGCCCGGACAGATCGAACTCGCGTCGTCGCCCGACTGTGCCGTGGTCGGCGCGGCGACTCCCGCAAGAAGCACCATTCCGACCACCACGCCGAGCACGATTCCGTTCACTCGCATCTCAGGGCCTCCGGTTCAGATACGTCGCGATCGATCCGATGCCGATTCCGAGCGCGAGTCCCACGAGTGCGCCCACGCCGCGCAGGTGGTTGATCCACTCGGCGTTCGCCTCGCTGATCCGTGCGACGAGTCGCAGATTGCGTTCTGTGCGGTCGACGAGGGCGGCGAAGTTCCCGGCGTCGCCTGTCCCCTGTGCCGCTGCCGGTCCCGCACCGATCCGGAGCAGAAGGGCCGCGGCCACGACGAGCACAATCGTGCTCGCGAGAAGCGTCGCTCTCGGCCGCGAGCGCCACCACCGAAGCGTGTCCTTTTCTCTCACGTCGATCCCTCCCGTTCCGCGATACGTTCGATCTCCGCGATCCGATCGAGGTTCTCCCGCTCGAACCGGAACGCTGTCGTCACCGACGCCAGATTGCGCTTCGTCACGGCCCACCCGGCGTTCGCATCCGAGCAGTAGTACAGGAGTTCGTCGTAGACCGCACCGAGTGAGATCTCCTTTTCGTTCCAGCACCAGGCGGGCGCCTGCGCGACTGCGACGGCGCTTTCGGCGTCGGTCGGCGTGAACCCGTCCAGGGTCTGCCGGTCGATGGCGTCGGCGATCAGTTCGGTCTCCCGTATCGGACGTCGACCGATCTTCCCCGGGGTGAGATACCCGAGTAGCGACTCCGTCTGTCGAACGCCGCGCCCGAGCGTGGCGTACCCCGCACGGAACCCGTCGCCGTCGATGAAACGGACGAGGTCCTGCAGATCGACGTCCTGCATCTGGACGTCGAGGTCGCCGCCGGTCCGTTCCCGCTCGGCGCCGAGGACGATGTCGAGGAACGCGTCGGCGACGTAGCGGTTGTAGTCGCTGAACTCGTTTCCCTGCGCAACGTCCAGCGCCAGCCGCTGGTTGTCGACGAGGACGATACTCTCGACCTCCGTTTCGAGGTTGTCGAGGCCGAACACCGTGTTCTGACACTGGGTGATCTGACCGCCGCCAGCGTCATCGTCGTCTTCCCAGCCTGTCGCGTCCACCAGTTGGGTGTTCGGAAGCACACCGACAGCGATGATGTCCATCTCCGACGGCGAGTACGATCGGATCTCCCGGGCGAGATGCGGCGCGATCCCACAGCCGGTGCCGCCGCCGAAGCCCAGGAAGATGAACGCGTACTGCAGCGTCGAGGGATCCGCCTCCAGTTCCGCGTACACCTCGTCGAGCACGCGGCCGACCTCGCCCTCGTTTCGCTTCATCACCTCGTCGGACGCGGTCGGCGTCTGTCCGAACCCGCCCGTGACCTGTTCCTCGAACCCTCGTTCGGTCCCGCCCACGAGCCCCTGGTTTCGCGAGATGCCGTACCACCGTTCCTGCGGAATGTTGTCGAGCCGTTCGAGGTCCTGGATCGTCGAGTTGAACGCGATCGCCTCCGCCCGGAGGTCGATGTTGTCGTGTGCGAATATCTGATCGACGATCTGGGTCCCCGCCTGCCCCGCCCCCACAAAGAGATATTGCATATGACAGTTGCTGTGAGTTTTCGGAACAGGCCTATTATACTTGACGACCAGGGAGTCCCGACGCCATCATCCGACTCCGTCCCGGCCGCCTGTCTTTCCCCGGGTGCGGGACCGCGATCGAACGCACTCAGCGACGGGCGCCCCCGGCCCGTCCCCCGGAATTATACACAAGACTTTTACTCGTATCGTTGAATTGTCCTGTACGGTCACGGACGAACGCCTCGACGGGCGCCCGGGTAGGGGTACACGAGCGAACGTCGGACGTCGTCCCACGGATATTTTTCGGAGACCCAACGGCGAGCAGCGCCGCGCGGGTCGAACCGGTCGCGAGCTGCTACCACCTCTTGAAACGCGGCCAGCCGGGTCGGAGTCGGGAATCTGGTACACTATCGCCCCCGACGTAGACGGAGATCGCCACGGTATGGATGGAGTATCATCCACGAGGTAGACGGAGTTCTGCACACGAGGTAGACGGAGACGCTCGATATCCCGGCTTCAGAGCCACATCGCGGCGTACACGGCCGCATAGCCGGCGAGCGCGAGGGTCGTTCCGGCGAGGGCGATCCCCCAGTAGGCGAAGCCGGCGCCGAGGTCAACCGCCGCTGGTCGCGTCACCGGCGGCAGCCTCGGCCTCGTCCGGTACCACGAGAGCACGCCGCAGGCGGCGCCTACCGCCAGGATCGAGAACACGAAGTGATACGACACGTCGAGGGTCGGCGGAACCAGGACGAACGCGGCAGCGCCGTACGTCGCTCCCAGCCCCGCAGTGCCGTCCGTGACGGTCCAGAGTGTCCGGTCCGTGACGACGACAACCGCGAGCGTGGCGAACCAGATCGTCGCCAGTTCGATACCGAAGGCTCCGAGGAGATGCATCGTCGGGTCCGGATGCAACACGATCCGCTCTGAGAGGACTGCTGTCTCGAACGGGTACAACAGCTGTGGGGGCTGTCCGGTCACGAGGTCGCCCCACGGATGCGTGAGAAGGCCGATCGTGGCCGCGAGCCCGACGGTTCGCGCCGAGAGGTTCGTCACCCGACGCGTCGCCGCCGCGATGGCGACGCCCACGGCCACGAACGCGCCCATCACGATTCCGCCGAGTGGCCCGCTTACGGCGATGGCGACGCCGACGACTCCGACGAGAACGGCGGCCGCCACAGAGCGAGTCGCGACGGTTCTGGGCGTCCGACCGCGGAGGGTCCAGATACCGAATAGGGGGCCTGCCACCAGCGCGATCAGCAGCGAGTGCGTCATCGACCGGTGGACGCTGTTTGCGGCCTCCCAGAACGCCGACGGCGGGAGCCCGTTACCGAGGAACCGCCCGGCGTCGAGAGCGACGACAGCGTACACGACGTCGACGTCCGGGAGTGCCGCAAACGCGCCCATCACGGCACCGAGCGTCAGTGCACGCCGGGCGGGCCAGCCTCGCCACTCCGCAAACAGCACCGCAAGCGCGAACGCGAGGAGGGCGTGGCCAATAAACACGTTCCCGATAATTCTCTCTCTGAGTACATAAGCGCTCGCCTCCGGATGTGGCGTGGTAGCGGGTCTCTCCCGGGATGTCAGGTATTTCAGCAACGTCTTTCCGACCCGCATATATTTGTGCGTCTCCGTGGATGGATGCCGTATGGGTGCTAGGGACCGGCCCGCGATCCACTGGACCTACGATGCGGCCGCAGCAGAACCGGATGGGGCGGTCGGGAGCGCCCGACCGGAGGTTGTCGAGGCCGCGGACGGAACCTTGCTCGTCGCCGGCGATCGGTCACTGTCAGCCGTCGATCCGGCGACCGGAAACAGATTCTGGGCGGAAACCTTCGAGAAGCGGGTTGCCATCGAGGGGACAACCTCGAACGCCGCTATCGTCTCGGAGGGGTCGCGTGATGTGCTAGGCGAAGACCCTGTCACGCTCGTCGCAGTCTCGCTTGAGTCCGGGACTCGGGTCTGGGATCTGCGTGCGGACCTCTCTGATACGGTTGTCGACGACCGAACGCTGTTCTACCGGACTGACGATACCGTCACGGCTGTTGATTCGTCGACGTGGAATCGACTGTGGCGTACGACTGTCTCGGACGCGAACGCGTTGGTTCCAGATCTGTTGGCTCACGGTCTTTTGGGCGTCGGCACCGTCGATACCGACACCGGCGGGTTGGTCGCTCCCGGGGCCTTTGTGGCGCTCGATACCACTACCGGCACTCGACAGTGGAGGAGCACCGACGTCGACCCAAGGGTCGGTGTCAATCCATATACGAACAGTGACGACCCGGCGTGGCAGATTCTCACCGACGAAGTCGCGGTGACGAGTAGTCGGGACCGCTCGCTCGTCGCTATCGATACGACAGATGGTACGCTGCAGTGGCGGTTCACCCCGGATCGAACGCTCCCCGTCGTCCGACCACTGGCAGCGAACGACGACTACGCCGTTGTCGGAACGTTTCAGGCGACAGTTGTCGCTCAATCGGTCACTTTCGACAGCGCAGCGGACGCGGTCCATCTGGTCACCCTGGATACGCAGACCTGTAAATGGCACTCCGAAACCGGGTCGTACGAACCTGGAACCGGGGCCGCTCTGCGTGGAGGGACGGTTCTGATCTACGACCACGGCACCATCGAAGCCCTCACTCTCTCAACCGGGACGCAAAAATGGGAGTTCGAGACGTCCGGGACTTTCAGCACCCGGGAGACTGTCAGTCACGTCGACGACAAATTCCTCACCGTCTGCCAGGGAGGGACAGTGTATCTGGTGTCTTCGGAGACTGGAGAACCGCTGTGGACCTTCGCTGGCGGGAACAGCAGCGTCGGAGCGCTCCAAACGGCGGAGCGACTCATCGTCGCTAACCACGACAGCGGCGACGGCGTGGTCTATGCTCTGGACTGGTCTGCCGGCGATGATTCGAACCACCGGACGCGCGTATACTCCGGATGAGCCGGCTTTCCAGTCAGCACGGCCTCTCAGTCGACAGCCTCTAAGTGCCGACCCCGCAAAACAGCATCTAATGACGACGCCTGCAGAGGTCCGCGACGCTGTCCCTGTCTTCGACGACGTCCGCTATCTCAACACCGGCGCGAGCGGCCCGACCCCACGACCGATCGTGGAGGCTGCCCAGGACGCGATTGAGGCCCACGAATGGGAAGCAGCCAGCAACGAGGGTCCCTATCCGCATGCGTTCGATCTGTACGATGACGTTCGCGCCGATGCGGCAAGTTTCATCGGCGCCGAGACCGAGGAGATCGCGCTGACCCAGAGCACGACCGACGGCATCAACCGCTTCGCGTCGGCACTCGAATGGGAACCGGGGGATGTCATCGTCCGGACGGATCTGGAACACCCTGCGGGAATCCTTCCCTGGCAGCGGCTCGAACGCCGCGGGTGTGAGGTGCGGATTGCTCCCACGACCGATGGCCGAATCGACCGCGACGCCTACCGCGACGCAATCGCGGATGCGGATCTCGTCTGTCTCAGCGCACTGACCTGGAACTACGGGACGCGGCTGCCGGTGGGCGAACTGACGGCCGAAGCCCACGACGCCGGGGCGTCTGTCCTGGTCGACGCGGTACAGGTCCCAGGCCAGTACGACGTCGACGTGACCGACTGGGGTGCAGACGCCGTCGCGATGGCGAGTCACAAGTGGATGCTCGGACTCTGGGGCGGCGGCTTCCTTTACGTCGATAGCGAGGTCGTCGCCGACCTCCAGCCGTCCGCAATCGGATACCGGAGCGTCGAGGACTCGGGCGCTGTCGACTACACGCTGAAAACCGGGGCGCCGCGATTCGAGGTGGGGACGACGAACCCCGCTCCCTACGCTGCACTCTCGGCGTCGGTCGATCTGATCGGGTCTATCGGGCTCGATACGATCGAATCACACATCGGCGATCTCGCGGTCCAGTTCATCGAAGGCGTTCCGGACGGGCGGCTCATCAGCCCGCGGGACCCGGAATCGGGGCTGGTGACCGTTCGCGTCGACGACCCCGAATCGATCGTTGAGGGGCTCCGCACGGAGTACGACGTCGTCGTCCGGTCACTCCCCGAACCCGAGGGTGCGGTTCGGGCCTCGCTCCACGTGTACAACACGCCCGCGGACGTCGACAGGCTCCTGACTGGGCTGCACGACTTGGCCTGGTAGCTTCCGCTCGCTTTTTTCCCTTCCAGATCGCTCTTGGTTCGCTGACTCCGGTTCGGGAGTGTACCCTGGGACTCCACCCTTCAAGACCTATTTGATATACCGGTATGTGATTTATATTCCGGCAGCTGGTCGATCTTCGGTCGGGTGACAACGAATCTCGCCTGCTCAAGTCCCGTGCCGGAGAAGTCATACGTCCCCCCGCTGTAGAACCTCCAAGAGATGCCACGACGCGACACTATCAGGGTCCCGCTTGAACCGCTTCGACAACGGGTAGCGGAAGCCACTGGTCGATCGGCTTCCTTCATCGATCTAACCGAGGTAGAAGTGACGGAAAACGCCCTGGAGGTGACAGTAGAGCAACCCGAAGGGGATGTTCCGGTCGTCGAGGTAGTAGTGGAGGGGCCCGACGGTCGGACGGATCGGACGCCGGCCCGACTCGATTCGCCGTCCGGACTGCGAGTGTACGGCGAACTACTCCGGATCGAATATGCCGGGCGCGATGCCGAAACCGACGAGATCCTGGTGTCGGTCGACCGCAAGGCCGGCGACAACTGGGAGACGTTGCTCGGCTGTGGACAGATATGGGCGGTCGAAACGACCCAGAACGGCGAGTCGGCCTCCGTTTCGTGTCACGTCGAGACGCCCTCCCAGGCGGAAGAAAACGAGGAATCGAAGGAAGCGGTGGCGGATGATGACGATAGCGCCCCCGAGGGCGGGGGCGACGAACAGCCGGAAGAAGACGCAGAGAGCGCGGATGGGTTCTTGAGCAGTCTCGGCGGCTAACCACGCCGGGTCTCGGAATTCCCGTTGACACCAGTAGTGAACTGAGGATTGCTATACCTAATTCCTCTGATTCAGCAGGGTTCGATCGGACCGATCCGGCGTTTTGGTGTATCGTGTGATCTCGAAACGGTGGCGACGCAGAGAGCCATCAGTCCGAGCGATTCGGAGACGTACAAAGGTAAAGTACCCGTGCTGCGGACATACACCTATGAGTGATCAGGATATCGACGACGTCGACAGAGCGATCCTGTATGCGTTGCAGGAGGATGCCAGAAATATGTCGTCGGGGGAGATTGCAGATCGGACCGGGACCTCCAGCAGTACCGTCCGCAAGCGCATCCAACGGCTCGAATCGGAGGAGGTGATCAAAGGCTACAGTGCCGAGGTCGACTATCAGCGCTCCGGGTACCCGCTCCGAATGTTGCTTTTCTGTACAGCGTCGATCCCCGAGCGCGGCGACATCGTGCCCGACATCCTCGATATCGACGGCGTCGTCTCGGTTCAGGAGCTCGTCACCGGCGATCAGAATCTCCTCGTGACGGCGGTCGGCGAATCGGACAACGACATCACTCCGGTCGCACAGGAACTGCTCGATATGGGGCTAACGGTAGCCGACGAGGTCCTCGTCCGGAGTCACGAGACGACACCCTTCGGCAAATTCGATCCCGAAACGTCCCGTGAGAAAAGCCCTTAGACAACGACCCGCTCGATATCTAGCGCGGTCGCCCGTCGGACCACCGCCTCCACCGGATCCGCCGTACCAGTCAAGTTGTCCGAATCGCCATCGAGCACGACGAGCGCTGCCGGCCGCCCGGATGCGATGATACCACTCTCGCGGCCGATGATATCGGCACCGGCTCTCGTTGCCATCTGCAGCACTTCTCGGGCGGTCACATCGAACTGCTTCGCAGTGAAGGCCATCTCTCGGAACATCGACGGCGGATTCAGCATCACGTTGTCCGTCCCCAGCGCGACGGTCGTGTGATCGAGTAACTCCCGTATCGGCGGGCGGCCGACGTCGAGGACGGCGTTCGCACGGGGACAGACCGCGACCGGAACTTCCTGCTCTGCAACCCGGTCGAGGTGGGACTGCTCCGCGTGTACCATATGGACGAGCAAGTCAGGATCCAAATCGAGCGCGGGGTCGATATCCGTCGGATCCGGTTCGCCGGCGTGGATAGCAAACGGCCGGTTCCTCTCCGCGGCGGCAGCGCGCTCCGAGCGAAAATCGTCGTCGTTGGCACCACTGGCACCGTATCCGTCCGCAACGTCGAGAACTGACGCGTCTCCGGAGCCGAAGATAAACGGGTCAAGATCGACCGATTCTGCAGCGTTCCGAAGTGCACGAGCACCGGAGATTCCCGATTCTCGGAAATCCAGACACGAGACCGTACCTGTCCGTTGCATATATCGTAGCGTCCGGCGCATCGCAGCCACCAGTTCTGCGGGATCCGCGGCCGCAAGCCGGCGGTGCTTCAGACTATTGGGTGGGGCCACCGCCTCCTCGAGTGAGTGGCCGACGGCCGCCTCTTTCGCGACCGAGTCACCCAGATGCGTGTGCGCGTTGACGAACGCGGGCAGGATGATCAACTGGGACGTTGTCTCCGCCTCTTCGACAGCCGTGATGCGGCCGTTGTCGATCATCACGCGCCCGCGAACCGGCTCGAACGATTCACCGGCGAGGATCGTCCCGGCGATTTCTTCCATACTGGAACCCCGAACGCCGTAACGATATGATTTACTGACGGGAGAATACGAACGAAGCGGTATTCTGATTTCACAGAGTCGTCCTGTGAGACCGCTATGGCTTGAGACGCCGTTGGTGACTTCGAGTCGTCAGTGATGGACTGATAGCCCTCTGTGAGGGTCTCCGATCCTCGGAAACGCACCCATCCAATTCGGCTATCGGTTTCGGGAACTGTCGACTGACCGCCCGAAACCATAATGTTCTATAATCTGGTTTTGGAGAACGTTCTGGTAATATAGATAGATTTATTAGGCGTTCTGTTCGTATTTCTGGTAATCGCGACCGATAGTCGTTATCCGGATGCGAGATCATCCGGGGCGGAGTTGTCGGTCGCAGACGGATCAAACGATGGGAGGACAAACGCAGTCGACGACGGTGGGACAGCTTCCGACCCCGCGGACGGGCAACTCACGCGTCCCAGCGGTCCTGACGAAAGTCGTCTGGACGCTGTGGATACTGAGTTGTGCTGCAGTGGTTGTGTTTCTCCGAAACACCGGTGGGTGGGAGATAGCGGGCCTCGCGAAGGTCGACGGACTGACGGTCGTGATGTGGGTGACCGTCACGTTCTTCAGCGGGATCGTCCACAGCTACTCGCGGCGCTACCTGGCCGGCAGTCGCACGATAGACCGGTTTTTCGGCCGCGTGTTCGCGTTCACGCTGATGGTGATGGTTCTCGTCTCAGCCGACCACCTGGCGGTGTTCGGCCTGGCCTGGCTTGCGATGGGGCTCGTGATGGCCGACCTGATCGGCCACGTCGAGAACTGGCCACAGGCGCAGTCCGCAGCCTCGCTGGCGCGTCGGTACTTCGTGGCAAGTAGCGCGGTCCTCGGAGGAGCCCTCGCGGTGCTTTGGTGGGGAACCGGGGCCACGACGATCTCCGGAGCCCTCTCCGCCACCGCAACGACGCCGTCGACGATTCTGCTGTCGGCTGCCGCTGCCCTGGTGCTAGCGGCGATGATCCAGTCGGCGCTGCTTCCGTTCCACACGTGGTTGCTTTCGTCGATGACGGCCCCCACGCCCGCCTCGGCGCTGATGCACGCCGGCTTCGTCAACGCCGGCGGGGTTCTGCTCACGCGGTTTGCGCCCGTCGTCACCGTCGACGCCGGCCTGATGCTGGCCATCGTCGCGATCGGAGCGGCGAGTGCGCTGGGCGGAAAACTCCTGAAGACCGTTCAGACGGACATCAAAGGCCAACTCGGCTGTTCGACGATCGGGCAGATGGGCTTTATGATCCTCCAGGCCGGACTCGGCTTCTTCGGAGCGGCTGTCACACACCTCATCCTCCATGGCTTCTACAAGGCCTATCAGTTCCTCGTGTCCGGAAGCCGGATCCAACACGAGAGTCCCCGGCAGACCAAATCGTGGGGAGCCTTGGGCGCCGTCGACGTGATCGGTATCGGTCTCACCGCACTGGTCGGCGGCGGCCTCTTCGCCGCGCTTACAGGCAAGGGAACGAAACTCGACAGCGGACTGCTGCTCACGTTCGTCGTCGTCCTGACCGTGGTCCACGCTGGCCGCGAGGTCGTCACACAGGCCTCGCTTCCGACCTCACTCCGGTACGGAGCCCTCCCCCTTGTCGTGCTGCCGGCAGTTGCGGTCTACGCCACCGTCTACCGCGCGATCACCGGGCTCCTGGCTGGGCTGCCCGCGGTCGGGCAACCGGCGGAGTTGACGGTCCTCCACGGACTTGTCGCCGTCGCGTTCGTCGTGGCGTACGTCGCCATCGAGACCGGGATCTACAAACGCAGCCGGCGCCTGTACGTTGCGCTCGTGAACGCGACCCAGCCACCAGCCGAAACCCTACTGACTGCTACGGAGGAATACAATGAGTACTGATTTCGCAATCGAGGAGAGCATCGAATCGGCGGCCGAATCGGTGGGGTCGCTCTGGCCGCTGCACTCGTTCGTGACGGCAAACCCGCTGGCCGGCTTCGAAGACCAGCCATTCCACGAGGCCGTCGAAGCCGCAGAACAGGTGCTCGGTGGCGACGGCTACCCGAGCGCCGACGTGTTCCGGGACGCCTGGGACGCCGGCCGGATTGAGCCGTATGAGTTGCAGCGGGAACTTCGGTCCAACGGGTACGAGATGGACCCGGAGACCTCGCTGGACCGGCTGGCTGCCGCAGAGTCGACCAGCACGTCAGAAGCGGCGCCCGAAACGGAGCAGGTCGAGGCTGTCCTGACGAAGTGGCTGGCAGCCTTCCTCGATCAGGGACGTGCGGCGTGGGAGATGCCGACCCGCGAACAGGGGTTCTACGAGGCGTTCCGAGGCGTTGCCCCCTACGATGGCAACATCCCCGACAGTCGCGCGCTCGCGACGCTCCCGGCGGATCCCATCGAGGCGATTCGCGACAGTCTCACCGACTACCCCGTCGGTCAGTGGGTAGAAATCTTCGAGTTCCACCTCGCGAGCCTTCCGGGGTGGACAGGGTTCATCAAACAGCGCGCGGCCGACGGCGACGAGTGGCAGTCGACGTACCCGATTACCCTCTCTGGCTACCTCGCAGTTCGGCTGGTGCTCGCCGACCAGTTCGATGCACCGCTCGCTCCGAGCGAGGCCCCACAAGTCGAAGAGGTTGGTGAGTTGGATCCGGACCGGGTGCCGCTGCCCGAGGTCTGGCTGAACGCGTGGGAAGCGAGCTACCGCTCGGAACTCGTCGAGTCGCTCACCGACGCGAGTGCATCGTTCGACGACGCTCGTGGCGGGGACCGTCCGGACGCGCAGTTGGTCTTCTGCATCGATACGCGCTCTGAGATCATCCGGCGTCACATCGAATCCACCGGCAACTACGAGACCCACGGCTACGCCGGCTTCTTCGGGGTTCCGATGCGCTATACGGGGTACGACTCGGACGTGAGCGTGGACGCCTGTCCACCGATCCTCGAGGCGGAACACCGGATCAGCGACCGGCCGCAGCAGACGACCGACGAGACACGGGGGGCGTACGATCGCTGGCAGAGCGCGCTGCAGGTCGGAAAATCTGCGATCAAGAGCCTCAAGTCCAACGCCGCGACGGCGTTCAGTTTCGTCGAAAGCACCGGTGTCGGATACGGGCTTGCGCTGGCCGTTCGGACGCTAAGTCCCGCAGGCTTCGCTGGCTTCCTCGACAGGAAGGACGCCCACGTCCCCAACGAAGCGGACTTCTGTGCGCCGGCAGTCGATCACGATCCGGACTCGGAAGGGGACCTGCCCGCGGGCCTGACGCTCGACGAAAAGGTCGAGTACGCCGCGACGGCATTCGAGTTGATGGGGATCGAGGAGTTCGCCAGGGTGTTCGTCTTCGCCGGGCACGCCAGCCAGACCGCGAACAACCCCTTCGATTCCAGTCTCGACTGCGGCGCGTGCGCCGGTAATCCCGGGGGCCCGAACGCCCGTGTCCTGGCGACAATCTGCAACGAGGACGCGGTCAGGCGTGAACTCCGCGAGCGCGGGATCGACGTCCCGGAGGATACGGTATTCCTCGCGGGCGAACACAACACGACGACCGACGAGGTGGAACTGTATGCGGGAGATGTCCCCGAGACCCACGCCAACGACATCGAAAAACTGCGTGCCGACCTCGAAGTCGCACGCGCCGGTGCGGCCGCAGAGCGGGCTGGTGATATGGGCGCCGAGACTGACTCGGGAGTCCGCGAGACCCGGCGTCGTGCCGCCGACTGGGCGGAGACGCGGCCCGAGTGGGGCCTCGCCGGAAACGCCGGGTTCGTCGTCGGACCCCGTTCGCTGACCGACGGCCTCGATCTGGACGGTCGGTCCTTCCTGCATTCCTACGACTGGCGGACCGATCCCGACGGCGACGCGCTGGCGGCGATCCTGACCGGCCCGATGGTGGTTACCCAGTGGATCAACACGCAGTATTATTTCGCGACCGTCGACAACGCCGTCTACGGGAGTGGCTCGAAGGTAACGCACAATCCCGTCGGCAACGTCGGCGTCTATCAGGGCAACGGCGGCGATCTGATGGGGGGCCTGCCGCTGCAGTCTCTCCGAAGCGCCGACGACGAGCCCTACCACCAGCCGCTCCGGCTCTCGACTGTCATCCACGCGCCGGTCGACCGCGTGACTGCGGTACTCGCCGAACACGACCAGCTGATCGAGCTGCTGGACAACCACTGGCTCTCCTTGACGGTCGTCGATCCGACACAGGATCACCGGGCGTTCCACTACGACGGCGAACTGACGTGGATGCGGATTTCGGAGCAGCCGAAAGTCAGCCCCGACCTCTCGGCGACCGCCTCGGTCGCGGACGATTAGCCGCTGCGACTTCTGAAACCTCCCACATCAACCCGTTTCCCTCGATGAGGATCGCTAGTCGGGTTTCTGTTCGACTGCGCTGCAATCACCGTCAGTCGCTGACCGCCGGGGTCGTCGTGACCTCCAGCGTTCGCGTCCGGGGACCGTCGCACTCGACGAACAGGATCGACTGCCACCGTCCGAGATCGAGGTCGCCGTCGACGACGGGGACGGTCACGCTCTCGCCGAGGAAAATCGCACGGAGGTGCGCGGCGGCGTTGTCGTCGATCTCGTCGTGACTGTATCGCTCCTCGTCCGGTACGATCCGCCCGAGCGCGGTTTCGATGTCCGACAGCAGTCGTGACTCCGGTTCGTTGACGACGACGCCTGCGGTCGTGTGCTGGACGAACACCGTACAGGTGCCGCGGGTGAGGTCTGATGGGACCTCGGCTGCGACGTCGTCGGTCACATCCACTGTATCCGTCTTGTCTGTCGACTTTACGGTAATCGACATAGCAGAGGGTACGAGAGAGAACGTGTTTAGTCTGGCTGTGGCTCCGAGTCGACATTCGAGGTCCGAATTCGCGGTCACCGGCGGCGTGCCGCGTGTGACGCTTGGATCCCACTGCCGATTTTCGGGCTCATCGGCCCCTGCCGCTCTCGCTACGATGGCATTTCGATCGAGTTCCCCCCGCCGACCTGCACCGGGAGGCTCGTCCGGAGGTTTATATCAGATTGCGCGGCCACCGCTCACCGTGACGTAAGAACGGCCCCGCGTCGGGCAGCGGTAGCTCGGCACGTCGACGCGGGGAGCGAAACGTGTGCCGACTGTTCGCACTCATCCGTCTGTGGGGACACGCGTCTCCTCCCTCCGGATCAGAAGCCTCACGAACGGCTCGTAACCCGTCTGTTAGAGATCCGACCAGGCGCCCCAGAACCGCTGCAGCGCGGTCAGGTGACCGACCACGGCGAAGAAGACAAGCAGCCAGCCGACAAGAGAGAGTCCGAAGGGCCTGGCGGGGACGGCGGGGACGGCAATCGACACGGCCGCAACGACCGCCACCGTGCCGATGATCGCCAGCCGGTCCGCCCGTCCGACCAGACCGCCGTAGGCCCGGCCGAGTCCGACGGCCTGGATCTGGGTGCCGAGGTACGATGTCATCAGGACGCCCGTCACCGCTGCCAGGCCCAGCGCGTACGCATCGATACCCGCCGCGAGCCCCACGAGCATCGCGATGTCGGCGTAGCGGTCCAGCACGTGATCGAGGAGGTCGCCGCCGTCGCTCTCGATACCCTGCGCCCGGGCGAGTGCCCCGTCGACGAGGTCGAGCCAGCCGTTCGCGAACACACACGCTGCACCCAGGACGTACCACAGCGGCGACCCGACCGCGAACGCGCCGCCGGCAGCGACCGCGAACCCGAACGCGGCGAGGCTGACGCCGTCCGGACTCAGTCCCAGCCGGTCAGCGACGGCAACGAACGGTTCCAACAGCCGATCCGCGAGATCGCGGTACTGATCTAAGGTCATCGGGGTCCTCCAGCGAGCGGGACCGCACTCATAGGTATTCGACGAAGTCGACGACGCCGACCCGCGGCGCTAGCCCGCCCTCGATAGCGGCGACGACGTCCTCAGCGACTGCCTCCGGCGTTCGGTCGGTCGTGTTGATCTCCCAAACAGAGTCCTCGCCGTGCATCTCGACCGCTTCCGCGAGGATCAGATCCAGCGCCTCGCTCTCGGCGTTCTCCGCAATCGTCGCCTCCGATTCGCCGCGCTCGCGGAGTCGGGGTTTCAGCGACTCCGGGTGACAGCGGAGCACGATCACCCTCTCGACGTCGAGGAGGTGAGACAGGTGCGACTCCACGAGGAGGTCGCCCCCATCGTCGGACTCGTTCCGATAGTCGTCGAGCCACGCCCCGACGGCCTCGATGTCTGCGACGAGCGAGTCTCTGTCGAGATCGTGTTCCGCCACGAGGTCGTGCTCGCGGACCACCTCGTTGAGGTGGACCACCTCGACGTCCGTCAGCGCTTGGACTGCCTCGGAGACAGAGGTCTTTCCCGTCCCCGGCGTTCCGCTGAGCGCGACCCGAGTCACAGTTCGACGGCCTCCGGTCGGATGTCAGCGACGACGTCGTTGATCACCTCGACCGCCCGGCGGGTCTCCTCGCGGGTCCCGCAAGAGATCCGGATACACTCGGGGAGGCCGAAACTGGAGGTGTCGCGGACGATGACGCCACGCTGCTGGGATGCGTCGGCGACGGCTGAGGCGTCGCCGACCGCACAGAGCACGAAGTTGCCGCCCGAGGGCCACGTCGGCACGTCCAGTTCCTCGCGGAGATACTCGCGAGACCAGCGTGCGGTTTCGACAGAGCGTTCGAGGTGGTCGTCGTCGTCGAGCGCCGCGAGCGCGGCGCGGCAGGCCACCTCGTTGGCGGCGAAGGGAGTGTTCACCCGCGCGTAGACCTCCGCCCACTCGCTGGGGACGGCCGCGTAGCCGATTCGCAATCCGGCGAGGCCGTAGGCCTTCGAGAAGGTACGGAGGATCGCGACGTTGTCGTACTCGCCGAGGAGATCGATCGCCGACGGTTCCTCGGCGTATTCGGCGTAGGCCTCGTCGACGACGACGAGCGTCTGGTCGTGAACGCGTTCCGCGAGGGTCCGGATCTCCCCGCCGTCGAGTACTGCGCCGGTCGGGTTGTGGGGGGTCGTCACGAAGACGATTCGCTCGCCGTCGTACGACGACAGAACGCCTTCGGCGGTCTGCTCGAAGTCGTCGGCCTTCGAGAGCGGATACGTCGACACCTCGCCGTGGTGGTACCGCGCCGACATCGGATAATACGAGAAGCCGGGATCGGGAGCGAGAATCTCGTCGCCAGGTTCCAGGAAGGCCCGCGAGAGGTAGTCGATCGCGCCGTCGGCGCCGGCGCTGACCCACACTTGTTTGGCGTCGATCTCCCACTTCTCGGCGATCCGATCGGTGAGATCCGTGTGGGAGGCCTTCGGGTAGACGTTCACGTCCGCGGCGGCGGCTTCGACCGCCCTGACGGCGTCCGGGCTCGGGCCGTGCGGGTTCTCGTTGGACGACAGTTTCGTCAGTTCCTCGGGGTCCATCCCGAGATCGCGGGCCACCTCCTCGGCCCCGCGTCCGGGTACGTATGCCTCGTGTGCGGAGAGGTCCCTGGGTTGCATACACGTACGCAGTTGCCCGCGGGTCTTGAAGGGTACGTCTCGGATCGGTGGAGACGGCGAATCCGTCTCCGAGTCGTCGGCGATGACCTACAGCGATTCCTCGATCGCCCCCGCCGCCCGGAGCGACAGCGCAGCGATCGTAAGCGTCGGGTTCATCGCCCCGCCCGTGGAGAAAACCGACGAACCGACGAGCCAGAGGTTCGAGAGGTCGTGCGTCCGGCAGTCGGCGTCGACGACGCTCCGTTCGGGATCCTCGCCCATCCGCGTCGTCCCCATCTGGTGGAACGCCGGTCCGGTGGCATCCGGGCCGACAGTCCACTCGATCGACGCGCCGAGTTTCTCGAGGATCGCGTGCTGGATCTCGTTAGCGCGGCGGATCGCTCGCTCGGTCCGCTCCGAGATCGACCACTCGACGTGCGGGACCGGATTCCCGTGGTCGTCGCGGCGGTCCGGATCGAGCGTGACCCGGTTTTCCGCATCCGGGAGTTGTTCGACGAGTCCGCCGATCGCGACGTGGGTCCCGTAGGACTCGCGGAGTCGACTCAGCAGTTCGTCGCCCCACGCGTCGGCGCCGAGCGCCTCGATCACTGGTGAGGGGCCGGCGTAGTTGAGAAATTCGAGTTTGACGCCCTCGACCGGTTCGGTATCGTCGTAAAACTGGTGGCATTCGCTGGTGTTGAATCCGACGTGGTTCTGGCGCGTCGGCTCGTCGAGCCGCCCGCCGGCTCCCGCGAACAAATGGTCCATAAAGAACCGGCCGACCGCGTCCGAGGAGTTTGCCAGTCCGTCGGGATACTGGTCGGATGCCGAGAGGAGGAGCAGTCGGGCGTTTTCGACGCCGCCGCAGGCGAGGACGAACTGCACGGCGGGCTGCCGGTGTTCGGTCCCGTCGGGCGTCGCGTACACCGCCGCCTCGATCGTCTCCC
This sequence comes from Halobellus marinus, assembly GCF_032113415.1. Taxonomy (NCBI): domain Archaea; kingdom Methanobacteriati; phylum Methanobacteriota; class Halobacteria; order Halobacteriales; family Haloferacaceae; genus Halobellus; species Halobellus marinus. Next base: position 2,059,476 of record NZ_CP134946.1, read on the forward strand.
CGCGTTCGTCGTGTTCCAACCGCTGAACGGGAACGCGGTCGACGATGCGCGCGCCGGCCGCCCTCGCCTTCTCGATGTGCGATTCGGCGGTGTACTTCGCCCCGGATGGACAGACCGGTTTACACGTCCCATATCCCTGGCAGGCCGCGCGGCCGTCGTACGGCTCGGGATTGCGGGCGTTCGGCACCGAATGCATATCGATCTCCAGGCGCTCGCAGGCCTCCGCGAAGAGCGAATCCGAGTAGGAGGGCGGGAACGCCGGGAGAGGAAACGGCTCCTCCCGCGGCGGCGCGTAGGGGTTGTCCATCGCGCCCGCCACTCCCAGCGCGCGCTCGGCTTCGGCGTAGTAGTGGCGCAGGTCGTCGTAGTCGATCGGCCAATCGGTGCCGACACCGTGGCGCGTTGCGAGCGCGAAATCCCGCTCGTGCAGCCGCATCACCATCCCCTGCCAGTGGAGGGTCGAGCCGCCGACGCCCTTCACCCGCGCAGCGTTTAGCGGGTACTCCCGGCCGGCGGTGCTGTAGGCATCCCGCGGCCCGCCCATCTCCCAGGGGTCGCCCATCCCGGGTCGGATGTGGCGCTCCTGCGCTTCCGTCCGATCAGCGATGTCGAATCGGGGGCCGGCTTCCAGGACGACCACGTCCCTCCCGGCCTCTGCGAGTCGATGAGCGACGAGTGCGCCCGCGGGACCGGCCCCGACGACGCAGACGTCCGCCCGCGACGACGGGGTGCGGTCGATAGCGTCGCCCGCGCCGCCGTCGTCTTGACTGCGGGCCCGGCGGCGATCACTCACCGTCGCCACCTCCCGTTTTTCCGCCTGGCATCTCCTCCATCGAGGCGCGCTGGTAGCTCTCGATCCCGCCAGGGTGGCCGATCGGGTTCTCGATACCGACCAACCGTCCCCCAGTCGGCGACGAGTAGAACGCAAAGAGGAGGTCGTTGACGATATAAAAGCGGATCCGGTCGGTGATCGGTCCCTCGGGATCCGGATCGGCGGTTTCGACGCCCAGATCGCGGATCAACTGGTCTCTCGTGTCGGGTTCGAGGTCAGCGTAGGCCGTTCCGTGCCAGTCGCGGGCGGTCGCATCCAACTGGGCGGCGGCTTCGCGCAATCCGGTGCGGTACGCCGGGCGGCTCTCGACGCGCCCCAGGACGTACGTCTCGACGAACGCCCGGCGGCCCTCGACGTCGTCTGGATAGACGACTTCGGCGGCCGCATCCAGTAAATCGAGGAGATCGGTCGAGAGGTCCGGCGAATCCGTCGGATTCGACTCCTGGGCGTCGGCCGCGCCCGCGTCTGCTCGCGGCGGGTCCAGGCGGCCGACGAGTACGCCGGCTCCAACTGTCGCCCCTGCGGCCGACAGTGCCGCCAGCGCGTCGCGTCGCGTCAGTTCCACGCCCCCGGATTAGGTTAGCCTAAACTTAGGAGTTGCCTTTCCGGACAGCGCCGCTACGGAATCCGGACGTCGTGTTCGAGGACGCCGACGCCGTCGAGTTCGACCTCGACGTGGTCGCCGTCTTCGAGCGGTGCGACTCCGGCGGGCGTGCCGGTCGCGATGATATCGCCAGGTTCCAGCGTCAGGTAGGTCGTGATCTCCTCGATGAGATCGGGGACCGAAAACGCCAGGTGGTCACGCGAGGAGGACTGGCGCGTCTCGCCGTTGACGCGGAGTTCGATCGTCGCGTCTTCGGGCACCTCGTCGGGAGAGGCGACGACCGGGCCGATCGGCGCGGCGTTGTCGAAGGCCTTCCCCCGGACCCAGTTTGTCTCCTGCCGCTGGTCATCGCGGTTCGAAAGATCGTTCAGGCAGGTGAAGCCTGCGACGTACTCCATCGCCTCGTCAGCCGCGACGTTTCGTGCCGCATCGCCGATCACGACCGCGATCTCGGCCTCGTGGTCGATCCGTTCCTTGCCGGCCGGCAGCGTCACCGTGTCGTTGTAGCCCGCCACCGCGTTCGGGGGTTTGAGAAAGAGGAGTGGACGGTCGGGGATCTCGTTGTCCATCTCCGCGGCGTGATCGGCGTAGTTGCGGCCGATACAGACGATCTTCGATGGTTCAGACGGTGGCAGGACGTCGATTTCGTCGAGGTCGTACGTCCGCCCGCCGAAGGAGACGTGATCGCCGTGCCACTCGCCGCGTCGGGTCGATCCGGCCGGGTCTCTGAATTTGACTGTGTGCATATCTGCGGATTCGTCACTGTGGCGTTTCGTTCTTTCTATCTGGACTCCGGCCGACGGGGCGCGGCGTTTTCACGTGCTTGGAAACAAAGGAGGTGATTTACTTCGGGATTGTATATCATAACACACAATGAACAGCGTGGAGGGGGGAGAGTACGTTTTCGTCTGCGTCGAGTGCTGCGAACGGCTGGTGGTGAACGAGTCGATGAAAGACGAACTCGTCGAGCAGGGATGTGTCATCTGCGGGGCGTCCGTGACGCCCGATGCCTTCGTCCGTAACCCGACCTCTGGCTCGCCGTGATCTCTCCGGAGACTCTCCCTTCAGTATTTCTCCGGCCAACCTCGCTTCAGTATCTCGCCGGACACCCTCGCTTCAGTATCTCTCTGGCCAACCTTGCTTCAGTATCTCGCCGGACACCCTCGCTTCAGCGCTTCCGCGGCGTGCGTCCGCACGGTCGACCCATCGTAACCTCCCTATAATTATACACCGCCACGAGGATCACTAGGAGCGTTTATGCCGACCGGGATCCGAACCACAGTCGAGATTCCCGCCTCCGACGTCTGTCCGATCGTGGAACTCTCGGGGGCGGCCCAGACGACGATCGACTCGATATCGCCGAACATCTGCCCGCCCGACTGTGCGGAGAGCGTGACCGAATTTTCGACGGACGAAGACCACGTCCCGGACGGCGACGTCACGCGGGTCTTCTCAGACGGGGAGACGCACCGATACCGGCTGACGCACGGCGACGGAGTAAGCTGTCCGTGCGAATGTCTCGGTGCCCACGGGTGTCCGGTCACTCGATACATCGCAGCGGAGGGCACACTCACCGTGGTGTTCTATGCGGCCGAGTACGACCAGCTCCAGGAGGTCGTCGGCGCACTCCGCGAACGGTTTCCGGAGGTGGACATCAAGCGGTTAGTTCGGTCGCCGACGGAAGCGGACGACCGAGACAGCGTGCTGGTGGATCGAGGCAGGATCACGGCTCGCCAGCTCGAAGTGCTCGAAACCGCACACGAGATGGGATACTTCGAGCGGCCGCGGGAGACCAACGCAACGCAGGTCGCCGCCGAACTCGACATCCACCCATCCACCTTCAGAGAACATCTCACTGCGGCGGAATCGAAGATTCTCGACGATCTTTTATAAACCTGCCCGGATATCGGGGGTGCGCCTTCCTCCCGATGGATGACAAACGTACGTATATGGGACTATCACTGCCATCACCTGCGATCGGCTATCATCTCGACCCGGCCGCGGAGCACGTCCGGAGGGTAGAAGACGAAACCGCGATTCAGGTACTCCTCGAGGCGCTCAACGACCCCGATTGCCGCGATATTCTCGATGCGACCAGCGACGTCGCACTCACCGCGGCCGAGGTTTCTGAAACGTGCGACCTGCCGCTCTCGACGACGTACCGGAAACTCGATCACCTCACCGACGCCGGACTGCTCGAAGAAGGGACTCGCATCCGTAACTCCGGCAAGCACACAAGCGAGTATCGTCGACTGGTGGAGAGCGTGATCGTCTCGCTCACCCCCTCGGGGGAGACAGCGCTGCACGTGGCGAACCGGCGGGACGCCGAACGTATCGGTTCGCCCGCTCAGTGACCGGTGCGATCGAAGTCATCTGGCCGTTCCGGGGCACTGCGGACTCGCCCCGTATTCTGGGCCTTGTCGTCGAGCGCACGCCGAAGTATCATCGACGGCAACGGTGTCAGCTCTCGAAGAACGACAGCAGGTCCGAAAGCGAACGCGTGTTGAGGACGTGTTCCGGCTCGCACCAGCCGCGTCGGGACTGTGAGACGCCCAGATGCAGAAAGTCCAGTTCGCTGGTCGTGTGAGCGTCCGTCGAGACGACGTACGCGACGGTGTCGCGATGCTCTTTGACGGCCTGCCAGACGAGATCCAGCCGTTCGGGTTGCGCGTTGATTTCGAGAGCGACGTTCTCCCGAGCGGCCGTCCGGGCGACGGCGTCCATATCGAGTTCCAGCGGATCGCGCTCGTTGATCAGCCTGTTTGTCGGGTGTGCGAGGACGTCGACCGGGAACTCCTCGAGCGCCCGGATCACCTGCTCGGTGGGATCGGACGGTCGGCTGTGTATCCCCGCGACCACGAGGTCGCAGGCCTCGTACCACTCGGGAGGGATCTCCAGTCCGTTCTCGGTGATCTCGGCTTCGACGCCCTGGAGGATCGTGACCTCGACGTCTTCGTCGACCGCCTCGATCTCCGCTCTTTGCTCATCGAACGCCGCCGAATCGAGTGTACTCGGGATCGGAGCGTGGGGACCGTGATCGGTCACGAGGACGTACTCGAGTCCCCGCTCGTCGGCGGCGGCAGCCATCTCGCGGACGCTGTGGGTCCCGTCGGAATACTCGGTGTGGAGTTGTAAATCGCCCCGGACGTCGTCGGTCGATACCAGATCCGGCAGTTCCCCCGCTGCCGCTGCGTCGACTTCGCCGGTGTCCTCGCGAAGTTCCGGCGGGATCCACGAAAGCTCCAGGGCGTCGTAGACGGCATCTTCGGTTTCACTCGCGATTCGGTCTCCCGCGCGCTGTCGCCCGCGTGCGTCGTCTACCTCGCCGACGTCGAAGAGCCCGTACTCGTTGAGCTTCCAGTCGCGATCGATCGCCCGGTTCCGGAGCGTAATATTGTGTGCTTTCGACCCGGTGAAGTAGACGAGGGCGGCCCCGTACTCGGGGTTGTCGACGATCCGCAGGTCGATCTGGAGGTCACCCGAGGCCACGACCGACGCCTTCGTCTCGCCACGCGAGAGGACTTCCTTCACGTCGTCGTCGGTGCAAAACGCCGTCATCGCCGCCTCGGGATCCGACACGCTGGCCAGGATGTCGATGTCGCCGACCGTCGGCCGGCGCCGCCGGAACGAGCCGACGACGTCGATCCGGTCGAACGCGTCCGACTCCCGTAACCGCGACTCGACGGCCCGGGCGATCGGGAAGGCACGGCCCAGGAGCATTCGTTCCTGCCCCTCTTTTGCCCGCTCGACGTGGTCGAGAATTCGCTGCTGGGATTTCTCTCCGAACCCGTCCAGGGGTGCGATCTCGTTTTCCTCGGCCGCGCGTTCGAGGTCTTCCAGCGTCGCAACGCCGAGTTCCAGATAGAGCCTCTTCGCCGTCTTCGGGCCGACACTCTCCACGCTGGTGATCGCCTCGATGTCGATCGGGAGATCGGCCTTGAGTTCGTCGTAGTACTCCAGTTCGCCCGTTTCGAGGTATTCGGAGACCTTGGCTGCGATGGAGTCGCCGACCCCCTCGATCTCCGTGAGTTCGCCGCGCTCGGCCACGTCCTCGATCGGCTCCGAGAGGGACTCGATGTTCCGTGCAGCGGTCCGATAGGCGCGAGGTTTGAACTCCTCTTCCCGAATTTCGAGGAAATCGGCGATCTCATCGAGGATGTCCGCCACTTCCTGGTTCTTCATTGCGGTCTCCCTCCTGGGTTGAGCTACTCGCTCGTCCGGTAAGTATCCGGACGCTCCTTCCCAGGAACTCGTAAGTCGGGCAGGAGCGCCGTGCGGACCGGACGGTCCGGTCCACTACCGGTCGCCGAGCTCCGCAGCGCAGTCGGTACAGAGCCCGGTTTTGCTGTCGTAGTGGCTGCTGCAGACGAGCGCCCCACAGCGCGAACACTGGTGCTCGGCGGGCGCCGCCTCACAGATCTGACAGAGGCCCTCGATGCTCATCGGTTAGCTCCTTGTCGGGACCGGTACGGTCGAACGACGGACGATACTCGCGGTCGTGCTCCCGAACAGCCGATCCGTTTCCGCGACCCGGCCCCGGGTTCCCATCGCGATCAGGTCGAGGCTCGTGTCGACCACGTGGACGGTCGCCTCGCCGGTTCGCGCCGGATCGAGCGCGCGAGCGACTGCGGCGTCGGCCTCCTGGCTGTCGTCTGTCGGGACGAGGATGTCTTGACACATCCGAGTCGACACCTACGGGATCGAGGCGTAAGTATACTGCCCGCGTGGGAGAGGTCTTGTTCAGACGAGCGGGCAGGGCGGGTAACGGCAACCGAAAAGGCATCGAATTCAAACTTTTCAGACGTCGAAGCGACGTTTCAGCTCCTCCCGAAGCGATTCGGTCGCTTCTTCCAGCCCGTCGCCGATCTCCACCTCGTATTTTCCCACCGGGACGCCCGGATGGATTCTCGGTTCTCTGAAACGAACGGGGCTGTTTTACTTATACGGGGAGAGAGTTCTCGTATGTACGACGACATCCTGATCCCAACGGACGGAAGCGAAGGCACCCGTGGGGCGATCGAACACGGTATCGATCTCGCTACGAAGTACGGTGCAACGCTTCATACCCTCTACGTTGTCAATACGAACGTGACAGTCGAAACGACGTCCGCGCAGACGCTCGCTGCGCTCGAAGAGATCGGCCAGGAGGCGATCGACGAGGTGATCCAGCAAGCGGAGGCGGCCGACGTCGAGACGATCGAGGGAACCGTCGCGCAGGGGGTACCCCACCACGCGATCCTCGATTACGTCGACGAGAACGACGTCGACCTCGTCGTGATGGGCACCCACGGACGGACGGGGCTGGATCGATATCTCCTCGGGAGTGTCACCGAAAAGGTCGTTCGACTGTCCGAGGTGCCGGTGGTGACGGTCCCGATGCTGTCCGAGTCGGAGTCGTAGTCACCCCGTTCCCGCAGAACGGTAACGAGGACCGTCGATAAGAGGCCACGAGGCGTTCACCCGAATGGGTGTTACGTAGTGAACGCAAATTCGTCGACGCGCTTCCAGAAGGAGACGGAACTGACGGCCGAATCACCGACGCTCATCGAGGGACTTCCCGGGCTGGGACTGGTCGCGTCGATCGCCGTCGATCAGATCACGAAGCAACTCGACTTAGAGCAACACGGGACCATCGTCTCCGAAGACTTTCCGCCGGTCGCGTCGTTCGACGAGGGTCGGGTTCGGGACGCCGTCCGCGTATACGCCGGCGAGGATCCGGCCGTAATGACGCTTCAGAGCGACGTCCCGATCAATCCGACGGCGGTCGAATCGTTGAGTCAGTGCGTGCTGAGCGACGTTGCCGAAGAGTTCGATCGTGCCGTCTTCCTCGCCGGTGCACCGGCGGAGTCCGAAAGCGAGATCGGGGACGTCGTCGGCGTCGCCACCACCGATCGACTGGAGGAGGAGATCACCGACGCGGGGATCTCCCTGGCGGAGGGGTCCGGCGTCATCGGCGGCGTTACCGGGGCGCTGTTGCGGGACTGTTACTACGGTGACGTTCCGGCGGCAGTGCTCATCGTCCGCTCGAACCCCTACATTCCCGACCCGGGGGCCGCCCGTGCCGTCATCGAGAACGCGCTGGAACCGCTCGTTGAGTTCGACATCGACACCGAAGAACTCCTCGAACAGTCCGAGGAGATCCAAAAACAGAAACAACAGATCGCCGAGCAACTCCAGCAGTATCAACAGCAGGAACAGCAACAGCAACCGCGGATGGGGATGTACCAGTGAAACGAGTTCTCAGACCAATGGAAGTACCAGAGTCCCCTACTGAACCCGAATCCGACGGGAGCGTACCGATGAACCACCAGAGGGAGGACGATCGGTTCACACCCGATCGGGAACTGTTCGGACCGACTACCGTCCGGGGGGCGGGCGAATGACGAAGAACGTCCTCGTGCCGGTCGACGGGTCGCCGCTGTCCCACGAGGCCCTTCGTCACGCGCTGCGGGAGTTCCCGGACGCGTCGATAACCGTCCTCCACGTGGTGGACCTCTTCGAGCCGAGTTACGGCGCGTACCCCGACTTCGACACCTCGTATGAGCCCCTGATGGGGTCCGAAGAGTGGTACGAGCGAGCCGAGGAGATCTCGGAGCGACTCCTCGAGGAGGCCAGTGAGATCGCCGCCGATCACGACCGCGAGGTCGACACCGCCTCCGAGATCGGCGATCCGAAGCGAATCATCGTCGATTACGCCGACGAGGAGGATGTCGACCAGATCGTGCTCGGAGCGCACGGACGGACCGAGGGCGAGCGGCCCGTGTACGGAAGCATCGCCGAGATCGTGGCGCGTCGCGCGTCGGTTCCGGTGACGCTCGTTCGATGACAGCGCCGGCAGCGACGCCGCCGGTGCGCGCTCAGGGAGCGGCCGGGTGCGATCGAGCCGGTCCCACAGCAGGTCCCGGCGGTCGCTGCACACCGAAATCCGGACTCTGGCCGAACCGAAAACGACGCCGAAAGCAACGGCGGTGACGGACCGTCGGGCGCAGACTGTCACCGGCTGGACCGCCCCGCTTTCGCGTCCCGGAAGTCGATCCAGGAAAACCACCGCAGTCATCCTCCGCAGACCACCCCGGCACGAGCACGTCGGTATTCCCGCGCGATGAGAAGGATGGAACTTTTGATTCGGTCTGGGCTCGTACTCTCGTTCAGAGATGGCTAAACCGACAAACCCGTTCAAGGACCTCACGCAGGTCTTCGAGCGAATGCACGAAGAGTTCGATGAGATAGCCCGAAAGTGGGACAGCGAGGAGCTTCCAATGGAACCGACGACGACGACGTCGTCGATCAGGATCGATCTGGAAGACCACGACGAGGAACTCGTGTTGACCGCCGAACTGCCCGGATTCGACTCCGAGGACATCGACGTTCGAGTGACCGGTCAAACGCTCGAACTCGAAGCCGAACACGAGGAGTCCGAAAAAGAGGAGACCAGCGAGTACATCCGACAGGAGCGTCGCCGTGCATCCGCCGTTCGTTCCGTTCCGCTTCCCGTCGACATCGAGGCCGAAGACGTCTCGGCAAGCTACAGTAACGGTGTCCTGACGGTCCGGATGCCGAAGACCGAACCAGCCGCAGAGACGACCGAGATCGACATCAACTGATCACCGAGACCAACGAGGTTCCTCGTTTCCTTCGACGGATCCGACAGTAGCGTTTGCAAGTCTTCGCTCATCTGATCGCACGACGGCGTTCGGTCGGATGAGCAATCAGTTGCATACGCTACTGTAGCTGGCAGAGGCTGCACTGACGAGAGCATCGGAGTATTGGGCGGCACTCGAAGAAGACGTCACCGCCGCTACAGTAATCCCTGTCGATGAACCCTCTGCCGCCCAGAAGCGGTGCTACGACAGCGACGAAACAGAGCCCTTCAGCGTCCCGTACATCGCAGGCAGAATTCACGCCGGGGGCGTCAGAAACCAGTCGAAAGTATCGATCGGTGAGTACTATGGGGCGAGAATCGCAGGGTGAAGTATTAACCTCCGCACTACGATACAACTGGTGACGGAATCCCACCGTCGCCCACTATGACATACACGCTCGAAATCAGTGACGAACTCAAAGAGCGACTGGACGGCCACCTCGAGGAGGACGAATCCCACGAAGAGTTCATCGAGGAGTTGGTGTCGATGTACGAGACGGAAGGGACGTTCCTCACGGAAGGCTACTCCGAGTAACCACGACTGCCGCGTGACCCGCCAGCGCGGGGATTCGCCTCGGAGATCCGCAGACCGCCCTGCGAGCTGCGGCCGGAGGGCCTCGAACTGCTCGAAGCCGACGTGAGCAGGAGGCAGTCCAGCCGCGTCCCTATTCGACCCCGCCGGTCGTGCTGTCGGACTCTCGCGAATTGGACCGTCCGGTGAGAGGCGCTGGGGGACGGGGGACCCGGACCGATACGTGACGAGATCACATTATGAGGGAGGTACGAGGAAAGTCGGCCGGTCGCGTAATCCGGTAAGCGGAAGGTCGGCCGGTCGCGTAATCCGGTAAGCGGAAGGTCGGCCGGTCGCGTAATCCGGTAAGCGGAAGATCGGCCGGTCGCGTAATCCGGTAAGCGGAAGATCGGCTGATCGCGTAATCCGCTACGCGGTGGGAGTGGGATTCGAACCCACGAGGCCTCTCGGCCACCTGCTTTCCAGGCAGGCACGTTAGTCCACTCTGTCATCCCACCACAGCGGTCGATCCGTACCGAATCCGGACGCGATCGGACGCTCTCCGTCCCGGAACGGAGACGTCCGCCACCGACGATCGAGTCCGGGTCCGACTACTCCGACGTCTCTGAGAGAGGTTAGTCCCCTACGTCGCCTTCGCCCTGGTCCGTCGCTTCGGACTGTGGGCCGCCACCCGTCTGTGCCTCCTCGGCGTCGCCCCAGCCGCCAGCATCGACAATTTCGAAGAGTTTGCGCCAGTTCTCCTCGTCCTCGCTTTCGGGAAGCGAGTCACGCAGTTGCTGGAAGTCGGACTCGGGGACCAGCGAATGGACGAGGTCGACGACGACGCGTGCGTGATAGGCCGCATCCGCGGGGTCGGCGCTCTCGATCTCGCTGACCCGGTCGACGAACTCCTGCCAGTCGAACCGCTGGCCGTGTTCGTGGACTGCACCGGTCAGATACCACTTGATCTCCATCGGGAGCGACGCGGCGAGGTCCTCGGCGTTCCCCTGCGGAATCCGTTGCCCAAGCGTCAACAACGTCGCTCGGGCCGCTCGCACTGCCTCGCCCGTCCCGGACAGTTCCAGTCGGTGCTGCAGTTGACCGATGAACTCATCGAATTTCATACGAGTACTCAATGGACGCTCTCAGACGTCAAACCGGACGGCCTTTCCCATTTCGTGAAAACAGTCTCGTTTTCGCTGTCAACCGCGCCTGGGACGGACAGGTGTCGCGTTCGCGTGCAAAATCAATAGTTTCCCGTCGGCCGAGAATTTGTGGAGATTCTATCCGAGTCGACGACGTGCCGCGGGCGCTCAGCGGAGTGTCTCGGCGAACCAGTCGGCGGCCACGTCCGCGACCTCCTCGAGTTCACCCTCCCCCTCGAAGAGGTGTCCCGCTCCCTCGACGACGTGTAACTCCTTCTCAGAGGAGAGTCGTTCGTAGGCCTCACGGTTGCGTTCGAGCACCTGCGTGTCGGCGCCGCCGACGATGAAAAGCGTCGGCACGTGAACGTCGCTGAGGACCTCTTCAGCCAGGTCGACGCGGCCGCCGCGGGAGACGACCGCGCTGACGTCTCCCTGCAGACGCACGGCCGCCCGGAGTGCAGATGCAGCACCGGTACTGGAGCCGAAGTACCCGATGTTCAATCCCCGTGTGGCGTCGCGATCCTGGAGCCACCGGGTAACGGCGACGAGGCGGTCCGTGAGTAGCGGGATGTCGAACCGGTTCTCACGAACCCGGTCTTCCTCCTCGGTGAGCAGATCGAAAAGGAGTGTCCCGAGCCCCCGCTTTCGGATGACCTCTGCGACGAAGTTGTTGCGCGGGCTCTTCCGGCTGGAGCCGCTCCCGTGGGCGAACACCACAAGCCCCGATGCTTCCGCCGGGACGTCCAGGTTCCCCTCGAGTTCCACATCGTCGACAGGGATCTGTAGCTGAGTCTCCGTCATCTCTTCTCTGGATTGACGTTCTCGCCCGCCTTTATGGCAACTGTCGTTACCGATTCCCGAGAATATCCGCAGACTACAGGTCGCCGAACCCGCTTGACCCCTAGTGAGGGACTATGCCAGAACCTGACCGATTCAGAGACCGTGCCGAAGCGGGCGAACAACTCGGTGAGGCACTTCGGGAGCAGGAGCCAGACGTCGACATCGTGCTCGCCATCCCCCGGGGCGGCCTCCCGCTCGGACGGGCTGTCGCCGACGCACTCGACGTGCCGCTGGACATCGTCGTCGCGTCGAAGATCGGCGCCCCGGGAAATCCGGAGTACGCCATCGGCGCTGTCGCCAGCGACGGCAGCGTCTGGCGCAACGAAGAGGCGTTTCGCGGGACGGGGTCCGACGACGCGTACTTCGACCGGGAGCGCGAGAAGGAGGCGGAGAACGCGCGTCAGAAGGCCGACCGCTACCGGGACGGCCGGCCGGAACCGGACCTGACTGGAAAGACCGTCGCCGTCGTCGACGACGGCGTGGCCACGGGGTCGACTGCCAGAGCGTGTCTGGAAAAGCTCGAAGGGAGCGACGCGGACCGCATCGTTCTGGCGATACCTGTCGGCCCGCCGCAAACCGTTCGGGAGCTAGAGGAGATGGCCGACGCAGTCGTCTGCCTCCAGACGCCGAGGGACTTCAGGGGAGTCGGACAGTTCTACGACCGATTCGATCAGGTCAGTGACGAAGAAGCAATAGCGTACCTCGACTCGGGGGAGTGACTCCCGCTGTGCTCTGCTGCGCGGGCGCTCGACCGCAGTCGGTTCGTTCGGCCGGCCGCAACCTCGAAGGACGGCGTCGTTTCCGGACCACGAGAACTGTTCACTCGAACCAATCGATTTCTTCGATGCCGTCTTCCACGCGGGATTGGTTCAAACACGTCACCGCGGATCCCCGAGTCCGAAGGCGAGAGCGGCGGGGGAATTCGGTTCGCCGTAGCCCGCTCTGCGACCAGCAGTGTCTCTCGATAGTACGCTTTATTGTCGATCCATTCGAATTACTGCGTGGATATGACGATGGAACTTACCTGGCACGGCCACTCCACGTGGCACGTCGACGTCGACGGCACAACCTTCCTGATCGACCCGTTCTTCGACAACCCGAAGACAGATCTCTCGGCCGCGGACGCCGAGACGCCGGACTACCTGCTTTTGACGCACGGCCACGCTGACCACATCGCCGACGCCGGCGCATTCACCGACGCGACGGTCGTCGGGGTCCCGGAGATGACCGGGTATATGGAATCGAAGGTCGGCTTTACGGACTCGATCGGGATGAACATCGGCGGCACCGTCGAGTGCGGCGAGGCGTTCGTGACGATGCACCGCGCCGATCACACGAACGGGCTCAACACTGACTACGAGTACAGCCTCGGCACGCCGGTGGGCTTCCTCATCAGCGACAAAAAGCCGACCCAGGAGTCCGATCCGGACACGACGACGTTCTACCACGCGGGCGACACCGGCCTGATGTCCGAAATGAAAGACGTCGTCGGGCCGTATCTCGAACCCGACGCCGCCGCGCTCCCCGTCGGCGATCACTTCACGATGGGACCGGTCCAGGCGGCCATCGCGGCCGATTGGCTTGACGTCGATCACGTCTTCCCGATGCACTACGACTCGTTCCCCCCGATCGAGATCGACACCGACGACTTCGTCCGCGAGGTGAAGGCGACCGGGACAGGTGCCGAGGTCCACGTCCTCGACGGCGACGAGATGTTCGTTCTGGAGTGATCGGGCAACGCCCGGATGAGACCGAGGACCGTCGATTCCCGGGCGGTCGGCAGCCTTTAGATGGCCCCGACCCTGTGTGTATCCGATGAGCGACATTCAGACTTCGACCATCAGCGAGGAAGGGTTCGCAAGCACGAGTCAGGTGGGCGACTTCGAACTTACGATCGACGCGACGGACGAGGCGGGACCGAACCCGAACGCCGTGCTCGTCGCCGATTACGCGTCCTGTTTCCTCCCAGCGTTCCGGGTCGGCGGCCAGCAGCGCGGCCACGACGACCTCGGGAAGATCCAGATCGACGCCGACGCCGATCTCGACGACGATGACGACCTCGAAGCGATCCGCTTCGACGTCTATGTCGAGGCCGATCTCGACCACGACACCCTCGCGGAGATCCTCGACCGCGCGAAAGACATCTGCCACGTCCACTCGGCGCTCCGCGAGGAACTGCGCGCGGAGGCGGCGGTCCACGGCGACGCGTTCTGACTGGACGGTAGCAGGAGTGATCCGGCGGCTTACCGTTGCCGATTGTACGCCCGGAAACTCATCGCTCGCCCCTCGGCGATCACGACGTCCCGGCCTTCCGGGTCGGGGAGGGGATCTTCTTCGACCTCGTCGTGGGACACGTACGGGTCGACGGGCTCGGGGGCATCCTCCGAGTAGACGTATGGGCTGTTCGGCTGACTTTCCATACACGGTATCTCGCGACGAAGCTATATAAAAGTTTGTCAGACGGTACCATACCACGCGATGGGGATCGTCTGCGTGGCTCGTACCGTCTGGGCTCCGTTCGAGAGCGGTTACGAAATTCGGGAGTGCGATCCCGGCGGCTCCCGTCCGACCGAATATCAGTCGTCCGCGACTGCCGGTTCGCCCGCCTCGACTTCCGTCCCCAGGAGGTCGAGAAACGCCGCGAGCCACTCGGGGTGGTCCGGCCACGCCTGACCGGTGACGAGGTTGCCGTCGACGGTGACCTCGTCGACCCACGAACAGCCGGCGGCCTCGACCTCGGCACGAACGGCGGGGTAGGCGGTCATCTCGTAGCCGTCGAGGACGCCCGCGGCGGCGAGAATCTGCGGCCCGTGACAGACCGCCGCGACCGGCTTGTCCTCCTCGAAGAAGTGCCGGACGGTGTCGAGAACGATGTCGTGCGTGCGCAGATACTCGGGTGCGCGGCCGCCGGGAACGACAAGCGCGTCGTAGTCTGCGGGATCGATCGACTCGAAGGTCGTGTTGACCTCGAAGTCGTGGCCGCGCTCCTCGAGATACGTCTGGTCGCCGCGGAAGTCGTGGATCGCGGTCTTGACCGTCTCGCCGGCCTCTTTCTCCGGACACACAGTATCGACGTCGTGGCCGACCATCTCGAGGGCCTGGTACGGTACCATCGTCTCGTAATCCTCGCCGAAGTCGCCGACGATCATCAGGATGTTCTTGCCCATCGTTTTACCTCACTGATTATTTCGTCCCAGCGTCTATAACTATTGTGCGTGTTATTCCGACAGCGTCGCCAGCACCTCTTCGAGGCCCGCAAGCGAATCGAGGACGAAGTCGGGGTCCTCATCGGGGCTACTCCGCCCCGTTTCGACCGACACGCCGGTCCGGACCAGTGCGGTCGCCATCCCCGCACGGTTGCCGAAGGCGATGTCCGTATCGGGTCGATCGCCGACGACCAAGACGTCCTCCGGCGGGAGCCCTAACCGCTCTAGTGCCATCCGGCGGGCGGGCTTGCTCGGCTTCCCGAGCACCGTGGTCGGATCGCGCCCAGCGACGTTCGCGATCGCGTCGATAACCGCCCCGGAGCCCGGGATGTCGCCCTCGGCCGCCGGGATGACGACGTCGGGGTCGGTGCCGACGAAGGTGACGTCCGGATCCTCGAGGAGCCACAGACACTCGCGCAGCGTCTCGTAGTCGAACCTTCGATCGACTGAGGCGACCAGGACATCAGGGTCGATTCCGGGCGGCGTAGCGGCTTCGCCGCCGTCTGTTCTCCCGGCGACAGCGTCGGCGCTGGATCCGTACGGGAGTACGGAGAGGCCGGTGTCCCGGAGGAGATCGACCAGCCCCGCTTCGCCGACAACCGCGATCTCGCTTTTGGCGTGCCGTTCCGTGAGATACCGTGCGGTCACGGTGCCGGCGGTGATGATCTCGTCGGCGTCGACGGTGATCCCGGCGCTCGCGAGCCGGTCCTCGTACGCCTCGGGCGGTTTGGTCGGGTTGTTCGAGACGAAGAGCCGATCGAGTCCCGCTGATTCTACTGCGTTCAGGCCGGCGTCAGTTCCCTCCAGCGGCTGCTCCCCCCGGACGATCGTCCCGTCGACATCGAAGATTACTCCGCGAACACCCATCATCCGAGGTTAGGACGGGAGGCTGTTGAACGTAGCGGGCGGTTCGTGGCGGTCGGCAGCGGGCTGGTTTCCGGTCGGCCGCTTTCATCCCCGCTCCGTTCCAGATCTGAGACGGAAAACCAATCTGATACGGAAAGACCGATATATGTCACGTCCTTCGGGACGGACGTGACGAACTCCCAGCTCACACTCATTCAGATCGACAACTACGGGCCGTGGACCGTGACACCGGATCCACGTCGTGAGATGGACCTCCAGACGCTTCAATCGCGGTTGTTTGCCGACCTGGCTCAGTTCGTCGGGAGTCGCGACGGCTACGTCTTCTTCACGCGCTTCGACAATATGGTCGCGATCACGAACGGGCTCGACCGCGACGACCACGAACTCCTCCAGGAGTCGATCGGGAACCGTTATCCCGTCTCGATCAGCCTCGGCACTGGTGTCGATCCCTCGCCGATCGAAGCGCTCGAACGGGCGACAGCGGGGCTCCAGCAGGCCGGATCGGCACAGGACGGCGAGCGTCGCGAGGTGCTCGCCGGCGATTACCTGACGACGGACCGGCGGACGCCGTCGGACGTGCAGATCGCTCACTTCGACGTCAACGACGCGACGGGGAAGTACACCGACCGGCTCAACGAGTTCGATTCGTTCATTCGGATCGAACAGGGGTATGCGACCCTGATGCGGCACCTCCGCGAGGAACACGGGGCGCTGTCCTTCTTCGTCGGCGGCGACAACATCATCTCCGTCTGTCCGGCGATGGACGAAGACGACTACCACGGGGCTATCTCCCAGGTGGAAGCCGACGCGGGCGTCGAACTCAAAGTGGGCGTCGGGAAAGCGGAGAACCCGCATATCGCGGGAATGGACGCAAAGCACGCGCTGGAGGATTGCCGACACTACGGGACGGCGGTCGAACTGAGCGCGCCCAAGGAAGACGTCGGAGTGGCGACGGACTGACACCGGTATCTCTCCGGCGATTCACGGTCAAAAAAATCCGGTATCGGCCAGTACGGGGGCACCAGGATTCGCGATTGAGAAAAATATATTTCCTAAACTCAAAGTATTAAGCCCCTGGCGAACCAACTGTTGATCGCAATGAGCACCCAACGGACAGTCCGACAGCAGGCCGACGAGGTTGAGGGAAGCGAAGCGCTCCGGATGGACGCCGAGAAGGCCGAACAGATCGTCGACGCGCTCAACACCGACCTCGCGTCGACCTACGTGCTGTATCACCAGCTGCGCAAGCACCACTGGAACGTCGAGGGCGCGGAGTTCCGCGACCTCCATCTCTTCCTCGGCGAGGCCGCCGAAGAGGCCGAGGCGTTCGCGGACGAACTCGCCGAACGCGCCCAGGCGCTCGGTGGCGTCCCGGTCGCCGGGATGAGCGCGCTCGAAGAACAGGCCACAGTCGAGCCCGAAGACGAGGACGTCTACGACATCCGGACGTCGCTCCGCAACGATATGGAGATGTACGGCGACATCATCGAGACGCTCCGCGACCACGTCGAACTCGCGGAGAACCTCGGCGACCACACGACCGCGCATCTGCTGCGGGAGAACCTCATCGAGGTCGAGGACGCGGCACACCACGTCGAACACTACCTCGAGGACGACTCGCTCGTCCTGGAATCGGCGACGCAGTAAGTCGGCGCCCATTCAGCCGTCCAGCGCCCGCCCACTCGGACGGACTGCCCCGTTCTTCGGCGGTGTTTTTTCCGAGCGGTTCCGGCATCCATTCCGAACTCTCAGAACCGATCAGGTGGCAGTGCGGTGGCGATGCACCCCCGGAACCGAGCCCTACTCGGGCCGGGCCGTCCGGAGGAACCAGGTCTCCGGGTTCTGTCGTTTGACCTCGAACGGACGGATCTCGGTGGCGTCCTCCCCCGCGAGGTCCAGGAGGTAGTTCCGGACCGGCGTGGGATCCCGGTCGCTCACCAGGAACAAGTCCTCGCCGGGATCGAGCGCTGCGAACCGCTCTCGAACCCGCTCGTGGCGCTCCTCGGGCGAGAGCCCCCGAATATCGACCGCGTCCTCGGGCACGTCGACGGTCCACACCTCCTCGAGGCGGCGTTCGACGTTCGTCGCAAGCTCCCGGGCGGGGTCGGGGAGCCCCGCGTCGGCGGGCGCGAGCGTGTCCTGCATCTCGGCGGTGAAAGGAACCTCCGCGAGGCGCGGCGCATCGAGCGCCTCGATCGGATCGGGGCCGTCGAAGAGGTCGTGGGTTGTCCCGCACTCCTCGCAGACGAACTCGCCCATATTCGAGACGACGCCGAGCACCGGCACCTCGTTTTCCTCGAAGAGCTGTAGCGAGCGGTGCGTATCGGAGACGGCGGCGTGAAACGGCGTCGTCACGAAGACGACCCCGTCGATCGGGACGTCCTGCAGCGTGGTGAGCGCGACGTCGCCGGTCCCGGGCGGCAGATCCACGACGAGCGTGTCGGGATCGCTCCAGGCGGTCTCCTCGAACAGCTCAGACAGCGCGTCGTGGGCCATCGCCCCGCGCCACGCCAGCGGTGCCTCGGAGGACAGCAGACCGACGCTCATCACCTCCAGCCCGTTCGCGTCGACGGGAATCGGGTTACCGTCGTCGTCGGAGTGGACCGGCCCGCTGACCGAGAGCAACTCCGGGACGTTCGGCCCGTAGACGTCGGCGTCGAACAGGCCCACCTGCTTCCCGTCGGCGGCGAGGGCACACGCCAGCATCGTCGCCACGGTCGACTTGCCGACGCCGCCCTTCGCGCTCGCGACCGCGACGATTTTGTCGGCCGCGCCGACCCCGACCGTTCTATCCGAGAGTTCCGGTTCCGGTCGGACGTGTTCGACGTGTGCCGCCTCGACGCCGTCGACGTCGCCGACGGCGCGGACCATCGTCTCCGTCACCAGCTCCGCGTCCCGGGGCGGGAAGTCGGTCACGTCGGCTTCGATGGTGACGCGACCGTCGACGACGTGGATGTTCTCGACGAGCCCCGCCTCGAAGACCGACAGGCCAGCGTTCGGATCCCTGACGTCCCGGAGGGCTGCCTCGACGGCGTCCGCCAGCGTCTCCGGCGCATCGGTCGACGATCCGTCCGGGTCGATTTCGGCCTGGGTGTCGGTGTCGCTGCCGGTTGAATCATCTGGATCACTGCCGGATGGGCCATCTGGATCACTGCCGGATGGGCCATCCGGATCACTGCCGGTCCGACCATCCGGATCACTGCCGGTCCGACCATCCGGATCACTGCCGGTCCGACCATCCGGATCGTCCCCGCTCGGCTCTTCAGTCATCGTATCCGTCCCCCCGCACGTGTGAGAGAAAATCGATCATCGGGTACATCACCTTTTTCGCCGGCCCTCTTAGAGGTCCGGCTGTCTGTTCAGCCGACTGTCGGCGGGGTCGTCGTCGGTTCCGCCCTCGATGCCGCCAGTGAACTGTCGGCGGAACTTCCCGGGATCCGCTTCGAGCGACCGGGCGGCCGTGCTACGGACCACTTTTGGTTCGGACTCGTCGGCCGCCAGCTCCTCCAGCCGTCTCTCGGCCCGGTCGTCGTCGACGCCGGCCAGCAGGTGCGCCGCCCACTCGCGGACGCGCTCGCTCTCGTCTCTCGTCTGGTCGAGGAGGACCTCGAGTGTCTCCTCCCCTCGAAGTTTGAAGAGTGACACCGCCGCGTTCCGGCGGACTGCGTGGTGTTCGTCCGACAGGGCCGCCTCGATGTGGGACTCGAACCGCGTTCGGTCGAGCCGATCGAGCGCGACGAGCGCCTCGGCGCGCACCCACGGATCGGGATCGTCCAGCGTGGCGACGATCGCCTCCCCCGCCGCCTCGGCGTCGAGTTCCCCGAGCGTCTCGACGGCGAACTGCCGGACGTCCGCGTCGTCGTCGGAGAGCGCCGCGAGCAGTCCCTCGACGATCGCCCCCGAGGGTTCGTGCTCGCCGAGTGCGAGCGCGGCGCGCCGACGTTCGACGGCATCCCCCTCGCTGAGGTCTGCGAGCTTCTCCGCGACGTCGGCGTCGGCGACCGGCGCGGTATCGCTCGCTCGGAGTTCCCGGGGCGTGGCCTCGCCGATCGTGACGTCGCGACTCACCTCGATGTCGGACAGGCCGTCGGGATCCTCGCCGAACCCGGGACTCGCTTCCGGGTCGACGCGCGGATCGGTGGGCCCGTCGGTCGCCTCCTCCTCGTCTCTCATCCGGGTTCACCCCCGGTCTCTCCGAGGAGCGTCTCCAGGTCGCCGACGACGAGCGTCGCGCCGAGCAGTAGCGCCATCGCCCGCGGGACGGAGACTGGCACGCCCGCGAGGACCAGCAGGCCGGCGCCGGCCGCGAGCGACCACTCGCCCCGCCGGAGACCGACGACGACGACCGACACCGCCGCGCCGACGGCGAGCGCGGCCAGGGCGTGCGGGACGCCGACGATCGCGAACCCGACCAGCAACGTGCTCCCGAGAACGAAGGGACTGGTCAGGCTCGCGCCCACGACGGCGGCCGCGGCGATTCCCCCGGCGGCGAGCGCGATCCGGTCGCTCTCTGCACGGACCCCCGTGGCGATCACTACCCCGAGCGTGAGTACGCCGCCGAGGCCGCGCAGACCCCCGTCGAGGAGGCCGACCGAACTCCCGAGCGCGACCGTGAGCGCCGCGAGGAACCCCGCGGCGAGAGCCACCCGTCGGAACGTCAGGTACGTCTCGGGGACGCTGAGTGTTCCCAGCAGCGCGACAGCGCCGCCACCGGTGATCGCCACGGCCGCCGGAACCGTGACGGCCTGATTGAGGGTGGCAAGCCCCCCGAAGGTGGCCGCAAAGAGGAGGCCGATCCTGACCGGCGAGCGTGCGCTCGCGAGCGCGACCGCAGCGAGCGACAGCGCCAGGAGAAACGAGACGGCGGCCGTCGTTGCCGGGATCGCCCCGGTGGGAACGGCCAGCGGATCGAACGGCGCGTTGTGGAGGACGGCGAGCAGTCTGACGGCTGCGACGGCGCCGAGACTGACGACCCCCGCTCCGGTAACGACCCAGCGACGGTCGATCCTGGCGGCGTAACTCTTTACGGAGTCGTACTCCGGGTTCGGCTCGCTGCCGAGTGCTCCGCCGCTCACGGCGTCTCACCTCCCGTTCGTCGCTCCGCGAGGTCGTCGACGTCCGCCTCGGCGAACCGATCGAGGAAGGCCGCCAGTCGGCCGTATAGCCCGGTCCCGGGCTCCTCGTCGAGCGCGTCGGCGACGCCCGCGGTCAGGATCCTGAGGTGGCGGTCGTGGAAGTCGAGGCGGGCAGCGGCGACGTCCGGATCGACCGCCGCCTCGCGGCGGCAGAGGTAGCTCATAAACTCCAGTTGGATCCGGAGGTGGTCGTGGTTGCGGCGCTCGTCGCTGTCGACGTCGAGGCCAAAGTACTCGTAGGCCCGCGCCAGATCCAGATTCACGTCGTTCCACGACACGTCGCTCCGGTAATCGGACTCGTACAGCGAGACCGGCGGGCCGCGGCTGTCGATGGTTCCGTCGGTCTTGTCGACGACCTCGGTGTAGCCGACCACGAACAGGTCGTTGTACCGCGCCGAGAGCGTCTCCCGGTCGTCGTCGGGGACCAACTCCGGCGGTGCGACGTCCAGTGCGGTCCGGTCGAGCAGCGCGCGCAGTTCGGCGTCGATCGACCCCTCCGTCAGGTCACCGTAGAGCGCATCGTCCGGCGCACCGAACAGCCGAGCGGTCAGCGCGTAGACCGCACCGCGGGCCGCCGGGTCGGTGGCGATGTCGTCGGCCGCTGGTGGGTCGTCGGCCGCTGGCGGCTCGTCGTCTCCGGACTCGACCGGAGATTCGGAGGTCGTCACGACTCGCCCTCCCGCGTTCTGCGAACTCCCTGGATGGTCACGAGCGTCGTGACGACGATACCGATACCGGCGACGGTCCAGAGGATGATCTCGTACGGCGGTCCGCCCGAGTCCGGCCCGAGCGCCAGGTAGTACCACTCGCTGACCGCTTTCTGTCCGGAGCGTTCCATATTCGACCCGTTCCAGACCGCGAGCGCGACGTCCATATCGGACTGCGTCGGAACTGCAGTCCGGTTCTGGCTCTCTGCGGCTAACTGTCTGGAGAAGACCACCTGCCAGCGCCCGTCGCTGTAGGTCGCGTCGGTCGTGACCTGCGACTCCTCGTACGGGGTGGTGGTCCCCGGCCCGCCTGCGAGCAGTTCCTCGCTTCGCCCGTCTGCGGCCCAGTACCAGACGTTCACGCGGTTGTCCGGACCGCCCATCGCGATCGGCGGCCGGCTGCTCGTGTTCGCGGGCATCTGGACCGCCACGGCGTCAGCGAACTCGCGGATCTCGTCGGCCGAGGTGTCGCGCGTCCCGTCCGCCCACGAGAGGCGGAGGTAGAGCCGGCTCTCCGTCCGGGCGGCCTCGATCCGCATCTGCTCGACCGAGACGTCGTCAGACGAGGGAACCGCCGACCCGGAACTGCCGAGCGGAACCGTCACTGCTGCCGCCCGGCTCCACTCCTCGCCGTCTGCGGCGGCGAGCGTCTCGCCCTCCGTCGCGTAGTAGACGGGGATCTCGTAGGCCGGTCGCGCGTCGACGACCGCCGGCGTCAGCGCGACGGTCGCGAGCACGACGATTGCGAGCAGTCCGGTGATGAGGCGTTCGTTTCGGTTCATTGGTCGAAGACTTCGAGCCGGTAGTGGTCGTCCATCTCGGTGGTCGTCAACAGGTCCATCAGTTCGCTTTCCTCCCCCTGGCGAACGCGGTCGCGCTCGCGGTTGATGGTGTTGAGCGCCTCGTTGACCTTGGGTCCGAACAGCTCTTCGAGGTAGGTCCGGGGGATCCGTTCGGCATCGAGGGTTTCACCCTGTTCGGAGTGCTGTGGCGGGGCGAAGGGCGGGATGTAGTAGACGTTGGGTTCGGTCCGGTACTCGGGGTGGAGCCGGACCGCCACCTCGTACTCGTTGACGAGTTTGTGGATGGGGCCGTCCTCGTCGTCGAGGTAACCGACCATCCGCAGTTGCGGCGGGCAGTCCTCGGCACACGCCGGCGCCCGCGTCTCCCCGTCGGGACCCTCGCCCTCGATGCGCGGGTAACAGAAGATGCACTTCTCGGAGACCTTCTTCATCGCGTTGTAGTAGACCTTCTTGTACGGACACCCCTCGACGCAGTAGCGGTAGCCCCGGCAGCGGTCCTGGTCGACAAGCACGATGCCGTCCTCCTCGCGCTTGTAGAGCGCGCTGCGGGGGCAGGCCTCGACACAGGAGGGGTGCGTGCAGTGGTTGCAGATCCGCGGGAGGTAGAAGTAATACGAGTTGGGGTACTCGCCGGCGCCCTCGTCTTCGTCCCAGTTCGGCGCCCAGTCGGCGGCGTCGTCCATCGGCCGGAGCGGCGCGTCGCTGCCCTCGTACATAATCTCCTCGTGGTTGAAGTCCCACGGGCGGCCGTAGTCCTCCTCGGACGGGAGTTCGCCGGGTGTGCGTTCCTTTCCCTCCTCGTCCCAGCCGCCACCCATCTCCTCCCAGTCGCGGGGGTATCCCGCGCCGGGGCGGGTGTTGACGTTGTTCCAGTACATGTACTCCCGGCCGCCGCCGTCGGTCCAGTTGGTCTTGCAGGCGATGGTGCAGGTCTGACAGCCGATGCACTTGTTGAGGTCCATCACCATCGCGACCTGGTGGTCGATCCCCTCCGCGAGGTCGACGGTGGTGTCGTCGTCCCCGTCGGCCTGCGAGCTCACTGGTCGTCACCCCCGTTTTCGCTCCCGGCGTCGTCGATCGGTTCGACCTCGACGCGGACGTCGCTGTTGACGCCCGTCGGCCCCCAGTAGTTGGGGAAGAAGTAGAGGTGCTCCCCGGTGTCCTCGGGGTACTGGACGAGCTGCGTCGGTTTCATGTACATCGGGACGAGCGAGTTGAAGTTGTTCCGATCGGGGTACTGGAACCGCTCCCACGAGAAGAAGTGCCGGACGGTCCCGGGCTCGCCGCTCGGGTAGATCTTCGCCATCGCCTCGACGTCGTCGAGTTCGTTGTAGATCCGGACTTTGTCGCCGTCCTCGATGCCCCGCGCGTCGGCGTCCTCAGGGTTGATGTAGACCGTCGGTTCCCCGCGCTGGAGGCGGAGCATCTTCTCGTTGTCCCGCCACGTCGAGTGGATCGCCCAGCGGCTGTGCGGGGTGTTGTAGCCCAGCGGGTACTCCGCGTCGCCGTCGCCGTCGTCGCCCTCCTCACCCTCGTCGTCGACGAAGTCGGTCATCGGATCCGGCGGCTCCTTGTGTGTCGGCAACTCCTCGCCGAGGTCGAGGTACCAGTCGTGGTCGATGTAGTACTGCTGTCGCCCCGTGAACGTGGGCCAGGGCTCTTTGTCCTGCACGTAGTCCTGCCAGGGCGTGTACGCCTCGCCGTCCTCGATGTCGGAGGTCCAGTGATCGCCCGCCGCGAGCAGTCGCGCGGGGGCGTCCTCGTCGGTCCCGTCGATGTCGTCGAACGTGATCTGTTCGTCAGTCCCTTCGGGATTGGACTCTTCTGAGTGTTCGAGGATGAACTCGGCGGCGGCCCGGTCCTCCCGGAGAGCGCCCGCCTCGCCGGTCTCCCAGTCGCGGACGTAGTCGTCGTGGATCGAGGCGAGGTCGATCTCGCGGTCGAACGACCGGTCCGGGATCGGATCGATCCCGCGGTCCGCCGCGATCTCCTGGATCTTCGCGGCGAGTTCGCGGAAGATCTGCCAGTCGGACTTCGCCTCACCGAGCGGTTCGACGGCGGGCGTGAAGGGGTGGACGTAGGTGTGCATATCCGTCACCGAGAGGTCGTACTTCTCGTAGTGGCTGGCCGCCGGGAGCACGATGTCGCTGTTCAGCGCCGTCGAGTCCATCCGGTGGTTGACGTCGACGACCAGATCGAGTTTCGGCCACAGTTCCTCCTCTAAGGCGACGTTGCCCTTGGCCTGGTTGAAGTAGTTCCCCCGCCAGACGAACAGGATCGACGGGTCGGGGCGCGTCCCGTCCTCGCGCTCCTCGGGGTACAGCGGCATCCATCCCTTGTCGATCGACTCCCGGATCCGGGCGGCGGTCTCCTCGTCGGTGTTGCCGAGGATGCCGCCGTGGTAGTAGGTCCACAGCGTCGTCGGGACGCCGCGGACGCTGCCCGTCGGGAAGGTGAGTTGCTTCCAGCCGTTGAACGTCCAGATCTTCTCCTGGCCGACGTAGTGATCGACGCCGGTGCCCTGCCGGCCGAGGTTGCCGGTCAGCGTCACGAGCAACTGGATCGCCCGGTTGGCGAGGTCGTTGTGGTACCAGTCGTTGACGCCCTTCCCGTGGATGATCTTCGCGCGGTCGACGCCCGCGAACTCCCGGGCGACCCGCTGGTGGGTCTCGCGGCCGACGCCGGTCTCCTCGTGGACGAACTCCGGCGTGTACGTCGACAGCTCCTCGCGGAGGTTGTCCCAGACTGACCGGACGCTGACGCTGCCGTCGGTCGTTCCGACGGTCCGGTCGACGGCCAGTTGTGGGTCGAAGTCCAGTTCGATGCTCGCCGAGGCGTCGTGTTGGCCGTCGCGTTCGCCGAGCGATCCCGGCGCGGCGCGCACGTTCCCGGCGGCGTCCTGCATCACGAACACGTGATCCGGCCGGTCGGCGTCGACGCGCAGCCCCGAGACCTCTCCGGCCCGGAGGAACTTCCCCGTGTCCTCGCGGACGAGCAGCGGCATATCGGTCTGTTCCTTCAGGTGGGCCTCGTCGTACAGCCCCTCGTCGACGATGGTCCGGGCCATCCCGAGCGCGAGCGCGGTGTCGGTGCCGGGGTCGGGGGAGATCCACTCGTCGCAGTGGATCGCGGTCTGGGAGTAGTCGGTGAAGACGCCGACGCGCTTCGTGCCGTTGTAGGCGGCCTCGAGGAAGTACTTCGCGTCGGGGATCCGCGTGACGTTGACGTTCGACCCCCACGCCATAAGGTAGTCGGCGTTGTACCAGTCGGCGCTCTCGGCGTTGTCGGTCTGGGTGCCCCAGGTGATGGGCTGGCCCGGCGGGAGGTCCGAGTACCAGTCGTAGAAGGAGTGTGAGACGCCGCCGAGGAGGTTCACCAGTCGGCTCCCCGACGCGAAGGAGACGGGGCTCATCGCGGGGATCGGCGTGAAGCCGCTGATCGCGTCGTACTCGCCGTCGAGGACCGTGTCGATCACCTCCTCTGCGATCTCCGTCAGCGCCTCGTCCCAGGAAATCTGCTCCCAGCGGCCCTCGCCACGCTGGCCGGTCCGGCGGAGCGGGTGGAGGATGCGCTCGTCGGCGTTGACGTAATCGGAGTAGCAGGCGCCCTTCTGACAGCCCCGCGGGTTCGGGTCCGGCAGGCTCTCGTCGAACTGCGGGTAGTCGCCGGCCTGGTCCTCGCGCCAGACCTGGCCGTTGCGGACGTACACCTCCCAGGAGCAACTGCCCGTGCAGTTGACGCCGTGGGTGCTGCGGGCCGTCGAATCCCAGTCCCACTCCTCGCGGTAGAGGTCCTCCCACTCCCGGTAGGGATAGGAGCCGATCGGGTCGTCGACGACTTCCAGGCCGTCCATCGCGTAGTGATCCTCCGCGCTGCCGAGGCCCGTCAGTCCCAGGGTGGCCGCGATGCCGATGCCTTTCAAGAAGTCCCGGCGAGCGGTACCGCCGTCGGTCGTGTCGTCGTGGGTCTCGTGGTGTTTGCTCATTGTGTATCAGTGTCGATGAAGACGGTCGTCAGCGCGAGCGCGGCACCGGCAGCCCCGAGCGCCAGGCCGGCAGCCGTATCGCCGCCGACGTCGAGACCGGCCGCGACGAGCGCGACGCCGCAGAGTTTCGTCGTCCGGTCGAGCCAGCGGAACTGCCGGGCGGTGAGGGTCGTCGTCATCCGCTCTCACCCCCGCCGTCTCCGTCGGGCGACGGCGGCCCATCGGTTTCCGGGTCTGCGGCCGCGTCCCCGCTCACCCCGCCGTCGGCCGCGGTCGTCGCAGGGCCGCCCCCGCCCCCGCTCTCGAAGCCGCCGAGGGTCGCGTACGTGAGAAGCCCCGCTGCCAGCGGGACGACGACGAGCGCGCCCGTCAGGAACGGTTTGAGTGCGGCCGTGGAGGTCCCGAGCAGTTCCGCGAGGATGACGTCCATCCCCGCAATCGACGCCACCATGATGAACACCACGCCGGCGATGCCGACGGCGGTCTGCCACGGTCGCGTGATCGGATCGGCCGAAAAGTGGACCGGCTCGGAGACGTCGTCGATGAACGGCCAGGCGGCCACCGCCAGGAAGACGAGTCCCGGGAGAACCAACCCGCCGACGAACTCGGCGCTGATGTGGATGCCCAGCACGTCGAAACTCATCCACGAGGGCGTGAGCTTCAGGAAACCGTACCCCCACATCAGGAACCAGTCCGGCATGATGAGCGTCGGCGTCGTCGCGGGGTCGTTCGGGCCGTACGCTGCGACGTTGTGAACCGGCAGGAACCCGGAGAGCAGCGAGAGGGTCGCAAGCGTCAGGAAGAACACGACCGCGCTCACCGCAAGCTGGTTCGGGAACGCCGGGAGACCGACCACGACGCTGTCGTCCGTCTCGTCGACGGTCTCTCCCGGTGTGGCGCCCTCGATGTCGCCGTCGCGCTCGGCTTCCGTGTGTTTCTGCCGTATCAGAATCGCCATATGGACCGCGAGCAGCCCCGCGATGGCGAGCGGTAGCAAGAGCACGTGGAAGAAGTAGAACCGCGGGATGGTGGCGGTCGAGGGGAAATCGCCACCGAAGACCAGCTGTCCGAGCAGTTCCCCGATTATCGGGATCGACAGCGTCACGTTGTAGCCGATGCCGACCGCGGTACTGGCGAACTCGTCGAAGGGGAGCGCGTAGCCGGTGTAGGCCGCGAACATCGACAGCCCGGCGAGTCCCGTCCCGACGAGCCAGTTGATCTCGCGGGGGTTCCGGTAGGCACCGGTGAAGAACACCCGCAACATGTGCAACGACATCGAGGCGATGAACAGGTGGGCCGCCCAGTGGTGCATACGCCGGATGAGCATTCCGAAGGGGACGTCGTAGGTGATGTTCAGCACGCTCGCGAACGATTCGGGGATTTCCTCGCCCTGGTACTCCGCGACGCTGCCCTCGTACTCGACGTCGCTCGTGCTGGGCTCGAAGAAGAAGCCGAGGAAGACGCCGCTGAGCACCAGGAGCAGGAAACAAAAGAGGGCGACTTCCCCGAGCAGGAAGGAGTCCTCGGCGGGGAACGCCTTCCCGAGGAACGACTGGGCCTCGCTCAGTCCCAGGCGGTCGTCGAACCACCCGTAGATTCGCTCGGTGCGGCGCATCATTCACCCCCGGGGCCGACCGGCCCCTCGAAGTCGCCCGTCGCGATCAGATACCCGTCGCTCGACAGCGTGACCGGCAACTGCGGGAGTGCCCGTCCCGGGGGCCCGCCGACGACGCTCGCGCCCGAGAGCGGGTCGAACCGCCCCGAGTGACAGGGACAGACCAGCACGTCGTCGTCGCGGTCCGACACCATACACCCCGCGTGGGTGCACACTTTCGAGTAGGCGGCGTAGCCGCCGACGGTGTACTCGAGGTTCGTCCCGTCGCCGTACGCGTCCTCCGGGAACCGGACCAGAAGCGTCGGCGCCCGGTCGATTCCCGGCCGGGGCTCGGGGAAGACGGTCAGCTGTTCACCCTCCGCGAGGCGAGTTTCGGAGATCCGCTGGCCCGTGTCGTCGACGAGCGCCACGCCATCGGAGTACACCGGCCCCGTGTAAGACCGCTCGAACACCCGCGTCAGACCGATCAGCGGCGCCGTCAGGCTGGCGAGGGCGGTCACGCCGCCGATGGTCGCAAGCGCCTTCGCGTAGTCCCGTCGTTCCATCTCGGCTCTGGAGTCGCGCCAGAACTCCCCGTAGATAGTCGGCCTCGCCGATCCGTCTGCAGCGCAGGGACAGTCCTCCGGCGGTCGCGTCTCTCCTGCGGAAGGGCGGCGCTCTTCATCAGCCCGTTCCCGGCGGTTTTCGGGTACGTGTGGGGGTTTCTCGCTCATCAGTGGTCCCTCCGTTCGGCCACTTCGATGTGTGGCATAAACCACGCGTAGTAGGAGACTGTCAGTCCAGTCAACGAGAGGAACATCCCGAACGCGTAGACGCCGAAGTACTGCGTTCGCGCGAGCGTCAAATATTCGCCCGTGAAGAGGGCCGCGAAGGTGATCGACAGGACCGTCAACCCGCCCATCGCGATCAGTCCCTCGATGGCGTCGCTGGCGCCGTGATACTCCACGACCCAGCGATCCTCCGTTTCCAGCCACGGCAGCGTGATCGTCCCCCCGTCCGCGACCGATTCAGGGGGCGATTCCCCCGTGCGGTCGCCGGGCGATCCGGTCCCTTCGGGCGGCCGTGCGGCGCGGTTCATAAACCGGTGGAAGAACGACACCACGCCGAGCAAAGCCAGCAGCGCCACCCAGACGATGACGCCGACCTGGCTCGGCGAGAGTTTGTTCGGCGCATCGACGAAGCCTTCGAGCGGCCGAATGTCGCTGACGCCCCGGTCGATCTGGACTTCCTCTGCGGGCGGTTCACCGTGACTAGCCACGAACCACGTCGGAATCAACACCAGGGCGACGATGGCGACGACGACCGCTGTCTTCCGCCGCATCACGCATCACCCGGTGTGTGAGGGTCACGATCGGACGGTCGGGTGCTTCGGAGGTGGAACATCGGAATATGCTCCTGTGTTATCTGACCGATTTATAATGAAGGAAAATATATCTTTCCGCGATCCCCGATTCCGGGAAACGGCCCGAACATCTTGGTGGAAGTCACCCGGCGAAGGCACCGCCGAGGATCACGCCCTATTGTAGCCAGTCTCCGATCGGCCGGAAAGTGGGTAGCACAGGAGTCAGACGAGTCTCCGATCGGCCGGAAAGTGGGTAGCGCACGCTGTATCGGAGACGATTAGAAGGGAGAACGCAACCGCTCCTGCGTCACCGATCGAGCGAAACCGCAGCGTCGACGTCGAAGGCGATCCACCCGTCGCAGTTCCCGTCTTCGGTCAGTACGACGCGATCAGGCGAGGACTGGTGAGCGGAGATTTCGGCCACCGGTGGCGCAAACTCCCCGTCGGACTCGGTCGGTCCGTTCGCGTCGATCGCGTTTATTCCGTCCATCACCCGGAGTTGGCGCTCGGACAGATATAATGGTTTTGGTACACCTAAAACGTCGACTGGGACGTAGTGGTAGCGGTCCAATTTTTGCGGGAATCCCCTCGATCCTTTCCTATCAGTTAGATTAGCGGACACGTCTCGGAATATTTGTGGTGATGTACCTCACAAATATACGGATATCTGACCAAACTCGTAGCACGATTTATACGTTGGGGCCATAATTATAATGATGGATTATGTCATTTAGTAACGAGAACGGAATCCTGTATCGCATCTACCGAGACCGGGTGGGCGAACCGACGACGCACGACGAGGTCAGGGGGTACTGGGTGTTCCTGACAGGTCTCGTGCTCGGCACGCTCGGCATCCTTCTTTTTCTGCCGAGTTCCTCACCGGGAACGACCGCGTTCACGGTCCGAGAAGCGAGTATCTTCATCGCGGCCGTCGGAATGGCGATGCTTGTCGCCGGGCCGGTGATCAGACTCCCGCTCGCGTCCTGGTCGAACTATGCGGCGTACCTCGGACAGGCGATCTGCTTCCTCGCAGCCGTCTGGTTCGTCCTGATATTCCCGAACAACTGGTTCGTCGGGACCGGCAATCAACCGGTAATTGCCCTCTACGCGGTCGGACTCGTAATCATCGGGGTTGGCGGCGCCCTCGGGCCGCTCGTTGCGGGTGTGACCCAGGAAGATCTGGAAGGCAGCGAGCGCCGCGGCGCTGCGCTCGAATCGGAACTGGCCGAGGTCAGAGCGGAGCGGGATCGGCTCGAAGACGAACTTGCGGAAGTCGAGGCCGACTCGGACGCCAGCGAAGCCGTGACGGCAGACCTGCAAGCACGGATCGACGACCTCTATGCGAGTCAGGCTCGATTCGAGGTCTACGAGGACAGTGCAGCGGAGTGGCGCTGGCGGCTCCGACACCGGAATGGGAATCTCATCGCCGACAGCGGCGAGGGATACACCCGGAAGCACAACGCCCAGAAGGGAATGCAGAGCGTCCGCCGGAACGCGCTCGGCGCCGAGACGCTCCTCTTCGAGCGGGAAGCGGAACTCCCCGAACCCGAGGTGGAGTTCGAGCCCGTCGAAGAGCGGGAGAGCCAGGCTATTTTCGAGGTCTTCGAGGATAAAGCGGGCGAGGCCCGCTTCCGACTCCGGCACGAGAACGGGAACATCATCGCCGACGGCGGCGAGGGATACGCCTCCCGCGGCAACGCAAAGCGGGCGATCGAACGCCTCCGGGAGTACGTCGGGCCGGCGGATTACCTCTGGTTCGATCCGACCGGCTTCGAGGTGTACGAGGACAACGCCGGCGAGTGGCGCTTCCGGCTCCTCCACCGCAACGGCGAGGTCCTCGCAGACAGTGGCGAGGGGTACACACGGCGGAACGACGCTAACCGGGCCATCGACCGGCTCCGCGAGCGGATCGACGAACTGGAATTCGAGATATTCGAGGACAACGCCGGCGAATACCGCTGGCGGTTGCTCGCCGGCAACGACGAGATCCTCGCCGACAGCGGCGAAGGGTATGAATCGAGAAGCGGCGCCGAGGAGGCCGCCGAACGGGTAAAGGAATATGCGCCAGACGCGGACGTCCTCGAAATCGGGCGGCGGCGTTCGAGATCTACGAGGACAACGCCGGCGAGCACCGGTGGCGACTCCGCCACCGCAACGGGAACATCCTGCTGGACAGCGGCGAGGGATACAGCGACCGGAGCGGCGCCAGAGACGGCATCGAGAGCGTCAAGCGGAACGCACCGGGCGCGGAACTGGACGCGTAACCGATCTTCAGTCGGCGCCCGGTTTCCACCGACGAACCAGCGGCGAGTTCTTCGAGACTGGCCCACGGCGAAGCCGACCGCGCTCGTGTAGCAGCCGATTTTTTCACGCTGCTCGTCATACCGGCGCCCGATGGATTCCGAGAGCGTCGATATGTGGCGACCGACCACGCCACTCATCTCGCTTCGCGCGGCGGACGACCGCCTGTTTCTCGCCAGCGACGACCAGCTAATGGCCGTCACGGAGCACTCGAAACAGATCGAGTGGCAGTTCTCCGTGAGCGGCACCCAGCTGATGCACGCGCCGGTCTCGAACGGGGAGTCGGTTTTCGTCGGCACCGATAACGGGACGCTTTATGCCCTCGACATCCGGACCGGGCGGGAGGTGTGGACCTTCGAGGCCGACCACGCGATCTACGGCGCCCCCGCAGTCCAGGGCGACGACCTGTTCGTCGGCAGCCACGACGGTCGCGTGTACGCTCTCGACGCGCGAGACGGCCGGGAACGGTGGCGGTACGACGCCGACGGTGGGATCTCGGCGACGCCCACGGTCGCCGCCGATACCATCTACGTCGGCGGCGACAGCCACGAAGTCGCCACGCTCCGACGGCGGAGTGGGTTCGAAGAGTGGCGTTACGACGCCCGCGGCCCCGTCGACGTCGGGCCCGTCGTCGTCGACGACGTGCTCTACGTCGGGACGCACCCCGGTACCCTCCACGTCCTCGACAGGGGGACCGGGACGTCGCTTGCGGCACGTTCGCTCGGGCGCTCCCCGTGCCGCGGGATGGTCCGCGAGGGGGAGACGCTCGTGGTGAGCGCGGGTGACACCGCCTTCGGGTTCGACGTCTCGACCCGGCGGTTCGACGTCGCCTGGCAGGCCCAGTTCGGGGCGGAAGTCGGCGTCCCCACCGCCACCGACGGTGTCGTCTACTGTGTGACCTACGACGGGGCCGTCACCGAAATCGACGTCTCGTCCGGGCGACTCAACTGGAAGTTCGATACGGAACGCCCTGTCTACGCACGGCCGAGCGTCGCCGGCGAAACCCTCTACGTCGGCTCCGAGGAGGGGTACCTGTACACCGTCCCGATCGGCGGCGGCGCAGACGAGACGAGCGTCTACGTGCCGGAGGGCCACGACGGCGCAGGGTCAGGTCCGAAGCAGATCGGCGAGACTCCCGCTTCTTCGGGCTCGTCCGAGACCGAGGTCTTCACGCCCGGCGCCGACACCGGACAGGAGACCCGCTACTGCTCGGCCTGTGGCGCCGCGGTCGATCCGGGGGACAGTTACTGTTCGTCCTGTGGCGAAAAGCTCTAATAGTGACTATTGTAACAGTTTCCTGGCACTCGCACCCACCGATACCGGCGAGCATCGGGACGAGACTACAACATTCTGATTTTCTTGGTGCTGTCGCCGACTGCCCTCCTCAGTTGAACGACCAGTCGTCGTACACCTCCTGGGCGTTCGCTTCGGCCGGCGATTCGTCGGTTCCCTGCGTGACGTACCGGTCCAAGGCCTCTAGTTCGTCCGTCAGGGATTCGTAGACGTACGCGAGGCGTTCGCGCTCGTTGGCCGCGATTTCGTCGTCGTTCGCGTCGACGCGTTCGAGCAACTCCCGGGTGCTCGCCAGAAGGGTCCGGGCGAACATCAGTGCCTGCGAGGGGGGATGAGCGAACTCACAGAGCCTGACGTCCCCGGAGTAGACGTCGTACCCCAGGCGGGGGAGTTTGATCGATTCGGAGTACCGGAACGCACATTTCACCTGCGGCATCGGGTTCTGGAGATCCTGTGTCTGTTCGGCGAACACCAGTTCGATTTCGTCCGAAAGCCGCTGATACTCCCGGCCCAAGGCGCGGAGTTCCTCGGTCGGCGCCTCTCCGTCCTCGTACTGTTCCGCCAGGTCGTCGTAGACTGTCTCGATGTCGATGGTGACGAGCGCGACGAGGCGGAAGATGCCCGGTTCCGCCTCCCCGAAGGCCCGTAACCGTTCGCGGACCGCCTCGGTTTCGCCGAGCAGATGTTGCTCTCTGATCCCGTCCAGCACGTCGCGGACCTCCGCCTCGCTCTCGTGGAACGACTCGACCCACGCTCGTGGCGGATCGGCGGCGTCGTCAGTCTGTGACATCGTTGTGCCCCGTTTATTCCGCAACGGCATGTGATTTTCTCCGGTTCGCCCCCGCTCACCTTCCGACACCCCGCACACGAACGATTTACAACCGTCGAACCAGGGACTATGTGTATGTTTCCCGTGGGGGCCCGTCCACTGCAGATCGCAGTGGTGGGAGGAGATCGGGTCGTCGAGGCGCTGACCGGATGGGAGGACGACGCCAGCATCGACTTCGAGATAGACGCGGTCGAGCCGACAGCCGGTGGTATCGACACCGAACGGGCAGACTGCGTGGTCGCCGACGGTGGGTGCTCGACGATCGACGTCGTCGACGCAGCCAGTCGATGGGGCGACGGGTCGGATTCCGTCGCTGTCGTTATCCTGGCCGACACCTGGACTACGGACCGCGTGACCGAGGCGCTCGCCGTCGGGGCCGACGAGGCGATGCCTCGGGAGTTGCTCGACACCGATCCCGATCTCGTCGGGGAACGGATCGCTACGGCAGTCACCTCGGCGGGCGATCCGCGCGGGATGCGGACGCTTTTCGACACTATCAACGACGGCGTCTGTCTGCACGACCCGTGGGCCGAGAACCTGGTCGATGTCAACGAGCGGATGGTCGAACTGACAGGCTACGACCGGGAGACGCTACTTGACCGCGGCGTTTCCTGGCTCAGTGTCGAGGCTGAGGGATACACGGGGGAGAGCGCCTACGAACTCCAGCGGCGGGTCGCCACGACCGGCGACCCCGAAACCGTCGAGTGGGGGATCGAGACGGCCGACGGCGACAACCGACTGCTGGAGGCGACGATCACGCCGGCCACTGCTTCCGGGGCGGATCAGGTGTTCGTCGTCTCCCGTGACGTGACCGAACGCCGCGAACTCGAAGTGACCTACCGCAACCTCTTCGAGAACGTCTCGGACGGGCTCGTGGTCCACCATCCCGAAACCGGCGAGATCCGCGACGTCAACAGCCGTTTCTGCGAGATGAACGGGTATGACCGCGAGGATCTGATCGGGGAGACGATCGACGTCGTCACCGCGCCCGAATTCGCCTACGAGCGGACACAGGAGCAGATCGAGATGGCACGCGAGGAGGGCCCACAGCTCTTCGAGTGGCGCAACCAGCGGGCCGACGGGGAGACGTTCCCGGTCGAAGTTCACCTGAGCGTCGTCGAGATTCGGGGCGAAGAGCGCATCCTCGGAAGCGTCCGCGACATCACCGAACGGAAACGCCGGGAACGCGAGTACGCGCAGATCTTCGACGGCGTCAACAGCCCGATCACGGTGAACGACCCCGAGACCGGCGAGATCGTCGACGCCAACCGGGCGATGTGCGAGCTTTTGGGCTACAGCCGCGAGGAGATCCTCGACCGAAACGTCGACGGGGTCAGCGTTACCGACGAGGGGTACACGATGTCCGAGGCCCGGGCGGTCGTCGAACGAGTGATGGAATCGGGAGAGGCGGAACCTGTCGAGTGGAAGGTCGAAACCGCCGACGGCGAGCATCGCTGGCTGGAAATCGAGGGGACGACGGCAGAAATCGGCGGCGAGAAGCGGTATCTCGGGCTCGGTCGGGACGTCACCGAACACCGCCGCACGGAGCAGCGCCTGCGTGCGATCCTGGACCGCATCGACGAAGCGGTCTATCTCACCCCGGTCGAGGAACTGCCGACGGACTCACAGCCCCCGGAGTACCTCAGCTCCGGGTACGAGGAGATCTGGGGGCAGACGCTCGACGAGATCCGGGAGACGTACGAAAACGGGTTCTTCGATACGCTCCATCCGGACGACAAGGGTGACTACCGGGCGTTCGTCGACCGCATCGTCGACGACGTGGAATCCGATACCGCGTCGGACAGATACTCCGTCGAGTATCGGATCAGACGCCCGGACGGGGGGATCCGGTGGGTGCACTCCGAGTACTACCCGCTCGAGTGGGATCGCGGGCCGCCGCGGGTCGTGATCGTCAGCCGCGACGTCACCGAACGGAAGCGAACGGAGCGGAATCTCCGCGTGATCGCCAGACGCGTCGACGAGGCCATCTATATGTCCTCGCCGGACAAAACGGAGGTCTACTACGCCTCTCCGTCCTTCGAGGAACTCTGGGATATCCCGACTGACCGGATCTACGAGAACCCCCAGGCGTTCATCGAACGGGTCCATCCCGACGACAGAGAGTGGTTCCGGGAGGAGTACGAACGGATCCGCACGGATCTCACCGATCCGGACCGCGAGCCACAGGACACGTACGAACTGGAGTATCGTGTCCGACACGAGGACGGCGAGGTCCGGTGGATCAGCGTCCGTGGATATCCCGTGTACGACGACCGCGGCGACGTCGATCGCTGGATCGCCGTGAACCGCGACGTAACCGATCGCAAAGAACGGGAGCGACGCGTGGCGTCGTTCGAGGAGGCGACCGACGATCTCGTGACGGCTGACTCCCCCGCAGAAGCCACCGAAACGGCAGTCACGGCGGGTAGTGAGACACTGGAGTTGCCCGCGATCGGCGCGTTCCTCTACGACGGTGAGGACGGCGTGCTTCGCCCCGAGTCGCTCGCCGGCCCGCTTCTCGCCGAGGCTGGTCTCGATGCTGTCGGACCGGACGACGGGCCGCTCTGGGACGCGTTCGCGACCGGGGAGCCGGTGACCTCCGCCAGGACCGGGACCGACGCCAGGAGTGTCATCTCGGAGAGCACATCGGGGATTCCCGAGTCTCTCGACGCCTGGCGGGTTCTCACACTCGGGAACCACGGTGTCCTGCTGGTCGGGACGGCCGAGCAGTCGCTCGATTCCGAAAGTGTTCAGGGGGCACACATCCTCGCTGCGACGCTCGAAGCTGCACTCAATCACCTCCGTGGGCAGAAACGGCTGGCCGCACAGGAAGAACAGCTCCGGACACAGACCGAGCGGGCGGAGCGCCTGGACCGGATCGCCAGCCTCACCCAGCAGGTCGAGGCGGCGGTTACCGATGCCTCGAGCCGTACTGAGGTCGAAACCGCGGTCTGTGAGCGGCTCGTCGACGCCGGACCGTACGATCTCGCGTGGATCGGAGGCGTCGAGGTCGGCAGCGACCGGCTCACCGCGAGGGCAGTCGTCGGCACCGGGGAACAGTACGTCGCGGCGATGGATCTGACGACGACCGACGGTGCGGCAGATCCCCACCCCGCCGTGGCGGCCTGGCGCAACGAATCGGTCCGGGTGGTGAACTCGCTAGTGGACGAGGGGCTGTCCGGAAACTGGCGGCAAAACGCCCTTTCGGCGGGCTACCAGTCGCTCTGTGCCGTTCCGTTGATGCACGAGGGAATCGTTCACGGCGTGCTGACGATCGGCACCGACACGCCGCAGGCCTTCGCGGACCGCGAACGTGACGTGCTCGGACAGCTGGGAAAGACGATTGCGAACGCACTGTCGGCGATCGAGCGGCGACGAGCCCTCGAATCCGACGAGACCGTCGAACTGGAGTTCCGTGGTCCGGGCGACGCCCTCCCGTTCGCTCGCGCTGCTACCGCTGCCGACTGTACCGTGCGACTCGAACGGACTGCCGCTCGGGAAGACGGCTCCGTGAGCGTCTATTTCAGTTTCGCCGGCGGCATACCGGAGGACGGGCCGGAGCTCGCGCGACGGTCGCTGCCCGGGTCGGTCAACGTCGTAACCGAGACCGACCCGTTGGTGGTGGAGATGCGGACCGACGAGTGGTTCGGGGCTCCACTGGCGGCGTACGGGGGTCGACTGCGCGAAGCTAGAGCGGATCCCGGTGGGACGGTCATCAGAGTCGAGGTACCGACGCAGACCGACGTCCGGTCGTTCGTCGAGCGGATGAGCGACATCGCGCCGTCCCTGGAACTGGTCGCAAAACGACAGCACCGGCAACGGGAGCAGACGCCGATGGAGCTGAGCGACCAGGTACGCGCGGAACTCACCGATCGACAGCTCGAAGTGCTCCGGACGGCCCTCTCGGCGGGATACTTCGAGTGGCCGCGGGACCACGACGGCAGCGAGGTCGCAGAACGCCTCGGGATCACGCAGCCGACGTTCAACAAGCACCTTCGGATCGCCGAACGGGAGACGTTCGGGCTGCT
Organism: Halobellus marinus; assembly: GCF_032113415.1. Classification (NCBI taxonomy): domain Archaea; kingdom Methanobacteriati; phylum Methanobacteriota; class Halobacteria; order Halobacteriales; family Haloferacaceae; genus Halobellus; species Halobellus marinus. The sequence continues at coordinate 2,097,161 of NZ_CP134946.1, forward strand.
GTTCGGTGAAGAGTGAACTCCCCACGGTTTCGGAATCATCGAGGTCGCCCACGGGCAGACACGTGCTCCGAAACCGATGTCAGTCGCCCAGTTGCGGCGTCGGCTCGGAAGCGATCGACCGGCGGGCGTCCGAAACGGCGTCCTGTTTGCCGACGACCAGCACGAACGGGCTCGATTCGGGGGCGTACACGTCCATCTCCCGTCCCTTCTCGGAGTACCACTCGTCGATCACGTCCACGAGTCCGGCCTCCGAGAGGTTCTCCAGGTGGTGGCTGACGTTCTGAATCGACGTCCCGACCCGGGCGGCGAGTTCGGATTTCGTCGCCGGGTCCCGGTACAGTTCGGCCAGGATCGAGCGGGCGCTCTCGGAGGCGAGCACCGAGAAGACGTCCTCAGAATCGCGGCTATCGAGTCCGACGACTTCGGGCTCCGGATCGGGTCGGTCAGTGATCGGTTCCTTCGAGAGGAGGTGCGGCATACACAGTCGGTCGGGTTCTATCCCTACAAGCGGTTTCACTACAACTGTCGACCCCCGTGACTGGCCAGGCTAGATAGATAGTCCTTTTTTAAGGGACGCTGGGCTCCCCACCGACTACGTGTCCGCAGCGGACTGGCACCACGAGAGCAGGGGGTCCATCGAGAACCCACGGGTGTCCACGACAGCGCGGCGCGGTCGACCGAGCGGGCGTTTCGGAGCCGCTACTGCTCGAAGCCCTGCGCTTCGAGCCCGTCCTCGATGGCGGCGAGGAGGAACTCGATGTTTTGCGGGCGAGCGGAGTAGCCCATACAGCCGATTCGCAGAATCTCGCCTTCCAGCGCACCGAGGCCGCTGGCGACTTCGATGTCGTACTCGCGCTTGAGGTAGTCTAGGAGTTCAGTGTCGTCGACGCCGTCAGGGACACGGACTGCGTTGAGCGACGGCAGCCAGAACTCGTCGTCTGGGTTCAACTCGAAGCCGAGATCCTCCAGTCCATTCTTGAGCTTCGTCGCCATCTCGCGGTGCCGTTCCCAGCGGGCTTCGAGCCCCTCTTCGGCGACCAACTGCAGGGCCTCCCGGAGCGCGTACACGTTCGTGATCGGCGCAGTGTGGTGGTACGCCCGTTCCTCGCCCCAGTAGCCTTCCAGAAGCGAGAGGTCGAGATACCACGAGCGGACTTCCGTGTCCCGGTCGAGTACCTTCTCCATCGTGCGATCGTTGACCGTCAGCGGACTCGCACCCGGGGGGCAGGAGAGACACTTCTGGCCGCCCGAGTAGGCGACGTCGACCCCCCACTCGTCGACGCGGAGTTCCACGCCGCCGAGAGAGGTGACCGTGTCCGCGATGACGTAGGCGTCGTGCTCGTGGGCGATGCTCGTGAGTTCGGAAACGTGCGGCTGCAGGACTCCCGTACTCGTCTCCGCGTGGACGAATCCGAACACGTCGGGGTCGTGCTCGTCGAAGGCCGCGGCCACGTCGTCGGGTTGGAGCGGCTCACCCCACGGGGCGTCGACGGTGACGACGTCGCCGCCGGCCCGCTGTGCCATCGACTCCATTCGCCCGCCGAAGTAGCCGTTCGTCGGGACGAGGACGGTCTCGCCGGGTTCGACCACGTTCGCGAAGGCCGTCTCCATCGACGCGGAGCCGGTCCCGCTGACCGGGATGGTCCATTTGTTGTCGGTCTGGAACGTGTATCGGAGAAGCTCCTGGACCTCGTTCATAATCTCGATGAACGCGGCGTCCAGGTGGCCGATGAGCGGTGCAGACATCACCCGGAGTACGCGGGGGTGGACCTCGCTCGGTCCCGGCCCCATCAGGGTTCGTTCCGGCGGGTTGAGTGGCTCGGTCTCTGGCGGTTGCTGCATACGCTTTCCGGTAGGTCACCTGTGAAATAAAAAGGACAGGAATCGGTTCCCTCCGTGCTACCCACACTCCTCGGCCTGCTGGTCCTGTTTGGTGAGGACTGGAATCAGCGGGAACGTGGCTCCTTTCAGATCCACCTAAGAGCATTTCTGGAGAGCTATCCAGTAACGAAACACGACCTGAGACGGGACGATGCGATCGTGGGGGCTTATCGCCGATTTCGCACGTGCTGGCTCGTGTCGACGTCGATATTGAGATGCTCAGTCCCGCGGATCCACTCGCGGTAGTCCGCCAGTCGATCGGCTTCCCGCAGTTTCTCGGCCGTATCGAACCCTTCGCGCAGTTCCTCGTTGGTGAAGAGCGCGTGGACCTGTTTGTGGCAGGGACGACACAGCATCACGGTTGCGCTCTCCGCACGGCGCTCGGGACGGAGATGATGCTCTTGGACGGCCTGGGGGTCAGCGAGTCGTTCGGTCGGGATCCGCCGTCGGCAGAGCGCACACACCGTCGACATCGACGGCTCGTAGGGTCCGGAGACGGATGAATATCGGGCGTCGGCTCACAGTTATCGGTGGAGCTCGTACTGCTGGCTGCCGGTCTGTGAAGAATTTCGCGATCTCGGGGTCGCAAATTTCTTGCAGTAGGTACAGCCGACAGTATCAGTCTATCCCGACGGCCCGCCCGGATTTTTCCTCGGCCTCGAGGACCCACACCTGCGGGTTGTCCTGTCGGTCGACGTCGACGAGCAGATCGGGCTTGAAGGCGTTTTCTGCGATCAGTTCACGGGCCTGTTCCCACTCTTCGGCGGTGATGCGGTCGAACGAGCCGGTGACGATCGCGCTCCGCCATTCCGATGCGGATTCCACGTCGAGGACCAGGAGACTCACAGTTTCCGACTCATCGGCGAAAGTCATCTTTTTCCACTGTTCGGAATATCCGACGAACACGAAGTACAAGCGTTCGCTCCCGTCGTACCCGAACGATAGCGGGATACCGTACGGAACGCCGTCGGCCACCATCGAAAGGACGCCGTACCCGCGCTCTTCGAGGAACTGATCGATCTCCGATTCCGTCATCTGCTTGCCATACAGTGATTCGTTTCCGGATGTCATAGTCCCTGATATGAAACACCGATATAAATGGTTTGATTCAGTTCCCAAATATGAATAAATACGTGGGAGAGTACTATATTTGGGGTAACTAGCGAGACATTAGAAAACAATATCGGCGTTTATACGGGAAAATTAGTGGTTGAGCTATTGCTGCTATCGTCGAGCGTGGCCCGATAGCTTGGGTGCTCATCTGCCGGCTCTGTACGCCTTCCAGATAGTTCACCAGCGAACTGCCGCGGAGGGGTGAGTCTCACCCCGTTACGACGCCTCCGGCCTGAGATAGCGGATCCTCCCTCAGGACCCGATTTTGCACCACCGTCCAGACGGGTCGCTTCGGGTTACGGAACGAGCACAACGGGCGTCTTCTGTTCTTCGAGGATCTGTTCCGGGGTACTGCCGGCGAACATCGCATCGGCGAATGAGTCCTCCTCGTAGCCCATCACGACCGTTTCGATGTCCTCCTCGGCGACGACGTCCAGAATCTCCTGTCTCAGGTCCGCCATCGAGTCGAGATCCTGTACGGAGTGCATCGAGATCTCCGCGTTCGCGCCCAGTTCGTCAGCTATCTTCCGCATCTCGGCGACACCCATATTCTCCTCGAGATCGATCGTATCGGTGGTGAGTTGCACCGCGATGATCTCGAGGTCGTCGTGATCGCAATAAATCTCGAGCGCATACCGTACTGCGCGTTCACTTGCAGGCGCGACGCCGAATGCGCTCTGGGGCACCTGAGTTTCCACCGGGACGATGTCGAACGGGATCAACAGTCGCATACGAATATTTTGTACTCAATATCAAGTAAGTGTTACGTCGAGGGGACCACTCGTCGGGAACTGCTCGACCGGGACGGATGGTAGATCAGTGTTCAGGTCCCAAGCCAGCGGGGACGTTCGTGTGTATCTACCCGGATCGATGGCTCTAGAGGCAGCTGCAAAGCGCCTAATGGTGATTACACTCGTCTCTTCCCACCGAGCGCCGCCAACGAGGATGTCGCTCGGCGGTACAAAGGGAGAGTAATCATTATAATACACACCACCAGAAAGCCCGAACTATGACGAATGAACAGCCGCGACAGCCCGCGCGCTCCGGGCCGACATTATACCTGGAATCGTCCGGAATCGATCTCTCGGAGGCGTTGTGTACGGAGGTCTTCGCGGATACCGACGAAAGCGAGTATAGAGTGGTGCAGGTGACAGCGACGCAGTCGTTCGAATCCGTTCGGGACGCGCTGGACACACGACTCGAACAGATCAACGATCCGTCCGAGGCGGCGGTTATCATCACCACCCCGCAGGCGGAGGAAGATACCGAAGTGACAGAGGTCGGCGATCAGACGCCGCTGTACGGATTCAGAGTGAGCCCGGACGATCTCACTGGAATCTCGATCGCGTTCTCCCAACTGATCGAAAAGTGGGAACAGGAGGAGGGCCAGGTGAAAATCTGCCTCCGGGATATCGAATCGTTGCTTCCCTACCACGACACCGAACTCGTCTACCGATTTCTCAACACCGTGCTTGCGACGCTTCAGGGGGCCGGTGCCGACGTCCACGCCCACCTCCAGCCGGACGTCGCCGACGAGCAAGCGCTCCAGTTGTTCCGGTCGCTGTTCGAGAACGTCGTCGATCAGGACGCATCGACGTTGGAGACGGGATCGGCGTCAGCGCCCGATGCCAAACGAGAGCGGTCAGCCGGAACACCCGGGACAAAGGAAGACGCACCCAGCGAATCCCGGAACCGAAAGTCGTCGGGCGGGAGCCAGTCGTCGGGCGGGAGCCTTGCGAGCGCGCGTATGTCGGCGGAGGAGATGGACGCATTTCTCGAAAGCGAGGGCTACGGGACCCTCGCGTTCAGCGGCGAGCCACCGTATGCGGTCCCGATTTCGTACGGATACGACGCTGACAAGCGGGTACTGTTTATGCATATGGCTGCCTTCGACGGGAGCGAAAAACAATCACGACTGGAAGAGTCGACGGCAGTTTCGCTCGTAGTCTCCCAGTACGAACGGCCTGACAAATGGCGGAGCGTCATCGTCGATGGGTCAGTATCACGCCTCTCGAACGAGGAAATCCGTGATCGCGACGGACTCTCGGCGTTCGCCGAAAGCGAGATGGCGTCTGTCGATATCTTCACTCGTGATCTCGCAAATCTCGACTTCGACTGGTACGTTCTCGAACCCACGTCGATCACCGGCCGGCGGAGCGTCGGATCGATGTAATCGTCCCAGGAAGCTATCCTCTCAGTAAGCGGATGGTCGGGGGAGTAGTTGCGGCTATAATAAAAGAAATAAAATATATTCTTATATAAAATTGAAATTAGATAGTAGTATTGGGGGGGTCGTAGAACAAGAACCAATCAACAATAAAACAGTCGGAAATAAAAATCTGCGTGGATAAGTTGTGAGATACGATACTCGAACTGGAAAAAATTCATTTACTCAGTGTCTTTAAAATACATACTAAATTATACTAAATAGTTACTATAATTGATTTTATAATTCTTCACAACCCAGTTTACGGTCGAAATCGCAGTGAGAGTCGCTCGGGGGAGCCAACGAGACCTGCTAAACAGACACTTCGGTGAGAGGCCTGCAGTGGAAGACTGATTTCGAAAATAACAAGCGTACATCTGTTTTATTTGGTCGTCCCACGGAGGATTCACACTCCGAAGAAACGGAATCTCCTACTGAACCGACTGTTATGCAAATACCGAATCAAGTTTGTCACTGATACTCAAGCTTCAGTTCGATCGTATCGACGGCTTCCAGGATTTTTGTCGGAATCGATTCGGTGAACCGCTCACCGCTCAGCCGATGTTTTGGACCGGCGATACCGACCGCTCCGCGGACCTCGTTGTCCCAGATGATCGGGCTGGCCACCGCGCGAACCTTCTCAGTCGTTTCGCCGTCGTTGATCGCATACCCCTGGTCCCGGATCGATTCGAGTTCCTCATCCAGCGTTTCGCGTTCGGTAATCGTGTTGTCGGTCCGCTCTGGGAGGCCGAAGGCGTCGATGATGTCGCCTACTCGTGACTCCGGCAGATGAGCGAGAATTGCCTTTCCGGCCGCGATGTCGTGCATCGTCGTTCGCCGCCCGACCCGCCCACGGGTACGCACGGCGTTTTCGCCGCTGCTTTTCATCAGGTACACCGCCCGGCCGTGTTCCTCGACCACTACCCACGCAACCTCCCCAGTGTCGTCGGAGAGCTGTTCGATAACCGGTTTCGCGGCCCGCGTCAGCGGTAGTTCGCCCCGCACGTGGATTCCGTGATCGAGAAACTTCAGGCTCAGCCGGTAGGTCGTTCCGTCTTTCACCACGTATTCGTGATCGAGAAGGGTCGCCAGATGACTGTGGACGGTGCTTTGGGCCATCTCTTGGCTCTCGGCGATCTCCTTCACCCCCGACCCACCGTTCTCGAGGAGGAATTCGACAATCCCGAATATCGTATCCGCCGTTTTCACGGATCGTTTGGGTGAGTCGTCAAGGCCCATACTACCCTGCAAGGCCTGTAGCGACTAATATGTTCGTAACTGGTTCACGCACATACCCCCGAAAGCGATCGATAAGATTCGGTATCTGCATAACGAAACTGCTGGCTGTGGATCTGGTTTTCAACACGAGAGAACTGATCGGGCTACATCGGCAACCAGTTGCAACAGACTCCCCCGTTAGGCCGTCACGCGTTAGACCGCACGCTCCCAGTAGTTCAGGAAGTTCTCGCCCAGGATTCCCTCGACTTCGGCTGCCGAGAACCGCTCGCCGAGCTTCTGGGGGATAACCGGCCAGTCCTCGTAGGTCTCGAACTCGCCGATACCGCGCGCGATGGTTCGGCTTTCGACCTTTTCGCGGTCGAACCCGAGACCGATGATGAACTCCTTGTAGTAACTCAACAGCTCCTCGGGGAACTGCGCATCCGCGGGGAAAAAGTCGGTTCCGATTCCGACGTTGTCTGGCCCCAGGATCGAACTCGCGTGTTCCAGGTGGTCCGCGAGGACGTCCAGTGTCGGGTTTTCGTCGCCCGGGGCGATGAACCACGGGAGACCGACGATCCCCATATATCCGTCTGCGTCGGCGAGTGCCTCGATCTCCTCGTCGGACTTCCCGCGGTAGTGGTCCGCAACTGCCTGACAGCCGGCGTGGGTGACAGCCACGGGATCGTCCGAGTATTCGATCGCATCGAGCGTCGTCTGCTTGCCACAGTGAGACAGGTCCACGATGCCGCCCAGTTCGTTGATTCGGTCCACCGCCTCCCGGCCGAAGGAGGACAGCCCACCTTCGGAGGGATCGTTACACCCGGTCCCGAGCAGGTTCTGGTAGTTGTACGTGAGCTGGAAGATCCTGACGCCCTCGTTGTACAGGACGTCGATCGTCTCCAGAGAGCCATCGATGGCACCGCCGACGTTCTGAGTGTTCAGGATGATTCCCACCTCGTCCGTTTCTGCCACCTCCCGGACGTCTCGGGGAGAGGTGATCTTCCGGAGCCAATCTGCAGCAGTGAACCGTGACTGCCAGCGCGACAGGTCGCGCCGCTGACCCACGTGTTCGGGGACGCCCCGCTCGTGGACCCACGGGGTGACGCTGATGACATCGACTCCCGCAGTTTGATAGACACGCTGGACAGCCTTCCGGAACTCCGCGTCCGTCTCGAACCGGCGGGCCTCGTGGTCCCAGATCCGCTCCCAGCACTCGTCTTTTGAGGCGCCATCGGCGACCAGCCGTCTGATCTCCTCGTTGAGTTCCTCGCGGCCGCCGTACGCTCTGATGACCTGCTCCCACGGAGCGGAGGCTGCATAGTCGAAAACGGGCGCTCGATCGGGCATATCCGGCACGAAACAGCGAACGGTATTAATGGTTCGGTTGTGAGCCCTTCGAGAAATCGAGAATCAAAAGCGGAGCGGCCGTCAGTCGTCGTCAGTCGGCACAGTGCTCTCGTCCGGTGTCACGCTCTGATCCGGTTTACTGAACCAGGAGAAGCCGGATTCGAACACCATCGCGTCGTGATCCTGGCCCAACCGCACGAGGAACAGTCCGAATGCGAGCAGACACACGATGGCGAACGGAGCCCCGGTGATGATGACCGACGTCCGCAGCGCGCTGGCGCCCCCGAGGACGATCAGGATGGAGGCGATGACTCCCTGCAGGACGCCCCAGAACACGCGGTTGAGGCTCGAGGGATCCTCTTTCCCGCCTGTGGTCAGGAACGCGACCGCGAGCGTCGACGAGTCAGCGGAGGTTGCGAAGAAGGTGATGACCAGGATCAGGAAGATGGTTCCCCACAGGTCTCCCAGCACGAACGACTCGAAGAGCACGTAGCCGGCGACGCCGTCGCCGTACTCGCCGACCGCACCGAGGATGTCGACGGCGCCGGCGTTCTGCAACCACATCGACGTGCCACCGACGACAGTGAACCAGATGAACGAAACGCTCGTCATCGTGATGAGCGCCGTGAAGAGTACCTCTCGAATGGTGCGCCCCTTCGAGATCCGAGCGAGGAACAGGCCCACGAACGGCGCCCACGCGATCCACCACGACCAGTAGAAGACCGTCCAGAAGGACGTCCACGTGGCACCGCCCTCGGTGCCGCTCCCGGTGAAGAGGCTCATCTGGCCGATGTTCTGCACGTACGTTCCGAGCGCTGCCACGCCGGTGTTCAGGACGTTCAGCGTCGGTCCGAGCACGAGAGCGACGATCAGGAGAACCACCATCATCGCGATGTTGAAGTCCGACAGCCGCCTGATACCCCGGTCCACGCCGGCAACGAGCGAGATGGTGAAGATCACCGTGATGCCGACGACTGCGATGATCGTCTCGACGTTGCCGAACTGGATCCCAGTCCGATACGTTACCCCGGCGAGCAACTGCTGGGCGATGAACCCGAGTCCGGTCGCGATGCCGCCGAGCGTCGCGACGACTGCCAGCGTGTCGACAGTCTTGCCGACGATACCGTCGAGGTTTTCCTCGCCGATGAGCGGCGCGAGCGCGGTCGAGGTCCGCATCGGCATCCCGTAGTTGTACACGTAGTACCCGACGGGAATGCCGATTGCGAGGTAGCCACCCCACGCGTGGACGCCGTAGTGGAAGATGCTGTACGCCAGCGCCGGCACCATCGCAGCTTGGGTGTTGGCTTCGATCCCACTCGAAAAGAGCGGCGGCACGCTGCTGTAGTGGGTGAGTGCTTCGACCGGCCCGAAGAACACGATCCCCGCCGAGAGGCCAGCCGAGAAGAACATCGCCACGTACGAGAAGTAGCTGTACTCGGGTTCCCCATCACCCAGTTTGATGCGCCCGTACTTGCTCAACATAAGGTAAACACCGACGATCAGGAGGGCACTCATCGAACCGAGGTACATCCAGGCGAGGCCCTGCCCGAACACGTTGAAGGCGGTGCCCAACTGTGTACTCATCCAGTCTGTTCTGAACCCGGCCACGAGGACGAAGGCCAACGTCACCAACGCCCCGACCACGAAGGGGATCGGGTCGATCTCGTCGATGAATTCTCCGATGACTCCCGTTTCTGACGAACTTGACATGCTATGTCTACCCAATCTTCCCAGGTGTTTATTACTTATAATTTTTGGTAGTCGCGGCCCGTTCCGCGACCTGAAAACGGAATCTGACTATTGGCGTGAAACATCTCTTACCACGGAGAAGTCCGTCCGTGCACTCCAGCAGATCTTGTATCATCGTGAATCTCCCCTAATTTTAAATATTAGGATAAAAGATCGTGAGACGATGTACGAAGTACTCGTACCAGTCGATCAGGACGAAGAGCGAGCGAAACACCAGGCAGAATACGTGGCGTCGCTTCCCGGTGCCGGAGACGAGGTTCGAGCGACGGTTCTGTACGTCACGCCACGCGAGGAGTACTCGGACGGGCCACGCGACTTCGAGGAAGTCGATTCGGCGGTCGCCGCCGCCGACGAGTTGGAAGGGGCAGGTGTGGCCGTCGAACGCGCGGCGGCGGTCGGGACGGTCTCGCGGGAGATCATCGACCACGCCGACGAGATCGACGCCGACCAGATCGTGATGGGCGGCCGAAAGCGCTCGGGCGTCGCGAAGGTACTGGTCGGGAGCAGCACTCAGGACGTGATCTATTCCACCGAACGTCCCGTCGTCGTCACCGGCTAATCGTGGTGAAGCGGCGCGCGGGCCGCCTGCCACCAACACCCAAAGATTTTAATCTGGGGAGCGAGCACCTCCGTTATGAATGCCAGTGAATAGAGAAATGGATAGATTCGAGGCGGGCCCGCTCCGTGATGCATCGGAGCTGATGCAACCCGAGCGGCTCGCCTCGCTCAAACAGACGCGGCTGAGTTTCGCGCGTCTCCTGATGGACAAGATGACGCGCGAACAGTGGGAGATCGAGCGCGCCGAGGGCGGCTACGACGAGCACGGCGTCGGCCGCGCGGTGTACAGCATCGACACGCCGTCGCGTCGATTCTCCTTCTGTGTCTTCTCCCACGAGGCCGGAGAGGGAGATCACACCGGTCGGATCGTCGCCGAGGACTGGGATATGTGGGGGTTCCTCTGTGAGGGAGAACCGACGGAAGAGTTGATGGAGTCCCAATACGAGGAACTGCCGAAGGTGCGCGAGGGACGCGCGACGTCCGACATCCTGATCTGGACGCGCGGGAACCGGAGTACCAGCACCTTCGATCATGTCGTCGAGTCGCTGGCAGCCGGTCACCAGCCCGACATCGATCGGTTAGCGAAGGGCGGTTATCTCACGCGCTCGTCGGGCTACTACGGCAACGGACTCAACGGAACGAAGGAGTTCAAAGCGATGGACGACGACCACCCGCTGGGCGGGCCGTACATGGCGCAGATGCTCACGATCTGGATGCTCCGAATCTACGGCTTCGACGTCGCCGAGGAGATGGCGGCTTCTCGGAGTTCCGAGGCAACCACGCTGGATTACGAGATCAAACGGTACCTCGGGACCGGCAACTCCTCCGGAATCGGTATCATCCACTACGTGATCAACCACCCCCAATTGATCCACACCTGGATCCGGGCCCGGGAAGTCGCCTTGGCCAGAGTGAAGACGATCGAACCCACGACCGAGGAAGTCCGCCAGTTCGAGAGCCTGCTCGGGGACGCGATCCGGTGGTTCCGGGCCGACGAGAGCGACACCAAGGACTTCTTCCAGTCGAAGGATCTTATCGCCGACGGACTGACCCGGATCGACGACCGGCTTGCGGCCAGAGAGGAGGCCGCCGGCGAACCGACACTCTGGGCTGATCTCTGTGCGTGGGCCGAGGAGACACTCGGAATGGAGACCCAGGAGGTGTTGCACTCCCTGTTGCTCGACGTGTACCCGGAGGTCTCTCAGGGACTGGAGAACACGCTGACGATCAAAGAGCAAAGTGATATCGTTCCCGGGATGACGCTCGACAGACTCGAGTCGCAGATCCTCTCGAGCTACCAGTGGGCCCTCGATATCGATCTGACCGAACCGGGCACTCAGCGGTACTTCTGGTATCGCTCCATCGACAGCGAGGAGCCGCGCCTCGGGATCAGGGGCGAACACGAGTACGAGGAGTACGGGCTGCCGATCGACATCGCACGGCAGGTCCAGCGCCTCGAACTCGACCTGCAGGCGTTCGATGCGACCGATACAGTCGCGGAGTTCCTGCTTCAGCATCCGGAACACCGGAGCATTGTCGAGCGCATCCAGACCGTCCACAACCTCCCGTACGCCGAGGTCCGGGCGAACCCGCTCGGCAGGGATTTCGTCCCGCTTTCGTTGATCTCGTGTCTCAAAGCAATCTGGGGAATCCAGAAGGCGCACCCCAAATCCGAGGGCTGGGTGCGCGGCACGTTCTTCCAGGGCGCGCCGCTGCCCGTCGACGTCGAACACGGCGACGAATCGTACTGGCTGTATCCCGAGAAACCAGAGCGAGCCGACATATGGAGGGAGAACTAATGCATCTGAGCATTCGAGAGGTGCTACAGCTCGCCGAACGGTGTTTCTACGTGGCGGGCTTCGACCAGGGCCCCGCTCGGGCGAACGCCGAAACGGTCTGGTGGATGGAAGCCTACCGGGGAACCGGGCTATCGACGCTCCACGGCCTGTTAGGCGATCTCGAAGAGTTCGATCGATCGTGCCTGTCGATCGACGAAGACGGTGCCGAGATCTCCGTCGTCGACAGCGGCGCCCAGCCGAGTATCGTCTCGGCCAACCCCACTGTGGACCTGAGCTGTTCGCTGGCGGAGCAGAACGGGCTCGGCATCGCCTGTACGAGCACCGCCGCCGGCGACGATACGCTGGACGCGCTCGGACACCAGGCCTACCGGGCGGGGAAGCGTGGCTACGTGGCGCTGACACTGTACGCCGACGAGAAGGGATCGGGGGCCATCCTGGGTGTGCCGGAGGAGCCGTACCCCACCGTCGTCGAGAAAACACTCGACGGGCCGTCGGTGACCCAGACCGAGATCACGAAAATCGTCGACGCGGGGCTACACCAGCGACGGCAGAGCCCGCTGGTTCAGTCGCTTCTGACCACCTCCGTCGACGAGCAACTCGCCGCCGAGGAACACCTGCTGACGATGCTCCTGCGGAGCTCTCTGGAGGCCTCCGCACGCTCCGAACTCGACGTCGAATCCGGGTTCGTCACGATCTGTATCGATCCCGACCATCCGCGGTACGCCGGCGGCGCACAGAACACCGTCGAGGAGTTCCTCGACCGGCGGGAGGCCGAGTTCACCGAGACGTTCCATCCGAGTAGCGTCGGTCCGCGGGTCGAAAAGCTGCTGAACAACGGTGTCGAAATCGAGGAGTCGATCTGGCGGGATATCTTCGAGTACAGCAGCGAAATCCTCGCTCCCGAGTTCGAGGGCTCGTATCAGGGTGCGGGGTTCGACATCAACGAGTGAGCGTCCACGACGAGCGATCAACCGTATTCGACACACGCAATAGTGACAGAAAACTGATAAAATGACAGACACAAAGTACCAGTACATCGACGGCGAGTGGATCGAGGGCGAAAGCGACGAGACGATGACGGTTCGTGATCCGGCGGCACCCGACGACCCCGTCATCTCGTTCCCGCAGGCGGACAGAGCGCAAGCCAAAGCGGCGGTCGAAGCGGCCGACGCCGCGAGCGACGAGTGGGCGGCGACGACACCCGACGAGCGGGACACGATCCTCTACGACGTCGCCGACCGAATCGAGGACAACCTGGATGAACTCGCGGCGACGCTCACCCGCGAGGAGGGCAAACCGATCTCCTCGAGCCGCGCGGAAGTGTCCAGAGCCGCGGAGCTTTTCCGCTATATCGCCAGCTATGCCCGGACGGCGACCGGCGATACCGTACCGTCGAGCGATCCCGAGACGTTCACCTACACGTTCCGAGAGCCGCTGGGGACCGTGGCGCTCGTCACTCCGTGGAACTTCCCCATCGCGACGCCGTCGTGGAAGCTCGCGACGGCACTCGCGACCGGCAACACGGTGGTGTTCAAGCCCTCCTCGGAGACGCCGATGATCGCAAAGCGGCTCGTCGAACTGATCGAAGCGGCCGGCTTGCCGGACGGCGTACTGAATCTGGTCGTCGGATCGGGATCGACCGTCGGCGACGAGGTGACGACGAACGAACGCATCGACGGGATCTCGTTTACCGGCTCGACGGGGACGGGGCAACACATCGCGGAATCGGTCGCCGACCGCGGGATTCCAGTCCAGACCGAGATGGGTGGCAAGAACCCGCTCGTGGTTATGCCCGACGCGGACCTCGATGCGGCAGCCGACGCGGCGGTCGCCGGCGCCTTCGGGCTGACCGGCCAGGCCTGCACGGCGACGAGCCGTCTGATCGTCCACGAGGACGTTGCCGACGAGGTGACCGAGGCAGTCGTCGAGCGCGCGGAGTCGCTGTCGATCGGGCCAGGGATGGACGATCCGGATATGGGTCCGGCGGTGTCGGCCGATCAGGACGAGACCAACTTCGAGTACGTCGATGTCGCCGCCGACGACGGTGCGACGCTTCTGACCGGCGGCAGCCGGCCCGAGGACATCGATTCGGGTTACTTCATCGAACCAACCGTCTTCGGTGACGTGGAATCCGAGATGCAGATCGCCCAAGAGGAGGTGTTCGGCCCCGTGCTTTCGGTGATGGAAGTCGGAGACTTTACCGAGGCCGTCGCCGTCGCCAACGACGTCGCCTTCGGGCTCTCCGCCAGCATCTTCACGTCGGATATGGCCGCTGCGCGGCAGTTCACCGAACAGGTCGAGGCGGGCGTCATCAAAGTCAACGGGACTACGACCGGGTCACAGATCCAGATGCCGTTCGGCGGAATGAAGGCCTCCTCCTCGGAACAAGCCAAGGAGATGGGACAGCGCGCCTACGAGTTCTACACGCACGAGAAGGTGGTGTACCGAACGGATCCGTGACCCCGGTCGACTGACGCCGCAATCGTCCCGACGTACCGCCATCACAACCAACTGCACCCGACCGATCCGCCGACGCCGTCGACCCACTGACAATGGCTACCAAACTATACGCGAAAGAGGATATCCGTACTCACCTGGACCTCGCCGACTCGCTCGCTGCCGTCGAACAGACGTACACCGAACTCGCCCGCGACCGAGTCCTGAATCCGCCGAAACTCACGATGCACCTCGGGGACGACGGGGGATGGCCGCACCACAACGCCTTCTCGATCGATATGCCCGCGTACGTCGACTGGCTCGACGTCGCGGGGATGAAATGGGCGGTCGCGACCTGGGATCTCGATGCGGAGATCCCGATCAGTTCCCAGATTCTCCTGTTCGACCTGGAGACCGGGGCGTTTACTGCCGTGATGGAGGGGATGTACGTGACAGGTGTACGGACTGCCTTACAGTCCGTCGTGGGGCTCGAGCATCTCCCCGCGGAGACTCCGTCGACGATCGGCGTGTTCGGCGCGGGATTCCAGGCCGGCTTCCAGGTGTCGACGATCGATAGTCTCCTGGACATCGACGAGTTTCGCGTATACGACGTCGACCCGGACGCTGCACGCGACTTTGCAGCGGACCTGAAACCGGAAACCGACGCCGAAATCGTCGTCACCGACTCCCCCGCCGAGGCGGCCGGACAGGATGCTGTGATTACTGTCACAGATTCCAAGACGCCCGTTCTCGAGGCCGAGTGGCTCGACGATGCGGCGTTCGTCATCGCGCTGGGATCGTATCGGGAACTGCCGGACGATGCCATCCTCGCCACAGACCACATCGTCGTCGATCAGGTCGACCAGTGTCTGCAGCGGGGTAGTCTCGCCGATGCCGCAGAGAGAGGCGTTTTGTCGGAGGACGACATCGACACCACGATCGGGTCGGTTCTTACCGGCGGGTACGAGGACCAAATCACTGCCGACGATTTCACGCTGTTCGTCCCGATCGGCCTGGGTGCGCTCGACATCGCGCTCGCGGAGCGCATCCACAGAACCGGAGCATCGAACGGCATCAGCGAGTTCGAGTTCGTCTGAACCGTTTGTTTCCCGGTGTCGGTCGAGACCTCTCAGTCGCTTTTCGATCGGTCAACAACGGCATCCGCTAGTGGGGTCGCCAGCACGGGACCGATCTTTTCTGCGTCGTAGCTTCAGAGTGCTGACCGAGGTTTCTGTGGAAAGTAACGACTGCCCCGCTCCAAAATGCTCTCCCTGTGATTTCGCAGCCTCGAACATCGGCATCCTCGACACGTAGTCGTTCAGTACGGCGGTTCTGAGTCGGACATACATATTTTGGATCGACCCCAACAAATATATGGTTTTGCTACGGAACGGTTGATGATGCCTGACAATCAGCCGCTAGAACTGACGTTCCTTCCACAGGAGGGTGCAGTCGAGGCGGGCGCCGCGGCGATGGGACCCTGCGTGGAGACGATCGAATACGCGTTCGACCTGTACAACCGCAACCGAGTCGCGATGGGTGATGCTGGGCAGCATATGCACGGGCACGTCACAACCTTCCCGGGGAAACTGGAGGGCGAAGACCTGGGTGGCGGTCCCGACCGGCGGTTCAGCGCGATGCCAGCCTACGTCGGCGGCGACATCCGCAAGATGGGGATCAAGTGGTACGGATCGAACGTCACGAATCCCGACGAGTACGGGTTGCCCCGCTCGCTGCACACGATCACGCTCAACGATCCCGCGAGCGGCCGGCCACTGTTCCTGACCGACGGGCAAGTGATCAGTTCGATGCGGACCGGTGCTGTCGCCGGGATCGGCGCGAAACAGATCCAGGGCGACCGTGCTCGCGTCGCGACGATCATCGGTCCCGGCGTGATCGGACAGACGTCCGCTCTCGCACTCGATGAAGCCTTGGACTCCCTAGAAGAGATCCGGATCTTCCACCCGGAACTGTCCAAAGCCGAGGCCTTCGAGACGGAGATGCGAGACGACGTCGACGCCGAGATCACGCCGATCGATTCGACCGCCGAGGCGGTGACTGGCGCCGACGTGACAGTGGTCGCCACAACTGCGTCTCCGCCGCCGAAAATCGACCCCTCGTGGTTGGAGGAAGATTCACTGGTGATCCCACTGGGCGACCTCCGGATGCCGCTTTCGGCGTTCGACTCGGACCGGATCTTCTGCGACATTCCCCAGAACACCTTGGAGTTCGCCAACCAGGTCGACTGGCAGATCTTCAACGCGATCGGCGCGGCGGTGGATTACGGCGTTGGGCTCGATATCGATCGCGCGGATCTCAGAGCGCTTCACGAACTCGTCGGCGAGGACGACACCG
This sequence comes from Halobellus marinus, assembly GCF_032113415.1. NCBI lineage: Archaea > Methanobacteriati > Methanobacteriota > Halobacteria > Halobacteriales > Haloferacaceae > Halobellus > Halobellus marinus. The sequence goes on from NZ_CP134946.1 coordinate 2,113,826, forward strand.
CCTCGACCGACGGAACCTCGATCCTGTTCGCGCCGGGACTGCCGATGGAAGACGTCGCCTGGGCCAGCCACGTCTACGAGAACGCCCGGGAAGCAGACCTCGGCCAGACGCTGCGGTTGTTCTCAGAGCCGTACTTCACCAAGCCGTACTGATGGGTCGAATCAGCAGGTACAAATCTCAGGGGAAAGAGCCCAAATTGAAGGAGTAGATACCTCTCACTATGTCAGACTACTACGATGTGATCGTGATCGGCGTCGGCGGAATGGGTAGCGCAGCAGCGTATCACCTGGCGGACCGGGGCATCGACACGCTCGCTCTCGAACGGTACGACATCCCGCACGGGATGGGATCGTCCCACGGGGTCACGCGAATCATCCGGCGGGCCCCCTCGGAAGATCCCGCGTATCTCCCGCTCGTCGAACGTGCCTACGAGAACTGGCGGGAACTCGAATCGGAAACCGGACGGGACCTGCTCCACATCACGGGCGGTATCGACGCAGGCCCAGCGGATAGTACCGTGTTCACGGGCTCCCGACAGTCCTGTGAGGAACACGATATCGACCACGAGATCCTCACCGGTGACGAAGTAAACGAGCGATTCCCCGGGTACGGGATTCCCGAGGACCACCGCGCGGTATACCAACCGGAGAGCGGGTTTCTGGTCCCCGAGCAGGGTATCATCGCCCACGTCGAGGCGGCACGCGCAGCGGGTGCCGAAATCCGCGCCCGTGAACCTGTCGAGGACTTCACTACCCAATCGGACGGAGACATCCGTGTCTCCACGTCACGGGAAACGTACGAAGCCGACAAGCTTGTTATCACTGCAGGCGCGTGGACGAGCGAGTTCCTGCCCGAGTTCGGGGCGTACGCGGTGCCCGTCCGGCAGGCACTCGCGTGGTTCGGGACGTCCGATCCGGACCTGTTCGCGCCGGATAATTTCCCGGTCTTCGTCCACGGGACGGAAGAAGACCACTTCTACGGATTCCCCGAACACGACGTGCCTGGATTCAAACTCGGGAAGTTCAATCACTTCGGGAACGCTGTCGATCCCGACGAGATGGACAGAACGCCGAATCAAGACGACGAAGACCTCCTTCGGTCGTACGCCGAGGACACGTTCCCCGAGGGCGCGGGCCCGACGATGCAACTCGCCACGTGTCTGTTCACAAATACGCCGGACAATCACTTCATCGTCGATACGCTTCCCGACCGATCGGACATCACCGTCGGCGCGGGGTTCTCCGGCCACGGATTCAAATACGCGAGCGCGATCGGAGAGATTCTCGCCAGTCTGGCTATTTCCGGGGAAACTGACCTCGACATCGGGTTGTTCGGTGCGGACCGATTCGACTGACAACCGGCTCCTGGCGAAGTTTTCGAAGTTTGAGGATAATACTAACGTAACAGATATCAATAATAGTTAATATATGGGACGAAAGTGGGAGTGGAGTTCGGGTATCTGGATTAAAATCCCCTGTTAATCGTTATTAATCGGTTTGTTGGCTCCTATCCTTTTTCGAACTCCACCATACTGTCATCAGATACTAAAATAAGACAATAATATATACTACACTGAAAATTTATATAAATATCTTGGTGACCGGGGCAACTCATCCGGAGGAAAGACTCAACCGACTCCAAAACCATCCGTTATGTATGACGGAGAAGGCCCTGGCAGATCAGGAGTGTGAGGCATGCACGAGCGACGACGAACCACTCGCCGGCGAGGAGTTGACGTCGCTGTACGAACAGATCGATGCCGACGTCTGGGACGTCGTCGACGGGCACCACCTGGAAGGGAGCTACGAGTTCGAGGATTTCCGAGACGCCCTGGAGTTCACCTACGAGATCGGCGAACTCGCAGAAGCGGAATGGCATCACCCCGACATCCACCTGGCGTGGGGTGAAGTGGTCGTCGAAATGTGGACACACAAGATCGACGGCCTGCATCACGCCGACTTCGTGATGGCCGCCCGGATGGATCGCATCCACGAGGACTACGCGCCTGGCGCATAGCTGACTCGCACCTATAGGGTGATGACGTTATCCACGCCGTCATCCCCGAGCGCCGCATAGAGGTCGGGGAAGCAGCCGACGGTAGCGTTTTCGACGGTCCCGACTGACCGGTAATGATCACGCCCCGCGTCGTCGGTGTGATCGAACTCCGCGAGTCCACGCTTCGTCGCACACTGGTCACAGAGCATCAGGAGGATGTCCCGCTCGTCGGCGACTGTGGCGAGTCGGTCGCCGAGCGGATCGCCGTCTCGGAGCGCGTAGGTGTTGTCGTGGAAGAAGAACATCCCGGCGACGTCGACGCCGTGGGTATCGGTCTCCAGTTGCGGGAGGATCATCTCTCCGAGAACGTAGTCGATGGTCTGGCCGGCAGTCGCAAAGATGTACGCGACATCCATACCCGCCTCTCGGTTCGATGAGGATTCCCTCTACCGACAGCGGCGTGAATCACCGACGTCTCTGACGTGACCGTTGTAGGTGAACGCTCGGAGCTCGCTCCTATTTTTCAGGTCGGCTTACTCCGCCGGAATCGAAGGTATTCGGTGATTTCAGGTCGGCTTACCTCGCCGAAATCGAACGTATTCGGTGATTTCAGGTCGACTTACCTCGCCGAAATCGAACGTATTCGGTGATCGACCGAACGAGACTTCCGAAAAGAATCAGCAGACTGAGACCGACGAGTATGTAGAAGAGACCGAGCGCTCCCGGTCCCGACATTGGTCCGTCGGGGAGCAACACGAGAAGAACACCGAACGCGCCGACCGCCAGGAGTGCAAAGAGGAATTCTCCCACGCGAACGACGCTGTACACCGGATCTCTTGAGGATCGCTCCGCAAGCGACGTTCCCTTTTGCACGACACGATAGCCAGCGAGTACCGTCTCGGCGGTGATGACCACCGCAAGCACGAATGCGACGACCGGCACGAAAAACAGCACTGTGATGCTCCCGATCGGAACAATCTCGAAGACGATGCCGATCAGAACGAAGGCGCTGGCGGCCACGCCGAGGAACTTGCACGCCTGGAGGGGCTTCGTAGTGAGGAACGGAGGGACCATCTGCGTACCGAAGAATTCGATCGGTCCTGTAAGCGCTTTGTGGTGGTCTCCGGCGGATGCATTTTACCGCTTTCCTGAGCTCCCAAAGTGCTGACTCGACAAGCGGGTCGTCAGCGGCTATCTCACCGCCACAGACTTCCGGTTCACCGACGAAGAGACCAGTATGAAACAGAATTCAGCGGATGCCGTCCGCGTCTGGCTGGTCGAGCGGACGTACTCCGACGACGAACAGAACCTCATTATCCTCACTTACGCCACTACCGACGGTGAGCAGTACTTCCGGAAGGAGCGGGCGCTGACGTCCTTTACCGACGTACGCGATACGACCGCCGCCGTCGACGCCGACCCGGACAATCTCGGGCCGGTCGACGAACCGGAACTCCGGGAGCGGTATGCCGCCGAAGCCACGCGGATGGCAGACGAACACGCGCCAGACGACGTCATCTGATCTCCCTCGGGCCGTACGCCGAATTCCCTGTAGCGGAGCTTCCCAGATGATCACTCGTACCGCAGGGCGTCGATCGGGTCGACGTGCGCCGCCCGCCAGGCGGGATAGAGCCCGGCAACAACGCCCACGAGCACCCCCACGAGCACGGCCAGCGCCGTCCAGTACGGCGCGAATGCGAACCCGACCTCGGCGTAACGGGTCGCGGCCCAGCCGACGACGAGCCCCAGCGGGAGTCCGAGCAACGCGCCCCCGGTTCCCAGCAACGTCGCTTCGAGAAGAAACAGTTCCATCACGTCGCGGTTCCGCGCTCCGACCGCCTTCATAATCCCGATTTCGCGGGTCCGTTCGGTGACGCTGACCAGCATTATGTTAGCGATGCCGATCGCGCCGACGACCAGGGCGATCACCGCAATCCCGGTGACGAACCGGGTGATCTGGTCGATCACGTCGCTGATCTCCTCGGCGAAGTCCCCGCTGGTTCGCGCCACCAGATCGACGCCCGCGGGGGCAAGCTGCCCCGCGTCAGATTCTTCCGCCAGATACGTTTCGATCGCTTCGGTGACGGCCAGTGTTTCGGCCGGCTGAGAGACGACCGTGATCTGCGGATACGCGCGCTGCCTGGCGTTCGTGGCGGGGCTTTCGACGACGGCCTGATAGTGTGGGTCCGCAGGGACGTAGAACTGCGGTTGGGGTCCGAAGTTGCCGACAGGGAGTTCACCCGCGGTCCCGTTGACGACCCCCACGACCGTCAGGTTCACCGTCTCGCCGGTCCGGCGAACGGTTATTTCGTCACCAGCTGTGATGTTTTCCTCGAAGGTCGTCTCCGCGGCGACGCGATTGAGGACCACCTCGTCTGTGCCGCTGCGGAAGCTCCGCCCCGCGACGAGCGTCTCGTTCGTCACGGCGGTCGGCGTCGTCGCCGTGAGCTGCTGGATCGAGACCGTATCGCCGCCGTGACTCACCGAGTTGGCCGGGATCGATCCCCGCGGAATGACGGCCTCGACTCCCTCCAACTCCGACAGCCGGTCGATATCGTGTTCGGTAAAGAGCGGCTGGAGCGCCTGCTCGAACCCTTCCTCGTCGGCTGGTTGCCCGAGCACGTAGATATTGTTCGCCCCGGAATCGGCGATGCTCCCGACGATCTCGGACTCGACGCTGGCGCCGAACGTCGCGAAGGTGACCACCGAGGCAATCCCGATGACGACACCGATCACCGTGAGCGTCGAGCGCAGTTTGTGTGATCGGATCGATCGGGCCGCGATCGTGAACGATTCACGCGGATCCATCAGTCGGTCAGCTCCTCGGTCCGTTCGATACTGCCGTCCCGAACGTGGACGATGCGTTCTGCCCGCTCTGCGATCCGTCGCTCGTGCGTCACGAGCAGGATCGTGTTCCCGGCAGTATGGAGCTCATCGAGCAGGCGCATAATTCGGTCACCAGTCTCGGTGTCGACGTTGCCGGTCGGCTCGTCGGCAAGCAGTAGCTCCGGGTCCGGTGCCAGCGCGCGGGCGATGGCGACCCGCTGCCGCTGCCCGCCGCTGAGCTCTGTCGGCTTGTGATCGAGTCGGTCGCCCAATCCGACGTCCGAAAGCAGCGCTCGAGCCCGCTCACGGCGTCGAGAGCGCTCCCAGTTGTCGAAGACGAGTGGCATTGTCACGTTCTCGAGCGCCGTGAGCCGCGGCATCAGATTGAACGTCTGGAAGATGAACCCGACTTGCGTGCCGCGAACCGCCGCCCGCTCCGCCTCGCTGGCTGCCGCGAGGTCCTGTCCCGCCACGGTGACCTGGCCCTCCGTTGGGGTATCCAGGCCCCCCACGAGATTCAACAGCGTGCTCTTCCCCGATCCGCTCGGGCCCATCACCGCCGTATAGGATCCTCTCGGCAACGACAGCGACACGTCGGCCAGCGCTTCGACGATGCCGCCGAGCCGATAGGTCTTCCGCACGTTCGACAGCGTAACCACGTCATCGGTGTCTGCCTGCGCCATTCGATCGCATTTGGCGGGCGACGGGTATGAGCGTTTTCCGCCAGCGGGCGTGGGAGAGCAAGAACACACTTTACTGTCCAGTCGTAATCAACTGTTATGTTACCGAGATTGGGTGGACGCCGCGGCCTGCTGGGCGTTCTCGTGGTGCTCGTTGTTGTCCTCGCGGGATCAGCGGCCGTCACGGGCGCGCTCGGGTCGCTTCAGCAACCAACCGGGGACGAGGTCCTCGACCGCGTCGAGCAGCGGTACGAGTCAGCCGAGACCGTGACGAGCACCGCGCGCGTCACAGTCGAAAACGAAACCACGTCGACGACCGCGACCGTCGAAGTCGCTGCCGCCGCCGACAACAGGAGTCGGACGATCGTCACCCACGACGGCACGACGTACCGGACGGGCTCGAACGGGTCGGTTGTCTGGGCCGTCGGTCCGAACCACTCGGCCGCGTGGCCCGTTGAAGCGGTGGAAGCCGGCGCTGCTCCCGATCTCTCTCCGACTGCGACCGGCCAGGCTGGGGCGCCGGGCGAGTCCGACGCACAACTCTCACCCGAGAGGCCGCCGGAATTCAACGAATCGAACGTGTCGGCGACGCTCGTCGGGACGCCGACGGTCGACGGAATCAGTACCTACGAGGTCGAACTCACCCACCCTGAGGTGGACGCTACCACCTCGCTTTGGGTCGCCCAGGACGACTACCGAGTCGTGCGTGCGGTCACCACCGACGGAACGAACCGGACTGTCGTCGCCGTCGAATCGACCGCATTCAACGTCTCGATCCACGAGAGTACGTTCGAACCGCCGAACAACCGGATCGCGCTGACGCCCCACGATCAGTACGACGACTTCGCGGCCGCCCAGCAGGCGACTGATCTCTCGCTGCCCCGCCTGGACGGAACGTTCGCGGAGGCCAGCGTCACTGTCCGACAGAACGAGACGATCGTCGGCCAACGCTACGTCACCGATGACGGCAACGTCAGCATCGTCTCGACCACCGCTACAGACCGGTTCGATCGCGTGTCGGAGAACGCATCCACCACGACGATCGACGGGCAGACGGTCACCGTCACGACTGCGGAGGACCGCGCGATCGCCGCCTGGACCGACGACGGTGTGACGACGGCTGTCGTCGTCGAAGGATCCACTGACCGCGCTGTGGCGGTCGCCGGCGACCTGTCCCGATAACGGTTCCCAATCACCCATCGAATTCGGCGCCCTCAACTTTTTTCGTCTCGCGTCCTTGCCGTTCGGCCGTTGTCCTGGGATCTAGCTCGCGAGTTCACTTCTCGGACCGAAAGGCGGTCGCGACCGCGTCGACCACCGCGAGCGCGTCTCGGCTCCCCTCAGAGTCGCCTTTCTCGAAATCCGTCTCGGTCTGTCCCATCTGGTTCGTCACGTACGCGAAACACACGACCGGTCGGTCGCGGACCGCCGCGAACGTATAGAGGGCCGACGCCTCCATCTCGACAGCGAGGATACCCTCCGATCGGGCGCGTTCGATCGCGGTCTCCGTTTCCCTGAAGGGCGCGTCTGTCGTCCACGTGGTTCCCGGGTACACGGGTCGCGGGACGGCGTCGCAGGCGTCCTCGACACGCGCGCCGAGTTCGGGATCGATCGACACGTACCGACCGCTGGACTGGTAGTGGTGGCTCGTTCCCTCGTCGCGGAGCGCCCGCTCGATGAGCACGAAATACGGGGGGTCGTCCTTCGGGATGATCTGCCCCGAGGAGGTGATGCTAACGAGAAACTGGCAACCGGCAGCAAATAGTTGCTCTGCGACGAGCACGGCGAAGGAGGCCCCGACGGCACAGCCGACGATTCCGAACTCCTCACCGTTGCGCTCGAACCGATACAGATCCGTGTGGTAGCCGGGCCAGGTCGGGTCTTTCGAGGCGTCGCCCGAGGCAGCGAGCTGGCGGACGATGTCGCCGTCGGGGTCGAGAACACAGATATCCGGGACCGATCGCTTGGGGAGGTCCTTCTGGCGGCGTGCGTTTTCCAGCAGCGAGTCGGGCGTGAACACGGAGGATTCGTCGAACGCTTTCGCCTCGAGGAGCGGGGATCGATCGGGTTCCGGCGAGTCGGTCATACGGAGGGTGTTCGGGGAATCCCCCAAAGGAGATTGTGGTCACCTCGCTGGCGTTCCGACAACCGCGACGATGGCGGCAGTCGTCGGATCCCTACTCTCGACGACAGTCCGGTCTGCGACGCCCAGGAAATATTCGCTGTCACCGTCGACGTACTCGAAAATCGTATCCGTCAGCGCGTCGGTATCCCGATGGAACAGCCGCTGAAAGTAGGACCCCTCCCGTCGGAGGCCCGAGCGGACGTACTCGGACCGGGTATTCAGGATCAGCGCAACGAACGTACCATCGGTATCGAGGACCCGAACGGCCTCAGCGAGCACTGCGTCGATATCGGGGATGAATCCGAGCGTTGCGACGGAAACGAATGTATCGACGGCGCCGGTCGCGACGGGAAGTGCGGTCGCATCTCCGAGGACGAACGGCGCTGCGACGCGTTCTCGCGCAGTCCGAATCATCGCCGGCGAGCGATCGAGGCCGACCACGTCGTACTTCGGGAGTCGTTCTTCGAGCGCCCCGATCCCGCAGCCGACGTGGAGGATCCGGTCCTCCGGAGCGAGGTATTGCTCGATGTACGCGGCCTCACGTTCCATCACGGCCGTACCGAACTCGCTCTCACAGAAGCGAACGAAGCTCTCGACATCGGTCATACGTAATTTTTGTCCCGACAGTTCTTGTATCGTGCGGGAGACGTGGTTTAATTGCGATTCTGATTTCCTGTGTCGGAGAATTGGGGTGTGCGTTCAAGTTTCGGCTCTCGAAATCGCAAGTATGGACCTCGGAATCATCCTCGAAACGAACGATCCCGAACGGGTCTGGAACGCGTTTCGGCTGGCGAACACCGCGCTCGACGCCGAAAACGCAGTGAAAGTGTTCCTCCTCGGTGACGGTGTCGAGGCCCCCGACCTCGACCATCCGAAATTCAACCCGCACGGTGTGATGCGCAAATACGACCAGAACGGGGGTCATCTCTCCGCCTGCGGGACGTGTCTCGACTCCCGAGACCTCGAAGCGGACGATCTCAGACCCCGCGGAACGATGGAAGACTGTCTCGACATCGTCGAGTCCGCCGACAAGGTGCTCACAGTGGGATAGCCTAGCGCTCCACACGCTCAATTCATCGAAACGGAAGCAGTTCAGTCCGCGGCGGGAGCGGCGACCGTCTCGTCGGGATCAGGTTCGACCACCTGCGTGATTACCAACACGAGACCGATCGCTCCGCCGGCGGTCGCGACGACGAACGGCACCACGAACCCGAAACTCACCAGCAGGCCCGAAAGCAGGGTGCCGACCGCGATACCCAGGCCGAACCCCATCGTCAGGAGTGATAGTGTCGATCCAGACGCGCCCTCGCGTGCCAGGTCGCCGGCCAGCGCCAGCGACGGAGCAAACACCGCGGCGACAGCGACACCCTGCAGGAAGCGGGCGACGATCATTCCCGTCGACGAGGTGACGAGTCCCTGTGCCAGCGTCGTCGGCAGCAACAGGATGAATCCGCCGATCAGGAACGGTCGACGCCCGTAGGTGTCGCTCAAGCGCCCCAGGGGCAACTGAAACAGCACGTTCGCGAACACCGTCGCGCCGAACTGGATCGAATACAGGAAACTCCCCTGGTTGAGCCGTTCGTTGATGACGTTCGCGAGCGGTGCGTAGAGGGCGATCGACAGCGCCATCACGATGGTCGCGATCCCCAGAGCGAAGACCGGGTCCAAGCCGCCGTGTTCGCCGCGAACGCGGATAGAGATATCCTCGCCGGCGGTCTCCTCGGCCCGCTCGGGATCGCTGATCCACAGCGTGATGAGCGCGAAACTCACTGCAGCGCCGACGACCGCGACGAGGAACGCGGCGTCGAATCCGGAGATCGACTTTCCGGTGAGCACGTATGGACCGCCGGCGACGACGACCCCTGCGACGAGCGGGCCGACGCCGAATCCCAGCAGCCGGAAGGTGTTGAACAGGCCGAAGTTGTTGCCGCGTTCCTCCGGATCGGATAGTTCGTTCACGAGGGCGACGGAGATCGGGATCGAAAACGCCGCGCCGATACCCTGCAAGCCTCGCATCGCCAGAACCAGAACGTAGTCTGTGAAAATCAGATACCCCGCACTACCGCTGGCGACAAGCGCCAACCCGAAGAGCAAAAACGGCTTCCGGCGACCCGTTCGGTCGGATAGCGACCCCGTCAGTGGTTGGCTCAGGCTGTTGAGAAACCCGAACAGGGATAGTACGATCGCGATCAACAGTTCCACGCTAACGGCGATCCGAATCCCGGCAACCGTGACTGTCGATCCCGTCAGCGCGGGAAGCCGGACCGCCTGACTTCCGATGTACAGCGGAAGCACAACGACGAGAAAGGAGTTCGCAAGCGCGCTGACCATCCGCGCGACTGCCAGCGAAAAGATTCGTGGATCCAAGAGCGGCGACTCGCGCATCTACCGTGTGATTGTCACCGCTCCCAATCAAAGGTAGTGGCCGCGGAGTGATATGCTCATACCTGCCCACACTGCACGAGGACCGCAGGAGAAAGGCGATCACTAATATAGTACTACGGCCCGGGGTCGAGCGCGCATCCCGAGATCGATTTCTCCGTTATATCAGAAGTCTTTACTCATCAGGATCATTCCTTGTCGGTGGCCCGACCTGGTGTGGACCGGGGCCCCGATTCGAACTCCTCCAGAAACCGCCGGGCACTCGATACTGAATACTCGACATCGAACGTCTCCCGAAGATGCTGTCGGACGAGTGCAGGTGTCCAGGTAAATGCGTCGAATCCGACGTTTTCGGGCGGTTCTCGGAGTGTTTCTCTGAACCGTTGGAACTCGGACTCGGAGAGTCGACGCGGTCGCCCCGGGCGGGGACTGTCGCTCGCAGAAGCGGCCAGCGATGCGGAGTCTTCCGCCGTAACGAATCGCGTAAGCCAGTTGTATATCGTCTTCCGCTGGACGCCGTACCACTCAGCGAGTTCCGTCTGTGTAATTCCGTTCTTGTATGCGATCGCCGCTGTCAGCCGCTGAGTAGGCTTCTTTCGTTCGACGTCCTCGAGCGCCGCTCTGAGTTCTCCTGTAGTAACGTGCGAAAGGTCGATCATCAGCGCTACCAATACATTTTGAGTAAATAGTTCTGATGATCTGGCCAGACCAGCTAGCGGGTCGTCCGGTGTGTTGGTGGTTTTTTCGGATTGACACTGATTCACCGATCTGGTGAGCGATAGCCGACGAGTGCGCTCGTCCCTACGACTCGTTTTCAACCACCACAAGCGACGTCTTGTATTCGGAGAGTTCGATCGCCGACTTCGGAACCGGATTCGGGTCGATCCGAACTTTCAGCCGCGAGCGGATGCGGCCGGCCGCATCCTCGGCAACGTCGCTCGGGTTGCGATCCGACGCCGGATCCAAGACGACGTCGACCGGTATCGGCGACTCGAAGTGCACAGTGTCCGTCGATGGGACTTTCACGCGAGCGTAGGGGAGCGCTCCCTCGACTTCGGCGACGACATCACGGATTGCCGACGGGAACACGTTCATCCCCTTGTAGATGAGCATCTCGTCGACGCGGCCGATACACTGCATCCGGGGCGAGGTCCGCCCGCAGGAGCAGATCGTCCCGGTCACGCGGACGTAATCTCCCGAACGGTACCGGAGCAACGGCGTCGCCTCGCGGCCGAGCGGCGTGTAGACGAGTTCTCCCTCGGTACCCTCCTCGAACGGAATGACCTCGCCCGTGTCGGGGTCGATCAGTTCCACGTGGGCGTGGCCCTGTGCGCAGTAGTGCATCCCGTCCTCGGCCTCGCATTCGGCCCACATACAGCCGATGACGTCGCCGAGGCCCATCAACTCGCGGACCAGGGTCGCGTCCCACTCATCGTAGAGGGTCTGGCGGATCTCCGGGGTTGCAATCCCGGGACCCCCTCCGCCGATCAGTTTGACCGAGGGCAACTCGTCGACGCCGTGATCCAGAATTTCCGGTGCACGCTCCGTGAGATAGCGGAGATGAGAAGTCGTTGTGAAAAGCACCGGTGCGTTCAAATCCTGTATCGCGGACAGCAGCCGTTCCGTGGTGCCCCCGCCGGCGGGCACCACGTTCGCGCCGAGTTCTGTCATCGCCTCGAAGTAGGGCGTCCCCCCCGGCACCATCGTCTGTCCGACGCCGAAGATCACCGTCTCCTCCGGACGGATGCCCGTCGCGTAGAAACAGCGCTCGATCACCGTGTTCCAGTGATCGCGATCCGCTTCTGTCAGTCCGAAGTAGGTGGGTTTGCCGGTCGTTCCAGAGGAGGAGATCGTTCGATTCAGCTCCTCGGTCGGCACAGCCTGGTGGCTTCCGAGCGGCCGCTCCGGCGAGGGGTTCGCCTGATTCCGGCGCTCGTCTTCCTTCGTCGTGAAGGGGATCTCGCGAAATTCGGCGAGTGTGTCGATCGTGGTCGGATCGATATCCCACTCGTGGAATTTCGAGCTGTAGTACTCGGAGTTCTCCGCCAGGTACGCGAGTTGCTCACTCAGTAGCGACTCGTGGCGGGCGAGGACCTCGTTCCAGGGCGCCGTTTCGATCTGATCGTATGTCTCGGTCATAGTTTGTCGCCTCCGGAGGCTACATCCGCATCACGGGACCTTCCTTCGCCGCGTCGGGCCAGCTCCCGTAATGCTGCAGGATCTCCTCCGGCGGCTGCTTCTCCGACCACTCTTCTTCGAACTCGTCGAACGGCACCGCCTCCTCTAGGCGGCGCTCCCGGTACTGCTCTCTGCGCTTCGCCGTCGCTTCCTCGTCGACGGTCAGCGATTCCTCGTCGTACTCGATCTCGTAGATGTTCTTCGCCGCCCAGTGGGAGACGCGGTCGGCCTCGATGTCGTCCATCACGGCTTCCGGATCGCGTTCGAGCGCGTCGCCGTAGCCGCAGCCGCCGCCGGAATGACCGACGAACAGGTCGCCGTTCTCGTAGGGCTGGGATTCGCGGACGTGACTCGTGATGTTGTAGTCCGCATCGAGCGGCTGCTCCGTGAGCAGTTCGATGAGGTCGTCGGGGACGTACTCGCCGTTCGCCATCCGCTCTTTCAGGTCGGAGTCTGTGATCGTGACCCCGGGGATCGTGCGCGGGGGATACCCGCCGAACAGTCCCTGCCCGGTCACGAGTTTGGAGTTGTGGCAGATCGACAGCCACTCGACCGCCGGGACGTGGTGCTGCATATACGCCAACTGCATCCCGATCCCGCCGCGGTGCTTGCCGTGCCCACAGGAGTCGGTCCCGTGGCGGAAGTACTGGTGGGTGAACGGGTACTCGTTCTCGACGAACTCCATGTTCGAGGCGTGCCCGAACGGACACCACGGGAAGATGGCCTCGTCCTCGCCGTCCCGACGGGCCTGCCCGCCGGTTCCGTCGGTGTTGAGCGCGTGCGACATCAGGTCGGCGACCGGTTCGCCGTGCTGGCTGACCGCGCCGAACGCATAGCCTGCGCCGGTGTTGGCCATCGGCGCCGTCACGTGCTCGTTTTCGGTCTCCGCGTCGTACATCGACCGCGAGAACAGCGTCGTAGTCGAGTCCATCACGACCTGATTGACCATCACGGCCTGCACGGTGGCCGCCTCGGCGTCCGGGTAGAGGATCGAGCCCTTCGGGATGTCGAAGTCGATCAGGTCGTAGGTGCCGTTGCTCTTCGGCAGGTCGTGGAACGGGACGCTAAAGAGGTAGTTCGCCGTGTGCGCGATCGAGGCCACCGGCTGGGAGTTGAACGACCCGTCGTTCTCCGGCGACGTCCCGGCGTAGTCGATGAGGATCTCCGGCCCCTCCTTCTCCATCGTCGCCTTGAGACGCCAGAGCCCGTCCTCGTAGCCGACGGAGTCGGCGAAGTGGACGGTCCGGAACGTGCCGTCGTTCCACGACTCCACGCGCTTTTTGGCGCCCTCGCGGGATTCCTCGATGTTGCGCCGGATGAGGCCCCTGAAGAAGTCCGGCCCCTTCTTCTCGATGATGAGTTCCTTCACCCGGCGTCTGACGCGATCGCACGTCGTCAGGCGGGCGCGGAGGTCGATCTCGTGCATCCGCGGGGCCCGCGAGATGAAGTTCTTCTGCATCTCGACCATATCGCTCTTGAGCTGGTAGTTCTCGCCGATCTTGATCGGGGAGAGTTTCATTCCCTCGTCGTGCCGCGTCCGCGCGGAGATCGGCATTCCGCCGGGTTCGATCGCGCCGGTTTCGGTGGTGTGGACCGCCGCCGAGACCCACGCCATAATTTCGCCCTCGTGGAAGACCGGCATAAACGCGATCTGGTCGGGGTTGTGGATGCCGCCGTACAGCGCGTCGTTCGCGTAGAAGACGTCACCGGGCTCGACGCCGACCGTCTCGTCGTCGGCGAAGTTGTTGATGACGTACTTCAGCGGCGGTATCCCCGTGACGACGTGGAGGTATGCTCCGGCCGCCGAGTCGATGAGGTCGCCCTCCGGCGTGTAGATGGCGACCGCCAGGTCGCGGGCGGCGATGAACTGCGAGACCCCCGAACGCACGAACACGTCGATCCCCTCGTCGAGGATCAACCGCAGGCGCTCGGAGTAGATCTCGTAGTCCCCGTGGTCGAGTTCGTCCATACAGGCCAGTTCCTCCGCCGAGGGCTCTTCGAGGTCGAGCCAGTCGATCAGTTGGTCGCGATTGACAGTCATTGGGTTCCTCCTGGTTGTTGGTCGGTAGTTCCGTCGCTCGTCTGTTCGAGGATGCCGTTGCGGTAGGTGTCGAGATGGTAGGTCCACCCTTCGGGAACGGCGGTCGTGGTGTAGTCTGCGTCGACGACTGCGGGCCCCTCGACCGTCATCCCCGGACGCATCTCGTCGTACTCGAAGACGGGAGTCGAACGGTACTCGTCGGCGTCGGCCCACAGAATGTCGCGGTCCCCGTCTCGGGCGGGATCCGGAGTCGACTCTCCCACGGGTTCTGTCGGCAGGTCGATGTCGGGGCTGTCGACGCGCGCCTTCAGCGCGAAGTTCTCCACCGTGATCCCGTGTTCGGGCGTCACCGAGTACGAGGAGAACCGCTCGGTGTACTGGTCGATGAAGTGGTCACAGATCGCCTCGACGTCGGATTCGTCGTGGACTTCGAGTCGCGGCGATCCGACCCGCGCGACGTGGATCTGCCCGCCGAAACGCATGTCGAGTTCGAGTTCGTAGGTGATGTCGTCGGGATCGTATCCCTCGCTTTCGATGTCTCGTCGACCCTTCGCCTTCAGGTCGTCGACGACGCCGTTGAAGACGTCGTAGTCGATTTCGTACGCAGCTTCCTCGCCCGATTCCCGCAGGAACATCGACCGTGACTGCTCGTAGATGTGCAGCGTGTCCATCGTGGCCGAGCCCATCGCGCAGAACACCGGCGAGTACGGCGTCGTCACCACCGTGTCGATGTCGAGGTACGACGAGAACGACGCCGCGTGCAGCGGCCCCGCGCCGCCGAAGCTATAGAGGATGAACTCCCGGGGGTCGTGCCCGCGGAGCATCGTCTCCTTGCGGACCGTGTTCCCCATATTCCCGTCGGCGATCCGGCGGATGTTCCGTGCGGCCTCGGTGATCGACATCCCCGCGGGGTCGGCGACGTGGGTCTCGATCGCGTCCTCGGCCCGCTCGACGGCGAGCCGCTGGTTCCCAGCGTAGAACTTCTCGGGATCGATGAACCCGAGGACGACGTCGGCGTCGGTGACCGTCGGCTTCGTGCCCCCGCGGTTGTAACAGGCGGGGCCGGGATCCGCCCCAGCGCTTTCGGGACCGACCTCCAGTCGGCCGCCGAGTTCGTCGTTGACCGACGCGATCGAGCCGCCACCCGCACCGATCGACTTCGACTCGATCATCGTCCCCGAGACCCGCCACCGGTCGATGATCGGCTCGAACTCGTAGGACTGGACGCCGCCGCCGGTGAGAATGCCGATGTCGAAACTGGTGCCACCCATATCCGTCACGACGGCCTTCTCGTAGCCGAGGAGGTCACAGAGGTACTCGCCGCCTTTGAGTCCCGCGACGGGGCCGCCGTTGAACGTCTCGACGGCGGTGGTCTTGTAGGACTCGGCCATCCCGCCGGTGTTGTGCAACATCTGGACGTCGCCCTCGTAACCGAACGCCTCCAGCCGCTCTTTGATGTCGGCGATGTGTTCCTGCATCAACTCCGAGAGGTAGGCGTCCAGAAGCGTCGTGTTCGTCCGTTCGTACTCCTGTTTCGTCGGCATCACCTCCGAGGAGAGGAACACCGGAATACTTCCCAGATACGACGGGGGGTACTCCTCGCGGACGAGTTCCCGGATCCGCTGTTCGTGCTCGGGGTACTCGTAGGACCACAGGAGGTTGACGACGATCGCCCGCGCGCCGCGGTCGACGAGGTCGCGGATCTGTTCGCGGGCGTGTGCTTCGTCAAGCGGGCGCAGGACGTTGCCCTCGCTGTCGACGCGTTCGCGGATCCCCTTGGTTCGGGAGTCGGGGACGAGATACTCCGGTTTCTTCGCGTCGGAGATGTTGCGTTGCTCGCTGTCGGTGAGGCCGTCCGCCCAGCGCGGCCCGCGACCGATCTGCGGGTAGTCCTGCACTCCTGCGGTGGTGAGCAGCCCGAGTTTGGGACCCTTCCGCTCGATCAGTCGGTTCATCGCGGTCGTCGTGGAGTACCGGATCGAGTCCACGTCCGAGATGAGATCCTCGAGATTGACTTCGAGTTGCCCCGCGCATTTGCGGATCCCCTGGAAGAAACACTCCGACATATCGTGTTCGGTCGTCGGCGTCTTCGCGGAGACAGCCTCGCCGTCGTGGACCGTGAAACAGTCGGTGAACGTTCCGCCCGCGTCGATGTTGATCCGCGTCGTCATTGTGACTCCTCGTGACGTTCGATCAGCGTCTCGATGTCCAGTTCGGTGTCGTGGGTGATCGGGTGTCCCGGCGGGAGATACTCGTTTTCGATCATCGTCCCGCATCCGGGACAGTAGAACTCGACGATTCGCACCCATTCGGGATCGGGCGCAAACGAATACTCCGCGTCCTCGATCAGCGGCCGGTGGACCTCGTGGGGATGGCGTTCCCGAACTAGACACCCCCGCTTGTAGTTCTCGTCGGCCGGACCGATGGTCTCTGCACACTCCGTGCAGACCCAGGTCCGGTCGTCGAGATCGATCTCCAGGTATTCGGTGATCTGTTTCGTCGTGCTCATATTCTCAGTCTCCGTTCGTGTGTTGTTGGCGTGGATTCGGTCGAGTCATCGATTCTGATTCGTCTAGCCGTATCACGTGAGTCGTTCGTTCGTCTCATCTGCGTTCTATGGGGACAGCTCATAGCGTCGCCTCCACCGCCCGAGCTGCGGCCTGGAGTTTTGTCGGATGGATCGCTGCCGGGATTTCTGTGCCGCTCGCCGGGAACACCGACGTCGGCGCGCCCGCGAACCGGGACTCGATCGTCGATTCGATCTCGCCGGTCGACTCGGCCAGGAGTTCAGGCGTGATCCCGCCCCCGACGCGGACGTCGGGGAAGCTGTCGGCCACAGACGCCGGATCCGTGCTGTCGACGAACACGCCGTCGACGCCGGTCGCTTCGACGATCTCGGCGGCGACATCGACGTCGAAACCTTCGGGGACGAACGCCACAGGGACCCCGAAGTACTCCGCGATGTTCCCGAGCATCTCCAGGGCCGCTACGTCCGCCTCGATGACCGCAGACAGCGACTGGGCGCCGCTTGCGAACTCGGTGACCAGGAACGCGTCGACGCCGGCACGGCCGTACGCCCGCGCCAAGTCACCGAAGACCTCCCGGATCAGCTCGTTTGCTCCCCGGTTCGCGTCGATTTTCGCGTCGCCCAGCAGTTCGTTGAACGTCGCCACCGGTCCCGGGATCCCGCCGACGACCGCACAGTCGTCGAGGGTCGAAGCGAGCCGTTCGGTCACTTCGAGTGCGACCGGGACGCGACCCGCCGCCGTTACGTCGGACGGCGCGTTCAGCTCAGTCGCGCCCGAGACGGATTCGACGACGAAACTGTCTGTCTGGTCGCTCCACTCGACGGCGGCATCGAGGACGTCACACAACAGCGTCCGATCCAGCGTGGTCACGACCGCGTCGTGCTCGAAGAGCCGCTGGGCGCGCTTTCGGCTGTTCGCCGAGTGAGTTGCGTCGCGGTGGAACTCCTCGTGGGGGATCTGATTGATCTCCGCCGCCAGCGTGTCGACGAGCGGCACGAACGGACGGCTCTCCGAGAACCCCTCGAAGTACTCGACGGCCGGCGGCGATCCGAAACTCATCGTTCGATGATTCCGTTTCCGTACTCGTCGATTCGGTACGTCCACGCCGAGGGAACGACGTAGGTCGTGTCGGTCGCCTCGATCAGCGCCCGCCCCTCGACGACGTTGCCGGGCCGGAGATCCTCCCGCTGATACACGCCCGTCTCCGCCCAGCCGTCGACCGGCCAGTAGGCTTCACGGGAACCCTTGCGGGCGTGGCTCGGATCTTCACCCTCCATATCCTGCGGTTCCAGCGTCTCGGTAGCGACTGGCCCGACTGCGGTGAGGACCACCGTGTCGAGATCGATCCCGTCTTCGGCATCCGCATCGAAGGCCTGGATCACCGGATCGAGGTCGTCCCCCCCGTCGAGGCGGGACGGGACCGTTACTTCCCGAATCTCCGACCCCCTGCGGGCGAGGATCGACGTCTGAAGCCGGACGTCCGCCTCGTCGAACCCCTCGCCGGCCATATCCTGAACGGCCTCCGCCTCCAGCTGTTCGACGGTCCGGTCGAACGCGCGAGTGTCGATCGACGGCGCGTCGCCGGTGATCGTTTCCCCGAACGCCTCCGAGTAGCGGTGCTCTACGTCGAGCGTGGCGCCGCCGAAGGCGCTGAACTCCGCGGCCGCAGGCGCGGTGATGACGCGACTCAGGCCGGCCTTTTCCGCGAACGTACAGCAGTGGGTCGGACCGGCGCCGCCGTAGGCGATCAGCGTGACGTCCTCCGGATCCTCCCCGCGTTCGGCGAGCTGCGTTTCGATGCTGTCGGCGATGTTCTGGTCGACGCGCTCTCGGATCTGCAACGCAGCTTCCGCAACCGAGACGTCGAGCGCGTCGGCCACCTGGCGCTCGATCGCCTCCTCGGCCCGTTCGGCGTTCAGTTGCTGATCGCCGCCGAGGAAGTAGTCCGGGTCGATGTATCCCAGGGCGACGTCCGCGTCGGTCGTGGTCGGATCGAACCCGCCCAGGTCGTAGCAGGCCGGCCCCGGCTCCGCACCGGCACTCTCCGGTCCCACGGAGAGTTCCCCGTCGCGGACCGACGCGATACTCCCGCCGCCCGCGCCGGCGGTGTGGACGTCGATCATCGGAACGTGGACCGGTAGTCCGGCGACCTCCGGCAGGAGGTTCCGGTCGAGTTCGCCATCGACGATCGTTCCCAGGTCGATACTCGTCCCGCCCATATCGGCGCTCATCACCGAGTCGAGGTCGTACAGTTCCCGGAACGCATCCGCACCGAGAACGCCGGCGACGGGGCCGGAGTTGTAGGTGTGCAACGCGACGGTCTTCGAGACGCCGGCGACGCCGCCGGTCGACTGCCCGATCAGAAGCGGATTCGAGTACCCGCTGTTGCGGGCGTCGTCTTCCGCCTTGTACAACGATCTGGCCATCGGGCGGTGGACGTACGCGTTGACGAGCGCGGTGTAGGTCCGGGTCCGGTAGCCCGGCCGGCTACTGACCTCGTTCGCGGTGAGCACCTGGTTGGGACCGAGGTAGTGGGGCGGATACTCCGTCTCGATGACGGTTCGGGCCCGCTCCTCGTTGGTCTCGTCGTGGTACGAGTTGGCGAAGCTGATGAGCAGGAGCTTCGCCCCCCGGTTCATCAGCGTCTTCGCCGCCGACTGCACCTCGTCGGCGTCGACGGGTTCGATAACCTCTCCGTTGGCGCTGGTCCGCTCTTCGACGCCGACAACGAGGTCCTCGCTCGTGAGTAGCCCGCTGTCGTCTTCCGCGCGAAACAGGTCCGCTTCCTTGCCGCCGGTCACGATGAGTCCGATCTTCGGTCCTGTCCGCTCGATTATGGTGTTCGTCCCGATCGTCGTCGAAAACCGGATGACGTCGGTGTCGACGAGAAACTCCTCGGTTGGTTTTTCCAGTTTGTCCGCTGCCTTGTCGATACAGTTGCGGAAACACACCGTGAGGTCGTGGTCCGTCGTCGGGACCTTGACCGTCGTGGACCCTCCCGGATACGACACGTATCCGTCGGTGAAGGTGCCACCTGTGTCTACGCTTACGTAGTAGTTTTCCTCCGCCATACGGTCTGGCCATAGTAAACAATCATTATAAACATTCCGTTTCAATTGTTTGATACTAACAGGCACACTGTGTGGATCAATATTTGTGATTGCCAAAGCTTCCCAACGCAGTTCGAAATAGACATTTTCAGCGGTTTCAGATCCGCTCCCGGCATAACACGGCTTCCGATGACCGGTCGCTTGGAGGCCTCTGTCCGACCGTGCTGCAATTGTTTACGATCGCTTAGTAGTGAATTATGTCGATAAAACGAACCAGCCCCTCGGACCGAGACGGTCTCGTCGCACCTATAGTAGCGTTTGCAACTGATTGCTCATCCGACTGCACGCTGTCGTGCGATCAGATGAGCGAAGACTTGCAAACGCTACTATACCATCGACTGGAATCGAACACTTCTGTATTAGCAAATCACGGTCGGCGGGGGAAATCGAGATTCCGGCGGCCGACTCAGGAATCGCGCTCCTGCGAGTGAATCCGTATCTCGATTTCGTTTGCCGCCTTCTTTACGATGGTCGGTAGTTCCCTTCTGAAGAAATCACCGGTCCAGCTCGCCGCGGAGACGGACACGCTGACGGTTCCGATCACGTCTCCGCTGTCGTCGTGCCGGATGGGAGCACCGACCGCACGAATACCGGGCATGTGTTCCTGTTCGTTGAGCGCATACCCCCGCTCGCGTACCCGCTTCAGTTCGTCGAACAGCTCTTGGCGGTCCGTGATCGTGTGGGACGTCCGGGCGGGCAGACCGTGACTGTCGAGAATTTCGTTTACCCGTTGTTCCGAGAGGTAAGCGAGGATCGATTTCCCGCCCGCCGTACAGTGGATGTCATGCTGAAGCTGTCCACGCTTTTTGAAGTGAAAGTCCTTGTCGACCGCATCCTCCCCGTACACCTCGTCGAGAATGAGGAGCCGACCGTCGTAGTCGGTCATCAGATGGACGCATCCGCCCGTGCTGTGTGCGAGTTGGTGGATGATCGTTTTCGAGGCAGGGTAGAGGGTCGAGCGGTTCCGGACACGGACGCCGAACGGGATGAACATCGCGCCGAGCCGGTAGCGTGAGTCCTCCTGCTCGATGAACCCGTGATCTTTCAACGTCGAGAGATACGTGTGGATACTCCCCGCCGAGAGCGCCGAGTGTGATTCCATCTCGGCGATCGTCGACGGCCCGTTCCGACGGAGGTAATCCAACAGTTCGCATCCACGTTCGATAGATTGGATAGTTCGTTTCCCTGTGTCGTGTGCCATACTGTCACATTGTCACTCCACCTCTTAGTTTTTGTTATTACCAAATGGCTTCTTCCGGCGTCTGCGTACCCTCTCCCGCCCGAGCCCACGTCGGAGGCGAATGTTTTTATTGCCCATACCGAGAGTACACCCATATGAATGGGGGCGATCCACCGAACCGACAGATCAAATCTGCACTCCGTACCTTCGATATCCTCGAAACGGTCCACGCGTTGGGGGAGCCGACGTTCACCGACATCGCCGGCGAACTCGACGTCTCCGATAGCACGCTCTATGACTATCTGGAAACGCTCACGTACCGAGGATACCTCGCGAAGGACGACGGCAGATACCGGTTGACGCTGCGATTCTTCGATCTCGGAGCCGCGGCGCGGGATCGATTCCCGGTCTATAAA
Organism: Halobellus marinus; assembly: GCF_032113415.1. Taxonomy (NCBI): domain Archaea; kingdom Methanobacteriati; phylum Methanobacteriota; class Halobacteria; order Halobacteriales; family Haloferacaceae; genus Halobellus; species Halobellus marinus. Next base: position 2,135,287 of record NZ_CP134946.1, read on the forward strand.
AAATCTCGTGAGCCGCTGAAAAAGACGGCAGACGAAAGCGGTGCCGCCGTCTGGTTGATGGTGGAGGAAGCCGGCAAAGCCGTCTACCTCGCCCGGGAGATGGGCGAACAGTCCATCGAAACGCACGAGCGACTGGGCAAGCGGGAGTATATGCACTGCCTAGCCTCGGGGAAGGCGATGCTTGCCTTCGCTCCCCCGGAACACGTCGAGAACGTCATCTCGCGCCACGGCCTTCCGGAGCGGACCCACGAATCGATCACCACGAGGGAAGAACTCACCGCGGAACTGGATCGGATCCGCGAACAGGGATACGCGACGAACGAACACGAGACCGCGGAGGGTGTTTCGGCCGTCGCAGCGCCCATCATAGCCAACGACCGCGTGTACGGGGCAGTTGCAATCGCCGAACCGGTCGCACGGATGCGAACCGAGTCACGGAAACAACGACTCATCGAACTGGTTACCACTGCATCGAACGAGATAGAACTCAAACTGACGTACGAGTAGGGGGAGTTCCCGTCTCCGAGGGATGGAAAGCTATCACACGCAGATATTTGGCGATGTGAAATAACAGAGGTACATATGTTATCTAAAAACCCGTTCAGGGTCTACTCTTTCGGCTATATCGAAATTTGGCACCCCGAATTCGAACGGGAAGGACGTGGCAAATTCGACAATCAGCGTTTCATAGCGCCCCGAAACTCGGCTATCACCGACTTTTTCCACCGTGACCGTCCGGGACTACCAGTCTGATCTGTTTCCCGTATACCGAAATGCGATGCGGTCGACGGTCCCCTCCGGATTGGGAAGGTCACGAGTGGGCCGCCGAAAATATACCGAAGAATATATATTATATTATTCCCTCACTCCGACTATGGAATCATCGATCAGGAGGCTCGACTCCGACGTGGAGGTTCCGGAGGAGGCCGCCGACGTGGAAGTCATCGACATGGATTTCCACGTGAACCCCCTGGAGGAAGAACTCCGCCCGTACGTCGACAACGACAGGGCCCTGGATCGCCTGACGACCGAGTTCGGAATGTGGCCGATGCCGGACAAGTGGGACGCGGCCTATGCGATCTCCGAAGGGACCGAGGGCCTGTTCACGCAGGGTCGCGCGGAGTATCCAGAAGACGTCCGGGAGGCCTGTGAAAAGTTCTCGATCGACACGCCCATCGTCAACGCGGGGCTGAATATGCTCCCCCAGCAGCACCATCAGGTGCTGAAAAACGCCGTCTTGAAGGCCGGCAACTCCTATATGCTCGATCACTTCGTCGACGAGGGGATCCCGACGGCGCTGTCGATCGCCAAGTGGGACGTCGACCACGCGCTGGCCGAACTCGATCGCTGGGGCGACGAGGACGGCGTCGTCGGCGTCTACAGCTGGTTCGATCCGCGCGAACCCTGGGGCGTCGAGGAGTTCGATCCCGTCTTCGAGAAGTTGGAGTCGCTCGGACTGCCGCTTATCCTCCACGGCTCCCTGGCCTTCTGGCCCCAGCACTCCTACATCGGCGACGAGATGCTCACGTGGACTGAGGTGCTCGGACTCGACTGGCCGATCCACGGGATCGTGAACACGGCGAATATGATTATGCGGGGCGTCTTCGACAAGTATCCGGACCTGAACGTCGTCTTCCAGGAGGCCGGCCACTGGTGGATTCCGTTCCTGCGGTACCGGCTGGACGAGTTCTACGAGATGCACCCCGAGGACATCCAGATCACGCCGCGGAAGTTCCCGGAGGGCGAAGAGTACCTCGGTCGGGCGCCGAGCGAGTACCTCCGTGACAACATCTACGTCTGTACCCAGCCGTTCGCGTTGCCGCGCGGGGCCGGAGATGCGCGGAGTATGCTCGATCTGAGTATGGCCGGAGACACGTTTATGTACTCCTCGGACTGGCCACACCAGACGCTCGACCCGCCGACGTGGTTCTTCACCAGCCGGGCCTTCCGCGAGGACGAGGAACTGCGCGACGACATCCTGCACGGAAACGCCAGGGAGATCCTGCGCCTGTGATAATGTCAAGCGAAAGTACCACCATCGACGGCGACGAGTACACGAAGGTCGCCGAAATAGCCGACTTTGAAGCCGGTAACGACGGAATCGCTGTGGACGTAAACGGTATCGAGATCGCCATCTTCGAGGCCGATGGCGATCTGTACGCGATCAGCAACCGCTGCTCGCACCAGAACGCCCCGCTGTGTAAGGCGGGCGAACGGAAGATCAACGCCGATCACACGTGGACCGAGTCGCGTGGTGGCGTAAACGAGGAGAAATGCACCGTCTCCTGTCCGTGGCACCTCTGGGAGTGGGACCTCGAAACGGGGAAAAACGAGGTGTCCGGGGAACGCATCGCGACGTTCGACGTTGCAGTCCGTGACGAGAACGTCTTCGTCCGGATCTGAGAGCCAAGAGAGGACCCCGACCCTTGCATCCAACCCGTCGTGGCCGTGTAGCGGTTGTAGTGTGTCGCCCGCGGCGCTGCCGAATCGATAGCGTCCGGACCGTCGTGGCAGTGTAGCTCTGCGGAAGTCACAGAGCTGCTTTCTGGTCCTGTCGACCCCGGTAGTGGGGTGTACGGCGGTGAGGAAATGTTCGGGCTGTGGAAATCCAACCGTGATTGGACGCCTCTTCGTCTAATATTATTGGACATAGCGGATATCGGCGAATCGCTTCGTCCGTCAGTGCGGGATCCGAAATAGCCCGACAGAATGGACTCGGTAGTGATCAAGTTTCAGAGGTCACGCTAGTTTTTAAATCTCGCTCGCTCGTAACAGGCTGTGAACGATATACGTCCAACAATATTGGATAAATGACGCCGCTTTGCTTCACAGGGGCGTCGTGGATCGGATTAGTTCTGATACCGGTAGTTGATCCCGAGTGTATCCACCGCCCCGCGGAGCTGCTGAAGCAGTTCCTGGCGGTAAGACTCGTTCTGTAGCCTCCCTGTCGGAGAAGCCACTGCCAACGTGGCCTTGACTTCGGATTCCACGAAGACGGGGAGCGAAACGGTTCCCATCCCCGTCACCTGTTGATCACAGTCGAAGGCAAACCCTGTCTCGCGGATTTTCTCAAGGACACTCTCCAGATTCGCCCGATCAGTGATCGTCTCCTCGGTGACTGCCTCCAGCCCATAGCGATCGATGACCTCGCTCCGCCGTTGGGGGTTCATATGAGCGAGAAACAGTTTGCCCGACGCGTGAGAGTGCAAGGGAAGCGACATCCCGGGATAGGTACCCAACTGGAGCGATCGATCGCCGGTCTCCTGGTGGAGAAGGATCGATCTGCCGTCCTCTTCGACGAAGAGAGCGACTAGCTCGCCGGTTTCCTCCGCGAGCGCCGCCATCACGTCGCGGGCGGTGTGAAACAGTCTGCTCCGGAACTTCAGCCGGGAGCCCATCGAGAGGAATTTGTAGCTGAGTCGGTACGTTCCGTCGTCGTTGACGACATACCCCGTCGATTCCAGCGTCCGCAGATACACGTGGGCGGTGCTCTTCGAGACATCCAGGTGATCCGATAGTTCTGACGGACCCACCTGATCGTGCTCCCAGATCGCCTGGAGCACCTCGAAGGCCCGCAGTACTGATTTGATCGGGGGTGTCGATCCCTCCATAGATCCCATACCCCGGCGTATCTCATTAATCGTTTGGATATGTTAGACGCAATCGATCCGAGATCGGCTCCTTCGGGGGAGATCAGGAGAGCAATTCGCGCGCGATGATGTTCTTCTGAATCTCCGTCGCGCCCTCGTAGATCTGTGTGATCTTCGCGTCGCGGTAGAAGCGTTCGACGTCGAAATCGTTGACGTATCCGGATCCCCCGAAAATCTGGACCGCCTCCTGCGTCGTCTCGACGGCGATGCGGGATCCGTACTCTTTCGCCATGGAAGCGAGTTTCGTCGCGTCGTCGTGGTCGTTCTCGACGGCCCACGCCGCTCTCCGTGTGAGGTGCCGCGCCGCCTCGATGTCCGTGAACATCTCCGCGAATTTGTGCTGGATCGCTTGGAACTCACTGATCGACTGGCCGAACTGCTCCCGTTCCTGTGCGTACTCCTTTGCCCGTTCGGCGGCCCCGCGCGCGATGCCGACGCCCTGGCTGGCGACGATGATGCGCGTCTCGTCGAAAAACTGCATCTGCTGATAGAAGCCTTCCCCCCGCGTTCCCACGAGATTCTCCTCGGGGACACGGACGTTATCGAGAACGAGTTCGGCCGTATCACTCGCTCTGACGCCCATCTTTCCGGTGATCTTGTCGGCCTCGAAGCCGTCCCGGTCGGCTTCGACGATGATCTGTGAGAACCCGCCGTGGCGGCTGTCGGCGTCGGGGTCGGTCTTGCAGAGCACCACGAAATAGTCGCCGACGCTACCGTTCGTGATCCACATCTTGTTCCCGTTTATGACCCACTCGTCGCCGTCTTTCTCCGCACGGGTGGCGACGGACGAGACGTCCGAACCGGCCTGCGGTTCCGAGATCGCCGCCCCCATAATCGTCTCAGCGTCGGTAATCGGCGGGAGATACGCCTCACACTGCTTTTCGGTGCCGAATTCAAGCAGGACCTCGCTCCCGAAATCGGTCGACGTGATCGCCAGGGCGATTCCGGGGTCGTGAGCGAACAGCTCTTCGGTAATCAGCACGCGCTCGATCGGAGAGGCGTCTACCCCGCCGTACTCGACTGGGAACTGTGCCCCGAGCAGACCGAGTTGTGCGGACTGCTCGAGGATGTCGTGAGGGAACTTCTCTTCCCGGTCGTATTCACTCGCGACCGGCCGGATCTCGTTTTCGCCGAATTTGCGCACCTCTTTGAGCATCGCCTGTTGTGCGGACGGAATCTCGAAGTCCATAGATGCTGGTAGCGATTCACAGCACCTAAATCTGGGGGGTCGATGGCCAGATTAGGCCGAATTACGATTATGATGGAAACCTATATTCGTCTACAGATTCATATCGGTTGCAAATAACCGATAAATATTAACGCTTGGTTACTATACTTGGATTATGCGAATCTTGACCACCGCGACGGAGGTGGCTTCAGTAGACGACGAATTCGCGATCGACGGAGACGCTGTGCCTGCGGAGTATCTGTCCTACGACCTCAACGAGTGGGACGACTACGCGATCGAAGCAGCGGTGCAGATCAAGGAGGCGCGGGAGAACGTCGAAGTCGTCGCCGTGACGATCGGTCCCGAACGGAGCGAGGAGGTTGTTCGGGAGGCACTGGCGAAAGGCGCCGATCGCGCCCTGCGCGTCTGGGACGACACACTCGAGGACCGTGCCGTTCTCGATCCCACCTCGAAAGCACAGATCCTGGCCGCCGTCGCCGAGACGGAAGAGCCTGATCTCGTGCTCGCCGGCGTCCAGTCCGGCGAGGACGCCTGGGGAGCCACCGGTGTCGCACTTGCCCGCGACCTCGGGTACCAGTGGGCCGCAGTCGTCAACGATCTCGAACTCGACGATTCGGCCACGACGGCACACGTCCACCGGGAACTGGAGGGTGGCGTCGAAGAACTGACCGAGGTCGACCTCCCGGCGGTGTTGACGATCCAGACGGGGATCAACGATCCCCGGTATGCGAGCCTTCGCGGGATCCGCCAGGCGCACGCGAAGCCGCTCGACGTTCAGTCGCTTTCTGATCTCGGACTCGATGCGCCTCCTGAACGCCTGCGACACCGTGAGATGCGGATCCCGGAGAGCGAAAGCGAAACCGAATATCTGTCCGGGAGTCCTGACGAGCAGGCGTCGCAACTGGCAACGGTACTGACGGACGAAGGGGTGATCGACGGATGAGCGGCGTGCTCGCGATCGCCGAACACAGACAGGGCGAACTCCGAGACGTCAGCTACCAGCTCATCACCGGGGCACGGAGTCTCGCCGACGACCTCGATAGTGCGGTCCACGTTGCCATCATCGGCGGGGAACCCTCGACGTTCGCCGCCCAACTCGATCGCGAGGGCGTCGATGTCGTTCACACCGTCGCGGAGGGCGACGGGTTCAACCACGACGTCTACACGCAGGCGATCGAACAGTTGTGCGACCAGATCGAGCCCGAGGTTCTGGTGACGCCGAACAGCGTCAACGGACTCGACTACGCGCCTGCGGTCGCACGCGGACTCGACTGGCCGATCGTGACCAATCTGGTCGACGCGCGGATCGAGGAGGGATCGCTGATCGCGACGCGGGAGCGGTACGGGTCGAAAGTCGAGGCCGACCTCGAAGTGACCGAACTCCCCTGTCTGTTGACGCTCCGCGAGGGAGAGTGGGACCCGGCACCGGACGGCGGGCGCGCGGAAATCCGCGAGGCCGACGTCACGATCGACGAGAGCGCCGTCGGTTCGACTGTCACCGGGTTCGAGGCGGTCGCTGCTGGCGACGTCGATATTTCGGAAGCGGAGTTCCTGGTGAGTATCGGTCGCGGGATCGACGAGGAGGAGAACCTCGAACTGATCGAGGAACTGTGCGATGTGACCGGTGCGACGCTGTCGGCGTCCCGGCCGATCGTGGACAACGGCTGGTTGCCGCCGAACCGGCAGGTCGGGCAGTCGGGGAAGACCGTCACGCCGGACGTCTACCTGGCAATCGGCATCTCCGGGGCGGTCCAGCACCTCGCCGGAATGAAAGGTGCAGAGACCATCGTCGCCATCAACACGGATCCTGACGCACCGATCTTCGACGTTGCGGACCACGGCGTCGTCGGCGACCTCTTCGAGGTCGTTCCGGAACTCATCGACGCCTTCGAGTAGGTTCGGGCGGACGAGCAATCGACACAATGGACGGAACTGTGCACATCGTCACGGGCGGTACAGGGGGGCTGGGGAGCGCCACCGCTCGCGAACTGGGAGCCAACGGGGCGACGGTCGTCATCAACGATCTGCCGACCCAAGAGACCGAAGCGGAGACCCTCGCCCAGGAGATTCGAGCGGCCGGCGGGACTGCCACGACTGATCTCGGCGACGTCACGAACTTCGAGTACACCGAGGCGCTCGTCGCGTCGGTCGTCGACGAATACGGCCGACTCGACAGCATCATCAACTACGCGGGACTGATTCGTGACTCGTATCTCACGAAGATGACCGACGCGGCGTGGGAGCAGGTCACGGACGTTCACCTCCGCGGTCATTTCGGCCTGTTGCGGAGCGCTGCGAGACACTGGCAGACGAACGCGGAGGAACGCTCCGACGGGAGGGCGTTCGTCTGCGTGACGAGTCCGGCCGCGTTCGGAAACGTCGGACAGGCGAACTACGCCACGGCAAAGGCGGGTGTGCTCGGGCTGATGCGCACGGCAGCGGCCGAACTCGACAGATTCGACGTCCGCGTCAACGCCCTGTTGCCGATAGCCCACACGACGATGACGGACTCGTTTCTCGATCCCGAGGAGTATCCGCCCGAGAAAGTCGCACCCGTCGCGGCGTTCCTCGCAAGCGAGAAGGCGGCGGACGTCTCGGGCTGTACGATCCGGGCCGCCGGCGACAGCGTCGGCCTGGTGTCGAACCCGGAACTGGAGCGCGTCGCGTTCAACGAGGGGGGCTGGGACGTCGATGCACTCGAAACGCGGATCGAATCAGTCTTCGGCGACGAGGCGAACCGGTCCCGGACGGATCTCCGGCCGGAGCGTAACTGACTCTTCTCTCATACTGTTGTGACTTTTCCAGTGCTCGCCACCCTCGGTACCGGCAGACACCGACAAGGGAGTACAACAGTCGGTATCAGGCGTCCCGATACCCGAACAGCATCACCGCTTCCATCGTCACGACGGAGTCTCCCGACCGCGTGTGGACGCGTATTCGAGTACGGACCCGTCCGTACCGATCCGTCGAGGGCTCTTTCGCGACGATTTCGGTCGTCACTCCGAGCGTATCGCCGGGGCGAACCGGTTCGGTCCATCTGAGTTCGTCGACGGCAGTGCCGCCGAGGAAGTCGGTTTCGGCTGTGAAGTGCTCGGTCAGCAGTCGCATCGTCAACGCAGTCGTATGCCAGCCGCTCGCGATCAAGCCGCCGTACATACTCTCCTCTGCGGCCTCCGGATCCGTGTGATACGGCTGTGGATCGAACTGTTCGCCGAATTCGATGATCTCCGATTCCGTGATCGTGTAGCCGCCAAACGTCCGAGTCTCCCCCACCTCGAAGTCCTCGTAGTAGCGCATCGATGTGTAGCATACAGTCCTTTACAATAAATAATGTTCTACGAAAATTATTTACCAGTCAGTCCGGATTTAACGCATATGAATTTCCACCGCGCATTTTCGAGGCGGGATTTTCGTACGAAGACCCTCATCGCTTCCGAGTCGAGCGAATCTCGAACGAACGGCGGGGGCCAAGGAGGGTCATAGATGGTCGATCCGAGCGACCGAGTCGAGGACGAGAACGTCGCTGAGGCGCTCTTTTCGACCGACGCGGTCGCAGAAGGAGATCAGTCGGAGGGCGATGGGGGAACCACCGACAACACCCCGGACTGGGAGTTCAAGACGCGCGACGTGATCATCCTCCGCGAACTGGCCCGTGATCCGCAACTGTCCGCGCGGGAGGTGACGGACGTGTTAGCGGAGAAACACGGAATCGACGTGAGTCACGTGACCGTGAGCAAGGCGATTCGGAATATGCGTGACGAAGGCGTCTTTCGGGAGGCGCTCATCCCCCACGAGTCGTACTTCGTCTTCGCGCTGATGGAGTTTATGTTCAACCCGGAGCACTTCGCGGACAACTGGCGGGACGCGATGGAGCACATCCGAGACAGCCAGTACTCGATCTTCTACTTCCTCGCGGACGGCGTCTATCAGTGGAAGGCCGTGATGATGTTCCCGAGCCAGGAGGCCGAATCCCGGTGGCTCCACGAGTTCTACAAAGAACACGGAAAGGTCGTCAACAACGTCCGCAGTTCGACGATGACGAACGTGCTGAAGTTCGGGACGACGCCGGGGCTGTTCGATCACCTCGAATCCGAGGAAGGCTGATACGGTCGGTTGTAGCCCTTTAGCGGCGATCACCGATACCGTCCGAGGAGATCACCGGCAAATCGGTACAGCCGACCGTACGAGATTAGACGCCCAGGTACTCCTGTCTGAGCGCTTCGTCTTCGCGGAGTTCCGCGGTCGAGACCTCGGTAACTATTTCGCCCTCGTCGAGGATGTAATGTCGCTCGGCGACGGCCATCGCCACCGCGACGTTCTGTTCGACGAGGAGAACGCTCACGTCCCGTTCTGCGTTGATCTCCTCGATAATCGACTCGATCCGGCGGACGATGTACGGGGCGAGTCCCTCACAGGGTTCGTCCAGCAGGATGAGTTCCGGATTCGTCACGAGACTGCGGGCGATCGCCAGCATCTGCTGTTCCCCGCCGCTCATATTCTTCGAGGGGCGGTCCCGCATCTCTTCGAGTTCCGGGAACTGATCGAGCATCTCCTCGACCGACAGCGGATCAGTGGCGTGGTTCGCCGCGAGCCGAAGGTTCTCTTCGACCGTGAGATCCCGGAAGCACCGCCGACCTTCGGGCACGAGACTCAGGCCGAGCCCGGAGATCTCGTAGTTGCGGCGGGCCCGGAGGTCCTGGCCGTCGAACGTCATCGAACCGCCGAGCACACGCGGCACGTCAGCGCCCACGATGGCGTGCATCGTGGTGGTCTTGCCGGCGCCGTTGCGACCGAGCAGCGAGACGACCTCGTTTTCCTCGACCGACAGATCGACGCCGAAGAGCACCTGTCCGGTCTCGTAGCCGGCTTCCAGATCGGTGATTTCGAGTAGACTCATAGTTCCTCCCGCATCCCACCGAGGTACGCCTCCTGTACTTCCTCGTTGTTCTGCACCTCGTCGGCGGTTCCGGTCGCAAGCACCTGTCCCTGATCGAGCACGGTGATGCGATCGCTGATCGACAGGACGATCTCCATATCGTGTTCGATCAAAAGCAGCGTCAGGCCGAGATCCTCCTGGACCGACTCGATGAGATCTGTGGCTTGTTCGGTTTCGCTGGATCCCAGACCGCTCGTCGGTTCGTCGAGCAACAGCACCGACGGGTCGGTCGCGATCGCCATCGCGATCCCGAGGCGTCGCTGATCTCCGTGGGAGAGGTTCTTCGCCTCGACGTCGCGTTTGTCGGTCAGGCCGACCGAATCCAGAACGTCGAGTGCCTGCTCGACGTACTGCGTGCGGCCTTCGCCGAGCAGATCGAACGAGAACGGCCCGGATTCCATCGTCTGGACGACGATGCGAACGTTCTCCAGCACGCTCAGTTCGTTGAACAGCTGGTTGGACTGAAACGACCGGGCCAGCCCGCGGTGTGGCCGTTGTTCCTGCGCGATGTCGGTGATCTCCTCGCCGTGGAGATACACCGAGCCCCTGGTCGGCGCCAGCGCGTTGGTGAGGACGTTGAAGAGCGTCGTCTTCCCGGCCCCGTTGGGACCGATGATGGCCCGCAGTTCGCCTTCCGGGACGGCGAGGTCGACGTCGTCGACGGCGACGATGCCGCCGAACCGTTTCGTGAGGCCCGTCGCGCCGAGAGCAGCGGACTGTGGGTCTCTGTCTCCGTTCGGTCGGTCTGTCGTCGTGATTTGCTGGTCAGACATCGTCTCCCTCGGATCCGAATCGTTCATAAACACGTTCGAGACCGCCTCTGGCGAGTCCCCAGACCCCTTCACGCGGCGCGATGAGGACCGCGATCACGAACAGCAGGCCCAGGAAGAACTGCCAGTAGGCGAGCACGCCGGCCAGTTCGAGGCTGACGATCGGTAGCTCCGATGCGGGCAAGACGAGCATCTCGAAATCCGTGAGGTAGTCCTCGGCGAACAGCCAGATGAACGCACCCGCCGGCGGGCCGAAGAAGTAGTTCGCCCCGCCCAGGACGGTCATCAGGATGACGTCGCCGCTGGTGACGACCGTCAGAAGCGAGAGCGTCGCGCCCTGTTCGTTGATTTCGAGGATCGTGCCGGCGTAGGCCGCGATGATCGCGCTCAGCGTGAACGACCACACCTTGTACCGGTAGGTGTTGATGCCCATTGCGCGGGCGAGTTCCCCGTTCTCGCGGATGGCGATGAGTGTCCGACCGAACGGTGATCGGACGATCTGCCACAGTATCAGCAACCCGAGGAACACGGCCACGGCGACGAAGTAGTACCAGTCGAACTCGAAGCCACCAAGGCTCACGTACTTGAGACCGCGCTCAGTCTCGATCCACGCCGGGACTGCGCCGCCGGCGATGCCGGTCGTCCCGCCGGTCAGATCGGCGGGGTTGAAATTCGCGATGAAGTGTGCGGTCGTCCCGAACGCCAGTGTGAGCATCGCGAAGTAGATCTCGCCCTTCTGGACCGTGATCCGGCCGATGAGGTACGCGACTACCCCCGCAAGCAGGAGGGCGACGGTCGCCGAGAACACGAACGACGAATCGAACCGCGAGAGACCGATCGCTGTGACGTACGCGCCGATCCCCAGGAACATCGCGTGACCGAACGAGAGCAGCCCCGTATACCCCAAGAGGAGATTGAACGACGCCGCAAACAGCATCCAGATGAGGATGGTGTTGGCGACCGCTCCGTAGCCCAGGAGGGCGTCGAGCGAAATGATCGGACGCACGAGGACCACCAAAAGCAGCGCACCGATCGGGACCTGATACCGACGCAGCGCTGTCAGCGGGAGGTTCGACGCGAAGCCTTCGTCGGACTCGTGGCTCATTCGAGGAACCCCTCCTGACCGAACAGCCCACGCGGTCGGGCGAGCAGCACCACGATCATCACCAGGTACGGAACCAGCCCGCTGATTCCGGGGATGTTGATCGCCTGGATGCTCGTTACGTCGGCGAGCGTCTGCAGATACAGGGGCGTCAGGTACGAGGCCTCGCCGATGAGAATCCCGGCGACGACGCTCCCGAACAGACTGCCGATGCCGCCGACGACCACGACGACGAACGCGAGGATGATGAACTGGTTCGCCATCCCGAGTTCCATTCCGACCGCGCTTCCGCGGAGCACGCCCCCGAGCCCGGCGATAGCCGCCCCGAGGACGAACATCGAGATGAACCGGACGTTCATATTCACCCCGAGGAACTCGGCCATCTCACGGTCGAGCACCCCCGCACGGACGGACAGCCCGAAGTCGGTCCGCTCGATGAGCAGGTACACCGCCGCGATGACGACGACCGAGACGACGACGGTGAAGATCCTGATACGCGAGACGGTCGTGACGCCCAGGTTCAATCCCAGATCGAGCACCTCCGGGGTCGTCACACTCAGCGGCGAGCCGCCCCAGGTCGCCCGGGTCGCCTCCCCGAGCATCATCGCGATCCCGAAGGTCGCCAGCAGTCCGTTCAGCGGATCTTCGTCGTAGAGGTGGCGCAGCACGGACCGCTCGATGACGACACCCACGAGACCGACTGCCAGCGGCGCGAGGACCAGGGTGGCCCAGAAGGAAACTCCCCACACCTCCATAAACTGGAAAGTGAAGTACGCGCCGAGCATAAACAGCGCCCCGTGGGCGAAGTTCACGATCCCGAGTAACCCCAGGACGATAGACAGCCCCAGCGCGATCAGCACCAACACGAGCCCGTACACGAGCCCCCCGACAGCCTGATCGACGAACAGGCCGGGACGCGCGACTGCGCTCATCACTGTCAAAAGCAGCAAGGCGCCCCAGATGAGCGCGGCTGCGGGGGTAGTGCTGCGGTTTGATCCAGGGATCGGAATTTCGTTCATTCGTCTCACAACGAGCAGCCGGTCTCCTCACAGGATCGCATCACGTCCTCGCCGGCGGCTGTCGCCTCGATCTGGAACCACGCGTTGTAGGGATCGTCCTGCATATCCTCCATCGCCCGACCGGAGATGGCCCAGGTCGGGTGGACGAGCTGGTGGTCGCAGGCCCGCCACTCGAGTTCGCCCGGCATAATGTCGAGTGCGTTCTGGCTCTCGACGGTGTGTCCCTCCAGTTCGCCGCGGATCGCCTCGGCGTCAGTGGAGCCCGCGCGGAGCGCCGCCCGGACCTGCTGATCCATCGCGATGTAGGCGTTCGCGTGGCGGACGAACGGGTCCGTCTTGCCCTCGTCGGCGACGCGCTGGCTGAAGTCCTGGGCACTTTCGAGCGAGTTCGTCCAGCCGACAGAGGCGATGTCCATCATCGCCGCCGATTCCTGGTTCAGCCCCCAGTAGGCGATGTCCTCGGCCTGATGTCCCATCAGCTTGAAGTTCTCGTGCATCCCCTTGTTCCGGAGCTGTTTCATCGCCAGCCGCTTGTCCAGCGCCGGAAGGACGAGACCGATCCCGTCCGCCTCGGAGTTCTGGATGTTGTTGAGGAACGACGTGTAGTCGTCGTTCGGGAACGGGGTCGCCTCGGATTCGACGACGGTGCCGCCGTTTGCTTCGATCTCGTTAATGTAGATCTCCTGTGCGTTCTGCCCCCAGATGTAATCGGAGTAAAGCAGGTACCAGTTGTCCGCGATGTCGGCCATCCGCGAGCCGATGGACCTGGCAAGCATCGTGTTCGAGGAGTACGTGCTGAACATATGGGGCAGACAGTTCTCTCCCGTCAGCGTGTCGGACGCGCCGTCGGCGATGTACGACACGCCGTTATCGGACGCCCACGTCCCGATCTTCGTACACACGGCGGAGGAAAGTGCCCCCTGCGCGAAGTCGATCCCGTCCGACGTCACCGCGCGTTTCATCCGCTCTAACGATGCGCTCGGGTTCACTTCGGTGTCGTACGTGCTGATCTCGATATCGATGTCGAACTCGTTTTCGAGATCTGTCGCCGCGAGTTCCGCACCAGTCCTGAGTGACGACCCCCAGGGGGCGAAGGGGCCTGTCTGTGGGTTGAACACGCCCACGTGGAGTGAACTCGGTCCAGTGTCCTGGCTTGTCGTTCCACCTGATCCGGAATCCTCGTCACTGCCATCACCACCGGAGTCGCCACCGCCACCGGAACAACCTGCAAGCCCCGTAGTAGCAATGACTGACGCCGCTCCCGCCTTCTTCAGAACCGACCGTCTGGTAGGTGAACTCATGGTTCACTCACCCACTTAGGACATAACATTATAATACTTTCGTTAAGGATTTATACCCTTTACTGGTAGATAGTAAACGAGCACCCGGTAGTAGAGACATCTTGTTAGAAATACTCTGCTACCCCGAACGCACGATAGAGGTCCGTGCCACTCTCCCGAGCAGTGTCCGACTGCCGGAGTCCGGCAGGATCCGATAGCGACTCTCCCAACAATTCGTCGGTCCGCTTCATACCGCCGGCGAGAGGTCTCTGCGGACTTGCGACAATCACTGTGATTCCCAGGCGAGACCACTCACGCGATGCTAACAAAATGTATCTAAGAGTGTTTTATAATAACCAGTCTTTCCTCGATATGCTATTTTTGTATACAATCGATTATTCCACCACAAGATTGAATAGCTACGTTATCCCCATAGTACTTGATGCAGGAGTCGAACGTCCAACACGTCGCAGTCCTCGGTGCCGGGAGTATGGGACACGGCATCGCCGAGGTTGCTGCGGTGGCCGGATATACGGTATCAATCCGCGACATCGAAACGGAGTTCGTCGAGGAGGGCCTCGACAACATCGAGTGGAGTCTCGGCAAACTCGAAGAGAAGGGTCAGATCGACGAGTCAGCCGAGGAGGTTTTTGCTCGCGTCGAGGGATACACCGGCCTCGAAGCCGCCGTCGAAGACGCCGACCTCGTCGTCGAGGCGGTCCCCGAAAAGATGGAGCTCAAAAGAGAAACGTTTGCCGAGGTGGACGAACACGCCCCGGAAGACGCGATTCTCGCGAGCAACACGTCCGGCCTCTCGATCACGGAGATGGCGGCCGCGACGGACCGCCCCGAACAGGTCGTCGGCACCCACTACTTCAACCCGCCGGTGAAGATGGACCTCGTCGAGGTCGTTCACGGCGGGGAGACCAGCCAGGAAACGATCGAGCGCGTTCACGCGTACGTCGAATCCATCGGGAAGACCGGCATCGACGTGAAGAAGGACGTCCACGGCTTCGTCGTCAACAACGTCCTCGTGCCGTTTATGGGCGAGGCGGCGTGGATGTACGACACCGACGAGTGTACGATCGAAGCCGCCGACGCGGGGATGGTGTACAACCGCGGGTACCCGATGGGACCCTTCGAGCTCAACGATTACGGCGGCATCGACATCGCCTACGACTTCCTCGACGCCAGCGAGTACGAGGTCCCGCCGTCGGTCGTCGAGATGGTCGAAAACGAAACACTCGGGCGCAAGAGCGGGACCGGCTACTATCAGTACGAGGACGGCCAGGGACCGACCTACGAACCCGGTGACGGCGACGACTTCGATACGCTCCGGATCGAGGCACGGATGGTCAACGAGGCCGCCAAACTCGTCGGCAACGACGTCGCGACGCCGGAGGACATCGACCTCGGCGTCCGGCTCGGGGGCCGGTTCCCGCTCGGGACCTGCCGCGTCGGCGACAACCTCGGGCTCGACACCGTCCTCGAGAAGCTCGAAACGCTCTACGAGGAGACCGGCGCACCTCGTTATGAACCCGCCGACTACCTCGTCGAACGCGTCGAGGCCGGCGAGACCGGCGTCGACGCCGGGAAAGGCTTCTACGACTACACTGGCGAGTGGCCCTACCAGTTCCTGAACGTCGATCTCGACGACCGCGGCGTCC
This sequence comes from Halobellus marinus, assembly GCF_032113415.1. Lineage (NCBI taxonomy): Archaea > Methanobacteriati > Methanobacteriota > Halobacteria > Halobacteriales > Haloferacaceae > Halobellus > Halobellus marinus. The sequence goes on from NZ_CP134946.1 coordinate 2,150,900, forward strand.
TCTCGATCGAGTTCGACCGGACCGAACGCCTCAACGCGTTCAGCGAGGAGATGTTCGCGGAAGTCGGGCACGCGCTGGACGACCACGACGCCGACGAGGTCTCGTGTGTGGTGTTCTCCGGTGCGGGCGACCGCGCCTTCTCTGCGGGCGCGGACATTACCGGGTTTATGGCCAACGAGCCGACCGAGATTATGGACGTCGAGGAGTCGATCGAGCAGATTTACAATTTCGACCGACCCACGGTCGCCGCCATCGACGGCTTCTGTCTCGGCGGCGGCTTCGAGCTGATGCTCGCCTGCGACATCCGTCTCGCCACGGCGACCTCGACGTTCGGCAGCCCCGAGGTCGACCTCGGCCTCATCCCGGGCGGCGGCGGGACCCAGCGGCTCACACGCCTCGTCGGCGAGCCGCGCGCGAAAGAGATCATCTTCCGCGGCAACCACTTCAGCGCCGAGCGGGCGGCCGACTGGGGGATCGTCAATCGCGCGGTTGACCCCGAGGCGTTCGACGATACGGTCACGGAGTTCGTCGACGACATCGCTTCGGGCCCGAAGACGGCGCTCAAGGTGGCAAAGCAGGTGATCAACGAAGGGCAGGACGCCAGCCTCGATGCGGGGCTCAAACTGGAGAGCCAAGGCTTCGGTCTCCTGACCACCACGGACGATATGATCGAGGGCGTTCAGGCCTTCAGAGCCGACCGCGAACCGGAGTTCGAGGACTGATTCGTATGTCACAGAACGCAGCAATCGTCGGCGGCGGGCTCACGAAGTGGGGTGAGCGCGACGCCACGTGGAAGGATCTCGCACAGGAGGCCGGGAAAGCGACCTTCGACGACGTCGAGGGGATCGAGCCCGACGACGTCGAGGGACTGTTCGTCGGGGCAGTCCAGCCGGAACGCTTCGCGTTCCAGAGCCACGTCGCGCCGCTCGTCGCCGAACTGCTCGGCGTCGACGTGAACGGAATGCTCGCGCGGACCGAACTCGCCTGCGCGAGCGGGCAGGCGGCGCTCCGTTACGCGTGGCTGGCGATCGAAGCCGGCAAGATCGACGTCGCGCTCGTGCTCGGGGTCGAGAAGATGAACATAGACCGCGAGCACATGCCGGAGATCCAGTCGAATATGACGAACGTGCTGGATCGCGAGTTCGACGGCGTCAACGGGCTCAACGGTCCCTCGTGGTTCGCCCAGTACGCCCAGCGCCATATGCACGAGCACGGAACGACACCGGAACAGCTCGCGATGGTGAGCGCGAAGAACAAGAGCCACGCCGCAGAAACCGACTTCGCGCAGTACCAGAAGCACGTCGACGTCGACGACGTGCTGGAGTCGTACGAGATCGCACCCCCGCTGCGGCTGCTGGACTGTAGCGGAATCACCGACGGGGCCGCGGGCGTCATCCTCGTCAGCGAGGAGAAAGCAGCGGAGCTGGGTACAGATACGACGGCGTACATCACCGGCAGCGGCCAGTCCTGCCAAGCGAGCAACTCCGTCAACAACATCCCATCGCTGACGACGTGGCCGCAGGCGCGCGAGGCGTCCCAGCAAGCCTACGCGGAGGCTGGCATCGAGGATCCCGTCGAGGAACTCGACGTCGCAGAAGTGCACGACTGCTTCTCTATCAGCGAGATCATCGAGTACGAACAGCTCGGATTCGCCGAAGAGGGCGAAGGCGGGCAGTTCATCGAGGAGGGTCGCAGCCACCTCGACGGCGACGTCGCGGTCAACCCCCGCGGCGGCCTGCTCGGGTGTGGCCACCCGCTCGGCGCGACGGGTGTCTGTCAGGCGCTGGAAGTCTATCGGCAGTTCGCCGGCGACGTGCCGACCGCCCGCCAGGTGCCGAACGACCCCGAGACTGGGCTCATCCACAACCTCAGCGGCAGCGCCTCGGTGCACAGTGTTATGACCCTCGCGAGGGACCCACAATGACCAGTCACGACCGACCACAGGGCAACGAGCACAGCGAGAGAAGCGGCGCAAACGAGCGACTCCGAACCGACGGCGGCGAGGAACAGGGGCCGCCCCGGGGCACAGTCACGCTCCCCGAGACGGTGGAGTTCCCGGTGCTCTTGGACTTCTATGACCTCCAAGATCCCGAGCACACGCAGATTCACGAGTTCTACGACAACCTCCGTGCGGGGTCGCTCACGACCACCGAGTGTGCCGACTGCGAGGCGATCCACTTCCCGCCGCGCATCGTCTGTCCGGAGTGTCACAGCGACGACCTCGAATACACGGACCTTCCCCACGAGGGGGAGATGCACTCGTTCACCGAGGTGCGCGGCACTGCGCCGATCGGGATGACCGACGACCCGCCCTTCGTCGTCGGCGTCGTCGACCTCGGTCCGGTGCGGCTCTCGGCGCGTATCGACGACGCCGCGTACGAGGACCTCGACATCGGCGATCCGGTCCGACTGAAGGTGATGGACATCGACGGGCCGACCGAGCAGGATCGCGTGTTCTACCGGTTCGTTCCGGTCTGATCGAGCAGGTCCTTCGAAAAATCGTCGAACGGCTGCCTCCCTCCGGTCAGTTCACGTCGCGTTCGGCGTCGTCCCAGTGTTCCTCGCGAAGTTCGAACTTCTGGATCTTCCCGGTCGAGGTCTGCGGGAGGTCCTCGCGGAACTCGACGCTCGTGGGACATTTGTAGTGGGCGAGTCGGTCGCGACAGAACTCGATTAGTTCGTCTTCGGTGAGGTCTGATCCCTCGCGTTTGACGACGAGCGCTTTCGGCGTCTCGCCCCACTTCTCGTGTGGGACGCCGATGACGGCGGCCACCTTCACCTCCGGGTGGTCGTAGATCGTGTCCTGTACCTCGATGCTGGAGATGTTCTCGCCCCCGGAGATGATGATGTCTTTCTTCCGGTCGACGATGGTGAGCATGTGGTTCTCGTCCCAGGTGGCGATATCGCCGGTGTGGAACCAGCCGTCGATGCGGTCGTTGAAGGCCTGCTCGGTCTTCTGGGGTTTGTTCCAGTAGCGGTCCAGCACCTGGTTGCCGCGGACGACGACCTCACCTTTCGTTTGATCGTCCGTCGGGACGACGTCGCCGTCCTCGTCGACGACCTTGATCTCGGTGTTGAGCGTCGCGAAGCCGGGTTTGTTGATGATGTCGTATTTGTCCCCCTGGTCGATCTTGCGCCGGGAGTTGCTGGTGGTGACGATCGGACCGGTCTCGGTGGCGCCGTAGGCGTGGATGATCCGCCAGTCGAGTTCGTCTTCCGTACGCCTGATCGTCTTCTTCGGCGGCGGGCTCGCGGCCGTCTCGACGCGGACGTCTTTCTCGCCCGTCGAGGGGACGTCCGCGTCCTCGTAGTATTCCAAGAGCATATTCAGGACAGTCGGCGCGCCGCCGAGGTAGGAGACGTCGTACTCGTTGATCCGCTCGAACACCGTCGCGGGGTCGAACTGCCGCTGAATGACGTGTCTGCCGCCGATTCCCGTGAGGCCGTAGATGTGCCCCCAGCCGTTGATGTGGAACATCGGCGACGTCCAAAGCAGCGTGTCGTCGTCCTCGAACTCGACGTGGTGAGAGTGGACCATCGCGTGGTAGTGCTGGATGCGATGGGTGTGGACGACGCCCTTCGGATCACCCGTCGTGCCGCTGGTGTAGAGAATCGTCGCGTCGTCGTCTTCGCTAATGTCGGGCCGTTCGACCGCGTCGGGGTCGGCATCGCTCAGCACGGACTCGTAGTCGTGCCAGTCCCCGGTCTCGCCGTCGTAGCGGTCGGCGTCGTACACGACCCACTCGTCGACGTCGCTCTCGTCACGGAGGTGTTCGAGTTTCCCCGCGTAGTCGTAATCGGCGACGACGACGTCCGGAGCGCAGTCGTCGATGAGGTAGTCGTACTCGTCCGGCTGTAGCCGAAAGTTCAGCGGGACGAAAAGCGCCCCGAGTTGCATCGTCGCGTACAGCGTCTCGATGAAGTAATGCGAATTCGGGGACAGCAGCGCGACGCGGTCGCCCTTCTCGACGCCCCACTTCGAGAGCGCATCCGAGAGCCGGTCGACGCGTTCGCCTACCTCGTTGTACGTGTATTCGGTCCCGTCTTCGGCGATGACGCCGGTGTCGTCGCCGAACAGTTCGACTGCGCGATCCAGAAAGTCCGTCGTGAGTAGTGGTCGGTGCATAGGTGATCAGCCGTGAGTTACGGTGTGGGAAGCAAGCGGGTCGTCCGCCGAGAGGGCTTCCGCGACCCGAGCGGCGGCCGTAAGCAACCACCTCCGACGGGGTGGTTTTGCTAATCGTTGCCTTCCCACGCTGCTGTTCGTGTACTGATTAACAATCGATTTTAAACTTTCGATAAGGTTTACCATCCTATTACTATGCCACGCTGACTGCAACTAAATTAATGTACCCTGTGGACACAGCACACGGATTCCGGCGCTACTCTTCGGTGCTCAACCGCACTCCATTCATAAAGAACGACTCCTCGTCGAAGTCGCGGCCGTCGGTGAACGCGTCTGTGTACTCCATCAGCTGGAACAGGACGCCAGTCTCGTTCCGGGGCGAGACGAACGCCTCGGTCCACTCGTCGTAGGATCGGCGGTCTATCGTCTCGATGCCCGCGCTATCGAGCGATCCGATGACCTCGTCGATATCAGCGACTTCGAGTGTGACGTGATGGAGTCCGGGTCCGTGCCGCTCTAGATACTCCGTCAGAAACGAGTCTTCGGCGAGCGGTTCGATGAGTTCGATTCTTGATGCGTCGCCCACCAAGTAGTAGACCCAGCGGAAGCGGTCTTCGACGGTGTCGTCGATGATTTTCTCACAGCCCAGGGCGGTCAGGACTGGCTCGGCGGACGCGACTGATTCGACTGCGATACCGATATGATCGACACGAATGTTCGGCGCCATCTCGTCTCCCGAGTTTGCAAGCATCTCGTAAAACTGCTTTGTAGCGCGTTTCTCCCGGTTGGACGGTACGGATATGGGGCAGATTCGTAACCCCATCAACAGACTGCATTTGAATGTCCCTGGAAGAACTCGGTCCACTCCCGCCAGGTAGCTGCTTGAACCAACGGTAGCTCTAAGAAAGTAAGATAATCACACTATACATTCACGTTATATATTTGGAAATTGATGGTGATATCTCGGCTTTTATCCACTTTGTTTGCTGAATACCGACGCGATCGAAATACGAGTGGTTCAGGAATCCGAACTTCACACGGCGAGACCTACGACGTGTCAGCAACAAAGACGCTAACCGTTGGCAGGGGAGAATATTTCCCGTGAAATTGCGAGTCCGGACCGTTGCCGATATCGCAAAAATATCATATACCAGTACATATTTTCCAAGTGTGATTTGTGGTTCTATGCAACTCTTCTAGCGATAGCAACGGGGAAAAACTCGTCAAAGACCGAGTGAAAAGCTTATTTCGACCGTAGTCCATTTGGCTATCTATGCCCGAGCCCTCCTCAACTCCGTCATCGGCACAGCCCTACAACATCTCCACCATCGATCTGGACGACGACCGCTACGAAGTCAAGCAGTCGATGATCCGGAACAAGTACGTCGTCCGAGACAGCGCCGGCGACGTCGCCCTGCGCGGAAAGCAGAAGCTCTTCAAGATGAAAGAAGAGTTCCCCTTTGTCAACGGCGACGGCGAAGACGCGTTTACCGTGAAGGCCGGTGGGATTCTCGACATCGCCGGGAACTACGCGATCATCGACGCGGGGACCGGCGAGGAGGTCGTCGTTCTCGACGAGGATTTCTCGCTCTTCGTGGAAAACTGGACGGTTCGGGATCCCGACTCGGGAGCGGTGCTGGCGACCATCCGATCGAAAAACAAACTGCTGGCGGCGCTTCGGCATCTGATCTCCGTCGCGAATCTCGTCCCGAACAAATACGAGATCTTCGACGCCGAGGGCGATCACGTCGGCGACATCGAGGGGAAGTTCTCACTCCGAGACGCCTATACTGTCACCATCGACGACGCCAGCGAGGTCCCGAAGGAGGCGGTGATCGCCACCGCGTGTGTTCTCGACGCGCTCGAAAACAAGTAGGTCGGCGGGTTCGCCTTTGACACGGTAACTCATTCGAGCGACGAAAGACGCCAGTCGGTCTGTGGATGGGCGCGACGGCCCTACGCGTCCGCTTGGCAGGACCAGGGGCGGGAACGCCTCCCCGGACTGGATCGATCAGCCCAACCGTTCGATGCCGGTCGGGTTCGGGGTTGCACGCCCGCGGATGATTCTTACACAAGGGCCCCGAGGGTACCCTATGGACGAAGTTGACTTCCTGGTGATCGGCTCCGGTTCCGGGCTCGACGTCGCGAACGCCGCGAACCGCGGGCAGTCGGTGGCCATCGTCGAGAAGGGGACGCTCGGCGGCACGTGTCTCAACCGGGGCTGTATCCCCTCGAAGCAGTTACTCTACCACGCGGACGTCCTGGAGACGATCGAACGCGCAGGCGAGTTCAACATCGAGGCCGAGGTGACGGACGTCGCGTTCGCGGATATCGTCCGCGAGGTCAACGAGGACGTTTCGGAGGATTCGGACGCGATTCGCCGAGGACTCCGCTCGTCGTCGCAACATACCCTCTATGAGGGTGAAGGGCGGTTCGTCGCCGGCGAGGGGGGAGATCCCTCGGGCAGCCGGACAGTCGAAATCGTCGACGGCGCCGACGAGGGAGCACGCGTGCGCGCCGAAACGATCCTCGTCGCTGCGGGAACCCGACCGTCGATTCCGCCGATCGAGGGCATCGACGACGTCGACTACCTGACGAGCACCGAAGCGCTCCAGTTGGAGACGCCGCCGGACCATCTCGTCGTCGTCGGTGGTGGGTACATCGCGGCCGAACTGGGGCACTTTTTCGGGACGTTCGGCAGCGACGTGACCATCGTCGGCCGGCGGCCGAATCTCCTGCCGACCGCCGACGGGGAGGTCGCCGAGGCGTTCACGGAGCGGTACGCCGAGCGCTTCACCGTCCACACCGGCCACGCGGCCACCGCGGTCTCGGAATCGGACGGCTCGGTGACGGTCGAAGCCAAGCCCTACGAGTACGGTGAGGACGGTGGCGTGGTCGACGAGGAGGCCGTCACGGTCACTGGCGATGCACTCCTGGTCGCCGCCGGACGGACGCCGAACACCGACCTGCTGAACGTCGAGGCCGCGGGCGTCGACACCGACGACCGCGGGTTCGTCGAGACCGACGAGTACCTGCGGACGACCGCCGAGGGCGTGTGGGCGCTGGGCGACATCGTCGGGGAGTACCTCCTCAAACACAGCGCCAACCACGAGGCGCAGGCGGTCGCCCGGAACCTCTTCGGCGAGGAACTCTCGCCGGTCGATTACACTGCGATGCCCTTTGCGGTGTTCGCCTCCCCCGAGGTCGCCGGTGTGGGTGCGACCGAGGGAGAACTTCGCACGGCCGGCACCGAGTATGCCACCCGGACGTACGAGTACGACCGGACGGCCCGCGGCAGCGCGATGCACGCCGACGGGTTCCTGAAGGCGATCATCGACCTCGACGGGACTATCCTCGGCTGTCATATCATCGGGCCGGAGGCCTCTGACCTGATTCAGGAGGTCGTCGTCGCAATGAAGGCCGGGTCGGGAACGGTACAGGACATCAGAGAGTCGGTCCACATCCACCCCGCACTGTCGGAGGTCGTCCAGCGTGGCTTCTCGGGGCAGTTCACCCGCGGCGGACACGAGCACTCCCATTGAGGTAGCGCGAACGGACGTCGCCGATCCCAAATTGCCTCGGCTCACGTGACGGCTTCCGTTTCGGATCTGCTGGCCTTCCTGATGCTCGGATACCCCTTCCCTTATTTAAATCTTGGTCGCGGAGACAGGTCCGTCGCACGCCTGCCAACGTCATATACCCGCAGGGACCGTCGGTGGGTATGTAATGGCGAAGGCAGCAGTCATCATTCTGGCAGGCACAGAGGGACACGAAAATCTCGGTCGCATCGTCAACGGACTCGAAGCCGCCAAAGAGTTCGCCGAGACGGACGGCGACGACGTCGAAGTCATATTCGACGGCGCGGGCACGGAGTGGATTCCGGAACTCGAAGACGAGGACCACGACCTCCACGGACTCTACCAGACTGTCCGCGACGACAGCGCCGTCTGTGACTACTGTTCGGGCGCCTTCGGCGTCGCGGACGCGGTCGCCGACTCCGGGCTGGTGACCCTCGACGACCACGACGGCCACCCGAGCATCCGCTCGCTTGTCGACGAAGGCTACGAAGTCCTCACCTTCTGAAACTTCTCCGGCGGAGCGGCACCCCACACACTGTTTTGCACCCCCGAATCTATCGAAGTCGTACACTATGATCCTGGCGGCCACACCGACGACGATCGCAATCGTGACAGCCGTCGTGCTCGTCGCCGGCGCAACCAACGGGGTCGCCGGCTTCGGGTTCGCCGTCGTCGGTACGATGGCGCTGGCGACGATGATCGATCCAGCAACGGCGGTCGTGTTTATGATCGTCCCGATCTTCGCAGTCAACCTCTCTCTCGTGAGCGATCTCTCCCGCCGGGAGCTGCGGACGTGTAGCCGGCGGTTCTGGCCGCTGATCGGGGCGGCACTCGTCGGGACAGTGGTCGGAATGGCAGTGCTCGACCGGATCCCGGAAGCGCCGCTTCGCGTCGGACTCGGCGCCCTCACACTGGCGTTCGTCCTGAGCGCACAGCGGCGGATCCCGCTGCCAGCGTGGACGGTGGTTGGCAACAGCGATCTCGGCAGATCGCGAGCGGGGATGGTCGGCGTCGGCACCGCGTCGGGGCTGCTTTTCGGCGGCACCAACGTCGGCGTCCAGCTGATCGCGTACCTCCGGAGCTTCGACCTCTCCCACGGTCTCTTCGTCGGGGTCGTCGCGCTTGTGTTCCTCGGCCTGAACGGCATTCGCGTGGTTGTCGCGGGCGTACTGGGGCTCTACCCGAGTTCGACGGTCGCCGCCGCGTCGCTTGCGGCCGCGCTGCCGGCAGTCGCGGGCGTCGCCGTCGGCAAACGGCTCAGGAGCGGCATCTCCGAGCGGACGCGGCGGTTCGCCGTCCTCGGGCTGTTGACGGTCGTCGGGGTCCGATTGGTGACTGGCGGACTCGGCATCCCCTGAACCGGGCGTCTGTGTCCCTCGGTTGCCTGCCCGCGGCGGTTTTAAACAGAACCGGCACACCTACCTGTCGTATGACCGTTTCCGGGTCCGATTCGGACGGCACTTCCGACTCGGCGCTGCGTGCCCAGCGGTACGAGAAGATCTTCCGTCACAGCAACGACGCCGTGCTGATCGTCGACTTCGAGAGCGAAGCGTTCGTCGACGCCAACCCGGCCGCCTGCGAGATGCTCGGATACTCCCGCGAAGAGCTTCTGTCGCTGGATCCCGCCGACCTGCATCCGGGGGAGATGGACCGTATCAGAGCGGAGTTTCTGTCGCAGGTGTACGAGAACGGCTCCGGTTGGACGGACGATCTCGACTGTGTCACGAAATCCGGGCAGGTGGTCTCGACAGAGATCTCCGGAGCTGTGCTCCCGGAAGGTGAGACTGACGGTGAGCCGACACGGATGGTCGCGATGCTCCGGGACGTGACCGAGCGTCGGAAGCGAAAACGGGAAGCAGAGCGGACCTTCGCGGAACTCGAGGGAATCCTCGATAGCCTGAACGACCTCGTGTTTCTCCACGACGCGGACGGCACGATGCGATACGTCAACGAGGCTGCCGTCACGCGTCTCGGGTACTCGGAAGCGGAACTGTTGGATTTCTCGCCGCGTGAGTTGTCGTCGCGGGACGACGCCGGACGGTACGACACGTTGGTCGAGCGGGTCAAACAGGAGGAGTCGGTGACGTTCGAGACGACGCTTGTGACCGCTGCGGACCGCAAGATCCCCGTCGAGATCAGCACCTCAAAAACGCGGTACCGGGGCGATCCAGCGCTGCTCAGCGTTGCCCGGGACGTAAGCGATCGACAAGAACGACAACGGGCGTTGCGGCGGTTCAAAAAGGCGGTGCAGCAGGCCGCCCACGCCGTCTTCATCACCGACACGGACGGGAGGATCGAGTACGTCAACGCGGCCTTCGAGCGGCAGACTGGATTCGCGGCCGAGGAGGCCATCGGGCGGACGCCCCACATTCTGGACTCGGGCACTCACGACGAAGCGTTCTTCGCGGATCTGTGGGAGACGCTCCTCTCGGGGGAGGTCTGGCAGAGCGAAATCGTCAACGAACGGGCAGACGGCAGCGAGTACTACGCCGACCAGACGATCGCGCCGATATGGGACGACGCCGGCGAACTCGGAGCCTTCGTCGCGGTGAGTACCGAGATAACGGAACAGAAGCAACTCGAACAGGAACTCACCGAACAGCGGGACAACCTCGATGTCCTGAACCAGATGTTGCGGCACGATATCAGGAACGACCTCCAGTTGGTGACCGCCTACGGCGAGATGCTCGCTGATCACGTCGAGGAGGCGAGTGATGCGGCCGAGTATCTAGAGACAGTACTCGAAAGTGCTGCCCACGCGGTCGGCCTGACGAGGACGGCGCGAGAACTGTCTGCGGTGATGCTCAGCGAGGACGGGGACCGACAGCCAGTGGATCTCCGAGAGACGCTCGAAGCCGAAATCGAGAACTGTCGATCGTCGCACTCCGAGGCACAGATCACCGTCGAGGAGCCGCTCCCCGCCGTGGACGTCGCCGCGAACGAAATGCTGAATTCCGCCTTTCGCAACCTGATCGAGAACGCCGTTCAACACAACGACGAGAGGCTCCCGAAGGTCGCGATATCTGCATCCGAGCGCGACGGTCACGTTGCCGTCAGAATTACCGACAACGGTCCTGGTATCCCCGACGCACGGAAGGACTCGGTTTTCGACAAGGGTGAGAAAGGCATCGACAGCAAGGGGACCGGTCTCGGGCTGTTCCTCGTCGAGACCGTGATCGAACGGTTCGGCGGCGACGTGCGGGTTCAAGACGGACCGGCCGCGGCGTTCGAAGACGCCGCTGGAGGCCCAGGAACGGTCTTCGTCGTCGAACTCCCGACCGCTTCCAGTGAGGATGCGGTCTAGGACGTCCGACACACGGTAGGACGGCGATTGGACAGGACCGAGGCCGTTCGAGTCTGGGCGGCGTTGGGTACGCTTTGCACACCCGAAAGAGCATTAATACGACGTGTATCCCACTCACGACCGAGTATGAAACATAAGAGCGTCAGGGCATCGGACAGCTGTATCGACCCGCGAAACCAGGGCAGGCTCCGAGTCGAAGGATGATCGACCAGGGAGCTGCGGCACCCGAGTTTGCCCTTCCGGGGCTGAGGGTGGGTGCGGACGGTGGGGACCCGTCGGTGTATCGGCTATCGGACGCGCTTCGGGGCGGTCCGGTTTTCCTGAACTTCTACGTGTTCGATTTCCATCCCAAATGCACGGAAAATCTGTGTGACTTGCACGACGTCGAGTGGTTCGGTCTCGAGGAGTCGGTGACAGTTTTCGGGGTCTCCACCGACGGATCGTTCAGTCATCGGGCGTTTGCAGAAGAGCAAGGGTTAGATTACGCGCTGCTCTCGGACGGAGACGGAAGCGTCGCAGAAGCATACGATGTCCTCTACGAGGAGTTCAAGGGCCACAAACGGGTCGCAAAGCGCGCGGTCTTCCTCATCGACACGGAGGGGACGGTTCGCTTCGCCTGGAGCACGGACGATCCGAGCCGACAGCCCGACTGGATGGAGATCGAAGAGGCCCTCGGGGCGCTGATTCCGTCCCGCTGAGAAACCCCTCCGAACCGATTTCACGACTTTCCACACCGAGGGGGACAGTAGTCGGGTGTCGAGTATGCAACATCCCCAACCGTTCACGGGAACGAGACCGGAGAGCGAGAGAGTCAGTTCGTCGTGACCTCGACGTTCGGGGCCTCGAGATCACTCCGGCAGAGTGCGTGGAGGAAGCACGTCTGTTCGGACATATCGAGGATGTCGTACGCGGACGATTCGGATTCGTCGGCGTCGAGGAACACAGCCGTTTCGACTGGTTCGGCTGCGCCGGGTTCCTCTCGGCGTTCTCTCGCTCCGAGCGAGAAGTGAGTGTCCTGGACGATCCGGTACGCGTCGAGATCTCTGTCGACGATGTCCGCGTAGCGGCCGATCTGCGTCATAAAGCAGAATCCCAGCCCCGCGGCAACGTAGGTCATCACCGGGGGGGCTCGACCGCGCCCGCCGTGGCTCGCCGGTTCGTCGGACCGTAACTCGAAGACCGTGCCGATCGGACTGTACAGTTCGACCTCGACGGTTTTGGCGCCTTCGTCGCCGATGGTGCAGACGCCGCGGATGTGGAGCACGCGGTCTTGGTCTTCTCGGAGACTCGATCCGCTGCCGCTCGTGTACTTCTCTTCGGCGTCCGGGAGCGGGTCCGTCGTCCGACCGGTCCGATGGATGATCGGTCGATCCTGTTCCGCTGCCTCGTATGCCAGATCGTCGAAGACTGCCTTTGGATCGTCGACGGAGGTCGCCGTTGCCGTTCCATCCCCCTCCACCGGCACGGCTGAGCCGTTCAGAGACAGCTCGAACGTACTCTCGCGGACGTCGGTTACGAGGCCGTTGACCGGCGACGTCCGCGTCGCCGTCTCCGCGAGATCACAGAGTGTGTCGGCAGAGGCATCGGCGTCGAGGTCGACCGACAACTCGACCGGGAGCGCGCCGCCCGTCATCGTCCCGCGGAGCGCCGATCCGTTCATCGTGTAGTAGTTGTCCTGTACAAGCGTGACGTCGTTGATCTCGATCCCGCGGTCCTCAGCCAGCGCCAGGAGTTCTGTCGCGAAGGAACTCACCGTCCCGGTCGTCATAAACGCGAGTGGCGCGGGCGCGATGTCGTCGCCGTCGAGGTATTCACCCTCGTCGCTGACGAGGCGCCACGTGGTCCCGGAGACGGAATCGGTCACGAGCGCCTCCTTCTGCATCCCCGAGAGCGAGCGGACGAGCGTCTGCTGTGACTGTCCGAGGCGCGGTTCGGGTGCGTCCAATAACGGCGATGTCCAGTCTGTGACCTCGAACCCGAGCGGGTAGCCAAAGTCTTCGAGTGGGGTGCTCATCGGATGTACTCTATTGGCAGTACCGAATGAATCGACCAATAAAATATTACGTCTCGATCAGGGCAGCTCTAACCGTTGTTGGTAGCCTGTATACTACGAACTGAGCACCGAATGGAGAAGCTCACTCCTCCCCCGACGACGTCTCCACGTGCGGGCGCCCGGTGCGGTCCTCGATGATCCGTTCCTGTGGTTCGTCGACTTTGATGAAGTGACAGAGCGGGTTTCCGGGATAGACCACCGGATTTTCGAGCACGCCGACGAGCAGTCCCGTGAAAGGAGCCTCCACGACCGTCTCGTCCGTCTTGAACGGGTTCGTGATCCGACAGATGGTCTCGCCCTCGTGGACCAGATCACCCCGTTCGTACAGCATCTCGACGATACCGCCCGCGTCCGCCCTGAGCCACGTCTTCTCGCTCCAGCCCTCGACGATGGTCCGCCAGCCTGGCCAGCGGACCGTCTCCTGCTGATAGATGCCGTACTCGGCGAAGACGCTCCGAACGCCCTCCAGGGCGTGATCGATCAGCCCCCGCTCGAAGCGGTGGGCCTCCCCCATCTCGAGGGTGATTGTGGGGATTCCATCTTCGGTCGCCTCCCGACGGAGCATTCCGGAGGAGCCCTCTCCAGTGATGATGAGATTCGTTCCAAACGCTCGCGCAAGCCTGGCAGTCTCCTCGTTGTCCATATCGGCGCGCACGTGGAACATATTCGTCCGCCCCCGCGTGGAGGTGTGAAAATCGAGGCCGAGGTCGCAGGGTTCGATGAAGTTGCGGTAGATCCGGTGGGCGATTCGGTTCGAACTCGTGCTGTCCGCTTTGCCGGGGAAGGCACGGTTGAGATCGCGTTCGTAGATCGGCAGGTATCGCTGTTGCGTGGTGAACCCCTGCACGTTCAGGACGGGCAGGCAGACGATGGTTCCGCAGACTTCGTCGTGCTCCCACTCTTGGGCGATCTCGCGCACCACCTCGATGCCGTTGAGTTCGTCCCCGTGGATCGCCGCCGAGAGGAACACCGTCGGGCCGGCCCGAGAACCGTTGATGACTGTGACCGGGATCCGGACCGGATCACCGAGATACGTCTCGCTCACCGCAAAGCGGAACTCCGCTGTCTCTCCCGGCTCGACCCGTCCACCGTCGAACGTGAACGCCTCGACCTCCTCTGTGGCCATCGCTGTTCCCACGTACGTCCTCCGCAGACATAGTTCGATAGGGCGGTTGTAACTGTCTTGCACACCCCCAGAACCGGTAACCTCCGTGCCCGTCAATCCGTAAAGACGCCCGTTCCGATGACTACCGCTTCCAACCCGCCGCGTACGGGGGGAACGACGGACGTTTCGCGTTCTGTGAGCGCCGAGTCCCGGACTGAGTCCGGGACACAGCGGGTCGGCGTATTGAGCCCGCACAACAGCAAGGAGACGAAGGCAATCCTGAACGCCGTCCGAGCGCTGGGTCACGAGCCGGTCTGGATCCGCGACGAGAACGTGACGTCGTGGATCGAAAACGGGACCGTCGGGCTGTCACCGGCCGTCGACGTGCTCGTCAACCGGCTGTTGCTCACGAAGAGCGACCACCGGTTCGAGGATCTCCAGCTGGCAGCGCTCTATGAGTCGACGGCGCCGGCCGTGAACCCGTCCCGCGTCGTCGCCGACGCCCTTCACAAGTACCGGACCGAGATGACGCTCGCAGCGGCCGACCTCCCTGTTCCGGACGCGTACTTCGGCCGCTCTCCGCGGACGTTCGAGGAGTGGCCCGAGCGGATCCCCGACACCGCTGCACACAAGCGGACCATCGGCACCAACGGGCACGGGATGTCGGTCGTGGAACCGAGTGATCCCGTGAGTCCACGGATCGACGACAGGCAGTCGTTCGTCCAGGAGTTTCTGACCGGGAGCGACGAGCGCCCGTCCGATGTCCGGGTGTACGTCGTCGACGGCGAAATCGTGGGCGCGATGCGACGGCGTGCTCCCGAGGGCGACTGGCGGACGAACGTGGCGCTCGGCGGCGAGGTCGAGGGGATTACCGACGAACTCGACGCGGAACCAGGTCGTCTCGCGATGGAAGCGACGGCGGTTCTCGGTCTCGATATTGCGGGGGTGGACCTGATGCCGATCGACGGCGAGTGGTACATCCTCGAAGTCAACGCCACGGCCGGATTCAGGGGACTCTATAAAGCAACGGGCGTCTCCGTGGCGCCCCATATCGCGCGGCTGGCCATAGAGCGTGCCGGCGGTACGGTGGATCACTCACGGGTGACGGAACTCGAATCGACGCTCGATGACTCGGTCCCAGAGTGTAAGCCGCCGCTGGACGAGGGTGACAGTGACGACGACCTACTGGGGTACACGACGCGAGTCAGGATCACTGGCCGGGACGACGCGGCGGCGGTGATCGCGAAATCGGACACCGGAGCGGACCGAACCAGCATCGACGTCGACCTCGCCGGGGACGTCGGCGCCGGGCCGCTAGTTGGAACGACGGAAGTCCGTTCCGGAGCCGGGAGCGACACCGAAACGCGCCCGCTCGTCGACGTCCAGTTGCGGATAAACGGCACTTGGCGGACCGTCACCGCGAGCCTCACCGATCGGTCTGAAATGAACTACCCCGTGCTCCTCGGCCGCGACGTGCTCGAATCGTACACGCTCGATATCTCCCGGACCGTCGAGGAGTGATCAGTGTGACACGATGCGCGCGAGTACGTGTCACTCGACTCCGCCCGCGATTTCCCGGAGGTGGCATCTCCGTTGAATAGCCGAATCAGATTACATAATACAACTTGATTACTATACGTGACCATTATGTCGACGAACGGAGGACACTGGCTATGGTAGAGAGCACAGAGCAACCCGACAGCGTCGGGCAACTGGAGGTCTGGTGTGCCGGCGAGGAGTGGTGTCCGGTCACGACCACGACGTCGCTCATCGGCAAGAAGTGGCACCCGGTCATCATCCACCGCCTCATCGAACACGGCCCCAGCGGATTCAACGAACTCAAGGAGGACATCGACGGGATTTCGAGCAAGGTCCTCTCGGACAGCCTGGAGGACCTCTCGGAGAACCACCTGGTCACGCGGGAGGTAATCAGCGAGAAGCCCTTCCGGGTCCGCTACTCGCTCACCGAACACGGCCGGTCGCTCGAACCGGTGATCGACGCGATGCGGGACTGGGGGCGCGAGCACCTCGCGGAACCCGACGGGGTCGACTGAGACGGGCGAGACCGTGGCCTTCGTCACCGACCCGCTGTGAATCTCTCGAAACAGTGACCTCGAACCGAGCCCAACAGGGATAACTGAGGGCCCCGGGGATGGCCGTTCGGCGAGGTCGCCGACAGGACAGTCCCGCTGGATCGGACCTTGACCTGCCGCCTCTTCGGCTTCCGAGGTGAGGGCTATCGTCGCGACCGGTCGTTCAGCCGCTTACACGACAGTATGTGATCGTGGGAGCGAAGACTGGCAAACACGTCGGTACCTGAGTACTCCACAACCGCCGAGCCTCCACGACAGGCCGACTGTTGCGAAAAGTCGAGGCGGAATCGGCTCCAGCGGTGGGGGGAGGGGAACACGTGTCGCCGATGGCCGATTCCATCTTTTTGTTTGTGGGCGACGGATATATTCTCACGGCAACCTGGCGGTAACGGAGTGACCCGATGCAACCGCAGTTTCGCGTCGCTCCGCCACCCGGTAACCTCCTAGTTACCTTATAATTAGGTGGATAGGGCCGGTTCGGTAGGACGAATGACCTCCGATACCGATCCGGGAACTGGCTTGCGGTGGTACAAAGCGCTCTCACACGGCGAATTGCCCGAGGGACGGGTGACAGCGGTGAGCTGCGGTGGAACGACGGTCGCAGTGACACACTACGACGGCGAGTACGCCGCACTCGACAACAACTGCCCCCACCAGGGCGGCCCGCTGGGTGAGGGATCGATCGAGACCGGACAGCTCCGGTGCCCCTGGCACGGCTGGGACTTCGATCCACTCACGGGCGAGACGCCCGGCCCCCACGACGACTGTGTCGAGACCTTTCCGGTCGAGGAACGCGAGGACGGCATCTACGTGGGATTCACGGAGGAGACGCCACACAAGCGAACCGTTTCGGACGTCATCGCCGAGACGCTGCGAAACTGGGGTGTCCGCCAGGTCTGGGGCATCGTCGGCCACTCGAATCTCGGTCTCGCGGATGCGCTCCGACGGGAGGCCGCGCAGGGCAATCTTTCGTACTACGGGGTGCGCCACGAAGGCGCCGGGGCGTTCGCGGCGTCGGCCTACGGGAAGCTTACCGGTCGCCCCGCCGCCTGCTTTTCGATCGCCGGCCCCGGCGCGACGAATATGCTCACCGGACTGTGGGACGCCAACGTCGATCGATCTCCGACAATCGCTCTCACCGGCCAGGTCGACTCGCAGGTGCTCGGGACGGGGAACTTCCAGGAGGTCGATCTCGAAGCCGCGTACGGGGACGTCGCCGAATTCGAGGCGACGGTGCTGCCGGACAGCCAGCACGCGGAACTCGCGACGCGGGCGGCGAAGACGGCCATCCTCGAACGCGGCGTCTCCCATCTGATCTTCCCCGACGAGATCCAGACCCAGTCCGCAGCGGATGTCGAGGCTGGCGATCCGGAGGGCCGGATCACCGAGCGCGACATCTCTCCACCCGAAGACGCTCTCAGAGACGCGGTCGACTTGCTCGAAGCCGCCGAACGCCCTGTCATCATCGTCGGCCACGGGGCCCGGTTCGAGATGGACGCCATCGTCGACCTCGCCGAGCGGTTCGACTGCCCGGTGCTGACGACGTTCAAGGCGAAAGGGCAGATCCCCGACTCCCACCCCCTCGCAGGCGGTGTTCTCGGCCGGAGCGGCACGCCCATCGCGAGCCACTTCATGAACGAGTCGGATCTCCTCGCGGTCTTCGGGGCGAGCTTCTCGAACCACACGGGCATCGCCGAGTACAAACCGATCATCCACGTCGACTTCGATGCGATGACGCTCGGGAAGTTCCACAGCGTCGACGTGCCGGTGTGGGGCGAGATCGGCGTCACGGTCGACGAACTGGACGCGCGTCTCGACGACGACCTCGCGGCCGAGAGCCAGCGGGAGGAGCTCGCAGAACGGTGGGAAATCTGGCGCGAGGAGAAGTCGACGCGCCGGGCGGAACCGCCCGAGCGCGGGATCAACTACGCGACCGCCTTCGAGGCGATGAGTCGGATCGTCCCCGACGACGCGATCATCCCCGTCGACGTCGGCAACAACACCTACGCGTTCGGCCGGTACTTCGAGCCGGAGGGACAGTCCGTTCTCATGTCGGGATACCTCGGGTCGATCGGCTTCGCCTTCCCGGCGGCGCTCGGCGCGTGGGCGGCCACGCAGGAAGCCGAGTCGCGGTTCACGGGGTGTCCCGTCGTTTCGGTCTCAAGCGACGGCGGGTTCGGCCAGTACCTGAGCGAGTTCACGACCGCCGTCAAATACGAGATGGATCTCACGCACGTCCTGCTCAACGACGACGAGCTCGGGAAGATCAGCAAGGAGCAGCGGACCGGCGGGTGGGACGTCTGGCAGACCGATCTCGTGAACCCGGATTTCGCCGCCTTCGCCGAGAACTGCGGCGGGTACGGTGTCCGGGTCGAGGACAGCGCCGACCTCGACGACGCGCTCGAAAGTGCGATCGAGTACGAGGGCCCCGCACTGGTCGAGATCCTGACCGATTCCGATCCCGTGTGAGTCTGGATTCGAGGATGGGGATCGAGGGTGTTCCCGCGGCGAGACTCTTCTATCGACCGTCGCGGTACTGCTCTCGGCTCTGAACGCGTTCGGGAATCACTCTTGTGCCCGCTCCATCTCGTAGCTCAGCCGGTGGGGCATCACGCTCAGTGCGCGGACGATGGCACCGAGGGCGATGAAGATGCCGACGAGGATGTGGCCGACGCCGCCGAGTTTGAGCCACAGGAGCGTCGAGGGCCACTTGTGGATCGCCGCAAGCGTCGCGTTGACGGCGCCGCCGCGCGTTCCACCACTGCCACCCGCGAGACTCGTGTCGGGGAACGACGCGAAGAAATTCTCCAAGAGCGGATGGAACGACGTCAGCTCGAAGAACAGCGCGGCACCGATCAACAGATACCCCACGGCGGCGAAGACGGCGCCGACGGCGAGCATCTTTTTGATCGATCCGATCGTCGCTTCGATCTCTGCGAGGGATTGTCGGTCCGGGTATTCGTCTGCCATACCCGATCATTCGGGGGGCAAATATATAGCGCCACAGCGAGCGTGGGTGTCGGTTACACACACGCCCAGCAGTTCTATTCCTCTGGGAACTCTGCAGGAAGTGAACAGTATGGTTTCAGGACACGAACGCAGGCAATACCGACTATCGAGTACGGTGTTTTGCGAAGAGGAGTACCGAATAGGCGGACGAAAACGAAATGCGCGTCAGTCCCGACTCCGCTCGAAGCGAGGGAGAGACGAATGAGCCGGACCGACGCTCAGTCGCCAGAACGCGTCGCGACGTGGAGCGACCTGCCGGACCGGGAGCCGAGACACGTACGCGTTGCGGACGTCGACCTCGTCGTCGTCCGGTACGACGAGGAGGTGTCCGTCCTGTACGGCCGGTGTCTCCACCGAGGCGTGCTGCTCGGCGACGGCCGCGTCGAGGGCGACAACCTCATTTGCGGCGTCCACGGCTGGGACTACCGCGTCGACACGGGGATCAGCGAGTACGACAACTCCGAGGTCCTGGCGACGTTCACGGCCTGGGTCGACGAGGCCGACGACGCCGTGTACGTGGATGCCGCGGAAGTCGCGGAGTGGGCCGAGGACAACCCCCAGCCGTACGAGGAACCCGACCAGGCCGACAGCGCGGCAAACCCGGAGTTCTACGGCGAGCCGGACGAGGAGGCGGAACCGTACACCCACTACATCCAGAAACTCGCACAGAAGGGCCCCGAGGGGATCGGCGAGCACGGCAGCGTCTCGGCGATGGGCGTTCCCCGCAGCGAACTCCCGAGCTGGGACGACCTCCAGATCCTGACGGCGCAACTGGCGCGGCGGCCGCTCGCCGACGAGGAACCCGTCGACACCGAACTGGTCGTCGGCCCGAACGCGGAGAACCCACTCGAACTGGAGATTCCGATCTTCGTCAGCGATATGAGTTTCGGCGCGCTCAGCGAGGAGGCCAAAGTCGCCATCTCGATGGGGGCCGATCGCGCGGGCACGGGCGTCTGTTCAGGCGAAGGCGGGATGCTCCCCGAAGAGCAGACGGCCAACTCGCGGTACTTCTACGAGTACGCGACGGGGAAGTTCGGCTGGGAGCTCGACCTCGTCGAACGGGTCCAGGCGTTCCACTTCAAAGCCGGACAGGGGGCGAAGACGGGAACCGGCGGCCATCTGCCGGGTGAGAAAGTCCAGGGTCGCATCGCCGAGGTCCGCGGCCTCGAGCCGGGCACTGACGCGGTTAGCCCTGCTCGGTTCGAGGAGTTGCGGACGCCCGAGGACTTCGCCGCGATGGCCGAGCGGGTCCGCGAGGTCGGCGGCGGCATCCCGATCGGGTTCAAACTCTCCGCCCAGCACGTCGAAGAGGACATCGACTTCGCACTTGAGGCAGGTGCGGACTACATCATTCTCGACGGCCGCGGCGGCGGGACCGGCGCGGCACCGGACGTGTTCAAGGACAACATCTCCGTCCCGACGATGGCCGCCCTGGCCCGCGCTCGCCGTCACCTCGATTCGCGCGGCCGGTCGGACGTGACGCTCATCGCGACGGGCGGACTCCGGACGGAATCGGACTTCCTCAAGGCGATGGCACTCGGCGCAGACGGCGTCGCGGTCGCCAACTCGGCGATGCAGGCGATCGGCTGTCTCGGGATGCGCGCCTGCGACTCGAACAACTGTCCCGTCGGGATCGCGACACAGCGGGAGGATCTCAGAAGCCGGGTCGTCGTCGAATCCGCGGCGGAGGGGCTCCAGAACTTCTTCGAGGCCACGGTCGAACTGATGAAGATGCTGGCTCGCGCCTGCGGCCACGACAGCCTCGCGGGATTCAACCGGCAGGATCTGACGACCTGGAAAAAAGACATCGCAGAGCTGACAGGCGTCGAATACGCGGGAGTCGGCCAGTGACGAAAGCTCCAAAATAAAAGTATCGCCAGCGTGCGTCCCCGAGGGCATCGCGCGATAGCTCCTAATCCGTACGGCACCACGATGGACTATGGCGATTGAAACGACTCCCGAGCCGACACCGACCCGCAACGACGTCATCCCGGACTCATATGCGGTGTACGTGGATCCGGGACGGATCTACGTGTGGCAGTACCGGGTCAACATCTCCGAGCCGGACGGCGAGTGGTACTTCGTCGAGACGCTCGACCGCGACAACGATCCGAAACTCTCGATGGACCACGCCTCGCCGATGCCGCCGACGGGGGACGGATACTGGATCTACAGCCGAACGTACGACTGCGAACTGGATTGCGAATGACGGGGACAGACGTCGAACTGACGAGCGTCGCGGCCGTGGCGGAAAACGGCGTCATCGGGCGAGACGGTGAGATCCCCTGGCCGAGCATTCCGACGGACAAACGGCAGTACCGCAACCGGATCGCCGACTCGCCCGTAATCTTGGGACGGGTGACGTTCGACTCGATGCGTGGTGACCTTCCCGGGACGGCCCAGATCGTGTTGAGCCGCTCGGAAACCGGGTACGATGTTGAGACGGCGTACCCTGCTTCCGGCGTCGCGGAGGCGATCGCGACCGTCGAATCGCTCGGGGCCGAAGAAGGATACGTGATCGGCGGTGCCGGCATCTACGGACTCTTTCAGCCGGCCGTTGATCGGATGGTTCTGAGTCGAATCCCTGGCGAGTACGAGGGAGACGCCTACTTCCCCGAGTGGGATACAGCCGAGTGGAGTCGGGTCAAGACCGTGGCGTACGACCGGTTCACGCTCGAAGAGTGGGAGCGGGGATCGTCCTGAGGACAATGTTGTCTCGAGGATGACAATCCCGCCACCTCCCGACGATCTCGAGGCTTCGCTCGCGAACGACCAGACGGAGCTTTTCCAGTTTCTGGGGACCTTTATGAGCGTCGACACGCAGGACCCGCCCGACGAAAGGGTCGCCATCGTCGAATGGCTCGAATCGACGCTCTCGGCGGGTCGCCGTTGACGACCATCACGTCGTCGTCATCGTCGCCGAAGTACTCGGGGCCGAACGATGGGGCCGACGCTCGGGATAGCGTCCCGAGGAAGAACGTCCTGAACGTGCACACCGTCCGTGCTGCTGCAGGAGACAGAATTCTCAGCCACGCCCCGCACAGCGACCGATGGTTACCTCCCACTCACTGCGAAATATTTGTCAGTACCGCCCAACAGGGAGGTATGACCCGGACCGAATTCCGCACTGTGGACGGCAACGGCGTCACAGCGATCACCGCCGCGGAGATGCGCGAGGTCGACCGCGTCGCCGTCGAGGAAGTGGGGCTGGAGCTGCTGCAGATGATGGAGAACGCCGGGCGAGCGCTCGCGTGGCACGTCCGGGACATCCGCGACGATGCAGGCGGTGTTGTCATCGCGGCCGGCAACGGCGGCAACGGCGGCGGCGGAATGGCCTCTGCGCGGCACCTCGCGAACCGCGGCGTGGCTGTCCGGGTAGTGCTTGATCGGGCGCCGTCGGAACTGACAGGTGCGGCGGCTCACCAGGCACGGATTCTCGACGAGATGTCCGTCCCGATCACGACCGGGACCGAGGAACTCGCCGGCGCGGATTGGTCTCCGGTCGTCGTGGACGCGCTCATCGGGTACGGGATCGCCGGCGAGGTTCGCCCGCCGGCGAGTGACTACATCGAGGCACTGAACAGTCGATCGGAGCCCGTCGTGTCGCTGGATGTGCCGTCCGGACTGGACGCGACGACGGGAGACACACACGGAATCAGAGCGAGGCCCGACCGTACGGTGACGCTCGCACTTCCGAAAACGGGACTCCACGCCGTCGAGAACGACCTGTATCTCGCGGATATCGGGATCCCGAACGTCGTCTTCCACCGGCTCGATATCGCGTACAATTCCCCGTTTTCGGACGGTGATTGGGTCGAACTGGAACGGTCGGGGCCCGACGGTCAGTAGGAACGATCCCTACGAGAGGATCGTCATCCCCGGCCCTCAGCGAGTAACTTAGCTTCGGGACGGCCACGCAGTCTGAGCATCGCAGCCGTGCCGACCACGGGGCCGATTGCAAGCGGGGCGAACGCCCACCGCCACCCGATCAGATCCGCGACGAGGGGCGTCAACTGAATCGAGCCCAGCGTTAGCAGGAAGCCGATCGCGGTCTGGAACGTGAGTGCGCTCCCGACGTACGAATCGTCGGCGAGTTCAGAGACGGCAGCCGAGAACTGTGCGGAGTCCGCGACGATAGCGAACCCCCACAGGAGGACGAACGGGACGACCACGATCGTCGGGGCACCGAACACGAACCCGGCGGCCAGGCAGGCACCGCCACTCGTGACCATACTGGCACTGGTGACGGTCGTCCGACCTAACCGGTCCGCGCTGATGCCTGCGAGAACGGCACCGATCCCGCCGATCGCGATAGTCCCGAAGGTCACCAACGCGGCGAAGGCTTCGGTCTCGCCACCGCTCGCGGTGAAACTCAAAGAGAGGTACACCGGAATCCAGGCCCAGACCGCGTACAGTTCCCACATATGGCCGAAGTAGCCGATGTTGGCGAGGGTCGTCGCCCGGTCCCCGACGATCCGACGGATCGCACCCGGATCGAAGGGGGCCGCCGGTGCCTGATACGGGCCGGGTTCCACGAACAGGACCAGCACGGCACCGACCGTAGCGAGGCCCGCAGCACCGAGCAAAACGGGTGTGGGTTGTCCGACGCCACCGACGCCGCGCAGGAGGTGAGGCATCGCGGAACCGACGGTCAGTGCACCGACCAATACGCCGATTGCGAACCCCCGTCCGGCTCGGAACCAACCCGCCATAATCTTCATCCCGGGAGGATATACCCCTGCGAGCGCCACTCCGGTCAGGAACCGAAGGACCACTGCCGGGAGAAAGGAACTGACACTCGTCGCAATGATAACCGTCGCAGCCGAACCCACGACTGCCGAAGCCGAAAACAGGTAGCGCGGCTTGATCACGTCGGAGACGGTGAAAAGCGCCGAGAGGAGCGCGCCGACGACGAACCCGAGCTGGACCGCGTTGGTGAGCCACGCGGTTTCGGTCGCTGAGAGACCCCAGGCCACCGCCAACTCCGGACCGACTGCCGAGACGCTGAACCAGAGCGTCATCGCCAGTAATTCGGCTGTCGCCAGTACTGTGAGAACCTGATATTTCCGAGCGTAGGTGACGTCTTCGGCCATTATCTCATTCGTTGAGTGCGGCTCTTCCGACTGCGCCAGTAGTTCGAGAACTTCCCGACACTCTCATTCGCCGTAGGTGTGGAAGTCGACGGCCTGCTCGAGGAGTTCGTCGGGAAGTCCCGGCACCTCCTCGGAACGGACCGGCCCCTGTTCGTCGAGGAGGTCCGGATCACGCGGGAAGTCCCGGAGTTGGAAGTGGACGTCGATCCCGGCTTTCGCGCCCTGGCCGAGTGCGATCGGGACCTGGTTGTGGCCGGGCGTGCAGTCGCCGACGGCGTAGACGTCGTCGACCGATGTCCGCCCGTGGTCGTCGACCACGATCGAGCCGTCGTCGTTGATCTCGCAGCCGAGTTCCAGCGCGAGGCCGTTGTTGTACTCCGCGCCGTACATCGCGAAGCCGCCTTTGTACTCTCTGACGGATCCGTCCTCGAACTCCAGTGCTTTCAGCCACCCGTCCTCTCCGTTCTGGACGCCGGAGACGTCCTCCTCGACGACGTTGATCGGGTGGCCGTCGAGCATCTCCGCGGTTTCCGCGCTCCACTCGGGGTCGTGGCCCCGCGTGAGTATATCGACCTCGTCGGTGAAATTGAGCATAATCCCCGCGACGTGGGCGGCGCTCTCGGCGTGGCCCATCACGTACACGGGCTCGTCGACGAACATATGCGCGTCACAGTGGAGACAGTAGTGGAGTCCGCGGCCGGTACGCGGCAACGGCGGATCCGGTCTGACGTCGTTGAACCCGGTCGCCAGCACGACCCGGTCGGCGGCGTAGGTTCCGCTGTTGCCGGAGAGGTGCAGTTTCTCACTGTCCTCGCGCGAGCAGGACGTGACCATATCGCGGTGGATGTCGCAGCCGTAGGCCTCGAGCTGTTCCTGACCGATACCGAGGAACTCCGCCCCGCTCGTCTCCTCTTTGACGCCCAGAAGGTTGTGGACCTCCTGCATCATCGCCGCGCGGCCGCCGCCGCGGTTGACGACTGCCGTATCGTGTCCGAGTCGCGTGCTGTACAGTGCCGCCGTCATCCCGGCTGGGCCGCCACCGACGACGACGACCTCGTACTCGTGGTGAGTTTCATCTGTGCTCATATACACCACCTCCGCAGCGGTGTACAAGGGTCTTTTCGCGAGTGTGCAAGCGAGTACAACACCCGCGTCGTGGCTTAATACGCGTCTCTCGTCTGTTCGGTCGAACGATGGCATCAGTTATCGCCGGTCTGGCGGGCGGGCTCGCGGCAACGATCGCAATGACTGCTTTGATGATGGTGATGGGCGACGACGACCCCCCGCCGACCGCGGGCCTCGTCGCGAAGGTCGCGGGTGGAGAGCCCGGGGATCACGCGATGCCGGGGATGGTGTTACACCTGATCTACGGCATCGTCGCCGGCGTCGTCTTCGCAGTCGGCGTTCCGGTGCTCGGACTATCACTCGGTTCTCTCGGGGTCGCGATCGGACTCGGGATCGTGTACGGGATCGTCCTGATGATCGGCGGGATGATGTTCTGGATGCGGATGGTCCTCGGGATGGAACCCGACAAGGGGATGATGGTGATGTTCGGGACGGTCCACGTCGTCTACGGGGTCGTGCTGGGCGCGTTCCTGGGTCTCGGCATTCTCGCGTGAGCGGTGTGATAGCCGCCGCGTGCGATGCGGCAGCGAGCGAGCATCGGCTGCTTTCGATCCTCCCGAACGGGGTTCGGCGGCCGTCGACTCACCCGGATCGAGACCGTAGCGATCGACACCCGATCCGGACCACGAACGACGGGGGTTTCGGTTCGACGAACGGCGAAGATTTCGGGTTACTGGATACGATGGAAACGACGATTCATTCGTGGCAATGGAGAACCGGCTGTGCGAACGGAAGTAGCTGGCGGGGTCCGGTCGGCACCCACGAGCGAGCGGTCAGTGCGTCGGAGCGATGACGGGAACTCGCGCTTTGGGCGTTGTCAGCGTCGTCTCGTTACTGGGGATGCTCGGTATCCCGCTTTCGAGTGTAGCCTCCACGGTCGAACCCACATCAGTCCTCCTCCAGTCGGTGCCGCTTCTGGCGGGGTTCCCGGTCGAACAGTTTCTGGCCCACTGGTGGGTGTTTCCCGCGTCGATCCTGTTTTCCGGAGTGGCGCTGGCATCGGGCGTTTCGGGCGCGCTGTTCTTCAGCCCGTTTTTTATGTTAGCCGTGGGGCTCTCGCCGTCGCAGGCGATCGGTGCCGGCCTCCTGACCGAAGTGTTCGGGATGGGCAACGGCCTGTTGAACTACGTCCGACAGCGGGTCGTCGATTACGCGACGGCCAAGTGGCTCCTCCTCGGCGCTATCCCGGCGGTCGTCGTGGGGGCCATCGCCGCGCACTACGTCCCGACGACGCTTCTCAAACTCGCTTTCGGGATCGGACTGCTCGCACTCGGGGCGTTCCTCGTGCTTCACGATTCGCCCGAAGACTGTGTCCCGGGTGAGGGCGAGGGGCAATTTCTCCGGCGAAAAAACGAGGGTCGTGGGGAGACGACGATCCGGTCGAGAGACGGCGAGACGTTCACGTACGCGAAATGCTGGCGACTACCGGGTGTCGGACTGGCGACCGTCGGCGGTTTCGTGACCGGACTCATCAGCGCCGGCCTCCCCGAAATCACGACCACACAACTGATCGTCCGGTGTCGGCTGCCGCCCCGTGTCGCGGTCGCGACGAGCGTGTTCGTGCTCGCCGTCGCCGCGTTTGCCGGGGCGGCGGTCCACGCGCTCGCGGCGACACCCGTCTGGTACGTCGTCGCGTGGTCGATCCCCGGTGTCCTGATCGGCGGCACCGTCGGGACGCGCGTCGGCAAATACGTTCCGAGTGAAGTGATGGAACCGGCCCTCGGGGTTGTCTTCGGCTTCGTCGGCGTGATCGTCCTCGCGAGCGAACTGCTTGCTTGAGGGGCGCACGCGGAACCGGTTCCCCGCCCGCCGCGAGCGGAAACAGGATCGAGGGAAGAGACCGATCATACTGAGTCCTCTCGTCTCTTGCCGCCGAGCGCCACCCGGGTGACGACGCTCGGCGGAAACGAGTGGGAGAAATCAGTATCAGTCGTCGGGGAAGGCCTCCCAGAAGATGTCCGGGAGTTCCCGGTTGGGGTTCTCGTCGAGGTACTCCTGTTTCGTGATGTTCGCGTCCTCGATGAGCGCGGCCGCTTCGCCGGCCCAGACGTAAAAGCCGATCAGGGTCTCCCGCCGCATCCGTTCGAGGTCGATCGAGTGGTAGACGTTGACGACGCCGCCGCCCTCCCGATTGAGCTCCGATCGGCGGAGCAACCCGAGGTCCACGAGCTTGTTGAGGTAGCGAGTCACTGTGCTCCGGTCGTAGCCAAGCGTCTCGGCGACCTCGTTTGCCGAGAGCGGGCCGTCGCCGATGACACACAGGCAGATATCCAATCCGGCTTTCGGCAGTCCAAACGCCTGGAGCAATACCTGCTTGACGTCCGGGGGTTTGACGGTGATATCTGGATCGGTCACGCGCACCATCGACTCGCCGTGGCACGACATCGGTGGTTCGTCCCGGCCAAGCGCGAGGACGACGTTGTCGCAATCGGGACACTCGTAGACGTGATACCGGCTCGACGCGGGGTCGTAGTTGATCTCTTCTCGATCTGCCATCGATCCGTCCCTCTCGTCGGTGGTCATCGCGGGTGCATCTCCGTTAGGGTACAATCACGTGGGTCCGTCATAAATTCCGCCCCGTCACCGGTCCGACCTCTCAGTTTGAGGCTCGCCGCCCTCAGTTTGAGGCTCGACGCCCTCAGTTTGAGGCTCGACGATCACTAGTTCGTCGGTATCGAGGTTCAGTAGTTCCTCACCAGTAACGGTCACTCTGATACTGTCGTCTGCGTCTCTCCGGGCCAACTCACACGCCAGTAGCCCGTCCAGATGCCGTTCGATCTCGTCCTCGTCGACGGCCAATGCAGCTGCGAGCGCCGCCGTCGTCGTCGTTTCCTGTCGCTCGGCATCGGTTTGAGTTGCCAGTTGCGAAAGGACGTTTCGTCTTGTTACGGGCATCGTGGTGGAGTGTGAGTTCTTGCGTGTCGTCAGGGCGGCGTCCGACTATTCTGTGAGACAGCTGCCGACCGACAGACCCGCAATCAGCAGTGGTGCACGTCGGGCCGGTGACTTTGGTCGTTTCCTTACGGTACCGACCATCTCCTATTAATTTGTTCGCGAGTGTGCAAAGGAGTTCAGCGTCCGTGTTGAGACGAGAATACTCTGTTGGCTTCCTCCTCGTGAACGCGGAGTTATCCCACAACGGGATTGCAGGCCGGGCGTTGTGGCCTGTGATTTTCAAGATGCATACGTTCCACGCGTCACCTGCTGGATTTCAGCATCCGCGTGGCTGTCCTGACCCCGGTCAAAGAGGTCCTTCGAGACGCGGAGCGTCTCGTCATCACGATAATCATCGATTTTCGAACGACCCTTGGGCATTCTCCTTGCATTCTGTAAAACACTGCAGAGACAGCCCGCGCATATCTCCACACCGCGTTCGACGAAGCAGCGGAACGAGACCCCTGTGCGGAGAGCGTATGGCTCGTCTCTTCCGGCGATCCTCAGGGGTCGAATGGTCGTACTTTGGTTGCAGCTCCTTCGTCTTCGACCCGAGTTTCGAAGCCGGTGATTGTGTTTTGAATGATTTTGTTGTTGTCCGCGACGGGATCGAATTCGTTGTCAATATTGTCCTCGACCAGGATGCCAACACCGATGTTCCCCTCCGGATCTTCCGTCCCTTCGTCGTCCTCGATTCGGTTATTGACGACCTTGTTGTTACCACTGATTACTTACTCATCAGTGTCTCGACAGCCTGTTTTGAGATACCTGGAGCTGTCCGTCCGATGGCAGTCGCGATAGTGTACTCAGCGATGGTAGTATCGAGACGTGACACGGCGATCTCTCCCTCGTACCGGGCGAGTTCCCAGTCGGCACTTACGACTCGCCACGCAGCACTGGTGAGGGCTGCTCGCGTCAAATCCGGTGCGGAACTCTCCTCGATTGCTGCATTTAGAGCATCGTAGGCAGTCGACCGGGTTTCTCGGACAGCCTCGGCACTCTGTGGTCGGGACAATTCGCCGTCATCGACACGCTCCTGTAGACGGTCCAGGGCCTGGAACTGCGTGAGGCGTCTATGCGCGTCGATCACGGCACTGGCTGGCCCGTTCGCGTCTGCGACACGAGCAACCCCGTCGTCGGCTTCCCGGCGGAGGTCGCCGATCACCCGCTCGGGGATGTCCCACTCCTCTGCGGTCGGCTCCGACGGTAAGCCCGACCTGCGCGACCGGACGTCCGCGAGTAACGACTCGGCGGCCTCGGTGAGTGTCTCCTCGACAGTGCCAGCGTCCGCAGGCAGCGACGTCGTGAACTGCTCGTCGAGATGGCGTACATCGTCCAGGTGTGCCTGTGCTGACTCGGCTGTCTCACCCCACTCTGCAACGTACATAAGGCCGTTCTCTTCCGTTGCGGGCTCCCGACTGTCGATCACTCGTTGCAGTGTGTTCTCAATACGAGCGTGGACAAGCGCTGCTCGAACAGGGTCACTCCCCACGTACTCGTGGGCATCCCGAACCGACTTGGCGTCCGAGACGGTTTGCCTGTACTCCTGCTGTATGGGCTCGACCGAGAGATCCTGATCGTCGACTGCCCACCCAGCGGCGGCGTACCGGGCCTCGGCACGTGCTCGCCGGAGTGACTCGAGTGCCACCAGTCCCGTCGGAGCATTGCGCGCGTCGTTGAGCCCGGTGGTGGCGTCGGTTGCAGCGTCGGAGAGTTGCTGGCGGATATAGCCGTTCGGGATATCTCCCGGCCCCAGCGGCGTCGGAAGCTCTGCGAGTAGTGTCGTGACCCTGTTCCGGGCAGCGTCGAAGTGATCTGGGGCGATGTCGACGGGAACCGATTCGGGTATAACCGGGTCCGGATCCTCGTCGGGGTCGATGTCCGGCAGGTCGGAGGCTCGTATCGTCGGTTCCTGCTCGCCCCCAATTCCAGTGAGGCCATTACAGCCAGCAAGGACGCTCGTTCCGGCCAGTGCCAGCACCCCCCGGCGGGTCATCCGGCCCCGATCTGTCGCGGGCGCGCTCTCCTCGTTCATCACCGGCTACCTCCGGAATCGACCGGTGGCGCTTCTTTTCGAACAGCGTTCTCGTTGGCGGCTGGAGGCTCGGCTCGGGCCTCTTCCCCGGCGTTGCCTCGGTACCGGTCGCAGGTTCCGGTTCCGATTGAAGACGAGTATTTATTGACGTTGTCGGCCTCGATCGCGTCGGGAATCCGGATGAGTCGGGCCTCGGTCACCCACTCGTCGACTGCACACTGCGCCGTGTACGGTCTGGTCCGCCGGGTGTAGTCAGTCGAGATACTGCTCGGTGTCCAGCTGATGTGGCAGAGATCGAGCCGGAAACACTCCTCTACGGCTCCCATCTCGACGTAGACTGTCTCGGTGGTGAAGTCCGTTGCCGCGACAAACGACTCGACCTGTTCGCGGTCTACGGGCTCCCCGATATCGAGACTGTCTGCACGGTCAGGTCCGTCGACGACGATGGAATCGCGCCAGCGGTTACGCTGGCTCGGAGTCGGACGACCGCTTGATTCGCTGTTCGACTCTGCGAGCCATATCGGTGGCCGATCAGTGTCTACGCGGATCAGGTGGATCTCTGGATCCGTCACCGATCCGGACGCTGAACCATCGTTCCTGCTAGCTTGCGGTGCTGTGCGCGTCGATTCGGTGGAGCCGTCGAGCACTTCGCTACATCCGGCGAGGCCGGTGGCGAGTCCCGCGGCTCCGTGGAGGAGGGCACGACGTGTCGGGGTGACCATTACTCACCCGTTTTTCGGGTGGGAGTGTGTTAAAAACCAACCATATTTCCCTGGGTGCGGAGCGCTCACCTCAGATCCGTATGTTCGGCCGTCGACTGCCAACTGTAGTAGCCTTTGCAACTGATTACGCATCGGATCGCCCGTTGTCGTGCGATCGAGTAGGTGAAGACTTGCAAACGCTACTAAAGCAGTCCTGAAAGAGTCACTCTGGCCTCGCTGTGAGTGGAGTGATCGATCGGTCACTCCAGCGCCAACAACCCCGATTCGGTGTCTTCTCCTCCCGTGATCGGAACGAACAACGCGCCATCGGCGACGGTGGGGTTACCACCGGACCCTTCGCCAAACCTGTAGGTCCAGCGCCGGGCCTCGAAACGGGCCCCGCCGATTCCGAGGCCACCGCTGATCTTGAACGCTGCCACTTCTCTTCGTCCGCCGACGTAAACTGTATCACCACCAGCTGCTGGCGCTGAAAAGTAGTCGTCCCCGAGCCGCCAGTCACGCTCACCAGTGCGGTGGTTTTGACGCGTAAGTCCGGCCCCGTCCGTACCGAACAGACTGGACTCGGCTAGCACGAACGATCGGTGTGCTGTCGGCCCGTCCGGAGTATGCCAGCGTGGACGCCCGGCGTGGGCACCGCCAGCGAGTCGGAGAGTCCCTCCACCGAAGGTCGCGGCGTAGACGTCGCTTCCCTCGGTCCCGGCGAGTGCAGTCACCTTTCCCGGAACCGGCTGCCGCCAGACCCCCTGCTCGTCATACAGGGCGTGGACCTCGCCTGCCGTCGTCCCGACGAACACCCCAGCAGGTTCGTGGGCGACCAGCCGCGTCACTGATCCGTACACGTCGGTAGTCCATTCGATTTCGCCGTCTGGAGTCACACGAACGACTCGGCCCGCATCATCGCCAACATAGAGCGCACGCCAGTCTCTGGTCGGGGCGGGCGGCGCTCGCATTCGATCGTCGCTCTCGACAGTCCACTTGACCGTACCGTCGGTGACATCTAGTGCGACCAAGCCGGGATCTTCCCCGGTGACGTACACTGTTCCGTCGTGAACTGCCGGAGATGGGAAAAAGTGGGCAGCTTCCGCGGGTGCATATCGCCACTGTTCCTCGCCGTCGGCGGTATCAAGCGCGATCAGACCACCCATTGTCGGGAGAAAGACGGTCCCGTCGGCGACGACGGGGCGATCGGTCGGACTCGGGAGGTCGATTCGGAAGCGCTCCGCTGGGGTCTCTCGGGGAGCGGCTGCATCTCGGGCCCAGCTAGTGGCCCGGCTATCGAAATCCGGCATAGGCCAGTCAGTATCGGTGCTGGTTCCCGGATCTATGTCGCTGCTGACGTCGAGACAGCCAGCAGTTGCCACGGTTGCGAGACTCCCAATAGAGGCGAGTACACTTCGTCTGGAGGGCATACAGCCATCCGGCGGGAGCTACTTCAATACGTTTTGTGGTTTTTCCATCCGAGACGCTCAGTCACCATTCCTGGAACGGCCGATTGCCGTTCCGGAACCAGCAGGCCGGTTCAGACACTAACGCTGAGCTGGCGTTAGTGTGTATCCGGGAACAGCTGTCCGGACAGCGAGGGCTGCTAATGCGACCAACCACGGGAGCGGGTACAGCCAATAGGTATGATACGGTCTTACCAACAGGAATGCACTAAACAGCCCGGTGGTCCCGACAATAAGGGTCAGGAGTTGTGATCGAGAATTTCCTCTCTCCGACGGTTCGCCCATCGGGACTCGTCTTGCAACGACAGCTATCGTCCCAGCCGCGGCAAGTACGAGAAGCGGCCATAGTCGAGTTGTGATAGGGATCATCGTAAGTCCTCATAGATTTCTCGCCGACCGGTCCGACGAGAATCTATGGATAGTTACGATGATCCCTATGAGTGCCAAGGTATATTTCCACCAAGCCCGCTGCCCGATCCATACGGACGGGCCATATGCGGTGAAGTACTGCTCTGCAACGCCAGTCGTCCAATACAGACTGCCAATAAATGATGGCCATCCCCAGATCACGAAGACGGCACCGTAGGTAACGGCGATGAGCGTCATCGCCGCGCCGGCAAATCGAATCAGCCACGTTCGTGGCGTATCCGTTCGTCTATCTCCCCGGGGAGCGAGAATCCACCAACAGATTATGGGAAAACCGACGATCAGGTACTGTGAAAAGAGGGCTGCGACAGCGACGGCAGTCCCACAGCATACTGCTCGCCGACTGGAAAGTGCTAACAAAAACGCACAGACAGCGAACGATCGAACATTGATGTAGTGCCCTTTGATTACTGGGACGACGAGAACGAATCCGATCGCTGCGAGCAGACCCGTTCGCCACATCGTGTGTCGAACAAACAAGCGATAAAGAAGAAGGGCACTCAGTCCATTCGCTAAGCCGACCAAGAGCAGAAAACTGAACGCATACGCGTCTGTCGCTGCGACAAGGAGATTGAGGAACTCGAATAACGGTGTTTTGTTATCTGTCGCGGGAGCCACATACAGAGCAGCGTCATTGTGAACCGCCCGGGCTAGCGGTCGCCATACAAGCCGTGCATCAGGATGGAGAGTAGTACTCCCAGTGATCAATCTGTAGTATCGAATACTAGCCTCCCCAATAGTAAGGACAAGCAGTCCGATACCGAATCCGAGATCCCGCTGGTGACTTGTAAAGTCAAATCCCGGAAGTAACTGAGTGGAGGGCTCATTCGGGGACACACCGAGAATCTCTATCTTACTTGCAAAAGGGTCCTGTAAGGTCAAAACGCCACTATAGTATCAGTTACTGGATCTCTCTTTTGTCAGTAATCCCAGCAACAAATAGGAGAGGAGAACGTGTCGAAACCGGATGTGACTGTACCAAGCGGTTTGCGTTAGTCGCTTTCATACTGATTACTCTCACTGTTTACCGCCGAGCGCCATCCCCGTTGGCGGCGCTCGGCGATAAGAGACGAGAGTAATCAGTATCAGCTTAGATTTACTGACCCAGATGTAGAACCGCACTTGCGAAGAGTTCAGAACCAACTGGTTCTATAATGGAATGAAAACCGTGCGGTGTATTTATAATGAATTAGCATCAAAGTCTAGAATAGTGGTATGTATGACCACACCAAAAAACACGGGAGGGCGTCCTCAACAAATCAAAGGTGCTAACCCTCGATTCGACACGGTCTGGCGGTCTCTCGAGTGTGTTATGGCAGCAACTATCGCAGTGGTAATCAGCCTGTTCTCGTACTCTGTATTGCTAGACCTGGCAGCAGCGATGGGCCTGCTATCCTCGACGATGGTTACATTCGTCATTCTTTTCACGTGGATCTTTGTTTGGGGATTCATCGCAACCACTCGGGACCACGTTATGGGGGATGCGTGGTGAAAGCCATTTTTCAGACACAATACCGTATGAAACAGCCGGTAGTTCGAGAGTGCGTATCGAGCATCCGCGAGCGGAGCGAGCGGTTCACCGACGGAGCCGCCGGAGTTCCCGTGAGCGACTGGACGGAGCGAACGGGAGCACGGAAGAGCTCGCTCTTCCGGAGACGGGGGGGTCGGTCGGTTTTTGGTCCAGCTTTTTGCAAGGAGTGGTCGCGCTGCGCGCGACCCGACGCAATAAAAAGGTGGGCTCTCCTGCGCGAGTTGTGTTCGTTGCTTTCGAGTGAGCTGGATCGGACCACCCGTACATTCGCGCTTGCGAATATGGTATGACGGATTCTATCAGAGCCAAAGTGTGTCGAGACTCGTCTACTGGATACACCGCGTCCCGCTTCTCATTTCTCAAAGATACCGAGCAATAATTGTGGCGATAGTTGAGGCCAGTTCCATAGAGAAGATATTTTAATTGTGGGGGGGAAGGGCACATTATCCATTGTGACTGATCCAAATCAATCGGAGTGTGTCGTCGAAATCGGCGAAGAAGAGTATGTCAGCGAGGCCGTTCTACGAGCCGTTGAACCTCTAGCGGACAGACCGCTCCTGGATTTGCCGCCATTGCAGGAATCCATAGACGTAGATTCGTTAGATCGGTTATTCGAGACCTCGGACTCGATTGATCAGCTACAGTTTGAGTATGAGAAATACGAAGTGACGATTGAACCAGAGTCCGTACGGGTCAGTGAACCCTATTAATCGGTATCTCTCTTTTGACTACCTGTCGTTGAGATCACTCTGATTAAGGAGCGTCATTAGGGTAGGCGTACGGGTGATCGTTTTTTCATCGTGATCATATTCGATCAGTCCAGCCTCCGCTAACTTCGGCAGATCTATGTGATGAAGCGTACTGAGAAGGGCGGGTTCGCTCTCACGTTGCTCAGCTGTCCGAGAGTCAGGCCCCCACTCCTCGAGTTCGGTAGCCAATTCCTCCAGAGAGAGGTTGGGGGGTTGGTTGGCAATGATTGAAACCAATTCCATTCTGCGGGGGCGTGCAAAAAGCGTGCTAACCGCCTCCCAGAACGGATGTTCAGGGTTCTGTAGATCGGGAGCCGACGAGTTTTCATCCCAGGACACAAGCGACTCAGTAGTGATCACTCCTTCCGGAGACCGCTCGATCCATCCGGCAGCCTCTAACTTCGGAAGACACCGGTGATACAGATCCACTTGGATCGTCTCGTGTTCCTCGACGGCCACCTCCGCCGGTTCCTTACCCGTCTCTTGAGCCGCAACTTGGAGGCTAAGGTCCCGTTCCGTCAGTGGATGCGTCTGATCCAATAAGATAGAAAGGACCTTTCGGTGGCGCGTATCCGTCAGGACCGAGAGGGGCTCATACTCCCCGTGGTCCTCCGACGGCAGTTGTTCGCCGCTGTCCATAGTTCCAAGAACTCGTGGATGACTATAATTTGGTCGCCGAAAATTTGTGACTACGTTGTCACAGTCCGGTTCAGGCGAATACCACGTCAAGGAGTTTCTTCTCGGCCTTTCGAATGTGCTGATGGAACGTTGATGCACCAATGTCGAGCGACTCGGCGACTTCCTCGCCAGATCGGTCACGGGGCCACTCGAAAAAGCCCCCGTGGTACCCTGCTTCGAGCGCCGCCCGCTGGCGCTGGGTCAGCTTTTCCGTGAGGAGACTCAGTGTCTGGTGTGGCGAGGATTCTTCACGAGTTATCTGTCGCTGGCTGAGAGATTCCACACTCGGGTATATCTCCCGAATATCGGCGATAATCTGCCGGACATCAGCCCCCGGTGGGAGATGGACGGTTAGGCTGTACTCCCCGTCTTCGATCCGCCCTTCCTCAAAGTGGCCCCCTTGATCTGCGATAATCGAGGTCACTGGAGGACTCGAGAGACGCTGTTCGAATCGGACCTCGCCGTCCGTCTCGCCGAACGTACGAACGGATTTCCAGTCTGGGAACTGCTCGCCCATCGCGTATATCATATCCAGAGCATCTGGGGTCGCCGTCCCGTACATAAGATACTCGTCGTCGCCCAGTGGGATCGTCCGCTTGATCGTAACCGTCTCGTCGGCCGTCACCGAAACGTCTCGCGACTCCAGCAATTGTGGAATCTGAAGCGTGAGTTCGATGACTTCGTCGCTCATCAGCGCACGTTTCCTATCGAGTGCGGCGATCGTGTGGCCGATCACCTCACCGAGTTGCCCGAGTACCTCCCGTTCCTCCGTGGCAAACGCATCGGTGCGTTCCGAGTAGACGCTGATCACTCCGTACAGTCTGGCCCCGTGAACGATAGGAATCGCCGCCGCCGATTTGAACCCGTACTCCTCTGCGTATTGGTGCCACGGTTCGGAGTCCGAGCCCTCGAGTGGGTTCTGTGCGATCTGTATCTCCTGTGTTCGCACGGCTTCCCCGGTCGGTCCCTGACCCGCCTGGTCGCCCGAGCTGAGCGAGAGCGAAATGTCAGCGAACGCAGCAAATTGATACGACTCGGATGCGGCCAGCCGGTCACACACCGCGCGCTCGATCTCTTCTCGGGTCGACTGCTCGATGACTGCCTCGGTGATTTCGTGAACAACTCCGTGGAGATCGTTGAGGGCCTCGAGTTGCTCCTGCTGCCGTTCTAGTTCCCGTTCGTACTGTCTGTGATCCGAGATGTCGGTGGCCATCAGGATCCCACCGTCGAACTCGCCGCCTCGATACAGCGGGACCCCACGTCCGGTGAAGTATGCCTCTTTGCCGTAGATCGATTCGAATGGGAACTCGAATTCGATCGTTTCGCCGTCTTGCAGACGGGTAAATAGATCCGCTTTGCCGGTCTCGACGATCGATGGAAGCTCTCGGATGTCGACACCGATTGCTGGCGACGAGTCCCTGTCCTCGGGGAGACCGACGATCTCATGTGCCCGCGGGTTTTCGTACGTGATCTGTAAGTCCTCGTCGAGTCGGAACATCCCGAAGGGAGCGTTTTCGACCAGTTCCTCGTTGAATCGGCGGGCGGCACGGAGTTCCCCTTCGCGCTCCTTACGGCCAGAGATATCACGAACGACACACACAATGCCGTCGTCGTCGGTCACCGACAGCGAGAGTTCCTGCGGGAAGGTTGTACCGTCTTTGCGCTGCCCGCGTACCTCCCCACGCCAGGCACCTTGATCGTAGAGTGTCGGCATTATCTCGGTCTCGAACCTGCCAATTTCATCCTCGTCGTAGCACATCTGCCACGTCTCACCGAGGAATGCATCCTGGTCGTCGTAGCCATAAATATCAGTATGGGCCTGGTTTACGAAGGCGTATTCGCCGTTTGCATCGAGGATCGCCATCCCGTCGATGGACGATTCCATCGCTGTTGAGCGAGCCTGTAATTTCTGCTCGCGGTCCTTCCGATCGGTAATGTCGGTCGAGACAGCGCAGACGCCGGCCAGTTGCCCGTCACCGTCGAATAGTGGTGACTTCAGCGTCAGATGGGTCTGTACTCCCTCCGACATCGGGATTGATTCTTCGACTCTGATCGTCTCACCCTGCTCGAGGACGCGCTTGTCGTCCGTGTGATACTGCTCAGCAGTCTCCGGTGGGAACAGATCTTCGTCAGTCAGGCCAACGATTTCTTTTCCCGGGTCAAGCCCCAGCTGTTTTTTACACTCGTCGTTCATCAGCTGATATCGACCCTCAGTATCCTTGATGAAGATCGCCGCCTCGACGGTATCTACCACCGCCTGCAGCTGCTGATTCGCCTCTTCGCGTTTTCGCTTGCGTTCCTTGCGGTCGGTGATATCGCGGACAACTGCGAGGATTTTGTCCCCGCCATCGAGTGTTGTCTGTCGGAGGTGGACCTCAACCGGCAACTGCTCTCCCTCTTTTGTCTGGTCGAGCCACTCGAAGGTTTGGGGGCCGTCAGTTTCCGCCTGTCGAATATATTGATCCGCTTTAGCGGTAGTATATGGCGGCACGTTGGCGTGCGCTCTCTCGGAGTCGGGTGCCAAAAGTTCCTCGCGGCTGTACCCGAGCATCTCGCAGTACTGCTGGTTTACGTCGATGAGTGTGCCATCGGATGCATCGCGGAGGGTAACGCCAACGGGAATTGCTTCGAAAATCTCCCGATAACTCTGAGAGCCGTTCAGCCCCTTTTCCGACTGTGATGACACTCGGTCGGTTGTGTCGACTTCCGGTGGAGTACTCTCATCAGGAGAATCGCCTTCGGAACGGGGTTTTCGGTCAGTGCTAACGTCAGGGAGCGTCGTAGATGAAGGAGTCGGTGGCCGCCACCAGACCCGAGAATTAGAGCCTGTTTCCTTTGTCTCGAGTTCTCCACGATCGACGAGTTTCTGCAACCGTTTGTACACAGTCCGACGTTTAGCGTCGAGCACGTCCGCTACTTCCGGGGTGGTGAGCGGTTCGTACTGCTGCTCGTTCTGATCGAAGACAGCCAAGGTTTCGGCGTAAATGTCCTGTGACGGGTGAGAATTCATAATCGGACATTAATGTCAAGGAGTATAGTTCCGTCGACGGTACCGGGTGCTGTACATATCATCTGTAGCTCGCACGGCGTTCCCGATAGAGGTCTCGCAGTTCCCGACTTATTTGCTGAACTCAGAGTGCGAATTCATCGGACCACTGTTCACAGCGGAAGAATTCGTCAAAGGGCAACTGGCCTTTCTCAATGTATCTTCAGCAGCCCTCCCGCTCGCAATCTATCTTGGCGAGTGTGTTGGCTGTGTAAGCTGACACGGCTAATGGTTGTTTCATCGAAGCCCCTTTGCGCCCAACTTACTACCGCTGGGTTGCCGAAGATCCTGCGAACGACCCCGACTACGAGACTTGCTCGATGCGGTCGAGGCCACGTAACTGTTCCGAGGCAGATCTACCAGGTGGACGTCGTCGTTCCGCCACGCCGTGTCCCGAAGAGAGCAGAGAGCGCGTCGTGAGCCATCGCTCCGCGCAGGCGAGCGGAGCGTCAGTTTCCATCAGGCCGACGCTCAGTACGTCCATACTCTCCGAACGGATCGGTAATGGATTGCCCTCCTCGCTGGAGTGTATCGGTCCGCTCACCCGTCGGAGAGTCTCCCGTGGATGTGGTCGGCGAGTCGGAGCGTCAGCGCGGCGATAGTCAGTGTGGGATTGGCCGCGCCGCAGGTGGGGAACACGCCGCTCGAACTCACGAAGAGGTTCGACAGGTCGTGCGCTCGCAGCTCCGCGTTCACGATGCTCTCCGCCGGATCACGTCCCATACGGATTCCTCCCATATGGTGGGATCCGACGTAGGGGTCGTCGGGCGACCAGTGCCCGTGGATTTCTGTGGCCCCGCACTCCTCGAGGATCTCCCGACAGAGGTCCCGGACTCGTTCGAGGATCACACTCTCGGGGCCGTCGAACGAGAGCGTCAGGTCCGGCACGGGATTACCGTGGTCGTCGGTCTTCGAGGGATCGAGCGAGACCTTATTCTCCCGTCGCGGGGGTTGCTCGACCCAGCCGTTACAGCGGAGGTAGCCGCCGTACTCCTCGGAGAGGCGCTCCTGAAGCGCGTCTCCCCACGGGTCTCCCTCGAACGGAGCGAGGACGTCGCCAGCGATGATCCGTCCAGAGTCGGACAGTTGTTCGAGGGCGAGGTCGATCGGCTCGGGTCCGGCGTTGTTGCCGAAGTCGATGAGGAACGATCCCTCCGGGCCGCTGTCGTGGTCGTAGAACTGCTCGCACATACTCGTCCCGTACCCGACGAGGTGCTGTCGCGTCGGTTCGTCCACTCGGCCTACCAGGCCGCCCCCAGGATGTTCCATAAAGTACTCCCCCAGCACGCCGCTGGAGTTGGCCAGCCCATCGGGATACTGTGGCGACGTCGAGAGCAACAGGAGCCTGATCGACTCGACGGCCCCGCAGGCGACGACAAACTGGCGCGCGCGCTGTCGCCGCGTATCCCCGTCGGGCGTCGCGTGAACGGCCGCGACGACCCGCTCGCCGCTGTCGTCGTGTTCCAGCCGCTGGACCGGCGCCCGGGTGACGACGCGTGCACCCCGTTCTTCGGCCTTGCGAATGTGGACGGATGCGTCGTACTTGGCGCCGGACGGGCAGACCGGGCTACAGGTCCCGTACCCGACACACTGGCTCCGGCCGTCGTAGGGTTCGGTGTTTATTGCGAGC
Source organism: Halobellus marinus (assembly GCF_032113415.1). NCBI lineage: Archaea > Methanobacteriati > Methanobacteriota > Halobacteria > Halobacteriales > Haloferacaceae > Halobellus > Halobellus marinus. The sequence goes on from NZ_CP134946.1 coordinate 2,191,582, forward strand.
GGCTTCGGAACCAGTTCGATCCCGAGCGAGGAACAGGCCTCCGCGAAGATTTCGTCGGAGTAACTTGATTCCGCCGGCGCCAGCGGATATGGCCCACTCCGCGGACCGCTGAACCGGTTTGGCTCGCCCGCGACACCCATCGCCTCCTCGGCCCGCAGGTAGTACGGTTCGAGGTCCTCATAAGAGATGGGCCAGTCTCTCCCGATTCCGTGGCGGGTCTCCATCTCGAAGTCCTCCGGGTGGAGTCGCGGCGTCATCCCGCCCCAGTGCAGTGTCGTCCCGCCGATCCCCTTGACGCGATGTCGGTTGAGGTCGTACTCGTAGGGCCCCGAGGACGTGTACCTGTCCCGCGGTCCACCCATATCCCAGACGTCGAGGTCGTCGTGTTCCGGCCGCAAGGCTCGGTCCATCCGCGCCGTGCGTGACTCGAACGCAAACCGCGGGCCGGCCTCGAGGACGACGACGTCGTGGCCGCGGCCGGCCAGCGAGGCGGCGAGGATGGCTCCAGCCGGCCCCGACCCCACGATGCAGACGTCCGCCGCTCCCGCAGTACCACTCGCCGTCATCGCTCGCCCCTTCGTTGGTACGCCTCGGTCCCGCCCGGGTGTCCGGGTGGGTTCTCGATGCCGAGCAACCGCCCGCCCACGGGCGTCGTGTACAGGGCGTACAGCAGGTCGTTGACGACGTAGTACCTGAACTGCTGTTCGACGGTCCCGTCGGGCGCGGACTTGGCGCGGTCGATGCCCATTTCCCGGAGCACCGTCTCCCTGCGCCGGATCGGCAGCGAGCGGAACGCGGACCCGTAGCGGTCCCGTGCGTTCGCGTCCAGGACCGAGCACAGATCGACGACCTGTCGTTCGTAGTTGTCCTGTAATTGTGTCCGCCCGGCAACGTAGTTGCGGACGTACTCGTCGGTGACATCGACGGCCGAGGGGTAAACGACCGACGCCACCGCCGCGACGGTCGGAATGACGTCCTGAAGGTCGCTGTCGGGTTCGCGAACCTCGCCGGCGACTGCGCTACCGACGCCAAGCGTCGCCAGGGCCGCGAGCGCGTCTCTCCGTGTGACCTCCATCGGGACGCGTGTTCGTCAGCGAGAACTATGTTATTGAGGAACTACCTCTGCTCTCACCGATTAGGATGGCTTTTCTGACGCCGCACCCGCGGTGTTCGCTGGCGCCACCAGAGGCAGAGCGTGACCGCGAGCGTCGCGGCGATGAACGACCCCGCCAGCACGAGCCAGTATTCGTCCAGCAACAGTCCGAGCACGATCGGTTCGAGCGAGGACGGGAGAGCCCCAGCGAGAGTCGCACGGGTACTGTCGAACGCGACAATGTCCCCACGGAGGAGACTCAGTGTGAAGGCGCTCCCAGCCCACGCGACTGTCACGAGACCCACCGCCACCAGCCGAGCTGGACCGACCCGCGGCCCTCGAAGCGGGGGCGCAACCCCGACTCTGGTCGCTCCGGACACTAGCACCAGCAGCGGGGGACCGACGACGATGGCCGAAAGGAGCCGGTCCCCGAGGAGCGCTGGACCCGCCAGCGCAACCGAATACGGCCCGACGAGCGAGCGCAACGTCGCAAGGGCCGTGCTACCGAAGGCGGTTGCGACGAGAGCGACCGCAGCGGCGGCGATAAGCGTCCCGCCAACGGCGCGGGCGCTGTCGGCCGGTCTCGCGACCACTCGACCGTTCCAGAGCGCGTAGCAGAGGCCGACGAGAAGCAGGTCAGAGAGGCCCCTGGCGACCGCTACGGCCGGCACCTCCCCTGCGAGCAGCGCCTCGACGGCGCCCCCGAGTGCTACTCCGACCGCGCCGACGGGCCCGAGAAAGACCCCCAGCGGGAGCGCGAACCCGTATCCGAGTGGGACTCCGAACAGCCATCCCGCAAAGAGGTTCGCACAGAGCACTGCGAGGCCGACCGCCAGGACGAGGGCGGTTCGTCTGTTCGGGGAGAGTGCGGTGGCCATAACCGAACTTCCCGGGGCCGGCATATAATTATCCGCGGCTTTATCCGCTCCGGAACTGGATATCACGGTGATGGCCCGTCGTCAGGTCGGTCATCAATCGTTTCCGGAGTTCGCCGAACCGGCGTAGAGATACCGGCAACTTGCGACGACCGACGGTATCACCCGGTGCCGTCCGCCGCGAACAGAATTCCGGACTCGACCATCACTACGAGCGGGTTGTCCGAGATCTCCAGCGTGAGCGAAGCGCCCCTCGGCGTAGCGATGGCCGGCGCGGGAACCGACGTCGCGTCGACACTGCCGACGTTGTGTTGATGGGTGAGGACCTCAGCAAGATTCCCTACGTGTTCGGCCCCGGACGCAAGACTCGTCGGACTCTCACGTCAATCTCGCAATTGCCTTCGGCGCAATCGCACTCACAGTCGCGATCCTCCTCCGAGGTATCCCACGACCGCTCGCAGTGGTCGGTCACGAAGGCTCGAAAGTTCTCGTCTCGCTGAACGGGCTTCGGTTGCTCGGCTAGCCTGGCTGAACGGGCTCCGTGGTGATCTCGAACTCGCGTGGTGGTATGTACGTGGGAAGGATCGAGGAGCCCTCGTAGAGAGCTTCGAATTCGACCGCTTCACGCCTAAAAGGTCGATTCGCTCGGTAGTCGAACTGGAGCCTCTCACTTCCGTTCGGTCGGTGGACGTCGCCATCGCTGACAGGTTTCTCCACTCATTGTTGCCGGTGAGCCCGGACGAATGCACGCCGCAGGACCGTCAGAAGGACGTACGTCTCGTACTTCTGATTCCGACAATGGTCGCAGGGCTGCATCTCCATCGTGATTTCCTCGATTGACGCTTCGTACTCCGCAGTGAGCAGGTCAAGTGCGTCCGTAATCTGCGGCTCGACGGCGTCGATCATCTCCTCGACGGCGGCATCGGCTGAATCCGGCAGGGAGTACGAGAGAACGATCGTATTGGCGTGGTAGTACTTCGTCGTGCCGCCACGTCCCTCCTCGAAGCGAACGACGTCGACAAGTCCGGAGTCCCGTAGCTCGTTGATGTGGTGGCGGACGGTGTTTTCAGTCCGGTCGATCCCTCGGTCAGCGAGGCAGCCGTGAACCTCGCCTGCTGTCCGTGCCTCCTCTGCCAGAATGTCGAGGATCATCGCGCGCATCGGTTCGTCGATGGCGTCCGAAACACGGGGATCCCTGATCGCGATGTCGTCGAGAGGATGGTCGGTATCGGAGTCGCTCATACCCGAATTGCGAGACTCGTGCGGGAAAAGGTAGCGGAGACCACCACGAACGAACGGTTCAATCGATTGGCGTTGCGGTCGGGACCTCGAAGCACCAGATGACCCATTGGACTGTTTCAACACCCAATGTCTATATTTGAACATATCATCTAAAAAATACTTATTGCGGTATGAGTACTACGTAGAACCGTGATGAGCGAAACAACCCAGTTCCGTGTGCTCGACTTCGACTGCCCGACCTGTGCGTCCACGGTCGAACGCGCGCTCTCGAACGTTGACGGCGTTCAAGACGTCGATGTCCACTACTCGACCGGGCGCGTCGAAGTCACGTACGACGACAGCGTTGCCGACCCTGACGCGTTCGCACAGACAATCGAAAGCCAGGGCTACACGCCCCAGATCGCCTAATAATATGAACAGACAATCGATCACGCTGTACTACCGCAAACACCGGAAGGCTATCGTCACGGCGACGAGTGGCTTACTCTACGGCGGCGGCTGGAGCCTCGGCCACCTCACGAGTTTTGATATAGCAAGCGCCGCGATTCTCGTCCTCGCCACGTTCGTCGGTGGCTACGACATCGCCAAAACCGCCTACCACGAGGTCACAAACCGGACGCTCGGTATCAAGACGCTCGTAACGCTGGCTGCTATCGGTGCCATCATCATCGGTGAATACTGGGAGGCCGCCGCCGTCGTCTTCCTGTTCAGTCTCGGCAGCTATCTCGAGGGGCGGACGATGCGCAAGACCCGCTCCGCGCTGCAGGAACTACTGGAGATGACGCCGGACACGGCCACTGTGCGCCGCGACGGCAAACATCAGGAAGTACCCGCCCGCGACGTCGAGGAGGGTGAGACCGTTATCGTCAAGCCCGGCGAGAAAATCCCGGTCGACGGCGACGTCGTCGACGGTGAGAGTGCCGTCAACCAGGCGCCGGTAACAGGCGAGAGTGCTCCCGTCCACAAAGCCGACGGTGACGAAGTCTACGCGGGCACGGTCAACCAGGAAGGGGCCCTGGAAATCCAGACGACTGGTGCGGGCTCGGATACGACGCTCGAACGCATCATCCGCCGCGTCGAAGAGGCGCAAGAGGCTCAATCTCCCACGGAGAGTCTCATCGACCGGTTCGCGAGGTACTATACGCCGGGCGTCATCGTGCTCGCCATCGGAGCGTATGCGGTTACACAGAACGCGATCCTGTCGCTGACGCTTTTGGTCATCGGTTGTCCCGGGGCGCTCGTCATCGGGCCGCCGGTCAGTATCGTCTCGGCCATCGGCAACGCCGCCCGGTCTGGCGTGCTGATGAAGGGCGGCGAACACCTCGAACGCGCCGGCAAGATCGACCTGGTTGCCTTCGACAAGACCGGCACCCTCACGAAAGGTGAGACGCGCGCGGCGGCTTCGCCGCCGCGGAATGAAGAGGGCGGCAAGACCGCCCTCGCTGTCGCCGATGTCAAGGGATTCGACGTGGCTGCTGCGGAGGTCCTCTCGCTCGCAGCGACCGTCGAAGAGAAAAGCGAACACCATCTCGCCGACGCAATCGTCGACGCAGCTCGCGAGCGCCCGACCGCTGTGACGGACGGTGGCGCGACAGTCGCAAAGGCAGACGATACAACTGCGGGGCGCCAGTCGGTTCCCGATCCTGACGACTTCGAGGTCGTCGCCGGCAAGGGTGTCGTCGGCCACGCCGACGGCCACGAGATAACCGTCGGCAACCGCGCACTGCTGGACGATCGCGACATCGACGTTCCGGAGTTTGTCGCCGAGTACGTCCGCGGTCGTGAGGAGCGCGGTGAGACGGCCGTCCACGTCGTGCGGGACGGCACCGTCATCGGCGTGATCGCGATGCACGACGAACTCCGGGAGGCTGCCCCAGGTGTCGTCGAAGCGCTCCGGAACGCCGGTATCGAGACGGTGATGCTCACCGGCGACAACGAGCGGACCGCCGCCGCAGTCGCCGAGGAGGTCGGCATCGACGAGTACCGCGCTGAACTGCTTCCCGAGGACAAACAGACTGTCATCGAGAATCTCCAAGACGATGGTCACATCGTTGCGATGGTCGGTGACGGTATCAACGATGCACCATCGCTGGCGACTGCAGACGTCGGTATCGCGATGGGAGCCGCGGGGACGGACACCGCGATCGAGACGGCTGATATGGCGCTGATGGCCGACGACCTCGAACGGATTCCGTATGCGGTCACGTTGAGCAAGGCGACCCGGTGGAACGTCCTTGAGAACGTCGCCCTTGCGGTGCTGACCGTGACTGTCCTTCTCGCGGGTGTGCTCACCAACTACGTTACCCTCGCCGCCGGGATGTTGGTTCACGAGGCCAGCGTCCTGGCAGTCATCCTCAACGGGATGCGGCTCCTCCGACACTGACCGCGACGTGAATCAAATACTTCACGTTAACAAACTATGACACCAACCAAGACCCCGAGCGATTCGGCACGCGCAGAAACCGAACTGGCTGCCGACTACGATGTCGATCCGATCGAAATACGCGATCCGGTCGCAGAAGCACTGGCTGTCCTGAAACCCGGCGATCCGTTTGTCATCGCCTACTCGGACGTAGTAAAACAAGCGGGACACTCCTGTCCGACTGCCTCGGGCGCCTATCGGATCACCCAGCGGGGGCTCGACGCGCTCTACCCTGACGGATATCCTGTCCGAAGCGACATCGAGGTGCAAGCAGCGGGCCCACGGGATGACGCCGCATATGGCGTGATGAGCCGGATTATTTCGTACATCACCGGCGCAACCGACGACAACGGATTCAGCGGCCTTGCGGGCGGCTACGGTGGCCGTCTCGGCCTCCTCTTGTTCGAGGCGTTCGACGCGGATACCCCGGAGCCGACCTTCCGCTTTCGACGAACCGACACCGACGAAACGGTTCAAGTGACCTACCACGTGAGTGATGTCCCAGAGGGTGGCCCCGCGATCGGGAATCTTCAAACGATTCTCGACGGGTCGGCCAACGAAAAACAGCGGGAGGTCTTCGCTACGGCCTGGCATCGTCGCGTTCAGGCTGTGCTCTCTGATGATTCGCTGTTCACTGTCGAACGAGTGTAGCCGACACGCCGAGCTGTCAAACCGTACCTGACGAATATATTCGCCCGAACGTTCCTGCGTGGCTGTTCAGTATTTCAGACGATGAAATTTCGCTGCCAGCGCTGTGGTGCGCAAACGGACAACACCGTGACGATGAGTCGCCACGTCGTCGAAGAACACGACCGTCTCGAATTCGGCTGGTGTATCATCCGGGTTCCGGAGACCCGGATTGAGCGGCCTGTCACGTGGCTTTCGAATCTCCCGGTCCAAATCCGTGCTCGGTACGGCTCTCGCCTGCGCTGATTATGATCACTCTCGCTTTCTGCCGCCGAGTGCCACCCCGTTGACGGCCCTCGGCGTGAAGAGACGAGAGTAATCAGTACGAGACGGTTCTCACTGCGTCGCGAATATGTTCCCGATAAGGACGATGTCCGCTTATCAAAAAAAGCGGGGGTGTATGCCGATCGGTTCAAGTCAACTTGCACTCACCGCCGTAATGGGACTGTTTCTGCTAGTTGTCGCCGCCTGGATTGCACGGGTCGAGTCGTGGCGATCGTACACCCCCGCTGGCGGTATCGGTGAATCCGGGACTGTCCGTGGCCACGCCGAGAAGCCCGGTGGGTTGCTTCGGTGGTTGACGACTGTCGACCACAAGGACATCGGGCTTCTTTATGGCGTCTTCGCCGTGCTCTCCTTCGCGTGGGGTGGCATCGCTGTGGTCTTGATGCGGACGGAACTCCTGACGCCACCAGTCGACCTGCTCGGCGAAGCCACGTATAACGCACTCCTGACCACCCACGGAATCACGATGCTGTTTCTGTTCGGAACACCGATGCTCGCGGCGTTCTCGAACTACCTGATCCCCCTGCTCATCGGCGCCGACGATATGGCCTTCCCGCGGATCAACGCCATCGCCTTTTGGCTGCTGCCGCCGGGAGCGATCCTCATCTGGGCCGGTGTCATCCTCGACCCGCTCGGCGTCGGGATCGAGGGGGCACAGACCGCGTGGACGATGTACGCACCGCTCTCAGTTCAGCAGTCGAACCCCGGGATCGATCTGATGCTGCTCGGGTTGCATTTAACGGGAGTGTCAGCGACGATGGGCGCGATTAATTTCATCGCGACCATCTTCACGGGACGCGGTGAGAACGTATCGTGGGCGAACCTCGACATCTTCTCGTGGACTGTGCTGGTGCAGTCCGGGCAGATCCTCTTTGCGTTCCCGCTTCTGGGGAGTGCGATCGTGATGTTGCTTTTCGACCGTAACTTCGGGACGACATTTTTCGTCGGCGAGGGCGGCGCGATGCTGTGGCAGCACCTGTTTTGGTTCTTCGGCCACCCAGAGGTGTACATCCTGGTGTTGCCGCCGATGGGGCTCATTAGCTACATTCTGCCGCGCTTTGCGGGCCGGCGGTTGTTCGGCTTCAAGTTCGTCGTCTACTCGACGCTCGCTCTCGGCGTCCTCTCTTTCGGCGTCTGGGCGCACCATATGTTCGCGACCGGGATGGACCCGCGTCTGAAAGCCTCCTTTATGGCCGTCTCGATCGCCATCGCGATCCCGAGTGCGGTGAAGACGTTCAACTGGATCACGACGATGTGGGGCGGCCGGATCCGCCTCGCGACGCCGATGCTGTTCTGTATTGGGTTCATCGCGAACTTCATCATCGGCGGTGTCACCGGCGTCTTCGAGGCTGCGATCCCGATCGATATGGTCCTCCACGACACGTACCACGTCATCGCCCACTTCCACTACGTCATTATGGGCGGCATCGCGTTCGCGATCTTCGCAGCGATTTACTACTGGTTCCCGCTTGTCACGGGTCGCTGGTACCAGCGGACACTCGGCAAGTGGCACTTCTGGCTCACGATGGTCGGCACCAACCTCACGTTCTTCCCGATGATCTTCCTCGGCTACGGCGGGATGCCGCGCCGATACGCCGGGTACGATCTCACTGTCGGTCCCGTGGCATACTTCACCGACCTCCACCAGCTCGCGACTCTCGGGGTGTTCGTCCTCACTGTCGGGCAGTTGATCTTCGTCTGGAACCTGCTGTCATCGTGGGTCGAAGGGAAGGAGATCGATAGCGCCGATCCCTGGAACCTCGAACGGGACGGCCTGCTCACGAACGAATGGCAGTGGCTCGAAGAGACACGGCGGACCGCGCTCGTGGATGGGGGAATCGATTTCGCTCCCGAAAGCGTGGTCAATTCACATAAGCAATCTGAGCACGAAGAGACCGGGGAGTAAACCCCCGGACGGGCGGTTATGCTTCGACGTACAGCGAGTAGAGCATTACCACGAACCCGACTGTCGTGAACAGACTTTCGACGATGAGCGCGAGGCTGGGATCCAGCGGCAAGAACTGATCGACGACGCCTGCGAGCAAAGCGCCGAGAGTGATGGTCCCAAAGCCGACTGTCAGTGCTCTGAGTGCGGGAGAGCCGGTCTGCCGATACGCTCGAAGCGAGTAGAACGTGATCAATCCGCCCAGCGCAAGAGTGACCGTCTTCAGCCCGACGGCTACCGGTGTGACGCTCATACGAGTCTCCCCCGCAACAGGAAAGTTCTCACAGTGGTGATCATCGTGGACGGCGATACTCGGTGATCTCTGCTGGAGCTGTTGCCGAATATGTTCATTGGGAGGAGTAGAGACAGACTAGACATCATATACGACCGGATAGGCATCTCGCGAACGAATCAACTACACCGGCGGTGCAAAGCAAGGCGAATGCCGCGGGGCTTGACCCCGAGACGGTTCACACCTTCACTCGGTAGTTGCCGGTGAATTTGATGATCTCGCAGGTGTACTCCGCTAGTAACGCTGCCTCCAGCTAATCCACAGTGACCGGTGACGGGTTTTTCCGTTCCGCCGACGCGACAGTCTCCTTCACTCGACTAAGTGAATCGTCAAGGAGTTGTCGCCGGGAGCTGAGATACTGCGGTAGGAACTTCGTCGATCATTCCACACGAATCCGAGCGTACATCTATACGCGGGACTGTCGTACAGAGATGTATGCGGGAGTTCACACTTCGAGCTGACGACAACGGAACCATCGAACTCGTTTGTGAGCGGGACGACGAAGAGGCCCCTACTCCTCGTGTTCGCTCGTTCACGGGACAGGACGAGTTCGGCCTGCTCGTCGACGGTTTGAACCCTGGAGAGGAGGTACTGTTGTTCGTCGACGACACCACTGCTGAGGAGTAACATTGAGAGCCATATACTTCTCTATCTTTTGATGGATGGCTCACCCCTCCACCATATTGCGTGATTGATTTTGCTGAGCGACTTCTGCTGTGAGTTTTCCGCAGGATCACAAAGTTGAACTGCCGATCATCTCCGGGAATTCCGCGCAGTAACCGAGCCCGTTTGATAATGATTACTCTCACTTTTTACCGCCGAACGCCGCCAACGGGGATGGCGCTCGGCGGTAAGAGACGAGAGTAATCGTTATGAGGCCTCTATTGGACGGGGCACCCTCTGTAGTGTCTGTACGCCTTCGCTCACTCGATCGAACGACGGCGTGGCGTCGGATAGACAACCAGTTGCAAACGCTCGTATACCTACTGCGTCCAGAAGTGGGAATATCCGAATGCTCGTTCGACTCAGGGCCTCTCGAAAGGGGAAATCGAGGCTTCAGATGCTGTGGACAGGTTATTAGTGTCGAGCTGTCGTCGTTCAGATATGGTTGGTGCTGGGGGCGTGAGTCTGTGGACGCGCTTGTTTGCGATGGGAAGCGCCCTCTCGATGGCCGCCCTCCAAGTCGCATTTGTATTCGATACTTCCTATCGAACGGTCGGGATTATCGGCCTTTTCGGGGCCGTCCTTCCGATGGTTTTTGGGATGGCGTATCTGCTGGTACCATCATACGTTGGGGAGACACTCACGACAGAGTGGCTCCCTGCTGTCCACCTCGGTATCACGTACGTGGCTGTCGGACTGCTACTGGGAGGTGAACTCTGGGGAGCCGAATATGTGCTTACCTCGATTGGAACGCTTCTCTGGAGCATCGGTATCGGCATCTTTGTCGGTGGCCTTCTCTGGACAGTTCTTCCGGCACTAGCAGCCGATCCGGCAGCGATGAGACCGCCGGAAAACCGGCCACAGTGGACGACACAACTCGTTATGATACTGATCCCCGTCGCCGTCGGTTACCTCTGTATCGGCACAGTTGGTTTCATTTCGTTAGTGCCCACGTTTCCGACGCTAATCGAAAGCACGTTCCCATCAGTGGTCCATTTCTATGCGACCGGATTTGCTGCGCTGCTCATTTTCGCGCTCGGAATCAGACTACTGACTGGATTTTTCAACGTCACGCCACCGACATCACTTTCGTGGCTGGTCCTGCTCTGTGGAGCCGTGGCACCGGGTCTGTTGTCGGCAAATTTCTGGCAATCACCGTGGTTCGTCGTCGGTGCAGGCGTCGAATTGATCGCAGTGGCAGGATACGCTGTCCTCGTCGCTGTGGTCGCATATCGTACTGAAAACCGCCGTATTGGTCTCTACGGCATCGGATTAGGAGGCCTTTCGGGCCTCATCGCTGTTGGTATCGCAACTGCGAACGTGGTGGGTCTCGGCTGGACACCAAGTATCGCTGCCCACGTGCCGCTCGTACTCAACGGCTTCCTGTTTTTGACGATCATCGGCTACGCCTACCAGTTTTTTCCGATTTCGAACGAGTGGTGGGGCGCAAGCGACCAAGCCGGAATCGCCACGATCCTCCTCCTCGGGGCTGGAACCGCCGTTCAGGTAACTGGGATAGCCGTCGACAACTCGTGGCTTCACGTAGGCGGATCAACCGGCGCTTTGATAGGAGTCACGGGATACGCATACCTGATGGCCGGTCGGGTACTCCGCTGACCGGCGAGTCGCCTGTCACTGCGGGATACTGCTACGAGCGATGCGAGCAGAGAAAACGAGATGCATCCCCGTCCCCTATTTCGGGGTCCCCCCGATGAATCCGATCTGTACCGCATCACGGACGGATTCCCATCTGGTCCACAGAACGAGGACGACCGGCAGTATGACGACCGAAGTGATGAACGAGTAGGTGACGCTGAATGCGATCAAGGCGCCGAATTGGACGAGAATCGGTGTAATCGAGAGATAGTACAGTGCGATCCCGGCAGTTGCTGTCGTGAGCGTTGTTCCGAACAGTGCACCTCCGGTTCCCTGAAGCGTGACTCGTGCCGAAGCAAGTCCGTTGCCCCGGGTGTCGTACTCTTCGACAAACCGATGGACGACGTGGATCGAGTAATCGATCCCGATACCAACCGTGACTGAGAGAATTGTCGCGGTGAGCGTGTTGAACGGAATATCCAGAAACCGCATCGTTGCGACTAAAAACACCACTGTCACCAGGATCGGAAACAGCGTCACGACTCCTAGTGCTGGCCGCCGTTCGAGTGCATAATAAGTGAGCGTCAGAAAGACCACTGCCAAGGTAAGCGCGAGCAATAGTGCTGTCACCGCCGAATTGTAGACCTCATCGGAGACGCGCTGGAAGACGACGACGTCACCTGTCTCGGTCGCCTGATGCCTGAACGACGTCTCGGCGACGGACTCTGCGTCGGTCGTAATCGCGGCGTCAGTCGCGTCTGTTTCCACAGAGTACACGACCCGCGTCTCCCGATAGTCCGCTGTCAGATACTGAAGCGCCTCCTCCTCGTACGGGGAAGACAACAGTTCCTCGTAGATAACGTCGAGGTTGACGTCCGGAACGCCGTTGCCGGTCCGGTCGCTTCGTTCTACAAGTGCAGCAAACGACGGTGATTCCCTGGCGTACTTGTCAATCACGGTCAAGATACTCGTCGCCTCTGCCTGTCTGGATTCGCCAGTGACAAACGACGAGGGTGGATCTTCGCCACCCCGATAGACCGACTCTAGAGCGTAATCCTCCGCAAAGGAACCCTGGAGATAGATCGTAACCGTGTCGTCGTCCGTCGTCTCGAAGTTCTCTTCGAGAAAGTGGATGTTTCCTGTGACAGTATACGTCCCCGGCTGCATTTCCGCAGGAAGGTAGTTTAAATACCCCGAGATCTCTTCGGGCGGGAGCATATCCTCATTCTCGAATGAGGATTCGACATCCTGTCCGTAGTAGCCTGCCGCGCCAGCAGTCAGTACTAGCACAAATACGAACAGTACCGGAGCCTTGCTCGTGATCGAGAGGTGATACGGGAGCACCCTGCCGAGCATCGAATCTTCCGCACCCAGTGGCTTCGAGGTGAACGACGGGAGCGGCGTGTCTCTCCGGAGTCGCTCGACGAGTAGTTTCGCGGCTGGCAGAAAGATGCCAAAGATCAACATCACCGAGACGATCCCGACTGCGGCAACGAGTCCAAAGTCAGCGATCGGTGACAGTCCGCTCGCCATATTCGCGGAAAAGCCGATCACCGAGGTCCCCATAACCATAAAGAAAGCCACCATCAGCGGTGAAATCGTGCGACGAACTGCCGCTGTGATCCCGGTCTCGGCCTCTGACAGTGTGTCGGGTGCGTCTTCGAGTTCCTCCCGGTAGCGATTGATGATATGGATGCCGAAATCCACCCCGATAGCCATCAAAAGCGGCGGGAGCGCCACCTGTAACTGCGTGAATGGTATGCCAGCGATTCCGACGAAGCCGAACGTCCACACGAGTGACATCACCAGTCCAACGATTGCCAGAAGCAGATCGAACGGATCACGATAGGCGACTGCCAAAAAGAGCACCAAAAGGACGACTACGGCGGGAATGGACGCCGCCAGGGAATCTCGGAGGACCTGTGTGTTCTCGTATTCGGTGATCCCGGATCCGAAGACCCGAATATCTCCGTCAGCAGCGGTTGCGACTCGCTGCGCTTCGAGTTGAATTTGCTGAAGAAACTGGTCGTCGCCGTTCGCATCGTGAGTGACAACGCCGATTGCGGCTGATGAGGACGCAGAACGGGCGTTGAAATCTTCACCGATCAGCCGAGTGAATTTCGGATTGGCCCCTTGTGCTCGGACAGCCTGCTGAACCTCTGTCTCTGTCGCCCTCCGTAGTACCCTGAGTTGCGCTTCGGTCGTCGTCGCGGATGGGTCCAGTTCGGCGGCTACTAACTGTGCCGGGCTCGTCGTCTGGAGAACCCGCTGAGACGACCGTTCCGACAACCGGTGCTGGACTCGGAGCATCCTCACGAGGCTCTGTTTCGAGAGGACGTTCTGGCTGTCTTGGAGTAAGAGAGTCGTGCCCGGTTCGTCTTCGAAAGCGGGACCGAACGTCTCGTCGACGTAGTCATTGGTTTGATATGCTTCGACATCCTCGGAGAACTGCTCGGTCCCACCTTCCATCTGGATCTCGCCAATTCCAGTCGCAAACCCGCCGGTAAGCAGCACAAACAGCACTACGATCGTTAGCGGATGGTCGACAATCCCATCGCTTACTGCCGAGACAAGACCGTGCTGGTCAGTCATTGCGCTGACTCACGACCGTCGAAGTTTCCACAGCGATACTCCCGCAACAGTCCCAATCAGTAGTACGAGGACACCCCCGATCAGCGGGAGGTTAGTGTCGTCTGTAGATTCAATTACCGTGACCGCTGCCCGATGGGTGTCGGAGACGATCGTCTCCCCGTCGGCGTCCTCGTACTGGAAGTCCATCTTCACTGAATTCGTCTTGGCCGTCGCATCGCTGTCGGCACTGAGTTCGAATACGATCTCCCGTGATTCACCGGGGTCGAGACGCTCGATGAATGCTCTGTCGTCGGCTGTCGACAGCGGTGAATCCGCGTATATTTTCGCGGAGACGTCGGTCACAGCGTACTCACGCGTATTCGTCACTGTGACCCTGAACTCTCCGCCCGAGCCTGCGGCGACCGTGCCGTCGACTGGTTCGACGTCGAACACGGAAGACTCGGGCCGCACTTCGGCCCGCGTGGGGAGAACGTCGGATTGCCTGGTAGCGCCCTCCTGATCCCAGTAGTCGACGAACAGTTGGAACTGCCGCGGCCCTGCCTCGGTACTACTCGTCACGTCCACCTCGAAGGCGAACTCCGCCGATTCACCAGGGTCCAACGATCCCACGGCGACCGAAGATTCGATCGGTGTAATCGTCGGTCCCGGGTCTGTGACGGTGACCACGGCGTCCTCCGCAACCTTTGGACCGGTGTTTGTGACAGTACCGGACAACGTATTCGTCTCCCCGACGCGGAGCGAACTGTCCACGTCAGAAATCGTGAACGTCATTTCGGGGAGCGCTCGAAAGGGGACAGTGATGCCGGGGCTCGATCCGGTCGTGCCGTCGGGACGCTCGTAGTCGACTTGCGCGGTAAGCGAGTAATTGGCCGGCTGTGCCGCATCGCTCACGCGGGTGTCGAACACGAACGTGCGGTTTTCGCCCTCCGGCCAGGCGTCGACGAATCGCGTGCTCGACCGATCGGAGCCGAGCGTGACGTCCGGACTCGACGACGAGAGCGTCAGCGTCGAATCGACCGACTCCCGATCACCGATGTTCTGCATCGTCACTTCGAGCGTCCCCTGCCCGTTGACAGCGGCTGTCGAGTCGGTGTCGACGACGGTAAACCGCGGCCCCGATTCGATACGAACCCGGAGATGCTCGGTGACGCGACGCTCGACAGTGTTGGCCGCCCCGTTGTCGTATTCGTAGGTGAGATAGAGTGGGATTCGGTAGGTGCCACTCTCGACGTTTTTCGGTACGTCCACCTGGATCGACAGGTCCGCCGGATCCCCGTCAGCCAGTTTAGAGACGAACAGCTCGCTCGTCTCCACCTTGAGCGGCCCGGTGTTGCCTGGTCGGACGCGAACGCTGGTCGCCGTCCGCACCTTGTCGTCGGGGCCGTCAGGATCGTTCACTAGCTGGAAGGACACCTGATTGACGCTGCCGGGTGTCAGCGTCCGATCGGCAGTCACCGTCCGGAGGTCGGGGTTGGAGGTGAGTCCTGCCACCGGGACCGGGCTGACGAGAAGCGAGAGAACGACTACGGCGACCAGTAGGGGGCGTTTCATAGATTTGGAGAAATCCCCGAACCGACCACTACTCTCCTCTTTCTGCTGGGTTTTGAATGATCTCTAAGCACGTGAATAGTTAAGGAGGAGACACGCCCTAACGGTTATTCGACACACGTCAGTAACGATCCAACATGTTCGCAGCTACTCGGATCCGGTTGGATATGTAACAGTGATACAATGCCGCTTGCCAAAATCAACGTAACCGTCCCGGAAGATCTGTGGATCGCGAGACTCTCCGCTTCGTACCCGGAAGTCGTACTTCGAGTCGTATCTACACAGTACGATGCTGGGATTGCTACTGCGCTACTCGAAATTCACGGTGAGAATATCGTTCAAATAATAGCGCAAGCAAATGAGGAAGAAGACATCCGAGAGTTAGATCTCCTCTGGAAGAACGAAACCAAAACGATCGTTCAGATCGAAACGGAAAACGCGTTACTGCTCCGTCCCGTCTCCCGCGTTGGTATCCCGCTGCAAACGCCGTTCGTTATTTCGGACGGGGTCGCTTCCTGGGAGATCCTAACGTCACACTCGAAACTATCACGTCTGTCAGAGGAACTTGACGGCGCGGGAATGGCATACGATGTCAAATCGGTTCAGGATTTCAACGACGGACACGAAGAGACCGTATTAACAGAACGTCAGGAAGAGGTGTTACTCACTGCGTTTGAATCCGGATACTACGATACGCCACGGGAAGCTAGTTTGACTGTCGTCGCGGAATCACTAAATATCACGAAATCGACCTGTAGCGATATACTGCACCGAGCCGAAGGGAAAATCATCGAGCAATATCTGAATCGGTATCATCAATCGTGATTTTCTCGGTGGCTGATGGCGTCTAGGATGGCAAACCTCCGACACAGAGGAGGGAGGCTGGATCGTCGAGCGAGACGGTCACTCGATCCGAGAAAGCGCAATGGTTTTTGCGGTATCATCGTCGGGCTGGGGAGAAGTTACGAGTTCGATTTCCCGAACCCATTTTACACTCTCCCAGCAGTCGGCGTCGCCAGTCGGGACGAGGCGGGCGGGCCCACCGTGTTCGGCCGGTAACGACTCACCGTCCAGTTCGATCGCGAGAACGGCATTCGAGAGTGTTGCCAGGGGAAACGAGCACACGTATTCACCGTCCATCGCGTGAACGAGCGCGTGACTGCCCGCCGCGGTCGGCTCGGCGCGATCGAGAAGTACATCGACGCGAACGCCACGCCACGAACAGTCCTCAGCCACCCATCCCTCTATGCACGTGAAGTCAGCCGTAAACGTCTCCAGCGGCAACTCTTCGAGATCGGTTCTATCAAATGTCAGTTCGCGTGTGACCGCGCCGGTGATCGCAAGTTGCCACCTCTCCGAATCAACATTCTCGGGAACGCCGTGTGGTTTCAGGGCTGTCATATGTATCTATAGTAGCGTTTGCAGCTGATTACTCATCTGATCGCACGACTGCGTGGGATCGTGTGAGCGAAGACTTGCAAACGCTACTATATTTCGTAGTGTCGTCCACAACGCCCAGACGGTTATTTCCGTGGGTAGCGTTGTTATGACAGGTGTCTTCAGGGCTACTCCCAATTAGTCTACGGAGAGTCTCGATTTCGTCACCAGAGAGAACATAACCGAACCGGTACCCGCTGTCCGCATCGAGCCTGAAGTCGAGTTCGATAGCGAAAAAGCGACGGACGATACACTGCCGCCACGCAAGTTCGCGGCCAATCGCCATTCCGCGATCAGTCAGCCGGATGCCGGCGTGTTTTGTATAGTCGACGAACCCGCTTGCGTCGAGTCGACCGAACATCTCAGTGACTGTCGCGGGCGTCACATCCAAACGGTCGCTGAGCGCACTCGTTGAGATTCGATTTGAATCGTCTGTTGTGAGCCAGTACGCGGCTGTGAGATATCTCCCATCACGGCGGTCTGCACACTCACTCGGGTATGTACATTCAGACTGTGGTTCGGTTGATATTGACGCAGCCATCAACTGTCGTTTCCAGGTGGAGATAAGAAAACCAAGTCCCGAACAGGTTCATCGCCGCTCTGATCACTCATCACGGCGAAAATCACGTATTCCAGCGAATGAGGCGGGGAGAGGACACGCAGCAGTGGGAGAGGACACGCAGCAGTACGGCAACGCCCATAGCGATGGACATCTTCCAGAGGATGAAGATAACCGTCGCTTCCGTGTACTCTCGCTGTGCTTGTTCTTCGCTGATATCGCGGTTGTCGATCTTCCGATACCGAACAGTATGCGACGTTCGGAATATCTCTCGAATTTCCCCGCCAGTCACCTCGATCAGCGTAATCCCTCGGATGAGTTTGCGCCCACTCGTCGAACTAGCCGCACCATCAGTACGCATCCCGAGGCACATAAGCAGTATCGCCGCGGAAGTCCAGACTTGCTCCGTTCCCCCGACGATTGTGGTCGCTCCGAATCCGGTGGTTGACGTTGCGGAGAAGAGCCGGAACAGCATACGAGATCATCTTATATATAATTTCAAGAGGTAAGTTAGTTTCTCGATAAGTAAGGGCAGAGCACATTCACATCGCTATTCATACCTGGAAGCATACAGCCGATCTACAGCCGAGTTCGACGGTGAGTGCGGATCAGGTTGCGGCCGAAAAATGTGACCCGCCCCGACGGCGACGACTACCCCCTGGACGGTACGGTTGATCCCGAAACGAACGAAATATCGCAGTACAGACTGTTTTCGACGACAACGAAACAGACGACGCGATGGTCTTTGACCGAACGACATTGCCAATCACAACTCGATAACGTCGAGTTTTTCGTCGAAACCACCGATTACTTAGTGAACGTCCTTATCGAAGATGGGTCCCGGTTCCGGATGACTCGACACGAGAATATAAATTCCATCAAATATATTTTTTGAAATATAGAAAGACGAACTATCTCCTTCAGGATGATTTTCGGCCACGTCAGCCGACGGACAGCGAAATCGTGGCTCCGAGCTCTCGGCGCCCGTCAGAACTACCGCCAAAATCACCGCGAGTTTTGTTAGCTATAGTAGCGTTCGCAAGTCTTCGCCCATCCGATCGCTCGCAGTCGTGCGATCGGATGAGCAATCAATTGCGAACGCTACTATAACGGCTTTGCAACCTGTAGCTCCTGTGCCACCCGTGTTCGTAATCGATGATTAGAAAGCACGAGTTTTGTATAGAGTTTGGCCCTCACTGTCTCCCGGCTGCGAAAATCAATAACGGTGGGTTCTCGAGGTTCAGTGGACACTATACGGAAAAATCGGATATATATGAGTGAATGTTATGATTCCAGTGTGAATTTTTTTAAGTAGCTGGTGATTGTTCGGATTCCATTCCGAATTCGAATACTAAGTGGAGATACCAGAGGAACGACGTGAATCGACACGCCTAATTTCTGCCATCAAGAATCGACTGGTATGTTATCGAGACAGTTCGTCCGTGAGAACCCAGAGACGGTCCGTGACGCTATCGAGCGCAAGGGCGTCACAGGCATCGATTTTGACGAGATTCTGGCGATCGACGAGGAGTGGCGCGAACTGAAGACCACGGGCGACAGCCTGCGTCAGAAACGCAACGAGGTGTCCAGCGAGATAGGCAAGCTCAAACAGGAAGGCGAGGAAGAGGCAGCTCAAGCGGCTATTGAGCGGTCCCAGGAACTCAAAGACGAACTCCAAGACGTCGAGGAGCGAGCAGACAAACTGGAGTCCGAACTGGAGAAGGCGCTGCTCAGACTTCCAAACATCCCTCACGAGTCTGTCCCGGATGGCGAGGACGAAAGCGACAACGTCGAGCGCTATCGCGAAGGGTTCGATGACTTGCGTGACCTCCCCAAGGACGTGGTCCCCCACTACGACCTCGGCGAGCAACTGGACATTCTTGACTTCGAGCGGGGCGCGAAGGTCACCGGCGGCGGCTTCCAGTTCGTCAAGGGCGAGGGGGCGCGACTGGAACACGCGCTGGTCCAGTTTATGCTCGATGTCCACCGCGAACAGGGGTATTCGGACGTGCTCCCGCCCATCCCAGTCAACTCCGCCTCGATGGAGGGGACCGGCCAACTTCCAAAGTTCGCTGGGGACGCCTATCGGGTAGGCGCGCGCCAGGATGATGACATCGACGAGGACGACCTGTGGCTGATCCCAACCGCGGAGGTCCCCGTGACGAATATGTACCGAGACGAGATACTGCTGGACGACGACCTGCCGGTGAAACACCAGGCGTTCTCGCCGAACTTCCGGCGCGAGGCCGGTGAACACGGGACTGAGACGCGCGGCTACGTCCGCGTCCACCAGTTCCACAAGGTCGAACTCGTGAACTTCGTCCGACCGGAGGACAGCTACGACCGACTGGAGAGCCTGCTAGAGGAGGCCCTTGAAGTGCTCGACCGCCTCGAACTCCCATACCGCGTGCTGGATATGTGTACTGGCGATATGGGATTCACGCAGGCCAAAAAATACGACATAGAGGTGTGGGCACCCGGCGACGATATGGACGACGGCCCCGACGTCGGCGGCCGCTGGCTGGAGGTCTCTTCTGTGTCTAACTTCGAGGACTTTCAGGCCCGGCGTGCCGGCCTGCGCTACCGCCCCGAACGCCACGAGTCCGCGGAGTACCTCCACACGCTCAACGGCTCCGGGCTGGCGGTCCCGCGGGTGATGGTCGCCATCCTGGAGTACTACCAGAACGAGGACGGCACCGTCACGGTTCCCGAAGAACTCCGCCCCTATATGAGCGGTCAGGAGCGGATCGAGGGACAGGAACCTCTGGGTGAGAGTGCTGTCGGCGCTGGCAAAAAGGAATAACGGCGACCGTCGTCGCCCGTTCGCTGGCTAACCCGTTATTTATGCTCTGTTGTGATTTCTATTGTGGAGCTGGGAAATTGCTCATACTGTCGGACGTACCTATCCGGAAATTCTCGACATCACGAGGTGCCGAACTGTTCCACGAACTTATGTCCGACAGTATCAGAGTACTTGACTGCAGCGGACGGCGAAAGCCTGTAACCACGTTTCTGCTGTGTTCGGATCAGCGTGTCTGAAATGATTGGCAATCACTTCAGTTTGACTTTTCAGCTCTTAAAATCACGTTCGACGGCGTTCCGATTCCTCTGGAGGATGGCGGAGCGAGTGGCGATGGCAGGCCGCTGCAGCCACGACACACCGTCGACCAGGAAATCGCGTCGTCGACGAGATGGTTCTCTTGGAGTCCTGCGAGCAACAGGTCGATCAGCGCTTGGTATGGTCGAGAACAGTCGCACGTGCAACAAACGGTTCGTGTCGGGATCGACTGCAGCAAACAGCCAGTGGCGCTGGCAATTCACGCGAGTTACAGTTTCATCAACCTCGGTGTAATTCGGAACACTCTCGCTGCAGAGACTCTCATTCCGGGAAGCCAGAACACTCGGTGAAGCGGCTGATTTCTGGTATAGGTACCAAGCAAATACGACCCCCCTCACTTTTCGATCCTATCTGCACAGTGCCCACTGGAATTCTCCAAGGTTCGATCTGCTTCGCAACGCTCGTAGTGATATCCCGAATGTATTCGGGATGAGGGTTTTCAAAATGTTTACCAGCGTGCTCTAAAAGTACACGCAGATTTTGTTTCTGACACGCCTATAGTAGCGTTTGCAACTGATTGCACATCCGATCGCACGACTGCGTGCGATCGTGTGAGTGAAGACTTGCAAACACTACTATAGATGCTGAGGGATGTCTTTGTTATAACAACTGTACGTTAGTTATGTAATCAGGGTGAGATCCCATCAGAAAGGTCGCAGGAAACAAAATCCCTGCGGATCCATTCTGGACTTTCGAGGCGGTGTCCCATTTCCATATAGTAGCGTCTGCAATCTCTTCCAAGCGAACGCTCTGCCGGCGCAGGGCGTTCGTGTCCCAGAGCAGTTCCCCGATACGCGGACAGCCGGGTACGTGAGGACGAACACGAGGCTGCGGTCACGAGCGATTTTCAGTGCCTCATCGCGCGCTCGCTGTCTGTGAAGGGAATCGGCATCCTCCGAAAATTCCGTGTACATCTCGATGGCGTCACGGGTTCGCTCGTCATATACCCCGAAAGGACGTGGTGCTGTTCGAATGCCCAAGCCTGCTGATCTCCGGGCTTGCTGCCGTCCTCCTCGGGGAACGGTCATCGAGCTCGCCCGATGAGCGTAGGGCGCTTGGGATTTCTCTCGTTGACACACCAGCCACACCACGGAGAGATATAGCGGTAATCGGTTTGTACAGTGGTCTGTTTGAGCCTGTGATCACCCGCGAGGTATCGGGCGTACTCCCGAAAGACGCGTTCCTCGAGATCTCAAAGTGGGGTTCGGTCGATGTCGTTTGAACCGATCTCAGTCCGGCCTTCATCGCCGCCGTCGTTGGCGGCCCACACGACGAAACGCTCGAATTCGCGTCCCGATTAGATCGGCAGTTCGCATCGTCGCCACCGCGGCTTTTCCCTGGAGGAACCGCTCGAATTCGATCGGCCTGGTTCAACCATCTCGAAGCCGTCCTTAGCATACTCAGGTGGCTGCGAGCACAGGAACTGGCCGAGCCGCTACTCATCGGCAGCAACTTGTCCAGAAAACGATTTTCGACAGTTTCGAAGTCACCCGTTTCGTAGACTGAAACTCCCTGGACGGTGATTTCCCTACCGTCATCAGTGCAGACTGGAATCGCTTAGAGGTCTCGACGTCGATGTCGTATGCGTACCGGTCACCATCGAATTCTGTCTTTCGAGGTCGTAGCAGTATTCTAGCTTCACCCCGCAGCGGGGTACTTCAACGTGGTCGTAATTACCAGAATACTCAGGTTCAGGCGAAAAGCCGAGTGGATTCGTCGAATCCAGGAGTTTCCAGGTCCCCACCCCTCGAATTAATCAGGATGGGCTGGTATATGTTATGTCGCTATATCAAATCCCCAGAAGGGGTAGTTGAGACTACGCAGTCGATGTAGGATTCCTGGGTGATCTGGCCGAAGACACTGCGGCGAGATTCACATCTCGGAGCCACGTCGACAGACTGATGACGATACGGTCAAATATCCGTCCAATTGCTCGATACAGTACTGAGACTGGATACGAATGCTAATCTAACGCTCGGGCCGTCGCTCACGCGTCACCTCACCGATCCCAGCATTTGCGGAACAACTGGGACAGGCATACACACGTCCGGTTTCGTCACCGAACACTCGCGCAAACCGCTCGGAAACGTGTTCGTCACAGGTTTCACAGACTGGCATATCCTGTGTCCTCCAGGTCTATTTAGTGGGATCCTCCAGTCCTGTGGGTCCGTCGAGCGTTCGCTGCGAGCGTCTGATACTCGGCAGCAGCAGCGGCATTGAGCGAACGCGTCCCGTCGAGATCGGCTGGCTCCCGCTTCGCACCGGCGACGCCCCGCACCGCGTCACCGACGCGCTCGAAGTTGTCCGCGACAATATCTTGGACGAGCGTCGGGATCCCAGCACGGTCACACAGTTCGCCTGCAGCGGCCGGGCCGATCCACAGCCGGTCCGCCCTTGCGTCTACAAGTACCGGCGCGAACGGCGGATCGTCGAACTGGGCCGCGAGGAGGTGCTGTGCAGCGTCGTTGTTCCACTCAACGACGCCAACTTCGGGGAGTCGTCGGAGTGCTGTCGCTGCTGCCGAACAGAAAGGACACTCCCCATCGAAAATGAGGACTGCCTCGTATGCTGGCTCTGCGTGATCCGTGTCGACCGTTTCAGTCGACTGTGTATCATTCGTACTCATAATCTGTCTACGAGTCCAGTTTCGAGTTGCCCGGTGGCCGGTCATTGGCCGCTCTGAACTCCAGAAAGTCGTCGTACTGGTCAACGACGACAGTCGTGTCAGTTCGTGGCTTCGCCGTACAGAGCAGGATGTAGCCGGCCTCGTCGTCCTCGTCGTAGTACCGACGAGCGTTCGGGTGGACAACGTCGCCGTCGACGAGGCGGGCGGCACAGGTGGTACACCAGCCCTGCTGGCAGTCGGCCGGCAGCCACACACCCGCCGAACGCGCGGCCGCGAGGATCGTCTCGTCCGCGCCGACTTCGAGATCGTACGTCTCACCAGCCTCGTCCAGCGACGAGTCCTCGGGAACGACGATCGTGACGGTCCACGTTTCGTTCGACGATTGTGTCATAACGGGGAGTAGGGGAAGGTGGGGCTGGGAGCGCCGACGACTGGAATCAGGCCGAGTCGTTGAACCGGTTGTTCGTCGAGTAAGGCGCATCGCCCGGTTCGCCGCGGGCGAAGTGGCCGGCCGGGTTGATTTCGTCGTCCCGTTCCTTGCTCAGTAGCTCGATGAACCAGGCTTCGTGGTCCATCTCCTCGTTGAGGATCCGCTGGGCCATATCGTAGGTGCGCGGGTCAGCACCGCGAGTCATGTCACAGATCTCGCTCCAGGTCCGGATGGCACACCGCTCTGCCTCCAGCAGCACCTCGAGAATGTCCTCGACCTCCAGGTCGGACGTGTCGAACCCGCCGCTGTCGTCCATCGGCGTCGGCACTTCGGCGTCCGGACAGGACGCGCGATCCGCGAAGTCACGGATGTCGTTTGGGAGCGATCCCTCCAGCTCGTAGATCCGGGGCACGACCAGCTCGAAGTGGGCCCGATCCTCGAGGCGGGCGTCCTCGGTGATTTCCTTGTAGTCTTCCTCGCCAGCGAGGTGCATTCGGAGGTTCGTGTAGTAGTAGTACGTCGTGAACTCCGCCCCGATGGCGTCGATCAGTTTCTCGCGGAGTTCCTCGGGGTCGACACCACGCTCGCGAATTACTTCGGCCCCGACTCGTTTGCTCGTGTCACCTGGTTCCACCGAACCGCTTCCGTGTTCTTTCTCGTCGGACATCGCATTCTTACGTACCCCGGGAGTAGCAATCAGTCTTGGTTTAGCAATAACCAACATACTGTATCAAATAGTTATTAGAGTACGAAGCGCCGGTATTTTTGTCTTAGGAGTGATTAGCTTTAGACGAAAATGAGTGGAGACCCCGTGAGAGTCGACGAGACTCGTGAGTTCGAGTTCGTCCTCCAGTTCGAGTCGGGAGTCGACGAGCTGATGGACGTCTTCCGGCAGTACGAGAGTCTCTCACTGTGGTCGTCTGCGATCTTTGTAAACTCCGACCATATGTGGCGACTGGATCACGCGAAGGGGACCGATGAAGCGCTGAGCGCGTTCGACGCGGTGTTTCTAGACGAGACCCGTTGTAACGAGTGTTTCGACGTCGAGAACTGCGACACGGAGCGGTCGTATCAGGTCCTCGATCGTCGAGAGACAAGCCGGACGATCTACACGCTCCGTCGCGAGATCAAGAAATGTCACTCACTCCCGCGTTTCGTCCTCGATCACGTCTGGAAGGGGACGGTGTTCGAATCCCGCCGCGTCGGCGACGAGTACCGCTGGCGCGTTCTCTTTCCCGGTGACTACCCTATCGGCGATGTATACGACACGATGGAATCGCATCTTCGCGATGGAGTGTCACTCTCAGTGTCGCATATCACCAGTGCTGGCAACTGGAGCGCGACCGAGCGGATCGCCACGGACTTCTCGCCGGAACACTGGAAGGTGTTGAAAGCGGCAGTCGATCACGGCTACTACGAGCGGCCCCGAAAAGTCTCCGTCGCCGATCTGGCATCAATACTCGACGAACCCCGTTCGACGGTCCAGTATCGGCTTCGGACTGCTGAAGACCGCATTATGTCGCAGTTTGTCGAGCAGACACTCTAATTGGAGCAGGGAGGTAGCCCCATATGCATTGAGAACGCTGGTCTCGTCTTCTGCCCAGAATGCCCTCCAGTTCAGTTTATGCACTATAGTAGCGTTTGCAACTGATTGCACATCCGATCGCACGACTGCGTGCGATCGTGTGAGTGAAGACTTGCAAACGCTACTATAGACAACCACGTTCTCTTCACTCGAACTGTAGAGACGATGATGTCAGCGATCCCCGGTTCACTCCGTCTCCTCGATGGAGCACCCCTCGAAAAACGCGGAGGACCACAACGTTATTTCGATTCCGGAGGAGATTATCGACGGCATCTCACTCACCCCTGTCGCCCCGGCACCCGAGCAGGCGATAAGCCTGATGTCGAGAGCACGGATGTTAGCGAGGGTTGCATTCGCTGAGACAGTAACCGGTCCTGTCGTTCGATAACTGACCACTGCCCGTCCGTTATTTCCGAGCCCACTATACGCCGTCAGTATTATTCATCAATACACACCAGTAATATATTCATAAAGTTCATTCATTGAGTGTGTTCATTAGTTGTGTTCACTAGTTGTATTTAACGATATAATCCAGTAGTTCTCATAGTTAACTACAGTAATGAATGAACGTACCGAACTTTCAAGGTGGGTAGTATCTACGGTGTGGGTATGTTAGCGTACTCAACGTACAGTGAAGCAGGTGGGGTAGGAAAGACGACGACGGCCGCGAACCTGGCCGTCGCACACGCTCGAGCAGGCCTGAAACCACTCGTCGTTCCACTCGATCCCCAAGACGGGGATCTCTCCCGACTTTTCGGCGTCGACTCGGATCGAACCCAGTCGGTCGATAATCTCGTTCGGCATATGATTCGCCGACCAAGTGGCGACTTCGAGGACCTCGTTCGGACTGTCGAAGGTGTCGACATCGTCCCGGAACACAATATGCTCTCGGACCTCGCCGAGTACCTCCAGCGTGAAAAAGACCAAGCGGAGGCGATGGGGGAGGCGTTCGGGATGCACGCACAGTTGCTCCGCGTCCTCCGCGAGGCCGGCGTCCCAGACAAATACGACGTTCTCATCTGTGACCCGCCAGCGACCGAGGGGCCGCATCTCTACAACGCCATCCACGCTACACGTTCACTCGTTATTCCTGTTGAACCGAGTGCGAAGGGGCGAGCGGCCGTTAAGGGCCTCGAATCTCTTGTTGCCGGTCTCGAGGGTCAATTGGACGTCGAGGTAGGCGTTCTTGCAGCGATCCCGGTTAGGTTCAAGAATACGCGGGACCAGCGGACGATTCTCGACGAAATCGACTACCCGATACCAGAGATCATCGGCGAGCGGGCGTCGCTGATGGAGGGATGTTGGATGCAGCAGTGTTCGGCGTTCGAGTACGTCCGGGAAATCCGCGATCGACGACGCGACTATGAGATCGAAACGCTCGCACAGTTCGATCGCATTGCGCGCCACCTAGAACAGCAAGTCGGGATCGACGCCCCGAATCCGCCGACTCCCGGTGACCTCGACCACGAGGTGCTATCCGTATGACGGGGATGAAAGAGGGTGCTGGCGAGGACCCCTTCGCATCAGGTGATGAGAGTTCGGAGACAAGAGGGGAAGCGACAACGACCGAGTCATCCAGAACCGAGATCAAAACGACAGAGGCTGAGTCAACGCAATCGTCACGAAAGCGGCGGTCTATGCAGATCCCGTACAAATTCCGGCGAGACAGTGTGCAGGATGGCCGTGATCGTGTCCCGTTGTTCCTCCAGAGTGAAACCAAGAGTAGTGAACGCGATGCCCAGCGGGAGCTCGAAGACCGCTTCGACGACGACGTTTCACTCACTGACCTTCGGGAAGCTCTGATGATGGCCGGCCTGAATCACCTCGACGAGGTCGAAGCACATCTCGAAGAGTGGGGCTACGGAATGACATTCGAGGAGTAACTACCGTTCCGGAAAGAAAATCGGGGAGCGCAGCCGAGAGACATACCGTCGGTCCGCGGCGGGGACCGTTGATGATCGAGACCGGAATCCGGACCAGATCGCCGAGATACGTCTTGCTTACTGCAAAGCGGAACTCCGTTGCATCACCGGCTCGGACTGTCCCCCCGACCGTCTCGGCTGCCTGAGTAGTCATCGATACGTCGGCGTACGTTACCGTCGGAATAACTCGGTAGGACAGTTGTAACTATTTTGCACACCCTCGGAATGGATAACGTCCGAGCCTGCGAATCTGGAAAGACGCCCGCTCCGATGACCACCTATTCCGACCCGCCTGGTACGGGGGGAAAGACGGACGTTTCACGCACCGTGAGCGCCGACTCTAGAACCGCGTCCAGGACACAGCGGGTCGGCGTCTTGAGCCCGCACAACAGCAAGGAGACGAAGGCGATTCTGAACGCCGTCCGAGCGCTGGGTCACGAGCCGGTCTGGATCCGCGACGAGAACGTGACGTCGTGGATCGAAAACGGGACTGTCGGGCTGTCACCGGCCGTCGACGTGCTCGTCAACCGGTTGCTGCTCACGAAGAGCGACCACCGGTTCGAGGATCTTCAGCTGGCAGCGCTCTATGAGTCGACAGCGCCGGCCGTGAACCCGTCGGGGATCGTCGCTAGCGCAATCCACAAATACCGGTCCGGGATGACGCTCGCCGCGGCCGACCTCCCTGTTCCGGACGCGTACTTCGCCCGCTCTCCGCGGAGGTTCGAGGAGTGGCCCGAGCGGCTCCCCGGCCTCGCCGCACACAAGCAGACCATCGGCACCAACGGAAAACAGATGTCTGTCGTGGGGCCAGCCGATTCTGTGAGTTCGCGGATCGACGACAGGCAGTCGTTCGTCCAGGAGTTTCTGACCGACAGCGACGAGCACCCGTCGGACGTCCGGGTGTACGTCGTCGACGGCGAAATCGTGGGCGCGATGCGACGGCGTGCTCCTGAGGGCGACTGGCGGACGAACGTGGCGCTCGGCGGCGAGGTCGAGGGGATTACCGACGAACTCGACGCGGAACCAGGTCGTCTCGCGATGGAAGCGACGGCGGTTCTCGGTCTCGATATTGCGGGGGTGGACCTGATGCCGATCGACGGCGAGTGGTACATCCTCGAAGTCAACGCCACGGCCGGATTCAGGGGACTCTATGAAGCAACGGGCGTCTCCGTGGCGCCCCATATCGCGCGGCTGGCCATAGAGCGCGCTGGGGGAACCGTCGACCCCTCCCGGGTAACGGAACTCGAATCGACGCTCGATGACTCGGTCCCAGAGTGTAAGCCGCCGCTGGACGAGGGTGACAGTGACGACGACCTACTGGGGTACACGACGCGAGTCAGGATCACTGGCCGGGACGACGCGGCGGCGGTGATCGCGAAATCGGACACCGGAGCGGAACGAACCAGCATCGACGTCGAACTCGCGGGCCGCGTCGGCGCCGGGCCGCTAGTTGGAACGACGGAAGTCCGTTCCGGAGCCGGGAGCGACACCGAAACGCGTCCGCTCGTCGACGTCCAGTTGCGGATAAACGGCACTTGGCGGACCGTCACCGCGAGCCTCACCGATCGGTCCGAAATGACCTACTCCGTGCTCCTCGGCCGCGACGTGCTCGAATCGTACACGCTCGATGTCTCTGTAACCGTCGAAGAATGAGCGACGAGCGCTGGGTTCCCACACTCCGCTGCGACGGCCGGTCGGGAGCTATTTAGCCGAAGTGTCCGCCAGCGCCGCCGCAGCCGGGGGTGTCCTCTCACCTGGGTAGCAGCGTCGAGACTCTGGCGTTCTCTTTGAGACGAAGCCCCGCCCCGGCAACGGTCAACGGCACGCGAGGCAGTTCCTCGACGCGGACCGTCGGATGCGTCCCGCCGCGTGCGAGAATCTCGGTCCGTGGCTGGAGCAGCGCAGTCTCCGACAGCGACTCGTTGTACTCGATCAGATAGGTTCCCGATTCGAGGTGCCACCACTGGTAGTCGTCGTCAGGGTTCCGCCAGACCCTGGGATGCGGTTCCAACTCCGCGGGTTCGAGTTCGCTACCGCCGAAGTCCACCCGTCCCGGGGACCGGACTTCGTGAATCTCCGTCACGGTGAGATCGACTCCGCCGTCTTTGCGAACCTGACTGGGTTCGTGGATGATTCCGTCGACCGCGTCGACGAGGTCGCTCATACTGCGAAGTGGATCGTCCAGCGACAAAAACCCCGAGCCACTGCGAGGGGCTGCTGTAACTGTGCCTCGGTCTGCTACGGGGAAGATGCTGCGAGTCCGGTCTCTGCAACGCAATATTTTAGCGGGATTCCGGCGTGGTTTCGATATGAAGTTCGCGATTTTCGGTGCCGGCGGGATCGGTGCGTACCTCGGTGCCCGACTTGCGGATGTGGGTCACGAGGTACACCTCATCGCTCGGGGCGAGCACCTCGCCGCGTTGCGATCGGAGGGATTGCGCGTCGAGAGCGTCGCCGGCGACACGATGGTCGATCTCCCAGCGACCGACGATCCGGCCGAGATCGGACCGTGTGATTACGTCCTCTTCTGTGTGAAAGGTTACGATACTCGGGACGCGGCCGCTGATCTCGATCCACTGCTCGAAGCGGAGACTGCTGTGGTCTCTTTCCAGAACGGCGTCGACAACGAGCGCTGGCTCGCCGACGCGATCGGCCGAGAGCACGTCGTCGGCGGTGTCGCATACGTCTTCTCGACGATCAAGGAGCCAGGTGTCGTCGAGCACACCGGTGGTCCGGCACGGTTCGTCTACGGCGAATTCGATGGTGAACGGACGGCGCGGATTACAGCACTCGACGATGCGCTGTCCGCGAGCCGGGGAGTCGAAGCGGTATTAGCGGACGACATCGAAGTAGAACTCTGGCGGAAGTTCGCGTTCATTTGTGCACAGGCGGGGATGACCGCGACCACGCGACTCCCCCTCGGCACCATCCGGGACACGGACGCGACCTGGGAGATGTACCGCCGGATTATCGACGAGGTGACCGCGGTGGCACAGGAGAGAGACGTCGACCTCCCGACGGACGTCGTTGCGGACTGGATAGAATTCGCTCGGGATCTCGATCCCGAGAGCTACTCGTCTTTGCACTACGATCTGACCCACGACAAGCGGCTGGAACTGGACGTGCTCCACGGCTCGGTGGTTCGTCACGCGTCCGAGGTGGGAGTTGATGTCCCGATGAACGAGGCCGTCTACGCGATGTTGCGGCCCTGGGCGGACCGGGCGGAAGCCTCTGACGAAAAATCATAATTGGAATCCTCAAGTCACAGAGCGGAAACCCCTGCTGTCGAGTAACCATATCAGTTCGAATCGTTTCCATTCGAGCGATGCCGCAGGGGGATTTTCCGAACTCGGATCTGATGCCATCAAGTCGTTGTATGAAATAATATAGTAAACATCATATAACACTTAGTAATTATTATAAGAATATTTAAAAAATTCTACTAAACAAGCCGTTAAGCAGCTTCTTAAGCGTATTAAGTAAATTTAAAAGTAATAAGTAGAGTACATATTGTGTCTACTATATTCTTCGATGAATTATGTTTGATAGAATATTTGATAGTGCTATCTTCGGGGAAACAAAGCGTACCAGAAAACAGGTTCCGGCACAATCGCTGGTCCAGATAACGAGGCAACGAACCGGACAGCTTTTTGACCGTTCAATTGCGGCTGGGATGGGAAATACAGACATCTCGCCGACCGGTGTCATTGACAAGAGGCACCTCGAAATAGGCCGCCGACTATCCGGATTCACACCCGGTGACGGTGATCTGCTGGACTCTCACCGCCCAGTCAGATGATGTCGAGTTCTCGCCCCACTTGTTCGTACACTCGTAAGGCTTCGTTGAGATCTGTCTCGGAGAGCCCGACATTTATTTGATTACGGATTCGCGCCTCCCCACGTGGAACCATCGGATAGACGATCGAAAGGGCGAAAAGGCCCTCCTCGAACAATCGCTCGGCAAACTGCTTGGCCGTGTTGCTGTCCCCGATCATCACCGGAACGATCGGTGTTTCGCTTTGCCCCGTATCGAAACCCAACCCCTCTAACTCGGATTGGAAGTACTCGCGTTTGTTCCACAGGTCCCGGACGCGTTGGGGTTCGTTGTCGATGATCTCGAGGGCGCGTTTGTTTGCCGCCGCGACGGCGGGGGGATAGCCGGCGCTCAGCAGCCACGTCCGCGATGTGTTGTACGCGAAATCGACGACGTGTTGATCTCCCGCAAGCATCCCGCCGAACCCGCCGCAGGCCTTCGAGAAGCTCCCCATCTGAAAGTCGATTTCGTCTTCCAGACCGAACTCGGCTGTGATGCCGTGGCCGTCACCTAGAACGCCTTCACCGTGACAGTCGTCGACGTACGTCATAGCCCCATACTCCTCGGCGAGGCGGTGAATCTCGTCCAGCTTTGCCACGTCGCCGTCCATCGAGAACACCCCGTCGGTCACCACGATGATCCGATTGAATTCGCTGCTCACCGACCGTAGAACCCGCTCAAGATCGGCCATATCGGAGTGACTGTACACGCGAGTGTCAGCCGGCGAGAGCCGAATGCCATCGATGATGCTCCCGTGGTTGTATTCGTCGGAGACGTACACGTCGCCGTCGTCAAGCAACTGTGGAAGCAGGCCAGCGTTCACCGAAAAGCCGGTCTGATACGATAGTCCACCCTCGGTTCCTTTGAAGTCGGCGATGGCGTCGTGGAGTTCGTCCTGCAGTTCGGTGTAGCCGGCGATAGACCAGTCTGACCCTGCGCCGACGCCGAACTTCTCGATTGCGTCTACGGCTGCAGTCCGGAGACGGCTGTCGTTTGCCAGGTCGAGGTAATTGTTCGAGGCGAGCATTATCACCTCCCTTCCTTCGACAACTGGCCTCGCCTGGGATGCTGTCTGTAGTTGCTTGAGGGGCCACGTTTCGCCGCGTTCGTCCATCGCTTCGTATTTTTCTCGCAGGTATGCCGTCGTATCTCGTGTCATATGTTGATTGGTCCGGTTGTTTGGATCGCCGTCCTCGCCGACGGTCGCTGGATTCTCTGTGGTGAGCTGCGGCCGTGATCAGTATGAGAGGTGTCTCGGTCCCGGCAGCTGATCGGTGGTCTGGTGAGAGTGCACAGTTGAGTTGGGACTCGGATCACGATAGCGCTCCTTCGGTCCTCTGGCGGAGATTGTGAACCATCTCGTCTACCATCTTATCGAGGTCGTACTCGGCTGACCATCCCCAGTCGGACCGTGCGGCCGTATCATCGAGCGTACTCGGCCACGAGTCAGCGATGGATTGCCGTTCGTCGGGATCGTACCGAGCATCGAACTCGTTGATCCGCTCTTCGATCCGCTCGCTCAGCTCTTTGGCCGTGAAACTCAAAGCCGATATGTTGTACTCACACTGATACTGTAGGTCCGATTCGTCAGCCTCTGCGAGGGCGATAAGCGCATCGATCGCATCAGACATATACACCATCGGGAGCCGGGTGTCCTCCCGAACGAAGTAGGTGTATTCACCCTCCCAGACTGCCTCGTAGAAGGCATCGACGGCGTAGTCGGTCGTCCCACCGTTCGGTCTGGTTTTGTGGCTCACGATTCCCGGGAGCCTGATCCCCCGCACGTCCAAATCATATTTTTCGTGGTAGTACGCACCGAGATTCTCAGCCAGCACCTTCGTGATCCCGTACATCGTCGTCGGGGAACGGATCGTGCGTTCGGACGGATTGTCCGGAGTCGCTGGCCCGTACACTGCAATCGAACTCGGAATCACGATACGATCGAGTTCGTACTCTCGTCCGACTTCGAGCACGTTGTGCAGCCCCCCTACGTTCACGTTAAACGCTCTGTCCGGGTTCTGTTCGCCGGCAGCGGATAGGAGGGCGGCCAGGTGAAACACGGTATCGACATCGTACTTCTCGATGACCGCCTCGACCTGAGCGCGGTCCGTCACATCCACCGCTTCGTACGGTCCCGGCACATCCGGGTCAGGTTCGATGTCACTGGCCACTACCTCCACGTCCTCGTATCGAGTTCGGAGCGTCGGCACGAGTTCGGAACCGATCTGGCCGAGCGCTCCGGTGACTAATATTGTGTCCATTGCTGCGCATTTGGGTGGACTGCCGGCAACCAGTTATAAATATACTAACCTGCAATAATTGTATGCGATATTAATATGCTCTTAAGTAATACTTTGGGGTGCCTGCAGACAATCCAACCGAAGAGCCAGCTATCGCTGGCCTCTCCGAACGGCAACCCAACCGTAGCTCAGGTCCCGGAGGGTCCAATGTAGACCGATTCGCCTATATTCGAACTCGTGTTTGGGGAATCACGACGTGAAGGCGATGTTTTTTTATACTTGTCTGCAGCAGAGCATCGTGTGATTGGTGAAATCGACCACATCGAGATCGAAGTAAGCGACGCTTCCGAGATGGCGGAGTTCCTCGAGAAGCTCGGATACGAACAGCACCGCCAGACGGAACACCACGGCGAGTCCTACGAGTACGTCCCAGGTGATGGCGAGGGGCCGCTCTTCGAGATCCACACGGTCTCCGGCGAGGAAACCCCAGGAATCAACCACATCGCGTTCGGCGTTGACGACATCGAGGAGGAGTCCCAGCGCCTCGAAGAAGCCGACGTCGATTCGATCGTCGGCCCGTACGACGTCGACAAGACCGGACGGACGATCACGAACTTCCGGGACCCCGACGGGAACCGGTTCCAGATCGTCTCGGACGACGACTAAGCGGCACCTCCGGCGGGCCGTTCCCCTCGCGGACTACTTTTATCGACTCATCGAAATAGTTACTACAGCCCGGTCACGACGCCAAGGTGCGAATGGATCAGCACAATAGCCTTCGTCGAACCATCGAAGAGGGTGGTGTCGTCTACGGGGCACGAGCATCGACGTTCTCGCCGACCGTCATCGAGGTATTCGGGGAACTGGGGGTCGATTTCGTCTGGCTCGACTTCGAACATATGGGTCCGAGTCCGTACGACAGTCGGCTCTTCGAGGACCTCACCCGGGCGGCCGAAGCCGGAAACACGGAACTGTTCGTCCGATTGCCGAGTGGCGACCCTCCGCTCGTCAGGAAAGTCCTGGATGCGGGCGTCCGAAACCTCCTCATTCCACGTGTCGATTCGGCCGAGGAAGTCCGGGAGGCGGTCGAAGCAACACGGTTCGAGTACGATGGCGAACCCGGCGAACGGGGCAAGGCCAGCGGGCGGTCCAGTAACTGGGGCACCGCTGATGACTACGTCCAGACGGAGGACAGCGAGGTCTGTCTCGGGGTGATGATCGAGAAGACGACCGCCGTCGACGACCTCGACGCGATCTTGGACGTCCCGGAGCTGGGTTTCGTGTTCATCGGCCCGTCCGACCTCTCAGTGCAGATGGGCCATCCGACGAACAAGACTCACCCCGAAGTGGAGAGGCAAATCGAGGCTATCGAAGACGCCTGTGTCGCTGCAGACGTCCCATTGGGAGGGATTAGAAACGACCCCCAATCCATCGCGGACGCAGAGCAGGACGGATATCAGATCCTCCGCGTCGGTGGCGACCTCGGTTCTATCGAGGCGTCGCTCGGGGAGCGGCTCACCTCGATCCGGAAGGACAACTAACCCTGACGGGCAGTTGCCGGTCGATTTATGTAGGATGAATTTATTCGTCTACGTATGGCACCCGAAGTCGCACGGCTAGGCCACGTCTCGCTCGAAACCCCGGATCTGGAAGAATCGCTGTCGTTCTTCCACGATGCCGTGGGTCTCGAAATAGTTGAGAGAGTCGACGAAACCGTGTTTCTCCGGGCAGTCGACGAGCACGATCACCACTCGCTCAGCCTCACAGCGGGTGATACGGCGCGCATCGATCACATCGGCTGGCAGACCGCCGAGCCGGAAGATGTGGCGGCATTCGCACAGCGGTTCGAAGAGCAGGGAATCGATATCACGCGGGTCGATGAGGGGACAGAACCCGGCCAGGGGGAGGCGATCCGGTTCGAGATACCGAACGGTCACCGGTTCGAACTGTACGGAACGATGGAAAAACCCGAGCCACCTGCCGAGCGGCGGTCGAAGCTAAAAAACCGGGTCTACGACCCGTCCGGTAACAATCCCGTCGCTCCGAACCGCATCGATCACGTACAGATCTGGGATCCCGACGCGCGCGAGTGCGCTGAATGGATCCGTGACGAACTGGGGTATCAGGTACAGGAGTATTATGACGAAGCCGACGGCTCACGGTGGGGGACGTTCCTGAGTGCCTGTGAGGCCAAGATCGACGTCGCCGTTGTCCAGTCCGAAAGCGAGGATGATCTCCCTGCGCTTCACCACGTTGCCTACGCGGTGGATTCGCCGACCGACCTCTTTGCGGCTCACAACGCGATGAACGAACACGGGGTTCCGGTCGACGGAATCGGGCAACACGGGATCTCGCGGGGCGAATTTATGTACGCGCGGGACCCGAATAGCGGCCACCGGATCGAGTTCAACACGGGGAGTTACCTCACCCTCGATCCTCACTGGGAGCCAGTCGCGTGGGAGGAAGGTGATATCAGCGACGGCGACGACCACCAGTGGATCGGCGGTATCGATTCTCTCGAACGAGTTTACTACTGAGCGAGCACACGGAGAGCACGCCGTTGAAATTCCAGATCGCGTCCGCGAATCAGTAACCGTCAGACGCTACGCGTCGC
Organism: Halobellus marinus; assembly: GCF_032113415.1. Lineage (NCBI taxonomy): Archaea > Methanobacteriati > Methanobacteriota > Halobacteria > Halobacteriales > Haloferacaceae > Halobellus > Halobellus marinus. The sequence continues at coordinate 2,227,167 of NZ_CP134946.1, forward strand.
TTTGACCGTCGGATCCGACTTATCGCGAATCGTCGAGATACGGACTGGGGGCGACAGTCGCAGAGATCTTCGTCTGTGAGTGTGCCTCGACAGTCGGATTCGGCGAGTGTCCACCTTCCTCGCCCCAGATGAAGCTCACTTCCGTGCCGGGCTCGCTGTACTCTCTGTCGATCGAGCAGATGGAGATCATCTCGCGATCGCTGTAGGAGTACGCGAAACTCTTCGAGATGCCGACGACGCCGCCGTCCTTGAGCACCTTGTCGTGGTGGCCACCCCATCGGTCGCGCGGAAGGTCGATTAGTTTGTTCGGGAGTCCATCGTCGTCAAATAGCGACGCGAAGATGCCGATCGCATCCTCGTCGTCCCAAATAAGTGTCACGCGCGTGCGCTGCGGATCCTCGGCCTCCTGTTCCAGCGCTTCGCTGCCGACGAAGTCGTGATCGAACTCGATCATATGATCGTAGCCGATGTCGATCGGGCTGACGTAGTAATCTCTGATGTCGTCGGAGTGGTAGCTCCCGGCGATCGAATACGTCCCTTCGTAGCTGCTGGCGTCCAGCCACTCGCGGTACTCCGCCATCTCCTCACCAGTGTATATCGCGGGAACGTGCGTCGTCACCCAGCCGAGTTTCACGCTCAGCGGTTCGTAGGCTCGCGTGCCGAGCCGCTGGATGTCGTACTCCTGGCCCGCCTCGAGGATCACGTCCTTGATCAGATCAGCGTGCTCGTAGGGGCCCTGCAGCTCGAAGCCGACCTCGCCGGCCATCCCGTGTCGGAGTGCTCGGACCTCTTCGCCGGCGATCGTGACTCGCTTGAAGTTGAAGAATGGAATGTCGGTCAGCGATTCGTCGACGATCTCCTGCATCACGTCGAGCGCGTTCGGTCCCTGAACCTGGTAGGTGTAGAAATGCGGATCGCCGTCGTTCTTCGAGGACTTGGGATGGATGGTTTCCTCGACGTCGTACTCGCCCGTCTCAGCGTTGTAGGCCACCCAATGGGCGGCAGGGACCTTGCCGCTCATCACGAACGTCTGTTCTTCGAGTCGCTGGAGGACTCCGTCCCCGATGAACTTGCCGTCGGGATTGCAGAAGATGGCCTGCTTGGCCTTCCCCACATCGAACCCCTCGAAGCTGTTCGTGCAGAGACGCTTCAGGAGGTCGAAGGAGTCGGGACCTTCGATCACCTGGTCCATCTGATGGTGAGAGAGGTCCGCTAGGACACACGTTTCGCGTGCGGCGCGTAGCTCGTCCATCCAGTTCGTGTATTCGCGTTTCACTTCCTGTGGCCAGACCCAGCGTCCGCCGGCCTGCTGGAGCATTCCCACTGGGTCCTGAGCCGCATCTAAAGCTGTCTGTAGGCTTCGGTCAGCCATACAACAGTGGATACGGTTCCGGTATTTAACTTTTGTGTCCAGAAGCGGCAGTTCAGCCTATCTTCCGTGGCTGCTTCCCCAGGTCCGCAGACGACAGGTCCGGTTTTCCCACACGAGCAGCGGGAGTCGTGGTACGATGCGGAACCTCGTACGGTTCAACGAGACTGTATTACGGATGTGACTCAGGGGTCGAAAATTCCGATCGCTCCCTCACGATCTTTCTCCAGATTTGTGTTTAATATTGTTGAACAGCAAAAGGCGCGTGGCATTCGATCCAGACCTATAGAATAACATATGTACGCCTGTGATTTAAACTGTTTCAACCGGGGGAGGGGCTGTCAGACTGGATCCGGGGGTATATTCCTAATGTATGTACGTCTGTTATCTGTCTAGAGTTCGATTAAAGGTCACCGTCGAAATAGGTTAGTTTCGTGCCGGTTGCGGTTATGCCGAGTTCCGGACAGGACCAGTAATATCGACTGGTGAAAACGACGTAATATAACGGTCGTACATATGTGATGCGATAGCAGATCAGAACACTCACCCGAGCGGCCAGGCGTTGGGAGGTACGTCGAACGCGTGAGTTCTAGCGGATTCCGGTCACAGACCGCTTTCCGAGTACGTCAGTTTCAGCTCGATTTCGTTGGCGGCACCCTTCACGATGTCGGGGACCTCTTCGGTGAATCGTTCGCCGACGAACCGGTTTGCGGGACCAGCGAGGCTGATCGAGCAGACGACCTCGTCGTCGAGCATTATCGGTGCGGCGACCGAGCGCATTCCCTCGATCGACTCCTCTCTGGAGTACGCGTGACCGCGCTCCCGTATCCGTCGCAGTTCGTCCCGTAACTCATCGGGGTCCGTGATCGTCTGCGCGGTCTTCCGTTCCAACGGATCCGATGACAGAATCTCTTCGATTCGCTCTTCCGGCAGGTGGGCGAATATCGCCTTGCCGCTGGCCGTGCAGTGGAGGTCAGAGCGGTCTCCCATCGTGAGGTCTGTCCGAACGGCTCGATCCCCCTCTGTCCCGTAGACGTACACAGCGTCGCCCATTTCCTCCACGAAACAGGCCGCCAGTTCCCCCGTCGAGTCCGCTAACTCTTCGACTTTCGATTTAACGTTCGGGAATACGGGTTCACTCCAGAGGGCGTACATTCCATACTGTAGGAACTGTAGCCCAATCTGGTACTTTGATCCGTTCTTCACGACGAACTTGTTCTTCGAGAGGGTATTCAGGTAGACCTGGACGGTGCTCTTCGGCATATCTAATTCCTGTGATAATTCTGTGACGGTCTTTCCGCCGTTCACTTTGAGATGTTCAACAATCTTGAACACCTTGTCGACGGATTTGAGGATATTACCTTGCGGATTCATACCACGGAGTAGGTTCTTGTTTTATAACAATCTTTTCTTTTACCCCTGAGTCACGCCATCGTTCAAACGTATTGAACAGATACCGTAAGAAAGGTCGCGGCAAATACGGAATGCACGTATCACTCCGTAGGGGAAACATTTATATTGGTGCTTGGGTATGTGAGCCTATGGGTGACAATAGCAGCCCCCTGTCTAGAAGGAAGGTAGTCAAATCGCTGGCCGCAGGTTCCGGGATCGCCGCGCTCGCCGGTTGTTCCGGAGGAGGTGGAGGAGGATCCACTGACGGCGACAGCGGGAGTGACGGCGATAGTTCCGGTGACGGAAGCACTGCCAGTTCCGGTGGCGACAAGGCCGTTGTGCGCGTGAGCGGCGGCGGCGGTAGCTGGGGAGAAAGCCGACGGGCTGCATTCTTTGAGCCCTTCGCAAACGGCGAGCCACCGTACGAGGAGGAACACAACTACAAGTACATCACCGCCTCGTCCGAACAGTACACCTCAGAACTGAAACGAGATCCGGAAAATCCCCCCTCCGAACTCGTCGAACTGGACGGGCAGCGCGCCGAACTCCTCGGGCAGAACGACGCACTAATCAAACAGTCGGACTTCGACAACTACGACGACATCCCGTCGGCGTTCAAAAACGAGTATATGGGTGGGACCGTGTACTTCCCCCGTGGTATCGCCTACCGGGAGGACAAGACCGACAAAGAATTCAATACCTGGGATTCACTCATCGATCCCGACCTCGAGGGGAAAGTCGGATTCGAGCCCTGGGACAATGCGGGCTCGAAATACTTCTACGTCATCAACAAGATCAAGGGTGGCGACCTCGACAACCTGGAACCTGGCTTCGAGTGGCTCCGCGAGTTCGTCGAGACGACTGATCCTGTCATCTTCGATCAGATCGACCAGGCCCGGAATCTCTTCTTGAACGACGAGATGTACGTCGCGCCGTTCCTCTCGGCCCGCACCGAGAATTTGGAGATCGAAGAGGATCTCCCGATGGGCTTCTCGGTTCCGGAGGGTGGAAGCGTCCAGGACTACTGGGGGTACCCGATCACCAAACACACCAGCGAAGACCGTCTCGAGCAGGCCAAAATTCTCGGAAACGGGAATTTGGCCCCTGAAACGCAGGCCAAGTTCGCAGAGGTGATGGGATATCCGCCCGCCAATCCGGCTGCAAGCGAGCTGATCTCCGAGGAGACCATCGAGAACCATCCGATGATGAATCCGAGCGAAGAGCAAAGAGAGCGGTACGATGTTGGCATCGACTGGCTCCAGGTGGAACGGCAGAAACAGGAAGACGGACAGCGCTTCAAGGAGATTATCGCTAGCGCATAGTACCGTCGCCGACAATCGACGACCACTAACCCGGATCAGCGATCGTCCGTTCTACGGTAGTTTCTCGTTGGGTGGCCGTCGTACCACTGTTTTGATCGATCAGCTCTGTCAGAAGTAAGTACAGATTACTTGTGTAGCAGCTACCGGTCGTGCATCAGTCACGTCGTCGGGACCGTGCGTCGTGCACGCCATTCCCAAAGATTAAATACAAAGAACGGTATCTCAGTTATAGCCGAGATATGTCGTTTGTAAACATCCAGAACCTACGAAAAGAATATGGGGACCTCGTCGCGGTGGACGACGTTTCACTGGACATCGAGGAAGGAGAGTTCGTCTCGATCCTCGGTCCGTCGGGGTCCGGGAAGACAACGATGCTGAAGTCGATCGCCGGATTCGTCGACCCCACTGCGGGAAGCATCGTCGTCGCCGGAAACGAGATGATCGGGCTACCGCCGGAGGACCGAAATATGGGCCTCGTGTTCCAACGCTTGGCTCTCTTCCCGCATATGTCTGTGTTCGACAACGTGGCGTTCGGGCTCCGGCATCGGGAAAACCTCACTGAGGCGGAGATCGAAGAGCGCGTCGCCGACATCCTCGAAATCGTGTCACTTCCGGGCTACCAGGATCGTGGCATCCAGAATTTGAGTGGGGGGGAACAACAGCGCGTCGCGCTCGCTCGCGTGCTCGTCTTGGAGCCTGACTTGCTTCTCTACGACGAGCCGCTGTCGGACCTCGATCGCCAGCTCCGCGAGCAGATGCGCCGCGAAATCAAAGATCTCCACGACAGACTCGAGATCACCTCGATTTACGTGACACACAACCAGCGCGAGGCGCTGACGCTGTCGGATCGTGTCCTCGTACTCCACGAGGGTGAGAAGGTCAGGTACGCGCCACCGTCGAAGATCTACCAGGACCCACAGTCGAAGTTCGTTGCGAACTTCGTCGGCGACTCGAACTTTGTCCCGAGTTCCTTCGATCACCAGAACAATACGGTGACATTCGACAACGACGACATCACGCTCCCGATGCACGAGGCAGACGCCGATGCGAACACCGATCTCCTCTACATTCGCCCCGAGGACATTACGATCAACCCAGACGACACGTCCGACGGAGAACTCACCTACCCGGGGACTGTGCGCAGCACGGTTCATCTGGGCTCGGTGACCGAGTACAAGATCCAGGTCGGGAACAACGAGCTCCTCGCCACCGCCCTGGGGGCACCGAAGTATGGCAAGGGTGACGATGTCTCCGTCCGACTCGAGACGTACGGGCTCGTGGAGGCATAGTATGCTGGGTGCTATCTCCGATCTCAGTCAGTCGAGCAGGCTGGCAGACTGGGTAGATGAGTACCTGCCGGCACTGCCTCCGGCAATCTATCTGCTTGTCTTTCTGATCCTGCCAATCCTCTATGCGGCGTATATCAGCTTCTTCGAGTACAGTGCGACGACCATCATCACGTGGAATTTCACACTCGAACACTACGAGAAGCTTCTGCTCAATCCGTTCTACCAGGGGCTGCTCTGGTACACAGTCAAGCTATCTCTCATCGTGTCCGCATTCTGTGTGCTACTCGGATACCCGCTCGGATACTTTATTGCGACGACCACGCCGCTGCGGCGGCAGCTTGCGCTGTTCTCGGTGTTTCTCCCGCTTATGGTCGGGACAGTTGTTCGGGTCTACGGGTGGATCGTGCTCTTTTCCACAAACGGCGTAATCAACACTATCCTTATGGATCTAGCGGGTTTCAAACTCGACCTCTTCGGGAATACGCTATCGGTCACGATCGGACTGATCGGGGTCTACCTCCCGCTGGTCGTCCTTCCCGTCTACTCGTCGATCGAAGACATCCCGGACTCGCTCGTCCCGGCCGCGCGCAACCTCGGCGCGAACCAGCTTCAAGCGTTCTTCAAGGTGACCTTCCGGCTAAGCCTCCCCGGTCTGCTCACGGGAACGATCTTCGTGTTCGTCCTCACGATGAACTCCATTGTGACTCCTGACCTGCTCGGCGGCCGTTCGGATCTGACGATGGGACGGTTGATATACGACAGCGCCGTGAGCAGTCTCAACTGGCCCTTCGCGAGCGCCGTCGGGACGGTCCTGACACTCACCACGACGGCCCTGGTGTACGTCTACTTTACATTCGTCCGCGACCGAATGGGGGTTTCAGGATGGGACTGATGGTCATCCTCAGCGCCCTCTCGAGCGTGCTGACCGGCCGGGACTCGCGGTCGCTCTCGACCCCTGCAGTCGTCGCTGGGCGGGTACTCTACTATGGCCTGCTCGGACTGGCGGTCTCCACGCTGATCCTTCCGATCATCATCGTGATCGGGATCTCGCTGAGCCCGACCCAATCCCAGGCGTTTCCCCCGTCAGGGATCTCGCTGCGCTGGTACCAGGAGTTCCTCGTGAGTTCGTTCTTCGACCCGTTCTTTTTCGTGAGCCTGCCGATCGCGGTCACCACCGCCACCATCTCGACGGTTCTCGGCATTCTCGCCGCGTACGTCGTCGTCCGTCGCGAGGTCCCCTTCGAGAACGAGGTCGTGATGTACTTCATTTCCCCGCTCATCATCCCGCCGGCGATCATTGCACTGGCGCTGATGATAACGCTCAATTTCAATTTCCTGGGCTTCGTTCCGACGTTCGCAAAGCTCGTAGTGGGCCACGTGGTCATCACGATTCCGTACACGTTCCTCACGGCGATGACGGCGATCGAGTCGGTCGACACCGAACTCGTCGAAGGGGCGCGAAACCTCGGCGCATCCAAGTTTCAGGCCTTTCGAAAGGTAACGCTCCCACTGATGAAAAGCGGGGTCGTCTCCGGGTTCCTCCTGGCGTTCATTCTCTCGTTTACGGACTCGCTGCTCGCGCTGTTCCTCTCGAGTGGGACCTCGACGACGCTGCCGGTCGAGATGTTCCTCTTCCTGCAGTATGAATCGTCCCCTCTAGTCGCGGCCACTGCGACTGTCCAGATCCTCCTGGTGCTGGTCCTCGTGTTGCTAATCGGCCGCCTGGTCGGCTTCAAGGCTGTCACCGTCGACACCTGAGACACATCCGATTCACCGCCACGTTTTCTCCGTCAGTCATCGAGGCGTTAACCGCACCGATAGTACCGCTCGGGCAACAGAAGTGAACGTTCGGACGGTTCTGTTCTCGAAGCTGACCCTGACCAACGGCTCTCAGTAGCTACTTATTTATTCTTTCGTCCCAATCCTCGCTCGAATGGCTGCAGACAAGAGACCTCTATACATCGACGGTAACTGGACGGAACCGAGCGGCAGCGAGGCGATCCCGGTCTACGATCCGACGACGGGAACCGAGATCCGATCGATCCCCTCCGCAACTGAGGCCGACGTCGAGCGAGCGACTAAAGCCGCCAGGAACGCCCAGGACGACTGGGAACGACGCCCGGCGAAGGAACGCGGCGATCTGCTCCGCGAAGTCGCCGACGTGATCGAAAATCACGCCGAAATGCTGGCAGAGACCCTCGTCGCCGAACAGGGAAAGACCCGGTCCGTCGCGGAGTACGAGATCCGCGCGGCCGCAGACATCGCGCGGTATATGTCAGAGTGGGACCGGCGGATCGAGGGCGACGTCGTGCCCGGGAGCGAACCGCGTCAGTCCATCAGTCTGCTGCGAAAACCGTACGGGGTGGTCGCGGGGATCATTCCCTGGAATTTCCCGATCTCGGTGTTCGTGCGGAAGTTCGCACCCGCCCTCGTCACGGGCAATACGACGGTTCTGAAACCCAGTGAACTGACGCCGCTGACGACACTCGAACTCGTCGAAATCGTCGACCGCGAGGTCGATCTTCCCGAGGGAGTACTGAACGTCGTTACCGGCGGTGGTGCGGTCGGGGCCGGACTCGTGAGCGACAGCGAGGTGGATTACGTGACGATGACCGGCAACGTCGATACCGGAAAGGCGATTATGCGAAACGCCGCCGACGACCTCACGCGGGTCTCCCTCGAGCTCGGCGGCAAGGCACCGGCGATCGTCTGCGCGGACGCCGACATCGAACTCGCCGTCGAGAACATCGTCGCCTCCCGGACGATCAACGCCGGACAGGCCTGTACGTGCGTCGAGCGAGTGTACGTCCACTCCGACGTCCGCGAGGAGTTCCAAGCGCAGTTCGTCGCGGCGATGGACGCACTCGAGATCGGCGACCCGAGAGACGACCCCGATATGGGGCCGCAGGTGAGCGAGGGCGAACGCGAGAAGACGCAGGAAGCGATTCGAGGCGCGATCGAACAGGGGGCAGAGGTTCTCACCGGCGGCGCCGCGGTGCACGACCCCCCGACCGACGGCGGCCACTGGGTGGAACCGACCGTCCTCGCCGACGTCGACCAGGGGATGGACGTCGTCAGCGAGGAAGTCTTCGGCCCGGTGGCTCCCATCATCGAGGTGGATTCCGTGGCTCAGGCCGTCGAATACGCCAACGACTCCCATTACGGGCTGTCCTCGTACGTATTCACCGAGAGCTATCGGGACGCGATGCAGATCGCAGAGGACCTCGACTTCGGTGAGACGTTTATCAACGGAAGTGGCGGCGCTCAGCAGGGCCATCACATCGGCTGGAAGGAGTCCGGTCTGGGCGGTGAGGACGGCAAACACGGTGCGCTGAAGTACACGCAGATCAAGTCGGTCTACCACAACTTCCAGTGAGAGATTCCGGCTGACAGCTCGGACTCTCTGATCCCATCGAACGGCCACACTTCCGGTAGTCGGTAGATATAATAAACGGTAGTCTGAATTTTTGCTATGGTTGAGACCACAGCCGGAGTCGTTGGACTCGGCAAAATGGGCGGCAATATGGCGAAGCACCTGCTCGACGAGGGATTCGAGGTGTACGGACACGACCTCCAGCCGGGGGCCCGGGAAGCGTTCGCGGACTACGGCGGGATCGTCGCCGACAGCGGCCGTGACGTGGCCCGACAGAGTGACGTCACTATCACGAGCCTTCCGAACTCCGAGATCGTAAAGGGGGTCTACACCGGCGAGGGCGGACTGGCACACGAGTCTGTCGATACGACGTTTCTGGAGATGAGCACGATCGCACCGCCGACGACCGAAATCGTGGCAGACGCCGTCGAGGAGACACCCGCGGAGATTCTGGACGCACCGATCACGGGCGGTCCGGAAAACTCGCGTGACGGAACGCTCACTGGCCTCGTCGGTGGGAAAGAGGCCGTCTTCGACTCCGAGCACGCACAGGATGTGTTGCAGGCCCTCTGTGCGGAACTCCACTACGCTGGGTCCTCAGGGGCCGGCCACGCGATGAAACTGCTGAACAACACGATGTCGATGGGGAACCTGCTTTTGGCGATGGAGACTGTCGCGCTCGGCGCACGATACGGCATCGACAGCGAGCGGCTCTGGGAGATCCTCGGGAACGCAAGTGCGACCTCGGTGGCGTTCGAGAGCCGGATGCCGCGCGTCCTCGAACGCGACTTCGAGGCGGGTTTCAGTGTCGACTTCGCCCGGAAGGACGTCGGCCTCGCCGTCGATATGGCGGATTCGGAGGATTTCCCTATGGTAATGGGGAGCCTGGTTCACCGCCTCTACACGCAGGCCAGCGACGAGGGCTTCGGTGAGGAAGACGTGGGTGCGGTCGTGAAGATGTTCGAGCAGGAACTAGAAGACCGGGTCGGCGGCGAGTAACGTTACTCGTCGAGACGGCTGTAGGCGACTTTACTCGTCGAGACGGCTGTAGGCGACTTTACTCGTCGAGACGGCTGTACAGTTCGTCGGCGTCGATCGTCTTTCGATCGTTGGCGTGGATCGACTGCCCGTCGCCGCTGAAATTCGACTCGAAGTCGACGTATCGTTCGAGTTTCTTCGAGGCGTCTTCGAACACCGGCGTCCCGTGGTTGAGGAGAGCGACGTCGAAGTCGTAGCCCAGCAGTTTTTCGAGGTTCTTCTCCGCTGCGACAGCGGCCTCAGGTGGTTGGTTCGTGTGCGTCGCCTGCGGCGGGTGGATGAGATATCCGGGCGGGAGGCCGCGGCGGTCGGAGCCGCAAACCGTATCGGCACAGTGGGCGATCCCTGCCTCCTCGTCGACGAGGACGGAGTTCCCGGGCGAGTGACCGGGGACGTGTACGGTCTCGAAGCGGCCGATCTGTTCGTTGTCGCCGAAGAGGTGATCCGGCTCGGTCTGGATGTCGATCCCGTAGTCGTCGATCTCGACCACGTTGTCGTCTTCAGGAACCCACGTTTCCACGCCGTAACGGTCGACGACCTCGTCGAACGCCCCGACGTGATCCAGATGCCGGTGAGTGATGATCAGTCGTTCGGGCTCGACGCCGATCTGTTCGATTCCTTCAAAGAGGTACTCGACGCGGTTCTGAAAGCAGGTATCCACGAGGGTTGGCACGTCACCGGGGAGGTCGAAAAAGTAGGTTCGGTGGCGCTCGCCCTGCGTGATTTCGGGGCCTTCGTCCGCGGCTTGCCAGGTGATATCGTACACGGTATCGGCGATGTCGAGCGTTCTTACGACTGGAGCGGTCTCAGACATACGAAGAGAGATTCCGTCGAGATACAAATAGCCATCGTCCCTCGACCGTCTCGCCGACGAGGAAATCGAATCGCTGAGGCCTTCGGGGTAGTATCCACTGTGGATCGGTTCTCCCATCCTTTTTGTAACGGCGTTGTGAAGCTACAGACCGGAGATATCAATGAGCAATCACCGGAGACAGTGCAAGCGGCGAGTCCACGAGTTTGCACAGTCGATACAGGAGACAGGGGCCGACCGTTTCGCGGACGTACTGGAGGAGTACTATCACCCCGACGCGAACTGGCAGGGTCCGGCCCCAATCGACGAGTTGAACGGGCGAGCAGAGATTCACGACGGCTACTGGGAGCCACTTCTGGAGTCCTTCCCGGATCTCGAACAGAACGACTACATCCTCTTCGGCGGTGAGTTTCGGGACAACACGTGGGTCTGTGCTGCAGGCAACTTCGTCGGAACCTTCGAGAATGACTGGCTCGACATTCCCGCCACAGGGCACGCGACGTGGCTCAGACACGGGACGTTCCACCGGTTCGAGGATGGGAAGATCGCGGAGACACGACTCTTCGTCGACGTTCTGGACGTGATGCGGCAGGCCGGCTTTCGCTTTGTGCCCGCACTTGCCCCCGAGGTCGTTGCGCCGGCGCCTGCGACGGCCGACGGGATTCTCCTCGACGGTGCGGACGCCGCCGAGACCGAGCAGACGCAGGAGCTCGTCGAGGGGATGATTTTCGAGGGCCTGGAATCCTACGAGGACGAGGGACTCGAGGGGATGGGGATGGAGGAGTACTGGCACGAGGACTTTATGTGGTACGGGCCGGCCGGCATCGGTTCGACCCGCGGTATCGACGGGTTTCAGGCGTACCATCAGCAGCCGTTCCTCGAGGCGTTCCCCGATCGGGGGCCTGACAGCGACGACATCCGACTGGCCGAGGGAACGTACGCTGCGTGGACCGGGTGGCCGAGTTTGGAGGCGACACACTTGGGCGACGGCTGGCTGGGGCTTCCTGCGACGGGGACGTCGGTCGAGATGCGAGTAATGGACTTCTGGCGACGGGAGGGTGACCTCCTGGCGGAGAACTGGGTGTTCATCGATATGATCGACCTGCTCGAACAACTCGGCGTCGACGTCTTCGAGCGACTGCGGAACGACCGGCAGTACTTTTGACGGCCACTAGGCCATCGATGAGCGACGGATCAGCGGTCGCTTTCCGGTTCCCGCGACAGTGTCATCAAAAGGAATCGACTGTCGAGTCGACACTTGGAACGCTCCATTCGTTCGGGGCTCCGACAGTGTTTTATCCTTTTCGCGAGGAGAAAGACGCAATCGGTGAGAGCTATGACAACACAGAGGATGGAAAACAAACAGTTACTAGACGATTTCTCCAGTCGCGTTCGCGAGACGACTGCGGACAGTGTCGACGAGCTGCTCTTCGAATACGTCCACGAGGACGTCGAGTGGCACGGACCCGCCCCGATCGACGAACTCACAGGCAGGACTGAACTCGTCGAAGAGTTCTGGCGGCCGTTACTGCGTGCGTTCCCGGATCTCGAAAAGAACGATTACGTCCTCTTCGGCGGTGAGTTCGAAGGCGACGAATGGGTCTGTGCGACGGGCAATTTCGTCGGGACGTTCGAGAACGACTGGCTCGATATTCCCGCCACAGGGCACGCGACGTGGCTTCGATACGGCGAGTTCCACCGGTTCGAAGACGGGAAGATCGTCGAAACGCGCACCATCATCGACGTACTGGACGTGCTCCGACAGGCGGGATACCGGTTCGTTCCGGCGCTCGCTCCGGAGGTGATCGTTCCGGGTCCGTCAACCCAGGACGGAGTCCTCCTCGAGCCGCAAGACGAAGACGAATCCCGGCAGACGATGGAACTGGTCGAGGGAATGCTGTTCGACGGACTGAATTCGTACGAAGAACAGGGCCTCGGAAATATGGGGATGGAACAGTACTGGCACGAGGACTTTATGTGGTACGGCCCCGCCGGCATCGGCAGTACCAGAGGTATCGAAGGGTTCCAGGAGTTCCATCAGAATCCGTTCCTGGAGGCGTTCCCCGACCGGGAAGTCGGACATCACGACGCCCGCCTCGCCGAAGGAAACTACTGCGCCTCGACCGGATGGCCGGCAGTTGTCGGAACGCACCTCGGCGACGGGTGGCTTGGACTGCCGGCGACCGGAAACTCCGCGGATATGCGGGTTATCGACGTCTGGCGGCGTGAGGGCGATCTGCTGGCGGAGAACTGGGTGTTCATCGATATGATTGATCTCCTGGAGCAACTCGGTGTGGACGTCTTCGAGCGACTTCGAAACAATCCCGAATCAGTCCGCTGGACCGGAACGTCGTAATCGGGCGGAACGAAACCCAGTTGCTGCAGTTCTGTGATTTCTCACGTTCTCCCCCCACGTTGCAGCCGCCAGTATCTCGAACTTCGAAAACCCCGGCGTGTCATAGTGATCACGCTCGTCCCTTTCCGCCGAGCACCACCCCCGTAGACGGCGTTCGTCGGGACACAGAGAGAGTTATCAGTAGCAGTCATCGGCGGGACCAGGTACCCGCGGATATCGGGTGTAGTATCATCGGCGTTGCCGCAGCCTTCCTGTCGAATCAGCCGAGTACAGTTCGAGAGAGATCACCAACCAATAGTTATTTTACTGTATTGATCAGTCAGGTAGGTGTGAGTCCTATCACGAACGAACGCAAGCGGTTAGTCCACGAGTTTTCGCAAGCTGTTCACGATGCGACCGCGGCGGACGTCGGAGAACACCTCACCGAGTACTATCATCCCGACGCCGAGTGGCACGGCCCCGAGCCGATCAACGCGGTCGAAGGCACCGACGCGATCGCCGACGCGTACTGGGTGCCGCTTCTGGAATCATTTCCAGACCTCGAAAAGAACGACTACATCCTCCTCGAAGACGAGTTCGAAAGCGAGCAGTGGGTCAGTACAGCAGGGACGTTTGTCGGTACGTTTGACGAAGACTGGCTCGACATCCCTGCAACCGGGCAGACGACCTGGATCCAGTACGGTGCACTCTACCGCGTGGTGGACGGGAAAATAGCAGAGACGCGGATTCTGTTTGACGTGCTCGACGTTATGCGACAGGCGGGTTACCGATTCATCCCGGCACTTGCGCCCGAAGTCGTTCGACCGGGTCCAGCAACACAGGACGGACTCCGCTTTGACGAGCAAGAAGAATCAGCGTCCAAACAGACCCTCCAGTTGGTCGAAGATATGATCTTCGAGGGGCTAGGTTCGTACGATGGAGAGGATCTGGATGTTATGGATATGGACACGTACTGGCACGAGGACTTTATGTGGTACGGCCCGGCGGGCATCGGTACCACCCGTGGCGTCGACGGGTTCCAGGAATTCCATCAAGGGCCGTGGTTGGAAGCCTTTCCCGACCGCGGAACCGGGGGGAACGCCATCCGTGTTGCCGAAGGCGACTACTGCGCCTGGACAGCGTGGCCGAGCGGTGAGGCCACGCATCTCGGGGACGGCCTGTTTGGCCTCCCGAGCACCGGTGAGACAGTAACCTTCCGCGTCATCGACTTCTGGCGGCGGGAGGGCGACCTGCTGGCGGAGAACTGGGTCTTCATCGACATCATCGAGTTGCTCAACCAGATTGGCGTCGACGTTTTCGAACGACTCCGCAACAATCCCGGAGCGGTTTAGTGGCCCGGGACCCAGTGTCGGATCACGACGAGGACGTGCCGGTACGGTTCTAATACTGGCAGACGCAGGCCGCAAGTGCCAGAAATTCACACATCGTCACAGCCGACAGTACAGCGCACAGACCCCCGATTCTCTCGTGACTAACTGGTGACGCATCCGATCGTCCGCAGTCGATCGATCGGGTGACTGGAGACGGCGAATCTCGATAACAGTCGTTGATGAGAACCACAGGGGTGCTCGCCGATATAACTCGTGGTGCTTATTGTGGGTACTCGATCCCCCATTCGAGGGATTTCAGCGATCCTGACAGGGACTGCCGACCGGTACTTATTTTACCGCCTTACTCTCCACTTACGCGTGAACGTATGACGAGCGAACGCAAGCGGTTAGTCCACGAGTTTTCACAGGAAATTCACGAGGCGACTGCAGAGGGTGTTGGGGACCTCCTCACGGATTATTACCATACCGACGCGGAGTGGCACGGCCCCGAGCCGATCAACGCGGTCGAAGGCACCGACGCGATAGCCGACGCCTACTGGGAACCGCTCCTCGAATCGTTCCCGGATCTGGAAAAGAACGACTACATCCTGTTCGGTGGCGAGTTCGAGGGCGGCGAATGGGTGTGTGCGACGGGGAACCTTGTCGGGACCTTCGAGAACGACTGGCTCGATATTCCCGCGACGGGGCACGCGACGTGGCTTCGATACGGCGAGTTCCACCGGGTCGAAGACGGAAAGATCGCCGAAACCCGACTGCTCGTCGACGTTCTGGACGTGATGCGCCAGGCCGGCTATCGGTTCGTTCCGGCGCTCGCTCCGGAAGTCGTGATTCCAGGACCGACGACGCAGGACGGCGTCCTCCTCGGCGAACAGGACGAAGAGGAGTCCGAAAAGACGCTTGACGTGGTCGAGGGGATGATCGACGGGCTTCACGACTACGAGGAGGAGGGACTCGACGGAATGGGTCTCGAGACGTTCTGGCACGAGGACTTTATGTGGTACGGCCCGGCGGGGACGGGCACGACTCGCGGGATCGATGGATTTCAGGAGTACCACCAGGCGCCGTTTCTCACCGCGTTCCCCGACCGTGAGGGCGGGGACCACGTCGCCCGGTTCGCCGAGGGCCACTACTGCGCTTCGACGGGATGGCCGTCCGTCAGGGCGACGCACCTGGGCGACGGGTGGATGGGCCTTCCGGCGACCGAAGAGCCAGTCGAAATGCGCGTGATGGACTTCTGGCGGCGGGAGGGTGACCGTCTCGCGGAGAACTGGGTGTTCATCGACAAGATCGATCTGCTCCAGCAGATGGGCGTGGACGTTTTCGATCGGCTCCGTGACGATCGGCAGTACTTCTGAGCGTCAGCTGATCGGGACGAGCCGCTGGAATGATCCGGTCGGCAACTGACGAACCGGGGATCGGACTTAACGCAATAATTAAGAGACACGCTGTCGACCATCAAGTAGGGTTCACTAGTGACGCACATTAGCTTCGAAACCGCGATACGGTCGGTCACAGATATCGAGAGCTGGGTAGCGAACGCGGCCGGGGGGTCGTGTCAATGACAGAAGACTGGCGCACGGCGGACGAACTCGACGTCGAACGGATGATCCGGCAGAGCACCAGGGAGATCTGGGACGAGAAGCTCGTCGGGAAGATCTACGAGTACTACGCCGACGACGTGGTGGTCCACGGCGGCGGCGGAGATATCGTCGGCTCCGATGCGCTCGTCGAAGACACCCTGGCTCGGCTGAACGCCTTTCCCGAGACGGAGATGAACATCGAGAAGATCATCTGGGAGGGCAACCCCGAAGACGGGTACTACACGTCGATGGTGCGGACGATCACCGCCGAGAACGTCGGACCGACCGAATATGGACCGCCGACCGGAAAGACAATCGAGGACAATCTCGGCATCGCGAACTGTCTCATCCAGAAGGTCGACGGCGAGTGGAAATACGTCGAAGAGTGGATCGCCTACGATAAACTGGGATACATCAAGGCCGTCACTCCGGACGACGATCCCATCCACGACTACTAAGCGGACTCACGATCTAAATTGAGCACACACGCGTGCTGGGTTGGAGTCTCAGACAGCTCCGTAGTTTTCCGGGTGGACAGGCTCTCGAGCACCTTCACGAGGAGTTCTCAGAGAGAATGAAGCAAAGCGACGAGCGTATACTTACGACTCACGTCGGGAGCCTTCCCCGGACGGAGCAGTTGATCGAGTTACTGGATCGACGAGGGGAAGGAAACGAGATCGATCGAAACGAACTCGACGACGCGGTCAGGAAAGCGACGACCCGGGCCGTGCGGCGGCAGGCTGAGGTCGGCATCGATATCGCCAACGACGGGGAGCAGTCTCGTCCGGGCTTTCACATCTACGTCGCCGACCGTCTGGAGGGCTTTAGCGAGCAGACGATCCCCCGTCCGCTATGGGCGGACGTCGAAGACTTCCCCACCTATGCCGGCAAAGCGTTCCCGGATATCGTCTCCGAGGCCCAAACCAGGCCAGTAGCCGTCGACGATCTCCGGTACGTCGATGAGTCGTCCGTCGATGCGGAGATCGAGCGGTACCGACAGGCTGTCGACCGGACGGAGGTAGAATTCACAGAGTCGTTTGTGACTGCCGCATCACCGGGAGTCATCGCCTCTTCGGTGGGGAACGAGTACTACGACTCGAACGACGAGTTCACCTTCGCATTGGCCAGAGAGATGCGAAACGAGTACGAACGGATCGCCGACGAGGGGATGGTCTTACAGATCGACGCCCCGGACCTGCTTTCGGAGCGGCATCGGAAGTTCAAAGACCTCTCTCTCGAGGAATTCAAAGCTACTGCCCGTCGGCGTATCGAGGCGATCAACGAAGCCACACGGGACATTCCCGGAGAGCAGATCCGGTTGCACACCTGTTGGGGCAACTACGAAGGGCCGCATCACAGAGACGTCTCTCTCGAAGACGTCCTCCCGGTTCTCTACGAGGCCGATGTCGGGGGGTTGTTGATCGAGTATGCCAACCCCAGACACCACCACGAGTGGCGGGCGTTCGAGGAACATCCACTCCCGGACGAGTGGCGATTGGCTCCGGGCGTCGTCGACGTCAAGACGAACATCATCGAGCACCCACAGACGGTCGCAGACCGTCTCTGCAAGTGGGCAGAGGTGGTGGGGGACCCCACACGGATACTCGCGGCTCCCGACTGCGGTCTCGCGACGCTGGCAGGCCACCACGTGGTCGACCCGGAGATAGCCTGGGCCAAATTAGAGGCGCTCTCGCAGGGCGCTGACAACGCGAGCCAGCGACTGTTCTCTTGATTTCCCCTGACCGAGAGGAGTTCTCGCCGCCGGTACCGATGAGAACCGAGACGCGGACGATAGAACTCCCTATTGCGATGCGATTTCGGTTTCGATCCGTGAGACAGTCTCACGTAACTCCGGGACGAGCTGTTCTTCAGAGAGCCGATAGGGCGGACCCGACACGTCGAGCGAACCCAGTACACTCCCGTCGGGGTTCGTGATTGCCGTCCCAATAGCCATCAGTCCCTCGAGCGCCTCCTGTCGGTTGATTGCGTACCCTCGTTCGCGTGTCCGTTCTAGTTCCGCGTACAGTTCCTCTCGGCTCCCTATCGTATTCTCGGTTTCCTCGGGGAGCCCCCAGCGATCGATCACTCTATCGACACGCTCGCGCGACCACTCTGCCAGCATCGCCTTACCGCTCGCAGAGTTGTGCATATAGAAGTATCTCCCCACTTGGAAGCCCTCTTTTGCAGCGTCGTTGTTTTCGTCGAAGATGATGACCGAACGGCCGTGCTCGGTGATGGCGAATGCGACCTCTTCGTTGAGTTGGTTGCTCAGTTCGTGGGCGTGCCGGCGAACGATCCCGTACTCGGATTTTCGCTGTCGCGCCTGCTCTCCCAGGTGGAAGAACTTGATTCCCAGATGGAATTCGTTGCCCTCCTTCACGAGGAGTTCGTGGTTACGAAGGGTCGTCAGGTGGCCGTGGACGGTGCTGTTAGCCAGATCCAGTTCTGCGGCGATCTCACTCATCCGGGCACCATCCAAACGGTTGATCACATCAACCACCCGGAGTGAGGTAGCAGTCGTCGTTAGTTCACGTCCGTGGTCCAGCATAGTAGAATATTGATCGGAAGAGTATATAAATATTCACGAGAACCGAATTTTTCGGGGATTCGCACTGTGTACTTTCCGAGGCGAGCGCCGTTTCGGGAGCGAATACTTGGATCGTGACTGTAGAACGGAGAGTAAATGCACGGTTGCGGACAAAATCTTACAGAATCAGCTACGTGTACAGTTGTTGTTTTCGGCAAGCGTGAATCTGCCGGCAGTATCGATCGAACCGCGAGCAACGTACGAACCTCCGCACAGATCTGTGAGTCACCAGATTCGCCGTAGACAGGCTGGAAACGCGGAATTTGATTCGAATCGTGGTGCAGACAGACCCGGACTGGATCCGGAGTCTCAACCTGATCGAGGGAAATATTCACACATAGTGATAGACCAGGGCGACAAAATAAAATAAAAATAAATTATTCGAGTCAAAAACGCATATATACTTGAAGATTCGTAGTATTTGCTGTGTCACCTAACCAACCGCCGCTGTACGAAGCTCACCTCCGAGCGGGCGCGGACTTCACAGACTTCGGAGGGTGGGAGATGCCCGTTTCGTTTGATTCGATCCGCGCGGAACACCGGGCCGTTCGAGAAGACGTCGGGCTGTTCGACGTGAGTCATATGGGGCAGCTACTTGTCGATGGGCCGGGGGCGGAGACGTTGTTGCATCGACTCACCCCTAGCGATGTTCGAGGTGTCGAACCGGGCGAGGCGCTATACACGTGTTTCCTCCGGTCTGACGGCATCATCATCGACGACATCGTCGTCTACGATCATCCGGAGAAAAGTGAGTACGTCGTTGTTCCGAACGCCGGACACGATGAGCAACTACTCGATCGGTTGCGTGAGCACGCTGACCGCTGGAATCTGGATGCAGGAATCGCGAACCGAACCGCCGAAACCGGAATGATTGCCGTACAGGGTCCGGAAGCGATCGACCGGGTCGATACGGCGGCGGAGGGACGGATCGACAGGCTGGATCCGTTCACCTCGATGGCAACGAAGGTCGGAGACGTCGAGTGTCTCGTGGCTCGAACGGGATATACTGGTGAGGACGGCGTCGAGATTCTCTTCTCAGCCGAGGAGGCAAAAGCGATCGACCGGCTGTTCGACGATACCACGCGCTGCGAACTTGGGGCGCGAGACACCCTCAGACTCGAAACCGGACTGTTGCTCTCCGGACAGGACTTTCACCCGGAAGACGAACCGCACGACCCTTTCGAGGCAGGTATCGCATTCGTCGTCGACTTTGACGGTCGAGACTTCGTCGGTCGGTCGGCCCTGGATCAGGCCAAAGAGGGTGAGATCGACGAACAACTCGTCGGGTTGCGCCTCGATGAGCGAGCGATCGCCCGTCACGGACATCAGATCTCCGCCGATGGCGACCTGATCGGACGGGTGACCAGTGGGACGATGAGTCCCACACTGGAGGTCCCTATCGCTCTCGGGTACGTCGCTCCCGACTTTGCAGCTGCTGGAACCGATCTGGCCGTATCGATCCGTGACCGGTCCGTCGAGGCGACCGTCGTCGACACGCCATTCCTCGAATCGTGTGGAGCCTAGCGTGATCCGAATGCAGACCACAGAGATGAACCCCAGCTACTCTCACAAACGATGACGTACGAAATACCCGCTGATTTGCAGTACACCGACTCACACGAGTGGATCGACGAGCGCGAAGAGGCCGAACGAATCGGGATCACCGACTTCGCACAGGACGAACTCGGAGACGTCGTGTTCGTCGAACTTCCGGCGGAGGGCGACACCTTAGAGGAGGGTAAGGCCTGTGCCGTCGTAGAGAGTATCAAGGCCGTCTCAGACATTTACACACCAGTTTCAGGGACTGTAACCGCGACGAACGATGCTGTCCGCGATCGACCGGAACTACTCAACAGCGATCCGTACGGGGATGGCTGGCTCTTCGAGGTCGACGGACAGGTTCCCGACGACGCACTCGACGCAGACGACTACCGCAAACAGATCGAATAACGCCAATGCAACAGACACAGGACGACAGAACGGATCAGCCGTATAATCCAGACGAATCGAGCCCCTTCGCTCCACAGACGCCCCAGGACGTGGAAGCGATGCTCTCGGCGATCGGTACCGACAGCGTAGAAGAACTGTTCGACGTCCCGGAGGCGGTCGCGTTCCGGGGGAGCTTCGATATCGAGGCGAAATCGGAGTACGAGGTCAGAAGCGAAATCGAGGACCTGCTCGGACGGAACGCGGACCGGACCGAATTCCTCGGGCGCGGCCACTACGATCATTACGTGCCGTCGGTCGTCGACTACCTCTCGCTGCGTTCGGAATTTCTGACCTCCTACACGCAGTACCAGCCGGAGACCTCCCAGGGGTTCCTCCAGGCGCTCTTCGAGTTCCAGTCGATGATCGCCGAACTGACCGGCCTCGGCGTCGCCAACTGTTCGATGTACGACGCCGCGACCGCGCTCGGCGAGGCAGCTTTGCTCGCCGCCCGCGTCCGAGAGACCAGCGGGTCGCGCGTACTCGTCCCCGAGACGGTCCGTTCGGAGCGACGCAGCGTGGTAGAAAACTACGCCGACGGTGCGGAGTTGACGACGGAGACGTATCCGCTAAACGGGGGGAACACCGACCTCGACGCGCTTTCGGAACTGATCGACGAGGACGTCGTGATGGTGTACGCCGAATCACCGACGGCCCGGGGAGCGATCGAGGAGCAACTGTCGGCGGTCGCGGCTCTCGCGGAAGACCACGAGGCGGCGTTCTGTCTCGGATCGGATCCGGTCGCGTTGGCGCTGTTGAAGGAGCCGGCTGCCCTCGGTGCCGACATCGTTATCGGCGATGCGAGCGTCCTCGGCCTCCCGACCAGCCACGGTATGGGACTCGGTCTGTTCGCCGTCAAGGAGGCGTATCTCCGACAGGTCCCCGGACGGCTCGTCGGGATAAGCGAGACGGACGACGGACAGCGCGCCTATACCCTGACGCTCCAGACCCGGGAACAGCACATCCGGAAGGAGCGTGCGACCTCGAACATCTGTACGAACCAGGCGTGGGTCGCGTTGCGAACAGCAATTCACATCGCCTCGCTCGGCGCATCTGGCCTCGCTGAGCTCGCCGAGCAGTGCGTGATAAATGCATCCGAGGCCGCCGCTCGACTCGATGCCGTCGATGGCGTCTCGGCTCCGGTCGACGATCGTCACCACTTCCGTGAGTTCGTCGCACGGACGGACCGCCCCGCAACCGAGGTGGTTTCGGAACTGGCTGATCGCGGCTTTCTTGTCCACGAGGTTGGCGAGTTCGAGATCCAGGTGTGCGTGACAGAGACCAACAGCGACGAGATGGATAAGTTGGTCGCGGCCGTTCGTGAGGTGGTCGCGTGAACTACCGACAGGCCACCTGGGAGCGAGAGACCGACAGCGGCGAGGTGGTCAACGAACCGCTCCTGTCGGAAAAGCGGATGCAGACCGTTTCCTACGACGACGTCGACCTCCCCGACGAGCTGGTCCGCGAGGAACTGACCCTCCCCGAACCGGCCGAACCAGAGGTCGCGAGCCACTACACCCGGCTCTCGCAGATGAACTACTCGGTCGAACACGGCCCCTATCCACTGGGCAGTTGTACGATGAAGTACAACCCCAAGTTCATCGAAGACGTCGCTGCGTTGGAGGACGGTGCGATTCACCCCGACCGTCCCGACGAGTACGCACAGGGAACCCTCGCGGTCCTCCACGGACTACAGGAGTATCTGGCGGAGATCGGCGGAATGGAGACCGCCACCCTGCAACCGCCCGCCGGGGCGGCGGGGGAGTTCACCGGCCTCCTCGTGGCGCGCGCCTATCACCGGTCGAACAACGAAGACGACGAGCGTCGGGAGGTAATCGTGCCCGCATCGGCACACGGCACGAACTTCGCCAGCGCGGCGATGGCCGGCTACGACGTCGTCGAACTCCCGAGCAACGAGGACGGTCGGGTGCCCGTCGAAGTACTCGAAGAGGCCGTAGACGATTCGACAGCAGCGCTGATGCTGACGAACCCGAACACGCTCGGCCTCTTCGAGCGCGATATCTCCGAGATCGCCGACACTGTCCACGAGGCGGGCGGCTTACTGTACTACGACGGCGCGAACCTCAACGCGTTACTTGGGCGTGCTCGCCCCGGCGATATGGGGTTCGATATTATGCACTACAACGTACACAAGACGTTCGCATCGCCTCACGGCGGTGGTGGTCCGGGAGCGGGACCGATCGGAGTTGTCGAAGAACTCACCGAGTTCCTCCCCGACCCCCACGTTCGCGAGACCGACGAGGGGTTCTTCGAGTTCTACGAGCCCGATGAGAGCATCGGAAAGGTCCACGGTTTCAACGGCAACTGGCTAGTGTTGTTGAAGACCTACGCGTACATTTCGCGACTCGGCGATGGTGGATTGAAAGACACCTCCGCGATGGCCGTCGTGAACGCCAACTATCTGGCCTCTCAAATCGACATCGACATCCCGTACGGGCCGTTCCACCACGAGTTCGTCGCCAGTGCCGGTGATGTCGACGCGGCGGAGTTTGCGAAAGGAATGCTCGACGAGGGAGTCCACCCACCGACCACAAAGTGGCCGGAGATTGTTGAGGAGGCGTTGATGACCGAACCGACGGAGGCGTTGAACAAGGAAGACCTCGACGTGTTGGCAGAGGCGTTTACCGCGACCAGTCGAAAAACGCCGGCAGAGCTCTCGGAGGCACCCACGACGACTGCGGCCGCACGTATCGACCAGACGAGTGCCGCGCGGAATCCGCGGCTCTCCTGGCGGGACGTAAGGGATAACGACGACTGAGCGCTACGACACTGAGGAACTCGTCGTGGGGAGTAGTCCGGCGGGTACGTCGCTGCGATCCGAGCGGCCCAGTATGACCTTGAGGTGGCGCTCGTGGAGATGGATGCGCTCGGTGGGACCTGTCTTAACCGCGGCTGCAACTCCTCGAAGGCGCTGATTTCGGCGGCGAACGTCGCCTACGACGCCCCGACTGGGTCAGAAATGGAAATAGCGGCCGAAATCGACGTCGATGTCCAGCGAATGGCTGACAACGGGAGACCTTCGGACGCGATACACCCTCACCCGACGCTGTCGGAAGCAATTCGTGAAGCCCCAGCCAACGAACGGGAGTTGGATATCCATACGCTCAATTGATGAAACGCCTCTGCGCTGTTGTATGGGCCGCGTTAAGTTAGAGGATGAGGCGGAGGAATTCTGAGGGTTTATATAGGTATTCAATTATTTTAGTGATAACATCGAGTAGTCGACTTGTAGCTTGTAGAGCAAATAGGGCTTTTGAATCGATAATTTAACTGTTTATTTGAAATATCTTGCCAGTATACCGCTGAAGAATATAAGTAAGATTCTCGACAAGTTTGGGGTTGAACGCGGTCACGCACCCATTCACGAATGGGGTGCAGAAGTCCGAAATACAGACCGTCTCAGAGATAAGCTCGGATCAATTCGCGGTTGATGAGAAGGTGATCCGAATCAAGGACGACGACTACTGGCTGTACGGTGCCGTTGATGCTAAAACGACCGGAATACTGTATTTCCAGTTGTTTTTCGACGACGACGAAACAGACGACGTGATGGTTTCTGACAGATCTTCACCACCGCCATCAGCTCAATAGTCTCGAACTTCTCGTTGATAACGCTGATTACTTACTGGACGCGATCGACGAGGATGGCTACCGATTCCAGGTGATTTCACACGGGAATCGGAATGGGACGTGCTCCCAGTGTGGGTTCGCCTGTAAGCTCCCGACGAGGGACGAAGAACGCGGCGTCGAAACGGAGGGGCCAGAATTTGAAACAGTAATGTCATTTAGATCGAATTGTACGGTCGATGATATTGTGGACGTAATGAAATCGAACGACCTCTGCGATGAACTCGGACTCGACACCATTAGCTGCGGCGACACAGTCGCGTCCTTCTTGGCCAGCGAAGGCGCATTCGGCGACGCGGAACTCGTACACGATACGGTCCGCAAGATCGCTTATCGTGAGGGGATCGGCGACGTACTCGCCGAGGGCATCGCGCGGAGTCACGAGGAACTCGGAGTACCGAACTGGACATCAAAGGGACTGGAGTTCCCGGCGCACGAGGGGAGGGTCTGTAACGGACAAGCTCTGTCGTACGCGACGTCAAACCACGGTGCAGACCACAACTACTCGGCCTTTTTCGTTCGGGAGTACCCGCTCGTCCCCAGCGTCCAAGCGCTCCCACCGCAAGGGTTCGAGAACGACAAACCCGCCGAAGTCATCGAACACGAGAACCTCAGGGCGCTTATACACTCAGGAATAATTTATCAGTTCTCTAGGAGTATGATGAATAGTGAGAGGTACGAGCGCTTGTTCCGCGAAGTTTACACGAACCTTTTGCAGATCGGTGCGAAGGTCGTGGAACTGGAACGCCACTTCAACAACGAACGGGGGTTCACCCGAAGCGATGATACGCTGCCCTACGAGATCGATGGAATGGAGAGTGCACTCGCCGAATATTACGAACTCCGCGGATGGAACGCTGACGGGACTGTTCCGAAGGGCGGCACCGTAACATCGCTGTAGCCGCAAATCAACTTGCAATTGCCGGAGACGATGACCTTACTCGGTGGGCCCCTCTGACTGTCCCAATCAGGACTCACAGTCGGATCGACACCGCTTACTCAGTTCGGCGACTGAGTACCTTGCTCCACAGTCTTCAAACGGGACCTGGGTATCGAGCAACACGTTGAAATCCCCTCATTCGTGCTCTAGTGAATAGATTTTCGCTACTCCGGCGCAATCTGGGTATCGTGCTTTCGTGTCGTCGTCACGTGAATGTCGAGAACGGCGTTGGTCGCTGTATCGATCAACAGCGTTGTCTTCAACTGCTGGATGTGAGATTCGTTCGCTTCGTGTAGTGAGTTGATGCCTACGCCCGCTCAACCCCGGACGCATCGATGCCGGTGACACCGGTCAGCGGCAAATCTCCGAGCGAGACGTTCAACAGAACCCGTGAATGTATCTATACTTCGTGGCTCCTAGTGGAGCGTCTCCTCAGGAAGCCTTCCTACAACAGCTCTTTGAGTTTTGAGTGGGTTCTTGCCCTTGACGTTCCTATAACGGCGTATGATGTCGCAGTTGAATATTCCGCTCTATCCGATCTTTATCGTGGCCGCCGACATCGGACTTGCTGGAGTACTTTTTGTGGTTGCCCCAGTGCTCGGAGTACTGATGGCTACCGCTGCTCTGTTTGTTCTCGCGGCAGTGGCATTTCAAGCGCAGAGACTCGACTCGTTTTGGCTACAGCCGGAAGTCCCTCGTAATGGCTGATGTATCGTACCCCAAGCAATCTTCCCGTGGTTCATTGGTAATGTATTGGTGTGGAAGTCACTGAATCTCGGCACCCAGTTATAGTAGCGTTTGCAACTGATTACTCATCCGAGCGCACGCCGTCGAGCGATCAGCCGAGCGAAGACTTGCGAACGCTACTATAGGGGACTGGTGCGAGGTGGTCGGCGTGGCACTCACCAAATGCACGTAATATGGCGATGCGTTAACTGGTGCAGACATAGTCTTTCCAGCAGGGCTACCATCTCGGTCGGGTAAACAAATTGTGGAATGGAGTATTTGCTGCACTCCTGTGGCCTTGAATTTGTAAATCAGCGTTGGAATAGTACGTGGAACTGATAGACAATCTGGCGATCAGTTCTCAGTCCTGCTTGAGCGAGTTGGATCTGTCAGTAGGCGGTGAACGGGAGTCTCTCAAATTTCGGTTTTAGTTTTCAAGAAGTCTATATTTCAGGCCAATAGAACGTCTTGTCGTACAGATGGACTTAGAAGAGTTCACGGTGTCGAACACGCCGACCGAAGGGAGAAGCGGATTTCAGAAAGCGAACAATAGGCTCCTAGATATTCCGGTTGATGGAACGGTGATGGTTAAAGCCGGATCGATGGTTGCATACACCGGTGATATGACCTTCACTGGCCGGTCATCGGCAGAAGGTGGCATTACCGGCTTCGTAAAAGAGGCTGTGAGTGGTGAAGGAACACCGGTTATGGAAGCAGAGGGAAGCGGGCACCTGTACGTGGCCGA
Source organism: Halobellus marinus (assembly GCF_032113415.1). Taxonomy (NCBI): domain Archaea; kingdom Methanobacteriati; phylum Methanobacteriota; class Halobacteria; order Halobacteriales; family Haloferacaceae; genus Halobellus; species Halobellus marinus. Next base: position 2,253,660 of record NZ_CP134946.1, read on the forward strand.
ACAGGGCAAGAAAGTCCAGGTACTTGATCTTGACCGCAACGAGTCGCTCTCGATCAACGGCGATGATGTGCTCGCATTTGAAGCCAGCATCGACTACGAGATCAACACTATCGGTAGTCTATCGGGAATCGCTGCCGGCGGTCTCACGAACGTCTACCTCTCAGGCCCCGGTGAAATCGCGTTGACGACGCACGGTGACCCGATCGTCCTGAAACCGCCCGTTTTCACCGATCCTGACGCGACCGTCGCCTGGAGTGCGAACCTCTCACCGTCGGTCGAAATGAACAAGAAACTCGAAATCGGGCAGACATCCGGTGAATCGATCCAAATGGAGTTCACCGGATCAGACGGGTTCGTCGTGGTCCAACCGAACGAGGAGGGTTCCGTTACCCAGAGTCAGAATCAGTAGGTTCGATTGCGAGTCCCATAGCATATAGTAGCGTTTGCAAGTCTTCGCTCAGCTGATCGCTCGACGGCGTGCGCTCGGATGAGTAATCAGTTGCAAACGCTACTATTATTCCTCCACCTGCAGAAGGAATCGCGTAGTCCAGATGGGCTATAGAGTAGCTAGCGCAACTTTTGAACGCCAGGTGAGGCGAACCACTTTGGATGGGAGTAGTGTAGTGGGAGAATCGGACGTGATGTCAGTCTTTGAGGTAACGGCGTTTACTGGGCTCTGGAATACAGTCGTTCCTGCAACAGTTGTTCTGCTGGGATCCAATCTCGTTCTGGGCGGTATTGCTGTTATCCTTCTCAAACGAGCTTCCAAGGCTGAAGTTCAGTATCGGTCCTCTACTGTCTCTTCCATACGAAGTCGCTGATTTGCCAGTCTTCAGGAGCAACTTTGTCGCACCAAATGACAACTCACAGAGGAGACTGGGAGCTATTCCACTCAACTGAAAGTGACGAGAGGGTAGACGGCCCCCCTCGACTCGCTATTATCGACAGAGACTCACAAGACGACGGAGAGTTCGTGGAACTGAGAACAGGATTTGGAGTTCCTATGGTGGTAACGATACACCCGAAGAGACAGTATACCGGACGGAAGGCGCCGAAACCGAAGGCAATCCCCGAGACGGAACAACCGTCGATAGTTGATGACTATGAATCTCTTGGTTTGCATTTCACCAGTATTGAACCCTCTCTCACGTCGATGAATAGCTGAGAGCTATTGCGGATTTTAGATCGTGCTAGTGTAGCTTCAACCGTAGTCCCGCTAGTTTTCTTCGAGAGGCATCGGGTAGAGTTGGCGTAGCTTGATACGTACATCGTCGGTTGTGAATTGCCAGTCGATGAGTCCGTCAGCGGCGTTTCGACCGGCCTGCCACGCAGCAACCTCCGACTGGAGGGTCGCTGCGTGCGGATTCGTCGATCAAGGCATTGGCGCTTGAGTGCACCAATTTCGATTTCGGCCATATTGAGCCAACTGCCGTGTGTCGGCGTGAAGTGAAACTCGAAGCGATTGAGATACGCGTGTGCTTGGTCGGGCGGGAAGAATCGGTAGAATGCCGCAGGATTGTGGGTGCTAAGATTGTCGAGCACCACCCGGATGCACTCCGCATCCGGGTAGTGCTCATCAGCGAGTTCGACCATACGGTCAATCCATTCGGTGGTACGACGCCGATCAGTGACTGCGGTGGCAACCCATCCAGTCAGCGGTTCAGTGGCGAGATAAACCATCTGTGTGCCGTTGCGTTCGTAGTGTGTGTCGATCCGCGCGCCCGCTCCCGGGAGGGCCGAGAGCGGGTCGCGTACGTGGAGTTCCTTGCTGGTTTCGTCGAAGCAAATGACTGGACGGGTCTCATCGTACGGTTCGTGGTAGAGATCGAGCACGTCTTCCATATGGTAGACGAAGTCGGCATCTTCCTCAGCTGGAATTGCCCAGTAGTCGGAGAGATGGGGCTTCAGGGTGTTTTTTTAGCGCCTGTCGTAAGGTCTCGTGAGAGATCGACTCGAAGTCGATCCCGTCGAGGGTGACGAGTTCGTCGGCTAGGAGGTGCAGTGTCCAGCGGCCCCGGCCTTCTGGGGGATCGCTACAGGCGAGTTTGATGAGGCGTGCTTCAGTAACCCCGTCGAGTTTCCGCTCGTAGACGCGGTCGGGCTTGCGGCGATGAATCGCCGCGAGCCCTCGTCCGTGTACGCTTTTCGAGTTCGGTAGGGAGTACCGATCGAGCAGCCGAGATGCTCACGGATGACCGAGTCTGTGAGCCCCTCGTCGGCCTTCAGGAGAATCCGCGCCCGCGTGATGTCCTCGGCCTTGCGTTCACCAGTAGAACTGAACCACTCCAGCGTGTTCCGGTCTTCCTCGGAGAGAGTAATGTCGTGCTGTTTCCTGCTCATTCGTGTAGATATGCTCTCTGAGAGCATAACCTGGCCAGTTCAAGTCTGCAGCTACACTAGTGGGTGTTTGAGTCTTGAGTGACTTTTTGCTGATCCGACACCGAGACGAAGACAGGATGACGCACCAATCACTCTATCCCGTAGTTATCGGCGCCCTTGATCTTGGGGTCGCCGGTCTCCTCCTGCTGATCGCTCCAGTGTTGGGGGTGCTGATGGGTGGGGTCGGCCTCCTCGTCGTGGGGACGTGTCTCGGGCAGCACGTCGGTCCTTCTCAGACACCGGCGGTCTCTCGAAGTGCAAGTGACGTGGAGCGACTGGACGCACAAAGCGGCTGACCCCGCACCAGGCGTACGAATCTCAGGAACGACGAGTCGCCGCTGAGCGACTTCACGGAATGATCGTGTCACGATCTCGTCGGTGAAGCAACTGGTCGAACGGGTCTACAAGTCTACGACATCTGTCACCGAGTCGTGAGGGAAAAACATACACCAAACGGAACAGTTCATTCCGGTGTGAACTCGTCCCGCTCACGTCGTCGATTCCTTTCGCTCTGTGCGACGGGCAGTGTCGCCTCTCTCACTGGCTGTTCGACTACTGATCAGTCGAACGTCACGGGGCGTCCGACGACGGCAGAGACGACACAGCGCGCAGCCGGACTGGTATGGCAAAAGAGGATACAGGTCGAACTCAGCCGGATGGATCCACCCGTCTTGACCGATATCCTTCGATTACAGTTCGACCGTGATCGAGACGAGGTCTTCGGAGCTTTCGACCCAGAGTATATTGAGCCAGCTATTGATGAGGCATCGGTTTCCGTACCGTCGGAGAGACACGAAACACTGACGGCTGAGTTCGGTCGCGTGAACTACAAAATCGCGTTAGGACCGGTGAACGATGCGGGTGACCATCTCCACGCACAGGCTCGACGGACTGCGTTTAATGAACTCCCTCTTGCTGGACAGGCATCTGTCGAGAAATTCTGGGTAGAGGCGACTGACGATCTCCGGGTGGGCTACGTTCGTCCGATAGAGGCCGAACGACCGAGTCAATCTCCAGCTACGATCGATACTGGTCGGCTTGATCTCAGCACCAGCTACGACGGGTACTGATCGAACGTCTCAGAGCAAGAGCGGTCCAGCGACTGTGGTACTAGGTTACTAGTCTGCCGTGAGTGGTCCAAGCTGGCCAGTTTCAACGGAATCTGTCTGAAACAGCCTTCAACTCACGGCTGTAACCCAAGTGGTGGTAACTGATTCTCAACCAGTTGAGGGCCGTTCCGTCACTTGTCGGTGAGCTGTGGATACGCCAACTGGAGTTCGCCATCCAGCGTGTAGTCACTACCGAGGGTGCCGCCACTCGAGAGTTCGATGGTGGTGTGAATAGTGAGGCGTGTCGCCGTTTCCGAACCCGGAATTACGATGAGGTTGAGCGTGCTGATCGTTTCGTCTGCGAGGTCGTCTAAATCGGTAATCTTGATGACTGTTCCGAGCGCCTGATCAGGCGTATAGAGTGCCACCGATGGTGGTGGAGAACTATCTCCTTCCACTGGTGAGACGACGGTGACCTCGGCGGGGGATTCTGTTGCTGTTTCAGGCATCCAGACGCTCAGTTTGATCGATTCCACAGCCGTCCCATCTTGGTGCCAGATCTCAGTCGAGAGGTCGATACGTCCGGATGTAACGCTTCCATCGACACCCAAGTGACCGACTTCCTCGTCGTTCGCTGTGAAAATAAGAGCCTTCCTCCCGCTTGAGTCCGTATTCACGGTCGGTTCAGAGAGTGTTTTGCGACCCGAAATTGTACTACATCCTGCTGTTGCGGCGATGCCAGCAGCACATAGCGATGTAAAGTACGTCCGTCGGTTCACGTGGGGAAGGAGGTTGTCAGTAGATAAAGGCGTGAAGAATGCTCAAACCCGCATTTGGGTCTGATCGCTCTCACATCTGGCTGGCACCCTTGCGCGCTCTATGACTTGTAGTGACCGGTTCCGATGTGGTGGGGGAACTCGTCTACGGCAGCCTCAGCGAGCAGGTTACCACAGAGTGGCGTTGTCGGGGCGAACTGTTCACGACAGATTGACAACCCGAGATGCAGAACAACCGGTATGGTCCTCAAACGGCGAACGGCCCTCCACCTCGCCGGAACAACGGTAGCCACAGCTCTTGCAGGCTGTGCCTCGTTCACGCCTGATTCCTCCACGGATCCGAAACAAGAATATCGGTTCTCACTCGATCGTATTGAACAACCGCTCGTCGAATACGCCCTCTACCAACCAGGTGAAGACGTATACGACCAGCCCGCTAATCGTGCGCTAGCCGACATACTCCCCGACGGTCGGCACACAACCTACGGCTACAAGCCGCTCCCCGAGGACAAGTTCGTCACCGATGATGACCGGTACTACCAGACGAAAATCGTCGTCACTGGCGAACGGCGACTGGAGCGGCCACTCGTCCGTGCCACGCCGCTCCCCGAGGAGCAAGTCCCCGAGGATGTCCCGACGGTCGATTCACTCGCCCGACCTGTTGGCCGCGTCATCAAAATCCTCCACAGTGACACCGTCACGAACGGGGAAAGTGGGAGTGCCGACCTCCTTCAGGATGATGCCTACGTCCTGCGGCGACCGTACGAACTGAACAGCCGCCTCACTGCCGATCTTGATGGGAGTATTGTAGCGATGGATTCCGACGGCCACTGGGCCTACCGTCTCAACGTCACTACTGAACAGTTATACGAGCCAGCATACACGACACTCGCAATCGAAGTCGCTACGACCACAGACGCGTTCAGAGACACCGCTTTAGCCGCCACAGTCGATACGCGACTCGATCCAGCTGGACTCGATGCGGCTGTTCGACAATTACTCGAACGAGTCACCGCACAAGACACGTACCGAGAAACGACCCCGCTCTCAACGGAGTACGCTACGCTACTTGACGTACTCGATCTCGAACACGTCGAGACTGCCGCAAACGGCCATCACCTCTGGTACGACGACACGCTGTACCGATACGGTCTCTACATTACCGACGCAGACTAGCGTCAATCTCAGTCCTCCGAGAGGGGCCTGATATTTATATCCGCCCCATCTACACGCAACTATGGGTTCCCGTCGAACACTCCGGAACGCCCTCCTTGGTCGTGACGTCGCCATCGCGTACGCGATCATCGTCGTATTGTATCTCCTGAAATTCGTTCCATTCCAACCCACACAGATCCTGCCCTACCTCCTGATCGTCGCCTACGACCTCACCGAGGTAGCATTCCCGTTTCTCACCCCTTACTACCCGATCGCGTTCCCGCTGTTCCTGTATGTACTCGCCGTGAGTGGTGCAGGTATCACTCAGAAACTTCGTGCCACCGATGGTGACCAGTCAGCCTGGCTGCAGACACTCGGCAGTGTCTGTCTCATCATCGGACTCATCGCACTGGGGTTCGGTGCATTCGTCGGCGGCCCACTCATCTCCCCGACAGACAACCCGACGCCACTGGCCAGTACCGGCGTAACAGGTATCATCTTCGTCGTGACGGCGTGGCGGTTGCTTGGCCGTCCGCCTGTCCAAGCCCCTCCCCTCAGTTGAATACAGTCCCTCTCAAAAACTAGCTTCTGGCCTCAATATAGACGCCGACGGGAACGACTCAATTCCCGTGTTGATCCCCCGGTTCGACTGCTCTGGCTCTGTTGAAATCCTCAGAGAGTTACAGGTTCGCCCGGTAGTCTGACCGAATGGAAGCCCTCCCGAAGTCACAGTTACTCCGGTTCGTTGAGCAAGCGTATCACTTGGCTCGGCGAGCTGTCGCTCGTTACTCATCGAAATTCTCGAAACGGCGGTACACACTTCATCAACACATCGTCCTCCTCTGTCTCAAGGTACGGAAGAATACGATATACCGGACGCTCCTTGACGAACTTATCGAGATGCCTCGGATTCGGAGTGCTATTGATCTGACGGAAATTCCCTCTCCTTCGACGTTGAGTAAGGCGTTCAATCGCCTTGACATAGCTGTTTGGCGGGTTCTTCTCAATCTCTCAGTCACGCTTCTCCCGACCAACGGTGTCGTCGGAATCGATGCCTCTGGCTTTGACCGGAGTCACGCCTCGAAGTACTACACGAAACGAACGAAGCTACCGATTCAACAGTTGAAAGTTACACTTCTCGTGGACACGAGAGTGAACGCAATTATCGACTTACACGTGACGACGACACGAAAACACGACTCACAGATCGCACCGTCGCTCATCAAGCGAAACACCGGTGTGGTAGCGATTCTCCTCGGTGACAAGGGATACGACGACCAGAAGCTTCGGGCGTTAGCCAGTGAAGATGGTGTTCGTCCTATCATAAAGCATCGAGAATTTTCGCCGCTCCACAAGGCGTGGAATTTCCGGTTGGACGCCGACCTCTACGGGCAACGTAGTCAGAACGAAACGGTAAACTCTCGCATTAAACGGAAATATGGCGCATTCGTCCGCTCACGACGCTGGTGGAAGCAGTTCCGTGAACTTGTGATCGCCTGTATCACTCACAACATCGACAAAGCACTCTGAACGTTGAATATAGACGGACAATATTTCGGGTCATCAGGCGGCTGATATCCAGCTGTTTGTCATTCGACTCGGTGACGTTGTCCGCGGAGAATCAGTATTGCACCAGCAATTCCGAGCAGCCACTGGAGTACGATAACTGTTAGGCTCCGCTCTGTTCCCTGATGTTCCTGCACCACGGTTGGATAAACGACGTAGTAACTGTCATTAAACCGAACAAGTTCGTGAGCACCGGAGAGTTCGTCGGATGTCTCGTAGCCGCCAGTTTCGATGGCGGTTCGGACGCCTTTGTCAGTCCTTTCTAGGGGTGTTGCGATATATCTGAGTGCCTCCTCTTGTGAGACGGCCTCAAGTCCGTACCAGACAGTCCCGTTCTGCCGCTCTTCGCTAACGGGTTGGAAGAATCCTTCCTCCCATATGTGGACATAACTGTATTCGTTGTTTATGAAGTGCTTCGTGGGCCCATCGTACGTGATACCCCCGTTGGTGTGGATAGCTCGCTCAAGCACACAGGAACGACTCGGAACGTCACCAAAACACGCCACATCGGAGTCGAGAGGAACGGGATGGGTCGAGAACGTGTAGGTACCGTTCGCTGAGAACGAGACTTCACTGGCCTCGTATCGATACCTGTCCGGATCACCGATGTCAAACGTGCCCACGATTAGCGGGTTCAGAAGCAAAATGAAGCCGACAACGATCACGGCTTCACTGCGGTATTGCGTAACAGAAGACCAATCCATAAGAAACCCTGTTCGTCGCTTAACTGAAAATCGTACGGATGAAGCGGAGACATCCAGTATTCAGGAGAGGGACCGCGTATGGGGCTCGCAGGACTCAAAAATACGACCTGAATTCACTATTACGAAATCATAGATTCGACAGCCACATACCGGCTGTTTCACCTTAGATAGTATCTGACCAACAGGATTTCAACAGAGCCGGTAGACTGCAAACCCTAATATCCCAAACCAGCGGCGCGGTGCCGTGGGATTCATCCGCGTTTACGCGGAGGAGGATGTCAATCGCGTACCCGTTGTGTATGAGCTGTGCTCGTTCGGTGCGTCCAATCGAGAGCTACTGAGGTGGCCAGCAGATCGCGTTTGCGAGTCTCCCGAGCCGAACGCAGTTCGCAGTGTACTGCTCAGATACCGGGGTGGTGGAGACAGCACGAACGAGAGTGATGCCCTCCACGTGGGTCCATATGGATCAACTCACTGTTACTGCAATCTGGTTTTGTCCGTACGGGGGATATTAGCCGTCGCTCGCAAAAGAGGTGAGTATGACCGCAGGGGAACACCAATCTCCGTCTCCCACGAGCCAAGCCGAGATTACGACTATTATCCGCAGAATCCTCTTCGGATCGAAACAAGGGCCGCCGCAACAGACGGCACTGATCGGGGTGGCACTCGGACTCTTCGGGGTAACGTTCCTCGCGTACGAACTGGATATCTTTTATCACTCTGGCGGTGTCGTCTTCGTTCCATTCCACGCTGCCGTCGTCGGACTGATCGCTGCGTGCTGGACAGGTTATCGGCAGGTCGGGTTAGTAACTGGATGGGGACTCACGTACGTTGGGTTCCTCGGATGGCGGGCGGAGTGGGCGACGGACATTTCGCCGCGGCCACTTATCGAACGCATCGGCTATGTCGTCCAGTTAGACGGGTTGATCGCTCTCGCCATTATCGGGGCCGGAGTTGCGGTTACCGGGTTCACTGCTGGCGCAATCGCCCGGAAAGTGATCAACCGACTTCGAACTGACCCGTAACCACCACTGACTCCGACAAGACACATTCGTCCGACGATGATCAGTATGTATATGGGCTCTCTACGCGGTCTGTACCAGCAGCTGGATGATCAAGTGCGTGGCCTCTCTCGTGGTTCCTACGCGCTTCTCATTGGCTTCGTCTCTGCTGGGGGTGTATTTGCTGTGCGACTCTTCCTTCCGGGTGATGGAAGTTTTGGACCAGTCGTAATAGGAATTACAATGGCTGTCATCTACTACGCCTTCGACCCGAATAACACGAACTGAGGCGACCACATACTCTATTATTCTGTAGCGTGCTTGCCGTGCTCATCAGTTCTCGACAGGGAGGAACGCTTGCGATAGTAGTAATATTCGGTGACCGTCCGTAGCAAGAGCGAGCCGTAGACTATCAGGCCAAGGCCGACTCCAATAAATAACAGTCCGATAGCGCCTGGGCCAGCAACCTCACTACCTAACTGAACGATGAGGACGTAGAATATCGTCGGTGCGACGACAGCCACGATCAACTCGATAGCGCGGATCACCGTATACGCGCGTCGAGCCGTGAGCCGAGCAACCGGATCATCAGTTCGGATAAGTCGGTATCCCGTATACAGCGCTTCGGAGACGACCACAACAGCGAGAATGACAGGAAAGAACGCGAAGTAGAGCAGGCCGTTCAGACCTCCTCCTGGGAGAACCCCGGCATAGGAGGATAGGCCGAACACAAGGGCGCCTATCACAACCGTGAGTTTGAGGGCTTGAAGAGGCTTGCCTCGAATGAATGAGGAGGGCATATGAGCAGTTAATCTTGATCTCGAATAAGACCTCTGAACGGGGACTGATTATTTACGACAAGCGAATCTCTTGTGACATCCTTCTGTTGTTCTGCGCGGCTACCACCTACACGGGTTCAATCTCAAATCGCCCTGTCAGTATGTTCACTACACGTAGTTTCACAGAACAGGCGTGTCACAAGGCCCTTTAGCGTCCTTCTGGAAGGCGGGTGTATGGTCTCCTCCTCCCGCCGTCACCTCCTTGCTGGAGTTGGTGCCGCTGTAACAGCCGGGCTTGCTGGCTGTCTGGACGCTATTCCCCGGGTTCTGAAGCGAGTACACAATCGTGACGCCACCGTAACGCCACGGACGGACGGGTGGCGAAGCAAACACGGCGGGTGCACACGCCGGAGCGTCACCACCGGTTCTCTCACTTCAACGGCATCACCGACCACCGTACTCGACCTTGACGACTGGTGGAAGGGTCAACCGGTTTTTTCTCCCAATCAACTCGTGATCCCAGTACAATTGCCCCCGGAGGGAGAGTCTTCCGAGCCGTCGTTTGAGGGCCTTCTTGCGCTTGATTCCGCGTCAGGCGTCGAACAGTGGCGGTTCGCATACGACAAACCGTTTACGACGCCAACGGTCGTCGGTGAGACGGTATTCGTTCAAGGAGCGACAACGTACGCGCTTGATCGCAACGACGGGTCGGTGTTTTGGGAGTATCGGAGTGGGTACGGGTACGCGGGGACTGCGCCGGTCTTCGTGGACGGCGTGGTAGCCGTGATTGCGGCTAGAAGCCGATCTATCGTCGGCCTAGATGCCCAGACTGGGAAGCAACTGTGGAGCACTCCTTTGGCTCGGGAGTACCCGGTCGGTATTGCGAGCGGAAGCGAAAATGTCTATGCGTGTACACCTGCCAGTGACGATGCTGCAGGTGAACTCGTCAGGATTAATCCTACTTCTGGAGACTTCGAATGGCGCAGTGAGATCAGTGACAATGTCTCCACGCCAGTCGTGGGGGCCAGTCGAGTGTATCTCTGGGTTGGCCGCCAGCTCGTTGCCTTTGATAAGGCAACTGGTGAGCAAGTGTGGGCCGAATCAATTCCCACCGCAACACATATCCATCCGAACATCGCGCTCGACGAAGAACAGTGTATCACCTTTTCAGACGACGGGAGGGAGCATTCCACAGTCATCGCGCTTGACGCGACCACTGGGGACCGGCAGTGGAGCGGACCCCAGACCGACAATATAGAATTCGGTCCACTGGCGATGAACGGGACGCACGTGTACGCCCCACTTTCCGAGGAACCCCACAAGATAGGTGCGATCGACCGGACTAACGGCGAAGTAGTAGATCGCTGGGCCTTGCCAGGTCATCCACTGACGGGCATCACAATCGATGCAAAGACAGGTGTCGTCGTGACACAAGAAGACACTACGCCTTCAGTTACGATACTGACGGAGTAACGGCAGACCCATTCAGTAAGGCGATTTCCTGGCTCTGGTATTATAAGGCCTGAATTGAACGACCTACGGTAGTAGTTTTCAACTGAATGTTACTGAATCGGCTGTCGAATACTATTGCGTATCGATAAAGTACAATCCTCTCAACCTGTTTCGAATGTTCAGTTTGCGCGACGCATCGGCGCTCTATAGCTAATCAAAGAGAGATGACTGCGAGGCTGGGGAGTCTCAGGGACACTCGGTTTGACTGAAGGTGATGAATCTGGAGTCGTGTTCAGACTTGGGATGAAGCGTGACCGACAACGTCGGAGTAAGATTCTCGCTACTCCCGCAGGATGTGTAGTACTCGTACTGATATTGCGGAGAGGTGAGGCCTTGTCCGTTGAAGCGGGCTCGCACGTGATAGGGTTGATTTTTGATCTGTGTAAGGCGTGTGAAACCGTCTGTCGGTTCCACGGTGTACGATTCGTCGAGTATCTGCGCCTCAGTTAGGGTGGTTGCATCCGATTTGAAGATCTCCAGCTCAACGCGATACGTTCGGTCACTGGGGTTAGCAAGGCGAACTGTGAGGGGTGTTGAATCACCGCGCAGACTGCTACAACCGCTCAGTGCCCCAAGTGTGAGTGCACCACTTGCGGAAAGTATTCCACGGCGAGACCAGTCCCTTGACATACGTCGGCTTATTTACGAGAGGTAGTAAAAATCGTGTTTAGACAAATACAGGTTTACTGAATGACGTGTGAATCCCTTTATATTTCGAATGTAGTTGACTCGATAGCGGGATAGAAAAAGTTTCAAATCACATAGGTAACAGATTAGTTGTGAATTCGATTAATTCGACTCAGGCTCTCCGAAACCCCCGAGTTGTCATCGTGTTCCAACTCAGGCTCTGTATCCTCTTGCTTGGCGAAGTAGCCAAAGGTGCGATGGGGTACACGTCGATAGTCGTACTCATACTCCAACTCGGTGGAGGAGTAACCGTAATTGGGGCGTTGGCAGTCCTGACGGGGCTGATCCCCTTTCCCCCGGAAGGAAGCTAGTAATCGGGCTCTCCGGTCTGTGCGGCATCTATACGGACTATGGAACGCATCGACACGGTTTTCCGAATCATGTCGAGAATTTCATAAATTCCCTCCAACAGAGCGACAGCCGCGGCCCCGATAGCAACCGGCGTCTTCCTCGCCGGGACGGCTGCACAAGAAGTCGCACAGAACGGACTCGAAATCTGGACGGCGTTGGCGCTCGCCGGTGGCCTCTCCGCGGTTACTGTCGGTCTCGGCGTTCTGATCGGTCGCAGTGAGTTCGACTCCGACGACGATGACGGACACTACGACCGGACCACAGTCGCGCTCGTCGGCCTCGCTCTGACGAGTGTTGCCGTCGGTGCCGGGATTGCGCTGGCGTAACTGACGCCACCTCTTCCGCATCCGCGCCATATCCGCCATTTACTCGACGTATGTTGTCGTTCGGGGCATACAGCGGCGCGCCACCGCACTTGCTCAGGAGGTAGCCTGTAGTGAGCACTGTAGTAGCTTATAGAAAGTACGAGGCGAAAACCCACGACTTCACAGTAGTTGCTGATTCGACCGCAGGAACTACTGAGAAAGCGTCGTGCTGTCGGTGTTACTCAGGTTCAGCTCTGCCGTTTGGAGAGAGTGGCTGCTGTCTGCTGGCCAAGATCCTTCGACGAGGGATGTTCTGGCAGTCTTGCCAGTAGCTAGCGGCGGTCTGACTCGGGCGGAGAGCCCGAGTCAATCACCGGCTCTACTGTTATCCGTCCGGAATGGGACCGAGAAACTGCCGGAACAGGGCGGTCGGGAGGACGGGAGTGCTCCCGACCGCCCGGTCTGGTGTGAGGAGTAGGTTCGTCAACACCCACAGATTGTACAGCGCCACAGCAAACAGAAAGTAGAACAACCGGACAGAGAACGTCGGTGGCGACGTTTTCGGGAGAAACTCCGTGACCTTTCGATAGGATGTTTCGATACCCCACCGACGACGGTAGGCTTCTGCCAGCGGTTGAGCGAGATCACGCGTGACCTCGCGGTTGGTCACCAGACAGAAATAGTCGTTCTCACGGGAGCGATGTGGCACGACGACGAGCCGGACTGTCGTCCGGCCCGTCGGCGGGTTCGACCGCGCCATCTCGTACTCTGCAACGAACGTGTCTTCGTCGTGGTCGGCGATGAACCGCTGTACTTTCCGTGTCTGTGGCGCACGCATAACGAACTCGACGCCCAACTCCTCCAGCGCCAACGCGAGATGGACGCGATAGAAGCCACGATCGAGATAGACACGATTGATGTCGACGTACTCCCGTGCTTGGGAGACGAGTTGACGGATCCTCCGTCAACTCGTCGGTCTCGTCACCGTCCAGCGCCACCCACCCAAGCGTGAATCGGACGCTTGGATCGACGATACAGATGGTGGCGAACTTGTAGGCGCAGTCGGTTCCCCGGTCAGGATCAGTCCGTGAGACGTGCGGTGTGTCGCTGTCGCCGTAGTACAGCCAGTCGTGAACGTCGATCGCAACGTCGACGGGACGCGTGAACAACCGGTTGCGGGCTGCTTCGTCAAGGACAGCATCGAGGACGCGGTCGAACTGATCGTCGACCGCGTCCGCGTCAAGTCCACGAAGATGATACAGCAGCGCTCTTGCTAGTGGATTCCGTGACTCGGCTCCAACATCTACATCGTCGCCACGGGCGAGTTGATACGCTTTCGCGCCAGCGTTCGCAAATTCGTTGTCGAAGGCAATCCGAGCGAGGACTCGCTGGAAGTCCTCGCTCGGATAGGTACCGTTATCCGCAACACCGAAATCAAGCTCCGGGAACAGCGCTGACGAGGCGGCGCGACTCACCTGTTTGGCCTCGGCTGTCTCGACCGTACCGAGACAACGAACCCGACGACAATCGGCTCTCTCCTACTTCAGCAACTACTGTTCAGCGGTGGGTAGCTCAAGAACCTCCGAAGAACGCTCTACGTAGCAGGGTTTGTCGGTGCGTCAATCTCGTACATTTTCAACGTCTTAGCCTTCACAGGGCAGTTTGATGTGCGTCGGTAGTTCGTATTTGCCGTCGTGTTTCTCGCCGTGTTCTTTGTCTTTGAGAGATTCATTGCGTGGGCAGAAACACTTGAATCGGCGTGATTTATACAGATTCAGTCCCTCACAAAGCCGGTTAATTAAAACGTTGCTTTGTGCTTCGAGAATGACTTTAGGTATCTGTGGTGATGATGCTGTATGCACGACAGTTCGCTTTCTCGTCGACACGTACTTGCGAGCGGTCTGGCCGCCGGACTCAGTGTCCTGGCAGGGTGTGGGGGAGTCGGCAACGATACCGCAACCGAGGGGGCCGACACGGCACTGAGGCTGTCACTCGCGCAGGTCGACGGGCCACTCCGAGAGCGGTACGTGCACGAGCGCGAGGAGCCCGACGACAACTGGGACGTGCAAGCGCTTGATGCCGCGTTGAACGACGAGTCGTACACGACGCAACTGCGGAAACCGTTCTTCGCCGACCCCGACGATCCCGCCTACGTCGTGCACGAGGGGACCTACTATCAACTGGGCTCGGTTATCGTCGACGAAGTTACCGAGACCCACCCGGTGCTCCGACTGTTCGAGCCCGCGGAAGACCCGGAGAGGACCATCGACGGGGGTGAGGACGGGCCGCTACCTGAGGCCGACCAGCGGGCCATCCAGATCGCACAGATGGCCGCGCGGGCCCGTGGCAACGCGGGGGGCTATCCGGTGGGGCTGGTCCAGCGTGGCGGGTACGTGTATCGAAGCGAGACGGCTCGTAATGACAGCGAGCTCCTGGCCGAGGACGGTCCTGACTACGTCACGTACCGGGACACGACCTACGAAGTGGCGGTCAGCCGGGAGCAGTTCCACGAACCGGTGTACCGACCGACAGCAGAACCTGTTGCCGATGACCCTGAACGGATGGAGGCTATCCTCACCGCCACGTTCGTCGGTGCGCGCGTCTCACAGACTGACCTTTCGACCGAGGCCCAACGGATCCTCGCCGAAGCCAGCGCCGACGAGTACAGCGAAACCCATCCGTTTTCGGATGCCTACGCGGAGCTTCTGCGTGCACTCGACAAACGCGCCTACATCGATGGCAACATCCGGAAAGACGCTGGCGTCCGCTCGACCCAGGACGAAATGATCCGATACGAAGACGTCTATTACGAGTACATCCTTCGCTTCAGTACTGAGCCGGAGACGTAACTTCGAACCGGTGACTGGTGTCCCACGCGTCGGGATCGAATGGGTCTCCGACGGGACTGGCAGAAGGGTTAGAACGCGTTCGCCAGTTGGAACCAACTACAGGGTGTCATAGAAGAGTTACCACGGTGTTTATTTCACACCCTCGCAGTTGATTAAGCCGTAAGACCCTGCGTGCGCACCTTTTTTCCGCTCGGGTCGGCGAAGCCGACCGCTCGCGCAAAAAATCTGCACCAAAAAAGCCCGACGGCGACCGCCGGTCGCCGTCGGAGAACCGCTCGCTCACTCCGTTCGCTTGCGGATGCTATCGGACGGTAAACGCCCTGTATTGAATGAATCCTGTGTGGTGTGCGAAATGTTCTATGACACCCTCACCAACTAGACAACAGATGGTAGTGACAGAAGCGACAGGCGTGGTGTGTCTCTTGCTTGGAGGATACGCACTGGCCCGTCCGCTATCTGTCCGTAAACGGCCCTCCAGCAACGAATCCAGGCGGCGTTCTTTCGAGAGCCGCGTAACGGCACGTTCGATCGGATCCAGGTCGGGTTTGGGATCGTGATAGGTGGACTCATATCGCCGGACTCCCTGTCGGGGATGCGCAAGGGACGTTCTTCAGCGTCGATCCGGAGTACGTCCTGTTAGGGGTCGGGTTTGTGCTTATGGGTGGAGCCGAACTACTTCCGCGTGACCAGCGGCGTCGAGCAGACGTACTGCGAGTTGTCTCAGTCGGTGCGTTTCTCGCCTGGTGGGCCGCCCTCTTGGTGACACCGTAACTGTTCATCGAAAGGGTTGTAGTATACATCTGCTCAGTAATTCGGATATCTCAGTAAGCAACCTGATTACTCAGAAGTCCATCGAACATTCACATAATGGCTAGTCCTCCATTCCAGCCCTCTATAACGACGCTCTTTGGCGGTGCGATGCTTCTTGTCGGGCTCGTTGTCTTCGCTGTGAGTGCACGATATGTATGGCGAGCAACGAGCGTGTACCGTGCCACCGAGATATCGGATACGGGCGACTCGGTGGCTGGGTCGCTTGTCCGAGTGTCAGGAACAGTTGCCCACCACGATGCCGCTCTCGTAGCGCCGTTCAGTGAAACGAAATGCGTCGCACTCCGCTATCAAATTGAGGAACGGCGGCTCAACCTTCTGAATCCGATTCCGTGGTACGTGACGATTCACGAAGCGACCGGTGCTGTTGAATTCACTGTCGAAACAAGCGCAGGCTCGGTTCCCATCATCAAACCGGCACGCACAGTCACACTCACGAAACGCATCATCGCAACGAAACGGGTTGACGAGGCGCGGCTGGAACAAATCCAGACGTTCGAACGGGATCACGATGACATTCCCGAAACGACGGTGTGGCGTGATCCACCGGCAGTTCTCCAGCCGCTGTTCCGATTCCTCGCCCTCGGATCCCGTCGATACAGCGAACAGCGGGCTGAAACCGGTGACAGTGTGACAGTCGTTGGACGCAGTACTGAGGATGCCACGGGGATCGATCCCCTCGTTGTCTCGGACCGCCCACCGGGAAACACAGTCTTCCGTATGACGAAATCCTCAATTGTCGGACTGCTCGTTAGTTTCACAAGTATACTCCTTGGAGTCGTTCTCCTCGGCGTGCTGTAGTGGACTCGATGGCGCTGTTGCAATTCTTGGCTCGATATATTTCGGACTGCAACAGCAGTTAGGAGTGCTGTCTTGCTCGCGTTGTGGGAGCGCTGGCCTACACGAACGACCCCAGCCACAGGAGCACTGCAACACTCCCGGCGACACCGGTCGCTGCACCGGATGATAAGCCGCGGATGTGTTGGAGACCGAATCGCCAAATGATCGCGCTCCACAGCGTCGTGATCCCCGTGATGAGCGGACTCCATTGTTGCAGCGGTGTGAGATCCGTTTGCAGCTGGGCAGTCACCACCGCGGGATCGCTTGCTGGCGTCACTGTCATCGGGTCGACGAGGACGAACAGGAGGCCGAGACCGAAGAGCAGACTGACCACCGAGGGGACGAGTCCCCAGAGCGCAACGGCGAACGAGGCCGCCACGCCGTTCTCACCGCCGAGGACCCACGAGCCGAAATGGAGTAACCCACCGACGACGACGATCACGATGAGTGTCCCGAGGAGTGCCGGGCCGATGAGTTGGCCAATCGCCTCGGAGAGGACCGTATCAATATTTTGTTCGATCTGTGCCGGGGCGTCACAGCCGACGTCCATCGATGCTGGAGCCCCCTCGCAGAAACGCTCCGAGGGTCGGTTCGGGTTCTCAACTAGTACTGTGCCGTCGATCCGGAGTTTGAGTACCTGCCCGACACCCCAGATTCCCAAAGGGAGTGAGAAGACGAGGAGACAGAAAACGAGTAGAATGCGTCCTGCGGCGGTGTCCCGTTCAGCGAAGAACCGATCCGGTCGAAGGAGGGGCGTGGAGGGCGGCATAGCAAGAGATTGGCATCGACTCTGCGAAAAACGTCTCGGAAGAGGGTTTGACCTGGTGACGACGAGATCGGCCTGTCGCTTGACGCCGTATCTGTTGAAAATGACGTGACGTAGGCGTGTGTCAGAGATGAGTCGCAAATAGCAGGAATCGCTCAGTCTAAGGAACTCTCGTATCGCGTCGGATAGACTATGTATCGATCGGTAATCTGTTTTGGAGGCTCATCGTTCGACGCTACAGTATCCTGCTTACTCGGAGTTCGTTCGTAGTAGAAGTCCGATTCCTGTGATTGATATTGAGATTCCAAGGAGGATTACACCGAGATATGCGACTGCTATCGACCCGATATCCCCGATAGCCGAGTGGTACTCGCTGGTCGTATGCTGGAACAGGACCACGGTACCTGTAATACTAATGAGAAGCCCGACCGCATTTACCAACACTCCTACCTGTACCATACCCCAGTTTCGGTTGCCGTGACTGAAAAAAGTCCAGCCAGTCACGTTGTACACGCTTTCTAACAGATTATTCGGCTGTGAGGCCGTAAACTCACTAACGGGCCAACTCACGACGTACCAGAGCGGGTTCTCGCTGCGTGAGGGGCACATATCTTTGTGACTGTGCCCTGAATCGAACTGTGTGCCCTCCGTCAAAACGAAGACACACCAACTCGCTCGGACGCGTCCGCTGCTCGCGCTTGGACTTGCTGTCCTCACCGTTGAAGTGGTGGGCGCGTCTGGCGCGCTCCTTACCGCCCAGGGGCTTGGGGAGTGGTACGGGACGCTGCAGCGTCCGGCGCTTGCGCCACCGAACTGGGTGTTCGGCCCCGTGTGGACGATCCTGTTCGGGCTCGTCGGCGTCGCGCTGTGGCTGGTCTGGCGACAGGCGGGTGAGTCACCGGCTGCGGTCCGGCTCGCAGTCGGCGTTTTTACACTCCACTTCGTGTTCAATCTCGGCTGGTCAGGCGTCTTTTTCGGATTGCAAGAGATCGGGCTGGGCCTCGCCGTCATCTGCGGGCTCTGGCTGCTCATCGTCGCAACAATGTGGACGTTCAACCGGGTTGATCGGCGTGCAGCTCTGCTCCTCGTCCCATACCTCCTGTGGGTCTCTTTTGCCGCGTACCTCAATTACCGATTCTGGGTACTGAACTGATCTCGACTGGCAGTACACACCGTGGCTGCGTCCGCAAGTATCCGCATCGGTTGCTTACCCAATGTGAGAGTCTCCCAATACGTCGTTGGTGGTTCGACAGCCCACATTTATTTAGATAATCTCAGTAGTATGGGGACAACACGATGTACGACCTCACAAAGTTCCAACGGGATTGTTTGTACACTATTGTAGGGTTGAATGAACCAAAGGGACTGGCTATCAAAGCCGAACTTGAGGAATACTACGAAGGAGAAATCCATCACGGTCGTCTCTACCCGAATCTCGATACCTTAGTCGACAAAGGACTAGTTGAGAAAGGCGAGATTGACCGTCGAACCAATTCCTACGAGATCACGCGCCGTGGCCGCCGGGAAATCGCCGCTCGTCGAGAGTGGGAAAATACCTACCTCAACGGGGAAAACATCGTTGAGTGATCCTCGTACATACGATGTCCGGCTCTCCTGCGGGGTCGTGGTGGAAGGTTTGCCGGAGTACGTGGCAGGTTCGGTCGGAGCGTAGGTGTGGCGATCCGGCCGTGGTGAATCGCCAGACGTAGCGTGATTTCACGGTTTCACCGCCTGCTTGATGTTGTGAACCGCACACATCAGGACGAGTTCACGAAATTCACCGTACCAAGGTCGCGCACGCACGGCGTCGCCGAGCGTGCGCTTGATCGTCGAGAAAACCGTCTCACACATCGCTCGTTGACGGTATCGAGGCCCATCGATCCGCGCGTTATGCGCGTGATCGATGGGCCGGAACTCACGATGCTTGATCAGCGGTCTCACGCCGTCTTCGCGGAGTTTCTCGCGTAACTCCATCCAATCGTAGCCTTTGTCCGCAGCGAGGCTGGCGAGGTCGCCCGCGTTGCGGCGGGCGACCTGCCAGCCGAGCTGTGTGTCGTGACGTTTCTCGGTCGTACAGTGAACGTCCAGAATCGCGTGGCTTTCTGTGTCCACGAGAGCAGTTGTTTTGAGCGTCTGAACACGGTAATTCGTCCGGCGGCAGTAGTGTTTGCTGGCGTTTTCGCGGTCGAAAAACGTCGCGTCGATCGCGGCGTGACCGCTCGGATCGTGCAGCTGCGCCGAGAGGCGCAGTAGCACTCGCCAGAGTGCTGTCTTGATCCTGTCAAACCACTTCACTAGCGTCGAGTGATGCGAGAGATCGGCCGCGTCGAGGCCGATCTCCCCGAGAATATGTGGCATCTCGCTCAGCAGATCTAACGTCTCACGGTAGGACTTCTCCAAGTAAACTCGAAGACAATGGAGCGATACGACAGCGTAGTCGGCGAAGCCGCCACCCCCTTCGGGGGCGGCGACTTCGCCTCGGCCACCGACAGCATTTTTAGCTAACTGAACCGCTTTCTTCGTGAAGCGGGAGATCTTCGACATAGGCATCGGCGGTTTCCCGCTTCATTCCACTAGTTCTGACGGTCGAAGCCGACGCTGTCCAGCGATTCACCAGAGCCCTCGCAACCAATCGCCTCCAATGACATCCACTCCCGGACAACGACAAGGCACGGAGTCGGGGTGTCACCATAGACTGACCGTGGCTTTCAGAGCGTTCTGATGCCGAAATTCACGACTCGTCTCACCGATGGCTGGGAACGTGCGCTGCAGCATCTCCCGTTAGCGGGGGTTCCGATCCTCTTCGCGTTGTTCAACACGAACAAGCTGCTGGCGATCCTCAGGTTCGACGGAGGGCACATCGGGTTCAAATTCGGGCTGCCAGTGTCAGTCATCACCGTTTGGCAGTTCGTGAGCGTCCCAAACTCCGGCGTTAACGTCAACACGGGACTTCCGATCGAGTTCCTACCCGTCGCTATCGTGACTGTGCCTGCACTCTTGGTGGTTCAAGCGGTGCTGACTGCCGGGTACTTCGGCAGTATTCGAAACAGCCTCTACGGGGAGCTGTACGCGTTCGTCTTGAATTGCAAGCGACACTTCATCCCGTTTCTCATCATCACGAGCCTTCCAACCCTTCTGTTATTGCCGCTTGCAGCGGGTATCATCGGCACCAGCGCCGTCACCGGAGGGTTCGGCGGTACAACGTTCGTGATTCTGCTCGTTGCTCTCGTCGGGTTCGTGATTCTCGGGTACTTGTTTTACCCTGTTCCGTACCTGATTGTACTACACCAAACCGGCGTCGTGGACGCTGCTCAACGGTCCTACGCGCTGGCAACGCAAGGCGGCCCGTACGTTTCGTACACCGCTGGGTTCGCGTTGTTCGTCCTCGGAATCTCCCCGATAGCCACGGCACTCGTGTTGAACATTCCAGTGATCGGGCTGGCACTCGGCATCATCGGCGGCGGGATCCTCGGCCTCGCTGCAAATATAATGACGATGCGATTCATCGCTGACATCGCCAGTAAGTCCCTACCCGGACTCACGTGGGACACCACCACCGATACTGACCTACAGTGAAGAGGTAGGCTTCCTGTTACTACACATCACCAGTTTTGCATCCCTGCTTCGAAGACGACCACAACAGCCCTATTCGCCAAGAAGAGACTCGTATAGGCCATCGCTGGGACAAGGAGAGACTCCGTTTCAGTGTACGTGTAGGCTGCGATGCCGAGTACAGCAAGTTGCGTCCCCGCATATAGCGCTCCGGCGATCGTCTCAATCCCCGCAATCCCCGAAAGGAAACTGATTACAGTAACGAGGAGGACAGGCACGAACCCGAGATACCGGAGCCACGTACGGTCAACGCGTTCGTTCACGTACACGGCTACGCCAAAGGAGAGCGTGAAGACGACCGCACCGATGAGTTTTCCTGCCTCGGGGACGGTCGAGAGGCCGCCAGTCCCGCTTACCATTGCGAACCCCGCCAGGACGGTTGTCAGGACAATCGCTGTGTCAGCACTGACGACCTGCTCGAAGCCTCCTTGGATGAGCACCTGACACACCACCACCAGCATTGGCACCCCGATACTCACCCCAAGCCCCGTAATGAGAAGGAGAGGTACGACAGCCGCGTCGGACGCAACCGAGGTTTTGGTCAACGAATTGTACGGCACGGCAGTCACAGCACCAGTGAGTTTGGTAATCGCCACACAGACAATGGGTGTGAGAACAGCGAGACCGACTAATGCACCGTCAGTACGAGCCGGAAGTCCGAGTCCGACAGTAATGTATCGCCATCTGACGTACACAGCAGTGAAGCCGACCAGCCCGAGTACGAGGACGCCACCACCTACGAACGCACTAACCACTGTCCCACCGACTGTCAGCGGCGTACCACCCACGGCGGGTACGACTTCGAAGACGAGTTCCCGCCACAGGTACACGCCGATCAACAGGGCCGTAATGAGTCCCAGCTCGACTGCGAGCGGATACGTACCACGGACAGCGGAGCCGGTCCGGGTCTGGAGAGACATAAACCAAGTACAACGAACTCGTATTTAACTTCCTCCGTGACGGCGGCAGGCAGCGACACAGGTGAATCAAACCGTTGTTTGAGATTTCCCAGTCGCTTTTGCCCGTGAGACTGATGGGTCGGTGTGCAGCTCCCCTGCTCGACCCTGTGTGCGCTCGTGGTCGTTTTGCTCGTCGTGACTGCCGGGTGTCAGGGTTTGACCGGGTCATCGGCCCCGCCCAGCGATCAACAGGCGGTCGATGCGGTAACGCACGCCCAGAACGCGTCCCAGAACGTGACGGCCTACCGGGTTTCGATCGACGGCCAGGTTCGGATCCGTGATGACAGCCGGTCGGAATCCATCGAAATAGCGGGTGATGGAGTCGTTAACACAAATCGACAGCGGATGAACGTGACGCTCGGTGCTCAAGGAGACACTCAAGTTGGCCTGCGGGATACACGACGGGCGTACGTGGATGGGTATACGCTCACCACCGAGTGTTCCGGACTCGGGTGGGCACGCTACAATCTCACGGAATCAACGCCGTGGTTCAACTACACACCGCTCGGCCAACAACTGACGCTGCTGGACCGCACGAACGTCTACTGGAACGGGACCCACATTATGAACGGTACTGAGACTGCCGTCGTGACCGCATACCCTACCGAAGACCAACTCCAAACAGATCAGAACCTCCCCACGGGGAACATCGGAACACAGGGCAGCGCAACGCTCGACAACGCGACAGTCCGTGTCTGGATCGACACTGAGACGAACCAGGTCCGGAAGGTCCAACGCGAAATCCACGTGCGTGGTAACGGAGCCACTGGCGTCGCCACGATCACGTTCCGGTTCACCGACTATAACGAGCCGACCACCATTACGCGACCATCGTTCGAAGACGCAGGGGCTGAGTGGAGCAGTGGCTGTCCCGACACGTGACTCGTGGATTTATGTTGAACGACTCGGAATCACGGAATAATGGTTTCTTACGAGGCGTTCGATCAGGATGTTGAAATCAACGGGCAGACGGTGCTTACGATTGTCAACGAAGGGATGGGGAAGTTTTCTGCGGCCTATCAAGAACGGGCGTTGAACGCGTTAGCGGACGAGGGGATTACTGATCCAGCGCCTGACGAATGGTATCCACAACAGGCGTGGTTGAATGCTTTTGAGGCGATTGCTGAGGAGCTCCAACCACACGTGCTAGACCGACTCGGTGAACAAATTCCGGATGTCGCCGAGTGGCCGAATGAGTTTGACACAGTACCTGCGGGGCTCCAATCGATCGACGAGGCGTATCAACGGAACCACCGGGGTGGAGAGATTGGGTGGTATCGATTCGAGCAAACCGACGACCGGGCCGGGACAGTCACGTGTTACAACCCGTACCCGTGTCCGTTCGATCGTGGCCTGATCAGAGGCGTTGCGAAACACTACGCGTCGATGGATTCGTTCGTATTCATTGAGGAAACCGGAGCTACCTGTCGCCGGAACGGAGACGGTCGCTGTACCTACACTGTGTATTGGTGAGGGGAGCCGGGAACCTACTCCTCGTATGTTTCGAGTGCCTCACGGAGTTCGGCAGCAGAGAGGTTTGATGCAAGTTCGATGATCTCTTCAAGATCCTCGTAGGTCGCTTGAAGATCACGGATCCGTTCGGCTTCGCTGGCTTCTGAGTCCGAGAGTTGCTCTTCAGCTCGTCGGATCGTTCGCAGGGTCGTCTGGATCTCGCGTTGAATGTATTGTTGGAATACGTCCTGCAGGATAAACCAGATTTCGCGTTCTGCCGTGAACTGTACTCGCCGTCCGCCGCCTTCCGAGGAGCGACGATGGATTAACCCGATGCGTGTGAGTGTCCGCGTTACGTTACTGACGGTTGATTTGGCATACCCGGTTTCTTCGACGAGTTCCGGGATTGAGAGCGGATCCGGGGCAAAATACAAAACACCGTAGATGCGTCCAGCACTGCGGCTTAGTCCATACACCTCGGCTGATTGTTCCAGCGATTCGATGATACGTTCCCGTGCGAGGTCACGGTCGCCTTCACTCATACACTATCCCTCGTGTGTCGGCGTGATGAGGCCACTCTTGAGTCATATCTACCCCAAAGACTCCGTAAGTGTTAAATCGTTTGATTCGTTTGTTCGGAGTGAGCCGAACAAACAAAACGAATCATCCCAAAGTCAATGTCCAGTGCGCTCCCTCACCAGCCGTCAGTCGAATACACCCCAGAGAAACAGACCGACGTCGTCATCGGTGGAGAGACCCATTCCGATATCCTCCAGGTTCTGTCATCGGATACAGCACAGGAAATCATGGCCACGCTCAAGCGAGAGCCGGGGACGGCGTCCGACGTTGCGACCGCTATCGGGCAGTCGATCCAGAACGTCACGTATCATTTGGATCGGCTTCGTGATGTCGATCTCGTCACGCCGGTTGGAACGTGGTACTCCGAAAAAGGAAAGGAAATGACCGTGTATGCCCTCACAATTGAAGAATTAGTCGTCCAGTTTGCCGATTCGACTCATCAGGAACCGGAACGCTCGCCGGACCGTCGGTGAAGCGACGCGGGCTTTCCCTTGATCACAAATATCGGTTCACGATGCCGTGGCTGTACTGATTCACGGCTCGGAGTACGGGCCGTGCGGAGATACGTCGGAGTAGCACCTTTTCGGGCGGGGTGCTCCCGGCCAGAGACGTTTCCCAACCAGTGTGCGTCTGGAGGCGTTACCGCTCCCGTATGGCCACTTCGTAGATGCGCTCGGCATCCAGTGACTCGACTCGTACACGTTCAAGCTTGCGTCCGATCCGAACCCAGATTTGATTGCCAGTACGAACCTCAAATCCAGCGACCCGATCGAGATCGAACTCCACGAATAGGTTAGATATGTCACCAGATATCTTGATTCACGACGCGACTGTGCTGACAGTCAACGAGCACAACCAACTGTATCGGAACGGGACGGTCGTCATCGACGAGGGGGTGATTCAAGAGGTCCGACCATCCGAATCGGACGACGCCGATACAGCTGCCGAGACCGTCATCGATGGCAGCGACCGCCTCGTGATGCCTGGGTTGATCAACGCCCACGCGCATCTGGAACTGACCGCGCTCATCGGGGCGTTCAGCGAGATGAGCCTCGGCGAGATGTTCGCCGAGATGACTGCCCTTTGTGAACAGCTCGGTCGTGGCAAATACGAGTATCTCGTCGAGGCGGGGTGTGATCTCGCCGCGTTGAATTTCATCCGGAGCGGGATCACGACAACGAACGCGATGGACGCGCTGCCGAGTCGCGGGGCTGAAGCCTTCGGGGAGGCTGGACTCCGAGGCTTCTTTGGCCCGTGGATCAGCGACTTGTTCTGGGATATCCCCGAAGACGACCAATTCGAGCGCGCTCGCTCGTTTATCGAGGAGTATCACGACAGCTACGACGGGCGAGTACAAGCGACAGTCTGCCCCCACGACGACTGGTCGTGTTCTCGGGCCGTCTGGGAACGGACTGCCGAGCTTGCGGCGGACTACCCCGACCTTCCAGTCCACACGCATCTACTTGAACTAGACGCGAGCAATACGATGGCCCGGGCGAACGACGCTGATGATTCACTTTCACTGCTGGACGAGGTTGGACTACTCAATAAACGACTCGTCGCCGCACATTTCCGCGTTGCTGACGAAGAGGATATCGAACGGATGGCAGCAACCGGCGCGTCCGTCGCCCACTGTCCGTCAATCTTCTGCTACTGGGAGCCAGATGGTGAGACCGAGTGGACACCAGTCCCTGCGTTGCGGGAGGCAGGGACAACAGTTGGACTCGGTCTCGACGATCACTACTGGCACGATTCCAGCGATCTGCTGGGCGAAGCCCGACAGGCACGGCTAGCGGCCAACCTCTCGTTTGGAACGAACCAGTTCCACTCGATGGAACTGGTCCGGATGCTTACGATCGACGGGGCGAAGGCGCTCGGCGTCGCCGACGAACTCGGCAGCATTGAGCCCGGCAAGCACGCGGATCTCATACTACTAGACCTATCGGATCCCAAATTCATCCCGAAGACGAACATTCCAGCAGTCGTCGTGAATACAGCAACGGCTGACGACGTTGCGTCAACGATTGTTGACGGTGAGTTACTGATGCACGACAACGAGGTTCGGTCAATGAACCCCGATGCCGTGTGTGAACGCGCTACCGCCGCTGTCGAACGGTTCAGCGACGAAATTGGGTGGGAGATAGATATCGGCGGAAGTGACCCGCCAAGCCATCTTCGTACCGCTCGTGACCTCCCAAAACGAGGACCAGCACATCTCGTGGCTCGACTGGGTCTGCAACACCTCAAAGATCGATTCAGATAGTGAAAAATGGTCACAATCCAAACTGTGGTGAGAAACGGTCCACTGATCGAATCGTCCGCTCAGCTGAACAAACAATAGCACCACAAGAACCATACACTTCGATGGGATGATAGCCCGTATGCCCTCCCCCGTACCCCTGCAGTCCGCAGCAGCCGGATTGTTTGTCTTCTTTGGATTGTTACTCCTCATTGTCGGAATCGTATTAGTTGTGTGGACCTATCGTGATGCACAGCAGAATA
Organism: Halobellus marinus; assembly: GCF_032113415.1. Lineage (NCBI taxonomy): Archaea > Methanobacteriati > Methanobacteriota > Halobacteria > Halobacteriales > Haloferacaceae > Halobellus > Halobellus marinus. Next base: position 2,280,311 of record NZ_CP134946.1, read on the forward strand.
GCAGTCAATCCGCCTCTCTCTGGGCGATTGTCGTGTTTCTCGCTCCGTTGCTCGGGTTCGTACTCTACCTGCTACTGGGCCGAGATAAGCGGTGATCAGATCCCCTAGAAATATGTCCGCTGTGAAGCGAGTGCTGCGGTATCCGTGGTTGGTGATCATTGCCGGATACATAGCGGTGATTCTCAGCTCCCTCAGCCTAGGAATGAGTCTAGCGGAGTATTCAGCTACGAATAGAGTTCAGATACTTTCGACTGTTGGGACGCTTATCATAGGTATATACATCCTACACCACGCATACACCAGAGATCTGGACTAGCTGCGCACTCCTCCAGTGTCCTACTCCTACGACGGCGTGAACGCTGTAAGTCCGGCCCTGACAAGTTTCGCTTCTCCCTTCTGGAGGTGCTCGCTCGCGGTGTTAGGTGCACAGCCTAACTCCGCTGCGACGTCAGCGTGAGTGGCTCCTCGCGGTGTGTCGTAGTACCCCAACTCGACGGCCACCTGAAGCGCCTCGTGTTGGCGGTCACTCAGCGTCGTCGACGGATCCACCGCAGCGCTCGGAAACTCCTGAATTGCGTCGATTTGGACACTCACCGCCGCCGGGAGGCCATCGATTGTCGACTGTAACGTGTCGGGGTCGCCAACGATGTGCCCGTGGATACGGCCCTCACGGTAGACAAGCGGGCGCCGCACCACCAGTCCAGCGCGATCGATCGCCGTCGCAGACCCGCCGAATATCGGAACCGCCGCGTCCCGCAACGTGACGAGTGCATACGTCACGCCGGTGTCGGTAGCCGCACCTTCGACCGCTTCGATACCGTCTGTCTCGCGTGCCAACTCGACGAACGTCGCACCATCCCCATCGATCGCGTACAGGTGCGTCGACCGCGCTGATTCTCCACGGTTCCAGTCCATCGCGCGTGCCTCTTCGACGGCATCTGCCTCCAGCAAGTACTGGAGAAACCCGGGCGCCCGGTCAAGGTCCGGACGGACTGTGATCCGGATGTGTTTCATACGTGTTTCGTTCGACATTCCTCTCCGCTGCCCAATATAAATCCCTGGAGTATACTCCACAGAACCGCTACCCCAATAGCACTGTATCATTCGGATGTGATGACGACGAACCCAGTCACGAGCGACGTGCAGTGCCGTATCGTTCGGTCGAGTGCCAGTGCGGCCCCTCAAACCGAGGTGGGCAAGCGATGAGAGCCGTCCGCTACCACGACCACGGCAGCGCAGACGTGCTCCAAGTCGACGAGGTGGACCGTCCGACCCCCGAACCCGACAAACTCCTTGTTGAAATCAGAGCTGCCAGCGTCAACCGGGTCGACGTGATGTTCCGCGCTGGCCAGTACGGTGATCTCCCGCTCCCGACGATTCCCGGGGGCGACGGCGCAGGAGTCGTCGAAGCGGTCGGGTCGGATGTCGAAGACTTCGAGCCGGGCGACAGCGTCTTCATCTCCGGGATGGACAGAGTGGAAGGCGGGACCTTCGCCGAATACGCCGCTGTTCCAGCCGAGAAAGTCGCGCACCTCCCCGATGATGTGGCGTGGACGGTCGGCGCAGCCATCGGGAACGTGGGTGCGACGGCGTGGACAGCCCTCGAAGAACTGGCGGGTATTCAAGCGGGTGATCGCGTCCTGATCCACGGTGGATCCGGCGGAGTTGGGCACGCTGCAGTCCAGATCGCCGCGCATAGTGGCGCTGAGGTGATTGCGACCGCCGGAACCGAAGGGGCGCGCGATCGACTCCAGGATCTCGGAGCAACCGCAGCGCTCGATTACAATAGTGACGCGCTCGCCGACGAGATCCTCGCCGCAACTGACGGCGCTGGCGTGGAAACGATCCTTGATCATCGGCTCGAAGAGTACCTTGACTTGGATCTGGAAGTCCTAGCGGAAGGCGGACAAATTATCAGTACGATGGGCCACATCCCGGAGACGAACGGACGGCCCTTCTACAATAAGGAAGTGACCATCTATCCGCTGAAGATGGATAATCATCCGACCCGACGTCCAGTATTGGAGCGTCTAATCCGCCTAATGAAGCAGGATGCGCTGACCGCGGTCGTCGCCGACACGTATACGTTCGAGAACGCCAATCGGGCTCACCAAGACCTACTCGCTGGCGGCTACGTCGGGAAACTTGTCGTGACCCCGTAACCTAAGGTGAAATACGAGGGGCCAGTTCACAGGCGGTGGAAGGCGGACGCCACGAAGGTTCTCCCCGTGGAAGAGACCGGTACGCCGACGTACCAGTACTCTGTCCTGAACAGATCCCAGGGCGAATAATCACTTCCAAAACTATCAACGGAAGTTAATTTCTCAAATCCGACTTTTAGTCCATCGCAATAGTCGTTAGAGTGTTCTTGCGAACTTACCGACGCGTTCGGGCTGAGACCTATGCTGCCATAATCAAAAGGAGGTTGCCTACGGTGGTCAGTATCGCTGTCACACCGAATAACGTATGCTCCGCAACGTGTGCAACGTGGTCGGGATTGCTGATGAAGTGGAACGACCCTTCGAAAACGAAGCTATAGTAGCGTTCGCAACTGATTGCTCATCCGATCGCTCGCAGTCGTGCGATCGGATGAGCGAAGACTTGCGAACGCTACTATAGCGATGCCAGCCGTAACCAAGGCTGCACCCCCAATTCGTCGATAGCCACTCACCGCGAATCCTGCACCTGCTACAGGAAGAACGTATAATGAGACTGTAGCGAAAGCCGCTACCTCTCCGTCGGGGATGACCGGGATAGCGACGTGAACCAGCGCGTGGAGTACGGTCAACAATATGTGTCCACCCACCGTAGTGAGAATGACCGTTCGTCGATCCATCAGCGATCACGTTGGTGACTTCATCTGAGTGGAAGCCTCGTCTAGCCCGTTCGCGTATCGTTGCGCGAGCCACTCCTCCCACGTGAGTCTCCCTACCTTGTGATCGGGACAGGTCGCATAGCCATCCCGAAACGCCGCCACAGTGTCACCCGGGATGGGGACACTAAGAATGGGTCGTCGGAGACCACGCGTATCGCGGTATGCCTGTGCGAGTTCACGCACCGAGTGAATCTCAGGACCGCCGATGGGGTCGATCCGATCGTGCGCTGTCAGCGTCGCGTGATCCACAATAATGTCTGCCACTTCACTGACAGCGATGGGTTGGGCTTGTATGGTTGTCGGGAGAGGCCACACCGGGAATTTCGCTACTAAATCCAGCATTTCAGCGACGAACGAGTGGAACTGCGTCGCACGGACGATGGTCGTCGGAATATCGCTTTCCTCGACCGCTGTTTCAGCGACAGCCTTGTGTTCATAGTAGGAAAACGGGATATCATCTACACCCACGATTGAGGGGTACACGAAGTGTTCCACACCGGTCACTTCGGCCGCCTCAAGAAGTCGTTTCGTTCCCTGTACGTCAACCGCCTCCGTGTCGCCTTGCGGCGCCGTCGCCGTGTGGATGACAACATCGATGTTCTCAAGCACCGACTTGATGTCCAGATCCTTGGTCAAGTCAAGTTCTACCCAGTTGACACTCTCTCCAGATTCGTCCGAGGGCGAGCGGCTAGCCGCTCTGATAGCGTGGCCCTCCGCTGTGAGCCGCGGTCGGAGTGCCGTTCCGAGTTTCCCTGTTGCACCGGTCACCAGCGTTTGGATCATATGGAATAATTCGTCGCTCAACAAGAGTGAGTATCGCCGAGTCTGCTCGGTGGGTTTATATTTATGATTGCGTACTGACGCTTATGAAACACGTCCGAGTTCGCATCACTGCCGATGATGGACGGGCGGGCAAAATCCATCCGATGTACGGCGTGCTAACCGAGGCACCATTCATCAAGCGAGCGACCGCAGAACAGTGGAACTACACTGGTGACGCATTAGGTATCCTCCATTACGTCGTCGGCGACGCTGACGCGCTTGAAAACGCGATGCAAGAGACCCCGGAGGTCGTCGGATACGATTTGGAACGTATCGATGAGCGGTCTTTCTACGTGTACGTCCGGGATGCGACGACCGATTCGCTTCAAGAGATGTTCGGACCCATTTCCTCTGGCGGTCTTATCGTCGTTCCTCCCATCGAATACAAACCAAGTGGGACGGTAGTATTCTCGATGTTCGGTCCTGACAACGAGGTTCAGGATGCAATCGAAGATGTTTCCGTCCCTGTTGACGTAGCTATCGAATCGATAGGCGGCCTTGCTGGTACGACAACTGCTATCGAAGCCTATCTCACTGACCGTCAACGCGAAGTTGTCGAAACGGCCGTAGAGATGGGTTACTACGACATCCCTCGGAGAACTAGTCAGGAAGATATTGCTGCGGAACTAGACTGTGCGCCAAGTACTGTTGCTGAACACTTGCGGAAAGCTGAAGCGCGGACACTTCAGGCACATTACGCCGGAGATAGGTAATCTACCTGATACGTGTCCTCTGTTGTAGTGACAAACGAGAATCACTGTACTTCGATACTGTATCATTCCTGGTAGCGTCGGAATCAGGGCATTTATAGTAGCGTTTGTCAGTCTTCACTCACACGATCGCACGACTGCGTGCGATCGGATGTGCAATCAGTTGCAAACGCTACTATAGTGTGCGCGGCTCACTTCCTGCGTGCAGTACACAGTTCGTGAATCGCCTCGGGGCTTGCCCCTGAGGCACTCGGCCTGCTCCGCCTCTAGAGTGTATAGCCTCACATCGGGTCAACTATCGGACTATCCTAACCGATCGGTCTCGTTTACCCACGGGGGAGTATCGACTGTGGCCGTGCCAACTCGGTTGAACTGGACTGTTTCAGTAACGACTCGTGGCCCAGATCGGTACGTGACTGTTTGTTTCGTCTCGATCCGCTGAACGTATCCCGCTCCGTTGACGAGGAGTGTCATCGAGGCATTTGACGTGACGTGTGTGTCGTTCAGACTCGCTTGCACCCGGTAGTAGCGGGTTCCATTCCGAGTGATTGTCTCGACAGTCGTGTTCTGCCGCGTGCTGTATTTATACAGGAGTTGCCGGTGGAGTGCTCTGTTGAGTCGAACAGAGGAATTGAGTAACGTGACTTCGCGGATGTGGGTCTCGGTCCCGGTATCGACACGAACTGTTGTATCAGTGCCGTGTCGCCACGCTGTAACTCGGGAAGGTGCCTGTTGAGCTCCCACTGACGTATCCCCGGTGGCTGTCGATGTCCGAACGGCGAGCGCCCGTATAGGCGGGGTTGGGTCGACTGTCCACGTCTGATTGGTTGTCACTTGGAACGTTTCGTTCGTGACAGTCGTCGTTGAGTGAACGGTAAACGGCTGTGATCGAAGCGTCGCAGTATGCGTTTGAATCAGTGTGTTCGTATCAGTAACGTCACTCGGAGTCAACGCAGGCGACGACTGCGAAGAGGTAGGTGGGACAGCACATCCCGCAGTAATTATGACACACACGACGCAGACAGCGGTCAACTGAGTGGATAGGTTCATTGTGGGAGCACCTCCGGGAAGCCGTACACGTAGTAGTAGATCTCTGCCGCACCGGAACAGACGAGCAGTACGCCAGCAATACGGTAGATCGTCTGTGTATGTGATCTGAGCGCTGCCGTGAGCGATGACCCACCGAGGGCGGTCACACACGTGAATGCAACGAGCACCGCGCTCATCCCCAGCGCGTACGCAAGCGTAATCCCGACACCGAGCATTGGACCGGCTGCTATTCCTTGTGCGACGACGGCGATGAACAACGGCGCAGTACACCCAGCTGCGGCCCCGGCGTACAGCGCACCGAAGATGAAGAACCCGCTGAGCGACCGGTTTCGCTCCGGCAGCCGAATCACTGAGTGGGAGGGTTTCCACCCAGCTACCATCAGCCCCCCAGCGATGATGAACACGCTCCCGACGATGACTTCCAGTACTGCGATGTCGGCGAGCGCTTGCGCTCCGAAATAGGCCGCAGTGCCTGCAAGACTGACGTACACAACCGTCATCCCGGCACCAGCGAGGACGCTCACCAGGACCGCACGCGCCAGCGGGCGACGGATTCGCGCGACAATCGGCACCGATTCCACCGTTGCTGCTGGGGTCCCACCATCGGCGGTCGAAACAGTATCGCCCAGAAAATACGAGAGGTAGCCAGGCAGGAGTGGAAACGCGCACGGGGCGAAGAAGGTCGCCGCCCCAGCGGAAAACGCGAGCCCAAAGAGCGCTGGGAGAGCTAGTCCAGCCATCGTCACGACTCCACTAGTGGGGCGATGATTGAGTTGAACTGGTCAAACGTCCGGGCTCTGACCTCCGGGTTCTCTCCGGTGGCCGGTGTTCCATCGGTGTCGAACACGAGGTTTGTTGGGTAGCTGTTCGCATTCCATCGATCAGTCGCAACGAGACCTGGGTCCTTTACCACGGGCCAGGTGCCGTCGTATTCGTTCCAGAATTCCTTGATCAGTGCTTCGTCCACTTCCGGCGTGATCGAAACTAAATGGAGGGTTTCCGTGTCGTATTCGGCCCGGAGTTTCCGGAACGCTGGCATCTCTTCTTGACATGGCCGACACCACGTCGTGAAGAAATTCAGAACCACAACTTTCCCGTCCGGTTTGAGGACGACGTCCCCATCGGGAAACTCGTCGTGAGTGACGACTGAGGGGAGCGCTAACTGTGAGTCTGTGTCGGTATCGTCGTTCTCGACACTCGTGTTCGTTGCACCTTGCGGTGTGTTCGTACTGGACCCCAATTGACCAGCACAGCCAGCCAAGCTCAGGGCGAGTCCAGTGCTGATCGCTGCCAGGACGGATCGACGAGTTCTGGAGGGCATATGTTGTGTCTGAAATGCGGTCGTGAAATGCGATATTTGCGACGAAAGCTTCAGCGTGTGTTTGACTGTTCTTCAGTAGTGTGCTGGTGTCTCACGACGAATCGTTCAGTATAGGGCGTTTACCGTCCGATAGCATCCGCAAGCGAACGGAGTGAGCGAGCGGTTCTCCGACGGCGACCGCCGGTCGCCGTCGGGCTTTTTTGGTGCAGATTTTTTGCGCGAGCGGTCGGCTTCGCCGACCCGAGCGGAAAAAAGGTGCACAGGCAGAGTCTTGGGCTTGATCCGGCTGTGAAGTCGTGAAATACTCCCGTGACATTCTATGACACACTGTTAGTGAGATCGATTCGATCTTACCCACGGTGGTCGCTCAAGATCGGCGTCGCCTGATTCAAACTCGAACGTGATCCGGTACGTCGTCGGGTCGTCGCTGAACGACCGGACCAGCACGTACTCCGCGTACGTTCCCGCAGGTTCTGTTGTGTCCCAGGAGACGTTCGCCGCTGTGACGACGTGCGAATCAGCGTCAGTCCGTACCGCACCTGAGGCGTCTGTAATTCGGTACGGCTCTCGACCGTCGTACCAGCCTGACTGTGGCTTATAGACTGTCTCGTCCGACGAATCAGTTCCTTCGGCCTCGTATCCGGCGACGACTAAACTGTTGACGAACACCGATGCCGTTCCTGACACCGGCTGCGTGACGCCGGTGCCGTTCTCTTTGACGATGACTGTCACGTTGTCACCATCCCGGTCTTCATCGACGAGTACGCGGTTCTCATCCTCAGCAATCAGTTCCCGTTGCTGCTCGGCGTTGTCACTCCCCGGAATCGTTCGCTTGTGGTAGACCGGGCCAGTTGCGTCGGGCTGGTATGCCGCTGACACAACATCGCCATCGACAACCCGCTGGTACCAGGCGCCATCAGCAGTTACGACACCGTCGAATGCCAGTCTCACCTGTCCGTCCACGACGAGACTCCCCGTCGCGCTGAACGAGTCCGTCTCACCAACGGTGAATCGCTCGCTCGGAGCGTTCGCTGCGTGTGGTTCCGTCATCGTGGCCGGATACACGGCAGAAAGGACAAGACCGAAACACACCACCGCAAGCATACCCATCAAGATACCGGCAGTCCGACGCTTCATATGCGTCCGCAGACATCAGTGGGGGTCTCTGTCAACCCATCGGAAACTGAAATGTGAGTCTCATCGACGCTGTGCTTCTTCGTGGTAGTGTTCGCTGCGGAGACGTAGGGATTTCCCGAAGATCCTGACCGTCATTTCAGCGCGCTATTCAGGCGCTTCAGTTAGACCCCTTGCTAGTGAATCGGAGCTCGAACGCGCAGGACGGCAGATCACGCCCCGGATATTCAGACCCTTCGTGTCCGCTTGGTACAATTCCACCAACGCCAAGTGAGTATCTTTTGAGGAATGCGATATGGCTCGTGACTTTACCTTCGGAAATTTCCTGAAAGAATTCGGGATGCGTCTCGGTGCTGCCGTCGTTGTCGTCAGCGTCTTCCTCGGCGTCGGGTATTTCAACCGGACTAATTTCTTCGGAGTCGCCAGCGTTCTTGGCACCCAAGCTAGTTTCTTTGCTGTCTCGCTGTCACTCATCGGACTCATTTCCCTGAGTTGGATCGGTATCCAGCGGTACCGTCAATAAGCTAACCCACGGCTAAACAGTAGTTGCTGAAGTGGGAAAGGGGACAGATTCGGTTGGTTCTCTTACTGGCTCTAAACTGTGTGCACCCGGTGCACGGAGTTCTGAGTCGTATCCGTTCCATCGCCGAAACGCTAAGTGCACGCGATTCAGCAACTACTGTTCACGGGTGGGTTTCCGCGCTGTTACAGCTATGACACTCTCTCCGTATCAACTCCCGACGTACCCCCGTGACGTCATCGAGCTTGTGGGCATCGCGCTGGTGCTCGCCGGGATCCACTACTCCGCACCACTCTCCGTCCGGGACGCACTCGTGTTCAATCACGGGCAGGTCCGTGGGTATACGTTGCTCACCGCAGCGTACGTCCACGCCTCCGAACCGCACCTCCTCCAGAACCTGGACGGGTACGTCCGCATCGTCGGGTTCCCGTACCTGTACAGTCTGGCATCTAATGTGCGACGCTAGTTCTGGCGAACCACACTTGCCCTGCTGTTCGTCCTTCCAATCCTCACGAGCCTCACCAGCTACGCGCTGCTGCCAGTCCTGTACTCGGGCGGGACCCCAGTCACGTACGGGTTTTCCGACATCGTTGCTGGCTTTGCGGGCGTCCTCATCGTCGCCGTCGGACGGTTCGTACAGGCCCGCCACAGCAGCACCGTCGCGTGGGCAGTCAGTTGCACTGGCGGCGCGCTCATCGTCGCTATCATCGGGATTCGCCTTACCGGGAGTGCGAGCGCCACCGTCACTGGCACTGTTGGTCTCGGCGTCGTGGCCGTGGTCGCCGGTGGCTGGTATCTCACAGCCTCGCACTCGCAGTCGGATGCCGGCATTCGACTCGCGTGGGTGCCGGAAACGGTCGTTTTGGGCCTCACTGGCGTCGTTCTCGGCACACTGCTCTGGGATTTCTTTCCACCGCTGTCAGCGCTTAACGCTACCGGGGCGACACCGAATCTCGTGGGTCACGCCGCCGGGCTCGGCTGGGGCATCGTTCTTGCCGCCAGCCTGCACGTACTCGAACAGAACGAGGCCGTCGATAGATGATCTTCATCCCGAGTCTCTATGAGGTGATACGCTACGCAGAATATGTGAATCGATCAGTAGACATAAAGTACATACCGGAAGTGAATGCGACTCATCCACATCCTACTACGGTCCGCGTGCAATACAGCGGAGTTGCTGTCACCGTCAGTGTAACGACCACCACTCGAAACAGATGAACGACCAATTTTATAGTAAGATAACACGATCAGCGGGTATGGGGCATACGAAGGGCACTGTCGACGACGCGCCGCAGTTTGGTGAGGAACGAGACCGCAAGAATCCAGATTTCTCTATCGTCGATATTTATGCGGAAGAAGGGGAAGTCTGGATCCAGACCGGCGGGATGCACGAGCCATACAGCGTTGAGGTCGCCGAACAGATCCGTGACCGACTCGACAGCGCAATCGGAGAGGCGAGAGATACAGAAATATCTGATCAGAATAGTGATGAAGCCCAGTCTGATACGCAAATATATCAAGCCGAGAGCTCAGACGCAGATTCATAAAAAACGTGTGGTGAATAGCGGTACCAGCGAGGCAATTAGAATTTAATTCGGCTTGTTAGTGGTCAATTTCTGGTGATAACAAGGCAGGTATTGTTTCATCGTGACCCAAAGGTCGTTATTCAACACGGCAAAATTATCCATATGCAAGCAAAGTCTCACGACTGATTCGGCTGTAAGATCGTGAAATGAACACCGGGGTAACTCTTCTATGACACTCTACTACAGCTGGTATCCTTCGCCCACAGTCAGCCGTTCGTATTGCGGCGCGATGATTATTCGGCCACGTTGAACGAGTCCTGATCAGGGCCGTTCGGTCGCAGTTGTCGTCTTGCTCTGAAGGCGGTACACACGTCTAAGACATCCATTTCGACCCGATGGCAGCTCAAACCACGATTCGTTAGTGTCTGCGTCGGCGTGACGAGCACAGCCGTGGACACATACTCCGTCACGCGTCTCGCAATACCCACGGTTTCGCGTCGGGGTCGTACTCGCTAATCGCGCCGCTGTGACTCCGTGTGTCCGCGGCCAGCACGCCGATGTGCTTCAACTGTTGGACGAAGTTGAACAGGATGTTCGTCCGGATCACGTCCTTCCAGACGGCCTCGTCCTCGTACAGTCGCGTAGTTTGCCCGCGTTCGATCAACTCTCGGGCCTTCGACCGTCCGGACCGCGTACAGAACGTGTTGAGGAACACGTTCGGGTACTCGTGAACCAACCGGCGAAGCAACGCCGGGAACTGGATCCGCGGGCCTTCTTTCCGCAACGCATCCAACAACAACCGGAACTCCGGGTGGCGCTCATAACAGTTCCGGAGTAGAATCGCCAGCGGCTGGTGTGTCTCGAACACGGTCGAACGCCCGACATCGGCTTTGACGTCGTCAAGCTCCGCCAGCGTCGCCACGCCGTGCCCGTGCAGGACTGTCGCCGCCAACTCGCCTTGCTCGGTTAACGAATAGCGGTCGCCCCCCTGCAGTAAGCCTAACGCCACCGCGCTTTGACGGGCGCTGTCACCGGCCCCGAACGCGTACTCTGCAGCCAAGACATCAACGAGTTCATCCCCGGCAAGCGGGCCGTGCTGATCGATCGCCACGACCGGCGCGAGGTAATTCACCGGTTGGGCGAGCGACAACGTCGCAATATCCCCGCTGATGTCGCTTTGCCGAAGCCGCACCGACAGTTGCCCTTCGATATCCACGACTTGTTCGTGGGATTCCGACGTCGGCGGCGACGTCCACGTCGCAACGCCGGTGTCTGTCGCGCCGATCACCCCCACGCCTTTCGCCTGCAGCAACTCCGCGTGGTGCTGCACCGTCTCCTCGGCAGCCGCCAAGAACGACACGTGCGCCCCTTGCTGGTACGTGAGTGCTTGCCCGATCCCGCGGAGCAGCCCCGACGACCCCTTCACTTCCACTGCAAAGACGCGATCTGTGTTTGTAAAGCCCAGCACGTCCGGGTACCGTCCGCCAATCGTGATTCGATGCGAGTCACACCGCTCCAGGACGTCCGCGTACGTCGCCTCGTGCGCGCCCGGCACGTGGACGAGCGGCTGGTACGACCGTGCTTCCAGCTCGTCGACCACCTGTTCAAACACCGCCGGTTCGTCCATCTTGACTGCGTTTCAACGGGGACGTGTTTGAAGCTATGGCAAGGGTGCCGAGATGAGACGCTCGGAAGCGACGACCACTCCGTGTGGGTTGTCAACGAACGGGTGGACACCTGTATGTGCGCGTTCAGATCGATATCCAGTGACGCTACTGACGGGAGAGTATCGCTACTTCACAGGTACTGGATCGACTGATCCTCCTCGGATCTGTACTGGAGGTGTTCATCGACGACTTTCACGACATCGCCGATCTGCCGTCCAGCCTGTCGAACATACAGCAATCCCCTGTGTTCCAACCCTTGGCCTTCGACGAGTGAGAGAAAATCATCATCGAACGTCAACAGAAGCCAGTTCTGTTTGACCGCGTACCGCAACTGGTCACCGTCAGGGTCACCGAGGGTTCCCTCGTCTCGGGCGGTGTGGACTGTCCACCCGCGGCGGCGAAGTCCATCAGCGACGGGAATCCAGATACTTTCGTCGCAGTACAGCGGTCGCATTATGCGGACGTTGGTTCGGACGAGGGCGACCGGAAGTCATCGATGTGGTCGTAATAATATGCGAGTGCCCGGTGAACGTCACTCAGACTGAGATCGGGGTACAGCTGCGTAATCTCGTCGGGATCGTAGCCGCTGTGTTCGTACGCCGAGGCAATATCTTTGACCCGGATTCCCGTCCCTTCGATCGTCGGCGCACTGTCGCTGTGTTCTGAATCCCGGACGATTCCCATACGCTAGATTGGCCATACACCGACTTAAAAACAGGGTCGGAGGAACCGTCTCGTCTCGGTTAATGCTCACGCATAGTCACGGAGCTGATTCGGGTCTGAGAACGCAACATACTGACTGTGATACGAGTCCGCTGACACCGTTCTCCGCTTTGACCCCCTCCCTCTCCTACACCCTACGATGACAATTCGAGAGACGCTGTTAACTGGGACTGCGTGTCGAGTCCTGTCTGAAACCGAGTGACGACCTCTGCTTGATGTTCAGGACACGCAAGGATGGCAACGGCCCCGTCTTGGACCGGAACGACCGGCTGTTCTGTATTGTACACCGAGAGTTGACAGCTTGGACAACGGATCCCACCAGCTGGCCGGTGGTCCAAGAGTGTAGCCGTCTCTTCAGTCGTGTACCCACACACAGCGGCGAATCGCTCGAGATGATCCTCGCAACCGACAACGGGCACGGTGAGGTGATCCAGTAGTAGCACGGTGATCCTGTGATCGCCCTGAGAATTGAGAGCGGACTCGCACGCATCACACTGGATAGCCGGAGTGTGAACACCATCCGGAGATTGTTGAGTGCGATCTATCGTATTCATACGAACCGAGGTATGCCCTACTCGTTCCGCCATACGGGTAAATTATGGGCACTGGGGTACCGTTCAGTGAGTCAGGTCTGTTGGTGTCAGGTCTGTAGAGGGTGGTATGGCGTCGGTCACGGCCTCATCGTGATCTATCTTGACATCCTCCTCCGGTAATCCGGAGGAATCCCAAGCGTTGAGTCGTCAGGCCGAACGAAGCGACTGGTACGCACGCGGTTGCCGCTGACGGCCTAACACGATTCACACGCACGAGACGGGCACGGAGGCCGCGCACACGACCGTGGCGGCGTTCTTCGATGGCCTCACCGACTACGAGATCTGGGCCACGCGGGACGTCTACACGTCAGCGAAAGCCCGTCGACGTGACGAGCCCGCCTACAATCACGTCCTGGTCCGTACAGCACAACCCATTCCAGTTGCCCACCCCCCGGATCACCAGCTACTGACGATGGGCCTGCTCGTCACCCTCACAAAACTCGGTCTCGGACTCGCGTTCCTCCTCGCTGCCCCACTAGCGTTCATCCACGCCGTCATTACTGGTACATCGCAGCTCTCGGCTCTGTTGAAATCCTATTCTCCAGACAAATTATCATCTGAAACAGCTGATCGCTGAAGGGTGCGACAGTTTCAATAAAGCTGTTTCTACGAATCCGAATCAGAGAACCGCCTAAACCCGGCCACTCCTATAGTAGCGTTTGCAAGTCTTCACTCACACGATCGCACGACTGCGTGCGATCGGATGTGCAATCAGTTGCAAAGGCTACTATAGTTCTACCCCTTCCGTAGGGAGCTCTGAACCGGACACTGTCTTTGTGACCACTGCGGCTCCGTCAGGCTCAACCTCCGCTACTGTATCGACCGTCCAATCTCGGTACTCTACCTCTTGACCCGTGGTCTCATTCCCGCTCGATTCAGCAGGATCTCCAGATCCGACGGTTACGTACGCAGAAGTACTGTTGAGGGATCCGCCGTTCGACTCTTGTAACTGCGCAACAAGACGTTGGGACTCTGAAACCGATGATACCAACGTGAAAGAGTGTTCTCGACTACCTCACCAGCATCCAGATTAACGCGGTGCTGAGGTCCAGCAGTGAGAATTTTCCCATTCTGATCTTGAATCATCACGAAGGCATCAACAGGCGACGCGGCGCGAGTGATTGTAAGCGTCCGCCCAGCCGACTGTTGATCGTTGAAAATCACCGACGCGTCCACTGCCCCCTGCCGGGCTCGAACCGAATTGGTCCCCGCTACACCTACCGATACGCTACCGGCCACACCGACACCAAGTCCGTACAGAACGTCTCTACGTGACACCCGATTCAAACCTAGTCACTTCACATACATTATCCAGGGATGATCATCAAACTGAGCAACGGTATCAACAGAGTCAACCCTGCCGGTCTTTATAAATTTTTTTGCCTGCTGAGCCTTCTCACGCAGACAGAATCGTTTGCTCCCAAGTCAACGGGCCGATCAAAGCGGCTGTTCTGAACACACCCCTGTTGGAACACCTGTTGACGATTCAACAACCGTGATCATCGTACCGTTCTTACCTAATAATGTCACAGTCAGACTCGTTGCTAGGTGAGAAGTGCTGGCTTTCGCGTTCGTCTCCACCACCGCTGATCCTATGATGTTGTGTGACTACCCAACACATACGGGATGGCTCAGGAGCCTCGCTTCCAGTACAGTCACGTTGCCGCTAGTCTCGTTGAGAACGTCGTCCTTCGACCGACCGAGGCTACCGACCCTACCCGTGGGGCTGGAAGTATACGCTCCACTTGGGCACCCCCGAAGACCTCACACTCGTCCGGTACGACAACGCCCACGAGGATACGAAGGGGCACGAACTCCACACCGCCGTCGGCACTACCGACGATATCGAACTCCCCGGAATGGAGGAGGTGCTCGTGGAGTTCTAAGCGAGCGCGGACGAGTACTGAGAAGTCGTCGACGGCGATCCGCGCGGCCCTACTGAACACCAACCGACACCACGACGACAACTACCATCCTAACGCGACTATGACCACGCTCCACATCACCGTCGGTGACCGAGAACAGCTCCGTGAGGACACCTTCCAGTTCATCCAAGCTGCCGAAACCGACGACCGTGACGCCGAGGACAAGAAAGTAACACTCCAGTTCGGCAGCTATGACAACCTCGTCGATAGCCTCACACCGCTCCGCTTGGAACTTATCCAAGCGATCGCCAAGCACGCCCCTGAAAGTATGCGCGAGACCGCCCGCCTCGCCGATCGGGATGTCTCCGATGTCCACTCGGATCTAAAGCAACTGGAGGTCCTCGGAATTCTAGACCTCAAAGACGGCGGGCCTGGCGGCGCGATGCAACCCATCGTACCCTTCGACCGAATTGAGATGCATATTGACTACCTATAGTAGCGTTCGCAAGTCTTCGCTCATCTGATCGCAGGACTGCGTGCCATCGGATGAGCAATCAGTTGCGAACGCTACTATATTAGTAAGAGCTGTCGATGACGGCGGCACGCCCGCTAGCGTGTAAGAACGTCTTCGAAGCCTTTCCACACTAAACAGGAATCGCTCATTACAGGAAACTTATGTCCCACTCAATACAAGAGAACCCACGTCTCAATCAGTATAGTGCCTGAGATGGGTACTGGAACTCTTTGACTCTCCCTCGTTCTTACACTCCAGCAGTAGAATTAGTGAGTGATGGCTGCCATACTCAAACGGCGAAAAATTCTGGGCGGGGTTTTACTTATTATCGGGTTGAGTATTGTCCTCGCGCAGCTTGGTACATTCCCCGGGATGCTATTCGGCGGTTGTACTGATGTGGGTGTCCCAGAGGGACAGGAGGAAGGACTCAGCATTATCGGAGTTCAGGATTCAAATCTGCTGTATACACCCGATGGAGTGAATGAGTGTGGTATCCCGCTTCCGGCAGTCATCACTCCAGTTGGACTCATCGCTGTAGGGGGTGGATTGGTTCTATCCACGAGGTAATGGCTCCGATTCTATCTCCGTTTAACGTTACTGGATAATCCACGCGTGATCAATATAGAACAAAGGTACAGCGGTCGTAGCGGTTCCACGCTAAGTTGGATGAATCAGTCCGTCAGTAGAACTGGTCACTGACAGCAGGTAAGATTCAAGCGGTACTACTGGTTATATTAGAGAACGGTTGAGGTTCTGTCCCGTCAACGCGTTCCGGTAAGTGGATCTCCTGGTTTGGTACCGGTCAATCGACGGGTGGGATAAGAGTGGACGGTAGCTTCAGCAGATGAAGCCGGTCGGTGGCCCTGAGAGGTATCCAACCCGTTTACCCGAGTGTGATGCAATCACCCCGCTCGCTGCTCGCACGACTGATCAATGACCATCCGGTCGTGGTGTTTTCCGCACTGGCGATCGGATTCTCCTGGACGGTATGGATGGTGACGTTTTCGGTAACTGTCCCGCGGTCGGGACTAGGATTCCTCGGGATAGCACTGGGTGCCTTCGGCCCTGGCGCTGCAGGAGCGGTCGTGACGCGTCTCCGCGGTGAATCAGTCCGCGCCTGGCTCGCAGCGGCGTTTGACTGGCGACGACCACTCCGCTGGTACGGACTCGCAGTTGCGATCCCGGTGGTCGGAGCTCTCGGAATCGGTGTGGTCGTCTTCTCGCTCGTGGGGCTTCCCGACAGCAGTTCGCTTGGGCAACTGGCTCCGCTCTTCCTGACGAGTTTGGTGATGGCGACGGTGTTCACCGGCGGGAACGAGGAGTTCGGGTGGCGGGGGTTCGCACTCCCACATCTCCAGAAGCGATTCAGTGCGCTCACCGCGAGTGTTCTCATCGGTGGCGTCTGGGCGCTCTGGCACGTCCCGATGTTCGTCTACGACGTGTACCAGCTCTCACCGCTTCTGTACACTGCCAGCGTGGTCTGTTTTGCTGTCATCCTCACGTGGTACTACAACGCGTCGGACGGGTGCGTTCTCGGTGCCGTACTGTTTCACGGGACGATCAATGCCGCGGTGAACGTCCCCGGGCAGGCTGTCGGTGGCGCGGCAGCGGTGCCGGTCCCATATGCGGCGATTCTGGCTGGGACGTTTGGGGTCCTCGCTACCTTGTTCGTCGTCCGTTATGGTTCTGAAACACTCTCACACAGGGAAGCCGTCCGGCCGCGCTGGACGGCTTCCCGGTCGGCTGACGGAGCCGTGGCCGAGAGCCCCTCTACCGGTCGCCGCGCTACCGACCCGTCCGACTGACGCCTCGATAGGACCGCGTCGATTGCGACATTCGAGAAGTAGTGTCAGTCTCGCCGTGGGGTCCACAGGCCGTAGAGAATCAATCCAAGACCGGCAAGTTCGAAGAACTGGTTGATACTGTTGACGATGGGGCTGGGCACGTCCAGCAACAGATACAGGACAACCGCTGTAGCGCCCGGTACGAACAGCACGAGAACGAACCCGACTGCGATGAACAGCATCGGACGGCTCTGGTTCTGTCGGTATGCTTTGTAGGCGAGATAACTAATTGCCAGCCCGAAGAGTATGATGATCACTTCGCTGGCCTGACGGACGGTTCGGAGCGTTTCGAGACCGATCGACTGGAGCGTTACATTGAGCATATCAGGGGCCCTCTACGAACTGCGTAAAGCGGTCAACCATCCGTTCCCGCCGTGAGACCGTGATCTCGAAACCGTCCTCACTGAGATCGAGTTCGATGCCGTCGAGTTCTGTCCGGTAGAGTTTGTAGTTCTTCCCATCGGTGACTGGCTGGATGTCTTCGGTGATCAGGTCGTACTCGCGGAGTCGTTCGAGTCGCCGGTAGACCGTCGGTTCTGAAACCCCGGCGCAGTCGCTCAGTTCGGCCGCCGAGCGAGGCTCCTTTTTCGCCTCAATGAGAATCGTGCGTGCACACTCGTCACCGAGCAGATCTGCGAGTGCTTCGGGATCTCGCACGTCGGACACGATACCTGGTCCATCTCCTGTCGTGTCAATATGTGTTGTGCCGTTCCACGTGTTCTGTCTGGCTTCAGTCGGTGAAGCTACGAGAAACGGCCAGTCACCTGTACGCCTGTCGGTCGGGGCGGATGTCGGAGAGACCGTACAGACACAGACGGTACCCCGGACCGGGTATGTGAGTAGTGCCTAGGGAGCGTACGTGTGAGTAATCGAGTGACTGGATGTAGATGCAATATCCGTTTCAGTTATTCGGATATTTATGTGGTCACCGCCGCGAGTAGTCCCTAAAGATAATGCCGCGTGTTGGTCCCCGGGTTCGAAACATCTCGATGCGGTGGAAGTGTGTGCTTCTCGGTGGGGGAGTGGCGCTGCCGTGCACTGCGTTCAGCTATTGGCAAACCGGGTCCGAGGTGTCATTGGGAGCCGTGGTGCTCGGCGGGCTCCTGACTGGCTACTTACTTACTCAGTCGAACAGCGACACAAGCCGTGCGGGGATCCAAGTCGGGATCCTTGGCGGACTCCCGGTTCTCTGGGCCGTCTTCGACACGTATGTCGCCGCAGCAGGATTCACCGAACCGGTGTGGTTCAAACTCGCAGAGGGTGTGCTCCTGTTCGGATTCATTATTACCGGGTTCGGAATCGCCGCGCTTGCCGGTGAAGTAGGCGTCCGAATCGGGACGTGGCTAGCGGACTCCGTCACTAATCGTCGCAGCCGCGTAACACGGTAAGTGACGAGGCGTCGATATGAACGTCATCGGAAAGTACGATGGCGTCGTCAGGGTGTCATAGAAGGCTTCCCATACCCACACCGGAATCGCTCAGCCCAGGTGACTTACCGATCAATCACTACGCAGTAGACGGCCAACGCTCTGAGGGATTCTACAATGGTGTTTTCGTTTGTTCAGCTCTCACTGTCAGCCAGCTCTGGGACCGCTGTTGCCGTCGACTTCTCCCGTGTCAGCCGAGCGTACCGACGGAGCTCTTCGACTGTCCCGTCATCTTCAAACGGATAGATCGTTGTGCTGCTTCGTTTCCTCTCCATCAACCCTTCAACCACCTCTTTTGGACTCACCTGGTGAACTGCAGTCGCAGCCACATCAGATTCGTCTAGACGGGTATGCCACTTTTCGAGTTTGCCGTTCCGCTCTTCAAGGAATCCATCGGCGAGTTCTCCCGGCGAATCAGGATGGGCTGGATGTCCCCAGTTGTATTCGCTGAACCACAGCGGTTTCTCCAACCGGTCGTGAGCGGCCTCAATTTTCTCCTTAAGTAAGGCCTCGGCTTCCGATTCCGAGAGATCGTAGTGACCAGGACCAACCCAATAATGTAGCGAACAGGCATCAATACAGTCCGGTTGATAATCCCCGACGAAGTCATTCCGACCATCCGGCCATCCGTGAACTCCAGTCGTGAGTAATTGATCCGGCGCGAGATCTTTCACGTACGGCCCGGCTTCTTCGATCCACGGGCGAAGTGTCTGGCTCTCACGCGTCCACGGTTCTGTCCACGCAATCTCGTTCCCGAGTTCCCACATCATAATTGTCGGGTCGTGTCGATACTCCACACCAGTAAGGTGGTTCTCGTGAGTCAGCAATTCCTCAACCCATTCTTTATACAACTCAATGCACTCTTCGTTTCGATAGAAATCATCAATCTCAGCTGCTGTCTCGGCAGCGTACACATATCCCGGGACGTGATTTACGAGGTGATCTACGGGATGGGCATCATAGTGCGGGCCCCCGGACATAATCGGAATTGACAACCGAATATTTCGTCGTTTTGCCTCTGTAACCGCCATATCGAACCGTCTGAAGAACTTCTCATTGTCCTCGCCTGGGAACGGGCCGCCATACTCAACCGGCGCGGTACTGACGAATAGCCGTAAGACCGATGCACCGATGTGTTCCAAGCCATCGAACACTAGCGGTCGAAGCTGCTTGTGATGCGGATGGGTCAACCCAACGAGGAACTCGCTGTTCGCGTCTGCACCGGACAAATAAATCGTTCCGTCGTTGAGGGTAAAGTCAGTCCCTTCGACACCCACAAACGAAGACGGGAACTCATCGACACTAATACTCGTTTCCACGGTTGCAACGACCGCCCCATCATACACGACCGCAGCCTGGAACGGATATTCACCGGTCTGAAGCAGTTCTCGTTGGGCAGTCACCGTCGTAGTGCTCTCCGATGGAATTGACTGCGTTTCAGCGTGAAGTTCGTCTTCAACCGTTTGAAATACAAGATCTGCTTCTACGGGTTCTACTGCTTCATTAGCAACAGTTAGCGTGAGGGTGACGACATCCGTCTGTCGTACAGACGTCTCCTCGTACGAGAATTCTGTAATTCGAAGCGCATCACCATTAGCAATAGCTGTGTTCAAAGAGCTATCAGTGGTAGAGCCGGGTGAGGATCCAGCCGTTTGACTGCCATCCGCTGTTGGATCTTCTTTAAGGAGACCGCTACACCCTGCGAAGCTTCCCATTCCCGTTGCTCCAAGCGCCGCAAGAACACGACGGCGAGACGCTCTCTGATCGGACATACCCAGAATGTAAACTGCTTATCTATACTATGACGCTCATAGGAAGCACGTTGTTGGTGAGTCAGAGCACAGTTCGAACGACCTCTTTGAGAGCTTCTTGACCGGGTTTGCGTAAGATTCGACGGCGAAGCTGGAACGCTCTGAGATACAGCGTGAGCTTGTCTTTTGAGACGCCTCGATGCGGCGAGAGCCACGCGTCGCTGGCGCGACGGTGGCTCTCGCAGGTGTTCACGTGTGCGTCTCCATCGACGTATTCGCCATCGCCGTGAATCACCGCTTCTCGCTGGAAGTTCTCGTCGTCTTCGAGTGGGTCGTATGCCCGAAATCCGTCGGTGTAGACGGTCAGCGACTCCTCCTCGCGGTCGCCGAGGAGGAGTCGCACGGTCGATTCGTCAGCCGATTTCGCTGGGATAACGTATCGCTGATCGCTGCCACGATCAACAAGTGTGAATACTGGCGGTTTGTCCTCGTCATAGCTTCCGCGACCACGTTTCGAGAGACCACGCGAGCGCGACTCCTGGTCGCGCTCGCGGCCTTTCAACCCCGCAGTCACGTACACTTCGTCGATTTCGACCGGGCCAACAAGATCGATGGCTGGCGCGTCGAGCGTTCTGGCGAACTGCTCGACGCGCCGCCGAAGTGACCTATACGACACGTCGAGTTCAGCGTCGAGTTGGCGGATGCTCGTGTTGAACCTGAGCAACGTATAGAACGCAAACAAGAGCTTGTCGAGGCCGATCTTCGCGTCGCGAAGATCGTGCCGGTCTTGGGGTTGAACGTGCGGTCGCAATCCTTACACAGATACCGCTGATACTCTCGATAGCTGCCGTGTTTGATCACTGATTCAGACCGGCAGCGCGGGCAATAGAGGCCATCGCGCCAGCGAACCTGCTCCAGCAGGTTCGCGGCGCTCGCCTCTGAGTTCAGCAACTCAAACGGGAACATTGCATTCGGGTGACGCGGCAGCGTCACCCTTGCCCGCTACGCTTCTCCAGCGGCAGCTCTACCTGACCAACAACCTGCTTCCCAAGAGCGTACTATGATATAAATCATCACGCTGTAGATGAGTCCAGATCGACGACGGTTACTCCTTTACACGTCCTCAGCATTGGGACACCCTCCGGGTACTAAGAAGTAGGTCTATCTACTGGCGAGTACGACTTGTACCTCGGTGAAAGCAATCACTTGTGAATAGTTCGAAGACGCCTTCAACGGGTCTATCGCTGCAGAATATTAATCGTCGGTATCGGCAGCGCCTCAACAAGTTCCGCAATCCACGTTCGCTTCGCGTCCGTTTCGTGTTCAGCCACGATCCCCGTCGCTTGTTCAAACCGGAACCGAATCTTCTGCGCCTCGGCTCGAATCATCTCCCGTGCCCGACGCCATTCCGCAGCCGTGTACGGTGGCTTCCCACTGGCCGAAGCGAGTGCAGGACGGTTAGCGATGAGCCGTCCTGGACGATGATCGGCCAACAGTGCGGGAACTTCACCTTCGAATTCCGGTCTCTGTGAGTGGGGAGCTGCTCAGATTCGTCCGGCCTCTGTGATGTCCCCTTAGTCTACGGCTCTCTCAATCACTTGGCACGTGATTGTAGTTCTTTTCGTGCCTTTGCGGTCGGTCTTATCGCTCGATTTTCATCGCGTTCAAAACAGCCTGGTAACTCGTCCCGTAGGAACTCCAACGCGGTTTTCCCATCGGCCAGCCCCCATTCGTTCGCAAGTTCGCTGTTCGACGTCGGAGCCAATCGAATGAGATCTTTGATCCGTGCGTAGTTCCGGTCCGTCCGCACAACTTCGTTTTCGGTCTTGGCGATCTGATCGTCGTCTCCAGTTTCGTCTGTCGACCTCTCTTCGTCATCGGACTGGGAACTAGGCGTCCGATGATTCACCCACTCACCAGCCTCCCAATCGAAGATCCCGCCGTGTTCGTTGACGTACTCGATGAAGGTTCGGAGCGTGTTACCGACGGGAGCGTTTGCCTCAATCGCTGACCGGTTGCCAACCATTATAAACCGGGTTTTTGGGCGGGTTGAGGCGACATTGAAGCGGTTCGGATTCCCCGAGAACCGAAGCCCCCCTGTCTCGGAGTTTACCGTACTGAAAATAATCGCGTCTCGTTCTCGTCCTTGGAAGCCGTCGACCGTCGAAATTTCAACTTCGCCAAACTCGGGTGTGGCGTCGGCAATCATACTTCGCTGGCCACGGTACGGCGTAATCACGCCCAGCTCTTCGGACGGGATCGAACTCTGCGTGACGAACTGTTCAACTAATTCACTGACAACCGCAACTTCTGACGTGTTGATTGATCCGCTGAACCGTTTCCGCCACGCTTCCGCTCCATCCACGTCGACGAAGACGACTGGAGGTCCGTCAGCGATCGCTGCTGCTTTCGAGTCTACAGGCGAACTTGGGTTCCAGTCGTGACTTTCCGGACAGGAATCCGCAACTGTGATTCGATTCTCGTACATTTCTTGCTGCGCAAAGCCGATAATATCCTCGTGGCTCCGATAGTGGTGTGTGAGCCACCGTTCTATTCCGTACCGGTTGCGGAGGAACGAAAAGATCGACGCGTCCGCTGGCGGACTCCCATCATTCGATTTGACGGTCTTGATCACGGGGCGGAGTTGATTGTGATCCCCGACAACCACCCATTTTTTCGCGTTCACCATCCCTAAGAGTCCGAGGGGTACCTGAATCTGGCTTGCCTCGTCAATAATAACGGTATCAAACTCTACCTGTGCGAGCCCACCGAGTTGCGACCGGATAATCGTCGCTCCGGTGATGTCGGCGCTTCGCGTTGAGGTCGCCTCCGCTTCGTCCTGCAATTGCTGGATGGTCCGTCTGAGCTCCGCTAATTCAGCTTGCTTCTCCTCAATCTCTTCTGAAACTGTTGCCGAGTGACTCGTGTTGGTCGGGCTGGACCGTTCGACTGCCCGTGTCGTTTGTAGATTCCCAATTTTGTCTCGAAGCCTGCTGATATTCGATTTTAACGCTTCCACCTCCGCAAGCACCTCGGACACCGTCTCATCATCACTGGTTTCGATCGCCTTCGACAGCATCAGCTCCTTCGACCCTTTCGAGAGTTTTTCCGGTCGCCCAGCGCGGACCACCCGATGCTCACCCTGCGCCGCCAGTTTCTCGACAACGTTGTCAACAGCGATGTTCGTGTGCGACGTTACGAGCACGCGCTCGCCCTGAGTTGCCAGTTCAGACGCTGCCTTCGCAATCACTTCCGTTTTCCCTGACCCCGGTGGTCCGACTACTAAGGATAGGTCACCCGGCGTTAACCCACAAATCTCGGCGATCACCTTCTTTTGTGAGTCGTCTAGTTCAAACCCGCTGAGTCCTGTCCAACTCGACGGCGTCTCGGGCTCTGGCCGATCGAGCGTCGGCTGGTCTAACGTGTCGATCAATCGGGGGGCGTTCTTAGCCAGTCGCGCGACAGCTGGGAGCGGATCTACGGCATTCCGCCACCGTGAGAACTCCTGGTGCATCTCAAACAGGAACCCTGCCTGCTGCGTGATCGCAATACTCGACTCCGACGAACAGATCGTTATTGCCTCCCCTTCCGTCAGTCCAGCAGCCGCCGTGCCTTCGTAATCCAGTTGAATCTCTTTGGCGTCGGTGTTGACGACCTTCCCGATCGGTTTCAGTCCAGCATCGGTAATGTGTCCAACGCGACCACCCTCCTCAATCCACCCTGGGAGCGTCGCGTCCGATTGGAGGATGAGGACACTCTTCGGTCGGTTCTGACTAACGACAGTTACGTCTAACTGCTGTCGCCACTTCGATTTCCCTTCTTCCTCTCCTTCGTCGTACACTAGTGCTAACCACCCGGGGAATCGAGCCCCACACGCTTGGCAACGGTATTGGAACGGTTTGGAAAGCGTCGCACCACAACAATCACAGTACGCCTGGGTGTCTTTCGACTCGTACTCTGCTTTTTCAAACCGGTTGAGAACTCCGTCTTCTCCAGTCCCTGTCGACGATTGAGACAGCATCTGTGACACGGTCGATTCCTCGTCTGGACTGACGAAGTCTATGACACGATTGACCTCGTCGCTCGTAGCCTCCGTTTTGACCGTCTCGTTCAGGTACTCCTTGATGTGCGATTCGAGAATCGAATTCGCCATCTCAAGCTCTTCGCTTGTGTAATCAGCAACCTCGGTGCCAACACACCAGAGGAGTCCAGCCACTGCTGCGTCACTTCCATAGGTGGTTTTGAGAAACTCGATCCCTTCCTCGGGCGCGTCAGCGAGCCACGCGTTGTTCGTCCTGAATTCGTATGGAAATGTATAATCTAAGTACGGCGGCTGATCATCGATGAGATACCCGCCATCAGCAAGGAGCACAACAAGCTGCATCGTCGCACTGGGCACATCCAGTTCACGAGCAACTTCTTGATAGACCCACCAAGGAATCACATCACACCTATCACCCCCGCTACGTATATATCCCCGATGCGTTCGGTTCTTCTGCCAGAGTTACGACTGGTAGACGTAATCGGTCGAAAACCGTTCCGAGATCGCATCTGCCACCCGCTTTTCTGCGCGGTGAGCACGCCGGTAACTACGGTACCACGACACGTCAAGCACGCGGAGCGGCGGGAACACTTGCGTGAACTCCGCGCCATCACTATCTATCGCGTCAACGTGTTCCAACAACCGTCGCTGGAGGTTGACCGTGACTCCGACGTAGATGATCCGTTCGGCCTGGTTGAGTCCACCAGTCCACCGGTCGCTTTTCAGTTTGCCCAACTCAGTCGCTGCGTGCTGCCGCCATCGTCGTGTGTGTCGGCACTCTACGACATACACAGCAAACCGGCGAAACGACCCGGTACAGTGCGGCAACACCTCAAGCACTACCGCGTCAAGCGACGTGTCGAACCGGAGAGGAAGTGGGCGATTGAGGTCCTGCCACCGGTCGGCGGGGATCCGTGGGAGCACATCGTTGCGGACTTTTTCATCCACGGATTTCGAGAACCGGTATTGCACGCGACCGCCGCAGATGAGCGCCGGATTAACCACGAACCCTCGTCCGACCAGTCAGGTGAAAGAATTAATCCTCTCACAGAGCAGTATCTTTGGATCCGTGTTACACAGTGACAAACCCTTGGCAGCAAGATCCTGTCAAGATTATACTGAGTCCCGCACACTAACTATAAACAATTACGCGACCCACGGTACAAGATGGGACGTAAATCTGAGATCACTCACGGCCATTATCTTTCAGAAATCAAGGTTTCCGTTCTGAGCCGTGTTGATTCTCCACCTGGTGTTGGGTTATTCGAAGTTGAAGACACCGATGGGAATCAATTCGTCGTCGGGAGTGTGGGTGACCAACGGCGGTCATTGGTAGACGAAGAGACGTACCGCATAGAATATGGGCTCGGTGTCGACCTTGATTTTACCGTTCGTGACGCGTTCCCTGCTCAGTTCAAAAAAGCTGCATCCCATCCCTGCCCTGACTGTGGCTCGGAGCTGACCTTCTTTCCTGGACTTCACTCATCCCCACAGGCGGTCAGTGACGCGCTCAGACAACACGGATACGAAGGCTCACATCTCGTGCTCACCAGTGAGTCAGAACTGCAGCGGCTGTCGGACAGCGACGAGTGGCGACCGTTTCGAGACACAAGACAGCGTCCCCACGCCCCGCAGCCTCACTATCAGTGTGAGTCGTGCTCGCTTACTATCCTTGATGGTGAATTAAAACGATATCTCGAACACGGCGGGCGTCCGGCTAACGACCAAGTTGAGCATAGGATGCTGAATTCGTCGATGGCTGATGCGTCGGAATCTCTCGGGATGGCGACCGGAGGCGCCAAAGACGTCGATAACTTCCGTGACAACATTGCTGAAGGGTACCTCCCCGGAGAAGACGCGCTCACGACCGAGGGGTTGTTCTACGACTACTACTTCGATACTGGCGATGACCGCACCGATCGTGCGAGTCTCTTCTACCCGTCGTACAGTACAGCTGTCACCACCCATCCACTCACAGGCCAGACCGAACACTACCTGACAGTCGGCCTCAATTCGACGATCGGCGTCGACGCATTCGAACGTCGTCAACTCAATCTGGTCGCCGTACTTGACGTGTCCGGATCGATGAACAGTCAGTTCGATCAGTACTACTACGATGAAACCGGGCACCAACGGTCAGTAGACTCCCCGTCAACTGAGACGAAAATGGCTGCGGCGACAGCATCCCTCGCAGCCCTCACCACGCATCTCGAAGCAGACGACCGGTTCGGCGTCGTGCTCTACAACTCGCAGGCGCACGTCGCCAAACCCCTCACGCTCGTCGGAGAGACGGAAATCGACGCGATTCGGGGGCACATTCGTGACGTGACCGCAGGCGGTGGCACGAATATGAGTGCAGGCCTTGAGACAGCGATCGATCTCCTCGGTGACTACGACAGCGCAGATCCAACACAGGTCGAGAACCGGATCGTATTCCTCACCGATATGATGCCGAATACCGGTGCGACCGGGCAGAACACGATCACTGAAACGGTCACCGAAGCGGCAGCGCGAGGGATCCACACCACGTTCGTCGGAATGGGACTCGACGAAAACCCTGAGTTAGCTGCCTCGCTCTCAAACGTCCGCGGAGCCAACCACCACTTCGTCCACTCGGCGACCGAGTTCAAGCAACGACTCGACGACGAATTCGAGTATATGGTCACGCCACTCGTGTTCGACCTACAGTTAGAGCTGGATGGAGACGTCGACATTGACGCGATTTACGGGACCCCAAATGCGGACCGATCGACTGGGAACATTCTGTCCGTCGCAACACTGTTCCCGTCGCCGACTACCGACGGCGAAACCCGGGGCGGAGTTATCCTCGTCCGTCTCGCTGGCCCGCCAGCCGACCAGATCGACCTCGTGGCGAGTTGGGAGGAGATCGACGGAACCATCGAGTCAGACCGGGTCCAGATCACACTCGATGGCACATCCCCGGAGTACTTCGAGACAACCGGGATCCGGAAAGCAGTGTGTCTCGCCCGGTATGCTAGTACGCTTCACGAATGGCTCACCGCTGTCCGCGGTGACGACGACTGGACACCGATGCACGATCAGCGAGACGGGCAGTGGGAACGGGATTCCGACCCGCTTCGCGTTCCGGACCAATACCAAGCGACATTTCGAACGATGCAGGCCTACCTTGCGGACACAGCAGCCGCCATTGACGACGAACTCGCTCAAGAAGTGTCCCTGCTCGACACGCTCACCCAGCATCACGACGCTGAACCTGGACACACCCTGTCCGATCAGGCGCTCAACCGACTCAGCGACCTTGTCGAGCTCGCACCGGCGACGAACAGTGACCTGGCCGACGCGTGGGACGTGGAGACCGGGGCTGAGATTCACGCCTATCTCGAATCCGAACTCGACGGCTACTACCGACGCGACGACAACCGGATGCTTCGACCGACAGCGGAAGCTCGACAGTTGGTTGCCACACGATCATAGCATCGCTTCGCAATTCGGCGGGATTGAAACTCACCCCGAATGAGTATCGCATCACTGACCGCTCCCACCTGCACGCGGTGGTAGGGTACCAGCACCCATCGGCACGACCCCGACGCCCGTCCAGTTCGTCTCTCCCGGTCAGGGCTCCACCCGCAGTGTCCAGAATCCTCTCACACCTGAGTCTTTTCACGCTGATTCACGACATACCGCGTATGGCTGGCTGGAAGGACCACGAGGACCTCCACCCCGAGGAGAAACAGTACAGCGTGATCAAAATGGACGAGTGGAAAGCACCCTCCGACGACGACTTCGCGTACAAAATCACGGAAATCGACTCCCTTTCCGAGGGGCCGCAAACGACGGCAGGCCGCGGCGAGTCAATCATCATTCTTGACGAAGACGGCAACACCGTCTCCGTGACTGATGGCCCGGATCATCCTACACATACGACGACGCGGGATCCCGAGTGAGACCGGATAGGAGATGGTGTTATAGAACGCTGTACAAGGCTGTATTTCACGCGTTTGTGTGCGACTAACTCATTGTGCTGTACCTGCGAATCCATCCAAATCGGTGGAGGGATGCTGAATTGCTATGAGTGTTTAAGTACAGGTAAGACGAAGTCGAGTCATCGTGACTATTGAGAAAATAAGTAAACGAGAAATCAAGGCACAACTCCGACGCATTCGCCGCGCGAAGAATGCCGCCATCGCGCCGTCTAAAAAGAAGCCTCCGCGTCAGGCGAACAGAAAGAAAATCACCGATCTGCAAAAGATTGCGGGTGGACTCTCAGAGTCTACCACTATCGAAAAACAAGGCGAGCGCGGTGATGCTGAGATGGAAAAAGAGGAACTGAGGTCTCAAATCGACCTGCTTCGGGGAAAACAGTAACCTAGAAGGCTCCCAGGGTGTCATAGAAAGGGTACCACGGTGTTTATTTCGCTGTTTTACTGTCGAATCAGCCGTGAGGGTCTGCGTGCGTACTGGTCACATTACTGTTCGATGTTAGTGACGGACAGGAGAGGAAAGGGTTACTCGACGATTTCCACGTCGAATTTGCTCTGCCATCGGTAGCGGCGCCCGCCCCAGACGAACGTGCGGCGTGCAAGTGCGTATATTAGCAACGGTACCTGGAGGATGATAGCGGGAGAGGCCAGCAGCGCCGTCCAGCGCCAAACGCCGAAGTACGTGTACACACCTGCGGCCAAGAGAGTCACACCGATTCCTGCGTACAGAGGGGCGACAAAACTGAATGCTGCGAGCAGCAACGTAACGAGGCCCATAGTGGCCGTATCCCAGGGGTTGTGCTGATGGATGATCTGTGTGAACCGCACGTGTCGTTCCAGCGTCTCACGGACTGTCCCACCGATCTCAACCCGGTGAATCCGCTTGAGTGTCGTCGTCTCTAGATACTCTGAGAGCAACTGGTCGTCACTAATAGTCCGTCGGAGGTCCCGGAGGAACGACTCCAAATCGAGATCATCACGCTCGAACATAACGGCTCCGCCCCACGGTTTGTCATCAGCGTACGTCCCGAGCGTACCGCCGATGGCGTAAATCGGTTCAAGCAGCGTTGAGAGAGGGTCGTTCCCGACGAAGAAGTAGAGTTCCGAAACAGGTCCATGATTGTCGTAGGCCTCGTGGAACGTAGCCAGCCAATCCTGAGGATGATGGAAATCGTCGTCAGTCCAGACGATGCGATGGTTGGTTGCTTCGTCCATCCCTGTTGCGAGCGCGTGTGCTTTGCCAGAACAGCCCGTGGGTTCGCCAGCCACGATGATCCGCACGTTCTGGAATTCCTCGTCATAGTCGGCAACTGGATCAGACGCGTCGTCACAGATAATGAGTAATTCATCGGATGGGCCGAGTTGCGTGGCGATCTCGGCGATGACCGGCGACCACGTTATTGTCGGGAGGAGGACGGTTGTCGGCGGGGACATGATCGTTTGTTGTCTCGTGGAAATATCGCAAAAGTCGTTCGATATATGCTACGACTATATTGAACGCTTCCTACCTCGGCTGCGGGGACTCTTCTACCCCCCCTCTATAGGAGTGAGTTCAGGACCAGCAGAGAGTTTCGCGTGCTGTCTCTGACGAGCACTCCAGCCACACCACACAGTGTTGTACAGCCACTCAATTGATCGTGAGCGATTCGACTACAGCGGTAACCGCACTTGATAATACGTCCCCGAGTGACTCGGAGTCCGTCACGTCGTGTGCTGTCGGTAACTCTCGCAAGTACAAGGAAAGGCGGTCGTCTACGCGGTAGTCTGTCGTCATCGCGCCGTCCTGGGAAGGGTACAAGAGGAGCCCAGGTACATCATCCACCAGTTGATATGAGGTCATTTGATAGATATCCGACTGACTCGGTGATCCGGTTTTCCACTTGGCGTCGCCGACGAGTCGTACCTGTCCGTCGTCGTCACGAATCACGAAGTCCGGATACATATTGACTGTCGGTGGGCCGCCAGTGACGAGCCCGGTGATGTGAGATTGCGCCTCAACACTCCACGCCGCATCTGTAACTCCTTCAGTTGCGGCACGCTCAACGACCGATTCGAACACCCGGTTCATATTCACGAGCAGCCCGTAGGTTTCCTGGGTCCCGCCCTGCAGATTATCGACGAACGACGCCTGAATAATGATCTTCGCAAGGCGGAGGATGTCTTCGTAATGGTCGTGGCGGCGATCTAAATGGATCTGCTCTAATTCCGCGCCGTGGACCGGTCTGAGCGTCACGTCTCGTCGGAGCTGGTGTTCACGTTGCCGGAGCGCATTCTGCAGCGAGCGGTCCGTGACAAGGCGGGCGACCACGTGTGTCGCGTAGAGTACCGCTTGGTTCGCTACCGTGTCGTGTGTGAGTGTCTCGTATTCGACTGCGAACTCAGAGTCACCGACACCGCCGCGGGCGAGTTGTCGCTGCAGGTCAAGCCGCCCGCGGAGGTGGGATTCACGCGCTTCCGTCGTCCGGTACTTCTTCCCTAAGCCGTGGTTGAGGAGTGCTTGTAGTCGCGTCACAAACAACGATCCGATCGCGTCCAAGAACACGTCGCCTTGCAGCGCTTCGACCGTCGCATCGATCGTCTTCGATGTCGCTCCGTGTGCGTACAACAACAATCGCAGGGAATTCCCGCCCGCAGCTTTCGGTCTGATCCGTACCTGCGTTCCGTTCGGCAGTGCCACGAGCCCGACGTACGATGATGAGGACAGCCGGACGCGCCCGTCTTGGGTGTACTCGTAGCCCAGTCGCGTCGCTGACTCGTTAATCCGTGATTCGATCGTCTCTAGTACTGGTTCGGAGAGTCGAAGCGGTGCTGAACGATCGTGTTCCCCGAGTTCGATCGTCCGTGTGTCACCAGCAGTTGATGACATCCTGTTAGGGTGCTTGGTCTGCGGCATCGGTCACGAACGTCCGGATCGCCTCTTTCACCCGTTCTCGGGACTCGTCGTCCTGTACCCGTTCAAGCGGGATTTGTAACCGTGTGAACTCCTCGGACAGTAAGTACTCGACGTCGATTGGATCTTCAAGCACCGGTCTGATACGGTCTAAGAACACCTCAAACAACTCCGGGTCGTACTTTTCGGCCCCCCAGAACCGGAACTGCAGCGTCCCGTCAGTGCGAAGCTCATACACGAGGTAATCACCGTCCCGGTAGGCGTCCCAGTAGAACTGCGCGGCCCCGGTTTGTTTCCCCGTGCCGTACCCGACGCGGTCGGCTTCCGTACTCCCGAACTCGAAGAAATCCCGGCAGACAGCCGTGATTTCGTCATCGAACGACGTTTCGATCGTATCGAAGAACGTGTCCCGGTCCCACTGTCTCCGCGTCCTCTCCGAGGCCCCACCAGTACGCCGCGCGGCACTCGGAAGTTCAACATCTCCCTCAACGAACGCACTCAACGTGTCGCCTAACTCGTGCACGGTGAAGTCCCGGATCTGTTTCCGCTGCCAGTCGAAAAGCGCCTCGCCGCCGCCGTCGAACAATTCCTGTCGAATCCGGTCGAACTGCCCGAAGTAGTACTCCTCCAACAGTGGCAGAATATCGTATCGCCACACATCACGGATGTCCTCCGCAGCGTCGACACCGAACAGTCGCGTGTGCCCGATCTGCTTGCCTTTCCCGAGATCAGCCGACTGGACGATCCGATCGTTCAGTTCCTGTAATGCTGCGATCGACGTCGCCAGCAGCGACTCGAACGCATTCCCCTCCTCTACAGACGCCTCAGAAAGACCGTATGCGTCAACCACAGCGTCGAACGCCGGTGGACGCGAGATAAAACGGAACCGTCGACGTAACGCCGCATCAACCAGCGCAATCGACCGATCCGCCGTGTTCATCGTCCCGATCACGTACAGGTTCGGCGGGAGCGTAAACTCCGAATCCGAATGGGCCAACCGAACCGTCGTCGTGCCGCGTTTGTCCGCTTCCAACAACGTGATCGTTTCACCGAAGATCTGCGCGAGATTCCCACGGTTGATCTCGTCGATAACGAGGACGAACCGCGGTGCATCTGTCCCGGTGGCTTGCGCCTCCTCATACGCGTCGGTCGCCGTTTCACTCAGTCGCTTAAGAATCCCATCTTGAACCTCATACGCGATTTGTCCGTCGTCGCTAGCCTCCGCGGTTAACCCTTCAATAAAGTCCTCGTACGTGAACGACGGATGGAACGTGACCGTCTCAACCCGGTCTTCGACAGCCACACTGTGGTCTTGCTGTGCGACCCACCATCGAGCGAATCGCTCCGCCGTGTATGTCTTCCCCGTTCCTGGCGGCCCGTACAGCACGATTTGTTTCTCGTCTTCGAGTTGCCGGGCTAACGTCGTTGCCTCATCCGGCTTTTCAGGAATCGGACTCCTGGCCTCTCGGTCCGCGTCTACCGTCCGGAGTTGACTCCACCCCTCAACGCGATCCAACAGGAACTCCGCAGCAGCGGGCGATAACGTCGCTAAGTACGCTTGTTTCAAATTCCCCTCAGAGTTCACCGGATAGTACTTCTGCTGGAACTCTGGATCGTCGAGTTGCCCCTTCAATTCAGCATCGACCGACACGGGTTCGTCAAACCACTGGAACTCAACCCCGACCCGCTGGAACGTCGCATCCTGGAAGGCGTACTGTTCCCGCCAGTCAGTGACCGTCGAAATCCCGATCAACTCATCCTCAAAATTATGGAATACCACGTCCCCTGCGTCAACCTGGTCGAGATCGTGGTGCCACACCCCATCCATTTTCGCTCGAATATACTCATCCCGGATTTCAGCCTGATTCCCCTGATTCACCCAATAATACGACCGGTCAGTCGCCACTGACACGCGTTCCTGCGTCCGTTCGCGTTGATTCACCCACACGAAAAAGTAGTCCAAATCCCGGAAATTATCTTGAAACCCGTAGGAATCCCGAACCGACCGATACGTCGCCGCAGTATCCGGATAGTCAGCGAGCGAATTCGAGATCTCCTCAGCAAAATACTCCGCCATCCCGGAGCGAGACATATTGTTCACGACCGGGTAGTACTCCGGATGCAGATAATAGAGGATCGGCGAGATCTTCCCTCATTCCACGTTTGGAAGATCCACACTCGCCAACCGTCGTACCGCATCGTCCAACTGCTCTCCATCGTCCGCAGCCAATAACTGGTCAAGACACTCGGTTACTGCGTCTTCGACGTCGTCCGGTACCTCAACAGGGAACAGCAACCCGCCAACGGTCCCAACGGACTCATCAACGCGGTTTTTGAGTGATGTCTTCGTCTCTTCTGGAATGGCTAACTCGTCGATTTCACTGCGCTTACTCGATACAGGGTACGTACTGTCATTCATACAGAGCCGATACAACGCGGTCAACTCCTGCGTTCCAACCACCCCCGATTCGAGAAGAGCGGAAGCTGTCTCCCGTACAATATCAGACGTCTTCACCACCGCTTCACGACGGTCGTCCCACGCCCGGTCCGAGAGGTACGCCGAAACAAGCGCCTCCGTTGAACGTTCAGACATCTCGATATTCACAGCCTCACGAGTGCCTCAAATAAACCTACGTACTGGAGTGCCGAGTTCCCCGCTTGCCGATCCCGAACTATCCATAGTTTCCCCGCTGGATCGTACTTGCTGCCCACGCTGCTGTGACCTCGTGTTTCGGCGGCCACTACTCCGATGTGTTTCACTTACTGGACGAAGTTGACCAACACGTTCGTCGAGATTCAGCTTTGGTTACGGTTGATCTCAATGTGAAGACCTGATGTTCGGTCCGGCAGGAATCGATTAGAGATTGTTAGCAGTCGTGTTTCTGGCGAAGTTCTCGCAGAAAAATCTCGGTTAGTGCAGTCGTTGTCGTTACAAATAACCACAGATGCAGCAGGTCGTTTGTATCGGGAGCAGCCGCAGCATACAGCCAGAACTGCTGATCGTTGATTCGAATCACGGTTTCGTCAACCGCAACGTGATTCGGGCTTCGATCTTCTGCGGGCTGTAGATCGGCCTTCTGCACCCAGTCGTGGATTGCTTTGCGAGATCGCTCGACACCCAACTCTTCGAGAATAGAGACGGTATTCGACAGCGATAGTCCCGCTAACTGGAGTTGAATACTGAGCTTCATCGCACGCTCAGGTGTCCGCTGTCGTTCCAACAACTCCAAATCAATCTAGTCTGTACATCCGCTGAGGCGGCTGATTTCTGGCATAGACCACCACAAAATCACGCCGCCTCACTCTTCATCCTTAACTAAACACGACCGCGTTTCCACCCCAAACAGCTAATTCAGCGAAGGTGTAGTCGATTAGTTGGGTAAACCAAAGCCAAAGTAAGCGGCTCTACATACTCACCGAAGTCAGGAAAGTGGTGTATCTATTTCTCCGTTAACACTAACCTCTCTAACCCACTCTGTCGCACAGATTCTCCTCCATACTTCCTCTTGGCTAGATGTGTTTCGACCTGCTTGACGTTCTGTATCCATCTCTTGAATATATAACTTTGAAAATTGTTCAGAGATACGGTTGTAGGTGTTCTCTGACACCGGCGTTCGTACTATCTCCTGTGGAAGTAAGTTACGTACAGCGTCTCGAAATGTGGCCTTCCAATACCCGTTTTTAAACCGATCAGCCGGATGTGTTTGGAACAACGCTTTGAGAATGCGGCCATCCAAAAATGGATGCTGAAGTTCTATTCCGTGTGATAATGCAACTTGTCGGCAGGCATCAAGTGCATAATCCATGTATGGGTTAGTTAAATTAATGTACGTTCGGAGCGTTTCTAGTCGACTAAAACGTTCCATATGTGTTGGTAGAACGTTTTCATGAAGAGATGGTGGGGACGAATTTAGTTTATCTATTTCTGTAATCGCCCTAGTAGTCGAAAATATACTCGGAAGCAACGCATACAATATGATAGTCAAAGCAGATACGCTGTCTTCGTTAGAAATTTGTGCAATCTTTTGATACTCTCCGAGGGAGCTTAAATCAGAATAAAATAGCCGGTTCCCATCATGGAGGTTTCCGCCAATACCTGTCTGAAGAATATCAATGTTATCTGCAGAGGCCCGGTCAAATATCGCTTCAAATATTGGCAAACTCATATCGATACATGGGTGACCGAATGTATACCTGAATGGATTGTATTCGTCAAAAAGCTGCTTAACAGATTTCCGGAGGTCAATACACTCAATGTTTGAAGATTGGGTCAGGGAACGAATGTTGGAGGTCTCATCAATTGATTCTTCATCTGGGAAAATTAGGGAATATCCTTTGACAGACTGACTTCCCTTCTGTCGAGCCATCTCAGCAGCAATTGCTGAAGAATCTAGTCCTCCACTCAACATCACACCAGCGGACTTTTTACTCTTAGCCCGATCGCTTATTGCTTGGGTAATCTGCGTGCGGAGTTGACTAGCACAATATCCTCCTGAATCATCCACTGGATCGTCGTTGGCTACGACACGATGATGAGATGTTTCATTACCGGAGATCACTACGTATTCGCCTTGACGAAGCCGTTCGATAGAAGAATGGAAGGATATTGGCTGTCTACTAATAGATCCAGATATGTAATTTGATACAGATTGTTTATGGACCGTACTATTTACCGCTTGATGTTGCAGCAATGCCTCGACCTCTGAAGCTATGAGAGTAGTATTTCCCCGTACCTCTTTAGCATAATATAGGTGTCTACCCCCTGATAAACCACGAAAGATAATGGTTTTATTTGTAGTCCGATCGTAGATTACCCCAACATAGGACCCATAGATGTGGTTGAAGGAATCAGCACCTAACTCCCTATATGCAGAGAGGAGAAATTCGGCGTCTGTCAGATTAGCATAGGTGGTGGTACTATGCTGACGGAGTATATCTTGCACCTCGCTTCGGTTATCAATGCTACCATCCAAAGTAATTGCAGCACTATCCTCAACAAATGGCTGCGAGTCTATATGCGGCTTGTCTGTCGAATTATAGTGTAAATGACAAAGAGTACAGTCTGAAAACGAGATACAATCATAGCCGCCTAATGCACGATAGTCCATCACCTCTGCTAATTGCTTGGTATCTCTGACAGAAGCAGAGTCTCCATATGCGGCACACAGACCGGTCATTCATCCTCCTCGGATCCATATCTTGAAGTTGGCTTAAATATACCAGCCACTTTCGCAATTATATTTTGGACTTTAGATTTGACGTACTCTTTTGGGTCCGGATCATCCTTAGTCACATATCCAATTCCTCCATCTGGATCTGTCCCCGTATACGCCATACCGCATATGTCTGCACCACTTACATATATACTTGGGTAGAGAACCGTTATTCAATTCTCAATAGTAACTTGAATAGAGTCAAGG
Organism: Halobellus marinus; assembly: GCF_032113415.1. NCBI lineage: Archaea > Methanobacteriati > Methanobacteriota > Halobacteria > Halobacteriales > Haloferacaceae > Halobellus > Halobellus marinus. The sequence goes on from NZ_CP134946.1 coordinate 2,316,967, forward strand.
TTAACTCGATCAAGCCGCTCTAGGTGGCATAATTATACTCACAGACAGAAATAATTGTAGATACGCTCTTGTGAAGTACATTGTTGATGGATCACTGTCTTGCGATTTAGCCGAGTAGCCAACACGGCACGAGTTGCTTCTAAACCACGTTTGGATCAGCTTGAACAGCGGTCTGGGAATCTCACAGAAGACCGGGCTCGATATCAACAACCTGCTTCACAAGAGTGTTGTAGATATTTGGTGGCTCTATAGATGCAAGCGAATCAAAGACGTCTTCTTCGGGAGAATCGTGGATAGATTCGGTGAATCGGTCGTATTCAGCTTCATCAAGCTCGCGTGATTGGCCGGTGCATGAACGTTGAGGGCAAGACCAAACGTCGCAATCGAGTGACCTCCATGATGTCGTGAACTCTCTATGGGGCAACCCACGTCTTCATTCTTGCTGACCGGCGGTGTTCAGATAAGGATGAGGCGGTCCATTTTCTGAGTACTCTATGACTGAAAACGTTTTTATCGTAGTTACAATTCCACCGCCTCACTCTGACCGAGCGGGTTCTATCAGCGGCTGATACCGACGCTTGCGGAGTATCTGCGTGACCTCGTTGATGCCGTGCTCGACGAGGTTACCGTGTGAAGTACTGTCGACGCGAACATCGACTGGTTCCGCGACGTGATGATCGCTGACTGCACTGTTTTACGGTTGTACCGGTTCCTCGCAGACACCTACCAACCATGGCGAGTGGAGCAGGGTGGAGCGCGACTCCACCTGCTCCACAACGTCACCGACCAGACGATTGATCGGTTCAGCGTCACTGACGAGAAAGAACACGACGGCACCGAATTTTCCACGGGGTCTCGGCTGGAAGATCAGTTGGTGTTGTTCGATCTAGCGTACTTCAAGTACCGCCGCTTCGAGTTGAGCGACGAGAACGACGGCTACTTTGTGAGTCGGCTGAAGCCGAACACAAATCCGGAGATGACGAGGGAATTACGGGAATGGCGTGGCGACGCCATTCCCTTAGCAGGCGAGCAGATCCAAGATGTCGTGGACGATCTCTACCGAGAGCACATTGACGTGGAGGTAGAAGCGACGTTTCAGCGACGCAAGTACGCGGACACGCAATCGCATAACAGCAAGACTTCCGTGTCGTCGGCGTCTGCAACGTGGACGCCGACGACTACCATCTGTACATCACGAATCTGCCGGGAGACGATTTCCTGCCGGCAGATCTAGCGATGATTTATCGATTTAGGTGGGAGGTAGAACTGCTGTTTCGTGAACTGAAGCCGCGGTACAACCTATACGAGTTCGACACGAGCAAGACGTACATCGTGGAAATTCTGCTGTATCCGGCGTTGCTATCGCTGTTAGTGAGTCATAATTTGTTGGCTCTGGTCACTGAGCAGACTGACAATGAAATCGTGTTTCCGCCGGAACGCTGGGCGGCGACCTTCCGGTCGCACGCCCAACTCATCCTCTGTGAACTCGGTGAGTACATCGGCTACTCGCCGCCACCGTTGTTGGAACGGCTTGATCGGGGATGCACAAAAAATCCACCAGCAACGACCGATACTGCAAGAAACACTCGCTACCGCTACGCAGCCGAGAGGTGAGGCCTAACTAAAGACGAATGGCTCTCACCCTTTACCGGCGACGAAGAGGTTGATCCATAGATGCCTTGTTGAACGCAAGACAGCGACGGGGTAGGGTCGATTGTTTGTAGTCTCACGCTGTCAGAGGTGCGTTCTTACAGTCAGAAGATACAGCGGCTGTTACTGACAGCGGTTGCCGAAGGGTCAAAACTATGGTATCTTGCTTCGTTGTTTCGGTGACGACGGCGATGCCTCTCCCGGATACGTCCGGAGAAGGGGAGCAGGCGGCGAGCCCTAACTCGCCGCCTGCGTTAGGTTATGGACGATGCACTTCCGAGTCAGCTCCCGGAACTGGCCGTGCCAGCTCCGGGAGCGGAGCTTCTCGCCGTCGTCTTCTTTCAACTGCGAGAAGCCCGTCTCACTCATCCAGCGTTGGTTGTAATCCTCGGTCATTCGGGCGTTGTGGGCCTTCTGCAACGGTGTTTGTTCCCTGTGCTTGATCAGTGGTCGCGTTGAGTTCGAGCGACACTCCTCACGGAGTTCGCCCCACGAGTAGTTCGCGTCAGCGAACAATACACGCAGGTCTTCCGCGTTCCGGCGGAAGACCTGCATCCCGATGTGGCCGTCCCACGCCTTCTGTGTCGTGAAATGAACGTCTTTGATCGCTAGCGAGTTCACGTCGATCAAGATGGTTGTCTTCATCGACTGGAACGAGTAGTTCGCACGGTCACGGTAGTGATAGCTGGTCTGATCACGCTGGAAGCCACTTGCATCGATTGCGGCTTCACCACTCCAGCCCGCCTGCTCCGCCGAAGCGCGGAGCAGGCGGCGGAGTTCACGCATCCGATACTCGTCTTCCCACCGGCAGAACGAACTGTAGTGTGGTGCCTCGTTGAGATCAAATACGGCGAGGATACCGGGCATCTCGTTGAGGTAGTCTTCAGTCTCACGAAGACTCTTCTCCAACTCAACGCGGAACAAAATCAACGCAATCTGTGTCCACTTGGCGTACCCGTCCGCGCCGTTCGGCGCGGCGGGTACGTCAGGGTCATCTACGTGCTGTTTGGCAAGATCTCGACACATCCGAGCGAGCCGTCTGAGCGATCCCATATCGCCAGACGGCGTCCAATTCCCGGTTAGCTTGACGGTATTTTCCTGTGAGAGCGTCTGAAACTACAGTCAGCTAGCGGCAAAACAAGGCATCCATAGAACAAACTGTTCTCCCAGTGGATTAAGCATCTCGCCATCAAGAAGTGTCTAGACACCCGCCCAGTCAGTAAAGACTCCCTCGGCGAGCGTGTCGGCCTGTTCACCTAGATAGTCCCGCTGGGCAGCAGTCACGGCAGTTGCGAGCGTCTCACCGTACTCGGCGTGGTGGCGTAGTCTATCGCATTTCCAGCTTGCGGGTGTTATGCGACGGTCGACTCGCTCGCGGACAGGTCGGAAAGCCCGTGCAGCGTCCTCAGGACCGAATCCCTGACGCTCGAGACCTCGCTGAGTATGTTCGAAAAGATCGGCGTAAATCTCTTCTGTGTTGCTTGTTCGTTGGCCATTGGCGGTGATCCAGGCGAGATCAGCACTGAGCCCGTTACTCACAGCCTTATAGAAATTTTCACGCGCCGTCTCCCACGGCAACTCGACGACGGGATGGTCGGCATGAACGAGTCCGTGCACAAGTCCAGCAAACACCGCAAGAAAGGCCACCGAGTCCCGGATTGTCGGCTGGGCTGGCAGCGGCCGAAACTCGATGCGTACGTTCGCGGCTGACTTCGATGGGCCCTCAAAGACGGGACGGACCCACCGCCAGTACGACCCATGCTTGTGTCGTAGATGCGCGAATTGGTCGTCAAAACGATCTCCGGAATCGAGCTCCAGCGGCACGATCGGAGGGTCTCCAGCCAGGCGATCGACGGCCTCTGCCATACTTTCGATGTCGCGGGGAAACCGGACCTTGTCAGGCTTATTCGGATCGCGCATAACAGACTCGTAGGCCAACACACGGTTTTCTAGGTGGCCGTCAGTAAGGACGCTCTCGACAGTAGCGTCCTCGTCGTACAGCGACGGCGGAAAAAACGGGGAGTTAACTGCAAGCGCAACAAGCGGCCCTGCGATTCGGAGGACGTATCCGAAATACGTTGGTAAATCAGCTGCAACAGGTACTTGATAATGAGGCTGGATTGAGGTTGTGAGCGTCACAGGCATGATCGTTCTGGAGTGAAAGCTCACGTTCGGTGTGTCGATCAGACACTGTGGTTCGTACGTCGATACGTTCGACTGAGCGTGATACTGGGGTGACCCGCTCATGTTCGACGAGATTATTACGCCGTATCGCTCCGCCGCAGAGTCAAGATACCCCACGGCTGTCTCGCCACTTGGTGGGATTGTCCAGAACCCGTCGCTTGCCAGTTTGATTGGTTCACAGCGCGTGGAAGTGGCCTGGGCCGTCAGGACTGCCGACTGGACTGCGTTCTGGATAGCTGCTAGCCCGTGGGGGCCGAGCGGCTGTGGACTGGTCGTGAGCTCGGCGTTGTGCAACCCAAGCTCCTTTCCGAAACCGATGTGTTCGAAAACTGTTCGGGGAACACGACGTAAGGCCTCAAAGGATTCGTCAACACCGTAAAATTCGTATTCGAGTCCGATGGTTGCCCGTGGATTGTCGAAGGTCCCACTGTTGAGGGCTGATTTGAGCCTGTCTGTCTCCTTTTGCACCTGCTTGTCGAAAGCGTTGAAATCTGCCTCCTTAAGCGCAGCAACTCGCTCCCATAGTTGCTCCATGTCCGATAGATAGCTCTCAATAAGATAAAGCCCCATATTTCTACCCTTCGCGACCAATTTCGGGGATTATAAATCGCAAGACTACAGGGGTCCTCGGTGAGATACAGTTGACACTGATTTTTGCATTTTCAACAAATACATATATAAATCAGTCACTTACAGTTTGGAACTATGAGTAAGGAAATAGTGATTCTCACTCGGGGTGCTTTGAGACATAGTTTCATTCGGAAATTATTCGGGCTTGCCGAGGGAATTGATGTATTGCGAACCTACTGTGAAACAGGGGTCGAACATACCTCAGGGAGCGAACTACTTGAAGAAGCCCGAAAAAACAAGGAAGCTGTTAGAATCAATCATTTAGAACGGCGTGCTCAGTCGGAGCATGACTACTTTGGACCATTCGTAAATATCACCCCCGACTATAGTTCTCCTGTTGACATTCCTGGCGGGCACATTAACGAACGCCAGTATTATGAAGAAATCACTAGTCTTAACCCTGACTTGTTAGTTTCATATGGCTGTTCTCTTGTCAAAGACCCACTCCTGAACGAATATGAAGGAAGGTTTCTTAATGTACATTTAGGTCTATCTCCGTATAATCGTGGTAGAGGGAGTAATTTTTGGCCACTTGTGAATCGCAAGCCGGAATATGTTGGAGCAACGTTTATGCATATTGATGAAGGAATTGATACTGGCGAAATAATCCATCAACTGCGTGCCCGAGTCCATCCTGATGATGGACCTCACGATATTGGAAACAGACTTATTTCAGATGTCGGGCAAGTATATCCTGAGTTGGTCCGGTCGTTTGAGGACCTTCACTCAATTGACCAGCCTCCTGAACCAGAGGAGGAGAATTATCACACTTCTGATGACTATAATCCTGAGGCTACAAAACAACTATACGAAAACTTCGACGATGGTATGATTAGTGAGTATCTGAGTAAACTGGATAGCCGGATATCTGATGTACCAATTGTCAAACATCCGGAAATTGATGAAGAAAAACTCATAATTGAGCCAGAGGTGTGAATATCTACTAAGACTCGATGACCTCGATCTCCGCCTAGTGGTAGCATCATCGTGAATATGATCACGGTGCTGGAATTTCGGGAAACCAACTTCTCGAAACTTTTGGGTGTTACCTTCCTCATGTCGTTCAGTTTCGTCCAGTCTTAGACATCTTCATACGGGTCCAGTTCAGGACACGCCGTTGGTAAGCGGATCTTGTCCCTCTGATCGTATTCTCGAAGAATCGCTTGATTCTGTTTGCTGTACGGACAGTATATGGTTTCACAGAAACGTCATATATCCGTCAAGTTTCAAGCGGACCTGATGCAGAAAATCACGGATCAGATTATTCGTCATGTTTTCGTCCAAGTGGTGCCAGAAGAATACCTTCGTTTGAAGTGTGTCATCGTCAGCCACTCGCACAGAGAAGGAATAATACTGCTGCCCTGCGATCCCTTAACTAAAGACGGATGCTTCGGGTTAGTATCTTGGTCGATAGGAACGACACACTGGAACCAGTTTTACCCACGGCAAGGCTGTTCAGTCTGATTCTCAGACATATCTAAGAAAGTACTCAAATTATCTCATCTATTATTCTGTCTACACCAAATCGCAATGGGTCTGTAGCTGGGACATTAATATCCCTCGAAAAAGCCTCTACTGCATCGTTAGCATCCTCTACCGATAATGACTGCGTGTTTAGTGCCCCAGCAACCAGCTCTGCTTCACTGATTATCGAACCACTGTCTTGATATAATTTGGCAATCTTTGAAACGGGTGGAAGTTCGGAATCGTCGTAGGCTACGATAGTATCTCGGCTGGGATCATGGCATAGGACTAGTTTGTCCGGCATCGATCCATGAATGAGGCTCATTGTAGCTCCAGAATGAATGATCGAACCCTGACCCTCGACAAACAATATGTCATGATTGGATCTTTCCAAGCAGAGCCTTTCAACGGCACCTGCCACAAAATCACTGACTACCCCATCAATAACAATCCCACCTCCTGATATCATAACTCCAGTCTGCCCTGTTGGAACAAAACCAGCATCAATGCCTCTTTCTCTTGTCTTTTCTACTAGCTCTAATGCTGTTGTCATTTTCCCCGTTGCGCAAGCTGTCCCCACCGTCAAGACGATCTCTGTTTCGAGATTCTTGACCCTGCCCCTATTCACCGATAGATCATCGGGTTGCTGTCGAATATCATAAAGAGTTCCACCGTACTCATCAGCTAAGTTACTGAATTCCTTGTCCTCACTAAGGAAGTAATGTAATCCGGAATATACTGAACAACCTCGCTTGAGCGCTGAACAGATATCATGGCGCCATTCTTGATTAAGTCCACCTCCTATAGAGGAGGCACCGATAAACAGCGCATCAAAATCCTCAGATATGTCTTCAACTGATTCCACAATCGGAACATCAGAAACGTAATCAAGATAGTCGGAGGTATTTCCCCCAGCATTCTCTTTATCAAGAACAGCAACTATTTCATCTCTACTATATCGAAGAAGTCCGATCGCTGTTTTAGCGTGATAAGGAAGTTGTCCGTGTGCTAGGATTACTATGCGCATAAAATTCATATCTGGGAGGACCAATTAATTTCTTACGCTCAAAGATATTCTGGTTGACAATCATACTTCTCATATTTGCCACTTGCGACTCCATAGAGGCGCTCATGAGTCTCACGAAACGCCTCGCCAACCGGCCGGTATCTCCTGTGACATGTGTCAAATATTCCGACATTGAAATTCTCTCCATGCCCTCCTCCTATTGCTGAATTATCATACCACCTAAAATAATGAGCCCCAACACACCATGGTTTACTAACTGCATCCTCAAGATAGACACGCATCGCTCGTGACCGTTCCTCCTGTGTTTGAGTAGTGGATAGTCCTGGGGATGGGACACCAGATTCAAGGGCACCAAATTGCCACTCTCCTATCAGTATTGGGAGGTTGTATTCTTCAGCCACCTTTTTGAGTGATACTGTTGAGTCAGCTTCCGATACGGTCGTTGAGTAGATATATGTTGTTAATATGTCTATATTCTCTAAAATCTCCATTGCCCATTCCGGTGGTAAATCCGCAAACCGAAGGCCTAGATTAAGGTGATTCTGATCGTACTTATTACATTTAGCATCGATTGTTCTGATAAGACGAGTGACCATATCCTGGCTAAACTCCCAGAGGTCATCTTGGGCTCCTTCTGGCAGCCTTTCAAGGGGCGATCCTCGTGCAATCTGCTCAAATGTAATTTCTACCCCCCAACTGTCGGATAACGCCTCAGTGCTCCCGTACTTCTCGCGTAGCTTCTTAGCTAACTTTCGCTGACTCGCACACTGTCCTTCTGACAGGACCATTTCCGATGCAATATCGCGCTCTAAAACCGTCCAGTCTGGATAGTTCCCCAAGAAGTATCCAATTAATTGCTCGTCATCTGATGTTTTCTCTAATGGACGTGCGTACTCGTCGACTGCTGCCTCAAAATTTGGGTGATAAACATCTTGAAAATCACTGTAAACATTTGGTACCCCTGGAAAGTTATACTCGAGAGTTCGTGTGTACGGCTGTGAGGTCTCAGAGGTCAACTTCTCATCAGACCAAGCGCCGATTGTGTTGAACCCGATATCATAGATATCCCCTATGACTATTTCCCTCCATCTTGACCGCCAGTTCTCATCAGTGAAGGCCCTGATAAAGTTTGTAGATAGGTAGTTGACTATAGGTTCATCGTTATCACTGTGGGAAGAATCTTGATTATCACCTCCATCAAGCCGGCCATCAGAGAACGATCCGTTTTCATCTGGAATCCATTCAACCCCTGACTCGAGATCGGCATACGCTGATTCTATGACTGGATGTACTGCGGAAACACCTGATGACCAGAAAGGATGGCCATCTGGGTCAATAATCCACCATCTTCTCCCATCGTGCTTGGTCCGGAAGAACCCTGTTGCCTCAAATTGTTTTGCTTTCCATCCTCCCCATTTTGAATATGTATTGGGCCATTGTTGTGTGTCCGAGGTTTGCGCTCTCTCCTGAAGGAGAGTAGTCAGTTCATTCTCATGGGACACAGTCTCGAATGATTCTACAGTCGTACTTTGCCCAAATTTGTCTAACAGTTTATCTTGCGGTAGATATGGATCTGTCTCTCGTGGAGGCTCTGATTCCGAAATATATAGTGGTGACAGACACCACGTGGCTTCTTCACCACGAATTTCCTTTATACGTATTACAATCTCTTCTACATTTTCTGCAGCTAGCTTATTGCCACCCAAATAGGAGCTTAACCAGGCTCCTTCTCGGGTCTTCTTTACTGTATGATCTTCAAGATCAGCGAGAGGAAGACGAATTCGTGCAGAGCACTCCGGTAGGGTGCGGATATTCATAATGAACCGCTCATCTGATCGACCCCAAACTAACTCTGGAATTTTATCAAGCACATTCCCTGAGTCATCGATAAACAACAACTCAAATACTGACGCATTCTCCCCTAGCTGTAAAAAATCAAAGCAGAGATATTGGTCTTTAGTAATTGACTTGCCAGATAGACTGTACGTAATTTTTCCATCGTCACTATTAGTATTGTACCATCTACCCTGTTGGAATACAGGCGACTTCTCGACTTGTGTTATATCGCTTTCCTCACTTGGATGTAGGCAAAATTTATGTTCGAGGTCTGTATCTACCATTGCGCTAAGCAAGCTTGCGCAGATAATAGACCTTTCCCTCAACGCTCTTGGGTAGAGGATTGTTGGTCAGGTCTCAGCAGTAGCTGGAAGTCACAGCGGGCAAGGGTGACGCGACCGCGTCACCCGACGAACGATGTTCCCAATCAAGACGTTCGTCTCGGAGTCTCGAGCCGCGAACCTGTTACAGCAGGTTCGCTGGCGTAACGGCGTCTATTGCCCACGCTGCCGTGCCGAATCTGTGATTCGGTACGGCAGCTATCGGGTGTTTCAGCGGTATCGCTGTAAGAATTGCGACCGCACGTTCAACGACCAGACTGGCACTGTCTTCGAACACTCGGCGGTGGCACTCAGAAAGTGGTTTCTCGCTGTCTACACCTACATCCGCTTCAACACGAGCCTCAGACAGTTAGACGTGGAAATCGACGTTTCCTACAAGACGATCTATCGGCGCGTCCAGCGCTTCCTGCGAGCGCTGGACGCGCCTCGGCCACACCTCAAAGGCCCCGTCGAAATCGACGAATTCTATGTGAAAGCGGGACGAAAAGGCCGCGAGCGCGACGGGCCGTCGCGCTCGCGTGGCCTGTCCACGCGCGGACGTGGAACATACGCCGAAGACAAGCCACCTGTGTTCATTCTCGCGGATCGTGGGACTGGACGGCGATACGTGATCCCAGCGAAAGCCGCCGATGAATCGATGATTCGACTCCTGCTGGCCGACCGCCAGCAGGAGTCGCTCACCGTCTATACTGACGGCTTTCGAGCGTACAACCCACTTGACGAGGACGACGAATTCGACCACGAATACGTCGTCCACGGCGACGGGGAGTACGTTGATGGAGACGTACACGTGAATACCTGCGAGAGCCACGCGTCGCTGGCGCGACGGTGGCTCTCGCCGCATCGAGGCGTCTCCAAAGACGACTCACGCCGTACCTCAGAGCGTTCCAACTCCGATGTGAGGTCTTCCGAAAACCAGAGAAAGAAGCGCTGAAAACCATCCTCGAAACAGTACTCTAACTCACCAACAATCTACGCCACAAGAGCGTATTGCGTAATTAGTTATTCACCGGCATTGACCTTCTGTAGGAATACTCCAGACTGAGGACACGACACCGTCTCTTATCCCAATAGCTTGGCTATGCAAGTTAATCGTAGCATCAATATTCCCAACTATGAATTCCAACTGGTCTCCTACACAAGGATCAATTTGGGCATCACTAGTATCGATGATTCCATGTTCGGAAGAGAAGTCAACATACTCAAGTTCTTCATCATTAACACAAACTGGCTGATCATGATGCATCCAAGAAAACGTCTTTGCACCTGCATCGATTATCACTCGCTCTGACGTCGGCTTTGAGATTACAGTGGTTAGTATACGTGCTGCACAATCTTCCTTCTGGACTCTGTCAATATGCTTAATGAATGAGGCGTCATTGAGCAGATAGCGTCCTGGATTGATTTCTGTGACTACTGACTCCTTACACATTTGTCGTGATGTACCCGAGGTTCCAGCTAGAACATTTGGGACTTCTATATCCCTCCTTTTTATTTCATCCACGGTTGACTTCAACTTGGATAATACTTCATCAGCCATAGCGCAGAACTCCTCTTGAGAGCTTGACTCATAGAGAATATGGTTATCATAGGCGAGGACACCAGAAAATTTAATTAACTCAGTTGAGTTTATATACTCCCCTAATTCAGCAGTCTCCTGACCGGGTTCACTGCCAGTGCGGTCTGCGCCTACGTTTACCTCTATCAGAGCATTAATATCCTGGTTGTGTCCCTCAGTTGCTTCTTCCAGAGCCTGTGTATTCTCATATCCATCAACTACAATAGAAATAGTTGCTTGTTCTGCCAACCACATTAGCCGATCCAGCTTTGATTGAGTAACTACTGGGCAAACAATAACAATATCATCCAGTCCATGGCGTACCATCGTTTCAGCTAAAGATAATTTCTGGACCATTATTCCAGACTCGGCCTGCTTCACTTGTTTCTGGGCCAGCTCTGGAATCCGATGTGATTTCACATGAGGGCGGAGGGAGACCCCCCTATCCCTAGCAAATCTAAAGTACGACTGCATATTCTCTTCGAGGATCTCTTCATAGAGAAGGAGTGATGGTGTTTGTATATCCTCTTTAACATCACCTAACCCCGGCCACTGACTCATATAGGTCTGCGGCATAAGTAGAGATATATGAGGATACAGTATTAATAATACCCGCATCATCTTAAAGAATAAATATGGGTCCGGGAGTTTAGATTAACTATCAAGAGAGAACAGATCCACCACTCACTGGTGCCTTAGCGGAACATATCTCTGTATAAACTCTGGCGCCTTTCTTCAACGGTGACGTATATAGTATGTATGATTTCGTGTAGAAGGAAATGCCGAAGGTTTTTTACTGAGAATTTGTACAATATCGGAGGTATGAAGGGTGTTGTTTTGGCTGGAGGAAGAGGTACACGTCTCCGCCCCACTACAGCAGTCGTGAATAAACATCTTATTCCAATATATGATCAGCCAATGATTTTCCATCCTGTCCAGACGCTCATAAGTGCGGGGATAAATGAGATACTATTAATAAGTACTGTCGAAGATACCGGCAGATATATCACCCTCCTTGAGGAGCGCTTTGATGCAGATTTTCAGTATCGAGTACAAAATGAACCTAAAGGAGTTGCGCATGCAATCTCTCTAGCTGAAGGTTTTGTAGATGACAATTTTGTTGTGTTACTTGGCGATAATCTTATATTTGAGGATTTATCAGGTTCAGACATTGAGCTAGATGGAAGTAAGTCGAAAATATTCCTCAAGGAAGTTGATCGTCCCTCTGCGTATGGAATTGCTGTCCTTGATGACGGGGATATAGTCGAGTTAAATGAAAAACCAGAGTCACCACAATCCAATTATGCAGCTATCGGGCTATATTGTTATTCCTCGGACGTTTTTTCCGTTATTAAGGGTTTGCAACCCTCCGATCGTGGCGAGTATGAAATAACCGATGTTAATTCGTTCTACTTGGACAGAGGAGAGATTGATTACGAGATCATTCAGGGAGAGTGGTTTGACGCTGGAACACCTGAAGGGATATTCAAGGCAGCAGCACAAGTGAGGGAGCAAAGAAGACAAGACAACTAATGGGCCCAAATCCAACAGCTGACAACCTTTCCTTCCGTATTGGTTTGGGGACAGGATCCCTTAGGTCTGAGAAAGAGTGTACCAAGACTGTCCAGGCTGCTTTGAATGAGGGATATCGTCATATTGACACAGCAAGACACTATGAGAATGAGGCTGCAATTGGGACTGCAATCGATCGGGCAGACATACCACGTGAAGAGGTGTTTTTAGCGACAAAAATTCACTCTGACAATCTGTCTGAGAAAGGTGTACAGCAGTCGATTTCTGCTAGTCTTAATGCGCTCGATATAAACAGAATAGACTTAGTTTATGTCCACTGGCCAGCCCACGAGTATGTGCCGGAAGAAACGCTTCCTGCACTTGAGAGACTTCGCTCTAATAATACCATACGACATATTGGCCTAAGCAACTTCACCGTAGACCTGGTTGAAGAGGCTAGATCAGTGATTGGCGCTCCAATTTTTGCTGTACAGGGGGAAATGCATCCGTTCTTGCCACGCAAGAATCTTGTCGAGTATACCAATCAAAATGATATCTGGTTCGTGGCACATACACCCTTCTGTCAAGGTGGGGTTTTTGACGATAAGACGATATTAGACATCGCTAATGAAAACTGTGTATCCCGAGCAAAGGTCGTTATGAAATGGATTTTGAGCAAGGGCCGGGTAGCGGCTGTCCCAGGATCCAGAAGGAAATATCTCCACGAGAATCATGCGCTTCATAATATTGAATTATCTGAAAATGACATAAGAAGAATTGATCAAATCCAGCGAACAAAACGGTGTGTTGACTATGATTTTTCTCCTTGGTAATTTCTGATATGTTAGTGATTCATCTGGTTTCAAAACAAATTCCCATATTAGATCCTATCGTTAACGATGCGGGTAATACGGGGTATCCATAGAATGCCTGAAGTTTCAGTTGTCCTTCCTACATATAATCGAAGGGAGACTATTGGTCGCGCTTTGAAAAGTGTTTTATCGCAAGAATTCAGTGATTTGGAATGTATAATAATTGACGGTGGTTCAGATGATGGAACATATAAAACTGTTAGATCAATCGCTGACAACCGGGTCAGATATGTGTACACTCAATCCCCGAGATCCCCTGCTATCGCTCGTAACCTCGGGATAGACCTCGCATCAGGAAAATATATCGCATTTATTGATAGCGATGATGTGTGGATGCCAATGAAACTTTCCTGCCAAGTGGGACACCTCAAAGAAATGAAAGAACCAGCAGCAGTCGCAAGCAGTTTTCATAGAGTGACAGAGAACTATGCTAGACGGATTATTGCGGACCCTAGCCTATCGGGTTTAGAAACCTATAAAGAGTTACTTAGAGATAACTTTATTACGACATCAACATTGGTCCTTCACCGCGATGTGGCAACTCAACTCGGGGGATTTGACGAGTCACTATCAGCATTAGAAGATTGGGAACTAGCTCTGAGAATCTCTAAGAGTTATGAATTTAAATTTATTGATCTGCCATTGTGTGTTGTTCCTGTGCAAACAGATAGTATATCTGTAGATCGGGAAACCCAGGCGGGAGCTTTGAAGCAAATACTATCGAAAAACAAAGATGATTACAAAAACCATCCAAAGTCCTACGCATACCAACAATATCGATTAGCAATGGTATATGGTGAGTTGGGATGTACTGAAGATCGACTTCACCATCTAAGACAAGCCGCAATAACAGATTATCGATTTCTTCCAGAGTATATAACTGAGAGCGTCCGAAAGAACCTCCTTCGATGAAGGGTCCGAAATTAAACCTAAAAATTAGTTATATTTATTTTCATTAAAATATATAGCACGATTAGCGAATGAAACTAGAATGAATTAAGTATTTCCTTACAACATCGGGTGCTGAAGATGGATTCTGCCATTGGGATTGTTACTCGTGATCGACCAGAACAACTGGATCGCACACTCCAAAGTATTATCTCACAGTCTGTTCTTCCTAATGAAATATTAATTGCTGATGATAGCGTATCCTTGCAAGATGAGACGGAGGAACTAGTATTAGAGATACGTGAGAAAAACCATATGAATAATATTGATATTACATACATAAGACAGGAGGAAGGCTGGACGCTTCCTGAAGCGCGAAATATCCTGCTAAACCGTTCTGAATCAGAAATAATCTGTTATGTTGATGATGATGTCGTATGCCCTGAAAATTGGTTATACGCGATTCAGCAACGCTACGAGAGTGATGAGGACATTGCAGCGGTTGGTGGTCCAGCGTTAAAGACGAATGATGACTTAGAGCCAGTCTCTAAAACTATTCAGGATGGGACGGGAAGAAATTCCATTAATGAATATGGTGAAGTTACAGATATGTCTGGCCGATGGGTACCACCACAAGCAGTCTCAGTCCCGTTGTTCAGAGGCGCCAATATGTCCTTCAAATCGTCAAAGCTCACGGCCATAGGCGGATTTGACCCGGAGTACAAGGGTATGTCCATTTTTGAGGAGTGGGATACTATGACTCGGCTTTACAAAAAAGGAGAGAAATTAATTTATGACCCCTCTTCATTATTGTATCATCTTGAAACTGCTTCTGGGGGATCTCGAACAGTATCCTCGTACCCAGGAACCTATTGGTACGCTCGAAATGGTATAAGATTCCGAAAAAAATATGTATCTGATGTAAATCTGAATCGATCTTTATTTCGGTTCATTACAAGTGAGAAAGGGGGGTCTCCATCAATAGGTCAGATAATACGCGGGTTGTCTTCCGGGGATATTTCCGTGGGGTATTGGTTGAAAGGTTACTGGGATGGATATTGGCAAGAACGCGCCTAATACGGTCTAAAAAAGCTTATATTGCTTATTACGGTATTCTTCTCGCGACATATCTGACTCTGTAAGATGTGTGATCTGTTGGCGCTTAGTAACGATATATGAGGTAGACAAATTCTCTCCCAAAGCAGTCTTTATTGTGTTATCAGATTCTAATGCATCCAGAGCTTCTGAGAGTGTGTGGGGAAGCGGGGAAACTGCATTCTCCTGTCTTTCTGATTTAGATAGGTTAGCAGCGTCTTTACTCAATGGCTTATCTGGCTGAACCCGGTTCTGTATACCTGAATATCCGGCTGCAAGAATTCCTAGTAGTGCAAGATATGGGGTTAGCAGTATTATCGACGGCTTTGAATTCGATTCGTGTTTGTCCTTCATTCGTTGCCTTGTTTTGCCGCTAGCTAACTGTAGTTTCAGACGCTCTCACAGGAAAATACCGTCAAGCTAACCGGGAATTGGACGCCGTCTGGCGATATGGGATCGCTCAGACGGCTCGCTCGGATGTGTCGAGATCTTGCCAAACAGCACGTAGATGACCCTGACGTACCCGCCGCGCCGAACGGCGCGGACGGGTACGCCAAGTGGACACAGATTGCGTTGATTTTGTTCCGCGTTGAGTTGGAGAAGAGTCTTCGTGAGACTGAAGACTACCTCAACGAGATGCCCGGTATCCTCGCCGTATTTGATCTCAACGAGGCACCACACTACAGTTCGTTCTGCCGGTGGGAAGACGAGTATCGGATGCGTGAACTCCGCCGCCTGCTCCGCGCTTCGGCGGAGCAGGCGGGCTGGAGTGGTGAAGCCGCAATCGATGCAAGTGGCTTCCAGCGTGATCAGACCAGCTATCACTACCGTGACCGTGCGAACTACTCGTTCCAGTCGATGAAGACAACCATCTTGATCGACGTGAACTCGCTAGCGATCAAAGACGTTCATTTCACGACACAGAAGGCGTGGGACGGCCACATCGGGATGCAGGTCTTCCGCCGGAACGCGGAAGACCTGCGTGTATTGTCTGCTGACGCGAACTACTCGTGGGGCGAACTCCGTGAGGAGTGTCGCTCGAACTCAACGCGACCACTGATCAAGCACAGGGAACAAACACCGTTGCAGAAGGCCCACAACGCCCGAATGACCGAGGATTACAACCAACGCTGGATGAGTGAGACGGGCTTCTCGCAGTTGAAAGAAGACGACGGCGAGAAGCTCCGCTCCCGGAGCTGGCACGGCCAGTTCCGGGAGCTGACTCGGAAGTGCATCGTCCATAACCTAACGCAGGCGGCGAGTTAGGGCTCGCCGCCTGCTCCCCTTCTCCGGACGTATCCGGGAGAGGCATCGCCGTCGTCACCGAAACAACGAAGCAAGATACCATAGTTTTGACCCTTCGGCAACCGCTGTCAGTAACAGCCGCTGTATCTTCTGACTGTAAGAACGCACCTCTGACAGCGTGAGACTACAAACAATCGACCCTACCCCGTCGCTGTCTTGCGTTCAACAAGGCATCATTCGTTGTAGAAATTTTGGGTACACGGATGAGAGCGTCCCTGTTTCCATAACCCCAAGATGCGAGGTCCGATATAGAACTGTGGCGAAGGCGCCGATATGACGTAATATTTGGTGCCGTAAAAGCTAGTATTGTAGGCGAGTGATTAATTACTCCTCCGATAAAGTAGCGCGCTATTGTTGACAGGCGAGTTCGCTGGTGACTCGGGCACCCTTGCCCAGGAGGAACTCGCGCCGCTCGTCACGTCGACGGATCCCGAGGTGCTGCATCGCCGGTGGCTGACGTCGGAAACGGCGAGTCGCTGTTCGGAATCACCGTTCTACCCGTACACGTCAGCGAAGATCCACACGCTGCTGACGGCGGCGTTGCTCGATAATTACCGGGCGGGGTATGACTTCCACGAGTTGTCCCTGGAGGTCCATTCTGGGACCGGGATCGACGCGGTGTGTCCGGCGCCGGGAACGCTCGCCCGAGCCGACGTGGTGACACCGATTCGAACGGTGCTTGCGACACCACGTGTGACCGTGACGGTCACGGGTGACCCCTCGGGCCCGGCGGCACAGTTGGGAACGGTTCCGGCGCGGTGCTCTGCGGACGTGTGGGGGCGCCTTCCCGCCCACCCGCTCGATGTATCGACGCACGCGACGCGGGTGCTGGACGCGCAGCTGCGCCGGATCCGCGCGGTCTCGACGGCCCTCCAGTACGTGGAGGACGTCCACCGGTGGCGCGGGTGGGGCGCTGCTGTCACCGACACCAACGCCGACGCACCCCTGGGAGGTGACGGGCGGTGACGCTGGTGCAACAGGTGTTGTTCGCTGTGGAGATACCGTACTACGGGCATCCGTACTTCGTGACGGGCAACGCCCTGTATCACGCGATCGCGCGACGAGCGGACGACCAGACCCGCCAACATCTACACGTGAGTCACGGGCAGTTCGTCCCGGGGGAGTACGCGTCGTTCCCGGATTCCCATTCGAATCCGGGCTCTGCGGGCAAGCAAGGGGGGTCGCTGCCCGCTGTTGAGCAGTATGAAGATCTGTTCGTGTTCCGGGAAGGCGGCTCAGCGGTGGCTGCTTGACTCCCGGCCTCGGGATGCGCACAACGCGGTCCCACTCCAAACGTACGGGGACCGGGTGGTGATGGCGCCGACCACGACGTTCGGGCGACCCGACGGGCAGCGGCACCGGCGCCGCACCGTGGACTGGTATGTGCAGTGTTACCTGCACGTCCCGGAGGGGACACGCGACGAGATCCTCCCGGTTGACGACGTGGTGTTGGACGGGCTCCGGCTGGGCGGGGCGCGGAACTACGGGTTCGGCCTGTTCGAGCTCGTCGATTCCCAACTCGTGGAGCTGGATGACCTGGAGTAGACCCGGCTGCGGGATGCGGCCCGCGCTGCGGACCCGTGTCGGATCGAACTGGTGACGCCGTACGTCGCCCAGTCCGACTATCCAGGCGCGGAGTCCCAACCGGTGCCGTGGTGGTGGGACACGTCGGACCAGTCGGGGCCGGGGAACTACTCGAAGGCGACGGGGATGCGGCGGCGGGCGGCACGACTCGTCGCTGACGACACGACGTACGACTTAGAAGTCCTGGATCACGGGCAACGCGTCGGGTTCGCCGGGGACCCCGACCGGATCGTCGAAACGGCGAAAAACGGCGTGCGACGGATCGGCACGCATTCACGGTTCGGGTTCGGAGAGGTCCGAGTCCGACCGCCGGAGGCGGACCGCGTCCCGGCGCGCACCGGTGTCAGTGAATCGAGTGCGTCGGGCGGGGGGTCCGAATGAGACGTCACGACAGGAGTGTGACCGAGAGCGGCGTGGCCGCGGTCGGGCCGGGGCGCCGTCCTGCGGGGTTCGTGATGAAGCTGCGTGGCTGGGCGGAGTCGCTGGAACCCGGGTGACCGGCGTTCGAGACGCCGTGAGCGGGCTGGGCGGAGTGAACGACCGAGTAATCAGCGACTGCGCTAGCGAATATGTCGAAACCACACTCGAACGACGACCACGATCCAGTTGAACAGCCACCAACCGACGCGGATGCGGACACCGATGCGGACGCGGACGACGAGTCGGCGACGTCCACGGAGACGGAATCGGACGCGGACACTCGGACGGAGACGAACACGACCGATCGGGATCCGGAGAGCGATGCCGAGGCCGACCGGGACGACGAAGTACAGGAGTCGGACGCGTCGGTGTTGCCGCCGGAGACGCGGGAGGAAATGCTAGCGGACGCGGGCTACCGATGTCAACTGTGTGGGCGGCGCGGCCCGGAGGAAGGTGGGTTAGCGACGCTACAGATCCATCACATAGACCGAAATCGGAGTGATGTGGACGTCCACCACCCGGATAATCTGACGGTGGTGTGTCGGAGGTGTCACACCTGGCATCACCAGCAAGCGACGCGCGATGACGCCCCGGTTGACCTCTCGGAGGCGGACGTGAGTGCGCTGCTCCCGCAGGACATCGACATCCTCCGGGTGCTCGAAGAAGACGGCCCGGCGCGAACCGGCGATGTGGCGGCGGAGGTCACCGGGGAGTTAACCGTCTCAGCGGTGCGGGAACGCCTGTGGGTGTTGATGGGGTTGGACGACCGTGTTGCGGAACGCGACACGCAACTCGTCGACAAGGACGTCGAGACGAACCAGTGGGGGCTCACCGGGCAGATCGACACCTCGGCCCGCGGGCACATCCCGGAAGACCCACAGGAACTCCTACAGCGAATGGAGGACGAGCAGGTCCGGCAAGCGATCGATCGGGGATGTGATCGGCGGACTGTCGCTGACGTCCTCGGCATCACGCGCCGCACGACGTTCAACAAGGAGAAGCGCGCCCGAGCGTACGGGTTCCCTGCGGATGCGTACTCCAATCGGGGTGGGCGCCCGACCAGTACCGGGACGTTCGAGGACGCGGGGCCCGACACGACCACGGAGACGGACCGAGCGTCGGCTGGCGAACCGACCGATGACGCGGACGCCGCTGCTGCAGCGAGTGCCGCCCAGCAGCGACTCGATGCGGTCGGCGGGGACGTGAGTGACACGACGCCGGAACGGACGTCCGCAGCGACGGACGCTGGTCGGGACACTGCTGGGGAGACCGACGCTGCTGTCGACGAAGCAGTACGGGAAGCGATCGCAGCGCTCGAAGCCGTCGCCGACGCGTTGGAGTAGGGCAGGCCACGCGACGCGCTGACAGCGAACGGGTCCATCGTGAAGAAGGACGTGGTGGGTCTGGCAGTCGGTGGTCGGTGCCTGTTGAATCTGTACGCCGTGGCGGTGCCCAGCGGACGTGATCGTTGAGTTACAGCGATCGTGGCGGCACATCCCCGCTCGGACAGGCGTGCGTATTGATTCGGGACGACGGACTGGAGTGCCGGAAAGATATAACCGACAGGCAGACCTACCAGGTTGTATGAGTATCACCCACGACGAAGATGTGCTCGGCGGCGAGCCACGAATCGACGGCACACGGATCGGCGTTCGCCACATTGCCGCACGGGTGATTGACAGCGGGCAGTCTCCTGCGTACGTTGCAGATCAGCTGGATGTTCGCCTCACAGATGTTTACGAGTCGCTCTCCTACTACTACGCGCACATCGACGAACTGCGTGAGCTGGAACGGGAGAACGAATCGGCGTTTGAGCGCGTTCGGGACTCATCACTGAAGCCCAAAGAACCGGTCAAGTGACAGGGGTTCAGATTCTGCTTGATGAACACGTCGGGCGAGTTTTCGAGCGCGTACTCCGAGAACGCGGCTATGATGTGGAACAGGCGAAAGACCGATTTGGTGAACACACGAGCGACGCCGACCTGGTATCGTGGTGTGGCGAGTCCGGTACTGTCCTGGTGACGAACAACGCAAAAGATTTCGAGTCATTACACCACGAATACACTCACGCGGGGATCCTGCTTTACTACGACCAGACCCGTCCCGACACTGACCCGGAAGGGCTTGCCCGAACCGTTGACGTGGTGTTCAATCAGTACGGGCCCGAAGGAGTCGACAATCGACTCGTCGATCTTGGGGAGTGGTACGAGTGGCTCCACGAGTAACGTCGGCCCTCCGTACCGCATACCTCACTTGTACTGAGCAGTTCTCGTTCGGTATGTCAAGTCAGGAGTCGCTGACTGAGCCATCAGGCTGCTTGTGGGTCTCGAACGGTCCGTCAATGACCTCGGTGATGGATGCTCACCGTGAGTGACGGATTTCGCTTACAGACTCACTGCTCGGACTAGAACCAGGATCGACTTCGGACCCAGAGGTAGCTGGGGAGCCGAATGGACACGCTCAGGGTGACGGTGATAGTGAACCGGTCACCAGGACACACAGCAGCGACTCGATGCGGTCGGAGGAGACGTGAGTGACGTGGCTTCGGGGGCGACGTCCGCAGCGGCTGACGCCGGTCGGGACGCTACTGGGAAAGCCGACGCGGACGTCGAAGCGGAAGTGCGGGCGGCGATCGCAGCGCTCGAAGCCGTCGCCGACGCGTTGGAGTAGGACGGACCGGTCGACGCGCCGGGCGTGATCGAAGCGGTTCGTCGTGAAGAGGGCCTTGGTGGGTCTGGGGCCCGGTGGTCGGTCCCTGTTGGAACTGTACTCCGTGGGGGGTGTTTAGCGAAAGGACAGTGGAGTTGCAGCGATCGTGGCGGCGCATCCCTGGGAGAACAGGCGTGACAATATAGTACTTGATTCTATCTTATGCCTATGCAATGGTGGCTCAGAAATCCGGGCGCCGTTCGTCCGGGCCACTAAATGCAACTATCATATATGCGACGCTGGCGGTGGCGATTGCAAGGAAGAGTCCACCAACGAAGTGGTTCACTATCGGCGTCGAGAATGGTTCGAACAGAAGAGTCATAAGACCGACGACGAGTCCCAGACCAGTGAGTGCGTACGGAGTGCTTTGCTGTACCATCAGTCATCACGTCCTTGCGGTAAGACAACTGTTGGTGTTAAAAGGATAAAACAGTATCACCGGTTCCGAGTAGTCCAATCGAATCGTGAATGTGGCGCGCACCACCAAGAGAAATAACAGGTAAAATGAAGTCTGAGTGAATGAGATGACAGCTGAACTCAACGAGGGGGTCATAGAAGACGTCTCACACCGCCACAGGAATCGGTCAGTCCAGACTGAAGAGTGATCGACGAGCGGTATCTATCAGATGCGAATCAGAAATGGCATACAACATAGGGAGGAGACAGTCAGCACAAGCAGATTCATCGAACGCTGTATTCCAACTACCGCAGAGTCACTGTTTCACACCATACACCGGCTGAACTTTAGATTGTCGTACCCGGGGAGGTCGACCTCGCAACTTGAGCACGACTAGTAGATCCGTGTGTCGGTTCCTGTCTGCTCAGTTTCCTCCCCGAAGACTTCCGTCCCCGTACCAGCCAGCGCATACACGGTTCCTCCGCCAGCGACGTAGACAGTCCCGTCTACCACTACTGGTGACGACCGCACTTGCCCATCAGTCTCGAAGCACCACTGTTCGGTCCCACTGGCTGCGTCCACCGCGTAGACGTGACCATCATCGCTCCCAACGTAGACAGTGCCGTCCACTACTGCAGGTGACGAGGTGACTGGCCCATCAGCCGCAAACCGCCACTGTTCGGTTCCGAGTGCTGCATTCAATGCGTAGACGCAACACTCATCATCAAAAACATCGCCACTCCCGATGTAGACGCTGCCGTCCACTATCGCTGGTGATGACGTCACTGCCTCCTCAGCTTCGAAGCGCCAGCGTTGAGTTCCGCTGGCCGCTTCTACCGCGTAGACGTTATACTCATTACTATGCAAACCACCGCCACTTCCAACGTAGACGGTGTGGTCAACGACCACAGGTGACGAGGTTACTGGCCCATCAGCCTCAAACCGCCACTGTTCGGTCCCGTTTGCTGTGTCAATCGCATAGACGTGCTCATCGTTACTCCCAACGTAGACAGTGCCGTCCACCACTGCTGGTGATGAGGCTACTGGCCCAGTAGTCTCGAACCGCCACTGTTCGGTTCCACTTGCCGCGTCGATCGCGTAGACGTGACCGTTCCCTTGGGATAAGCTCCCAGCGTAAACAGTCCCGTCCACCACCGCTGGTGATGACGCAGAACCAGCAGTCTCGAAGCACTATTGTTCGGTCCCACTGGCCGCGTCTAATGCGTAGACGTGGTTGTCCATACTCCCAACGTAGACAGTTCCATCGACCACTACTGGCGACGAGTCTACCGATCCATCAGTTTCGAACCGCCATTCCGGGGCACCATCTATACCAAACGCCGTGATGCTTGTATCCTCTCCTGTAGCGTACACTTGTCTGTCCCAGACAGCGATTTCCCGTATCTTTGTGGGGAAACTGTGAGACCACTGAACGGTGGGGTTGTCAGTCAGTCCAGAATATCCTGTTGTATCTACCGGTGAGTCGGATTGAATATCCGCACGTTCCGGTCAGCCATAGTTCCGAGAGAGAACCCATCCAACTTTATTTTTTGCGGCCTTTGAACCCGGCTATCTTCGTCAAATTGAGTACCAACACAACCATCACGAAGCACCCCTGTCCTGACGGAGTTGGACCTCGTCGTATTCTGTAACCGTCAGTCTCGGTCGGTTACTAGGTGTCGAACGAGTCGATTACGTCGCTCGTCGAGTGCGTCTCGACGACGTCCTGTTCGTCGAAATCGGAATCGTCGCTCCAGATGTCGGCATCATACGCCAGAGCACACGCGACGTACAGCACGTCGTCAGGGTCGGTCTCACCGATTGCCGCCTTGGCATTCTCGATGGAGGGATAGAACTCGTCTACGGGGATGACCTCGATGTACTGGAACAGGAGGTCAACGAACTGCTGGACGCGATGCGGTTTCATCCCGGACTTCTCGACGATCAGATCTTCGTAGTTATCGATTTCGTCGTGGACAAACGCTGGCGTCAATAGGTCCGGGTCGAGCGTGACGATGAGTTCGCGCGTTTTCGAATCTGCGATAAGCGCGGAGATGACGACGTTAGCGTCGATAACCAGCTTCATCTAAGAGCTAGTTCGACTGTTCTTCGACGCGTTCGCGCCCGCTCTTGTTGATTCGGTCTGCAATCTCTGTCACGTCGCTCTCGGTGAGGTTGCTTTGGCTGGTGAGTTCATCCATCACTTCGAGCGTCTCGATTTTCTCTTGGATGGCCTGTCGAGTGACCTCACTCCAGTTGATTTCTGGGTGGTTCTCCATTCGGTCTTTGAGATCGTCATCTACGTTGACCGTGATACTGGGCATACAGAAAACTTTGTAAATACAGAATATTGTGTTTTGCGGTTTCCGGCTGATTTGAGAACCTTCTGTTTGATACTGAGACGTGTCTGTCCCCCCGATCGTTCGGAGAAAGCTTATGTCGAGAATCAGGGCGCAGGGAAGTGGCGAGGGGTGTTCGTCACTCATCGATCACTTGGTAGGGCCCCTGCGCAATCGCTCGCTCGTGAATATCGACGTCGAACGCCGTGTCACTGAGCGTTGGATCGTACTCCTGAACCACGGCCACGATTCGTTCGATGGCTTGTGTGACGGCGATCGCTTCGACAGCGGGGATGCCGAGATCATCCGCCACACCGCGGCGTGTCGTCGCCCCGTGTAGATACTCTAGGGTCGCCATCACAGCAGCTGCGAGTGATGCTTGCCCGTGCTGATCAACGAAGAGTTTGAGATCCTCGTCAACGCTGACTGCCCCGTAGACGGCAATGATGGTTGGTCCGATTTCCAAGGTCATCTCACCGGTCCAGTCACCGCTCACAGGGTCAGCACGCCACCGTGCTGAGCCTTCATCATACTCGTCGAGTTCTTCCGCAACCCCGAGTTCAGCCAGCGTGTTCGCATATTTGTACGCAGTGCTTTTCGAGGGGTCCTGTCGCTCCCGTACCGCAGGAATCGTCGTGGGGGAGTGAATCAACAAGTCAGTGTAGAACCGAGCGAGTTCGGGCGTACTCAACAACTTCTGGACAGCGAAGAACTCTGGCCGCTGACCGTCGGAGTTTTCGCCTTCACCCAGCAGCATCAAATCCTCTGGGGAGAGGTGATGGCCGCGTGTGCCTTGATCGTACTCCCCGCGTTCATCTTCGTGTACTCCCTTCAAAAGTACCTGCTCAAAGGCTTCAGTGCGGGAGGTGTCTAGTCGCAAGACAATCACAGAATAGATTACAAATTAGGAAAACTACATAAAAACAAACACCAACAATACAAGATAATAATGACGAAAATCCAAGTCCAATCGCTACGGAAGGAGTTCGCGACTCCAGAAGGTACCATCACAGCTGTAGACGACATCGACTTACAGATCAACGAAGGAGAATTTTTCACCCTGGTCGGTCCGTCCGGGTGTGGAAAAACGACGACCCTTCGCTGTATCGCTGGGCTCGAAGACCCGACCAACGGTACGATAAAATTCGGAAACAAGGACGTTACCAATACGCCTCCGAACAAGCGGGAACTAGCGATGATGTTTCAGAGCATCGCTCTGTACCCGCATATGACTATAACAGAGAATATTGCGTATCCGTTGAAAATCAGACGGGTCCCGCTTGAGGAGCGGAAACAGAAGGCAGCGGATGTCGCCGAGATGATGCAGATCAGGGAGCTACTCGAAAAGTATCCCGGTGAACTAAGCGGTGGGCAACGCCAGCGTGCCGCGTTAGCGAGAGTCGCTATCCAAGAACCGGTCGGGTTCTTGATGGACGAACCGTTGAGTGACTTGGACGCCAAGTTACAGCTGGAAATACGCCAGGAGATTCAAAAGCTCCACAGAAAGATGGGTAAACCGACATTATATGTGACTCACAATCAGGAGGAAGCGCTCACGATGAGCGATCGTATCGGAGTAATGCGGGATGGCAACCTCGAACAGGTTGGAACTCCAGAGGAGTTGTACCGCCATCCGACCAGTCGGTTTGTAGCGGAGTTCATCGGGTTGCCAAGTATGAATATGTTTGAGGCGACGCTTCGGCATCTCGACGAGAGTGATGGAGAGGTTACCTTCCAAGAGACGACGATTGGGTTTGACGTTGACTATGTCAAAAATGAATCGACCGACGAACAGGTCTACGTTGGTTTCCGTCCCAGTGAAGCGACGATCGTCGACGAGGAACAGGCGGACTTGGTAGGACAGGTCAGATTGCTGGAACAGATCGGTGATCGAGTCCTAGGGACACTTGAGTTCGCAGACAAATCGGTCCAAATCACAATCCCCGTTGAAAATCAGGTTAGCGAGGGAGATTCGATTCCGATTGTGATAGACAGAGACGGCCTCTACGTCTTCGACTCGACGACGGACGAGCTCGTCGCGAAGGGGAAGAGCGAGCGAACCTCCCCCTCAGTAGTGGATCCGGCGTAACGATCCCATCGGTATCCTCTGTTCGAGCGGTTACCCAGTGCCCACTTGAGCACGGAATTGATTCTTCGAGATCCCACATAGATCATAAGTGCTCTACGATCATTCCCGTGGCGCGACGACGTTCGAGCACGTCCGGACGCGTCTCGATCCACCGCCGACTTCGAGATGCAGGTCGATACGACAACGGCCTCCTACTCGCGCACACTCAAGCATATCACGAACCGAACAATCGAGGAGGGGTACGAGGTTAGTGTTCATACCAGACACATCTGTGCTCCCCCTTGTTACGGCTCGGCACATCGCAGCAAAGTCATCTCGATAGCCGTGCGCGGCAGCGTTAACGTGGTCACGAACCGATCGAAGACCAGTTGATCCCGAACAAGGATATGTCGGATATTCGAGAACTGCTTGAAGACAGGATGCCTTGTTTTGCCGCCTAGTGACGACAGTCTCAAACGCTCTTACTGTGATCTTCCGCCAGATTAACCCGGAAATGGACGCCGTCTGGCGATATGGCATCGCTCAGACGGCTTGCTTGGATGTGTCGAGACCTTGCCAAACAGCATGTTGATGACTCGGACGTACCCGCCGCGCCGGACGGCGCGGACGGGTACGCCGAGTGGGTACAGATCGCGTTGATTCTGTACCGCGTCGAGCTCAAAAAGAGTCTCCGTGAGACTCTACAGCTCGTTTTGCCGGTGGGAAAACGAGTAGATGCGTGAACTCCGCCGCCTGCTCCGCACTGTGGAGCAGACGGGCTGGAGTGGTGAAGCCGCGATTGATGCGAGTGGCTTCCAGTGCGATCAAACCAGCTACCACTACCGCGACCGCGCGAACTACTCGTTGCAGTCGATGAAGACGACGATCTTGATCGACGTGAACTCGCTAGCGATCAAAGACGTTCATTACACGACACAGAAGGCGTGGGACGGCCACATCGGGATGCAGGTCTTCCGCCGGAACGCGGAAGACCTGCGTGTGTTGTCCGCTGACGCGAACTACTCGTGGAGCGAGTTCCGTGAGGAGTGTCGCTCAAACTCAACGCGACCGTTGATCAAGGACAGGGAGCAGACACCGCTTCAGAAGGCTCACAACGCCCGGATGAACGAGGATTACAACCAGCGGTGAATGAGTGAAACGGGGTTCTCGCAGTTGAAGGAAGACGACGGCGAGAAGCTGCGCTCCCGGAGCTGGCACGGCCAGTTCCGGGAGCTCACGCGGAAGTGCATCGTACATAACCTCACGCAGGCGGCGAGTTAGGCCTCGCCGCCTGCTCCCTTTCTCCGGACGTATCTGGGAGAGGCATCGCCGTCGTCACTGACACAACGAAGCAAAATACCATAGTTTTGACCCTTCGACAACCGCCGTCAGTAACAGCTACTGCATCTTCTGACTGTAAGAACGCGCCTCTAACAGCTTGAGACTACAAACAATCGACCCAACCTCGTCGCCGTCTTGCGTTCAACAAGGCAAGTCTAGTTGTTGTCGTTGATTGAGGTACTCCGCAGAGGGTTCTGGTACGAGGGTGATACCGCCAAGATCAACCATTATGACCTTCCGAAGAGTTCCGGCGAATCTGTTTGGCGAGGCAATTCGACAATCGAAGGACTGCGTCGGGGTAGCGGTTCCGTCGAGTGTAATTGCCCTGATGCGACATTATGACTCTCCATTCGCAATGGACAAAACCGCCAGAAGGCGTCGGGGGGAGTGCTCCGTCAGGGATTCGAACCCTGGTCCTTGCCGTGAGAGGGCAAGATGATTGGCCGGACTACACCAACGGAGCCTTACTTCACTTCCCGATATCAGTGGGACAATTAAAACGGTTCCGTTTTGGCCACGCTGTGCGGTGGTGTCCCGTGGGCGAGCCCCACGTCGAAACCGCGGAACGGCGGCTTATTCCTCGTTTTCGGAGTCGCCGTTGGCTCCGTACTCGGCGATGATTTCGCCGATCCGGTCGTCCGAAACCGAACGGTACCCATCGGCCGTAACGGTGGCGACGGTCACTCCCTCCGCATCGAGTTCCTCGTCCGTGTCCAGCAGCGCTCGAACGGCGACCGTGATCCCCTCGTCGAGCGAGAGATCGTCAGCCCAGTTGTCCTCGAGGAACTCCTGGAGGTCGTCTCGACCCGACCCGATCGCAACGGCGCGCCACTCCTGTGGGGCGCCAGAGGGATCGGTCTGGAACAGCCGTGGACTGGGATCCGTCTCGGTGTCGTCGACACCGCCGATCAGCAGAGCTGCTCCGAATGGACGCGTGCCGCCGATCTGCGTCGTTTCCTGAATTTCGTCGGAGAGAGTCTTCGCGAGGGCCTCGACACCGAGCGGTTCGCCGTAGCGAAGCCGGTTTCCCTGTGCTGCCCGCCGGGCGTCGTCGATCAGCCGTCGGGCGTCAGCGACGTGGCCTGCCGATGCGGTCCCCAGATAGTCGTCGAGTTTGTGGAGTTTCTCGATGCTATCGCTTTCCATCAGCGACGAACTCGTCCGACGCCGCGCTGCGAACACGACGCCCTCTGTGGTTCGGATCCCGAGACTCGGCGCCCCACGCTTGACCGCTTCGCGGGCGTACTCGACCTGGTAGATGCGTCCGTCCGGGGAGAAAAGCGACGTCCCCCGATCGTACGCTTGCTGGTCGTTTCGGTTCATCTACTCCTATTCCGGCCCGGGCACGGATAAAGGCTCCACCGGCCCCCGATATTACCGGAATCGGTCGGCGAGTCTGACGATGAACGCTGCCCTCACAGTCTTCAGGAACCTACGTGGATGCGTGTTACGTTCATTCACCCATCTGCATCCGCCTTTCACTCCGTTCGGTCCGAAATCGCCTCATTGTACACTGCCGCGCGGTCCGCCCAGACCGACTGCATCTCCCGTCTGGACTCCGCGAAGAACTCATACAGCGCTTCATACTGAGCGGCCACCTCGTCCCGCGGTTCGAACCGTCGGTCGATCGTGACCATCCGGTCGACTGCGGCTTCCAGTGAGGGGTACTCCGCTTGCGACAGCGCTAGCAAGACTGCTGCACCTTTCGCCCCCGGCTCGGAGCTTGCAGGTACAGCGACCGGACAGTCGAGACAGTCGGCGATGAGTTGACACCATAGGTCCGACCGCGACCCGCCGCCGCTCAGTGTCACCCGGCCGGTGTCGGCGGGCAAATGCTCAACGCAGTCCCGGATCGCGAGCGAGAGCCCCTCGTAAACCGCCCGAACGAGGTGCTCGGTCCCGTGTTCCGGTGTCAGCCCCACGAACTGGCCACGTGCGTTCGGATCGACGAACGGGCCGCGTTCGCCGGTCGTGCTCAGATACGGGTGATACACGACGCCGTTACTTCCCGGAGGCGCTGCCGTTGCGATATCTTCGAGTGCGGCGACGTCTTCGCCTCCCGCGAGCGTTTCGGCCGCCCATTCCAGACTCGGAGTGCCGGCGTTCGATCCGATCGCGTACGTCCAGAGGCCATTCAGACCGAGACTCATCTGGATGCCCGACGTTTCCGGCTGTGCACCGTCGACGAGCACCTGGTGAGTCAGCGACGTTCCGAGCGTCACGGCGGTCCCGCCGGCTGTCGCGGCGCCGCTGCCGATCGCCGAGGCGGGCACGTCGAACACGCCCGAGACGACCGGCAGACCCGCTTCGAGGCCCGTCGATTCGGCGGCAGCAGCCGTGATCGTACCGATCGTTTCGGTCGGCGCCGCCAGCCGTGGCAGCGTGTCCGCTGCCGCCGGGAGATCGACCAACTCGAAGACGCTGGAATCGTAGCGCTCGGTCGATTTGTTCAGATAGGGGACGGTCGCCTCGGTGTTGTCGAGCGTCCGCTCACCGGTCAGTTTGTACTTGAGCCAGTCTTTACACGAGAGGATCGTCGACACCTGCTCGAACTGTGCCGGTTCTTCCCGGGCCAGCCACGCCAAAAGCGGGAGGCTCATCCCCGGATACGGCGCCGATCCACACTGGTCGATGATCGACGCTAACTGGCCGTTTGCTTCCCATTCCTCCAAGACGCCCGCCGCTCGGCTGTCAGACCAGAGGATGGCGTTCCTTACAGGGTCGCCGTCGTCGGTGATCGCCCAGAGGCCATCGCCCTGTCCAGTGATGCTCACACCGATCGGTGCAGCCTCCTCGGGGAGCGCTGCGCTCACCTCACGGAGTGTCGCCGCGGTCCGCTCCCAGACGGTCACCATCCCCTGTTCGACGTGCCCCGGCGCCGGTCGGATCGTCTCCGTCTCCCGCGTCGCCGTCGCCAGTTCGTTCCCGGCCGTGTCGAACGCCACCGTCTTGATCGTCGAGGTTCCGGCGTCGACAGCCAGGAGCACGTTTGTTTCGTTCATAGCGAAGTACTCGTTCGGTCGAATGAACTCCCGTGTCGTCTGTCTCGTCGATCCGGACTCAGAGGCTACAGCCGGTCTCCGCACAGGGCCGGATCGCGTCCTCGCCGGAGACTTTCGTGAGCAGTTCCACACCCGGAATCTCTTCGCCCTCGACGACCTGCCCGGTCCAGACCGGATTGACCGCCTGGTGGTCACACTCGCGGAACCGCGTCGTTCCGAGCGCCGTCGTCATCTCCAGTCCTTCGAGCGCCGAGCTGACGTCGACCGGGTCGTTCGAATCCGCCGCTTGAATCCCGCGGGCGGTCATCCGAACCATATCGTAGCCCACGCGGGCGAAACTCCCCGGGACGCCGTCGTACTCGTTGCGGTAGGCCTCGACGAACTGGCGGTTGTCCCCAGTCTCCAGGGTGTGGTTGTACAGCGTCGAGGAGTAGGCGCCGATCGCATCGGAGCCCAGCGCCTGGCGACTCACCTGCGCGAAGATCGCCGTCCCGATGACGTCGATCTCGTCGGTCAGGCCGCTGCTTTTGGCCTGCTTCATAAAGTTGATCAGGTCCGCCCCGGTGTCCGGAAGGGCCAACACGTCCGCCTCGGAGTTCGAGATGTTGCTGATCTGTGGCCCGTAGTTGCTCGTGCCCTTGTCGGGCATCGTCTCGCCGACGACGGTCAGATCCAGTCCCTGCGCCTCGATCCGTCGTTTGATCTGCGTGACCGCGGAGTTGCCGTACGTGTCGTCGGTGGTGTGAATCCACAGGTTCGACCCGAGTTCCGCGGCGGCGAAGTCGACGAGGCCGGCCATCTGCTGGGCGGCGTTCGTCTCCGTCCGGAACGTGTTCGCGTTGCAGTTCTCGCCTGTCAGTTCGATCGTCGCGGCCCCGGAGGTGTAGAGGACGTCCTGATCGCTCACGTAATCGGCGACTGCGAGCGCGACCGAACTTTCCAGGGCGCCGACGATGTAGTCGGCGCCGTCGTTCTCGACGACCTGCTGTGCCCGCTGAAGGCCGGTCGAGGGATCCGTCTGCGTATCCTCGTAGACCGGCTCGATCGTGAAGTCGAACTCGTCGCTGTCGTTGACGTACTGCACACCGAGTTCGGCCCCCTGACGTTGCGCCCCTCCCAGCGGCGCCGACGGACCGCTCTCCGGCACCAGGACGCCGAGGGTGAGAGCTTCGGCGTCCGATCCGCCGTCGCTTTCCGTCGTCGCTGTCGACCCGTCGTCGGTCGCCGTGTCGGTATCCGTCGCCGTGTCGGTGCCGCCGTCGTCTCCCGTCTGCTGGATACAACCGGCGGTTCCGAGCGTCGCAGCGAGTGCGCCGCCGCCGAGATACTGTAGTGCTCGCCGTCGCCGCACTCCACGGGTCGTCGATCTGTCGACCCCTGTCGTCTTCTCCTCGCGTCCGTCCATACCACTCGTAATTGAAGGCTGATATAAAATAATACGGACTTCCACCGTCGCTGTCAGTCCTCCGCCGAACCGTCGAGTGAGACACTCAGATACCGATCGAGTACCGCGTTGTCGTCGCGGAGCGCATCGCTCGAACTTTCGTGGACGATCCGGCCGTTGTCCATCACGTAGATGTAATCACAGACGTCCAGTGCCATCCGGACGTTCTGTTCGACCAGCAGGATCGTCAGTCCCTGCTCCTGCAGCGCTTCGATCGTCTCCACGACCTGTTCGACGACGTACGGCGCGAGTCCCTCTGTCGGTTCATCGAGGAGCAAGGTACGGGCGTTGCTGACGAGCGCTCGCCCGATTGCGAGCATCTGCTGTTCGCCGCCGCTCAGGGTACTGCCCGCCGCCGTCTCCCGCGCCGCCAGATTCTCGAACGTGTCCAGAACCGCTTTGATGTCCCACTCGCTGGTTCCGTCGCCCCCGCCGAGTCGCGCGAGTTCGAGATTCTCGCGGACGCTGAGGCCGCCGAAGATACGCCGCTCCTCGGGGACGAGCGCGATCCCCCGACGGACGGTGTCTTCGGGTTCGAGGTCCGCTATCGAACGTCCCTCGTAGGTTATCTCCCCTGTTCGCGGCGTCAAAGAGCCCATAATCGTCCGCAGTGTCGTCGTCTTGCCGACGCCGTTGCGGCCGACGATCCCCACGACTTCGCCGTCGCCGACGTCGAAGCTTACACCCTGCAACACTGTCGTCGCGCCGTACCCGGCTGTGACCTCGTCCACACGCAGCAGCGGATCGTCGAGGCGTCGGGACTCCGACCGTGGCGCGTCGTCGTCCGGCGTCACGCGGTATACCCCCCGAGGTATGCCTCCCGAACCTGCTCGTTTTTCGCGATCTCGTCGGGCGTTCCCGTGGCGACTACCGCCCCGTCGTTGAGCGTCGTGATGCGATCGGAGACTCGCATCACCAGATCGACGTTGTGCTCGACGAGCACGACCGTCTTGTCCGTCAGGACCTCCTCGATGAGTTCGATCGTGGCCGCCGTCTCGTCGCCGCTCATCCCCGCAGTCGGTTCGTCGAGCAGGACTACTTCCGGATCAGTCGCCAAAACGAGGGCGACTTCGAGTCGCCGTCGGTCGCCGTATGAGAGATCGCTCGCCTGTGCGGTCGCGACCTCTCGAAGTCCGAGGTCGTCGATGATCGCGGCTGTCCGATCGTTGATCGCGTCGAACCGATCCGGATCAGCGAACAGCCGCTCGACGGGAGACATCGTGCCGAACCGAGCGGACTGCGCCGCCAACCGGACGTTTTCGTGCACCGACAGACCGTTGAACACCGTCGTCAGCTGAAACGAGCGAGCCATATTTTTCGCGACCCGCTCGGCAGGCGAGAGGGCGGTGATGTCCCGCCCCGCGAGCGTGATCGTCCCCTCGGTCGGACGCATCGCGCCGCTGATGAGGTTGAAAAGCGTCGTCTTCCCGGCGCCGTTCGGCCCGATGATGCTCCGGAACTCGCCCCGCTCGATCATCAGATCGACGTGGTCGACCGCGGTGAACTCCCCGAACCGCTTCGTGAGCCCCGCGGTTTGCAGAAGCGCCGCGTCGGCGTCCGTCTGTTCCGGTTCAGTCATCGGCTTCCACCTCCGGTTGCTCGTCGGTCGAGAGCGGCTTGCCCCCCACTCGAGACCGCTGGAGGTCGCGAAGTCGCGTCGGCAGCGACACCAGCCCCTTCGGGAGGAACAGGACCACGAGCACGAAGAGGGTCCCGAGCAACAGGCGCCACCAGGGGATGAGCGAGGAGAGTTGCCGCTCGATGAGCGTAAACACGGCCGCGCCGACCATCGGCCCGTAGAGCGTGCCCGAGCCGCCGAGCACGACCATAATGATCGCGTTGCCGCTGTTGATCCAGTTCAGCAGATCCGGCGCGACGAACCCATTGAAGAGGGCAAACAGCGCGCCAGAGAGCCCGGCGAGCGTGCTACTGATGACGAACGCCTGGCGCTTCACCGAACGCACCTCGTAGCCGACGAAGCGCGCTCGCAACTCGCTTTCCCGGATCGACTGCAGCACCGTCCCGAACGGGGCGTTCATCATCCGTCGCACGGCCAGATACGCGGCGACGACGATCGCGAGGAGGAAGTAGTAGAACAGCGAGGTTCCCGTGAAGGCCAGCGGTTCGATACCGATCAGGACCTCGCTGAACCGGATGCCGACGCCACCGACCCCGTACAGCGGTTCGGGTGCGCCGAAGAGGCCGCTGCTTCCGCCCGTCGCATCGATTTTGAAGACTGCCTGGCGGACGATCTCCGCGAACGCCAGGGTGATCATCACGAAGTAAACGCCGGAGACGCGAATCGCGAGGTGCCCGACGATCCAGGCGGTGACTGCAGTCACGGTCAGTGCGATCCCGAGGGCGACGAACGCCGACGGCGAGACGTGTAACAGCGTGAGCAAGGTGGCGTACGCCCCGAGCCCGTAGAACAACGCGTGGCCGAGCGAGATCAGGCCGGTGTATCCGAGGACGATATCGAGACTCATTGCAAAGAGCGCCCAGATCAGCACGGTGATCAGAAGCGAGACCACGAACTCCGAGTAGAGGATCCCGTTGAACACCGGGACCAGCGCCAGCACGGCGACGACGCCGATTCCCAGCCGGGACCGCAGGCGGTCGCCGAGCACGCCGCCGCCCAGCCCGCTGACGAACTCGCTGGGCTCGGATCGGCCCGCGTCGAGTTGCTCCTTCGATCCGCCGAACAGTCCCTCCGGGCGGGCGAGGAGGACACCGATCATCAGAAGAAAGATGACGACACCCTGGATCTGCGGGACGAAGGTACTGACCGCGCTCTGGATGATCCCGACCAACAGGCCGCCGACGACGGCACCGCGAAAGCTGCCGAGGCCGCCGAGGACGACGATCACGAACGCCGGAATGATGACCGCATTACCCATTTCCAGGCTGACGTTCTGGTACCCGCCCAGCACGACGCCGCCGAAGGCCGCAAGCGCCGCGCCGAACCCGAACACGAGCGTGTAGTAGCGGTCGATGTCCACACCGAGGTTCCGCACCATCGCCCGGTCCTCGGAGCCGGCCCGGATGACCAGGCCGAATCGCGTGAACCGCAGCAACGCCCAGATACCGAGCGCGATCAGTCCACCGGAGGCGATGATGAAGTAGCTGTATCCGGAGTAGGAGAATCCGGCGAGGGTGACTGTCTGGTCGATGAGTTCCGGCGGCGAAAAGAACTTGGGACTCTTTCCCCAGACGAACCGCTTCAGATCGTAAATGATCAAGAGCAGGCCGAACGTGAGCAGAATCTGCGCCAACTGTCCGCGGCCGTACACGCGATTTATGAGTTTGCGTTCGACGAGCGCGCCGAGCAGTCCCACGATGAGGGGAACCACGATCAACGCCACCCAGAAGCCGCCGACGCTGAATCCCGTGACCAGCGAGAACGCAAAGTAGGCGCCGAGCGCGAGCAACTCCCCGTGAGCGAGGTTCAACACGCCCATCACGCCGAAGACGATCGAGAGACCGGCCGCCACGAGCACGTAGACCATTCCGATCGTCAGCCCGTTGAGCAGGATGTCGAGTAGCTGTACAGCCGAAACCATCGCGAAGCTATCTGTGTGGGAACCGGTGTGCGTCGTTAAAAGTATCGGGTTGCGATTCGGAACGTTCGCCGAGACGCACTGTGGGCTGCTTCGGCTCGGATTTCAGCAGCGGCGACGCCAAAGAGAGCCTCTAGTCGCGTTTGCAACTGATTACTCATCCGACCGCACGACAGCGTGCGATCGTGTGAGCGAAGCCTTGCAAACGCTACAATGGCACCTTCTCATCCGGGCTCAGATCACTGGTGCTCGTACTCGCGGGCGACCCTCTTTGGTTTCCACCGCGAAACCGACCCGTTTGCAGCGGGTCACAGTTCCAGGGTGTTCTTCCTACGGGAACGGCCCGGTGTACGGGGAGGAGTAATTCGAGTACTGGTCGCCGATCCACTGGTGTTCGTCCGCGGGGCCGATCTCGGATTCCTCCCAGACGACGGGCTCCCAGTCCGACTCGAAGTTGAGATACCCCGGTCCACGAACGAGTTCGAGGCGGACACCGCTGGCCGGTTCGATCACGTAGAGGTAGTCCATATAGGTAATCGCGTGGCGGCCGGGGCCAGCGTCGACGGTGATCCCGTTTTCGCTCAGAATATCCGCTGCGTTCCAGAGGTCCTCGAGGTGGTTCAGGTGATACGCGAGGTGATGGAACTCCGATTCGGGGAGGTCAGGGTCGTCGTGGACCGCGATATCGTGAGGTAGCGGCGTCGAACTGAGCCACCAGGCCCACTCTTTGCCATCGCCCTTCGTGAAGATCTCGTTGAGGCCCATTCCGAACGTGTCCATAATCCAGTCAGTTTGCTCGCGCCCCTCCGGGCCCTGGACGTGCGTGTGATCCAGGCGTTGCGGATTGACCAGATTCGCATCCGTCGGGTCGTACCGTCGGAGTTTGAGCTTCGAGCGTCTGTCTTCCGGCGCCTCCGGCCGTTCGACGTCCCGGTACACCTCGAAGTGATGGTCGTGCGGCGACACGAACCGGAACAACCGACCGACGCCCCGTTCGGTCCCGGCTTCCTTCCATTCGACGTCGATACCCTGCCCCTCGAGATCCGCGGCGAGTTCCTCGAGCGCCTCCTCACTCGACGCGCGGAAGGCTACGTGGTTTACGCCTTGCGAGCCCGTTTCGGTGATACTGAGTGTGTGATGCTCCCAGTCTCGGGCAGCACGGAGATACGCGGTATCGTCTACCACTTCGACCACGTTGAGGCCGATCAGATCACGAAAGAACCACAGCGACTCTTCGAGGTCCGTCGTCTCGATAGCAACGTGACCCAACTTTGCGATAGGAGCGCTTGTCGGAGCTACCATAAGTAGGATCATCGGTTAAAGATATAAATACATTATGTAAATCCGAAATCATAATCGAGAGAACAGAGGAACGAACCCCGGACCGAACACAGTGGTTCGGTGAGAAGAGCACAGTTTGCCGTCGATTCTCCGGCAGTGGTTGGCAGGTCTTCCGACGTTAGACGATCGGTGATGCGGGCACTGATCCGCTGAAGTGACTCGATCGACTGCCGGTACGGGCGAGAGTGTCGGTCGTCGTAACTACTCAGCTCAGTGGGATAATAAATACCGGCAGCGAGTGTTATCTACTCTTTGAGCGATGCGGTAGCGCGAATTTCGACGTGGATATTGTCGAGCGGTAGGCGGGCAGCTTCGACAGCCGCTCGGGCGGGATACGGCTCACTCATATATTCGCCATAGACCTCGTTGACCTCACCGTAATTGTCCATATCCGCCATATAGACAGTTGTTTTGACCACATCGTCCATCGATGCGCCGCCAGCCTCGAGAACGGCAGCGATGTTTTCTAGTACTTGCTCTGTCTGTTCTTGGACACCGTCGACCAGTACCTCTCTCGTCTCAGGGTCTGCGGGTCCCTGCCCGGAAACGTGGAGCACGTCGCCATCGATGATGCCTTGCGAGAACGGTCCGATCGGTGCCGGCGCGTCGTCCGTCTTAACTTCTTCCATACGCCTCTGAATTCATACTGGTTATTATATAAAGTTTTCCTAAAAATGGGTATGGGTACTGCTCAAACGAGTTGGGAGAACTCCGGCCGAGGCGTGAGTCGTCTTTCTGACGTTTTGGGATCAGTCCCTCGGATGGGGATCGCAACCGTAGATGGTCGTCTCCGGGAGGTGGCGTCGATTCGTAGGACTATCGCGGTCGAGTGATCCGCGTCCGTCGTGATTCCGTCGGTTTCAATTCGCTCACCGTGTAATCGACTCGCCTTTATCGGGCGATTGTTCGGCCTCCCCCAATCGAAGCCGGTTCCTCTCGGTCGAGTATCCCGGTCGCCTGTCCGAGCAGTCTGCCCGAACGAGACGATTCCGGCGTCGACCTGATTCAGAACGTCCGGCCAACCGCCCAAGAAATCACTGGGAACCAATCAGTACTGACTGGTGCGGACGCACACGGCAGCGGTGGTGCGAGAAGAAAGATTATTACAGTCTTGGGAGTACACCGCTGCGTATGTTATTCCCACTCACGTTTGAGCAATCGGTCGCACGGACACCCGATCGGTCCGCGGTTGTTCATCTGAACGACGACACCGAACTCACGTACTCGGAACTTCAGTCCCGAGCCTACCGCGTCGCCAACGCGCTTCGGGATCGGGGGCTGGAGTCCGGTGATCGGGTGGCGATCTGTATGGCGAATTCCCCCGAGCACGTCGTGGCGTTTGTCGCAACCCAGCTGGCTGGCGTCGTCGCCGTTCCGTTCAATTTCCGCGTGGCAGCGAGCGGCGTTCGCTACCACGTCGAGGATTCCGATCCCGAACTGTTGCTCTTCGACGAGTTGTCGCGGGACGCGGTCACCGCTATCGCCGAGGAGATCGACGTCCCGATGGTACACGCCGGCGCGGACACACCCGAGTTCGCAGAATCCTTCGGGGAGTTCGCCGATGCGCCGGCCGTGGATCCAGACGTCGAGGTCGACTACAGAGATCCGAGCGTGATGCTGTACAGTTCGGGGACGACGGGCGATCCGAAAGGGATCCCGCTCGATCACGAGGCGACCGCCTCGCGGTGGCTCATCAACGCCCTCGGCCAGCACTACTATCTCGACGAGAACATGCTCGGTGTGATGCCGCTGTACCACACGGTCGGCCTCCACGGGATCCTCTGTGGGCTGCTCTCGATGAGCGGAACCTATCTGTGTATGTCGGACTTCGATCCTGATCTCGCTGTTCGCGGCATCGAGGAGTACGAGGTCTCGGCGCTCCACGAGGCACCGACGATCTTTGCGAGTCTGCTCGACAGCGACGCGATCGATGAGGTGGACGTCTCGTCGGTCCAAACGATCGGCTACTCCGGCGCGCCGATGAGCCAGTCGGTCTTCGATCGGACGATGGAGGCGTTCGATCCCGACCACATCGCGAACCTCTACGGGACGACCGAAGCCTACGGGACCCTCGCCCACGTCGAACTCCACGACATCAACGATCCGACGGT
The DNA here is from genome assembly GCF_032113415.1 of Halobellus marinus. Taxonomy (NCBI): domain Archaea; kingdom Methanobacteriati; phylum Methanobacteriota; class Halobacteria; order Halobacteriales; family Haloferacaceae; genus Halobellus; species Halobellus marinus. The sequence goes on from NZ_CP134946.1 coordinate 2,355,642, forward strand.
GAGCGGCCCCGCGAACGTCGGGATGACGACCCGGATCGTCGACTTCGACAGTGAGGGCCCCGAAGACACGGTCGAGACGGGCACACAGGGGGAACTCATCGTCAAAACGAACTCGCCGGTTACCTTCAACGGCTACTGGAACAAGCCGAAGGCGACCGAAAAGCGGATCCACGACGGCTGGTTCTTCACGGGGGATGCGGCGCGTCGGACCGAAGAGAACAGAATCATAATCACTGGCCGAGTCGACGATATGATCATCAGTGGGGGCGAGAATATCTATCCGTCGGAGGTCGAAGACGTGCTCCTCACCCACCCCGACGTTGCCGACGCGGGGGTCGTGGGTCATCCGAACGAGAAGTGGGGCGAAATGGTCGTCGCGTTCGTCGAGCGGAGCGACAGCGTCACCGAGGCGGAACTGGACGAGTGGTGCCGCGACAGCGACGAGTTGGCGGACTACAAGCGACCGCGCCAGTACCACTTCGTCGATGGGCTTCCACGGAATCCAAGCGGCAAGATCGAGCGGTACAAACTCGAATCCCGCACCGAGGAGTAGCGAAGTACCCACCGAACACGCGTGGCACGGTGGTCCTCCGCTCCCGATGATCGGTCGCCGATTGCTGTCGAGTGGCCCGTTCCGGTCGTTTCTACGTATTTTGGATACCTTCGAGAACAGCCATCCAGTGACGTCCGTCCACGAGTGCCGTCGTGGGCTTCATCGGACACAACACGCGTCCCGACTTCGGCAGGGTCCCCCCATCGACGGCGAGAATCTGTGCCGTGTCAGTGCGGCCGTCGACCGGGATAGCAGGCGTCTGTTCCCTCCGCAGAGCGTGCCTCCCCCTTCCCCGGCCGCGGTTCCACATCCGACGACCGCTGACAGAGTCGCCGCCGGCAGTGGATTTTATTCCGCGATGTCACTCGTGGGCTTTCGCCTCGAAGAATCGCGAACGAGCGGTCTTCCGACACCGCACGCGATGCACCCTCGAAAACTCAATTCCGTCGTAAAAACCACCACATTAAAATATAATAAAAGATAAGGTTCGTGCGAAGATGTCTAAGCAGAGGCTAAATCGACGGGAGATCCTGAAAGTAACCGGCGGAGCGGCGACTGTCAGCCTGCTTGCAGGCTGTTCAGGCAACGGCAACGGAGATGGCGGCGACTCGGATGGGGACACCAGCACCGACACCGGTGGCGGCGAGACCACGACGACAGCCAGTTCCGGAGACGACGGCGGAGAACAGATCAACATCGGCTCCGTCCAGCCGCTGTCGGGTGGCTTCGCGCCGTGGGGCCAGACGCACTCGGCGGGTCTCGCGTTCGCCGTCCAGGAGATCAACGCCAACGGCGGCGTCCTGGGCGGTCGACAACTGAACATCGTCGAATCGAACTCCGAAAGCGACCCCGCGGAGGCGTCGTCGATCTTCGAGCGGTTGGCTGAACAGAACGACATCGTGGCCGCGACCGGTCCGGTGAGTTCCGACGTCGGGATCCGCACCTCGCGGACGGCCCAGGAACTCGGCATCCCGATGATTATGCACATGGCCGGATCGGACGAGACGATCACGCCCGAGACGCTGCACTCGTTCCGGCTCGGACTGCTGCCCGCCGCAACGACGATGCAGGCGCAAGCGCAGTTCGCCGCCGACGCCGGCTACGAGAACGTCGCCGCGATCGTCGGCGACTACGCCTGGGGACAGTCGATCAAATCCGGCATCGAAGACAACTTCGAGATGGACGTGGATATCCACGTCGCGCCGGTCGGCGCCGACGACTTCTCGTCGTACATCCGGCAGATCTCCACGGACGTCGAGATGTTCGTCGCGACCGGCCATCCACCGGGGTCGCTGACGATTACCGGACAGCTCTCGGAGCTCGGGTACAATCCGGAGGTCATCACCGGTCCGGGATTCCCGGGAACGGTCATTCGGTCCGCCCTCGGTGAGAACGTCGCCGACACCGGATTCACCCACCTCCACATGGCCGACGTCGCCTCTGATGCGTTTGCCGAGGTGGCACAGCGCTACGGCGAGGAGGTCGGCAGCCAGTTCGACACCCACACGTCGTACGGGTACGTCACCGGGCAGATGATCGCGCAGGCCATCGAGAACGCCGGCGAGGCAAGCCCCGAAGCGATCACCGAGGCGATCCGGTCTATCGAGTTCGACACGCTGTTCGCCGAACCGATACAGTACTCCGAGTACGGCGAGCTCAAAAACCAGGTGCAACTGTACAGTTCCGTCACGGCCGAATCGCCCTCCTATTACCCCGACGGAAATTACAGTCTCGAAGAGCTGTTCCGTACCGATCCGCTGCCGGCGCTGCCGCCAGAGGCCTGATCTGTCGGCTGGACAGACGTCTCTCACTCCCGTCGACGGGAGGAGGCGCCTCCCGAAGCAGTTGTGGTCGACAGGACGATTTCACCGCTCCCCGCCGACCGGGGCGAACGATCAGGCCGTTTTTCCCTGACACCGAACGTCGATACAGCAACCGTCGGGCGAGAGAACACGAATACTGGCGGCACCTTCCTCAACTGCGACAACGTTTGGAAATTCGTAAACTATACACCACCGTCTATCATTCGGGGCACTAAATGGTCACAGTTAGCACGCTAGCGGCGCTCGCCGTGGACGGGCTCTCGTTCGGCGCGACCTTAGCCCTACTCGGCGTCGGAATCACGCTCGTCTACGGGCTCGGAGAGGTGTTGAATCTGGCAATCGGCGCATTTGCGGTGATCGCGGCGATCCTGGCAGCGTTGATGACGAGTAGCGGGATAGCGCTCCCGGTGGCGATCTTGGGCGGACTCGTCGCCGTCGGCGTCTTCGGTCTGATCGTCGACCGGACGCTCCTGTCGCTCGTCTACCGTTCGGAAGGCGAAGAACGGATCCTGCTTGGGATCTTCACCACGCTCGGACTGACGGTCCTGCTCGAAGGCGTGATGGTCAACTACGTCTCCTCGCAGTATTCGATCGATCTCGGGCTGTCGCCGATCGACCTCGGGACGACGGTCGTCACCGGCGTCTCCGTCGCAAGCATCATTATCGCGGGCGTAATCCTCGCCGTGCTATTCCTCTTTCTCAACCGGACGTTCCTCGGGAAGGCGGCGCGGACCATCTTCCAGGACGAGCGCGGGGCCCAACTGGTGGGGATCGATCCCCGGAAGATCCGGACGCTCGTGTTCGTCCTCTCGGCGATCGTCGCCGGCCTGGCGGGCATTCTCGCGGCCTCCCGATCGAACGTCAGCGTGGCGAGCAGCTTCGAGTTCACGACGTTCGCGCTGATCGTCTCCATCGTCGGCGGCGTCCGCAGTCTCGTCGGCGCGGTCGTCGCGGGGCTGTTGCTCGGGCTGGTCAACACGATGGCTAACTTCTTCGTCGGCTCGTACTTCGCGACGATCATCCTGTTCGGCTCGGCCGTGATTTTCCTCCTCTTCCGTCCGGAGGTGATGTCGTCGTGAGAGAGCTCGTTCCGGGCAAGCGCAAGCTGGCCATCGTCGGCCTGGTGTTCGTCATCGCGCCGCTGCCGGTGATGGGCAGCGGCTACTTCATCGGCGTGCTTTCGCGGATCCTGCTATTTGCGCTTTTCGCGCTCGCTTTGAACATCGTCTTCGGGCACAACGATCAGCTGTTCCTCTTTATGGGTGGCTTGGGTGGCCTCGGCGCGTACGCTACGGCACTGATCGCCGATACGGTCGGTATTACCGCCTGGGTGGCGCTGCCGGTCGCCGCACTCCTCTGTGGGATCGTCGCGCTCTCTGTGAGTTGGATCTCCGCGCGTCGGAAGTTCACGGTCATCCTGATCTCCATTCTCACGCTGAACCTCCAACTCGTGCTCGAGGAAGGGTTCGTCGGCGCCAGAGACTACACCGGCGGCTCGACGGGGTTCCCCTACGAACTCTTCTCGATCACCGGAATCGCGGAAGCCGTCGGCTTGCCCTCGGCGGTCGTGATCTACTACGTGTTGCTCGCGTTCCTGCTGGCCGGGATGGTGCTGTACCTGTGGCTCATCAACTCCCACTACGGGCTCGCCTTCGAGGCCATCCGGGAAGACGAGATGGCGGCGGAATCGATCGGGATCGACGTGGTCCGTTACAAAGCCATCGCCGGGTTCATCGCCGGCGTCATCATCGCGATCGCCGGCACGATGCTCGCGAGAGAGGCGACGTACATCACGCCCTCGATATTCACGTTCCTCGCGGTCGACGTGATCGCGCTGATCGTCCTCATCGTGGGTGGAATCCGGCAGGCGTACGGCCCGATCGTCGGCGCGGTCATCGTCGAGATCATCGAGGCGGCTCTCGGGACCTACGCCGCCAACTGGCGGACGGCGATCTTCGGCGCGTTGCTGATTCTTTTGTTCCTGTACTTCCGGAGCGGCGTCATCGTCGCTGTCCAGGAGTTCCTCGAGAAGCGGGACGTCACGCTGGGCGGTGGCAACGGGGGGACGCCCGCCGAGGCTGAGATGGACGGCTGACGGCGCTCGGAGAAGGAGTGTTCTCTTCTGTGAGGAACGACGAGGCAAAACCGTTATTACCGGACGCCAATCTGTATGTAGGTACCAATGCTTGAGGCCGCGAACATTCGCAAGAAGTTCGGTGGTCTCGTCGCCGTCGACGGGGTCGACCTGGAGATCGGCCGGGGCGAGATCGTCGGGCTCATCGGGCCCAACGGAGCCGGAAAGACGACGTTGTTCAACACGATCACGGGTGTCCTCGACCCCGAAGAGGAGACGAAGATCTCGTTCAACGGGGACGATCTCCTCGCGCTGGACACCCACGAGATCGCCCGAGCCGGCCTCCTGCGGACGTTTCAGATCGTCCGCGTGTTCGGCGAGATGACGGTGATGGAAAACGCCGTCGCGGGGGCGCTTTTCGGCACGGACGAGTCGATCTCGCGAGAGGAAGCCGAAGAGCGCGGCCGCGAGGCGCTCGAATTCGTCGGCCTGGCAGAGAAGGCCGATATGAAGGCCGGGAACCTTCCGATCGCCCAGCAGAAACAGCTCGAACTGGCCCGGACCGTGGCGTCCGATCCGGATCTCGTGCTCCTCGACGAGATCGCGAGCGGACTGACCCCCGTCGAGATCCAGGAGCTATCGGACACGATTCGTCGGCTCCGCGACGAACGCAACATCTCGGTGTTCTGGATCGAACACATTATGGACGCGATTATGGGAACCGCAGACCGCATCATCGTCCTCAAGAGCGGCGAGAAGATCGCCGAGGGGACGCCCGAGGAGATCAGAAACAATCAAGCGGTGACCGAGGCGTACCTCGGCGCGGAGGAAGATTCGTGATCGAACTCGACGGCATCGACGTCTCCTACGGGAACATCCAGGTGATCTGGGACCTCGATATGGCCGTCTCCGAGGACGACGGCGTCGTGTCACTCGTCGGTCCCAACGGCGCGGGCAAATCGACACTGCTTCGGGTGATGTCGGGACTCCACCCGGTCGACGCCGGGACGGTGACGGTGTGGGACGAAGACGTCGCCACGCTCACCCCGTCGGACATCGTTCGTCGGGGCTTCGTCCACGTCTCCGAGGAGCGGAACCTCTTCGGGCAGATGACCGTTCGGGAGAACCTGGAGATGGGCGCTTACACCAAGCGTGAGGAATTAGACGAGATGATGGAGGAGGTCTTCGAGGTCTTCCCGATCCTCGAGGAGCGCTCCGATCAGCTCGCACGATCGATGAGCGGCGGGCAGCAACAGATGCTCGCGATCGGTCGGGGACTGATGGCGAAACCGCGGATCCTCGCGCTCGACGAGCCGTCGGAAGGGCTGGCGCCCCAGATCACCGACAGGGTCTTCGAGAAGATCGAGGGGATCAGCGAGGAGATCACCGTGCTGCTCGTCGAGCAGCACGTCAACCGGGCGCTCAAGATGGCGGACCGTGCGTACCTGCTCGAAAACGGCCGGATCGTTCGCGAGGACACCGGTCAGGGGCTGCTGGAGAGCGAACACGTCAAGGACGCCTACCTCTGAGCGCGATGGTTCGGTATTTCGAGGACATCGACGACGGCGAGACGCACGAACTCGGATCGTACACGGCCGACAAAGCGGAGTTGCTCTCGTTTGCGCGCCGCTACGATCCGCAGCCGATCCACGTCGATCCCGCCGCAGCCGAACAGACGATGTACGGGGGCCTCATCGCCAGCGGCTGGCACACGGCAGGCTCCTGTATGGCGCTGCTGTACGAGGGATTCCTCTCGAAGACGGCGACGCTCGGCTCCTTCGGCCTGGAGGAACTCCGCTGGCCGACGCCTGTCCGGCCCGACGATACGGTGACGGCAACCGTCGAGGTCGTAGAGACCACGGCTTCCGAGAGCCGAGATGACCGCGGGTACGTCACAAACGACGTCACGGCCGAAAACCAAAACGGGGAGACCGTCCTCTACTGGCGCTCGACGAACATCTTTCTCACGCGCGAGGCCGAAAGCGACTGGCCGCTCTCGGAGTAACGGAACTCTCTCGGCTTGTTGAGTCCCGACCGGATTAGTTCTCGAAGGGAGACAGCATCGCGTCGGTGAAGGTACTCGGTTCGCCCTCCGACGTGAAGCACCCGTACTCGGTGAGGCCCTCGATCCGGACCTCGCCGTCGGTCCTGAAGGTGTGCGCCACTCGGACGGTGTCCTCGGTCACCGCCTGGACGTCGCACTCCACGGAGAGAAGCGAGTCATAGCGGACCGGCGATTTGAACTCCCAGTGCCAGTCGCGTAGCCGGAACGGCTGCCTGTCGCCGGCGAGGTCGCTCAGCTGGACCCCCTGTGCGGCGAGGTACCGTTCGAGTGCGATTCCCGCAAATCGGGGGTACTCCTCGAAATAGGCCAGTTCCGACCCCTCGATGTAGGGACTGTGAATTTGGAACGTCTCCTCGAACGTCGGATATTGCGAACCGGTATCGCCGTCCCTGCTGGGACCGACTGCAACTGATTTGTCGCCGACGAGGTTCTTGATCAGCGTCTGGGTCTCTTCCGGAATCGGCAGCGCGCCGCCCTCGGGTGCGATCGTAACGTGGGTCATCTGAGCCGTCGAGAGGGCCTCGCCGTCTTTATCGATCATCTCGTACACCAACTCGAGGCTGGAGTCGCCGACTCTCGTGGGGGTGACTTCCACGGAGACGGTGTCGTCGAACGTCGGATACCGGTGGACGGTCGTATCGAGCCCGACCGGTGCGTACGGAATTGCGTCGTTTTCGACGAGATACGGGAACGGATACTCCACCGCGGCGGCGAGTTCCTGCGTCGAGATCAGTTGCCAATCGAAGAACATTGCGCCGTGGACGAGCGGCCCAGCGAGTTCACCAAACCGTACCTGGTGGTCGTCAATGGTACGCATATCACCCCCCAGGGAATCCGGTGATAATAGCGTTTCGGGCTGGAGCTACAATCAGGCGCGTCCCCACGTCGTCGGTCGGTTCATCTTGGGAGGCATTGACGGATTAATCCGGTTTCCGTGCCGCAGGAGCGTCGCCGTTGAATCGGAGAAAATGAATCAAGTCCTGCGACTGACTGTTCTGAGATACAGAACGAACGGTGGAGGAGGCTTTCGGCTCGAACTGGCTGTCAGAGCGCTCGTTTCAGGAAACCGGCGAACAACTTCTCCAGACGGAGGGTGACACTCGTTTCGGTGACTGTCTCTGATCTCCACTCCAATTTTGAATGTGAAAATGCGTGGCGCCGACGTGCGCCACGCCTAACGCCCGTCGAGACACATCCGAGACGCAGGTGGAATTTGCACCGTCAGTATCTATTCGCGGGTCTGAACAACGCAATTAATTTCTTCGCAAAGAAATGGAGAGCAATATGAAGCTTGATCCGGCGGAGATCAGTGGCCGAACCAACGCCCGTATCGTCAAGACTGCAGTCGCACCCCGTCCAATTGCTTGGATCAGCACAGTGAGCCCGGACGGAACCGAAAATCTCGCCCCATTCAGCTCCTACAACTACATCGATTCAAGCGATCCAGTCGTGGTATTTAACACCTCACTCCGGGAGAACGGAGAGTACAAGGATACGGCTCGGAACGCTCTTTGCACCGAAGAATTTGCGATCAACATCGTCACCGAAGAATATCTCGAACGGGTCGACCAGACGGGTCAGAACCTCCCTCCCGAAGAGAACGAATTCGAGCTATCGGCGATCCCGCGTGCACCCTGTCGGCGAATTCGACCGCCGAGGGTTGCCGAGGCCCCCGTGACGATGGAGTGCACTCTCTTCGATCATCTCGAGATTCACGACCGAATTATGATCCTCGGAGAGGTCGAATATTATCATATATCCGACGATATAACCACGGATGGCGTCATCGACGCGACGAAAGTGGCTCCGATCGGCCGTCTCGGCGGCCCCTTCTATACTCGTACCGAACCGCTTGATTTCCAACGAGAAAATTACTGATTCGAACGATAGGATACGAAACTCCCGGCCAGCCAGAAATGCAGGACGTACTTTCGCCCGGCCCTCAACGCTCCCCACCGAATCGAATACCCCTCCAAGGTATCGGGTGCGTACCGACCTCCGGGGCGAACTTGAGGGGCAGAATGCCGTCCTGGGACGATGATCTGCGAAGTGGAATGCCAGACGATCACGGAACCGCCGAACCGGGATAAGTCGGCCGAATCTACCGGGGGAATCCGCGATCGGAAGACGACTGCCTCACGCAGTTTTTCGACCCCCGCCGACGGCCGTCTCTCATATTCGACCGTAAAGTACTTTGAGACATATCTTGATTGCCGTAATAAGCGATGCAAGAAAACGTACCAGCCTCGTATCTGCCAGATGACGGACCGGACCTCGTTCATCCGCTCCCGGAACTTCACTACCCGGAGGAGATCAACGTCGCCGACGAGTTGGTAGACCGTCACGTCCGCGAGGGTCGTGGCGACAACGTCGCTATCCGGTTCAAAGACGAAGAGATCACGTACGACGAACTGCAAACGCGGGTCAACCGGTTCGGAAACGCGCTCGCAGGGCAAGGTGTCGAACCGGGCGACCGGGTCGTCGTCCGCTTCACTAACCGTCCGGAGGCCGTCATTTCCTGTCTCGCAATCCAGAAGATCGGGGCCGTGCCGCTGCCGTCGATGAAGCTGCTCCGCGCAAAAGAGCTCATCCACATCATCAACAACGCGGAGGCCTCGATGGTCGTCGTCTACGACGGCCTCCTCGAAGAGATCACCGAGGCGCTCCCCGACCTGGACACCGTCGACGACGTCGTGGTCGTCCAGCGGAACGGCGTCGAACACGACCATCTCGACTACGACGAACTGACGGACGCGGCCGACGACGAACTCGACGCGCATCCCACCTCCCGCGAGGACCTCGCGCTGATGCTGTACACCTCCGGGACGACCGGCCAGCCGAAGGGCGCGACGCACACCCACCGACAGGTGCTCGCGACCGCGGACAGTTACGCGCGCTACTGCCTCAACGTCACCGAGGACGACGTCTTCGGCGGCAATCCGCCGCTTCCCTTTGCGTACGGTTACGGCGACCTCCTGACGTTCCCGCTCCGGTTCGGGGCTACGTCGAGTCTCGTGGAAAACGCCTCGCCGGCCGACCTGCTTGAAGCCGTCGAGAAGCACGAAATCACGATCCTCTGTTCGATCCCGACGGCGTTCAACCAGATTCTCGCGAAACACCCCGACGGGCCTGACGAGTACGAGACCCACTCGCTGCGGCTGGCCGTGAGCGCCGGCGAACCACTCACGCACAGCACGTTCAACAAGTTCAAAGACAGCTACGGTGTCGAGATCTACGACGGGATCGGGACCACCGAGATGCTGCACATCTTCGTGAGCCACCGTGAGGGAGAGGAGATCGACCCCGGCGCGACCGGCTATCCGGTTCCCGGCTACGAGTGCAAGGTCATCGATCCGGACACTGGCGAGGAACTCCCGCGCGGCGAGGCCGGGCTCCTCGCGGTCCGTGGGCCGACGGGCATCTCCTACTGGAACCGCCCGGAAAAGCAGGACGAGGCGCTCGTCGACGGCTGGAGCCTCCCGGGTGACATCTACGTGCACCGCGAGGACGGCCGACTCGAATACAAGTCCCGCGAGGACGACCTCATCGTGTCGAGCGGCTACAACATCCCCGGTCCGGAGGTCGAGGCGGTCCTCGAAGAGCGCGAGGAGGTCTCGGAAGTCGCCGTCGTCGGTTCACCCGACGAGGAACGCGGCCAGGTCGTGAAGGCGTTCGTGGTCGTCTCCGATGATGCGACGCCCGGCGACGAGCTGACCGAGACGCTGCAGAACCACGTCAAGAACACGCTGGCACCGTACAAATACCCCCGACGCATCGAGTTCACCGACGAACTCCCGCGCACCGAGACCGGCAAGATCCAGCGCGTCAAACTCCGGGAGCGGGAACGCCAGCAGTACGAGGACTGATACTGATTACTCTCGTCTCTTCCCGCCGAGCGCGGTCCCCGTTGACGGCGCTCGGCGGGAAAAAGTGAGAGTAATCAGTATGAGAAGCGCCGGTATCGTCCCGGTCGGGGTTTTCAGCGTCGGCTGAGGAGTGACTGTCGAAGGTATTTGACGGGTTCGAGACTCACGGCAGTAGAATAAAGCCGGTATTTCGCGGCAGTTGCCCAAACCCGGTTTTTCGCGGCAGTTAGATAAAATCGTTATCTCACGGCGGATACGGCCGAGACCGGCTACCGTTGTTCCGGGACGAACTTGAGCCCGTACCGGGTGACACCTTCGACACTGTAGATACGGCGGAACCGACCCGCTATCTCGTCACCTACTGAGACGTCTTCTGGATTACAGTCCGTCAACTGCACCGGGAACCGGGCTGTGCCGTCCCGTTCCCCCGCGGTCTCCACCTCGACGATCGCCACCGCAAAGGGGCCATCGCGGCGCTGCAGTTCGACGAATTCCGGCGGCGCGCCGCCCTGTCCGATGACCGTAACGGCGACGATTTCGCCGGTCCGGGCGAGCGACTCCGTCTCGAAGGTCACCCGTTCGTGACAGTCGGGACAGGCGCCCTCAGGCGGGAAGGCAACCGCGCCACACTCGGGACAGCGGCCCGCTTCGAGCCGATATCGTTGTGCCAGCGTCCGTTGCCAGGACGGCAGACTCACGTGTGCGCCGCCACCGGCGACCTCGGCCGTGCCGATCGTCCCCCGCTCCCGGAGCGCCTCGGCGTACGAGATCTGTTCGCCGCCCGCTAAGGCGGCATCGACGTCCACATCCAGTTCAGCAGGGGACTCGAAAGCCAGGGTAATCGCGGACGCACCACTACCGAAGAAGCCGGCCACAGTGAGCGACCCGGGGTCGCTCGCCGCCAGCGCAGCCAGCAGACCGATCGCCGTCGTGGCGGCACCGGCATCGCCGATTTCGTCCACCACGATACCGGCCCCGACGGCGCCACCCCCGTACGGGAGCGAGCGCGCGATGCGATGTGGAAGCCCGCCCGTCGGCTGGTAAAGGCTCACCGCGTCGACCGCCTCGTGATCGATCGATAACCCCTCGACAGCGGCCGACACAAGCTCCCGGATCGTCTCCCGTTCGTACGTCGTGATGTCGAGTCCGGTGACCGATTGACTCCCCCCTCCGCGGAATCGAATCCCCGGCGCGTCGCGTGACTGTTGGGCACTGTCGATCAACTTCGCGTCGCCACCCTCGTCGAAGACGAACGCCGCTGCGCCCGCCCCGAGACGCTGGCCGGCTTCGGCTGGATCGCCACCCGGTGCATCCGCAACGATCACGAGCGCGGTGCCGTCGGCGTCGGCCCCGGAAAGCAGCGCCTCTGCCCCGGCAACGGGACTCTGCGTCGCCGTCTCGGTAGTCAACTCAGCCGAGGTACCCAGAGCGGCGCCGACCCGCGGCGCGAACTCCTCTTCTTCCAGCGGCGGTGTCGTCGTCGCCACGGCCAGATGCGAGACCCCCGCCGCGTCGAGGTCGGCGTTCGCCAGGGCCTTCCTGCCCGCGGCGACAGACATCGTGAGGGTGTCTTCGTCGGCGGTCGGGATGGCGGCCTGATCGACCGGCGCGGACGTCCCCCAGGCGGCTTGGATCTCGTCGCCGCTCAGTCGCTGTCGCGGCACGTACAGACCCGTCGCCACGATCCCGCGCTCGGAACTCATAGTTCACCTCCGTCGACCCGCTCGAACACGTGGACGGTTACGCCGCCGCCGGAGCCGCCGACGTTGTGGGTGAGGCCGATCTCCGGATCGTCGACCTGGACGTGTGCCTCCCCGCGCAACTGCGAGTACGCTTCGACGACCTGGCCGGTGCCGGTCGCTCCGATCGGGTGCCCCTTCGATTTGAGCCCACCCGAGGTGTTGACGGGCAGCCGCCCGTCGGGATCCGTCTCCCCCTCCCTGAGGAGAGGCGCGGCCTCGCCGCGGTCACAGAAGCCGAGATCCTCGTAGGCGGCGAGTTCTGCGATCGCGAAGCAGTCGTGGACCTCCGCGAAGTCGAGATCGTCCGGGGAGATGCCGGCATCCTCGTATGCGCGCTCCGCGGCCGTCTCCGACGCCGGGATCCCCGTGAGCGAATCGCGCTGGAACAGTCCGACCCGTCCACTCGCAGCCCCGGCACCGGCCACCCGTACCGGCTCATCGGAGAACTCCTTTGCGACCTCCTCGTTTGCGACGAGCACGGCGCTTGCCCCGTCAGTCGTCGGACAGCAGTGATAGAGATTCAGCGGCGCGGCGACGTCCGGCGCGTTCATCGCGTCTTCGAGGGTACACTCGAATCCAAGCTGTGCGTGTGGGTTCTGTGCGCCGTTCCCGTGGTTTTTGACGGCGACCCGCGAGAGGTCCTCGACGGTCGCGTCGTACTCCCGGAGATACGCGCTGGCCATCTGTGCGTACACGCCCGCGAAGGTGGTGCCCGACAACCGCTCCCACTCGGTCTCGCCGCTCACGCCCAGCCACCACTTGGTGTGGTCGCCGCTCATATCGGTCATTATCTCGTAGCCGCCGGCCATTGCGACGTCGACCATCCCCGATTTGACCGCCATCACGGCCTGCCGAAGGGCGTACCCCGAGGCCGCACACGCATTTTCGACCCGGGTCGTCGGAATCCCGTGTAGCCCGAGATGTTCGGTCACTGCGGGTCCGCTCAATCCGAGTTGTCGGCCACCCACACCGAGCGTTCCGAGGAACGCCTCGTCGATCTCTGCAGTGGGAAAGTCGCCGTCGACGCTTTCGAGCATCTCGTCGAACGCATCGGCGAAGAGCGATCGGTATGACTCACCGGGGAAGGACCCGAAATCGGACTGTCCGGCCCCGATGACGTACGCATCGGTCATACTCCGAGGATGACGACGACTGACTAAAAGGTACGGGCTTCGGATGGATTTATACACCTCCGATTGCCACTCGCGGTATGGTACGAGTGGAGACAGACGGCCGCGTCCGGACGCTCTCGTTCAATCGTCCCGACTCGAAGAACGCATTCACCGCTACGGCGGCGACCGAACTGATCGAAGCGCTCGACGAGACGGCGGATTCCGACGCCCGCGCCGTCGTCCTGACCGGCGACGGCGACGCGTTCAGTGCAGGCGGCGACATCGAGGCGATGGCTGCGCGCGACGAGACACCGCGGGAGGCGTACGACCGTGTCCAGTCGACCCTGAATGCACTGATCGAACGCCTCCTGACGATTCCGATCCCGGTCATCGCGAAAGTCAACGGCGATGCAGTCGGTGCGGGGACGAACATCGTCGCGGCCTGTGATTTCGCCTACGCGGATGCGGACGCTCGATTCGGTGAGGTGTTCGGCAACGTCGGGCTCATCCCCGACTCCGGAGGGACATTCATTCTGCCAGCGCTCGTGGGTCTCAGAACCGCAAAAGAGCTCACGATGACCGGGCGGATCTTCGACGCCGAAGAAGCCGCAGAGATGGACCTCATCAACGAGGCCGTCGAGAGCGACGCCCTCGACGACGCGGTCGACGAGATACTGGCGACGCTCGCGAAGAAACCCACCGAAACGCTCGGACTCACGAAACGCGGCATCCACGAGAACATCGGGCGCCCGTTCCGTGACGCACTCGATCGAGAGGCACACCTGCAGGTCCTCGCGTACGGCAGTGAGCCGCACGAGACCGGGGTGAACGCGTTTTTGAACGACGAGCGACCGGACTTCCGGTGAGGGATCTCGGAGAAAAGCGACGCGGGAGAGCCGAGTACCGGGCCGCTATTCGGAGCCGGGTTCCTTCTCGCCGAGTTCGACGCCGAGGAAGTCCGGTTCGCGGTCGTTGAGGAAGGCCTCGACGCCCTCCTTGGCGATGTCGGAGCCCAGAAGCTGGTTCTGGAGTTCCCGTTCGTGGGCGAGCGCGTCCCAAAGCGGCAGTTCGAGCCCCTCGTTGACGGCGAGTTTGTTGTGGCCGACGGCGCCGGCGGGCTTTTGAACGATCATCTCGGCAAACTCGAAGACGGCGTCTTCGAGATCCTCCGGGTCGTGGAGTTCGTCGAAGATGCCCTTCTCGGTGGCCTCTTCGGGGGTCAGCTCCTCGCCGGTGACCATCATCCGGAGCGCCTCGGAGCGGTCGATGTAGCGCGGCAGCAACTGGGTGCCCGCCTCGCCGGCGATGAGACCGAGGTGGACCTCCGGCATTCCGATGCGGTAGTCGTCGTCGTCGCCGACGAACCGGAAGTCACACGCGAGAGCGAGTTCGAGACCGCCGCCCATACAGTGGCCGTCAACGGCCGCGATGAACAGCGTGTCCGTCGTCCGCATCTTCATGATAATCTCCTTGGAGGTCTGGCTGGCGTAGCCGACCTGCTTCCCGCTTTTTTCTCGCAGGTCGTTGATGTCGAATCCCGTAGAGAAGATGTTGTCGTTCGTACTGCCGAAGACACAGATACGAACGTTTTCGTCGAAGCGAACTCCCTCGACCGCTCGTTGGAGTTCCAGCAGGACATCGATGTTGTGCGCGTTTACGGGGGGGCGGTCGATGCGGAGAACGCCGATGTGATCACGGACGTCTGTCGTAAAGTACTCTAAATCAAGTTCCTCGAATGCCTTCATTGCGTTCGTGAAACGCTACTAACGAGATAAATAGTTTTTGATAAGGGACCCCGAGTCTGACCCGCCAGCGGTTGAAATACGTCTGTAACAAGAAGAGGCCATCAGAGATTCGACCAAACTATCAACCAACTTCTTTTTTTAGTGACTGCCTATTTCGTCTACACAGTCTCGACGCGTCCCCGACAATCAGATATTCATCAAAATATATAGGAGTGTATACGCTTACTGTATACTACAGGCGACCCTCTCAAACGTCACTCGCCGGAGTCGGATTTGCACAAGTTCTAACAGGCGTACGTTTGTTCCAGTTTACTTGTGAATCGAATACTGGGTTTACTGAGAATACTTCTCAGTGGTTCTATCGAGAGACAGTGTTTCCCTGACGTCTCGGGGGAGAAAGTAATCAGCGACGCATAGCAGATCTGGAATGTTTCGGAGCGTGCTCTCCCGCCGCGGAGTGTATACGTGATTGTATACAACCTCGGGCTGAACGGAAGCGGACCGGATTGCGGAGAATCGCTGACGCGACCTGGGTTGAAGTTGGTATCGCTGCAATCGTGTTTTCCGGGGGCTCTCGGTCGACGCTTTCACAGATTCCGCACGGTCAAACTGTAGGACACCGTGATCGATGCTCCCTGACGAGATAACTCTGTTACAGTACTCACCGAGCGCTATATGAATATCTTCCCCGGGTTGAGAATATTGTTCGGATCGAGTGCTGATTTGATCGACTGCATCGTTTCGATGGCCGCCGCATCCGCCTCCTGGCGGAGGTATTCGCGCTTCCCCACGCCGATCCCGTGCTCTCCGGTACAGGTCCCTCCATGTGCAATAGCTTCCTCGACGATCCGCTGGGAGGCCTCGTGGACGCGTTCCAGTTCCGCGGTCGCGTCGGGGTTCGCGAGGATCGCATAGTGTAAATTACCGTCCCCTGCGTGCCCGAAGGCTGGAATCGGAAGGTCGAACGAGTCGGCGACTTCTCCGACGAATCGAACCATCTCCGCGTAACTCCCGATTGGAACGGTGATGTCCCCAGCGACCTCCAGTTGACGCGTGGGATCGTACGCCTGTAGTGCCTTCCCGATCTCACGGCGCGCCCGCCAGAGGGTGTCCCGTTGCATCGCATCGAAGGCCGTGTCTATCTGTTCGGGATTGTAGCGCTCCAGTATCTCGGCCAGCGCAGCGTACTCTGCCTCGATTCCTCGCCCGTGAAGTTCGAAGAGGAGCATCGGTTTTGCGGGGAGCCCAGTACCGGTGTACGTGTTGGATATCTCGGCCGTCAGCGAATCCATCAGTTCCAGTGTCGCCACGTCGATGCCGGCGCGGATCGTTTCCGCGATGGCGTCAGCTGCATCCGACAGATCGCTGAAGATCGCGCGCCCGGCGAGTCTCTCTGCCGGTTCGACGGCGAGATCCAGGGTCGCTCTCGTGATTACACCGAGCGTCCCCTCGCTCCCGACGAAGAGGTCGGTGAGATTGTAGCCCGCGGAGGACTTCTTGGCGTTACTCCCCACCTCGATGACGACGCCGTCGGCGCGCACGACCTCTAGTTCGAGAACCCAATCGCGGACTTCGCCGTATTTGACCGTCCGAATGCCGCTCGCGTCGTTTGCGATCATCCCGCCGATGGTCGAGAATTTCGCCGACTGGGGGAATGCCGGAAAGTACAGCCCCTCCTCGGAAACGTATTCTTCGAGGTCCGCACCGACCACACCCGGTTCGACGTCGATCTGCATATCATCCGGTCGAAATTCCAGCAACCGGTCGAAGTCCGCCATCGAAAGCGAAATCCCGCCCTGTACCGGGACCGCGTTGCTCTCGGTTCCCGACCCGGCGGCGTACGGTGTCACGGGAACCCCCCGTTCGTTCGCCGCAGCGAGCACAGTCGATACGTCCTCGGTCGACCGGGGATAGACGACCACGTCGGGAGGGCTCGCGTCGGCGGAGGTGGTCCCGTAGTCGGTGGCGAAATCCGCTCGGTCCTCGTCTGCAAACGAATACTGATCCTCGGAGAGGGGAAGATCGGTTACGAACGTGCAGTCGACGGGCATACCCGGCAGGTTCACGTCCGGCAGTAAAATTCCATCGTTGCCCCGGCTCGACCCTCGATGGGGTCACCTCTGTCCCGGACAGAAACAAACCTCGAAGAGGAGATCTCTCAGGGGCCAGTGCACCGAATCCAAGATCGATAGCTGATCTCAGTTTCCCTGCCACTCGGGCTCTCTGTCCTCGAAGAACGCGTCGATCCCCTCGTTTTTATCCTCGGTCGCGAACAGTTGGACGAACAACTGGGCCTCGTAGTCGATCCCGTCGTCGAGCGGGAGCCGCGATGCCGAGCGGACGCTCTCCTTTGCGAACTCCAGCGCAACCGGGCTCTTTTCCGCGATGGATGCTGCAAGCTCTTCGACTCGGTCGCCGAGTTCCGTTCGCGAGCAGAGTTGGTCGACCAGCCCGATTTGCTGTGCCTCCTCGGCGTCGATCAGTTCGCCCGAGAGGATCAGCCGCATCGCCTGGCCCTCTCCCACGAGTCGAGGGAGACGCTGTGTTCCGCCACCGCCGGGAATCAATCCGAGGTTGATTTCGGGCTGTCCGAGTTTCGCTCCTTCCCCAGCGATACGGACGTCACACGCTGTAGCCAGTTCCAGGCCGCCACCCAGCGCGTGCCCGTTGATCTGTGCGATCACGGGTATGCGCAAGTCGTCGACGAGTTCGTAGATCCGCGGACGGGCGCTCGCTTCGCGCTGTTCGAGGAGATCCCGTTCGCGGAGTTCAGTGACGTCGGCACCGGCGACGAAGGCGTTGCAGTCGTCTGACCCTTTGATCACACCCACGCGGGCGTCCGAGTTTTCGACGGCTGGCAGGACGGTTTTGAGTTCCTCTCTGACGGTCGCGTTCAGCGCATTCCGGTTCTCCGGCCGATCGATGGTGATCGTCACGATGCCGTCGTCTCGATCGAGGAGCAAAGACTCGTACTCGGCATCGAGGAGGTCGTCCGACTCGCTCATCTGTCGCCCCACTCTCCGCTCGGTTCGACGGCCTCGCCGTCCTCCCAGACGTAGAACCCCTCACCTGATTTCTTGCCGAGCTTCCCGGCCCGGACTTTCCGCTTCAGCAGCTGGGGGGGCTTGAACCGCTCGCCCAGTTCGGTTCGGAGATTCTCGAGGATGTCAAGACGGACGTCGAGCCCGACGACGTCCGTGAGTTCGAGTGGCCCCATCGGATGGTTGTATCCGAGTTCCATCGCCGTGTCGATATCCTCCGGCGACGCGACGCCTTCTTCGACCATCCTGATCGCCTCCACGCCGAGTGCGACACCCAGTCGTGAGGATGCGAATCCGGGAGTATCGCGGACGACGACCGGCGTCTTTTCGATCCCCTCGACGAACTCCGTGGCGAACACTCGGGTGTCGTCGTCGGTCCGCTCACCGACGATCACTTCGACGAGCGCCATAATGTGTACCGGATTGAAGAAGTGCAGTCCGATGAATCTCCCGGGCCGGTCCAGCGAACTCGCCAGTTCAGTCACCGGGATTGAGGAGGTGTTTGTCGCCAGGACTGCGTCCTCCTCTGCGACGGCTTCGGCGTCGGTGAGGACGTCTTTTTTCAGGTCCGGGTCCTCCGGGACGGCCTCGACGACGAGGTCGGCGTCGCTCGTCGCCGTTTCGAGGTCGGTCTCCCCGGAAATATTACTCAGCGTCGCCTCCATTTCTGCTTCGGAGACCTTGCCCCGGTCGACGCCCCCCTGCAGGTTCGAGCGGATCGATTCGATCCCGTCTTCGACCAATTCCGCCTCCAGATCCCGCAGAGTGACGCTGTGTCCCGCCATCGCACTCACCTGCGAAATACCGTGACCCATCGTCCCGGCTCCGAGTACAGTTACCTTCATTCAGGCAAATTCACTCCGGGCGGGAACTTAAACATTACAATCCGCCCCGTCACGGTGTGAGATCGTTGTAACGAAGGTTCGAATAGAGGGGCGCGCAGGGGTGCGGATCAGATTTGTGAGTGAACGTATACGGGTTCGTATACAAATTCACCGCTCAGGAGCCCACTGACGGATCACGCAGCGACCTTCGCATAAATAACGGAAGTACATCTGTTACAGATTCGTCGCACGCGACGACGGTCGAGTGGCGTTCGTTCCCGATAATGTATACGGAGTTGTATACACCTCGTCTCGAAGGCCGGACCGGCGTTTCGGACGCCCGGTACCAGCCTGTGGGTACTGTTACATAACTGAGGTTGTTGAGCCTGTGCGCACCGACACTCGGGTTTCCAACCGGTCAACTGGAGGCCGTGCCGAGACTGGGCCGTGAAGACGTCAAACCGCTGTTATCGTTCGGCGTGTCCGGACTGCTATCCTTCTGTTCCGCTTATCACAGCACTGTCTGGCGTGAGAGCGGCAAGAGACGACAGCAGTCCGTATCAGGGGCTCTCGTTCGACCGGAGCTTCAGGTCCGACCGCGGCTTCGCGACGCACGTGAGGACGTATCCCTCCTCCTTTTCGGACCCCGAGAGGAACATCCCTTCGACCTGACTCGTCTCGCCTTCCTCGACTTTGAGCGCCGAACAGACCCCACAGACGCCCATCCGGCACTGATACGGTAGATCGAGGCCGGCCTCTTCGGCCGCCTCCAGGATGGGTTTGTTCTCGGCGACCTCGATGACCCGTCCTTCGTCGACGAACTCGACCTCGTAGTACTCGACCATATTAGAGTCGCTGCTCGTAGACGTATTCGACCGGTTCGAGCCCGTGGGATTCGAGCATCCGTTTTGCAGTGTCGTCGTCCGCGAGCACGTCAATTCGGTAGTAATTGACCTCCCGGGGGTCCTCCCTGAACCACTCGGCGGCCGCATCCAACAGCGCGGCGGCGACCCCTTCCTGGCGGTGGTCCTCGCGGACGAACAGCCCGTTGACGTACCCGTGATTTTCCAGCTGGAAAATCGGGTGATCGCCCATCACCCGCGCTTCGAGAACGCCCAGCGGTTCGTCGGCCTCGTCGCTCTCGGCTAAGAGGACCGTGCCGTACTTCGAGTCCACAAGCTGGTTCTCGAAGTAACTGAGCCAGCGGTCGTCAGCCTGATCGCCGTGACTGTACCGTTCGTCGTATTTCGAGAGGTGCGCTGTGAACCCGTGCCATAGCTCGAGAATTTCGTCGCCGTCTGCTTCGGTGGCGTGCCGTGTTCGAACGTCCATACCCACCGTTCCGGACCGGGCATCCTAAAAGATTCGCGTCGATGGCTGCTCACAATTGCAAGCGACACGGGCTTTTCGAAAACGCCGAGCCTCGAACTGTGACCCCCTCGCTACGGCTCCTAAGGAGATTCCGTCTCCCGTACTGGCCGGCGGGGAGAAGGTTTATTACCGTTGCATCCTCACTTCTCAGCGAGGCGAATTTCGAGCTATGCCAACGGAAAAACGATTCAAAGAGCAGTTACAGAACGGTCGGATGATCGAAGACGCATCCGAGATGACAGAGGGCTACAAGAAGACGCTCAAAGCCACCCTCAAAGTCTCGGCCGACACCGAACTGATGAGCGCGCCGGCGTACTACGAGCAGTCGATGAACGCGCCGACGCTGGACGCCCGCGCATCGTGCGTGAGTGTTATTCAGGACGAACTCGGTCACGGCCACATCGCCTACCGGCTGCTGGAGGACCTCGGCGAGGATCGCGAGGAACTGCTGTACGAGCGTGAACCCCACGAGTTCCGGAACACCTACGGGTTCGACCAGCATCTGGAGACGTTCGCGGAGCTCGTCTGCGGTCACGGGATGTTCGACCGTGCCGGGATGGTCCTTCTGAGCGACATCGAAGCGAATACCTCGTACGCGCCGTGGAAACGCGCGCTCCGGAAGGTCGGGAAGGAAGAACAGTTCCACCTCCGACACGGCGAGACGTGGATGCGCCGGCTGGCCAACAAATCCGACAAGACGAAGCAGCGCGTCCAGGAGGCCGTCGACTGGATGTTCCCGATGGGCGTCGAATGGTTCGGGCTCCCGGACGACAAAAAGCACAACACCGACCAGCTAGACTACCGCATCAAGGGAAAGACCAACGACGAACTCCGGCAGGAGTGGATGAGCCACACCGTCCCGCTGGCCAACGAACTGGGCCTGGACGTACCGGCTCACTACGACGAGGAGTCCGAGGAGTACATCCTCGAATACGATATGCCCGTGGCGTTCGACGCCGACAACAAGGAGTGGCGGTTCGACGAGCCGATCTCCTGGGACGACGTCATCGACCGCTGGCGGGACCGCGGCCCGGCCAACGAGAAGTACGTCAATATGCTCCAGTCCGGTGCCATCGAAGTGGGGGTCTGAGATGAGCGTCAACACGGCGAACGCTGGGACGCCGGGCTTCGAGATCGGCCCGGACGACGACGCCGACGAGTTCGAGCGGGAGGTCTGGGAAACGCTCGACACCGTCCCGGATCCGCACATCCCGGTCAGCCTCGTCGAGATGGCGATGATCTACGACGTCGAGGTCGACGATGGCACGGTGACCGTCACGATGACCTTCCCGTGTATGGGCTGTCCGGCGTACGATATGATCAAACACGACGTCCGCGCGGCGCTGCGGACGATGCGCGGCGTCGAGGACGTCGAGATCGAAATCACGTGGGATCCCGTCTGGTCGAAAGAGATGCTGACTGAGGGCGCCCACGAGGAACTCAAGGAGGCAGGAATCAGCTTATGAAGTACCACGTTTTCACCCGCGTCAACGCAGGCGACGATCTGATTCACGCCGGCACCGTACAGGCCGACTCCGACCGACTGGCACGCATCTACGCCCACCGAACCTACGACGAGGAAGACTGGGACTTTATGGGCGTCGTGCGTGAGGACGATCTGCTGGAAGTCAAAACCGAAGCTATCGCAGGAGGACTCTCGCCATGAGCGCAGAAGCAGAAGCCGGATGGCCGGCAAAGGCAGTCGACTACGTGCAGGCGATTGCGGACACGAAGCTGCTCCTCGGACAGCGGTACGGGGAGTGGATGCTGAAAGCACCGAACCTCGAGGACGACATCTCCGGGGCGAGCAACGCACAGGACGAGATCGGACAGGTCCGACAGCTGTTCCGCTTGCTCAAGCAGCAAGGTGTCGGCGACGACTGGCTGGAGTCGGAACGCGACCCCGAGGAGTACGCCAACGCGCCGACCCTCGACGAGGAGGAAACGCAGTGGCCCGCGTTTATCGTCCAGGCCGCGCTGACCGACCGGACGGCCTGGCTGCTCTTGGACGCGATCGACCACGACGACTTCACGGGGATGGTCCAGAAGATGGGCGAAGACGAGTACTTCCATCTCGAACACCACGACGGTCGTCTGGAACAGCTCGCGAAGACTCACCCGGAAGCCGTCGAGGAGGCCCTCGAACAGTACTTCCCGGAGATTCTCACGTTCATCGGCCCGGCTTCCTACGACGAGGAGTCGGACCCGCTCGTGAATGTGGGGTTCACCGACCGGCCGGTCTCGGAGATCCGCCGGGCAGTCCACGACCACTTCGCGACCCTGCTCGAAGGTACCGAGGTGTCGATGCCGCCGCTCGACGACAGCGTTCCCGACCCCGACGAGTGGGACGAGACGCGCCGCCGGACCGGCGACGGACACGTCGAACCCGACGTGGTCGACCAGCTACAGGGGCTGTCCAACAAGGAGTACGTCATCGAATGAGCTCGAACACCACCCCGGACAGCGACTCCGATCCGACGCCCGAGCAGGCGGGCGAAGGGCCCGAGGAGAACGGCACGTTCCGGCCGGCCTGTCCGTTCTGCGGCTCCGAGGACGTCGAGAAGGAATCGACGTTCGGCACGGAGATATCGAAGAGCCAGTACTACTGCAACGGCTGCCATACCCTCTTCGAGCGGATCAAATACGACGGCGCAATGCCCGATACGGGCCGGGACGCCGACGGGTCCCGCTGAGCCTCTGTCTCCGCTTTCACGCGCTTCGTAGACGACCAGATACGGGGCTAGCGACATCCGTACTCGTCTTTTCGCCGTGTTTACTGACGTCTAAAAAAGTCCGCTCCGCAGAGAGCGCGACCCTCACCGAATCCGCGTCGGTCCCGAAGCAGCGTTCGCCGTCGGCTTTCGCGACCGGTTCCTCGTGACACTCGTCGATGAGCACTATCCCGTCCTCGGCACGTTGCAGCGCCGGTCAGAACCGTCCTCGGCACGTGGTATCGCCGGTCAGAGGCCCAATGCTTCGCTCGCCACGGTTGTCTTTTGGATCTCGGAGGTGCCGCCGATGATCGAGAGGATCCGCGCATCGCGGTAGTACCGCTCCAGCGGATAGTCCGTCCGGTACCCCTTCCCGCCGAAGATCTGCATCGCGTTCCGGGTGCAAAACTCCGCCGCGTCGCTCGCCGTGAACTTCGCCCGGGAGGACACCCGGGTGTCGCCCTCGCCGTCGGCGATCCGGACCGCCGAATCGTAGACGAGATGCCGGGCGGATTCGAGCCGGGAGTCCATCTCCGCGACGAGCACCTGGACTGCCTGGTACTCGCCGACCGCCTTCCCTCCTTGTTCGCGATCGCCTGCGTACTCGATCGCCTCCGAGAAGGCCGCCTCGGCGATCCCGCAGCCGATCGCGCCCAGGCCGGTCCGGGCCATATCGATCGTGCCCATCGCGATCCGGAATCCCTCGCCGACAGAGCCCAAGAGCGCGTCGGCGTCGACCGCGACCTCGTCGAACGACGCGTCGCCAGTCACGTGACCGTGCATTCCCAGATACTCCCCGCGCTCGAAGGTGAACCCCTCGACCTCCTCGGGGCTCGGGACCAGAAAGACGCTCACGCCGTGAGAATCCTCGGGTTGCGGTCGTCTGCGTGCGACCACGAGGTGGACGTCGGCGACGCCCGCGTTGGTGCCGAAGGACTTCTCGCCGGAGATCGCGTAGCCGTCGTCGGTCGCCGCCGCGACGGTTTGCAGTTCCGTCGGCGACGAGCCCGCGCCCGGTTCCGTCAGCAGCATCGCCCCCACCGACTCGCCGGCCACCATCTTCGGCAGCAACCGCTCGCGCTGCGCGTCGGTGCCGAAGTTCAACACCGGCAGCGTCGCGAAGGTGTGGCCCTGAATGATTTCGGCGACCGCACCGCTTTCCTCGGCGATCCGTTCCAGCGCCAGGCAGTACGAGAGAAAGTCGCTCCCCATCCCGCCGTACTCCTCGGGGACGAGAATGCCCAGAAGTCCCGCGTCTCCCGCTGCCTCGACGACGTCGCGGGGGAACTCTCGCGTGTCTTCGATGTCCTCGGCGCGGGGGCCGACTATTTCCGTCGCAAACTCCTCGGCGCGGTCGAGAACATCACGGTGCTCCTCGGATAGTGCGCGATCCAGTAGCGTCATACCTACCCCTGGACGGGTAGGATACTTATCAGTATCGCGACGACACGGTAGCCTCAGTTTTCTGACGATACGGTGGTTTCGGTATCCCGACGACACGGTAGCCTCAATTTTCTGACGATACGGTGGTTTCGGTATCCTGACGACACGATGTCATCATATTTCTTACAATACGGTTATCTCAGTATCCCGACGAGACAGCGCGTCTCGCAGCCGCTTCCGTGAGTTCGGTATCGGTCCGTACGTATCGATCCGGCTCCGTCTCGACCCGTTCAGTGAACCCCATCTCGGCCGCGAACCGGAGATGTGCCGCGGCCTCTCCGGCACCCATCTTCGCGTGGATCCCTGTCATCTCTCCGAAGAGCGCACGCGCCACCGCCCACGGAGTCCGACCTCGGACGTCGTCCCGGGCTCTGTCGGGGACGTCGTCCCAGTCTCTGTCGGGGTCGTCGTCGGCAGCATCTGATGCGGCCGTCGATTCAGTAGTCGACGACCCCTCAGCCGACGAAGGTGACGGAGACAGGGCGTCGACAACGTCGAATAGTCGTTCGGCGTGGTGCGTTCGAATGGTCTCGATCCGGGACGGTAACTCGACCGTCGGCCCGTGTCCGGGCAGCGTTCTGACAGTCGCCCACTCGTCCTGAAGCCGCTCGAATCGTCGGGTAATCTCGTCGAGCGTCCGCAGATAGCTGGACAGCGGATCGTCCATCCGGGTGTCGGACCCGCCGACGTTCGGCGTATACGTCGGTAACACCGCATCACCGAGTAGAAGCGCGTCACCGACTTCGATCCCCAGGTGTCCAGCCGTGTGGCCAGGCGTGTGCACGAATTCTACACCATCGGTCCGCTCGCCGTCCGTCACTGATCTCACCGGACATCGGTCCGGCATCGGCGACGGCTCGTCGGTCGCTTCGATCTGCGTCAGTACGGAGTCAGGCACCCCCCACTCGCGGAGCCGTCGCACGTCCCGTTCGACTCGCCGCTCTCGTTCCGTTCCGTACTCGCCAACCAGCGGCGCATCGTCATCGTGGAGAATCAGCTCCGCGTTCGCCTCCGCAGCTAATCGAGGTGCCAGCCCCGCGTGGTCGGCGTGCCAGTGCGTGACGACGACGGTGTCAATCGAGGCGAGTGACAGCCCCACCGCCGATAGTCCTTCAGTCAGTACCGTCCACGACGCATCTCTCGGCGGTCCCGGGTCGAGGACGAGCCCCCGCTCCGGGAGCACGTAGGTGCTGTTCGTGCCCTCCGGACTCCCACCGGGATGGCCGATGCGTTCGATCGACGGCGGATCAGCTCGGCGGTCCATACGTTACTCCTCGGCCCCGTTTTCTGCGTCAATTTCGCCCGACTCCTCGCGGTGGTAATGTCCCGCCTCGTACTCCGGGCCGTGGTCGAAGCCGAGCGCCTCCCATTCAGCACGGACCGCCTCTCTGAGATTTCTGGGGTAGGTCGTCTCGAAGGTGACTCGGGGAGCGATGTACTCCTCGTCCCATCGGGGGTCCCAGGCAGCGTTGACGTAGACGTTCGAACCTGTCGACCCGTCCCCCCGGTAGTGTGTCGCAGTCGCGGCCGGGGCTTCCGGATCCGAGAACTCCCAGTCGTTTGCCGGGTGGGCCTTCACCCAGATGTCGTCGAACGCGCGGCCGAGATCCATCGGTGCCGTCTCCGTATCCAGGACGACGACCTTGTCGAACAGCCGCGAAAAGGAAAAGAGCGTGTTCGCCAGTTGCCACTCGAAGCCCGCGTAGAGAATCTCGCTTGCGACCAGACAGACGCCGAGTCCCGCCTCTGCGGGTAGTGCGAGCCACTCGACCGGCCTCACCCCCCAGTAGTTGTTCACCCGGCCGTAGAGACGGGCGGATTCGATGATCGAAAGCAGGCTGCGGCCGTCTGACATCGCCGCCCCGGTCGGCGAGAAGGGGAGCAACGGATCCGGCCGTGTTCGGACCGACTCGACCTGCGCCGTCATCGTCGCAGTCGTCACGGCATTCTCCCACGGCGATTTCGGTCCCGCAGGCTCAGTGTCGGCGTCCGGTTCCGTGACGGTCGCCTCGACGACGATTTCGCTGTCGGCGGGGACCCCACCGCCCGCCGTCGGCGCGACCGGTACGTCGCCCAGGCTGTTTGCGACGCGTGGCGCGCCGTCGATGTGCGACTCGCCGATCCACCGCATCGTCGCCCCGATCAGCGCCGTGGGCGGTGCTCCCAGGACGAGAGACAGGGGTGCTCCCGACGATAACTCGCCTGCCGGCGTCGCCGGGACCGAGAGCCGTAGCCCATCGCTTCCGTGGATCGATCCCCGGACGGGAAGCCAGTTGACGGCGTCGACGTCGACACGCTGGCCGTCCGAACCGCCAGCGGCGTCCGTGTGCTCGGCCCCGTCCGACTCGCCTGTCGGTCGATCCGCGATCTCCCGTTCGGATTCGTTCTCCGCCGGGACCGCGGCCAGTCCCAGAGTTACGACGGGGAGATCTGCTCCGTCGATCGCCGGGATGCCGAGAGATCGAAGCTCGGATTCGCGCTCCGTCGCGGATAGGGTAGCGACGGGCGGCGCCGTTCCCCCCCGACGCGCTCTCTCGAGCGTGTCGAGAACGTCGAGATAATCCGCATCGATCCCGAGACCCAGGGCGGCCGCGACCCGTGACCACGGGTCTCGGGGGCGCACGGAGAGCCGGTCGGGACCGCCGAGCGTCCCCGAGACGGGCCGAGCCGTACCCCCGGTATCCGTCAGGAGAACCGCCGGCCCGTTCCCACGGGCCGCTTCGGCGGCAACAGCCGCGGCGGTATCGGCCCAGTGTGTCCGCTCGTCGATTTCGAGCAGGTCGTCGGCCGCGTCGAGTTCCGCCAGCAGGGAGCGGAGATCCGTCACCAGACGACACCTCCTCCCACCGTCCCCCCGTCGGCGTCGAATTCGACGCCGGCCCGCGAGAGTACCTCGCGGGCGCGTTCGCGAAGCGCCGCATCGGACGGCGAGTACCCGGGATCGTCCCCGTCGGTCGTCGCATCGATGTAGGCCTTTGCCGTCTTGGATCGGGACGTCCCCGTCTCCGCGTCGCCTTTCTCCTCCGGGGTCTGATAGATGTTCAGCGGGACTTTCGGCATCGCTTCGACGCCGAACTGGTGGAAGTCCGCGTCGGGATCAGCCGAGAGTGCAAGCGCCTCCAGGACGTCCCGCGTCGCAAGCGGATCCACGTCGGGATCGACGAACACGAAGAAATCGACGTGAAGCATCCCCCAGGTGGTGAAGATGAAGTTCGCCAGTTCGTGGAGATAGCCCGGCCGGGGCACGTCCGTCGAGACCACGTAGGCCGTCCGGGGGGTGAATCGCCAGGGGACGCACTTCTCGACGTCGTACCCCGCCGCGCGCAGTCCGAGCGTCGCGTCCGGGCCGATACAGGCCACCTCGGTGGTCGAACTCGTGTTCAGCGAGTAGCCCACACCCGAGCCTTCGACGCAGAACGGGATCAGCGGCTCCGATCGGTGGGTGATCGCCTCGACTTCGAGCACGGGCATCGAGCGTCGCGGCCCGTGCATATAGCCGAAGTAATCGCCGAACGGCCCCTCGTCGAGGCGCTCTCCGGGGAGGATCTGCCCCTCGATGACCAGTTCGGCGCTGGCCGGCACTTTCAGGCTATTGGTCGTACACTCGACGAGTTCGACCGGTTCGCGTTTGAGACCGCCGGCAAAGGCCGCCTCGTCGCTGCCGGTGGGGATCCACATCGAGGCGGTGAACTGCGCCGCCGGCTCGACCCCGACCGCGACCGCGACCGGCATCGGATCGTTCTGCCGCTCGTACCGGTAATAAAACAGGTTCGGCGCCTGCTCGCCGGCCAGAAGGAGTACGCTCGCTCTGTCGCCGTCCTGTATCATCGCGCGGTGGGACGACCAGTCCGTCCACGAGGAATCCGGGTCCGGAACCACCATCGTGTGGAGATTCGAGTACCGGCCGCCGTCGGCGGCGTGGATGTACGGCCACGGGAGCGCAAACAGATCCGCGTCGCTGCCCCGGTGGATGACGTCTTTGCACGGTGCCGAATCGGCGTCGACGGTCGTCGGTTCTATCGGAGAGCGCAGGCGGTCGATGAGCGTCTCGTAGTACGTATCGCCGTCCAGATCGGGCGGCAGTCCGAGCGCCCGCGCGACCCGATCCCACGGCCGCGCACGTGAGCCGCGGTACGGATCCCCGACCAACCGGGCCGTGATCTCGCTGTCCGTGACCGACTCGAAGACCGGAATCCGGTCGTCCCGGTTGTTCGCCAGCATTGTTATCGCGCTGGCTTCCAGGTTCCAGGAGATATCCCGTTCGATCCGCGTCAGTTCGTCTGCGGCGTCCAGACCGGCCAGATACGCGCGCAGGCTATCGGCCGGTTCGTCGGGACCTGGAGCGACGACAGTGCCGCCATCCGAGAGCGGGTGCGTCCCGTCGGTGCTTCCTTCGGATCGTTTCATTCCTCATCACCGCTTCGCAGTCGCAACTCCATCTCCTCGCGCTCGCGTTCGGTGCGAAGGTCGACGTACCGGTCGACCAGTTCGGGCCGGGTTTCGGAGAGGTGATCCCGGAGTAACGACCGAACTGCCGTCGAGACGGAGTCGTACTCGCCGGTCTCGACCAGGTACGACACCAGTGTCTTCACGTCCTCTCCGCGGGCAGTCAGGACGTTCGAGCCCTCCCGACTCTGCCGAAAGCACTCCCGCAGCACGTCCTCGTCGATACTCGTCTCCTCGACGTCGGTCTCGATAATCTCGATGTACCACTGCTCCTCGCGGTTTTCGTGCGGTCCGCGCAGGATCGTCAACGGGGCCGGGTCCGACAGCTCCGCGGGATCGCGAGCGATCCGCGCCCGCGTGGTGAAAATGTGCTTCGTCTCCTGATCCATCACCTGCATCGTAATCTCTCCGTCAGTGTCCGCAGGCAGATGATCCTCGGAGGTGATGTACTGGTCGCTCACGCGACCACCCCGCCGAGTCCGGGAGCCGTGTTCATATGGAAATTCCGGCGGCGAGTCGTTATAAAATCTTCCCGGCGATTCCAGCAGCCGTGCCGCTCAGATCGAGTGGGGCGGATCGATGTCCCGTGAAATGTGGTCTCGCGATCGGATGAGCGAGGACCTGCAAACGCTACGAAGATTCGTCGCAACATACTGTTTTATGCCGTCGGAGCATCGAACCGCCGATATGGGTTTCGACACACTAGACGTCACCGTCGACGAGGGGGTCGCTACAGTCCGTCTTGCGAACGACCCCGTGAACGCGATCAGCCAGGAGATGCGGTACGAACTGTCCGAGGCTGTCGACGTCCTCCAGGAAGACCGTGTCCGCGTCGGAATTTTCACCGGCACGCCCGACGTGTTCTCGGTCGGGGCCGACATCAGCCTCTTCGAGGAGGCGCAAGACTGGACGACCGCCGCGTTTCGGAAGAACAGCAAGGTACTCGGGCAGGTTTTCGAGTCGATCGAAACGATCGAGAAACCGATGCTCGCCGCGATCGAAGGCACGTGTGTCGGCGGCGGTCTCGAACTCGCACTCGCCTGTGACGTTCGTCTCGTCTCGCCGGCTGCGACGTTGGGGTTCCCGGAGCACAACATCGGGCTGATTCCCGGACTCGGCGGTTGTTCGCGGTTCGTCCATCTCGTCGGCCCCGGCAAAGCGAAGGATCTGATCTTCAGCGGTCGGCTCATCGACGGGGAGGAGGCAGAGGAGATTGGTCTCGCCGAGCGAGTCGTCGACGATCCGGACGAGGCGGCCAGCGAGTACGCCGAATCGCTCCTCTCGAAACCCCCGCAGGCGCTTGGGTTGGCGAAACGAACCGTCAACACAGCACGGGATGCGGATCTGCAGACGGCCGGTTTCGTCGAGTCACTCGCACAGAGCACCCTGATCGAAACCGCAGATCACAAAGAGGGTCTCGAAGCGTTCCGTGAGGACCGGGATCCAGAATTTACAGGGGAATAATATATAAAAATAAGAATATAATTTAGATCAATATTTAGCTATCGGAGCACAGTGGATCTGATTTGTAACGTTGCGATATCAGCGATTCGGTCCCGCTCTGTAGTGTGCAGTTGCTACGTAGTATATCATAAAAGATCTATTATTTAAATCAAAACATATTATTTTCAATATATTCATCTCCAGTTCTCCGAAGAGAGATCCATATCAATTGAATCAGTTTCGATGAATCGAACTGCAAAAACACAGTCCAGCGGTGCTCCATACGTTGTTCTCGTCGACAAAGGCCTGTGACGGGTGCGTTCGATACGATGAGAGACGTGAAATAATATTTGTACGCTTATTATTTTCTGATCGCCAGCGACCGCGAAGGTCAAATAGTTTCGTTGAACCGAACTAACGAACGATCGAAGAAACGGGTGGAGGCGGTAGTGCGCCCATCGCCACGGATTCGTTCTATCCTACCGAACTATTAATTCCCCCACGGGCGAACCGACGTAGTATGACGTCGACAGGTGACAGCAGCGGGGTGGAGACGACGCAACTGTCGCTAGACATTTTAGATCTCGTCGCCGAACGGGATGGGGTGCGTCTTCGTGGCGTGGTCGAGGAGTTCGATGTGGCAAAGAGCACCGCGCACAAGCACCTGACGACACTGCGGGAGAACGGTCTCCTGGTGAAGCACGGCGAGACGTACGACGTCGGGCTGAAATCCCTGAACCTCGGTGAGCGCGCGCGGAGCCAGTGGCCGGGCTACACGCACATCGAAGAGGCGATCGCGAGGCTGACCGAGTTGACCGAAGAGGAGTGTGACTTCGTGGCGCCCGATCGAGGTCGGGTCATCACGATCGCCGAGTCGTATCACAAGTGGGCGAAGTACGAGGGCACGGACGGCAGTTCCTCCAAGGAGTACCGCGCGCGGACGGGATCGTACTATCGGATGCACGCGACCGCCTCGGGGCTGGCAATCCTCTCGACGTACTCTCGGGACCGTATCGAGGCGATCATCGATCGGTGGGGGCTCCCCGCGCGCACCGATTACACGATCACCACGCGCGAGAATCTGTACGAGAAACTCGATCAGATCCGGGAGCGCGGCATCGCGGTCGACAACCAGGGCTACACCGAAGGGATGCGGAGCGTCGGAAAGGCTATCCACGGACCGGGCGACAGGGTGATCGGTGCGCTCAGCGTCTCCGGTCCGACCTATCGGATCGACGGCGCAGTGCTCGAAGAGGAGATCCCTAACGCTCTCACCGACGTCGCCAGCGAGTTAGAGGAGCACGTCGGGACGGCGAACTGAACCCGAAGGCCGCGTTGAACCATCCGAGGTGGTGGCCGTGGGTTTTCGTGTCGAGTCGATACGATCCCGGGCTCGGCGTGCCGTCGACAACCCGCCCGTACCTTGCCACATCCGGCCGAGGATAGCCTGTTCACCGAACTCTTGACCCGATGTCGAGTGCAGTGTCGTCTCCGATGTCGTGTCGTTGGCCGGTCTTCACCAGCAGAACCGAACGTTTCGTGTGATCGGATACGCAACCAGTTCCTTGCGCTACTATCGGAAACTCCGTGGAACGATGCTCCCCGCAACGACGACGCTGAGGTGGTGTGGACCGAGTGCAAGGGAGTCGGACCGGCCAAAACTTTTCACACTGCAAAAAAGAGGTTAGGGTCACCTATGGGACTGCTTTCCAATCTAAAAGACAAACTCAACCAGGAGACCACCTCCCAGGAGACAGCCGGAGTGGACAAAGATCCCGACGCTACCCGAATTTTCTTCGCCACAGACGTTCACGGATCGACGGCGTGTTGGCGGAAGTTCATCAACAGCGCCGACTTCTACGACGCCGACGTGTTGATCCTCGGCGGCGACACTACCGGGAAAGCGATCTTCCCCATCGTCGACGAGGGCGACAAGTACACGTACACCCGGCAGGGTGACGAACACACCATCACCGACGAATCGGAACTCGAAGACCTCCTCGATTCCCTGGAGGACACCGGCTACTACCCCTACGTGATGGACGAAGCGGAGTACGACGCGCTCCAGAACGCCGACGACGCCCAGGAGCGCCAAGACGAGATCTTCATCTCCGAGATGTGCGACCGGATCGAGGAGTGGATCGCGTTCGCCGAGGAGAACCTCGACGACACGCCGGTGTACGCCTGTCCCGGAAACGACGATCCCTTCGAGATCGACGAGGTGTGGGATTCCTCCGACACGATAGACCTCGTCGAGGGCGACGTCGTCGAGATCGGTCCGGGGTACCAGATGGCCAGTACCGGATGGACCCATCCGACGCCGTGGGATACAGACCGCGAGGAGTCCGAGGAGGACCTGCGGAAGCGCATCGAGGGCATCATCAGCGGCATCGACGACTTCGATCGGGCGATCTTCAACTTCCACGAGCCGCCGTACGACTCCCAGTTGGACGAGGCGCCCGAACTCGACGAGGACCTCCGGCCGAAGTTCGGAGCCCAGTCGACCGAACCGGTCGGGAGCAAGGTCATCCGTGACATTATCGAAGAGTACCAGCCGCCGCTGTCGCTGCACGGCCACATCCACGAGTCGCGTGGCCACACGAAGATCGGCAGGACCGACGCGATCAATCCGGGGAGCGTCTACTCCGAGGCGTCGCTGCAGGGCGCGATCATCGATCTCGAACCCGAGGTCGACGTGGTCGGACTCGTCAGGGGGTAATATTAAATACCACCCCGAGGTGACTCTTGATAACAAGGTGCTACTCGTGTGAGCCAGACCGAGCCCAGATCCGATCCGGTCAAGGAGGCGAAGCGAGTCGTTGAGACGGCCGACGACCGGGATTTGACGGTCCGGATGATCGGTGGGACGGCCATCAACCGGCACGCGGAAACCGCGAGGGAGGAGCCGTTCAAACGGGGCTACCGGGACGTCGACTTCGTCATCAGACGGGAGGAGGAGGATGAAACAGTCGAGATGATGGAAGAACTTGGCTACGAGCCGAGCGAGCGGTTCAACACGATGCGTCGCTTCCGCCTGGAGTTCACGGATCCGGTCAACGAGCGGAAGGCCGACTACATCATCGACCGCTTCGACTTCTGTCACACCTGGAGCCTGCGCGACCGGATCGACGAGGATTACCCGACTGTCCCCATCGAGGATCTCCTGCTCTCGAAACTCCAGATCGTCGAGGTCAGCGACCGCGACGTTCGGGACATCATCGCGATGCTCACGGATCACCCGATCGAATCGGGCGCCGACGACACCGAAATCATCAACAGCGAGTACATCGCCGACCTCTTAGGTGGCGACTGGGGGCTATGGCGGACAGTCACGTACAGCCTCGACCGGGTACAGGAGTACGTCGATTCGAACGACCTCCCGGTCGACGAGTCGGAACTGGACTCCCGGATGGAGGCCCTCCGCGACGAGATCGACGATCATCCGAAGAGCCTCCGGTGGAAGCTCCGCTCTATCGTCGGCGAACACAAGCAGTGGTACAAGCAGCCCGAACTCGGCTAGCGACAGACCGACGCCCGCGGAATCCACTCGCTCGGGATCGACGGACCGCCGACTTGCGACTGTCCTCTCGCGTCGTCCGAAAAAAATCGCGCCGCGTTACTGCAACCGACGTGTCGGCCCCGGCGTCATACCGATTACCTCACTTTTCACCGCCGAGCGCCGTCAACGGACTGGCGCTCGGCGGGAAGCGACGAGAGTGATCAGCATCAGTCCTTCGGGATCTCCGAGTGGAGATTGTCCAGATCGACGCCCTGGCTTGCTCTGCGGCGCTTCATCACGAGGTAGATGCCGGCCGACAGGAGATAGAGGATCCCGAGGAAACCCATCGACCGGACGTTGTTGAGCCCGTAGACGCTCTCGGTCGCCCAGTAGTAGAAGACGACGAGCAAGAAGAGGGCGAACACGCCGGCGACGATCGAGATGACGGGAATCCCGCCGATCTCGTACTTCGAGACCGGGTTCTTCGAGAACAGTTCCGGCCGCCGCCACGGGAATAGCATACACGCGATCGTGGAGCCGAAGAACGTGACCGCAATCGCGAACGTCGCCGCCAGCGTGAGCGTCTGGAAGCCCGGTGCGAAGAAGTAGATCACCGTGAGGATCGCTGCCGGGATCGCCATCAGCAGGATGGCGTAGAACGGCGTGTTGTACCGGCCCTTGACCTCCGCGAACACCTCGGGGATGGTCCGGTCGAACGCCGTCGCGAAGATGACCCGGGTCGACGAGAGGAACACCGTTCCGGACCACGCGAAGAACCATCCCGCCATCAGGATCGCCATCAGCTTCGCGAGGATCCCGTTCCCCATCGCGATGGCCGCGATGGTCGTCGGCGAGGAGAGCCACTGCTGGGCGCCCGCGCCGACGAAGTAGTTGTAGTTCAGCGCCTGGTAGAACGTGTACCCGACCGCGGAATCGAACAGCGGCCACAGAAGGATCGCAAGCCCACCGGCCGCGATCAGCGCGCCCTCGAAGACGCCGAACATCTTCTTGAACTCCCCGGCTTCGCGGACTTCACCGAACAGCGTCGAGCCCCACACGGTCCACATAATCCAGAACAGAAGCATGGGAACCAGTTTGAACGACGCACCCCAGTTGAGGTTCCACATCGGAGCGAAGTCCACCGACGTGCCTTCGATGATCCCGTTGTAGGTCGCGTCCATCCCCCACGTGCTCATCTGGGAATTGAAGGCGCTCTGGAACTGCGATGGGTTCGTTGTGAGCAGCCCGCCGATGAAGATCACCAGTCCCACGACGCCGACGTAGAACAGCGCTTGCTGGATCCGCGCGTACCACTTCATTCCGAGGCTGACGTAGATGAACACGAACGCGATGACGATCAAAGAGGAGACCAGAAGTCCCTGGCTCGAGTTCCAGAAGTTGGCCAGTTCGACGAATCCGAAAAGCGCCGACACCGGCCCTAACACGAGCCACGAGAGGATCGATCCGTAGATCGGGACCCAGAGCCAGAGAATGAACACCCAGCCGGGCCACGAGAGGAAGAAGCCCCAGAACCCACTCAACAGACGACTCTGCCACACGTAGTCGCCACCGACCCGCGGCATCGAGGCCACGAGCGTCGCGTAAACTGCGTTCTGCAACGTGATCGCGACGACCGCGATGAGGGTCGCCAGTATCGGGCTTCCCTGCGGGATGAACGCGTTGAACGTCCATATGTAGAAGCCCAACGTGACGATGTTTACTGACAGGAATGCGTAGATTCCTGCATCGTACGATGACCAGTCCCGTACCAGTCCCGTCGCTTCTCTGACGAAGAGGGTGTCATCACCTGACATACTACACCTCTAAGATGAGACCATTTCGCGATAACATTTAATAGTATCGGTCACGCGTATAAAACACTTCAGCTATACACGTGGGGTAGGAGCGTGCAGTAGCGGAGGGAAAGAGGTTTGAAGGTGGGGGAGCCGGGATTCTCGTCGGCGAACGGTATGAGAAGAGGGAAACTGCGTCCCGCCGAGCGCCACCCCGGATGGCGGAGCTCTGCGGGAAGAGACGAGAGTAATCAGTATCAGTATGCGTCGCGGGCGACTTCGAGCAGATCAGCCGCGTCGGCGTCGCGGGGGTTATCGTGGATTTCGATGGTGTCGAGTGATTTCTCCGCGATCGTTTCGAGATCGTCCTCCGCGACGTCCAGTTCGCTGAGACTCGACGGGAGATCCACTTCGTCGATCAGAGCCTCGACGGCGTCGACGGCTTCGTGAGCGGCTTCGACGTCCGAGAGTCCAGAGACGTCGCTACCCATCGCATCAGCGACCTCGGCGTACCGGCCGGGATACTCCTCCAGGTTGTACCGCATCACTGGAGGCGTGAATACGGCGATCGCCTCCCCGTGGGGGATCTCCGGATACATCCCGCCGGTGACCTCCGCAAGCGAGTGGATCGCGCCGAAGCCGGCGAAGTTCTCACAGAAGCCGGCCATATGCGACCCGAACAGCATCTGTTCGCGTGCTTCCATATTCCCCGTCTCGTAGGCGTCACCCAGGTATTCCGGCACGAGCCCCATCACGTGTTTCGTGTAGGGCTTTACGAGTTCGGGCGCGCCCGCGGCGACGTGGTTCTCCAGCGCGTGTGAGAACGCATCGAATCCCGTCGCAGCGGTCTGTCGTGGCGGCAGCGACGCCGTCAGTTCGGGATCGACGAGCGAGACGTCCGCGCCAAGATACGGCCCGTCGGGGTACAGCGGCGGTTGGCCGATCGCCATCTTGAACTCCCGCTCCTGTGCCGTGATCACGGCCCAGTAGTCGACCTCACTTCCGGTGCCGGCGGTCGTCGGGATCGTGATCAGTGGGTGGGTGTGGTTCTCGACCGTCCCAGCGGTCACATCTTCCGGTGTATTGACCTCGTAGTCGGCGAGACTCCCGGAGTTGGTCTTCATCAGCGTCGCACACTTCGCCGTGTCGATGACGCTGCCGCCGCCGACCGCGACGACGACGTCGTATCCGCCACCCGACAGGACATCGAGTGTATCGTGTACCATCTCGGCGGTCGGATTCGGTTCGACCCCGTCGTAGACGTCGTATTCGATGCCCTCGGCTTCCAGTGAGGCCTCAACCCCATCGAGGATTCCGGCGGCCCGAATTCCCTGATCGGTGACTAGCAGGGCACTGTTCCACCCTTTCGCGTCGATCACTTCGCCCGCCCGTTTGCTTTTCCCATTCCCGAACTCGACCCAGATCGGAAACGAGAGCGTGTACTCGCCGAGACTCATCGTTGTACCCGGCCGGCGGGGATCCAGTTTCGGTTCGGATTACTGTCTGATCGGGCGTAGCTGTTTCGTCGCATCCGTGGTAGACTCGAACAACACTAGTATAAAAGGTGTTTGTTAGCGTGAATATTGCTTATTCTTGTCCGACGGATCCGAGCGTCGCGTAAAGATTTTTGAGTTCCGAAACGAGAGTGCCCGTATGGCGAGTTCCTCACCAGAGGGCGGTACCGTCACCGATAGACATCGATCGAAGCACCAGGAAGTGAGAGCCGAGTTCGATTTCGGTCCGTGGATCGGCGGAGAGCATCAGCCGGGCGGAACAGAGCAGGCTGTCCGTGATCCGGTGATCGACGAGGCGATCGTCGAGATCCCCCACTCCAGTACCGCGGCGGTCGACGAGGCGGTCGAGGGCGCCTGGGACGCCTTCGAGAATCGCTGGGAGGAGGCGAGCGCCCGCGACCGGTCTGCTCGCCTGTTCGAGTGGGCCGATGTCCTGTCGGATCACGTCGAGGAACTGACTCTCCTGGAATGTCTGGATTGCGGCAAACCGATTACGCAGGCGCGCGGCGAAGTCGAAGGGGCGATCGATACCATCGAATTCTACGCATCTGTCTGCCGGGCACAGCGCGGAAGCGAGGTTCCGGCCGGCGACGACCTCCATCTCTACACGACCCAGGAGCCGTACGGCGTCGTCGGGCAGATCGTCCCGTGGAACTACCCGCTTTGGGCGGCCGCCTGGAAGCTGGGGCCCGCACTCGCCGCCGGTAACGCATGTGTGTTGAAGCCTGCGAGCGACACCCCACTCTCGACGATCCGGGCGGCACAGCTCTCGGAGGGAATCTTCCCCGACGGCGTCCTCAACATCGTTCCGGGATCGGGATCCGAGGTCGGGCAGGCGATCGCCGAACACGACGACGTTCGAAAGGTTTCGTTCACCGGCAGCACCGACGTCGGAAGCGGGGTGATGCGGGCCGCCGCGGAACGGGTCGCTCCGGTCACGCTCGAACTCGGCGGCAAATCCCCGTTCATCGTCTTCCCGGATGCGGATCTGGAGAAAGTCGTGCAGGCGGTCGCCGACGGGATCTTCTACAGCACTGGCGAGATCTGTGACGCCTTCTCCCGGGCCCTCGTGCATGAATCGATCGCCGAGGAGTTCACCGAGCGGTTCGTCGAAGCCGCCGAATCCTACGTACTCGGAGACCCGCTCTCCGAGGAGACGACGATGGGTCCGTTGACGTCGCAGAGCCAATTCGAGACAGTCACAGAGTACATCGAGACCGGCAAATCGGAAGCGGAGTTGCTCAGTGGCGGCGGCACCCCCGACGACCCCGAACTATCAGACGGGTGGTACGTCGAACCGACCGTCTTCGGCGGGGTGACAAACGAGATGACGATCGGTAGCGAGGAGATCTTCGGCCCGGTCCAGACGATTATGACGTTCGAGGATTACGACGAGGCGATCGAACTCGCAAACGAGACACAGTACGGCCTCGCCTCCGGAATCGGAACAGAGCGCACCACACTCGTCCACCAGACCGCAGACGACCTGGATGCAGGGCTGGTGTACGTCAACGAGTACGGCCCGATTCTTCCTGACGCCCCATACGGTGGGTTCAAACAGTCCGGATTCGGCAAAGATCTGGGCCTGGAAGCACTCGAACACTACCAGCGTCAGAAGAGCGTCTACGTCAACCTCGACGACCCCGAACTGTGATAATGATTACTCTCGTCTCTTCCCGCCGAGCGCCGTCAACGGGGGTTATGCTCGGCGGTAAAAAGTGAGAGTAACCATTATGAGTTCTCTCCGGGTCGTGCCTTCGCTTCGGCACTCGCCGTGGTTTCGTTAAACGAAACGAGTGGACTCGGGAGTCGCTCGTCGCCGGAACGACATCGACCCTGAAGCAGCAAAAAACACCGAGAGTCGCCCGCCGAATCTGTGGTAACACACAGCGTGAGGGGTGCACCAGCGGCGGTCCGGAATGCAGTTGTAGTTCGACTCAGCGAAATTCTAACCGGAGCAACCGGGCGGTCAGCGGACGCATAACGGATGTACCTATGTTATCTCTCGGGGACTGCACGATTCACAGCGACAGCGGAGACGAACCAAACTGTCTCTGTGGTGGTGTCCCGGTGATAGTATATAATAGTTCGATTCAGGACTACGATCAGCGAACCGGCTTCGATGATGACATTGGAATTGTACAATTTGTGGACCGGTGAACGTGACTGCGACCCCCGACTACTGCCAGCCGTGAGGTTTCGTGAAACGGCTGGAAACGCGTCGAAAAAACGGAACGAAAACGGGCTACTTCGTCTGCACGTTGAACGTCTCGAGCAGCGGCTTGTTGGCGAGGATCAGGATGACGAGCGGCGGGAGCAGCGCGAGGATCGTCCCCGCCATAATCAGGCCCCACAGCGTCTCGCCGGCCGCCTGCGCACCCTGGAGCTGTTTCAGACCGACCTGGACGACCTGGTTGCTCTCCGATTGGATCGCGACCAGCGGCCAGAGGTACTGGTTCCAACTCCAGATGAACGCGATGACGTACAGGCCGATGAGCATACTCTTCGACATCGGAATCAACACGTACACCAGGAACTTGATCGGGCCGATCCCGTCGAGTTTCGCTGTTTCGACGATCGACTCCGAGATGGACTCGAAGTGCTGACGAAGCAGCAACACCGACGTCGCACTGGCGAAGTACGGCATCACCAGCGCCAGCATCGTGTCGTTCCAGTTGAGCTTGACCATAAGCTCGAACAGCGGGACGATCCGGATCGGGACCGGCAGCGTCAGCGTGAGGAGAATGAAGATGAAGATGGCCCGCTTGAACCGGAAGTCGAAGAACACGATGGCCAGCGCTGCCAGAAGCGAAATGCCGACCTTGCCGACGGAGATGAGCGTGGCCATCACGAGGCTGTTTTTCAGGTAGGTGAGGAAACCGTGTTCCTGTAAGACAGTCGTGTAGTTGCTGAGCCCGTCACTTCCGATTCCGAGGAAAGTGAAATTCAGGATCTCGGCCTTCGTCTGCGTGCTCATCAGCGCAACGAGCACCACCGGCAGGAGCAGGATTGCCAGCGATATCAGCAGTGCACCGTGTAGTTGCCACTGGCGTCTGATCCGACGTTTGTACACGTCGGCGTTGTTCGATACCGTCTCGATGTCGGGGATGTCGACGACGCTCATCTCACCCGCCTCCGTAGTGTGCGTACCGATCTGACATAAGTAGCTGGACGATCATCAGCCCCCCGACGAGGGCGAACAGGATGAGCGACTGTGCCGCGGCGAGTCCCATCTGGCTGGAGCTGAACGCAGTCTGGTACAGTTCGTAGATCAGTACCGTCGTCGTGTTCCCCGGACCGCCGCTGGTCATAATGTCGATGACCGGAAACGGGAGGAAGAACGCGTAGACGGTGTTCATAATGATCAGGAACCCGATTGTCGGCGAGATGAGCGGGACGTACACCCGACTTAGCAGCTTCAGGTGACCGACGCCATCGAGCTTTGCGGTCTCGTCGATCGTCTTCGGGATACTGCTGAAGGCGCCGACGATGAAGATGACGTTGTACCCGATCATCTTCAGGATGGTCGTCCCCGAGACGACAGCTAACGCCTGGAGATCGTTCGAGAGCCAGTTGAACTCGATGCCGGTCGCGGCCTCGAGCGCGAACGTGAAGATCCCGACAGTCGGGTGCAGCAGAAACAGCATTATCGTCGCGACGATCGCAAAGGAAAAGGAATACGACAGGATCGCCGACACCAGGTAAAACGACTTGGCGAACTCGATCTGATAGACGAGATACCCGAGGAGCAGCGCAATCGCCAGCGCTCCGATGACGACGACAACCGCGAACGCCAGCGTGATCAGGAAACTGTACTGGTATCGGCCGCTCGTCAGCAGCCACTCGAAGTTCGCGAGTCCGACGTACTGTTGGCGTGCGCCCGCTGCGACGGTCTTGTACAGACTGAGTCGGAACGTCTCGATCGCGGGGTAGTAGAGAAATGCGACACTCGCGGCCAGCGTCGGGAGCAGAAGCAGGAGCGCCTTCCATCTGGATTGATATATTTCGCTCATAAATCGGTGACGTGACAAATAGGTTCAGTCGCGCTCTCAGACCCGCTCGTACCGTTCGAGCTGGCGGTCGCCGAAGTCCTTGATGGCCTGTGCCGCCTCGTTGATCGCCTTGCCCTGGAGCATCTCGTCCGACTGGCTCTCGACTTCCTGGTAGATATCCGACGCAGGACCCATCAGGATGCCCTGGTTCATCTCGTGTTTCTCCCAGGCCTTGTACTGCTCGTAGGAGACCTTGTAGGTGTCCGGGTTGTCCTCGTAGAAGCCCTGGTCTTCGAGGACGGTGAACGACTCCTTGTGCGACGGGAAGTAGCCGGTCTGTTTCGAGTAGTACGCCTGCTGCTCGGCGCCGGTCATATTCTCCAGGAACGTCGCGATCGCCTCGCGCTCGGCGTCGCTGCGATCCTTGTCGGAGACCCAGACCGCCGCACCGCCCATACTGTGGCCGATCCGGTCGCCCGGCACCGGCAGCGCGGCCACGCCGACGTTGATGTCGTTCTCCTCGAAGCCCGAGAGGCTGTAGGCCAGCGAGCCCGAGGAGTTCATATGCATCGACGCGACGCCGTTCTGGAACGCCTGCTCGGAGGCGCCCCAGTTCTTGATGCCGGGGTTGTGGTAGGCGTCCCCGATGTCGTTGATCCAGAAGTCGAACACTGCCTGTGCGTCCTCGGTGTTGTAGTACACTTCGGTCGGTTCGCCCGCGCGCCCGTTCTTCTGATCGCAGACGAACTGCTCCCGTTCGGCCATCCAGCTGTTGATCCACCAGTTGTGGTTCGGCCAACTGACGCCGTAGTCGGCGACGCCCTCGTCGACGATTGTATTGGCGGCGCTCGCCAGTTCCTCCCAGTTGTCAGGCGGGGATTCCGGGTCGAGTCCCGCCTCCTCGAAGTGATCTTTGTTGTAGTACATGATGATCTGGGAGTTGTTGAACGGGATCGACCACGTGGTCCCCTCGATGACGCTTGTCCCGATGGCCGGCCCGATGTAGTCGTCCGGGTTCATATCCGGCCAGATCTCCTCGACCGGGGTGAAGAAGCCGCTGTCCTTGGCGATGATCGCGTCACCCTTGTCGAGATGGCCGACGTCCGGGGGATTGCCCGCGTTGGCCGCGTTGAAAAGCGCCGAGCGCGACTCCGCGTAACTGCCCTGGGCGGACATATCGATGGTGATGTTCGGGTGTTCCTCCTCGAAATTCGCCACCATCTGGGTGAACGTCTCCTCGTAGTACCCACCCCACGCAGGCCAGAAGCTCACCGTTACCTGCTCCTCGCCAGCGTCGCCGACGGTGGTCCCTTCCGAGTCCGTCTCCGTCGCTGTGGACCCACCATCGCCTTCGGTTTCGGTGTCCTCGGAACCACCGTCTCCCGTACAACCGGCTAACCCCATCGCCGCCGTGGTGCCGCCGGCCACGAGGAATCGACGCCGGGAGTAACGGCCTCCGCTTTTGTCGGAATGGCTACGTGACATAGTTGCATCGCACTGTTTTGAACCGATTAGTATTAATATTTCTTAACGAGACTGACACTATTCGAATGAATCAGCCATCGGCGGGGAAAAAGCTACTTTGAAACAGGCTTTTGACGTGACTGATGCG
This sequence comes from Halobellus marinus, assembly GCF_032113415.1. NCBI lineage: Archaea > Methanobacteriati > Methanobacteriota > Halobacteria > Halobacteriales > Haloferacaceae > Halobellus > Halobellus marinus. The sequence continues at coordinate 2,398,311 of NZ_CP134946.1, forward strand.
TACAGGATTCGTCAGTTTCGATCGGGAAGCGTACTCGGAATCGATCGCCCACGCAGACGAACTCGGCTTCGATTACGTCGAACTTATGATGGACGGCGACGCCCACCGTGATCAACTCGAACGTGATAGCGACGTCGTGACCGACGCGCTCGCGACCCACGATGTCGATCTTCTCGTCCACCTCCCGTATCCGATGCTCATCGGCTCGCCGCACCGCCACCAGCGGACGGGCGCTGTCGAGGAGCTGAAGCGGTGTATCGAGGTCGCAGCTACACTGGGCGCCGAGAAGGGGGTTCTCCACCCCGACTCGTACGCCTGGCGGCGCCTCTGGGACCGTGACGAACTGAACTCGATGCTCGTCCCCTCAGTTCGCGAACTGGATGAGTTCGCCGCAGAACACGAATTCGAGATCTGCCTGGAGAACCATTACGACGACGTCGGCTCACTCGACGTCCACGGCTTCGATGTGATCCTTTCGGAAACGGATACCTCGATGACGTTCGATACCGGTCACGCGGCGATCTCGGGAATGACGGAATCGGAGATGGCCTCGTTCCTCACCGAACACAGCGAGCGGGTCTCACATCTCCATCTCAACGACACGCGGCACCCGGACACCGGGTATCAGGAGAAAGACGAACATCTGCCGCTGGGGTACGGAGGCCTCGACTTTGCGACGGCGCTCCAGCCCGTTCGGGAGGGAATCTGGGACGGCACGCTCTCTATCGAACTGGACACTGCGGACTTCGAGTATCTCGAGATGAGTAAACGACGGCTGAAACGGATCCTCGCCTGAATCGTCGCCCGGGAGAGACGCAAGCCCCTCAGGCGGTAACTTCTCGCTCGATTGCGTGAGCCGAGTGATACAGTACGTCACCGGTCTCGGCGTCGAAGAGATGGAGTCGCTCGGGGTTACAGACCAGCGACACCGTGTCGCCGCGGGACACGTCGGCGTGCGCATCGAGTTGAATCCGGACCTCCTGCTCGCCGATCATCCCGTACACGAGCGAACTGTCACCGAGCGGTTCGATCACGTCGACGGTAAGCGACAGCGGGGTCTCCTGTTCGAAGTCGGAGGTGGACGCGAGATGGATGTCCTCGGGTCTGATGCCGAACGTGACTTCACCGAGGTCGGCCCGCCGGAGATCGTCGTTCGCGGGGAGCGTGATCTCGAAGTCCTCACGGGCGTGTTGGGCCTCGATGGAAAACTCGCCGCCCTCCTGTCGGAACTCCGCCGGGATCAGGTTGATCGGCGGCGAGCCGATGAACTCCGCGACGAACTCGTTGTCCGGGAAGTCATAGAGTGTCTGCGGCGGGTCGACCTGTTGGATCTGCCCTTCGTTCATCACGACCACCTTGTCGCCGAGCGTCATCGCCTCCGTCTGATCGTGTGTCACGTACACGGTCGTGGTCCCGAGTTCCTGGTGGAGTTCGTCGAGTTCGGTCCGCATCTCGATCCGGAGTTTCGCATCGAGGTTCGAGAGGGGTTCGTCGAGCAGGAGTACGTCGGGATCTCTGACGAGGGCCCGTCCGAGCGCGACGCGCTGGCGCTCGCCGCCGGAAAGCTGCTTGGGCTTGCGGTCAAGGAGGTCCGCGATGCCGAGTGTGTCGGCGGCTTCCCGGACCCGTTCGTCGATCTCGTCGCTGGAATACGTCTCGGAGCCCGAGTTCATCCCGAACGTCATATTTCGCCGGGCGCTCATATGCGGGTACAGTGCGTAGTTCTGGAACACCATCGCGACGTTCCTGTCTTTCGGTGGCGTGCCGTTCATCAACTGGTCGTCGAAGTACAGTTCCCCCGACGTGATGTCTTCGAGCCCAGCAATCATCCGCAAGGTCGTGCTCTTGCCGCAGCCGCTCGGCCCGACGATCACGATGAACTCCCCTGGTTCGACCTCGAGGTCGATTCCTTTGACCGCGATGAGTGACCCGTAATCCTTCGTGAGGTCCTGCAGCGAGACGCTGGTCTCCGACGATGGATCCATATGTTCTTCGAAATCTCCGCCTGCACCGTACTTAATATTTGTGCCGGCACCGAGAGATGGCAGTTCTGAGAGTCTATACCCCGTTGTTAGCGCCGCTTCAGTTCAGAATGAGCTGTCAATCGCATCGTGACCTCCCAGTCTTGACGAGTCCCGAGATACCAAGAGGAGAGCGAGGCCCACCAGCAGGATTGCAGACACGAACGCATATGCGAGACCCCATCCAGCCGTGTCTGCGATTGTTCCCGTCACCGTTCCGCCGAGAGAGCCAAGCAGGATGTATGCGGTTCGGAACACGCCGAATGACTCCGCACGGTCGCCTTGGTCACTCGCCGCGAGCAGTTTCGACTGCAACGGAACGTTGAATCCCATCGTCAGAGCCGCAGTCCCCGCACCGACGATCACCGCGGGACGCGTCGGTGCGACGACGAGGAAGCTGTGACTGATGACACCGATTGCGAGCGCTGCACCGACGACCACAATCGGCCGAAAGCGGTCGCTACACCAGCCAGCGATCGGATGCGTCGCGCTGACGATCAGAAAGTATAGCGAAAACACAGCGCCCGCCAGCACGGAGTCGAAGCCGTGATGGCGAATGAGAAACGTCGGCAGAAACGTAATGTTCGCCAACGCGACGAACTCGCCGATGCCCGCGACAGTCGTTATTGAGCCGATCCTTCGCAGATAGCCCACCCCGGAACGGAGCTGATCAAGCAAACCTGTGGCCGGAGCCGTCGGCTCAGTCGGCCGTGTCGGTTCCATAAAAACGGCTGCCAATCCAGCCACCGGCAGCGCGACGGCCGCTCCGAGCAGGAGTCCGATCCGCCACGAGTACCAGGCGCCGATCGTGGCTGCAACGATTGGGACGACAAGCCCCGCGGCCTGTGATCCGATGCGATGGATACCAAGCGCCCAGCCGGTTCCCTCAAACTGATCGTCGAGCGACAGAACGCCCACGTTGTAGTAGAGGCCGAGACTGCCACCCAGCAACACGACCACGACCGCGAAAATCAGGATCGACGGCGCGGCTGCGAGCAACACGCTCCCGAGAGCCCCGCACACCAGCACAAAAAGTATCAGTCGACGCCGTCCGTACCGATCCGCCAGGATCCCGCTCGGCAGTTGTGCGATCGCGTACGCCGCCCAGAGGCCTGTCATTGCGGTACCGACCGCGCCAGAGGTCGTTTCGAGTGACGTCGTTATTTCCGGAACCAACGGCGCGACTGCCAGCGGTTCGATCCGTGTCGCAAAGTACGAAAGCGTGTAGACTGCCAGTAAACCGTGGCGCTGCCGGTGGAACGAACGCATCCGTCTATCCACAACTCCTCTGGGCAGGGTACCTAATTGTTCCGCCGGGGGAGCGCCTCAGAGAAAATTTCTTATGTCTCCATTGGAAGCGCATAGATACGGACATCCGGAGCGGACGAGAGGATTCGATATGAACTACGATACGATCATCTTCGACAGCGACGGGGTGCTCGTCGAGCCGACAGACCCGGCCGTCCACCGAACTGCCGTCCGCAAAGCGTTTCTCGAATTCGGCGTGGTGGACGTCGACGCCGAGACGGTCGAGTACCTGGTCGAAATTACCGGTGACGAACGTGACAAACTCTCGGCGGCGAACGTCCGTCGCGTCTGCGAGGAGTTCGGAATCGAACCCGAACAGTTCTGGCGTCGGCGGGAGCAACTCGCTGTGGAGGCACAGGCCGAGGAAGTCGAGCGGGGCCGAAAGTGCACGTATCCCGATATCGGCGTCGTCAACATCTTGGATGCGCCAGCGAAGGACCTGACGCTCGCAGTCGTCAGCAACAATCAGGCAGGGACGGTCACGAACTCCCTCGAGGCGTTCGACCTCGCTCCACACTTCGATGCGATCTACGGGCGGGAACCGACGCTTGCCGGGCTCGATCGACGGAAGCCGAACACCTACTACGCCGAAAAGATCTTAACGGAGTTCGGCGGCGATCAGGTGCTTTTCGTGGGCGACAGCATCGTCGACATCCAGACGGCCGACCGTCTCGGGATCGACTCCGCGTTCCTCCACCGGGACCATCGGGCGTCCTACCAGCTCACGGAATCACCGAAGTACGAGATCGACGGGCTCGAAGGCCTCCTGGAGATCGTTTCCTGAAATCCGAGGGGCGAGCGACGCCTTCTGCATCTCACGTCGAACCGAGCGGTTGTCTCTCGACGACGCTCGATCGATCGACGATCGCCTCTTCGAGCGCCTCACTAGCCTCTTCGAGCGCGTTCGGGATCTCTCGCTCCAGCACGACTCCGTTCATCCGATAGGTCGGCCCGGCCACGTTCAACGCTCCGAACACGCCACCGTTCGGATTTTCGACGACTTTCGCGACGCTTCTGAGACCCTCGGCGTACTCTCCGTCGCTGATCGCGTACCCTCGTTCCCGGATCTGTTCCAGTTCTGCGAAGAACTCCGTCTCAGAAGTAAGCGTGTTTTCAGTTCGTGCAGGTAACCCCCACTGGTCGATGATCCGTTCGACTTTCCGATCGGGGTACTCCGCGAGGATCGCTTTGCCGGCGCCGGTCACGTGCATATGGTAGTAGTTACCAACCTGAGACCGACGTCGTTTCGGATCACCACCGTCTCCGCTATCGGAGTATCTGACCATCCTGTGGTACTTTCGGTACGATTTGCCGATCGTGATCACCCGGCCACGATCTTCCGTCAGGAAGTCCACTTCTTCGCCGGTCTCGTCGTTGAGTTGCGAGACGGCGTCTTCGATCGCCTGCAACGGCCACTGGCTCCTGACGTACTCCCCGAAATCGAGGAACTTCAGTCCCAGATGAAACGTTTCCCCATATCGGGTTACGAAACCGGCCCTCTGGAGTGTCCTCAGGTGCCGATGTACCGTACTCGTCGCTTTGTTCAGTTCGTCGGCGATTCCGTTCAGATCGGCGCCCTTCTCTCGACGGATGATCTGGAGGATGTCGAGCGAGGTACGGGTAGTCTTTACCGAGGCGCCCGAGGGGCCGTCTGTCATACGCAGCGGTACGTGCTTGACCCTTTTAAAAATACCCCAGAATGGAACCACTAAATACGACTACGCGTGGGACGTTTTTCCTCAACTATCGAGTCCTCGCTGTCAGGCGACTCAGGTCAGTTCTGCAGCTGATCGATTCGAAACTGTTCGACGAGCCCACCGGAAGGATCCAACCGAAACATCACATATCGAAGCATCCGTTCCGCAGAATAACTCCGTCAGTACCGTTCTTTCAGTAATTGGGACGATTGAACCGGTCTGTCGTTTTGGCTGTCGGTCTCGTGAGGACAAAAACAGGGTTAGCTTATAAATATCCCAGTTTATGGGATTACGGGTCGTTTTTATGCCCCCGATTTCTTTTTTATATAGTTCTAAGTATAGCTACCAAACGTACATTTGTTACGATGAACTGGGCTTATCGTATCACATTTTTATATGAAAAATGATACTTTATCGTATTTATCAATTCTCTTTTTAATACTCATCTATTGTAACGCGAATTTAGGCCTACTGAGGCATTATAGAGCCACAATCAAATACAGAGTATTTTAATTACTTTATAATAATATACTACGCAATTTGATAGTATCGGGTGCTACCCTCCAGGGGTCTATGTTCTTTAGGGGGGTATTTTCAGGTCACTATCGACATCGGTTGCAGTCAACGGTGGTCGCACGTCGGACGAAGCGATGATATCGCGTTCGACGAGCAATGCTTTCGTCGCGGGGGCAAACCCGTCCCGCTTGCACACCTCGAAAAGGGGTTCGATCATCCGATGATGCTGGTGTGCAGCGTCCTCGGTGGCTGTCGTCCGATAGAGTTCGGTATACACGGAGGGAACCACGTTCGCGAGCGCGTTGATTCCTCCATCGAACCCCATTCGCAAGGAGGGGAGCAAAAGCGGGTCGTACCCCTGGAAAAGCAGAAAGTCCTTCGGCGTCTGATGCTTCGCCCGAAGGCCGTAAGCGAGGTCACCACTGGAATCCTTCAGTCCGGATATCTGCTCGTGAGTGGCGAGCGAAGCGACAGTCTCGATCGGAATCGATTCACCGACACACGACGGGATATTGTACAGAATCAGTGGAAGCGGACTCCTGTCAGCGACGCTCGTGAAGAATCGTTCGAGTCCCGGTTCCCGGTTCGAGTTGTGGAAGTACGGCCCGGTGACGACGGCAGCGTTCACGCCGATGTCGGCAAGCGTTTCGATCCAGTCGACGGTCTCAGCGACGTTCGTCCCGCTGCCACCAGCAATGACCGGGGTATCCGCCCCGACGGATTCGATAGTCCGTTCGACTAACTGTCGTCGCTCTGTCCGAGTCAGACTCGCTGACTCCCCGGTCGTCCCGCACGGGAAGACGCCGCTGACGCCGCCGTCGCCGACGTGCGCGAGCAACTGCTCGAAAGAGTTCCAGTCGACATCCGTCTTTAGCTAAGAGAGAAACCGCGTGACAGCAGCGGCTTATCGAGGCTTCTTTTCGAGAGGAATGAGGAGGCGGCAAGTGTGTACCAAGACGCCTCCTCATCGAGAATTATGCGTCGGCTCACTACACTGTTTCCCTCCGAGTTCCTCGAAGAGCACGCCGAGGAACTCGGCGTGGTCGAGCGTGAGGGGAAGCTTCAGATTCCCGTTCTCGTGTGGGCGCTCGTGTTCGGCTTCGCCGCAGGCGAGAGCCGAACACTCGCCGGGTTCAGACGCTGCTACAACTCAACAGCTGATGAAACGATCTCTCCCGGTGGCTTCTATCACCGGTTGACACCAACGCTGGCGGAGTACCTCCGCGACCTCGTCGAGCATGGTCTCGACGAGGTCGCTGTTCCCGACACCGTTGACGCTGATATCGACCGATTCAGGGACGTGATGATCGCCGATGGAACGGTATTGCGGTTACACGAGTTCCTTTCTGATGAGTTCCAAGCCCGTCACGAGGAGCAGGCTGGAGCGAAGCTCCACCTGCTCCACAACGCCACCGATGAGACGATTGAACGGATCGACGTGACGGACGAGAAAACGCACGACAGCACGCTGTTCAAGACGGGATCGTGGCTACAAGAACGGCTCGTTCTGTTCGATCGAGCGTACTTCAAGTACCGCCGCTTCGCGTTGATCGATGAGAACGACGGCTACTTCGTGAGTCGGCTGAAAGAGAACGCGAATCCGCTGATAACGGAGGAATTGCGGGAATGGCGCGGGCGCGCCATTCCCTTGGAGGGTAAGCAGATCCACGATGTGGTCGATGATCTCTCGCGGAAGTACATCGACGTAGAGGTCGAAGCGGAGTTCAAGCGGGGCCAGTACGAGGGAACGCGCTCGCTGGATACGAAGCGATTCCGCGTCGTCGGCGTCCGCGACGAGGACGCCGACGACTACCACCTGTACATCACGAATCTGCCGAGAGAGGAGTTTTTCCCGGCGGATTTAGCAACGTTGTATCGGTGTCGGTGGGAGGTAGAAACGCTGTTTCGTGAACTGAAGACGCAGTACGAGTTGGACGAGTTCGACACAAGCGACCCGGATGTGGTGAAAATTCTGCTGTATGCGGCGTTGCTGTCACTGCTGGTGAGTCGTGAGCTGTTGGATCTGGTCACCGAGCAGGCCGACGACGAGATCGTGTTTCCGCCGGAACGCTGGGCGGCGACCTTCCGGTCGCACGCCCAGCTCATCCTCCACGAACTCGGAGAGTACCTTGGCTACTCGCCACCGCCGTTGCTGGAGCGGCTGATCGAGGATGCTCAGAAGATCCACCAACAACGACCGATCTTACAGGAGACGCTCGCTACCGCTACACAACCGAGGTGTGAGTCTTAGCTAAAGACGAATGGTTCCAGTCGATCTCCCCGTCGACCATCGGTGTCGCAAGCGGCGGCGAGATGCCCTCGAGTGCGCGGAGATTCGGATCCATACGTTTGTTACGAACGATACTGCACATAAAACGAGGGGAGTCAGTCGAAAAGAGCCTCCGGAGAATGTACACGCGAGGCTGCGACTCGAATCCCCGCCTGCGGCAAACAAATAGCGTTCTCATTACTCGGAATGGCGCTTCCGATATCTTATCACTACATTGATAGAGTGTGGACGGTAGACGGCGCGCTCAGCTGGCAGAGGGAATTTAATTCCGACTGGCCTTCGCAGTCAACGAAATATGCGTTCGACATCCCGACAGAACAACAAACTGTAATCTGATTTTAATCCTAACATTGTAGGTCGGAGCGTCAGGTTTCCGTAACCAATACTGATAGTATGGCCATACAGGAATCAGCAGATGGTTCCAGTCCGGACGAGGCAGAACCCACGGTCCTGTTTGTCGACGATGACCCGCAACTGACGGCCCTCTATGAGGCACAGTACAGCGCGGAGTTTACTGTCGTGACTGCCACGAGTGGCGAAACCGCACTGCAGGAATTCGGCGATCACATCGACTTCGCGTTCTTCGATCGGCGAATGCCGGATTTACGCGGAGAAGAAGTCATTCGTGAGGTTCGAAACGAGGGATATGAGACGCCAGTCGGCATTATTTCGGCCGTCGACGCCGAATCGAATCTCTCCGTCGACCCGGACGTCTATCTGACAAAACCACCGTCCGTCGAACAGGTCACAGAAACCGTGTTGGAGCACTGGTGTTGACTTACGTGAAAAAAGTGCAAACTACCCATCGGTGCAGTCGTGCCCAGACAGCCTTTTATACCGTCTCGTTGAATAGCGAAAGTAACAGTTAGTGTATTCAACAATTTCGTCCGGGGGAGGGGATGGCTGTCTCGGGAACAACTGACTGAAAAGATGTTACAAATAGTATATCTGACGCTGCTCGCGGTGACCTGTATATTGGGCGTCGGCATCGCGTATTCCGCGTGGGCTCACCGCGAGATTCTCGGGGCACGCCCGCTGGTCCTGACCTGTGTTGCCGCGGTAGTCTGGGCAGGCGGGTCATTCGGACTCGTGACCGTCTCGACACCGATAGCCGAACTGCGATGGTTGCAGATATCGTATTTCGGGATCGTTGCCTCACCGGTCGGGTTTGTCCTCCTCGCGGTCCTCTACACTGGCTACGTCGAGTCGTTTCCGACGCGTGCCGCCGCCGTTCTCGGTGGATTCGCCGGAGGGTTTCTACTCCTCGTCTGGACGAATCCGAGCCACCATCTCTACTGGGCCCGGATCGACTATTCGGCCCCCGTGCCCGCAGGACTCTCGACGACTCCGGGGCCGGGATTTCTGGCTTTCGTCGTGTTCACGTACGTACTGCTATTGTTCGGGTCGTTTCTGTTCCTCAGATACGTCGTCACCGCACCGAATCTCTACCGGCGCCAGAGTGCGATGCTGATCATCGCAGTCGCAGCGCCGTGGGCGGCGAACATTCCTCACTCCTTGCAGTTGATGACCGCTGATTTCACACCGATTTCACTCCTGGTTACGGTAAGCGCGATCTGGGTGGCGATGTTCCGCTATCGCCTCGCCGAAGTCGGCCCGGTCGCTCTCCGAACGGTGTTCGAGAACATCTCGTCGGCCGTCTGCGTGCTGGACAGACACGACAGAGTCGTGGATATCAATGGGGCCGGAATGGAACTGTTCGGCGTCTCCGAGGACGTGATCGGCGCGCGGTTTCGGGAGATCGTTCCCACGACTGCCCTCGCCGATCTCGTCGACGGAACAGGGCGAATCCAGGAGATCATCAGGATCGACGATTCCGAGTCCGAAACGCGGTACTACGAGGTGTCCGTGACACCGACGAACCCCGGCCAGGGGGGACGGGACAGTCGTGTTGTCGTCATCAACGACGTCACGACCCTCAAACTGCAGCAACGTCGACTTGCCGCCCAAAACGAGCGCCTCGATCAGTTCACCTCGGTGATTTCACACGATCTCCGGAACCCGTTGAACGTCGCCCAGGGACGGCTCGAGCTGGCTCGCGAAGAGTGTGACAGCGAGCACCTGACGGCCGCCGCGGACGCCCACGCCCGGATGGACGAACTGATCGAGGATCTCCTCGCGATGGCCCGAGGCGGACGGAGCGTCGGCGACAGGGAGGCCGTTTCAGTCGAAGAGCTTGCCACCCGTGCCTGGGCGACGATCGAATCACCCGAGGCCACCATCGAGACCGACATCGAGCGAACGATTGCGGCGGATCCTAGCCGGCTCCGACAGGCGTTCGAGAACCTCTTCCGGAACGCGATCGAACACGGCGGCGGCGACGTAACGATCACTGTCGGAGAGCTCCCTGAGGGGTTCTACGTCGAGGACGACGGCAACGGGATCCCCGAATCCCGGCTCGACCAGGTGTTCGAGGAGGGCTTCTCGACGAGCGACGAGGGAACGGGACTCGGGTTGAATATCGTGCGACAGATCGTCGAGGCCCACGAGTGGCAGATCCGGGTGAAGAACGGGTCGAGGGGTGGCGCACGGTTCGAGATAACCGACGTCGAGTTCGTCGCCGAATAGCAACCCGAGGTCGCGACGCTCGAAGACCGAAGGCCGCCGAAACTCAACCGCGCCCGAAAGTCAAAACACGCAGCCATTCCGGGAGATCGTCCGTCACGGCTGCCGTTCGTAGGTCACGAAATCGAAGGCCGCTCTCGATTCTCTGCCCGTCTCTTCCCACGCCGACTCGTTCCACTCCGGAAACTCGGTGTCACCCTCGTATGATTCGTGGAGTTCGGTGAGTATCAGCCGGTCTGCATACGGGAGAAACTGCTCGTAGACGCGACCGCCGCCTGCGACGTACGCCGTGTCGACGCCGCGGTCCTCGGCGTCGGCAGCGGCGGCCTCGATGGCCTCTTCGACGGAATTTGCCAGTACCGCACCCGCCGGGAGATCGAGTGACTGCGAGGAGAGCACGACTGTCGTCCGCTCCGGAAACGGCTCGCCGAGCGCCGCGACGACGGCCTCGTAGGTCTTCCGTCCGACGATCACCGGATGCCCGGTCGTGGTCCGCTTGAAAAAGCGGAGGTCCTCGCCGTAGTGCCACGGCATCTCGCCGTCGCGGCCGATGATTCCGTTGTTCGCGACGGCGGCGATCAGGACGATCTCGACGTCGGCGGTCATTCGGCCACCGCAAAGCGAATCCCCGGCGCGGGGTCGTACCCCGAGAGTTCGACGTCCGCGAACGTGAGGTCGTCGAGTGGGACGTCCGCGACGTCGATCGTCGGCCGCTCCCGCGGCTCCCGGGAACACTGTTCGAGCAGCCCGGGGATGTGATCATATCGCTCCTTGTCCTCCGGCTCCGGCGGCGCCGTCTCATCGAGCCACTTCTTGACGTCGCGGTAGTCGCTCCGATCCTCTATCGCCGCCAGCCGCGACTGCAGCGCGTCCAGATTGTCCGCGTACCACTCACCGCGCTCGCCGGACCCACAATAGACGTGTGCGTCGACGACGGAGTGGGCGAAGGTTCCCGGGTCGAATCCCGTCCGCTGAGCGATTGCGATTGCAAGCAGCGCGTACGCGGCAATGTTGAACGGGATTCCCAGAGCGACGTCTCCGGAGCGCTGATGCAGGTGAACGTTGAGTTCGTCGCCCTGGACGTTGAGAACGAACGTGTAGTGACACGGCGGGAGCGTCGAGACGGCGGCGTTGGCGGGGTGCCAGGCGTTGACGACGATCCGCCGGGAGTTGGGGTTCTCGCGCAGTTGATCCAGGGCGTATGCGATCTGGTCGAACGTCCCTTCGTCGTTGATCCAGCGGTGATCGTCGTCGGGCCAGGACTCGCCCGGCAATCCCTCCTCCGGAACCGGAAACCGACGCCAGAAACGGCCGTAGGCGGTGTCGAGGTTGCCTTCGTGATCGGCCCAGGCGTCCCAGATGCCGGTCTCCTCACGGAGGTTGCGGATGTGTTCCTCGCCCGAGAGATACCAGACGAACTCGTGGATCAGCGAGTTCCACCGGCTCCCGGAGAGGTCCTTCGTCGTGAGGAGCGGATAGCCCTCCGAGAGATCCACCCGGTAGTGGCGGCTGAACGCCGAGATCGTATCGACGCCCGTGCGGTTCGGCTTGTAGCCCCCGTTTGCGAGCACGTCGTGAACGAGATCGAGATACTGACGCATCGTGTCTTGATCGTCACTCCGCGGCCCGGAATCTTGATTGTTCGTATCCGGAAGGTGAGACATCCGGGCGCGTTCGATCCAGCGGCGATATCCCGCTGTGACGGGTGGGATCGGAAAGAGGGAAGTCGGCCCGTCCGCTATCAACGCCCGTGATTCACAATCTCGCACGCGACGTCCAGGCGTTCACCGCCAACGTCTTTCTGGCCACCGGCGACACGACCGCACTGATCGACGCGGGCGCGAACTTCGACGTCGTCGCGCGGATCAGAGACCACGTCGACTCCCTGGATCGCCTCTATCTGACCCACACCCACCCGGACCACGTCGAGAAGGTGCCGGCCGTGAAGGAGGCGTTCGACGTCGAGACGTGGGGATTCGACCCAGGCAGCGAGTACGTTGACAACGCTGTCGCCGACGGCGAGATCGTCCCGATCGGCGACGACGACTACGAGGCGCTGCACACCCCGGGCCACAAGCCGGACCACCTCTGTTTCTACGCCCGTTCGACGGGCGTCTGTTTCGCGGGTGATCTCGTCTTCGCCAACGGATCGTTCGGTCGTACCGATCTCGAAGGCGGCGACCGGGAGACCCTCATCGAGAGTATCGACAGGCTCCGGGACACGGTCGACGACGAACTGACCGCGCTGTATGTCGGTCACGGGCCGACCATCACGGAGCGCCCCGGCGACGATCTGGAACTCGCAGCAAGAGCGGCGCGAACCCGCTGATCAGGCGTCGTTTCGGCGCCCCGTTATCCGTCGAAGACCTCCGTCCGAGTCTCGTCGGCGTCTTCGGGGATCTCGTCGACCTCGTCGGCATCCTCCGCGAGGCCGAAGTATCCGGGTTCGTCGCCGACGGGATCGTTGATCACCAGCGTGTCGGCGTGTTGTATCAACCAGGGAATCGTCCACGCGACGACGCGGTCCTCGGTGTCGGCGTCGAGTTCCGTTGCTGGATCGAGGCCCTGAAGCAGGCGTGCGATCTCTGGGACGGTGTACATCAACTCCGGATCGAGGATCTCCGTTGGCTCGTACAGGCGGTACGGGTAGAGCGTCTCGAAGTCGTCTTTCGGCTTCGGCATACTGCACCGTTGTCGGCGGACGATAAAAGTCCCGCCGAGTGAAGTACCTCGGGGACAAGCCCCGAGGCTTCACCGTTTTGTCTGTGTCGTCCAGAAACGGACGGACAGACGCAGGCGAATTTAATTCCCCTCGGCCTCCCCGAAACGGGTCGGTTGAAATTAACACCCGAACGCCCGGTGCGTCCGTGAGGGTCAGCGACTCCACCTCGCCCGACAACACCCGTCGCACCACGCCTTCGGCGTGGGTTTTGAGAGGTGTCGCATTTCTCTGCAACTGCGCGCAGTTGCTTCGGATTAAGGTCCTTAACCCACGTCGCAACTGTGCTATAAGATACGGTGGCTTATGTCATAATCGTGTCTGTTTCATCCTCGGGGTCAAGCCCCGAGGCACTCACCTTGTCCCGCCGGTAGATCTGCCCGCGGGCCGCCGGCCGGCAATCGGCCAGTCAGTATATGTGCCCTCCGTCCTTCCATCGGGTATGCGAACTGTGGACGCCGCCGGCCTGAAGATCGGCGACGAACACCCACCACGTATTATGGGCGTGCTGAACGTCTCGAAGGAATCACCGTACGATCCGAGCGTCTTCGACGATCCCGGCGACGCCGCCGAATACGTCGACCGGGAACTGATCGACGAGGGGGCCGACATCGTCGACATCGGCCTCGAATCCGCGAACAAGCGATTCGAGGTGCTCTCGGCCGAGCAGGAACTCGACCGCCTTGACACCGCCGTCGAAACGCTCGAAAGCGTCTCCGGCGACGCAATCTTCTCGATCGAGACACGCTACCACGAAGTCGCCGACGCGGCGCTCTCACAGGGCTTCGATATGGTCAACGACATCTGCGGCTTCGCGGATCCGGAGATGCCGCGAGTCTGTTCTGCGCACGACGTCGCGGTCGCGAAGATGGCGTCGCCGCCCGATCTCACCCGACCGGGGGCGATCGAGGACGTCGACGACATCTACGAGGCGCTCGGCCTGAACGGGTTCACCGACAAGACCATCGTCGACCCGGCGTTCGGCGGCTGGTCCGAGGCAAAGACCCTCGACGACGACCGAGAGACCTTCCGGCGACTTCGGGAGTTCCGGGGCCTCGGCTACCCGATTCTGGTGTCGATCAACCGGAAGAACTTCCTCCGGTCGGTCGCCGGCCGGTCGACCGAGGAGGCGCTTCCGGTGTCGCTCGCGGCGACGTCGATGGCGGTCGAACGAGGGGCTCACATCATCCGGACGCACGACGTGGCCGAGACGCGCGATGCGGCACTCATCGGCAAGGAATTCGCCCGCGATCGGCTCCGGGATCACCGGACGGGCGACGTCGGTATCGAGGAACTGGACGTGACGACGACGCGGGAGGCCGAACGCCATCTCGAACGCATTGGCGGAAGTTCCGAATCGGCTGGTGGCGAGAGCGATCCACGGGCCGCATCAGCGACGGCCGTCGTTCGCGTGTTCGAGCTGACGGGGCTGTCCGACGGGGACGTCGGCGTTCTGTCCACGGCGGCCGCAGAGGTTGGCGTGACGGTCGTTTCGGCGGGTTCGGAAGCCCCGAATCAGTCCGTCCTGGCCGACGGGAACGGGAATTTCTCGGCAACCGATTCGACCGGTCGAACGGCTGTGGTCTTCGGGACACCGCGTGCCTTCACCGCACTCGACGACGCAGTCGACGATCAGTCGGCCGCGCTCGCAGACGCACTGCGGCGGATCTCCGCGTCGCTCGCGTGACCCGGTCTGTCGGTGTAGGGGTGCGTCAGACGCGCACAGACACGAGAAAACTTATGCCGGATCGTTTAAAATGGGCCGACTGGACGCCGGAAGGGCACGCGGGTAGGGGTACTTGGTGCCATTCCGGCCCGCACCGTAACACCCGTGAGCCGTAGCTATGCGATTCGAAACCTGGGAACCGATCTACGAGTCGATCCTCCGTGACTTCGGCTACCCGCGGACGGGAGACGAACGCGCCCGCGACGTACTCGCTGCGTCGGCGACGCCGTTCGATCTGGAGCGCCTCGACTGCACGGGCGAGACGGTCGCAGTCGTGGGAGCGGGTCCTTCGCTCCCAAGGGAAGTCGACCGCGTAGCCGACGCCGACCGAATCTTCGCTGCCTCGACGGCGGCCGATACAGTCGCTGATGCCGGCTACGACGTGGATCTGTTCGTCACGGACCTCGACAAGAATCCGGAGACGGCGCGCGATCTGACGGGGGCGGGGACGCCGGTCGCGGCCCACGCTCACGGCGATAACATCCCGTTGCTTGAGACGTGGCTGCCACGACTCGACCAGGCGCACGTCCTCGCGACGACGCAGGCCGAGCCTGTCGGTGCCGTCTACAATTTCGGAGGCTTCACCGACGGGGACAGGGCGGCGTTCCTGGCCGACGAGTTCGACGCCGCGGAACTCCAGTTCGTGGGCTGGGACTTCGAGGACCCATCGGTATCGGCGGCGAAAGCGAAAAAGCTCCGCTGGGCGGAACGGTTACTGGAGCTGCTGGAACGGCGTCGCGACGAACGGTTCGCGGTGCTCGACGGTCGCCGCGACGAAATCGAGCCGATCAGCGACTGATCCGCCGGGCCGATCGGTGACGTTCCCGTCGCGACGCCATTGTTCCCGGAAAGCTGCCGTTACGTTGACGGCGAGGGCGCCCTTCCTGCCGGTATGCAGATTCACTGGCACCGGCAGGACCTCCGGGCGGCGGACAACCGCGCGCTGGCATCCGCCGCCGCGGCAGCAGCCGGGAACACCGAGTCCCCTGGCGACGCAGACGGAGCAGCCCCGAGAGGGACGGTTATCCCGGTGTTCGTTTTCGACGACGACGTCCTCGAACACGCCGGCAACCCCCGCGTTCGATATATGCTGGATTCGCTCTCGGCGCTCCGTTCGTGGTACCGCGAGCGCGGCTCGGATCTCGTGGTTGCATCGGGCGATCCGGCGGAGGTGCTGCCGGAGTTGGCGGCGACCTACGACGCGGAGCGGGTGGTCTGGAACAGAGACTACTCCGGACTCGCCCGCGAGCGCGACGCGGCCGTCAGGCGGGCACTCAACGAGCACGACGTCGAGCGCGAGTCGTTCCACGACGATATCATCCACCCGCCAGGATCGATCACGACCAACGACGGCGACCCCTACTCGGTGTTTACCTACTTCGGCCGGAAGTGGCAGGCGCGGGAGAAGCCGGATCCGGTTTCGCCCCCGCGAGCGGAGACGCTCGCGGACGTCTCGGGCGACGATCTCCCGACGATCGAAGAACTGGGGTTCGAGGACCCCGACGCCGACGTTCCGGAGGCGGGCACCGAACCCGCCCGGGAGCGCCTGGAGGCCTTCTGTGCGGACGGCATCTACCGGTACGAGGAGGACCGTGATTATCCGACCCGCGACGCGGTTTCCCGGCTCTCCGTGGATCTGAAATTCGGAACGATCGGCGTCCGTGAGGTGTACGCGGCGACCGAGTCGGCACGGGAGCGGATCGTGGATGTGGAGACAAATGGTGACGCGGATCCCGACGACGAGCGGATCGACTCGATCGAGGAGTTTCAGTCACAGCTCGCGTGGCGGGAGTTCTACACGCACGTCCTGTTTTTCAACCCGAATGTGGTGACAGGGAACTACCGCGAGTACGAACACGACATCGAGTGGCGCAACGATCCCGAGGAGTTGCAGGCCTGGAAGGACGGCGAGACCGGGTATCCGATCGTCGACGCCGGGATGCGGCAGTTGAAATCGGAAGCGTATATGCACAACCGCGTCCGGATGATCGTGGCGTCGTTTCTCACGAAGGACCTACTCATCGACTGGCGCGAGGGCTACGCCCACTTCCGGGAGTATCTGGCGGATCACGACACCGCAAACGACAACGGCGGCTGGCAGTGGGCAGCCTCGACGGGGACCGACGCTCAACCGTACTTCCGCGTCTTCAACCCGATGACACAGGGCGAACGATACGACTCCGACGCCGAGTACATCAAAACCCACGTGCCCGAACTGCGCGACGCCGAAGCGGATCTGATCCACGAGTGGGACGATCTGACGCCGACGCAACGCCACGGTGTCGCGCCGGACTACCCGGCACCGATCGTCGACCACAGCGAACGGCGTGAAGCGGCGCTTTCGATGTTCGAGGCGGCCCGCGGCGACGATTGACGCTTTTATTTCATTTCTCGACTGCGTTTGCCTCGAGCGTCGACAGCGACACGCGCTCCAGTACGGCCTCGTTGGTCGCCGCCAACACGACCGGCGGCGCGCAGTCGGCCTCGTGGGCTTCCAGCCAGCGCGGGAGGCAGAGACACCAGCGATCGCCCGCCGACAATCCGGGGAAACCGAACTCCGGCCGCGGGGTGATCAGATCGTTTCCCTGGCGCTTGCTGTACTGCAGGAACTCGTCTGTGAGTTCCGCACACACCTCGTGGCGCCCCGGATCCCGAGGGAGGTGCCGGCAGTGGCCGTCCCTGAGATAGCCGGTCTCGGGATCGCGACTGCAGGGTTCCAGCGGGTCGCCACGGACGTTCCGTTCGTCGGTCCCGGGGGTGCCATTGCTCATCCGTGCCATACTGGCTCCAGGGCCGGACTCGGCAAAACTCTGGTCCTGCCGTGACGGAACCGGAAGTAGTCTCACCGCCGCAGCTGTGTAAACATGTTAGCACACCTCTCTTAACGTTTAACAGGAATCCGCCCGTGGTAGGAGATGGTGGTACAATTATGAGCTACGAACTCGATCCCCTCCCGTACGATTACGACGCCTTAGAACCGCACATCTCCGAACAGGTCCTGACGTGGCATCACGACACGCACCATCAGGGCTACGTCAACGGCTGGAACGCCGCCGAGGAGACGCTCGCCGAGAACCGCGAGGCCGGGGACTTCTCGTCGTCGGCGGGTGCGATTCGGAACGTCACCCACAACGGCAGCGGACACATCCTGCACGACCTGTTCTGGCAGAGTATGTCGCCGGCGGGCGGCGACGAGCCCACCGGGGCGCTCGCCGACCGCATCGAAGAGGACTTCGGCTCCTACGAGGCCTGGAAGGGCGAGTTCGAGGCCGCAGCATCCAGCGCAAGTGGCTGGGCGCTTCTGGTGTACGACTCCTTTTCGAACCAGCTGCGCAACGTAGTCGTCGACAACCACGACGAAGGCGCACTCTGGGGCAGTCACCCGGTGCTCGCGCTGGACGTCTGGGAGCACTCCTACTACCACGACTACGGTCCGGCCCGCGGCGACTTCATCGACAACTTCTTCGAGGTCGTCGACTGGGAGGAGCCCAGCGCCCGCTACGAGCAGGCCGTCGAACTCTTCGAGTAACGCGACGAGTCGCTGTCGCACACCCCGATATTTTTTGGCGCCGATCAATCCAATAGCTCCGCTCACCGAGCGAGACTACAGGCATCGCGGCAGCCACATCGAACTGTGAGGATCTAACACTGAAATCGGGATCTGAGTCTTGCGTAGCCTTTTGCGGGTCCGCATCCCTATCCGACGTATGTCGATCCGAATTGGTCGGACACTGGCTGACGGTTTCAGTCGCATAGTGAGCCGAACCGGTCTGCTGCTCTTCGCCGGTCTGCTGGCGATCCAGTTTCTCACTCAGGTCTCGATCAACACCGCCCTTCTCGGATTCTTTCCGCCGGAGGCAACGAGCCAGTTGGAAGGGATGATCGGGCTGACGCTTCCGATCCCCGGAACCGCCGGTGCACTGTTGTTCGTACTCACGACCCTCCTCAGTTCCGCGTTCTTTGTGGTCGTCTCGCGCGCGCTCGCTCGCCCGACGACCGAACTCGCGACGCTACCGCGCGAGCTATACACGCGGCGGGTCGGCCGCGCATCGGTCTCGATGATCGGCGGCGGCTTCGTCGTCGGGCTCGCGGTCTCCGTCGGGCTCGTGTTCTTCGTCCTCCCGGGGCTGTTCCTGGGCGCCTGTTTCCTGTTTTTCATCTTCGCCGTCGGCGTCGAGGACCGCCGGGCGATTCCGGCGCTGAAGCGGAGTTGGAGCCTCTCGCGGGGACACCGGATCAAACTCGGGGTCATCGTGCTGCTGTCGGGCGTCATCGGAGGCGTGGTGGGAGCCGTGGGAGCGGTGTTCGAGCTGGCTGCTTCGCCAGCCGTTTCGGAAATCGCCACCAACACTATCAGCAGTGCGCTGTTCGTCGTGCTCTACGGGATTATGGCGGAGGCCTACCTTCAGGTTCGTGATGGAGGTGTCGGTCCATCCGGCCGCTCTGGAACGGCGACCGAGGGCCACCACACGACTGATCAATACTGAAGGCCTCAATATCGGAGAAATCGGTGACAAACCCGCACTGCCGTCGCAAATGACGACGAAACCGACGGTCGTGGTAGCGTTACCCTCGGAAGCGTTATACCGGAACCGGGCGTACGTTTGTTTGCAATGGCAAACGGTAAGGTTGATTTCTTCAACGACACTGGCGGCTACGGTTTCATTTCGACTGACGACTCGGACGATGACGTTTTCTTCCACATGGAGGACGTTGGCGGACCGGATCTCGAAGAAGGACAGGACATCGATTTCGACATCGAGCAGGCCCCCAAGGGCCCGCGCGCGACGAACGTCGTCCGTAACTAACACCGGCTTCCGTCGCCGGAAGGCGACAGCAGACGGCACCACTTTTCCAGACGCTACGTCGACAGTGATCACAGCGAACAGTTGCGTCGACATCGAGGACGGTAGTTCGCTGGCTGGCCTGCACCGAGAGCGCGGAGTCGAAACGCTCAGTGTACTGCGTGCGCTCTCCCCGATGTGACCGCCGAGAACGGATCGGACGAGGGAACGACTCACGGCTCCGGCGCCAGTACTGCGACCGACAGCACTGGCGTGTTCGTCGCAGACACGAAGGCCAAGCGCGACGACGCTTTCGCAGTCCGACAGCGGGTGTTCGTCGCCGAGCAGGGCGTCGACGAATCGATCGAGTACGACGAATACGACGATCCTGACGCCCCGGCCACGCACTTCGTCGCGTACGACGGTGGGAATGTCGTGGGTGCAGCCCGGATCCGACCGGTGGCCGGGAAGGGAGACGCCCCGTCGACGTCCGACGATCCGAAAACCGCCAAGGTCGAACGGGTCGCCGTCGCGGCGGACAGTCGCGGCGAGGGTTGGGGGCGGCAAATAATGGAATCTGTCGAATCGTGGGGCCGTGAGGCGGGATACACACGGTTCGTTCTCAACGCGCAGACACACGTCCGGGAGTTCTACGAGCGCCTCGGCTACGAAGCGTACGGCGAGGAGTTCGAGGAGGCTGGGATTCCGCACATCGCGATGGACAAGTCCCTTCGAGACGAAACATCCTGAACGGGAGTTGCTGCCAGGTAGTCCGAAGACGTGGTCGGCTGAGAGTTTATAAGCGGAGACGCGAGCAAGGTCGGTGTGACCTGACGACTGCCCCGCGTCGTGTCGCGGTTGTTCGGCACGCCGACGTGGGGAATCGGGGACTCGCCCGACTGCTGCCGTGCCGACTGCTCGCCCCCCATCAGAATGGTTACCCTCGTCTCTCCCCGCCGAGCGCCGTCAACGGGATGGCGCTCGGCGAAAAAACGTGAGAGTACTCAGTATCAGAGCCGCTTCGAGACGTACGGCCCGTCCTGGTGATACCCGAGTTTCTTCCGGTAGTACTCGCGGACGCCGATCCCCGAGATGATCGCGAGATTCCGGTAGCCCGCGTCGGCGGCGATCTCCTCGGCGCGGCGGATCAGTCGCCGGCCGTACCCCTTGTGCTGCCACTCCCCTTCGCCGGTACCGATCCCGGCCTCGCTGCCGTAAACGTGTAGCTCGCGGACGATCGCGGCGTCTTCGAGTTCCCGCCTGACGGGATCGTTCGGGAAGCGGAGCCGGCAGAACCCGACCAGCAGGTCCTCGATCGGATCCTCGAACGCGAGGAAGTGTTCGGTCCCGCCGGCGACGTCGTAGGTCGTGACGTTCAATTCCACCCGTTCGGGATCGGGGTCGACCTCGTTCATCCCGGCTTCGCGGGCACGGATGTCGCGGGACTCGATCCCCTTCTCTTCGGCGCGCTGGGCGGCCAGCTGTCTGAGGTTCGACTTCCAGACCCCGGCGTCGATGAAGTCCGCGGGGATGTCCCGCTGGACGCGCTGCAGACGCGTGTACTCGGGGATCATTCCCATCACCTCGGCGACGATCTCCGCTGCCTCCTCGTTGCCGAGTGGCTCGAACTCGTCGCGGCGCCACTGGTCGTACACCCGTGTCCCGCGAACGACCAGCGTCGGGTAGATCTTCAGGTAGTCCGGGCGGTACTCCTCCCGCTCGAACAGCTGCCGGAAGTCTTCGAGAATCATCTCCTTCGTCATTCCCGGCTGTCCCGGCATCATATGGAAGCCGACCTTGAATCCCGAGTCCCGAAGCCGCCGGTTAGCCTCGATCGAGGCGTCGACGCCGTGGCCGCGGTGCATCTCGCGGTTGATGCGTTCATAGGTCGTCTGGACGCCGACTTCGACCTTCGTCGCGCCGAGGTCCAGCATTCGATCGATCTGTTCGGGATCACACCAGTCCGGCTTGGTCTCGAACGTCGTCCCGACGTTCCGGATGTCGGCCGTCTCGTTTTCGGCGATTACGTCCTCCAGATACCTAAATTCGGTATTCTCGGGGTCTGGCTTGAACGACTCGCCCTCCGCGGGATCCGGCTGGGAGTCGAGATCGTAGTCGTTCAGTGCCTGGAGAGCGCGCTTGACGAACCACTCCTGATAGTCGTGGCTCCGCGCCGTCATCGTCCCGCCCATCAGGATGAGTTCGACCTTGTCGACGGGGTGGCCGATATGTCTGAGTTGTTCGAGCCGGAGCGTCACCTGGCCGTACGGATCGTAATCGTTCTGCTCGCCGCGGGCGGCCGCAGGTTCGTGGCCGGTGTACGACTGCGCGGAGTCGAACTCCGAAGCCGGGCCACCCGGGCAGTAGAGACACTTCCCGTGCGGGCACATATGCGGCGAGGTCATAATGGCCACCGGCGAGACGCCGGAGGCTGTCCGCACGGGCTTCCGCTGGACGACTTTCTTCACTTCTTCGCGGCGACTGTCGGGCGCGTGCTGGAGGATCGCCGTGTTCTTCGGAACCTTCGGCGAGGAGTGCGTCGAACACGCGTCGAGTTTCGCTGACTCCAGACTTTCGCGGTCGACGTCGCCGTCGAGGATCCGCTCGACGAGATCCTCGCAGGTGCGGCGGAACGCGTCCGTCTCCGTGGGGTCCGGTTCCGCATCCGGGTCAGTATCCGCGTCAGTGCTCACTGGCGGCTCACCTCCGTATAGCCCGGGTGACGGTAACTCATTAGCCAACTCTCGTCCCGTTTCGGGGTTAAGCGTGTCGCTCCGGGGAATCGAAAACGGCGAAAGCGAGACCGGTAAACCGAAAAGAGCCGGCTTACAGCTGGTCGATGACAGCCTCAGCGACGGCGTCGACGACGGCTCTGCGGGCACCCGAGAGGAACTCGACGCGATTCTGTCGGATCCCGACCGCGGTTACGCCGCCTTCGGGAACGGCTGCACTCGCATCTGCCGCAGCGGCGCGGACGTCGACGTCGTCCGAAGTCCGGACGAACAGTTCGTCCGTGGCGTAGACGACGGTTGCCGCGCGACTCTCGTCGGCGTTCCGGTGGAGCGCATCCGCGAGCAGCGACGTCGGCGGGAAGTCGTACTTGTGACTGTAGGAATCGGCGTCGAGGACAGCAACCTCTCTCCCGTCGATCTCACGGTATTCGAGGTTTGCCTCCGCCGTCTCGACCTCGTCGTCGAGTTTGATCCGGAACTGTTCGGAGACGTGGCCGGCGAGTCCGCCGTCGTCATCGAACAGGAGGTCGGTGATGAGTTCGCGTTTGTCCTGGTAGGACTGGTAGTACGCTTCCAGGGCGATGGCCTCACGCAGTTCGCGGGTTCGATCGGCGTCGTACCCGGATTCGGCGGCGAGTTCGGCGTACACCGTCGGCGTCTCCGTCCAGTAGCTCACCGCGGGGAGGTGGGCGAACTCCGCCCGATCGTCGGCATTGACGGCCGCCCCGAGATTCGCGCCCAGGGCGCCCGTCGAGAGGTCGCCGGCGGCGACGTCGGTGAGGCTCGGCGAGACGACGACGCTCGCCTCGTCGACGATTTCGGTATCGACCGTCTCGGCGTCGACGACGATGCGGGAGGCGCCGTAGACCCCGAGCAGGCCGAGACCGTCCAGCGAGTCTGTGGTCCCGCCAACCCCGACGAGAACCACGAGCGGGAGTTTCTCGTCGTGGCGCTCCGAGTCCTGGAGCATCCGCGTGACGTCGCTCGTGGCAGCGTCCATCCCGTAGACAGGGTCGTCGAGGGGCCGGCGCGTGAAGAAGTGGTACTCGGCGTCCGCGCGGGCGTGTTCCTCGCGGATCAACGGCAGCGTCGCGCGCTCGATGGCTGCGCCGGCCACGTATCCGTCCGCTGTGGCAGCGTGTCGGACCACGATCGGCCGCGACTGCAGCACGGCAGTCCGGATCGCCTCGGCGGCGTCGGTGAGTTGATCGGTGACGGCGGCCACCGCGTCGTGGTCGCCGAGCGGTTCGACCTCGTCGGGGCGTGCCTTCTCCGAGAGCGCGTCTGCGAGTCGCGTCTCGACAGTCTCGGCCTCGTCGCCCTCGAGTGGAGTCAGGTCTTCGGTTTCGACCTGGAGTTCACCGCGGCGCATCTCGACTTCGCCGTCGAGGCGCACGATGTCTCCCTCTTCGACGTCAGGGTACGCGCGGACGCCCGCTTCGACGAACGCGGCACAGTCGACGACTGCCGTTTCGTCGCGAATCTCGAATATCGTCGGGCCGCCGGTCTGTCGGGCACCGACGACCTCGCCTTCGATCCGAACCAGGTCGTCGACACGGTCGCCCAGCGAATCGACCGAAACGCGCTCGGGTTCGACGTCGGCCTCGCGCTCCTGCGACTGTGGTTCGTCGCTTTCGTCGCTTTCGTCGCTCACAGCGGACTCGGCATCGGCCGCCTCCGTCTCGAACTCGAATCCGTCATCGTCAGCCTCGGCGTCGCCGCTCGTGGTCACCGCTTCCGTTTGCTCTCCGTTGGTGGCCGGAGCAACAGAGGCTGACGTCGTATCGTCGTCGCCGGTATCGGAGCTGGTCGACGGGGACTGGCTCCGCGACTTCGTCGAGACGCCCTTCGGCGTCTTCTTGACGGGCTTCGGTCCGCTATCGTCCTCCTCGCTTTCGATCGGTTCGCCGTCGGCGTCACCGTTGGGATCGTGAACGCGCGCCCCGCGGAACTCCGATTCTGACTGGCGGATCGACCAGCCGAGATCGATGTTCCCGTTGTCTCTGACGTTCTTTACCTGGACGAACACTGTATCTCCGGATTCCCAATCGAGCGTCTCGAGGCGGCGATCGAGTTCGCTACGGTGGAGCAGGCCGGTGACTCCCCGCGCGAGGTCGACAAACACACCGAACTCCGCGAAACCGTCCACAGTTCCCTTGTAATAGCGACCGGGCGTGAGCTGCTCGGGCGAATTGCCCCTGAAATCGAACCAAACGTCCTCGTCGTGCGTAATCCAATCCATTGGGTGTATCAAATATGCCACGCCTAAAACGGTTGTCGAATCCCGCTCGTCAGTTGCACAGGGGTTCCAGACGTGTCAGATCAGTCCAATCGATCGGATGAGATCCTCAAACGCAGGAATACCGCCGAAGACGGTGCCGAAGAGTAACGTCGCCGGCACGGTCGCAGCGATCAGGGCTCGCAGCGTCGTGGTCTCGTGTACTTCTCGCAGACCGACCACAAGCAGCGCACCCGCATAGAGGGTAACGACGACCCGGAGTGCGGGTGACGGAATGCCGGCGATTACACAGGGTGCGGCGGCGTAGGCGATCACCTGCACCGTTTCGGAGACGCCGCCCCGATCCGGAACTGTTACGATCAGAATAATCGTCTGCAGTGCCGCCGTCAGGTGGAGCGTTCCGGGAGCAATCAGCAGGGCGACTGCGACGAGTGAAATCCCCGCGGAGACCGCCGAGCCACCGGCGAGATTCGGGATCCGTTCGGGGGTGAAGGCGAAGAGACCGGTCACGTATACGGTGGCGACGACGACTGCGAAGACCAGTCCTGGAGCCTGATCCCCGGGGGCGACGCCGTTCCTGAAGAACTGCCGCGGGCGGACTAACACTTCGATCCACGCACGGAGGAGCCCGCGTGGACCACGTTCTCGGCCGCCTTCGGGGTTCTCGACCCAGGTTGTCACGGCTTCCGCCCCCTCATCCTCGCCGGACCGAATGGCAGTTCCGGCAGCGCGCTTCGTAGGACTCGTCGGCGCCGACGACGATAGTGGGTTCGTCGGCGTGAGCGGGCTCACCCTCTACGAGTCGCTGGTTCCGGGTCGCCGGCTCCCCACACACCGAACAGATCGCCTGCAGTTTGTCGACGTACTCCGCGACGGCCATCAACTGCGGCAGTGGCTCGAACGGCTCCCCCCGGTAGGTCTGGTCGATCCCGGAGACCAGAACCCGGCGGCCGTCGTCGGCGAGCTGCTGACAGACGTCGACCAACTCGCGGCCGAAGAAATTGGCTTCGTCGACGGCGACGACGTCTTCGCCGTTCAGCCCCTCGCGGATCTGCCAGACGCCCTCGCCCTCGCTGGGGACGACGTCCGCTTCCCACTG
Source organism: Halobellus marinus (assembly GCF_032113415.1). Taxonomy (NCBI): domain Archaea; kingdom Methanobacteriati; phylum Methanobacteriota; class Halobacteria; order Halobacteriales; family Haloferacaceae; genus Halobellus; species Halobellus marinus. Next base: position 2,424,025 of record NZ_CP134946.1, read on the forward strand.
ACGCCCCACGTGCGAGCCGACGGAGGTGTCGCCGTACCGGTCGTCGACGGCGGGTTTGAACACGGCGATCTCCTGCCCCGCGATTTCAGCGCGCCGGAGGCGTCGGAGAATCTCCTCGGTCTTGCCGGAGAACATCGAGCCGGTGACGACCTCGATCCACCCGCTGTTCGTAATAGCGTGCATACGATGTCAGACCGCGACCGAGGGGCAAAACCGTTGTTCATTCGCGGTCAGTCGGCCCCGGTACGCAGCATTGCCAGCGGCGACTCTCATCCGTCTGCCCCCACGTTTTCGTCGGCTTCGAACGTCGAGGGGTCGGGCTCGATCCGGGCGTACTGGACCACGCGGCGCCCAAGAATCCGAACTCGTTCGTCGAGTCCCTCGTCGACGATCCCCGCTTCGTCGAACTGCGCGGAGACGTTCGGCAACGCCGCCTGATGGGGAAGCACCCACGCGTCGAGAGCGCGGCAGACCGACCGGAGATGCTCTAGGGCCGCGACCGGAAATCCTCCGCCGGCAACCGCGAGGAGTCCGACGGTCTTGCCCTCGAACTCGTCGAAACCGCAGTAGTCCAGGGCGTTCTTGAGAACCCCAGAATACGAGCCGTGATACATCGGCGTTCCGAGCAGGACGGCATCAGCCTCCCGGATCCGACGGACGACTGCGACGCTGTCACCGGGGCGTTCCTCGTCCGCGTCGAACGGCGGCAGCCGGTACTGTCTGAGATCCAGCACTTCGCCGGTCCCGCCCGCCGCACGCACTCCGTCGAGCGCGCGTGTGAGTGCACGTCGCGTGTAACTCCCGTCGCGCAGGCTGCCACAGACGGCAACGACGTGAATGCTCTCTGAAGTCGTTGTCTCCGACATACCCGTCCGTCGAACCGATCCGTCAATAATCCACCGTCGACTATGAGGCCGGTGGGTGTGGGTACCGAGATACTCGCGGTACTGACGAACTACGAGCGCCAAACGTTTTTGTGTGATTCCGAGGCAGACGGCCTGTGATCTGAAGAGTGGCCGCGACGGTCAGGGCGGGTGTGTGGCGCGCCGTCGCGGCAATCTGGGTAATGCGCCGCCTGTCAGCCTCCGAGACTCCCAGTAGCGGTCCGAAAGGCGATCACCGGTTACTCGCTCCGGACCGTCCGCCGCCGGTCGGCGATCAGATCGAACGCGTCGTTCGTGTCCCCGAGAACGAACAGCGCGTAATAGCGGAAGTACGTCTTCACCGGAACGGCGACGAGCAGCCCGATCACCAGCAGTCCGAGCACGAACAGAGCCGCCACGAGCGCGATCACCGCCCAGCCGATAATCTCCGCGACGCCGAGCAGACCGACGCCGACGGCGGCGACGATGCCGAGCGGGATCCCGATCGCAATCGCGCCCAGGACGGTCCCGATTCCGGTCAGGATGCCGGCGACGATTCCGAGGACGAAACGGAGCACCACGTACGCGGCGTACTGCTTCCAGTGTTCCGTGAGCGTGGGCCAAAATCGGCGCCAGGCCGACAGGAGCCGTCGATCCTCGACGATCATCACCGGAACGACAAAGACCGTCGTGAATCCGTCGACGAGACTGCTCACAAGGAGCACCACGAGAAAGACGGGGAGTGCCACCACCAAGAGGGCAATCGAGAGACCCCCATCACCGAAGACGACCGGGCTCAGGACAGCGACCGCGAGGGCGCCGAACGTCCCCAGGGTGAGCACCCCTAGGAGGATTCGAAATCCGAAGAGGCGCACGCCCTGCCGCCATCGTCGACGCCAGTACTCACGGATCGTCACCGACTCCTGGCGGAGTGACTCGAACAGCACGAACTCCATCACCGAGCCGACGAAGGCGAATCCGAGCACCAGTAGCAAAACCACTCCAAAAACGGCGGCGATCACGGCCAGTTCCGGCCCGCCGATGGAGGAGACGGCATCCGCCGGGTTGGAAACGCTCGGCGCCTCGGGACTCGTTCCCCCGGGCGAACCGCCGCTGAACTGAAAGCCGGGAAAGCCGCCGGCGCCGCCGACGAAAAAGACGATCAGCGCCAGCCGCCCCCATCGCCCGCGGTCGAATGGCCAGAGGAACGCTCGCGTCGCGTCGACGGCGTCGTCGATGGCCTCGACGGCGTGGAGGCTCATCGATTTCGCCTCCGGGAGAACCGCTCATCGAGCGGTTCGGTCTGCTTTCGTCGCTGTTCGCGGGGGGAGGGACCAACCAGGGGCATCGATCTGTGCTACTTGTCACAGATCAAATAATACTTGTGATCCGATCTGCCTCACCGCTCCGCAGATCGATAAAGCAGGTCGTACTGGTGAGCGACGTAGAACAGCTCCCCGGTTGCGAGCTGTTCCCGCCGTGTCGCGAGCCACGAGTCGAACCCTTGGACGGGTCGATCAGCCGCCGAAACTGCCTCCTCGACGAATCCCAGAATTCGGGAGAGGAAGTGACGCTCGTCGGCCGGATATTCGGATCCGTGCGGTCGGACCACCCAGTCGGAACTCGCCATCGCGAGGAGGTCGCCGTCGCGGTCGTTCAGGCGTTCCGCGAGGTGGCGACCGGCGCGGACGTCCCGGCCGGACCGAGCGTCGATCGCCTCGTGATACGCACGCTCGACGGCATCGTCCCCGGGGAGCGCCGGCCCGAATATCGTGCCGCCGTCGAACGTGATCGGGAAATACGCCAGTCCGCCGGGATGGAGTGCGGACCCGACGGCCGGAACGAGTCGCGAGAGCGAAACCAGGTCCGCGAACGCCCCCGCGATCACCAGGTCGACATCAGTGGCGTCGTCCAGTGCAGCCAGTGCATCGCCCACCTCGAAGCGAACCGAGAGATCTGCGACCGTGAAATCGGCGTCGGGAGCAGCCAGCCCGACCTCGACACCATCGTCGGCGTATCGAAGCGTCTTCGGCCGGACGTCGCGGGCAAAGGCGACGACCCCCTCGTCGGTATCGACACCGCGGTACTGTCCCGCGTCGACGCCCCACGAACGGAGTCGGGGCACGGATACTCCCGTTCCGCATCCGACTTCGAGGACGCGGGGATCGGCAGGAAGCGTCTCCAGGAGCCGATTTCGCACCCGTCGGGAGAGCGCGCGGTCGTCGACCGAGCGTTTCGCCTCCAGGTACCGCGGTCGCGCGTGCGTCATTCGTCGTGGCCGTCGGTATCGAGCCGGCGAGTGTGACTCGCCCACGAGACGTCGTCTTCCCAGATCCGAACGGTGAGACGCCTCGGTGTCGGGTCCTCGAGCGCCGCTGCGACGCGGTCGCCGAACAGCCGCGCGAAGTGCTCGATACTCGGATTCAACCCCTCGAACTCCGGCAGATCGTTGAGCAGCGTGTCCCGGTAGCGCGCTTCGAGGTCGTCCAGAATCCTCTCGACGGCGTCGATATCGACCAGATAGCCGTACTCGCCGAGCTCCGGGCCGGCGAAGCGCAACTCCACTGTGAAGTGGTGGCTGTTGACTTCCCCTTCCGGTCCGGGATCCGGGACGGTGAGGAAATGCTGTGCGATGAACTCTCTCGTGACGGTCAGTTCGTAGGTGTCGGTCGGATGGGTCATCGTGTGTTACGCGCGGGAAGCGCGGTTGTATTTGTCGCCACCATCTGTTCAGGAGTACGTGAGCAGGACCTGTAGGACGTCGTCGTCACGCTCGTCGAGCAGTCGGTACGCCTCCGGCGCTTCGGAAAACGGGAACCGGTGGGTAACGAGCGATCCGACGTCCAGGTCTCGAAGTCGATTCACTGCGGTCTCGGCACGGCGCGATCTGGTCCACCTGCCACGCGATTCGGGGGCGAGTGTGCTCACCTGGCTAGACTCAAGCGAGATCCGGTCCCGGTGAAACGACGTCCCGAGATCGAGCATCGCGGGTTTCTCGCCGTACCACGATCCGACGATCACGCGGCCGTCGTAGCCAGTTGCGCCGATAGCGTCGTCCAAGGTCGCCGGGTGCCCGGAGAGTTCATACACCAGGTCGGCGCCGTCGCAGTCGCCGGCACTCGATTCGAGCACGTCGTCGAGTGCATCGGGCGGGACGGCGACGTCGGCGCCCATCTCACGGGCGTGCTCCCGGCGATTCGAGAGCGGTTCGACCGCAATCAGGCGAGCCAGCGGGAACGACGAGAGGATGCCGATCGTACAGAGTCCGACGACGCCGGCCCCGAAGACGACGATTTCCTCGCCGACCCGCGGGCGACCGTCCAGGACGAGCGACGTCGCCGTCTCGACGGATGGAAACAGGGACATCTCCTCGGGACTGACCGATTCCGGAACGGGAATCAGCGTCTCGGGATCGGCCGAAAATCGCGTCTGATGCGGTTGGAAGGCGAACACGGTCCGCCCCTGCCACCGGTCGTCGACCGCGCTTCCGGTCGAGACGACGTCGCCGACGGCGGCGTAGCCGTAGGCGACCGGAAACGAGAGGTCGCCGTCGAGTGCCTCGAGCGTCTCGTCGGCTGGGAGATCCGTCGGGGCTTCGCCCCGGTACACGAGCAACTCCGTGCCGGCGCTGATGGCAGATACGCGGGTTTCGACGACGACCTCCTCGACCTCCGGTTCCAGCGGCGTCGATTTGATCGCGGCCTCGGTTTCACCAGTGAAGTAGAGCGAATTCCGGTTCATTCCTTGGTACGAGCGAACGGATACCGATAGACGATAGAGAATCTACTATCCTAAGTGATTATCATACTGTCGGCCAATCCCGCTACGCTCCCAACGAACGGAATAATTTAACCGGTGCTGCCAGTACCGCTGGCTGTGAGCGTGACACCCGCTTCGATCGCTGCGTTCGCGTTCCTCCCGGCGGAGTGGATAGACCAGCAGTACGCGCTGGTGTTGTTCGCCGGAATCCTGCTGGCCGGCATCGGCACGCTGGTCGTGTTTCTCCTCGGCGTCGTCGCGTACCGGCGTCGGCGCGAGTTCCACTACCTCCTGATCACGCTGGCGCTGGGAGCGCTAGTCGTTCGTACAGGGGTCGGCCTCGCCACGGCGTACGGACTCCTTCCGATGACGATCCATCACCTCCTCAGCCACTCGCTGGATTTCCTCGTGGCGGTACTGGTCCTGTATGCGGTCTATCACACTCGGTGAGACACTGTCAGTGAGACACAGCCGAATCCCAGCGACTGGGAATCAACAACCGGGGTTTGTTCACTCGGCCGCTAATATCGGTAGCAGTCCCACAGCGCAAACCACCCTCTCAGCTATGCATCCTCAGCGCCAGCGGATCGAGACCTACGTTGCGGAGCACCCAGGAGCGCACTTCAGTGAACTATCCCGCGAACTGGACCTCGCAACCGGTCAGGTGCAGTACCACGTCCGGAAGCTCGTTCGCGGCGACGCGCTCGCCCGAAAGCGACTGTACGGCCGAACGCATTTCTACCCGCCCAGTTACGACGAGTGGCAACGGAGCGCACTCGCGTTGTTGTGCCGGGAGACGGCGCGGGAAATTCTCTTTGTCCTCCTGGAAGAGGGTCCGGCACATCCGGACGACGTCGCGGACGACGTCGGCATCGCACGCGCCACGGTCGAATATCACGTCGATCGGCTCCGCGAGCAGGACCTCATCGACAAGGAGTACGGTGAGGGGAACCGAGTCACACTCTCGGTTTCGGACCCGGAGGCGACTGCAGACCTGTTAGCTGCTATCGAGCCATCGTTGCCGGACCGGCTCATCGATCGCTTCGTGGTCTTGGTCGACGACCTCTTCGCTGACTGACGACCGCGGGTCACCAGGTGGCCCGAGAGGGCGGGGCCCTCACCGGAGCGGTTGGTAGTGTGGAATCCCGAACAGGTGCGGAGCCGCAATCCCGAACAGTCGGAGGCCGGTGAACAACGTGTGAGCCCCCAGAACGACGAAGACGGCCCCGAGTGCCCGGTGGACGAGGCGACGGTTTTGCGTCCCCAGTGACTGAAACAGTGTCCCGTAGAGAAACACCCCCGGAAAGGTTCCGACGCCGAGTGCCGCCAGCGAGATTGCGCCGGACGAGGGATCGGCTCTGCCGAACGCATACAGGAACGCCGGATAGAGCAGCGGACACGGCAGGAAACCGTGGACGAAGCCGAGGGCGAAGATCCGCTTGGACCCGACCCACTCGTCGATCCGCGGTGACAGCACCGCGTGGACACGCTGGAACACCCGATCGACCAGGGGGAGCCCGCCGAGACGGCGCGTCCCGCCGCCAGACAGGTATCCGAGGCCGGCGGCGATGATCGCGACCCCGACAGCGATACCGGCGGTGGCGCGAATCGCGTCTCCGAACGGGAGCGAGGTCCTCGCCGACGTGAACAGGAGCGCGCCCACGAGCCCGAACACGGCTCCGAGGATCGTGTAGATCGCTATCCGGCCTGCGTTGAAAAGGAGGTGCTGTCGGACGGCGAACAGTGTCAGGAAGTCGCCGTGGCGAGCGGCCGGGCCGTCGGTATCGTCTTCCATTCGGTCAGCGTACAGGGATACGAGCGGTCCACACATCCCGAGACAGTGGCCCGTCCCGAACAGTCCTACGAGGACGAAGAGTCCGAGTTCGACCGTTCGAGTCGTCGGAGTTGCGCCCGGGGCGACACAGGTACCGCCGGCCTGCAATACGGGTCCCACCGTCACGCCTGAAGCACCGTCTCGAGTGCGGACCACACGCGGGTTCCCTTCGGATCGTCGCCGGTGTAGGCACGCTCCACGTAGCCCTCGGCGTTGACGACCAGGAGGAGGCCGAGATGGTTGTACATATACATACTGCTGTCGGTAGCGCCGGTCTTCTCGAACGTGACGCCGTATCGTTCCTCGACGACCTCCTTCGCGTGCTCGTGGTCGTCAGGCCGGAGGAAATACCAGTTGCCCGCGTCGAGGTCGACATTCATCATCTCCGCGTACTCGCGGAGGCGCTCTGCGTCGTCGCGCGCCGGGTCGAACGTCACGGGCAGGAACGTCACCTGATCCCCGTACCCTCCTTCAATTGCGTTCGTCTGCACCTTCCGCATCGATGAGATCAGAAACGGACAGACCGTGTTGCAGTGGCTGTAGAAGAACGTCATCACCACCGCCGTCTCCAGATCGCCGACGGAGACGGTCCGATCGGCGATCGCGGCTGGAAGCGTGGCGTCCGGCAGCTTTTCGCCGTACGCCGGATACGGCAGGTTCGCGCTTCGAGTCGGCTGCGTCTCCGGCTTTCCCAGGACGGTGTGCTGCGAACCGTCGCCGAGGACGGCCCCGACGCTGCCGAGACACCCTGCAGATGCTGCGAGCCCTGATCCCGCTGCCGTCGTGAGAAACGTGCGTCGTCGCATCGTCCGAACGTAGGTAGTTTCAGGGCAAATGCCGTCTGGTACGTCTCTCGAACGCTGCTGTGGACGGGAGAGAATACGTGTGAGCAGAAGTAGGGCCGCAATCAGCCACGCCTAAAAAGGCTTACCGCAGCGGAGTAGCCACGATCACCAGAGCATAGCGCTCGCAAGCGTCAGACCGGCTGCGGTCCAGCCGAAAAGCGCCAACACACCGACCGACGGTGCGACGGCGGCAGTCCCAGCGGTCGCCGCGTCTAAGACAGTTGCGAAGACCAGGCCCCGGTAGGCGCCGCCGGGGCCGAGAACCACGGCAGTGGGAAGCATCTCTGTCCCGAGCAGTCCCAGTCGCAACGCCGCAAGCGCGAGGGCGTCGGCGCCAGTCGCGGATACCGCCCAGAAACCGAGCGACAGGCCCACGGCCCCTTTGGCGCTCGTGGCCACTGCCGACACCGCGAGTGCCAGCGCCAGGGCACAGAGTGCGAGCAACGTCGCGACAGCGACGAAACGGAGGAAAAGCAGTGGGGAGTCGGCGCCGCGCTGTGCCGCGTACAGCGGGTTCACCCCATCACCGGAGAGCAACACCAAACACAGCGCCGGCAGCGCCGCGGCAGCGACACCGAGCGCGAGGACCGCTCCCCGACCGATGAAGGTTCCGAGGACGACCGATCCGCGCGAGACGGGGAGGGTCGAGTGGATCGGGAGTTCGCCCCGCTTCCGATCGGCGACGAAAACTCGGTATCCGATCGCATAGGCGATCAAGGGGACCAGGAGTTCGACGGGCGTCAGCAGGTCGACGACCGTCGGCGCGAACCCGGCGGCGTGGCCCTCGCCGATCCAGGTGAATCCCAGAAGGATCGCCGCGAGTCCGCCAAACAGAACGACGGTCCCGCTGCTGCGTGTCGTAGTCTTGAGTTCCCGACGGGCGACGGCAACGACGTGTCGAACGTCGAGCGGATTCACGATCGGACACCCCCTGTCGAGTCATCGTCGCGGTCTTCACGACCGCTTCGGACCGTGATTTCGCCGTCGACAGCGCGGTCGTATGCGGTTGCAAACGCGGCGTCCCGTATCGGCAGTTGCCGATCGAGGCGAAGTCGACCGCGGTCGAGGAGAAGCGCCCGATCGGCAACCTCTTCGACGGCAGGCAAGTCGTGTGTCGCGATGACGACGCTGCGGTCATCTGTCGCCAGCGAGTGACACTGGTCGAAAACGCGCCGAGTCATCGTCCGGTCGAGGCCGCTTGTCGGTTCGTCGAGGACGAGCAATTCGGGGTCGCCGGCCGCGGCGACAGCGACCCCCAGCAATCGACGCATTCCGCCGGAAAGAGCTCTCACCCGACGGTTCGCGACTGCCCCGAGACCGACCTGGTCGACGAGCGTCTTCGGGGTCGGGCCTGTCCCGGCGAGGCGATCGTAATACGCCACCGTTTCTACGACCGTCAGATCCGCCCGCGGATGGAACGACTGCGGGAGGTATCCAACCGGGTGGATATCTCCGGTCGCAGGGTATTTTACAGTCCCACTCGTCGGCGTTGCGACGCCCGCGAGGGTCTGCAGCAGCGTCGATTTGCCGCCGCCGTTCGGACCGACGACAGCAACGACCGTCCCTGCCTCGATAGCGAGTGACAGTCCCCGCAGGACTGATACTGGTCCGTACTCGTAGTCGATATCCGTCGCCGACACGACTGGATTCTCCGTCATAGTGCTATGTGTTCATCTGCTGTTCGTGATTGCGCCAGGGCGATCGAACAGTTCGCACCGGCGGTGCGGGCGAGAGTCAATCGGTCGGGATTGACTGGGCGGGGTTCCGGGTGTCGATCGACGATTCCGCCGCTCCGCATCCCCGGTACGGTACCGCGAAGTTCGCGCAGCGCGACGACTGCCGGTGCATTCGACAGGAGCTCGGCGCCCGGGTCACCCAGGCGGCTATCGACCGGGTTCGTCGGGCGATACTGTCGGTCTCTCGTGTCGGGGACTGCGTCCGTCCGCGACCAGTAGTTCCCCTCCCGGCCGCCGGACCAGACACGCAGTGAACCGCCGGTGGCAGTCGCCGGGCGGCCGTTGCCGAGGAAATCGTTGCCGATCACCCGGTTTGAGGCCACGATCGACGCCGCATCGGCGCCGACGTCGTTCCGAACAAGGACATTGTGCCGGTAGAGCGACTGTCGCGTGCCGATCTCCAGGCCTACGTCGTTCGCCACGAGGCGGTTCCGCGCGACGTACGAGTCAGTCCCGGCGGTGACGATACCGTGACTCGACTGCCGAACGTCGTTGCCGATGAGGACGTTGCCGGTGGGCCGCGTCATTACCACGAGCCCGGTCTCCGCCCGGCGGGCAGCGTTGTCCGCCAGCAGGCTCTCGGAAGTGAACATCAGGTGGACGCCGAACCGGAGGTCGCACATCCGACTGTCCCGCACGACGAGTCCGTCGGAGCGGTGAGCGTAGACACCGTCGAGGGTCCCCACGACGGTGGCGTTCCGGACGATGGCGTCCGCTGCTCCCATCGCCATCACTCCCATATACCCGTCGCCGTCCGGTGCGGTCCCGTGGACAGTCAAGTTCTCGACGAGGCTTCGCTCCGTCTCGCGTAACAGCACCCCGTTCGAGGGCGTCCGGATCGAAACGTCAGCGACGACGACCGAACTGGTGTTCACCGCTGCAACGCCGGCATCCCCGCGTCCGTAGGTCCCCCTGACGTGACCGTCCCACTCTTCGGTGTCCGCATCGATGTCGATCCGAGCGGTACCGACGTCATCGATTGCGAGGTCAGTGACGGCGACGCGGTCGCTCCTGACAGTCACAGCGGTCCCGTTGCCGCCCGCGGAGAGGGTGGTGGCTGGGCCCGCGCCGCGGAGCGTTATCGGCCGGTCGATCTCGACGCGCTCGTGATACGTGCCAGGTGGGACGTACACTGTCGTGTTCGGTGGCGCCCTGTCGACTGCGGTCCCGATATCGGGAGCATCGACCCCGACGACCACCGAGACCGGGCGCTCTGCGAGGGGAGAGAGTGTAGTGGCCGTTCGATTCGCAGTTTGCTGGCGGACTGCGACGGTTTCCTCCCACGAGCCCTCGCCGATCGGCCCGTCGACCCGTTCCCGGACGGTCTCCCACTGCCAGACCGCGACCTGGGCGTCGACGCGACCGGCGAACTGCTGGGCAGCGCTCCTGTCGCTGAAGGGGACCAGGACCCGCCGGGTGGTCGCGTCCTGCGAGGAGACGGCGACGAAACTGGCCGCCTCGACGGCGACCCAATCGGGGCGACCGTCGCTGGGAATCGGATACCCGGCTTCGCTCACCGCCGGGTCGGTGCCGGCGAAGTCGCTGACGAAGACGCCGAGCGGCGGCCCGAACTGCTGTCGATGCCCTTCGCGACCGAGCGCCGCGACGAGCGATCCCACTCCGTAGTAGCCCACGACCGTCTCGAACTGCGCGTAGGACACCTGAGCCTTCGGAACCACGGCGCCGTCGGCCTGTGTAGTCCGCACTGTCTCCGCGGTCAGGCCGGATTTCGCCGTCGAGCCGAAGGGGACCGGCTGTGGCTCCCGCGTGGCATCGACGGCGAAGGCCCCACCGTACACAGCCGCGAGCAGGAGACACGACACCAGGACGGCGGCGCCCCACTGCATCGAATCACTCGAAGAAGCTCCCGCGATACTGCTCTGCGAGGTCGCGATCGAAGTCGCCGAAGGCTGCGAGGTCGTCTTCGGTCAGGTCGTCGTACTCCTCGACGTAGGCCATCGCATCCGAGCGGGTATCGAACGCGAGCGGATTGATCCGCATCGGGTCGTCGACGCGCTCGGAGTCCATCTCCAGTACGTACGTCGCCGCCTGCCCGTCGATCCACTCCGTGGTGTCGTGGTCGTGGACGAACGCCGCGGCGATCGTGGCATCCGCGTGCGAGTCCGAGAAGTGGCCGGGATCGGCCACGAACGCAGCGAGACAACCGTTCGAGCAGAAGAACTGTGGTTCGGCGGATTCGTACTGCGCCTGGGCGTTGTAGTCCGGGAACTTCGCCGGCATCATATTACAGACCGCACAGGAGGCGTCTTCGGGAACCGAAAGCGGGTCCAGGGAGGCCTTCTCGGTCTCCGTCGGTGTTTCGGTCTCGGTCTCCGTCGGTGTGGCCGTCTCAGTCGGTGTGGCCGTCGCAGATTCGGTCTCCGCTCCGCCTCCGTTGTCACCGCCTGTACACCCCGCTACTGCCACCGCGAGTAACGAACTGCCGATTCCGAGTGTACGACGACGCGTCAGGCCGTCCGAATCAGGTGTTCCGGACATATGCGGACGTTGGCGCCACACCGTCAAAGCCGGTCTGGTAGGATTCTCGAAGACTGCGTGGGGTTCGTTCGCATATTTTCGCCCCCGATGCTTCGATATGGTATTCCGCTGATACAGAATGCTCGCCGGATTATTAATTCTATCCCCTTAATTTATCATTTCTTGTGATCAACCACCGGAAAGATAGCAGCTGAATTAATAAACACGGAGGCATTTGGTTTAAATAAGCAACCACTATGACGACAGCAGATTCCGGGCCGCAGGAAGACAGAAGGCCGGAGCGTCGGGAGCGCGGCGACGACGGCGATCGCGACGCCGCGGCGTCGTTCGACGTGCCGGATATGGACTGTCCGACCTGTGCCGGGAAAGTCGAGAGCGCGCTCGACCGCGTCGAGGGGATTCGCTCTCGCGAGACCAGACCGACGACAGGTCGCGTGACGGTCTCCTACGACGAGGAACGCGTCTCACAGGAGGATCTCGTGAACGCGATCGAGGATGCCGGGTATACTCCCGTGGGAGGCGAAGACGAGGACGCCGCCCCGGAGATGGCCGACGGACGGGAGATCTGGACGAGCAAACGCGGGATCAAGACGTGGATCAGCGGCGCGTTCCTCGCTGTCGGTCTCGCAGTCGAGTTCCTGCTGGTCGCCTGGAACGCACCCGTCGGGAGCCTGCTGGGCACCGAACTCTTCGTGGCCGACGCGCTGTTTCTACTCGCGGTCGCGAGCGGCGGACAGGCGATTCTCCGGGACGGCTACTACTCGGCGCGCAACCTGAACCTCGACATCGACTTCCTGATGTCGGTCGCGATCCTCGGCGCGTTGCTCGCAAGCGTCGGCTTCGGCGAGGCGCTGTACTTCGAGGCGGCGACGCTCGCGTTCCTGTTCAGCGTCGCCGAACTACTCGAAGACGAGGCGATGGACCGGGCGCGAAACTCGATGCGGGAGCTGATGGATCTCTCGCCGAACGAGGCGACGATCAAGCGTGGCGGCGACGAGGAGACGGTTCCCGTCGCTGCGGTGACGCCCGGCGACGTCGTGGTCGTCCGCCCGGGCGAAAAGATCCCGATGGACGGCGAGGTGATCGAGGGCGAGAGCGCGGTCAACCAGGCACCGATCACGGGCGAGAGCGTGCCCGTCGACAAGACCGTCGGCGACGAGGTGTACGCCGGGACGATCAACGAGGGTGGCTATCTGGAGATCCGTGTCACCGCGACGGCGAGCGACAACACCCTCTCGCGGATCGTCGAGCTAGTCGAGGACGCCGGCGCAAAACAGACCGAACGCGAGCAGTTCGTCGAGCGGTTCGCGTCGTACTACACGCCGGTCGTGGTCGCCTTCGCCATCCTCGTCACGCTCGGCACGCCGTTCGTCTTCGGCGTCGGATGGCCAACCGCGGTCGTCTACGGGCTGACGCTTCTCGTTTTGGCCTGCCCTTGCGCGTTCGTCATCTCGACGCCGGTCTCCGTCGTTTCCGGAATTACGAGCGCCGCGAAGAACGGCGTCCTCATCAAGGGCGGGAAACACCTGGAGGCGATGGGCGCTGTCGACGCCGTCGCCTTTGACAAGACCGGCACGCTGACCACCGGCGAACTGGCCGTGACGGACGTCGTCCCGCTGAACGGGAACACCGAGGCCGACGTGCTCCGCTGTGCCCGCGGCCTCGAACAGCGCAGCGAACACCCGGTCGGCGAGGCGATCGTGGCCGCCGCCGCCGACGCGGGAATCGACGGTGTCGACGAGGTCGCGGAATTCGAGAGTCTGACCGGGAAGGGCGTCCGCGCGGATCTCGGCGGCACGCCGCACCTTGCGGGCAAGCCGGGCCTGTTCGAGGAGTTCGGATTCGACCTCTCGCACGTCCACGCCACGACCGACGGCGGGGTCGTGACGAAGACGGCGCGCCGCCTCTGTGAGCGGAACAACTGCCTGGATCTCCTCGACGACACCGTCCCGGAGCTTCAGGCGGAGGGTAAGACGGTGATCCTCGTCGGGACCGAAGACGAACTGGAGGGCGTCATCGCGGTCGCCGACGAGGTCAGACCGGAAGCCGAGCGGACGATCGCCCGGCTGAAGGACCTCGGCGTCGAGCGGACGGTGATGCTCACCGGCGACAACGAGCGGACCGCCCGAGCGATCGCCGAGCGGGTCGGCGTCGACGAGTTCCGCGCGGAACTGCTTCCCGAAGAGAAGGTGGCGGCACTCCGGGAACTCGTCGAGGAGTCGCCGGACGATGGCGGGGTCGCGATGGTGGGCGACGGCGTCAACGACGCCCCTGCGCTCGCGACGGCGACGGTCGGCATCGCGATGGGCGCGGCGGGGACGGATACCGCACTCGAAACCGCCGACGTCGCGCTGATGGCCGACGACCTCTCGAAGCTCCCCTACCTCTACGAACTCGCCCACGACGCAAACGGCGTCATCAGACAGAACATCTGGGCGAGTCTGGGAATCAAAGCGCTGCTTGCGATCGGTGTTCCCTTCGGCCTGGTACCGATCTGGTTGGCCGTCCTGGCGGGTGACGCCGGGATGACCATCGGCGTGACCGGCAACGCGATGCGACTGTCGCGGGTGCGGCCCGACGATACAACTCAAACGAGTGTTTGAGTCACGCTCAGGTTTTTGCTCGATCGAGTGCGAACGTCTGTCAATGCACCGTCGCCGACTCCTCTCGGTCTTCGCCCTCGGAAGCGCCGGTTTTGCCGGTTGTGCGGCCCCGACAGATTCATCGACCACCACGTCCGGCTCGATAACGAACGGTTCACCAGGTAAACCGACCGCTGAGAAGTCGGATACGACTGGGACGGAAAGAGGGGATGGTCCGATCGTCGATGTCGGGATCGAAACGTCGAGATATTTCCTCTACGCGGACGAACTGATCCCCGACGAGCGGGTGATCGATCCCGACGATATCGTGACCGCTACCGAACTCGATCCATCCTTTCGGGACGTGCTCGAAACCGCGCGGGAGGACGGCTACGAGGTCGACGAGGTATCCGAGTCCGTGCTGGAGAGTGTCGATCGGTTCCGCGATCACGGAATCGGCTATCGGTTCCAACCGTACGTCGAACTGGCGGGCACCCCCATCTCGTTCGACCCCACAGTCCCGACCGTCCGGGCGCGATTGGCGTCGAGCGACGCCGATGAGGCCGATCCTGGTCGCACAGTTCGTCAAGGAGACATCGATAGCTTCGCCGACCCGGTTCGAGAGCTCGTCCGAACGATGGGAGCGTTCAGTGCGCAGGCACCCCGCGACGAGTACCGGATCTCGGTGCTGCCTGCGGGAATCGAGGAGTTTCTGGACGAATACGACTACATCGAAGATTCGGTCGGCATCAGTCGGATCGAAGCCGAGCGGATCGATCCAGGGCCGCCGTACACGATTTCTGTCCGAGAGCTGACCGAAGAGGACCTCTGGGGACATCCTGTCGTCGCGTGGGAATCGATTCCAGACCCGGTGAGACGACTACTGACCCGGACAATCGAATCGGATCGACGCGCACCCGCGCTGCCGCCGGAGTGGTCCGAATACCGAACTGACGAAGTTCCGGAGGCATTCTGGGAGCGACTTCAGGGTGAGAAGGGCGTTTCCGACCGCCCGTACGTGAAGTTCGAGGGCAGGATGTACAGCGTTCGTGCCCAGGAGACCAGACAGGGAAAACTCCCGGTCGAACTGACCGCCTCGACAGCGGCGGATGTGGATGACCCGGCGATAGTCGTCAGGCTCAGCCCGTCCACTGCAGGGGATCATCCGCCGCTCGACGACGGTCTCGAACTCGAAGCGAGAGGTGCCGTGCCGAGCGTCCTCTGGCTCCAGAGCCCGACGGGCCGTCGGCTGCTTCCGAGCGACGCGTACGAAAGTGTCAGCTGGGAACCGGCCGAAGCGGACTCGGTCGATCGGCGGATCCGGAACATCGATCGGGCGTCGGTGTCAGGAGACGACGCGCTCTCGACGACGTATCGGATTCCCGATGCGGTCCCCGCCGGGACGTACCGGAGTTGGGGCCGGTTCACCGTCTCCTGGACGAACGCGGACACCGGACAGGGGTATCCGCAGATGGAGTTCCCGTTCGCGGTGCGGATCGACGTTCGCCGGTGACTACTTCCATCAGTCGGGACGCGATGAACCCCGTCACTCGACTCGCAGCCTGACAGTGATCCCGTCCGGGTCGGTGAACGCGATCCCACCGCTCAAGTCGCTGACGGAGACATCGCTTTTCCCCAGTCGGTCTCGAATCGCCTGCACCGCGTCTGCACCCGGAACCACTACCTCGAACCACGCGAGGCCGCGAGCGGACGCCGGTTCCGAGTGCCCGTTCCAGGTGTTGATGCCGAGGTGGTGATGGTAGCCGCCGGCCGATACAAAGAGCGCGGCGCCGGCGTCCATCTGGATCTCGAAGCCGAGTGTATCGACGTAGAAATCCCGCGCGTTGCCGATGGCGGTCGCTTCGAGGTGGACGTGGCCGAGCGTCGTTTCCGGCGGTACGCTGGTCGCGCCGTCCGACTCGGCGGTGAGCGAGTCGAGATCCAGGGGCAGCGTCGCCATCTCGACAGTCCCGTCGGCGGAGCGAGGCCACCGGTCCCGCGGCAAGTCCCGATAAATTTCGACGCCGTTGTCCTCGGGATCCGAGAGATACAGCGCCTCGCTCACCCGGTGGTCTGAGGCGCCGTCCAGTTGCCAGTGGGTTCGGATCCGTTCCACGGCGTCGCCCAGCGCCGCCCGAGACGGGACCCGGAAGGCATTGTGAAAGAGGCCGGCTGCGTCGGGATCCCGTTGCGCGGCGTCCGTCCGTTCCAAGACGAGCAGCGACGTTCCGTCGACGCCCAGTGTCGCGGTCTCCGGGGTCTGCTCTTGCACCGCGAGACCGACGACCGATCGATAGAATTCCGTCAACGCCTCGAGGTCGGCCACGCGAAGCGCCGTCCGACCGAGGCGCGTCCCGTCGGGCAACGTGGGCGAATCAGCTGGGTGGTCCATTCGTTGGCTGCACTGACGTCGGGAGAGCTATTCAATGACCAAGGTTTCGCCGTCAGAGCACGTCGAGAACGACTATCGAGAGGTAAAGCTGGCCGACGCCCGCGACGATGAGAAGGACGCCGGCGGCCTGCTTCAGTCGGCCGGAATAGCGGCCGACGTTCCGCCACTCCGTGACGCCCGCATCGGTGAGCAACGTCACGCCGACCAGCGGGAGCGCGACCGCGCCGGCGTAGGTCCCGAGGACAGCCAGCCCCCGCCCGGTCGACAACGCCGACGCCTGCGCGATCACCCCGAGAAACACCGGCACCACACAGCCGGCCGCTGCGACGGCGTACACGGCGCCGAAGATTCCGAATCCGAGGAGCGACTCCGGCCGTTCCGGCAGCGGGATCGTCGGTGCGGTCTTGCCGGCAAGCACCGCCACGCCGAAAACGACGAGCGCGGCGCCGATGAGTGGCTCGAACAGGGGCAGAATGGACGTCAGCCGGGTTCCAAGGGCGAACGCGAGTGCCGCCACGCCGCCGAGCGTGACGATCGCGCCCGCCGCGGCTGCCGCGCCGGAGACGAGTGCCGGCTGTTCGCTGTTCTGCTTGAGGTAATAGCCCACGTAGCCGGGCAGCAACGGGAACGCACACGGCGCGAAGAACGTCGCGATTCCCGCGCCGGCGGCGAATCCCAGCGTCCCGAGGAAGGCAGCGGAGGTCACGACTCGTCGAGCACCCGATCTAGTTTCGGGCGCAGGGTCTCGGCGGGTGACAGTCCCGCGTCTTGCCACCTGATTTCGCCGGATGCGTCGGCGATCGCGTGGTACGGAACTCCGCCGGCGCCCAGCGCCGCCATCAGATCGCTTTCCGGGTCGACGCCGACCGTCCACTCGCCGTGGTGCCGACGCCACCACGAGCGGATGTCGTCCGCGGTGAACGTGCCGCCGAGCCGCTCGTTCGTGATCGAGATGAACGTGACGCGGTCGCCGTACTCTTCGTAGAGGGTCGATAGCTCGTTCATCTGTTCTTTGCACGGGGCACACCACGTCGCGAAGAGGTCGATCAGCGTCGGTTGTCCCTGCTGTGGAACCGAGGCCACACCCGCTTCAGACCCCCGTGCGTCGATCGTCTTCACTTCCAGCGGGAGCCTGTCGGACTCCCCCAGCGGGAGTCCTGAGAAACCTCCACGGAGTGCCATCACGCTCGCGCCGGTGATACCGAGGCCGCCGAGAGCGGTCAGCAGCCGGCGTCGGTTCATCGGTTCCTCACCGTATCGAGATCCGCGATGATCCGTTCCGTGTCCGGCGAATCAGTCCGGTACGCCCGCTCGATGTATCCGTCGCCGTTGACGAGGTAGGTCATCGGCGTGTGAGCGAACATGCACATATCCATATCCTCGGGGTGTGTGCGCTCGAAGGTCACGCCGAACTGCTCTGAAACAGTCGCTTTCGCCCGTTCGGGTGATTCGGGCCTGAGGAAGGTCCAGTTGCCGGCGTCGAGAGCGACGTTCATCTGCTCCGCGTACGCCGTCAGGCGTTCGGCGTCGTCGCGTTCGGGGTCGAACGTGACCGGGAGGAACCTGACCGATTCTGCATACCCTTCCTCGATAGCGTGCGCCTGGACGTTCCGCATCGCGCTGATCAACACTGGACAGACGGTCTGACAGTGGCTGTAAAAGAAGGTGAGAAGGGACGGCCGCTCCACGGATCGGACCGAAATCTCACCCCCTTCGATCGGTGCGGGGAGCGTCACGTCGGGAACGCGCTGTCCCCAGGCGGGATAGGGCAGTTCCTCGCTCGTGTACTGCCGGTCCGGTTCAGCGAGCGCGACGTCAGGGTTCCCGTTGCCCACGCCGAGACAGCCCGCACTCCCGATCAGACCGGCTGAGACAGCGCCGCGGAGAAATGTCCGTCTGTGCATACCTGTTGTATTGTATCATATATGCACGGCTATAAGGGATGTGGTCGGTCTCGAAGAGTGAAAACGGAGGTTCAGGCGGGACGGTTCCGAAAAGTACCAAATCCCTACCGTGACTGCGTGAACGCGACAGCGAGGAACACGACCAGGCCACCGAGGAAAAACAGTAGTCCGGGTTCGGCGAAAAGCAGGACGCCGCGCAGCAGCGCGTTCCCGTCAGCGACCCCCAGACTCGCCGGCTCGAATGGGGAGGCGATAGCCCCGCCGAGCAGCCGTTCGGCAGCGACCTGCACAGCGAGACTCGTGAGCGCGAGAACTGCCAGACCGGCGGCCCAGTCGGAGAGGCGTTCGCTGAGCCCCTCTCGCTCGGCCGCGGAACCAGTGCCGACAAAGACGATCGGATCAGCGGCCGGCCCGTAGACCGTCATCTGGTTGCCCTTCTCCGAGAGTTCGGTCCCGACGGATTCGACGATGCCCGCGGTTTCCAGTTTCGAGAGGTGATAGTGGACGTTCTGCACGGAGGTGTCCAGATCGCGGGCGAGTTCCGAGGGCGGTGCGGGATCCTCGTGGAGTCTGCTGAACAGCAGACGCGCCGTCTCCGAACCCAGCGCATCGACCAGTTCGCCGGCCGTGTCGTCGGCGACGTCGACCACTGCTGGCGAGGCGTCAGGCGCCCGCGTCCGCGGAGCCAGTCGTGAAAGCGGTGACGACATCTTTGTCAGGGCCTACGGCAACGAAGCCTATCAAACCGTGCGTAGCTCAAGCGAGTCTTTGAGGATCCGATCGGGCGGCAACGGGGAAGCGATTCCGCGATTGTCGCCCCTTTCACCGTGCCCGGGCACGCTGGACGGCGGCGGTCACGTCCAGCCGACCCGCACCGGATGCCAGGTCGCGGCCGGACCGACCGACATCACCCGCCGAAGCCCGGAGGAGGGTTGCAACCTCCCCGGTATCGAGAGTTGGGGCCGCGTCCAATACCAGCGCCGCGGCGCCAGCGGCCCGCGCGGCCGCCGCAGACGTTCCAGCGTCCTCCTCGGCGACCCACGGCACCGGTGGCGCGATAACATCCACGCCGGTCCGGCCCTGCGCGGTCGGTCCACGGCCGCTGTACGGTGACACCCCGTTCCCGGATGGAGATTCCGCGGCGACCCCGTCGGTGGATTCTTCGTTCTCCGGGTCGGCTGTCACGCCGACGCCGATGACGCCGGGAACGCTCGCGGGGGCCGCGATGCTCCCCAGCGGCCGAGGAGATGCGAGGGCGTGTGTCGTCGTCGTCACCGACACACGACCCGTCTGGTCGGGGCTCTCTCTCCCAGGATCTGTTGACCCGGCCCCGTCACTACTGGTCGGGCGGACGAAAAGCGCGTACGTTCCCGGAGAGATGTCGGCCACGAGACGCTGTCCGAGGCGGTCCTCCGTCGCCTGCGAGAGCGCGACCAGGTTCCACCGGCGGCCGTCGTCCACCGAGCGGAGAAGCGAAAGCGTCAGATCGATCTCAATCGCGGGGTCGGTCACGAGCCACGCCCGGAACCGGCCGGCGACCGAGTCGGTACCCGGGCGCGGCCGAATTCGCAGCCGACGCCGTGTCGATCCATCGTCAGCCAGCGCTCCGTACGGCCCTTCCCAGTGACCGCGTGCCGCGTTGCCGGTCGGCGCGACGAAGACAGATCCGGATTCGACCGTCCGACGGGCGGCTCTGTAGACCGCAGACCTGGGCGTCGCGGCGGTGCCGTGTGCCGCAACCGGGGCCAAGATTACATCCGCGCCACGCGACCGTGCCCACTCGATAGCAGCGACGAACTCCGACGGTCGGCGAAAGGACGCCAGCGAGAGTCGGGCATCGGGCGCGAGGCGAACGACGGCTGCCCCGGCGGCAGTCCCGTGACTGGTCCCCTCGACGACGGCGCTTTCGTCACCGAACTGCCTGATTGCGTCGATCGTGCCTGCGATGGCATCGTGATTGGGATCGAAGCCGGTCGGATCGAGAACGGCGACATCCACGCCCTCGCCAGTGATCCCCGCGTCGTGGAGGTGCTGGAGCGAGACCGGACGGTTGCCGACAGTGCGTTCTCGAGTCACTGCCAGGCTGTCGATGGTTGGGACCCGTCCGGAGGCGAGGAGGCTCACGGCGGCCGCGCCGCCGACGGTCAGGGCCCGACGGCGGCTGATCTGGAGACCCGATCTGTCACGTCTGTCGTCCGTCACGTTTCCGGAGCTATTCCACGAGGCGGCTTGATGCTGTCGGTCGGAGCGAACGAGAGACTGCCTATACGGGAGGAGAATAGATAAAACGGCTCTCGAAGCAATCGGACCTTCTTAATCGATCCCGGACCTCGGTGGACCTGTATGCCCTCCAGTCCGATGCTGAACGATCGCGTACCGGAATCGACGACCACGCTGCTCGGCCGTGCAGAGGTGGCGGATGCGTAGCCGCAGCGGATCGCTCCTGCTCGCGGTGGTGCTCCTCTCGGCAACACTCGCGCCGGCAGTGCTTGCGATGCCGGTCGCGGGTGAGCCGACGGTGACTGTCGATCACGACGGCGAGGAGCTGACGGTCGCAAACGGCTCTGCGCAGGTGGTACGCGGGACGGCCACCGCGCCGGCCGGCACCGAGATACTGGTGCGGGTTCGCTCGACGAGTGAGACGACACCCGCCTTTCTCAAAACCGCGAGCGGGGTCGTTACCGAAAACGGAACGTGGGCCGTCGCCTTCGACTTCGATTCCCAGGCAGCAGGTGACTCGTTTACGCTGACGGCCCGATTCGAGAACGGGTCCGCGGAAACCGAGGTTCCGGGCGAGATCGTCGCCTGTGGCGGGGACTGTGCGGGAACGACCCCGAGCGGCACGCCCACGCCGATTCCGGAACAGACGACGACGCCGACGCAAACTGACGGCCCCGCCGCGCCGGTAGCGTTCGGCGAGAACATCTTCCTGGTCGACCAGGGCGGCGTCGCCGCGATTCCGATCGCCTTCGAGGGTGAGAGCGACAGCACTGACGAGGCCGTTGTCGTGCTCGGCAACGAGAGCGACTCGAACTACGAGCTTGAAGCGATCGTCCGCGACGAAGACGGCGACGGCCAGGCGGTCCTCTACGTCGACACCTCGTTGGCGGGACGCGGCGGCGACAGCCTCAGCACCTCTGGCGGCGACACGGTCGAACTCCAGGCGGAGACAGATCTCGACTCGGCGCTTTCTCCCGCCGATTACGACGTCTCGCTGTACGCCGGAGCCACACGAGGCGACGATCCCGTCGACGTCGGCACCCTCGTCGTCCAGTCACCGACGACCCGCACGCCGACCGGCGAAACGACTGCCGCACCGACCGGCGGAACCGGAACCGCGGGGACCGGGCTTGGGTCGCTGGCAATCGGCGGCCTCCTGAGTGGCGCCTTCATCGTCGCCGGGGCAGTCCTGGCCGCGGTTCTCGTGAAACGGTAGCGGGACCGTTTTCCACCGCTGCTGTCGTCGGCCCGCCGAAACGCTCGCGATTAGTGTGTGTGGACCTCGGCCGGGAAGTCGCGTTCGCCGGCTTCGATCGGGATCTCGAGCCAGTTCGACGGCGGGACCAGCGGACACTCGTAGGCGGGGTTGTACGCACAGGTCGGGTTGTACGCGCGGTTGAGATCGAGGATCCACGTTCCGTCCGCCGTGCGATGTTCGTCGGGTTCGAGGTCGATGTACCGGCCGGCACCGTACGTCTCGTCTCCGCTGGTCGCATCGCGGAAGGGGACCCAGAGCCGGTCGCTTCCGTCCGTGGGCTCGAAGGCGTCGAGCGACACCTCCGTGTCCTCGACCTCGAATCGGAACTGCCCAACTCGCCGGTACGTTTGTTCTCCCTCGGCGGTCGTCTCGACTGTGACGGTCTCGGCGTCGTCGTATCGGTCGAGTTCGAGTTCGAACCGGTAGGCGGGATCTACCTCGTAGTACTCGAGCCCCGGGAACGCCTCCCCCCGGAGGTCCGGTGGGATGGGTGATCGGTGGTGTTCTCGGAAGTATCGTTCCTTCTGCTCGCGGTCCTGCTCGATGGCCTCGCGCCAATTGTCGTTGCGTGTCATACTATCTATATGGGCTGCAGAGCGAGCGTGGCAGCTGAAACGAGTGGATCCAGTACACACGCTCTCTGCTTTCGTCGCTTCACCTCGGTATTGTGCATTGTACACAAAAACACTTGCGCGGTCGGCAGTCGAAGGCGCACGACCGGTGGGTGTATCACCGCTTCGATGGACTCTACCGGTTTTGTGGTGGCGGGCACGATGAAACTGTTTTCGCCTGTCAGACTCCGAGTAAAAGGTCGAAATTTCGAACTGAATCGACGGATATGATAGGCTTTCCGAGAATCCACGTCGGGACTTATCGCCAGACTACGAGGCGCCGATTGACTGATTATGAGCACTGCAACGTCGATTGACCTCTCGATATGCGACGGCAGCGGCGGCGGGATAACGGGCGGGGAGCGCCCCGATAGTCGCGCCTCTCCACGTCTCCACCATCACGAGTGGATGCTCAGGACCGATCGCATCGGTAACGGGTTGCAAACGCTACTATAATACGTTCATATCCCGAACCAGCGATATGGAATATCGGTACGCCGGCGACGCCCACGAACGACTGTCCGCGTCGTATGCTGACGACGAGGAACCGTTTCCGACCAGCGTGAGCGCGTGTTTCCCCGATCGCGAACACCGGCGCGACGAGATTACCCTGTTGCAGGAACTGTTTTTCCCGACCTGCTGGAACGCACCGACGCTGGTTCGGGACGAACTGGCCGTCCTCGATCACCTCGACGAGTTAGGGAGCCTGTTCAAAGCGGGGATCTGTCCGTACATCGACGGACGCCCGGACGAGATCGTCGCGGCCGTCCTCGACAGTCTTCCTCGAATTCGCCGGTTGCTCAAGCGAGACGTCGAAGCCGCGTACAAGGGCGACCCCGCGGCGAAGACGCACATGGAGATCATCCGCTCGTATCCGGGCTTTTTGGCGATTCAGATCCAGCGCGTCGCTCACGTCCTCTACGATATCGGCGCCGAGGAGTACGCCCGCGAACTCACCGAGTACGGGAAGACGGAGACCGGAATCGACATCCACCCGGGCGCGGAGATCGGCGAGTACTTCTTCATTGACCACGGCACCGGCGTCGTCATCGGCGAGACCGCGACTGTCGGGGAGTGGGTGAGACTCTATCAGGACGTCACACTGGGCGCGCTGCATTTCGAGGAGGAGGAAGGTGAGGAACACGCCCTTAAGAAAGGCTACCAGCGGCATCCGACGATCGGCGACCACGTCGTCATCGGCGCCGGCACGAAGGTGCTCGGCGATATCTCGGTGGGCGATCACACAAGCATCGGCGCGAACTCCTGGATCACGGAGGACGTCCCGGATCACTCGAAGGTGTACGTCAAGGATCATCCGACGCAGGAACTGAAACGGTACGAGTGACGACGGATCTCGGAGACGACCTCGACTTTCCCGAAGAGCGGGCCGAGACCGACTCCTACCCGGGCGATCGCATCCACGACCGACGACGCCGGTGACGATACTGTCTGCTGGACGTCTGTGAAGCACTTTGCGACCCCAGAGTCGCGAATATCTTGCAATAGGGACAGCCGACAGTAGAAAAGACGAAATCCCCCCTCGCCGTGCATATCGATATGGCGACCGAGTCCACGTTAGTCCGTGATGTAATGTCCAGGAACCTTGTAACGATCAGCCCGCAGACGACACTCGTCGAGGCGTCGAAACGGATGCGCGAGGAGAACATCAACGCTCTGCTGGTTCCGACGACGGAGATTGCCATCGTGACGAGTACGGACGTGCTCGACGCCGTCGCCCGGGAACTGGACCCCGCGGAGACCACCGTTTCGGAGGTGATGACCAGATCGGTCGAGACGGTCCCGCCGTCGCTCAGACTCACGGAGGCGGCAGCGATGATGGAGAACTTCGGCTTTAGCCACCTCCCCGTCGTCGACGACGACCTGATCGGCATGGTCTCCTCGACCGACATCACCGCGGAACTCTCCTGAAGGGGCGCCGCATCACGCCCGAAACATACGATTCAAATTCCTGCGGACGTTCTCTACGGTATGAACCTCGTAGACGCGTTCGACGCCGGTTCGGGTACGACCTGCGTGGTCGGGGCCGGCGGCAAGAAGACCACGATGGCAGCACTCGCCGCACGCCTGGAACGGGCAGTGGTGACCGCCACCGTCCGGATTCCAATCTTCGACGAGTGGGTGGCTCGCGTCGAGGTTACCGAGGAGCCGGCAGCAATCGTCGAATCGGCCCTGACTGAGCCGGCACAGCCAGCGGCCAGCGACGGGAACGATTCGGCCGGGTGGCCCCTCGGCGTCGTCCCCGCACGGGAGGAGAAACGCGACGACCGATACCTGGGGTACGATCCCGCGGTGGTCGATCGACTCGCGCCGCTCGACCTTCCCGTGCTCGTGAAGGCCGACGGCGCGCGGATGCGACGCTTCAAGGCACCCTCGGAGAAGGAACCACAGCTACCGTCGACGGCGGACACCGTGATCCCGATCGCGAGCGTCCACGTCGTCGGTGAGCCGCTTTCCAAGGAACTGGTCCATCGGGTCGATCACGTGGCGGATCTGACAGGGCTGCAGCCGGGCGAAGAGATCCGTCCGGCGGACGTCGCCGCGGTGCTCGCAAGCGAATCGGGGGGTCGCAAGGACGTGCCTGCGGGTGCACAGACGATTCCACTCCTGAATATGGTGGACACCCCGGAGTTGGCGACGACTGCCCGAAAGGTCGCGGCGGAGATTCACGACCGGGTCGACGTCCCGCGCGTCGTTCTCGCGGAGATGCGCGCCGGCGATCCGATCGTCGACGTCGTCTGATTACTCCTCTTCCCCAGCCGCCAGAAGCCGCGCCGCGGCGGCCTCCAGTTCCTCTTGGGTATTGACGTTCTCGAACGTCTCCATCGAAGTCACTCGCTCGATTTCCTGGCGGTCGACGACGACCCGGTCGAGGTCGGATAGCGGTTCGATGATCTTCCGGTCGCCGCGATCCAGCGCGCGTCGACAGGCGGCGGCCATCGGTGCCGCTCGGTAGACTGCCTGCGTCGTCTGGTACCACTCGTCGGGACGCGGGACGGCGGCGTCGTGACCCGCAGCGCGGTCGAACAGGTGTTCGACGAACGCGGGGTCAACGAAGGGCATATCACAGGCGATGACGAGAGCGTACTCGGCGGCGGTTTCTTCCAGCCCGTATCTGATGCCCGCCATTGGCCCCTCGTCCGGCGTCCGATCGAGCGCAAACGACGGGTCGAAGCCGCTCCCCGCGAGCGCATCGTTGATCGGGTCGACCTGGTCCTCGCGACAGTTGACCACCAGTTCGTCGACGACAGTGCCGATTCGGTCCGTCACACGGCGGATCATCGGCGTTCCAGCGAGATCCGCCACCACCTTGTCGCGGTCGCCGAACCGGGTCGAGCGACCGCCCGCGAGCACGACTCCTGCTGGCATACAACTCAGTAGTCGGGGGATCACAAAGAACGTGGCGAGTCGCAACCGGGGGCGTTCACTCAGCAGCTGCGCTTTGCCGTTGATCGTTCACGACCCAGGTGCAGGGCGGAGCGCATATATCCGATGAGGGTGTCGGTGAAACTGATGCGGGAGGACGAACTGGCGTCTGCCGTGGTCGAGCACTTCGAGGCGGCCTTCAAGGATCCCGACGTCGGGCTCGAAGAGCCGTACGACTACTACGGCAACCGCGGTGCCGTCGACGTGTACGCGCGAACCCAACCACCCGAGCGCGTCGCGTACCTGGTCGAACTGAAAGCCGATCCCGCAGTCAGGATGGCCGGCGGCGCAAACGACATCATCCGGCAGTACCGCCGGATGGAGCGGTACTTTTACGCGGACGACGAGCACGACCTCAGAACACGACTCGCCCGTGACGGTCCCGGTGTGCATCTGCTTTTGCTCTTTGCCCCCACGGCCCGATGCGTCGAACACGTCTTCGAGTACCGGCACCTCTATGGGTCGATCGAGCCGGAACTGTCCGTCGACGGCGTCGGCGCCGTCCGGAAAGTCGCCTTTCTCGTCAACCTCGAAGACGCATCGACGGGGGGACTGGGCTTTCTCTCAGTCAACGGCGATATCGAAATCGACTCGGGGGCTTTCCGGCAGGCCGTTCCCGCGGACTCCAGATTGGCCGAGGCGCTCTCGGCGGCTGATGTCAGTTTCGACGAGTGAGGCGGGTCAGTCAATAACCAGCAGTCACCACGCACGCTCTAACACGCCGACGATGTCCTCGACGCTCGGATCGACGCCTTCGGGCGCGACAGCCAGCAGCCTGTCGTCGTGGATCGCCTCGGCGACCATCGGGAACTCTCGCTGGTCGACGGCGTCGAGATCGCGGAGGCGGCGCGGGAGGCCGAGGTCGTCGCGGACGGCCGCCACGGCGTCGATCACGCGCTCCGCGACGGTACTCGAAGAGTCAGCCGTGTTCCTGACGCCCAGCGCCTCCGCGAGCAACTCCCGCCGCCCGTCGACTTCGTCGAACACGTACCGGAGGACGTGCGGGGCGACGATCCCGTGAATCGTCCCTTGATGGACGTCGTACCCGTGTGAGAAGCCGTGGCCGAACGCGTGGATGATCGACGCCCGGTACCCGTCTGCCCCCGCGAGTCCGTACTGGACGCAGACGATTCCCGCGAGGACGTCTGCGAGTCGTGACTCGTCCATCGACTCTTCGTGGACCGTGCCGAGTCCCGAACTGAGTAGCCGCAACCCGCGTGCCGCGGTCCCGTCAGTAATCGGCGTCGAGAGACGGGAGTAAAGCGCCTCGATTCCCTTGTCGAAGCCGTTCATCGCGGATGCAGCGAGTACCGACGTCGGCGTCGTCCGATAGAGGTCGGTGTCGTAAAACAACGCCTCTGGCATCAACCGCGGGTCGCGAACCCCGCCGCTGTCGGGGTCTGTGCCACTCTCGTCGATCTCTGCAACGCGATCGAGTGTGAGCGTCACACCGGCGATGTCTGAGAGGTCTGCACCGGCCAGCGTGGTCGGCACCGCGATCAGCGGAAGGGGCTCGTCGTCGATCGGAATATTCCCAGTTTCGACCGCACGCTCCGCGACAGCAGCCGCGGACGCCCCGTGCGAAGACAGTGCACACAGCACCTTCGCGGTGTCCAAGGTACTCCCGCCACCGACGGCGACGACGACATCGGCGTCTGCGGCTATCGCCTGCTGGACGCCGGCAAGCGCCGTCCCGAGCGTCTTCGCGGGCGTCGTCTGCGGGAACTCCGCTGCGAGGTGGTCACCGAGGCCTCGCCGGATCGGCTCTATCACCGCCGGCGTCGTCCCGACGGTGCGACCACTGACGAGCAGCGCTTGCTCGTATCCCAGTGCTTCGAGTTCGTCGCCGAGTCGACCCACGGCCCCGGATCCGACGTCGATTTTCCCCGGATGGAAGTCGAAGGTGAATCCATCTACGTTAGCCATCGATTCGGAGTATGCGAAGATATGACAAAATCTTACCTCTTAAAATGGAACGTGCGTTTATGCTCCGTTCAGCGACTGATAAATTAGTAATATATCGAATGTTTTAGAATAAACATATAGTATTTTATAATTCAATAGGATGTCTTATCCGCTGAAAAGCTTTTAGAGGCTACGATATGTTTAATACTCTAAACTTTATATAATTTAACTGATTATAAATATAATTATTACTCTTCTCCTAGCGACGCCAACCGGTGCATCTCGTCTCTCATCGACGGATAGAGGTCCTCGTAGATCGAATAATACTCGTCGTACCGCTCTTTGGCCGACGAATCAGGAATCGTCGTCGTCGAGACCGACGTTGCTGCCTTCAACGTCCGGAATCCGTCGAACACGTCCGTGCCAAGCCCAGCGAGGTAGGCCCCGCCCAGCGGCGACCCGAGCGGCGTACTGATGTAGTCCTGCTCGAACCCGGTGATGTCGCTGACGATCTGTCGCCACAGGTCGCTCCGGGCGCCGCCGCCGATCGCGAACACCCGCTCGATCGGCACGTTCTCGCGGTCCATCACCGTGAGGTTGTGCCGGAACCCGTAGCCGACGCCCTCCAGGATCGCCCGATAGACGTGATACTTCGTGTGCGAAAGCGTCAGTCCCGCGATCGTCCCGCGCGCACCGTCGTCGTTGATCGGGGTGCGCGATCCGTTGAAGTACGGGAGGACGACGAGTCCGTCCGACCCCGGTTCGATCTCCGCGGCCCGTTCGCTCAGCAGTTCGTAGCTCTCCTTGCCCGTTCCCTCGTCTAAGGCCGCCTCGCCGGCGAACTGATCGGCGAACCACTCGGTGACCGCCCCCGACGTCGCCATCCCGCCGGCGATGGCGTACTTCCCGGGCAGACAGTGTGGCGTCGCCCAAAGCTCCGGGGCGCTCCGTTCCTCGGCGAGCGTCGTGTAGATGACGCCGGTCGTCCCGTACATAAATACAGTGTCGCCCGGGTCGACGCCGCCGACGCTCAAAAGCGAGGCCACAGCGTCGACGGTCCCGGTGACGATGGGCGTCCCGACCGCGAGCCCGGTCGCTTCGGCGCCCTCGGGCGTTACCTCCCCCGCGACTTCGGTCGACCACTTCGTCTCGGGCAACAGGTCGCGATCGAGACCCAGCTCCGCGAACATCTCGTCTTCCCACTCCAGCGTCGAGAGGTTGTACAGGGGATGGAAGAACGACGCCACGGCGTTGTCCATCACGTACTCCCCGGTGAGTTGCGAGACGACGTATCCCACGGCGTCGACGATCTTCTCGGTGCGCTCGAACCGGTCGGGCTCGTTCCGCTTGTACCAGAGAATCTTCGGCCCGGCCGACTGATATGTGAGCGTGTTTCCGCAGACCTCGTAGATCCGGTCCTCGCCGATTTGCTCGTTCAGCAGATCGATCTCCGCCTCCGAGCGGCTGTCGACCCCATAGAGGATGCCGGGACGGAGCGGAGTCCCGTCGTCGTCGAGGGGCAGTACGCTCGGTGCCAGCGCGCTGATTCCAACGCCCGCGATCGCTTCGGGCGCGACGTCTGACTCCTCGATCAACCGCCTGGCGATCTGTGTGAACTCGCCCCACCAGACCGTCTCGCCGTCCTGTTCGACCCACCCGGGTTTCGGGGTAGAGACCCCGTGCGGAATCGATGCTTCCGCCACCAGATTCAGGTCGGCGTCGACGAGGATGCCCTTCGAGTTCGTGGTCCCGATGTCGTAACCGAGCAGGTATCGATCCATCAAGTTTCCAATTAATAATTAAAGTATAAGGATGTTTCGTGGGGAGAGCGCGGTTCGGGAAGCCACCGGAAGTCGAGTCGGGCGGCCGATACTGAGTACTCTTGTCGCTTCCCGCCGAGCGGCTATGAACCGTGCCGAACGGCGTCCGCCGCCAGCGTGATCCCGGTGATCATACTGTGCGGCGCCGCGATCCCTCGCCCCGCGATATCGTATGCGGTCCCGTGGAGCGTCGTCGCCCGCACGAACGGAAAGCCGAGGATGAGCACCGTCGCGCCGACGCCACCGCCCTCAACGTGGCTGTTCACGAAAAGCGGGATGTGGCCTTGGTCGTGGTACATCGCGACCATACAGTCGTAGTCGTCGTCGAGCGCGCGATTGAACGCGCTGTCCGGCGGGAGCGGCCCCTCGGCATCGATCCCTTCCTCGCGCGCTCGCTCGACTGCGGGGGCGATTTCCTCGTCGTCCAGCGTCCCGATTACGCCCCCGTCGCCCGCGTGCGGGTTGATTCCGACCACTCCGAGTGACGGGTCCTCAATACCCGCTTCGGGCATCCGCTCGTGAGTGACCCGAATCGCGTCCAGGACGTTTTCTTCGGTCACACGCTCGATGGCTTCGGACAGTGGGACGTGGATACTGAGGTGGGTGACGTTGATGTCGCCGTCGGTCAGGAGCGCGGTGTATCGCTCGGTGTCGGTCCGATCGGCCATCATATCCGTGTGGCCGGCGTACTCGCTGCCCGCCATATTGATTGCCTGCTTGTGGATCGGCGCGTTACAGAGCCCGTCGACCTCGCCGGAGATCGCGAGATCGATACTCCGCTCGACGTATTCGAGACTCACCCGTCCGTTCTCTGCCCGGAGGTCGCCGTACTCGAAGTCGGTGACGTTGTCGAAATCGATCACGTCGACCGGTCTGCCGGCGGTGACCGCATCGATACTATCGACCCGTCGGAGATCGACGTCGATATCGAGGCGATCGGCGAGGCCGGTGAGGTGGTCGTAGTCCCCGAGAACCACGACCTTCGCCGCCTCGTGGACGCGGTCGGTCGCGACGGCTTTCAGCGTCACTTCGGGGCCGATGCCGGCCGGATCGCCCATCGTCAACGCGATAAATGGCTGTTGTTCTGACACGGTCGATCCTGCTCGATGATGATATTTAAACTTTCGCTCGCCCTTGACTCGTCGGCGTTTCGTTCCTGCGACCGTCCGAGGAGCGATTCGATCAGCAATCCGGAGCTGATCGGCTCCGCAGGGGAATTTATATATAGATCGAGGTGGATACTCCGACCCACCGTGGTCGGCAATGAAGCCGTCACACTAAGATACAAACCACTGAGTCGACATATCGATAATCAATAGACAGCGATGGAATACAGTCACCGCTATCAAGCCTACCCGACAGACGAGGTAGCGGAGCGACTGGAGCACCATCTCGACGTTCATCGCCAACTCTACAATCATGTCCGCTGGGAGTACGAGAACAGCCCAGCGGACGACAAGCCGAGCGAGTATGACCAGAACAACAAACTCCCCAAGTGGAAACAGCGGTGGCCGATATTTGGTGAACTGCACTCGAAAGCCGCCCAAGCCACCGTCGCACGCTTCCACCACAATCTCACCGTCCTGAGCAAACTCAAGGAGAAGGGGTACAACGTCGGTCGGCTCACACGCCAAGCGCCCACCGACTACCGGAGTGTGACGTACAACCAGTCTGGTTTCGACCTCGATGAAAAGAGGGGCCACGACACAGACGCCTACCTCCGCTTCAGTAAGATCGGGTGGGTGAAAATCCGCTACTCGCGTCCAATCCCCGACTACGCCACGATCAAAGAAGTCACGATTAAAAAGGAGACGACCGGCGAGTGGTTCGTCTCCTTCGGATTGGAAACAGATGATACCGCTCTGCCCGAGAAGCCCGACGTGGACTCGTTAGACGCGAGCAACAGTGTTGGGATTGACCTCGGCATTCTCAACTACATCCACACCTCGGACGGGACGACTGTAGAGTGGCTCGATCTCGAAGACGAATACGAGCGTCTGCGCCGCGAGCAACAGAAGTTGTCTCGCAAGGAGAATGGATCGAACAACTGGGAGAACCACCGTCGAGTGGTTGCCAAGGTGAAGCGTCGAATTCGTCGCAAAGTGCTGGATTACCAGCACAAGATTACGACGTGGCTCGTCCGTGAGTACGACGCGGTGTTTGTCGAGGACTTAGACGTGAAGGAGATGGTGGAGCAGTCGCACAACAGTCGCAACAAGCAGGATGCCGCGTGGCGGCAGTTCATCACTCTCCTCGAATACAAGGCCGACCTGTACGGCACGCACGTCGTGCAGGTCGAACCCGAGGGGACAACGAAAGAGTGCGCCCGGTGTGGTGTGGAGACGGCGAAACCGATCTGGGTCAGGGACCACTCCTGTCCAGCGTGCGGGTTCGAAACAGCTAGAGATGCGAATGCGGCGATGAACGTTCTCAAGCGTGGATTTGCTGCACTAGGGCTGGGATGGCCCGAATCAACGTCGTCCGAGAGACTTCGTCTCTCGTGATCACGAAAATCTTCGATTTTCGAACGACCTGTCGAGACTGTGACCACTACGGACACGGATGACATCTATGAAGTGTCTGCAAGTCACGTCGTGGAAACAGGAAGCCTCGTCTCGTGAGAGCAGGATTCCCCGCGCCACCGTGCGCGGGGTAACATTCAAATCGGCCCGTTCACTCACTACGGGGTATGGAGCGCGTACTGATTGGTGTCGATGCGGGCACCACCAACATCAAAACCGCCGCGTTCACGCTCGGTGGCGAGGAGTTGACGAAGACGACCCGGGAGACGCCGCTGGAAACGCCGCGCGCTGGATGGGTCGAACAGGGGATGAACACGACCTGGGAACGAACCGCCGCGACGATCCGGGAGACCGTCGACGCACTGGACGACGCGGAGGTAGTCGCGATCGGGATCACGGGCCAGGGCGACGGCTGTTGGTTGATCGACGAGGAGGGGGACCCGGTTCGGGAGGCGATCCTCTGGTCCGACGGCCGCGCAGCCGAGTACGTCACCGACTGGAAGGAGGACGGCACAGCCGAGCGCGTGCGGCAGATAACCGGCTCGGACCTCTTCCCGGGCGCGGCGCTCCCGATACTCCAGTGGCTCGCGGACAACGAACCGGGAACGATCGCCGACGCGGAGACGGCCTTCTTCTGCAAGGACTGGATCAAATACCGGCTGACCGGTGAACGGACGATGGATTACAGCGGGGCGTCGCTGCCGTTTCTCGACATCGACTCCCTTTCGTATTCGACCGAGATCCCGGAACTCGCCGACGTTCCTGGCTTGACTGATATGCTGCCGCGCCTCGTCCCGGGGACCGACGTGATCGGCACGCTGACCGCCGATGCAGCCGAAGAAACCGGGCTCCCGGCCGAGACGCCGGTCGTCTCCGGGCTGATCGACGTCGTCGCGAGCGCGATCGGGTGCGGCGCGGTCGCACCCGGTGACAGTTCCTCCGTGGTGGGGACGACATCGCTGAACCAGTCGTTCCTCTCGGAACCGCCGGCGGACCTGCAGGGGCACGGATTTACGATCGCGCTCTTCGAGGGACTCTACAGCCGCGTGATGGCGTCGATGGCCGGGACGCCGAATCTCGACTGGGCGCTGGCCGAGTTGACGCCGGACTGGGGGTTCGAGCGGGCGGAGCGGGCCGCACGATCGGCGCCGGCGACGGCCGGCGGACTGCTGTATCACCCCTACCTGAGCACCTCGGGCGAACGGAGCCCTTTCAACGACCCCAACGCGCGCGGCCAGTTCGTCGGTCTCACTCCGGATCACGACCGCGAACACGTCCTCAGAGCCGTCTACGAGGGCGTCGCGCTGGCGATGCGGGACTGCTACGAACATATCGACGCTGACGCCGACCGGATCCGGATGAGCGGCGGCGGCGCCCGATCGGACCTGTGGTGTCAGCTGTTCGCCGACTGCCTGGACGCCGAGATCGCTGTCCCGGCTGGAGAGGAATTCGGTGCCAGAGGTGTCGCGCTGCTTGCGGGGGTCGGCGCGGGCGCGATCGATAATCTCGAAGACACTGTCAGAGAAACAACGACATACGAAAGCGTCAACGAACCGCGCGAGGCATCGGTTCCGATCTACGACGAATGGTACGAGACGTACAGAGAAACGTACGAGGGGATGCAAGATCTCTGGCAGACGCGCACGGAGAGTATCGACCGCCTTCAGGCGGAAACACGACTCTCCTTCGATCTCTGAGCTGGCCGCGGCGTCGAGTGAAAGAGGCGCTCCATACTCCCTACATCGCACGTCAGGGTCGGGGCTGTCTGCCAAACGTATATGAGGTCACTGACCCTTGGAGACGTATGGAAATCAGCAGCTACGAACTGTTCGAGGTGCCCCCCCGATGGGTGTTCCTCAAACTGGAGACCGATACGGGGCTCGTCGGGTGGGGTGAGCCGATTGTGGAGGGTCACGCCCGGACCACCGTCGCTGCGGTTTCGGAGATCATCGACAACTACCTCATCGGGAAGGATCCGCTCGACATCGAACGACACTGGCAGGCGATGTACCGGGGTCGACACTTCCGCGGTGGGCCGATTCTGATGAGTTCGATCGCCGGCATCGACCAGGCGCTGTGGGATATCAAGGGAAAACACTACGACGCGCCGATTTACGACCTCCTCGGCGGACGAGCACGGGACAGAATCCAGATCTACCAGTGGATCGGCGGTGACAGTCCCGCCGCCGTCGCCGACGCCGCGGTCTCGGAGGTCGAAAACGGATACAACACGCTCAAGATGGCGCCGATCGGCCAGTTCCGTCGAATCGACTCCCCCGAGACCGTCAACAAGGCGTGTGAGCGGGTCGCTGCCGTCCGGGACGCAGTCGGCGACAGTATCGATATCGCGGTCGACTTCCGCGGACGGGTGACGAAGGGGATGGCCAAGTGGGCCGCGACAGAGATGGACGAGTACGATCCGATGTTCTACGAGGAACCGCTGTTGCCGGAACACTTCGAGGCGCTGCCGGACATCGCCGCACACAGCAAGACGCCCTTTGCCTCCGGGGAGCGGATATACTCCCGGTGGGAGTTCAAACACACCATCGACAACGGCCTCGTCGACATTATCCAGCCTGACCCCTCCCACGCAGGGGGGATCTCCGAGACGAAGAAGATCGCCAATATGGCCGAAGCGGCCGACATCCAGGTGGCCCTGCACTGTCCCCTGGGGCCGATCGCTTTCGCCGCCTGTGTCCAGTTGGATATGTCCGTCCATAACGCGATAAACCAGGCCCAGAATCTCGATATCCACGACCCGACGAACAACGAGCATCTGGCGTATCTCGAGGACCCGACCGTCTTCGACTTCAAGAACGGCTACGTCACGCCGCCTGACGGACCGGGACTGGGCATCGATATCGACGAGGAATACGTCCGCCGTCAGTCCCAGACCGAACTCGACTGGCAGAATCCCATCTGGTATCACCACGACGGCAGCATCGCCGAGTGGTAAGCGACCGATCATCGGGGATGGGAAGGGAGAGCCGAGACAATATATTTTGTAACACCGAACAAATTCTCACCGTGGACTTCGTTGCCTCGCTTTCGGATATTCGTACGGGCGAAGTGAACTGATCGATCGCGGTTCGCTCTCCCCGGCCCCTCGAAGCGGGAGAGCGAAGCGAGATTCGAACGGTTCGAACCGCTTCAGATGATAACGGCAGTCGACGGGCGTTCAGAATGTTCACGGCAGGATATGGCATCTTCTCAGTACCACTGTTAGGACCTGCCTCCCTATGGGTCACTCGTCGATGCTCCCGTACTCCCCGGAGAGTGTAACAAAAGTACAGATGTTATGAAACGGACCTGTTCAGTTTCGATGAGGAGGGACTCGCTATCGGATCCTGGTAATATCCTCTAAGATCGTGATCCGGCAGGGGAATTTTGTTCGGTATTGCCGAAGATTCGTATCTGTTGTGTACGATTATGGTAGATCCTCAGTCGTAACCGGGCGGATACACGCCGCACCGAATCGGCGTTTTTCGCTATTAGAGAACAATTTGATATCGGGACGAACTACTCCTGCCGTATTCGCTTTCGAATCCGGTTCGCTGAGCTGAGAACGAGCCCCGAGACGTCCTGCTGGAACGTCTTTCCGGACAGTTGTTCGGTGCTTCCGGTGACGCTTATCGCGCCGAGCAGTGCATCGTCCGCGTCGGTGATGGCCGCAGCGATGCCACGAACACCCTCGTGCCACTCTTCACGGTTCGAGGCGAGCCCGCGATTCTGTGCCTCGGCGAGATCTTCAAACAGCGCGGCTTGGTCTGTGAGCGTGTTGTCCGTCCACTCGGTCAACTGGGTCTCTCTGAGGAGTGATTCCGCCTCCTCACGGCTGAGGGCAGCGAGCAATGCCTTCCCGGCAGCGGTGCAGTGCAACGGCAAGCGGTCGCCGGTATCGACTACCGTCTCTTTGTCCTCTGCGATTGCCGTTTCGATGCAGACCGCGGCATCGTCTTCGAGGACCACTAGATTCGCCGTAAATCCGGCGTTAGCCAACCGTTCGGCCTCTTCAGCCCCGGACTGGTAGAGTTCGTATCGACGGCGGACCGTCGTCCCGATCTCCAGAAATTTCAGGCTCGCGTGGTACTGCCAGCCGTCCTGTTTGATATATCCCAGGCGTTGCAGCGTCTCGAGGTGGTTGTGGGTCGAACTTTTGGAAAGATCGAGGTGGTCTGCGACCTCTGTCACTGTGGCTCCATCCAGTTCCAGCAACGCGTCGATCACCCGCGCACTGGTCGCCGTCGCCTTCACCGGCGGATCGTCTCGGCCCATACGTGCTTTCTGGTTCGCGACCTGCATAATTGTTCGGAATCGTCGAACAAACAGGGTGAATCCATCTGCGAGATACGGGTCTGCTCGCCGCCGAGCCCGAAACTGAAATTGATCCAGTCTCGGGGAAATATTTATGATGATAGATTACAACTGCTTCTGACGGGACGGGAGTGCCCAGCCGAGGTGCGGATTGTCGGTGCGGGCGTCTCCTGTTTCGGAGTAGAATATATGGCAGACAATAATCGAACATGGATCTCACGGCGACGAATGCTGCAGTCGCTCGGCGTCTCCGCGTCAGTCGGCCTGGCCGGCTGTGGAGGCGGCGGTAACGGCGGATCGACCGAGACAGACAGCGGCAGCGGCGACTCCGATGGCTCAGGCGACAGCGGCGGCGACAGCGGAGGCGACGACGGCCTCCCGTCTCAGTCCGAAGCCGTCGAAGAGTGGGGACAGCGGATCAACGAGTACGCGCGGCAGTCCGGCATCGACTGGCAGCAGTTCGAGGGGACGTCCCTGATTTTCGGGATGAACGTCCATCCGTTCACGTCAGTCACCGAACCGCTGCTCCCGTACTTCGAGGAACTGACGGGGATCTCAGTCACCTACAACACGTTCCCGGAGGACCAGCTCTGGCAGAAGCTCACGCTCGACCTCAACAACGAGAGTGGTGTCTTCGACGGCTTCTTCCTCGGGCTGTGGCCCAGCGCCCGCTATCACAACGCGGGCTGGGTCAAGGACCTCAACCAGTACATCAGCGATTCGAGCCTGACCGACCAAGACTGGCTCGCGATGGGAGACTGGCCCGAGTCGGCGCTGAACGCCTTCACATACGGCGACGACGATCTGATCTCGCTCCCGTTCGGTGTCGAGGCGTACGGCGCAGTGGCGTACGACGTGCCATCAGTGGAGGCGGTCGGGATGGAGCCGCCGTCCAGCTACCCGGAACTCCGCGACCTCGCAAAGGCGATCCACGAATCCGACGAAGTCGACCGCGCGGGAATCGCGTCGCGTGCAAGTTCGACGACGCTGTCGTCGGCTAACTGGGCCACGGTGTTCAAGTCGTACGACGCCGAGTGGCTCGACTACGAAGCGCGCGAAGCGACGCTGAACTCCGAGCAGGGGATCGCGTCGCTGGAGATCTTCGCGGAGATGATGGGCGATTACGGGCCAAGCGACATCGGGAACTTCGATTGGTACCGCTCGAACCAGGCGATGGGCAACGGCAACGTCGGAATGGCGCTGCACACGCCGTCGGCGATCGGTCCGTGGACGCAGGAACAGATCGACCGGACTGAGTGGCTGCCGCCGCTTCCCGGCCCGGACGGCACCCAACTCGCGAGCACCTGGGAGTGGGGACTCGGGATCAGCGAGTACACCGAGAACCCCGGCGCCGCGTGGCTCTTTATGCAGTGGGCGCTCTCGCGGCCGATGATGCTGCTCACGAACACCCAGCAGTGGGAGGGACAGGCCGTCTACGGTCCCGCACGCTCCAACTGGCTGTTCGAGCAGGAGGAGTACCAGGAGCTGGGTCCGAAGGAGTCCTGGAACGAGGCGCACAGGCAGGGAATGGAGATGGTGCCCTCGGACCCGCCGCCGGTGCCGCTCCACACGCCGCAGAATATGGATATGATGACGGAAGCGGCGATCGCGATGAACAGCGCCGTGACCGACAGCAAGAGCGCCTCGGAGGCGCTCAACGACGCGGCCCCGACGATCACGGAGTACGCGAAGGAAATCCCGGAGGAGTACCTGTAACCTCCTTCGAGAGGACACATCGGACTGACTTCCTCTCATTATTATGCTCGGAGCAAAATACGTACGTTCGCGGTTGGGACGGGTCGGCTCCCGGCAGCCGCTGCTGAACCGGCTCGATATCTCCGACCGGACGCTCAAGTGGCTGTTCCTGCTCCCCTCGGTCGCAATCTTGGCCTTCCTCGCGATCTACCCGTTTATCCAGGGGATCTGGATGAGCTTCCACGAGTGGCCGCTCGCAGCCGACACGCGGGCGTGGGTCGGTCTCGCCAACTACGAGGCGCTTCTGAACTCCGATCGCTTCCAGGGGTCTGCCAGAGCAACCGTGATCTTCACCGGCGTCTCGGTGACGCTCGAACTGATACTCGGTGTCGCCCTGGCGCTGTACCTGCGGTCGCTCTCCAGCAACTGGCGGCCGATATTCAGGACGATTTTCATCCTCCCGATGGTGATGACACCGATCGCGACGGGGCTGATGTGGCGGTTGCTGCTCAACGGTCAGATCGGCGTCGTGAACTGGATGATCATCAACTTCCTCGGGATGTCGCCGCCCGCCTGGACGTCGTCGGCGACGGTCGCGATGGCGACGGTGATAATGATCGACATCTGGCAGTGGACGCCGCTCATCGTGATGATCGTGTACGCAGGGCTGTTATCCATCCCCGAGACGATGTACGAAGCGGCGCGCGTCGACGGAGCACCGCGGCTTGCGGTGTTCCGACATATCACGCTGCCGCAGATCAAATATATGATCGGAATCGCGGTTGTCTTCCGGCTGATGCGGAGTTTCCGTAGCTTCGACATCATCTGGCTCGTGACAAGCGGCGGTCCCGGGACGGCGACAGAGATTCTGAACATCTACCTCTATCGGGTCGCGTTCGTCAACCTCCGGGGCGGTGAGGCTGCCGCCCTCGGTATCATCCTCCTCATCGTGACGATCGGAATCACGATGGGGATCATCAGGGGGCTTGGTATGCAATGAGTACGAGACGACTTCCGGACGTCGGTGCGGCGATGGAATCCGCGGCAGACGAGCCGCTGGCAGCACTGACCACGGCCGCCAAGTACGCGGTCGGGTTCGTCGTCAGCCTCTGGATGCTCTTTCCCATCTACTGGATGGTGACGGTGAGCATCCAGCAGAAGGAGACTATTATGAACTGGCCACCGAAGTTCCTCTTCTATACGCCGGTTCTCGAGAACTACATCACGCTGTTCGTCGAACAGAACTTCGCACAGTACCTGTTCAACAGCCTCGTGGTCGCGGTTGGGGCGGTGTCGATAAGCGTCATCATCGGCGTTCCGGCGGCTTACAGTCTCTCTCGAATGGACGTGTACGGTGGCCACCACATCGGCTTTTGGATCCTCTCGACCCGGATGATCCCGCCGCTGTCGATCATGGTGCCGCTTTTCATCTTCCTGAGCGGCGTCGGACTCGACCGGAGCCTGATCGGGCTGACGATCGTACACTTTCTCATCACGCTCCCGATGATCATCTGGATCGTGAAGGGGTTCATCGACGAACTGCCACAGTCGATGGAGGAGTCGGCGATGGTCGACGGCTGCAACCGCATCCAGGCGTTCCGTGAGATCGTGGTGCCGCTCGTGATGCCCGGCATCGCCGCCGCCGCGTTCATCTCCTTTATCTTCTCGTGGAACAACTTCCTTCTCGCGTTGGTCCTGACCGGAGGCGACACCCGGACGGCGCCGCTCGTCATTCAGTCGTCGATGGGGTATCTCTCCATCAACTGGGGGATGCTCGGGGCCGCCGGGACGCTCACCGTCCTTCCCGTCATTCTGATCAGTTTGGCACTGCGCAACCACCTGGTGGAAGGACTCACGATGGGGGCGGTCAAGCAATGAGCATCGCGACTGAGAGAGGCGACACCGAAGCTATGAAGACCCTGATTACCGCGAACATCGACGACGACAACTTGTATCGGCTCGAAAGCGAAAACGGCCTCGACGTGGAGTATCATCCGATCGCCGAGCGGGAAGGCCGGTTCGACACCGACGAGTTCATCGACCTGCTGGACGGCGTCGAAATCCTCATCGTCGGGTTCGAGGGCGTCTCCGAGGAGGTGCTGGACGCCGCAGAGGATCTCCGCATCGTCGCGTGCACGCGCGGCGGCCCGGACGCAAACGTGGATATTAGCGCCGCGACCGAACGCGGCATTCCCGTGCTGTATGCGCCCGGCAGGAACGCCGTCAGCGTCGCCGACTTCACCCTCGGCCTGATTCTGGCGGTGACACGGCACATCGCCCACTCGCATCACTTGCTCCACACGGGGACCTACACGGGAGAACCCCAGTCGGACTCCGCTGCGGGCGGTGAACGGGAAGACGTCACCTGGGGCATCGCGAAAGGCTCGCCGTACGTCGAACTGAAAGGACCGGAACTCGAAGACAAGACGCTCGGGATCGTCGGTCTCGGTGCGATCGGCCAGCGGGTCGCCGAGCGTGCGGCCGGGTTCGGGGTGGACCTCGTCGGCTACGACCCCTACATCGACGCCGAGGGGATGGCCGAGTGGGGCGTCGAGAAGGTCGATCTGGACGAACTGTGCCGCAGTTCCGACATCGTCACGGTCCACGTGCCGGTGACAGACGCGACCCGCGGACTGATCGGCGCGGAGGAGTTCGATCTTATGGCCGACTCCGCGTACTTCATCAACACCGCCCGCGGGGCGATCATCGATCAGGACGCGCTGCAAGCGGAACTCGAAGCCGGGACGCTACGCGGTGCTGCCCTGGACGTGTACGACGAAGAGCCGCTCCCGGACGACCACCCGCTATTGGAGATGCCCAACGTCGTCACGACCCCACATCTCGCGGGCGCAGCCGAGGAAGTCATCGATCGCCACTCGGAGATGATCGTCGACGACATCGACGCGCTGCTGAACGACGGGGAACCGGCGCACCTCGCCAACGAAGAAGTTCTCGCAGCCGACACAAGAGGTGATGATTGATGGCCGGAGTCTCGTTCGAGGACGTGACGAAGATCTACAAGGATCCGAACGAGGATATCGTCGCCGTCGAGGATCTGAACCTTGAGATCGACGACGGTGACTTCCTGGTGCTCGTCGGCCCGTCGGGCTGTGGGAAGTCGACGACTCTGCGGATGGTCGCCGGGCTGGAAACGATCACCGAAGGGACCATCAGCATCGGTGACACCGTCGTCAACGGGCTCGAACCCAGAGAGCGGGACATCGCGATGGTGTTCCAGAACTACGCGCTGTATCCGCACAAGACCGTCCGACAGAATATGGCGTTCGGGCTCAAATACTCGAGCGACCTCTCGAAAAGCGAGATCAACGAACGGGTTCGCGAGACTGCCGAGATGATGGGTATCGCCACCCAACTCGACGAGAAGCCGGATCAGATGTCGGGCGGGCAGCGGCAACGGGTCGCGCTCGGGCGGGCGATCGTCCGCCAGCCGCAGGTGTTCCTGTTCGACGAGCCGCTCTCGAACCTCGATGCGAAACTCCGGACGAAGATGCGGACCGAGATCTCCCAACTCCAGAACGAACTGGGGATCACGTCGATCTACGTCACGCACGACCAGGCCGAAGCGATGACGATGGGCGACATCGTCGCCGTGATGAACGACGGGGAGCTCCAGCAGGCGGCCCCGCCGAACGAGGTGTACAACCACCCGGCAAACGAGTTCGTTGCCGGCTTCATCGGGTCGCCGTCGATGAACTTCATGTCGACTAATTACGAGAAGCGGGACGGGTCGGCCACGCTCGTGAGCACCGACGGCAAAACCGAATACCCGCTGGACGACGCCATCGTCGGGGAGATCGACATAGCGCCCGGCGATAAGGTTCGCCTGGGCATTCGCCCCGAAGACCTCCAGGTCGTTCGTGATCCGAGCAACTGGGAACAGCGGGAACTGTTCGATGCGACCATCAAGGTCGTCGAGCCGATGGGAAGCGACAACTATCTCACGCTCGACGTCAACGGCTCCGACGAACAGTGGGACGCCAGGGTCGACTCGGCGTACGCGCCGGAAGTCGGAACCCAGGTCGCTGTCGCATTCGACGAGAGCGCCCTCCACCTGTTCGACGAGGATGGGAGGACGCTCAAATCCCAGGGTATGAGCGAGCAGTCGTTCCACGACAAGGGGATCCTCAGGACGGCCTGAGGCTCCCTGCGGCCATTCCAAAATATCAGCGAACGGGCGCCCGATACCGGGAATCGCCCATCCAAACCCACTACCGATCCACGAAACCAAACCACGATGTCACAGAATCCAGTACTCGACGAGAAGCGACGGACAGTAAGCGAACTCGGCCGGAAGATGCTCCGGCAGGGGCTCACGAAAGGAACCGGCGGCAACATCAGCGTGCGCGAGGGCGATCAGATCGCGATCAGCCCCTCCGGCATCCCGTACGACGAGATCGATCCCGAGGACGTCCCGGTAATCGACCTCGAGGGCGAACGGATCGCCGGCGATACAGATCCATCCAGCGAATTCCGGATGCACTCCGGAATCATTCGCGAGCGCGACGACGTCGGTGCCGTCGTGCACACCCACTCGCCGTACGCGAGCACGTTCGCGAGCCTGGACCAGTCCGTCCTCCCCTCGCATTATCTTATCGCCTTTGTCGGCGACGAAATCCCGGTTGCACCGTACGAGACCTACGGCACCGCCGAACTCGCGGAGGCTGCCTTAGAGACGCTCGGCGACGATTACAACGCCTGTCTACTGAAGAACCACGGCGTCATCGCCGTCGGTGAAGATGCCGAGGCCGCCTACGAGGTGGCCCTGATGGTGGAGTACGTCTCACGGATCCACTACCAGGCGTTGAACGCCGGCGACCCCGAACTCCTCCCAGACGAGCGCATCCAGGATCTGATCGAGATCTTCGAGGGGTACGGCCAGAGTAGCGACACCGAGACAGCAATCGCGGAGCCGGCAACTGACCTCCGGAGCGAACGGGAGGCGGTCGCCGATCTCGGCCGGGAGATGCTCGCGCAGGGACTCACAGAAGGAACTGGCGGCAATATCAGCTACCGGAACGGCGACCGGGTCGCGATCAACCCTTCGGGCGTGCCCTACGAAGAGATCGACCCCGAGGACGTCCCGCTCGTCTCTATCGACGGCGAACAGGTGGCAGGCGAACTCGGAGCCTCCTCCGAGAAGCCGATGCACCTGCAGATTATGCGCGAACGCGACGACGTGGGCGCGGTCGTCCACACCCACTCGCCGTACGCGAGCACCTTCGCCAGCCTGCAGGAACCCATCCCGGCGACGCACTATCTCATCGCCTTCGCCGGCAAGGAGGTCCCGGTGACAGACTACTACGAACCGGGAACCGAGAGACTCGGGCAAGCGGCCGTTGACGCACTCGGCGAGGACAACAACGCCTGCCTCCTGGGGAATCACGGGGTGATCACGGTCGGCGAAGACGCAGAAGCCGCCTTCGAGGTGGCACTGATGGTCGAATACTGTGCCCGGATCCACTATCAGGGCAGCAACATCGGCGAACCCACGCACCTCCCCGACGCCGAACTCGAACATCTGTTCGATCGCTTCAGCGACTACGGCCAGAGCGGATAAATATAAATAAATTAAGATAGACAGATTATATATTATTTTGAGGCCGTCATTGGAATATATCTGATTAATACCGAGCCTATTAGTCTTATTTACAGCTTACTCAGAAATAAATAACGCTATATTACTTTTAGCCGATTATTGTTCGAATTTATACTCGTCAGTAAATATATATTATACGACATTATCGAGAAAATTATTTTATAATTACCTTTCGGTAGAAGGGGGAAGAGACAGCCACGACGTACCCCGCCAGCGACCAGCCGTCAACGGCTGCCCCGAGCCACGCCCGTCTTCGTCAGGACTCGGCGCGACTACCGTCCCGAT
The DNA here is from genome assembly GCF_032113415.1 of Halobellus marinus. Lineage (NCBI taxonomy): Archaea > Methanobacteriati > Methanobacteriota > Halobacteria > Halobacteriales > Haloferacaceae > Halobellus > Halobellus marinus. The sequence continues at coordinate 2,468,130 of NZ_CP134946.1, forward strand.
CGGTGTCGCTGCGAACCCACCCGGCCACGACGCTGTAGTCCCGAACAAAGACCGCGAGCGACGGCACCAACACGGCGGCCGCCATCGGCCGGATCGCCGCGAGCGGGAAAAGCGGCGCCAGCGCGAACGTGATGAACGCCATCTGGAGGCCCGCGAGAGGCCGACGCAGGCGGCTGTCGGGAAGGTCGTAGACCGGCTTGCCGCGTCGACGTCGCCACTGTCGGCCCGCCTTGAAGAGATACCGCGCGGCCGACAGCGACAGGTACCAGACCGGTAGCTGCCCCCAGAGCACGGCGACGACCGGCGCGACGAGAAAACCCGTCGTGTCGAACGCCAGATCCAGTTTCGCACCGAGAACCGTTCGTCGGTCGGCCCGCCGTGCGAGAAAGCCGTCCACGGCGTCCAGCGCACAGCCTGCGCCGTAGAGGAGTGCTGGAATCCACGCGATCGCGGGTCGGGGAGAGAGAGCCCCGAACCCCGCGAGCGCGGCGAAGAGAAAGCCGCGAAACAGCGTCACGAGGTTCGGCACGCCGAGTGAGCGGTAGAGGCGGATCCCATCGATATCTCCATCCGACTCCCCCGAATCTGCTGGACGATTCGCCCCCAGATGGTGGTGGGTGAACCACAGGCCGAATCCCGCCACCGCCGCCGTGGGGAGGAGCCACCTCAGCACGGTCCGAACGCCCGGTCCGCTGACGACCACCTGGACACCGGATGCGACTGCGAGGAGCCCAGCGATCGCCACGACGCCGACAACTCCCCACTGGCGACGGAGAGTGTCGGGAGGAGTCATCCGGTCGGTCACCGCTCGAACTCCGGCTCGGCGAGCGTCGCCAGTCGCTCGCGGTCCGCGTCGGTGAGACGGAGCCGTGCGGCCGCGAGGTTGTCGACGACGTGGTCGGGATCGTTGCTCGCTGGGATCGGGACGACACCGCGGTCGACGTGGAACGCGACGGCGACTGCCGCGGGCGTGACGTCGTGCTCGTCGGCGATTTCGGCCAGGATCGGCTCGTCGAGCAATCCGGGCGCCGAGAGCGGCGAGTGTGCCATCACCCGGATCCCGTGTTCGTGGCACGTCTCCACGAGCTCCGTTCGGGGAAGATACGGATGCGATTCGACCTGGACGATCGCCGGCGGCACACGCGCGGAATCCAGGATCGTCTCCAACTGCCCGAGCGAAACGTTACAGACGCCGAGTGTCCGCGTGAGCCCTCGGTCGACGAGTCGCTCCAGGCGGCGCCACGTCGCAGTCAGCGGCACGTCGACGGTCGCTGGCTCGCCGTCGTCGTCGGTCGGGAACGTCAGCGCCTCCTGCTCCGCCGGCGACTTCGACGCCAGTTTCGAGAGCGGCCCCTGGTATGCCCAGGCCGCTGGCCAGTGGAGAAGGTACGAATCGAAGGCGTCGATCCCCAGCTCCGCGAGGCTCCCGCGACAGGCTTCCGCGACGTGTTCGTGGTTCGTGTTCCAGACTTTGCCGACGAGAAAGAGCCCCTCGCGGTCGGGCGTGCCCGGCGAGTCGAGGAGCTCGCCGATCCGGAACTCGTTGCCGTACAGTTCGGCCGAGTCCAGCAGGCGATAGCCGGCATCGATCGCGGTCGCAATCGATTCGACGCGATCGACGTACTCGCCGTCGCGGTACCGGGAGCAGCCGAAGCCGACGGGCGGGAGGCGGACCGCGGCACTCCGTCCCTGTTCGAGTTTCGAGTGCATCTGCTCGCCGCCGGCTCTCTTCGCCGCCTTTGTCTTCGTGGCGTCCGCCGGCGGTCGAACTGGTGGCGACTGCAGCGCGCCGGTCTCGAACTCGATATTCCGCACTTCCACGTCTTCACCTTCCGCCGCCGCCGCTTCGATCGCGTTACAGACGCCCACCACGTGAGCGGCTCTTCGGGCGCTATCGGTCGGCGCGCCACCGGCCTCGATCGTCGTCGCGAGTTGTTCCGGCCCGTCGAGATACGAACGCTCCCGCCTGGGGGCCGGATGCGGAGCAGGGACAGAGGACCGACCATTTCCGCCGACGGAGACGGTCGCTCGGTCTGCCGCGAGCGCGCCACTGTCCGCGAGATACAGCGATCCGCCGTCGCCGTGGAGTTCCAGGCTGTTGAATTCACGGGCCCGGTGCGGAACGTAGAAACTCGTTGTCAATCGCACTGTCGGCCCCGTCTCGAACTCCAGCATCGCTTCGACGTGTGGCGGGCGCGTCGGTGCTCTGTCCTCGCGTTCCGGCCAGACGTCGAGCGCGGCTGCGTTCCGAACCTCCCGTACGGGCCCGAACCAGGAGACAAGCAGCGTCAACGGGTAGACCGCGCCGTCGTACAACGGCCCCACGTCCAGAAACGAATCGGGGCTTTCGTGCCAGTCGGTGACACGCCCCACGTGTGCGTGCGCATACCCGAGCCGGACGGCCCCGAACCGTCCGTCCCCGAGAAACCAGCGGGCGTGTCGCTGTGGGTCGCAGCGATCGTTGATCGGCGCACAGCCGAGTGCGAGGCCGCGCCGTTCCGCGGTGGCGACGAGCTCGAACGCGCGCTCGACATCGAGGGCCAGCGGCTTTTCGCTCCAGACGTGTCGATCGGCAGCGAGACAGCGATCAGTGACCGTCGCGTGAGCGGTGTGACTCGTGAGGTTCACCACGAGCGGAGCCGGCTCCGCGGACAGCATCGAGTCTACCCTCTCGTAGGCCGTCGCGCCGTAGTCCGCTCCCAGCGCCTCGGCACGCTCCCGATCGAGGTCACAGACGGCGGCCAACTCCAGCGACGAGTCGGCGAGACCGGCAGCGTATTTTTCGGCGACCGCGCCCGCACCGACAAACGCGCACTCCATCAGGGGCATATCGAAGGGAGGGGGCAAAAGCGCGACGGCGGTGTGCCGCAACGGTGAGAACTGGACGGAAAGTGACTCACGGGAGGAAGTCGAACGGTATGTATGGCTCGCGTCGCGGTGGTCCACAACACACTCGACTTCCAGGGGGGTGCGGACGTCGTCTGCCTCACAGTCTGCAGCGCCCTGCAGCGCGACCATACCGTCACCCTGTACACCCTGTCAGAAACAGATCCCGCGGCACTCGCCGATCGCTTCGGTGTGGACATCGACCACGAGGCGCTCACCGTTCGGATGCCGCCGTTCGCCGGGGCGATCGCCGGCGTACTGTCGTCTTTCGCCCCGCTTGCTGGACCACAGTTGGCTCTCCGGAGTGTACTTCTCGGGCGATATTTCGCCCGGGACGCGAGTGATTTCGACCTGGCGGTGAGCACCGCAAACGAACTCGCGTTTCCGATCCCCTCCGTTCAGTATGTGCACTACCCGCAGTTTCACACCCATCGGCTCACACACTCCGACACAGAGGACGCCAGCGACGGGGTCGGTGCCCGGATCCTGAGTCGCGTCGCCGGTCCGGAAGACGAGGCACTCGCCTCACCAACCACCACGCTCGTGGCGAATTCGGCGTGGACGGCCGGAGTCGTCGACCGTCTTTACGGGGTGAAACCGGCGGTTCTCCACCCGCCCGTCGATCCGATCGAGGGCGGCCGCGACTGGGCCGACCGGGAACCGGGCGTCGTCGTGGTCGGACGGCTTGCGCCCGACAAGCGGATTCTGGACGCGATTCGTGTGGTCGATCGGGTACGGGCGCGCGACCACGACATCCATCTCCACATCGTCGGCGGAGCGCCGCGGGCGTACCGACAGTATGTCAGTCGGGTCGAGACGGCTGCTACCGAGCGCTCCTACGTCTCCGTCGAGGTGGATGTCCCGCGATCACGCATCGAGACGCTTCTCCGGACGCACAAGTACGGACTGAACCTCAAGCCGCGGGAACACTTCGGAATGGCCGTCGCCGAATACGTTGCTGCCGGGATGGTCGCGTTCGCACCCGACAGCGGCGGCCAGCGTGAGGTCCTCGACGAACGGACGGACCGACTGTTCGAGTCTGTCGAGGAGGCGGTCGACCTGCTGTCCGCCGCAATCGAGGCTGACGACCGACCGGCCCTCCCCCGGGACCGCTTCGCCAGTCGGCGCTTCCGCGAATCGGTTCGCAGGATCGTGAATCGAGCCGTAGCTTGAAGTTGTCGTGTGGTCTTCGTAAACGTATGGCAACAGCAGATCGAGGGTTGTCGATCCAAACCGGCTCGTTGACCGGACTCCACTGGCTCGGTGTTGCGTTGGCCCTGATAAGCGGGATCATCCACCTCGTATTAGGCGTGAATTTCATCGCGGAACCGCTCGGATGGGCGTTTCTGCTCGCTGCCATCGGATTCTTCGCAGGGGCGGGTGCCGTGCTTGTCGACTACAAGCGACGTCTGATGTATCTGCTTGGCATTCCGTTCACTGCGGGACAGATCGTCGCGTGGTACGTCCTCAACGCGCCGGACTTTTCACCGCCGGGATACGCCGACAAGGCCGTACAGATCGTTCTGATCGTGGTGTTGATCGTCCTCTACCGTCGGGAAGCCTGAACAGAGGCCTCACGGCGACCAGTTATGGAGAATCAGCCGAGCGTCGACGCGAGCAGCCGGGTCATTCGATGTGGCCTTCTTCGCGCAGTTGCTGTGCGTCCTGCTCCGAGTACCGCCACTCGATGTTCGCTTTCTCGTCCTGCCAGTCCCACGGCTCCACGAGGACCACGTCGCCCTCGTTGATCCAGGTCCGGTACTTCATCCTGCCGGGGATCCGGCCCATCCGATTTTTGCCGTCGTTGCAGCGGACACGGACGTGATTGCCGCCGTTGTGCTCGGTGACCACGGCGAACAGCTCGTCTCCGTTGGGCATTCGTAGGTTGCGACGCCCTGTTTCTTCTGTCACGCTTGTAGTACGTCAGGCAGACGGATAAAGTATCGGTTAGCGTCGGTGGAGCCGTCGAGTATTCAGTGTCAAAATATAGGCATTGTCGATGTGTGAAACACGACGAGAATAATGATAGCTTATGGGAATATAGCACACGATCTGAGATTGCCGGCTTCGGGATCCTGGGCCGTCTCTCCGACAGATCCGGCCGGCACCGAGAGATCGGATACGGTTGCAAATGACTCGGGGGCGCCCCGGCACTTCGCGGGAATCCTGGGTGCGCGTGACCGCGTGCATATCCATTAGAGGGGATCTGAGAAGGGTGTATACGCCCGCATCGACCTCAGGTGGGAGACCGATAGCGATGGATGCGTTTCCTGTAACTTATCGGTTGCCACTGGATTTAGTATTGTGCAATCGACCCAAAAGCGTTATTAGTGGCTACCGGATACCTTGCGCTGACCAGTATAGTATGATGCATACACAACTACACAACGCGAACGGAGGGAAAGTATGGTAGACGTTGGCGCCGCCATCAGTGCTTCGGGGCCGGAGGCACGGGCAGCAGTGACGCTCGTCGGGACCGTGCTCGTGGAGGCGATCATCCTCTATGTCGGGTACGGTGCCCTCACGAACGCACTGGAACCAACCGTTCGTCGGCTGATCGTAAAAGAATAAATGATAGAACTATTCGGAATCGGTGCCGGGACGCTGGCGCTCTTCGTCGGCTTCGGCCTGCTCATCGGGATCCTCTTCGGATTCTTCGGGATGGGCGGGTCGTTCCTCGTGACACCGGCACTGCTGGTGATGGGGTATCCCTCGCGCGTCGCCGTGGGGAGCGGCCTCGCGTTCGTCTTCGGGACGTCGGTCATTGCGACGCTGAAACACCGCGACCTCGGACAGGTCGACTACAAACTGGGCGTCCTGATGATCGCCGGAACGACGCTCGGGATCGAGGTGGGGAAACGGATGGTGCTCTACCTCGAAACCCTGGGTCTGGCCGGGAGCATCATCAGCGTCACCTACGTCGTGCTCCTGGGCGGCATCGGACTGTTCGTCACCTACGAAGCGATTCGGGGCGACGACGGGGGCGGTGTCGACCACGAGGCGGCGGACGCCGAGGTCGACGCCGAGGACATCCCAGACATCGCGAAGAAGATCCAGTCGTACCGCGTGCCGCCGATGATCAGTCTCCGCGGCGGAATCAGCGTCTCGCTGTGGATGATTCTCGGCGTCGCCTTCGCGACCGGGCTCCTTTCGGGATTCCTGGGCGTCGGCGGTGGCTTCATCCGGATGCCGGCGCTGTTCTACCTGATCGGCGTGCCCGTTCCGATCGCCGTCGGGACTGACCTCTTCGAGATCGTCTTCTCGGGCGGGATCGGGAGCTTCCTGTACGCGATGGACGGTGGCGTCGACCTCTCGATCGTCGTGCCGCTCCTGGCCGGGAGCGCGCTGGGCGCTCGCCTCGGTTCGGCGGCGACCAGCATCGTCGACGAGAGCGAAATAAAGGTCTACTTCGGCCTGATGTTGCTCGGTGGATCCGTCGCCGTCGCCGTGCGTGAGGTCGGCTCGTATCTGGAGATACCGGTGCTCGACACCGTCAGCCTCGTGTTGATTCTCGGATCCGCACTTCTGGTCAGCGGAATGGTCGTGTACAGTAGCCTCGTGGAGTTGCGGCGCGGAGCGGGTCAGCAGTCCGTTACTCCGGAGTGAGGCCACGCGGAACACCTGCGGTTTTTCCGAAAACGACCGCGCTCGACGAGGAGGGTAGTGCGAGATTGTACGAATCCCACACAAGCCTTTTGGTCGCTGGCATCTAACCGTCGGTAGAAAGATGCCGGATTCGATGTCAGAACAACTACAGCGGGATATGGAGTGTGAGGGGTTGCTCGAGTGTTTCCACGGGCTCAAACAGCTCGACAAGGAGTGTTTCCAGGTGCTCGTCCGCGCCGAGGAACCGCTCACGGTCGACGAGATCGCCGAGTTTGTCGATCGCGAACGGTCGACTGCGTACCGGTCGATCCAGCGGCTGCTCCAGTCGGGGTTCATCCAGAAGGAACAGGTGAACTACGAGCAGGGCGGCTACTATCACGTGTACTCGCCGACGAACCCCGAGCAGATCTCCGACGAGATGCAGCGGATGCTCAACGACTGGTACGCGAAGATGGGCCAGCTAATCCAGGAGTTCGAGGAGAAATACGACCCGCAGAACGCCGAGATCCCCGTCAAGAGCTGAGCGCGTTTTCCACAGATCGCTTCTCTGGCATCCGGATGTGTCTTCGTGCGTGAGCCAGAGCAAACGATGGAGTTGCCTCCTTCGCCCTAATCAGTCGAATCTGAACGTCTCCAGGTTCCGCGGCGCGTACGTGCGCACATTGTACTTCTGGTAAAGTCCCGACGAGAGCTGATCCGTGGAGGATTCGTCGCCGTGCACGCAGAGGATCTCCTCCGGGCGGGGGTTCATCGTCCCGACGAAGTTCTCCAGTCCGCTCCGATCCGCGTGTCCGGAGAAGCCGCTGACTGACTCGACGTCGAGCCGAAGGGTCAGCTGTTCGCTCCGTCCCCCGCGATCACTGAAGGGGATCTCTCTGCGCCCGCTCTGGATGCGACGGCCCAGCGTACCCTGTGCCTGATACCCGACAAATATGAGCTGGTTTTCCTCTTCGCTGCCGAGGAGTTCGAGCCACGACATAATCGGTCCGCCGGTGACCATCCCCGACGTCGAAAGGATGACACAGGGCTCGTCGTCGGCGATGTCCTGCCGCATCTCCTGCCCGCCGTCGACCTGCTGGAAGTGATCGGCGAGGAACGGGTTCTCGTCCTCGTGGAGGATCCGATCCCGGAGGCCGTCCCGCAGGAACTCCGGATACGCGGTGTGGATCGCGGTCGCTTCCCGGATCATCCCGTCGAGATACACCGGCATCGTGGGGAGTCGACCTTCCCGCATCGACTCCTCCAAAAATAGCATCAGTTCCTGTGACCGACCGACGGCGAAGGCGGGCATGACGACCTTCCCACCCCGCTCGTAGGTCCGGTTTATCAGCTCTGTGAGTTTCCGCTCGGAGTCCTCCTGATCGGTCTGGTAGTCGTCTCGGCGGCCGTACGTCGACTCCATCACGAGCGTCTCCACCCGCGGGAAGTCGTTCGAGGCGCCGTTGAACAGACGCGTATCGGTGTAGTGGATGTCGCCGGAGAAGACGATGTTGTGGAACCCGTCGCCGATGTGGAAGTGCGAGACCGTGCTGCCGAGGATGTGCCCGGCGTTGTGGAACGTGAGTTTGATGTCGGGCGCGATGTCGGTGACGTCGCCGTATTCCAGCGTGATCGTGTGTTTCAGCTCCTCGCGAACCATCTCCGAGTCGTACGGCGGCGTCCGGCCCTCCTTCGCCGCGACGTCGAGGTAGTCCAGCTGGAGCAACCCCATCAGGTCCCGGGTCGGCTCTGTCGTGTACACCGGCCCGTCGAAGCCGTACTTGAACAGAAGCGGCAGCAGGGCGGAGTGATCGAGGTGTGCGTGCGTGAGGACGACCGCGTCGAGGTCGGCGATCGGGTTCGCCTCCGGGACCTGGAGGTATGGGACCTCGCCCTCTGCGCCCGGTTTGTCGCCGCAGTCGACGAGAATCCGCGTCTCGGGGGTGCTGAGGACGAAACTCGCCCGGCCGACCTCACGACAGCAGCCGAGCGTGGTCACGCGGACCCAGTCGGTCTCGCCGCTCGGTTCCCGGTGGATCTCGCCGCCGACGCGTTCGAGAAAGTCCCGGCGGTCGTCCCGTGCCTCCATCAGGAAGTTCCGGACGTTGTCGACCGTCGAGGACTCCATCGGCGGCGTCCGGAGAACGTCGGGCGTCCACCCGACCTCCTGGGTGATCTCCCGCAGCGTGCTCGCTCGCCGGCCGATGACGAGCCCCGGCTTTTCGGCCTCGATCAGCACTTCCCCGGTCGCCGGATAAAACTGGAGGTTCGTGATCCCGGCATCGTCGGGGATGAGCTCCATAATCTTCGGCTTCGCCTCCGCCGGATCCAGTTGGGTACCCGCGGCGGGCCGAACGGTGATTCGCTTCCGGAGCGTGCTGGCGAGGCGGCGGATCAGGCCGTCGCGTTCGGCGAACTTCCGCGGGGTTTCGGTGTAGATGACCAGTTCCGGGCCCTCGTAGGCGACGCGCGAGACGACGAGGTCCTCGGGGATCTCGTCTTCCAGCTGTGATCTGACCCGTTCGAGCGGGTCGGTAGTGTCGTTAGTACTCATACGTGTCTGAAACGCCGTACGGGGAAGGACAGCTCGGTACGGAAACCGGATGGGGCACCTCGACGCCGGGCGAACGCACGCCGTCTCGGCGTCCGTGCCCCAACGTCCTCCACACGAACGGTCGAAATCGTCTATCGTCTCTTACCCCAGAGAGTATATAAACGTTTTTCGCTGTGGCCGCTACGGCTCGCCCATCCGGAGGATGGGTTTGATCGCGGTGCCCTCCTCGGAGGCTTCGACCGCCGCCTCGATCTCGTCGAAGTCGTAGTAGGTCACGAGTTCGTCGAACGGGAATTTCCCCTGCCGGTACAGTTCGATCAGGTCGGGGATGAACTCCTTGGGGTTGCTGTCGCCCTCGACGATCCCAGTGATCGACCGGCCGTTGAGGATGAGATCGTTGACGTCGTAGCTGGCTCGTGTCCCCAGCGCCGGGGCACCGACGACCCCGAGCGTCCCTCGCTGTGTGAGCGTGTCGACGGCCTGTTCGGCGACGTCTGCGACGCCGGTCGACTCGACGGCGTAGTCGACGCCGCCGCCGACCGCCTCCTGAACGGCCGTGACCACGTCGTCGACTTCCTCGGGATTGACCGTCGCAGTGGCACCGAGCTCCGCGGCCTTCTCCAGCCGGTTCTCCTTGAGATCGATGGAGACGATGTCGGTACAGCCTTTGAGATCCGCTGCCAGCACCGCCGACAGCCCGACCGAGCCGGCGCCGAAGATCGCGATCGACGACCCGGCCTGCGGGTTCAGCGAGTTGATCACCGCGCCGGCGCCGGTCTGGATGCCACAGCCGAGCGGCCCGAGCAGTTCCAGGGGGACGTCGTCGTCGACGACCACGACGTTTCGCTCCGTGGCGATCGCGTGGGTTGCAAACGACGACTGACCGAAGAACCGGCCGCTCAGCGTTTCACCGTCGCGCGAGAGCGGCGACGTCCCGTCCTCCGGGCGTCGCCCGCCGAAGTTGTGCTCGAAAAAGTCCTCACAGAACGCGGGATGTCCCGCGCGGCAGCTGGAGCAGTCGTCGTCGTAGTCGAAACTCAAGACGACCCGATCGCCCGGTTCGACGCCGGTCACGTCGTCGCCGACCGCCTCGACGACGCCCGATCCCTCGTGGCCGAGTACCGCCGGGAGCGGTGTCGGATACAGTTGATCGCGGACGATCATATCGGTGTGGCAGACGCCGGCCCCGACGACCCGAACCAGCACCTCCGCGCCCTGTGGATCCTCCAGTTCCACGTCTTCGATCGTGAACGGACCACCCTCCTCCTCGACGACTGCGGCTTGTATTTGCATGCCACATAGTGTACCAGAGACGCGTGCTAAAGTGTATCGGCCCCAGTATCAGACGGCTGACGTTCCTGGCGACGTCTCCCTCGGAATATTCGAAAACGCGAGAGGCCGCTGCGTCCCCCTGGGTCAAAGAAGCCGCGAGTTCCGGCGGCACGTCTTCGAAGCGTCGCAAATGACTACTCTCGTCTCTTCCCGTCAAGCGTCGTCGACAGGGGTGGCGCTCGGCGGTACCAGATGGGAGTACTCGGTATCAGTCCGCGGCCGTGCCGCCGACGTCCGCTGCCGGCCCGAGTCGCTCGCCCTTTGTCAGGTAACACTGCGGGTCGGGACCGAACACGTCGCCGTCGCCGGCCAGCGCGCGGAGCCGGGACCCGCCGCGACAAATGTCTTGATACTGGCACTCCGCGCACTTGCCGGTGAGGTGGTCCTCGCGGTTCCGCAGCGCGTGGAGGAGCGGGTTCGACTCGTCCTCCCAGATCGCGCCGAACGGCCGGTCCCGGACGTTCCCCAGGCTGTAGCCCTGCCAGAACTGCGTGAGGTGGACGTTTCCCTGGTAGTCGACGTCGGCGACGCGCTCGCCGGTCGGATCGCCGCCGTTGACCTCCAGATACCGCCGGACTGCGGCGGCTTTCTCGTCGCTGAACTGCTCCCGGGCGTACTCGACGAGGAACGCGGCGTCGGCGTAGTTGCCGACGAGCAGCGTCTCGATCTCCTCGCCCTCGTCGTGGTACTCCAGGGTCATCTCACACAACCGTTCGACCGCCTCGCGGCGTTCCTGCGGTGAGAGGTCGGCGTCGGCGATCTCGCCGCCGCGGCCGCCGTAATCGAGGTGGTAGAAACAGAAGCGATCGAGACCGACCTCCGAGAGCAGTTCGACGACCGACTCCATGTCCGCGGCGTTCTTCTCGGTGATCGTGTATCGGAGCCCCGTCTTCAGTCCGGCGTCGAGGAAGTTCTCGATCCCCCGGACGGCTGCGTCGAAGGCGCCCTCTTCCCCCCGGAAGGCGTCGTTGCGCTCGGGCATCCCGTCTACCGAGACGCCCGCGTACTTCAGGCCGGCCTCACGGAGCGCAGCGGCCCGTTCGGGCGTCGCAAGCGTCCCGTTCGTCGAGAGCACCGGCCGGATACCGACATCGTCCGCGTAGGCGACCAGCTCTTCGAGGTCGTCCCGAACCATCGGCTCGCCGCCGGAGAAGAGCACGACCGGGACGCCGTAGTCGGCGAGCTCCGCGAGCATCGCCTTCCCCTCGGCCGTCGACAGTTCGCCCGGTGCCGCATCCAGGTCGGCGCCGGCGTAACAGTGCTGACAGTAGAGGTTACACTGCCGCGTGAGGTTCCAGACGACTACCGGTTTGGTCGTCCGCTCTTCGGTGATCTGTTCGCGGTCGGAGTCGCGGCCGTCGTCGTACCGGAGGCCGTCGCCCTCGGCGTCCAGATCACACAGGAGTTTGCTGATCGAGATCACGATTCATCACCCTCCGGGACGTCTCCCGCTGGGGCCGCCGCTTCCAGGCTGCGGTCGGTAAAGCGCGCCACGTCGTCGGCCCGACAGAGCCACAGCGTCTCCGCCGTCCACTCGAACAGCGAGGACGCCTGCTCGTGGGCGACCTCCTCGGTCGGCGCGGAGACGCTCCCGACGTGCCGCAGCGGTTCCTCCCCGTCGCTGCGGAGAAACACCTCCCACTCCGGGGTGGTGTCGCCCCGCGGTTCACTCACGCGCATCCGTCTGGTGTTACTCATCATCCGGTGTATATAGGTTGATATCCGAACGACTTCCGGCCGTTTTCGGAGACTGGGAACGGAAGTGGTATCCTTAAAAGGAACCTCCCTTGCGATACCGATGTCAAAGAGAGATACGACGCGGAGACGGTTTCTCGGTACCGCCGCTGCGATCACCGTCGCCGGCCTCGCCGGTTGTTCCGGTGGATCGGGCGGCGACAGCGGATCCGGGGACAGCGGATCGGGGGATAGCGACGGGGGCAGCGACGGCGGTTCCGGTACCGATTCCGACGGCGGATCCACACCCTCGTTCGACGGCTACCTCGAAGAGACGTCCAACTACGACGGCGTGGTCGATGAGACCGGGAGTTCGGAGGTTACCGTCAAGGTCGGGACGGAGGCCAACGGCGGCTACTTCGGCTTCGGGCCCGCGGCCGTCCGCGTCTCGACCGGGACGACCGTGGTCTGGGAGTGGACCGGGCAGGGCTCGCTCCACAACGTCATCGCAGAGGACGGCTCCTTCGAGTCCGAACAGACCGACGAGGAGGGCTTTACTTTCACTCACACCTTCGAGGAAGCGGGCACGGCGAAATACTACTGTACGCCCCACGAGACGCTCGGAATGAAGGGCGTCGTCGTCGCCGAAGAATAGCTGCGACCGTCGGCCGAACCGGGACCGTTACTGCAGGTCCCAGGCTTCGAGCAGTTCCTGATACCGGTTGCGGATCGTGACTTCCGAGATGTCAGTCACGTCGCTGACGTCCGCCTGGGTCAGTTGCTCGTTCGTCAACTGCGCGGCGGCGTACAGCGCGGCGGCGGCGAGCCCGACCGGCGACTTGCCCGAGTGGACGTTCTCCCGCTTCGCGTTTTCGAGCAGTTCGCGGGCCGTCCGCTCGGTTTCCTTCGGCAGCTCCAGATCCGACGCAAACCGGGGGACGTACTCGGCGGGGTCGGCCGGCTGGATCTCCAGGGAGAGTTCACGGACCAGATAGCGGTAGGCCCGCTCGAACTCCGACTCCTCGACGCGGGAGACTCGGGCGACCTCGTCGATGCTGCGCGGCACCTGCGCCATCCGCGCGGCGGCGTGCAGCGATGCCGTGGCGATCCCCTCGATCGACCGGCCCGGGAGCAGATCCTCGTCGAGCGCGCGGCGGTAGATGACCGAGGCGGTTTCCCGGACGTTCTCGGGGAGGCCGAGCGCCGACGCCATCCGGTCGATCTCGCCGAGGGCCTGCTTGAGGTTGCGTTCTTTCGAGTCCCGGGTGCGGAACCGCTCGTTCCAGGTCCGCAGCCGCTGCATCTTCTGCCGCTGGGTCGACGACAGGGAGTTGCCGTAGGCGTCTTTGTTCTGCCAGCCGATGTTCGTCGACAGCCCCTTGTCGTGCATCAGGTTCGTCGTCGGCGCACCCACGCGTGACTTTTCGTCGCGCTCGGCGCTGTCGAAGGCGCGCCACTCGGGACCGCGATCGATCGAGTCTTCGTCGATGACGAGCCCACAGTCCGCACAGACGGTCTCGCCGCGCTCGTCGTCGGTCACGAGGTCCGAGGATCCACACTCCGGGCACTCGACAGACTCCGACTCAGACGCCGATTCCGTTTCCTCTACTGTCTCTTCGCGTGCCGTATCCGTCGATTCCGCATCGTGGTCACGCCACTCTCGCTCCGTGCTGTCGCGCGTGCGCGCGTGAAGGGCATCACTCATTTTGTCTTACGGGAGGACGGCGAGAACCGAACCACCGCCTCGCTCACATATACACCGTTGTAGGCGAGCCTAAAAAATCTGTCGGCCGTGTGCGAACACAATGCCGCTCCGGTCGCTGGACGGTGCGAGCGTCATCGTGAGCGGTCAGTCGGGAGACCTTCGCGGCGCGCCGGAGCACTTCCGAACTCCCGGTGGGTACCGCCCACAGTCTCGACGACGGCGCGTCGAAGGTTCGCCGGATCGACGACGCGTCCGCGCTCACGAAGCCGGTCGTAGACCGCCTCTGCCTCGGGTCCGACGTAGTTCCGGTCCGAAAAGGGCCGCTCCTCGATCAGCAGGATTTCGTCGGCGCTCGCAGCGGCCCGGAGGTTCGGGAGGTTTCCGGTGCCGACCTCGACATCCGCGACGACGACGCAGTCGGCGTCGTCGATCCGCCGTTCGACCGCTTCCCGTGCCGCCGGATCGACTCCGGCGAAGGGATCGACGGTCACGACGTCGAGGCCGAGACTCCGGGCGGCCTCGGTGTCGGTATCGCCCTCGTTGAGCGCACCCACGGAGACGTCGAATCCGGCCGCATCGAGCACGTACAGGTGCCGTGCGGCGGTCCCACCACCGCCGACGACGTGGACGCGTCCCGCTGCTCGCTCGGAATCGGCGGCGCGCCCGTCCGGCAGCGCCGTGACGTACACCGAGCCGGTGACCGGATGGCGGGACACCACAGCATTGGCGTCGAAAGCGTCCTCGAGGGCCGATTCGGTGAGTACCGACGCTGGCGGGCCGTGGGCGGCTACGTCACCGTCCGCGAGGAGCAGCAGTTCGTCGCAGTAGTGTGCCGCGAGGTTGAGGTCGTGGATCGCCGCGATGACCGTCTTCCCCGTCGCCACCAGCTTCCGGACGAGTTCGAGCGTCCGGATCTGGTGGTTGATGTCGAGGCTCGCGGTCGGTTCGTCCAGGAGCAAAAGCGGCGTCTCCTGCGCCAGCGAGCGTGCCAGGAGGACGCGCTGCCGTTCGCCGCCGGAGAGCGTCGTGATCGGTCGGTCGGCAAATTGGCGCGTGTCGGTCCGATCGAGAGCACGGTCGACCGCGTCATTGTCGGCCTCCCGCCAGGTGCCGAATCGCGAACGGTGTGGGTTACGGCCCATCTCGACCACGGAGCGGGCGTCGAACTCGAACGTGACGGTCGTATCCTGCGGGACGGTGGCCACGAGCCGGCTCGCCGCTTTCGAAGAGAGGGTGTGGACGTCCCGACCGTCGATAGACACGCCGCCGGTGTCCGGACTGAGCGTGCCGTTGAGCGTCCGGAGCAGCGTGGTCTTCCCCGCGCCGTTGGGGCCGATGAGCCCGAGGAAGGTCCCGGAGTCGACGGTCGCGTCGATCCCTGCGAGCACGGTCGCGTCGCCGAAGCCGACGCGGAGGTCCGCAATCTCGACGAGCGGATCGGGGCTCGTTCGGAGAGGACTACCCGACTCCGTATCGCCGCTCACAGCCCCGTCACCTCCTGTGAGCGGAGCAGATACAGGAAGAAGGGTGCACCGAGCGCGGCGGTGACGATACCCACCGGAATCTCCGTCGACCCCGAACGAGCGAGGGTGTCCGTCGCCACGAGAAAGGACGCGCCGGCGAGCGCGCTGGTCGGAAGCAGGATCCGGTGGTCCGGGCCGACGAGCAGCCGCATCGCGTGCGGGACGATCAGGCCGACAAAGCCGATGACGCCGGTGACGGCGACTGCAGCGGCGGTGACGACGCTCGACGCCGCGAGCAGCAGCCGTTTCGTCCGCTCGACCTCGATACCGAGGGTGTGAGCGTCCTCCTCCCCGAGCAGGAGCACGTTCAGATCCCGCGCGTAGAGGAGCAAAATGAGGAAAAGCGGCGGGAGCACGATGGCGATGACCCGCACTTCGGCCCACGTCGTCCCGCCGAGGTGACCCATCAGCCAGTAGACCACACGCCGGAGGCTCTGCCCGCTGTAGAGGAGCAGAAGCGAGATGATCGCGCCGAGGAGCGTCTGGACCGCGACGCCGGCCAGAAGCAGCGTCGCCGTGGGCGTTCGCCCGTTCTGGGTGGCGATGAGATAGACCGCAAACGCCGTGATGATCGCCGAGACGAAGGCGGCGCCCTGGAGTTCGAGACCGAACGGGAACGCAAACGGAAGCACGACGGTCGCCACGGCACCGACGGCCGCGCCCGAGGAGACGCCGATGATGGAGGGATCTGCCATCGGGTTCCGGAAGAACCCCTGCATCACGACGCCGGCCGTCGCGAGCGCGAAGCCGACGAAGGCGGCGAGGGCGATCCGGGGCAGTCGGACGTCGAGAACGATGATGCGACTCGTCCGTTCGACCGGGAAGGAAAGCGGCGACGGCTCCGCCGAGAGCAGCACCTTCGCCACAGTCGCCGGCGGGATCGACACGGGGCCGATGCCGGCGCTGACGACGACGACGGCTGCGAGCGCACCTGTGAGGGCGCCTGCCCAGGCGACGGTCCGCGTTCGGAGACTCACTACTACACAAACTGAGTTGGATTAGCCAAGTACTTGTTGCAATAGCGTCCACGGAGGGGTATGCATCGGAGCGTTCTCGTCGTCGCGACATTGCTCGTGTTTGCCGCCGTCGTCCCTGGCGTCGGGGCCGCGGCCATCACAGATGGGACAGCCGCGGCCGCGGCTGAAAGTGGCGCCGTCGGTGCCGTGACTGACGGGGGAGCTAGCCACCCAGCAGATCACGACTCGGAGACCTGTGAGTTCCCCTACGAAACCACCGACGCGACGGGTTCCGAGGTAAACATCACGTCCGATCCCGACCGGATCGTCACGCTGAATCCCAGCGCCGCACAGACGATGTGGGAGATCGGCGCACGCGAGGAGGTCGTCGGCGTCTCCCAGTACGCGAGTTACCTCGACGGCGCCGAGGAGAAGGTGAACGTCTCCGGCGCCGGCGGGCCGAGCGTGGAGAAGGTACTCGAAACGAACCCTGACCTGATTCTGGTGCCGAACAGCTCTCACGGTGCGGCCGCAGACCGAGTCGAGCAACTGCGCACGCAGGGGATTCCCGTGTACGTGTTCGGCCAGCCCACCTCGCTTGCGTTCGTCGCCGACAAGACTGAACGGATCGGCCGCCTCAGTGGCAACTGCGAGGCGGGCACCGCGCGCGCAGCGGAGATTCGCCAGTCGGTCGAGCACATGGAGCAGGCGCTCGACGGGACCGAGCGACCGGTCGGCCTCAACGTCTTCTTCGGCTACACGTCGGGCGGTGACACGTTCATCGGCGACCTGATGGAGACCGCCGGCCTGCGGAACGGTGCCGCAGAGGCCGGAATCTCGGGCTTCCAGGTGATCAACGACGAGACGGTCGTCAATATGAGCCCGGAGTGGATCGTCGTGCCCGAGGAGAGTCCGGTCCCGGAGAACGCGGCGTACAACAGCACCACTGCGGTTCAAGAAGGGAACATCGTCCGCGTGGACACGAACTACCTCCAACAGCCCGCACCCCGGTCGGTTCAGGCCGCCGAGGTGATTATGCGGCGCGTCCACCCCGAGGCCTACGAGGAGTACCGCTCGCTCGAGTCCGGGGAGCCAACGACGACAGCCAGCGACGACGGCACGCCGCCCGAGACGGTGACGCCCGAGACGTCGCCGACGCCGACGTCGACGGGAACGCCCGGATTCGGCATCGTCGTGGCGGTCATCGCGCTTGCGGCCGCGGCGCTGCTCTCGGGCCGTCGGTAGCGACGCGCGAGGCCCCGTTTTTGTGTGTCGGTCCACACGGGACAGTATGGCGACTGTCAGCGAAACTCACATCGAGAACAGAGAGCGGATCCAGCCGAACGACACCAACAACTACGGGAGCGCCCACGGTGGCAACGTGATGCGCTGGATGGACGAGGTCGGCGCGCTCTCGGCGATGCGGCACGCGGGCGAGACGTGCGTGACGGCGTACGTCAACAATCTGGATTTCAAGCGCCCGATCCCGCAGGGCGACACCTGCGTCGTGAGGGGTTACGTCTACGCGACGGGCGGGACGAGCCTCCGGGTTCGGCTACAGGCGTTCCGTGAGATCCCACAGACGGGTGAGCGCGAGCAGACCACCGATTCCTACTTCGTCTTCGTCGCGATCGACGAGGACGGCTCCCCGACGCCGGTGCCTGAACTCACCGTCGAGAGCGACCGGTGTAAGCAGTTGCGGGAGGCGGCGCTGGCCGGCGAATCCGGACAGCGAGGGTAAGGATCATACCCTCTCCGGAGCGAACGACCAGTATGGACGTCACTATCTCGCAGTCGCGCGTCGCCGGACGGGTCCGTGCACCGTCCTCGAAGAGTTACACGCACCGGGCCATCCTTGCTGCCGGGTACGGCGAGGAAGCGACCGTCACGGACCCGCTCGTCAGCGCCGACACGCGCGCGACGATGCGGGCCGTCGAGGCCTTCGGCGGGACCGTCGAGCGCGACGAGGACAACGACCGCCTCGTCGTCTCGGGGTTCGCGGGCCGACCCGAGGTTCCGGACGACGTGGTCGACTGTGGGAACTCCGGGACGACGACCCGGCTGGTCACCGCCTGCGGAGCGCTGGCGGACGGTCTCTGTGTCTTCACCGGCGACGAATCACTCCGGTCGCGCCCGCAGGGCCCGCTGCTGGACGCGATCGAACAGTTGGGCGGCCGCGCGGAGTCGACGCGTGGCAACGGGCAGGCGCCGCTCGTCGTCGGTGGCGAAACCGGCGGCGGCGAGGTGTCGATCCCCGGTGACGTCTCCTCGCAGTACATCACCGCGCTGTTGATGGCCGGCGCTGTGACGGCCGAAGGCATCGAGATCGAACTGGAGACCGAACTGAAGTCGGCGCCGTACGTCGACATCACACTTGAGGTACTCTCCGACTTCGGCGTCGACGCCGAACGGACAGCGGCAGGGTTCGCCGTGCCTGGCGGCCAGTCCTACGACCCGCCGGGCGGCGAGTACGCCGTCCCGGGCGACTTCTCGTCGATGTCGTATCTGCTTGCGGCGGGGGCCGTCGCCGCCGCGGAGGGTGAGGCCGTCGTCGTCGAGGGCGCGCGGCCGAGCGCACAGGGCGACAGCGCCATCCTCGAGATCCTCGAATCGATGGGTGCGTCGATCGCGTGGAATCGGGGGATCGGCGAGATCACGATCCAGCGAGCGCCGCTGTCGGGGACGACCGTCGACGTCAGTGATACGCCCGATCTCCTGCCGACGATCGCTGCGCTCGGTGCAGTTGCCGGCGGCGACACCGTCATCGAGAACTGCGAACACGTCCGGTACAAGGAGACCGATCGGGTGAGCGCGATGGCCGAAGAACTCGAAACGTTGGGTGCGTCAGTGACCGAAGAACAGGATCGGCTGACGGTCCACGGCGGCGAGAGCGACCTCGTCGGGGCGCGCGTCGACGGCCGCGCGGACCACCGGATCGTGATGTCGCTCGCGGTCGCCGGCCTCGCGGCCGAGGGCGAGACCGTCATCGAGGGCGGCGAGCACGTCGACGTCTCGTTCCCGGACTTCTTCGAGACGATGGCGTCGCTCGGCGCCGACGTCGAGCGGACCGAGTAGTTCGGCTGACGTTCCGGTCGGCTACGTCTCGGTAGTCTGCAGGCCGAAATTCTCGCCGACGGGGTCCGGTGGTCTGCCGCCAGAGGTCCCTGTCGGCCTACGCCTCGCCGGTCCGCCGCCCGGTGACCGAGTCGATTTCCAGTTCGACGATGCGGACCTCCATCTCCTCGACGTCCTCGTCGAAGACGCGGATCGGCGAGAACGCGCGGTTTATTTCAGCGGTGTCGAAGCGTTCGTGTTCCGATTCCGGGAGTTCGGTCAGTTGCCCGGTGACGAGGACGCTCCAGGAGTCGATGCCGCGCGGGTCATCCGTCGGCGTCGTTCCGTGGAGGACGTACGTCACCGTCCCGGTTGCCGAGAGGAATTCGTCTTTCGTGCTCCCCTCGGTCACGCCGAGGCGGAAGTAGAGCCGCTCGCCGTCGTAGTAGTGCGCCAGGGGAACCGCGTAGCTGTCGTCACCGTCGGCGAGCGAGAGAACGCCCGTTTCCGTCGTGCGTAGTCGCTCGTCGATCGCCGAGTCGTCCATCCCGAACGTGTATGCGTAGTCGATGTGGTCCATACGGAACTCCCGGGAGACGGGGCTGGTCGTACGCGCCCCAGTGTGATATGTGTTCTCGTGACGCCCCGCAGATTGTGCCTTACTGCAACGTATATATGCCCGGAACCACGACGGCGAGGTAATGAACGGGAACCGATTCGGCCGGCTCTTTCAGGTCACCACCTACGGCGAGAGCCACGGCGACGCGATGGGCGTGACCGTCTCGGGGTGTCCGGCCGGGCTCGAACTCGACGAGGAGGACGTCCAGGCGGAACTGGACAGACGGAAGCCGGGGCAGTCGATGATCACCACCTCCCGAGGGGAACCGGACGCGGTGTCGATCAACTCCGGACTGCAGGACGGCTACACCACCGGCACTCCGATCGGGATGGTCATCGAGAACAAGGACGCCCGCTCGGGCAAGTACGAGCCCTACGTCACGGCGCCGCGGCCGAGTCACGGCGACTTCACCTACTCCGCGAAGTTCGGGACGCGCAACTGGGGCGGCGGCGGCCGCTCGTCGGCCAGAGAGACCGTAAACTGGGTCGCTGCGGGCGCGATCGCGAAGAAGGTCCTCGAAACCGAGGACGTGCAGGTGAAAGCCCACGTGAACCAGATCGGCGAGATCGAAGCGCCGCCGGTGAGCTTCGAGGAGATGCTCGAACACACAGAGGAGAACGAAGTGCGGTGTGCGGACCCCGAAACGGCGGCGGAGATGCGCGAACTCATCGACGAGTACCAGGAGGCGGGCGACTCGATCGGCGGCTCGATCTACTTCGAGGCCCAGGGCGTCCCGCGAGGGCTCGGCGCGCCGCGTTTCGATTCGTTCCCCGCGCGCCTGGGGCAGGCAATGATGTCGATCCCGGCGACGACGGCGTTCGAGTTCGGCCTCGGTCGGGAGGCCAGAGAGTGGACCGGGAAGGACAGAAACGAGGACTGGGAGTTCTCCGACGACAGCGAGGCGCAAAGCGCCTCGGAGGAGGCGAGCGGCGACGAGCCGCAAGTGCGAGGCGACCCGGTCCCCGAAGGTAACAAACACGGCGGCCTTCAGGGCGGCATCACGATCGGCCAGCCGATCTACGGCGAGATCACCTGGCACGCCCCGACGTCGATCCCGAAGCAACAGCGTACTGTCGACTGGGAGACCGGCGAGGCAAAGGAGATCCAGGTCGTCGGACGACACGATCCGGTTCTCCCGCCGCGGGCGGTCCCGGTCGTGGAGGCGATGTTGAACCTCACGATCCTCGACTTTATGCTCCTCGGCGGCCGCATCAACCCCGACCGACTCGACGACTCCCCGGGCAAGTACGACACCGATTACCACCCGTCGAGCCCGGACAACGAGTGATGGACGACGGCTGATCTGGAGCCGCCCGCTGATCAATCAGGAGTCAGTCGACGGCTGATCTGGAGCCGCCCGCTGGTCAATCAGGAGTCAGTCGACGGCTGATCGTGGGATGGTCGGCGCGTCGACGACGTTTTTCGGTGCCAGATATCTGACGTACAGCTGTCTGATCTGTGACATCCCGGCTGTCAACTTCGCCGCATTTGTAAAGACATTCAGCTGTGAACCCACTAATTGATATAATCGATATTTCGACCGAATGTAAAATGAATATCGGACGTATAATAGGTCTTTCATCATCTTTCCTTGGTAACTTATAGCAAAGCCTTTAGTCGAGTCTCGCCGAAACGTTCGGTAGTGGCCCACACGGGCCGTGAGCTCAGATATGACTGACGACGAACTCATCTGGCGCATCGCAGGAGGTTCCGGAGACGGAATCGCCTCGACCAGCCAGAACTTCGCAAAGGCCCTAATGCGCGCGGGGCTCCACGTATTCACGCATCGACACTATCCGTCCCGCATCCGCGGCGGCCACACCTACACCGAAGTACGGGTGTCGGCGGAGCCGATCAGTTCGCGCGGCGACGGGTACAACTTCCTCCTCGCTTTGGGCGACTCCTTCGCACGGAACCCTCAGGAGAACGCCTACTACGGCAACGAGGAGATCAAGCCGCTCTCGGAGAACCTCGACGAACTCAACGAGGGCGGCGTCATCGTCTACGACTCGGGGCTGTTGGACACAGAAGAGATCCCGAACTTCGACGAGCGGGTCGAGGAGAACGACTGGCACGTCTACGACATCGACCTCCGGACGATGGCCCGGGAACACGGCCGCGAAGTGATGCGGAACACCGCCGGCGTCGCCGTCACGTGTGCCATCGCGGGCATCGAGCCCGAGGTCATCAAGAGCCTGATGGACGACACGATGCCGGAGAAGGTCTTCGAGCCGAACATGTCGGTGTTCGACGACGCCTACGAGACCGTCCGCGAGGAGTACGACGCCGACGCGCCGGACGTGTCGGTCCCCTCGGGCGAGCACGACGACGAACAGGTGCTCATCTCCGGGTCGGACTCCATCGCCTACGGCGCCCTCGACGAGGGCTGCCGCTTCATCGCGGGCTACCCGATGACGCCGTGGACCGAGGTCTTCACCATCATGTCGCAGAACCTCCCCGAGGTCGGGGGGATCTCCGAACAGGTCGAAGACGAGATCGCGGCGGCCGCACTCGCGCTGGGCGCCTCCCACGCGGGTGTCAAGGCGATGTCCGGCTCCTCCGGCGGCGGCTTCGCGCTGATGTCCGAGCCGCTCGGCCTCGCAGAGATGACAGAGACGCCGGTCGTCCTCGTGGAAGCGATGCGGGCCGGGCCGTCGACCGGAATGCCTACCAAGCCGGAGCAGGCCGACCTCGAACACGTCCTCTACACCTCCCAGGGCGACTCCCACCGGATCGTCTTCGCCCCCGCGGGCGCCGAGGAGGCGTACAGACAGACCCGGCGGGCGTTCCAGATCGCCTACGAGTACCAGATTCCCTCGATCGTCCTGTACGATCAGAAGAACGGGGGCGAACTGCAGAACGTGCCCGCTTCCGTCTTCGACGAGGAGCCGAATCCCGACCCCGGCTCGGTGCTGACCGAGGCGGAACTCGAAGACGCGCCGCACGACCCCTCCGGGAAGTACAACCGCTTCCAGCACGACGTCGACGACGGCGTCAGCCCGCGGTCGATCCCGGGGCAGAAAGGCGGCCGCTACCTCGCGACGGGCAACGAACACACCCCCGCGGGGCACATCGCCGAGAGCCCGGACAACCGCGTCAATCAGGTCAACCGACGGATGGAGAAGATGGAGGCCATCCGCGCGGAGCTCGCTGCCGAAGAGAGCATCAACTTCCACTACGGCCCCGAGGCGGCCGACTACGGGATTATGACGTTCGGCTCCCAGCAGGGGACCGCAAAGGAGGCCGTCGACGAACTCAACGAGGCGGGCCACTCGGTGAAGCTGCTCGGCGTCTCCCAGCTTGCGCCGTATCCGGTCGAGGAGGTCACCGAGTTCATCGAGAGCGTCGACGAGGTGCTGGTCGTCGAGATGAACGCCTCCGGGCAGTTCCGCGGCCTGACGCAGAAGGAGATCGGCCGCTTCGGCGAGAAGCTCTCGAGCCTCCTGAAGTACAACGGCAACCCCTTCGAGCCCGCCGAGATCGTCGACGGGTTCGTCACCAGTATCGTCGAGGACGGGACGCTGCCCGGCCACGAGACCAAGTTCGTACCCGCAGCGAGTGATTAACAATGAGCGCATTCAGTGCAATCGGCGACGAGGCCGAACACGACAGAGACGAGTACACGCCCGGACTGGAACCGCAACCGACGTGGTGTCCCGGCTGTGGCG
The DNA here is from genome assembly GCF_032113415.1 of Halobellus marinus. Taxonomy (NCBI): domain Archaea; kingdom Methanobacteriati; phylum Methanobacteriota; class Halobacteria; order Halobacteriales; family Haloferacaceae; genus Halobellus; species Halobellus marinus. Next base: position 2,491,686 of record NZ_CP134946.1, read on the forward strand.
ACTTCGGGGTCCTGAAGGCCCTGAAAGGCGCCGCCGCCGAACTTGGGCTCTCGCCCGAGGAGATGCTGGTCTGTACCGGCATCGGCTGCTCGGGCAAACTGAACAGTTACTTCGAGAGCTACGGCTTCCACACGATCCACGGCCGGTCGCTGCCGGTCGCGCGGGCCGCAAAGCTCGCCAACACCGGCCTGACGGTCGTTGCCGCCGGCGGCGACGGCGACGGCTACGGGATCGGCGGCAACCACTTCACCCACACGGCCCGCGAGAACCACGACATCACCTACATCGTGTTCAACAACGAGATCTTCGGGCTGACCAAGGGCCAGACGTCCCCGACGTCGCCGAAGGGTCACAAATCGAAGACGCAGCCGCACGGCTCCGCGAAGGACCCGGTCCGGCCGCTGTCGCTCTCGCTGAACGCCGGCGCGTCCTACATCGCGCGGACCGCCGCGGTCAACCCCAACCAGGCGAAGGACATCATCGTCGAGGCGATCGAACACGACGGCTTCTCCCACATCGACTTCCTCACGCAGTGTCCGACCTGGAACAAGGACGCAAAGCAGTACGTCCCGTACATCGACATCAACGACTCCGAGGACTACGAGTTCGACAAGACGGACCGCTCGGAAGCCTCCGAGATGATGTACGAGACCGAGACCGTCCTCCACGAGGGGACCGTCCTGACCGGCCGCTACTACGTCGACGAGGAGCGCCCGTCCTACCAGCAGGAGAAACAGACGATCGGTGAACTCCCCGAAGAGCCGCTCGCCGAGCGGTACTTCGACGACGACTACGAGTGGGAGCGCGTCTACGATACGTTCCTGGACAAACACAAGTAACGCACACAGACGTCACCGATCTCACGGCCCGCGGCCGACAGTTTTCCTGCGGCGAGTTCGCTTTTCAGGTTCGGAAGGTATTTTTTCCGGCAACCGAAAGTTAGAGGTATGGAAGCCACCTCGACGGAGGGCCGGATCCTCGATGTCCTCGAGGAAGACGCCCAGGCGTCGTACTCAGAGATCGCAGAACGGGCCGACGTCTCGAAGCCGACCGTCCGCAAGTACATCCGGAAGATGGAGGAAGAGGGGATCATCGTCGGCTACTCCGCCGACGTCGATCCCAAGAAGCTCTCGGAAACGTCGATCGCGCTCGTGGGGCTTGACGTCGCCTCCGAACGCTACGTCGAGGCGACGAAGGAACTGAAGGAACTCGACGCCGTCGAGTCGCTGTTTACCTCCTCGGGCGATCACATGTTGATGGCCGAGGTCCGCGCGCCCGACGGCGACGCCCTGGGCGACGTCATCTCCGAGACGCTGCTCACGATCGACGGGATCACCGCGGCACACCCGTCGTTCCTGCAGGAGCGGCTGAAGTAGTCGGAACGACGCACCGCCGTAACGACAGGCACACCGATCCGACGGCTCACTGCCGTTTCCTCCGTCTCGCCGCCTCAGCGGACGTCGAAATCGACCGTCTCAGTTCGACCGAACACCGATCGTCCGACTGGAGTTTTACTTCCGCCGCGCGTGGCAAACGCTATAGTGGCCGCTCGCCCGATACCTACCCGGTTGTCGACCGAGTGATCGAGATGCCCCGAATCGACCGGACGACCGAGGCGAACGCCCCAGAGGACGCAGATGAGCGGTGAGACGCTGCCGGGCGTCGAGCGGGACGATCCCCCGCGGATCGTCCTGCACGTCGATATGGACTGCTTCTACGCCTCCTGTGAGCGGTTGCGGGAGCCCGCCCTCCGCGGCCAGCCCGTCGTCGTGGGGATGGGGTACGAACCCGGAGACACGATCGGCGCGGTCGCCACCGCGAGCTACGAGGCACGCGAGTTCGGCGTCGAGAGCGCTCAGCCGATCTCGCAGGCGCTGGATCGCCTTCCGCGTGCGGCGGCAGACGACGCTGCCGAGGACGACACCGAGCCAGTGGGCTACTACCGCCCCGTCGATCTGGACTTCTACCAGTCGGTCGCCGATGCGGTCAAAGAGATCCTCCACGACTGCGCTGACGTCGTTCGCGAGGTGAGTATCGACGAGGCGTATCTGGACGTGACAGAGCGGACCGCCTGGCGTCGGGTCCCCGACGGCGACCGGACCCTCGCGGAGGGGTACGCCCGATACGTGAAACAGCGGATCGCTCGCGAGGTGGGCGTCCCCGCGAGCGTCGGTGTCGCGCCGAACCTCTCGGCCGCCAAGATCGCCTCGGACCACGACAAACCCGACGGACTCGTCGTCGTCGAGCCCGGCGAAGTCCGCGAATTCCAGGCACCGCTTTCGGTCGAGGCGGTCCACGGCGTCGGCCCCGTCACGGCGGATCGGCTCGCGTCGATGGGGATCGAGACCGCCGGCGACCTGGCGAGCGCCGATCCCGTCGAGTTGCGGGAGGTGTTCGGCTCCCGCGGCGTCGAACTCCACGAGCGGGCCCGCGGAATCGACGACCGGGAAGTCACCCCGACGGGCCGGCCGAAGAGCCTCTCGCGGGAGTCGGCGTTCGCGGAAGCGACCGACGACGACACGAAAAAGCGGGAGACGGTGACGACGCTCGCTGCCGACGTGGCCGCACGCGCACAGAACCGCGGGGCGACGTATCGGACGATCGGTATCAAGGTCGTCGTCCCGCCGTACGAGGTCAACACCCGCGAGCGGTCGCTCTCCGGGCCCGTCGACGACCCGGGCCTCGTCGAGGAGGTCGCACTCGAACTCCTCGCGGAGTTCGACGGCGAGGCCGCCCGCAAGGTGGGCGTTCGCGTCTCGAATCTGTCCTTCGCGTCCGGCGAACAGGCCCGACTCGACGGATGGGACGAGGAGGACGGCGTCGGCGGCGGTGGCTCCGAAGCGAACGGTCGAGACGGGGATGATCCGACCGGCCGCGGGCAGGCCTCGCTCGGCGAGTTCGAGCGGTAATAACAGCCGGCTAACAGTTCCGACACACAGTACGACACCGTTATCCCCCGGCAAATAGTAAATACGGGAATGACTCCCTCCAAGTCCAATCCCGTCTCGGTGACGAAGGCGACGCTGTACTGCCCCGACTGCGGTCACGAGAGCCGAATCAACGGCGACTGGCTCCTCGAAGTCCGTCCCGACTCCGTCGACTACGGGTGTCCCGAGTGCGGGACGACGATCGACTCCCGTCGCGATCCCGAGGACCTGCCCGCAGGGCGCAGTAAGCCGCTGTTCGTATCCGCCGACGACTGACAAGAAGCCGACAGCTGTAATCGTCGGTCCCGGATCGAAGTGACCGGGTCGCGTTCGGACGACGCTTACGTCGAGCCGAGTTCGACTTCGGACGGCGTCACCTCGTCGAGTTCCTCGACGACCGCCTCGTCGTGTTTGACCGTCAGGCCGATCGTCAGGCCGAGTCCGTACAGCGCGATCAGGAACCACCCGTACGCCACGACCGTCTGTCCGACGATCCCGAGGTTGACGGCCCACCACTCGACGGTGAGGAAACTCCAGGCCGCGAGAGCGATTGCGTACAGATGCAGCGGCGCGCTGCTCAACAGGTGACTGTTGAACCGCCGGATCCGTCCCCGGTTGGTCTGGGTCTTGAAAAGCTGGTATTCATCGGAGAGGTTGGTTGCCCCCATCCCGATCGCGAGCAGCGCTCCGAGACCGGCGATGGCGAACCAGCCGGACCCGATTACTGTCGGGGACATATTCAGTCCCAGCCCCATCCACGCTGCTGACCACCCGGCCCAGACGAGAGTGCCGAGGCCGTAGAGGCGATACCCCTGCCGTACCACGTTACTGAGTGGCATATGAGTGAGTGATGATTATGAGTTGATAAATCTGTGGTTATAGTTCAGACTCGCTGACACTGTAACCAATCCGGCTGTTCGCCCAGTTTGCCCCGTTTTGTGTCAGTAACCCACGAGTGAAGCCGTGGGCTTCCGTCTTGTTTATTTGTGATAGCGCGCCCCGGACGTTTCCGGAAGTAGCCCGTTTCCACAAAATAATCGCCACACTGCGGGTGAAAACCCGTCGGTATCACGTCCGCAGGGTCGTTTCCCGGAAGCGACCCACGCATCCTTTTGTGAGTTCACACGAAAGGAGATACCGACCCCCGTATGATCCGCGATGCTCGGGTACTCCGTGCCGGCTTCGTCCCCCGCGAGGTGGAGCATCGCGACGCCGAGGTCAACCACCTCTCCAGCGTGCTCGAACCGATCACGAACGGCGAACCCGCGGATACCGCAGTCGTGACTGGGCCGAGCGGGACCGGAAAGACCTGCATCTCGAAGTTCGTCATCGAGCGGCTCCGCGAGGAGGTGCTCGACGTCGAAGCCACGTACGTGAACTGCTGGCGGAACTACACCCGCTTTCGGACGCTGTATACGATTCTCGACGACCTCGGGGGGACGATCGACATCCACCGGCAGTCGACGCCCCACGACGAACTCGTCGACCGCCTCCAGCAGTACGAGGGTCGGACGGTCGTGATCCTCGACGAGGCGGATCAGCTCGAGGACCCCGGTCTGATTTACGACCTCCACAGCCTCCCGCAGTTTGCGATCATCTGCATCGCGAACAACGAGGAGGAACTGTTTAGCCGCGTCGACGACCGCCTCGTGAGTCGTCTCCGCGCCAGCGAGCACGTCCGGATGGAGAAGTACCACAACGAGCAGCTGTTCGACATTCTGCAGGCCCGCGTCAGGTGGGGGCTGGAGCCGGACGCCATCACCGACGAACAGCTCTACCGGATCGCGGACGCGGCCGCCGGCGACGCACGGCTCGCGATCGGCATTCTCCGGACCGCGGCGAGCACCGCCGACCGCGAGAACCGCGATCGGATCACCGACGAGATGCTTTTCGACGCTGCCGAGGACAGCCGCGCCCGGATCAGACAGAAGAGCCTCGACTCGCTCACGCCGCATCAGCGCGTCGTCTACGACGTCCTCGACGAACACGGGCCGCTGAGTCCGAGCGATATCCACGAACGCTACGCCGAGGTCGTCGAGGATCCGCGGACGAAACGGACCGTCCGAACCTACCTCGCGAAGATGGAGCAGTACAACCTCCTGACGGCCGAGGGGACGAGCCGCGACCGGGAGTACGCGCTCGTGGACCCCGACGCCAGCTAGTCAGCGCCGGGCGCTCGCGCCCCCGGACCGCGACAGGTGAGACGAGGGGGCCGGGTTTCTGGAGCCGATATCACCGTCCTCGGAACCGTTCGCGGAAAACCCTCACAGATGCCGAAATCCGGCACAGGGTAGCCGCTCGTCCCGGTCGGGCCGCGATCCCTGAAACGCGGAACCGACACGCCGCGGCTTATCGGCCCGCCGGGCGTCTATCGAGGTATGTCACACGACGACGCGTCCTCGGTCGCTGCGGCAACGACGGGACGGCAGACGCGCCCCGCGGAGCGAAACCGCGACCTCGTCGACCGTACCGCACCCGGAATCGAGAATCCGCTGCTCCCGTCGCTGGAGCGCGGTCTCACCCTGCTTGACGTCGAGGAGCGGCGGGGTGTGTCGGTCCTGCAGGCGCTCGTGTTGGATCACCTCCTGTTGTGCGACGGCCCCGCATTCTGGGTCGACGCCGACGGCCACGCGACCACGGCGGGACTGGCCAGGATCGCCCCGAGCCGACGCCTGCTCGATCGAATCGCTGTCGCCCGCGGCTTCACGCCCTACCAGCACTACAGCGCCGTCCGCGACCTGTCGACGGCGGTCAACCGGCGGATCAGAGCGATCGCGTCGCGGTCGACCGATACGGCGGAAGGAGAGTCTCCCAGGCGCGCCAGCGATGACGGCCCGGCGACGCCGTCGCTCGTCGTCGCGCCGGCGCTCGACAGCCAGTACCGCGCCGCCGACGCGCTCGCGGACTGTCACGCCCGGACGCTGCAGGCGCGCACGCTTGCCCGACTACAGACGTACGCCGAGTCTTACGACGTCCCCGTGCTCGTGACGCGGACCGCAACCGACGACTTCACCGCCGCCATCGAGACCGCCGCGGGACGAATCCTGGAGTGCGAGCGGACCCGGCTGGGGCCGCGGTTCGTCGGCGAGGAGTTCGAGACGCTCGTCTATCCCGCCGGCGCGTACTACCAGACGACGCTCGCGTACTGGCGACGGGTACTCGGCGCGCGCGCCGAGCAGGTGGGGGTGGATCTGTCGCCGGCGACCCCGGCGGACGGTCCGTCCGAATCGGTCGGGACCGCCGTGACGGCGACGGGAGCAGCGGCGTCGTTCACCGCGAACCCGCTCTTGGACGCGTGGCCCGGAGCCGGGGGGCGCTGAGATGGGGCGAACCGATCCCACGTACCGGGACGCCCTGCGGGCGATCCGGGACCGCTGGGCCGACTTCCGGCGGGCGCTGCGGCGGCGCGATCAGCCCCGGTTTGATCGGCTGTTCGGCTACGCCCGGGAGCACGCCGACGCGAGCGGAATGCTGAACCACGAGAACCCGCTGTTTCCCGCGCTGTTCAGCGTCGACGTCGAGCAGGAGGCCCGTCTCGACACCCACGAGGAGCGCCTCAAGTCCCACGGGAAACGACTCGATTCCCACGAAGAGCGGCTCGATTCCCACGAGGATCGACTCGACGAACTCGAAGACGCGCTCGGGGGCCGACGCGAACGAGATGCCGACGCACCGAGCGACGAGGGATAGCGATGCCGTTCACGGTCGATTTCCTCGACGACGGGCGCGTCCGCACGTGGGAGTCGACGCCGGACGGGGCGGCCGAGATCGTGCGGTCGTACACCCCGCGATTCTTCCTCGCGAGTCGGTCGCCCGACGACGAGGTGGACCTGACGCGCCTCCGGGCGTTCTACGAAGGGCATCCGAACGTCGTCGGCACGGAGACCACGACCCGTCGGCCCGGCTTTCGTCGGGACGAGGAGCGCGTGCTCGCCGTCGACGTCGATCACGTCGACCGGATCACCACGCTCGCGCGACAGGCGCGACAGCTGCCCGGGTCCCCGGTCGGCGACGTCGCCTGTTTCAACGTCGATTTCTCCCCGGAGTTCCGCTACTGCCTCGAAACCGATACCGATCCGACGCCCGCAACGGATCTGACGACGCTCCGCCTCGCGGTTCCGGTTGCCGAGACGACCGACGACACATACAGCGAACTCACCGTGGACGGCGAGCGCGTCTCCGGACCGCCGGCGGACGTGCTGACCGCCGTCGCCGCAGCGGTCGATGCGCAGGATCCGGACGTCATCGTCTGTTCGACGGCCGAGATCGTGCCGACGCTCTCCCGGATGGCGGCAGCGGCTGGGATGGACGACTTCACGCTGAGCCGGCGGCCCGGGGTCGACTACCAGCAGCTCGCCGGGGAGTCGACGTACGCGAGTTACGGGCGGGTGGGCCACTCGCCGGCGCGGTACAACGTCCCCGGGCGGGCGATCGTCGACGAGTCGAACACGTTCTTCTACGGCGAGACGAACCTGGCGGGCGTTCTGGATCTCGTCTCGCGGTCGTGGAAGCCGCTGCAGGAACTCGCCTGGGCGTCGATCGGGAACGTGCTCACGGCGATCCAGATCCGGGAAGCACACGACCGCGGGGTGTTGGTGCCGTGGAACTCCTGGCGGCACGAGTTCTTCAAGCCGATGGGGACGCTGCACGACGCCGACCGCGGCGGCTTCATCTTCGCGCCGGCGGTCGGCGTCCACGAGCGGGTCCACGAACTGGACTTCTCGAGCCTCTATCCCAACATTATCTGTACGCGGAACGTCTCGCCGGACGTCATCCGCTGTGGGTGCCACCGGGACCGCGAGGATGTCCCCGAACTGGGCTATGCGATCTGCGACGACCGCGGCTACCTCGTCGACGTGCTCCAGCCGCTCATCGACGCCCGCGACGAGATCAAAGCCGCGATCGACCGCGAAACGGAGGGCTCCGAGCCGGATCCGGACCGACTGGAGGCGCTGGAGGGCAGATCGGCCGCCCTGAAGTGGATCCTCGTCGCCTGCTTCGGCTACCAGGGGTTCAGCAACGCGAAGTTCGGCCGCATCGAGTGCCACGAGGCGATCAACGCCTTCGCCCGCGAGATCCTCCTGACCGCCAAGGAGCGCCTCGAAGCGGGCGGCTGGCGCGTCGTCCACGGGATCGTCGATTCGGTCTGGGTGACGCCGGCTCCCGACATCGACTCAGCAGCACGAGCGGACCTCGACACCCTCGCGGCCGAGATTTCCGACGCGGTCGAGGTCCGACTCGAACACGAAGCCGAATACGAGTGGGTCGCGTTCGTTCCGCAGCGGGACAGCGACGCCGGGGCGCTGACGAAGTATTTCGGGAAGGTCGCGGGGGAAGACGAGTTCAAGATCCGCGGGGTCGAGGCCCGCCAGCGGTCGACGGCGCCGTTCGTCGCGGCCACCCAGCGGACGTTCCTCGAACGGTTCGCCGCGAACCGGGATCCGACGGCAATCCTGGAAGCGCTCCGAACGGCGATCGATCGGCTCCACGCCGGCGTCGTCGACCCCGAGCGACTCGTCGAACGAAACCGCGTGTCGAAACCACGTGCGGCCTACTCACAGTACACGAAAAACGTGGCCGCGCTCGAACGCGCAGAGGACGACGGACTGGCGGTGCAACCGGGCCAGACGGTCGAGTACGTCGTCGTCGACGACGCGAAGACGTCACGGGACCGGGTCGCACTCGCTCACGAGAACCCCGAGTCGTACGATCCCGCATACTACGAAACGCAACTGGTACGCGCCGCCGAGAGCGTCCTCGCACCGCTCGGCTGGGACCGAACGGAGATCCGGGAGGCACTTGACGAGACGCGACCGACCGATCTGACGGTGTTCGGCGCCGGACAGACCGGCAAGAGAGAGTAGCCGAACCGCGGTGTAGGTATTCGCGGTGCCACGCGGACTGTTGGATTTCTCAAGCCGGGTGTCAAAAGAGGGCGGCTACGCCACCAGTAGCGTGAGGCCGACGGAGACGGGGACGAGCACGAGGAGATAGCCGGCGGCCGCGAGGGCCCACCCGCGGCTGATGGCGGTGCGCCGGGACGCGTCGACGCCGGAGGCGCGGGGCAGCGGAACGGCGACGAAGAAGGCGACCATTAGCACGTACAGAAGCACCGTCACCGAGACGACCGACAGCAGCGAGGAGCCGCCGAAGAACCACTCGGCACCGAGCAGGAAATACGTGAAAAGCAAGCCGGTTCCGAGGCCGGCCAGATAGTGAGCGACGGCTGCGAGTCGGGCCGGCGCGCGATCGACGGTCGTCCGCGTCAACACGCTTGCAGCGACGTACGGGGGCGTTGTCCCCTCTGGAACCCGTTTCATTATTTCGTCCATCACGAGCACCGAGACGATCGCCGCACTGAGTCCGATCGGAAAGCGGACCACGGACGGTGCCGAAGCGAGTTCGCCGAAAGCCATAGAGGAGGGTGCAACCGCGGCGCGTTTGGAACTATCGGCCGTTCGGTCAAGCGGGCGGCCACGTCGCAGGCGGTCGCCCGGCCGAGCGTAGCGGTCTGCGCCGGGCGATGCGCTACGCGAAGTATCTCGGCGGAAAGAAGTACGAGCGCGACCAGGAGGGAAACCGCAAATAGCGGGAGCCACAGGAGTGGTACGACGAGGAGAAACGCGAGGTGGCGCTCGTCTCCAAGGACTATCTCGACCGCGTCCGTGCGGACGACGCCTACGAAGGAGCGAAGCATTCCCATCAGTCGCAGTACGAGTTGAGCACGAACTATAGTAGCGTTTGCAAGTCTTCACTCACACGATCGCACGCGGTCGTGCGATCGGATGTGCAATCAGTTGCAAACGCTACTATAGCGCGGAATCTGACGACCCACGACGGATACGGCCGGGAGAACGAGGTGGGGAATCCCGTCGTTTTGACGGGGAGATCAAAACCCAGTTTCGAATCCAATTCTCGGCGGGCGGGAGCCGATGGTCACCGCCAGCAGATTCAGCGACTCTCCAGTGTCACCGGTCCTGCGGTGTCACCACCGCCGACCAGCGAAAACCCCGTCGCATCGAGGGCCCCGGACAGTTCACTCGTCGCCACTTCGATGGTGTCTGTGAGTTCTCCCGCCTCGAGATACGAGGAAAACGCGGCACCCGTCGCCTCGAATAGGTCCGCGAATTTGTCTTTCGGAACGCTGTCTGTCATACTGTAACCTTGTGTTTTCTTGCCGCATAATTGGCCGCTCCCGATCGAACAGCAGGCGAACGGAGAGCGCTACGGACGACCATACGACCGCTACGGACTGCCGATAGCACGGCTCACTACTGCTTTATTTTCTCAGAGCGCGTGTGTGAGTGTGGTGAATACCTCTATGACCTCTACTTCACAGTCGCGCTCCGAGCGCATCGAACCCTTCGAATCTACCCCTGCGGCCGGACGTTCGCTGATGGACCGCGTCGCGTTCGCCGCCTCGTGGCTCGCAGTTGTGCTGCTTGCACTGCTCGCGGTGGGAACGCTGACAGTCAGCGTTCCGGGAACGCCGATCCGGATGCTCGCCGGCACCGCGATCCACGCGGGACTCGCGCTGTTTGCGGCACCGCCGGTCCGCCGATATCTCCGCGAGAACTACGGCATCACGTTCGGTCGCTGGACCGTCGCCGCCATCCTCGTCGTCGGCGTCATCGTCAACGAGGGGCTCATCACGCCCGAGGTACTATAGCCGACTGCAATTTTTCCGATCCGTCATCAGTGTCCTCCGTTTTCCCACGAGCACCGCTCCTGCGGAAAGAAATCGAGGTACAGTTTCCGGTACTGTGCATACTGTTCACAGATATACGAGGCGGAAGCCCCCGAGTTCAGTCGTGAGTCACCGACGTCCGGCATAGCAGAGACTATCCAGGTAGGCCTGCCGACCGGTTAGTCGTACCAGTCGACGTACTCGCAGTTGGGACAACGGACCCGGGTGACGAACGTTTCTCCGCGGTCGTGATTGTCCGGCGGAACCTCACTCACGACGACGGGGTCGTTTCCGCACTCGGGACACTCGTAGGGTAAATTCACGCTAGTTGACATTCGGAGCGGGTAGAAATATTAAATTTTCTCCGGGATGGGTAGATCGTCTCCCGTTCACCCACGAGTGAAGTCGTAGGCTTCCGCCTTGTATATCCCTGAGGACCAGATTCCCACGCCACCGTGCGCGGACTGAGAAACACGCTTCGGTTTCGAGTCCGCCCCTCATATGGACTGCTGTACCTGCTTGTCGCTGTTCACGCCACACGGTGCTGTGACCAGCGGGAAGAGACGACAGCAGCCCCTATCAGAGCCCGGACCCGCCGTCGACCGGGATGGTCGCGCCGTTGACGAAACTCGCGTGCTGGCTGGACAGAAAGGTGACCACCTTCCCCAGGTCGAGCGGATCGCCCGGCGACTCGTAGGGACAGTCCGCGAGCACGGCCTCCCAGGCCGACGGGACGTCGGTGAACTCGCCGGCGTCGACCCGTCGGCCCAGGAACTTCTCCAGGTCTGCGGTCTCGTGGGGCCCCGGGACGACTGCGTTCACGCGGACCTCGGGCGCGAACTTCTTCGCCTGGCTTTCGGTGAGACCCTGGACCGCCCGCCCGTACGCAGTCGCCACCGACAGTTCGTCGGTGAGTGCGGGGATAGCGGGGTTTGCTACGGTGACGACCGACCCCTGATCGGACTCTTCGAGGTGAGCGTAGGACTCACGAATGGCCCAGACGACGCTCATAAACAGCCGATCGAACCCCCGGAACCAGTCCTCGTCGGAGACGTCAAGAAACCGCTCCGGTTCGAGTGGTCGGGGTCCCGTGACGAGGTGGTCGATGCCGCCGTACTGGTCGACGGTCTCCTCGACGAGCGCCGCCAGATGGTCACGGTTGCGCACGTCGACTTCGAGACCGAGAATCTCGCCCTCACCGAGGGCGTGGAGTCTGTCGCTGGCGTACGCGAGGTCGTCCAGATTCGGCGCGGCAAGGGCGACGTTCGCACCCTGGCGCGAGAACGCTTCCGCACAGGCGTGGCCGAGCCCGGTCGCACTCCCGGTGACCAGCGCAACGTTGCCCTCCAGTCCGAGGTCAATGTCCATATCCGACGCTTGGGCACCAGTCGTAAAAGGTTCGTGCCCAGCGATGCCCCCAGTCCATCCCCTCGGCGACGAGAACGACGTTGCCGCGCTGGTCCGTTGCCAGTGTCCGGCAACCAGCACGTCGAAAGCAAGGCTTGCAGGTGGTTTTGATACGATGTCTTCAGGTCTCGCAATTCGTTTCAGATATTTGCATCAGCTGTTCGTTGTCACTCTTAACACACCCACTGCGCAGACGCGCAATTATCTATGAATCAGGTCATCTCAAAGCAGTATATCAGCGGTAGAGCGTATGTAGGTGGGGTATACTGGAAACCTCTACGACGCCAGAAAAGCGGGTGATACTGTCGGGCGTAACTATCTGGAAATTCTCGGCACCCTGAGATGCCGAAATATTCCACGAACTTACGTCCGACAGTATGAGAAACAGCGAGTCGAAAACGGATGCTGGACAGATTGTAAATGAGGGAGTCAGAGAAGAGTGGCCTCACCCGAAATGAGAATCGTTCAGTTCAAACCGGCTATGGACTACGAGTTCACGCTGCTCGCGCTCGGTTCAACTCGACTGAGCCGTCGCTGTCGATGAACACATCGAGTTGATTGAACCATTCATCGGATCGAAATTCCCTGGCTAGAACTACATCGCCGTCCAACTGAACCGTTACTCGGTACTGGCCACTCTTCCACGGCATTTGACCGAGTTGGGAGGTCTCCTTACTTGCAACGTCAACCGTGTTTGCCACGGCCAGTTTCTCCCGCTGGATAGTCCAAACTGTGACGGTATGGGAAACATCGTCTTCGTTGACAGCGAGCATCGTAATAGGATCTCCCGGGCTTCCGGTACAGCCACCAAGAGAGAGTATACTCGTCAAAGCAGCGAGGCACTGGCGTCGGTTCACAGTTCGTTGATGAGACGCTCCAATCAAAAACCCAGTCTTGGGACAAACGACTATTTACCGTAAAGGGTACTCCTCCATCGGTGGCTCCAGTTTCCCACAATACGAGGTACTCAAGGACGCTCCCACGGCAGATTCACTCGAATGGACGTGAAGAAAACCAGACTCTCGTTCACATATTTCTGAGGGCGGGCTACTCACTATACGCTCGCTTACGCCGACGAAAGTTCCAACCGACGGGGATTACCGCATTGAGTCGGGTCACTCTCCCAGTTCGATGCTGTATTCCCCCTCGAATTCCCGTACTAGCTCTCGAAGACTAAATAGAAATAAAAATTAAAGAATTTATCAAAATTAAAATATATTTCTTGGATCTGGTTTGAGTATTTTCCCAATTGGTGTTCTTGTATCCATATCCACTTTCAAATTAAGAAAGTACCATAGACTTATTTCTGTGATTATCCAGATAGCTGAAAAAACCGCAATTACTTCTTTTAGGTACCTTGGTAACTGGTTCCCAAGGACACTAAATATTAAGAATATACTGATGCCCAGTATAATTATTAGCATAGCCAATTGGATCACACCGAATAGCCTATACGGCCAAATATGTTTGCGATAATACCCTCTCGTTTGGTTGAAAATACCACTAGGATCTAATATATCTTCATTCATATTATATATTTTTAACAGACCCTCCATCCCATCCGATAGGTTCGTATTGTCAGTATCAAAGCCTATTTCATCAGTACTACTGGATTCTTGATTAGATTCATCACTTAGCATTTCGATCCCTTCGTCGTCCGGAATCATTTCAAATATATGTCCAATCATATCTTCAAATTCCACACTTTTTGGGACAATGTCCACATTATCGGGGTTGTTTTCACTATTTCTCGTATATTCTTCAAGTATAAGCTCTTCTAATATTAGTTTTCTTTCTTCGGCTGGAACCCCCTCTCTTTCCAACCTATCCATTTCTTCATCCAATTTTTCCATCTTTTCATTAGTCAGGGGGAAACTCGACGTAGTCTCCTCTACAACAGATTCTGGGAGTAGCTCATTCAGGAACGGAGAAAGGAGTTCATCATTGATAAATTCCAAGTACTCATTTTCAATTTCCTGTTCGTATCTGTCTAATTCAACCCAAATATTTTCTAGTTGTTCAAGTCGAATACCTAGATATATTGCAAACCCGACTGACAAAATCAGTGTCCCAGTAGCCATTTAGATGACCATTTAGACCACCCGCTATATAATTTTGAGGTCAGTGATATGTGTAGAGTGGTGCAAAGTAATATAGTACTCATCACCCCCCGAATAGAGTGATCGGGATGGATTTGTACTTTCATAAATAATTTCAAGTTGGATTGTGAAATCAGGACAACCGCGTGACGGTATGCTCCGGTCATCGTTCAGGGGTTCAAATCAAATGAAATCCTGTCGAACGGCTTAGGTCATCAAAGCAGAGACACGGCGTAACGGCTCTGTGCGGTGCGGTTTCCGCGAAGAATGAGCGGAGTGGGGTCGGAGGGATTTGAACCCCCGATCGACTGATATCTCCGGTACGCGCCTCGGTACTCCAGAGGGTCGTCGTCGCGACCGATGATCAGTCGGCCGCTCGGTATATCAGTCTGGAGTGTCGTCACCGGGCGCAAAGCCTCTGGAGTCAGTCGCCATGCCGGGCTTGGCCACGACCCCTGGTACGCACTCGTCCGTATGCCGATACCGCATAAAGGAATTACGATCGGTCGCCAGTCACACGTGGCGATCGGAGACGGTCACCGATCCGTATCCGCCCACGAACACTCCTGGCACTTGTAGGCCGTCACGAACTCCGTGACGCTCGGCATATACCCGACCGAGAGGACGTTCTCACCGCACTCCGGGCAGTCCATCTCGGCGTCTTCGATCGCTTCGGCTTCCATCGGCCGCTCACCCTCGACGAGTTCGGCGAGCCGCTCGGGCGTGACCATCCGTCCTTCGACGACGCGGTTGCTCATACGCCGGGAAGAACGCGGAGGGTGGTAAATGCGTCGCGGGAGCGCCCCCTACAGCCAGGGCGCTCTGGAGCCGTTGGCCTCGGAGTAGCCGTATCCGACGTCGCTGTCCGAACCGCTGACGTCGTCAGCGTCCTGGTCGTCGACATCGGCGTCAGAGTCGTCGGGGTCGCCGCCGTCGGCGACGGCCGCACTCGACGCCGAGGAGGGGTCAGCCTCCGATGGGGCGACGTCCTCGTCCCCGATTGGCCCCGCCGAGGGGTCGTAGGCGAAAAGCGCCGTGACGCCCAGCACGCCCAGGGCGACGGGGGCTTCCGTGGGGAGGAGGCCCAGCACGTCGATCGCGAGCATTCCGAGGGCGACGGAACTCCCGAAGCGGAAGCGGTCGATGTCCACCGCACCGCGGAGCTGCGGCGCGGCGAGCGCGACCGCGAGGGCGAACGCGACGCCCACGCCCGCGGCCGCGACAGCCGGTGCGACCGTCGAGACGTTGGGTTCGAGAGACAGCGCGGCGCCGTTGATGTCGACGCTGGCGACCAGCCCGAGACCGATGATGATGCTCGGCGAGGGGAGATACTCTCCCACCTTCGCGGAGGCCGTCTTCGCCGCGACGGCGAGGATGACGAGGCCCGCAAAGCGGTGGAACACCTCGAAGTTGAGGACGGCCTTCAGCGTCTCCGCGAAGAGCGCTTCGACTCCTGCGAGAGGCAGCAGCACGGCGCCGAGGATGAGGATGGCCGTGACCTGTTCGCGGCGCGTCCCCTCCATCTCCGCGAGGATGACCGCGACCGTGGCCGATCCGCCGAAGATCAGCAGCCCGGTCTCGATGATACCGAGCGGGCTGGACAGCGCACCCGCAATGATGAGTGCGGGGAAGATGCCGTCGACGAGCGGCAGGGCCATCACCGTCGCGAGGAGCTTGGTCGCCCCACCTACCTGTTGCTCTAAGCGGAGTGCGACGGGGTGACGTGAAACGCTCATCCGGGACTAGCGGCCGTCACCATCGGCCAAACGGCGATATGGGCGCAAGCCCGACGGCGCGGCGCCGCGGGCGCTCCCGAGCACTCCGAGCGAATCGCGCGTGGGGAACCAGTTCCCACGTTTGAAATTCTGCATCGCTGTAAATGTAAAGGTGGCATCGTGGCGGTCGATCGGCTGACCCGCGATGCGCGATGCAGAGGGACACTCGGAGTCCATACTTCATATCAATCGGAGTGGGATATTAAACGTTGTGTGGGACGAGTGCTCACGGATCTTGGCCTCTTTCACCATACTGCCGGAAGAACCGTCGGGCTTCGAGAAGTGCCGGGGGTTATTCGACAAACTGGCGACTAAGTACGCGAATGGTGGCGAGGGCAACTATCTCCTCGGAGCGTTCTCGGCGGGCGGCCGTCCGGCCGCTCCGACTGCCTGGAGGCCAAGATATATCCACGATCGTGTCGATTCCGGGCCGAAACGTGGCAACGATCGACAGGGCCGTGGTGTCTCGCAACGCTTTTGTCGGTCGCCCTGGGACCGTTTATATGGCGAACGACGTTCCCGAACACGGTTCATTCTCGGAGAAACTGCAGGTGCCGGAGGCGCTGACGTTCGACGACGTGCTGCTTCGACCGAAAGAGAGTCGCGTCGAACCCGACGCCGCGGACGTCTCGACGCGAGTCTCGAAAAACGTCGAACTGAACATCCCGATCCTCTCGGCAGCGATGGACACTGTCACCGAAGGAGAGATGGCAGTCGCGATGGCCCGCGAAGGCGGTCTCGGGGTGCTCCATCGGAATATGGACATCGAGCGGATGGTCGCCGAGATCGAACGCGTCAAGCGCGCCGACGAGTTGGTGATCCGCCGCGAGAACGTCGTGACTGCGAACCCCGAGCAGACGGTCCGGGAGGTTGACGAGATGATGGAGCGGGAAGGCGTCTCGGGGGCGCCCGTCGTCGACGACGACGACACCGTGCTCGGTATCATCTCGGCGACGGACATCCGCCCGTATCTGGAAGTCGGCGAGTCCGACGAAGTGCGCGAGGCGATGACCGACGAGGTCATCACCGCGTTACGCGACGTCGGCGCCCGCGAGGCGCTCGAACTGATGTACGACCACAAGATAGAGCGTGTCCCGATCGTCGACGACGAAGAGCAACTGGTCGGCCTCGTGACGATGCAGGGAATCTTACAGCGCCGCGAGCACGAGAACGCCGCGCGCGATGAGGACGGGCGACTGCGCGTGGGAGCCGCCGTCGGCCCCTTCGAGGCTGCCCGCGCCGAGGCCGCCGACGAGGCCGGCGCCGATATCGTGTTCATCGACTGTGCGCACGCGCACAACCTCGATGTCCTCGACAGCGCCCGGGAAATCAAAGCGACAGTCGACGCCGACGTCGTCGTCGGCAATATCGGGACTCGCGAGGCGGCCGAAGCCGCCGCCGACTTCGCGGACGGAGTGAAAGTCGGTATCGGTCCCGGCTCGATCTGTACCACACGCGTCGTCTCCGGCGCGGGGATGCCACAGATCACCGCAATCGCGGAGGTTGCAGACGTCGCCGCGCCCGAGGGGGTGCCCGTCATCGCCGACGGCGGAATCCGGTACTCCGGCGACGCGATCAAGGCTATCGCGGCCGGGGCAGACGCAGTGATGCTCGGCTCGTACTTTGCCGGCACCAGGGAGGCGCCCGGGCGTGTCATCACGATGAACGGCAAGAAGTACAAGCAGTACCGCGGGATGGGCTCGGTCGGGGCGATGAAATCCGGCGGCGGCGAACGGTACCTCAAAGACACCGAAGAGGACGACGAGTTCGTGCCTGAGGGTGTCGAGGCCGCGACCCCGTACAAGGGAACCCTCGCGTCTGAGATTCACCAGCTCGTCGGCGGGATGCGCTCCGGGATGGGCTACGTCGGCGCAGAGACGATTCCGGCGTTCAAAACCCGCTCGGAGTTCGTCCGCGTCTCCAGTGCCGGCCAGACCGAGGGCCACCCCCACGACGTGATGATCACCGACGAAGCGCCGAACTACAGCCCGGAGGGGAACTAACCTGATACTGATTACTCTCGTCTCTTCCCGCAGAGGTCTGCCAACGAGGGTGGCGCTCGGCGGGAAACAGTGAGAGTAATCAGTATGACCGTCCCACGCCGGGAGCGTCCAAGGGGTATCTTGATATACCCCCGCACGTCATTCCTTTGTATCGGTGTCCTCGAAACACCAGGAATCCATCTATGAGCGATGATCTGCCGCTGGTGCTCGTCGTCGAAGACGAGCCGGACCTCGCTGACTTATACGCAACGTGGCTCCGAAGCGAGTATCGCGTCCGCGTCGCCTATGGGGGACGCGAGGCGCTCGAAAAGCTCGACGACGAAGTCGAAGTCGTCCTTCTCGACCGGCGGATGCCGGATCTCTCGGGTGACGAAGCCCTCAAGGAGATCCGAGAGCGCGGCTTCGACTGCCGCGTCGCGATGGTCACGGCGGTCGAACCCGACTTCGACATCGTCGAGATGGGCTTCGACGACTACCTCGTAAAGCCCGTCTCCCGCGAGTCGCTGACGGAGACTGTCGAGGGGCTTCGCCTCCGGGAGTCCTACGACGAGGGAATGCAGGAACTCTTCTCTTTGGCCTCGAAGAAGGCCATTCTGGAGGCGGAGAAAGACGCTGTCGCTCTCGAAAACAACGAGGAGTACCAGCAACTTTCGGCGCGAGTCGAAGAGCTCCGTGAACAGCTCGACCGGACGGTCGGCGAATTCGACGACGAGGAGGACGTCGCGGCGATGTACCGCGACATCGGGGATGATTTCGAGGCTGCCTTCGAGATGGACGACGGAGCGGACTAAGACGTCTGAGCGGGTCGAGAAGGTGAGCGCGGACGTCTGCGCGGGTCGAAGGAGTGAACACAGACGTCTGAGCGGGTCGAGTGGTCGAGCGAGGAATTACGTCTCGTCGATAAACGACTCGATCCGGTTCAGCGCTTCTTTCAGGTCGTCCATCCCGGCAGCGTAGGACACGCGAAGGTGACCCTCGCCGCCGTCGCCGAAGACCCGGCCGGGGACGAGTGCGACCCGCTCCTCGTGGATCAGCGTCTCAGCGAACTCCTCGTCGTCCTCCCAGCCCGGCGGACACTCGGGGAAGACGTAGAAGGCGCCTTTCGCCTCGAAGCAGTCCATTCCGATCTCGTTGAACCGCGAGATGACGAACTGCCGGCGGCGGTCGAAGGCGCGGCGCATCTCCTCGACGGCGCCGTCACAGGACTGCAGTGCCTCGATGGCGGCGAACTGCGCGGTCGTCGGCGCCGACAGCATCGTATACTGGTGGATACGGTTCATCGCGCCGATCGCTTCGGCGGGACCGAGCGCGTACCCCAGGCGCATCCCGGTCATCGCGTACGCCTTCGAGAACCCGTTGAACACGACGGTCCGGTCAAACATTCCGGGGAGCGTCGCGATCGACACGTGGTCGTCCTCGTAGCGGAGCGCCGCGTAGATCTCATCTGAGAGGACGAAGATATCGTGCTCGCGGGCGAACTCGGCGACCTCTGTGAGTTCCTCGCGAGTCATCACCGCGCCCGTCGGATTGTTCGGATAACAGAGCACGAGCACCGACGCCTCTGCCGCGCCGTCGCGTTCGAGGTCCTCGTAGGTGAGCGCGAAGTTGTTCTCCGCGCGCGTTCGGACAGGAAGCGGCTCGCCCCCCGCGAACGACACCGTGGGCCCGTAGGAGATGTACGAGGGCTGGGGGACGGCGACGGCGTCGCCGGGATCGACGAGCGCGCGCATCGCCAGATCGACTGCCTCGCTGGCACCGGTAGTGACGAGAATCTCCTCTTCGGGGGTGTACGAGAGGTCGTACCGGCGGACGTGCTCGGCGATCAGCTCTCTGAGGTCGCTCCGACCCCGGTTTGCTGTATACGATGTTCGCCCGCGTTCCAGGGAGTCGATGGCGGCCGCACGGGCGGCCCACGGCGCCGAGAAGTCCGGCTCACCGACGCCCAGCGAGATGAGGTCGTCCATCTCCTCGGCGAGTTCGAAGAAGCGTCGGATCCCCGAGGGTGGCGTCTCCCGCACCCGCTGGGAGAGCGGGCTGGACGCGGCCTCCCTCATGGCGAGACGGCCAGGCGATCGTCGTCGTCGCCGTCGCCGAAGTAGACGCCGCGTTCCTTGTACGTCGTCATCACGAAGTGCGTCACCGTCTGGGTGACTTCCGGGATCGGCGCGATCTGCTCGGAGACGAACATCGAGACGTCCCGCATCGACTCGCCCTCGACGTCGACGGCGAAGTCGTAGCTCCCGGAGATGAGCCGCAAAGAGGAGACCTCGGGGAACTTCGCAATCCGCCGGGCGATCTCCTCGTACCCGGTCTCGCGGTCGAGTTCGACGTTCAGCTCGACCTCCGCGCTGACGTGGGGCTCGTCCACGTTGTCCCAGTCGACGACGGCCTGGTAGCCGCGGATCGCGCCCTCGGATTCCAGCTCGTCGACCAGCGTCTCGACCGTTGCTGCGTCGACACCGAGCTGTCGGGCGATGTCTTCGGTGCTCTCGCGAGCGTCACTCAGCAACAGGTCGAGCAGTTCCCGCTTCGCTTCCATACTCGATCCGATGCGGCCCCCGTTGAAATGGTTTGCTCTCCGGTCTCGGGGGGTTCGGCGGCGGCTGCCACCGCGACCCCCGATGCCGTTCCGGATCGGCACGGCGCGCCGGCGGTGGGAAAGGTCCAATACCCCGGCGGCCCCCCGCTCATACGATGGCCCTCTCGGACGTCTTCCTCTCTCCACTCGGGTTCGCCGCCCTCCTCGCAGCGGTGCCGGTTATCTTCCTGTACCTGGTTCGTCCGGATCCCCGCCGCGTGACACTGCCGACAGTGCGATTCCTCTCTGAGGCTGCGGGGACATCGTCGTCGTCGCCGCTGTTCGAGCGACTGAAGCGAAGCATCCCGCTTCTCCTGCAGTTGCTCGCGATCCTCCTCTTTGCGACGGCGCTTGCGGCGCCCTACGTGGCAGTCTCGCAGTCGGAGACCGTCGAAGAGACCGTCGTGGTTCTCGATGCGAGCGCGAGTATGAACGTCGAAGACGGCGGCACGACGCGGTTCGATCGGGCGGTTGATTCGGCCGACGGCGCGGTCACCTCGACCACGTCGGTCGTCCTCGCTGACGGGCGAGGGTCGATCGCCATCCGCGACGGGACTGCGGCCGACGCCCGTGAGACCCTGGCAGCCATCGAGTCGACTGACGCGCCCGGGAACCTCCGAACGTCGATCGCGCGGGCGACGAGCGTGGCCGGCGAGAACGCCCGGATCGTCGTCCTCAGCGACTTCGCCGGCGACAGCGACTGGGAGTCGGCCGTTCGGGCGGCGCGTGCCCGCGGCCTCACGGTCGACCTCCGGCAGTTCGACGGCGGTGGCGCGGACAACGTCGGCATCGTCGACCGCGAGTTCTCGGGCGACAACGTGACCGTCTCGGTCGGGAACTTCGGAGACTCGGAAGCCACCCGTCGCGTCTCCCTTGGGGACGCCGAAGAGACGCTGACGCTGGCTCCCGGCGACGTCCGCAGCGTCACGCTCCCGGTGCCCGCTGGCGGCGGCGAGATCCGACTGTCGCCGTCGGATTCGTTCCCGACCGACGACGTCGCCTACGTCGCCGCGCCGACAGACGCCGCCGTGGACGTCCTGGTCGTGACGAACGACCGGAACCGCTATCTTTTGACCGCCCTGTCGGTGATCGATCCGGTTTCCGTGACAGTAGTCGAACCGCCGAATTCGATCCCGGATCCGCCGGCGGACGCGTACGACATCGTCCTCTACAGCAACGTCGACCCCGAGCAGTTCGGGGATCGCTACGTCGCTGCCGGCCGCGAGGCGATCGCTGCCGGCGGCGGCGTCGGGATCCAAGCCGGGACGTCGATGCCGACGGCCGCCTACGGCGATCTACTCCTGATCGCGCCGGACCGTCTGGCCTCGAACCCGACGCTCGATACCCCCGTCGACGACGACCTCACGCGAGACATCACCTTCCCGCCGCCGGAACGCTACGTCAGCGGCGACCTCCGGTCGGGTCGCGCGCTCGTCTCGACGACCGACGGCTCGCCGCTCATCGCGACGGCCGACCGAGGCGAGGGACGGATCCTCTACTACGGCTACATCGAGTCGGCGTCGTCGTTCAAATACGACTTCGAGTACCCGATCTTCTGGAAGCGAAGCGTCTTCGCGCTCGCTGACCGTGAATCCCTCTCCGAACTCAACCGCGCAACCGGCGACCGACTCCGGTTCGGCAACGAGACGACCGTGGAGACGCCGCGCGGGGAGGTCAGGGCCACAGCGATCGATGTTCAGGACGCGGGCTTCTACGTCGCGGACGGTGACCGGTACAGTGCATCACTGCTTAGCGCCGCAGAGTCCGACGTCTCGGCCTCGGAGATCGATTCGGATGCGGCCGGTGGCCCGACGATACGTCAGGAGCGGCGGACGGCGCCCGACCCGCTGACGGAGTTCGTCGCCCTCGGCATCGTCGCGGTCGCGCTGGGCGAACTCGCGTTCCTCCGCCAGCGGGGTGATCTCTGATGTTGGAGCTCGCGGCGACAGTAGGGATTCGCGGCGGATCCGAGATGGCGGCCGTCCCGACCGAGGCCCCGATCGCGTCCGTTTCGGTCGAACTCACGGAGGCGCTCTCGGTCGGCCTGGCCCGTCCGCTGTTCCTCATTGCGCTCCCGTTGGGCGTCCTCGCGATCTGGGCGCTCCTCTTCCACGGCGCCGAGGGCACGGCTTCCGAGCGCTCGCGACGCTTGCTCTTCGCCGCGCGGGTGCTGGTCGTCGCGCTCGTTGTCCTCGGCGCCGCCGGCCCGTACACCGTCCAGTCCCGGGAGACGGCCGGGGAACCGACCGTGACGCTGCTCGTCGACCGCTCCGACAGTATGGCCGTCTCGCCGGACGTATCGAACCGCCTCGAGTCGTCCATCGAATCGGAGGGAGTCTCGGTTCGGCGGGTGCCCGTCGGGACGAACGACACCTCGCCGGTCGGCGACGCCGTCGCGGCGAACCTCCGGGAGGGCGGCGAGGTCGTCCTCCTCAGCGACGGCCGGGTGACGAGCGGCCAGCCGCTCGGCGAGGCCACCGCGCTCGCCCGCTCGGTCAACGCCACCGTCTCGGTCGTCTCCCCGGATCCGCGGACGACCGAACGATACGTGACCGTCGCGGGGCCCGACAAGGCCAGCCGCGGCGTCGAGAACCGGTTCGCCGCACGGATCGACGGCGTCGGCCCCAACACGTCGGCGACGCTCACCGTGCGCGTCGACGGCGAGCAGGTCGCCGAGCGGACGACGGAGACGGTTCCGACGACCGTCGAGTTCAACCACACGTTCAATTCGACCGGGAGCCACACGGTAACCGCCGAAATCGACGCGCTCGATCGGTTCTCCGAGAACGACGTCTACCGGAAGACGGTCCGGGTAGTCGAACAGCCGGAGATCCTCTACGTCTCGCCGGGCGAGTATCCCTACCGTGACTACCTCGGCCAGTTGTACGACGTCGACACCGCCGAGGAGGTCCCGGAGGATCTCTCGGAGTACTACGCCGTCGTGGTACAGGACGCCCCCGCGGACTCGGTCGGGAACGTCGACCACCTGCAGGAGTTCGTCATCGAGGGCGGCGGCCTGGTGGTCGTCGGCGGCCAGAACTCCTTCGAGCGCGGCGGCTACGAGGGCTCGAACCTCGCGTCGATGTTGCCGGTGACCGTCGGCGAGGGGCAACGGAGCGCGACCAACATCGTCCTCGCCGTGGACGTCTCCGGCAGCGCCGAGGAGGGGATGCGGATTCAGAAAGCCACCGCGCTCTCGGTGCTCGATCAGCTCGGCGACGAGAACGAGGTCGGGCTGGTCGGCTTCAATTTCCAGGCGTACCGCGTCGCGTCGGTCGAACCGCTCTCGGAGAACCGCGGCGAACTGCGGGACAAGATCCGGCGCCTCCGGTCCGGCGGTGCGACAGACATCGCGGCGGGCGTCCGCGGCGGCGGCGAACTCCTGGGCGACCGCCGGGGCACCGTCATCCTCGTCAGCGACGGCCACGACAGCCCTGACGAGGCTGCAGCTGTCGCTTCTGGGCTCGCCGACCGCGGCATCAGGGTCGTGACCGTCGGCGCGGGCGAGCGGATCAACGAGCGGACGCTCCGAACGATCGCCGGCGCGGGCGGCGGCAGTTACTTCCGTGCGACGGAGACGACCCAGCTCGGCATCCTCTTCGGCAGCGCGGGGGCGCCCGGTGCCTCCGGGCTCGTCGTCCTGGACCGCACCCACTTCGTGACCTCCGGCGTCACTCTCACCGCCTCGCCGGACTCCTTCAACGACGTCTCGGTCCGCTCGGGGGCGTCGTTCCTCGTCGCCGGCGAGAACGGCCAGCCCGCGCTCGCGACGTGGCGGTACGGCCTGGGTCGGGTGGCGACAGTCACCGCCCACGGCGAGGACGGGACGCTCGACGGCCTGCTCCGGGAGCCCGACTCGCTGCTTTTGACGCGGACGACGAACTACGCCGTCGGCGACCCCGAGCGGAAGGCCACCGGCGTGGTCGGCGTCCCCGACACCCGCGTCGGCGAATCGACGAGCGTGACGTATCGGGGCACGGAGCGCCCGGAGGCAGCCGATGTATCGTTCCAGCGGGTCGGCGAGGAGACGTACCGCGCGTCGCTGACGCCGGACGAGGCGGGATACTACGAAGTGTTGAACGCCACCTACGCCGCGAACTACCCGCGGGAGTACGCGGCGTTCGGCCCCGATCCGGCGCTCCGGACGCTGGTCGAGGGGACCGGCGGCGAGGAGTACACCGTGGCCCAGGGGCAGCGGATCGCTCGAGCCGCTGCACAGCGGTCCGTCGGCGTGCGACCGGTCAGGACCGACTGGACGTGGCTTCCGATCCTCTTTGGACTCCTGCTCTTCACGATCGAGGTGAGCTACCGGCGGCTTCAAGTCCGTCGCCGAAATAGACCCGCCGACGGAGGTCTCCCGTGACGTACGTCGGTCGTAGCCTGAACCTCGCGCTGGTCGTCGCCCTCATCGTCCTCGCTGCGGGGACCGTCGGAGCCACGGTGCTGTACCAGTCCGGCGTCGCCGACGTCGAGGCCCAGAACGAACAGTTGCGGGCACAGAACGAACAGCTTCGCGAGGATCTGCAATCGGCACGCGACCGGATCGACTCGCTGCGCTCCGAGGTCGATCGGCTGGAAGAACGCCTCGCGGCGACAAACGAGACGCTCGCCGAGGTCCGGTCCGAGCGCGACGCCTACCGCGAGGACCTGCGCGCGGTCTGTGAGGGAATACGCGAGGGCAACGAGAGCCTCCCGGAGGAGTGCGAAAATGTCGAGTGAGCGTGACGACCACGAGGACGATCACGAAGGCGACTACGAGAACGACCGCCGATCCGAGTCCGGCGATCCCGACGGGTCGGCAGCGGCCGGCGATACGTCCACCGAGCCCGTGACGTTCGACGCGGATCCCGGGTTCGGCGGCGACGGGGGGAAGTCCCTCGGAGGCGGGGAGGACGTCGACGCGACGACCGACCGTATCAAAGCCGCCCTCGCGGAAGTCCGCTGGGAGGTCCGCAAAGCTGCTCTCGTCCACGCGACCGTCGAGGCGACGCTTTTGGCGCTCGTGGCGAATCTCGTGCTCGCAGTCGCCGACCCATCGTGGCTTTCGGGAAGCCTCGGCCTCCCTGGTGTCGTCGTCGGGGCACTCCGCGGCCTCCCGCTGCTCGGCGATGTCGCCCCGCGGACGATCCGCATCACCGCACTCGCGGCAATCGCAGTCGGCCTCGTCGCGTTCGTCGCGGCCTCCCTCGTCCGACTCCGGAGACCGCTCGTCGAGCAGTTCGAGGCCGCGAACCCGCCGGTTCGGGAGGCGCTCAGGACCGCCCGCGACGCGGTCGACGGCGGCGCCGACACCGAGATGGCGCGCCGCCTCTACGACGACGTGATCGACACGCTCAGGGAGACGTCGAGTCGCGAACTGGTCGAAGCCCGGCGTGTCGCCGTCACGGTCCTGCTCGTCGCCCTGGTCAGTCTCGCGAGCATCCAGGTCGCGGTCGTCGATCCCGACCTGGGCGGGATCCTGGGCGGCACGGCCGACACGCCCGGCGTGGACCGCCCGGACGACGACGAACTTCAGGACGGCGAGGAGATCCTCGGCGACGAGGAGGACGTCGCGGCCGGTGACGAACTGGAGAACATCACCGTGCCGGGCACCGGGGAGGGGACCGGTGATGGCTCGACTGCCCCCGACGGCGGCCTCGGCGGCGGTGGCGGCGGCAGCGGCGAATTCGACAGCCAGGAAGCCGGATTCGCCGGCGAAGAGCGGTTCGAGGACGCCGAACTCGTCCGTGAGTACAACGTCCGGATCAGGCAGTTCGACGACAGAGAGGACGATGGAACCGAAGGGACGAACTGAAGACGGAGACGCAGACGATGTGGAACACGATACCACGAGGACCCGACAGATGCAGCCACTATGAACGGACCACACGACACTGACGACATCGATCGGATTCAGCACGGACTCGCCGCCCTCCGCGAGGAGGTCGCAAAGCGGATCGTCGGCCAGTCGGCGGTGGTCGAACAGCTGATGACCTGTCTGCTCTGCGACGGCAACGCTCTGATCGAGAGCAACCCCGGACTGGGAAAGACGACGCTCGTGGGGACGATCGCCGAGGCGACCGATCTGTCCTTCTCCCGGATCCAGAACACGCCGGATCTGATGCCAGCCGACATAACCGGGACGGAGATCATCCGCGAGTCCGGCAACACCCGCGAGTTCGTCTTCGAGGAGGGGCCGGTGTTCGCGAACCTGGTCCTCGCCGACGAGATCAACCGCGCGACGCCGAAGACGCAGGCGGCACTGCTGGAAGCGATGCAGGAAAAGCAGGTGACGACCGCGGGCGAAACCCGGGAGCTGCCGCGCCCCTTCTTCGTGCTCGCGACCCAGAACCCGATCGACCAGGAGGGGACCTATCCGCTTCCGGAAGCACAGACCGACCGCTTCCTCCTGAAGATTCTCGTCGAGTACCCCAGCCGCGACGAGGAGCGAGCCATCGTGGACCGGTATACGACAGGTGCGCCGGATCCCGCTGTGGATCGCGTGCTGTCCCGGCAGGATCTGATGCGTGCACAGCAGTTGACTCGCCAGGTGCCCATCGCCGACGACATCCGCGATCGGGTGATCGACCTGGTTCGGGCGACGCGGACGGCCGAGGACGTCGAGTTCGGCGCGAGTCCGCGTGCGAGTATGGGGCTCGTCCTCGCGGCGAAGGCCCGCGCGTTCCTAAAAGGACGCTCGCACGTCTCCTGGGAAGACGTCGAGGCGATGGCGCATCCGGTGCTCAGACACCGCCTCATCGTCGATTTCCGGGCCGAGCGAGAGGGAATCACCCCCGACGAGATCGTCGCGGATCTCCTGTGACGATGGCGATCGATCCCTCATTTCTCGACGAACTGGCGCGGTTCGAGGGGTCGCTGCGCGCACAGACCGACGCCCTGCGACAGGGCCGGACGGAATCGTCGAACGTCGGCGAGGGATTGACGTTCAGCGACTACCGCCGATACACCCCCGGCGACGACGTGCGACTGATCGACTGGCGCGTCTACGCCCGGACTGACGAACACTTCATCAAGCAGTTCGAGGCCGAGCGCAACCTCACCATCCACATCCTGCTTGACACCTCCGCATCGATGGATTTCGGCGACGGCGCCGAACACAAATTCGAGTTCGGCGCGCGATTCGCCCTGGCGTTCGCCTACTTCGCGGCTGCGGCCCACGACTCGTTCCGCGTCTCGACGTTCCGAACCGACGTCGAGCGACTCGACCGCGGCCGCTCGACGCGCGGCGAACTGCTCCGACTCCTCGATTCGGTGAACGCCGTCGATCCCGACGGCCGGACCGACTTTCGGGAATCCCTGGAGACGTACGCTCGAACCATCCGGTCTCGGTCGCTCGTCATCGTCATCAGCGATTTCCTCGAAGACCCCGACGAGATCGAAGACGGCCTCGCGGCGCTCGGCCACAGCGATGTTCTCCTGGTCCACGTCGTCGCGCCAGCGGAACGGGACCCCGACGTCGTCGGCGACGCCGTGTTCGAGGATCCCGAGACGGGCGAGACGCATCGTTCGTACTTTGCGGGTTCGACAGTCGAGGCGTACCGCGATCGGCTCTCGGGGCACATCGACGACGTCGCCGCGCGGGCACGATCGCTCCGCGCGGAACACGTCGTCGTCGACACCGATGCCGACTTTTTCCGGGCGTTCGCCGACGTCTGGGCGCGACAGGAGCGTCGGGGGACGCCGGGCCGCGGCTCGCGGGGTCGGTGACCTGTAGGGGGGCCAGATTTTGACCGGCGCGACGCGATTCGGCGGGTATATTTCAGTCCGTGTGTGAGTTTCGTCCGTGTCCGCCGCGCAGGATCGTCGAGTGGTCGCGCTGATCGCCGGGTCGCACTTCGTGAACCACACCTATCTCGTAATGTTGGCCCCGCTCGTGACAGTGCTCGCTGGGCGGTTCGACGTGAGTATCGCGGGGATCGGGCTGGCGATCGGGATCCAGAACGCGGTCGTCCTCCTCCTGCAGCTCCCCTTTGGCTACGTCTCCGACGCCTACAGCCGGAGGCTCGTCCTCGCGATATCGCTGGTCGTCGGAACAGTCGGCGCCGCCCTCACCGCGCTTGCGACGTCCTACGCGTGGCTCCTGGCAGCACAGGTGGTTGTCGGCGTCGGGGTGGCGGGCCATCACCCGGCCCACTATCCGCTGCTTGCGGCCGTCTCCACGGATAGCAACCGCGGCCGCGCATACAGCGCCCACGCCTTCGGGGGGTCAGTCGGCCTCGCGGCGCCGTACGCGGTCGTCGCGGCTACCGCTGCGCTCGGGTTCTCGTGGCGCGTCGCGATCGGCTCCGTCGCAGCATTGGGCGCTCTGTACGCCGCGTACTGTCTCCTACAGTTCCGGAACGTCGACGAGTCGATCACGCAACCCGGCCTGGCTGAGCGGCCCGACGGCCGGCCGACGCTCCGTTCGATCCCGGGGCGGTTGCGACGCCTCCTCCGTACACTGACCGCATCGAATGGGATCCTCGCGCTGACGGTGCTGGCGTTTTCAACCTCCGCGGCGGCGTGGGCGATCCGGACCTACACGCCGAGTCTGCTGGCGGCGGGCTATAGCCTCCCTGAGGGAACCGCGAACGTCCTCACGTCCGCAATGTTGGGGGTTGGTGCTGGTCTGATCCTCCTCGGCGGGGGGCTCACCGACAGGCTCGGGCCCGCCCCGATCCTGATCGGCGGATACGGTCTCCTTGCGGTCGTCGCCGCGCTGCTTGCGACGCTCGCGCTCCCGATCTTCGCGGTCGGGATCGTCCTGGTTCTCAGCGGGAGTATCAGCCTGTCGCGGCCGGCGCGCTCGACGCTCGCAGACGAGCTATCGGCGCGTGCGGACCTGGGGAAGATTTTCGCCCTCGTCACGATCGGGATCTCCCTCGGCGGGGCTGTCGCGCCCCCCTTCTTCGGTTATCTCGTCGACACCGCGGGACTCGGGATCTCGTTTGCTGCCGTTTCAGCCCTCGGAGTCCTCTCGCTGGGAATCGGGTGGTGGATCGTCCGCGATGCAGCGCGCCGACGCTCCGCGACGGCGCCGGCCGCCGACGATTGATCTGCGACGAGGGGTCCGCATCACCGGTCAGGACCGAAACGATGAATCGGCAGGTCATCCCAGACGGGTGTATGAGCTATCTTCCCTGGGCGCTGCTCGCGCTTGCCACCTACTCTGTCGTACCGCCGCTGATGAGCGTCGCGACGACCGGATCGACGGCGATTCCGAGCAACGTGGCGACGCTGATGACGAACTTCGTCCTGGTGGTGTTGTCCGCCCTCGTCGTGGTCGTCAACCGCGAGGACCCGCTCGGCTACATCGGCCATCCGAAAGCCATCTACGTGTTGATCGCAGGCGTCTGCGTGACCGTCGGCATCCTCGCGTACTACCGCGCCCTGTCGCTCGGGCCGGTGAGCGTCGTCTCGCCGATCTTCGGGATGTTTCTGGTTCTCAGTTCGGCCATCGGGTTCGCGTTCCTCAACGAATCTCTGACCGCCCGGAAACTGCTCGGAATCGGCCTCGGACTGGTCGCGATCTACCTCGTCAGCGTCGAATAGTCGACGGCGAGTGGAATGATCGACGGTGGACGGTATCGTTGACGGCGCACAGGATAGTCGACGGCGAACGGACAGCATCTTTACATCCAACGTGCGTACACGAAGGTATGGTCGTACTCGAATCCGATTCCGAACTGTCTCAGGGAGACGAGGCACCGGCGTTCGAACTCCCGGCTGCGGACGGGAACACGTACGCGCTCTCGGACTTCGCGGAGTACGAGGCGCTTTTGATCGTCTTCACCTGCAACCACTGCCCCTACGCGGAGGCGAAGGTCGACGAACTGAACCACCTCGCCTCTGCCTACGAGGACCTCGCTGTCGTCGGGATCAACCCGAACGACGCCGAGGAGTACCCCGACGACTCCTACGAGCGGATGCAGGAGCGCGTCGAGGCGGGCGAAATCCAGTTCACCGCCTATCTGCGCGACGAGTCCCAAGACGTCGCCCGCGAATACGGCGCCGTCTGTACTCCGGATCCGTTCCTCTTCGAAAACGACGGCGGAACCTTCCGGCTCGCGTTCCACTCTCGTCTCGACGACGCGATGAACCCGGACGCGGAACCGAACCGCTACGAGATGCGGGAGGTCGTCGAGGCGCTGCTCGCCGGCGACGAGATTCCGATCGATGAGACGCCCTCGCAGGGCTGTTCGATCAAGTGGACAGAGGAGTGACACTCACGAGGCGTTGGCGAGAGTTTATATACTAGCCCGGGACCACGACCGCCGTGCGGTGAGACCCGCCGCAGGGCGTTCCGCGGGTGTGTAGCACGCCGTCCTGCGGATGCCGTAGTGCTACCTGTTCGCCATTTGTCGCCGTCTGCCGGCAAGTCCGACCAAGGTTTGTGCCTGTCTCCCGGCGAGTTCGACTTGGTTCGTCGTCGGCGGGACGAATGAC
Organism: Halobellus marinus; assembly: GCF_032113415.1. Classification (NCBI taxonomy): domain Archaea; kingdom Methanobacteriati; phylum Methanobacteriota; class Halobacteria; order Halobacteriales; family Haloferacaceae; genus Halobellus; species Halobellus marinus. Next base: position 2,522,587 of record NZ_CP134946.1, read on the forward strand.
GGTCACTCGCCGTCGTCAGATGGCGGATCGAGCGCTTCCGCGCGTTCCAGCGCCTCGCGGGCGTTCTCGACGGCCGTCTCCTTCTTTGCCGGATAGGCCTCGACCTTCGCTCTGAGCGTGATCCCGTCGCCGCGGCGGACCTCGCCACCGAACGCCGCCTGCTTGTCCAGGCGCAGGAACAGTTCAGTGTTCTCTGTGACACGCTCGTCGAGTTCGGCCAAAAGCCCCTCGAACTCCGGTAACTCTGTGAGGCGAGCGAGGACGTAGCGGACCTCGTCGGCGTTCTCCACCCGCGCGGAGAGGACGACGATCCGATCACCGTGGTGGCCCTCGCTTTCGGTTCGTGTGATCTCGAAGTCTTCGGGCAGGAACGTCCGCAGCGCCCGCTCCACACGCTTTTGGTCTTCGGTCTCGTAGCAGAAGGTCCGCAGATCGACGTAATGAAACGGGATTCGGGGCATTGGAGGTGGTTCGGGGGCGAAACGGAAAAACTCCGGTTACTCGTCGGCCGCGTCGTCGTCGTAGACGTCGGTGTCGTCGCCGTCTGCGGGTTCGAGCTGATCCGCGGCGATGCCGACCTCTTGACCGTCGTCGAAGCTCACCGTGTAGGTGGCGTCGCCGAACATCGTCTCGACGACCTGCGTGATCGTTCCGACCTCGCCGTCGAACTCGCTGTGTTTGTCGTGCAGTACCACGCTGTCGTCTTCGTCGAACTCCATACACGAGAAGCGTCCTGCAGCGGTGAAAAGTCGTCTGGTTCGGGAGCGGGGGGACAAACAATGCGGAATCACCGTCCTCTGACAGGCGATATATAAGGCCGGGGGTCCTCCAGGCTGGTATGCCAACGACCAGACGATCGTATCTCGCTGCGCTCGGTGGCGCGGCAACACTCGCCGCGACAGCCGGCTGCCTCGGTGGCTCCGGGGGCAGCGGTCCGCTTCCTGAGGGCTGTGACGTCGGGTCACTCGATTCCGTCTCCTCGATGTCCCGTCCCGCTCTCGGCCCCGAGGACGCCGCCGTCACCGTCGACGTCTTCGAGGATTTCGCCTGTCCGCACTGTCAGACGTTCACCTTAGAGACGTACCCGGAAATCAAGTCCACCTACATCGATCCCGGCGAAGTACAGTATCGGTACTTCGATTTCCCCATCCCCGTCGACGAGGAGTGGTCCTACCGGGCTGCCTCCGCCGCCCGAGCGGTGCAGGATCGAAGCGACGCCGAGACGTTCTTCGCCTTCGCGAAAGGCGTCTACGAGAACCAGAGCGATCTGGGTAGCAACGGGTACGAGATCGTCCACGACCTCGCAGATGACGCCGGGGTCGACGGCTGCACGGTCGCCGCGGCCGCCGAGCAGGAACCGTACCGCGAGGTAGTCGAGGCCGACCGGCAGACCGGCAGCGATCGCGGCGTACCCGGCACTCCCGCTGTCTACGTCGATGGAGAACTACTCCGCGGATACGAGTGGGACACTGTCGACGCTGCCATTGCCAGCGCTCTCGATGGCTAACTGATCGCCCCTCCGGGATCGTCGGCGCCGTTCGCGATCAGGGACCCTCCGACCCTATTCGAGACCCGGTGTCGTTCTCTCTGTCGACCTCAGGCGAGCCCAGGTGTCGCTCCCCTCGCCGACTTCAATCGAGTCCGGGTGTCGCTCCCTCCGGTGTCGGCAACGCGCGCAGCGAACGCGGCGGGACCAGGAAGTTCCCTCGGCGCTTCACAAAGACGTATTCGAGAATACCGTTGTTCACGCGTTGCCGAATCGTCGGCACATCGGTGAGGTCCGTCCCGTTCATCGCCTCGCGAACCTCCTCGAACGCGGTGATTCCCCGCTGGAGACTCGGGAAGTGGAGGCTGGCCTCGTCGTCGTCCGTGGACTCGAAGTGGCGTCGCAACAGCCGGACGTTCCCATCGGCGTCACGATTGCCCCGCGCTGCTTTCTGAGCGTGACCCACCCGGGCGTATTCCCGGGCGTGTTCGCGCACGTTTTCGATCATCTCGGGTGTGAGCCCGCTGTCGTCGCCGAGATTCTCGCCGACGCCCTCGACCAGCCCGCGCTCGGCGTGAACCGGGGAGAACATCTCCGCGACCCGCTGCTCGAAGGTCTGCTCTTCGTACCAGTCGTCCAGGCGCATCCGGAGGTTCGAGACGTGCTTCGTCGTGCCGCCGGCGAAGGGACCCGCCGAAAGCGTCACGTAGTCCTCGGTCGCCTGATTCTCCCTGAAGCCCGCGATAAAGCCCATAAACAGCGGCGATTCCGCCGGGACCGGATTCGAGTCGGGGATGCCGGCCAGTCCCTCCTGTCGCTCGGCGGGCATCCCGGCGCCGACGAATCCCGTGCGGCGGTCCGCAACCTCGAAGACCGACGTGAGGGGCGTCTCGACGGCAACCCCGTTTGCCCTCGGTTCGTTGCCGCGCAGCGCCTCTTCCGCGGCGAGGACCACCTCGGGCCGGTCCGAAGCGAGATGCAGCAGCGCGTCCTGTCGGTCGAGCGCGGGCGACTCGAACGGCGACAGCGGCCGCGGCTCGGGGAGATCGATCGAGTCGGGGAGCGCCGTATCGAAGCGATCGAAGTACCGTGGAGTATACGCGATCGACGACAGAAGCCCGTCGCTGCTCCGCTCGTACGCCCGATCGAGCGCGGTCAGCGCGGATTCGACCGTCTGCCTGGCCGCGGGATCGGGTACCCCGTCACCGGGGAGCGTGAGGTAGAGCAACACCTGATGACGGGGGAGAAGTCTGTTCCCGTGCTCGTCGGTTCGCACGCGTTCGTTCCAGGCGTGCTGCCGTTCGGGGAGCGTCGACGGATCGTCGGGGCCGCTGGGGACCGGGTCCCCCGAGCGGTCGAGACACGCGGAAAGCGCCGCGGTGCCGCCGGCAGCGACGGCCGCCTTCAGCAGCTCCCGACGAGTCAGGTTCCCACCCCGGTCGAACATATACGGTCTATGGAAGCCGCGGCAAAGTGGATTCTGATCCGGAGCGCGAGCCTCACGGTGAACGAGCGACGGACGCCTCGCAAAACGACGCGGATATTTGTTCGGAGCATCAACCGCCGCTGTGACTCCCCGCGGGACGCGAATCCGACTGGCAGTCGGTGTCTGGGGCGTACTCGTCTCGCAGGTGTTTCTCTACCCCGGTGTCGAGGACATCGTCGTCGCACTCGGCGGGGACGACACCATCCAGGCGGGGATGTGGTTTCTCGTCGCGGAGTTCGCGGCGTTCGTCACCTTCGCCAGCGTGTGGGGCGCCGTCAGCGACGCCGTCGGCCGGCGGATGCCGCTCGCTGCCGTCGGCGCACTCGGGGGTGCGGCCTGCTATCTGCTCCTGACGGCGGTCCCGACGATCGGCGTTCCGTTCGCGGGCGTCATCGTCATCCGACTGGTCGGCGGCGCGGCGACGATCGGCGCCTTCTCGCTTTCGATCACCGCGCTCGCGGATCTCTCAGGGGGCCACGGGCAGAATATGGGCGCGGCCGGCATCGCGATCGGACTCGGGGCGGCGCTCGGATCGGTACTCGGCGGCTGGCTCGCGGACGCCGATCCCCTCTATCCGCTGTTCGCCGCCGCGGTCACGCTCGTCGCCGTCGCGATCCTGTTTCTCACCGTGACTGAGAGCCTGCCGGACACGGATCCCCTGCGCGTCGGCGACGTGTTCACGCGAATCCGGCGCCGCCCGGCCCTGCTCGTGCCGTTCGCGTTCGGATTCATCGATCGAATGACGGCGGGGTTCTTCGCGCTCGTCGGGGTCTTCTACTTCCGGGAGTCGTTCGGACTCGACGCCGCGGGCGCGGGCCTCGCACTCGCCGCGTTCTTCGTTCCGTTCGCCCTCTTGCAGTATCCAGCGGGGGTCCTCTCCGATCGGATCGGCCGGGCGGTTCCGGTCGTCGTCGGGTCTGTCTGCTACGGGCTCGGTATCATCGCCGTCGGGATCGCACCCGTCCTCGTTCTCGCCATCGGTGCGATGGCCATCGTCGGCGCGCTGGGCGCGCTCGTCGCGCCAGCGACGATGGCGCTCGTGACCGACGTCGCCTCCCCGGAGACTCGTGGCGCGGCGCTCGGCGGCTTCAACGTCTTCGGCAGCCTCGGCTTTCTCGCCGGCTTCCTCCTCGGCGGATCGACGACTGCGACTGCTGGTTATACGGCGGCGTTCCTCGTAGTCGGACTCTCGGAGGTCGGGATCGCACTCGTCGCCGCCCGGGCCGTCTGGCGGATTTCCGGTTCCGATCCCGGCCCCAAGACCGAAATCGATCCCGGATGAGGCGGATCGATACCGGTGCTCGACGACGCTCGCTCCGGACAGCGGTCACTCGTGGCCGGAGACCCGGACCGGTTCGTAGGGCGCTTCGAGGTACTCTATCTCCGAGTCGGTGAGGTCGATCGAGAGCGCCTCCACCGCGTCTTCGAGGTGTTCGATGCTCGTCGTGCCGACGATCGGGGCGTCGACACGGTCGTCAGAAAACAGCCACGCGAGCCCGATCTGGGCCATCTTCACGCCTTTCTCTTCGGCGAGTTCGGCCACGCGCTCGTTGATCTCGCGTCCCCCGCCTTCGAGATACGGATGTTCGTGCGCGTGGTCGTCAGTTTCGCCGCGGGTGGTCGCTCTGGCTTCCTGGTGTGGACGCGCCACCCACCCGCGGGCCAGCGGCGACCACGGGATGACGCCGACGCCCTGTTTCTCACAGAGCGGGAGCATCTCACGCTCTTCTTCCCGGTACAGCAGGTTGTAGTGGTTCTGCATCGTCGCGAACGGCGTCAACCCCTCCAGATCGGCGACGTGCTGTGCCTCCGCGAACTGGTGGGCCCACATCGACGAGGCGCCGATGTATCTGGCCTTCCCCCGCCGGACGACGTCGTCGAGCGCCCGCATCGTCGCCTCGATCGGCGTGTCGTCGTCCCAGCGGTGAATTTGGAGGAGATCAAGCGTCTCCATTCCCAGTCGGTCCAGTGAGTTGTCGAGTTCCTGTTCGATCGCCTTCCGGGAGAGGCCGCCGGAGTTCGGATCGTCCTCGTCCATCTGGAAGTACACCTTCGAGGCCACGACGAACCGGTCGCGGTCGTACTTCGAGAGCGCCTCACCGAGCACCCGCTCGGACTCGCCTTCGGAGTACATATTCGCGGTGTCGAAAAAGTTCACCCCGAGTTCGATCGCCCGGTCGACGAGTGCTTTGCCCTCCTCTTCGTCGAGTACCCACTCCCGCCAGTCGCTCGTCCCGAAGCTCATACAGCCCAGACAGATCTTCGAGACGGTAGTGCCCGTTTCACCGAGTGTCGTATATTCCATAGCGGCGTCACGGAGCGGGGATGCAAAAAGCTACGCGACCCTGCAGCGATCTGACAACAATTAAACCGGATACCGTCGTAGTGCCGCAACGAGAGGTCCCCCTCTCGTGTGACACTATGTCGCAACACAACCGCAGACGACTCACAGTTCTTCTCGTAGCCCTCCTCGTGGTTGGCGGGCTGCCAGCCGTCGCAGGTGCACAGCAGGCCGGGTCGACCGTCGACGGCGACAGCCAGTTCAGCAGCGTCGTCCGCGTCGACGCCGGCGAAACCTACGAAGGATCGATCGACGCGACGGCCGCATCGGTCGTGATCGCAGGCACTGTCGAGGGCGACGTGTCGGCGTCGGCGGGATCGGTCATCGTCACCGAATCGGGACGGGTGACCGGGTCGCTCGACGCCGCCGCCGGGAGCGTCGTGATCGAGGGCACCGTCGACGGCGACGTCTCGGTCGGCGCCGCAGCCTTCGAACTTCGCGAAGGTTCCCAGGTCGGCGGGGCGCTGGAAGCGGGTGCGGCGGACATCCGCCTCGATGGCGCCGTCGACGGCGACGTCACGCTCAGCGCTGACACGCTGGCCGTCGGCTCGACGGCCACGGTCGGCGGGTCGCTCACCTACGCCGGCGAGGACGTCACAGTCGCTGACGATGCGAGCATCTCGGGATCGGTCAGTCAACAGGACTCAGTCGAACTCGCCGGTCCTGACACCTTCGGGGCCGGCGGTGGCAGTTCACCACTCTCGGATATCCCGGGCTGGGTCGGCCCTCTCTACGGCAGCCTGGCTGAACTACTCCTCGGTGCGGTCCTCCTGGCTGCCGTGCCGACCTTCTCGCGCCGACTCGTCACGACAGGCACGTCGCGGGCGCTTCGCAGCGCCGGCACGGGTCTCCTCTCGATCGTCGGCGTCCCGATCCTGCTTTTGCTCACGGCTATCACGATCATCGGCATACCCCTCTCGCTCGCCGGCCTCGTCACCTTCCTGCTTCTCCTCTGGGTGACGTCCGTGTACGGGGCGCTGATCGTGGGGACGAATGCGCTGTCGCTCGCGGACTACGAGAACCGGTGGGCCGCGCTGCTGGTCGGTGTCGTGGTCGTCGGACTGCTGGAGGCGATCCCGGTCGTGGGCGGGCTCGTCCAGTTCGTGGTCCTCATACTCGGATTCGGCGCGTTCGCGCTCGCGGCGTACGATTACCGGCGCGGCGGAGCGGAGACGGAGCCTGACGATCTCACCGGCGTCGTCGGTGGCGAATAGTTCGCGGGTCGGTTCGGCGTCACGGTCCACATCCCGTCTCCGTGGCGTACATTCTTGGCGCCGCGCCGCCTTCCTCCGGTATGTACGTTGCAGACCGGACCTGGCCGGAACTCGGAGACTACGTCGCCGAGGAGTCGGTCGCGATCGTCCCGCTCGGATCGACCGAACAGCACGGCCCGCATCTCCCGCTTGCGACCGACCACCTGATCGCCGAGGGGTTAGCGCGCGAGGCGAGCGAGCGGACGGGTTTTCTCTGCACGCCCACCGTCAACGTCGGCGTTAGTCCGCATCACCGCCAGTTCCACGGGACGATGTGGGTCGACGCGCCGCAGTTCCGCGACTACGTCGAGTCGCTGACGCGGAACCTCACCTACCACGGGATCGACCGGGTCGTCTACGTCAACGCCCACGGCGGCAACGTTCAACATCTCCGCGAGGTCGGCCGACGCCTTCGCGACGACGGCACGTGTTATGCGGTCGAGTGGATGTGGGACGAGTCGATCCCGGACCTCGTCGAGGAGGTCTTCGAGCGGAACGGCCCCCACGGCGGGCCGAAGGAGACGGCGATGATCCAGCACCTCGCCCCCGACCTGGTCCGAGAAGAGAAACTCACCGCCGCCCGGGACAACGGACTCCCTGACGTCGACGCCGCCGAACACATCCAGAAGTACGGCGCGCGGACCTTCTACGACGCGATCGAGAACTCCGAGAACGGCGTCTTCGGCGACCAGACGGACGCGACGCCCGAGATCGGCGAGCGCCTGTTCGAGGCGGCCACGGAGCAACTCGTCCAGCTCCTGGAGTGGCTCGACGAGCGGCCGATCGAGGACCTGCTGGCGCCGGCCCACGTGGATCCGCAGCCGGGAAGCCGGCGTGGGTAGTGGGTGATCAGTCCTGAGCGGGAGGATCGTCCTCGCCGTCGATTCCCGCCGCTCCGTTCGGCGAGAAACCTACGAGGACTCGCGAAACTCCCAGAAATCGATCCGGGGAATGGAATCGGGACTGGGACACGGTTCGGCCCACAGACGAGCGAAGTAAGAAGGGGGTTCACTCGCCGGTGTTCCCGTCTCTCAGAGACGACTGACCGCCGTCTCGATCGCCCGCGCCGTGTACACCTCGAGAAGGTGGCTCCGGAACTCCGCGGAGGCGTTGGTATCTTCCATCAGCATATAGGATTCGACGTCGTCGGTCGCGTGCGCTGCGGCCTGCTCGGCGAGGTCCGCGTCGATCGGTTCGCCGGTCAGCACGTCCTCGGTGGGTCCGAGCCGCATCGCGTGATCGAACGCGCCGTTTGCCGCGATACGGGCGTCAGTGATCGTCTCACCGTCCGTCTCCAGCACTGCGGCGACGCCGACCAGCGCGTACCCCGACGAGGGGCTCTCCTTCTTTATGTACGCCCCCGACGACTCCTGTTCGAGGTGTGGAATTTCGATCCGGGTGAGGACTTCGTCCTCGGCGAGCGCAGTGGTGAACATCATCTCGAAGAAGTCGGTGGCGGGGATCGTCCGTTCACCATCCCGCCCGCGAGCGTGAATCGTCGCGTCGGAGACGAGGACTGCGGCAGGTAGGTCGGCTGCCGGATCGGCGTGAGCGATGTTCCCGCCGACCGTCCCCGCGTTCCGGATCTGCATATCGCCGATCTCGGCGGCAGCCTCCGAGACGATCGTTTTCCGCCCAAGCACGTCGTCGTCGGCCACAGTCGCGTAGGTGGTCATCGCACCGACGCTACTCGACTCGTCCCCGTGGTCGATCCCGTACAGGGAATCGACGTCCTCGACGTCGATAATCACATCCGGGTTCGAGAGGCCGGATTTCATCGCCGGAAGGAGGCTGTGTCCCCCTGCCATCAGTTCGACGTCGTCTTCGCTGTGTTCGACAAGGAGATCGACGGCCGCCTCGACGTCCTGGGGCGTATGATACTCGAATGAGGACGGGTACATTATGTATCACCCTCCTTTTCGCGGACAGCTGACCAGATTGTCTCGTTGGTGAGCGGCATATCGAGGTGATCGATCCCAAACGGCTCCAGCGCGTCGACAACGGCGTTGACGACCGTCGGTGTCGCACCGATCGTTGCGGACTCCCCGACGCCTTTCACCCCAAGTGGGTTGTGTGGGCTCGGTGTCACCGTACTGTCCGTCTCGTACTCGGGGAGGTCGTTCGCGCGCGGAAGGGCGTAGTCGTTCATCGATCCCGTGACGAGGTTCCCCTCGTCGTCGTATTCGCCCGACTCCAGGAGCGCTGCGCCGATCCCTTGGGCGATGCCGCCGTGTATCTGCCCTTCGACGATCATCGGGTTGATCTGCTCGCCACAGTCGTCTACTGCAACGTACCGCTCGATCTCGACCTCGCCAGTCTCCGGCTCGACTTCCACGAGCGCGATGTGGGTTCCAAACGGGAAGGTGAAGTTCTCGGGGTCGTAGTAGGATGTCGCTTCCAACCCCGGTTCCATCTCGTCGGGGATATCGTGGCTGATGTAGGCCTCGTGGGCAATCGTCTGGATACTCATCGAACGATCGGGTGCCCCAGCGATGTGGAACTCTCCGTCTTCGAACTCGACGTCTTCCTCGTCGGCTTCGAGTTGATGTGCAGCGATCGATCGAGCTTTTTCGATTACCTTCTCGGCACTTGTCGACACAGCGGCGCCGCCGACAGGAGCACTTCGGCTCCCGTAGGTCCCCATTCCCTGCGGGACTTCGTCGGTATCGCCCTCGATGACTTCGACGTCGTCGAGCGGCACACCGAGCTCCTGGGCGGCGACTTGCGCGAGGGTCGTCCGGTGGCCCTGGCCTTGATCCGAGGTTCCACAGTACACGGTGACCTTCCCCGAGGGATGGAAGCGAACGACGCCAGCCTCCCAGCCGCCGACGACAGAGCCGAGTTCACCGGCAGCTTTCGACGGTGAGAGCCCTGCCGACTCGACGAAGTTCGCGACGCCGATCCCCAGGTACCGGTCTTCCTCCTCACGGAGCCGCTTTTGTCGCTCCCGCTGCGCTTCGTAGTCGATCAACTCCAGGGCGCGGTCCATCGCCCGCTCGTACTCGCCGCTGTCGTAGTGGACGCCGACCGGCGACGCATAGGGGAAATCGTCGGGGTCAATCAGGTTTTTGCGTCGGAGTTCCGTCGGGTCCATCCCGAGTTCACTTGCGGCGACATCGAGGATTCGCTCGGTCACGTAGATCCCCTCCGCGCGTCCTGCGCCGCGGTATGCGTCGACCGGGGCTGTGTTCGTGAAGGCACCGACGACTCGACAGTGGATGGCGGGGATCTCGTACTCGCCCGAGAGGATCGTCGCATAGAGGTACGAGGGGGTTGCCGTCGCGAACTGGAGGAGGTGTGCGCCGAGACCAGCGTGCGTTTCGGCCCTCAGTCCACGGATTGTGCCGTCGTCGTCGACCGCGATTTCGGCTTCAGTGACGTGGTCCCGTCCGTGACTTCCGGTGGCGTAGTCCTCGCTGCGGGCAGCCTGCCACTTGACGTCACGTCCGAGTTGCTTTGCACACCAGGCAGTGATGGCCTCGTCCGGGTAGTGATAGATCTTCTTCCCGAATCCGCCACCAACTTCTGGTGCGATAACCTGAAGTTTGTGTTCCGGATGCCCGAGCGTCGCTGTCGACAGCAGCATCCGGTGGATATGCGGATTCTGTGATGTCATCCAGAGAGTCAACTCGTCGCTGCCCGGGTTATAGCTAGCCGCCGCGGCTCGTGGCTCGACGGCGTTGGGGATGATCTTTGGCTGTTCGAGTTCGACACTCGCGACGTTGTCAGCCTCGGCGAATGCCTGGTCGACGGCATCACTGTCGCCGAGTTCGAAGTCGAATGCCACGTTGTCCTCGGCCTCCTCGTGGACCGTCGGTTCGGCACCGACTGCTTCCGTCGGTTCCGTCACCGATTCGAGACGCTCATACTCGACGTCGACGAGGTTGGCGGCCTGGTGGGCTTTGTACCGGTCTTCAGCAACGACGGCGGCGACCGCGTCACCTGTGTGACGGACTTTGTCGGTCGCCATAATCCGGTACTGCGGTGTCACAAGGCCCGGAAGCATCCACGCCGTCGGGATGTTGTTTGGGATGCCGCTGGACTCGATATCTTCGCCGGTGAACGCGGCGATCACGCCGTCTTGTGCCTCGGCCTCGCTCAGGTCGATGTTCTCGATGCGGGCGTGAGCGTACTGGCTTCGAACGATCGAGACGTGAGCAGCGTCGGGAAGCTTATCGTCCGTGAACTCCGCTTCCCCCGTGAGCAGCGAGGAGTCCTCTCGCCGTTCCACGGTCGATCCGAATACGTCGTCGACTGCTTGTTGCTCGGACGCCATTCTAATCACCCGCTCCCTGGCTGGACAGTTCCTCTGCTGCGGATTCGACCGCGTTGACGATGTTCTGGTAGCCGGTACATCGACAGAGGTTCCCGTCGATCGACTCACGGATCTCTTCCCGAGACGGGTTTGGATTCTCCTCCAGCAGCGAGGTTGCGGTCATCAGCATCCCCGGGGTGCAGTATCCACACTGCAGCCCGTGTTCCTGCTGAAACGTCTCCTGAAGCGGGTGGAACTCTTCGCCGTCGCTGAGCCCCTCGACAGTCGTGATTTCCGCACCGTCCGCACGAACTGCGAGCATCGTACAGGATTTGATCGGGTCGCCGTCGACGTGGACCGTACAGGCCCCGCAGAGACTGCTCTCGCAGCCGACTTTCGGGCCGGTATAGCCCAGTTCCTCCCGGAGCGCGTGAACCAAAAGCGTCTCCGGTGTCACGCTTAAGTTCCGTTCCTCGCCGTTTACTTCGAGTGTGATTTCGTGTTTTTCTTCCATCATAGTGTATCTTTGAACATTTTTGTATTCGTTGCGGTAGCTCGGATGGTGTCAGAACAATCCTGACACCCGGTCACGGAGACTGCTCTGTGTTTCCTCCTCGGCCGCATCGCCGACTTCCTTCAGGCGGTCGGCAACCTGGTCGAAGAACCGTTTGACGACGCGGTTGGCCACCGGTTTGATGACTCGACCGCCGAGCTGTGCGATCTTGCCGAACACGTCCGCTTCAGCTTCCCATTCGACAGCGACGCCGTCTTCGACCTCCGAAAGCTCCATCCACGCCGACATCTCGAAGGCGCTGTTCGCAGCTGAGCCTTCGCCTGCTGCGCTCATCCGCGGAAAGTCCCGTTCTGTGATGGTAACCGTCGACTCGAAGCTCGGTTTCACGTTCCCGACACTGAGTTCGATGAGCGTGGCGTACGTGTTCCCTTCCACAAAGGCCCGTTCAGCGACGTCCTCGGGTGTTGCGTCCGGGAGGATCGGCGGATCCTCTCCGTCGTTTTCTGCTTCCGTCCGAAGCTGCTCGAAGTCTACGTCCCCACCGTCTTCGACCGGAACGAGGAATTGACAGCCCGGCAGGGACGCTTTGATCATATAGGGATCTGAAAGCGCCAGCCAGACTTCCTCGAGGGAGACATTATCGATTTCGAAGGTTCCATCGAATTTCATAATTGAGCCTTTGATACCATACTACATATTACAGATCATCAGTTCAATAAAACTAACGCGTGTCTTGTGATCAAAACGCGCCACAGGAGAGGATAGATCACCTCCACCGGCCGCCGCTCCTCACGGAGATTCATCAGACAGTCGCCCCGGGAGAAGCTTGCTACTATTTTAGCGGCCCTGGTGATGCTGAAGGTAGCGCGTTGATCGTTCTCGGGGCTTCCCGGTAAGCGCCGTCATCGGGGGAAGCACTCACCAGTAGCCGGTGAGACCACTCAACAGCAGATTTGCCGTCTTCGGAAGAGAATGTCCCGGAGGCGCACCGACCTTCCTCAGGAGAGCGCCTACGTCGGATCGTCGTCCATCTCGATGTCGGGAAACGATGCAAATGCGGTCCGGAAGTCCTCGTCGCTCAACTCCGCGAGCTGCTCGTCGAGGTCGGCTCGGATCTTCTCCATTCGATCTTTCAGTTCCTGGTACTCCGCTTCCTCCTCGACAGTGACGTCGGGAGCGGATTCGAGGGCGGCCTTCTTCGAGGCCAGTTGGAAGAACTCCTGTGTTCGACTGTCGTAGTCGGAGCGTCGGAGCAGCACCTCCACGAGACTCTGGAGGTCCTCCCGGGTGACGGGCTTCACCAGGTAGTCGTCGAACGGCATCTCGACGATGTCGACGTCGGGCTCGACTGCCGTGATCATCGCGACACGGCAGTCGATCCCTCGGGATCTGATCTCTCCCAGCACCTCGTCGCCGGTCATCTGCGGCATCCGCCGGTCGAGGAGAACTACGTCAGTGTCTTCGTCGATGATCGACAGGGCGGACTCGCCGTCGGTCGCCGTCTCGACGTCGTACTCGTCCGAGAGATAGATAGCATAGAGTTCCGCCAGATCGGTCTCGTCTTCGACCACGACAATCCGGGGTGTGGAACTGTCCATAGCTCGTTATCGACCTCGACGGAGGCCGCCATCTAAATTCTTGTCCCCGAGTCCTACACTGCGGGGGGGTTCTCATACCGGCGGCTGTCACTGTTTCAAGATATTCGCGACTCCGGGGTCGTGGAAATCTTCACGGACCGGCAGCCGACAGTATCACCACTATAGTAGCGTTCGCAAGTCTTCGCTCACGTGATCGCACGCGGTCTTGCGATCGGATGAGCCACCAGTTGCGAACGCTACTAGAGGATGCGACGGATCGTTGTTTCCGTCGGCGGCTGAGACACGATGCGACGCCGACGTGGAACGGCCGTGGTGGTTTTTACGCCGCCTTGCAAACCCTCGGTAATGACAGTCTGGCTCCTCGGGGATCAACTCTATCCGGAGGCTGCTCCGCTACAGTCCGCAGAGCGCGTCCTGCTGATCGAAGCGCACGCGTTCGCCGAGCGGCATCGGTACCACCCGCAGAAGCTCACGCTGGTGTTCAGCGCGATGCGTCACTTCCGTGACGCCCTTCGTGACCGTGGCTACGACGTCACATATCTGCAGGCGGAGACGTTCGGAGACGCGCTCGATCGCTACTTCGCGGCGAATCCCAACGACGAACTCGTGGGGATGCGATCGCCCAGCCACGGGTCGGACGAACGTCGGCAGCAGCTAGTGGCCGACCGCGACGGCACGCTGACGCTGGTCGAAAACGACCTGTTTCTGACGACCCGCGAGACGTTCGAGGCGTGGGCCGATGACGGCCGATCCGATGGCGAATCCGCAAGCGACGGTGACGACGATCCGGTGAACGTCGGCCCTTACCGACAGGAAAACTGGTACCGCCACGTCCGCCGGAAGACGGGTATTCTGATGGACGACGGCGACCCTGTCGGCGGCGCGTGGAACTACGACGAGGAAAACAGGGAGACGCCGCCGCCGGAGTGGACGCCGCCGGAGGTGCCGCAGTTCGAGCCAGACCGGATCACCCGCGGGGTCCAATCGTTCGTAGCCGAGCGCTACGACGACCTCTGGGGTGAGCCGGACGGCTTCCGGTGGCCGGTGACCCGGGCCGCGGCAAAGCGCGCGCTCGACGCGTTCGTGTCGGCGCGGTTGCCAGAGTTCGGCACATATCAGGACGCGATGGTCGACGACGAGTGGGCGCTGTGTCACTCGCTGCTCTCGGCGTCGCTCAATCTCGGGTTGCTGCACCCGCGGGAGGCGATCGACGCGGCCGTTACGGCGTACGAAGCCGGGGACGCACCGCTCAACAGCGTCGAAGGCTTCGTCAGGCAGGTGCTCGGGTGGCGGGAGTTTATGCGCCACGTCTACCGTCGGGCGATGCCGGAACTGGCGTCGGCGAATCGGCTCGGTGCGACGGCGTCGCTCCCGCCGGTGTACTGGGACGGCGAGACGGAGATGCGCTGTCTCTCGGCGGCCGTCGACCACGTTCACACGCGAGGGTACGCACACCACATCGAGCGGCTGATGGTCCTCTCGAACTTCGCCCTGCTGTACGGCGTCGACCCTGCGGAACTCAACGAGTGGTTCCATCTGGGATTCGTCGACGCCTATCACTGGGTGACGACGCCGAACGTCGTCGGGATGGGGTCGTTCGGCACCGACGTCCTCTCCTCGAAGCCGTACGCGTCGTCTGCGAACTACATCGACCGGATGAGCGACCACTGTGGACACTGTCCGTACGCGAAATCGAAGACCACCGGGGAGAACGCCTGCCCGTTCAACGCCCTCTACTGGGACTTCCTGAAACGCAACGAGGAGACGCTTCGCGGGACCGGCCGGATGGGGCTGATGTACTCACACGTCGACCGGAAAGACGACGACGAGTGGGCGGCGATCCGGGAGCGTGTGGCCGAGATCAGAGAGCAGGCCGAAGCCGGCGAGTTGTGAGGAACGCTCGGAGGGCTGATACTGTCGGACGTACGTTCGTGGAACATTTCGGCACCTCGTAGTGCCGAGAATTTCCAGATAGGTACGTCCGACAGTATGAGCAAGGAGAAGAACGTGGGACGAACGGCTGTACCGGTTGCCCTACGAACGCCTGCGATACTCAGCGCTCGTCACGTGAGAAATAGAGGTTCGTGGTGAGACTCGACGGAACCGCCGACCGCAGTGCCGCTATCGTGGTGCGTCCTTACAGGCGCTGGAGATTCGTCGCGCGCGGGCCCTTGTCGGCCTGCTCGATGTCGAACTCCACTTCCTGTCCTTCTTCGAGGTCGGGACCCCCGACGTCCTCCATGTGGAAGAAGACGTCCTCGTCAGAATCCTCAGTCTCGATGAAGCCGTAACCGCCTGTGTCGTTAAAGAACGCAACCGTGCCTGTCGCCATTGCAGTTTGTATCACGAGAAGGCGATATTTAAGATTTGTGCCGTGGACCGGGAGAGCGGGCCGTTCGGGGGGCTTCCGGGATTCGCCGGACGGTCTCACAACGCGAATCCGAGGTACGTCGCGGCGCCGGTCGCGAAGATTCCGACGGCGAACAGTCCGTAGTTCGCGAGTGTGTTGTTCGCTCGCCAGAGGGAGAGCGTGTACGTTCGGCTCGACAAGGGCCACAGGAAGTTGACGCCCGCCGGCGTGAGCGCGTCGCCGAGGAGGTGCGCGACGACCGAGATCGACCCGACGGCGAATCCGAGCACCGCCAGCGAGAGTCCCCCGGCGATGCCGACCGCGAACGATTCCGATCCCATACCTGCTGATTTCAGTGCGATCCCCAGTCCGGCGAAGACCGCGCCGACGAGGGCCGCAAAGAGAAGCGAGTGCGTGGGTCCCCGGTGTGGGATACCCGGAACTCGGTGGTCGAGGTCAGGGAGCATCGAGAGCCACACCATCACCCCACCGACGACGAGCGCCAGGCCGATCTGCTCGACGGCGACGAGGACGAAGGCGATGGGGGAGAAGACGAGCAGCGAAACGCCGAAGTGGCCCTTGCGGTACATACACCTACCTCGGACTGGGGCGGGGAAAAGCGTCCTGCCTGAAATATATACGGGCCCCTCGTGTTCGACGTGACGTGGACGAAGAGAGGAACTCGACGGCTGCGGCAAGTCCAAACGAGCGTACCCAAGCGGAAGGCGTATCCGACGTACGCGCCGTCTTCTCTGACGGTGGCGCCACCGAATCGACCGACGAAAGCGGCGTCGATGCTACGGCTGACGGAAGCGGCGTCGATGCTACGGCTGACGGAAGCGGTGCTATCGTAGCGGCCGACAGGAGCGGCGTCGGCGTCACTGCCGACGAAACGGGATCGGACGCGTGGCTGTACGGCTGGGCGCTCGGATACGCTGCGGTGGGGGCTGCCTCGCTGCTCGTCCCGCTCTACGCGATCGATCTGGGAGCCGGCGCATTGATCGTGAGTCTGGTGGCCGCGACGGCAGCGTTTGCGGGCATTCCGGGCGCGATCCTCTGGGGCCGGCTCGTGACGCGGACGGATCGTCGACGACCGTTCATCCTGGTTGCGCTCGGATTGACGGGGATCGTCTTCCTCCTTCTGCCGTTTCTTGCATCACCGTGGACTGTCCTGATCGCTAACGCCGCACTCTGGTTTGTCGTCGCCGCCGCCGCGCCCGTACTCAACGTCGTCGTCGTCGAGGGATACCGGCCGGCCGACTGGAACCGCCGGTTCGGACTGCTGAACCACTATCAGGGCTACGGGTGGTTGATCGGCCTCGTGGCTGGCGGCATCTGGTCGTCGCTCGCCGGCACCCGAGTCGGACTGGCGCCCCTGGCTGCGAAACGGGTCTTCTTCATCGGGAGTGCGCTCGTGACCTTGGGTGGGTTTCTACTGGTATTGAACCGTTATCCGGAGCCGCCGACGATCTCGAACCAACGATTCCGGCGGCTCTCCCGGCGCATCAGGTCACCACAGGGGACCGGAATACGGGCGATCCAGGCGATCCCGTTCGGTCCCACCCGGATGTACTGGTCGCTCCGCGACCTCGGACTCGGCCGCGGAATCCGATCACGGCTGAGCGATCGGTTCTCCGGACCCCTCGTCCGGTATCTCCTCGCGGCGGTCGTGTTCTTCGCCGGCTTCTCGGCCTTCTTCGCCCCCCTCCCGGCGTACCTCGTCGACGCGGGCTATGCGACCGACGAGGTGTTCGCGCTGTTCATCCTCACCTCTGCGGCTGCAGCCGTCTCGTACGCGGCTGTCGGGACACTCGCTGCCGCCGCCGACCCGTTCAGGCTGCAGGTCGGCGCGTTGCTCTTCCGCGCCGGTGCGTTCCCGGTCGTCGCGGTGGTCGGAGCGGCCGTTGCCCCACCTCTCGGTCTCGTCCTCGTGGCAGCGTTCTTCATAGCGATCGGTGCCTCGTGGGCGGTAATCGCGGTCACTGCAGTGGGGTTGGTCACGCGCTTGGCGCCCGCGCCCGTCCGCGCTGAGGCACTCGGCGCCTACACCGCTATCGGAAGCCTCGGTGCCGGACTCGGGAGCGTCCTCGGCGGTGCCCTCGCGGACACAGTCGGTTATCTGCCCGCCTTTCTCGTGGCGGGAATCTGTGTCGTGGCCGGAACAGTCATCGCATTGGACGGGTTGCGCGGGACCACGGAATCGTCGCCCACGACGGCGCGATCCCTCCGCGAGTAACGGGCTACGCTTCTGTGGCCTTCGTCGGCGTGATCCAGACGACGAGGTCGTCCTCCCGCCGGACGATTCCCTCGATGAAGTCGCCGCGCTCCATCGGCGGTTCCTCGACGTCGTCCATCGAGACGCGAATGACCTGGAACACTTCGTCGACCATCCAACCGACGGCTGCCTCGTCTTCGAATTTGCTCGCATCGAAGATCACGATCCGCCCCGCCTCGGTGTCGTCACCCTCGACGTTCAGGAGCGTTTTCGGGTTGACGATGGAGGTGGTTCGCCCGCGGAGGTCCATCACGCCCTCCACGAACTCGGGGGCGTTGGGCACCTTCGTGACGGAGCCTCGGTCGACGATTTCGGAGACGTAGTCGATGTCGACGCAGTAGCGCTCGCCACCCAGCTCGAACTCGAGGACCTGCATCTGTTCGGCCGCGGGTTCTGAGTCGTCGTCTGCGGCGGCGCGGGTGACGCCCGCCGCTGCGGTTTGTTCCTGTGACATAGGGGGTTCTCCGGCGACGCCTCCGCCGCCGGTCGTTGTTTCCGAAGGAGCACACGGCATCAATAAATGTACGGCCGCCGTTATCAGGCCTGATTTTCACCGGCGAGCGCTTAAGTTCCCCAGTTGGAAAGTGCAAATCGAGATGAGCGGGCACGAGCACGACGCGGGTCGACCGACGGAACCTGCGGTACGACGGGAGCCGCCGACGGTCCGGGCCGCGCATCCGACGCACGCGGTCCGGTTTAGGATCGGCGCCGTGACGGAGGCGTCGATGCGATGAGCACGGCTTCGGAATCCGGGGGGCGCGGATCCGCGACCCGGGCGGTCATCGTCGACGATTCGCGGTTTATGCGGACGCTGATTCGACGGCTGCTCGAGGAGGGCGGCATCGAGGTCGTCGGCGAGGCCGACGACGGGTCGGAAGCCGTGGATGCGGTCGTCGAACACGACCCCGACGTGGTGACGATGGACATCGAGATGCCGACGATGAACGGCATCGAGGCCGTCGAAGCCATTATGGACGAGCACCCGACGCCCGTGTTGATGCTGTCCGCACACGCAGAGGAGGACGCGGACGTCACCTTCGAGGCGTTGGACCGCGGCGCGGTCGACTTCGTCACCAAGCCGGGCGGCGAGGTGACGTCGTCGATGCCGTCCGTCAAGCGGGAGCTGGTCGAGAAAGTCGAGTCCGCGGCCAGAGTCGACCTCTCGGCGGACACGCGGATGTCGTCGGCGAGCGCGTCCGCCGGGTCGTCGGCGTCGACGGCGTCGGCGTCCTCGGCCGGACGTGCCGGGACGGCGACCGCGGGCGGTGCAAAGAGTGAGGCGACGGCGTCGTCCGCGCCGACGACGGGCGGGACGGACTCGACGGCCGCGGCGCCCGCAGGCCGGACCTACCCCGACGCCGGGACGCTGGTGATCGGCGCCTCGACCGGCGGCCCGAACGTGGTCGAACGCGTGCTTTCGGGGCTCCCGCGCGCTGCGAACCTCCGTGTCCTCGTCGTACAGCATATGCCCGAGGGGTTCACGAGTCGGTTTTCGGCCCGGCTGGACGACAAATCGGAGTACGAAGTCCGGGAGGCCGACGAGAGCGAGCGGATCGGCCCCGGCGAGGCACGGGTCGCTCCCGGCGGCCATCATCTGGTCGTCAGCGGTGATCGGAACGGGCGACTCCGCCTGGAACTGACCGAGACGGAGCCGATCCACGGCGTCCGACCGGCGGTCGATGTTGCGATGGCGTCCGCGGCAGAGAACGCCGCACACCCGCTGTGTGCCGTCCTGCTCACCGGGATGGGCCGGGATGGGGTCGACGGGATGGGCCGCACCGCCGACGCCGGGGGGCACACGATCGCCCAGGACGAAGCGACCTCTGCCATCTTCGGGATGCCGAAGCGGGCGATCGAAACGGGACGCGTCGATACGGTCGCACCGGCCGAGGAGATCGCCGAGAGCGCACTGCAGTACTTCGCGGAGGACTGACAGATGGACGAGGAACTCTACCAGGAATTCATCACGGAGTCGGAAGAGAGCATCACGCAGTTGAACAACTCCCTGCTGGATCTGGAGGCGAACCCGGACGACGAGGAGGCGATCGACGACATCTTCAGGCAGGCACACACCCTCAAGGGCAACTTCGGGGCGATGGGGTTCGACAACGCCTCGACGGTCGCCCACGCGGTGGAGGATCTGCTCGACGCCGTCCGACAGGGGGAGATCGAAGTTACCCACGAGCGGATGGATCTGGTCTTCGACGGGATGGACGAGATCCTCGACATCCTCCACGAGATCGAGGAAGAAGGGGAGTCCACTCGCGATCCGAGCGCTCTCGTCGACGAGATCCGCGCAGCGGCCGAACCGGAGTCAGGTAGCGACGAGTCCGACGCGGCCGGTACCGACGGAGCGGACGCAGCGAGCGACGGTGCGGAAGACGCCGACGATACGACGGACGCAGAAGAGACGCCGGAATCCAGCGAGGAGCTCGAACGCGCCGCGGAGGTGCTCGATCCCGAGGATCCCGCGCTCGCCGACGCCGAGTCGCTCTTTCACGCGGAAGTCGCGCTCGATGCGGGCGAGATGAAAGGCGTCGACGGCGGCCTGTTCGTCGACGGTCTCCCCGAAGACCTGGCTGTGGTCGGCGCCAAGCCGAGCCTCGACCGGATCGAGGAGGGCGACTTCGGCGAGACCTTTGTCGTCTTCGTCGCCGACGAGGCGGAGGACGAACTCGATGCGATCCTCCGCGATCTCTGGAAGGTCGAGTCGGTCTCGCTCACCGACGTGAGTGCGTTCCTCGACGGCGACGTCCCGGAGTCGGCGGCCGACGAAGGATCGGCAGCCGACAGCGATTCGGCCGACGAAGGATTAGCGAACGGCGGCAGTTCGAGCGACGAAGGATCGGCTAACGACGGCAGTTCGGCCGGCAACGCGGCTCCCACTGACGCCCGCGACGAAACCGCCGATACAGCACCGGCCGGCAACTCTGTGCCCGAAAGCGACGTCGACCCGAACTCTGCCGCCGCGGCGGTCGACGCCGTCGTCGACGCCTACTCCTCCGAGAGGACGGACGAGACGGGCGGGGAGGCGAGCGGCGGCGGAGCGGCACCCGGGGGCGATGGGGCGGACGCAGGAAGCAGTGTTGACGACACCGCGGCGGCGGACTCCACGGGCGACGAGAGCGCAACCACGGATGGCTCAGATCCGGACGAATCGGCGTCTGGAACTGCCAGCGGATCCAGAAACGGGGCAGCGAGCTCCGAAGCATCCGGGACGGAAGCGTCCGAAGACGAGGCTGATGCAGCTGACGCCGATAGCTCGGACACGGACGACAGCGGCGGATCGGGCGGCCCGAAATCAAACGACGAGGACGACGACCCGGACGGGGGCGAGTCGACGCCGTCGATCTCGGAGGTGAAGTCGGTCCGCGTCGACGTCGACCAGCTCGACGAGCTCCACAGCCTGGTCGAACAGCTGGTCACGAGCCGGATCAAGCTCCGGCAGGCCGTCGAGGAGGGGACCTCCGCGGGCGGCCGCGACACGCTCGACGAACTGGACAAGATCTCCTCGAACCTTCAGGACACCGTGATGGACATGCGGCTCATCCCGCTGAAGAAGGTGTTCGACAAGTTCCCGCGGCTCGTTCGCGATCTCGCCCGCGAGGAGGAAAAGCGGGTGAACTTCTCCGTGGAGGGCGAGAACATCGAACTCGACCGGACGATCCTCGATGAGATCTCCGATCCGCTGATGCACGTGCTCCGGAACGCGGTCGATCACGGGATCGAGGCGCCGGAGGAGCGCGAGGCGATCGGCAAACCCGCGATGGGGTCGGTCGAACTCCGCGCCGAGCGCGAACACGACACCGTCGTCATCACCGTCGAGGACGACGGCGGCGGGATCGACGCCGACGCCCTCCGCGAGACGGTCGCAGAAGAGGGAATCCGGACCCGCGAGGAACTCGCGGAACTGCCAGACGAGGAGATTTACGACTTCATCTTCCATCCCGGTCTGTCGACGAACGAGGAGATTACCGACGTCAGCGGCCGCGGGGTCGGGATGGACGTCGTCAAGACCACCGTCGAATCCCTGGACGGGTCGGTCGACGTCGACAGCACCCTCGGCGAGGGGACGACGGTCTCGATCCGGCTGCCGGTGTCGGTCGCGATCATCAAGGTGCTCTTCGTCGAGGTCGGCGACCGGGAGTTCGGCGTCCCGATCAAGTACATCGACGAGATCTCCCGGGAGACGCGCATCCAGCGCGTCGACGGCGCGGAGGTGATCGTCCACGAGGAGCGCATCTTCCCGCTGATCAGACTCCGGGAGGCGCTGGATCTGGAGACCGATCCGATCGACGACGGGATGGTCGTGCGGATCCGGCCCGCCGACCGGCAGGTCGCGCTCCAGTGTGAGGGCGTCTCCCGGCAGGAGGAGGTCGTGGTCACCCCGCTGCAGGGGCCGCTCCGCGGAACCGAGGGACTCTCCGGGACGGCCGTCGTCGGCGACGGCAACGTCGTCCCAATCCTGGATGTGAACTCCCTGCGCATCCCAGACGAGGGCAAACAGGCTCGCAGACAGTGGGTGCCCCTGGAGGAAGATGAGGGCGCCGAGGCCGAAGGGGTGGCTGACTGATGGCGCTGGAAGCCGAGGGCGACGACGACTTCGATGAACTGCTCTCGTACGTCGAGTCGTCGCTGTCGTTTGCGACCAGCGTCTACAACCGCTCGTACCTCGACCGCCGCATCTCCGCGCGGATGCGCCGCCGTCACGTCGACGAGTACGACGAGTACCTCGACCTGCTGACGGACGATAGGGACGAGCAGGAGGCGCTTTTGAACGCGCTTTCCGTCAACGTGACCAGCTTCTTCCGGAACCCCGACGTCTGGGAAGGAATCCGGGACATCCTGGCCGAACTGAACGACGAGCGGCGGATCAACGTCTGGAGCGCGGCCAGTTCGGACGGCCGCGAGGCGTACTCCGTCGCGATGCTCGCTCTCGACGACGACCGTGTGGACGCGAGGAAAGTGAACATCCTCGGAACCGACATCAAACCGGAGATTCTCCGTGCAGCCCGTCGGGGTGAGTACGAGGCGTCGGAAACGAACGACCTCAAGTCGCAACTCGAACCGCTGAGCGACTACGAACGGTACGTCGAGCAGGACGGCGACACCTACCGCGTCACCGACGAGGTGCGCGATCTGGTGTCGTTCGAGCGTCACGATCTCGTGCAGGAGGATCCACCGCGGACGTTCGATCTCGTCATCTGTCGGAACCTCTTCATCTACATCAATCGGGAGGCGAAACAGGCTATCTTTGAGACGCTCGGCTCCGCCGTCAAGCCCCGCGGGTACCTGACGATCGGGATGACCGAGACGATCCCGGCCTCCTGTCGGGATCAGTTCGACCCGGTCGAGAAACGACTCCGAATCTACCGCGATACCGGGGAGGGCGAGCCGGGTGACTCTCGGGGGTGAGCTGAGGTGAAATCCGGCGAGACGAAGATTGCGGACACGCGCGGCCGGTTCCTGCAGGCGATCCGGGACGGTCGAGAGCGGAACGACGCGGCCTGGACAAACGGGCGCATACTGCTTTCGAACCGTCGGATCGTCCTGGCCGGTACCGGCGGCAAACGCACCTTCCCGCTGTCGGCGATCGACCGCGTCGGCGGTCGGTTCGACGTCAACCAGCGCGTCGCGACCGTCTCCGATTACCTGGCGTTGCAGTTCGACAACGGGGAGAACGTCATTCTCGTCGCGCCGGCCGACTACGAGGAGTTCGAGATGGAGTTCTACGACGCGCTGCTGTCGTCGACGAAGTTCCTGATCCGGCACCCCGCCGTCGAGGGCGGCGTCGTCCAGAACACCGAGTGGGAGGGTGCGCGGATGAAAGTCGAAGAAGAGTCGGTCAGCATCGCGACGGTCAACGGCACGTTCGTCGAGGTCAAACTCGACGACATCGGCGACATCGAGATGGGCCGGCGGACCGTCCGCGAAGAGCAGCGTGAGGTCATCGAGGTCGAACACTCCGACGACGAGGGAACGAGCGTCCAGACGTACATCTCCGGACCCAAGGACGCGGTCGACAACCTGAAATCGTTGCTGCAGATCGGCGACGAGCAGACCGAGACCTCGCTGGACCTCTCTCAGCAGGACAAACAGGTGCTGATGGCGCTGTACTCCGGCGTCTCGCCGTTCGACATCCCCGCGTTCCTCGGCATCGACGTCGACGAGGTCGAGGAACTGTTCGTCAGACTCATCGACCACGACGTCCTCGACGAGGTGCGCGTCCGTCACGAGGTCGAGTTGAACGCCCGCGGGCGGTCGATTGCGGCCGACGCGATCGACGAGCAGGGCGCCGAGATGTGAGCGTCGGCTGCGAGTGGGGATCGCTATCGCTCCGCTCGGGCGAGTCGGAAGCCCTGCCGGCTCACTTTCGCTGCCAGGGTCGCTGTCGGCTCACTCCTCGCCGACGAGATCGATACCGTTGCGTTCGGCGGCGCCTGCGAGCAACTCGCGGGCCCTGTCGTCGCCGACATCGGTGATGAGACAGTCCAAGAACGCCGAGAGGAGGTCGGGACGGATTCGGAGGTCGATGTACTCGACGCTGCCCTCCGCAACGACGAAATCCACGTCCCACTCGCTCTTCTCGGGGTCCGTCATCCGGACGTCGACCCACTCGCTCGTCTCCGCCTCCGTGTCAGTAAATGGTTCACTCATCCCTAAGTGTAACGTGGGGCGGTGATATAAATCAGGGTCATACCCCGGTTCATCCGTCCGACCACGCGGCGTCCGAAAGCGTCCGCTGGACTGCCTCCTCGCCCACAGCGGCCGCGAGTGCCTCGAACCCCTGTCGTTCCACAGGATCGCGGGCGTTCGCGACGAGTCGGGAGACGATGAACTCCGGCGTCGATTTGCCGATCGTCCCGAAGCGGGGCTGGTAGTCGACTCTGAGTTCCAGGTCCTCGGTCAGGCCCTCAGCGAAGATCCCGTCGATGCGAGCCTCCGGCGGGAGCGGGCTCAGATCGTCGGCCAGATGGGTGACGTAGACCCCGAGCGCGCCGCGGTCGACGGTCAGATCGACCAGGCCGTTCAGGAGGTCCGCCGCGCGGCCGGGTTCGGTGATCGCCTCGAACTCGTCGACGAGCATCAGCGTCCGGTCGCCGGTCGACAGCGGGGGCACGATCGACTTCAGCGTGGATTCCAGGACCCCCGCGTTGAAACTCGCGTGCCGGCGGTGGAACACGACGGTGTCGAACCCACCGACTTCGGCGCGTTCTGCGGGGACAGGCAACCCCATCGCTGCCAGCAGGACGACCTGTGCGAGCGTCTCCAAGAGCGTCGTCTTCCCGCCGGAGTTGGCGCCTGTGAGGACGGCGACCCGGTCGTCCGAGGGCGGCGATTCGCCGGCGAGGTTCAGTTCGTGAGCCCCGACCGCGTAGTTCACGGGCTGGACGTCCCCGGAGAGCGTGAGGTTGCGGGCGCCGGCGACGGCGAGTCCGTCGTCGACGAGTCGCGGGCGGGTTAACTCGTGGGCGGCGGCGAATCGACCCAGCGAAATTTCGAACGCGATGTCGGAGACGGCCGCGACGGCGACGTCGACGTCCCGGCGGGCTTCCTCGACCGACTCGCGCAGGTCCGCGGCGACGGTCGCCTCGCGCTCGTCGACCTCCTCGTCGAGTTCCGCCAGAAGGTTCCGGAGCGACGTCGCCGCGAAGTCCGCCTCGTCGCGGGCGTCCTCGGCGACGGCGGCCTCGACGCGGCCGCGGGGCACGTCCGTTTCGGCGGCGACGTATTCGACGAATGCCGCGCGGAACTCCTCGAAGGACCGCACCCCGCGCTCGCGGACGGATTCGAGGACGTCCAGCGCACTCGACTGGAGGGCAGCGACCTCGTCGCGGCGGTCACGGAGCCGGTCGAGTTCGTCGTCGACCCCTGTGGCGACCGATCCGTCCTCGGAGACGGTCCCCAGCGCGTCGGCCGCCGCCGAGAGCGCGTCGTCGTCGAGGACTTCGAGCGATTCGAAGGTTTCGCCGCGGAGCCCCGCTTCGCGGAGTTCCAACGCTGTCTCCACGGCCGCGCGGTCGGAGCCGTCGGCCTCGTCGTAGGAGGCGAACGCCGAGCGAACGGCGTCGCGCTCCTCGTCGTCGAGTCCGAGCCACGCGTCGCGGGCCGCAAGCACTCGGTCGAGCCGTTCCTCACGGTCTTCGACGTCGGGCAGTGGGGTCAGGACGCGGATTCGGTCTGCGGCGTGCGCCGTCAACGCGTGTTGGCTCGCCAGTTCGAGCAGTTCGTCGTACACCTCGCGGGTGTCTCGCGTCCCGAGGGTTTCGATTCCCGTAGCGCCGTTCGCCCGGCGGAGGATCCGGACCGCCCGGCCCCGCGGGAGACCAGCCTCTGCAAGCGCCCGGATGTCGGCGCTTTCGATGGCCTCGACAGCGCGCTCGATGCCCATCGACTCCCGGAGCTGTTCGCTCGTCTTCGGGCCCACCCCCCAGTAGTCCTCCAGTCGCATACACCCGACGTCCCGCGGCACCACCTTGTAGGTTGGCGGTTCACACGACGGTTCGCGGGGCCGCTCTTCGGGTCACGGGGGACGGGAGCGGTCTACAGGGACGAGACGCGCCGCGCCCGGGCATCTCGCACTTTTGCACCCTCCCTGATCGCATCCTCACAGTTCGGGCACACCCGCGCGTCCTTGACGCCCTCGGGCGCGAACACTCGCACGTAATCGCGTGAAACGAACGAGCCACAGTTCTGGCATTCAGGCATCGGAGGCCACCTCGACGACGGTTCGATCTATCATATCCATCTATCTCTACCGAGTGTGTACTCCTAACACAGGACCCTAAGATAGTAGGGTTCGGCTGATATCCTCTGACAAGCTTCAGCAGTCATCGGATCGGCGGGTCATACCAGTCGGCAGCGACTCGGCAGGAGAGGGTCTTTCTGATAGGTTTCGGCGCCCGGTCGGTCGGACGGCGAAGGGGGCAGGTATTAGTTCGTCGCCCCGTTTTCTCCGCGTATCAGGATGTCAACGGATCGGAGGTCAGAGAAGTCTGAACACGGGAGCGATCCGGAGGCCGACGATCCAGTCGTCCTCATCGTCGACGACGACAGGGATCTGACGGACACCTGTGCGTACTGGCTGCGCGAGGAGTACGACGTCCGTGTCGCCTACGGGGGCGAGGAAGCGCTGGAAAAGATGGACGACGCCGTCGACGTCGTGCTTTTGGACAGGCGGATGCCGGACCTGTCCGGCGACGAGGTACTCGAAGCGATCGACGACCGCGGCTACGACTGCCGCGTGGCGATGATGACGGCGGTCGATCCCGACACCGACATCGTCGAGATGCCGTTCGACGAGTACCTCGTCAAGCCCGTCGGCCAGGACGGACTCCAGGAGACGGTCGAAGAACTGCTCGTCCGCTCGGAGTTCGACGAGGAGGTGCGGGAGTATTTCGCCCTCGAATCGACCGAAGAGGCGCTCGACACGCGGAAGGCAGGCGACCTCGGTGATCCGGCAGCGCTGGAAGCTCTGACCGAGCGGATCCGGGACCTCAAGCAGAAACGAGCCTCGGAGATCGAACGTCGCCAGCAACAACTGACACGGGTGCGCCGGATCAACGAACTGCTTCGGGACGTCGATGGGGCACTCGTCGACGCGACGACGCGTGAGGATATCGAGACGGCGGTCTGTTCGGCCTTCGAGTCCTCGCCGTACCTCGGCGCGTGGATCGCCAGATACGAGGCGACACTGGGGACAGTCGAGCCGAGGGCGACGACCGATGCCGTGGATATCGATGCGATCCGCGACAGAGGCGCCGACGTGGATCGGCAACCCGTCGCGCTCGACGTCGTTAGTGATGCCGTCGACGACGGCGCAGTTGTCACAACGACAGTCACCGACGGAGCGGTTCCGGTGATCGACACGGGCGGCGACACCGCAGAGGGCGGATACGACGTCGTCGCGGTCCCGATCCGATACCGCGAGTCGACCTACGGGGCGCTCGTCGTCTACGTGAGCGGTACCCTCACAGACGAAGAACGGTCGGTGCTGGGTGAGATCGGCGGAACGATCGGGAACGGTATCGACGCTGCGACGTCCAAGGAGTTACTCTACAGCGACAGCGCGGTCGAACTCGAATTCGACCACACCGACACCCGGGACGTCGTCGTCGATCTCTCTCTGGAGTTCGACACGACCGTCCGACTCGAGAACGTCGCCCCTGCGGGTGACGGCGCCGTGTCGTGTTATCTCACGATCGAGGATGTGGAGGCCGAGCAGGTGCTGTCCGCCGTCGACTCTCTGGAAGCGCTGGTCGAGGCTCGAATCGTCTCCGAGGAGAGCGACGAAGTGCTGTTCGAGCTACGGCTGACGGACGCCTCGGTGCTGGTCACGTTGACCGAACTCGGCGCGACCGTCGAGTCGTTTACGGCGACCGGCGGCGAGGGCACGCTCGTCCTCCGGACGCCGGCGGGCTCGGATCTGCGCGCACTCACCGACGCCATTCAGTCGTCGTATCCGGACGTCTCGGTCGTGGCGAAACGAGAGGTCGAAGACGACGTCCAGTCACCGACCTCCTTCCGCCGACAGCTCGAAGCGAAGCTCACTGACCGGCAGCGTGATGTGATGGAGACGGCGATGGTCTCGGGGTACTTCGAGTGGCCCCGGGAGAGTACCGCCGAGGAGGTCGCCGAGTCCCTGGGGATTTCCGCCCCGACGTTCCACGAACATCTCCGCTCGGGGGAGCGGAAGCTCGTGGAATCGTTCTTCGCGGAGGCGGAGGGATCACGCGCGAAGCGGGACGTCGAGAACGCCGCCGGGGACGACTGATACTCTCGTCTCTAACTGTTGCGGGATATTCGCGACTCCGAGATATCGAATTTCTTTACAGACCGGCAGCCGAGAGTACGAAAAACCGACGAGCGAGCCCGGCGGTCATCGAGGAGGGCGGATCTCGCAGGGGGAGGGGAGAATCCCCCGGGGCGACGCCTACGCGTTGTTCATCCGCTGGGCGTACTGGTCGCCGCAGACACGACACTTCGTCACTCGGTAGGGCTCCCGGGAGAACGCCCGGTTCGTCTTCTTTTTGCTCTCCGTCTTGAGTTCGATCGAAACCGCGTGCGGCGTCGTCGTGCCACATTCATCGCAGTGCTCCCGCAGTTCGGCCTGGGTCGATTGTGTTTTCGACATTGTGTTTCAGTACCTGATACGAGGGGCACTATCCCATTCACTCGCGACCCTACAAGATTAGGTGCGAGAGTCAGATCGACCCCTGTCGGTAGACGAGGTTCCGCTGGATCTCGTTTGCCCCCTCGTAGATAACCGGGATTCGGACGTCGCGGTACACGCGGGAGATCGGGTACTCCTCGAGGATCGAACGGCCGCCGTGGAGTTGCATTCCGCGTTCCGCACAGTCGACGGCGACCTCCGTCGACTTGGTCTTCGTCGCGGCCGCCCAGAATCCGGCGTTTTCGTTCGTGGCGACCTTCTCGGCGGCCCGCCAGTTGAGCGCCCGCGCGGCCTCGAATTCCATCCGCATATCCGCGATGGTGTGCTGCGTCGACTGGAACTCGGCGACTTCGCGGCCGAACGCCTCCCGGTCGTGGACGAACTTCCAGGTCTCCTCGATCGCCCGAGCGGCGAGGCCGATGCCGTGGCCGCCGACGACCACCCGGCCGTGGTTGAAGAAGTCCGCCAGCGCGTAGAATCCTCCGCCCTCGGCGCCGACGAGGTTCTCCTCGGGGATCTCACAGTCGTCGAAGACGATGTGGCCCTGTTTGGAGGCGCGCATCCCGATCTTCTCGGGGATGTGTTCGGCCTCGTAGCCGGGTGTGTCGGTCTCGACGATGAAAAGCGAGTAGTTGCCGTACCGGTCGTCGCCCTCGCCGGTCTTCGCGTAGACGGTAAGCCAGTCGGCCTCGACCGCGTTGCCGATCCAGTACTTTTCGCCGTTGAGAACCCACCCGTCGTCGGTTCGCTCGGCGGTCGTCGTCATCCCGGCCATATCCGATCCCGTGTGCGGCTCCGAGACAGCGAGTCCCGAGATCTGGTCGTTCGCCGCCACCGGCCGGAGATACTTCTCTTTCTGCGCGTCGCTGCCGTACGTTTCGACGATCTCACAGCCGAAGGAGGCCAGCATCAGCGTCAGCGCGATCCCGGCGTCGGCCGCGTAGAACTCCTCGTTTATCGCGAGGATCTGTTCGAGGTCGAGCCCCCGGCCCCCGTACTCCTCGCCGATGTCCTGGGCGACCAGCCCCGCGTCCATCCCCGCTTCGAGGATCTCCCAGGGGTACTCGGCGGACTCGAAGTACTCCTCGGCGTTCGGTCGGATATGTTCGTCGGCGAACTCCCGGGCTTCCTGTTTGACACCGCGGGCGTGTTCTGGGACGATCGACTCGTCGAGCAAGTCCATAAGTCGCTCTGTCGTGCCACCAGCAAATAACTCTCGGAACGGTGAAAAACTTCAAACGTGCTACGAGTTTATGTGCTGTCCGAGCGATCAGGGGCCGAAGACTCCGAACTACTGTTGGAAAGAGTCTTGCGCACCGCCTGGCGGTCTGCCGTTCCGGAGACGGTCCGCGGGAGTTCGTCGGTGAACGCGATCGTTTTCGGGAGCTTGAACCCAGCCAGTAGCTCACGCGAGTAGTCGAGGAGTTCGCTGCGATCGATGGGGGCCTCCGCGGGGGAACCGCTATCAGAGTTACCCGACCCGACCCTGTTGTCCGGAACGACGAGTGCAGCGACCCGTTCGCCCCACTCCGCGTCGGGAACCCCGACGACAACCGCATCGCGTACCGCAGGATGTGAAACGAGGACGTTCGAAACCTCGCCGGGGTCGACGATCTCGCCGCCCGTGATGATCCGGTCGTCGACGCGATTCAGAACGTTCAGCGTCCCGGATTCTTCGACGACGGCCACATCACCCGTGTGGAGACCGAACTCGCCGAACGAGTCGGAAGCGGCCGGTTCGTTCCCGTAATACCCCGGAGTCACGGTCGGGCCGTCGACCACGAGTTCCCCCGACTCGCCGCGCGGCAGCGGCGTCCCGCTTCCATCGACGATGGTCACCTCGGTGAACAAAAGCGGTCGGCCGACGGTTTCGGGGTCCGCAAACGCCTCTTTCGGGGTCGCGGTCGCGGCCTGTGACGCCGTTTCCGTCATCCCGTACGTGGGATGAACCGGGACCCCGTAGTCCCGACACCGCTCGATAAGTTCGGTGGGGACCGGGGCCCCCCCGAGCAACACGATCCGCAGCGAGTCCGTGAGCGTTCCGCGTTTATCGAGCATCCGCCTGAGCATCGTCGGGACGAGCGAAACGGCAGTCGCGTCGTAGCGGTCCAGATCGTCGGCTGCCGAACCGGCCTCGAACGACTGCCGGAGGACGACAGTCATCCCGTACAGCGGCATCCGGAGCAGCGGCGTGAGCCCTCCGACGTGGTGTAACGGCAGCGTCGCCAGCCAGCGATCGGCCGGGTCGAGCCCGAGCCGGAACGCGGAAGTGACAGCGCTGGCGAGGACATTCTTGACTGTCAGCCGAACCGGCTTCGGATCGCCGGTCGTGCCCGACGTGTAGACGATCAACTGGGTATCCGAAAGCGACAGGTCCGCGGCCGTCACCTGCTCGGGGGTCGCAGCCGAGAGCGGTTCCGTGCGGTCGCCCTGCGGGTCGTCGACAGAGACGACGGCCGGTGGGTCAGCCGCCTCCCCGTCGCGGTCGGCTCCCCCGTCGGTGCTGGGCGCTTTCGTGTCCGACCCGACTCCGATATCGGCTCCCGTGCCGTCCGCGACGCGGGCCACGGCGTCGACGACGCTGCCTTCGGTCGATGCGTCACAGAGAACTATCGTCACGTCGGCGGTCGCTATCTTTCCGGCGAGTTCCCGAGCGGTGAGCCCGGCGCCCATCGGCACGATCGTCACGCCGAGTCGCATCGCGGCGTGGAGCAGACACACGTACTCCAGGCTCGGTTGCAACACGGTCCCGAGGTGGTCTCCTCGCTCGACGCCGAGGCTCGCGAGCCGACCGGCGACGTCGTCGACGAGCGCGTCGAGATCCGAAAACCGATATATGTCACCGGTTTCGGCCTCGATGAGCGCCTCGTCGTCGGGATCGATCCGGGCCCGGTGGGAGAGCCAATCACGCATCGTTCGTGTGGGCGGGCCCGACCGCCTAAATCCCTCCGTTCGTCGGACGCGCTACGCTCACTCGCCCGCGACGAACTCGACGAGAACGCCGCCGGTCGACGAGGGGTGCAGGAACGCCACCTCGTGACCCCAGGCACCCTGACGAGGCTCTTCGTCCACCAGATCGACGCCTACCTCGCGTGCCCGGTCGAGCGCCGCGTCGATGTCGTCGGTTCGGAGTGCGACGTGGTGGATTCCCGGGCCGTGACTGTCGAGAAACCCCCGGATCGGCCCTTCGTCGTGCGGTTCGAGCAGTTCGAAGTAGCCACCGTCGAGTTCGAGGAACCGGACGTCCATTCCGTCGAACTGTTCCTCGTGAGCGATCGGGGCCCCGAAGATCATCTCGAATCGCCCCGCGAGGCCGTCGGCGTCGGTCGTCGCCACCCCGAGGTGGTCGAAAGCCATCGGCATACGATCACTCTTGGGGGAGGACGACATAACGGTTATCGAGAATCGGAAGATTGCGAGATTATCAATACGAGCGGCCGGACGGAGTCTCACATCGGGTTGTTATACACGAGAATCGCCTGGAAAAACGAGAGAGGTCCCTTCGGTCGAATTAGAACTATCGTCTTCGGGTACTCCCTTCCCACCCCTCGAGATGGTTCGTATCGGCAGTCACAGTGTTCACGATTGCTCCGAGCATCAGTACAATCGCGCCCAGATAGAAGCTCGTGAGGATGATGATAATCCCGCTGAGCACACCGTAGAGTGCATACTGAGAGGCATTATTGGCGTAAAACCGGATCGCTGTCAGCAAGACAGTCCACCCGATCGCGGCTGTCATCGCACCTGGCAGCGCCGCCGTCAGTGACCGCACCACTCGCGATGGACCATAATAGAGTGGCAGGAACGCGATCGTCAGCATACCAAATTGGACCAGCGGTTCGCCATAGGAGAGAACCCGACCGATCGGGAGGAGCGTAAATGCCACGGTTGTGATGATGACCGCGACAATCACTAGGCCGAAGGAGCCCAGTACACTACTGGCATCACGAAGCTGCGTGCGAAACGATTCTCGGGGAGTGTGTTCGACCCGGTTGACCACCTCCTGAAAGCCAATCACGATGTTTGCTCCGCTCCAAGCGAGCACGCTGACTGCGAGCAACGCTGCCCCAGTTTGCCCTGACGCAGTGACCAGCGCTTCGGAGAGTAGCTGCTGGGCATCAGGGGTGAGAAAATCGGGCGTAGTCCTTTGGATCTGTGTGACGAGCTGGTCACTGAGCACCGCTACCACCAGTATCAGAAGCGGAACTTGCGAGACGAAGGCATAATACGCGAGGGCAGCCGCCGGATATTTGATGCTGTGCTTCCCGGCCATCTGACCGACAGTCAAAATGAACTCGAAGGCGTGGCCCAAGCGTCTCATAGCCCAGTTACGGAGATGTAGACAGATAGTGGTTGTCTCGCTCACACACTCCTCACGGAGCGAAACCCAGGGTTGCGAGGGAGTTGCCGAGTTTTGCAATCCAAGGTGCAGGAGTGAAACAGAAACCGAGAGAAGAAAGTCTATGACGCTCCCGCCTGCGAACACCGCTAAATGCTCGGTCGGTACTCGCCGAATTCATCACGGAGCACATCGGAGATTTCGCCGACGGTCGCGTAGGCCTTCACCGCGTCGATGATCGGCGGGACGAGGTTGTCGTCGCCGGCGGCGGCCTCCCGAAGCGCCGACAGTGTGGCCTCGACGGCCTCCTCGTCGCGTTCGGCTTTCACTGCCGTCAATCGCTCCTGCTGTCGTCTCTCGTCTTCCTTCTCGACTTCCTCGATGTCGACGTGCGGCTCCTCGTCGACCTCGTATTCGTTGACGCCGACGACGATCCGGTCGCCCGATTCGATCTCCCGTTGCCGCTCGAAGGCGACGTCCTGGATCTGCCGTTTCACCCAGCCGGATTCGACGGCCGAGAGCATCCCGCCGCGCTCGTCGACTTCCTCGAGGATCTCCGTGGCCTCCGCCTCGATATCGTCGGTGAGCGATTCGACGTAGTAACTCCCCGCCAGCGGATCGATCGTGTCCGCGACGCCGGACTCGTGGGCGAGGATCTGCTGGGTTCGGAGCGCCGTCCTGACGGACTGCTCGGTCGGCAGCGAGAGCGCCTCGTCTTTCCCGTTGGTGTGGAGGCTCTGGGCCCCACCGAGGACGGCCGCAAGCGCCTGGTAGGCCACCCTGACCACGTTGTTCTCGACCTGCTGGGCGGTGAGCGTCGACCCGCCGGTCTGGGCGTGGAACTTCAGCTGTTTTGACTTCGGGT
This sequence comes from Halobellus marinus, assembly GCF_032113415.1. Lineage (NCBI taxonomy): Archaea > Methanobacteriati > Methanobacteriota > Halobacteria > Halobacteriales > Haloferacaceae > Halobellus > Halobellus marinus. The sequence goes on from NZ_CP134946.1 coordinate 2,556,522, forward strand.
CCTCGGCGCCGAACCGTTCTTCGAGGATTTTCGCCCACATCCGGCGGGCGGCGCGGAACTTCGCGACTTCCTCGAAGATGTTGTTGTGTGCGTTGAAGAAAAAGGAGAGTTGCGGAGCGAACTCGTCGACGTCGAGTCCGGCGTCGAGAGCCGCCTCGACGTACTCGATGCCGTCGCCGAGCGTGAACGCCACTTCCTGGGCGGCCGTCGACCCGGCCTCGCGGATGTGGTAGCCCGAGATGGAGATCGTGTTGAAATTCGGCGTCTCCTCGGCGCAGAACTCGAAGATGTCGGTCACGAGCCGCATCGACGGCCCCGGCGGGTAAATGTAGAGATTGCGGGCGATGTACTCTTTGAGCACGTCGTTTTGGATCGTCCCGCGGAGTTCCTCACGAGGAACGCCCTGCTGGTCGCCGATCGCGACGTACATCGCAAAGAGCACCGCCGCGGGCGCGTTGATCGTCATCGACGTCGACACGTCGTCCAGGGGAATGCCGTCGAAGACGACCTCCATATCCCGGAGGCTGTCGATCGCGACCCCGGCTTTCCCCACCTCGCCGGCGGCCATCGCGGCGTCGGAATCGTAGCCCTTCTGCGTCGGGAGGTCGAACGCCATCGACAGGCCAGAGGAACCCTGTTCGATCAAATAGCGGAAGCGTTCGTTCGTCTCCGCGGCGGTTCCCATCCCGGCGTACTGCCGCATCGTCCAGAGCCGCCCGCGGTGCATCGTCGGGTAGACGCCGCGGGTGTAGGGGTCCTCTCCCGGAAAGCCCAGGTCCTCGTCGTAGTCGAGGTCTGAGACGTCCTCGGGGGTGTAGAGCCGCTTGACCTCCTGCCCGCCGGTATCCGTTGTGAACGTCTCCCGGCGCTCCCCGAACCGGTCGAGCGTGGGCGCGAGCGTCTCTTCTTCCCACTCGCGTTTGGCCGCCCGGATCTCGGCGAGCTCGTCGGGGTCGAACATACCCGATGGTGGCGGCCCGGTGCTCTTGAAACTGTCCGCTCCCGCTGAGAGGGAGTCAGCAGGCCTTTGGCCTCGCCGTGTTGAGCCCCCCCGATGACCGATTCGCTGTTTACGCCGCTGTCGCTCCACGGGACGGAGCTCCCGAACCGCGTAATGGTGTCTCCGATGTGTCAGTACTCGGCGCCTGACGGATACGCGACCGACTGGCATCAGGTGCATCTGGGGAGCCGCGCCGTCGGCGGTGCCGGCACCGTGATGACCGAAGCGACCGCCGTCTCCCCCGCCGGACGGATCTCGCGGCGTGACCTCGGAATCTGGTCCGACGACCACGCCGAGGCGCTGCGAGACCCTGTCTCGTTCATCCGCGAGCAGGGGAGCGTCCCGGGTATCCAACTCGCCCACGCCGGGCGGAAGGCCAGCACCCGCCCGCCCTGGGACGGCGGCGGCCCGGTCCCGGTGGAAACGGGCGGCTGGGAGACGCTGGCACCGACGGCGACGCCGTATCCACATCCGGACGGCGATCCCGTTCCGACGAGGCGGATGACGTCGGAGGACATCGAGCGCGTCGTCGACCAGTTCCGCTTGGCCGCAGAGCGCGCACGCGACGTCGGCTTCGGGATCGCCGAGGTCCACGCCGCGCACGGCTACCTGCTCCACGAGTTCCTCTCGCCGGTCACGAACGACCGCGACGACGAGTACGGCGGCTCCTTCGAGAACCGCGCCCGACTCGCCTGCGAGGTCACAGAGGCGGTCCGGGACGTGTGGCCCGACGACCAGCCGGTGTTCGTCCGGATCTCGGCGACCGATTGGCTGCCGGACCGCCAGTCGTGGGACCTCGACGACTCCGCGGGACTCGCTCCGCTGCTCGCCGACGCGGGCGCCGACTTGATCGATGTCAGCTCCGGGGGTATCCATCCGGACCAGCAGGTCCCCGAGAGCGGGCCGGGCTATCAGGTGCCGTACGCCGAACGCGTGAACGCGGCAACCGAGGCCGCCGTCGGGGCTGTCGGTGGGATCACGACGCCCCAGCAGGCCGATCAGTTGATCCGGAACGATCGCGCAGATCTCGCGATCGTCGGCCGTGAACACCTCCGAAACCCCTATTTCACCCTTGAGGCCGCCCACGAACTCGGCGTCGACGTCGAGTGGCCGAAACAGTACGAACGCGGTCGGTTCGACTGATCGTGGTCGGTTCGACTGATCCCAATCGGCGCCGAAACTCACCCCCGGCGCATACCCTTTTGTCCGCTCGTTCCCTACGACTGGTATGTCCTCCCGCGACGACGCCGACCGCGACGAAGCGGATCTGCGCGTGCTTCTCGACGATCTCGAAACCACCCTCTCGGCGCTTCAGAATGAACTGAGCGCCGAGTCCGGGCGTCCGCCCGCCGACGATCAGGCGGGAGACGGAAGCCGGGATCGGCGGGGATCGACCAGGATCGATCCGGACTCGCCCCGCGGTCGATCGGGACGAGGCCCGCCGCGTCCACCGTCGCTGCGCGAACTGTTCCGCTTCACCGAGCAGTACACGCTGCCGACCGTGATTTCGCTACTGGAGACGACGATCCAGTCGCTTGAACTCCTCCGAGGGGTACTTCGCGTCGCGGACCCGGAGCGGTCTGCGTTCGATCCCCGCGACTCGGGGGGCGGCCGGACGCGAGCGACTGACCTCGGCGACGAAGTTACCAGGGCCGGCCGCGACGCGGTCTCGGGGATGGGACGCGGCGCGGTCTCAGGCCTGGAACGGACCCTCTCGGAACTCCAGCGGGCGCTCTCGGAGTCTGACCTCCCCGAAGAGGAGACATCTCGCGAGCTACTCCAGGACGCCCAGCGGCTCTCCGGGGAAGTCGCGGAACGACTCGCGGCGGCGCAAACTGAGGCCGAATCCGAACGGTACGGATATCGCGGCGAAAGCGACGATTCACAGGCTGCGCCCGACACCGGCTCCGACGCGGTCACGATCGACGTCACCAACGATCTGGCTACTGATCGAGACGAGAGTGAGTCCGAGAGTAGTACGGACGGTGAAATGCAGAAACAACCGTCGACCGAGGAGGTCGAGATCGACGTCGAGGCGGAACTGGCCTCGATCAAAGACGAAGTCGAACCACGCGGTGAGAGAGATGAATCTGCAACCGACAGCGGTTCTGCCGACGGGGTCGACAGGAAAGCGGGCGAGGAGGGCGACGTCGAGAGGGCTAGCGAAGAGGGCGACGTCGAGAGGGCTAGCGAAGAGACCGACAGCGACTCCCCGGAGGGGAATTCATCCGACTCCGGCGACAACTCTGGCAACGAACCGGACGAGGACGAATCCTGAGGCTCAAACTCGCTGAAGCCGCTTCAATGATAGCACCATTCCACGTTTTCAGGGCTCACTGATCCGGAACACCTGCCCGTCGTCGCCCTCACCGCCGGGGTCGTCGGTAGTGAGCACGTACAGGTCGCCCGCCTGCCCGCGACCGAAGCCGAGCACGTAGCGTCCGAGATCCGTCTCCCCGGCGACCGGCAGCGTCTCGATCTCCCACGGGGGTGTCGCACCCGGATCCACCGCGAACAGTCGCCCCTTGGCGACGTAGTCGGCGAAAACGTAGGCCCCCTGGAGATCGGGCACTGCGTCGCTCTCGGCGACGTACCCGCCGATGATCGAGACGCCCCCGAGGTCGCCGTCGTGGGCGTACTCCGCGACCGGATCGACGAACTGCTCGCCCGTCGGTGTCGTGGCCGGACAGGTATCTTCCCGGAAACAGTGGGCTCCCTCGCGGACGTTCCAGCCGTAGTTGCCGCCGCGTTCGACGATATTCAGTTCCTCCCAGGCGTCCTGTCCGACGTCGGCAGCGTAGAGGTCGCTGCCGGCAAATGAGAGTCGCCAGGGGTTCCGAAAGCCCCACGCGTACTGCTCTGAGAGCCCCTCGCGGCCGACGAGGGGGTTCGAGGCCGGGATGCCGTAGGGTTTGTCGTTGCCGGAGCCATCCACACCGCCGCGTTCGTCGACGTCGATCCGCAGGATGCTCCCCAGCAGATTCTCCGTGAGGTCCTGCCCGTTACCGCCAGCGACGGCGTCGTACCAGTCCTCGACGTGCCCCGTGCCGACGTCGTTCGCGCCGCCGCCGTCGCCGAACGCGACGTAGAGGTACCCGTCGGGACCGAAGGCGAGCGCCCCGGCGTTGTGATTCGACTGCGGCTGTGGTACCGCAAGCAGCGTCCGCTCGGTGAAATCGTCCGCGGCGTCCGCTTCGGGATCGACGGTGACCTCCGCGAGGACCGCCGTGTGGCTGTAGTTGTCGGGCGTCCCTCCACCGGGCGACGTGCTGTATCGGACGTACAGGCGGCCGGTATCCGCGAACTCCGGATGCGCTGCGACGCCGAGCAGGCCCCGCTCGCCCCCGAGAACCACGCGGTCCGAGAGGTCCAGAAGCGCCGTGTCGCTCCGGCCGGCGTCGGTCAACTCGGAGACCACTCCGACGCGGTCGACGACGAACTGCCGGTCGGTTCCCGCCGGAGCAACGAAATCAAGCGGCGCCGAAAAGCCCGATGCAACCCGTTCGACTCCGACGCGAGCGCTCTCCAAGTCCGGACGAGGGCCGTCGGCGTCGGCGGGCGTCGGAATCCGCGTCGACGGAGTGCTCCCGCCCGTCGACGCCGAATCAGTCCCGTATCCAGTCGATCCATCCGTGTCGCTATCGTCGGGACCGTCGGTTGCGGCACATCCCGCGATCGATGCGAGGCCGACAGCGAGGCCGGACTGGAGGAACCGACGCCGACGGAGGAAAGCCGCAGATGACGACTCGTTCATACCGACGTCACGGCTCGAACGCACAAGGATGATTCGCCGGTGGTGGGCGTCGACAACGTCTGGCGAGATCCGAACGGCTTACCATCCGAGGGCTCAGACGTGACCGTATGTCAGCGGTACTCGTCGCCGAGGAGGTGCGGAAGTCCTACGGCGACGTGACGGCCCTCGACGGCGTCTCCATCGAGATCGACACCGGTGAAGTGTTCGGCCTCATCGGGCCCAACGGCGCGGGGAAGACGACGCTAGTCCGCGCGCTTACCGGAACGACGCGCGTCGACGGGGACATTTCGGTACTGGGCCAGGCGCCCGGAGCGGTTGCGAAGTCACGGATCGGCCTCCTCCCGCAGTCGTTCTCCCCCGCCGGGCGGCTCACAGCCCGAGAACTGATATCGCAATACGCGGGCCTGTACGACGAAGCGCGGGACGTCGACGCAGTCCTCGCGGAGGTCGGAATCGAAGGCCAAACGGCCGAACAGTGGTACGAGACGCTCTCCGGGGGACAAAAGCGTCGCGTCTGCGTCGCCATCGCGCTCGTCAACGATCCGGACGTGCTCTTCCTCGACGAGCCGACGACCGGGATCGACCCGGCAGGCCGGCGCGCACTGTGGGGGCTGCTCGAAACCCTCGCGGACGGCGGGACGACGGTACTCCTCACGAGTCACTCGATGGCCGAAGTCGAACAGCTCTCCGATCGGGTCGGATTCCTCAACGGTGGCCGACTGGTCGCCGTCGGTCCGCCCCGGGAACTGATCGAAGCTCACGGCGGTCGAAGCCGCCTCATCGTCGAAAGCGGCGTCGATGCCGCGGCGGTGGACGACATCGACCTCGGATTCGGCGCTTTAGTCCGGGATGGCGAGATCGTCGTGGAGGACGTGGGGCCACGTGAGATCGGCGACGTCGTCGCCGCCTTCGAGCGGGGGGGCATCGAGTTCGACTCCTTGACGTGGAAACAGCCGGATCTCGAGGACGTGTATCTCGAACTGACGGGCGAGCATCTCACCGCGGATCGCGATCACGCGGTTTCCGGGGGTGGCGGCCGGTGAGTCGCGCCGGCCGGATTCGCGCGGAGTTTACGGCCTCCTGGCACGCGTTCCTCCGGCGCCGCACGGCGGTGTTTTTCACGTTCTTCTTCCCGGCGATCATCGTCGTCATCTTCGGCGCGCTGGTGCAGACACAGCCGACCGGCGGCGGTCTGTTCGCGGAACCGAAGGGCTACTACATCGCGGGCTATCTGGCGGTCGTCGTGCTGTTCACGCCGCTTTCCCGGATCGGGAGCACGGTGGCCCGCTATCGGGACGGTCGCCGGTTCGAGAAGCTCGCGACGACGCCTTTGACCCGCGCGGAGTGGCTGTTCGCGCAGTCGCTCGTGAACGTCGTCGTGATCGGTATCGCCGCGCTCCTGTTGCTCGCGCTGTCCGTCCTCGTGACCGGGACCGAAATCCCACTGACGCCGGCGACGCTTTTCGTCGTCCCGTTCGTCGCCTTCGGCGTCGTGCTGTTCTGCGGTCTCGGGGCTATCATCGGCCGGGTTGCCGACTCCCAGGACGGCGTCATCGCAGCCTCGAACGCGATCGCCCTCCCCGTGCTTTTCCTTTCGGAGACGTTCGTCACCCCGTCGCTGCTGCCGGCGTGGTTCCGTCCGGCGCTGGAGCTCTCGCCGTTGACGTACGTCGCCCGGGGCATCCGCGCGGTGACCTACGCGGATGCGACGACAGCGGCCGTCCCGAACCTCGCGGTTGCGGCGGTGCTCGCGGTCGTGTTCTTCGCCGCCGGAGCGTTCGCGGTCCCGCGAACGGAGTGAGACACAGTCCGTTCGACGGGCTAGGAGCGACTGGCCGAGCGACGCGCCGATAGAGCGGCCGGATGATCCGCGCGCGGATCCGCCATCGGGCTTTATTCGGCCGCGGAACCGATATCGGACGAGATGGTCACACTCGATGCGAGCGAGGACCTGCAGCGCTTCGTTGAAAGCGGCGTCGTGGCAGTGATGCGCGGCGCCGACGCGGACACCGTCATCGACGTCGCCGACGCGCTCGCCGCGGGCGGCATCACCGCCTTCGAGGTCACCGCCGACAATCCGGACGCGATGGAGTTGCTCGCGGAAGTGTCCGGCTCCTTCTCCGAGTCGGAAGCAATCGTCGGCGCCGGGACGGTGCTCGACAGCGAAACTGCGCAGGCGGCGATCAGAAGCGGCGCGGAGTTCGTCGTCAGCCCGACCTTCGAATCTGATGTCGTAACGACGTGCAATCGCTACGGAACGCTCGTCGCTCCCGGAGCAATGACGCCGACGGAGGCGCTGAACGCTTACGAGGCCGGCGCAGACATCGTGAAGGTGTTTCCGGCCGCCTCGCTGGGACCCTCACATCTGTCGAGCATCGCCGGGCCGCTGCCGCAGATTCCACTGATGCCGACCGGCGGGATCGACGTCGAGAACGTGGCAGACTACATCGAGGCCGGCGCTGTCGTCGTCGGCGCCGGCAGCGCGATTATGGACGACGCTGCGATCGCTCGCGGAGACTTCGAGGCGATTACCGAAACCGCCCGGGAGTTCACGAGGGTCATCGACGAGGTGCGCGAGGAGTGATGGGGTAACTCACGCCGTCGGTGGACCTGGGGCTTACAGCAGCGAGACGACGCGGTCGTGATATTCTGCTGTGAGGCTGTTGCGTAGCTGCTCCCCGTCCGTCTCGCCGTCGAGAGAGACGAGATAGGCGGCTCCATCGGCATCGCCGTACGCGCGCTGAAAGTCGTAGACGAACCCGGCGACGACGACATCCTCGGGGACGCTCTCGTCGTCGACCAGGAATTCGACCTGTTCGCGGACCGCATACTCGACGAGACGGTTGATCGCCCGCAGTGGCGGCGTCGACGCGTCGACGACGCCTGCCCCCCTGGCGTCCTCGACGATCGGAATCAGACGCCCGACGGCCGCATCGACTGCCGGCTGGGCGTGCCTGTCCGGGGGCGGACCGACGTCCGCGCTGTCGCCGAATACGGCCTCGTATGCGGCCGTAATCGCACCGCATCCGGTGTGTCCGAGAACGGCGATCAGGTCTACAGACAGCGAGGAAACGGCGTAGCCGACGGCGTCGTTGACGACGCGTTGGTCGTCGATGTCGGTCCAGACCTGGTTGCCGACGTTGACCGACGTGAACAGGTCTCCGTCGGATGCCGCGTTCCAGACCCCTTCGCCGGGAACGCGCGAGTCGGAACACGAGACGGAAACGATCGGCGGGTCCTGCCGCTCGCGAATGCCTTCGAAGTGATCTTCGCCGATCGATGCAACGTGTTCGTCGTTGCCCCGCAGTATGCGTTCCAGCGATTCCATACCCAAACTGTCCACGGACATTCGTTTCAATCGCCCGGATCGTCCCGGCCATCCGTCGTCTGGTTCCGGTTCGACGACTCGTCGTCGGGCGAGGCCTCAGTGTCGTCGTCGGATTGGGGAGGTTCCTGTTTTGCGTCGCCAGTGTCGCCGTCATTCTCCGCCGTTTCGGCAGGACCGTCTTCTCTCGGCGCTTCTGCAGGACCGTCTTCTTCCGGCGCTTCTACAGGACCGTCTTCTTTCGGCGCCTCTACAGGACCGTCTTCTTCCGGCGCTTCTGCAGGACCGTCTTCTTCCGGCGCTTCTACAGGACCGTCTTCCTCCGGATCGGCGATGCCGACGCCCGCGCGTCCGGCTCTGAAGGCGTCGACGGCGCGTTTCAATCGGGCTTCGAGTTCGGTCAGCAGTTCGTCCGCCCGCTCGTCGGCGATGTCGACGGCCGCGGCGTCTTTGCCGCCGAGAGAGAGCGAGCCAGCAGTGTCGATTGCCACCGTCGCGAGATTGCGGCGGCGCTGGAAGACGGTCCGGGAGTCGATGACCGTCTGGATCCGATAGTACGGAACGATCTTCGTCTCCCGCCGGAGGACGCCGTTCCGAGTGACGGCGTGGTGCTCGCCGAGCCAGTGGCCGCGGTGTTTCCAGTTGGCGTGAGCGAACGCGATCGCGAAGGGGACCAAAAGAAGCGGCGGCCACCACGGAATCCGCGCGCCGAGGAACGCGTCGGCGGCGTAGAGACCCGCCGTCAGCACTGCAATCACGAGCAAATAGCGGATGACGTATCGCTCCCGGGCACGCTTCGGTGGCCGCCGGAAGTCGACGTCGCCGACCGGTTCCAGTTCCTCGACGAGATCGAGGATCCGCTCGCGGTCGGCGATCGGAATCGCCGCCTCCGACCCGCGGGAGCCGCCGCCCGACCCCGGCGCGTAGCCCGCCGTCTCGATGTAGAGCGACGCGTACCCGAAGTACCGTTTCAGCGGGTTGTCGGCGATCGTCAGCGTCTGGACCTTCTCGAACGGGATCGACCCGTCGTACCGCTGCAGCAGGCCGCGTTCGTACTGGAGTTCCTCGCCGGAACGAACCAGCCGGAAATCGTAGTAGTTGAGGATGGCCGCCGCTGCGCCCACGATCCACGAGAGCAGCGCGACGCCGACGACGATGAGGACGCCGCCGAGGACGAAGAGCAGTCCGGAGACCGTCGAAAGGAAGTTCGAAACGACAGCCGAGCCGGCGGTCGAAACGAGCACGAAGAGGATTCCGGGCACACGGAGATCGATCGAGAAGACGGCCAGCAGCGCGAGTTCGGACCGCCCCAGCGCGAACAGTTCCGACCGTTCCGGGCCAGTGTCAGTCGCGACATCGTCGACGACGTCCTCGCCCGACGTTTCGTGGGCGTCCGCTTCGGTCCCGGCACTCGCTGCGTCCCCGCGCTTGAGCCGGCCGAGTTCGCGCTGGAGCCGCTTTGCCTCAGTGTACGAGACGAACCGGAGTTCGGCTTCGGTTTCGCCGCCGCCGGCGGTCTCGAAAGAGACGACCGCGATCCCGAGCAGTCGCTGGAACACGTTTCGGGAGATATCGACGTTCTGGACCCGGCGAAGCGGGATTTCTCGGCTCCGCCGGGAGAGCACACCCGAATCGATGTCGAGCGTGTCGCCCGCCAGTTCGTAACTGAACCGGCGCACGTAGGCCACTTCGTAGCCGATCAGGGCTGCGGCGGCGAGCAGTGCGCCGAGGAACAGAAGCGGAGCGGCGGTTTCCATCCCGGGCAGTGAACCGCCGCTGAAGAGCACGAACGCGATCCCGACGACGATACCGCCGCCTCGCTGGAGGACACGATACGGGATCGACAGCGGAGAGAGCGTCCGGGTCATCTCAGACGGCGTCTTCGCCCTCCGAGCGGATTGCCAGCCGCTTGAGCCGCTCGCGGAGGTCGTCGGCACCGCCCACTTCGAGTCCCGGGACGGAGACGTCGGCGCCGCGGGAGCCGGCGGTGTAGACCACGGTGCTGGCGAGGCCCAGGAACCGCTGGATCGGCGAACGTGCGGTGTCGACGTGTTGGATCCGGACGAACGGCACGACTGTCCGGACGTGAGTGAGCACGCCCCGTTCGAGATACAGCGAGTCCTCCCGGACCTCCCACCGCCACGAGCGGTATCGCAGTATCGCGAACGTGACGCCGAGCGTTGCAAGGACACCGAACACGGCGATGGGCGCCCAGGATGGCAGCCACGCGGGCCGGAAAAACCGCCCCACACCGAATACGGCACCGGCGAGTAGGGCCGAAGTCAGCACCGACCTGCCGATCCAGATGAGCCGAACCCGGGGGTGGAGACGGTTCATTGTGGCTCAGTACAGGGACATCCCTGAGGCGAGCAACCCGGCATCGACGAGGAGGAGCACGCCGACGACGGCTGCCGCGCGAAACACGGTCGTTGCGGCTTTTGCAGGGGCACGCACCCGCTTTTGTTGCAGGCCGTCGACGAGCCGGCTCCGTCCGATCTCGACGAGCGCGGAGAGGACGAGCCACAGCAGGAGCATCGCGAGCACGAGGTGGCCGCGCCAGGACCCCGTCAGCGTGGCGACGGTGTAGCCCGTCCCGGCGAGGTGTCCGCCCGTGAGGAGCATCACGACGGACGCACCTCGGGAGAAGTAGACCAACCGGTCGGCGATTGCTTCGAGCGGCGCCGCATCGAGATCGCCCGAGACCGCCGCGGGCAGGATCGCCCCAGCGACGAAGACGACGCTGCCGACCCAAAGCGCCCCGACGAGGACGTGCAGGGTCGTCATCACAGTGTCGAGTACCATAGAAACCGGGAGGGACCCGGGACGCTTGAAACCCGGCGGTTCGCGACGAGTTCGGGTCAGGAAAGTCCAGACAGTGGGCTCCGATCCTGTGCCATACCCCCACACCGGATCCGTCTGCCTGACCTCACCTGGTGCGTCGAATCCGATCCGCCGTCACCCGGACGCCCGGAGAGTAGTGAACCAGCGGATCGCCCGCGGGCGCCTCGAACCCGTTCGCCGCGAACAGGGTGTTAGATTCGATGTCGAGGGTGGCGTCCATAAGCGGCCACGGCGGGTGGGAGATGTCGCCGTAGTAGAGCGTCCCAGTTCCAGTATAGAACCGGTAGTTCTCGGTCAGAAACGCTTCGAGCGTCCCTTCCTGGGGAACGAACTGCTCGCCGGTCGGTCGGTAGGTCCCGTCGAACCGGGCCGCGGGCGCGTCGCTCGTACGCCGACTCCGGAGCGTCACTGCTCCGTCGGCATCGCGGGTCAGCCGTATTTCGGCCCGGTAGTACGGAAGCCGGAAGAGCCCGCGGGCGACGAGGACGCCGAGGGGATCGTCGGCGTCGAGACTGAAGAAGTAGACAGCGTGGTCGTGGTCGCCCGGGCCTCGGACGTACGTCCGGAGGTTCAACTCCGGAAACGAGAGGCCGACAGGAGCGCCGCGCGGACGAATGTCCGTCATCTCGAAGCCGACGACCCCGAGCCAGGCCTCGCCGTCGTAGGTCGCCACGTCGAGCCCCTCTGGGAGCCGCGCGGCCACGACCGCGGGGTCGACCCGCCAGTGAACAAACAGCGCGTCGCGCCACCGCATTTCGAGGAGGTCCATACGAGAAGATACGTCCCTGAGGCACTTTCCGCTTCCTCGGGGTGTGGTGTCACACCTCGGTATCGAGCACGTCGAGCGTCGTCGTAACCAGATCTTCGCAGCGCTCCTGGTCGGTGGCAGCGACGTACAGCCGCCCGACGCCGGAGACGTGGTCGCTGGAATCGAGACTGTCTCGGTCGACTTCGCTCGCAACACCGTCGTCCAGGTCGAAGATTCGATGCTCGATCCCGGCCTCGGCGGCCAGAAGCTCACCCGCATACTGCTCGTAGACGTCGGGTTTGTACGCGACCAGTCCCTCTATGCCGCCGCGGGCGAGCAGTCCCCAGTCGACGCAGGGCGACCAGGTATCGAGGACGCGCTTGCAGCGGGTATCGAGCGCAGCCTCGATCCGGTCACCCCGCGCCCGCGCAGCGTTGTCACGGAGCGCGGGCAGTCCGATGACAAACGAGACCGTCGCCCGCGACAACGACAATTCGCTTTCGGCCGCGAGCGGATCACCGTCGACGGTCGCGCCCTCGCCGCGCCGGGCGAGATACAGAGAGTCCGGGAGCGGTTCGTAGATCGCCGAAACGAGCGGCGTCTCCTCTCTGAGGAGACAGACAGCCGTCGCGAACGACGGGAATCCGGCCGCGTAGTTGTTCGTCCCGTCGAGCGGATCGACGACCCACTCGTGGCGGCCGTTGCCGTTCCGCCCCGACTCCTCTCCGTGGATCGCGTGGTCCGGGTACGCATCGCGGAGTACCTCGCAAACGCGTTTTTCGGCCGCGCGATCGGCGGCCGACTTCACGTCGTCGGTGCCGTATTCGGCTTCTATCGAAGTGTCACGGAAGCCGTCGCGGAGGTACTCGCCGCCGGCCCGAACCGCCCGCGCGGCGACCGCTTCGGCGTCCGCCGGCGCCGAGGGAGTCCCATTCATACACCACAAAGGCCCCGACCGCATCAAGAGCCGTTCGGTCCGGAGCTGGAACACCGCCCTCACCGCGGGCGCCGACGTTTTTGATCCTGGCGGCCGAACGCCGCGATATGGAGTTCACGCTCATCCAGGGCGACATCGCACAGCAGTCCGCGGACGCGCTGGTCAACGCCGCGGGGACGAGCCTCCAGATGGGGTCGGGCGTCGCCGGCGCACTCCGTCGCGTCGGTGGCGAGCAGTTGAACGACGCCGCCGTCTCGAAGGGCCCGGTCGAACTCGGCGACGTCGCCGTGACCGACGCCTACGGCCTCGACGCCGAGTACGTGATCCACGCCGCGGCGATGCCCCACTACGGCGACGGGCAAGCGACCGAAGCGAGCATTCGCAACGCGACGCGAAACGCCCTCGAAGCGGCCGACGAACGCGGCTGTGAATCTCTGGTGATCCCCGCGCTCGGATGCGGGGTCGCCGGGTTTTCGACCGAGGACGGCGCAGCCATCATCGGTGAGGAAATCCAGTCGTTCGACCCCGAATCGCTCGACGACGTCCGGTTTATCATCTACAGCGATGCCGAATACGAGACGGCGAACCGAGCCCTCGCAGAGGAGACGTCCTGACTGATGCGGGTTCCGGACGACGCACCCGAACTGTGTCCCGTCTGTGAGACAGCGTACGACTCGATCTCCGAGCACGAGGCAGGGATCGCGGTCAATCTACTCGACAACGAGCGGTACCGGCGCGTCTGTTTCGAGCCGCTGCTGGTCGACGGGAGCCCGCGGCTCCGGTTTTACCATCATACACACGAACAGGTGGCCGTTGGGAAGTCCGGTGATCGGCCACCGACAGCAGACTCGCCGACAACGGGGACGGAGAGTGTTCTGAACGGCGGGGATGTGTGAATCCGCCACCAGAGACACTCAGTACCTCGGTCTCGGCGGCGCTGTGTGCAAGGTATCGGGCAGATCACCGCTACCGGCCCTGATATCGATCCCGGGAGATTAATACCGCTCGTGTCCGAGGATCCGGTAATGGCGAGCGAGCCGTCCGCGAAGGAACCGTCGGACCTCCGATCCGTTCTCGACGCGCTCGACGACGAGGATGCGAGGGCGATTATCAGGGAGCTGGAGGAGCCGCGTACGGCGAGCGAGATCTCCGAGCGGTGTGACATTCCACTCTCGACGACGTATCGCAAACTGGATTTACTGACCGATGCGGAGTTGCTCGAGGAGGGGACGGAGATCCGATCGGACGGACACCACACGACGACGTACGCGGTCGCATTCGAGGAGGTCCGCATCGCGCTCACCGAGACGCGGAAACTCGACGTTCGGATCTCGCGCCCCGACCACGGGCCCGAAGAACGGCTCGCAGACATCTGGACTGCTGTCAAGGAGGAAACATAATGGTACACACTGGTACATCCGCGAGCATCGCAACGGGAATTGTCGTGGTGAAGACGGGTATTCTCGTCCTCGGCGGCCTCATCACGTACTTTTCGATGAAGGCCTACCGGAAAAGCGGTTCCCGGTCCCTCCGGGCACTCGGGATCGGCTTCGGAATCATCACGCTCGGCGCACTCCTGGGCGGCACGCTGGACTTCATCCTCGGCGTCGACCTCGCGACCGGGCTGTTGATCGACGCGATTCTGACATTCGTCGGCCTCGCTGTCATCACGTACTCGCTGTACGCCGAGTAGGGCGCCGGCGGCCGACGGCCCGCACCGGAACGGCGGTTTTGGAGGGACCCGACGGCCGCCGAATTCCGGAGCGAAACCAAAGTTCGTATATCGGCGGCCACTCCTACGTCTCCACAAGATGATTGACGTCAGCGTGATCGGCTGTGGAAATATGGGCAGCGCCCTCATCACAGGGCTCTCGAAGGCGGAAAATTACAGAATCACGGGGTACGACGTCGACCCCGACGCCTTCGAGGGAGTCGGGGCCTACTGTGATCGGACGACGACGAACCTCGAAGACGTACAGGGATCTGACGTCGTCGTCCTCGCGGTGAAGCCCGATATCGTCCCGCTTGTGCTCGAGGATCTTGCTCTCGACGCCGACGGGACGCTCGTTACCATCGCGGCGGGCGTCTCGCGCGAGGTCGTCCAGGCCGAGACCGAAGCGACAGTGATCCGCGTGATGCCGAATCTGGCGGCCGAGACGCGGAATATGGCCGCAGCCGTCTCGTGGGACGAACCCGACGAGAACGTCCGGCAGATGCTCTCGGATCTCGGGTCGTTCGTCGAGATCGACGAGGACCTGATGCACGTCGCCACGGCGCTGAACGGGAGCGGCCCCGCGTTCGTATTCTACCTGATTCAAGCAATGCGGGACCGCGCCGTCGAGGAAGGACTGGACGCCGAGGACGCGAGGGTACTCGCCGCACAGACGTTCGTCGGCGCTGCCGAGACCGTCCTCCAGTCCGACAGGGACATCGACTCGCTGATCGACGCCGTCTGCTCGCCGGGCGGCACGACGATCGAGGGAATGGACGTTCTGTTCGACAGCGACGTCGATACGGTCGTCGGTGACGCACTGAGCGCCGCCCGGCGGCGCTCGGTCGAGTTGTCGGAGGAAGCCGACGAATGAACAGCACCGATCGCACAGAGAGCAGAGGCGGGTTCGCCGTCGGAGGACGACAATGAGCGGTGGCGTCGCCGCCGAGGAAGTCTCCAGTGCGCGCTCGCTGGCCGCGAACGCGGGCCGCGTCGTCGTCAAGGCCGGAACGAACTCCCTCACCGACGAATCCTCGAATCTCGACGATGGGAAACTCGACAAACTCGTCGACGACGTCGCGGGGCTGGTCGAACGGGACAAGGAAATTATCCTGGTCTCGTCGGGAGCGATCGGCGCCGGAAAGGGCCGGATCGGCTTCGCCAGCGACGATACCGTCGAGGAGTCGCAGGCGCTGTCGACGATCGGACAGAGCCACCTGATGCGGCGCTACACCGAGAGCTTCGAGCGGTACGGGCTCACCGTCGCACAGATCCTGGTGACCGAACACGACCTCGAAGACCCCGAGCGGTTCACGAACTTCAAGAACACCATCGAGACGCTCCTCGGGTGGGGCGTGGTCCCGATCGTCAACGAGAACGACGCCGTCGCGACCGAGGAGATCCGGATCGGCGACAACGACATGATCTCGTCGTCGATCGCCATCGGCGTCGACGCGGATCTGTTGGTCACGCTGACGGACGTCGGCGGCGTCTACACCGGCAACCCCAAGGAGAATCCCGACGCAGAACTCATCGAGGCAGTCGGCCGCAACTACGACGAGGTCGAGGCGATCGTCGAAGAGAGCGCCAGCGGCTCGTTCGGCGGGATCCGCACGAAGGTCCAGGGCGCACGCACCGTCAGCGAGCACGGCATCCCGGCGGTCATCGCCCGTTCGACAGAGGAGGACGTCTTAGAGAAGGTCGCAACCGAACGCCCCGTGGGAACTATCTTCACGCCGATCAACGATCACCTATGAGCGAAGGAACCACCGAGAAGTCCACCGAAACGAAAATCACTGAAGCACAGTCCGCAGCACTCGAACTCGCGAACCTCTCGGAGGCGACGCGGAACGAGGCGCTGCACGCGATCGCCGACGCGATCGAAGCGAAAAGCGAGGAGATCCTCGAAGCCAACGAGCGCGACGTCGCCGAGGCCGAGAAGCTGCTCGAAGCCGGCGAGTACACCCAGGCGTTCGTCGACCGACTGAAGCTCTCGGACTCGAAACTGGCCGACATCGCCGAGATGGTCCGCAGCGTCGCTGGCCAAGAGGATCCCCTCGGCCGGACGCTGGCCGCGCGGGAACTCGACGAGGACCTGGAACTGTACAAGGTGTCGGTCCCGATCGGCGTCCTCGGCACCGTCTTCGAGTCCCGCCCCGACGCCCTGGTCCAGATCGCCGCGCTGAGCCTCAAATCAGGTAACGCGGTCATCCTCAAGGGCGGCAGCGAGGCCGCCGAATCCAACCGGATCCTCTACGAGATCATCCGTGAGGCCGCCTCGGACGTCCCGGACGGATGGGCGCAACTCATCGAGGCCCGCGAGGACGTCGAGACCCTGCTGGACCGCGACGACGCCGTCGACCTCCTGATGCCGCGGGGGAGTTCGGCGTTCGTGAGCTACGTCGAGGAGAACACGAGTATCCCCGTCCTCGGCCACACTGAGGGCGTCTGTCACGTCTACGTCGACTCCGAGGCAGATCTGGAGATGGCGGCCGACATCGCCTTCGACGCCAAGGTGCAGTACCCCGCCGTCTGCAACGCCGTCGAGACGCTCTTAGTCCACGAGTCGATCGCGGCGGACCTACTGCCCGGCCTCACAGCCCGCTATCGCGACGCGGGCGTCGAACTCCGGGGCGACGACCGCTCCCGCGAGATCGTCGAAATGGACGCCGCGAGCGAGGAGGACTGGTCGACGGAGTACGGCGATCTGATCCTCTCGATCAAGATCGTCGACTCCGCCGAGGACGCCATCGACCACGTCAACACCTACGGCTCGAAGCACACCGAGTCGATCATCACTGAAGATTCCGACCACGCCGCCGAGTTTATGCAGAGCGTCGACGCCGCATCCGTCTTCCACAACGCCTCTACCCGTTTTGCCGACGGTTACCGGTTCGGCCTCGGCGCGGAAGTCGGGATCAGTACGGGGAAGACGCACGCCCGCGGCCCGGTCGGTCTGGATGGGCTGACGACCTACAAGTACCACCTGGAGGGTGACGGCCAGCTCGTCGCGACCTACGCGGGCGAGGACGCGAAACCCTACACGCACCGCGACTTCGAGGGCGAGTGGTCGCCCGGACGGCTCGCAGACCGGTAGTCGAAGCCCCACGCTTCGCGGCGGCGAGTCGAGACCGCGGGGAAATTCGGATCTTCACCGAACCGGGCTTCCGGAGTTCACTCCTGACGGCACAGGAGAGAGTCAAGGAGCTCAACAGAGAGATTTTACCGGCACAATAATTGACATATATTTGTCATATCAGTGGTAATCACTGTCTAACTATGTCGGCGTACACAGATGTAGTCGGGAAGGGCCTGGAAAAAACGGCCCTGGTACACTATGGCAAAAAATACAGGATCTCCAGAGGCCAGGCTAACCCGGCGAAACGCACTGAAAGGACTCACTATCGGTGGGACGAGCCTTCTCGCATTCGGAGGCGGCGCTGCCGGAAGCCCCGGAAAAGGCAACTCACGCGGACAGGACCCTTGTGACCTCGTCGTCCCGGACGACCACGTCACGATTCAGGACGCCGTCGACGCCGCGGATGCGGGTGACACGATCTGCGTGAAAGATGGCACGTATCCCGAACAGATCGTGATCAACAAGTCCCTCACACTACGCAGTGCCCCCGGTTCGTCGCCGACGATTACACCGGAATCGTCGCCAGGGGAGTTCACGATCGCGGAGAGTGGGCCGGCCTGGGAGCCTCTGGTGTTTGCCTACGGTGGGAGCGAGCAGGCCGGGGACGTGAGCGGACCGGGGACGATCGACGTGGCCCTGTCCGGATTCACGCTCGACGGAGGAGGAACACAGCCGTCTGCCCGTCGGAAACCCGGCGTGCTCCTGCGAAATGCCTCCGGAACGGTCTCGGAGAACACTATCGAGAATATGGGGGTCGGGGGGAAGGAAACGTTTGGCATCCTCGCGTACGGTGATTCCGACGTGACGATCGTCGCCAACAGCATCCGCGAGTACGAACGTGGCGGGATCGGAGCGAACGGAGACGGGGGCGTACATCCCTCACCGACTGCTCGAATCCGGAACAACACAGTCCGGGGTTCGACTGGACTGGGAGAAGCGTGGGGACCGAACGGGATCCAGATCGGTTTCGGTGCGGCGGGGGCCGTCCGGAACAACGAGGTCATCGACAACCGATACAGTGACGAAAGCCCTGTTGCCTCTGGGATTCTGATCTTCGAAAGCGACGGCGTTGCCGTTCAGGGCAACCGCGTCGAGAACGCCGATGTCGCGCTTTCGTGTGGCTCGTGGGGGTGGCTCCGGCAGTCCGCGGACGGTAATATGTTCCTGAAAAACCACGTCGTCGACGCGGAGTTCGGCGCACTCATCGAAGCTGTCGCAGAACCATATGGTGGCGTTCTCACGAACCGTGGCCCCTCGACGAGTAACAACAAGGTCGTCAACAACCGCATCGAGGACGACGAAGGGACGGCAGACCCGGACGGGAACATCGGTGTTGGCATCCTCCTCGAGGACAACGTCGACAACGAATTCGTTCCCGTCGCGGACAACAACAAACTCATTCAGAACACGATCACCGGCTTCGATACCCGGATCGAAGACGAAGGAACTGCAACCAAGGTCGCACCATTCGATCCCTGAGATTCCCGGAAGAAACGTATCATCCACTCTTCGAACAGCGGTCCCCCTCGGCTGCTTGGTCGAGTACAGTGTGGGGATACGCGCGGCCCGTCTCTGCGGTTGTCTCGACAGCGCTTCGATCCCGGGTCGGTCGGTGTGGAAGCGCGACTCTCCGGGTGGTTCAGTGACATTCAGCCGAACACAGCGAACGCAACTCCCCAGTGGAAAAAAGCAGATAGCAACGCACCTGCCGCGTGAATTTCCACAGACGAGAGTTCTCGGCTCCTGGGGCAGTACAGACAGGTTCTCACGGCTGGTTCGGCTGCAAGAGCGTATAATACCACCACGATGAGAGTTCTCCGACACCCTCAACAACACACTACAACGGGTCCGCGCGCCACATACATACGGATCGGAACCCTACTGCGCGTATGTCCGAATCTGCGACGTTCGGCGGCGGCTGTTTCTGGTGTACCGAAGCGGCGATGAAGGAACTCGGCGGCGTGCAGTCGGTCACATCAGGCTACGCCGGCGGTCACACGGAGGACCCCACCTACCGGGAGGTCTGTTCCGGACAGACCGGCCACGCCGAGGTCGTGCAGGTGACCTACGACCCGGAGGTCTTAGCCTACGACGAACTGCTTGAGGTGTTTTTCGCGACGCACGACCCGACGCAACTGAACCGCCAGGGCCCGGATGTCGGATCACAGTATCGCTCGATCGTCCTGTTTCACGACGAGACCCAACGCGAACAGGCGGCCGCCTACATCGACGCGCTCGATTCGGAATACGACGACGAGGTCGTTACCGAACTGGCGCCGTTAGAGACGTTCTACCGCGCCGAGGAGAAACACCAGGATTACTTCGAGAAGCACCCCAACGACGCGTACTGCCGGATGCACGCGGCACCGAAAGTCGAGAAAGTCAGAGAGAAGTTCGCGGCGAAGATCGGAGAAGCCTGATACAGAGTACGCTCGTCTCTTCCCGCAAAGCGCCGTCGACGGGGGTGGCACTCGACGGTGATACGTGAGCGTAATCAGTACCAGACGGACTCCGTGGATCAGTCAGCCGCCTGTCGAACCCACTGTTCCAGCGTGAAGCCCGCCTCCTCGGAGGCAGACGTCAGCAACCACTCGGCTTCGTCCCACTCCGGATACCAGACGTCCCCCTCGTACTCGCCGGGGACACGGCTCAGCACCATCCGGTCGACGTGGGGCTGGAACAGTTCGTAGATCTTTGCGCCGCCGAGAACGTACACCTCCTCGTCGGTGAGCGACTCGGCCACCGCGATAGCGGCCTCGACGTCGCTGGCGTGCGACGCCGTCTCGACAGGATAGTCGCGTTCGGTGCGGCTCAGAACGATCTGGTGACTGCCCGGGAGGTTCTCCAGCATCGACTCGAAGGTCCGCCGGCCGAGGATGACTGGCGCGTCGGCGACGCGTTCGCGGTACTGGCGCTTGTCAGCCGGGATGCTCTCCCACGGGAGTTCACCGTTGCGACCGATCACGAGGTTTTCAGCCAGCGCAGCGACGGCGACGAGTTCCATCGTATTCCATTCCGGGCGGCGCGAGTATAACCCATACGGCCGGGGCGGTCCGCACTCGCAAGCCGCGATGTCAGAGATAGAGGTCAGCTCTGCGCCCTCCGAAATGGGTATGGCCCGAGAGACCCTGAAACCCACTATGGCAGATTCAAGCTGGGAGGACGTCGTCGACCTTCCCGACGAGCTCGACGGCGAAACGGCCCAGGAACTGTTCGACCGTGCAACGGAGGTACAGGATATGACCGGCGAGGTGTGTCCGTACCCGCAGGTAGAAGCCAAAAAGGCCATTCAGGGGCTCGAATCGGGCGATCTGCTGGTCCAGGAGACTGACCACGTCCCGAGCACCGAGAACGTCCCGAAGGCGGTCGCTGACCAGGCCGAGGCGAACGTCTGGAAGAGCGGCGACGGTCGATACCGGATCTTCCTCCGGAAACAGTAAGATGGTCGAAGAAGTCTCCACCGAAGAAGTCAAAAAGAAGCTAGAGGCGGGCGAGGACACCCAGATTATCGACATTCGCCAGCCGGCACAGTTCGAGCGTGGACACATTCCCGGCGCAAAGAACATCCCGATGGCCGAACTTCCGCGCCGCGTCGACGAGGTCGAGTGGGGCGACGACGTGGTCGTCGCCTGTCCGATCGGGCAATCCTCCGTCCAGGCGGCACGGCTCATCGGCAGCTACGAGGGCGTCGACGATGGGTCGGCGGTCAAGAGTATGGCCGGCGGGTACCAGGACTGGGACTACGACCTCGAGACCGGCCCCGAGGAGTGCGACGACGACTCCTGACCCGTGATCACGTTCACCCGAGCGGCCTACGACGAGATCGTCTACCAGGGCTACGACGGCGGCGACGAGGAAATCTGCGGCGTCCTCGCCGGTGAGTACGACGAGACTGAGAGCCACGTCGCCGACGTGTATCCGGTCGAAAACGCCGCCGAGACCCCGCAGATCCGCTATGCGATGGATCCCGAAGAGCAACTGGCGGTGATAGAGGAGCTCGAAGCCGCCGGTCACGAGGTCGTGGGGTTCTACCACAGCCACCCATCGGGACCGACGCATCCGAGCGAGACCGACGCCGACCGCGCGACCTGGCCGGGCTACTCCTATGCGATCTGTGCGTTCGACGGGTACCCCTTCCTCGGCTCCTGGCGGTGGACCGGCGACGAGTTCGAGGGCGAGCGCGTCGTCGTCGAGGAGTAGCACCGCTCTCTCGGTTTCAGAGGCGGCACCGTTCGAGTTTCGGTCAATCTCCAGACACTGCACCGGCCGACCGCCGGGAATTTGTGCCCCCGTCCCGAGGAGATCCTATGGCACCTTCGCACGTCCTCGTTCCGCTGGACGGGTCGCCGCTCTCGGACAAGGCGCTCGTCCACGCGCTCGAGACCTTCGACTGTTCGGTGACGGTCCTGAACGTAGTGACGCCGATGGACGCCAATATGAGCGAGGGCGGGATTCTGGAACCGGGAAGCGAGCGCCAGGAGCGCGCCCTCGACAGGGCCGACCGCATCGTCGACCGGGCCAAAACACGGGCCGCCGAGGCCGACCGGGAGGTCGAAACGGCTGTCGAGACGGGGGACCCGGCAGACACTATTCTCGGGTACGTCGACGAGCACGACATCGATCACGTCGTGATGGGCGGCCACGGCGGCGGCCGCAGCGACATCGGCCGCCGGTTGCTCGGAACGGTGGCGACGACCGTGGTCGGCAAGGCGCCCGTGACTGTCACCGTCGTTCGGTGACTCACCCGCCGAGTACCGCAGCGAAGACCTTGTAGAGCCCGTAGCCGATCGTGATCGAGGTGACAAGCGTGATGAGCCAGAAGGCGATCGTCACGCCGATCTTCCGGCGGGAGACGCCCGCCGACCCGCCGGCCAACCCGCCGCCGATGACGCCCGAGATGATGATGTTGTTGAACGAGATCGGGATGCCGAGCGCGATGGCGAGTTGGGCGATGATGAACCCGGGCACCAGCGCCGCGATGGAGCGTCTGATCCCCAGCTGTGCGTACTCCCGGGAGGTGGCCTGGAGGAGTCTGGGCGCCCCCATCCACGCGCCGCCGAGGATGCCGACCGCGCCGAGCGTCAGGAGGACGATCCCCGGCAGGCCGAGTTCGGCGCCGTAGAGGTTTTCGAGCGGCCCCGTCGCGAGTCCGACCTGACTGCCGCCGCTGGAGAAGGCGACGACGCTTCCCAACAGGACGAGAAACGTCCGGACTCCCTTCTCGACCGACGCCTGGGTCCGTCGACGGATGAACTGGAAGCTCACCGCGGCGGCGAGAACGGTCACCAGAACCACTACGGGGTCGACTCCGCCGACAGTGGGAAGCCCCACCAGCCTGCCGAGGAACCCCGCAATAGAGCTCTGTGTGGCGTCGGGCGGCGAGGGAACGATCGCCAACTGGACGTTGGCGATGATTCCGCCGACCAGGGCCGCAAGCAGCGGCACACCGACGGTCTCCGGGATGTCGTCGCGGCGGAGCAGCGTGGCGGTGAGATACGCGAGGCCGCCCGAGACCGGCGGGACGAGCGCCCAGAAGGTCACGATCCGCCGATAGGTGTCGATGGCCGGGTCGCCGCCGAGCGAGAGGCCGACGCCGACCATCGCGCCGGTCGTCGCGAACGCCGCGGGCACCGGATAGCCGGAGTAGACGCCGAACGCCATAAAACCGGTGGCGGTCAGCAGACCGGCCGTCGCCGCGAGCGACGTGATCTGGACGCCGTTTATCAGCCCTGCACCGACCGTCTCGGAGATGGCTCCGCCCTGCGTCAGCGCGCCGAGCGCAGCGAGGATTCCGATGAGGAAGGCCGCACGCATCGTCGAGATGGCGTTGGCGCCGATCGCCGGCGCGAAGGGCGGCGAGTTGCTGTTGGCGCCGAGCGCCCACGCCGTCGCGAGACTGGTGAGTGTCGCCAGAACGACGAGCGCCCAGAAGACCAATCCCGGCACTCTCAGCGACCTCCACGGGGAGCGGTGGCTATCATACCAGGGGATTCAACGAGTACGTGAATAAACGTTCGCCGTGGAGTCGACGTCTGGCTGCTCACCGCGGACAGCGCCGGGCGGCTCGATTCACCCCGAACGCGGCGCGGAACGGTCAGTTCGCGGAGATTTCCGGGTCGCTCTCGCGGGTGATCGCACAGGACTCGGTGTACTCGACGTCGTGGACGGAGTCGATCGCGGGGTCGTCGCCACAGACCGGACACTCGTCTTTCTTGGTGATCTCGACGGTGTCGAACTCCATCTCCAGGGCGTCGTAGAACACCATCCGGCCGTCGAGTAGCTGACCCTTTCCGAGCGTGGCCTTGACCGCCTCGGTGGCCTGGATGCAGCCGACTGTCCCCGGCAGGACGCCGAGGACGCCCGCAGTCGCGCAGTTCGGGACCATCCCGGCGGGCGGCGCTTCGGGGAACATACAGCGGTAACACGGCGAGTCGTCGGTGCCGGCGAAGGTCGTCACCTGCCCCTCGAACTGGAAGATCGAGCCGTGGGAGAAGGGAATCCCGGCGAGCGTACAGGCGTCGTTGACCAGATACCGCGTCTGGAAGTTGTCGGTCCCGTCGACGACGAAGTCGTAGCCGTCGATCAGGTCCTCGACGTTGTCGGGACTCACACGGAGGTCGTGAGTTCGGACGTCGATGTCGGGGTTCAGGCTCGCGACGAACTCGGCGGCGCTGTCGACCTTCTTGCGGCCGACGTCGTCGTTGCCGTGGATGACCTGCCGCTGGAGGTTCGACAGTTCGACCTCGTCGTCGTCGGCGATGCCGATGGTGCCGATTCCCGCCGCGGCCAGATACTGGATAATTGGCGCGCCGAGGCCGCCGGCCCCGAGTACGAGTATCTCGGCGTCGAGGAGGTCCCGCTGCCCCTCCGGCCCCACGTCGTCCATAATGATGTGCCGAGAGTACCGATCGAGTTGTGTCGGGTCGAGATCGAGGCCGCTCATAGACTCTGTTATGAGAGCTTACCGAATAAGCCCGTTGGAGGGGTACACGCCTCGCCGCCGTCGATGACGCGGGCTATACTCTCCGCCACGATGCGATCCGGGAAGCGGAGCCGCTCCTCGGCCTACCGAACGAGCGGCAGAGTTTTTCGGTCCGTCGACGCCGTCACAGGCGCCAGGTCCCCGTTGCCGGTGGCCGGTCATTTTTACGCTCTATCGTCCAAGAGAGTGTATGCCCGAGATCAAGATTCCTGCAGTCCTGGGCGACCGCGGCGCGTCGACGGTCGAAGTCGCCGGGTCGACGCTGGGAGAAGTCTTCGAGAACCACGCCGCCGAGCACGGTCCCGGCCTCCAGAACAGCGTCTTCGAGGACGGCGAGATCAAGGAGTTCATCAACGTCTACGTCGACGGGAGCGAGGTTTCCGACCCGGACGCGTCGGTCGAGGAAGACAGCCGGATCCGGGTGATTCCGGCAGCCAGCGGCGGTACGACAGCGGGTCGACCTTCGTTCTGAGGACCTTCATCACCTCCCTCCCGCGCGAACTGGCCTACGTTTCTCCGTCGTCGCCGAGGTAGCCCTCCCACAGCGGGATGTCGGCGTACTTGTCGCCGCGGTCGCAGAGCATAATCACCACGACGTCGTCGGCAGCGAGACCGACCGTCTCGTGGAGTCGCTCGGCCGCTCGAACGCCCGCGCCGCTGGACGTCCCGACCACGAACTGATCCTCGATGCGGAGGTGTTCTGCGACGGTCTCGTGATCGTACTGCCCGGTGTCGACGACCTCGGGGTTCTCGTCGAGGTAGCGCTCCCGGAGCGCTCGCGCGCGGTCGTAAGCGTCGCCGGTGTCGACGTAGAGCTTCTCGTCGAGGACGGACTCGTCGTACGTTTTCGGGTGGTAATGCTCGCCGGTTCTGAGGTATTTGAGCCCGTCGATGGCGTGCAGCGGGTTCGCCGGCTCGAAGCCCACGACGGTCACGTCGCCGCGGTCGTGGAGGCCGCGGCCGGTGCCGGTGACCGTTCCGCCCGTCCCCGCGCCGGCGATGAAGTGCGTCACGTCGCCGTCGGTCTGCTCCCAGATCTCCGGGGCGGTCGTCCGCTCGTGGGCGCCCGGGTTGTCGGGGTTCTCGTACTGGTTCGGTCGGTAGTATCCCTCGGGGTCGCTGGCGACGAGTTCCTCGCAGCGTTCGATGACCGCGTCGTAGCCCTTGTCGGCGTCGACGAAGTGGATCTCCGCGCCGGCGTCGCGGACGGCCTCGATCTTGCCGCCGCTTGCGTTGTCGGGCATCACGATCTCGACGTCGTACCCGCGTTCGGTCGCCAGGCGGGCGATCTCGCTGCCGGTGTTGCCGCTGGTGGGTTCGATCACGGTCCGGTCCGGCGTCAACTCGCCGGATTCCTCGGCGCCGTCGAGCATCTCGCGGGCGATCCGCGATTTGATCGAGCCGCCCCCGTGGTCAGCGGTATAGAGATTGAACCACTCGACTTTTGCACAGACCGTCGCAGGGACCTCCACGTCGAGTTCCACGAGCGGCGTCCGGCCGATTCGGCTCTCGTCGATCGTCGTGTCAGTCATCGTGTGTCCTCCGTGGTTGAGCCCGATAAGCGGTACGTCCGGCTCTCGCCATCAGATCGCACAGCCGACCTCCCGGTAGAGGTAGTGGGTCATCACGTACGTTCCGAGAATGATCCCCAGGCCGGCAAGAAGCGAGTGCAGCGACAGCAGCGCGACACCGCTGAACAGGTTCGCGATGTTGCAGCCGGGCGCGAGTCGGGAGCCGACGCCCATCAGCAGTCCGCCGACCACGGGGTTGTGCAGGCGCTGGACCTTCGGCCAGCGGAGGCGGAAGTCGCCGGAGGCCTTCGCCGCCAGGAAAGAGCCGACGATCACCGCTGCGATCATCAGCATATCGATGGTGACCGAGATGTCGCCGCCGCGGAACAGCACCGAGCCCCAGTACTCGACGTTTCCGACGTCGACGCCGCCTTGTGCGAGGAGCCAGCCCGCCCACTTGGCCTCGCTGCCGGTGATCGCCCACGCGCCGTACACCCAGAACCAGACGCTGGCGACGAGCGCCAGCCCGATGCCGGCCGTCCGGGCGTCCCACGAATCCCGCAGGCGGGCCGCGACGGGGCGGTCGTCCTCGACGAAGCCGCGGAGGTAGGTCCGCGTGCCCTCGCCGAGTTCCCTGAGGCCGACGCCGAGCGCCGTCAGCGAGCGCGTCGGCAGCGTCGCCTGCGCGCGGGTTCCCGAACCGGCCTCGGTGCCGCGTCGGGGTTCATCCGGTAGCGACGCCCGGCCGCGGACGAACGCGTACAGCAGAACCAGCACCGCCGTCACGAGCACGCCCGTCAGCGCCGGCGGCCACGGGAAGGCGAGATACAGCGTCGCCCCTTCGCCGAACCGCAGCGGCTCGAAGTACACCGAGCGGAGCGTGGGGAACGCGTACGCGAAGAGCACGTAGCCGACCCCCATAAACAGGAGCGTGATCCAGAACTGGACGTACCCCTGCCCGGCGCGGTAGAGGGTCCCCGAGGCACACCCGCCGGCCATCGTCATCCCGATCCCGAAGACGAACCCGCCGAAAAGCGACGCGAGACCCCACGCGGGGGTCCAGAAGCCGCGAAAGTACCCCAGGGTGGCCTGCGCGCTCCAGAACAGCGTCATCACGAGGACGCCGGCGATGACGCCCTTCAGCACGCGGGTGTCTTTGAACGCCACGAAATCGCGGAAGGCACTCACGAAACAGAACCGGGCCTTCTGGAGGAGGATCCCGAAGGCGAGTCCGACGCCCACCGAGAGGACGACGTACGCGAGCGGCGAGAGAGTCGGCATACCAGCACATACACACGCGGCCAAGTTCCCTTGACGGTCTAGTACAGCCTTGCCCCCTCACGCAGGTACCAGCAACAAGAACCGGTTTCGGAGACAACGGGCAACGCAGGGGTGTGCCGGTGTCCCTATCTCCCCGGACCCGTTATGGCGCCCTATGACCGAGGACGCTGTAGACGAGAATCTCTATCCGAACCGCGGAGAGAGTGACTCGACGTCGGGCGTATCGCGTCGGCGACTGCTGGCCGGTTCGGCCGCGGCCGGCGCGACCGCGACAGCCGGGTGTACCGGTGCTATCACTGGATCGGACGGGGGCGGCGACGAGGCGGCCCCCCCGACGGTGTTCGTGTTCAACACGGGCGACAACACCGTCAGCGTGATCGACGCCGAGAACGACGAACTGCTCACCACGACGTATCTCGGCGCGACGGCGTCGTTCCCGTCGAACCAGTTTCTCCCGAACCTCCTCGACAGTGCCGACGATGCGATGTGGCTGAACGTCAATAATGGCGTCCGGGCGGTCAACGCCGGGTCGCTCTCGGAGATGACCTCGCTCGATACGGGATCCGGCGCGAACTGGCAGGAAGTGACGCCGGACGGGTCGCATCTCGTTGTCAGCGCCCGCGAACCGACACACAAACAGTACCGCCTCGACGCCGATCCGGGGTCGGACTCCTTCGGCGACGTGACGGCCGAGATCGACAGGAAACCCGAGGGCGGCCGCGGCGACAACGACGGTCCGGGGCCGTGTGACGTCTCGATCCACCCCGACGGGGAGTACGCGTACGTCCCGGACATCTACGCCGACACGCTCTCCGTCATCGACATCGCCGACTTCGAGGTCGTCAACCAGGTGTCGGTGTCGCCGGTCGGCGGCGCCGACGCCGTCGCGCCGTGGATGGACACCGTCTCGTGGGACGGCGAGACGCTCCTCGTCGAGAACAACGAGGGCGAGGCCGGCACCGAGAGCATCTGGGACATCAGCGACCCGACCGAACCCGAAGAGCGCGTGCGACTGACGAACGACGACGGCCTCGGGGAACTGCCGCTGACCAGCGAGATCGGCCCCGACTCCGAGATCGGCTACGTGTTCACCGCGAACTCCGAGAGCGTCACGGTGCTGGACATCCCGGCGGGCGAGGTGATCGAGTCGATCGACCTCGGCGGCTCGGCGTTCGTCGGCACCTGGGACCCGGCGGGCGAGAAACTGTACGTCCCGGTACAGACCAGTGACGAAGTGAAAGTCATCGAACACGCCTCCCGTGAGATCGTCGAGACCATCTCCGTGGGCGCGAAGCCGTACGGCGCGACCGCCGGGCGCGTTCGGCCCGAAGACGACACCGCCGGGAACCTGATGGCGACGATGGCGACCCTCGGCGTCGAACTCTCCGATGCGGGGACGACGTACTGCATCGGCAACTGCGCCTGCGGCCACCAGCTGTAGATGAGCGACGACGGCTACGAGGTCACGCGACGGTCGCTACTCGCCGCGGCGGCGGGGACGGGCGTCGCGAGCACCGCCGGCTGTGCGGGAATTACGACCCCCACCGACGTCGCAAGCGCCGCCAGCGTCGAGGGCAACGTCGGCTACTTCCGGGGCGCCTCACAGATCGACGCCGATGACGCGGTGTTCCTCGATGCGCGCTCTGCGGAACAGTACCGGAACGAGCACGTCTACGGCGCACGCCACGCCCCGGTCGAGAAGCTCACGGCGAGAACGGAGACCGACGCGGGACGCGTCCCCGACGTGGACGCGATCTCGGCGTCGCTGGAATCGATCGGCGTCTCCCGGGACGACGACATCGTCGTCTACGGCAGCAGCGTCGGCTCGCGCGTCTCCCGGGTCGTCTTCGCGCTGAAGTACCTCGGCCACGGGGGCGACGTTTGGGTCCTGAACGGCGGGTACGAGGCGTGGAACGGCCGCGTCGGCGTCGGCCGGCGGAGCCGCGACCCGACGACCTACGAAGCGGAACCCCAGGACGATCTGATCGTCACCCGGGAGTGGCTCTCGGAGCAACTCGGCTCGTTCAACGACGGCGGCCCGGGACTCGTCGACGTCAGACCGCCCGAGGCGTATCTCGCCGCGCGGCAGTCCGACGCGCTCGTCGCGTCGAACGACCGGCACGGCCACATTCCGGGTGCGATCGACGTCCACTGGACGGGGAACGTCGACGGCCGGACGATGACCGAGCCCGCGACGCTCGCGGAACTGTATTTCAGTGCCGCCGGCCTCGATCAGTCGGGGACGATCGTCGTCTACGGGCAGGGCAACATCGACCCGACGAACACGTGGCTGATGCTCCGTGCACTCGGCGCCGCGGACGTCAGACTCTACGACGGCGGGTTCGGCGAGTGGGCGAACGTCGGGGAGTCGCTGCGCGGCGACTACCCCGTCGAGACGAAGACCACGACCGTCGTCGAGACCAGCGGCTCCGTCGGCGGCGGCGGGGACGGCGGGTTCTCCTGTACGGGCTGATGCTCGTCGCCGTGCCCTGTTCGGAGGACGACTGCGTCGTCCTCCTGGACGCCGAACGCGGAACCGAACAGGGCCGGATCGCCGTCGGCGCGCACCCGGTCCACCTGACGACGGTCGACGGGCGGACCTTCGTCGCGACGATGGGCGAGCGTGCCGTGAGCGTCGTCGTCGACGGCCGGGTGGAGCGCGTCGAAACCGGCGTTCTCGGCCCGTCACACTTCGCGACGACCGACGGCGAGGTTCTCGTCCCGTGTACCGGCGGCGACGTGCTGACCGTCATCGACGTCGAGCGACTGGAACTCCGCGACCGGATCGGTGTCGGCGCCGAACCCCACGACGTCGCCGTCCGCGACGGCCTCGCGTTCGTCGGGAGTCGCGCGGACGGGACTGTGACCGTCGTCGATCCCTCGGGCGGGACCGTCCACGCGACGCACGAGTTCGACCCGGAGGCCCGCATCCAGGGCGTCGAGGCCGCCAGCGAGTACGTCTACGCCGTCGATCAGCGGAACGCCCGCCTGCATCGGCTGACGGTCGAGGGCATCGAATCGTCGTGGGATGTTGGCGCAAACCCTTACGACGCAGTCGTCGACGACTCGCGGGTGCTCGTCGCCGGTCGGGGTGACGGAACGGTCACCGAGGTGCCGCGAGGTGCGACGGGAGAGTCGGGGCCGGGCGAGGCCCGGACTCGCGAGGTCGGGGGAACGCCCGCCGATGTCGCTCTCGCGGCCGGAAGCGCGTGGGTGCTGGACCGTGAGCGACCGCGGCTAGTCGCGCTCGATGCCGACCGATCCGGGGAGCGGCAGACTGTCGACCTGCCGTTCCCGTCGTTCGCCGCGGCAGTCCATCCGACGGACGACACGCGCCTGTACGTCTCTCACTACGACGACGACGCCGTGAGCGCCGTGGACGTCGCTGCGGGCCGCGTCACCTGGACGGCGGAGACGGCCGCTCGACCGTTCGAACCCGAAGTGATCTAACGGGCCAATCCGAGACGCGGCGGGTCGGTGAGATAACGAACCGGCTTAGTCGCGGCGGGCGAGTAAGCCGGCAGCAACGAGCAGACAGACGACGAACCCGCCGAACGCGAGGTCGTAACTACCGTAGGTCGCGACGATTCCGACGTACGCGGGGCCGAGCGCGTTCGCGGTCAGAAATAACGCTCGTGCCGCGCCGATATCCGCACCCATCCCGCCGGCGGGCGCCCCATCCAGGATGATCGCGTCGGCGAGCGGGAACCCGGTCTTGTACCCGAGCGCGAGCAGCCCCACAGCCAGCCACACAGCGAGGTTAGCGGAGGCGACGATGAGGGCGATCAGCCCCGCAGCGGCGACCAGGAGCCCGGAGACACCCACCCCACGGCGCGAGAACCGATCGCCGAGGGTTCCGGCGATGGGCTTCACCGCGAAACCGACCGCGAAGACGATGGCGAACGTCAGCCCGGCGAGGCTCTCGGAGAACCCCTTCGTCGCCGCGAGGTACGTCGGGACGAAGTTGATGAAGCCACCGACCATGAAGTAAAACAGCGCGAACGCGACGAGCGTCTCCCGCTGCTGGCTGCTTTTCACCAGCCGTGCGACGGTCCCTTTGAGATCCAGGGACGGTTCGCCCACCCGGTACCCCTCCCGCGTGATCGCCGCGTAGACCACGGTGAGGATCCCGAGACCGATGGCGACGGGGAAAAACGGCGTCCGCCAGGTGAAGTACGTCAGCGCGATGACCGCGATTCCCGAGGAGAGCAAGCCCCCGACGTCGGTGCCGGCGGCGTAGATCCCGAGCGCACGCCCCCGCTTTGCCGTGAAAAGGTCTGAGAGCAGCGCCCGCGAGGGGCTCGCGAAGAATCCCTTGCCGACCCCGACGACGATCGCCGCGAGCATAAACGTCGACAGTCCGGCCGTCAGCCCGAAGAGCGCAAAGCCGATCGTGAGGGTGATCAACGCGGGTACGAGAAGCGTCGTCCGCGTCCACCGATCCGAGTACTCGCCGGCTGGATACTGCGTCAGCGCATAGGCGACAGTGAAGACCGACAGCGCGATCCCCGCCGTCGCTTCCGTGATCCCGAGGTCCGTGATGATCGTCGGCAGAAGCGGCGACAGGAGAAACCGGCCGGTCTGGAGGATCGCCCATCCCAGTGAAACCGTCACCAGCATTCGTCGCGCGTAGCCGGACGTCTCGGTCACAGTCTCGCGTCGTCGTCGAACCGTAAGGTGGCTTCCGATTTGATCGCGCGTATGTCGGGCAATGTCATCCGGTCGTCAGGTTCAGTCCTCGTGCTGGGACGGCCGAATGAGGTAGTTCAGGCGAAGCCTGCGGCCACGGCTCCGCTCAGAGGTTGGAGGCGCTCTCGCCGCCGTCGATCGGGAGGGCCACGCCGGAGAGAAACGCGGATGCCGGCGAGGAGAGGAACGCGACGGTTCGTCCGAGGTCCATCGGCTCACCGAGGCGACCGACCGGAATCTCCGCGCTGAGTTCCCCGGTAGCCGCATCGTAGTTCTCGTACTCGCCGCGCTCGATCCGCTCTTCGACCACCTCTTCGACACGCGGAGTTTCGTGGGTTCCCGGCAGGACGGCGTTTGCGCGGATCTCCGGAGCGAGTTCCGTCGAGATGGTCTTTTCGAGACCGACGACGCCCATCCGGACGGAGTTCGAGAGCGCGAGGTCGTCGACAGCTTCCTTCACCGTAATCGACGCGATGTTCACGATCGTCCCGCCGTCGCCGTCCCGGAGGTGCGGTGCCGCCGCGCGGACTGTGCGGACCACGCTCATCACGAGGAGGTCGAACGCCTCGTACCACTCCTCGTCGGTCGTTTCGAGAAACGGTTTCGCGGGCGGGCCACCGGCAGAGGTCACGAGGTGGTCGAGCCCTCCGAACTCGTCGACCGGTCGCCGGACGAGCCCCTCGATCTCGTCGGGTTCGGTGAGGTCCGCAGCGTGGCCGATCACGGTCGCACCGTCGGCCGCGTCCCCGCGAACATCCTCCACGGCGGCAGCGAGTCGCTCCTCGTCGCGGCCGTTCAGGACGACGTTCGCGCCGTCGGCGGCGAGCGCCCGTGCCGAAGCCTTCCCGAGACCGCTGCTCGACGCGGTCACAAGTGCCGCGTTGTCCGTCAGTTCCAGATCCATAGCCGTAGGTGTGGAGGCTGGGACAAAAGCGTTGATAGCGCCACGAGGGAAATGCCAGGTGTGCGAGGGATTTTTATCTCGCGAACTGTAAGGCGTCGACTCGCAATGAGCGACTCAGACAGTATCGACGAAGCGTTCGAGCGGGTTCGCGAGGCGGTCGACAACGCCACAGCCGAGGCCGAACAGATAACCGAAGAGGCCCAGTCCGAAGTCGAAGACGCGATCGACAGCCTCGAAGAGCGGATCGAGGCGCTCAAAGACTGATCCGCGGCAGTACCTTCGAGGTGTCAGGGTTCGGAACAGTCGAATTTAGGTGACGACTACTTGAGATCAGCACCCGTGGCCGTTTCGGTGCTGATGATCGGTCGCGTTAAGTTAGAGGATGAGGCGTTCGAGTTCTGAGTGTCTATGGCAGAATCCGAACGCCTCAGCGGATGTATCGAGTGGATCGACTTGTCGTTTGTGGAGCGAAAGCGGACTCCCGAGTGGGCGATTCAAGTAGGCATCCGGTGTCATCTTGCAGGTATGTCAACAAGGGATGCCAGTCAGTTTCTCGATGAGTTGGGAGTCCAGCGGAGTCACGTCGCTGTTCACAACTGGGTGCACAAGGCTGATCTACAGCCGATTTCAACGGTAACTGCGGATCAGGTCGCGGTGGACGAGAAAGTGATCCGCGTCAACGGCGACGACTACTGGCTGTACGGTGCCGTCGATCCCGAAACAAACGAAATATTGCAGTTCAGACTATTTCCGACGACAACAAAACAGACAACGCGATGGTTTCTGGCCGATCTACATCGACGATATCAGCTGGATGGAGTCGAGTTTCTCGTCGACGATGCCGATTACTTAGTCAATGTCCTTGATGAAGACGGATACCGATTCCAGATGATTTCACACGGGAATCGGAATGCCATCGAACGTGTCTTTTGGGAAATAGAACGACGAACGTCTTCGTTTGCAACGAGTTTTAGCCATATCAACCCACCGACAGCAGAATCGTGGCTCCAAGCCCTCGCTGTCCGTCACAACTCACGCTAAAATTAACACGACCTGATGATCTCGCGGTCTTATCCGTCGAGGCCGCTCGTAGATTCGAGTCGTCGGACGCGGACCGCGAGTGCGAGAAACGTCGCGAGGAGCGTCAGACTGACTGCGGCGGCAGCAGCAATGTCGTGTGCGAGGACGTCGTGGTCGCCGGGACCGACCAGTCTCGGCCCGAAGTACGAGTGGTGATAGGTGCCGACGATGGGGAGAAAGTAGTCGACGACGTCGTTGAACCCGAACCAGCCAGCGGCGACGCCGACGGCTGGAACGGAAAAGTCCGCGTATCGGTAGATCACGAACGCCTGCAGCCCCATCCCGAAGTGGCTGACGAGGAGAAACCAGTGATAGGGGTCCCCGGTAGCGAGCACGTTGTTGATCGTGAGTTGGACAATCACCACCCAAAAGCCGTACTTGAGATTTCCGACGAACGCCAGGGCGTGAATCCAGTTCCGGTTCCGCCCGATCCGCCAGGACACGAGACTCGCGATCATCAGAAGCGTCGCTACCGGGCTGTCGGGCACGAAAGGCCACATCACCGGCGCCGTGTTCATGAGCTGAAACCGGTAGTACCAGAATCCGAACGCGGTGCCGGCGAGATTGATGGCGACGATCACCCAGGCGAACCGGAGTGTGAGCGTTTCGATCCGCGTGGGCAACGGGGCGAGATATGCCGGGAGATCGTCTGCAGCGGGGAGCGAGGCCATCGTGGTTACTGGGTCCGGGAGAGCGGCTCAGCTATAGGGATAGCGATACTAACGGGATCGACACCAACTGGCCGTCGGCGTCGCCGCGAGGCGTCGACGTCTCGGTCGGACACGGCCGATACTTCGACGGCGCAGCGTTAAGAGTTGACGGAGAGCGCAGCGTCTCGGCAGACCGTCTAGAATCACCGCCTCCGGTTCCCGGTGGCCGTATCCGCTCATACTGATTACTCTCGTCTCTTCCCGCCGAGCGCCGTCAACGAGGGTTGCGCTCGGCGGTAAACAGTGAGAGTAATCAGTATCAGTTGAACTCGGAGCCGCCTGGACCGTCGGCAGACGGCGTCCCTCCGGATGCGTGGCGGCGGATCGTCAAGAACAGGTTACCCGCAAAGAGCGCGAACCCGACGGTCGACAGGCTCCCGGCGAAAAGGAGCAGGGCGGTCGTTCGCGATCCGAG
This sequence comes from Halobellus marinus, assembly GCF_032113415.1. Lineage (NCBI taxonomy): Archaea > Methanobacteriati > Methanobacteriota > Halobacteria > Halobacteriales > Haloferacaceae > Halobellus > Halobellus marinus. Next base: position 2,591,549 of record NZ_CP134946.1, read on the forward strand.
GATCGGGGCGGGAAGCGCCTCCGCGAGGACGAGGAGCCCACAGCCGACGACGAGCGCGGCCAGATCGATCCGCGCCAGTCGGTCGTCGTAGAGGTCGTCGATCATCGGCACCGACTCGAACCCCAACCGGTCGCTGTAGCGATCGACCCAGACGATGAAGGGAATGACGTGATACAGCGTGCCCGCGACGACGAAGCCCACGATGCCGAAGAGGAGCAGATGAGCGGTCCCGGCCGCGCCGAACGTCGCCGCCGGGTCCAGCGGGTCGGCGATCCACGCGGGGATGGCGAGCACCGTCCAGAGGATCATCGCGACGGCAGAAACAGCGTACCGTCGCAGCATCGGGTTCCACTGGACGGCGGTCTCGACGAGGCGACGGCCGAGAACCAGCCCCAGCGACGCGACGCCGAGGGCGACCAACACCCCGCCGACCCGAGCCACGAGCGCGGCCTCGAACAGCCGTCCGGTCGCAAGGAGGACGACGCCGATCGGATACCCGATTTCCTCGAACCGTTGCAGCGGGATGTCGAGGCCGTGGAGATCAGACTGGGTGAACATCGTGCCGAGTTGGTACAGGGCGCCGAAGACGGTCGTCAGGACGGCACCGAAAACCGCAAGCGTCGCGTGGGCATCCCTGAGGCCGGAGCGCGAGACTGGGAGATCCGCGAGGACCGGTCGGGTGTAGCCCACCGCGAGCACGAGACCGAAGGCCGTCACGACGAGGAAGAATCCGAGCGCGAGCGCGAAGTGCCGTTCCGTCACGTCCCACGGACGGACAGAGAGCAGCGTCCGCCCGACGTTGTAGACGAAGGTCCAGAACCCGACGAGCAACACGCCGCCGAAGACTGGCAGCCACGCGTAGTAGCCGCCGAGCAGACAGCCGACGAAGCCCGCCAGCCCGCCGGTGACGGCCCACAGTTGCAGTCTCGACAGACGCCGGGAGTACAGCGTCGTGCCGGACCAGACCGGAACGAACTGCGTCATCGCGCCGAGGATCGTGACACACACCCACCCGGCAAGAAGGAGATGCACGTGCGCGAGTGCAGCGGTCCCGGGAAGCACGCCGAGCGACGAAAGGACGCCCACGACCGCGCCGGCCAGGAGAAAGCCGAGGCCGACGAGGAAGTGCCGTAGCGGAATCGCCGTCGGCGGCCCCGCGTCCGTCTCGACCCCTGCAGGTATCGCGCCCATATCGACGTCTCAGTGGCGAAGCCGCCTGTATATCCGGGCGAATATGTTCGTGAACAGCGTTAGGCCCGTCGGCGGCGTCCGTTCGACGATGACTGACCGGGAGGCGGAACTCGAAACCCTCGCCGAGCGAGCGTGTGAGTACGACGCGGTCGCAGATGCGTTCATCGCGAAAAGCTTCACCGATCGCCTGCTGGTTGTCGATCTCGAATCGGACGAAAGCGAGGTTCCATCGGGCCTGATCGCACTCTTCGAGGAACACGGCTGCTACGGTGCTAACGAGGTGTACGACCGCGACGAGGCGGATGGCTCCTCGGCAGGTACTTTCGGCGACACCACCAGACACCAGTTCGTCGACAGCGAGACGCGCGGCGAACATCAGTCCTACGTCGTCGATTAAAGCCGTCGAAGGGTGAGGTAACGGCCGAATATGTTCGTGCGAACGCCGATCCCGCCCTGGCCCCTCGGGACAAACGATGCCACAGATCGACATCGACGGATCTCGGGACTACGTCGCGGAGGGTTTCGGCGCCAACGGCGTGTTCCGAAGCGAGGGAAGCAAAGTCGTCTACGCCTGCTTCGAGCCCGGGCAGTTCATCCCGGTGCACGCGCCCGACAGTGACGTCGTCGTCGACGTCCGTACCGGGGGCGGACTCGTCAGGGAGGGAGAGCGGGAGCACCGCGTGGGCCCCGGCGACGTTGTCGCGATCGAAGCCGGCACGCGGCGAGGGATACTCGCGGACGAGGGCGAGCGGCTGGAAGCCCTGCTCGTGACCGCACCACCTCCGACGGATGCGGAGCACGAACCCGTCAGACGCGGCCTGCGGAACGACGAGTTCGAGCCATCGCTCTCGGATCGGGAAGTCGACGAGGAATCCGCCGCGCAAGGAACAGAGGTCGACTGATGACGGAGATCGAGCATCTCGCGACGCTCGATGGACAACCGCACGCAAACGTGTTCCCGTCGTCGGAGCCGAAGACGATCCGACTGACGCTCGCGGCCGGGGAGGGGGTCGACCCGCACACCCATCCCGGCCGCGACGTCGTCCTCTACCTGCTGGAAGGGGCGATCGAGCTACACCTCGACGAAGAGACGCACTCCTTGGAAGCTGGCGATATCGCCAGATTCGACGGCGAGCGAGAGATTTCGCCGGTTGCAACGGAGTCCAGTACGGCGCTTGTCGTTCTGGCTACTCGCGCGACAGAATAGCGGACGGAGCCGGGGTTCGCTCGACGTCGATGACAGCGACGTGATTACTGACTCCGGCGGCGGTCGACCGACTGCCGCTGAACTGAGACCGTCAGCGCAAAAGCGGACGTTTCGAGGACGATTCTCCAGTGGCTGTGGCAACTGCAGACGGCGACAGGTCACCGCCGCCGGTGCTGGTCAGCCTCACTCCGGATCGGCGTCGAAGATCTCCGGCCGTTCTTCGCCCTCGGCGCGGACGACCGCCATACAGCCCTTCCGTGCGACCCGCGAGAGGGAGTGGTCGACGATCTTGAAGTCGCCGGGGACCGGCGAGTTCATCGTCGCGATCGTCGTGCTGCCCGGCGGGACTTCACGCGTCTGGATGTGCGTCTGTGGCTCCGTGCTTAGCGAGCCGTCCGGGTAGAGCTTCTCCCAGACGCTGCCGATCGGGTGGAAACTGCTCGCGAGGTTCGGCCCACCGTCGACAAAGAATACCCGGACGGTCTCGTCGGTCTCGGCCGTCACAGCCGGGCCGTGGACGCCCGGCGTCCAGGCGTACTTCTCGCCGTTCATCAGGACGTACGACGGCTCCTCGTTCCGCATCGCTTCCATATCGAACTCGTGGTGGCCGTCCGTGCCGGCCGCCTTGTCGGTGTAGAGTTCGTGCTGGCCGAGATACATCTCGTGGTCGACCTCGGGCATTCCCTCTTCGGGTTCGACGAGGATGATCCCGAACATTCCGGCGCTGATGTGCATGTCCAGGTTCGGGACGGCGCAGTGGTAGATGTACGCTCCGGGGTAGGTGGCCTGGAATCGGAGTTCTGCGGACTCGCCGGGCGCAGTCGTCGTCGCTTCGGCACCGCCTCCGGGGCCGGCGCAGGCGTGGAAGTCCACGTTGTGCGGCAGCGAGTTCGATTCGGGGTTCTCGAACGTCAGGTTCACTGTGTCGCCCAGGCGCACCCGGATGAACGGTCCGGGCACCTGGCCGCCGTAGGTCATATACGTGAAGGTGACGCCGTCTTCGATTTCGGCGGTCACCTCTTCGGACCGCAGCGTGATGTCGTGTTCCGTCGGCGCGTCCCGATCGATCGGATCGGGGATGTCGGTCGGATCCGCCGCGATCCGGTCGACGTCGGTCGGCGCTGGTGTGCTGGTGTCCTGGACCGTCGTCGCTGTCGATCCGCCCGCCGTCGGTGCGTTCGAGGCACAGCCGGCGACCGATGCAGCGCCGCCGAGTCCGAGGGCTTGTAACGTCCGGCGTCGGGTGACTTCGAGCATTTGTGTTCAACCTCTGTTTGGACGAAGGACCCCGGATTGCGTATAAGAGGTGGTCGGTTCTCCTCTCTATGGGATAGCACGAACATATTCTGCTCGCACATTAATAGAAAATCCGGAGAAAGCGGACGAACGATCAACAGTCGTCGCTTCTGGACCACACATACGCTCCATTTCGAGATCAGTCGGGTCTCACCGAAGCGACGGAGTCGTTCGATCAATCCTATTCGGACGCCGGGCGCCAGATGGCGGTGACGACGCCCTCGTCGGTCTCGACGGTCTGGTAGGCGATCCCCTGGTCGTCGAGTTTCGGGAAGAGGAACTGCGGGACTCGGTCGTTGAGCTGGACGAACACGCTCGATTCATCGAGGTCAGACAGGCGATTCATCGTCTCCTGGAGCGGTTCCGGCGGCGGCAGGTCACGCGCGTCGAGGAAGTCGATTGCGCGATCAGCCGAGACGTCGACGTCCGCGAGGTAGGTTTCGGGATTCATACACCGGAGATAGACCGCCGATCCTCAGATAAGCGACGCCGAATATGTTCTCCACGGTGGTGCGGATCGCAGTCGAATATATTCGGCATACCTATCTGGACCCCCGAGGTCGTACGCTCATCTATATGACTGCGCCTCAGGATCAATCAGGGACAGCGAAGCCTGATTCGAGTACGGGATCCGAGCGAGCAGGACCGCCGGGTGACGGTGGAAGTCGACCGAGGAAACCACCGGATCCGAGCGCGATCGATACCAGTCGTCGGCCGTTCGTCCTCGTCTGGGAGGTGACGCAGGCGTGTGATCTCGCCTGCGACCACTGTCGGGCGGACGCCCAACCGGCGCGGGATCCCGCGGAACTCACCACGGAGGAGGGAAAACGGCTGCTCGACCAGGCGCGGGCCTTCGGGGAGGGCCAGCTCGTCGTGCTCTCCGGCGGCGACCCGCTGGCCCGTCCCGATCTGATAGAACTCGTCGAATACGGGACCGAGCAGGGACTCAGGATGACGCTGACCCCCAGTGGAACGTCGTCGCTGACGCCGGAAGTGATCGAACGACTCGCCGAGGCGGGGATCGAGCGGTTGGCGTTGAGTCTCGACGGCGCCTCGGCGGCGTCCCACGACGACTTCCGCGGCGAATCCGGGAGCTTCGCACAGACCATCGAGGCAGCGGAGGCCGCCACGCGCGCCGGGATCCCGCTGCAGATCAACACCACCGTCTGTGCGGCGACAGCCGGGGATCTGCCGACCCTTCGCGACCGCGTCGCCGACCTCGGGGCCGTGCTCTGGTCGGTGTTCTTCCTCGTCCCGGTGGGACGCGGCCGCGTGCTCGATCCGGTCTCCCCCGAGCGGGCGGAGGAACTCCTGACGTGGCTCTCGACGGTGAGCGAGGACGCGCCGTTCGGTGTGAAGACGACGGAGGCGCCGCACTACCGGCGTGTCGCCATCAAGCGCCGACGCGACGCCAGCGACGCGCCGTCTGCCGACGAGATCGGCCGCCGACTCGGGATCAGAGCAGGCGACGGCTTCGCGTTCGTCAGCCACACCGGGGAGCTGTATCCGTCCGGATTTCTCCCGGAGTCGGCGGGGTCGGTCCGGAACGGCGGACTCGTCGAACGCTATCGCGAGAGCGACCTCTTCGAGTCGCTTCGGGACCCCGACGAGTTCCGCGGGAAGTGCGGGGCCTGCGAGTTCCGCCACATCTGCGGCGGCAGCCGTTCCCGGGCGTACGCGTACACAGGTGACCCCCTGGCGAGTGATCCCCTGTGTGCCTACGTACCAGACGGGTACGAGGGATCGATGCCGGCGGGATGGGCGGACTGACGGCAGCTTCTCCGCGACACCGTTTTGGCGAACAGTCGGCACGGTCGCGTCCCGCGTCGGTGTGCCGAACGATCGCTGCCCGACGCGGGGTGGTTCCTACGTCACGGAGACAGTGGCCTCGTTATCGCATAAAAATGCTCGGCGGAAGCGGACGGAGACTGGTGCGGCAGCGAAAACGAGGAACCCGGTTCAGTCGTCGCTCAGCACGCCTTCCGCGACCGCCATATCGTCGACGGTCGGATCCTCCTCGGAGACGCGAAGGACGAACCGTTTCCTGATCAGGTCGGCCGCGTAGATCGCGGTGCCGAGGATGATGAGCGTGTCACCGGGCAGCCGCGCCCAGAACAGCGACTGGATGATCGGCTGATTGTAGAACGCCAGACTGCGTCCCGCGGCGTACCCCTGGGTAAACACCGCCTCGAGCTGGAGGAACCCGACCGGGAGCACGGAGACGAACACCATCAGCGCGAGGCCGACGTTCCAGCACCAGAATGCCGCACGCAGCCACGAGCCGTCCCAGCGGTCGGGTTCGATCGCGATCTGGAGCATATACGTGACCATCCCGAGCGCCAGGAAGCCGAACGCGCCGAACATCGCCGCGTGGGCGTGACCGACCGTGAGGTAGGTCCCGTGCTCGTAGTAGTTGATCAGCGGGAGGTTGATGAAGAAGCCGAGCACCCCGGCCCCGACGAAGTTCCAGACGCCGCTGGCGACGATGAACAGGAAGGGGAGCCGGTAGGGGAACTCGTCGGCCGACATCGCGCCGTACTGGCCGAGCGCCTCGTAGAGGATGAACACAAGCGGGAGGAGTTCGAGCGTCGAAAAGACGCTCCCGATGGGGACCCACATATCGGGCATCCCGATCCACCAGTAGTGGTGGGAGACGCCGATGACGCCGGTCCCCATCACGAGCAGCGCCTGGAGCATCACGGCCTTCTCGGCGCTGCGACGCGACAGCAGGTTCATCGAGACGAGCGTCAGCCCGACGATGGCGACGATGAAGAACTCGAAGGCGCCCTCGACCCACATATGGACCACCCACCACCGCCAGAACTCGGTGACGGCGATGTTCGTCGAGGGCGTGAAGAGGAACCCCGCGGTGAAAAGCAGGGCGATCGAGCCCCCGGCGTAGAGGATCATATGCGCCAGTCCGTAGAGCGGTTCCCGGTCGAGCAAGGGCTTCAGCCCTCTGACCGCCAGGACCGCCCAGATTCCGAAGCCGACGAGGATGCCGAACTGCCAGATCTTCCCGACTTCGAGGTATTCGAGCCCCTCGTTGCCGAGGAGCCACCACATTTCCCCGTCGATGTAGCCGTTGGATCCGAACCAGATGCCGGCGAGGCCACCGACGACGACCACGACGATCGCCACCAGCAGGCCGTCGACGTACGTCGACTGGTTCGCGGGCTCGTGGCCCGTCAAGAGCGGCGGGAGAAAGAGTCCCGCGCCCAGCCACGTCGCCGCGATCCACAGGATCCCGAGGTCGATGTGCCAGGTCTTCGCGATTGCAAAGGGGAGCAGTTGCAGAATGTGGACGCCGAACAGCTTCTCGATCCCGAAGAAGCCCGCACGCTCGATATAGAAGTGCGCGAGCAAGCCGCCGAGCAGGACCTGGGCGAGGAACAACCCGGCGGCGACCGGCACGAATCGGAGCGCCGAGCGCTGGCTGGGGAAGACGCTCACGTCCCCGGGTTCGGGGACCGAGATGCCGTCGGCCTCCGGTTCGGGCAGTTCCACCGAGCGGTACAGCCAGATGCCCGCGCCCGCGCCAGCGACGAGCAGCACCATCGCGATGACGCTCCAGGTCATCGCGGCGGGCGTGGCGTCGTTGCCGGCGCCGGGCTGGTAGGGCCAGTCGTTGGTGTAGGAGTGGGAACTCCCGGGCCGATCGGTGTGAGAGAACCACGCGGTCCACATCGCGAAGTCCGCGAAGTCGCGGGCGTCGGACGCGGAGTGGATCATCGATTTGGGCACGCCGCGCTCGTGAGAGCCCTCGTGGTACCGCTCGACGTACTCCTCGCGGACCTGCTCGTGGGCGTACAGTTCGGCCGCGGAGTACTCGATGGCGCCGTCGTAGGCGCCGTCGAGGTCCTGTTTCACGACGTCACCGATCGCGGCCCGCTGCGCGGAACTGAGGTCGTCGTAGGACTGACCGTGGCGTTCCTGCGCGTAGTACTCGCGCATATACTGGGTCTTCAGCGCCAGCGCGTCGGCTGTGTAATCAGTCCCGTAGTACGCGCCGTTGCCCAGGATCGAGCCGTGATTCATCAGACCGTTCTTCTGGAACGTCCGCTTGCCGTCGCGGATCTCCTCGCCCGTCAGGACAACCTCGCCGTCGGGCCCGACGACTTCCTCGGGGATCGGCGGCGCCTCCTGGTAGGCGAACCAGGCGCCAGCCCCCATCACGACGAGATTGAAAACGAATACGGCGACAATGGCTTTCGCGATCGTTTTGCGTCGGAGCTTCATACACGTGGAGGTCCGGGACGGACGGTATACAAACGGGAGACCGATTTTCGAATCGGCCGCGACACGCCGAACATATTCGTTTCACTCCGGAAGCGGAGTGTGACCTGCCGCCAAAAACCGGAAGACGGTCGTCGTCGATTCCGGGCCGGATTGGTTCCGCTGCTAGCCTTCGTAGCCCGCGTACTCCATCAACTGCGCGAAGATATCGGTGTCCATCGCGTCCTCGTAGACGACGCCGCCGAGCATTCCGCCCGGGTAGAAGCCGCCGTTCATCACGTGGTTCACCTTGTGGCAGTGCAGCAGGTAGATCCCCGGTTCGGCATCGGCGGTGAACTCGATGGTGTGCCGTTCCGCGGGCGCGACGTTCGTGATGTCCATATCATACCGAGCGCTCTCGGGAATCGTACCACCGTCCTTCTCGGTCAGCTGGAACCGGTGGTTGTGGATGTGCAGCGGGTGGCTCATATAGCCGTTGTTGGCCAGGTGAAGCCGGACCTGATCGCCCTCGCTGACGATGATGGGCGACCCGTCCTCGGGGTGCAGCGTCCGCGGCGCGCTCTTGCCGTTGACGGTGAAGACGTCGGGGTTGCGATTCCGGGGGTCGTAACTGGCGTCCTCGCCGGCCATCATCCGCGAGAGCCGGGAATCCCAGTCTTTGACCGTCATAAAGTACTCCCGGTCGGCCGGTTCGTAGCCCTTCGGGTCGACCCGGAAGATGCCGTACATCCCCATCTCGATGTGCCGGTGGGTCTGGTAGTGGCAGTGATACAGGTGCGTTCCGGGAACGTTCGCCGGAATGGTGTACGTGTGTTTCTCGCCCGCGTCCACGCGGATGCCCGTCGTCGTCGGGACGCCGTCGTCCTTCCAGGCCTTCCGGACGCCGTGGAAGTGTAGCGTGTGCGGCCGCTTGCCCTCGGTGTTGTCGAGGGTGACCTCCATATCCTCTCCCTCCGTTGTCCGGAGGATCGGCCCCGGAACGCTCGGGTCGCCGTCGCCGGCCTGGAACGCCCAGACCTGCGGCAGTTCGACCGGTCCGCCCATCGTTTCGAGCGGATGCGCCGAGTGCCGAGCGGGGAGGGATTTCATCGTGACAGATCCGCCCTGCTCGTCTACGTTCACTACCTCCGGCGGACTCGTCGCCGGCAGTGAGGCGTCCTGTGCCGCCGCGGTGGCGGTTTCTTTGTCCAGCGCGTCCTGCCGCCGATCGTTCGTCGGTGCGGTACAGCCCGCAAGACCGAGAATACCCCCGCCGCCCGTGGCGGCGACGAACTCGCGACGGGACATCGTCGATCCGGGTGCGCCAACGTATCTTCCCATTACACTCGATGCTGAGGGTGGGAAAGCCGTATAAGGTCGATCCGCTTCCAGTCCGTCCGGAGGAGATCGAATATGTTCGGGGTAGCGCCGAACCGGTTCACGGTCGAATGCACACGCGTAAGCGCACCAGGATCGACCGTAGCCCTTACACCCGGTCCCTTCCGACGATAACGGAGGCCCGGTCCCCACCGAACTGATGTCCGAAAACCCACTCTCTGACGCGCTGGAGCCCGATCCGTCGACAGTGTTCGCTGCGCTCAAAAACGGACAGTGTCAGCAGGTGCTCCGCTCGCTCGATACGCCGATGACGGCCGCCGAAATCGCCGAGGCCTGCGATCTCCCGCGGTCGACGGTGTACGGCAAACTGGAACGGATGGTCGAGGCCGGCCTCCTCCGGAAACACGACCGGGAAGAGGCCGCACGGTATACGGTCGACTTCGAGGAGGTTGTGGTGCGAAACCCGAAGGGCGATCTGGAACTGGAGGTCACGCCGCCGTCGCGATCGGCCGCAGAACAGCTTTCGGAGCTCTGGGGCAAAGTGCGCGCTGAATCCCGGGACGAGTAACGCCGCCGGTCGGGACGGGTAGTGCCGCTGAACGGGGCGATTACTGTCGCTGACGCGAAAGAATGTTCCGGCAGTTTCCGGCCGACAGTATCATACTGACTGCACTCACCGATTACCGCCGATCGCCACTCCCGTTGGCGGTGATCGCCGGGAAGCGACGAGAGCAGCCCGTATCACTCGTTCACTCGATCTGCTCCGCCGGATCGCTCTTTCAACAAGACGAAGAGGCCGAACAGCCCCGGCGACGCCAGCGCGAGGGCGAAGACGCCGCCGAGCACGAGGCCGCCGAGTCGGCGCGCCCCGGGATCGCCGAACGGCGCGGCGACGGATTCGGTTCCGCCGCCGGAGCCGTCTCCACTCCCGCCGCTTTCGCTCACGACGACTGCGCCTTTCATTCCCAGCGTCTCGTGGGGGACGCAGACGTACGTGGACGTGCCCTCGCTCTCGAAAGTGTGTTCGAACGTGTGCCCCGCTTCATCGACCAGCTCCGACTCGAAGGCGCCGTCGGTGTCGACGACGTTGTGGGAACTGCCCGCCCCCGTCCACTCCCAGGTGACGGTCGTTTCCGGAGTCACGCGGATCGCCGCCGGGCCGAATCCGAACGCCCCGTCGTTGGCCTCGACGCCGACCTCCACTGTCACCGCGTCGCTTTCGGTCCGGTCGACGACGCCGTCGTAGTTAGAGACGTTGTCGAACCACGCCTCCAGGTCGGTCCCGTCCGACTGGGCGCTGGCCGTCGCCGGGACGGCACCGGCTGCAGCGGTTGCCGCAACGCCGCCACCGATCGCACGGAGCGCGCCACGCCGGGATATCGTTCGGTCGTCTGTCCGCTCTTCGCTTCGGCTGTCCGTGACAGCTGATTGATCGTCGTCGCACTCCGGAACAGGGGGTTCAGTTGCGGTCATTGGCTGGGAGATGATACGCTCCTCACGGGGATAACCCGGCCGACCGTTCCCGCTCAGATCGTTCTGGCCCGAACATATTCGCAGGTACTTTACTCAGCGGGCGTCCAGTAGCTACCGACAACGATGCCCCGGGCAACACTTTCGCTCGACCTCCCCGAACAAGTATGGGTCTCGGCGCTGTCCCGACAGTATCCGGCCGCCGAGTTCACTGTCCTCGCAGCGATGCCCGCAGACGAAACGGGTGTCGGGCTCGTCGAGATCTCCGACGACGACATCGAACCGATTGTGACGACGATCGACGGGTACGAATCGGTCGTGTCTGTCACGATCTTAGAGGCGCAGGCGGATCGAGCGCTCGTCCAGTTCGAGACGACGGAGCCGCTTTTGATCCAGTCGCTCAGCGAGGCCGGCATCCCGCTCGAGCTACCGATCACCATCGTCGACGGCGAGGTGACGGTCGAACTGACCGCGCCGCGGGAGAAACTCTCCGAACTGGGTTCGCTGCTCGACGGGTTCGGAATTCCGTTCGAACTCATCTCGATCACGCAGTCGATCGATACCCAGTCGTTGCTCACAGAGGATCAGTACGACCTGCTCGAAACCGCGATCGAACATGGGTACTACGACACTCCCAGAACCTGTACGCTCACCGAGTTGGCCGAAAAGGTCGGGCTCGCGAAGTCGACGACGAGCGAGAAACTCCACCGCGCGGAAGGCAAAGTGATGAAGAAGTTCATTGGTCGGGAAGAAGCGGAAATCGTTTGAGAGCCCGGATTCTCGCACTCTCGCGGGCGCGGACTCGTCACAGAGAGGGTTCGGGAGCGCGCCACGCCAGCAGCACGCCGACTGCACCCAACCCGCCGGCAAGCGCGAACGCGACGTCGAAGCCGGCCGCATCGATGACAGCTCCGCCGGCGATGGGCGACAGGAACGCGCCTGCCAGCCCAACGCTGGTCTGGAACGCGACGGCCGTCGCCGCGACGTGAGGCTCCACGATCTCTCGAACGTACGTAAACGAGAGCCCCAGCGTCAACTGGATCGCAAAGCCCGACAGAAAGAGCATCGCGATCAGCACCGGGATCGTGCCGAACTGGGTGAACACGAACATCAGCGGCGTCGCCAGTCCGAACGAGCCGATCAGGACTGGGCGTCGTTTGCCGCCGAAGACGCGGTCGGAAAGCACGCCGCTGCTGACCCTCGAGAGCGCGCCGATAGCCGGAAATACGGCCACAAGCGCGCCGCTGAGGGCGAGTGAGAGGCCGATCTCTCCGGTGAGGTACGAGGACCCCCAGCTGTTGATAAACAGATACAGGGCGTAGCTGAGAAAGCCCAGCGTGCCGATCCGCCAGACGGTGCCGCTCTGCAGGACCGTTCCGAACTCCGAAAGCGAGGGCGTCTCACCCCGAGCGGCGCCGAGACCGCGGCTCATCGGCCAGAAGATGGTGAGTCCGACGAGTGCGACGCCCGTGTACGCGATGAAAATCGCGGGCCAACCGAACCGGCCGGCGACGATCGGTCCGGTGCTCTGCCCCAGCGCGAACCCGATCGGCCCGCTCGCAGTGAAGACACCGACCACCGTGGCGCGGTTCTCCGGGCTCGCTCCCTGGCTCACGATGTCGATGCCGGCGTTCCAGACGACCACGAACGCGACACCACCCACCGCACGGGAGGCGATCACCGACCAGTAGTTGCCGTTCCTGCCCGCGACCCACCCCCAGACCCCGGCGACGACCAGCCCCAGGACGGCAAGCGCCATCACTCGCCGGGAGTCGGTCCGGTCGAGAACCGCGCCGGCCGGCAGACTCGCCACGACGGCGGTCCCGAACATAATCCCGACGAGAAACCCTGCCCGCGTCGATCCGACGCCCAGCGACTCGCGGATCAGCGGCGTGACGCTCGCGGGAACGATCTCGTAGGCAGCGAGTCCGATCGAGACGAGACTCGCGCCGAGGACCAACCCAGCGGTCCTCGCGCGACTTAGTCCCCACATCTCCGACCCGTCGGCGTCAGTTTCGTCGCTCCCGGCCATCGGCCGAATGTCTCGCCTGCCTGTTAAATATAAAACAGTCCCCGTGGACCACGACAGTGAGTATCAATCTTCGTCTGGCGGAACCGCAAACACCGGGATCGTCGCGCCGCGGATCACCCGTTCGGTCGTACTGCCCGCGTGGCGGAGTCGGTCGATCCCGCTCCATCCGTGGGTACCCATCACGATCAGGTCGATGTCGGCCTCGTCGACGCACGCGAGGATCTCCTCGGCGGGGGTGCCGCGACGCAGATGCTTTTCAACCTCGACCCCGGCGGCCGCTCCCCGTTCCCCGGCGGAATCCAGCGCTGCTTCGCCCGTCGCTTCCTGTCGTTCGACGGCGATATCCCAGTCACCGGGCCGACCGCCCTGGTCGATGACGTAGAGCGCGTGGATAGTTGCCTCGAACCGGGCGGCCAGTTCGATCGCCCGATCGACGCCGCGATCCGACGGCTCGCTGCCGTCTGTCGGCGCCAGGATTCGGTCGTATTCCATAGCCCACAATCGGAAGCCGATAATAAAATCCTGGGGAGGGAGTCACCCTCCGAAGTCACCGACCGACGAGTGCCCTCACTCGGGCCCGAGAGAATGTGAGATTCCGAATCGAACGGGCTGCTCGAACATATTCGCCCACAGAGGTTCCTGCGGCAGGAGACAATGGTAGTCCGTATGGCCGCCACGACACTCGACATCAGGGACGTCCCGCCCTCGGAACGACATCCGAAGATCCACGACGCCTTCCAGGCTCTGGGCAGCGGCGAAACCCTCGAAATCGTCAACGACCACGAACCGAAGCCGCTGTTCTACGAGTTCCAGGCGGAAGTCGAGGACTTCGACGCCGACGCCTACGAGGTCGAACAGCGCGGAGCCACCGAGTTCGTCGCCCGACTCCCGAAAAAGTAACCGCAAGGATGGAACGAGTCTCCGTCCGCCGAGAGGTGGCTCGCGACGCCGACGCTGTTCGAGAGCGGATGCACAACATCGAGCCGTTTATGCTCGCGGCGGGATTCGACGAGGTTCGCCACACCGATTCCAGCGTCGAAATCGCCAACGAAGTCGGCCCCGTGACGATCGAACTGTTCCTCGAACTCTACGACGATCCGGACGCGGACCTCGCCTACCGGCAGGTCGACGGTATTTTCGAGGAGATGACGACGACGTACACCGTGACCGAGGGCGACGGATCGACAGTCATCGAAGCGGAGACCGAATTCGCCCTCGACGCCGCCATCATCGGCTCGTTCCTCGACGCGACGGTGATCAAGCGGCAGCGGCGACGGGAACTCACCGCGCAGCTCGATTATCTGGAGTAGCCCGACAACTCGGCAGCCTACACAGCCATCAGAACATATTCGGGGGAAGCCTCGTCGGTGAGTGGCCCCAAGTAGTGCGTATGTCAACCGACACAGACGCCGAGGACCACGGCCACGAGGCTGCCGACCCCGTCACAGACCGCGTGCACGACAATTCGTGGTCGGCGAACCTCGAAGGCCCGGAACACGCCGCGGACAGAGCGTACCTCGTCGAGCAGGCGCTCTCGGCAGTTGAACACACCGCACCCGACAACCACGTCAATCTCGTGACGCACGGCGACCACGGGCATCCGGAGACGTACCTCTACGAGGCGCTGGACGAGTCCTACGATGACGCCGTCGAGTGGGAGTACGTCGATCAGTGCGGCTGCGGCGGCCACGTCGTCCGCGTCTACACGTAAGTAGGGCGAGGATCCGAACATATTCGCGAGTATCCCTACCGGGCTCGCGGCCGCAGGTAGGGTATGGTCGGAATCCCTTCCCCCTTCGGCAGCGACGAGGCGGACCTCTTCGACGACGCCGGGGAGTTCGTTCCCGAACACGTCCCCGATCCCGGTCCATTCCTGGAGGACGAACAGGTCCTCACCGGCGAGGATCACCTGGCAGTGCACGAAATCGCCCGGGAGGTCTTCGAGGAGCGGACGGTGTACGATATGACCTTCGGCTACAACCTGGCCCGTCTGAACCAAGACACACGGCATCCGTCGGCGGGCTACCGATACGCGGAGGAGTCTGCAGACGTCCTCCGGGCCGAGTTCACGCCGACGACGCCGTTCTGTCCGCAGAGTCACACGCTCACCATCGGCTCCTTCCGCGCCTGGAACGGCCTCGCCGACCGGCACGACTACGAACTGGTCCGCATCCGGGTCCACCCGATGCACAACGAGGCCGAACGGATCAACGAGCAGTTAGCCGATCTCGAAGCGGCCTTTCGGGAGACCGGGGCGATTCCGGACGATCCGACTCCGAAATCCGGGAGGATGCCTTCCTCGGACGAGATCTCACCGGGAATCGGCGACGAGGGGCCGGAGGAGGCCGGCTACGGCCCCGACGCACCGTTCTGATCTCCGCGCAATCACCCGACATACTCTCTGGCCGCCGCGCGCCCGTTTTGTGTCCCCTTCTATCCGTAACTCACCCATAGCAGAGCCACTCGAGACGGATGAGAGCGTGCCGCATAGACCCCGGATTTCGAACCCTTTTTGACTGACCGGACAGTCAGTTTGGATACTAACCCTCTCACCGCCAGATGACTGACGCCCCCACCGAGATCCTCCACGCGACCCACCGCGCGCTCTGCGAACACGGCTATGCGGAGCTGACGATGCAGGATATCGCCGACGAGACCGATCTGAGCAAAGCGTCGATCCACTACCACTACGACTGCAAACACGATCTCCTCCTCGCGTTTCTCGATCACCTCTACGAGCGGTTCGAGGCACGGATCGCCGATCCGGAGGGAGCGACACCGGAAGCGAAACTCCGGTCGCTCGTCGATTCGATCGTCACACGGCAGAGCGACGCGCCGGCGTTTCAGACGGCGTTGCTGGAGATCAAGGCCCAATCGCCGTACGACGACGCGTTCCGCGAGCGGCTTCGCCGCTTCGACGACACCTTCGCCGCGGCGGTCCGAACGATCGTCGAGGAGGGGATCGAAGACGGCTCGTTCCGCGACGACGTCGATCCCGACAAGGTCGCCTCGTTTCTCACGACGTTCGTCAACGGGGTACAGACCAGACACGTCGGCGCCGGCCACCCGGTCGAGGAGTCGACGGCGGCCCTGGACGCGTACATCGACGAAATGGTGTGCTGTGAGTCGGATCCTGGAGACGACTCGGACGCGTCGAACACGGGGCAGACCGACTCAGGAGGCGCAGCCGAATGAGCCCTCGCGAGTGGTTCAGCTCCGTTTTCAAGGGGCCCGAGGATCTGAACCTGACGAGCGGCGGGATCGGGCGGCCGCTGTTTTATCTCTCCCTGCCGATCGTCATCACGAACCTGCTGCAGACGGCCTACAACCTCGCCGACACCTTCTGGCTGGGTCAGTACAGCACTGAGGCGCTGGCCGCGATCAGTTTCGCGTTCCCGATGGTGTTTCTCCTGATCTCGATGGGGATGGGGCTGTCCGTGGCCGGGAGCGTCCTCGTCGCCCAGCACATCGGCGCCGACGAGGAGTCGGAGGCGGAGTACGCGGCGTCGCAGACGGTCGCGTTCTCGATCCTCGGCTCGATCCTGCTCGGTGTAGTGGGCTACTTCGGTGTCGGCCCGTTCATCGCGTTCCTCGGAGCATCACCGGACGTACTGCCGCTCGCAACAGGCTACATGCAGGTGATCGCTGCGGGGATGCCGTTTATGTTCGGCTTCTTCGTCTTCATCGCGCTGATGCGCGGGTACGGGGACACGGTGACGCCGATGCTCGTAATGTTCGGCTCGGTGGTCCTGAACATCGCGATCGATCCGATCCTGATCTTCGGGTTCGAGGGGAACCCGCTGTTCGGAATGTTGGGGATCAGAGGGGTCGAGACGTCGCTCCTGGCAGCGACCGGTTACACGGGATCCGGGATCACCGGTGCAGCGATCGCGACCATCTTCTCCCGCGCACTCGCGTTCATCGTCGGCATCGGCGTGATGTTCCAGGGCGTCCGCGGCGTGAAAATCTATCCGCGGCAGATGCGGCCCGACCTCACCTACCTGCGGCGCCTCCTCGACATCGGCATTCCGGCATCCGTCGAGGGAACCGGGCGGGCGCTGTCGGTGAACCTCCTTCTTCTGGTCGTCGGGATGTTTCCGACCACGGTCGTCGCCGCCTTCGGGATCGGCGTCCGGATCTTCTCGGTCATCTTCCTCCCGGCAATCGCAGTCGCCCGCGGCGTCGAGACGATGACAGGGCAGAATATCGGGGCCGAGAAGCCCGATCGCGCGGGAACGGCCGCCGACTTCGCGGCGAAGGTGATGTTCCTGCTGCTGACTGGACTCGGGGTCGTCGCCCTGGTCGCAACCAAACCGATCGTGGCAATCTTCACTAACGATCCCGAGGTGATCCGCGTCGGGGTGGATTTCCTCCGGTGGGTAGCGCCGTCGTTCGGTTTCATCGGTGTGATGCGCGCGTACACCGGCAGTTTCCGCGGTGCCGGCAAGACGCTCACCGCCGCGGCCATCTCGGTGGTGATGCTCGGTCTCATCCGGATCCCGGTCGCGTACCTGGTCTCGCTCAGTTGGGGGCCACCGGGGATCTGGCTCGCCTTCCCGGTCTCGAACGTCGCTGGGGCGCTCATCGCATTCGCGTGGTACCGCCGTGGGACCTGGCAGACCGGGTCCGTGCGGGGGCCGACGCCGGCGGACGATTGACACTGAGGGACTGCGAAGCGATCGAAGATCGTTCCCGGGGACTCGGGTAAGCAGTCGCTCCGACCGTGTGACGAGAACTTCAGTTATATACGATCAGTTGCGACTTCGGCTGTGGAACAGTGAGCGGCTACGCCGAGATCGAACCGGATCTCCCCGAATTACAGCGTGTCGTCGTCGATGCCGCCGGGGTCCGAGGCCGTATCGAAGAGGTTGTTCTCCGCGCCCTCCATAAAGTCGTCTCCGGGTTCGTCGTCGTCCACGACATCGACGTTGTACGCGTCGATACCCATACTGAGCAGTTCCTCGACCGCCTGTTCCTCGGTGACGAACTCCTCGTCGACCAGCTGTTCGAACTCGCTGAGCAGTTCGTCCGGGAGGGTCACTTCCACGATTGGCATTGTCAGCGCCTTTGTCCCCCGGGTACTTGAGTCTCCGGCTTCGGCCGTTCGTTCTCGGCGGTGATGCCGCCCGCCCTATCGGCTCGATGAGCGGCGAACAGCGTACAATGGTAAACGCGGTATTGCGACCTCGGGAAAGGAGGTATGTCAGACACGTCCGGCGGTTGATCTCTCCACCGGGGCGCGACCGTCGCCGGCGAGCAGATCGCCCTGTTTCGGGTCGGGGACGGGTCCCACGCGCTCAGCAATGTCAGCCCACACCAGTGTGGGCCACTGGGCCAGGATCGCGTCGAAGACAGTTGCGTCCCTCAACCAACTACGCGGGCTCTAAGCATCGATTCATCGCACCTATCCTCGGTCGAACCGCGATCAGGCTCACTCCGCCGTCGAGGATAATCATTATTAGTTGTGAAGCGTTTTCTCGACAGATATCAGGATGCGAGTTGACGTCACTAACCAGTCACAGCCCGTCGTTCCTGCAGCGATCGTTCGCCTCGGAGCAGGAACGGGGACATCCACGGCAGAATCCCGGGTGATCTGACCGATGACAGGCGAGGTCAGACTCGGCGCCGACGTCGGCGGCACATTCACCGACGTGGTGCTCGCGACCGACGATGGACTCGTGACCGCGAAGGTCCCGAGCACCGACGATCAAAGCGTCGGCGTGATGAACGGAGTCCGGAAGGCATGCAAATCGGCAGAGATCGACCCGGCAGACGTGGATGAGTTCACCCACGCGATGACGGTCTCGGTCAACGCCCTGCTCGAACGGTCCGGGGCGAAGACCGCGCTCGTCACCACAGCGGGGTTTCGGGACGTTCTCGAAATCGGCCGACAGGATCGGCCGGACCTCTACGATCTCGACGCCACGCGCCCGGAACCGCTGGTTCCGCGTCGCCGCCGATTCGAGATCGGAGAGCGGGCGACGCCCGAGGGGGTGACAGAGACCGTCGACGAGGACGCCGTTCGTGAGGTCGCCGCGGAGATCCGCGAGTGCGACGCCGAGAGCGTTGCGGTCTCTTTGCTTCACGCCTACGCCGATGCCGAGAACGAACGGCGGGTCGCAGAGATCCTGGGATCCGAACTCGACGTGTCGGTGTCGGCCTCCCACGAGGTGCTCGCGGAGTTCCGGGAGTACGAGCGGACCTCGACCACCGTCGTCGACGCGTACGTCACCCCGAAGATCGACAGCTACCTCGGGCGACTCTCAGAACGCGCGGCGGAGGCCGGCCTCCCGAAACCGCTCGTAATGCAGGCCAACGGCGGTATCGCAGCCATCGACACCGTCCGCGAGCACGCGGTGACGACGACGATGTCCGGGCCGGCAGCGGGAGTCGTGGGCGCGAGCGAAAGCGCCGCCGACCTGCCTAAAGAGCGTGACCTTCGAGGGCTGGTGACCTTCGATATGGGCGGCACCTCGAGCGACGTGAGCCTCGTTCGGGACGGCGAGGCCGAACGGACGACCGACGCGGAACTGGCCGGCCAGCCGGTCCGCACGCCGATGGTCGACGTGACGACGGTGGGCGCGGGCGGCGGGTCGATCGCGTGGGTCGACAGCGGCGGCGCGCTGCGCGTCGGCCCGCGGTCCGCAGGGGCTGATCCGGGACCAGCTTGTTACGGGATGGGCGGGACCGAACCCACAGTGACCGACGCGAACCTCGTGCTCGGGTACATCGGCGAGCGCACCGAACTCGGCGGCGAACTCTCACTGGACGTCGCCGCCGCCCACGACGCGCTCGCGGAACTGGCGGCGGAAGCGGGCCTCGACGGACCAGTGGCGGCCGCCCGCGGCGTCTACCGCGTCGCGAACGCGAATATGGCCCGGGCGATCCGGAGCGTGACGGTCGAACGGGGGCACGACCCCCGCGAGTTCGGTCTGGTCGCCTTCGGCGGTGCAGGGCCGATGCACGCCGGAGCACTCGCTGCCGACCTCGGAATCGGAACGGTCGTCGTCCCCCGTGCCTGCGGGGTGCTGTCGGCCTACGGACTGCTCGCGGCCGACGAGAAACACGACGCGGTTCGGACCCATCGGGTCGCGCTCGACGACGCCGAACCCGGACGTATCGACGAGTACTACGCGGAACTGGAGTCGGCGGTCCTGGCGGACGTCCGAAACCCTGCAGCCGCGCGGGTACGGCGACAGGCCGACCTCCGCTACACCGGGCAGAGCTTCGAACTGACGGTGGATGTGGGAGACAGTTTCGATCCGACCGCCGTTGCGGATCGGTTCCACGAAACCCACGAGTCGACGTACGGCTACCGGATGGACGACGCGGTCGATCTCGTGAACCTTCGCGTTTCCGCGTCGGTCCCCCGGAAGGGACCGGCGGTCGCCTCGGCGGCGAGCGGTGACAGTCACCCCGGAACGCGGGAGGCGCGGTTCGAGGACGGTGCTCGCTACGAGACCCCCGTGTACGACCGCCCGGGCCTCGCAGCCGGTCGGACGATCGGCGGCCCCGCCGTGATCGAGGGCACGGAGAGCACCGTCGTCGTCCCCCCCGCGTGGGAGGCGACCGTCCGCCCCGACGGGTCGCTCCTGCTGGTGGAGGGAGACCAATGACGCGCGATAGTGACGAAGACAAAGCCGACCGCCGGAGTGGTGGAAGCGAAAGCGAAGTCACGGACGCCGTCGACGCGGTGACCCTGGAGATCCTCCGGAACCAACTCGAAGGGATCGCCGAGGAGATGGGGCAGGTCCTGATCCGCGGCGCGTACTCGCCGAACATCAAGGAGCGTCAGGACTGTTCGACCGCGGTCTTCGACGCTGACGGGCGGATGATCGCGCAGGCGGAACACATCCCGGTCCATCTCGGCGCGATGCCGGAAGCGGTCGAGGCGGTCAGGCAGCGGGACCCGGAACCGGGCGACGTCTGGGCGCTGAACGATCCCTTCGCGGGCGGGACGCATCTCCCGGACATCACCCTCGTGTCGCCACTCTCTCCCGAGACCGCAGACGGAGTCGGCGATGGCCCCGACTGCGGAGACGAAATCGTCGGCTACGCGGTCTCGCGTGCCCACCACGCCGACGTCGGCGGCTCGACGCCGGGGAGTATGCCCGCCGGCGCCCGGGAGATTTACGAAGAAGGCCTTCGCATACCGGGCGTCCGGATCGTCCGCGACGGCGAACTTGTCGAGGACGTGTTCTCGCTGCTGCTGGCGAACGTCCGGACGCCGGACGAGCGGCGGGCGGACGTCCGGGCCCAGCTCGCCGCCCACGACCGGGCCGAGGAACGCCTCGGCGACCTGTTCGAGCAGTGGGGCCGGACAGTCCTGGAAGCGTTCGACGCGATCATCGACTACTCCAGAGACCGGATCGAGGCCGAACTCGAAACCGTCCCGGACGGGGTATACGCCGCCCGCGACGTGCTCGAAGGCGACGGCGTCGCTGACGACGACATCCCGATCGAGGTGACCGTCACCGTCGACGGGACCGACCTCGACGTCGACTTCACGGGGACGGCCAAACAGGTCGCGGGGAACCTCAACGCACCCCTGGCGGTCGCGAAGAGCGCGGTCTACTTCGTCGTCCGGTGTCTCACGGACCCGGAGATCCCGCCGAATCAGGGGTGTTACGATCCCGTGTCGGTCTCGGCGCCGTCCGGGTCGCTCCTGAACCCCGAGCCGCCGGCGGCGGTGGTCGGCGGCAACGTGGAGACGAGCCAGCGCGTCACGGACGTCGTGTTCGCGGCGCTCGCCGAGGCGGTGCCCGAGCGCGCACCGGCCGGCGGGCAGGGGACGATGAACAACCTGATCATCGGGTCCCGGACGGACGAGTTCACCTACTACGAGACCATCGGCGGCGGCGGCGGCGCCACGGCCGCCACCGACGGCATCGACGGGGCGCAGGTCGGGATGACGAACACCCTGAACACGCCGGTCGAGGTGCTGGAAGCCGAGTACCCGCTGACCGTCGAGCGGTACGCGCTCCGGCCGGGGACCGGCGGCGAGGGGGAACACCGCGGCGGCCTCGGCCTCGATCGCGCGCTGACCGTCGACTGCGACGCGTCGGTGTCGCTTCTCACCGAGCGCCGCCGCACTCGCCCGCGGGGGATCGACGGCGGCGAAGACGGCGCGACCGGCGAGAACCGGATCGACGGCGACCCGGTCGCCGCGAAGACGACCGTCGACGTCGACGCCGGGACGACGGTCACGATTCGCACGCCGGGCGGCGGCGGCCACGGCCCACCGGCGGACCGTGATTCAGAGGCCCGTGAGGCCGACCGACGCGACGGGAAACGGTGACCATCGGTCGAGGGGCTTGCAGTCGGCACGAAAGCGGTGAGTGCGGGAGCTCATTCGGCCCGAGTATCGCCGTCGACCTACGTGTTCGAGCAGGGAAGTCCCGCATTCACCCCTCCCCGCGTCGACGTGCCGAACACCCGCTGCCCGACGCGGGGCGTGGCTTACCTCACGGGGTCGATGGCCGCGGTTTCGTATATAAATATACGCCAGGTGACGAGCAGAAAACTGATATCGGTCACTGGATTGCTTGCTGATATGGTCCCCGATAGCGACGATCGCGGCTGTCCGAAGTGCGGTCACACAGAGACCGACGTCGGGAAGATCTCGACCACCGGCGGCGGCCTCTCGAAGATGTTCGACATCCAGACGAACAGTTTCAAAGTGGTCTCGTGTACGAACTGCGGCTACTCGGAACTGTACCGCGACACCACCTCCGGGACGAGCGACATCGTCGACGTCTTCCTGGGGTGATGGCCGCCGGCGCGTTCGTCGTCGTGTTCGTCCTGATCGCCGTTCTCGCTCCGTTGGTCCTCTATGCGCTCGTCCGGAGCGAACACGACGCGCGGGAGACGATGGATCGGCGTGCGGCCGAGCAGTCGGCGCGGCGGGATACGCCGGACGCGGACGAAGACCGACGTGACGGCTCCGATGCGGAGCACGGATAAGGCCGCCAACCGAACCGTCGGCAAGGATGGGCGATCCGACTCCGACGCGGCGACGCGTGCTCGAACTCGCCGGCGGCCTGGGCCTTGCCGCGCTGGCGGGCTGCAGCACGCAAGCGCCGACCGCCGGCACCGACCCTGCCACGACGTCTGATGACACGCAGACATCGACAGCGACGGCGACGAGTCCGTACACGCGAGTATATCGCCAGACCGTCGATTCGGTCGTGTTGGTCCGTGCGGACAGCGGCCAGGGAACCGGATTCGTCCCGCGGCGGCCGTACGTGGTCACGAACGCCCACGTCGTCGACGACGCCTCGACCGTTGAGATCAGATACAGCGAGGGGCGATGGAGCACGGGCGAGGTCGTCGGCACCGACCCCCACAGCGACCTCGCGGTGATCGACGTCGACGACCCCGTCCCGGAGGCCGGTCCGCTGTCGTTCGCCGAGCGGCCGCCGACCGTCGGGCAGGAAGTCGTCGCCATCGGCAACCCGTTCGACCTCGGCGGAACGGTCACCGCCGGGATCGTCAGCGGCGTCGACCGCTCGATTCCGGCCCCGACGGGTTCGCGGATCCCGGACGCGATCCAAACCGACGCGGCGGTCAACCCCGGCAACAGCGGCGGCCCGCTGGTGTCGCTCGACGGGGAGGTGGTCGCGGTCATCAACTCCGGCGGCGGGGAGAACATCGCGTTCGGCATCTCCGCCGCGCTGGCCAGCCGGGTCGTCCCGCGACTCATCGAGGATGGGGAGTACGACCACTCCTTCGTCGGCGTCAGAATCCGTCCCGTGACGCCGGCCATCGCGGAGGCGATCGAGATGAGCGAGGCGCGGGGCCTGCTTGTCACGCAAATCCTCGATGACGGCCCGGCGGAGGGGATCCTCCGGGGCGGCACCGAGGACCGACTCGTCGACGGAACCAGCGTCCGTGTCGGCGGCGACGTTCTCCTCGAAATCGACGGTGAGCCGCTCCGTACCACCGAGGATCTGGGAAGTTATCTCGCGCTGAACACGAGACCGGGCGAGGAAGTGACGTTTTCAGTTCGCCGGGACGGATCGACGGTGACGCTCGATCTGGAACTCGGCACGCGACCGTCGGCGTAGCGGTCGCACCACCGGCGTGTCCTTTATACCGTCCCCTCGATTACGGGCGAGTATGCCCCAGTGCGAGATGTGCGGCAGCCAGCAGTCGTCCCTCACGACGGTCAAGGTCGAAGGGGCCGAACTCGAACTGTGCGAGGATTGCAAGGAGTTCGGCACCGAGGTCCGCACTGAGTCGAGTTCCTCGGCGTCGACGAAGTATTCGACGTCGAGTTCCGGCGATTCCTCGTCGAGTTCGGGCGGCTCCTCGGGCGCAGGGTCGGGGGGCTCCTCCGGCGGCTCGACCAGGCGGCGCGATATGTTCGACGATATGGACGAGATCGCTGCCGACTACGACCAAAAGATCCGCGAGGCTCGCGAAGGGCGCGACCTGAGCCAGGAGGATCTCGCGGACTCGCTCAACGAGAAGGCGAGCCTGATCCGCAAGCTCGAACGCGGCGACATCCTCCCCTCCGACGACGTCCGGAAGAAGCTCGAACGGAAACTGGAGATATCGCTGGTCGAAGGAAGCGACGGCGAGGACAACGAATGGTCCGGCGGCTCCTCGACGACCACGACGCTCGGCGACGTCGTCAAGCGAAAAGACTGATTCGGATCGCCAGCCGACGGCATCGACGCCCCCCGATGAGCAACCTATTTCCTCCCTTGGCACGCACACGTCACTATGTTCATCGTAGTAAATCTCAAAGCGTACCCGTGTGATCCGATCGAAGTAGCGACGGCTGCCCGCGACGTCGCCGAGGCGGCAGACGTTCGAATCGCCGTCGCACCGCAGGCCGCAGACCTCGCGCGGGTCGCCGAGACCGGCGTCGAGACGTGGGCACAGCACGTCGACCCGAACGACTACGGCAGCCACACCGGCAGCACGCTGGCGGAAGCGGTCGCCGAGGCCGGGGCGGAGGGAACACTGATCAACCACTCCGAGAAGCGCCTGAAACTCGCGGACATCGACGGCTCCGTCCGCGCGGCCGAACGTGCCGGCCTGGAGACGTGCGTCTGCGCGAACAACCCGGCGCAGATCGGCGCAGTCGCCGCCCTCGGCCCCGACAGCGTCGCGGTCGAGCCGCCGGAACTCATCGGCGGCGACGTCTCGGTCGCGACGGCCGACCCCGGCATCGTCGAAGACGCGGTCGCCGCAGCAGCCGCTGTCGACGACTCGGTCGAGGTCTTCTGCGGCGCAGGCATCTCCTCGGGCGACGATGTCGTGACTGCGGGCGACCTCGGCGCGTCGGGGATCCTGCTCGCCTCCGGCGTCGCCAAGGCCGAGGACCCGCGCGCCGCGCTGGAATCGCTCGTCGAACCGCTGTAGTCCCCAGTCGCCGAGATTCGACCGATGACCCTCAGAAAATTCCTCGACGAGGTCGATCCGCCGGATCGATCGCTCGTCATCCTGAACCGCAAGGCGCCTGAGCCGCTCCAGCGGATGTTAGAGAAGATGTTCGAGAACCAGCCGATCAGCGTCGAGGAGGTCGATCTGGCTCGCGAGGCCGACGATCAGGTGCTGGTGGTCGAAGACGATACGGTCGTCGCCAGATCGCCGCTTTCGGAGCTGCAGGATTCGATCCTGATGGTCAACTCGGATCTCTTTATCACTGGCTCGCGGGAACTGGACGAAGTGACACTCCCGGCCGCGCTGGACGAACTCCACGATGTGCCCTTCTTCCTCCGTGGATACCCGGAGTCACACACCGAAAAGCTGCTTTTGATTCTAGTCTCGCGATACATCGAGCGGACCGCGTGGGAACAGGGAGCTGGAACGCTCAGGACGTCCTTCCAGTCGCTGGACCGGATTCAGGACGAGATCGGAACACAGCAAGTTTACCGGCGACTCGACGACTCCCCGGTCGACGTCCACGTTTACGGGGCGCCCGGCTGGGAGCCGTCGCCGGCGTCCACCATCACCGCCCACATCGGATACGAGGAGGATTTCCTTGAATCGTGGTTCGTCGTCTACACGCCGCCGGAAGGCGGAGAGGGGCACGTAGCCCTCCTCGCTCTCGAAGATGGTCCAAACGAGTGGACCGGCTTCTGGACCTACCGGAAGTCGCTGGTGAAAGACATCAACGACTACGTCGAACAGGAGCTGTAGCAGGGCGGAAGACCGACAGCCGAGCCGAGGGAACCGACGCCGCTAGTCGTCGGCAGTCTCGGTTCCGGGGTCCGACTCCGCAGTGGCGTCGTCGGAGCCAGAGTCGCTTGCATCGTCACCTTTGGCCCCAGACATCGCAGCGTCGTCACCGTCCGCACTGGATTCGTCCCCGCTGTCCGGCCGGAACGCGTCCTCGACGGCCGCGACGACGTCCCGAAGCTCCGCTTCGTCGAGGCGGTCGGCGAACTCCTCGCGGACCAGTTCCGGGAGCGCGTACGCGTACCGGCCGCGACCCACGTGTTCGACGAAGCCGGCCCGGCGGAGGGCCCGATTCCGGCTGTACGCGAGTTGTTTGTCGCCGACCTCACCCGCGGCGACGTGGGCATCGACGGGATCGCAGGCGTCGACCTGTCGATAGAACGCGAGCATCCGCTGTGCCGCCGGCGGGAGCGACGTCACGACCCCGCGCAGTCGCTTGATGACGTCCGCACGCCCGGTCAGATCCGCCGTTTCCTCGTGGGCGCGCTCCGGGGGGACGTCGCCGCCGTTCGGACCGCTCCCGCTGTCGGTGCCGAAACCGTTCTCGACGTCGAGGCCGGGATACGCGCCGGCCGCGGCGGCGGTGACGACGTCCGATTCGTCGACAGACGACGTCTCGTCGTCCGACGTCGACTCCGCGTCCTCGGGGTCGACTGCATCCGTGTCGGCAGGGGCGGTGTCGGCCGCGTCGGCGACGTCTGCGTCGATGTCGTCGTACTGATCCAGGGCGGCCTGCCCGTCTCCGGAGCGGGCGAGGTTCCGGCCGCTCCCGCCGCGGTACGGCGCCTCTGCGGTCTGGAACATCGCCTGTGCGAACTGATCGGCCATCTGCGAGAGATCCCGCGCCTCCTCCAGTTCGCGTTCGAGTTCCCGGATCCGCGCCTCCTTCTTTTCGAGCTCCTGTTTGAGATCCGCGATCTCGCTCTCGCGACGGGCCTTCTCCGCGGATATCTCCTCTAACTCCGAGACGAGATCGCCGTCGACGGATTTCAGGTCCGGGCGCTCGAAGTCATCGAGACCGGGCGTCGCGCCCGCGTCGAAGGTCTGCTTTTTGTGAAACTGGACTCGCCGGAGTGAGGCAGACCAGTCGGTGACGAGGAAGGCTTCGCCGTCGCCCATATCTTCGATCGCGTTCGCGTACTCCGAGCCGAGGATCCGACCGACGACCTTCGTGTCGTTATTCCAGGTCAGCCGGTGCCAGACGAGCCAGTCGCACTGCGTGATGAAGTCCTTCTTCACGTCGGCGGGGCGCTGTGAGATACCGACGATCCCCAGCCCGTGTTTCCGGCCCCGCTTGCCGATCTTGATGAGCATCTTGCCCGCCTCCGTCATCCCGCCGCCTTCCGGGATGTACTCGTGACACTCCTCGATGAGCATCAGAAACGGCTTCTTGAGCTTCTTCTCTTTCGCAAAGAGGTTCCGTGCGACCGCGAGCAGGAGCTCCTGCGCCTCGTCCTCGTCGATGTAGCCCGAGACGTCGAGGATGATCGGAACGTTGCTGTCGAGCGCCAGCGAAGCAAGTTTCTCGGCGTGTTCGGGGTTGACGACGATGTCGCACTCGTCGTCAGCGCCCGCGTGGAGGAGCTCGAACTGCTCTTTGAGGCCGTAGTACTCGCCGTCGGTGTCGACGATGAGCACGGGGAAGTTCTTCTCGAGCAGATTCTCGATGATCACCGACGCCGTGTTCGACTTCCCCGACCCCGACTTCCCCGTAATGAACCCCCGCCCGGTCAGGATGTCGACAACCGGCAGTTCGACCCCCGTTCCCGGCTCCTGGTCGCCGTCGCCGCCCGGCCCCTCGCTGACGTTCGCGACGGCGATGGTCTCCGTGTCCTCGGTCATCTATCGACTCGTCTCCCTCGCGCGGCATAGTTCCTTCCCCCTGACAGTCGGGTCCCTGCCGGCCGTCAATTTAAGAACACGTAGCGAGACTCCCCGATCCGAGAGGGTTTCGATGCTCACCCCCGACGAGATTGTCCACCGCAAGCGGGCCTGTATAGACGACGACAGCAGCGACCAGGCCACGGAGACGGCGACGGCGCTGGTAGAGCAGATCGTGAACGGGGAAGCCTTCCGCGCAGTCGCCGCCGACGCGACCCGGGAAATCGCCCGCGAACACCCCGAGGTCGTCGCGGAGATCCTGCCACAGGTCTCGACGTGGGTGCTCGACGGGCTGGAGCGGCAGGACGCCGTCTATCGACAGACGGGGGTGGTGCTCGCACTCGATCTGGCACGGATCGATCCGGCGTCGGCCGGGACGATTTCGGATCTCCTCGGGGCCGCCGAAGAGCTCGGATTCGACGAGTGGGCTATCGAGGCGTTCCTGATAACGATGGGGCAGCGCAACCCGGAGTTCCTCGCGGGGGAGTTAGAGATCCTCACCGATCCCGAGTACGAGGGCCAAACGGTCCGACCCCATCGGGGCTGGGCAATCGCGCGGGCACACAGGACCGATCCGACGGCGTTCGAGCCAGTAGTGGGGGCGCTCCGAGACGACCTCTCCGGGGACGCAGCCGACCGAAAGGCGGCGCTCGAACGGCTCGGGCAGCTGGGGCTCGTCGCCCCGGAGATGGTCGAATCAGCGGTTCCTGAAATCAGTGCCCTTGTAGATGCAGACGACGAGCAACTCCGATCCGCGGCGGTTTCGGCGCTGGGACGAATCGCCGGGACGGAAACGTGGACTGACGCGCCGTTCGGGGTCCCCTGGAACGGGGCCGATACCGACCTCTTCGAGACCATCACGAGGGCACTCGACGCGTCGGCGCCGAGCGTCGGCGCCGCGGCAGCGACATCGGTAGCGCGGGCCGCGGCCCACCGCGGTGATCGGAGGGAGCGGGCGATCGAACGGCTCCTCGATCGGCTGTCGACCGCCGCCGCGGAATCCGTGCGGGTCGCGCTACTGCAAGCGCTGCAGCGACTCACCGAGACGGAGACGATTGATCCGAACAAGGTCGACCTCCTCACGGCCGCGGCAGCGCCGACGCAGCCAATCGACGAACGAAAGGCCTCACTCCGGGTGCTGGGCCGGATCGCCCCGGGGTCGACGGCGGAGGCGTCGATCGAGCAGGCGCTCGCCGAGGGAGCGAGGGCGGATGCCGCAGCGGTCCAACGCGAGGCCATCGACGCCATCGCCGACCGCCTCGGGCGGTGGGAGGAGCCTTCGCCGAAACTCCGCAAGACGCTCGTATCGGCTACGCGAGACGACGAGCGGTTGGTCCGTGAAGACGCCTTCGAGGCACTCGCCCGCGCTGGGAACACGGCGGGTGTCCGCGCCGCCCTGATCGGCCATCTCGACGATCCCGACCACGCCGAGACGGTCGCGGAAACGGCCTGCCGGCTGGAAGCCGCACCCGTCGTCGAGGTGCTGGTCGACAGGTTCGTCGGCGCCTTCGAGTCGTTTCAAGCCGACGATGCGCCCGACGAGCCGACCCCGTACTCGAGTGACGCCCACCTGACCGACCGACAGAAGGCCCTCCTCGACGGCCTGGTCGTCGTCGCCCACGAGTATCCCACCTCGATTTCGCCGTCCGTCGGGCGACTCGTGGACGTGTTGATCGACGAGAACACGCCGGAGACGCACAATCTCCCGAGAGCGCTCGCCGCCGTCGCGGCCGCCGATCCCGATGCGGTCCGTCCGTTCGCCGCCTCGCTGGAAGGGCAACTGCTCGGGGAGGGACGACAGCCGGATGCGGGCTTTCTGCTCGACGCGCTGTTGGCGGTCGGGGCCGTCGACGACCGGGTGATCGAGCGGGTGATCAGCGACTACGAGGCCAAGGCGCTGGCGCCCGCCGTGGTCCGGCTTGCGAGCCTTCGGCCGCTGTTTGCGCTGCGAATTGCGACGGAATTGGAGCACGAGATCCGCGCCGTCGACGATCACTTCGCCGTCAACTGGTGGATCCACGAACTGGGCGAACTCGGGAGCGCCGACGTGCGGGTCGCGCCGCTCACGATGGAGCTGTGTCGATTCGCACTCGAAGCGGGCGACGACTGGGTGCGGTGGGACGGCGCGGAGGCCTTCGCCGTGATCGCAGCCGACCATCCGCGGTGGGTTCGCAGCTACGTACCGGAGTTGATTGAGGCCCTCGACGACTGGAACAGCCGCGTTCCCGAGTGGTCGTTGCGGGCGCTCGGACGCGTCGGTGACGGGACGGTTCGCAGTGCGATCGAACCGTTCACCGCACACCCGCGATTCGAAGTTCGGAACGCTGCAGAAACGGCCGGGCAGCGACTCGACGCCCCCCGGGGCGAGGGCGGCAGCGACAGCGACGAGGGTCTGGAAGACGTTTTCGAATACCTCTCGACTGGACGGAAGCGAGCACGGACGACACGCAGGGAGATGGCGGCTCAGGCTCCGGACCGGTTTCTAGCGCGTTGCGTCGTCGCCGCCCGCCAAGCGGACGCACGCACCCGGGATCGGATCCGGGAACTCCTCGTCGAGGTGACGGACGGCGACGGCTTCGCGATCGATCTCCCGGCAGCGTTCGTCGACTGGCTCGATTCCGCCGACCCACTGGAACGGGCGATGGCAGCATACGGTGTCGGTGCGACTGCGGACGAGCCCACAGCAGACCCAGCCGCGCTGATCGACGCGTTGGGCGCACACCTCGACGACGAGGAACCACTCGTCCGGCAGTGGGCGATCCGTTCGGTGGGGGTGGTCGGGGCGACTTCCCCGGAGGCGGTCCGACCGCACATCGGGGCCCTGGCTGGCCGCCTGGACGACGAGGACCCGACGACGAGGGCGCACATCGTCGGGGCGCTCGATCGGCTCGCAACAGTCGATCCGGACCTCCTGACCGACGCGGTCGAGGCGCTGACCCGCCGACTCACGGATCCCGTCGATTTCGTTCGCCTGGCGGCTGTCTCGGTGCTGAAATATGCGCCACCCGAGGCGCTCGCGTCGCTTCCGGGCGCGTCGCGACGCCTCGTGGGCTTCCTCCAGGACGAGGACTCCGGGCGGGCACAGGACGACGCTGCCGCCGCACTCGGATCCCTGGCTACGGCAGATGCCGGGGCCCTCGTCGGCGAACTCGACCGACTGATGTCGGAACTCGGCCGACGGTCGATCCGGGCGGCTGTCGCGGCGGTCGCGGCGGAGTACCCGGAGGCAGTGCGAGAGTACGAGACGGAGCTTGCAGATCGCTCCGACGAACCGCACACGCGTGAGACTCTCGCCCGTCTCTACTCGCAAGACTATCCGGATCACCTCCGGGAGGCGATCCGCAACCGAGCCGAGACGCCTCTCACAGAACTGGATACGGTCGTCGATTACGCGGTGTCGGCGCCACGGCGAGAACGGAGGGAAGCCGTAATCGACGCGATCGGACCGGTGATACGAGAGAATCCATCGCGCACGGCGGCGGTGCTCGGTGCGCTGACTGAGAAACTCGCCGACCCGGAAGCAGCCGTTCGCCAGCACGCCGCGTTCTCGATCGCTGAAGCGGTTGGAAAACTGGGTCGCCCCGACGACGCGACAGTGCTGGAAACGACCGTGCTACCGGCGCTGCTTGATTGTGCGGACGACGGGAGCTGGGCAGTCAGAAGCGAAGCCTATCGGGCGATCGAGGCCGTACTCGCCGCAGGACGCGCGGGCATCGAGGAGTACGAGACCGTCGTCGATGTGGCTGTCGCGGGGCTCGGCGACGAACACGGGCACGTGCGCCGCCGTGCCGCGGAGATTCTCGATCGGTTGCCGGCGGACGTTCGCGAGACGTTCGACATCGAAAGCCGAGTCCTCACGCTGCTGGAGGCGGGTGACTCCCTCGAGCGGCGAGGCAGCATCCTGGCCGTCGGGAAACTCGGCGAAACCGATGGGATTCCCACGAGCGCCAGCGAGTGGGAAGTCGTCGGGGGAGTGAGCGAAGCGAACGGACCCGACGGGAGTCCGATACGGGCGCTCGAGGCCCTCGAAGATGCCTTCGCCGCGTCGGATCTGTGGGCCCGCCGGAACGCACTGGAGAGTGTGACCACGATTGTGGCCGCTCACGACGCAGCGACGGTCGAGCGGCTGCTGGCTGCGGTCTCGTATCCGGTTCGCGAGCGGGTTCGGGAGGGGCTTTCCGACCGGAATCCCGTGGTACGGGCCGAAGCGTGTCGCTGTCTGGGGTTCATCGGCACTGTCGAGGACGAACCGTCGATCGCGGCACTGGCGAGTGACGACGAATCACAGCCGCGCGTTCGAGCGGAAGCGTCGGCTGCGCTGGAGCGGCTCCGAGAACGGATCCCGGAGGCCGGAGAGGGATAGCGTGGGCGGGCCGGAGGATCTCGTGCGTCAGCGGGGGTGAAGCTCGGGGCTATCCGGGCAAAGAGGAGATAGTTACTGGTCGGGGGCGTTCTCCGCAGCAGCGCCCGCGGCCGACCCAACGCTCTCGGACGTTTCGCTCCCGCCCGGCGTCAGGCCGCTGATGGTTTCACCGAGGCCGTCCGTCGCCTCGCCCGCGGAGGCGCCGATCTCATCGAGGATACCGCCAACGAAATCCGGCACCGCTCCCGGCAGGTCCGAGGGCGGTCCGGCCTGCAGCGCCATCCCGGCGGTTTCGTGTGCGAACTGTGCGATCGTCAGTGGGTCTGCTTCGATCATTGCAACTCGACGTATCGGCCGAGGTGGGATAAGGGGGTGCAGTGCTGCAGCCGGATTGCGACCGGATTTGGCCGTTTTAATGCGGATGTAATTCCGGATAAACCGAGTTAAGCCGGTCCCAGCGGGCGGATTTCGATAGTGTACGGAATCCCGGTGTAGTTTTGTCCACACGCGGGGCAATCGGCACAGGTCGGGTGGCGGTCGGCTCCGGGTTCGCTCAGAGGCGTCGACACGTACCGCCCAGGAATCTGCTGCCTGCGGGGATCAGCGGATGTCGATCCTCCGTGGTCGCCGCCTTTTGAACAGGTCGACCGCGGGGAGCGTGGGTCGAGGAAACCCGACCCTTATCCGGCAGACGCCGTCAGATCCGATATGTGGTACTCGGCAACACCTTTAATGGTTAGCTGGTGGATGTATCAGATTGTATGTACGACAGCATTCTGATCCCGACGGATGGGAGCGAGCAGGCGGGCAACGCCGTCGAGGAAGGCATCCGCCTTGCCGAACAACTGGGCGCGACCGTTCACGCGCTCCACGTCGTCGACGAGTTCGAGGCGAAGATCGTCCCGATCACGGGAGAACAGGATAAAAAACGCGAGGAGTACATCGAGTACGGCGAAAAGATCACCGACGAGGTCGCCGGGGTGGCCGCTGACGCGGGCGTCGACTGTGTGACCGCTGTCCAGACGGGGATCGCACACAAGAAAATCCAGGCGTACGTCGAGGATCACGACATCGATATGGTTGTGATCGGTTCACGCGGCCTCGGCGGAGTCGAAGAGATGTTGCTCGGAAGCACCGCCGACAAAGTGGTCCGGCTCGTCGACAAGCCGGTCACCGTCGTGTACAAACGACCGACCGAATCCCTCCAGTGGATGCTGCCCTCTGCCGAGGACACAGTCCACCGGTAAGTCCGTCGCTCAGGGAGGCTGCAGGCCGGTACTCGGTCGGACGATCCTCCCGTTTACTGATCGGAGTGGGGACGGTCGCCGCCGTCAGAGAACAAGGTCCTTTACGGACCCCGACGAACGGGAGTCTATGACCGAGGAAACTTTCCCCGAGGGATTCCGCGGTGGCCGGATGTCCGACGCGGAAATCGACGAATTTCTGCGGGATCAGGGGACCGGTGTCCTCTCGCTGGCCGACGGGAACAACGCCTATGCGGTGCCGATCTCGTTCGGATACGAGCGGGGTCGTGCCGTATTCGCCTACTGGCAGTTCGGCGACGAAAGCGAGAAGCTCGCCTACAGTGAGGCGACCGAACGGGCGTGTCTGGCGGTGTACGACATCGAATCACAGTTCGAGTGGCGGAGCGTACTCGCCTTTGGCAGTCTCCGAGAGTTGACACAGAAGGAGTGGAGCCAACTCGGGGAACTGATGGACGACAACGCGTGGTCGCCGGACCTCTCGATGGTTGGCGGGCGTCGGCTGACCGTCGTGGGGTACGAGATGGACATCGAGGAGGCGACGGGGCTCAAACGGACCGCCGCGGACGACGACCCCTGATACTGATTACTCTCGTCTCTTCCCGCCGAGCGCCGTCAACGGGGGTGGCGCTCGGCGGTAAAAAGTGAGAGTGACCATTATGAGACGGACTGCTGTGACTGTTTACCGGTGCTAATCACAACCAGTACCGGTGAGCAGGGGCAAGAGACGACAGCAGTCCGTATGAGAAGTATCGAGACGATTTCTTCCAGAAGAAAAGCGGGGACGAGCGGCGGCGTTCGCCACGCTTTTGCTGTCGGCCGCCATCGATTCGGGCAACTATGTTTGGTGGCGGCGGAATGAATCCGCGGAAGATGAAACAGATGATGAAACAGATGGGCATCGACGTCGACGAACTCGATGCAGAGGAGGTCATCATCCGGACGGCCGACGAGGAGCTGGTGTTCTCGGACGCGCAAGTCACCCGGATGGACGCGCAGGGCCAGCAGACCTACCAGGTCGTCGGCGACCCCGACTCACGCGAACTGGAGACCGACGACGGCGACGAGAGCGACGACGCGCCCGCTATCGAGGAGGGTGACGACGGAATCCCGGCCGACGACATCGAACTCGTCGCGAATCAGGCAGGTGTCGACGCCGACACGGCACGGGAAGCCCTCGAAGCCAACGACGGCCGACTGGCGGACGCCATCGCCGACCTGGAGTGAGCTACCTGCTCGTTCACGAGGACCGGGAGTACCTCCGCGCGCCGGGTGATGAACTGCAGACGGATCTGGGCGTCCTCGAGATTCCGGAGGACGTCGAACCCGGCGACGTCATCGAGACGCATCTGGGAACGCCGTTCGTGGTCAGGCGCCTGCGCGGGCCGGACCTGTTCAACCACTTCGAACGGACGGGCGCCCCGATGCTCCCCCGGGACGTCGGCCTCGTGGTCGGTCACACCGGCATCGCTGCCGGTGACCGAGTGCTGGACGCCGGCACCGGAACCGGCGTGCTCGCGGCATACCTGGGCCGGATGCACGCCGATGTCGTCAGCTACGAGATCGACGGCGAATTCGCGGACGTTGCCCGAGAGAATATGCGGCTCGCTGGCGTCGACGACCGCGTAGACGTCCGGACCGGCGACCTCACAGCGCGGCTCGACGAGGTCGTCGAGGAGGGGCCGTTCGACGCCATCACTCTCGATACGGGGGATGCACCCGCCGTCGTCAGACGCGCTCCCGCACTGCTTGCAGACGGCGGCCACGTCGCGGTCTACTCGCCGTTCGTCGAACACAGCCGCGAGGCAGTCGAGGCCGCCCGGGAAGCGGGGCTCGTCGATATCGACACGTTCGAGACCATCCAGCGGGAGATGGACTTCGGCGAGCGCGGCTCCCGCCCGTCGACCGCAGGCGTCGGCCACACCGGCTATCTCACGTTCGCGCGGAGAGAGCGGTAACTCCCAGGGTGCAGCGATAGGGGAACGTCCAGTCACTCCATCGAGCGAAGCATCTCGAACAGTTCCTCGCGCCCCTGTTCGGGATCGAAGGTTTCGTTCCCGGGGAGTGAGAGCGGGTAGGCGCCCCCGCCGAGGAGGTACTCGGCGCCCGCAGGCCACGCTGCGAAGTACGCCTCCACCGGCAGATTTTCCCCGCCGACGGCCACCTCCGCACGGTACCGCGTCGCATCGACATCGACGTCCCCGACGGCAAACCGGTGCGTGTCGGCGCGTGCGATCTCTGAGAACCCTCGTGACTCCAGCACGGTGAGAAATGTCCCCGACGCGCGGTCCGAGACAAGCCGCGTGAGCGCCGGGGAACCGGGGGATTTCGGGCTGATTCGGAGCCGACTCGCGAACACGAACCGCCACGTCGTCTCGGTCCCGGTTACCTCCCGGAGCCGCTCCCTGAGGTGGACGTCCTCGTAGAGACGGGTGTGGGCCCGGGCGGTCACGAGTCGGGCGTCGAACGGCGTCGTCACCTCCTCGGAGACGAGCCGCCACCCCTCGGGGACGTCGAGTTCCGGCGGGTCTATGTCGGCGTCCACGCTCGCGGGTTCGCCCGCGCGTGACTTATACTGTCGGACGTACGTTCGTGGAACAGTTCGGCACCTCGTGGTGCCGAGAATTTCCGGATAGTTACGTCCGACAGTATTAATTCGCCGGGGCGGAGGTGAACCGAGACGGGGCAATGCGATTCAGCGCGACAGAATTGACCGTACTGCCCGGCACTGGAGCGAAACGGCCCGCTGCCGATCAGTGATCGTCCTCGCGCCACTTGTGGCCGCACTCTGTACAGGTGAAAAAGCGCGTCTCCGATTCGTCGGCCGAGCGGATCTGCTTCATCTCGTAGCGTGCGCGGTCGTGTCCGCACTCCGGACAGATCACCGTCGTGGTCGGCCCGATCTCCTCGTCGTCGACCTCGGACATATCGACCACTTCGGTCTCCTCGCGGGCGTCCGTCGAAGTCATATGCGCCTCGTTGGCCGAATCGCGGGGCTTCTCGGCCCCGCAGTTGCCGCAGACCCAGACGTCTCCCTCGGTCTTCATCATCGAACCGCAGTCGTCGCAAAACTCCATTCTACCCCCAATCAGACGCTTCATCGACTTAAACGCCGGGATCGCCGGGCGAATCGGTCCGGCCCGTGTTCCGAAAATCCAGGTTCGAGCGTCGCAGCGACGAACGACGAACCGAGAGAGGCTCGGAACGCTTTCTCGTCGATTCCGCAGTCCGATCCCGCGGGAGGCGACAGGCGCCTACAACAGCCCTTATTACTACCTCGGGACGAACGGGCGCCTGTGACAGACGACGGAACTCTCTCCGAAGAGGCCAGAGAGCGACTCGCCGACGTGGTCCGCCTGCAACCGACGAAGAACAAGGAACTCCAGGAGGCGTGGGGGCTGGAGTCCGGCAGCGAGGTCCACAGCTATCTCGAAGGGGAACTCAAGGAGTACTACTACCGCGACGACAACAGCCTCATCCGCGCAACGGCGGACGCCGCCGATCTCGTCGATGTCGAGCCCGGAGTCGAAAGCGGTGACGGAGACGACGGCGGCGTGCCCGCCGTCATCCGGGTCCCGGAACTCGAATCGCAGGTGTTCGCGGTCGTCGCCGGTCCGAACGACCGATCCGAGAGCGTCGTGAGCGTCCTGAACAAGGTCCGCGACGCCTACGACGTGGATCCGCCCGTCGAGGACGTCCGACAGGCGCTGCAGAACCTCCGACGGAAGGGTGTCGTGGAAGTGATCTATCGGACGGTCCCGACGTTCCGGCTGGCGGCCCACCGCGCGGAGATCGACGTCGAAATATCCGATTCCTGAGCGAGACTTCCGGATGATCGATTTCTGAGCGATCGCGAACGAACCAATCACACTGATTACTCTCGTCTCGTCCCACCGAGCGCCGTCGAGGGGGGTGGCGCTCGTCGGGAAACAGTGAGAGTAACCAGTATCAGTCGTCTTCTGTGTGGATTCGGTCCCGCTCCCGAACCCACTCCCGACGCCTCCGGAGCAGCCGTTTGATTCCCTTCCCCGGACCGCCTTCGATCGGCCAGCCCTTCGTCCGCCACGCCGGCGGTTCCGGTTCGAAGTCCGGACACGACCCGGAACACTCGGCGGCAGTCTGTGAACGCTGCTTCGCCCGACAGTTCGGCACGAACGTTCTGCCCGCGCGTCGAAGCTCGAAGTGCCGGCAGTCCGGCCGCATCGTCTCGTGGTAATCGCGCCAGCCGCGCCCGTAGGCCCGCTCTCCGAGTTCGAGTCGGCGTCGCTGTCGGGCCGCGTCGGTAGCGGCCTCCGGCGGCGTCACCGCACTGGGATGCCACTCGACGCTCGCTTCGGTTGGAAACGAGAGCGCCAGGATGCCGACCTCGACGGGCAGATCCTCGAGAAGCGCGGGTTCGACGCTTTCGCCTGTCGCCTCAGTCGCCACCCACACCTCGTCGGCGAGCGCTGTCTCGACGTCGTGAGTCAACTGTTCGGAGAGCGCGCGGGCGGCCGACGCGTCGAGGTCGGGCTTGTTCTCGATAGCGATGATCCGCCGGAGCCAGTCGGGATAGGGTGCGATACGTCTGATCTCGATCCGGTTTCCGTCCCGGCGTTTCTCGACGACGCCGCGGTCGGCCGCGCGGTGGACCGCTGCA
Source organism: Halobellus marinus (assembly GCF_032113415.1). Classification (NCBI taxonomy): domain Archaea; kingdom Methanobacteriati; phylum Methanobacteriota; class Halobacteria; order Halobacteriales; family Haloferacaceae; genus Halobellus; species Halobellus marinus. The sequence goes on from NZ_CP134946.1 coordinate 2,629,634, forward strand.
CGAACGTACCGCCAGGGATACCCGGGGTGCGGGAGCGCGTCGCGGTACCACGCCCAGTCGGCGGGCGCGTTGCGAACCACGTGGAGGAGGTCCGAATCGAGTTCGCGCTCGCCGAACTGCGCCCGGGCCCTGAGTCCCTCTGGATCGCATTCGAGAACGACGGTGTCCCACCGGCGCGCCTGCGTGCCGAGTTGGCGGGCGACGACGACTGGGGCTTCTCGCTTTTCGTCAGGGGGCCACGCCGTCTCTGCCCACCGGCACACGAAAAGCTCGAAGCCGAATTCGCCGGTTCCGGGTGTCATAACGACTGCTGTAACTGTTTACCGGCGCTCACCACACCCCGAGCCGGTGCGCACCGGGAAGAGACGACGATAGTCGGTATCACGCGTACGACTCCGGCCTACGCGAGGTACTTGCCGTCCTGTTCCTCGCCGTCGGCGGCCAGTTGGTCGAGATACTCGTGTGCTTGCTCGAAGATCTCCCGCGGCCCGTCCTGTGTGATCGTGTTGAGCGCCTGTTCGTAGTCGCGCCACTGGAGGTCGCGGTGTTCTTTCGAGAGCTCTGCGCTCGCCTCGAACGACCGGGCGATAAACAGATGCACCGTCTTGTGGATCGTCCTGCCGTTGGCCTCGAAGACGTAGTCGTACTCCTCGCGGAACCCGTCGATGAGGCGGAAATCTTCGATCCCAGCCTCCTCTTTGACTTCCCTGATCGCCGTCTGCTGGAGCTCCTCTTCGCCCTCGACCCCGCCTTTGGGGAACTCCCAGTCCCCCGGCCGGCTCTTCAGGAGTAAATACTCCCGTTCGCCGCGGGTGTCGCGGAAGAGGATGGCTCCAGCGCTGACCGCTTCGACTGTCATTACCTGAAATAACCGTACAAGGAGTTAAGAGACTATCGGACGCTTCGAGGGGCCCCTGCAGTCTCTCATACTGATTACTCTCGTCTCTCCCGCCGAGCGACATCCCCGCCTCCGGTGCTCGGCGATAAAAAGTGAGAGTAATCAGTATCAGAACCGCCCGCTCGCCGTGGTGGAAGTCGACACACACCGAGAAGCAACGACGATAGGTGTGTTTTTACGGCTCGGTGCCGATATGTTTCCTAACCCAGCGGAACCCAGCCTATGACCTTCGTCACAAAACTACGCTTCCAATCGGGGAACCGATACGAACTGGAATCGGCAGTGTCGGACCTCAAATCGATGCTCGAACGCAAGGGCGCCGAATGCAAGGGACCGCACGCGGACCCTCCCGAAAACCACTCAGTACCGCAGTATCGAACGCTCCAGCCCGGCGAAGAGTTCTCGCCGTGGAGCTACACGGTCTACTCCCGGAAACTGGAGATCCACGGCAACGACCACATCGCGCGGGAGGTCGGCCACATGGACTTTCCGGAGAGCCTCCACGTCGAGATCGAGGTCGAACAGAAGAAGCCGGCCGGCCATCTGCGGGACTGATACTGTCGGACGTACGTTCGTGGAACAGTTCGGCACCCCGTGGTGCCGAGAATTTCCGGATAGTTACGTCCGACAGTACGAGCACCGGAACGTCGAACCGACCTCACATATACATCCGGTCTTCGTGAATCTCCGATTGGTCGACCGCCTGTAATCGTTCTTCGAGATCACGGTAGTACTGTTCAATTTCGCCTGCGAACTGCTCTAATGCGGTCGTGTCGACCTCGATATCGTACAACTGCTCGACGGCGACAAGGAGTCGGAGCGCCGCTTCGACGTCGGGGACTCGGGGGTGGACCGGCGTGATGAAGACACCGACACGCAGATCAGTGTCCATCCCACGACCGACGACGCTCGCATTCACGCCGTCGAGGAATCCTGTTCCCATCGCCGTAATATCGGAAGCGGCTAGCTGTTCGTCCTGGTAATCTTCGGTGGCAACGTAGAACACTCTGTGGTCCGTCGGCCCGTGGGGGAGGGGGACTCCAGAGAGGATCGTAATCTCCTCGATGCGATTGCTTTCGGTCCAGTCGAGAATCGACTTCGCGAACGGGTCAGCCGCCCACAGCGGGACGAAGAGCTCGCTCACCAGGAGCGTGAGATCCAGGTCGGGGCGGGAAAACAGCCGAGTGTGGTGGCGCGGGGTCCCGTTTTCGAACGGCGTCATCGACGGGAGTTCCTCGGTGGTGATATAGCCGGTTTCCTCGAGTTCGAGTTGATCGACCAGGAAGTCGACCGCAGTGAGCCCGGCCAGTCCAAACGACGAGAAGCCGGCAACGAGTCTCTCCGAGGCGCTGGCCTCGTGGGTGATGCGGAATGACGGGCGGGAGGATGGGTCGGTAGCCATACCAGTTATTCTCGTCGGCAAGCAATAATAATTGCGAGAATCTATGTAATATGACACAAATCGCGACCGCGGAGAGAGACGACCAGTTTTGGAGACGGTCCCCCGGCGCACTCGCTCAAGTCGTAGATTTAAGATGGTTTGTGCACGTCCTTACTATGAGATTACAGATGGTTACGGAGCGCTGGGGCTCCCGACTGGGCTTTCTACTTGCGACCGTCGGTGCCGCTGTCGGTCTCGGGAACATCTGGCGGTTCTCCGCAGTCGTTGGCCAGAACGGAGGGGGCGCCTATCTCGTTCCGTATCTCATCGCAGCCTTCGTGTGTGCAGTCCCCTTGCTCGTACTCGAACTGGCGGTCGGACGACGACTCCGGACGGACGTGGTGTCCGCGTTCCGGTCAGTGAAACCCGAGTACACCGCATTCGGCTGGCTCGTGACTGGCGGGGTTCTCCTCGTTTTGAGCTATTATCTGGTTCTTACGGGATGGGTATTCGGCTTCCTGCTATCGTGGCTGGGCGGGACGGAAACGACGTTCGGTGCGTTCACAGCGGGGTGGGAGCCGGTGGGCTACTTCGTCGGAGCAACAGTCCTCACGGGAGGCGTCGTCTCGCTGGGCGTCCGCGACGGCATCGAACGGATGGCAAAGGTCGTGATGCCCACCGTGTTTGCGATCCTTCTCGGACTCGCGTTGTATGCGGTGACGCTTCCAGCGTGGGGACAGGCAGCGAGGTTCCTGTTTACACCCCGGTTCTCGGTACTCACTGACGCGGGGATCTGGAGTGCCGCGTTCGGACAGGTGTTTTTCTCGATGTCCGTCGGTCAGGGGATTATGCTCACCTACGGAAGCTACGTCGACGAGGGGGCGAACCTCCGCAACTCCGCGTTGCTCGTCACAGTCACCGACATCGGTGCGGCCATCGTCGCTGGTCTGGTGATATTCCCGATCGTCTTCAGTTTCGGCCTCGAGCCAACCCTCGGGACGGAACTCGCCTTCACGACACTCCCCACGGCGTTCGAGACGATGCCCTTCGGCCGCATCGTCGCGGTCGCGTTTTTCGGGCTGCTCTTTTTCGCCGCGCTCAGTTCGGGGGTCTCGCTTCTGGAGGTTGGCGTTGCTGCGGCGACGAACTCGACACGGCTCTCAAGACCACGCGCGACGATAGCACTCACTGTCGGCGTTTTTTTCGTGGGCGTCCCCTCGGCGCTCAGCTACAGTCCGATGCGACTCGCCGCGTTCGGCCGTCCCGTGTTGGATATTGTCGACGAGTCTGTCGGAACGTTCGCGCTGCCGATTTCTGCGATCCTTATCCTGTTCGTCTTCGTGTGGGCTGTCGACCTCGATACCGTCCACGACGACCTCGGTATCCTCTATCCGTTCGTCAGATACCTCATCCCGGTCATCCTGGTGGTGGTGACCGCCGCAAAAGCGATCGGGATCGCGCAACCGGCGTGGCGGCTTCTCGTGAATCGGGCTCGGAGCGGCTCCGTCGGAGTGATCGTTGCGGCGTGTCTCTTCGTGGTCTTCGCCGGACTCGGATGGGTGGCCCGTGACCGGCTCCCTCCCCCTCCGCGCCTCCGAGGAAAGCGACGATGAATCGATCCGTCGACGGGAACTCATCAAAACGAGCGTGAGAGCCGTTCTGTGTAGCCCACTGCGGTCACGCATACCGCTGTTGCAGGAGAGGACGACAGACCTGAATCGGGACCCGGCGCCGACGCGACTTTATTTGATGCCGCCAACGTAGACGTATGACCGCAGACGACCTCCGAGAACTCCGTCGTGACCTCCACAAGCATCCGGAACCCGCCTGGCGAGAGTTCTACACGACCGCACGGATCGTCGACGAACTCGAGACGCGCGACCTCGACGCGCTCTACGTGGGTCCCGAGGTCCTCGCCGATGGCGACCGCGTGGGCGTCCCCGACGAGGAGGAACTCGACGAATGGATGGAGCGCGCCGAGGCAGCGGGCGCCCGCACGGACGTTCTCGACCGACTCGAAGGCGGATATACCGGCGCCGTCGCCGTCGTCGAGCGTGGCGATGGGCCGACAGTCGCACTCCGGGTCGACATCGACGCGCTGCCGATCACGGAGTCGTCTGCCGAGGACCACTACCCCGCAAGCGAGGGTTTCCGATCGGGGAACGAGGGCTATATGCACGCCTGCGGGCACGACGCCCACACGACGATCGGCATCGGCGTCCTGGACGCCATCCTCGAAAGCGACTTCTCGGGGACGCTGAAGGTGTGCTTCCAGCCGGGCGAGGAACGGATCGTCGGCGGCGAGCCGATGGCAAAGTCGGGGCACCTCGACGACGTCGACTACCTGCTCGCGGTCCACGTCGGCCTCGATCATCCCTCGGGCGAGATCGTCGCCGGCATCGACGGCTTCCTGGCAGTCTCCCAGTTCGAGGCGGCGTTCGTCGGCGAGTCCGCACACGCCGGTGCCCGTCCCGAGGAGGGAGACAACGCGATGCAGGCGGCGGCGACCGCGGTCGAGAACCTCTACGGGATCTCTCGCCACGGCGACGGCGCGACCCGCGTCAACGTCGGCGTCATCGAGGGCGGCACTGCCTCGAACATCGTCGCGGAACGCGTCGGAATCGAGGGCGAGGTGCGTGGAGAGACCACGGAACTGATGGAGTACATGTATGGGAAGGCCCGTCGGGTGCTCCGCTCGGCCGCGGAGATGCACGGCTGTGAGACCGAGATTCACACCGCTGGACAGGCCCCGTCAGCACGGAGCGACGACGAACTGCGGGCGGTCGTCGCCGACGTGGCTCGCGGGACCGACGGCGTCACCTCCATACTCGAAACTGACCACCTCGGCGGCAGCGAGGACGCGACGTATCTGATGCGTCGCGTACAGGAGAACGATGGGAAGGCGGCCTACGTCGGCGTCGGCACTGACCATCCTGGTGGCCACCACACGGGGACCTTCGACGTCGACGAGGCGGACATCGGACTCGGCGTCGAGGTGCTCTCGACAGCCATCGTCGAGATCGGAAAACGGCGGCCCTAACTGAACAGTAGGGAGCGCGTCAGTACTTCGACTCTGCGCCGGTGACCTCGTAGATGTCGTCCATCAACCGGTCGCGCTCGTCCTGCCAGACGTCGAGGGCCTCGGGACGGCCGGGATAGCGCCCGTAGTGTTCCATCAGTTCGTCGGCGAGTTGCTTCGTCCGGTAGAAGTGCAGGATCTGCCCCCAGTGTCCGTAGGACTCTTTGGCCGTCTTCGCGAGCAGCGTCGGGCCGAAAGAGGTCGTCCCGGAGTACAGCGCCTCCGCGAGTTTCTCCCCGGGCAGCGACGCCAAAAGCCCCATCAGATTGTCGACGTCGATCGCCGTCGACAGGATGTTGTAGACGTCGAGGCCGGCGTACCGCGCGCCGAAGTGGTCCATCACGCGCTCGTTGTAGCGCCACAGCGCCGACTCGCTCACGTCGCCCGCGGAGATGGCGCTGATGGCCTGTTCAGCCGCATACGTGCCGGCGTAGGCCGCGCCGGCGATCCCGCCGCCGGTCGTCGGATTGACGTGACCGGCAGCGTCGCCGACGGCGATGAATCCGGGCGCGACAGCCGAGTCGTAGGGCCGGCGGGTCGGCAGCGCCGCGCCGAGTTTGTCCGTTACGGTCGCGCCCTCGAACTCGGGGCGGTTCTGCAGATCCCGCCGCAGGTCGTCGACCAGCTTCATCGGCTCCTCGTTCATCTGGAACCCGAGGCCGGCGTTGATCTCCGTCTCGGTCCGCGGGAAGTACCAGAGATATCCGGCCGCGCGCTCGGTCGGCTTGAAGACCAGGGCGTCGTCCCACTCTACCGGTTCCGGCACTTCGACGATCTCACGGTACGCCGAGCAGAACTGCGAGTAGGCGACGTTCGTGTCGAATCGCGACTCCGAGAAGTCCGTCTTGTCTTGGAGGATCGAAAGCGACCCTGCACCGTCGATCACCACGTCGGCGTCGTACTCGACGACGTCGCCGTTCCGCTTGCCGCGGACGCCCGTGACGGTGCCGTCGTCGGCCTGCGTGACGTCCTGGACGACGGTGTCGTAGTGGAACTCTGCGCCGGCGGACTCCGCACCCTCGATGATCAGGTGACCGTACTCCCAGCGGTCGATGACCGCGAGTTCGCCGGGGACCGGGATGTCGAGGACGGTGTCTTCCTGCGGGATCTCGAACCGGCCGTGGTCGACGCCCGTGTTCGTGAACGCGCCCTCGATCTGCGATTTCGGGATCGCTTCGGGGAACGCGTCGGCACCCTTCAGCGCATCGCCGCAGGCGATGTGACCGGCTTCTTCGGCGGATTTCCGCTCGACGACGGCGACGTCGAGGCCCGCGTCGGCCGCCGTGGCCGCGGCGTAACACCCGGCGGTCCCGGCTCCGACGACGACGACGTCGTACTCGTGGGAGGTACTCATCGTTCAGTCTCTCGCGTCCGAGCGGAAAACTCTTTATTTGTCGGAAACCCCCGCTCCGGGGGCGACCGGCGAGCACTTGGGGTGGTGACGGGCAGCAGGAGGTTCCGTGCACTGGTCACACCCGGTGTCAGGGGGACGCTACGGCTCGCCACCGGCGGCGGCCTCGTCCAGCAGATGCTCGACGAGTGACCCGACTTCGGCGGGTGTCCCGCCGACGACGCGGATCATCGGCTCTTTCCCGACGGCGCCCTCGTCGGCGACGGCGCGCGGCGGCTCATCGGCGCGATCGAACACTCGATCGGCCGCCCAGTCCATCGTCGAGGCCTCGTCGGGTTCGGCGGTTCGATCGAACCACGCGACCGGTGCATCGAGTGTCTCCAGTCCGCGGCGCGTGGACGCAGTGAGCCGACAGTTCGTCGCGAACCGGAGAGCCGGGTCGTGCTCGCGAGCGGCCAGGAGAAACCGGGCGAGATGGCTCGAGGCGCCGAAGCGGACCCCCCGATTGGGTTCGACGCCGTCCAGTGTCCGGGTGATGCGCCCCTCGACGGCCGCCGTCTCGTCGATCGCTTCCGCGTATGGGGTCGCGCCGACGACGTTCATCCCGACCTCAGCCACCAACGGGCCCACATCCATCTCGACGAACTGATCGACGAGGCCGCGGACGGTGGCGACCGTCGACTGCGCCTCGGCGTCGTTGCGTACCTCGACCAGCGGGTGGACGGCTCCCGGTCCGCCGCCGACGTCAAGGGGGTAGCGGACGGCCCGACTGGCGAACGTGATTCCGGCCCTGACCGCGGCTTCGAGGTCCCGACCGCGGGCCAGATTCGCGGTGATCGCCGCAGATAGCGAACAGCCGGAGCCGTGGGTCGCGGCGGTGTCGATCCGCGGGTGGGCGAACTCCCGGACGCCAGAATCCGTCACCAGGACGTCACGCACAGTGTCGCCGCCGCCGTGGCCGCCCGTCACGAGTGCCGCGTCCGCACCCATCTCGAGTAGCCGCTCGGCCGCCTCGCGGGGTGTCGGTTCCGTGCCGTCGCTTCCGACCAGAACGGCCGCCTCGTCGCGGTTCGGCGTGACGAGTGTGGCCTCGCCAACGAGATCCTCGTAGGCGCGCTCGCCGGCGGAATCCAGCAGCCGATCGCCGGACGTCGCGACTATCACCGGATCGACGACGAGCGGGAAGGTCGCCTCGGCGACGCACGCCCGGACCGTCCGGACGACGTCGGCGGTGCCGAGCATCCCCGTTTTGGCGGCGCCCACGGCGAAGTCGTCTGCGACTGCTTCGTACTGCGCGCGGACGTCGTCGGGAGCGAGGACCGTCGACCGCTCGACGCCGCGGGTGTGCTGGGCCGTGACGCTCGTCACGACGCTGGTCGGGAACGTCTCGTGGGCCGCCATCGCTCTGAGGTCAGCCTGGATCCCGGCGCCGCCGCCCGAGTCGCTCCCCGCGATCGTTAGCGAGACCGGGAGCGAAACCGGCGCCGGGCGGCGTCTGTCGTCGAATCGGGGCCCGGTTTCGGAGGTCATCAGGCAGGCACCTCCCAGGACTCCCGCGTGTAGGCCATCTCCCAGAAGCGGTGTTCGAGCCGCGTACTTTGCAGGAACGCCTCCCGCATCGCGGCGCGCTTTCCCGGACTTTCGGCGGCGCAGTCGTCGACTAGGTCACGCATCCAGGACACCGACTCGCGGAACGCATCGCTCGTGTACTTCTCGATGAACGGCGTGTAGCGGTGCTCTGCGGTCGCCAGATCCGCCATATGCTCGGCAACGTCCAGATAGCCCTGCCCGCAGGGGTAGATTGCCGCGGCGATGGTCGCAAGCGATCCCTCGTGGGCGGTTCGAAGCAGGAAGTTGGTGTACGCGACGCAGGTCGGCGCCTTCTCTGTCGCCCGCAGGTCCGCGGGCGTCAGCCCGTACTCAGCGGCGAACTCCCGGTGGAGATCCAGTTCGTCGTCGACGATCGCGTGGGCGATGTGGAGGAGGCGCCGCATCCGCGCTTCCTCTGTCGCCTTCGTGCCCGCGATAGCGAACACCCGAGCGTAATCCAGCAGGTACCGATAGTCCTGGGTGACCCAGTGGCGGAAGGCTGCCTCGTCGAGGGTGCCGGCCGCGAGTTCGCGAACGAAGGGGTGGTCCTTCTGGGCGGCCCAGAGGTCCGCGCCGTCCGCGAGCAGTTGCTCGCTGAAGGCCATCAGTCGTCCGCGGAGGCGGGCGCGTCGCCCGGGAGGTCAACGACCGGCGCGTTCGCCCCGAGCTCGTCCAGCGCGACCTGGGCGGCGCGCTTGCCGGAGAGCAGCATCGCGCCGAAGGTCGGCCCCATACGGGTGAGGCCGTGCGTCGTGGCCGTCGAGAGTCCGGCCGTGAGAAGTCCGTCGTGGACTTTGCCCGTCTTCTCGACGACTTTGTCCTCGCTGTCCTGGGCCCACATCGAGTCGTGGCCCGGGGAGTCGTGACCCGGCGCGCCGTACTCGCCCTCTGCGGTCGTGTCCATACCTGTCGCGTGCGTCTCGGCGTGTTCGATCCCCGGCGCGTCGATCGCCCCCCGCTCTTGGAGTTTGGAGACCACGACGGCCTCGTGGCCGGTCGCGTCGACGACGAGGTCGGCCTCGACGGCGATCGGATCGACGCAGGTGAGTTCCCGGGGCAGCGCGTGGACGGGCGACCAGTTCATCACGATGCCCGCGACGCGGTGCCCGTCACGGACGACGACGTCGGTGAACTCGGTCATATTCTGGATTTTCGCGCCGGCGTCGCAGGCGGCCTGGATGAGCGCAGAACAGGCGTGCGGTCCGTCGGCGAGATGGAGCCCCTCCGTGTCGGATTCCTCGTGGGGCACCCCGAGTTCGTCGAGAACCGCATCAGCGGGCTCTCGTACGGTGAGTTTGTTCATCAGAAACCCGCCGAGCCAGAAGCCGCCGCCGAGGTAGTTGTTCTTCTCGACGACCATCACCTCGACTCCGCGCTCGGCCAGTTCCTTCGCCGTGACCAGTCCGGACGGACCGCCGCCGACGACGATGACCTCCGTGTCGGTGAAGTCCAGGAACTCCTCGCTCCAGGACCTGGCGATAGCGTTCGTGACCTGTGCATCCGTCGCGTCGCTGAAGCCGCTGAACGACATACCACCTAGTGTTACTACCAACTAATTAGTCGTTGCGGTCGCGAGTCGGTCAGTCTCTGGACGGCGAGAAGACCGTCGCGGCAACGGCAGTGACGCAGCAGTCGCTCAGTGACTCGACAGCGACGAACGGGAGAACAAGAGAGCGCAGGACCGGCCGCCTACTCCTCACCCGACTCGTAGTGGTCGCCCGCGGCCTCCGGGATCCGCGTGCGCCCGACGAGTGCGAGCACGATGATGACGACCACGAAGGGAATGATGCGGATTAGCTGTCTGGGCAGGCCGATACCCTCCAACTGGAGGACGGTCTGGATCGCGTCCAGACCGGCGAAAAGCAGCGTCGAGAAGAACGCTCCGATCGGATTGTAGTTGCCGAACAGATACGCCACGATGGCGATGAAGCCCTTGCCGTTGACCATCGTCGGGCCGTTTCCGGTGAACTGTCCGAGGTCCAAAGAGAGCGCCGAACCGCCGATTCCCGCGAGGACGCCCGAGACCAATACCGCGGCGTAGCGCACCCGTGAGACGTTCACGCCGGCCGTATCGAGGGCTTTCGGGTTCTCCCCGCTGGCGCGGATCCAGCGCCCGAATGCGGTTCGCTCGAAGACGTACCACGAGGCCGCGACGGCGACGAAGAGCAGGTACACCGACGGCGACGCCGAGAAGAGCGCGCCGAAGAAGGGGATCTCGGAGAGTACCGGAACCGATATCGATCCCGGCGAGGCGACCGTCGGCGTGTTCGGCCCGCCGTAGATCACCTGCGAGGCGAAGGGTGCCAGCCCGAGCGCGATCAGCCAGACGGCGAGGCCGGCGATGATCTGATCAGCGCGGAACTCGATCGTGACGATCGCAAACAGTAGCGCGAGCAGGGTACTCGCGAGGATTCCGCCGCCGAAGCCGATCCAGACCCCGCCGGTGAGGTCTGTCACGTAGACCGCGGTGAACGCCGAGATGATGAGCAGGCCCTCGAGCCCGATGTTGATGACGCCGGATTTCTCCGAGAAGATCCCCCCGAGTGCCGCGAACGCGATCGGGACCGAGAGCCGAAGCGCGGAAGCCAGAGTGTTTCGGCTGGTGATGGCGTCGGCGAGCGTCCCGGCGAGCGAATCCGGGAACAGAACGCCGAGGATCAACAGGACGACGGTCGCGACGACGACGACCGCCGCAGAGAGCGCCCGCGTTGAGTACTCCGCGAAGAACGACGTCACTCCCGATCCGTCTGCGTCACTCATCGGTTTCACCTTCCGTTTGGCCGCCATCGGTCGCCACGGGCCGTGATCCCAGGTCGGTCATCCGCCGACCGACCAGGCGGAAGAACTCCGGCATCGCCACGAAGAGGATGATGAGTCCGCGGAGGACGCCCACGAGTTGCGGCGGGACGTCGGTCGCGAACTGAACGACTATCGTCCCGCTTTTGAGCACCCCGAAGAGCAGCGCCGCAAAGCCGACACCGAGGGGGTTGTTCCCGGCGAGGATCGAGACGGTGATCCCGTCGAAGCCGTAGGCGGGGACGCCGGACTGGAACGAGCCCAGCACCATCATCACGTACATCGCGCCGGCGACGCCGCCGAGCGCGCCCGAGAGGGTGAGACTCGCGACGATCGTTCGGGCGGCGTCGACGCCGCCGTACTCCGCGGCCGCCGGCTGGATGCCGGACGTCCGGACGTCGTAGCCGAAGGCCGTGTGTTCGAGGACGTAGTAGAGGCCGACAATCGCCACGAGGCCGAAAAAGAGCGCAACAAGGGAGAAATCCTGCCGCCCCCCGAAGAGGACGGTCGGAAACTGCGCGTAGTCCGGCAGCGTGACCGTCTGATTCGCCGCGCTGTTGGGGTCTTTGAACGTGTCGGAGACGAGATACAGCGTCACCCCCGTGGCGATGAAGTTGAGCATAATCGTCGTGATGACCTCGTTGGCCTCGGCGTACGCCTTGAGCAGCCCCGGAATCGCGCCGTAGAGGCCGCCGAACACCGCACCGACGAGGACGCCGAACGGAACGAGAAGGACGGTTCCGACGACGCCGGAGACGAGCGTCGAGGCCCAAAGCACCAGAAGCGCCGTCGCCAGGCCGCCGACGACCATCTGTCCCTGCGTCCCGATGTTGAAGATGCCCGCGCGGAACGCAAGCGCCACAGAAAGCCCGGTGAAGAGCAGAAGCGTCGTCTCCCGGAGCGTCACGGAGAACTGCCCCTCCGGGGACCACGACCCGCTCAGCGGGTCCCCGAGGGCGCCGAGGAACAGCCGATCGAACACGAGGACCGGGTCATAACAGAAGCCCGCTCCGAAATAGTACACCGCATCGCCGGGCGAGCAGGTCGTCATCCGCCCCGCGACGAGGACGATAGCGGCACCGACGAGGATCGACAGCACGAGCGCCGCCGTGCTGATCAGGATCCGCTCTGCCGCAGACGCGTCGATCAGCCGTGTGAGGGCGTCTCTAGCCCGGTCAGCGGCGCTCACGCGTTCTCACCGCCGGTCGGCGCGTCTTCCGGTGTCGTTCCTGTCGTCTTCGCGTCCTCGGTCCCTCGCGACTCCGGCCGCTCGCCCGCCATCAACAGCCCGAGTTCCTCTTCGGTCGTCTCCGTGGGGTCGACGACGTCGATGAACTCCCCTTCGTACATCACGGCGAGGCGGTCCGACAGTCCCTGCACCTCCTCCAGTTTCGAGGAGACGAGCAATATCGCAACGCCCTGTTGTCTGAGTTCCAGCAGTCGCTCGTGGATGAATTCGATCGACCCCACGTCGACACCGCGGGTCGGATGCGAAGCGACCACCAGTTCGGGGTCGCGTGCGAACTCCCGCCCGACGATGAACTTCTGTTGGTTGCCCCCCGAAAGCGACTCCGAACTCGTCGTGGCGCCCGGTGTTCTGACATCGTAGTCGTCGATAATCTGTTCGGCGTGGTCCCGTGTGGCGTCCCAGTCGATCCGTCCGTTGGGACCGAATTCCGGGCTGTGTTGGCTGCCCAGGAGCGCGTTCTCGATCAGGTCGAAGTCCATCACGATCCCCCGCTCCTGTCTGTCTTCGGGGATGTACGCCATCCCCGACTCGATCCGACGCCGGCGGGAGGTGTCGGTGATCTCCTCGCCCAAGAATCTGATTTGACCGTCGTCCGGCGGCTGGAGTCCGGTCAGGGCGGCGACGAGTTCGGACTGGCCGTTGCCGTCGACGCCGGCGATGCCGAACACTTCGCCCGCCCGGATCTCGAAGGAGACGCCGTCGACCGCGCGGACGCCCCGGTCGTCGTCGACGACGATGTCCGAGGCGGCGGCGACGACATCCCCGGCCTCGGCCGGGGGCCGATTCACGTCCAAGAGCACTTCGCGGCCGACCATCAGTTCCGCGAGCTCCTCCCGTGTCGTCGCGTCGGCGTCGACGGTACCGACGTTCTTTCCGTCCCGGAGGACCGTGATCTCGTCGGCGGCGCGCATCGCCTCGCCGAGTTTGTGCGTGATGAAGATGATCGTCTTCCCCTGGGCGGTCAGCTCTTCGAGCACCTCGAAGAGCTCCTCGACCTCCTGAGGCGTCAACACCGCCGTCGGCTCGTCGAGGATCAGCACGTCCGCGCCGCGGTAGAGCGCTTTGAGAATCTCCACCCGCTGCTGTTCACCCACGGAGACGTCCTCGATCCGCGCGTCGGGATCGACGTCGAAGCCGTACCGGTCCGCGAGTTCGACGACAGCCTCGCGGGCGGCCGCCCGGTCGATGCCAAGGCCTCCCCACTTCCGCGGCTCGTTACCGAGGGTGATGTTCTCGGCGACGGTCATCGGATCGACGAGCATGAAGTGCTGATGGATCATCCCCACGCCGGCGTCGATGGCGTCCCGCGGAGAGTCGAACATCCGCTCCTCGCCGTCAACCACGACTCGGCCCGCAGTCGGCTCATAGAGCCCGTACAGGACGTTCACGAGCGTCGTCTTTCCGGCGCCGTTCTCACCCAAGAGCGCGTGGACGGTCCCACGCTCGACGGACAGGTCCACGTCGTCGTTGGCGACGACGCCTGGGAACCGTTTCGTGATCCCGTCGAGGTGGACGGCAGTTTCCATATATCTGTTTGCCCCTGTTCGTGGCATCCCCGAATAGGTTTGGATCTGTGCTCAGACGTGGCGGACGACCGGTCCCCACTCCCCCGGTCGTGCCGCCGTCCCGTCCGGATGCTGTCGCGCCGACGGTCCGGATGCTGTCGCGGCGACGATCCGGACCGCCTTACTGCGGCGTCGACGGCACCGAGATGTCGCCCGCGATGATCTCATCGCGTGCAGTTGCGACCTCGTCGGCGACGTCGTCGGGGATCTCGGAGCCCAGCGAGTCACCGTACACGAGGGCGACGCCCTCCTCTTCCAGGCCGAGTTGGACGGCGCTACCGCCCTGGAAGTTGTCGTTGACGACCGATTCGATGGAGTTGTACACCGCGGTGTCGACCCGCTTGACCATACTTCCGAGGATGACATCCGCATACGAGGGCTTCGTGATCGACTGGTCGCGGTCGACCCCGATGGCGAACTTGCCTTCCTCCTGCGCTGCCTGGAAGACGCCCGTCCCGGTGTTGCCGGACGCGTGGTAGACGATGTCGGCGCCGCTGTTGTACATCGCCGTCGCCGCTTCGCGGCCCGCTGCGGGATCGTTGAAGCTGCCGGTGTAGTTCGTGCTGACGTCGACGTCCTCGTTGCCGGCAGCGACGCCGGCCTCGAAGCCGGCCTGGAACTTCCGGATCAGGTCCGACTCGACGCCGCCGACGAACCCGACGCTCGTGGAGTCGCCGCTCGTCGAGCCCGCGCCCGCGGAGAAGTCACGCGTCGTGAGCAGGCTGGCCATCAGGCCTGCCAGATACGAGCCCTCGTGTTCCTTGAACACGTAGTTCGCCACGTTCGACGGTTCGACGGCGGCGTCGACCAGCATAAAGTTCTGGTCGGGGTAGTCCGCGGCCGTCTCCGAGAGCGCGTCGGCCTGCAGGAACCCGATACAGCAGACCAGGTCGTAATTGGGATCGGTCGACTGGGCGAACTGCTGCTGGAAGGTGCTGAACTGGGCCACCTCGTCCGGTTGTGCCTCGTTGAACGCGATGTTCAGTTCCTCTTCGGCCTCCAGTACGCCCTGTTGCGCCTGGTCGTTGAACGACCCATCGCCGAGACCGCCGGTCGCGTACACCATCCCGATGTTCGCCGCCGGGCCGCTTTCGGTCGTCTCGGCGGCCGTGGTCTCCATCCCGTCGTCGTCACCGCTCGGTTCGGTCGTCTCCGTGTCCGATCCGCCCGATGGACCGCCGCTACAGCCGGCTAGTCCTGCGATTCCCGCCACACCCGTCGCCTTCACGAACGTCCGTCTATCCATAGCGTTTGACACCTATCCAACAGTGGGTAGCGATATATGCATAAATTCGTCGCTTCTGGCTCCGAACACACACTCCCTTCGAGGGAAAAGTGGACAGACATCAGACCTTACTGCGGATCGATCGGCTGCCTCCTGTGCCACCCCGACCGTTGTTTCCCCTTCTAGGGGGAGGGCGGGTACAGAGATTCGAGGAGAGCGCCCGCCCGTTCATACTGATTACGCTCACTTGTTACCGCCGAGCGCCATCCCCGTTGGCGGCGCTCGGTGGGAAGAGACGAGAGTACTCAGAATCAGTCGTTGGCGGACGTCAGTCCGCTCTATCGACAGCGTCGACGACGACCGCCCGCACGTCCTCGATGAGGGAATCGACGTCGTCGGCTTCGGCGTAGATACGTACGTACGGCTCCGTTCCGGAGGGGCGAACGAGCGTCCACGATCCGTCAGGCAACTCCAGTCGGACGCCGTACTCGGTGTCGGTCGTCGCTTCGGGGAAGGCGTCCGGCAGCGTCGACGCTACACGCTCCATCGCCTCCCTCTTTCTGTCGTCCGAACACTCGACGCTCACCTTCCGGTAGGGGCGCTCGGTGACGGGTTCTCGGAGTCCGTCGAGCCCCGTTGCGGCGACGAGTCGCGTCAGAACCGCTGCGGAGGCGATGCCGTCGATCCAGCCGCCGTGGTCGGGGTGAATGTGTTTCCACGGTTCGGCGGCAAAGACAACTTCGCCGCCGTCCGCGCGAGTGGCGGCGATTCCCTCGTGCAGGGCGCCGAGTCGGACGCGTTCGATACGACCGCCGGCTTCCCGGACCCGTTCGTCGATCCGCCCGGAGGCGTTCGGTGTCGTCACCACGACCGGGTCCGTCGCGGCCGACGCGCGGACAAAGTGCTCGGCGAGGATCGCGACCACGGTGTCTTCGTGGACGACGCCGCCGTCGGCATCGACGACCACAATCCGGTCTGCATCGCCGTCGTGTCCGATCCCGAACGCGAAGTCGCGGTCGCTGACGAACGCTCTGAGGTCCGCAAGCGACTCGGGCGTCGGTTTCGACTCCCGGCCGGGGAAGTGGCCGTCGACCTGCCCGTTCAGCGTGACGACGCGAGCGCCCAGTTCCCGGAGGAACTGCGGCGTTCCGAGCGCACCCATCCCGTTCCCGCAGTCGACCGCGACAGCGAGGTCTGCTGCGTCTGCGCCGTGGTCCAGCGCGTAGTCGACGACCGCCTGCCGGTAGGCGGGCAAGACGTCGAGATCCTCTGAATTGCCCCAGTCGGCCCACTCCACCGGCTTCGTCTCCTCGGCGACGCGGCGCTCGATCCGGTTTTCCCCCTCACGGTCGTACTCCTCGCCGTCGGCGAAGAGTTTGATTCCGTTGTCCGTCGGCGGGTTGTGAGAGGCGGTGAGCATCACTCCGCGGCGACCCTGCGACACGTAGGCGAGCGTCGGCGTCGGAACGGTACCGATCCGACGGACCTCGGCGCCCGCCGATTCGACACCTGCCTCGACGGCGGCCGCGAGCGCCGGTCCCGTGGTGCGTCCGTCCCGGCCGACCACCACCTCGGCCGCTCCGTCGGACGCGTCGCCGCCGGCCGACTCGATTGCGTCAGCACCGACCGCACGACCGATCGCGAGCGCGAACTCGGGCGTCACCCGCTCGGTCGCCGACCCGCGAATCCCCGCGGTCCCGAACAGTTCCATACATCCACCTGGTTCGCCGACGGGTTATAAACTCACGCTCCGCAGTCGAGATTCGGAACGCGACGATATTTTACGCCGTAGGGCGTACCCCGGCGTGATGAGCGACGAGCGAATTAGAGCGCACGTGTTCGTCAGCGGGAGGGTACAGGGCGTCTACTACCGCGCGTCGACGCGGGACGCCGCGCGCGAACGCGGCGTCGACGGCTGGGTCAAAAACCTCGACGACGGGCGCGTGGAAGCGGTCTTCGAGGGCGACGAATCCGCGGTCGAGGAGATGATCGAGTGGTGCCACACGGGCAGCAGCGCCGCCTCGGTCGAGGACGTCGAGGTCTCCTACGAGGAGCCAACTGGCGAATCCGGCTTCCAGGTCAGGTGGTGATGAGGGAACCGTGACGGCGACGCCGCCCGCTACGCCCCGTCCTCCGGTCCCCGGACGAGCGAGTCGATACTGCTGGCGATAGCGCGTGAGAGGATCTCGGCCATCGCGGTGTCCGCAGACCAGATCGCAGTCTCCTCTGCGGGATCGTCCGACGCTGCCGCAGAGAGGAGAACGACCCGGTCGTCGACGAGCAGCACGCGCCCGGTGTAGTCCATCGTCCCCGACTCCAGCGGTGCGGTCACTTCCACGCTGTTGATGGCCGCGAAGATATCCCTGACCGCCTCGCTCTCGCTGATGACCCGAACGGCGACGCCGGCAGCGTGCCGGTCCTCGACGGTCGCGACCAACTCCTCGGGAACGAACGCCGGGGCCGGCGCCCCGATCAGAACGGTCTCGGTCGCCTGTCTGACGAGTTCGACCACGCGGCTATTTATCGGTTCGCGGCCGCGGACCGTCCAGACGTCGTCGCGGGTCTCCCGCTCGGTCCCGGCCCGCCGCTGTGCCTCCAGAAACGCGAAGGCCCGATCAGCCTCGGCCTTCAGTTCCTCCGCGAGTCGCCGTCGGGCGGTTTCGAGACCCACCGGTCGGTATCGCTTCGGCGTCGACTGCTGGAGTTCGACCAGCCCGACCTCGGCGAGTTCCTCGGCCGCCCCGTACACCTGCGAGCGGGGCACCCCCGTCTCCTCGTGGATCCCCTTCGCCGTCCCGACACCGAGCCGCTGGAGCGCGATGAACACCCGCGCGGCGTAGTTCGAGAGCCCGAGTCGTTCCAGCGACTCGACGGCGTCGTGCTCCGAGGGAGCCCCGTCTCCGTCGTCTGGTTCCGTCATTGTGATCCCTCCGTGTTGCGGGGTCGGTCCTCCGCCGTGATCGCGAGCGCTCCGTCCCGGTCGTCCGGGTTCGTCCCGGATACCGCTCCCCCGTCGGCTGCCGGTCTGGGGCCCATCGCCGTGTCGGGATCGCCGTTGACGATCCGGTCCCAGACGACGAGCGCCGAGGGGAGCACGAGCAGCGAGGCCAGGAAGGAGTAGACGATCGAAATCGCCGTCAGCACCCCGAACTGGCCGAGCACAGACAGAACGGCCAACACGAGGACGCCGATGCCGAAGGCGGTGGTCGCCATACTCCCGAGGAGTGCGCCCCCGGTCCCGACGACGGTCCGGCGGAGCGCCGGGATCAGCGGTCGCTCCCGCCGTTCGTCGATGAAGCGGTGGACGATGTGGACCGAGTAGTCGATCCCCAGGCCGATCGTCAGCGAAAGAATCGTCGCGGTGAAGGCGTTAAAGGAGATGCCCAGCACCCGCATCGTGCCCGCGACCGCCGTTACCGACACGACTATCGGGGCGAGGTTCGCAATCCCCAGAGAGGGAAGCCCTTCCAGCACCCAGTAGATGAACATCAGAAACACCACGGTCAACCCGAGCGCCAGCGCGAGGCTCTGGATGGCCGACTCGAAGATCAGATCCGAGACCTCCTGGAAGACCACGGTGTTGCCAGTCAGGGTCGCGTCCGCGCGGAAGCGGTCCGAGACCTCGGAACCGGCTGCGACCGCCTCGCTGTCAGAGGCGTCGGCGGAGACGGTGTAGACGATGCGGGCGCTCCGGTGGTCGTCGGCGAGATACTCCGAGGCTCGATCGCCCGCGGGCGATTCCTCCAGTTCGCTGTAGATCTTCGCGAGGTTGTCGTCGGGAACGCCGTTGTCGTTCCGGTCGTTCCGCTCGACCAGCGCCGCGAACTCCGGATCCTCGTCGGCGCGGTCCTGGATGATCGTCACGATGCTCGTCGATTCCGCGCGCCGGTTTTCGGCCTCGACGAACTCGTCGGGGGGGTCCTCCCCCGCGCGGTGGATCCGTTCGAGGGCGGCGTCGTTCTCCATCCGCCCCTCCAAGTATATCGTGATCGATCCCCCCTGCGTGCTCGTGAACTTGTCTTCGAGGAAATTCAACGTCGCGACGGCGCTGTAGTCGGACGGCGCGAAGGGCTCCGGCAGCGACTTCAGGAACGGTGACACCTCTTCGGGCGGCAGGAAGTCCTCCTGGGTGAACGACGTGTCGACACCGGTCGCATAGCCCGCAGCGCCCGCACTGAACACGAGTGCGAGCACGAGTACGGCGACCGGAGCGATCCGTGCGAGCGTCACCCCGACCGAGAGCACCGCACCGAGTGCCGACCCCTCCTCGCCGAGCGGCCGCTGGCTGAACGTCGGGATGGGCCAGCCGTCACGCCGCCGATCGATCCAGACTTTCGCGGCCGGCAGGAAGATTCCGAAGATGAAGAACGTGAAGATGATTCCGACGCCGGCGACGACGCCGAAGTCCCGGATCGGGGGGAGATCCGACGCGAGATTCGAGAGGAAGCCGATGACGGTGGTCCCAGTGACGATGAAGAATGCCACCAGAAGCTGGTCGGTCGCGACGGTCATCGCTGACTCGATGTCGAGGCCCGTCGCGCGGTCCTCGCGGTAGCGGTTGATCGCGTGAATGCCGAAGTCGATCCCGACTGCCAGAAGCAACGGCGGGATCGAGATCATAATGTTGTTGAACGGGATCCCCGCGAGGCCGAGGAAGCCGAAGGTCCAGATGATAGCTAACCCGAGCGAGAGGGTTCCGAGGAGGAGATCCAGCAGATCACGGTACGCGACGACGAGAAACCCCACGATGAGGAGGACCGCCGCGGGCGTGACGATGAGCAGCGAGTCGTTGATCACGGTGCTGAACTCGTCGGCGATGATACCGCTCCCGAAGACAGTGATGTCGGCGTCGAGTTCGGCGTCGATGATCCGCTGGGCGTCGTTTTGGACTGACGTCAGGGGACTCTCGCCGGACTGTCCGGCTGTCCCGCCGCCAGCCCCGCCGGGCAGGTCGTGCTGCACGACCCCGATCGTGGCCGACGCCGACGCCGATTTCGCGTTGAAGTCGTTGCTCACGATGCCGGTCAGAGCGGGGTTGTCGGCGTTCTCACGGACTGCCTGCCGTACCTCCCCCTGGGGTGCGCGTTCGAGCGCCCTGATCTGTTGCTCCAAGGTCGTGGCGTCCGGATCGATGGTTTGCGCGACGAGCCCAGCCGCCGAAGAGGTGCTGGAAACGTACATATCGCTGCGCTCCTCCATCGCTTGCTGGGCTCTGAGCATCGCGAGCAGCGAGCGCTTCGAGAGGACGTTGGCGTCGCGCTGGACCAACTGGGTGCTGCCCCCGCTCTCGTCGAAGGCGGGGAGGAACTCGTTTTCGATCCGTTCGAGCGCGTTCGCCGAGGGGATGTCCTCCGCGAACTGCTGGGTTCCGGCTTCGGTGGAGACGCTGCCGAGCCCGGCCGCAAACACGATAGTCACGAGGAGGAAGGCTAACATCACCTTCTCCGGCCGGTTGACGATGTTGTCGTCGGCCCAGTCGACGAAGCGCTGGTAGTCCAGGCGCATCAGTCAGCCCTGTCGTCGGTAGTAGAGGAACCCGCCAGCGGCGAGAACGACCAGCACGCCGATTGCGATTGGAACGACCGGGAGGCCGCCCTCGGGGGCGCCCGTGACGTCGACGGGCACCTGGTACGTGTCTGAGACGATGGTGTCGCCGCCGTCGTCGTCGTACTGGAAGTCCATCTTGACCGGATAGGTTTTCGCGGTCGCGCTGCCGTCGGCGCTCAACTGGAAGATCAGTTCGCGGGACTCGCCCGGCTGAAGTTCGTCGACGAACGCCTCGTCGTCGCTGGTCGAGAGCGGCGAGTCGGTGTAGATCTTCGCGGAGACGTCGGTGACGGTGTAATCGCGCGTGTTCGTCACGGTGACCGAGAACTCGCCGCCGGAGCCAGCGGTGAAGGTCCCGTTCACCGGTTCGACGTCGAATTCCGCCGACTCCTGACCGACGTCGACGCGTGTGGGGATGGTATCGGACTGTCGTTGCGTTCCCTCCTCGTCCCAGTAGTCGACGGCGAGATCGAACTGTCTCGGTCCCGAGTCGGCGCTGCTTGTCACCTCGACCTCGAAGGAGAACTGCGCGGACTCGCCGGGGTCCAGCGACCCGACGGCGACCGAGGTCTCAGTCGGCGAGACCGTCGGTCCCGGATCCTCGAAAGTGACCACGGCGTCCTCGGCGACCTTCGGGCCGTTGTTCGTGACCGTGCCGGACAGCGTGTTCGTCTCCCCGACGCGGAGCGAACTGCTCACGTCCGAGACCGAAAAGCGCATTTCGGGGAGTGCTCGCATCGGGACAGTGAGCGACGTGCTCGACCCGGTCGTGCCGTCGGGGCGCTCGTAGTCGACCTGGGCATCCAGCGAGTAGTTGCTGGGCTGTGCCGCGTCGCTCACGCGCGCGTCGAACTCGAAGGTGCGATTTTCACCCTCCGCCCAGGTGTCGACGAACCGCGTGCTCGACTTGTCGGAACCCAGCGACACGTCGGGACTCGACGACGAAAGCGTCAGCGTCGAGTCGAGCGCCTCGCGGTCGCCGACGTTCTGCATCGTCACTTCCAGGGTACCCTGCCCGTTGACTGCCGCCGTCGAGTCGGTGCCGACGACGGTGAACCGCGGACCGGGTTTGACGCGCACTTTGAGGTACTCGGTGACGCGGCGCTCGACAGTGTTGGCTGCCCCGTTGTCGAACTCGTAGGTGAGATGCAGCGGAATCCGGTACGTGCCGCTGTCGACATCCTTCGGGACGTCCACCTGGATAGACAGATCCGCCGGGTCGCTGTCGGCCAGTTCTGGGACGAACAGTTCGTTCGTCTCTACGTTCAGCGGACCGGTGTTTCCGGGGCGGACGCGAACGCTCGTCGCCGTCCGAACCTTGTCGTCGGGGCCGTCGGGATCGTTCACTAACTGGAACGACACCTCGTTGACGCTACCAGGCGTAATCGTCCGGTCGGCAGTCACCGTGCGGAGGTCGGGGTTGGAGGTAAGCCCCGCCACCGGAACCGCACTGACCAGAAGCGATGCGACAAGCAGAACCACGAGTACCTTTCGTCTCATTTTTGGGGACCAGTAGGTGTCGTCGAACGCTCCGGAGGGCCGGCAACGACCGCGGTCTCCGGCACGAACGACTGCTAATACGCCACAGTCGGACCTCTCGTATATAAGGTATTGTAAATTTCTACAAACAGCCTCGGAGTTCCACGAGTGATTCTTACCGAGCGGAAACTTCACCACCAGACACCGCTATCACCCGGTGTCGCCGGTATCCGGAAACCCGTATAGGGGATCGATTGGGAGACCAACGAACTTCCGGAAGGACCTCGCGTTGCTTGGCGGGCTCTCGTCTTTTTACGGTGGCGGAGAATTCGTGGCCGGATGCGATCGAAATCACTCCGGAGAAGCGAACGAACGGGGGCGCCTGTGACGACTTTTCGCCATCGGGACGTTTAACCCCACGTCCCTCCCGCGTTGGGGTATGAAGGCGACCGCGAAGGCACACCCGATTCAGGGCCTGATCAAATACCACGGGATGCGCGACGAGCAGTTGCGGCTCCCGTACCACGACAGCATCAGCGTCTGTACCGCGCCGAGTCACACGAGAACGACTGTCGAATTCCGGCCGGACGCCGCGGAGGACGTCTACCGGATCGGCGACGAACGGGTCTCGGGGCGCGGTGCCGAGCGCATCGACGCCGTCGTGAATCACGTCCGCGAGTTGGCCGATATCGACCACCCGGTTCGGCTCGAATCGGAGAACTCCTTCCCCCCGAACATCGGGTTCGGCTCGTCGTCCTCGGGCTTTGCGGCGGCAGCGATGGCGCTGGCGACGGCCGCGGGGCTGGATCTGACGCCCCCGGAGGTCTCCACGATCGCTCGTCGCGGATCCTCGTCGGCCGCCCGTGCGGTCACCGGGGCGTTCTCCCAACTCTACTCGGGGATGAACGACGAAGACTGCCGCTCCGAACGGATCCAAACGGACCTCGAAGAGGACCTTCGGATCGTCGCTGCTCACGTCCCTGCTTACAAGGAGACCGAACAGGCCCACCGAGAAGCGGCCGAGAGTCATATGTTCCAGGCTCGGATGGCCCACGTTCATCACCAGATCGACGCGATGCGCGATGCGCTCTTCAAGGCTGACTTCGGGACGGCCTTCGAACTCGCCGAACACGATTCACTGTCGCTGACGGCGACGACGATGACCGGACCGGCGGGCTGGGTGTACTGGCAGCCCGATACGATTGCGGTGTTCAACGCGGTCCGGGAACTCCGGAGCGAGGAGGAGATCCCGGTCTACTTCTCGACGGATACGGGAGCCAGCGTGTACGTGAATACCACTGCGGACCACGCTGATGCTGTCGAGGAGGCAGTCGCCGCTGTCGGCGTCGATACGGACGTGTGGGAGGTTGGCGGACCGGCGGAGATCCTCCCCGAGTCGCAAGCGTTGTTCTGATCAGATCGGGAGCAGAGCAGAGATCCACTTGTCCGTCGTAGCTCGTCTCTGTTCGAGCCGTGGCAGTCGTCGATCTGTTCGTAGTCCAATAAATATGATATTTCTGTAATTATATTGAATTTGTTACTATGTTTAATTTCTGAAGCCGAGATGTGATTTTATCTACCAGGGGTGGCACAGGAGTCGTTTGATCGAATGCTCGAAGAACATTGGAGGACTGTTACGATTCCTGTATTCGGGATAAGCACGGAGCACATTGGTTGAGAGAAAGTTTGTACTGTTACCGCTGCAACCACGGTATCGGTATATGAGTGTAGAATTATCTGAGATCATCAAACGGTAACCGACTCACCGATGTCCTCAGCAGTTTCGTCTCCAGTGTCTTCGGTCTCAGGTACTATTCAGGTGGCAGAGAACGGGCTTTTCCATATCAAGTACAATATGAACTATATACAAATAATTTTTAGATTTCTGCCTCGTAAGGCGGCTCGTTAGTGAGTCAGCGATCGCAAAATACGGAGCGATTACAAGAGCGAGCCGTCCACCGGTCACCGATAACACAAGTACGTTTGTTAGTTGTTCGGCTGACCTGCGGAGGAAAATCTCCACACAGTCGCGGAGAAATCAGCGCAAACGATTATGCAGGTTCGACAGGAGGGGGTAGAGTATGGTCGATGATGCTTGGCAAACCGACGATCCGAACCTCGAACTGGGTCTCGAACGGGTTTTGGAACTCAAATCGACGTCGAATCACCCATAGAGGTCGGCGAGACGGGAGACGGCAAGCGACGCAGCATCCCTATTCTCGGTGGGACAGTCACCGGTCGCTGCGAGGGAACCGTGCTCGAAGCAGGCGCGGACTATCAGCTCTACCGCAAACGCCGACCCACGGAGTTGGGAGCGAAATACGCCTTCGAGACCACGGACGGCTCGCGTGTGTACGTCGAAAACTGGGGGATACGGGTCGCGGCTCCAGAGACCAAACAGCGGTTGCGCGACGGGGAGCCTGTCGAATCCGAGGACGTCTACTTCTGCTCCGTCCCGGAGTTCGGGACTCCCGACCCGGACCTGCAGTGGCTCGAGGAGAACGTCTTCGTGGCTGCCGGGATCCGCCAACCCAACGGGGTGCGTCTCGCTGTCTATCAGGCCGGGTGACAGCAGCCGAACTGTTCTCTGAATCGAACGGGTGTTCGCCTCTACTGGTGTGTTTATTACGCGAGAACGCGGCGAAAGCGCGGTCAGCCTCGACTCGTACACCGGGCAGTCGGGACACCTCCATACGACTGCGCTGGGCAAAACGGTGCTCGCATATCTCCCCCGCGACCGAGTCGAGGCCATAATCGACCGACAGGGGTTGCTCGCGATGACCGATCAGACGATCACCGACCGCGAGGCGCTGTTCGATGGACTGGACAGCATCCGACAGCGGGAGTATGCATCCGACCGTGAGGAACGCATCAAGGGGCTGAACTGCGTCGCGATCCCGGTTCTCAACGACGACATCCTCCCGGAACTCCGGCGGCCAGCCAACATCAGCGAACCAAACAGGCGAGGAATGCCCGCGGAAGAACGGGGCCGACGCCCTCTACCGGTTGAGCGTGTGGATCGCCTGATCCTGGGCGTTTTCGGCGGCCTCCATCACAGCCTCCGCCAGGGTCGGATGCGTGTGGACGGTGCCACCCAGGTCTTCCAGCGTCGCGCTCATCTCGACAGCCAGCGCGACTTCGGCGACGAGTTCGGAAGCCTCGGGCGCCACCAGCTGCCCCCCGAGGACGATGCCGCTATCCGCGTCGGCGACGATCCGAACGAAGCCGTCGGTCTCGTTCATCGTGAGCGCGCGACCGCTGGCCCGCAGCGGCATCTCGCCGACGGCCGGCTCGAAGCCGGCCTCTTCGGCCTCGTCACTCGTCATTCCGACGGTCGCGATTTCCGGATCGGTGAACACCGCGGCCGGGATCGCCTGATGATCGAGCGCAGCGGGTTCACCCGCAGCCACCTCGGCCGCGACGATCCCCTCGGCGCTCGCCTTGTGTGCGAGCATCGGTTCGCCCGCCACGTCGCCGACGGCAAAGACGTTCTCGACGTCGGTCCGGGCGCGGTCGTCGGTTTCGAGGAATCCGTTCTCGTTCGGTTCGAGCCCGATCTCATCGATTTCGAGCGTGTCGGTGACCGGCTGCCGGCCCACGGCGACGAGCACCGCGTCGCCGGAATATTCCAATTGCTCGCCGTCTTCGGTTTCCGTCGTCACCACCACCCCCTCGGGGACCTGCTCCCAGCCGGTAGCGCCCTCGCCGAAGTGGAAATCGACGCCGAGATTCTCGGCTCGGGAGCGGACGATGCGCTTGATGTCGTCCTCGTATCCGGGCAGGACGTCGTCGAGCATCTCCACGACGGTCACGTCGGTGCCGAGTTTCGCAAGCATCGTCGACAGTTCCATCCCGATGTAGCCAGCCCCGACGACGACGAGCCGATCCGGAACCGACTCCATCTCCAGGAGAGCCGCAGAGGAGAGAACCGGCTCGTCGGCGTAGTCGAACCCCGGGATCTGGATTGGTCGCGAGCCCGTCGCGATCACCGCGTGCTCGAACTCGACGGTCTCCATCCCCTGTCCCTCGCCACCGTGAGCGATACGGACCGTGTGTTCGTCCTCGAACGCCGCGGTTCCCTCCAGCAGCGAGACGCCGTTAGCCTTACACAGCTTCTCGACCCCGCTCGTGAGTTGATCGACCACCTCCGACTTCCAGGCTTGCATCCGGCTCATATCGACCGCCGGATCGGCGTGGATACCCAGTTCCTCGGCAGTGCCTGCCCCGTGTGCGAGGTCCGCGCCGTGGATGAACGCCTTCGAGGGGATGCAGCCGCGGTTGAGGCAGACGCCGCCGTAGGCGTCTTTCTCGACGAGCGTCGTGTCCAAGCCCAGCTGTGCGCCTCTGATGGCGGCCACGTAGCCGCCCGGCCCCGCACCGATCACCAGCAGATCCGTCGACGTCGCGATGTCGCCCATTACCATATGCGTCATCTCTCGCCCCCGGGTCAAAAATTCATCCGTTGCGGCTGCACTGTGAGTCGATTCCGCACCGCCGTTGTGTGTCTCGTTGCCCGATCACTCCAGCAGCAGCCGCGTCGGTTCTGCGAGCAGTTCCTTGACGCGGTTCGAGAACCGCGCGGCGTCGGCGCCGTCGACGAGTCGATGATCGACCGACATCGAGAAGCGCATCGTCTCGCGAGCGACGACCTCGTCATCGACCACCCAGGGCCGCTTTTTGATCGGGCCCATCGCGAAGATGGCGGCCGCGGGATAGTTGATGATCGGCGAGGAGAACTCGCCGCCGATGACGCCGATGTTGGTGATGGTGAAGGTGCCACCCTGCATCTCTCCGGGCTTGATCTGCCGATCCCGGGCCCGGTCGGCGAGGTCTTTGATCTCCCGTGCCAGCCGTTTCAGGCCTTTCTGGTCGGCGTCGTCGACGATCGGCACCATCAGGCCGGCGCCGGTCGCGACGGCGATGCCGATGTTGTACTCGTCGTGGAGCACGATCTCCTCGTTTTTCTCGTCGAGGCTGGCGAGCGAGCTCCGGCGGCAGTTCGTCGTAGAGGTGAGTGAACATCTCCGAAACCGCCCGCTCCTCGAAGTCGTTGGCGGCCGCGAGCGCCTCGTCGAATTCGGTTTCGATCTCGTCGACGATGGCGTCGTGGTCGATGTCGGCCCACAGTCCCTCAGCCTTCAGGAACTCGCGGTAGCGCTCGATCGGATCGTTCTCCTCCCACCGCTGTACCTCCTCGTCGTCTCGGTAGCGGGTCGGGTCGTCGCTGGTCGTGTGGGCGTCGAGCCGGTACGTCACCGATTCGACGAAGACCGGGTCACCCTCCTTGACCCGTTCGCGGGCGCTCTGGACGGCGTCGTAGACCGCGAGGACGTCCTGCCCGTCGACGCGGACGGCGTCGATGCCGTAGGCGAGCGCCTTCTGGACGATCGTGGTCGCGCCGCTCTGTTGCTCGTAGGGCATCGAGATGGCGTACTGGTTGTTCTGACAGAAGAACAGCGCGGGGAGACCGAGCGCGCCCGCGAGGTTGGTGCCCTCGTGTGCTGCGCCGGTACTCGTCGCGCCGTGGCCCAGACACGCGGTCGCGACCGCGTCGGCGTCGTCGAGGGAGATCCCCCACGCGATACCGGCGATCAGCGGGACGTGAGAGCCGATCGAGATCGCGATCTGGGAGTTGTGTTTCGCGAACTCCTGTTGGCCCTCTTCGATCCCGCGCCAAAAGAGGATCATATCCCGCATCGACGCCCCGCGCATAAACATCGGCGTCCACGCGCGGCCGACGTACAGCCAGTCGTCCGGCTGAAGCGTGAACGCGCTCCCGATGATGCTCGCCTCCTGGCCGCGGGTCGTCCCGAACGTCCCGAGTTCGCCCCGCCGCTGGATGTTCACCATCCACCGGGAGAACACCCGGTCGGTCACCATCCACCGATACAGGTCGCGGAACTACTCGTCGGTGAGGTCCGGGACCGCACGTTCGTCGTACGATCCGTCCCGATCGACGATCTGGTGGGTGGGTATCTCCAGATCGGACTGGGAGAGGTACCGCACCTCACTGCCGCCGTCGTCGCCGGTTGCCGGAGGTGCTCGTATGTCTGACTCTCTGTCGCTCATTCGACGGGCCGACGGTTGTATGCGCCCGGTAATAAAATCGCGAGTGGGAAAGACCACCACGGCGTCAGCAGGGAGTCACAGACACGACGATGAAAATTGGCACCACGATTTATTAGCACCCGGGAGGAGGTATCAGGTATGACGATACTGACAGCGGTCGACGGCGAAACGGTGCCGAGTGAGGCGGTCGAGCGCGGCGCTGAACTGGCAGACGCCTACGGTGTCGAGCACATCGTCCTGCACGTGATGCCGCAGGACCTCTTCGAGGACTTCCGTTCTTCGACCGGCGGCTCAGCGAATCCCACGCTCACGACGCCGGCCTCGTACGGTTCCCCGGACGAGCCGCCCTCCTACACCGTCGGCAAAGACGAGAACTACACGATCCAAGACGGCGAACGCCACGCAACCGGCGTCGCACGCGACGTCGTCGAAGAGACGCTCGGAGAGGTGTCCGGAACGACACTCAAGGGCCGCGTCGGCGAACCGGTCCAGGAGATCCTCTCAGAAGCCAAGCGACGAGACGCCCAGTATCTCGTCATCGGCGGTCGGAAACGGTCGCCGACCGGCAAAGCGCTGTTCGGCAGCAAAACCCAGTCGGTCCTCCTCGAGGCGGACCGGCCCGTCGTCACCGTGATGACGGGCGAGTAGCGGGTGAGGGCCCCATCAGGAAATCTTGGGCAGCTCCGATTTCGTCGTTCGCCGTCGATTTTCTGTCGACTCCGGAACGAGAGACTGTAGGGGCCTATTCGCCGCCGATCGATCTTGTTCAAAAATTTATTATATTACTTCGCACCTCACACGTATGGCACGTTCCCCCGCGCCAGAGGTGGTACTATGATCGATCCGAGCGAACACCTCGTCGTCGACTGCGACTACCACTTCGCTGATACCTTCGAGCAGGCCGCGCCGTATATGCGGGGACCCTGGCGGACGAAGTTCCAGAAGAGCAGTTGGGGCGGTACCGGCGTGAAACAGAATCTCAGTGCCTTCTTCCCGGCATCGACGGGTAACCGGATGAACTACGGGAAGATCGACCGGGAGTTCTCCGAATACCCTGACGGCGGCGATTCCCAGGCGGACGTGATCGAGGCGATGGCGGAACTCGATATCGACGTCACCCTCCAGATTTCGCACCTGATCCTGGCGATGGGCGGCATCAGTGCCGACGACCGCCGGGTCGAGTCGTTCGTCGAGGGACATATCGAGTTCCTGCTCGAACATATCCTCGATCCCGACGAGGGGATCTACGGCCTCGCACCGATGCCGTATCACGACATCGACGCCTCGATGCACGTCCTCGATCGGATCGAAGACGAGGAAGCGATCAGAGGGGCGGTACTGATCACGGCCGGCGCGACGCCGCCGCTGGGCAACCGGAAGTACGACCCGATCTACGAGCGACTAGAGAAACTTTGGCTCCCGGTCGTCTTCCACACTGGCGGGTCCGGCCTCGACGACTACGTCCGCGCGGGCTCCGAGGAGATGATCGAGAGCTCCTCCTGGTCGCGCTCGGGATCTTCTGGCCCATCGCGGTCAACGCGCGGAACAGCACCCAGAACGTCGACGAGAACCTCCTGTGGTCGGCGCGGATGATGGAGACCTCGGACCGGAAGCTCCTCTGGAAGGTCATCATTCCGGTCTCGGCGCCGGGGATCCTCACCGGAATCCAGATCGCGCTGCCGATCTCGCTCATCATCACGTTCATCTTCGAGATGGTGGCCGGCGGCGGCCTCGGCTACCTGGAGATTCGGGGCGTCAGAGGGTTCGATTCGCCGCAGGTGTACACCGCCATCTTCGCGATAAGGATCGTCGGCCTCACGCTCGACCGGGCGCTGCGGGTCGTCCGACGTCGCCTGCTTGCGTGGACGTAACATACGGGCGCATTCTTCGATGCCGGGGCTGACGGGCTATTCTGGCGCGACCAGTTCGATCGGATGCGTCGTCGCCTGCGGGAACAGCGATTCGAGCTGTTCGGTGCACGAGGCGCCGCTCGCGATTACCGCTCTCCCGTCGGCTACCGGCCCCTCGAACTGCGCTTCGAGCGTCTCCCCGACGTCGACGCTGAGTTCGTAGTACTCCGATTTGTAGCCGAACGAGCCTGCCATCCCACAGCACTCCACGTCGGAGGTCACCACGTCGTATCCGAGCCGTTCGAGCACCGTTTCGGTGTGGCCGTCGAGGCCGAGCGTCCGCTGCTGGCAGTGGCTGTGGTAAGCGACGCCGCCGCTTTCGTCCCTCGACTTTGGGCCGGACAGCACCGACGGATCACTGCCGTTTTCGAGCAGGCCGTAGACGTATTCCATAATCTCGTAACTGGTCTCGGCCAGTCGCCGCGCACGGTCGGCCGG
The DNA here is from genome assembly GCF_032113415.1 of Halobellus marinus. Lineage (NCBI taxonomy): Archaea > Methanobacteriati > Methanobacteriota > Halobacteria > Halobacteriales > Haloferacaceae > Halobellus > Halobellus marinus. The sequence continues at coordinate 2,660,211 of NZ_CP134946.1, forward strand.
CAGCAGCCGTTCGTACTCGTTTCTGAAGGCCGCGAGATCCGATGGTTCGATGACCACGACGTCGTACCCGGCCGAGATATACGGGTCGAGGTCCTCGGTGACCTGTGTCGCGTTCGCCCGGGCGGTTTCGATCATCCCCTGCGACAGCGGTGCGCGGCCGCTCTCGTGACACGGCGCGAGTTCCACGTCGACGCCCAGGGCTTCGAGCGTCCGGACCGCTGCCTTCCCGCGGTCGACGAGGACGTGGTTGGTGTAGGCGTCGGGATACAGCACCGCGGAGCGGTCAGCGTGCGCCAGCGACGTCCGGCGTTCGCGGTTCTCGAACCACTCGACCAGGGTCTCCCGCTCGAAGGTCGGGAGGTCGCGCCGGCGGTCGACGCCGAGGAACCGGTCCATCACCGCCCGGACGGGCCCGGCGTCGGCCAGCCAGTTCGAGAGCGGCGCAGTCGCGCTGCCGAGGCGCGCCAGCGTGCCGAAGTTGCCGAACAGGCGCTTCTGGATGCCGACGCCGCCCGGATCCGCGTCGGGTGTGAGCCCCTCGACCAGCGAGTCGAAGGTACTCGGGTCGGCGCCGCGGTTGATCCGGTCGCGGACCACCGTGTTGATCCACGGGATGTCGATCTTCACGGGACACGCGTTGACACACCGCGAGCAGCCGGTACAGAGGTCGTTGAACTCCGCCGCGGCGTCGAGTCCGTGGACGCCGGCCTCCCACCCGGTCGCGATGCCGCCGGTGTAGGTTTCCCCACCGAAGGCGTGGCCGCCGACGTGCTGGAAGTTCGAACACGAGTTCGCACACGCGCCACACCGGATGCAGTAGAGCGTCTCGCGGAGGTCCTCGTCCTCGCGCATCGTCATCCGGCCGTTGTCGAGAAGCACCAGGTGGAACTCGCGGTCGCCGTCGCCGAGCGGTTCGTCCGGCCGGTCGAAGTCGATCGTCGGGGAGTCGACGGGCGGGGAGAGCAAGGAGAGATACGTCGCGAAGTCCTGGCCGCCGGCCGCCCGCGCGATGAGTTCCGCGAAGGGCGGCAGGTCCTCGACGCTCGGAATCAGTTTCTCGACGCCCGCCACCGCGACGTGCGTGTCGGCCGTCACGGCGCACTTCCGGGCGTTGCCCTCGTTCGTCACGATTGCGATGCTGCCGGACTCGGCGAAGACGAAGTTCGCGCCCGTCATCCCGACGTCCGCCTCCCTGATCTGTTCGCCGACGTGGTCGCGGGCGAACTGGGTGAGGTCTTCGGCGGTCTCCAGCGGCTCCTCGAGGTCGAAGTAGCCATTGAACAGCGTTGCGATGTCCTCGGTCGATTTGTGGAAGGCCGGCCCGACCAGATGCGAGGGCGCCTCGTCGGCGACCTGGATGACGAATTCGCCAAGGTCCGTCTCACAGACCTCGACTCCAATAGATTCCAGCGCCTCGTTGACCTCGATCTCTTCGGTCGTCATCGACTTCGACTTCGCGACGACCTCGGCGTCGCGGTCCTCGACGGTCTCCTCGATGTAGCGGTTCGCGTCCGCGGCGTCGTCGGCGACGTACACAGTCCCGCCGTTCGCCTCGACGCTCTCGGTGACCGTCTCGATCAGTTCGGGGATCCGCTCGATCGCGTCCTCTTTGATCGCCCGCGCCTCGCTCCGCAGTTCTTCGATGTCAGTCCGGCGCGCGTTCGCGTCGTACCGACCCTGATTGACGTGCGTCGTGTTCTCGAAGACGGCGTCGCCTTCGGTCGCCAACAACTCCCTGATGTGCTCGGCCTTCGCTTCCCGGTTTGCGTTCCCGCTCCCCGTCATCGGTCCGTGAGGATGATCGCGTGGACGGTCTGTGGCCCGTGCACGCCGTCGACGATCTTGCCCATATCGGCCGTGGCGCTTGCTCCGGTCGCAACGACTGCGGAGTCGCGGCCCGACTGGAACTCCCCGTCGAGCCACGATGCGGTCGCGTCGAAATCGTCGTGCAGGTCGCTCGCCCGAAGGACGCCGACGTGTTTGGGCGGGTAGAGACTGACCGGTTCAGTCCCCGTCTCGTCCGACCGAATCACGAAGCTTCCGTGTTCGATGACGCCGCCGTGGACGCGCGTGACGCCGGTTTCGGCCTCCAGCAGGAGCCGCGGTGTCGGTGGCAACTGGACGTCGGTCCCGCCGAGCGAGACACTGTCCAGACCGAGCGGTGCGCCGACCGCCGGGAGTTCGACGGCCGCAGAAAGCGCTGTCTCGAACTCCCTCGCCGTCGTGCGTGTGTATTCGCCCCCGGCCTCGGAAAGCGACGACGCGAAGTCGTCTACGCTGTCTGTTTTCATTGGCCACAAATGGTGATAGACCGGGCTTATGCTTACCGGTCACGTGCTGGGAGTGTCACGATTTGAGGCCGCGAGTCCCCAACTTCCTCTCGATAGATCCGCTCGTCTGTCGTCCCTGTCACCGGTGCCGCATCACCCTACGCTGTCACCGGTGCCGCATCACCCTACGCTGTCACCGGTGCCGCATCACCCTACGTCCGACGTTCTTCCAATCAGTGTCGCGGACAATGGATGTTACCAGGAAAACCGGGGAGGGGGGTCGGATATGGAACGGCTCGTACATAATTACTTATAATTAGTAAATTTGATGTATACAGATATTATATTAATTTTTGATATTGGTCTAAAACCCGCTTCAACAGCTTTTCCCTACCAGATAATATTATATGCTTTTCTATGTTTTTGATAAATGAAACATATTATACTATTCTTCGCGCGTGAGTGCAACCATATCGATTTTTTATCCGAAGTCGCGTACAGTCGCGTATGTACGACGAGATTCTGCTCGCGACGGGCGGTGAAGTCGCGTCGGATCGTGCGGTCGACCACGCGATCGATCTGGCCGCACACCACGACGCCACCTTGCACGTGCTGTTCGTGGTCGACAGCGACGTGTACGACGCCTACAGTGGCGACGAGTACGTGGACGAAAGCGAGGGACCGGAACACGGTCTCGAAGAAATCGGCGAGGACGCCCTCTCGGAGGTGGCTGCGAAGGCCGAAGCGCGCGGCGTCGATGTCGAGACCCACATCCGACACGGGCGGCCGCCGGAGACCATCGTGAAGTTTGCCGAGGACGCGGGCGCCGACCTCGTCGTGATGGGGACGCGGCGACGCTCCGACGAATACCGGAGTCTCCTCGGGAGCGTGACGGACCGCGTCCTCCGACTCGCGGTGATGCCGGTGACGGTCGTCAAGACGCCGGTCGAACCGTAGGCGCGAACAGCAGAGACTGCGGGATTTTTAGTGGAGCGGGAGCGAGACGTCTCTGTGGTCCCGATGTCACGACTGCCCTCCAGGCGCCGGTTCCTCGGCGCAATCGCTGGCGCGACGCTCGCAGCCTCCGCCGGCTGTCTCGACTCGAACAGTGAAGCCACGAAAAGCGACAGCGACGCTCGGACCCTCACATTGGATCTCACTCGCCGGGGCGACAGTCTCCGCGAGCAGTTCGTGACTGACTTCGCGGCGACGAGGCCCGAGTGGGACGAGGACGCCTTCGAGGCGACGCTCGACGGCGAGGAGTACACCACACAGTACCGGAAACCGTTCCCCGGCAATGCGGACGATCCCGCCTACGCGGAGTATGACGGGACGTACTACCGGCTCAGTTCGGTCGTCATCGACGAGGTCGAAACCACCCGGCCGGTGCTCCGACTGTTCGCCGACGCCGAAGACGAGGGAAGTGCCGCAGACGGCACCGACTCCCCAGGCACGGACGAAGCGAATGGCACGCGGACAGTCCCCACCGAGGAACTCCCCGAAATCGATGCCCGCGCGGTGCACATCGCCCATCTCGCCGCCCGGGCGCGCGGGAACGACGGCGGTGCGCCGTGGGGACTCGTCCAGCGCGGCGGCTACGTCTACCGCAACGAGGAGCGAATGACCGAAAGCGAACTGCTCGGCGACGAGGCACCGTCGCACGTGCGGTATCGCGACCGCCGGTACGGAGTCGACATCGCCCGCGAAGTGTTCTACGAGCCCCGCTATCGGGCTACAGTCGAACCCGTCGCGGAGTCGCCCGAGCGGATGGAGGCGATCCTGCGCGCACACCACGTCCAGGCGCGATTCAGAGCGGACGACCTGTCCTCGGAGGCGCGCGAAATCGTCCGCCGCGCTCGGGGCGACGGGTACGAGGAGACGCATCCGTATTCGGCGGCCTACGAGGAGCTCCTTCGGTTGATGGACCGACGCGCGTATCTCGATGGGAACATCGAGCGCGACGCCGGCGTCGAGCGGACCGGGCGCCGGTTGATCCGATACGACGGGATCTACTACCACTACAGCCTGCGCTTTCACGGAGACTGACGACCGCCGCACGCCGTTGGCCGGGCAGTCCTCCTGGAGGTTCCTCGAGTAGTTCCGAGACGATCAGCTATCGGGAGGCCCGTTCGGAGCCTGCCTCCCGTCCTGCTCGGCTGGATCGGACCCGTTCGGCGGAGCGAAGTCCGCATCGAACGCTTCCGTTCTCAGCGCAGCGGCCGCTGCCTCTATCGTCGCCATCCGCTCGGCGACGTCGGCCGCAAACTCGTCATCCGAAAGGGTTTCCAGGTTCGTCCTGACCGTCGCCAGCGACGCACGGATCGCGGCGTCCGCCAGGTACGCACCGGTCGTCGCATCGGCTGCGACGCCGGGTCGTCCCCGTTCACTGGCGATTGTCGCGCCCTCCAGCACGGTCACGGACGCTTCGGCAATCGCGAGCGGAACTCCGGTCGCCCGTTTCCGGAGGCGCGCGGTCGACCCGTCGGCACCCCCGCCGAAGAGGTCCTCGACGAGTTCCGCGTCGCCGCCCGCGAGCGCCAGAAGCCGGCCTCGTTCCCGTTCGAGGTCGGTTTGCAGTTCGCGGAGCGTCGGCTCTCCGTCCGCTCGGATGTTGGTGTCGGGGCAGTCAGTATCGGCGGTGGCGTCACGATTCGGATCCTCCCGGGCCGCGAGCGTGTGAATACAGACCATTTCACAGAGCGCTGCGCCCATCGCGCCCGCAATCGCCACCGCGGACCCACCCGCTGGCGCGACCTGCTCGGAAGCGATCGCCGCGAGATACTCCTCGATCGTGCGGTCGTCGGATGCCACGGGGTCGGGGATTCGGTTGGCGACGGTAAGTAGGTACGGGCTGGTCGGTAGTATCGGCGGACCAACCCACCCGGCATCGCGGCCTCGAGGTCGGCGCTCCCCGATCAACTGTCCCGGAGACCAACTGTCCCGGAGAAGGACACTCAGTTCGTGGTGACGAGTTCGACGACGTCGCGGTGGCCGAGTTCGTGCTCGGCACCGATCTGCCGGTTCGAGCGGCAGTCGATCCCGTGAAGCAGGCCTTCCCCGATGTCGGAGTGGATGTGATGCGCGAAATCCTCGGTGGTCGCGCCGTCCGGGAGGATGAAGCAGTCGCGGAAGACGCCCTGGGAGTCCGCTCGCCCGTTCGCGCTGCCGGGAAACACCGCGATGGCGTCCAGCACGTCGAACAGTGCCGATTCCAGCACCTGCTGGACGCCCGTGCCGCCAAACTCCGTGATGTACTCGCGGATCTGTTCGAGGCCGGCGGCCTGTTCCGTGGAGGGATCGCCGACGATTTCGAACTCGGCCGCGCCCGGCTTGTAGTCGACCACGCCCGCGTCGTCGGCCTCCTTGAGCGCCTTCTCGGCGTGAGCGCTGGTCGGGACGAAGGTGAGATGGTCGTAATCGGGGTCGGCGGTGATCGACTCGAAGCTCGCCTGCGCGGCCGGTTTGTCCATCTTGTTCGCCGCGATCACGATCGGCTTCGTCCGCTTGCGGATCTCGCGGGCGACCGTCGCTTTCGTCGCCTCCTCCCACTCGTCGGGGTCGATGCCTGCGCCCGTCGACAGCAGCACCTGCTTGATCTCGTCTTTGTTCGTCCTGAACGCCGACATCTGTTCGGCGAGATCCTCCTCGATATTCCCCTCGGCGCCGTTGTAGCCCGTGCGGTGGCGTTCGAGCCCCTTCTCCAGGACGTCGAGATACCACATATCGAGTTCGTTCTCGAGGAAGTCGATGTCCGCGCGCGGGTCGTGGTCCTCGGTCGGTTCGCCCTCCCGATCGGTCTCGCCGGAGAAGTCGACGACGTGCACGAGCACGTCCGCCTCGTTGAGGTCAGTCAGGAACTGATTGCCGAGTCCTTTCCCTTCGTGGGCACCGGGGATCAGCCCCGCGACGTCGACGAGTTTCACCGGGACGAACCGGGTGCCGCCGTCACAGAAGCCGACCGAGGGCGTGCAGGCCTCCTCGAACTCCGGGGCCGCGCAGTCGACCCGCACGTACGCCTCGCCGACCGAGGGATCGATCGTCGTGAACGGGTACGCGCCCTCGGGGATGTCGTTCATCGTCGCCGCGTTGAAAAACGAGGACTTGCCGACGGAGGGTTTGCCGACGAGTCCGATCCGATAACTCATTGCTCGTCCGGAATCGTTCGTCGGCCAAAAGCCGTGTTATTCGCGGTCTCGTCGGGGTGTGCTGGCACAAGCCACACCTGAGCGTCCGGGCAGTAGGGCGGCAACGGGCAGCGACGTGACCAGCGGGTATTTTGCCGATCCGACCCGACGTGCTTGTATGGAGGGAAGCGACAGCGGGGACGACGCCGTCGACGACGACCGGGACGTAGATTCCGACGAAGCCGTCGACGATAGCCCGGACATAAGTTCTGACGGAGCCGTCGACGAGAGCCCCGACACGGCTGCCGACGGCGACACGTTCGGTGTCGGAATCGCGGTCACGGAATCCGAGTTCCAGTTCGTCGTCCACGTGCCATCGGATATCGATGCAGGGTGGACCGACCCGCACGCGTTCCAGCGACTCGTCGAAGAGGCTGTCTGGGATCGACTCGATCGGGAGGCGACGCTCCGCGAAATCGGGAAAACAGCCGACGTCGGCGAGACGGTTACGCTCGGACGCGTGACGCTTCTGCCCGATGGGACCGTCGTCGACACGACCTTCAACGAGGGCGTGGCCGAGTCGTGACGGACGCGCTCGACGCCGTCGTTGACGCCGCTCTCGAACGGGCGCTCCTTTCGGCATCCGACGCCCGCCGGTACTTCGCCCTCGCCGGGGCGCTCGAACGGGCCCGAATCGACGGAGACAGAGCGGGAACAGCCACCGGAACGGTTGCATCCGAGTCGATCGATCACGCAGGAGCGTCGCTCGACGGTTCGGAGGATCGAGTGGGACCGCTCGGGGCGGCCCTGATGAGCACCCTCGCGGTCGAACTGCTCGACGACCCGGAGGGCGCCGAAATCGACGTCGGGGCGTGGTCACCTGGGCAGGACACGCACGCCGAACTCGTCGGAGCCGGCGCCGCCGCAGCGTCTCGACGCTTCGATGTCGACATCCAGGTTCTCGTGGCCCGCTCGGGACTCAGTCGCGACGAACTCGCTCGCCATCGGGCTGCCTTCCCGGATCCACAGGCATAACTGCAGGGCTTTACAGCAGAGTCGACATAGCTACCGCTGGGACGTCGTCGGCCCTGAAAAAGCGTATCGAAACGAATCAGCCCGACGTTCGCTGCCGGCGTTCAGTTCTGGCCGGGTGCGTTTCCGGAGTTACCAGGTGCGTCATCTGAGCCGCCGTTGTTGCCGCTATCGTCGGCGTCGGAGTCGCCCCCGTCGTCATCCTCGTCGTCTTCGTCCGCCTCGTCTTCCTCATCAGCCGCCTCTATCTCGTCCGCATCGCCGTCGTTCTCGTCCGTTTCGTTGCCGTCGTTATCGGACTGACCGGGTGCGTCGTCGGTCTCGTTGCCGTCGTCGTCCGACTGACCGGGCGCGTCACCGGACTGGCCGGGTGCGTCGTCAGTCTCGTTGCCGTCGTCATCTGACTGGCCAGGGGCGTCACCAGACTGGCCGGGTGCGTCGTCGGTCTCGTTGCCGTCGTCGTCCGACTGACCGGATGCATCGCCGGACTGCCCGGGCGCGTCACCGGACTGACCGGGCGCTTCATCCGCGTTGCCGGGGTTGTTCCCCGTCACGAAGTCGGAGACCGCCTGCCCCGGCGGGCCGTCGAATCCGGCCGTCTGGAGCGCACTGACGAACGACGAGACCGCCTGTCCGAACGGCCCGGATTCCTCGACGAACTCGACGGTCAGGTCGGTCGTCGTCTCGGCCGTCTCGTTTTCGGCCGTCGCCGTCACGGTGATCGTGACGTTCTCCTGCGGGAGCGGGAGGGCGACCTCACCGTTCTCGTCGGTCGTGTGCGTTCCCGTTCCGGCGTAGTCGCCGTCGGCTTCGACATCGACCGTCGCATTCTCGACAGCCTCGGAGCCGTACGTGACCGTCACGTAGACGCCGTCGGACTGCTGTTCAGCGGTCACGCCGAGCTCTGCGTACCCGTCGAGTTCAACTGTCGTCTGGGCGCTGAGATCGTCGGCCGTTGCTGTAATCGTCACGTTGCCGTCGTTTTCGGGCTGTTCGAGCGTGACCGTTCCGTTTTCGTCGGTCGTGTAGTTGCCCGCGATGGCGTCGTCACCCTCTACTTCGACGGTTGCGTTCTCGACGGGGTCGTCGTACTGGGTGACCGTCACGAGCGTCGTGTTGTCCTCCTGCTGTTCCGCCGAGACGTCCAGCGACTGCTCGTAGGGCACGAGTTCGACCTGCGTGCTCTCGGTCGTTCCGTTGGCAGTCACGTTCACCTGGACGGTGACCGTCTCGTTGGGGTTCGGCAGCGTGACTGTTCCGTTTTCGTCGGTATCGTAGGAGCCGTTGCCGGCATACGCCGACTCTGAGGAGACGTTCACTGTCGCGTTCTCGACGGCGGTTTCGTTCTCTGTGACCGTGACGAGGGCCTCACCTGTCTCGGGGGACTGTTCGATATCGACTGCGACGTCTGTGGCTGCACTCGCCGCCATCGGGAACGCCGCCATTCCGACGACCGCGAGTACCACGCCGATCGTGAGCGCTCTGCTGCGATTCATTACATCGCTTCCTTCCCCACCTACCCGTATAAAGCGGGAACTCGCTCAGGCCGTCTTCCGCCCATTTAGCCCGATTTAACCCGATTAACTGTTGGTGAGCCTGTCGCCAAGGGCGTGCACAGCGCTCACCACTCGGGAGGACGGCAGATCACCGTTGCCCGCGCTCGCCCGCGCGGTCAACGGCGCTGCCGATCGCTATGTTTGCCCCGGCGGACGGTGCTTGCCCGACTGGGAAGGTCACGAATCCAGTACTGACGACTCACTGATGGCTCTCGCCCTCGTTCGAAATGAAAAACGCCCACGGGACGGTCTGGTACTGCCCCGTGGGCGCTTGAAATTATGAGTATGAGTGGCGAGGCGGCGAGTCAGTGTTCCCAGAGGATCGCTCACTCCAGTACTACCTCACACGCTGGCAGGCTTAACTTCCGTGTTCGGGATGGGTACGGGTGTGACCCTGCCGCTGTGGCCGCCTCAAAACCGACTGACGGACTCGAACCGTCTACACACGCTCGAAAGAGCGCGTGGTGACCATCGTCGGTCAGGACGCTCGCTGCGTACTACAACCGTATGATCGCGTGCAATCCAGTTTCCGCCTGAACTCGCCTGCCCGAGTGACGTCCGGTCACTTCGGCCAGACAGTGCAGTGCTGTGTCTTAGAGACCTTGCTCGTGTTCGTTGCGAGTAAGGTAGTGTCCACGACTTTACCAACACAGTGACACTCGATATGTCCTCTGTGGTATGAGTGTGGCTCGGATTGTTAGTGCTCGCGGGCTTAACACCTCGTTGCCTCGGTGCGTACACCCCGAGTCTATCTAACTCGTCTTCTACGAGTATCCTCGGTGGTACCTCTTTTTGCGGTGGGTTTCGAGCTTAGATGCGTTCAGCTCTTACCCCGTGGTGCGTGGCTGCTCGGCATCTGCCCTCTCGGACAACCGATACACCAGTGGCACCCACTCGTAGTTCCTCTCGTACTATACGAGCGTTCCGCGCAGGTACCTATAACACCCCCAGTAGATAGCAGCCGACCTGTCTCACGACGGTCTAAACCCAGCTCACGACCTCCTTTAATAGGCGAACAACCTCACCCTTGCCTGCTTCTGCACAGGCAGGATGGAGGGAACCGACATCGAGGTAGCAAGCCACCCGGTCGATATGTGCTCTTGCGGGTGACGACTCTGTTATCCCTAAGGTAGCTTTTCTGTCATCAACGGGCCCCATCCTGGAGCCTCGTTGGTTCGCTAAACCACGCTTTCGCGTCAGCGATCCTCGTTGGGAAGATCACTGTCAGGCTTCCGTGTGCTCTTGCGCTCTCCGGCGAGTTTCCGACTCGCCTGAGGAAACCTTTGGGCGCGCTCGATATCTTTTCGAGCGCGTACCGCCCCAGTCAAACTGCCCGGCTACCGGTGTCCTCCTCCCGGAGTGAGGGTCACAGTCACTGACGGGTAGTATTTCACGATTGCCTCGGTGGCCCGCTGGCGCGGGTACCTGTGTAATGGCTCCTACCTATCCTGCACATCAGCGACCATGTCCCAGCGACAGCCTGCAGTAAAGCTCTATAGGGTCTTCGCTTCCCCCTGGGGGTCTCCAGACTCCGCACTGGAACGTACAGTTCACCGGGCCCAGCGTTGGGACAGTGACGCTCTCGTTGATCCATTCATGCAAGCCGCTACTGAAGCGGCAAGGTACTACGCTACCTTAAGAGGGTCATAGTTACCCCCGCCGTTGACGGGTCCTTCGTCCTCTTGTACGAGGTGTTCAGATACCCGCACTGGGCAGGATTCAGTGACCGTACGAGTCCTTGCGGATTTGCGGTCACCTATGTTGTTACTAGACAGTCGGAGCGTCCGAGTCACTGCGACCTGCTCGATCAAAAGCAGGCATCCCTTCTTCCGAAGGTACGGGACTAACTTGCCGAATTCCCTAACGCCGGTTGCTCCCGACAGGCCGTGGCTTTCTCCGCCTGAGCACCTGTGTCGGATCTCGGTACGGTCGCCGTACGTCTTTTCACGGGCTCTCGGTACCAGCGACTTGCGCTCTCTCGCGTTTCGATCGCTTCGTGCCATTACGGCGTCCACGATCTTCCGCGATTGGACGAGGCGAAAGCCTCGCTCGCTGTTTCCAAAAGCGTCGACAGAATGTACGGCGGCACTGGAATATTAACCAGTTTCCCTGTTTGTCCTAGTCGAGTTACGGTAGGACTTAGGACCGGCTAACCCTCGGCTGAGTGGCAGTGCCGAGGAACCCTTGCTCGTTTGGCCGTCGGGGTTCGCACCCGACTCTCGCTGCTACTGTGACCAGGATTTTCGTTACTAATCGGTCCACACGAACTCTCGGCCGTGCTTCCGCCCGATCAGTACGCCTAGCCTACTAGGTCGTCCGATGAAGGACGCTGCCAGGTCTCGGTGGTGGATTTGAGCCCCGATCATTTTGGGCGCCTCGAACCTCGGCCGGTAAGCTGTTACGCTTTTCTTAGAGGGTAGCTGCTTCTAAGCTCACCTCCCGGCTGTTTAGGGCTCGAGACCACCTTCGATCGCACTTAATCCACACTTGGGGACCTTAACCCGGCTCTGGGTTGTCTCCCTCACGGATCACAGGCTTACCCCGCAATCCGGATTCCCAGCGTCTCCGGCGTCTGCAAGTTCGGAGTTTGACAGGACGGCCGACTCCTCTCGGAGGCGGGGCGTCCAATCGGTCGCTCTACCTCGCAGACTACCTCGGCTGAGGTCATGCTTCGACATGTTTCGGCTGGAACCAGCTGTTGCCGAGTTCGATGGGCCTTTCACCCCTACGCACGGGTCACGGGAGGGTATTGTAGGACACCATCCCTGCAGGCCTCCACGCAGCTTTCGCCACGCTTCACCTTGCCCGCGCGTAGATCACTCGGTTTCGGGTCGCACCCACGTGGCTCCCCGCGCTTGAGCACGGTGGCCCTGGTCTCCGAAGAATCGGAGACTGCGGCCGTATCGGTTTCCCTGTGCCTGCCCGGATGATCCGGTTAGACTCGCCATGTGAGTGCACTCCCTGGGTCGTTTTTCAAAACGCACGACGCGACATCGGCTTCCCGAGAGTCCTACTGGTGGATCGCTCCACGGTCGTTTATCTCGGGACCTTGTATGCCCCGTCGTTCTATCGCTGACTGAGTTCAGGCCCTATTGCACCGCCCTGTTCGGGGTGCTTTTCAGCGTTCGCTCACGCTACTTGTTCGCTATCGGTCTCGAGGAGTGTTTAGTCTTCGCAGGGGATGCCTGCGGGATTCACGAGGGATATCCAACCCTCGCTACTCTGGAGGTAGCCCAAGATCGACGCGACCGGATACGGGGCTGTCACCCTGTGTCGCACTCCGTTCCAGGAGATTTCTCCGGCGTTGTCGATCTCTTATGGCTAGTCCGTCACACCACATTTCCTTGCGGATTCGGTTTGGACTGTGTCGCGTTCACTCGCGGTTACTAACGATATCGCGGTTGCTTTCTGTTCCTGCACCTACTGAGATGTTTCAATTCGGTGCGTTCCCCATTGCGCGAGGCAATTGCGGTGGGGATTCCCATTCGGAGATCCTGAGTTCTTTGCCTCCGTGCGGCTCCCTCAGGCTTTTCGCAGCTTGGCACGTCCGTCGTCGGCTCTCGAGCCGAGCCATTCACCAGCCAGCACAGTAGCCAGTTTGAGTGTCGTTTACTGTGTTGCTGTTGTCGTTAATCGTCATCGTTGTCACGTACTGTGGCAACGGTGATCTGTAGACGTCCACACTGCGTCTGGGCGAGTGACTGACGTCACGTCGGCCAGACGAGTTCAGTGGGCGTCTGGATTGCACGCGTACATACGGTTGTCATGGAACGTCCGGTGGCGTCCGGAGCGTTCGTCGAACCCTTCCTATCCGCGCTTTCACGGGATAGTGCATCAGTTCGTGTCCACTCCAGTCGAGTTGGTTGCCCTACTTAAGGGGCACGTTCTGCGTCGAGTGGAGTGGGCGATGGACCCGCTGGGATTTGAACCCAGGGCGTCCTCCTTGCAAAGGAGGTGCTCTACCGCTGAGCTACGGGCCCTGTTAGCCTTGGTGGTTCTAAAGTGCCTGTCTGGCGACAGTGGCGTGCCGACGAACGGTCACGATGGAAGTGATGAGTGTGAAAGGTGGGTCAGGCCGTCGGCCTGATCCCGGTCAGTAGGAGGTGATCCAGCCGCAGATTCCCCTACGGCTACCTTGTTACGACTTAAGCCCCCTTGCGAAGCCCAGATTCGACTGTCTTGCGACAGCCTCATCCGGACCTCACTCGGGTGCTTTGACGGGCGGTGTGTGCAAGGAGCAGGGACGTATTCACCGCACTCTTGTGAAATGCGATTACTACCGAATCCAGCTTCGTGAGGGCGAGTTTCAGCCCTCAGTCCGAACTACGACCGGGTTTCGGAGATTAGCGCCCGCTTTCGCGGTTGCAACCCATTGTCCCGGCCATTGTAGCCCGCGTGTAGCCCAGCTCATTCGGGGCATACTGACCTACCGTTGCCCGTTCCTTCCTCCAGTTTGGCACTGGCAGTCCTCCTAATGTACCCAGCCAGTCGAAACTGCTGCTGGCAATTAGGAGTGCGGGTCTCGCTCGTTGCCTGACTTAACAGGACGCCTCACGGTACGAGCTGACGGCGGCCATGCACCTCCTCTCTACAGCTCGTGATGAGGTCATCAACCTGACCGTCATTACTGTAGTCGGAGCTGGTGAGATGTCCGGCGTTGAGTCCAATTAAACCGCAGGCTCCTCCGGTTGTAGTGCTCCCCCGCCAATTCCTTTAAGTTTCATCCTTGCAGACGTACTTCCCAGGCGGCTCGCTTCTCGGCTTCCCTACGGCACAGCACAGGCGCGTAGCCTGTGCCACACCTAGCGAGCATCGTTTACGGCTAGGACTACCCGGGTATCTAATCCGGTTCGAGACCCTAGCTTTCGTCCCTCACTGTCGGATCCGTCTTCTCGAGGTGCTTTCGCCATCGGTGGTCCGTCCGGGATTACGGGATTTCACTCCTACCCCGGACGTACCCCTCGAGCCTTCCGGTCCCAAGCCTCGGAGTTTCCGCCGGACGCCCACACGTTGGGCGTGTGGATTTCCCGACGGACTTGCGAGGCCAGCTACGGACGCTTTAGGCCCAATAAGATCGGCCATCACTTGAGCTGCCGGTATTACCGCGGCGGCTGGCACCGGTCTTGCCCAGCTCTTGTTTGTGTACCACCCTACGGTACACGAAAGCGAGGACGATATGCCCTCGCACTCGGAGTCCCCTTATCGCACTTGCGTGCAGTGTAAAGGTTTCGCGCCTGCTGCGCCCCGTAGGGCCCGGTATCTTGTCTCAGATACCGTCTCCGGGCTCTTGCTCTCACAACCCGTACCGATTATGGGCACGGTGGGCCGTTACCCCACCGTCTACCTAATCGGCCGCAGCCACATCCTACAGCGCTGACGCGTTTGGAACTCTCTGTCGTTCAAACCTGAGAGCCGTATGCGGGATTAGCCTCAGTTTCCCGAGGTTGTCCCGCTCTGTAGGGTAGTTTGGCCACGTGTTACTGAGCTATCCGCCACGAGGTTACCCTCGTGCGACTAGCATGGCTAAATCGGACTCCGATAGCAATGGCCTCCGGCAGGATCAACCGGAATGTTTCTTCCCCGCGAGGGGAAGAGGGTGTGGCGGGATTCCTTCCCAGAGGGAAGGGAATCACCATCAAATCACTTCATTGCGTGGTCCGTTCGTTGGTCGTTCAGTGTCACCAGACAGGTGTCACCGAACCACCAAGGCTAACATCAGATCCCATCTGTACGGCGGACCGCAGGGGTGGAATCCTCATCTCGTGTCCGGATTGATCGAAACGGTGTACGGGTATAAACCCGTTGAATCCGTCCCGCCCACGGCGACGCCGCGGGGGATCCGGACGGCGAGTGCGTGCGGAGTTGAACCGCACCCAATCGCGTCGTGTTCTTCGCATTACCGTCTGATGCCCGGGTTGTACTTAACCCCGTTGGTTCCGAACGAATTTCGAAAAATTGTGTAGAATATGTGTGTTCGTCTAATAACACGAACGGTCGTCGAAAGCGAGTGACCGTTTGCCCACCGGGGGCCAAACCGGCCTGTCGACGAAAAAGTTTGTCGGGAGAAGATCGTCTACGAGGGAGATACGGGAGGATGCGGGAGATCGTTTACAATGGAGATGCGGGAGGATGCGGGGGATCGTCTACGATGGAGATGCGGGAGATCGTCTCCGTTGAAAATGATTCTCCGTGTGCGCCTGGGCGTGAATCCGCGACCGAGCCAACTCTTTATAACGGGGGCCTTTATAAGGGAGGGGGAAGATATTCCGACAGAGTATGAGTGCGCCGGCAGATTCAATCGAGATACAGAACGTTGTCGCATCGACTGGGATCGGACAGGAGCTTGACCTCGAAGCGCTCGCAGAGGACCTGCCCGGTGCGGACTTCAACCCCGATAACTTCCCAGGGCTCGTCTATCGGACGCAGGAGCCGAAGGCTGCAGCACTGATCTTCCGCTCGGGGAAGATCGTCTGTACGGGAGCAAAGAGCATCGACGACGTCCACGAGGCGCTCGGGATCATCTTCGAGAAGCTCCGTGGGCTGGAAATTCCGGTCGACGAGGACCCCGAGATCACCGTCCAGAACATCGTCTCCAGTGCGGATCTCGGCCACAACCTCAACCTGAACGCGCTGGCGATCGGGCTGGGACTCGAAGACGTCGAGTACGAACCCGAGCAGTTCCCGGGCCTCGTCTACCGGATGGACGAACCCGAAGTCGTCATCCTCCTTTTCGGCTCGGGCAAGATCGTCATCACCGGGGGCAAGCGGACCGACGACGCGAAGACGGCCGTCGAAGAGATCGTAAAGCGGATCGACGATCTGGGTCTGCTCGGCTAATACGGGTCGTATCGGCTCGCGTCGGTAGTCGGACCGCGCGATGACCCAGATAACGGTAACGGCATAACGGACGCCCAGACGTGGCGGGCGTGAGGGCGTGACCGTTGTACGGCACCGTGCGTACCGGTACCGGAATGCGATAGCGTGCGTGACGGCGCGGAAGCTATAACGCGCGTAACGGTACGCCCGCTTGACGTCCTGTGTGCACACGCAAACGATCGCACGAGAAGACAAAAATGGAGACGAAGACGATCGGATGCCAATGAGACCTGAAAAGGAAACGTCGACAGAAACGACCGACGAACCAGCCACCGGAGCGGCCACGGCGGCGGCACACACCCGCGACCACATCTCGTTTCTCGTCGGATCGGCGGTACGCGTCGACATCTTCCGGACGTTGCGGGAGGGAACCTATCGGCCGAGTGAACTCGCCGCCGAGTGTGGCTGCGCCCGCGAGACTGCACAGCGAACGGTCGGCGCGTTCGTCGAGCGCGGCTGGGCGGAGAAGGTCTCGACGGCCGAAGGTTACCGGCTCACCCCCGCGGGTGAACTGCTCGCGAAGGGGTACGAGGAGTTCGAGGCGCGAGCGGAGGCGACGATCCGGTGCCGGAAACTGCTTCGGAACCTCCGCGGCGTCGACGTCGTCTCGGCGCTGGAATACGAGACGCTCACGAGTCTCACGCACGCCGAATCGACCGCCGAAAGCCCCCACGCGCCGCTGAATCGGTTTCTCTCGGTCGTCGACGGCAGGCCCATCGATGAGTTCTACGGGATAACGCCGATCGTGAGCCAGATCTTCAACAGAGCGGCGGACCGGGCCATCGGCCCCGAGAGTCACGTCGAACTCGTCGTCGACGAGAACGTCCTGCAAGCGTCGATGGAGGAGTATCGACAGGATTTCGAGCGAGCAGCCGAACTGCCGGGATTCGAGCTGTACGTCGCCGCGGAACCGCTTGAGTTCGGATTGATGGCTGTCGACGACCACGCGTACCTGGGTGCGTACGACGAAGACGGGAACTTGGTCGCAAGCGTCGACGGCACCGACGACGCGTTCGTCACCTGGGCGGACCGGACGTTCTCACGGATTCGCGAGCGGGCGAGTCGACAGGAGTTGTAATGCCTTGTTTTGCCGCTAGCTGACTGTAGTTTCAGACGCTCTCACAGGAAAATACCGTCAAGCTAACCGGGAATTGGACGCCGTCTGGCGATATGGGATCGCTCAGACGGCTCGCTCGGATGTGTCGAGATCTTGCCAAACAGCACGTAGATGACCCTGACGTACCCGCCGCGCCGAACGGCGCGGACGGGTACGCCAAGTGGACACAGATTGCGTTGATTTTGTTCCGCGTTGAGTTGGAGAAGAGTCTTCGTGAGACTGAAGACTACCTCAACGAGATGCCCGGTATCCTCGCCGTATTTGATCTCAACGAGGCACCACACTACAGTTCGTTCTGCCGGTGGGAAGACGAGTATCGGATGCGTGAACTCCGCCGCCTGCTCCGCGCTTCGGCGGAGCAGGCGGGCTGGAGTGGTGAAGCCGCAATCGATGCAAGTGGCTTCCAGCGTGATCAGACCAGCTATCACTACCGTGACCGTGCGAACTACTCGTTCCAGTCGATGAAGACAACCATCTTGATCGACGTGAACTCGCTAGCGATCAAAGACGTTCATTTCACGACACAGAAGGCGTGGGACGGCCACATCGGGATGCAGGTCTTCCGCCGGAACGCGGAAGACCTGCGTGTATTGTCTGCTGACGCGAACTACTCGTGGGGCGAACTCCGTGAGGAGTGTCGCTCGAACTCAACGCGACCACTGATCAAGCACAGGGAACAAACACCGTTGCAGAAGGCCCACAACGCCCGAATGACCGAGGATTACAACCAACGCTGGATGAGTGAGACGGGCTTCTCGCAGTTGAAAGAAGACGACGGCGAGAAGCTCCGCTCCCGGAGCTGGCACGGCCAGTTCCGGGAGCTGACTCGGAAGTGCATCGTCCATAACCTAACGCAGGCGGCGAGTTAGGGCTCGCCGCCTGCTCCCCTTCTCCGGACGTATCCGGGAGAGGCATCGCCGTCGTCACCGAAACAACGAAGCAAGATACCATAGTTTTGACCCTTCGGCAACCGCTGTCAGTAACAGCCGCTGTATCTTCTGACTGTAAGAACGCACCTCTGACAGCGTGAGACTACAAACAATCGACCCTACCCCGTCGCTGTCTTGCGTTCAACAAGGCAAGTTGTAAACTACCCCGCCCTACTCGCTCGCCGTTCGGCTCGCTTGTTGAGGGCGGGGCTTTCCCCGTGGTTACGGTTTCCATCCGCCCCCGTGTACGGACGTGGCGCGGTTCACGGCGGCAGGACGAGCACGCGGAGGGGATTCCTGCGCGGTGTTTCGTCCCGTGGTCGAAGTCCGAAGCCGTCTCACCCGACTTTAATTTCCGGTGTTCTCGGCCATTCGTCTGGCTTCGTTGTTCCCGGATTCAGGGCCGGTCTACGGCGGCCCCTCCACGCGGTCCGTTTTGATCCCCGTGGAGTGTAACAGGGTCTGTCTCGGGGGGTGTTAAACATATGCGAACGCGCTTCCTCCCCGCCCTGCTCACTTCGCTCGCTGAGGACGGGGCCTCCGCGCTACCGAACGGTGAAAAACGGGGTAGATCGACGGCCCCCGAACCGATGTGGGAGAAGGAAGATACTCTCAGACTGACTGTTGTAGTCTCTTCCCGGTGATCGTCGGTACCGGGTGGCGAACACCGAGAAACAGTTACAACAGTCGTATCAGTCGCGGACGCTCGTCTCGTCGTCCAGATACAGCGGCGAATCTTCGGATGTACACCCGGGACGGCCACAGACGCCGGCGTCGTCGCCGGCGCGCTCGACACCCGGAGCGAGTCGGTGCAGTTCCCACGTCGCTTCGTGCCCGGTCTCCGCGCGGTGCGTTTCGATAAACGATCGCGCCCGCGCAAGTCTGTCGAAGGTTTCCGTCCGCTCGCACTCGGTGCAAGTAACTGTCGCGCGTTGTGCGGCCATTGGTGTCCATTCCCCTGGAACACAAATAACTGCGCGGATCTCGGCGGAACGAGCGGCAATTATTGCGAGAACCGCAACAAGAAATTTACGGCTGGTATAGAAAGAGTAGATATCTAAATAGTCCTATGGACCTCACCGAACGGATCGATCGGCGACGAAGCCGGAGCCAGGAAAACGATCTCATTGTCGACCGCGACGCGTTGAATCCGGCGGTGCATCCCCCCGAACCGGTCGGACGGGAGACGCTCTTCGAGGCGATGCTGGACGCGATCGACCCGCTTTTCGACCGGGCAGTGCCGCCAAACACGTACGTCTGGGGGCCCCCCGGAGCGGGCAAGTCGGCAATCGTTACAGCGCTGATTTCGGCACTGGAATCCGAAATGACCGGGCAACGGCCGTTCTATACGGCCACACGGAGCGGCAGCGACCGCGCCGACGTCCGGTTCGTCTACCTCGACGCGCGGTACGCAAACAGCCGGTTCCGGATCTACCGCGAACTCCTGGATGGGCTGCTCGTCGACACTGTCCCTGAGCGCGGCGTGAGTACAGACGCACTGGAAGAGCGGATTACCTCCGTACTCGGGGCGAGCGAAACCGTCCTCGTCGCCGTCGACCACCTCGGCGAGGCGACGACGACCGAGGTCTCCGAACTGGGGTCGTTCTTCGAACCGTTTGACAACCTCGCCTGGCTGGGCATCGGCCGCGACCCGCCCGAGGAACTGTCGATGCCGCTCCCGGAACAGCAGGTCCACGTCCCCGCGTACACGTACGAACTCGTCGACATCCTCACCGTCAGGGGGTCTCGCGGGCTCTCCCAGACCCTCGATCACGCCCACACCCAGCGGATCGCGGAGTGGGCCGACGGCGACGCCCACGACGCCCTCGCCGCGCTGTTCGTCGCCGCGACGGAAGCGGAAGCCGACGGCGCGACCCGACTTCGGGACGCCCACATCGACGCCGGGATCGAAGCGGTCCCGACCGACGGCGTCTCGATGGGCCAGGTACTGGCGCTCTCTGACAACGAGACACGGGTCCTCGAACAGGTGCTCGATCTCTCAGCCGACGGCGACGAGCGGATCGACGCTGTGGCGGCACGGATCGCCGATCAGACCGACCTGACCGAGGGCACCGTAAAGCGCCTGCTGTACGAACTCGCGCAGTTCGGTGTGCTCGAACGGCGGGCAGTGGCTGTCAGCGGCGCGACGAACGGCCGTCGCCCCAGCGGCGTGGCGCCGAACTTCTCGGCGCGGCTGTTCGCGACGCTGAGAGATCGATGAGTACCGGGACCTACATCGGCGCCCTCGACGGTGGCACGGGCGGAACCCGATTCGTCGTGTTCGACAGCGACGGCGAGCGGATCTCGGAGGCGTTCACTGCCCACGAGCGGCTGACCCCGGCGCCCGATCGCGTCGAGTACGATCCGCTGGCGCTGTGGAGCTGTGCGACCGATGCGATCCGACGGGGGCTCGTGCAGGCGGACATCGACTCCGAGCGGCTCTCCACGCTCGGCATTTCGAGCCAGCGGCAGACCGTGCTGCTGTGGGAGGCCGAGTCCGGAGAGCCCGTCACAAACGCCGTCAGCTGGCGGGATCGACGGACGACCGACCGGGTCGCGGAGTTGGATACTGACGACCGGCGACTGATCAGAGAGCGCACGGGACTCGTCCCCGACGCGTACTTCGCCGCGCCGAACGTCGAGTGGTTGCTGACCCACGGTCCTGAGAGTACTGGGGCCGCTGCCAGTCTGCACGAGCGGGCGGCGGCTGGAGAGGTGCTGCTCGGAACGGTCGACTCGTGGCTTCTGTACAACCTCACGGGCACGCACGCGACAGACGTCACCAACGCGGCCCAGACGATGCTCTTCGACATCTACGACTGCGAGTGGGACGAGGAGTTGCTGGCGCTGTTCGACGTTCCGACGGCCGCGCTCCCGACAGTCCACCCCTCCAGCGATCCGGACGGGTTCGGAACGACCGATCCGGAGGGGATCCTGAATGCGGAAGTCCCCGTGACGGGCGTGATGGGAGACCAGCAGGCATCCCTGCTGGGCCGCGTCGCCTGCGACGAAGCCGACGCGAAGGTCACCTACGGGACGGGGAACTTCTTTCTTCAGAACACGGGGACTGAGCCGGTCGACGCCGAAGGAGAGCTACTGACGACGATCTGGTTCCAGCAGGCCGGCGAGAAGCCCCAGTACGGGCTGGAGGGGCCAGTCTTTGCGACCGGTGCGATCCTGGAGTGGCTCCGGGAGGTCGGTCTCCTCGACGACGCCGCGGGGTTCGACCAGCTTCGCAGGACAGCATCGCCGGGCACAGTCACCCTGGTCCCGGGGTTCGGCGGCCTCGGGGCTCCCGACTGGGTGCCCGAACTCGATGCGGGGATCCTGGGGATACAACGGAACACCGAGGCGGCGGACATCCTCAGAGCGGCCGTCGAGGCGATCGCGTTCGGGACGCGGGCAGTGATCGAGGCGGCCGAACGGGCGAGCGACAGCGAGCACAGCCGGCTGCTCGTCGATGGCGGCGCGATCCAGGACGACAACTTCGCGCAACTGCAGGCGGACCTCATCGACCGACCGCTGATCAGATCGAACGTGACCGGAACCGCCGCCCTGGGTGTCGGCCTGGCGGCTGGCCTGGCGGCGGGTGTGTGGGATTCGATCGACGGAATCGCCCCGCCGCGGTCGAGGAGTCGGACGTTCAGCCCGTCCGGAAGCGCTGAAGAATCCGACGAGGCGTACCGTGAGTGGCGGACGGTCGTCGATTCGATCGCCCGGAGTCGGCACGCGAGGACTGAGCCGTCCGACGGCACGGGCCGATAAGCGTCAGTCCGGATACCCCTATCACCGATCGCACGCGACCTCGAAGCCGGGCCAAGTCCGAACGGAGGATTCGCTGAGTATTTGATATCGAGAAATACGGAGGTTTACCGGAAGCACCCGGTGCATAAATAATCTATATATCAGCGAGCCACGGCGAGATTACCTGTCATCGGCTGAATGATTCGAATATTTCGATCGAAATTCCGTATTCACGAGAGAATTCGACAGATAGTACCCGAAATGATCCACTTTCGCCCACGTCCCGGAACCAGGACCATCCGTAGGGACGGGACGACTTCATTTCACCAAAGAATTTATCACTATTAACAGTCAACTCTTTTATCGTTGGTAGCTATGTCACCGATAGACAAGCCAACGACCCGACGGAAGATTATCGCATCGAGTGGCGCAATTCTGGGCGGAAGCCTGGCAGGTTGTATCAGCAGTAACGGCGGAGGTGGCGACAGCGGCGGCGACAGCGGCGGCGATAGCGGCGGCGACAGTGGCGGTGACAGCGGTGGCGGCGAAACCACGACGAGCGGCGGCGGCGGGGAGACGTACGACGTCGGCTACGGGGACTTCGAGACGACGGTCAGCGCGGAGAACTTCCCCGAGAAGCTGTACGTCTACGCGGTCCAGACCGGGTGGTCGAACTGGGGGGCGATTATGGAAGCGTTCCAGGATGAGTACGGCGTCGCGCTCAACGATGACCAGCGCTCCTCGGGCGAGGCACTGTCCGACCTCCGGGCCAACGCGCAGGATCCGACGCATTCGGCGTACAACGGCGGGTACACCTTCGGCATCCTGGCGATGCGGGACGGCCTGACGCAGGCGTACAAGCCCGCAAACTGGGACAAGGTCCCGGACAACCTCAAGACGGACAACGGCCACATGACCGCGACCCGTCGGATGACGACGACGGTCACGTACCGATCGGACATCTACGAGGAGCGGGGCATCGAGCCGCCGGAGACGTGGGAGGACCTCAAGAACCCCGACATCGCGCAGGATCTCGTGTTCCAGCCGCCCCAGGCGGCGGTCGGTCTCGCGGGCGCGCTGTCGATCAACAACGCCTACGGCGGGTCGCTCGACGACATCCAACCCGTCATCGACTACTTCAACGAACTGCAGGAGATGGGTGCGACGTTCCGGGGCAACCTCGAGGGCGACTTCACCGCCGGGAACATCGGCACCTTCGTCGAGTACGACTACACGGGGCTGGACCTCAAGTACAACTCCGACGCGATCGCCGAGGACAAGGTCGGCGTGCGGCTCCTGACCGGTCCGAACGGTGAGAAGGGCGCGCTCAACCAGCCGTACGGCTACGGGATGCTCAAGGGCGCGCCGAACCCCGAGGCGTGCAAGCTCTTCATGGACTACGTCCTCTCCCTGGAGGGCCAGCGGAAGTTCCTCGACGCGTACGTGCGTCCGATCCGCGCGTCAGAACTGGAGATGCCCGACGAGTTCCCGCCGCAGAGCCGGTACGAGGAGACGCAGTTCACGGTCGACTACGGAAAGCTCGTCGACAACCAGGAATCGATCATCGAAGGAATCGGCGAGGGCGTGGGACTGACGGGCTACTGAAACGATGGCGACGAGTGATCGTTGGGCGCTCCTCGGACGGCTCCGAGCCGGGACGGCCCGGCTCGTGACGCCCGTCACGGAGACCGACAGGAAGCGACGTCGTATCACAGTATTGACTATCCCGTTCCTCATCTTGGCGATATTCGGTGCGTTCGTCCCCCTCGCGGTGATGGTCCGGATGAGCGTCTCCGAGTCGAACTTCGCTCTGCAGGGGTTCCAGCTTAGGAGTTACGAGGTCCTGTTCACGTCGATGATCGCGTACCTCCCCGGGGTGGGGGCCGGGATGGACGTGAACCCGGTGTACGGGCTCGTCGTCTGGAACTCCCTCTGGTTCGGTGCGCTGACGACGGTCGTGAGCGTAATCTTCGGCATCGGCATCGCACACGGGCTCGAAAAGTACGACCTGCCGCGGGAGGGGCTGTTGGTGACGCTCATCTCGTTCCCGATCAGCCTCCCCGGCATCGTCGCCGCGTTCATGATCATCGTGTGGTTCAGCCAGACGGGTATCCTCACGAACTTCTTCGCGTGGCTTTCCGGCGCAAACCCCGTCACGATCGCACTGACGGGACAGCCGTCTGGATCGCTCCTCGCGATTGCGGGGCTGTTCCTCGGGTACCTCTACTCGATGATCCCGCGAGCGACGTTCCTGCTCCGCGGGAGCTATGCGGAGGTCAACACCGACGCTGAGGAGGCAGCGCGGGCACTCGGCGCCACCCCACTTGAGACGTTCCGATACGTCACGCTCCCGCAGGTCCGACCGGGGATCGTGGGCGCGCTGATCCTCACCTTCCGGACGGCGCTGGCCATCTTCGGCACGGTGCTCGTCCTGAAGGCCCTCTCAGTCATCACGTTCCGGTTCGATCAGGAGATCCAGGTCGGGTTCAACCTCGCGAACGCCTCCGCGCTCGCGACGGTGTTCTTCGTCTTCACGCTCCTGTTCACGTTCCTCGGGCTGCGTTACAGCAGCGCGGAGGTGACAGGATGAGCAACGAACGTTCCATCCAGACCGGGACGGTTCCCGAACGGAATCCGGGCAGGTTCGGTCGCCTCTCGGCGGCGTTCGGTCGTCGGATCGTCACCGCCGTCATCGCGCTGACAGTGGTGTTCCTCATTGCGCCGGTCCTCATCACGGTGATCGCCTCGTTCGCCGCCGAGTGGACCGGCGTGATCCCGACCGGCTTTTTCACGCTCGAACACTGGCGACACGTGCTCGGGTTGGCTGAGGTCGTCGGCGCGGAACGCGCGCTCGGGACCGCGTCCTTCAGTGCGCTGGGATATACGATCACGGTCCCGTTCCTGTCGCTCGTCTTCAGCGTTATGCTCGCGCTCGGGGGCGTCGTGATCAATCTCATCGTCGGAATTCCGATCGCCTACGCCGTAACCCGGTACGACTTCTTCGGACGGGGCTGGGTCAACACGTTCGCAGTCCTGCCCATCGTGCCGGGGGTCATCCTCGGGATCGCGTTCCTCAGAACGTATCCCAACCTTCCGAGTGCGATCTCGCTGGTCATCGGGTACTCGCTTTTGAAGGTCCCGTATATGGTCCTCGCGGTTCAGTCGTCGTTCGAGTCGATGGACCTCCGCCAACTCGAAGAGAGCGCCCGGTCGCTTGGGGCGTCGTGGCCGCGGACCTTCTTCACGATCATCATCCCGAACGCGAAAACGGGTATCATCGCGGGGTCCATCGTCTGCTGGACGCTTGCGGCCGCAGAGTTCAACTTCACGTATATGGTGTACTCCCGCGGTCCGCGCCCGTTCTCGATCTTCCTGTACAACAACATCACCAACAGTCCGATCCTGCAGACGGCCGCCGCGGTCTCGATTTACTTCCTGATCGTGGCCGGCGTGACGATGCTGCTGCAGGCGACCGGACAGCGCGGCTTCTCTGTCGGAGGTGCTCGATAGATGGGTGAAACTGTTCAACTCCGGAATATCACGAAGCAGTTCGACGAGACGGTCGCCGTCGACGATATCTCGTTGACGGTCGAAGCGGGCGAAACCCTCGGTATCGTGGGCCCGTCGGGATGCGGAAAGACGACGACGCTCAGGACCATCGCCGGGTTCGAGACGCCCACCGAAGGGGAGGTCCTCTTCGGAGACGAACCGGTCACGAACGTGCCGCCCGAACAGCGCAACGTCGGCCTCGTCTTCCAGTCGTACGCACTGTTCGACAATATGACCGTCCAGCAGAACATCGAGTTCGGACTGAAGATGCGCGACGTCCCGTCGGACGAACGGGACCGGCGCGCGACAGAGATACTCGAGATGCTGGACATCGGCGAACTGGCCGACCGGGACCCGACGACGCTCTCGGGCGGCCAACAGCAACGGGTCGGACTCGCCCGTGCGCTGGCGATCGAGCCCCGGATCCTGCTGCTCGACGAACCGATGACCGGGCTGGATGCGCAGTTGAAGAACCGCCTCCAGCGGGAGATCGGAAGTCTGCTCGAGGATCTGGACGTCACGGCCCTCTACGTCACGCACGACCAAGAGGAGGCGATGGTGATGTGCGACCGGATCGCGGTGATGAACGAGGGAATCGTCGAACAGGTGGGCGAACCAAAGGAGGTGTACGCCGAACCCGCCAACGCGTTCGTCGCCGATTTCATCGGCGCATCGAATCTGCTCTCGGGCACTATCGAGAACGGTCGCTTCGACCTCGGGTACGGAACGATCGACGTCGGACGGACTGATCTGCGGGGAGAAGTCACCGCGACGATTCGCCCGGAGGCCTTCGAGGTAGCCGATTCGGGTCCGTTCGAGGCGACGGTAGAGGAGACGTTCTACCTCGGCGAGCACGTGCAGGTGATGGCGACACTCCCGGACGGTGAGTCGATCACGCTACATCTCGACCCTCGGGAATCCTACCCCGCGGGCGAGACGATCACGTTGGCCGTCGATCCGGCGGACATCCACTTCATCAAGGAGTCCTGACCCGCTGAAACGGAACCTACCATCGTTCGAGAGCTGCTCAAAAGAGGACTGAGAGATCTTTACCAACACTACCCGTATTGGTGATAATATTTAAGTCCGAATCCCGAGTACGTCTACCGGAGGAATGAGCGATATGAATCTTGAAGAAGCCCTTGATTCGGCGGAAAGTCCCACGGAGTTCCTGCGAGGGAATAGTGGCCGCCATCCCTACCCGGTCCCCGAAGAACACACGAACTGGATCGAAGAAGTCCGGAGTTGGCGGGAGACCTGCAGCCTCTCGGATCTCTCTCATCACCAGAAGGATCTCTACGTGGAGGGCCCCGAGGCGCTTGACGTCTTCGCGGATCTGGGCGTCAACGACTTCACGAACTTCGAGCCGGGACAGGCCAAGCAGTTCGTCGCCTGCAATCCGAACGGCTACCTGATCGGCGACGCGATCCTGTTTTACCTGGACGAAAACCGACTGAAGCTGACCGGGACGCCGGTGTCACCGAACTGGGTCGAGTACAACCTCGAAACCGGCGAGTACGACGCGACATCGACGGCCGACGAGCGGTACCACGACAAGGACGAGCCACACCGGACGTTCCGGTACCAGTTGCAGGGGCCGAACGCACTGGACGTGATGAAAGCCGCCGTCGAGGGGCCGCTCCCGGAGATTCCGTTCTTCAACTTCGACGAGGTGACCATCGCGGGCGTGGACGTCCGGGCGCTGAAGCACTCGATGGCGTCGAACGCCGGCTTCGAGATCTGGGGCCCCTGGGAGGAAGGCGAGGCAGTCCGGAATGCACTCCTCGAAGCGGGCGAACCCCACGGCCTCAGACAGCTCGGCGAGAAGAGTTACAAGGCACAGGGGCAGGAAAAAGGGTGGATCGCTCGCCCGCTGCCGGCGATCTACGGCGACGAGATGGCCGAGTACCGGGAGTGGCTGGACGCCGACACCTACGAGGCGATCAGCACGCTCGGCGGGAGTTTCTACTCCGAGGACATCTCCGAGTACTACCTGAATCCGATCGAACTCGGCTACGAGCGCTTCATCGACTTCGATCACGACTTCGTCGGCAAGGAGGCGGTGGAGACGATGGTCGACGAGCAACAGCGGGAGAAGGTGACGCTCGTGTGGGACGACGAGGACGTGCTCGACCTGTTCAGGTCGCTCTTGAGCGAGGGAGAGACGTACAAATACTTCGATCTCTCGATGCCGTACTGGGCGGTCTTCCACTACGACGAGGTGCTCGACGGCGACGAGACCGTCGGCCTCGCGAAGTACTTCGGCTACACCTACAACGAGCGGTCGGTGCTGTCCCTGGCGCTCGTCGATCAGGAGTACAGCGAACCCGGCACGGAGGTGACGCTCGTCTGGGGCGAAGAGGGCGGCAACTCCCCCAATCCGAAGGTCGAATCACACACACAGACAGAGATCACGGCAACCGTCGCACCAAACCCGTACGTCGACGCCGAAAGATAGGGGCTGAGAGACCAATGAGAGAACGCACTGCTCGTTTACTGAACGGTTGGACAGTATCGGTAACTGGAGCGGCGTCGGAACTCCACAGGCGCGGCGACGATCGGTGTGGGTCGGGAGTGATCCACCGCCGCCAGTCGGGATCGGAACCACGTCAGATCCGGTGTGTGAGATGAACGAGACATACGAGGCAGCCATCCTGGACCTGGACGGGACGGTCTATCTCGGCGACGGCCTCGTTCCCGGCGCCGACGAGAGCGTTCAGTGGCTCCGCGATCGTGGAACGGAGGTGCTGTTTCTCACCAACAAGGCGATCGCCCGTCGACTGGATTACAGCGAGAAACTGACGGCGCTGGGCATCGAGACCACGGAGAGCGACGTCATCAACTCGGGATGGGTGACAGCCCAGTACCTCAAGGAGAAACATCCCACCGCAGAGGCGTTCGTCGTCGGGGAGACGCCGTTGCTCGAAGAGTTTCACGATGCAGGAGTCTCGGCGACTACCGAAAGTCCTGGAGATCTCGTCGTGGCCTCGATGGATCGACAGTTCGACTATGAGGCCCTCGAACTTGCGATGGAGACGCTAAATGGTGGGGCGCCGTTCGTCGCGACCAACCCGGATCGGACTTGCCCGGTCGAGGGCGGGGCGATTCCGGACGCTGCGGGGATGATCGGCGCCATCGAGGGCGTTACCGGCCAGACCGTCGACGAGATCCTCGGGAAACCGTCGCCGACGATGGTCGAAACTGCGCTCGACAAGGTCGGTGTGGAACCGGAATCGTGTCTGATGATCGGCGACCGTATCGAGACCGACATCAAGATGGGAGAACGAGCCGGGATGACGACGGTGCTCGTGTTGTCTGGGGTGACAGACCGAAAAATCCTCCAGGAATCGGAGATATCCCCGGATTACGTCATCGAATCGCTGGCCGAACTCGGAGGACGAATAGGATGACCGCAGGCCCAGAAAAAGCAGACACGCCGTCTGCAGACCAACAAAAAGCAGGGACGCCGGCTGCAGACCAACAAAAAGCAGGGACGCCGTTTACAGGCCTCTCAAATCCAGCTGTGCCGGCTGCAGGCCTCTCGAGATCCGATCGGATGGCCGCAACCCCGTCGAAACATCACGGGTGCGACGGATGTTAGCCATCGCACACCGCGGGTGTATGGACGATTATCCGGAGAACACCGAGGCGGCGTTTCGGGCAGTCGCCCCCAAGGCAGACATCGTCGAGTGTGACGTACAGCGGTGTCGGTCCGGGGAACTCGTCGTGTTTCACGACGAGACCGTAGAGCGGGTAACCGACGGAAGCGGCCGAGTCGACGAGAGGGACTGGAGCCGCCTCCGTGAACTGGACGTCCACGGGTCCGGGGAGCGTATCCCGCTTTTGGATGAGGTCCTTCGGGCGGTGCCAGCCGATACGGGCATCACAGTCGAACTCAAGGCGGAGGGTATCGCATCGGAAGTCGTCGAGCGTGTCCGGACCGTCGAAAACGAGGTGATCGTCTCCTCGTTCTACTGGGAGGAACTCCGCCGGAGCGAGGCGGCGGGAGCGTCGTCCCTGGCCGTCCTCTGTCACGAGGACCCCGACGGGGCACTCTCGGTGGCAGACGAACTCGACGCCGACTACATCCACCCGCCAAAAGAGCTGTGTATCGAGTCCGATATCGTCGAGCGTGCACACGACCGCGGGGTCAAAGTCAACGTCTGGACCGGCGAGACGCCGGAAGACATCGTCGAACTCCGGGAGGCAGGCGTCGATGGGATCAGCGTGAACAAGGTAGCGCTTCTCGAACGGATAACAGGCCGTTGAACCGAACTCCGGTGAGTTTTCAGTCGAATACGGTCAGGTGGCCGTCTCCTCCGTCAGGACCTCCTTGACGACGCCCGGATCTTCCAGCAGCTGGTGTTTGGTGTAACTCCCCTCGGCGCTCCCGCCGCTGTGTTTCGACTGTTCGATGATATCTAGGAAGGCGTGTTCCTTCAGGAGGTCTCGGACCCGACGCAACGAGAGCGTATCCGAGCCCTGCCCCTCGCAGATGTTCTCGTAGACCTCGTAGACCCGACTCGTCCGGAATCCCTCCTGTCGGTCGCTCGACAGGGAGAGAATCGCAAGCGCCTGGAGCACGTACCGGGAGTGAGGTGTCGACCCGCGGATCAGTTCCCGGAAGCGGTCGGTCTCCGCGCGCTCGCGGGCCTGGGTAACGAACTCCTCGCGGACGGTGCGAGCGCCCTCGGATTGGGCGATCTCGCCGGCGTATCGGAGGATGTCGATCGCTTTCCGGGCGTCCCCGTGCTCCCGCGCAGCGAGTGCCGCCGCCCGTGGAATTGTCGAGGGTTCGAGGATGCCGTCGCGGAAGGCGTCCGACCGGGCCTCCATAATGTTCCTGAGTTGGTTCGCGTCGTACGGCGGGAAGACAAACTCCCGTTCACAGAGGCTCGATTTGACCCGTTCGTCCATCCGATCTTTGTACTGGATCTTGTTGCTGATCCCGAGCACTCCGAGTTTGCAGTCGTCGATCTTCCCGGCCTCGCCCGCCCGTGACAGTTGCATCAGGATGTCGTCGTCGGAGAGTTTGTCAATCTCGTCCAGGAGAATCAGGACGACATCGTACTGCGCATCGAGAATGCGCCAGAGTCGCTTGTAGTACGTCGAGGTGCTGAGTCCCTTGTCGGGAACTTTGATTTCGGTGACGTCTGGTTCGTTGACGCTGTCGGCGATGGTCTGGACCGCCTGCGTCTCGGTGGTGTCCTGCGCGCAGTCGACGTAGGCGAAGGTGGCCTCGACGTCCTCTTCGCGGGCCGTCTCGACCAGCCGCTGGGAAACGTACTTCGCACACAGGGACTTGCCCGTTCCCGTCTTCCCGTAGATGAGGACGTTGCTGGGGCTCTGCCCGAATATCGCGGGGTTTACTGCCGCGGCGAGGTCGGCGATTTCGTCGTCGCGGCCGACGATGCGTCTCTCCCCGGGGAGGTGGTTGATTTCGAGGAGTTCCTTGTTGGCGAAGATGGGATCCTCCCGGGTGAAGAGATCGTCGCTCGTGTTCGACATACTGCAGGACACCGGGTTTCCGGTGAAATACGTTGTCATTCTGGGAGGGGATCGGGCGAATGTGGTCCGGTTGGCGGACGGAAATCACACCGTCGACACACACACCGTGTTTCCGGTGAACAGGAAGAGAAGAGAGATAGGCGGAGATGAAGCGGGGGTTTCGATTCACCGGAAAGTCGGTGTGTGAACGAACGCGCGCTTCAATGAAGCTGGAGGCAGAGATCTGAGCACCGAATACGGCGTCATACCAGCGTAGAATACGGCGTCATACCGGCGTAGAATACGGCGTCATACCGGCGTAGAATACGGCGTCATACCGGCGTAGAATACGGCGTCATACCGGCGCCGAAAAGGGTGTCATACCGGCGCCGAAAAGGGTGTCATACCGAGTCCAAGGGATTTGGAAGTTTCGCCTGCGCCGCTATGAACCGATGACTCTGTCTTCGAGAACCGTCTTAATGGACTATACCAAACTATAGGATAAATATGTTGCTATTTGAAGGTCAGAATACCGCCGTGAAGGGAACTTTATTGTAGCGTTTGCAACTGATTACTCATCCAATCGCACGACACTGTGCGATCGTGTGAGCGACGACTTGCAGACGCTACTATAGATCGGCCGCGAAGGCAACTCCAGATTGGAACTAAAATGAGGTATTTCACCGGAAACGCGGTGTGTGAACGCTGAGGTCCGACCTATTCGTCGGGGAGATATCATCAGATGGCGTCTTACGAGAATCGCTTAGTCGGTCACATCGATAATCGGATTATTTCACCGGAAACACGGTGTGCCTCGCTTCACTACAGAGGGACCCCGTTTACAACCGCTTCACCGGAAACCCGGTGTGCGTCCGAATCTGAAAAATATGTAGTCGCAAACCGTTTCCCGATCGGGGCCCTCCCTCCGTGTAATGACAGAGGAGACGGGGGCTCGCCCCGACGGAACTACAGACGACGGTGCCGACCTCCCGGCTTCCGGTACGGATGACGACGCTCGTTCGGACTCAGATGACGGTGCTGATCCTGACTCGAACACCAAAGTTACCGACGCCAGTCCGGATGATTACCCGGCTACTACCGCAGATCAGGACACCGATCCAAAGCGCGGCAAGAGACCAGCCTACGAACGCAACACGACCACAATCGATCTAGACCGGTTCCGTGACGCGCTACAGGCCGAAGGCCGCCCGGTCGTGACAGCCTCGGAAGTCGCCCGACGGCTCGACACGGCACAGGCCGCGGCCGCTGCCGACCTGGATGCATTGACGGATGCGGGGAGTGTCCAGCGGGTCGAGGTCGAACCCGACCCAGTCGTGTACTTTCCGACCGAGTGGCAGCAACTCGCCGACAGGGAGCGTGTCGTCCTGTTCCCCGAGCGCAGAGAGATCGTCGTCGACCAGCCGACGCAGTACACGCGCGCTCAACTCTCGCAGTTCGCCCACCTGGTCGACTCGACGGGCGAGCGCGAACGAATCGCCGCTGAGGGGAACACCGACTCCCGTGGCTACCTCTATACGGTGAGACAGGAGGACATCTGGCAGGCACCATTCGACGACGTCGACGATCTGCTGGGGGTAATCCGCTCGGTCCTCCCCCGTCGTTCGCCGCAGTTCGAAGAGTGGATCGAAACGCAGTGGAAGCGGGCGAACCGATTCAGGCTGTTCACCCACGAGGACGACTACGTGGTCCTCGAAGCCGCCTCCGAGAACCTGATGGGAAACGTCGCCAGGCAGAAACTCGACGACGAACAGTTGGTCGCACCAATCTCCGATACGGAGAGTTGGGTGCGTGAGGGTGCCGAAGCGGAGATCAAGCGCGTGCTCTACGAGGCGGGCTATCCAGTCGAGGACGATCGTGAACTCGATCCTGGCGACCCGCTCGATACGGACCTGACTGTCGACCTCCGAGACTATCAGCGTGACTGGGTCGACCGCTTCCTGGAACAGAAATCCGGTGTGCTCGTCGGGCCCTCCGGCGCCGGCAAGACCGTGACGGCAATCGCCACCCTCGCGGAAGTCGGCGGCGAGACGCTGATCCTCGTGCCATCCCGCGAACTCGCGTCGCAGTGGCGTGCGGAACTCTGCCGGCACACGACACTCTCCGACGAGCAGATCGGCGAGTATCACGGCGGACAAAAGGAGATCCGCCCGGTCACGATCGCGACCTACCAGACCGCCGGAATGGACCGGCATCGATCCTTGTTCGACTCCCGAGCGTGGGGGCTCGTCGTCTACGACGAAGTCCACCACATCCCCGCGCGGATCTACCGCCGGAGCGCGGATCTCCAGACGAAACACCGGCTGGGGCTCTCGGCGACTCCCGTCCGAGAGGACGACAAGGAAAAGGAGATCTTCACGCTCATCGGGCCACCGATCGGGACCGACTGGTCGAAGCTCTTCGAGGCCGGCTACGTGCAGGAGCCGGAGGTCCGGATCCAGTACGTCCCGTGGGCCGACGACACTGCGCGCAACGAATATGCGAGCGCCGACGGCCGCGACCGACACCGGATCGCCGCCGAAAACCCACAGAAGATCGCCGAGACCCGCCGGTTGCTCGAAGCACACCCCGACGCGAAGGCGCTCGTCTTCGTCGACTGGCTCGATCAAGGCGAGACGCTGGCCGAAGCGCTCGACATCCCCTTCGTCAGCGGCGAGATGCCACACTACCGACGGGAGAGAGTGTTCGAGTCGTTCCGCGAGGGCGAGCTTCGGACCCTAGTCATCTCACGCGTCGGCGACGAGGGAATCGACCTCCCGAACGCGGAGTTGGCGATCGTCGCCTCCGGGCTCGGCGGCTCACGTCGCCAGGGAGCACAGCGTGCGGGTCGGACGATGCGACCAGCAGGCGGGTCGATGGTGTACGTGCTCGCGACCCGGGGCACCTCCGAGGAGGACTTCGCCCAGCGACAGATGCGCCATCTTGCCGAGAAGGGGGTACGCGTGACTGAATCGGAACGAAACCTCGGACAGGGCACAGAACGCGAGACGCAATCGGAGTAAACCCCTTCCAAAGCAGAGTCGTCGCCGATAATCGACAGACCTGATGAGTAACCCTTAAGTCTCACAGCCGTGCTACGTTCAGGTGCCCGCCCTTAGCTCAGCCTGGTAGAGCAGCCGACTGTAGATCGGCTTGTCCCCCGTTCAATTCGGGGAGGGCGGACTTCCTTACCAGCCGATTTGTAGCCGACTGTCGGTTGGCTTGTCCCTCGTCCTCGTGAGCGGAGGGAACTGGCATCCTCGTCAAATCTCCTCGGTCAATATCGGGAACGACCAGTCGCTGGACTTCAGTGGGTCCGAAAACGCGAAAGCGACTGGTCTTGATCCCAGTGTGGAGGGAAGTGATACCGCTTTCCCGTTCACGCCACGTTCTATATCGCGCACTAACCCGCCGCTCCGATACTAACTCATCCCCATCGGAGATTCCGAGCGTCTCAAACCCACGCTTCGACTGGGTGACCGCGCCCAAATCTCCGTGTCCCGTCAGTGAACGGCTATCCACGATATCTCGCTTCGTCCTCCCAACACTACAGGGGCTCACCGGACATTGAAGCAATCGTCAACACCGCATCAGTATCTGCGGAAATCATCAATGGGCCGTATGCGACCGACAGGCAGGGCCAGTATCGTTTACTCGCTGCCGACCGGCTATGAGAATATGGAATCGCATCCTGGCTTCCGCTCGCTCGACGACGAGCGGACGGCGTCACTCGCGGTCGACGGATCCCTGCCCGGGTGGTTGACTGGAAGCCTCATCCGCACCGGGCCCGGAACCTTCTCGCTCCCCGGCGGGAAGAGCGTCGACCACTGGTTCGACGGGTTGGCGATGTGCTATCGGTTCACGTTCGACCCTGAAAACCGGGCGGGAGCCGCCGTCGACGGGGCCGAAGACGCCGTTCACTACCGAAATCGGTTCCTCGAAACCGACGCCTACGAGGAGGCACAGAAGGGTGATTTCACCGGCGGTTTCGCGACTGGCGAGACGACACTCCGAGACCGTGTCAAAGCGCTGTTCACCGAGCCGTACGACAACACCAACATCATCGTCGAGCGCGTCGGGGATCGATATCTCGCGCTGACGGAATCCCCGCGGGCGGTCGTGTTGGATCCAGAGACGTTCGCCGTCGAGGGACACTTCCAGTACGACGGTCCGGAGCCTGCCGGCCAACTGGCGTGTGCGCACCTGAAACGCGACCCAGCGACGGGAACGCTGTTCAACGTCGAGACGGCGTTCGGCCGCACCAGCACGTACCACGTCCAAGCGCTGACCGAGGACGGCGAGCGACGCCACGTCGGCAGCGTCGATACGGACGCCCCGGCGTATATGCACAGTTTCGCGCTGACGCCACACTACGTCGTGCTCACGGAATTCCCGCTCCGGGTGAACCCGCTCTCGTTCTTCAAACCCGGGCGTCAGGCACCCTTCATCGAGCAGTTCGAGTGGCAACCCGACCGCGGGACGCGAGTGATCGTCATCGATCGGGGCAGCGGCGAGGTCGTCGCCGACCCGATTACGGATGCGCTGTTCGGTTTCCACCACGTCAACGCCTTCGAGCGGGACGCCGGGACGGAACTGGTCTTCGACCTGGAGACGATCCCGGATGCGACGGCAATCGAAGAACTCTCCCTGGAAACTCTTCGGGACGGGGACCTCGACGCTATCGCCGGGCGTCTCGAACGATTCACAGTCGATCTTGGTGGGGTGACGGGAAAGGCCCGATACGGGACCGGCAATGTGACGATAACTCGGGAAATGCTGTACGACGAGGGGACGGCACTGCCCACTATCTCACCCGCACGGTGGTGCCAGCCGCACCGCTACGTCTACGCGATGAGTATGGACCAGCCCGCGACCGAGTGGGCAACCGGCGTGATGAAATACGATGTGAAGACCGGCGCCATAACAGAGTTCGAGAGCGGCGGCGACTACTTCGGCGAGCCGATCTTCGTGCCCGGAGCCGGCGATGGAGCAGGCACGACCACTGCCGAAGACGCGGGCGTGGTGCTCACGGTCGCCTTGGACGTCGACGCCGGCCACTCGCGCCTGCTCGTCCTCGACGGCGAGCACTTCGACGAACGAGCGCGGATCGACCTCCCCCACCCCGCGCCGTTCGACTTCCACGGCCGGTACTTTCCGGAGATCCGGGCGAAGCCGGCCGATTGAAACCGACCCGATGTTCCCGACTTCCGGCACCGATCAGGAACTGCTGTTGACCAACACTAACGGATTTCGGCTCCGTCTGGCCAGCGCTGTCGGAATCGTCCCGGAGAGAAGTTGTTCGAACGAAGATTGCTCGGTGGCGCCCAAGACAGTCACATCGTGGTCGCCTGTCAGTTCCACGAGAGTCGCTACGATCGAGTCGCCGAGAACGACGTCAGTCTGAACGGTTGGGTCGGAACCGTCGGGAACGTGAGCACCGAGGCGTTTTTCACTCCGGCTGATCGTCTGCGGATCGGCCGTTGGCGATACGACTGTCACCAGCTCGACACGCATATCGTGGACACGTCCGATATCGGTTGCCACGCGAACTACAGCGTCGGCGTGTGTACCGTCAGCAATCGGAACCAGAATCGAACCGCCCGGCACTGCCAGTCCCGGGCCGATCCGCTCGGCGTAGACGTCACAGGTCACCCGTTCGGTAATCGTCTCGATCAGTGATCGTCCCAGCCACGATTCCTTGAACGGCGTCAGTTCGCTGGCACCCACGAGGAGCGCCGAAGCGTCCACCCGATCGATGAGCGACACGATAGACTCTGCGGTGTCACGACTAAACGGTGTCACTCCCTCAGTGCGGGCATCGAACGAGTCGGCCACCGCCAGCGCACGGTCGATGATTGCTTCCTCCTTCGAGCCAAACTCGTCGTACGTCGCTGCCGGCAGTTGTGGCGGTGTCTGCTTTACACTCGCTATTTTGATTATCCCGTCGTTTGCTTCAGCGAGTGTGCATCCCATTTTCGTGAGCGGATCGACGGAGGCAGGGTTCGATACCGCCACCACGACACAGTACTCACTCATCGCCGACGGAGATCAGCCGATGGCTGTCTTCGACAGGCCTTCGACCCCATCGGGGAGGGGCGAATACCTCTCGAACGTGTCCTCCAGTCGAGACCGGATTACAGCAAACTGTCACCGTGGTTCCAGGGGTGTTCCGTTTCCAGAGTGGAAATTCTTGTGCAGGAGACAATTCCACGTCCTGTGCCGCAAGAACGTGCCTCAGTAATCCCCGAGCACGCCGAGTCGTCGCGCTCGTCGCGTCGCGTAGTGAAAGACGATGTACCCCCCGACGAGGTAGCCGACAGCGACACCGACGAGCAGCCCGATATCCAAGACACCGAACTCCCACAGTCTGACGCCGTCGACCATCGCCCGCTGGAGCAGAGCGCTCCCGTGAGCGAGGGGGAGAAACCGGGTCCACGGGGCGTCGAGTACCGGCGCCGAGATCAACACGACGAACCCGAACTGCAGGAGATTCAGCCAGTTGCCGATCCGCTTGTAGAGGACCGTGATGCCGCCGGCGGCGAAGCCGAGTCCCAGCACGGAGGTGATCGCCAGTCCGGCCACCGTGATCACCGTTATCGGGTCGAGACTGAGTCGGGTGCCGGTGAGCAGTAGCATCACGGCAAGGACGGCTGCACTGGTGAGAAACGTCCGGACAACCTTCGCAATCCCCTTCAGTAGCGCCACCGGTGCGAATCCGAACGGGGTGGTAATGTGGCGTTCGAGGGTTCCCCACTGCACTTCGCTGCCGATGTCGTTCGACACAGACGAGTACGCGCCGACGGACAGCGTCCACAGGAAGTATCCCACGATGATCCCCTCCAGGGAATCAGTCAACGCCTGCCCGGCGAGGAGTCGCCCGCCGTAAAACAGGACTCCGAAAAAGAACAGTGCGATGACGATCCCGCCGATCGCGTTGGCAGGATAGCGGACGAAGATCAGATACTCGCGGTAGAGGACCGCCCTCGCGAGGTGGTAATAGGTGGCTGGCCGGGGATTGTCGTCGACGAAATCGGTGTTTGGCTGGGAATCGTCGCCCGCGACGGCATCGGTGGCTGACTGACGATCGTCGCCCGCGACGGCATCGGTGGCTGATTGGGAATCGTCTCCTGCGACGACATCGGTGGCTGATTGGGAATCGTCTCCTGCGACGACATCGGTGGTTGACGGCTCGCTACCGCCGTCACAGGCCGCTGTTACGGTGTCCCGAGTCACGATGATCGCTCCTGGCTGCCGGGGGTAGCGGTTCCGGACCCGGTCAGATCGACGAACACCTCCTCCAGATCCGGTTGCACGGTTCTGATGTCTTCGACGGTAACCCCGGCTTCGCGGAGTTCGTCCAGCAACTCGTACAGCGCGTCGCCCGCCGCGCTAACCTCGATCTGTGTGCGACCGTCGACTGACTCGATGGCCTGGATCTCGAATCGCCTTCGAAGCGTCGTGAGGACCGCTTCGTCGATGTCGACGCTCGTCACACGCACTGAGTCCCGACTCGTCCCGGACAGCAGTGCCGTGACGGAGTCGTCGGCGACGATCCGCCCGTCTGCCATCATCACGACGCGATCGCAGACGTCTTCGATGACGCCCATATCGTGGCTGCTGAGGACGACGGTGAGGTCCTCCTCGCGAACGAGTCGGCGCAGCTCCCGCCGCAACGTGCGGGAGCTTTCGACGTCGAGTCCGAGCGTCGGCTCGTCGAGGAAAACGAGCTCTGCCCCGCCTGCGAGCACGCTCGCGAGCGACACTTTCTGTTTCATTCCCCGGGAGAGCTCCCGTACCGGCGTGTCGGCCTTCGCTGCGAGATCGAACCGGTCCAGCAGCCGGTCGTGTCGCTCCGTCACCGAATCCGGATCGACGCCGTGAATCGTCGAGAAGTACCGCAGGTTTTCGCGGACCGTGAGCCGCCAATAATCGTTGCGCGCGCCCTCCAACATTGCGTCGACATCTGCGTACGCCGCCCGACGGCCGTCGGCCACGTCAGTGCCGAAGATGCGAACCGAGCCAGCGTCGGGGATGACGATTCCGAGCACGCACTTGATCAGTGTCGTCTTGCCGGCGCCGTTTGGCCCAAGCAACCCGACAACGGAACCGCGGGTAACGTCCAGACTCACGTCGTCGACCGCCAGGACTGCATCCTCGCCGCTCCCGAACCGCTTCGAGACCCCGTCGATCGCGAGCGCCGACTCGCCCGAACTGTCGCGACCAGCCGTCTTACGGTCCGTCGTCGCATCGACTCCGACTGGCTCACGATCCCTCATCGCGGTCTTCACCATTACCGGACGTAGGGACTGAACGCATTTAGTCGCGTCCGTCTGGACAATCCTCCGCGGCCGTGAGCTCTCGAAACAGTGGAATTGGGTTGCGGGTCACGCGCCGTAGCGGCAGCCACATCCGATCTGCAATCAAAAATGGAACCTTCCATCTCCATCGATGTACCTCGGTCGAAGGTCGGCTGCCGAATCCGGGAAATCCACTCCGAAGTGAACTCGACACCGGTGGTCTCAGACCGGGCACCACCCTGGGATACGTCGGTTATTCGAACCTCCCAGCCGTGGGTTTCGGTGATTACTTCTCAGCAGTCGATGTCGGTGACGAACAGCCGTGTCTGGACGACGTCCGCGCGCGGGCTGTGTACGATACGTTCGAGATGCGATGCCAAACCCACGGAACCATCCGTTCGAGATGCGATGCCAAACCCACGGAACCATCCGTTCGAGATGCGATGCCAAACCCACGGAACCATCCGTTCGAGATGCGATGCCAAACCCACGGAACCATCCGTTCGAGATGCGATGCCAAACCCACGGAACCCCCTAAATCTGTCCGCAGTAACGGTACTGGGAACGCCGTGAGGGAGCGGTACAGAGGACACTCCAAAATGCTGTCAACTTATATTTGGTTATACGAATACTTTTATCCACAGAGCTTCGATTCCCAATTATAGCAACGTCGTCCGCTGAATACCCTCGTGAGCCAAGCCAGCCAAACCGACACAACTCCCACACTATGCCCGGGTTCGAAAGATCGGAGGAAGACGCCGAAGGATGCTGTCCCTTCTGCTTCGGAGACCAGACGACCGAGACGCTTCCAGAGAAGGTCGACGAGGACTCTGAGGTATTACTGGCGTTTCTCGACGAACACGAGGCAGATCTAATCGAACTGACACAGGATCTGATCGGGATCGAGAGCCAGAATCCGCCGGGAGACACCCGTGAGATCATCGAGTATATCGAGCAGTACGCGACCACTCTCGGGCTTCGGACTGAACTGGTCGTCGAGGATGAGGCCAAACCGAACCTGCTGATTACGCTTCCGGGAAAGAAGGAGACCACGCTTCTGTACAACGGGCACGTCGATACCGTCCCGTACGAGCCAGACGTGTGGACGCACGACCCGCTCGGCGAGCGTGACGGCGATCAGATCTACGGTCGCGGGGCAACCGATATGAAGAGCGCCATCGCTGCGATGTTGCACGCCGTCCGGGCGTACGTCGAAACGGGTGTCGTGCCACCGGTCACGCTTCAGCTGGCCGTCGTCAGCGATGAAGAAACTGCGGGAGATGCAGGTCTTCGCGCTCTTCTCGATCAGGACCGACTCACAGCAGACGCCTGTGTCATCGGGGAAACGACCTGCGAAGCCGGCTCACACTCTGTCACGATCGCCGACAAGGGGAGTATCTGGCTCACGCTCGAAGCGACTGGGAAGGCCGCACACGGTTCACGACCGCCGCTCGGCGAGAACGCCATCGACAGACTGTTCGAGGCTATCACGGAACTGCGCGAACGCTTGCGGCAGGTCGATTTCGCTCTCGACGACGAGATTACCCCGATCGTCGAGGAGTCGGTCTCGTTCTATACGCCACGAATGGACCGCGAGACAGCGTGGCGACTCTTCACAACGCCAACAGTGAACGTCGGCACGTTCGAGGGGGGAGGCACCGTCAACAGCGTTCCCGAAGCCGCCACCGCGGAACTCGATATCCGACTGACTGCAGGAGTCCACACGCCGTCGATTCTCGATCAAATAGAAACGCTGATACAGGACCACCCTGCAGTCGAGATAGCAGACGTCTCGTGGAGCATCGGCACCTACGAACCGTTCGATAGCCCGCTGGTCGAGGCGACGGCCACGCTCGCAGAGTCAGTCGCCAACGAAACGGTTCTCCGGCGGAGTGCAACCGGTGGCGGAGACGCGAAAACGCTGCGGAACGAGGGCGTTCCCACGATCGAATTCGCATTCGGGACGGACACGGCCCACGCCGCGGACGAGTACATCACGGTCCAAGCACTGCGGAATAATGCCCGGGTCTTCACCAAACTGCCGTTCGGATTCGCCGCACTGACGGAGGCTGTTGGCTTATCGGAAAGCGAGGATAGCGGTTCCAACTGATCGCACATTGCCCGAGGCGGTCGCATAACTTTTTGTATATTAGCGTGTTAGAATATACAGATGACCGAACTTCCCGCCGACGAAATCTTCGAGCGACACGCCGATCTCTGCCAGGTGCTGTGTAACGCAAAGCGGCAAAAAATGCTCTACGTCCTCAAAGACGGGGAGCGGACGGTGACTGATCTCGCAGAGACCACCGACATTCCACAGCCGACGGTGTCACAACACCTCCGCAAAATGCGGGATAAGGGAGTCGTGACGAAGCGAACGGAGGGGAATCGCAGCTACTACACGATCCGCGACGACCGTCTCGTCGAGGCGTCGATGAAGATCCGGGAAGTCCTCTTCGACACGCTTGAGGAGGAGCAAACGCTCGGGCTCGAAGCCTGACGATGCCCAAAGAGGCGTTGGAAACCGACGCCACGTAACGTCGCCATCCTCGTCGCCCTCGCACTCGTTGCCATCACTCGTCGCCCTCGCACTCGTTGCCATCACTCGTCGCCCTCGCACTCGTTGCCACCACTCGTCGCTCTCGCACTCGTTGCCATACTCCTGGAGGTTCGCTCGGCGTCGACAAACGGGGAAACAGCCACGGACGCCGGGAGCACGATCGGAGACGCTCCGCCGACAGTACGTCGGGGTGAATTGAAACAGGCGGAAGTGGAAACCTGCTTGAAGTCTCATCTCGATGGCGACACGACCGATCATCCCGATGGCAACACGACCGATCATCCCGATGGCAACACGACCGACATCGTCTCCGCGGGCTGTGGCGAACGGACCCGAGAGTGGTCTTCGTCAGATCGGTCACGCTCGACCCCGGATCTGAGCGGTCAACCGCCGCGGTGGCCGACATCATCCCGTTTCACCCGGCGGTCGAAAGGTACGGGGCCACGGTACCGCAGTTTGAGACAGCCCTCGAAGGAATCAAATATTCGCATATTCAAATATAAAGTATGGCGACAAACAACGACGATACGACGGTCGTGGTCGGTGGCGATGCGGCTGGATTGAGCGCGGCAAGCAAGCTCAAACGGGACGCCCCGGAGCAGGAGGTCATCGTCTTCGAGCGCGGCGAGTGGGTATCCTACGGTGCGTGTGGGCTCCCGTACTACGTGAAGGGGGACATCGACCGGCTGGACGACCTAGTCGTCAACGACGCTGAAACGTTCCGAGAGGAGCGCGACATCGACCTCAGAACGGGCCACGAAGTGGTCGAGATCGACGTTGACGAACGGACGGTCGTCGTGGAAGCAGACGACGGCAAGTTCGAGCAGTCCTACGACAACCTCGTGATTGCGACCGGGGCGCGGGCGTTAGTCCCGCCGATCGACGGGGCTGATCTCGATGGGTTGTTCACGTTGCAGACGATGGACGCGGGCGGAGACATCCGTAAGGCAGTCGAACACGGCATCGAGGGAGCGGATGAGGTCATCGAACCGGAACGGGTTGGTATCGTCGGCGGCGGGTACGTCGGTGTCGAACTGGCCGAAGCGTTCCACGAACGGGGACTGGAGGTCCACCTCTTCGAGATGCTTCCTCACGTGTTGAACCCGTTCGGGGAGTCGACCGCTCGGGTCGTCGAGGAGCATCTGCGCGAACACGACGTCGACCTCTCCCTGGGGACACGGGTCGAAGCGTTCAACGGAGAACACGGACGTGTCCGCAGTATCGAAACGCCGGAGGAGACGGTTCCCGTCGATCTCGCGATCCTCGGAGTGGGCGTCGAACCCCGCGTCGAGTTGGCAGAGCAAGCGGGCATCGAAACTGGGCCGACTGGCGCGATCGCGACTGACCAGTACGGCGAGACGAACGTCCAGGACGTGTACGCGGCCGGCGACTGTGCGGAAGCGACGCATACCGTGACGGGAGCTCCGGATTACGTCCCGCTGGCGCTGACGGCGAACCGTCACGGTCGAGCGGTCGGGGCAACGATCGCCGGCGATCCCACTCCAACAGGGCCGATCGCCGGGACGGCGGCGTTGAAGGCCTTCGATCTCGAAGCCGCCCGGACCGGCATCGTCGATCCCGAGCGAGCCGAAGATGTTGGATTCGACCCCGTCTCGAAGACCCTCGAACTCCCGTCGCGGGCCCATTACTATCCCGGAAGCGAGGAGATCACCGTTACTCTCGTCGCCGACGAGACGACCGGACGCGTGCTCGGTGCCAGTATGGTCGGTCGGGAGGGGGTCGCTCAGCGTATCAACTCGGTCGCGACAGCACTCCATACCGGAGTGACTGTCGACGAATTAGAACGGTTCGACTTCGCGTACGCGCCCCCGTTCAGTCCGACCTGGGATCCGGTGCTGACCGCAGCGAAGGTCCTCAACGGGACGATCGACAGCCGCTGAAGCTCCGCGAGAGGAGTCGGCCGCGGACGTTCTGTCGTCTCCGCTCCGGAATCGCGACGGTATCCCAACCACAGAGCGGTATTCGTCGTCGAACACACGATTGCGGAGCGAGTCCCACTCCCCTGTGCGGGCGTGTCT
Source organism: Halobellus marinus (assembly GCF_032113415.1). Lineage (NCBI taxonomy): Archaea > Methanobacteriati > Methanobacteriota > Halobacteria > Halobacteriales > Haloferacaceae > Halobellus > Halobellus marinus. The sequence continues at coordinate 2,703,788 of NZ_CP134946.1, forward strand.
ACTACTGTCGGAGAACCTATTTCACGCCCTTATCAGAGGAATTCCGTGTTCTGCGGGCCGTTGGTGATGTGGACCTCGAAGGGCATCGTGTCGATGTTGTCCTGTTCGACCAGGTGCCAGTACGTCTCCGCCATCTCGTCGGGGTCGAGGAACGTGTCGCCGGAGCGGTCGGGATGCTGCTCGCGAGTGCCCGGACCGTCGATCTGTCCGTCGATGACGACGTGAGCGACGTGGACTCCCTCGGGGCCGTACTCCTGGGCGATATCCATCGCCATCCCCCGTGCGGCGAATTTCGCGGCGGCGAAGCCGATCGTCCCGCCGAGACTTCGGACCGCGGAGGTCGCGCCGGTGAAGATGACCGTCCCGCCGCCCGATTCGACCATATCGCCGACCGCCTCCTTCGAGCAGACAAAGGCCCCCCGGCCGCCGACCGCCCAGGCCCGCTCGAACTCCTCGACGTCCAAGTCCAGTAGTCCCTGCCAGGATGCCGCGCTGGCGTGGTTGACGAGCACGTCGACCGGGCCGAACTCCTCCCGGACGGTCGCGAAGCCGGCACGGATTTCGTCGACGTCGCTGAGATCGGTGGGAACTGCCAGCCCCTCACCCGGTTCGGGGAGGTCAGCCGCCAGTTCCTCGATGACCGACTCCGTCCGGGCGAAAAGCGCCACTCGACACCCTTCGGCGGCGAACGTCCGCGCGAGTGATTCACCGAGTCCGGGGCCGACACCGGCGATGACTGCAGTCCGAGTCATACCGATTGGTTGTTCGGTAACATCAAAAAGGTTGGATCGGAATCCGCAAACGCTCTCGCGGCACAGGAGGTTTCAACAGGCACCTGTTCGTTGAGAGATGTATGTTGGATACACACATCGACCGCGTGCGCGTCGACCGCCTTCGGACGTTCCTCGACGAGCGCAAAGCCGAAGCGGAACAGGAACGCCTCGAAGCGCTGGATGTGGACCACATAGCGGCGGCGATGGAGGCGACCAAGAAAATAGAAGCGTATGATGACGTCCACAGATATCTGGATGGCAGGTCCTCAACCGAGGACCCAGCTGAGCGCATCGAAATCGTCGAATAATGCCCACAGCCTACATCACAGCGCCTCGAAAGGCCGCCAGCGACCTCGCGGAGTTCCTCGTCGAAGAGAAGTTGGCGGCGTGTGTCAACGTCGTCGACTGCGATTCGTACTACCGATGGGACGGCGACGTCTATGCCGGTAGCGAGGAGTCGATCCTGTTCGCGAAGACGACGAAAGCGCGGTATCCGGAACTGGAAGCCGCTGTCGAGGACGAACACCCGTTCGATGTCCCCTGCATCGAACTGTTCGACGAGATCGACGTGCTCGACTCCTACGGCGACTGGATCGACGAGGAAGTCAAGTAGACCGACGGAAACTCCAGGGGTCGAGAGCGGCCACGAAACCTCTCTTAGCTGTCACCGACGACGGCGTAAACCTGTCCGGTCTGGTCCGCGACGAACACGGCGCCGTGGCCGACGGCCGGGGGAGCGTCGACCCACTGACCGAGATCTGCCTGCCAGCGACGGTCGCCGTCAGTCGTGTCGAACGCCGAGAGCGTCCCCTCGTGATCGCCGACGAAAACCGTCCGGTCACCCTCGCTCTCGCCGGCGACCGCGGGCGCTCCGCGAATCGGCCCAGTCGCCGAGGACCGCCAGGCGATGGAGCCGTCGGCCCGGTCGAGCGCGAGCAGTTCGCCCCCTTCGGTGCCAACAAAGACGCGTGTCGCTGTAACCGACGGTCCGCCGGAGACAGCACCCCCAACGTCTTCCTGGAACCGTTCTGCGCCGTCGGTCCCGAAGGCGGTCACCTGGCCGGCTTCGTCGGCGACGAACACCGCCCCGTCATCGACCGCTGGTCCGGACAGAAACGTCGTCGCAAGTGACTCTTCCCAGTCGATTTCTCCACTGCTCAGGTCGGTCGTGTCGGAATCCCTCTTCACAGAGACAACTCGACCATCGCGCGTGACCGCGAACACTCGGGCCTGCCGAACAGCCGGTGCTCCAGGGACGCTCGCTTCGAGGTCGAACCGCCAGCGAAGCCGCCCGTCTCGGGGATCCACCGCCGCGATGCCGTCTCCGGTGCCGAAGTACGCCAGTCCGTCGGCGTAGGTAATCGGCGAACGGATCGTGACGTCCAACCGCCGTTCCCAGACCGTCTCGGGTTCGGGGAAGTCGATATGCGGCGTCGGCGTACGCGTGGGTTCGTCCGGCCCGGCCGTGGCCGTCGGCGTCGACGTCGGCGGGAGCGGAGTCTGCGGCGACTCCCCGTAGTCAACCGTCCGTACCCGAAAGAGCGATCCGCCCGCCCCGCCGCCGAGGAGGGTCTCGGAGCGTTCCGAGGTGCTATCCCGTTCGCCAGTCGACGATTCACCCGATGGCTCGGACGCGTCCTGAGTCGATTCCTCGGACGACGCCGCGTCCGGTGATGTCGTTCCGGAGTCAACAGCATCCAGATCGCTGCTGTCCAAACAGACTGGAGACACGCCCGACTCGACTGGGTTTCCGGCGAGGGGGAACTCGGTGCCGTCGGCCGCAAGCAGGTCGTACGCGCCACCGTCACGACTGCCGCCGGCCACCGTTCGCGGCCCAACGATCGGGCCGGGCATCGTCCGCGGCCGGAAGGGAAACCGCAAGCGCCGGTCGCCGGTGTCGAGGTCGAAAGCGGTGATAGTTCCGATCCGGTCACCGGCATACACGACACCGGGCGCTCCGCTTCCGCCGCTATCCGATCCATCGGTGTCGTCACCGCCCCCAGTTCCGGTGTCGCCGCCGATAGCCACGTCGAACTCCACGCCGGCGTCAGTCTCCTCCCGCCAGCGAACCTGTCCGTCGTCTCGGTCGACCGCGACCACTCCGTCGTTCGTCCCGACAATCGCGACGTCGCCACCCAGAACCGGGTTCGTCCCGCCGCCGGCCTCGGACCGCCACTGAACGACTCCCTGTTGATCCAACTTCACCACTCCATCGTTGAGGACGACGACGTAGATTCCGTCCGCAGCAGCCGTCGGCCCTCGGGTCACCCAGTCGCCGACGGTCTCGCGAAACTGCGGGTCGCCGGACGCAACATCGACAGCCACCACCTGCCCGCGATTCGTCCCGGCAAACGTGACGCCGTCGTGGTATCCCGGTGGTGCCGTGGGATGGCCATCGAGAGCGACCTCCCACAGTCGGTCGCCCGTGTCAGTGTCGAGGGCCGCAAGGATACCGGCCGGTTCGCCGCCGCCGTCGCTATCTCCCCCCTCGTCATCTCCGTCCGCGCTCTCCCATCGCCGGGCAGTGACGTACGCTACCCCGTCGACGACGAGCGGTGGATATGCACGGCTCGGTGCGCCTGTCTGCCAGAGGCGCTCTCCGGTTGCGACATCGACGGCGACGACCCCCCCGGAGAACGTTCCGACAAACGCACGGTCCCCGACGAGCGTCGGTGAGTTGAGAACGCCGTCCGAGATTTCGATACTACGGAGCACGTCGCCGGTCGCAGCGTCGATTACGGTCAGTTGGTCCCGAGTCGGGACGACCACGCGGCCGGCGCCGACTGCGGGGGGAAAGAGCGCGGCCGCGACGACGCTACGCCAGCGCTCCTCGCCGTCTGGATCGACGGCGATCAGGCGGCCGTCCTCAGCGGCGACGTACACTCCCTGTGTTGTGTCGGGACTCCCGTCGGCGCTTTCTGTGGTGTTTCCGCTCGTGGCGACCATCGCTCCGACCGTTCCAGCGCTCCGCGTTGTCCATCGAACACTCGGTTCGGCTGTCGGTGCGGGCGCGTCGACGAACCCGCTGTTTCCCGCGTCGGCGCGGGCCTGTGGCCAGGGACCAGTCAGTTCCGGTGCGGGACGGTCCGCTCCCTGATTAGGAGCGCCGTTTCCCGTCCACCGTCCGCCACATCCCGCCAGGGATAGACTGGTTGTGAGGCCGGTGAGACCGACGAGGAATCGCCGCCGCGTTGATGCCGCCGAATCGTCGGTCCGATTCGATCGTGGAGGGCTCGGCATACACGGGACTCTCCCACGGTCAGGTAAGTGCTTTCGGTGAATTTTGGGCTAAAATCGAGTCCTGAAGGGCTGATGCCAACAGCCAGGTCCGTAGCCACGGAGAAAAAGCGCCTTCCAAGGCGGTTGTCCCGCCGCAATAGCCCTATTCGAGGAGTTCCTTCGTCTTCCGGTGACGCGCACGAAACATCGGCTCGAATCCGACGACGGCAAGCGGCGAGATTCGCCGGCCGACACCCCCGCCGGGGAGTTCGTACTCGACGTTGTCGTCGATGATCGTCTCGTCGCCGTCGGCGATGAATCGATGGGTGTGGACCCACTGCTCGAAGGGGCCGCCACGCATCTCGTCGCGGAAGACTGCCCGCTCGTCGTCCGCCTCCCGATCGAGAATCACCGACGTCCAGTGCTGTCGCGGCCCGACGCCGAACGGCCGCATCGACATTCGGATCTCAGAGCCGCTCTCCAGGATCTCAGGGTCAGCCTCTCCATCGGGTCCCGTGACGGCTTCGACCCGGAGATTCATCCAGTCGGGGGTCAGCGCCTCCAGCCCGGAGATTTTGGAGTGAAACTCCCACACGTCAGACAGCGGCGCAGCGACGCGCGTCAGCCGAGAGTATGTTGCCATACTCGAGAGTGGACCCGCCGAACCAAAAGCGGATTGGCAGAGACGACCTAAAGAGCGGATTCGCAGAGACGACCTAAAGAGCGGATTCGCAGAGACGACCTGAAGAGCAGATTGACGAAAGATGCCCTGAAGAGCAGATTGACGGCAGACGCCCCGAAAACGGCGACTCCTATAGCGTAAACCGCGTTACGCTCGTCCCGGCCCCCGCCAGGTCCTCGTCGGTCGCAGCGGCGACGATGATCTGGTTCTCGCCGTGGGCGATGTCGAGCCGCGCCTCGAAGGCTCCGTTCTCGGGCGTCGCGAGCGTCGTCTCCGACGGGGTCTTGACTGCGACGACAGCAGCGTCCGTCTTCCCGGAGACGACGAGCCCGCCGCCCGCGAACCGCGTACTGACCTGGAGATCAGGTCCCGTCGGGAGGTCGCTTTCGAGATATCGCTCCCGGAGCACGTCCGGCGTCTCGACCGGCCGCCCGGCGTCGATCCCGTGGGCCAGTCGGACGAACTGTGCCATCGACCACGCCAGGGGTGTCGCCGCGCCGGTTCCCTCGCCGAACGCCCAGTTGTACTCGGTGCTGTGCTCGCGGTCCCAGACCTGTTCTGCGAGCATCCGTCCGGAGTTGGCGAATCCGGCCATCGTCTCCAGAAGGTTCTCCGGCGCCAACTTCCCCGATTCCGTTCCGTAGCGGAGTTCGTACTCGCCACGCTCGCCGGTGAAGATGGGCCACAGCCGGCCTTTACCCTTTGACTCGATCGACCACGGAGCGCCCTCCTCGTCGACCGCGCGCTCGCCGTACCCGTCCCCGTTGTAGCGGTAGAACGCCGGGCCGTGCGGCGTGTCGACGCGGAGGGTACCGTCGACCTCCGCGATCGAATTACGAATGATTTCGTCGTCCGGGGGCTTGATCCCCAGGCGGGTGAGTTCCAGGAAGCCAGCGTCGATGATCTCTCGCTCGTCGAGCGTCGGGCCGTTGTTCGCGAGCGTCCGCAGGTGGCCGGCGTCAGGGTCGCCGTCGCGCGTGATTCGGACGTAGTACGGCGTGTTGGTGTGCCGCTTGGTGCCCGTCTCGGTCGCCGTCCACTCCTCGACGCGGGCGGCCCACTCGTCGGCCAGCGCCTGCCAGATGAGCGCGTCGTCATCGTGGCCCTCAGCGGCCGCGATGTCGGCGGCACAGCCCAGGCCCGCGATTTCGGCCGCGATCGACGACGGCGAGTAACCGGCCTCCTCTTCCCATCGCTCCTGGGCGGTTTCGGGGCCGTTGCGGGCGACGTAGTCCGCGGAGCGTTTGACGTTGGTGTAGTCGTACTCCACGTCCGCGAAGTCGATGCCGTGCTCCCACAGCATCCACGCCATCACCTGCGGGAACGAGATGTTGTCCATCTGCTCGCCGCCCCACCGGGTCCGGCCGTTCAGATACGTGTTCTGCGGGATGAAACCGTGGTCGTCCTGCTGGTAGTGGTAGATGTATTCCAGTGCCTCCACGCCGGTCTGGATGTCGCCGGCGGCCTCGAAGGCGGTGAACACCTGATAGAGGTCTCTGGACCACACGAAGTTGTACCCGTATCCGCGAGACTCCTCAGCCGCGACTGCCACGCCCCACGGCACCGACGGGGAGGCGATGCCGGCGCCGAGGAACGTCTTGTCCTCGACCGCGCGCAGACACATCAGACACGTCTTGTACTGCTTGCTGAGCAACTCGTCGTCACGAACCGCGGCCGGCAACTCCTTGTCGGCGAGGAAGTCGGCCCAGGAGTCGAGATACCCTCGCCGGACCGTTTCGTACCCGCGGCTGAGGGCGCCGGCGGCCTCGCCGAGTGCTGCCGCCGTGTCGGCCTGGCGAGCGAATCCCAGCGCCAGCGTCTCGCCGACCGTCTCGCCCGTACCGATGCGCCCCACCAGAACGACGTTCTCGTCGTCGACGCTGCGTTCGGGATCCGGAGCGGTCCCCTCGGCGAACAGTTCCTCCAGGTAGTCGGTCCCCGCGACGCCGACGGTCGCCCACTCGAAGCGATCGCTCGCTGTCAGCGCCGCAGCGACGCTGTACTCGGTCCCATCCTCGTCGATCAAGAGCGGGTCGGCGACGCCGGCCTGATCGTACGCGCTCGCGTCTCGGGCGACCAGATGGTAGCTCCCGGATCCGCCGAGCCGAATGCCGCGGTCCGTCGAGCCGGTGTTCGTGAGCGCCAGATCCGCAACCGCGTACACCTCGTAGTCGGTGTCGTCGTGGGCCTCGAAGTCGACGTCGACGAGCAGTGCGTCGTGTTCCGGATCGGTGACGTACTCGGCGGTGAGCGTCCACTCGTGACCCCGCCCGTCGCCGGTCTCTGCAACGGTGTGTCTGTAGAGCAGCGCGTCGTCGTCCACGATCTCCGCTCGCCGCTCGATGGTGTCGGCGTCGTCGTCCCGCCGCGTCTCGTTGTGCGTCCGCGCGGTGTACGTTTCGTCCTCGCTGGCGTCGACGACGAGCAGGTCGAGCGTCCGCAGGTTCATCAGATCGACCCGCGGGAAGCGGACCTCCGTGAGCGATCCCTCGGTCAGTGTGAACCACAGCCGGGAGGGATCGGTCGCGTGGTGGTCGGCGACCGTCCCGACGCCGTACTTTTCACCGGTCGTCCAGCGCGGCCGCCCCGTGGGCCCCGAGGGCGCCGGCTTCGGGGCCGGCAGCGCGTCCTTGGCGGCCAGAAGTCCCGTGGCCCGCAATCGCAACGCGTGCGACCACCCCAGCGGCGTCGCGCTGTCCGGCGTCCCGTCGTCGAACACCTGTTCGGCCAGATAACCCGCGTCCGTACAGAGTGGGCCGTCAGACCGCAGTAGCTCGTACAGCGCCGTCCCACGTTCGAGGAACTCCGCTGCGACGGCCGACTCGCCGCTCGATTCGAGCAGGCTTGCCAACTCGGTCGCCGCTACCGCCCCCCAGGCGGTGGCGACCGACCAGATCTTCTCGCCGTCCTGGTCGGCGCTCCGCCAGGTGTCGCCCTCGAACCGGACGAGTCCGGCGACGTCGCCGTCGGGGGATTCCCGGTACAGCTCGTCGAGCGCGGTCCGCATATGGGCTTCGAGCCGCGAGAGCGTCTTCGCGGGCAGACCACTCAGCGTCTCGTAGCTCGAAAAGGCTTCGACGAGCGCGAACGAGCCCGAATCGAGCCGCACGTCGCGGTTGCTGTTCTGCAGTCGGAGTGCGTATATCTCCGCATCGTCGTCCCAGAGACGGTCGAGTCCCTCGAAGACCGCGTCGGCCTGCGCTTCGGCGTGGGCCGCGAGGTCTGAATCGACGGTGACGGTCGCGACCGTCGCGTACGCCTGCAGGAACGTCGCCGCCGTGTGAACGAACCGACCGATCATATTCTCCCAGGCGTTCTGACACGGTTCCGGGAGCCCGTCCTCGCCCAGCGCGTCGTCGAGTGCCTCGACACCGTCCTGAATCGCCGTTCGGATCCGGGATTTGAGCGTCGGTGAGAGTTCCGCCTCCCGCTCTGAAAGCACCGTCGCCAGATAGGTCACGACGCTTGCGGTCTGATCGGCCTGGTACTCGGGGTCCGACGAGCCCTCGATCGGCGCGTTCGCCCACCCCGGCGCGAGCGACCCGTCGATGGCCCAGACCCGGTGCGGCCACGAGCCGTCGTCGAGTTGCGTGTCACAGAAGAACGCCGCGATCGTCGACGCCCGCTCGCCCACGTCGAGATCGAGCAGATCGTCGCTCGCAAGGAGATGTCGCGCACACTCGGCCTCGTCGCGGAACCAGGTGTAGCCGTAGCCGCCGGTGTGCGTGTAGAACGGATCGAATTCCGGCCCGGCGATGTGTGCACCGGACGGTGCAGTCAAAAGCGACAGCGCGCGCAGGTCCGCCCGGACTGTCTGTTGCCGAGGGACGTGCTCGGGGACAGAGATATCAGCGCGCTCGCGAGCGGCCGCGCGGATGTCGTCGGCGCTCTCGTGGGCGAGCGCACAGTGTCGGAGATCAGCCATCGCCGCCTCCCGATCCACCTCGCGGTGGTCCGAAAGCTGGGTGACAAGCGTCGTCTGGACGCCGCGGCCTTCCCGTTCCAGCGGTGCGGAAACGACGATGTCGCCGCTGAGGTGGGTGTCCTCGTAGCGTTCGAGGACGGCGTCGCGTGGGAAGTCGAACGCCTCCGCCGAGAGTATCTCCTCGAACCGCTCGGGGATCTGTCCCCGGACGTCGTCGAGGCCGGTCGAGGCGGTGACATAGTCGTGCTCGTTCCGGTGAAACACCTCGACGGCCTGCGTCCCGTTCGGGCCACCGGTCTCGTGGATGAGCCGGCCGACTTGCGTCTCCCGGCCACCGGGTGCGAGCGTCAGAAACGCCGTCAGATGGGCGTCAGTCGGGATCGCGCCGCGGAGTTCGACGTGCGTGACGTGCGCCCGCCCGAGTGTCAGGTCGTACTGATGGACCGTATACGAACCCGCGTTATACTCCGTTTCCACCAGACTCGTTTCGCGATAGTAATGCTGCCGAACCGGTTCCAGATCGTCGAACCACCGGATCTCGCCGTCGGCCTCGATGGCGAATCGGGAGCGGTCGATCCCGTACAACCCGGAGAGCGCTGCCGAATAATCGCGGATCGCCCCCTCAGGATCGACGTAGACGAGCCGATCCCCGTGCCCCGAAAACGCGCCGTCGATAGTGGGCACTTCCCCGGGGAACCGCCCACTCCGGTCGCGTTTGTACTCGTTCAGCACGGTCCGTAGTCTCATATACTCGGACGAGAGGTCCCAGGGCATAAGTATTGGCGGATATGCGGGCCCAGAGCGGAGCGCCGTTTAGGAAAGGTTCCCGTGCCTGGGTTTCGACAAGATGAGGTCAACAATCGGGCGCTTTCTGTGGGGTGGGGCAAAGACAAAGGCCTGACGTCCCGTGGAGACGTGTATGGAACACCCTGGGCCCCCGCGGTTTATAGCAGTCGGCGAGTCGGTCCAACTGGCACCGCGCGATCCGGATCCGGATGCGCCCTACGAGTGGCGGATCCGGAGCGCGCCCGTATCGAGTACCGTCGAACCACCCGACGGAACGGCAGTTATCGATTTCACGCCCGACGCACCGGGGAGGTACACGCTCGAACTCGACGCCCGAGAGAAGACGTACACCCTCACGATCCGAGCGTTCGCAAGCGAGTTCGCGCCCGGCGATGTCGGAGGCTCGGCCAGCGGCGTAAGCGGAGTGAGCGGTCCGCAGAGCGGATCAGCCCGCTCGGTTCCGGAACACGGTGCCGTTTCCGGGTCGGGATCGGGCGCACGTTCCGGGACAGAAACCGGCGGACGACCGCGGGTGCAGCTCCACGGCACCGTCGACGGCGACGAACTGGTCGTTTGGGCGAATCCGTTGCCACACCCGGGGAACGAGCACGCCGGCGAGGACCTCGACGTGGAATTCCTCGTCGACGACCGCGATGAGGTCAAGGAGGGCGCGATCCAGCGCGACGGACGGGAGCTTCGGATCCCGATCTCGGCCGTCGGCGACCGCGTCCGGGTTCACGGCGTCGCGGTCGGCGAGACCTACAGCGTCCCCGACACGATCGATTTCTCCCGCGAGGTCGTCGTCGATGGCGGGGAGAGCCGGACAGTCACAAAGCCCACAGACACGACGGCCGACGACGGCGAAATCAGAACTGATGCCTTCGTTGCCCGGCGGCCGAACGATCCGCCGGAGTGGGCGACCGATGTGACACTGTACGAGATCTATGTCCGCGGCTTCCTCGGCGACGAAGCGATGACCGAGGCGGACGATCCCGGAAGCGAGGCGGACGACCCCGAAAGCGAGGCGGCCAATCTCGGAAGCGAGGCGGCCAATCTCGGAAGCGAGGCGGACGACCCCGGAGGCGAGACGGGCGCCGAGAGTGACGAAAGCGCGACAGCAACCCACACCGACGGGCGGAGCGTCTTCGATCGGATCGCAGACCGCCTGGATTACCTCGAAGAACTCGGGGTCGACTGCCTGTGGCTGACGCCGGTGCTGCAGAACGACCACGCGCCCCACGGCTACAACATCACCGACTTCTTCAGCATCGCCGAGGATCTCGGCGACCGCGAGGATTACGAACGCTTCGTTTCGGCCGCACACGACCGCGGGATGAAGGTGCTCTTCGATCTCGTGTTGAACCACTCCGCGCGCGATCACCCGTTCTTTCAGGACGCCTACGGCAATCCAGATTCGGAGTACTACGACTGGTACGACTGGCAGGACAGCGGCGAACCGGAGACGTACTTCGAGTGGGAGTACATCGCTAACTGGAACTTCGAGAACCTCGCCGTGCGACGCCACCTACTGGATGCGGTCGACACGTGGTTCGAGGTGGCCGACGGCTTCCGCTGTGATATGGCGTGGGCCGTCCCCGACACCTTCTGGCAGGAGCTTCGCGATCGGGTGAAATCGCGGGACCCGGAGTTTCTGCTCCTCGATGAGACCATCCCCTACGTCGCGGATTTCCACAACGGGATGTTCGATATGCACTTCGACACCACGCTGTACTTCACGCTGCGGCAGGTCGGCCGCGGCCACGCCGACGCCGACGCCGTCCTCGATGCGGTCGAGGGCCGCGACGAGATCGGGTTCCCGCCGCACGCGGCGTTTATGCTCTACATCGAGAACCACGACGAGACGCGCTACGTCGTCGAATGCGGCGACGAGGCGGCGATGGCCGCCGCGGGCGCGCTCGTCACGCTCCCTGGCGTGCCGATGCTCTACGGCGGCCAGGAACTCGGGCAGCGCGGCCGCCGCGACGCGCTCGCCTGGGAGGACGCCCGCGAGGAGTTCCGCGAGCACTACGAGCGATTGCTGGATCTCCGCAACGAGATTCCCGCACTGGGCACGGCGGGCGGCTTCTCCCGGGTCTCATACGAGACCGACACCGATCGTGCGGTCGCGTTCCGACGGGAACTTGACGACAGCGCGTACGTTTGTGTCCTGAATTTCGGCGAGTCGCCCGCGACGGTGACGCTCGTTGAACCGGTGGACGACACTGACCTCGTCACGGGTGAATCGCTTCTGACCGCCGACGGACTCGAAATCGACGACGTCGCCGTCTTCCACGCTGGATAAAAAGTGGCGGCTCCGGTTTCGAGACGGATGGGGGACGTCAGCTTTGTGAGGCCGCGGCCGGACAGCGTTCCGACCCACAGATACGAGTTACCTCGGTCCGTAGCGAAACGCAGTGACTGAATCGTACGTGTGTCCGCACTGCGGACGTCTCGAAGATCGGCCCTACCGCGTCCGACTCATCATCCTGACCTGCCCGGACTGCGGACTGAACGGGCGGTTCATCCACGAGTCGCTGGTGGAGCGACTCGACGAGATCCCGGACGCCGACCGCCCCGACGACTGGAGCGAGATGCCGCTCGACGATCGGCTTCGGTTCGCCATCGAGGAGGGTCTCCTCGAAATCAGCTTCACGGGCCCGCTCTGAGAGCGGGAACTACCCCTCAGATGACCCCCGCGGCGTCACGCGAGCGTCGGTCTCGACGGAGACTCCAGCCACGTAGTTGCCCTCGGGACCGACCCAGGTCCCCTCGTATCCGCATTCGGCAGTCAGCCGACAGACGCGCGTTTCCGGCGGCCAGACCACCCGAATGCCGTCACCGTCGGCCGCGACCGTCGCCTCCTGCCGATAGGTGACGCTGGACCCGCCGACGCCGACGAAGGTCACCACCAGGTCGACCTCCGCGCGGTCGGCAGCCAGCGGGACACCCGACGCGACCGAGCCGCCCTCCTCAGCGTCTCCATCCGCCTCGGAGGACCCTCCCTCGAACCGGAGATTGCTCGCCCGCGCCGTCTCCGGACCGATCACCCAGTCGATCGAGACCGTCCCGTTCGACCGGGCGGCGTCCGGAACCGAATACCGGGCGTATCCGTCGGGCGTCTCGACGCGGATGCTCGCGCTCGTCGCCTGCGCGGGCACGCCCACCTGCGTCTCAGCTTTTACGGACTCCCCATCGAGGACGCGGAGGCGCTGTACGTCGGGATTCACCGGCGTGACCGCGCCCGTCCACGTGCCGCGATACGTGAACCGGTACGGCGTCCGGTTCGTCGCGGCCAATACGGCGAGATCCCGCTCGGGACCGCCGTCGGTGGCGTAAACGACGTCGCCGTCGAAGCCCGGGTCCGACCGGAGATACTGGAACGGATGCGCCTGCCAGTCGCCGTAGGGATCCGGCGTGAACACGACGGCGTCGTCGAACGATCGGTCCTCGAACGGTTCGTACGTGCTCGCCAGATTCTCGGTCCGCAGTTCGTTGGCGTCGAGCGGTCGCTCCACTGCGGCTATCTCTGCAGATGCCACGACCGGCGCGGAGACGACGAGGCCGACGAGGACGAGCAGTCGCGCCCGGCGGCGGGTGGTCAGTTCGCGGAGCACGGACCCGGCGCCACGAACGAGAAAGAGGGCCCCTGCAGCGGTGAAAACCGCGACCGGAATCAGCGCGTCGAAGTGATAGAACGGACCGAGCAGGTCGATCAGGCCGTTCCGCAGGCCGTTGTGCGTCCCCCAGAAGTACGCCTCCCCGAGGAACACCGAGGGGACGATCGCGAAGAGCACGCCGGCGACCTCACCCTCTGACATCCCCGCGGACGGATCGAACCGGAGACTCGGCGTGCGCGCTCTGAGGCCCTGGAGAACCGCGCGCTCCCGCCACGCCGCGGCGACGACGCCAACGGCCGCGAGTGCGGTCCCGAGCGGGCCGGCAGCGACCCACTCGGTGAAGAAGTACTCCGTCACTCGACGGGTGACGTCCGCCGCCAGCTCGGGCGTGTAGTCCCGTTCGTAGTTGAGGATCTCCCGCGTCCCGAACCCGATGCCGTCGTTCGGGGCGAACGCGGCGTACGGGAACACGAGCGGATCCCCCGTCACGAGCGCGTTGTATCCGAGCGTGACGCCGACGAACGCCACGCCGGGGAGTGCGATCGCGAGCGCACGGGTTAGCACCCCGCGGAACGGGGCCTCCCACCCCCACCGCCGCCAGCCGACGGCAAGCGAGATGAGGGTGTGGCCGATGAACGGAAGCGCGAAGAGGACCGCCGTGTACGGCCGACAGAAGAACGCCAGGCCGATCCCGACGCCCGCTGCCGCGCCCCATCGGACGCTCCCCCGCCGGGCCGCGCGGACGTACGCGACGGCGAACGCGACGTTCAGGAGCGTCGCTGGCGCATACGAGAGGAACGTCGCGGACGTGAGGAAAAAGAGCGGTGCGCCCGCGAGTGCGGGGATCGAAAGCAGGCCGACGCGCCGGTCGAACGCGGCGGTACCGAGCGCGTAGACGCCCGCAGCGGTCCCCGACGCCACGAGCGGGAGCGCGAGGTTCCAGTCGCCAAGCAAGCGCCCGACGGCGAAGATCGCGGGCGCGACCGGCGAGTACTTGCCGTACATCCGGATCTCGCCGCCGGCCTCGTCGACGACGAAGAACCACGGCCGGACCGCCTCCCACGGGATCTCGCCGGGTCTGAGAAAGACGGTCCCGTCGAGCAGCATCGCCGCCTGATACAGATAGACGCCCTCGTCGTCGTTGACGGAGTGATACGGGAAGAGATCGACCGCGAGGAAGTAGATCAGGCCGCCGACCGCGAGGACCAAAACGGCAGCCACGACGCGTTCCGGATGTTCGCGAGAGCGGCGGGGGAGGGAAGCAGCCCACCGACGCAGCGAACCGGCCCACCGACGCAGCGAACCGCGCGGACCGCCAACGTCCGCTAAGGGGCGCCACGACACGCTCAGTCGCCGTATCGCGATTCGTCTTCGGGGCGCTGTTCCCGCGGGAACCACGCGAGTTCGTGGTCGGCTTCGAGTTCGAGTTCGACGGGCCCGTTCTCGGGGATGTTCTCGTCGTGGTTGTGCATACACTGGACGGACTCGCCGGTGTCGAGTTCGACCTCGTAGAGGAACGTCGGGCCCAGATACCGCCGGCCCACGACGTGCCCGCACGCGGAGTCGGTGATGTGCCCGTCGACCCGCTTGACACTCACGTCGTCGGGCCGAACGAGCAGGTCGATCTTCGTGTGGTCGTACTCGCGGGCGAGGCCGTGGATCTGCTCGCGCGGAACCGTCCCGAGTTCCGTCTCGACGACGTCGCCGGAGACGTAGCCCGGGATGAAACTCGCGTAGCCGAGGAAGGCGGCAACGAATCGTGATTCGGGGTGCTGGAAGACGCCCTCCGGATCGCCGACCTGCTCGATCTGGCCGTCGTTCATCACGGCCACGCGGTCGGAGATCGACAGCGCCTCCTCCTGATCGTGGGTGACCGAAATCGCGGTCACGCCGGTCTCTTTGATGATTTTGCGGACCTCCTCGCGCATCTCCACGCGGAGGTCGACGTCGAGATTCGAGAACGGTTCATCGAGCAGCAGTATCTCCGGTTCGGGCGCCAGCGAGCGAGCGAGCGCGACGCGCTGTTGCTGCCCGCCGGAGAGCTGGTCCGGGTAGCTGTCGCCCTGTCCGACGAGATCGACCAGTTCCAGCAGTTCGTCGACGCGCCGTTCGACCTCCGCGTCGGGACGGTCCTTCAGGCCGAACGCGACGTTCTCTCGCGCCGTGAGGTGCGGAAAGAGCGCGAACTCCTGGAAGACGACGCCGACGCCGCGTTCCTCCGGCGGCACGAAAGACGAGCCGGAGACCGAACGGCCGTTCAACCGGACCGCACCACCGTCCGGCCGTTCGAGGCCGGCAACGAGTCTGAGCGTCGTCGTCTTCCCGCAACCTGACGGTCCCAGGAGCGTCAGGATCTCGCCCTCGCGAACTGTCAGCGACAGCCCCTCGACGACGTTCTCCGTCCCGTAGGACTTTGTCAGCCCGTCGAGTTCGAGAACGACGTCGTCAGTGTCCTCCGAGGTTGCCGATCCCGGCGTCGCTTCGACGGGGCCGTCGACGACCGTCTCCGAGCGGCGCTCTGCGTCCGAATCAACCGACGTCTGCGTACTATTTGACATCGTATCCCTCCTGTGTGAGAATTACCAGCATCGAGAGCCCAGAGACCAGAAGTAAGACCAAAGCCGGCACCGCTGCCTGTCCGAAGTACCCCGATTCATACGCTGTCCAGATATGCGTGACCAAGGTGGTAAAACCCGACGGTCGAAGCAGCAGCGTCGCCGGCAGTTCCTTCATCGTCGTCAGGAATACGAGCGCGGCGCCACCGAATAGCCCCGGCGCGACGAGCGGCAGCGTCACGTACCGGAACGCACCGACAGAGGTCTGCCCTAGCGTCCGGGCGGCCTCCGGCAGCGACGGATCGACCGACAGGAACGAGGCCCGGAGCGAGCCGACAGACTGCGGCAGAAAGCGGATCACGTACGCAAATACGAGCAGATACAGCGTCTGGTAGATCGGCGTCGCGTACTGGCTCCCGAAGAAGACGAGCGCGAGGCCGAGGACGACGCCCGGGACGGCGTATCCGACGTAGGAGATGCGCTCGAAGACCGTCGGGAGCAGCCCGTCGTGCCGCGCCGAGAGGTACGCCACCGGGATGCCGGCGACGACGGCGACCGCCGCAGCGGCGGCGGCAACTGTGACGGAGTTGAACGCATATGACCACTGGAACGCGAGCGACTGGTTCACCGACGCGGAGGCGGTCCCGAGCCACGACAGCAGAATGAGGATTGGGACGGCGAGCGCGAGAGTGGCGATAGTGACGACGAACGCCAGCGCCAGATAGCGCCACCGGCCGAGCGATACGAGCGCCCGCGAGCGGCCCCCCGCCGACGTCCGCTCCTCGCCGCGGATCCGCGACTCCAGCCAGAGAATGACGAGGGTCACCCCCACCAACTGCAACGACAGGAGCGTCGCCGTATCGCGACCGAACGCCCCGAACTCGACGTAGATGACGCGCGTGAAGACGTCGTAGCGCATAATCGACGGCGTCCCGAAGTCCGCCAGCACGTACAGGCCCGAGAGCAACGCGCCCGCGGCGACCGCCGGCCGGATCTGCGGGAGCGTCACCCGCCGGAACGTCTCCCAGCGGTCGTGTTCCAGGGTCCGCGCGGCGTCGACCAATGTCGTGTCCATCGATTTCAGCGATGCCCGCGTGGTGATGTAGACGTACGGATACGTGTAGAGCGTCAGGATCAGCACCGTCCCTTCGAGGCCGTAGATTGCGGGGATACGCTCGATGCCGATCGGCGCGAGCAACCGCTGAAACCCCCCCTGGGGCCCGAAGGCGGAGACGAACGCGAAGGCGCCGACGTAGCTCGGGATGACAAGCGGCAACGAGACCGCGACCGTCCAGAACCGTCGGAACGGGAGGTCTGTCCTGACCGTAAGGTAGGCAAGCGGGACGCCGATCAGCACGCAGGCCGCCGTCGACAGCACGACGAGCAGCCCGCTGTTGAGAAACACTTCGAGCGTCGTCGGACGGGTGAGCAGCGCGATCGCCTCCTCGAAGCCGACGGCCAGCCCGGTCCTGACGAGCCACAGAAGCGGGAGGACCACCGCGGCGGCGACGGCAGCGGCCGCCACGGAGAGCCCGAGCGGGAGCGGCGACTCCTCGTCGGGCGCGTCGTCCTCGGTTTGTCGGTGCTCCGTGGCCATCGTGAGGTCGCCGGACCTCTCAGAGCACGCCTGTGTCCCGGAGGAGTTCGATCGTGGTCTCGAGGTCCGACAGTTGTGAGAGGTCTAAATCGTCCGGCGGGTTCAACTCGTCGATCGTCGGCAGGCGGCCGATCGGCTCGACCTCGGGAACGAGTGGGTACTCGAAGGTCGTCCGCGCGAAGTAGTCCTGTGCCTCCGCCGAGAGGAGATGGCGGACGAAGTTGGCGGCCAGGGTGTCGTCCGAGGCGGTGTCGAGGACGCAGGCGCCCGCCACGTTGAAGACCGCGCCCGCGTCGTTCTGCGTGAACGCGGTTTCGAGCGGCGCCCCAGTCCCGCGCCGGGCCAGGACCCGCTGGATGTAGTAGTGGTTCGTGAGTCCGGCGGCGATCTCGCCGTCGGCCACCGCGCGGGCGATCTGGAACTCGTCGCCGTACTGGCTCACGCCGAGTTCCTGCATCCCGTTCAGCCACTCGCGGGTGGCCTCCTCGCCTTCGAGGATCCGCATCGCCGTGATGAACGCCTGGAACGAGGAGTAGGTCGGCGCCCAGCCGATGTCGTTCTCGAAGGCCTCCATCTCCGGGAACGCCATTATGCTGTCCGGAATGTCCGAATTGGAGAACGTGTTCGTGTTATAGGGAACCGAGCGTGCGCGGCCCGAGGTCCCGATCCACGCGCCGTCGGGGTCCCGGAAGTTCGCGGGGACGAAATCCAGGACCTCCTGGGGGAGCGGCTGGGTGCGCCCCCGGTCGGCCAGCGCTCCGAGGGCACCCGCGTTCACGGAGTAGAAGACGTCGGCGGGGCTGTTGTCTCCCTCGGTTTCTAGCTGACTGACAAGTTCCGCCGCGGAGTTATACAGCGGACGGATCGTCAGGTCCGGGTACCGATCCTCGATGAACCCGACCAGTTCGCCGACGAGCGCCTCGCCGCGCCCGGAGTAGAGGGTGAGTTCGCCTTCGAGGTCCGGCATCTCGGCCATCGAGGTGCCGCCGAGTTCGCGGTCGCCGAACGGCGAGGAACCGGAGCCGATCTGTTCGGGTGTCCCCCCGTCGCCACCGCCGTTACCCGTCTCGGTTTCCGTCGCTGTGCCACCGTTGCCCGGCGTGTTACAGCCGGCCATTCCGACGATACCCGCCGCGGCCGCCGCTCGCAGGAAGCGGCGCCGGGTCGGTGATTCTGCTGTGCCGTTGGGATCGTACATATTGGATTTAGGTCAGCCTAAAACGTTTATACCTTCCGATACCCGTCAGTCGTCGGCGACGGCGGCCTCCGGACGGCGCTCCCCGGTGGCGCCCGAAAGCTCCGCCAGGCAGTCCAGCCAGTCGAGCCAATACTGGCCGCAGTGGTTGAGGAACGCGCCGTTGTTCCACTCCGAGAAGTCGCCCTGGGCGAGCGCTCGCGCCATCGCGGTGGCCGCCGCCCGCCAGGAATCCGCGTCGGCAGCGACGTCGTCGACGACCTCCCAGACGTGTTCGTTGAGTTCCAAACCGGGAACCTCGTTGTTCAGGTCGTCGAAGGTCGGTCGCGGCGCCTTGTTGTGCTCACACAGCGGGTAGCCGTTGACGATCTCCTTGCCCAGCACGTCGGCGGCACGCTTGAGGAACACGCCCGACCAGATGTCGTCGAAGCGGCCGACGTCCCACTCGTTTTCGTCCATCGGGAGCTGGTAGAACGCCGGGATGATCTCCCGCTCGAACGCCAGGTTCATCGAGCAGACGGTGAGGTACTGGCCCGGGTCGGCGACGAAGTCGCCGTCGAAATCCGCCTTTTCGGTCCGGGTCTGTGCCTGTCCCCGCAGGTCGCCGTCCATCAGGATCCGGACCGCATCCAGGTCCGGCACGTTCGTCCACAGGCCCTGGGAGGCGACGACGTCGGTCAGTTCCCGCCGGCCCGTTTCGACGGTCTCGTCCATCGCGGAGTAGGGATAGCCGCGCGGGTAGAGGCCGTGTTCGTCGGCGTGCTCGTAGAGCACGTTCACCCAGCGCTCGTCGGAGCGGACGGACTCGACCTCGTCGGTCCGGTCGAGATTCTCCATATGCCGGCCGAAAAAGTCCCACTCGTCGTGCGGGAGCGTGTCGTCGTCGATGAAGACGCCGCGCTCGAACCTGGGGTGGGCCCACATATACAGGAGGCCGAAACTGGTCTGGGCGTGCGAGGCGGCCGGAATCAGATGCGAGTACGCCGACAGCCCGCGCTCTTCGAACCACGCTTCGCGGCGGGAGCCGTCGTAGACGGCACCGTCGACGCCCTCCTCCTCCAGCATCTGTTCCATCGCCTCGACGTCACAGAAGTCCTCGGTCACGAGGAGGACGAACAACCGATCGAGGTCGAAGCCGTGCTCGCGTGCGTTCTCGAAGTACGCGCGCATACAGTCGTAGTCGCGGATCGTCGGAACCACGACGCAGACGTCCTGGGTCATCGCCTGTGTCTCTTTAGGCAGGCCTAAAAGTTCTATCGCTCTCCGGTCGCCCACCGTCGGTTCGGTCGACACGGCCGCTCAGGTCGCGAGACTCGGAGCCGTCTCACGGCGTTAGCGCATCGAGCAGCAGTACCGCCTCGTCCTTCGAGAGCGGGTCGTTCGCGTTCCCGCAGTGCGGGGACTGGACGCAGGCGGGGCAGCCGTCAGCGCAGTCGCACTCGTCGATCATCTCCCGGGTGCGACGGAGCAGGGTCTCGACCTCCTCGTACCCGCTCTCGGTGAGGCCGACGCCGCCGGGATAGCCGTCGTAGACGAAGATCGTCGAGCGATCGGTATGCGGGTGATACGGCGTCGACAGCCCGCCGATGTCGCCGCGGTCGCAGAGGAAGGATAGCGGAAACAGCGAGATCATCCCGTGTTCCGCAGCGTGGATGCCGCCGTTGAAGCCGTACTCTCCGCCCTGTTCGCGCATCTCGCGCTCGACGTCCTCGGGCACAGTAAAGTACAGCGCCGACGTCCGCAGCGTCGTCTCCGGGAGATCGAGCGTCTCCCGGCCGATGGCCTCGCCCCGGCGCGGGTCCCGCCGCTCGAAGCCCGTGATCTGCTTTCTCATCGTCACCTCGGCGAACCGGACCTCGACGTCCGAGCGGGCCGACAGCGGCTTCGCCCGCCGATCCGCCTCCACCGTCATCGACTTCTCGTGGAGGACCTGCGTGTAGTAGTCCGCCCACGAAGGCTGGAGCACGGCAGTGTCGCGATCGAGATCCAGTTCCCGCACCTCGTAGGTGGTCCCCTGGTGATGGTAGATCGCCCCCTCGTGGGCGTCCCGCAGCGCATCCGAAAACGAGAGTGACGCGAGCACCTCCTTGGAGCGGTCGTCCACGAGGTCGACCTCCCGACGCTCGATCGTCCGCAGGCTCATCTCGTGTTGGGGGCTGCTGTCGCCGTCGTGGAGCCAGCGGATCCCATCGTCCGTTTCGCGCCGGTCCAGCCGACCCGCGGCCGTGAGCGAGGTCACGACCTCCGGGAACGTCTCGCCGAAGTGCGCCTCGTCTTCCGTCCGCAGCCAGTTCTCGGTGGCGGCGGACGCGACGTGGTCGGGGAGCAGTTCGCCGTTCTCGGGGTCGCAGACGGCCTTTTCGGGATCGCCGTCCCAGAACTCTTCCGGATGCCGGAGCAGGTACTGGTCGAGCTGGTCCTCGCCGCCGACGAGGACCACGAGGGCCGCGTCGTCGCCGCGCCCGGCCCGGCCGGCCTGCTGAAACGCCGACATCCGCGTTCCGGGGTAGCCGTCGATGAGGACGGCGTCGAGTTCACCGACGTCGACGCCGAGTTCCAGCGCGTTCGTCGACCAGACGCCGCGGACCGAGCCGTCGTGTAAGCCCGCCTCGATTTCGCGCCGTCGATCGTTCCGCAGCGTTCCCTGATAGGCGGTGACCGACGCCGCGGCGTCGTGGTCGCCCCGCTCCCGGAGGTCGGAGGCGCTCTCGGTGGCGTACCGCTCGGCTGTCTGCCTGGCGCGGGTGAACGCCAGCGTCTGGTAGCCGCGGGCGACGAGGTCGACGAAGAGTTGCTTCGTCTCGACGTGACTGGACCGGCGGCGGCCGCTCCCCGGGGTGCTGTCCGATTCGCTGCTGGGCCCAGCGCCGTTCGTGTCTCCCGGGACTGATCCCCCTCCCTCGGCGTCGTACTCCGGCGGATTCCACAGCACCCAGTGCTTCGGTCCCGTCGCGCTCGTGTCCTCGTCGACGAGGCGGAACGTGTCCGCGTTGCGGCCGGTCACGCGGGCGGCGTGGTCGATCGGGTTGCCGATCGTCGCCGAACAGCAGACGTACTGCGGGTCGCTCCCGAACCGCTCGCAGAGCCGATTCAGCCGACGGAGCGTCAGGGCGACGTGACTGCCGAAGACGCCGCGGTAGCCGTGGATCTCGTCGACCACGATGGTCTCCAGCGAGCCGAAGAACCACTCCCAGAGGCGGTGTGCGTGCGGGAGCAGGCCGTAGTGGAGCATATCGGGGTTCGAGAGCAGGACTGTCGGCCGGCGGTCCCGCACGTCGCGCTTCTCCGACTTCGAGAGCCGGCCGGTGTACTCCGCCACCGACACGCGACTGCCGAAGCCGAGTCCCCGCGCGAGCGAGGAGAGCGTCGCCTCCTGATCGGCGATCAGGGCGTTCTGCGGCCCGAGATAGAGCGTCCGGCCGCCGTGATCCATCGCACGCTCGAATGCCGGCACGGTGTACGCGAGGCTCTTCCCGCTCGCCGTCGGGGTCGCGAGGACGAGGTTCTCGCCCTCCCTGATTGCAGCGATCGAATCGGCCTGGTGTCGATAGAGCCGCTCGATCCCCGCCTCGGTAAGCGCCCCGTCCAGGCGCGATTCGAGGTCGACGTCGGCGAAGTCGGGGTCGCGACCGTCGACGCGCCGATGGTCGCGGATCTGTCCCGCGTAGTAGGGTCGCTCTCGCAGCCAGGCGACGAGTTCGTCCACGTTGTCTCCGCTTCGGGCGACGGCGACCTGACCGTTACGGTCGATCAGCCGTTCGGAGGCGGCAGTATCGTCTGATTACGGCCAGTCGCCCAGCACGGTTTTGCCCGTGCGGAACCTACATTCGAGTATGGACGATTACGACGCGGTACTCGTGTACGACGGCGAGTGCCCCTACTGTTCGGTCGCCGCGCGAGCGCTCGGAAAACTCGACGACGTCGGCGCCATCTCGTGGTACGACGAGGCCGCCCAGGAATTTCTGCGGGCCCAGTTCGACGAGACGCCCTTTGCGATGTTCCTCGTCGACCGCCGTCGGAACCGCGTCTACGCCGGCCGATCGGCCGCGGAGGAACTGGCCGATCGCGCGGGCACGCCCGGAATCGTCGGGTCGCTCGTCCGCGAGAACTACGATCGGATCGCCCACGTCGTCGGCCTGGCGAGCGGTCGCGGCCGCGACCCGGACGACTACCACGAGATCTACCCGCTCACCGAGGACGCAGCAGAGCTGTTCGACGAACTCGTCGACGCGGCAGCAGCGCGCCCGGAGGCGCTGGCGTGACCGGCGACCGGGGCAGTTCGCCGGCGGAAGCGAGCGAATCAGCGGTCACCGTGACACCGACAGCAATTGAGGCCGGGAACGATACGCTCGATATCGGCACCGGCGACGCGCCGCCGGGCACGTACTCGCTCGTGTATTCGCTTCCGAACCCAGCGGAGATCACCGTTGGGGCACTCGGAACGGCGAAATTCGCTGCCGGGGGGTATGCCTACGTCGGGAGCGCGTTCGGGTCGAACGGCCTCGGCCGCGTCGACCGCCACCGGCGTGTCGCCGAGGGCAGCCACGACGTCACGCACTGGCATATCGACTATTTCGGCGACCACGAGGCAACGACGCTGGAAACCGTTGTGGCCGCCCCGCACGCGGACGTCGAGTGTCGCCTAGCGAGGGAACTGCGGGAGTTGGTGGCGTCGTCAGGCAGCGACGACAGCAAAGCCGCGTCGTCGCACGCTATCAAGTGTCGTCCGGTGGACGGCTTCGGCGCGTCCGACTGTGACTGCCCGACCCATCTCGTCGGCGCCGAGGATGCGGAGACCCTCCGCTCGTGGGTTCTGGACGTGTTCCGACGAATCGAACGGTAGAACTGCAACGAACTGCGTCGGTCCGGGCAAGGCCGACGCGGTACGCGCCGGATGTCAGAGGCACCCCGGCATCTATTCGTTCAACAGCATACTATTTATAATTCATCAACGAGTAACTCTATTTTCACGATTTGGGGCGAACAAAAAGCCGAGTCGGTCGAGATTCTCACACCGTCGGTCGTGATCAGATCCGATCGTTCGCCTGCTCGAATGTCGATATCCCTCGCGGACGCAGCGATAGTCCGGCTCAGGTCAGTGCGGCATCCAGCAACTCGACCGGATGGGGTGGCTCGTCGCCGTCGTCCCGATCACCCAACTGTGACCGACAGGAGGCACCGGGGGCGATCAGCACCTCGCCGTCGCTGTCGTCGATCTGATCGAAGAGGATGCTTGCGATCGCTTTCGACATCGAGTAGTGTTCAGCCTCGTAGCCGAAGCTGCCGGCCATCCCGCAGCAACTCGAGTCGAGCGGATCGACGTCGTAGCCCGCTCGGCGGAGGACGCCGACAGCGTGGTGGTCCTTCTTGGTCGACTTCTGGTGACAGTGGCCGTGGTACGTCAGCGACTGCCGCGTGGCGTCGGGCGTCGGTTCCACGTCGGCTTCGGCCAGCAACCGGAAGGTATCGACGTACTCCAGCACCCCGTAGCTGTTCGCCGCTACCCGCTCGACGTCGTCGCCGGACAGCAGATCAAGGTAATCGTGCTGAAACATCACCGCGTCCGAGGGCTCGACCACGACGACGTCCCAGCCCTCAGCAACGAGCGGTGCGAGGACGTCGACGTTCGTCCGAGCCGCCTCGCGCGCCTTGTCGACGAATCCCTTCGAGTGCGGCGGCCGCCCGGATCCGGCAACGCCGTCGGGGATTTGAACGTGGACGTTCAGTGCTTCGAGCGCGCGGACCGCAGCTTTGCCGGCCTCGGGATGGTTGTGGTTCGTGTACGTATCCGGGAACAGGAGGACCTCGCGGTCGGCATCCGCCCGAGCGACGCCCGCGCCGCCGCGTCGCGTGAACCAGTCGACGAACGTCTCGCGGTGGAACGTCGGAAGCGATCGCTGGCGTGCGATGCCGAGGAGCTTCTCCTGCAGCAACCCGCTCCCGGGGAGCTGCTGGGCAAGGTTCGAGACCGGTGCGAGGCGCGAACCGATCGCCGCGAGCGTCGTGAAGTTCGCGAAGAGCTTGTCGCGGAGGCTGGAGCCGTGCCGCTGGTGGTACTCGTGGGTCAGTTCGGCCTTCAGCTTCGCCATATCGACGCCGCTGGGGCAGTCCTTCGCGCAGCCCTTGCAGCCGACACAGAGGTCGAGCACTTCCTCGACGAACTCGTCGTCGAACGGCTCGTCGTCGAGGTCGCCGCTCATCGCCTGTCGGAGCATATTCGCCCGGCCGCGCGTGCTCTGGATCTCTTCCTCGGCCGCGCGGTAGGTCGGACACATCACGCCGCCGGTCGTCTCCTGCGGGCCGCGACAGCCGCCGCAGCCGTGACACAGCTCCACCATTCCCTCGAAGCCGTTGTCGATATCCCAGTTCAGTTTCGGGTCGAACCCGGCGTCGAAGTCGTAGTCGGAGTCGAACCGGAGCTGCTCCGTCATATCGTGCTCCCCGCAGATGTTCCCGGGGTTCAGGAGCCAGTCGGGGTCGAACGCGGATTTGAGTTCGCGGAACGTCTCCCACAGGTCGTCGCCGTACAGCTTCCGGTTCCACTGGGTCCGCGCGCGGCCGTCGCCGTGCTCGCCGGAGACCGAGCCGCCGTACTCGACGACGAGGTCCGTCACGGCTTCGGCGATGGACTCGAACGTGTCGAGCCCGTCGACGGTCTTCGTGTTGATCAGCGGCCGGATGTGGAGCACTCCCGGGCCAGCGTGGGCGTAGTAGGAGGCGAACGTGTCGTGTTCGGCGAGGATCTCCTGGAAGTCGGCGACGTACGCCGGGAGGTTCTCCGCCGGGATGGCGGTGTCCTCGATGTACGCGATGTGTTTCTCGTCGCTCGTCCGCGAAAGCAGGATCGGCAGTCCCGACTTCCGCATCTTCCAGAATTTGTCGCGCGTGGCAGCGTCGTGGGCCTCCATCGCCCCGACGGCGGTCCGGGGCGTTTCGGTCATTGCCGCGGCCCCCTCGCTCGGATCGGCCTCGGTTTCCCCATCCCGCACTCTATCGGCCACGAGATCCGCTACTCTCTGTTTCCCCTCCGCGTCGTCGTCGGCGTAGAACTCCACGAGGAGCACCGCGTCGGTGCCGTCGGGGAGGAGCCCGACGACGTCCGCGAACTCGGTGGTGTCCCGGGCGAGATCTAAGAGGACGTCGTCCATCACTTCGACGGCGGCCGGATCGTGTTCGAGGATCGGCGCGACGTCCTCCATCGCCCCGATGACGTCGTCGTAGGTGAGCAGCGCGACCGACGCCGTGTTCGGGATCGGCTCAAGTGAGACCGTCGCCTCCGTGACGGTCGCGAGCGTCCCCTCAGAGCCCGCAAGCAGCCGTGCGAGATTGATCGATCCCGGTTCGCTGTCCGGGTCGAGGCCGGAATCGTCCGGAAGCCGGCGCTGCCCGCGCAGTTCGTCGACGAGCATATCGAGATTGTACCCCGAGACGTTGCGCTTGAGATCCGGATACCGCTCGGCGATCTCGTCGGCCTCCTCGTCGAGAATCCGGGCGACAGTGCCGTAGATCTCCGCTTCGAGGCCGTCGTCTTCCTCGCCGCGCTCACGGAGCGTCTCGATGTCGACCTCGCCGAACGTCGTCACCGTTCCGTCGGCGAGGACGACCTCCGCCTCCTCGATGTAGTAGTCGGTCTTGCCGTATTGCAGTGAGTGGGCCCCGGTGGAGTTGTTGCCGATGGCGCCGCCGAGCACCGACTTGTCGCCCCACGCGGGATCCGGAGCGAATTTGAGTCCGTCCGCTTCGAGTTCGGCGTTGAGATCACCGAGTTTGACACCGGCCTGCGCCCGCGCCGTCCCAGCGTCGACGTCGATTTCGACGACCTCGGTCATCTCCTTCGCGAGGTCGAGGACGACAGCCTCGTTGACCGTCTGGCCGGCGAGGCTCGTGCCGCCGCCGCGCGGGAGCACCGGAATCCCCTCCTCGGCGCAGTACTCCATCACGGCGGCGACGTCGTCTGTGTGTTTCGGAAGCACGACGCCGATCGGGGTCTGCTCGTACGCCGAGGCGTCCGTGGCGTACAACTGTCGCGTGTACGTGTCGAAGCGGACGTCACCGTCGACGAGCGCCGCGAGGTCCGAGACCAGCCCCGGCCGTTCGACGTCCTCGTTCACGTAGTCGTAGTTCGCCCGTTCGTCCCGCGCGGCCCGCCGTGGTTTGTCTGGTTCAGTTGCCATCGTCGGAGTGAGTCCGCAGTCGTTGTCGTGGGTGTGAGTCCGCAACCGCTACCGTGGGTGTCTGCCCGCAGCCGCTACCGTGAGTGGGTCCGCAATCGCTCCTCGGGTTCACAATCGCATCCGTGGGTGTCTATCACAATGTCGCTGTCGGCGGAAGTCGTCTCGTACTGATTACTCTCACTTTTTACCGCCGAGCGCAGTCGACGGTGGATGGAGCTCGGCGGTAAGTGACGAGAGTAATCCGTATCAGAGCCCGGTAGTGGAGTTCAGAACACCCCCGGGAAGAGGACGTAGCTGAACAGCATCGTCAGGATGCCGG
This sequence comes from Halobellus marinus, assembly GCF_032113415.1. NCBI lineage: Archaea > Methanobacteriati > Methanobacteriota > Halobacteria > Halobacteriales > Haloferacaceae > Halobellus > Halobellus marinus. The sequence continues at coordinate 2,730,630 of NZ_CP134946.1, forward strand.
TGAACGTCGCGTAGTACACGAGCGGAATCAGTTCCAGTCGGATGACCCGACCTTCCTCGCCGACGAGGCCGACGACCGCCAGCGCCGCGACGACGTTGTGAATCGCGATCAGGTTCCCGATCGCGCCGCCGACCGCCTGCGCACCGAGCAGGAGTGTCTTCGGCGTGCCGATGCTGTCGCCGACGCCGTACTGGAACGTCCCGAAGAGGATGTCCGAGACCGTGTTCGACCCCGCGAGGAACGCCCCGAAGGCGCCGACGTACGCCGCGAAGAACGGGTACGCGCCGCCGACGGCGCCCGCCATCTCGTTCGACAGCAGGATCAGCATACTGTCCTGTCCGGTCGCTTCACCCGACTGGAGCATAATCTGCACCGTCGCGACCGCAAACAGCAGCGCGACCACGGCCGGCGCGACCTTCTCGATCGTCTCGCTCCAGGAGCCGACGATCTCCTCGCGGTTCATCCCGTGCAGCGGGATCGTGAGCAGGTGAACGGCGATGAACACGGCGCCCGGGAGATAGAGGATCGCGAAGGACCCGCTCAGCCCCGTCCCGAGGATGTCGGCCCACTTGAGCGTGAACAGATCCATCGTGACGAAGCTGTTGACCGGGTCGACGACCCGCGTGACCACGAGCAGCACGGCAACGAGCGCGTAGGGCGTCCACGCCTGGACGAGCGACATCTGCGTCTGCCCGCCGTCGGCCGCGACCGTCGCGTTGCCGGACGTCGATTCGCCGGGCTGGATCTCGCCGACCCAGTGATCGGGCCACGCCTCCTGCGGCTCGAAGTCCCAGTCCTCGTCCGGGTGGAAAAAGCCGGCGTTCAGCGCGCCGACCGTCACGAACAGACCGACCATCGATCCGATGAGCGCCGGGAACTCCGGCCCCAGGAAGTACGCCGTCAGGAAGTACGGGATCGAGAAGGCCGCCCACGCGAAAAGCGTCAGCGGCAGCACTTCCAGGGCGGGCCTGATCGAGCGTTCCTCGCCGAAGAACCGCGTCATCATCGCAACGCCGATTAACGGCAGGATGACGCCGACGATGACGTGGTACGAAGCCGCCCACACGGCGATGTCACCGACCCACTGAGCGACGGCGGCATCGGAGCCACCGGCGCCCGCGTAGGCGGACTGTGCAACGACCTCGGTCGCGATCCGATCGACGCTGCCGAAGATGTCAATCATCCCGATGATCAGCGGCGTCCCGACGGCGCCGAACGTGATCGCCATCAGGTTCCCGGTGAGCGCGACGACGACGGCCGCCATCGGCGGGAAGCCGAGCCCGACGAGCAGCGGCCCGACGATGGCCGCGGGCGTTCCGAATCCGGCGGCACCCTCGATGAACGAACCCATCAGGAACACGAGCAGGACGACCTGTACGCGGCGATCCTCACTGACCGACGCGAAGCCGTCGTTGATCGCGTCGAACGCGCCCGTCCGCTTGAGCGTGTACAGGAGCAGTATCGCCCCGAAGACGATGTACAGGATATTCGAGGCGGTGATGAACCCGACAATCGACGCCGCCGCGATCCACTGGGCGTTCATTCCCCACCCGATGACGCCTGCGCCGACGGCGACGACCCACGCGACGGGCATCGCGCGTGTCGCCGGCCAGAAGCGACCCACCATCAGATACGCGATCACGACGAGCGGCAGCAACGCGATCCCGACGTCGACCAACCCTGCCATTATCCGTCACCCTCCGGGAGCCGCGGTTGATGTCTCGAACGGTCCATTCCAGATACGTGCCTGATTCGACGCACCATACCCCCACGCCATCGACTACCATTATATATACTTATCGTTCATTTATAGTTCTTCGAGAATCCCGTGGTGCTCCGTCTCGCGGTCGGTCATCCGTCTATTCAGCTTCTGTACACGAGTAAAGAGGAGGAAACCGCCCGTTCCGCCCGAAAATTCGGGATATACGCAAACTGTCGTCTCTTCGTTCAGGAGGCTCTTCCGGGCCAGTCGGTATGGCCTAATTATTCGTGTGTAAAGGAATTTCACTCGAATATAGAGGAGATGTATTCGTGTGCAAAGGCTTATGACGAGTCCGCGCCGTAGCCCGCACGTGAGCGACACCCACGATCGGACCCGGGACGACCGCGGGCAGTACGACGACCGGATTCCGCCGGAGCGGGTGCTCGAGGCGTTTCAGTCCCGGGAGGATATGGGCCGTCCGCTGACAGCCAACGACGTGATGGAGGCTCTCGAGTGCTCGCGTCGGACCGCCCACAACAAACTCGGCGAACTCGTCGAACGCGGTGACCTCGAAACCAGAAAAGTCGGCGCCCGGAGCCGTGTCTGGTGGGTTCCGATCGATCCTGAGGACCTCGATCCATCGGCCCTCGTCACACCGGAATCCGAAGAGGGGATGGACGAGGCCCCCGAGTCGACGTCCCCGGCGCAGTCGCGTCGCCGTCCGGCGGTAAGAGACGCCATCGAGGACGCGGATCTGCCGGGGAGCGGCCCGCAACTCGACGCACGCCGGGAAGCTCTGTCGGCGGCCTATGCCTACCTCACCGACTATCCGGAGGCGACGAAGTCCGACTTCCTGCGCGACGTATACAGCGAGCATCCGGCCGGATTCCGCTCGGCTGAAGCGTGGTGGAACGCGATCCAGCCCGCGCTGAAGGACCTCCCCGACGTCGATCCGCCGGACGAACGCGAGCACATCTGGCATTTCCTCGGCGGGTAGGTGGCTGCTGGAAGCCACAAACCGTCCGTGAAGATACTGTGAAGTACCTCGGGGACAAGCCCCGAGGCTTCGCCGTCTTGACCACACGTCCCAAAACGGGCCGTGCCGTCGCAGGCGAATTTAATTCCCCTCGACCTTCCCGAGATAGGTCGGCTGGAATTAACACCCGAACGCTCGGTGCGTCCGTGAGGGTCGGCGGCTCCACCCCGCCCGACAACTCCCGTCGCACCGCGCCAAAGACGCGGGTTTTGAGAGGAGCCGCAGTCCCAAATCGCCTCAGTCAGCGTTGGATTAAGGTCTTTAACCCGTCTTTGTGGGTTTCTGACTGTATTAACTGTACGAACCGTGATTTGGTTAATCTTTCGACGGCCTTCACCCTCGGGGTCAAGCCCCGAGGCACTCGGCCTGCTCAGCCTGTAGATTTATCTGTGGTCGCTCGCCATCGCTCGATATGTATCGCTCGTGGGCCGTCCCGGTGCCGACGTGTCGGTGTGATGCCCGAATCCGGCCCATCCAATCGAGATGAACCCATCCGACGGTGACGAGGGGGAACGTCCCCCGCAGGACGCAGAGAGCGGAAGCGACTCCCGCGTGGATACGTGGGGGAGTTCCGTCGGTTCCGGAGAGGAATCGACCGGAGGATCCGCGGAGGCTGGGAAACCCGGCACGGAGAATCCTGGAGACGACGCCCCCAGTGATTCCGACGTAGTCGTCGACAGTACGTCCCCGGACGATCCCGAAGGGGCAGCCGCACGCGGGCCGTCGACGACCGGTGGCGACGAGGTGTACGCCTCCGACGTTGAGGGGAAACAGTACCGGGGGACCTGGTATCTGCCGCTCGATTACGACGCGCTCGATCGTGCGCCGTCCGACGAGTCGTATCCGGAGGAGGGGACGGGTGGCCGGTTCCGGCTTGCGGACCTGCCGCGAGTCCCGAAGGTGAGCCACGTCGTCGGCCCCTCGGCGATTATGCTCGGCGCCTCGCTGGGGAGCGGTGAAACGCTCTTCTGGCCGTCGTTGACCGCACAGTACGGCTGGGCAGTCTACTGGGCGTTCGTGGTCGGTGTGGCGACGCAGTTCGTGGTCAACACCGAACTCCAGCGGTGGACGCTCGCGACGGGCGAGAGCGTCTTTCGGGCGTTCGCGCGGCTCCACAACGGCTGGCCCTGGGTGTTCTTGCTCGGGGGACTCCTGAGCCTCGGTTGGCCGGGATGGGCCGCGGGCGCGGCCCAGGTCACGACGACGGTCTTCGGCCTCCAGGGGCCGGTGTCGGCGCTGGGAATCCAACTTCCGGCGTGGAAACTCGTCGCCGTCGGGCTGATGGTACTCGTGTGGCTCTCCTATCAGCTCTCTTCGGTGATGTACAACGTCGTCGAGGCCTTCCAGATCGGCCTCCTGTTCGTGGCCGTCATCGGATCGATCGCACTGGCGTATGTTGCCGGCGCGGGGCAGGAACTCGCCAACGCCGGCGACGTCGTCTCGGGGTTCGGCCGACTCCCGCCGGAACTGGATCTCGCACTCTTCCTCGGCGGGCTGGCGTTCGCGGGCGCGGGCGGCTATCTGAACCTCTCGCAGTCGCTGTGGATGCGCGAGAAGGGATACGGAATGGGGAACTACCAGGGGCGAGTCCGGAACCCGCTGCGGGGCGACGACCCCGAACCCATCCGCGAGAACGGCTTCGCGTTCCCGCCCTCTGAGACGAATCTCAAGCGGTGGCGCGGCTGGTGGCGCGTCGTCCAGTTGGAACACTTCCTGACGTTCGTGGTCGGTCTGCTCGTCGGCGCGACGCTGCTTATGGCCGTCGCTGCCCGCTATGCGTCCGGTGCATCGACCGACGCGATCCGGATGTGGCTCGTCGACGTCGCGCCCCAGCTCGGTTCGATCGGCGGGGGGCTCGTCATCGTCGTGCTCTTCGTTGCGCTTTTCACCACCGAGTACGCTATCGTCGAGTCGTTCGTCCGCAACAGTGCCGACGCCATCTACGAGGGCTACGGCCGCGCGGCCGACTGGGACCTCTCGACGATCTTCTGGCGGCTGCTGACGGGCTTTTGCCTGTGGGGGATCGTCATCATCCTCGTGTTCTCGGCGCCCTTCGAGGGGCGGGAGCCCTTCTTCTTCCTCGTCGTCGGCGCCGCGCTCTCGGGAATCATTATGTGGCCGTACATCACGCTGACGCTTTTGATGAACACGAACCGGCTCCCGGAGCACCTCCAGCCGGGCTGGCCCCGCGTCGTCGCGATGTGGTGGGCCAGCGGCTTCTACGGCTACTTCAGCATCCTGCTCGTGGGGCGGACGCTCGGGGAGGTGGGGATCGACTGGTTCGCGACAACGGGCGTCGTTGTCGGGAGCGCCCCCGGCGGCTACCTGCTGTGGGGGATGTTCCTCGCCGTCGAGACCTACGCGGTCGTCGTCTCCATCCGCGCGAAGCGACGGGCCCGCGGGACGGTGTCCGGCGCCGACGAGGCGACGGGGCCCTTTGCGGACTGACCGAAATCTGATTCCGTCTCCGCCCGAGGTCCCGCCGCGTCCCTGCAACGGGCTGCTGTCGTCTCGTCCCGGTGTGCGTCGAGATCGGATGCGGCGGGGACCGGTAAACTGTGGCGCCGGTCCGCCCGAAAGGGAGTATCGTCCCGGAATGGGGTCAGAAGACGACCGAGAGTCCGACGACGAACAACAGCGATCCGGAGACGAAGGACACGTCACGCGGGCGGATCGTCATATCGCTGGTCCGGAGTGCTCGGCTCTCGGAGTCGTCGAGCGACCGCGAGAACCCCTTCGTCTCCATCGCTTCGACCGTGACGCGGGCACGCTTGGCAACGTTGAAGATGAGCGGATAGAACGCCTTGATAGAGAGTTTCAGCAGGTAGTAGAAGTACCGCCATTTCAGCACACCCGTCTTTTCGGGGACGCTACTCCGGAGTCTGAAGGAGTTGACCAGAGCATGGTACTCCTCGACGAGCAGCGGCATCATCCGGTAGCCGTACGCGATAGCGAAGGTGAGCTGGCGTGGCACGCCGAGCCGGAGCATCCCCTTGCTGATCTTCTGTGGACTCATCGCCGAGAAGACGGCCAGGCTGATCACCGAGATGATCGTCAGCTTGAGGAAAAAGGGGATGACTGCGCCGACGGCGTCGATACCGACCTCCTGGCTCGTCATCGCCGTATGAATGCCGCGCCCAGTGGCAGTCGCGACGATCGTACCTGCCTCGGCAAACACGTCGAGGTCGAGGGCCACGGCGGCGTCGGTGATGCGCCCCACGTTGGCACCGAGATACCCGATAGCGCGGAGGAATCCACCCATCAGCGGCACGACGACCACGAAGAACCCGATGTTCGTGAGCTGACCGAACAGGAGCAAGGCCAGCAAGTACTTGCTGACCTGTGAGAGTGCCGCGAGGACGAACGCCGCCCCGAGCATCACAGCCAGGGGAAGCGTATCGTAGAACAGCCACGGAACGACCATAAACAGGACAGTCCACAGTAGCACGACCCGCGGATCGAACGTGTTCAACAGCGCTCTTTCGTTGTCGTACGCCGTCCGCATCAGGTCGATTTTGACGTCCGCGACCGAGATATCGGAGAACGCGTCGAGGTACTTCATCGGCCCTCCGTGATGTATGTATCGCGCTCGTAGGATACTGATTCGTCCGCGGAGGTATCAGGTTCGACCGACGTGATCGTTTCGACCATCGCATCGGCAGTGAGCACCGGCGACGCGACGTCGAGACGTTCGCTCAGTTCGACGACTTGCGGTTGGCGGAGGTCGGCCTCCGCCAGCAGTTCCACGTCGTCGAAGACCGCGGCCGGCGGCGCGTCAGCGAGGATCTCGCCGTCGCCCATCACGATCACCCTGTCAGCCCAGGCAGCCACCAACTGGAGGTCGTGAGACGCAATAACGACAGTTTCGACGCGGCTCTCGGCTTTCCTGAGCATTCCCGTCACCTCGCGGCGGCTCTGGAGGTCGAGGCTTCCGGTCGGTTCGTCCAGCAGGACGACCGTGGGATCCGTCGCCAGTCCGATTCCGAGGGAGGCCCGGCGCTGTTGTCCCAGACTCATCAGCCGACCGTCTCGGTCGGCCAGCGCTTCGAGGTCGAGATATCGAATAATCTCGTCGACGCGGTCGTCGACGCCGTCGGCACCGCGGTTTTTGAGGTAGTAAGCGATGTCTTTGCGGACGGTGTCCTCCACGAACATCTCCTCGGGGTTTTGATGGATGTAGACGGTGTCCTCCGCCAGCACCTCCGGGAGCGTGTCGCTCGTATCCCGGTCTAATACCGTCACCGTCCCGGTTTCCGGTGACTCCACACCGGTGATCAACCGCAGGAGTGTCGACTTGCCGGCGCCGTTGGCCCCGACGAGCGCGACACGGTCGCCGGCGTACAGTTCGAGGTCGAACCCGTCGAGGACCTGATTGTAGCCCTCCCGGAGCGTTGGATAGCCGTGGGTAACGTCGTCGAAGGTAACGAGCGGCTCGGTGCCGCCGACTGTCGCGTCGAACGCACTTCCAGTCGGTGTCGTCGACTCGTGACCGCCGTCGGCGACCTGACGAGGGGCGTCCGGGAAGGCCGTCACCGCTTCGTCGACGGTGACGGGATAGCGGTCGTCGCGAAGCGTCCCCTGGCCGGTCGGCAGGCCATCGGCGACCTGTGTCACCTGTGGCGGATGGATGTCGTGAGCGAGCAGGTCGTCGATGCGGTTGAGGCCGACCGCCGTAGGCTCCTTCCAAGCGATGTCGCCGTCGGAGACCAGCGCCATCTGATCGCAGTAGTCACCGATGAACTCCGAGTGGTGTTCGATGACGATGATCGTCTTGTCGTGTTCCTCGTGAAGCCGGCGGAGTTGCTCGTACGTCTCGTGTGCATTGTGTGGGTCCAGTTGGGCGGCCGGCTCGTCGATGAGAATAAATTCGGGATCCATCGCGAGCACGCCGGCAAGGGCGACCAGGTGTTGTTGGCCGCCGCTCAGCTCCCAGATGAACCGGTCGTCCAACTCCGCGAGCCCGACCGCCTCCAGCGCGCGCGTGGCCCGCTCTTCGTAGTCGTCGAGGCCGTAATTCAACGGTGCGAACTCGACGTCGTTTCGCACCGTCTCCTGAACCAGCTGGTTCTCGAAGTCCTGAAACACGTAGCCGACGTGTCTGGACAGTTCACCGACGCTCGAATCACTTGTATCGATCCCGGCGACTCGCACCGTCCCGTCGAGTTCGCCATCGAAAAAGTGGGGGATCAGTCCGTTGAACGTCTTGCACAACGTCGTCTTCCCGCTCCCGTTCCCGCCGACGATGGCTGTGAACTCCCCCGGCTCGATAGTGAGGTTCGCACCGCGCAACACCGGCTCGTCACCGCCAGGATACCGAAACGTCAGATCGTCGACGACGATGTCGTCCTCGGTCATACTGTCGCTTCAGACCTCGGCTTTTTGCTGGCGGTAGTAGACGATCCCGAACGCGACGAGCGCCGAGATCACGATCGGAATGAACAGGAACTCTTGCCCGTAGGTCTCGACGAACTCCGGCTCGAAGACGATGAGGCCGCCGCTGGTCTCGCTGAACGTCTCGACGACGAACGCGATCGGCAGTAGGATGAACCAGGCGACCAGCCGCTTCAGCGACGAACTGGTGAACGTCGGGCCGTCGCGGCCTTCGACCGGGTTCATACCGAGCAGCGGTTCGATCTTTCCACGCAGGCGAGGGTACAGATAGAGCGTCGGAATCGCACCGAAGACGAGGCCGGCGCCGATGATCTGGACGAAAGCACCTATCCCCTCAGTTGCCCAGACGGTTTCGGGCAGCCACGAGATGGCTTCCAGCTCTTCGACACCGACGTAGAACTTTCCGACGTCGATGAACCAGGCTGCGATTTCTTCCATCGCCTTCGCGAGGAAGCCGACGCTCGCGATCTGTTTCACGTCGGTCGGATCCGTGATCAATGACATCGCGAAGAACCACGACATCGTGATGACGATCAGTCCCTCTACCGCGCCCAACGCGCTGAAGTCGCCGATCAGTATCTCGCCGAACACGATGCCTCCGACGGGGATCGCGAGGCAGGCCCAAAAAGAGCGGAACAACAGGACGACCGACATCGCGACGAACCAGAACGGCCCGATTTCGATCCCGAGTCCGCCCACTGAGAACTCCGGAAGGAGTTCCGTAATCATACTTTGGAACCCGTGCAGGGACATCACGAGGATGAACACCATCATGTCCCTGTGGTCGAAACTGAACACGCTCTTCGAATCTGCAGGGGTTGACGCTCCCATACAGGAGCATATACCAGCAGGTGGCCATATAATACATTATATTTTTGATATTTTCTCCCCAAAGACCGTACTGCTGGATACCCAACCGTACGCAAGGTTCGGAGCGATCCGAACGGCTCCTGCCGGCTATTGAGCCGTACATAATCTGGGATTCGTTCGTCTCCGCTCGCTTGATCGGACATCTGACAGCAAGAGGAGCGTCGAAAAGATCGGACTCGCTGCCGACTCGCAGCACGAAGCCTGTAGTGGCGGATGACCCCGACTGTGATTACAGCAGAGCGTCGATACAGAGGAGGTCGATTTGCGACTGGGCGACGCGGTCGCGAAGCGTCGGCACTCGCCTCCTCAGTTCGTCGGGTCGATGACTGTCGGTCCCGAGAACGAAATCGACGCCGCGGTCGGCAAAGGTGGACAGCATCGCGGGGTTGGGATGGAGCCGTCCTAGCGAGCCGTTGACCCGTCCGGCGTTGAGTTCGGGAACCGTTCGGGAGTCACTCAGTGCCGCAGCGACGCGGTCGTAATCGCTCGGGCGTGTATGGCCGCGCAGCGTCTCCAGTCGCTCAGGCAGGTCGAGGTGGCCGAGCACGTCGAACAGTTCGGTCTCGACCAGCTCGACGACGGCATCGTAGTAACACTCGACGGCCTCCCGCCGGACGCCGTCAGAGCTATCGACGTACTGAGTGTCGGAGGTGTAATCGTAGCCGGAGGCGAAGTGGACGCTCCCGATGGTGTAATCGAAGTCGGCCGTCGTAAGGAATTCTGCAATCCGATCGCTATCTTCGGGGACGTAGCTCAACTCCGCTGCGTCGTACAGCGTCAGATCGGTGGTCTCACGGGCCCGGTCGATGTGTTCTCGGCGCCGTTCGTACGTCTCGTCGAGGTCGTACGTTTCGTGGCGACCGAACGCGTCCGCCGTCAGAATACAGTGGTCGGTGAGCCCGAGTCCGTCGACTCCGGCCGCTTCAGCCGCTTCGATCATCGCCGACAGATCTGAGCCGTCAGAGTACGTCGTGTGCGCGTGAACGTCCGTCCGCATCAGCTGTCGTCAGCGACGTCGTAGAGCTTCTGTCCGTCGAGTTTCGGGACGACTTTGCGGCTGTCGAAGTCGAGCGCGTATTCGTAGAGATCGGTCCGTTTGATCTGTGGCCGCCGTTCGTACTTGGCTCCCTTCGAGAACTCGACCATCTCGCGATACACCGCGCGTTCGCGATCCGTCGGCGGATCGTCGTGTAGATGACGGGCGATGAACAACGCCCCCGCGACATCCTCCGGGGAGGGTTTCCCGCTGGATCCGGCGGCCACGAAATACGTCTCTTCGTCCCGTGTCCGGAGGTGGTCTGCCAGTGCGACACCGTTGGTCAGTCCACCGACGTACACGTTCACACTGTCGTCACCGGCAAGCCGGAGGTCGGTGACGGCGTTGCCGCCGTTGGTGGACGTCATCGCCGTCGGGCGGCCGGCCACATCGACATCCTGGACGAAACTCGGGGAGTTGAAGAAGTCATAGCCCTCCTCGCCCCGGTAGTTTGGGCCGGAGGCTCCACCGATCTTTGCGTCCGGGTGCTCCTCCTGAAACGCCGGTTCCTCGCCGCGGTTTTCGGTGATATGGATGTATTTCGCACCGTTGGCGAACAGTTCCGGCACCGTCGTCGAGAACTGTGCGACGTCGACGACGACGTAGTTCCCCGATTCGGGGTCGTCGGGTATCTGCGCCCGTGCGGGAATCATCCGTTCAACCGGGAGTGAGTCGGTCGTCTCGTCTGCTATGAGGGTCACACCGAAATTTCACCCGAATGCCGTTTGAGTGTAACTATGAGGCCTATATGATCGAACAGAGGGCTCGGTATCGAACCGAAGCGATAGAGACGACCGGGTATCTGCGAGTCGTGACGCCGGATCGCTGCCAGTTACGGAACAGCGAAGAGAAAGCCTCGCATTTCAGCGCGGGGAGACAATCAAGAGCGCTGTGCAGACCCGCGCACGTTTACCACAGGGCGGGCGTATCCAAAGAGCAATATCCGCAGGGTCGAACCACCGCGTATGAGTAGGGGAACGCTTGCGACGTTCGAGGATTCGCTCGAACGGCTGGACGTCGAGTGGACGTACACCGACGTCGACGGACTCGACGCGACACTTCGGGATGTCTGCAGTGACCCGACGATCGGGACGTCGCTCGGGGACCAGAACGTCGCGCTCCCGGAGTGGATCGAAACGGATCCGACGACCGACGATCTCCGCGCGGCCCGGACGGGAGTCACCGTCGCAGGCATCGGGATCGCCGACTACGGCAGCGTCGTGTTGCCGATGACTGACCGGGGGTCGGAGCCGGCCAGTCTCTTCGTCGACCGGCACGTGGCCGTTCTCGACCGCTCGGACGTCGTTGAGGGGATGCCGGAGGCGTTCGCGTGGCTCGGCGAGACGATTCGCAACGACGACGCCACGGGGTCGGCGATCGTCGCGACGGGGCCGAGCGCGACCGCCGATATGGGCGCGCTCGTGCGCGGAGCCCACGGGCCGAAAACCGTCCACGTGGTGATGCTCGATGAGTAAAGCACGGAAGGCGAAGGCAGCGGAGATCCGCCGGCTTCTGACCACTGAGGGCGAGGCCGTCGCAGGCAATACACAGGGGTTCAACCAAGGCCGGTACGACTCGGTGGAATCGCTCGACGACTACAGCGGCCTCAAAGACCGCGCCCGGGAGATCAAGGAGGACGCGATCGACCGCCTGCCGTCGCTGATCGAGGAGTTGCGCGAGAGTGTCGAGGACAACGGCGGCACGCTCTACCTCGCCGACGACGAGGCGGACGCGAACCGGTACATCCGCGAGGTCTGCGCAGAACAGGACGCAGATCGGGTCGTGAAGTCGAAGTCGATGACCTCCGAGGAGATCGAGGTCAACGAGGCGCTGGCGGAAGATGGCCTCGACGTCGTCGAGACGGATCTCGGCGAGTGGGTGCTACAACTGGCCGACGAGGCACCGTCACACATTGTCGCGCCCGCCATCCACAAATCCCGGGAAGGGATCGCCGAGTTGTTCGCCGCGGAGTTCGATCCGGCGGACCCTCCGGAGACGGCGGAGGAACTCACAATGTTCGCCCGGGAGCAACTTGGCGAACTGATCGAGGACGCCGACGTGGGAATGACGGGCGCGAACTTCGTCACCGCCGATACCGGCACGATGGCGCTCGTCACGAGCGAGGGCAACGCGCGGAAGACGATCGCTGCGACGGACACACAGATCGCGGTCGCCGGCGTCGAGAAGGTCATCCCGACCGTCGAGGACCTCCAGCCGTTCGTCGAACTCATCGGCCGATCGGGCACGGGGCAGGACATCACCTCCTACATCTCCATCCTGACGCCGCCGGTTGACTCGCCGACAATCGACTTCGACGACGGCGCGGCAGCAGTCCCCGGGGGGAGCGACGACCGGGAGTTCCACCTGGTGTTGATCGACAACGGACGGATGGCGATGCGCGAGGACGAGGACCTCCGCGAGACGCTGTACTGCATCCGGTGTTCGGCCTGCTCGAACGTCTGCGCCAACTTCCAGCAGGTGGGCGGCCACGCCTTCGGCGGGGAGACCTACTCCGGCGGTATCGCTACCGGCTGGGAGGCCGGGATCGAGGGACTCGACACGGCCGGCGAGTTCAACGATCTCTGCACCGGCTGCTCGCGCTGTGTCGACGCCTGCCCGGTGAAGATCGATATCCCGTGGATCAACACAGTCGTCCGCGACCGGATCAACCCCGATGTCGGCCTCGCGCTCGACGCCGTCGAGGGGCTCACACCTGACGCCGAACCCGGCGGCGTCGACCTCCAGAAGCGGCTGTTCGGCAACTTCGAGACGCTCGCGCGACTCGGGAGCGCGACCGCGCCGCTCTCGAACTGGCTCGCCGACGCCGGCCCAGTCCGGGCGGCGATGGAACGCTTCCTCGGCGTCGACAGCCGCCGGGACCTCCCGACCTTCGAGCGGGAGACCTTCCGCGCGTGGTTCCGGGCGCGCGACTCGACCGTTTCCGATCCGGTGCGGCGTGTCGTGCTCTACCCCGACGTGTACACGAATCACGTACAGGTCGAACGCGGGAAGGCCGCCGTCCGAACGCTCGAAGCGCTGAACGTCGACGTCGTGGTCCCCGACGTCGGCGCCTCGGGGCGGGCGCCGCTCTCACAAGGAATGGTCGCCACCGCCGAGTCGAAGGCCAGAGAGGCCTTCGCGGATCTGGACCCGTATCTCGAGGCCGACCGCGACGTGGTCGTGATCGAACCCTCCGATCTGGCGATGTTCCAGCGGGAGTACGAGCGCCTGCTCCCGAGGGAGAACTACGAGCGACTCGCCGGAAACTCGTATGAGGTTGTGGAGTACGTCTACGGCCTGCTCGAAGCCGATGGCGAGCTATCGGCACTATCCGCCCCTGAATCGGCCGACGGCGCCGACGGCGGCGAGAGAGTCGCGTATCACAGCCACTGTCAGCAGCGCACGCTCGGCCTGGAACGCCACACCGAGGCGGTTCTCGATCGCCTGGGGTACGACGTGGTCACCTCAGATGCCGAGTGCTGCGGGATGGCCGGCTCGTTCGGGTACAAATCCGAGTACTACGACCTGAGCGTGGCCGTCGGCGAGGATTTAGCCGAGGGGTTCCGATCCGACGTCGCCCGCGATCGGACCGTCGTCGCCTCCGGGACCTCCTGTCTGGAGCAACTGGATTCGCTCCTCGATCGGCCGTCGACGCACCCGATCGAACTGATCGCGCCCGACGGCTGACCGCGCCCGACGGCTGTGCTACCGTACTTTCAATCGAACATTCCCGTCGACATATACCGCTCGCCGCTGTCCCAGAACACTGTGATGACCAGCGGCGGGTCATCGCTCGTGCCGGCCGCGTCGTCGCCCGCTGCTTCGCTTTCTCCCTGCGCGTCGCTCTCGCCGAGCCCATCGATGACGTAGCCAGGCTCGGACTCGGCGGCTGCGTCGGGGTCAGCGATCCGCTCGGCGACGCGCTTTGCGGCGAGGTTCGAGGCACCGGAGGACTGCCCGACGAGGATCCCCTCCTCGCGGGCGAGTCGGCGGCACTCCGCCTCGGCCGCGTCGATGGTGACCGTCTCGACGTCGTCGATCAGATCCGTGTCGAGGTTCGGGCTCACGAACCCCGGGCCCATCCCCTGGAAGTCGTCGATCCCGGGCTCGCCGCCGGAGAGGACCGCGTTGTCCGCGGGCTCGACGGCCACGATATCCATCTCCGGAAACTCCTCGCGGAGCCGTCGGCCGATCCCGGTGATCGTCCCCCCGGTGCCGACGCCCGCCACGAGCGCGTCGACGGTCCGATCGCCGATCCCTTCGAGGATCTCCGGCCCGGTCGTCAGGTAGTGCGCCTCGGGGTTTGCGGGGTTCTCGAACTGCCGGAGCTGCACCATTCCTTCCTTTTCCTCAAGTTCGTCCGCCCGGTCTTTCGCCGCCGAGATGTCGCCGTCGACGAGTTCGATGTCGGCGCCGTAGGCGTTCATTATCTCGCGCCGTTCGGGCGACTTCGAGCCCGGCATCACGACCGTGAGGTCGTAGCCCTTCGCCGCAGCGACGACCGCGAGGCCGATCCCGGTGTTCCCGCTCGTCGGTTCGACGAGGGCATCGTCCGGTGAAATTTCTCCATCCCGCTCGGCGCGCTCGACCATCGCGAGCGCCGGCCGATCCTTCGCGGAACCGCCGGGATTCTTCGATTCGATCTTCGCCGCCACCGTCGCCCCTGCCGGGGAGTCGACGCGGACCAGCGGCGACCCGATGGCTTCCAACACGTTCGCGTGCATCGTCCGACTCTTCGACGGAGGGACACAAGACGGTGACGACGGCGGCGACGCTCCACTGTCCCCGCCACCGCGGCTCCCCGACCGACCGCACCGCGAGCTTTACGCCCGCGGGCGTCGTACCTGCTGGATATGTCAGAAGCAGACAGCGAAGGCGACGCGACGGGCGGGCGACTCGAAACGATGCGACCGAACCCCGCGTGGGACGCTGAGTCCTACGAAGATGCCGTCGAGGCACTGAGCGAGGACGGACTCGTCTTCCGCGTGTGGGGCGGCGACTGGTGCGGCGACTGCCGCGGCCAGCTGCCTGATTTCGGCGCCGCACTCGACGCAGCGGACGTTCCTGACGAGCGCGTCCACCACTATCCTGTCGAGAAGGAAGACGACGGCAGCAAGACCGGCCCGCTCGTCGACGAATACGACATCGAACTGATTCCGACCGTCGTCGTCGAACGCGACGGTGAGGAGGTTGCCCGGTACGTCGAGGACGAACGGGTACCGATCGCGGTCTACCTCGCGGAACGACTGTAAACGTAACCGCGGAACGACTGTAAACACAATCGCGGAACGACTGTAAACACAATCGCGGAACGACTGTAAACGTAACCGGTCGGTCGGGGGCGACACTCCCGCTGCGGGTGCAGTGAAGTTTCGATCGTCGGCGAGCGTCAGTTAAATTGCCGTTTCACCTTTCAACTGATTAACAACCGCCGGCGACGAACTCACGGGTGGCGATGTCCACCGCTGAAACGACCGGTTCCCCGGAGACCCTCCGCGGACTGGGCCGTCGACTTCTCGGCGCACCGGTCCGTGTACAGACGTACAAGAACCTCCTCTATCTCCTCCTCGCGTTCCCACTCGGTATCGCGTACTTCGTCGGCCTTCTGACGGGCGGGACCATCGGCGTCGGACTCCTGCTCACCTGGGTCGGTCTGCCGATCTTGCTGGGGACGCTGGCGGCCGCGGCCGCCGTCGCCGGCTTCGAGGCCCACCTCGCGCGACGGCTCGTCGGTGTCGAGGCCGCGGTCCCCGCGTTCCTTCGCGATCTCGACGTTCGGGAGGGAATCGCATTGCCCGGAGACGGCTTCCTCGCAGCCGTCAAACGGCTCGTGACCGCGCCCTCGACGTGGACGGCCGTGGTTCTCCTCCTCGCGAAATTCGTGTTCGGCATCGTCTCGTTCGTCGCCGTCGTCACGAGTGCGTCCGTCAGCGCCGCGCTGCTTGCGGCGCCGTTCGTCTACGACGCCCCGGCGGGAACGATCAGTTTCCTCGGCAGTGCACCGAGCGGTGCGTACACGGTGGGTTCCTGGGTAGTGACGACCCTCCCCCAGGCGCTCGCCGTCGCTGCCGCCGGCGTCGTGTTCCTGTTCGTCGCGCTGAATCTCCTGAACGCTCTGGCTCGCTTCCACGCGCTCTATACGGCGAAACTCCTGCGCGTCGGGAATAGGCCCTGAGAGCGGTATTTGTCGCACCTGCCGGCACCTTCCCTTTCGCGATCAGTCCGCCGCACCAGGTTCGTCGGCGGAGCGGCCGAACCACGCAAGCGCCTCCGACAGCGAGTGCGCCGGCGGCGAGCAGGCACGACCCTCACAGGCGTACACAGTGGATTCACCGTCACGCGCCTCCCGTCCCTTCCAGATCGGTGGCGCCTCGTCCAGGTCGAGCGCGTCGAGCCATCCGTCGAGTGCGTCGTCCGTCGCTGGGCGCGGAGAGATCACGACGCCAGGGAGGTACGTCGACGCGAGCGACTCGCGGAACGAGGCCGGAACCCCGACGGCCGCCTCGGGGGCTTCCACGTCGGATCCGCCGGCCGCTCCTTCGCCGGAGCCATCGGCCTCTCCGTCGTTCGCGATGACGATTTCCGACCCGCCGCCGGCGCGTTTGTCCGCCGCGAGTGCCAACGAGACGTGTTCGAGCGGGCGCCCGCGGATCCGGTCGGCGTGGGTATCGAGGACGGATCCGGCGATCTCCGCGAACTCCTCGTCGGGGGCGAACGCGTCGAGATCGAGAAGCAACGACGCCGCAACCCCTGCACTCGATGGCGTCGATTGGTCAGTCAGTTCCTGCGGCCGCGTTACGAGCGTCTCGCCGTCTGCTGCGGTGAGATACAGCGTTTCCGCGTCGTCGTCGTAGAACGCCTCGACGACGACACGCACCAGATCGAGCGCGAACTTCAGGTGTGAGACGTCGCCGGTCGTCTGATACAACTCGAAGGCACCGCGGGCCAGGAAGGCGTAGTCGTCGAGGTAGCCCTCGCCCTTCACGTCGCCGTCTTTGTAGCGCCTGGCGAGTCGCTCGCCGTCCCAGAGGTGTTCGCGGACGAAGGCGAGCGCATCTTCCGCAAGCTCGGTGTAGGTGTCGTCGCCGAGCACCAGCCCGCCGCGGGCGAGGCTGCCGATCGCGAGGCCGTTCCACGACGTGAGGATTTTCTCGTCGCGCGCGGGTCTTATGCGCGACTCGCGGGCCTCGAACAGCGCGCTCCGCGCTTTGGCGAGGGAGTCTACGACTTCCGATTCGGAAAGATCGTGCCGTTCCGCCAGATCCGGGATCGACGCGGCGATCGTGAGGACTGTTTTCCCCTCGAAGTTACCCGTCTCGGTCACGCCGAACCGCTCGCGTGCGAGTTCGGCCGTGCGTTCGTCGTCGATCGCGGCGTCGATCGCTTCCGGCGTCCAGACGTAGAATTTCCCCTCCTCGCCGTCGCTCTGGGCGTCGAAGGTGCTGAAGAAGCCGCCCTCAGCGTGCCGGAATTCCCGCTGGAGGAAGTCGAACGTCTCGCGGGCGACCGTCGCGTAGGTCTCCTCGCCGGTGAGTTGGTACGCCGAGAGGTACACCCGCGGGAGTTCGGCGTTGTCGTACAGCATCTTCTCGAAGTGCGGCACCGTCCACTCCCGGTCGGTGGCGTAGCGGTGGAAGCCGCCGCCGACGTGGTCGTACATCCCGCCGCCGGCCATCGCATCGAGCGTCGTCGTCGCCGCCGACAGCGCGTCTTCGCTTCCGGTCTTCGCGTGCGAGCGGAGCAGCGCTTCTACCCGCCCCGGTTGGGGGAACTTCGGGCCGCCGGAGCCGAACCCGCCGTACTCCCTGTCGGTCGCCCGGAGTGCGGACGTCGCGACCGCGCCGAGTGTGTCGGCGTCCGCTGCCTCGCTGCCGCCACCTGTTCCGGGCCCCCCTGCGCCCGCACCGGGGCTCTCTTGGGAATCCGCTCCGCTCGACGGCGTCGTCTCCAGTTCGTCGCGGAGCGCGTCGGTCCACTGCTCGGCGCGGTTTTCGATCTCCTCGCGGTCTGTCTCCCACGACGAGGCGAACGACCGGCAGATGTCGAGAAAGCCGGGGACGTTCCCCCGCTGCGGATCCTCGGTCTTCGGGAAGTACGTACCGACGTAGAAGGGCTTGCCCTCGGGCGTGAGCCACACCGACAGCGGCCACCCGCCGCCGCCGGTGACGAGTTGACAGATCGTCTGGTACACGCTATCGAGGTCGGGCCGCTCCTCGCGGTCGACCTTGACCGGCACGAAGGAATCGTTGAGAACTGCCGCGACGTCCTCGTCCTCGAAGCTCTCGTCGGCCATCACGTGACACCAGTGGCAGGCAGAGTAGCCGATCGAGAGGAAGATCGGTCGGTCTGTCGCCTGCGCGGCAGTCAGCGCCGCCTCGTCCCACGGCTGCCAGTTCACCGGGTTGTCGGCGTGCTGCCGGAGGTACGGGCTCTCCTCCCCGTCGAGTCGGTTCCGCGAAAGGGGATCGTCCATACCGCCCGTACGTCGCCCGCGCGGAAAAAGCGGTTGACCCCGGCGATCGATTCCCGGTGGCAGAAACGGCCCATTCCGGCGTTCGACTCCCGGTGGCTGAAACGGTCCATCCCGGCGATCGACTCCCGGTGGCTGAGACGAGGACAATGCACGATGATGCGCACTTCGCGGCCGCAGAAGAGCAACCTTTACGCCGGCGTGCCCACGTCCTCCGGATATGTCCACCACGGAGACGGTGCTTCTCGTCGGCGGCGGCGGACGCGAGCACGCGATCGCCCGCGCGCTGACGGACAATTCGGCGTGTGAACTGTACGCGTGTGCGAGCAACCGCAACCCCGGGATCGCGGCGCTCGCCGCGGGCTTCGAGACCATCGAGGAGACGGCCGTCGAGGCGGTCGTCGGCTACGCCGAGGAGGTCGACGCCGATCTCGCCATCGTCGGTCCGGAGGCGGCTCTGGAAGTCGGCGTCGCGGACGCGCTCAACGAGGCGGGCGTCTACACGTTCGGCCCCGGCGCGGAGGCCGCCCGCATCGAGACGGACAAGGCGTTCCAGCGGGAGTTTATGCAGTCGGAGTCGATCCCCGGCTGTCCGGACTTTGCCGTCTTCGACGAGATGGCGGCCGCCTGCGACTACATCGACGAGTACGACGGCGACCTCGCGGTCAAGCCCGCCGGCCTCACGGGCGGGAAGGGCGTGAAAGTCATCGGCGATCAGGTGACTGCGGCGGAGGCAAAGGAGTATCTCCGCGAGAACGACTACGACCGGGTCGTCTTAGAGGAACGGCTCGTCGGTGAGGAGTTCACCGTCCAGGCGTTCGTCGCCAACGGCGAGGTCCGCACGACGCCCGCGGTCCAGGATCACAAGCGCGCCTACGAGGGCGACCAGGGGCCGAACACCGGGGGGATGGGCAGTTACAGCGACGCCAGTCCCGAACTGCCGTTTATGACCCCGGCCGATTACGCCGACGCGGTCGACATTCTGGAGGCGACCGTCGACGCCCTGCCGGAGTACAAGGGCGTCCTCTACGGTCAGTTTATGCTCACGGCCGACGGCCCGAAGGTCGTCGAGTTCAACGCCCGCTTCGGCGACCCCGAGGCGATGAACACCCTGCCGGTGCTCGAAACGTCGTTCCTCGACGTCCTGACCGCCGCCCGCGACGGTGAGTCGCTGCCGGAGCTTGACTTCGCCGCACAGGCTACCGTCTGCAAGTACGCCGTTCCCGACGGCTACCCTACGGACCCCGAAAGCGGTGCAAAGATCACCGTCGACGAGGAGAGCGCCGGCGACGCGCTCTTGTTCTACGCGAGCGTCGACGAGCGCGAGGACGGCCTCTACACCACGACCTCGCGCTCATTTGCCGTCGTGGGCGTGGCCGACTCGATCGCGGCCGCAGAAGAGCAAGCCGAAGACGCGCTCGCGGCCGCCGGCGACGGGCTCCGCGTCCGCCACGACGTCGGGAAGGCGGACCTGGTCCAGCGGCGGATCGACCATATGAACGAACTCCGCGGTGACTGACGGCTTCCCGGCCAGGTCCGCGGCAGCCGAAGACGAGCGAACCTTTTGGTGCCCGGCGGCTTAGGGACGGTCGTGAGCGACGACGACGGTAGAGACGACGGCGCAGGCGGCGAACCCGGAGCCGAGACTCCAGACGGACCGGCCGATACAGACGGGTTCGATGACGAGGAGCCCAGACACGACCGCCTGACGCACTATCAGACACCCGACGTAGCAAACTCTCTGCGCAACTGGACTGATGCGAAGCCGGTGTGGCGCGTCGTTCTCAACTACCTCCTGGTGTGGGTCGCGCGGATCGCTCCCTCGCTCCGGGTTCGCAGTTGGGCGCTCCGACGACTGGGGGTGACTGTCGGCGAGGGCGTCTCGTGGGGGCTCGAGGCGACCCCGGACGTGTTCTGGCCGGAACTGATCACGCTCGGCGACGGGGTCGTCGTCGGCTACGATTCGGTGATTCTCTGCCACGAGTTCCTGCAGGACGAGTACCGGACCGGCGAGGTCGTCGTCGGCGACGGCGCGATGATCGGCGCGAAAGCGGTGTTGCTGCCGGGCGTCCGGATCGGCGACGGCGCGGAGGTGGCAGCGAACTCACTCGTGACCCGCGACGTTCCCCCGAACACCACCGTCGCCGGCGTCCCAGCGCGGCCGATGGGCAGTGATGCGGACGGGGACGACGAGGCAGACGACTCTGATGCCTGATTACTCGCGGACCCGGACGACGGCGACCTCTGACTACTCGCGAATCCGAACGACGCCGTCCTCGAAGACCACGCTGTTGGGGACGATGAACTCCTCGCCGTCGTTTTCGACGTGAGTCACGAACAGGTTCACCTCCTGGACGATTCCCCGCGTCTCGCCGATGCGGACCTCGTCACCGATCGTAAAAGGCTGGTTCAACAGGAGATACGATCCCGCGGCGCCCGATTTCAACAGATCTGAGAGGGCAATAGCGGTCAGGAAGACCACCGCAAAGAGGTACGCAGCAAGCAGAACGAGAAGCGCGAGGGTCGCGACGCCGAGCTGTGACAGTGCAATGAGCACCGCCACGTAGAACACGGTGAACTTTGCGAGCCGCGGAAAGACGCCGATCTGGGCGATCTTGATCCCGGTGAGCCATTCGCCGACGATGAGCTGAACCTTATCGCCGACGACGATGCCGACGATGAGGATCACGATCGCGAAGAACAACTGCGGCAGGAACTCGATTGCTCGCCCCCAGAAGCTGCCTGCGACGGCGATGTTGGCGACCGACAGCACCGCCAAGAAGGTGACGCCGAGGATGAAAAACCGGACCAAGGTTCCGAGTACCTCGACTGTCGACGTGTCGAACTCGCGGGCCGTCCGCTCGAAGGCCGTCCCCTCGATCGCTTCGGGAACACCGAGGCGGACCAACACCCGTTTCGTGAAGGCGCCAAGTACGATCGCCAGCAGAATGCCGACGACCACGACGAGCAGCGTCGCCCAGATCCGCCGGGGCAGCGCCGAGAAGATGTCGACGAACGGCGAGGGATCCAACTGCAGCGGGGCGTCCACGGCTGCGTCCACGCCGCTGGCCTCAGGCGGGGCGAACTCACTCCGAGTCATCAGTACTCCTCCGGATCGATCTCCAGGATGATCTCGCCGCTCTTGAACGCCCGGACGAGGCCGTCAGATTCGGAGAGCACGATCGCCGTCGCGTTCGTGTCGCGGGTAATCGCCGCGCCGGCCATGTGCCGCGCGCCGAGGCCCTTGGGGATGTCGACGCCCTCGGCACCGGGTTCGAGGTAGCGGTACGCGCTCACAATCTTGCCGGAATCGGAGATCACGAACGCGCCGTCCAGCCGCGAGAACTCCTTGAGCATCACGTTCACGATCGGATCGCCCACGTGGACGTGGGACTTCTCGAAGGGGTTGTACGACAGCGGCCGGGACTTGTTCATCACCTTCCCGGCGTCGCCGACGACAAACAGCGCGCCGACGGGCTTGCCCTTCTGGCCCTTTTTGCCGAGTTCGATCGCCACCTCGAAGACGTCCCGGATGACGCTGGGGTCCGCCCGGGAGTTCGAAAAGAGGTCGTAGATGCCCGACTGCATCGACTCGTCGACCCGAACGCGGACGACGCTGTCGGGATCGCCGTCGAATATCCGGACGCTACAGACGATGACGTGGCCCTCCTCGACGAGTCCGCGCTCGAACGCGCCCTCGATGCCGAACTTGATCCGGTCTCTGACGTTGTCGAACTCCAGGGGGAGTTCGACGTACGTCTCGGCGTCGACGGCGTTCTCCGGGGCGACGACGACCGTCTCGGCGTCGAGATCGGCGTCAGCGAACCGCTGGTAGTGGGAACTGCTCGGCGAGAACAGAAACACGCCGTCTACGTCCGACACGACATCTCCCAGGAGGTCCGATAACGCCGACATTACTAGCGGTACTCGCCGGGTGCTGTAAAGCGTTTGGGAGTCGTCACACGGCCGTCAGACGGACGATTCTCGGTCGAGAGAGTCGCAGAGTCAGTACGACTTCGCGAAGTACGCCGTCTCGGCGGCGGCGTCGTCGCAGATCGCACACGCCTCGCCGTCGTGGATCTCGGCGTCGGGGTCGTCCAGCGGCACCATCACGATCTCGGCGGCGATCTGGTCTTTGATCTCGCCCTCGCAGGCCTCGTCGCCGCACCACGGCGCCTTGACGTAGCCGCCGTGCTGGCCGATCGTCCCCAGGATCTCCGCGCGGCTGTCTGCCTCGCGGACGTTCTCCGCGAGGTTCTCCTCGGCGGCGGCGTACAGTTTCGCGTAGATCTCGTCGAGATTCGACTGGACGGTGTCGGCGATGTCGTTGCGGTCAGCTTCGGTCGACTCGCCGTCCGGCCGGTGGACGAGCGTGACCGACCCCTCCTCGGCCTCGTTGGGACCGATCTCGATCCGCAGCGGGACGCCCTTCAGCTCCCACTCGTTGAACTTGAATCCGGGGTTGCGCTCGTCGCGGTCGTCGAATTCGACGCGGATACCCGCCTCCTCGAGGTCGTCGGCGATGTCCGCAGAGTATTCGAGGACCTCGTCTTTGGTATCGGCCTGCCAGATCGGGACCACGACGACCTGCTCGGGCGCGATCGCGGGCGGCACCACGAGCCCCTGATCGTCCGAGTGCGTCATAATCAGCGCACCCAGCGCCCGCCAGGAGAGCCCCCACGAGGTCGTGTGCGCCATCTGGGTCTCCTCGTCCTCGTCGGTGTAGGTGATGTCGAACGCCTCCGCGAAGGACGTGCCGAGGTAGTGGGAGGTCGCCCCCTGGACGGATTTGCCGTCGGGCATCAGCGCCTCGACGGTCGTCGTCGTGTCCGCGCCGGGGAACTTGTCGTGTTCGGGCTTGGCACCGCGGAGCACCGGCATCGCGAGCAGGTCCTCGTAGGTCGCCTCGTACTGGTCGAGTCGGCGGGTCGTCTCCGCCCACGCGTCCTCGCGGGTGGCGTGTGCGGTGTGGCCCTCCTGCCAGAGGAACTCCTTCGTGCGGAAGAACGGCTTGGTCTCGGTCGCTTCCCAGCGGACCACAGAGGCCCACTGATTGACCCGCAGCGGGAGGTCGCGGTGACTGCGAACCCACTGGGAGATATAGGGGGTGATGATCGACTCGGAGGTGGGACGGACGGCGAGTCGCTCTTCCAGTTCTTGATTGCCCGCGCGTTCGACCCACGCGACCTCGGGATCGAACCCCTCGACGATGTCCTTCTCGCGTTCGAGGTAGCTCTCCGGGATGAAAAGCGGGAAGTAGGCGTTCTGCACGCCTGTCTCCTTGAACAGGCCGTCGAGGTGCGCCTGCACCCGCTCCCACAGTTCGTACGCCCGCGGCCGTGTGACGATGAAGCCGCTCATCCCCTCGGGCGCGTAGTTCGCCAGCCCGGCCTTCTGGACTACCTCGGCGTACCACTCCCCGGTGTTGTACTCTTTGGACTCGGTGATGCCGAGTTCCTGGTCGTCGCTCATTACCTCTTTCGAGCCCCACGGCGGCCTTAAATCTCCTGAACCGCCCGCCGCGGCCGAAGAGCGGATTGGGGTCCGGCCGGCGATCACTCCAGATCCGCCGGATCGACCGCGAAGGGGCTCTCGGCCTCCTGCCAGGACCACCCGGGGAGCCTGGTCTGGAACCCCGCCGCCAGCGCGGCGTCGAGATCGTCGGCGCCGGCGCCACCAGCCGAATTGGTCGTGACGTCCGCGTAGTGGAACGTCGCCTGCGCGAGGAGCGACAGCGGCGCGCCGCCCGCGATGGTGGCTGCGAGTTCCCGTCCCAGCATCTCGTCGACGACGAACCCGGGATAGTCGTCGCTGACGTCCAGTTCGCGGAGTAATCCGACGTAGGCGGCGGCGTTGACAGCGACGTCGCCCGCAGCGAACACGGTTGCGACCTCCTCGTGGTATCCCGCCTCGGACACGGCGTCGACGTCCGTCTCGAAAACCTCCCCGAGTCGCCGCCGGGTCTCGTTGATCAGCGGGACGACCGTCCCGGCGCGCTCGCGGACCCACTTTGCCTCCGACTCGACGCGTTCCGGCGTGACGTTCATACGCACCCGGAAGCAGCGAAGGGGTTTTGGCTTTGCGAAGGCTTTTATATGCCGGCGGATATAACCCGAAGCAAGCGGGTTCTCCCTCTCTCCGCGCAGATGTCGCAGACGACAGTCGCACAGGACGCGGGGCGTTTCGCTGACGCATCCCCGTCCGACGTCACACCGAGGAAGGGACACCCGATCCAACGGCCGTCCCCGAGGACTCCGACGGGCCGCTCTCAGTTATGAATTCAGTCGACACTCAACTCGAGGAATTGAAACGCGAAGTCACGGCGGAACTACCGGCCGACGTCTCGGTGACAGATGTCACCTACGAGGGCCCGGAACTGGTCATCTACACCCGGGACCCGCGGCGGTTCGCCGAAAACGGCGATCTGGTCCGTGAGTTGGCGGGAAAGTTCCGGAAACGAATCTCTGTCCGTCCTGACCCGACGGCGTTGACGCCGCCGGAACAGGCCCGCTCACGGATCCGTGAGATCATCTCCGACGACGCCGGCGTCACCCACCTCGATTTCTACGAAGACACCGGCGAGGTCGTCATCGAAGCCGAAAAGCCCGGCGTAGTGATCGGGCACAGCGGCGCGACGCTCCGGGAGATCACCCGCGAGGTCGGGTGGACGCCGGACGTCGTCCGGACGCCGCCGATCGAATCCTCGACCGTCGAGAACGTCCGGAACTTCCTCAGACAGGAACGCGAAGAGCGCCGTGAGATCCTCGAGCGGGTCGGCCGCGGGATCCACCGCGAGGGGCTCGCAGACGAGGAGTGGGTCCGGATCTCGATGCTCGGCGGGTGTCGCGAGGTCGGCCGATCGGCGTTTATCATCTCGACGGCGGAGACGCGAATCCTCGTCGACTGCGGCATCAAGAAGGGAAGAGAGGAGCGGCCGTACCTACAGATTCCGGAAGCGCTCGGTGCGGGGGCGAACTCGATCGATGCCGTCGTGCTCACGCACGCACATCTGGATCACTCCGCGCTCGTCCCGCTGCTCTTCGACGAGGGCTACGACGGGCCGGTGTACACGACAGAACCGACGCGGGATCTGATGGGACTGCTCCAGTTGGATTACCTCGAGCAGGCGAGCGAGGACAGGGTGCCGCCGTACGGCCCCGAAATGGTCCGCGAGGCGATCAAGCACACGATCACGCTGGACTACGGCAACGTCACGGACATCGCGCCCGACATCAAGCTCACGCTGCACAACGCCGGCCACGTGCTTGGGTCGGCGATCGCGCACTTCCACATCGGCGACGGCCTCTACAACGTCGCGTTCTCCGGCGACATCCGGTATACGGACTCGCGGCTGCTCGACGGCGCAGTGAACGACTTCCCGCGGGTGGAAACGCTCGTGATGGAGTCGACCTACGGCGGCCGCAACGACTACCAGACGGACGGGGAAGACGCCGAACGGAAACTCGCTGACCTCGTGACCGAAACCTACGAGCGGGGCGGCACAGTCGTCATCCCGACGCCCGCAGTCGGCCGGTCGCAGGAACTGATGCTCGCGCTCGCGGAGGCGATGCGGACGGACGAAATCCCGACGATGCCGATCCACCTCGACGGGATGATCTGGGAGGCGACAGCGATCCACACCACCTATCCGGAGTATCTCCGCGACGACCTGCGGGACCGCCTCCTCGACACCGAGGACAATCCATTCCTCGCAGAGGCGTTCACCAGTATCGAGGGCGACGACGAACGGGCGGCGGCCGCAGACGGGGAGCCGAGCATCGTGCTCGCTCCCTCCGGGATGGTCACCGGCGGACCAGTGTTGTCGTGGCTCCGGCAGGTCGGCCCCGATCCGGACTCCCGGCTGATCTTCGTCGGCTACCAGCCGAAAGACACGCCCGGCCGCCGGATTCAGAACGGCGCCGAGGAGGTCACGATCGACCGGGGCAGTACCGGCGGACGCCAGGAAACGGTCTCGCTGGGACTGGAAGTCGACACGGTCGACGGCTTCTCGGGGCACGCGGACCGCCAGGGCCTGGAGAACTTCGTGACGACGATGAACCCCCGCCCGGAGAAGGTCCTGTGTGTCCACGGCGAAGAAAGCGCCGTCCAGGACCTCTCTTCGGGGCTGTATCACGATCACAACCTCCGGACCTTCACGCCGAAGAATCTCGAAACGTTCCGGTTCCGGTAGGCAGTCATCCGTATTTGCACCTCTGCGAAGACGAAAGAATCCAGTACGGTGACCGTTCAGTAGAGAGAGCGTCTACCGCATCGAACTCTTCCCCGACAGCTATTGGTAATGGGGTCGATATCAGAGTATGCACGTACGCGGACAGCTCTACTTGGCGGGGATTATCGGTGCCTCGATCTCCTATATCTTCAACGTATTAGCCTTCACTGGCGAATTCGACGTAATCAGATGGAGTGTGTTCATAGCGCTCTTTCTCGTCGTCTTCGTCGGCTTCGAGAAACTCATTGCTTGGGCCGATTCGCCAAAGTCCGACTAACCTACGCGAAAGAGCGATTCGACGGTTGATTCGGTGAGTTTTGTCGAATACACTACTGCGGCTCGTCCAAGACAGACGAGATTGGGTTCAGAACGGGCCCAACCGCAAAGCACTCAAATCCCCCCGAAGCATAGATATCGATGCCGATTGTGAAATCGGCACAAAGGGAAGGAGAAGGCAGTTCAGTGGCACCCCTCCTCCCCCTGTACCATTCATTGCTACTTGTCGTCAACACAATAAAACCACCATTTCGAGCGGAAACTCAGCGCGGATTGTACCCCGAACGGAGCGTCATTACCGTCATTAGCAACGCCAGAGACACGTGGGATCGGCGGTTTCACACAGTTCGCACGAAGTTCTCCGGGCTGATTCGGATGCGCCATAGACCGTAATGTGAGTTCCTGCTCACTCTTTCGGGGGGTCAGAAAAGTACCGATCACAGGTTGTATCCGATCGACCGAAGCACCGGTTCGAACGACCGTATCAAGGCTGAGAACTGCGTCGCGGGACTTAATTTGGGGTATCTCGAACCGGGGTGTATGTGCGGTCGTCCCTCGTTCGCCGTTCGCCTCCTCGTCGCGGTCGTACTCGTGACGTCTGCCGCCGGCGCCGCGGCCGTGCCGGCCGAAGCGCAGACGACCGCGGACTCGTCCGGGGATTCGACGTCCACGACCGACGAGCGGCGCTGTTTCCCCTCCGGTGGCCACCATCTCTCGATCGGGGACGGCAATCCCCACATCAACGTGACCGTCCACACCTCGCTTTTCACCTCGCCGGCCCCGCCGAGCGCGCTCGGCCTGTCCGCCAGCGGGGTCGCGCTCGATTCCGACATCGTCGCGCTCCGGACGGGCGTGCTATTGGACGAGACTCCCGACGAGGTGTCGACGGCTGCGGTCTGGGACTCGTTCGTGATACTCTTCGATTACCGTCTGTCGCTGCCGATGTTCGCCGGCGCGACCGGCGGTTCGACGTACGAACCGACCAACGGGCCCGTCTCGGGCGTGGAGACCCGCCAGTGTTGAATCCGGCACCGTTCGATGGACGACTCCGCGGAACTACGCTCGGGATGGGAACTCACGACGCGAACGGTTTTATCGCCGCACGTCGTCAGTAGTCCCACTGTGGTCGAGTCACGATACACACACGTCAGCATCGTTGCGAATGACCTCGAAGAGTCGACGGAGTTCTACGAGTCGGTGTTCGGACTTGAGCGGATTCCGGCCCCGGCGTTCCACGAGCGGATACAGTGGCTGAAGTGTGGCGATCTCCAACTCCACCTCGTCGAGCGCGACGGCGATCCCCCCGCGTTCAACCACCACGCGCTCCACGTCGACGACTTCGAGACGGTCTATCAGTCGATTCGCGATCACGGGTCCGCTGAGGTGGAGCCACTCCCCCAGATCGAACCCGGGTTCGTCGACGGTGAACCGCCGGTCTACGTGCTCCCCTCGGGGGAGATCCAGTTCTACATTCGGGACCCAGCGGGGAACCTCGTCGAGGTGAACGCACCCGATGCCGACGCCCTCGACGAGTCGATCGTGCCGAATCTGATCGACCGCACCGACATCGACTGGCCCGACGGGGACGAGGAGCCGGCACCGATCTATATGGACGAGTGAGACGCCAATCGTAGGACTCGCTGCCGACTGACTACGCCTCGTCGTTCGACAGCGTGTCTGCAGGATCGACGACTGATTCGCCGACCTCGTCGACGCCGACCCTGTCACAGAGATCGTAGAGCGGACACGCTTCCGGCCCGTCGAGACAGGCCGGCTTGCGGGCCGTGCAGTACTCGCGGCCAAACTGGATCATCGCCGTGTGGCCGAAGCCGCACTTTTCTCCCGGGACGTCGGCTTCCAGATGCTCCCGAACCGTCTCGTGGTCGGCGTCGGCGGGCGCAAAGCCCATCCGGCGGGCGATGCGGTGGACGTGCGTGTCGACGGGGAAGACGCCGTCGCGCCCGCCGGCGAAGAGAAGCACGCAGTCGGCGGTCTTCGGGCCGACGCCGTGGATGTCCAAGAGCGCCTCCCGCACGTCGCCCGGCGGTTCCTCCCTGACGAACCGATCGAACCCGACCGCGCCGCCGTACTCCTCGCAGATCCGCTGGGCCGCGCCGATGATCATCTCCGACTTCTGGTTGTACAGGCCCGCCGAGGAGATGGTCTCCGCCAACACCGACTGCTCGGCGTCGGCGAGGGCGGCCGCCAGATCGTGTCCGGCGGCAGCGTCCTGCTCGGGGTCGCCCGTAGCGCTCCCCCCGCCCTTCATCCCGTACCGCTGCATCAGGGCGTCGTGGGCGGGCTGGCTCGCGACGTCGCTCGTGTTCTGTGAGAGGATCGTCCGCACCAGCGACTCGAAGGCGTCCTTGCCGCCGTAGGTCTTCTGCCAGTACAACTCGCCCAGTTCGTCGACGACAGCCTCCGCACGTGTGCCAGCGTCCCCGACGCCGAACGCCGCTGCCGCGGCGTCGTCGCCGCTGATGTTCTCCTGCGGTTCCTCGGCCATAGACGCCGTTTGTGGGGGAGCGACAAAAGCCGTCGGGCCGTAAGTCGGACGCGGGACGTCGGGCCGTAAGTCGGACGCGCGGATGTCGCCAGAGCGCCTACGCCATTCAACCGTCTGCGGGTTCGACCGCCAGTTCGACGCGGAGATCCGCACCCGCTGCGAGGGCGTCGACGAGGTCGCGGTCCAGATCGGCCGCGGCCGCGTCGGCGTCGACGAGGATCGTGCGATCGTCCACGTAGTCGCTCGTCCGACCGACGTGGCTGCGTTCGTTCTCGAAAGAGAGCCCCGGATGTCCACGGCCGACGATCGTGGCTGTGTGCGTGTCACCCTCGTCGGTCGTCGCCGTCAGAGTAGCTCGGATCGTCGCGTCGCGGTTGCGGCAGGCGTCGACGAACGCGTCCGCAAAAGCCGCGGGAGCCCGATCGGCTTCGACGGCGAGGATACAGTCGCCCGCGGGCGTGAGCCAGTCGTCGGTCGTGATCTCGAAGGTGCTCCCGTGTTCTGCGGAGACGTTCTCGTGGCCTCGTGCGTGCACGACTTCTCGCATCTCCCCGGGTGGACTGTCTTCCATATCCCCGGTTGGACGGCGGCGCGGTAAGTCTCGCTCGGTCCGAAGAGCCGTCGACCGTGGGTGTCACCCTCACACTTCTTTATATACCCTCTCCCGAACACTGGGAATCCCTCACACGCCACAGTCACGCGATGTGTGAGCGGTTTTCAGGCGATCGATTCACCGGCAAGTTTATATACGGTAGTGGTCAATGTGTAGTCACCAGAACGCCTCCGGCGTTCCGGCGGCACAGCACGCAGAATGATCGGGAATTCTTATCCACGGTTGACAGCGATCGAAGAGCGGCCGCCACGGTCCGGAGCGGTGATGGTATCGAGGATTGATTACGTATGGTGACACAAGAAGAAGTACTTCAAGAGTACGACGTACAGGAACTCAAAGACACGGATAACATCGAGCTTACCGACGACAAGCTCGAGAACGGCTCGAAAGGCCAGCTCATCAAGATCGCCGGACAGCTCCGGGATCGACGAAACGAGCTGAACCAGATGGCCTCCGAGCGCGCCTCCAAGCGCGACGACCTCAACGCGAAGACCCGTGAGAAAGTCGACGAGGCCCAAGAGCACCGCGAGAAGCGCGACGAGCTCAACGAGCAGGTCCAAGAGCACAAAGAAAAGCGGAACGAGCTCAACGCGAAGGCCAACGAACTCTTCGACAAGGTCGAGGAGATGAAAGAGGACCTCGAGCTCGACGACGGCAAAGACATCGAGGAGCTCGAAGAGGAGATCGAGCAGCTCGAGTTCCGCCAGCAGACCGAGGTGCTCTCCACGGAGGACGAGCGCGAACTCATCGAGAAGATCGAGGACAAACGCGACGAACTCCGCGAGAAGAAGGAGAAAGTCGAGGACAGCGGTGAACTCGAAGCGCTCATCGAGGAGGCAGAAGAGGTCCGCTCGGAAGCCTCACAGCACCACCAGAAGGTGACGGAGCTCGCCGACGAGGCCCAGGAACATCACAACCAGATGATCGAGGCCTACCGCGAGGCCGACGATATCCGCGACGAGGCCGACGAGATGCACGAGCTGTTCGTCGAGGCCCAGGAGGCCGCCGACCAGCACCACGAGGACTTCGTCCGCGTCCAAAAGCGCCTTCGCGAACTCGACAAACAGGAAGAGCAGGAGCGCGAAGACGAACGCGAAGAGGAGCGCGAGGCCGCCAAAGAGGAGGCCGAGGAGATCTACCAGAAGTTCAAGGAAGGCGAGACTCTCGACACCGAGGACCTGATGAAGCTCCAGAAGACGGGGCTGCTGTAGACGCCGGAGATCCACGGATTCGTCCGGACCGTTTTTCGCTTTTTGTCGATCGACGAGCCTCGGCGCTGTCGATACGAGCGGTCCCAACCACGAAGGTTTTAACTTAGTGAATCCTTCGCACACCCGTGACGACGCTCGTCCTCTGTGTGGATCGGTCGGGCGACATCGGCCGAGCCGCGGGGCTGGAGACGCCCATCGTCGGCTGGGAGGCCATCCAGTCGCTCGTGACGGACGTCGGACTGGCCGATCCCGAGGATTCGAGCGTCAACTGCATCCTTGAGTCGCTGCGGGTCGCCCGCGACCTCCGTGACGAACGCGAGGAGACAGTCCTGGCTGTCGTCTCCGGCGGGACCGACTCGCTGGTCGGGGCCGACCGGTCGCTGTCAGCCCAGGTGGACACCCTCGTCGAGGAGTACGAACCCGAGTCTGCCATTGTCGTGCTCGACTCCGCGAACGACGAGCGTGTCGTGCCAGTGATCGAAAGCCGGGTCCGCGTCGATTCCGTCGACCGGGTGGTCGTCCGACAGGCCCACGATATCGAATCGACGTACTACCTGCTGAAGCAGTTCCTGGCCGACGAGGAGCTCCGGACGACAGTGTTGGTACCGCTCGGCGCAACGCTGCTTTTGCTACCGATATTGCTGACGCAGTTTCCGCCCGCGGTGGCGCTTGCGGGGCTCGCGGCGCCGCTCGGTGCCGCGCTGCTGTACAAGGGGCTAGCGATAGACGAGTACCTCTCGGAGATGCCGGAACGCGTGCGTGCGGCGCTGTACTCCGGACGCGTGTCGGTCGTTACGTACGCAGTCAGCCTCGGACTGGGCCTGGTGGGCATCTTCCTGGGTGCGCTCTCGGTGAGTCCGGGCGCAGGCCCCGAGTCCGTCGTCGTCCGGACGATGCAGTTCACTTACAGCGCCGTCCCCTGGCTCGCGCTCGCTGCGTTGACCGCGAGCGCGGGACGACTCCTCGATGAACTCATCGGCGCCGAGGAGGTGAGCACACCGTATCTGAATCTCCCGTTCGGGGTCGTCGCGCTGGGGTTCGTGGTTCGTGGATTCGCCGGCTGGTTCCTCCAGCGTGAGGCCGTCCTCGCGGATCCACGGCTGTGGGGCTACGTGATTACGCCCCAACAGCGGCTTGCAGCATTCATCGTCGCGGGGATCGTCGTCAGCCTCGTCGGCGTCAGGGTGGCCGCGAGCGTGACCGGCGAATCGCTCGACGACGTCGTGCAGTGAGCACGCCGCGCGACGGAGGGCGGCGACGGCTCAGGAGGCCCGCGTCCGGTGTTCGCCGTGCTTGACGCCCAGAGCGACACAGATTACGCCGAAAACCAGCATCGCGGGAGTGACCATCATCAACACTGTGCCCGTGGCCATCACACCGGCACCGATCAGGACGGCGGTACCGGCGACGACCAACGCGAGCAGTATCGCGGCAGTCGTCGATAGGGTAAAGTCCATACAGATGTCCTTAGGGTCGGGGTCTCAAATCGGTTATCCCTGTCGCGCATTCGCAAAGCTCACCTGGGAGAGCCAGTCAATCCTCATACTGATTACTCTCGTCTCTTCCCGCCGAGCGCCGCCAACGGGGATGGCGCTCGGCGGTAAACAGTGAGAGTTATCAGTATCAGGCGATCGCTGGCCCCGACCCTCACCAGGGAGCGAAGCTCGGATCGAGCTGCCGTTCGGTCCGATCGATCGCGTCGATTGCTGCGATGTCCTCGTCATCGAGGTCTACATCCAGCGAGCGCCAGTTGTCGAGAATGTGCGCCTCCGTCGAGGCTTTGGGAATTGCGGTGACGCCTTTCTCGCGGAGCCACGCGAGCGACACCTGCGCCTCGCTCACGCCGTGTTTCTCAGCGATCTCCGATACTGTCGGAACCTCGAACACCTCGCCGCGTGCGAGCGGCGAGTACGCGACCAGTTCGACATCGCGGGCAGCACAGTGCTCACGGAGCCGCTCCTGCTGGAACAGGGGATGCATTTCGACCTGGTTCGCGAAGATCGGCGCCTCGGTCAGCTCGATCGCTTCGTCGACCTGCTCGGGGAGGAAGTTGCTGACGCCGACGTTTTCGATCTTGCCCGCATCGGAGAGTTCGTCGAACGCCCGAAGCGTCTCCGGGGGGTCGTATTCGCCCGACGGCCAGTGGACGTACAGCAGGTCCACGTAGTCGACGCCGAGTTTGTCGAGGCTCTCTTCTGTCGATGCGAGCACGTCTTCGTACGAGAGCTCGCTGATCCAGACTTTCGTCGCGAGGAAGACTTCCTCGCGGGGGACGTCCGCGGCGGCGATGCCGCGCCCCACGTGCTCTTCGTTCCCGTACGCCTGTGCGGTGTCGATGTGCCGGTAGCCCGCCTCCAGCGCCGTCTCGACGGTGTCGGCACACGTCGCTGGGTCGTCGTTCTGCCAGGTTCCGAGTCCGAGCATCGGCATCCCGTTCGCGAGCGGAGCGCGTCGCTCCTCGTCGTGACTCATACGAACGCACAGAATCGCGGTCCAGTTAGGTGTTCGGGCGGCGGCCCGACGCGTCATTCAGCGAGCCGCTGCTTCGCGAACCGCGCGAGTAAGGGGACGTCGTCGAGGTGGACGAGTTTCGAGAGGCTGCGGATGCTGCCGGTGTTGGCGTCGCTGAGCGTCTCGACGTCCATCGCGTTCAGGTCGTTCATCAGGCGGTCGTAGCGGTCGTTCGACGCGAGGTACAGCAACTGGGTCATCGTCAACCGCGTGCGCATATTCGGCGCGACGCGGGCGTGCCAGAGGTCGTCGTAGGTCGCCATCGCGTTCGCGGAGGTGTCCCGCTCCGATCCCATCAGACACCGGTCGGCCGTGATGGCGGCCGCGCGCGCGGATTCCATACACTTGTGGATGCCTTCTCCCCACAGCGGATCGATGGTCGGGACGGTATCACCGATTGCCATAAAGCTGTCCGTGCTGAGGCCGTCCGGCATCTGGATGTGTGCGCTCCCGCGGTGCTGTTGTTTGTCTGCGATCCGCTCGGCATCCGCAAAGCGGGGGTCGGTCTCCAGCCAGTGGGTGAGGTGGTCGTCGATGCTCTTCGACGTGTCGCCGTACTGCTGGTAACTTTTGTTCTGGATGTAACACAGGCCGACCTTCGCGGTGTCGCCGCCCGTGTGGAAGATCCACGAGTAGCCGCCGGGCGCGTACTCGTGGTCCAGACGCAGCATCATCGCGTCGGTCAGATCAGCGAACTCGGGATGGTCGACGTCGACGCCTTCCATCTCCCACTCGATGCCGACTGCCTGGTTCTCCCGTTCGAGGTTGCAGACGTCGAGTTTTTTGGCGAGCGGCGCCGCCGGCCCCGTGGCGTCGACGACGATATCGGCGTATACCTCCTCGTCGCCGGCGTACTGAACGCCGACCACCTCGTCGTCCTCGACGATGGGATTGTTTGCGCGCGCGCCGAAGCGGTACTCCGCGCCGTGCTCGCGTCCTTCCGCGACCAGCCACCGTTTGAAGTCCGCGAACTCCAGCACTGCGCCGGGCTGTTTCTGGACGAAGTGCTCGTGGGGCGACTCGAGGATGACCTCGTCGGTGTAGTTCATCACGACGTCGTCGGGAACCCCGAACGCGCCGGTCATCGCCGCGAACGTCCCCGCCGTGGACTTGTTCGACTGCCGCGGGAACCCGTCTTCGGGTTCGGCTTCTAACACGAGTACGTCGTACTCGCGCTGTGCGAGGTCCCGCGCGCACTGTGCTCCGGCCGGGCCTGCGCCGGCGATGACGACGTCGTAGTTCTCAGACATAGCGTATTTCCGTAGTGTGTATGGGCTGCGGACACCGGTGTGCCGGTGCAGTGGTCGCGCGAACGCCGCGCCGCGAGTGCTGTCCGGTCTGCTCGCGTCCTCGACCGGCCGTCGCGGCGTCCGAAGTCACTATTGTTACCTTGCATTGGCGCGCGGGTAAAAAACGCGCCGGAACATTCCTGATGCCCGCGAGAGGGCGGAATCCCGCTGTTGAAAGTTCGCGATTCCGTGACGTCGCTGGCGTCCCAGACGCTGGTGTCGGGAGCGGTTGCTATCGCAGCGTTCGCAAGTCTTCGCTCACACGATCGCACGCGGTCGTGCGATCGGATGGCAATCAGTTACGAACGCTACGATAACGCCCGTCTACGCCGACGAGGGATCGGGGTTCGTTGTTCCGGCGCCAAGTCGACGATGAAGTTCGGGCAGAACCGCCGTATCCAGCGAGAATCGCCCCGCGCCGGTCACCATCAGCGCCGACGAAAGCCCGAAGAGCGTGACGTGCGCCAAAACCGGGTCGTCCGGGAGACCGAAGAGCGTGGTCGTCAGGATGACGAACGCCGCCGCCGCGGCCCCGCGGGTGAGCGTGCCGGTGAGGAGGAAAACGCCGACTGCGGCCTCGACGAGGCCGGCACCGAACACCCACAGTTCCGGGGAGACGGGAACGACCGCCGTGAGGTCGTACTTCGCGACGACGGCGGCCGCCTGTGCCGGCTGGAGCCACTTCTGAACCACTCCGAGGTAGACGAAGTTGGCCCCGAGGAACGCCCTGATTGCGAGCGGCGCCGCCTCGGACGTGAGGCCGAGCGCCGAGAGGACATCTTCAGGCTTCGGGAGCCCCTGGAACCGACTGAGAAGGGTGCCTTCGGTGGCCACCATCCGGCGGAGCATCATATCTGCGCTGGGCTGGCCGGGGCCGACGAGGAAGATGCCGAGGAACCCGGCGATGTACTCACTCGCCAGGAGGAGGTCGGGGAACTGCCCCGCGAGCGCCCACAGATAGGTCAACAGCCCGACGATGGCGACCGCGCGCGTCGCGAGCCCGAAGAGCAACAGGAAGCCGATGCCGACCTGCAGCAGTCGTGCGTTCACGGCGACGCTCGGGGAGAACAGGTACCCCGCGAAACCCGCCCCCACGAGCGGCAGCCCGATCGAGAGCCGGAGCATCCAGGGGAGGTACGGACGGTAGGATGCGAGCGTGCGCCGCGCCACCTCGATGTCCCGAAGCGATCCGGAAAACCGGAGGTATCCGACCGCGGCAACCGTAACGAGGATGCCGCCGGAAGCCAGCAGCACGAGCGCAAGCGGGGATGAAAACACCGCCGCGAAGAGTTCGCCAGCGGATCCGGGGGCTGTCCCGTCGGTGACGTAATCGACGTGAGCGACAGCGGAACCAGTCGCCGCGTGCAGCAGTGCGACTACACCCACGACAGAAAGGAGGGCTCGTGATTTCACAACGACGCTACGGGTCCGACGGGGAAAAGGCGGGCGGCCAGACCCGGGCAGCTAGGGCGGGTTCCGGATGCCTGCGGCGGAAATACGGTCAGCGAGCGATCCGAGCGTCGCCGATCAGTAGAACTCCCGAACCAGATCCATCGCGCCCTCGGGCGCGCCGTCGTCGACCTGTGACATATCGGTGTCGAGGCCGCGTTTCTCGCTGTACGGGATCGACTTCTCCGACTGCCAGATGACGCCCTGGTACTCCTTGCTGGCGTCTAAGATCTTCTCCTTGGCGGCGTCGTAGTCGGTGCGGTCGTGGCCCTCCTCGGCGACGTCGACCAGATTCTCCCGGAAGTAGTCGTAGGTGTCGACGTCGTTGAACGTCACGCAGGGACTGAACACGTTCACGAAGCCGAACCCGTCGTGTTCGATCGCCTCCTGGACGATCTCGGCGTGCCGCTGGGCGTCCGTCGAGAAGGACTGCGCGATGAACGTCGCGCCCGAGGCGAGCGCGAGCGCGAGTGGGTTGACCGGCGGCTGTTGCGGCCCCTCGGGCGTTGTCGGCGTCTCGAAGTCCTTCCGTGACGTCGGGGACGCCTGCCCCTTCGTGAGGCCGTAGATGCGGTTGTCCATCACGACGTAGGACATATCGACGTTCCGTCGGACGGCGTGGACGAAGTGGCCCGCGCCGATCGAGTAACCGTCCCCGTCGCCGCCAGCGACCATCACTTCGAGGTTGGGATTGGCGAGTTTGACGCCCGTCCCGACCGGGAGCGCGCGGCCGTGAACGCCGTGCAGCGCGTACGAGCGCATATACGTCCCGATCTTGCCGGAACAGCCGATCCCGGCGACGATGAACGTGTTGTCGGGATCGTTGCCCGTGTTCGCCAGTGCTTTCATCATTCCGTTCATCGTCCCGAAGTCGCCGCAGCCGGGACACCACGTCGGTTGCTTGTCGGATTTGAAATCCGTGAATCGTACGTCTGAGCTCATTGGGTTGCCTCCTGGAGCGCCGCCTTGATTTCCCCTGCGAGTTCGTCGGCCTTGAACCGCACGCCGTCGTACTTGTTCACCCGGTCGACCCGCGAGAGCGTGTCGTGTTCGACGACGTCCGCGAACTGGCCGGTGGCGTTACACTCGACGACGACGACGTTCTCCGCCGCCTCGACCTCCTCGGTCAGGTCCGGTCGGGGGAACAGATACGGAACCGAGAGGAACCGCACGTCGACGCCCTCCGCTT
Organism: Halobellus marinus; assembly: GCF_032113415.1. Taxonomy (NCBI): domain Archaea; kingdom Methanobacteriati; phylum Methanobacteriota; class Halobacteria; order Halobacteriales; family Haloferacaceae; genus Halobellus; species Halobellus marinus. The sequence goes on from NZ_CP134946.1 coordinate 2,768,409, forward strand.
CGAGGATGTCGATCGCCTCCGTCATCGCGCCCTCGTTGGATCCCCACGAGATCACGAGATTCTCCGAGTCGGGATCGCCGAACTCCCGCGACGAGAAGTCCTCTTCGGTCCGTGCGGTCTCGACCTTCCGGTTGCGCTTGTCGACCTGCTCGACGCGCATTTCCGTGTCTTCGGTCCGTCTGCCGAGTTCGTCGTGTTCGAGGCCCGTCGACATGTGCACGCCGCCGTCCGTGCCGGGGAATGCCCGTGGCGAGACGCCGTCGTCGGTGATCGCGTGTGGCTTGAACTGCTCTTTCTCGTTTTGCCACTCCGCGACGGTCTCCTCGTCGACGACCTTCCCGCGGTCGATTTCGACCTCGTCCATATCGAACGTCTCCGGCGAGAACGTCTGTTCGGTCACCGCAAGCGAGAGGTCCGCAGCGATGTAGACCGGCGTCTGGTACTTCTCGGCGAGGTTGAACGCCTCGACGGTCTTCCAGAAGCACTCCGAGATAGTAGTCGGGCCGAGGACGAACCGCGGAATCTCACCGTGGCCGCCGTACAGCATCATATTCAGGTCGCCCTGCTCCTGTTTCGTCGGCATCCCCGTGGAGGGACCCGAGCGCATCACGTCGACGATGACGAGCGGCGTCTCGCTCGTGGCCACGAGGCCGAACGTCTCGGACATCAGATCGATCCCGGGCCCGGACGTCGCTGTCATCGATCGGGCACCCGCGCGTGCGGCGCCGAGGGCGATGTTGATCGCGGACAGTTCGTCCTCGGCCTGCACGACGTGACCGCCGAACTGTTCGATCCGCCCCATCAGGTACTCCATCACGTCCGTCGCCGGCGTGATCGGGTACCCCGCGTAGAACTTACAGCCCGCGGCGATCGCCCCCATCCCGATCGCCTCGTCACCGTTCAGGAGGACGTAGTCGGCGTCGGTCGTCTCGAGTTCGTAATCGAGGTCGTGGTCGTACTCCTCGGCGACGTAGTCCTGTCCGCTGCGGGCGGCTTCCTGGTTGTTTTCGACGAGTGCGCGGCCCTTCGACCCGAAGCGCTTCTCCAGGGCGCTGTCGAGGTTCTCGATTGGGAAGTCCGCGACCTCGCAGGCGGCCCCGAGCGCGACGACGTTGCGCATAATCGCCCCACCGGCCTCCTCGGCCAGTCGTTTGAGCGGGACGTCGAGGCCGATCATCCCCTCGGGGATCTCGACGTTCGCCATCGTGGTCCGCTCGCCGTCGTAGATGATGACGGATCCCTCGTGGAGTTCGTCGAGGTTCTCCTCGATCGTCCGCGGGGTCAAGGCGATGAGCACGTCGAGTCTGTCGACGACGCTCTGGACCGGGTCCACCGCGGTCCGTACCTTGTACGCCGTGTAGCCGCCACGGATCCGGGACGCGAAGTCCTTCGACGTGAACACGTGTCGCCCGGCCCGGGAGAGTGCCTGGGCGAAGATTTTTCCCGTCGAGTCGATGCCATCGCCGGCTTCCCCGCCGATGGCCCAGTTGAAGTCCGCAGGCATGTGAACTAGCTCTTCCGCGGGATTGAAGAAAAGCCTTCTGAAAGCCCTTCAAAAAACGGCCGCCAAACCCCTGACTTAATTTTACAAATAATTAGTTTGAACCGCATATAACGAGGTATAAATCTATATATTAAAATTTTATTCTCTTTTTTGAGATGAATGTTTATCCATAAGTTCAGGCAGTGCGAAGTGTTGACAAACGATGTCGAAACCCCCAAAATGAGAGGGAGGTCGGCCCCGGGAATCCCGGTCGCCCGCGTGTCTTCGCGGCGGGGGTTCGCCGACGAAGGTAAAGACCCTTCTCTTCGGGTGCCGAACGCGTCGGTATGAACGCGACAGTCGCCGTCACTGAGGTCGACGATGTCGGACCCGAGACGGTCGCGCTACAGTTGGAATCGCCCGACGGCTTCGATGCCGTCCCCGGCCAGTTTTTGAAGCTCTCGGCGACCATCGACGGTGAGGAGTACGGTCGGTTCTACACGCTGTCCTCGCCGGACGTCGTGGAGACGTTCGAGATCACCGTGGGGGTCGATCCCGACGAATCCGGGCCGTTCAGCCGGTTTCTCCTGGATCTGGAACCGGGTGATGCGATCGAGATCTCCGGCCCGTTCGGACAGACGTTCTACGACGGCGAGTCGCGCGTCGTGGTACTCGCCGGCGGTCCCGGCATCGGCCCGGCTGTCGGCATCGCTGAAGCCGCCGTCGCCGACGGCAATGAGGCCGCGATCGTCTACCGGACGGATGCGCCGGCACACGGCGAACGCCTCGATGCCCTCCGCGAGGCCGGCGCGTCGGTGTTCGTGGCCGAAACGGACTTTTCGGACGCTGTCGCCGACGCCGTCATCGGCTCGACGGACGAACAGGTGTTCGTCTACGGGTTCGCGGACTTCGTCGACGACGCGCTGACCGCGCTCGGATCCACTGACGCCGATCCCGAGGCGGCCAAGGTCGAAAACTTCGGGTGAGACCGCAGGAGCCCGGAACTGGATCGACGTCTCATACAGAGCGCTCCCTCACGCTTCGATCTCTTCGACGGCCGGCCAGACGCGCCAGACGGCGATCGCGAGGCTGCCGAGCCACCACACGAGCAGGCCCACCAAATTCAAAAGCGAGTGTCCGGCAGCGACGTCTGCGCCGCCGACCACCCCGACCGCAGTCGAGAGCACCAGTCCGCGAAAGGCGCTGTTGGGACTGAGCGCCAGGAGGACGGCGAGGCCGTCTTCGGGAACCACGCCGCCGGCGAGACCGGCGACGAGCGCGGTATCGATCCCGAGGACGAGTGCCACTGCGAGCGCGATCGCAAAGGCGAGTGCCGTCCGGACAGTCCTCGTCGCAGCCGAGATCGCGACCGTCGCCGCGAGCACGACGAGCGTAAAGAACCCGGAGAGCACGACGAACCGGACGTATCTGATGCCCGAATCTGCCGCCTCGTTGATCGCAAGGAACGTCGGGATGTCGGCCGTGAGAAAGGGCACGAGCAGGCCGACGCCCAGGAGCGTGACGACGACGAGCGAGACGAGTGCCAGCGCCCGTCCGAGATAGACACCGCCAACGTAGGCGACTCTGGTCACGTCGAACGTCCGGAGCACGTCCAGTTCGCCGGTCCCTCTGTCGCCGAGGATCGACCGGTAGCCGAACGCGATCGCCAGAAGCGGGACTAAAACCTCGACGAACGTCAGTAGATCGAGCGTCAGCGGGACGAACCCGCCCCCACCGCCGGTGCCGGCCCACGCGACGCCGAAGACGCTCACTGCGAAGGCCGCCGAGATGGCCAGGAGCGCGGGCGTCCGAGCGATTGTCCGGAGTTCACGCGTTGCGACCGTCAGGAGGTCCTGCCGCACGTTTACGAGCGAGCCATAATCCATTCTGCCATCCGACTCGCCGGCGGATTCGTCCTCCCGATCGGCGTCAGGCTCCGGTGTCGAATCGGTATCAGATCCGTCGCTGGGCTCTCGGTTCGCCGAATCGTCTTCCGTCACCGGTTCCTCTTCCGTCGTCGCGTCCTCTTCGGTCGCTGCTTCCTTACTCATCGTCCCGTTTACCTCCAGTCTCGGTCTCGTTCGCCCGCCGACCGACCCCCGCTCTGACCGTAGTTTCGCCGGCGCGGGTCCCGACGATCTGCAGGAACGCCTCCGACAGCGTCTCCGTCCCCGTCTCTTCGAGGAGCGCCGTCGGGGAACCGCTCGCAAGGAAATCGCCTTCGTCGAGGAGGAAAACGGTATCGGCGTGTGCCTCGACAGCGGGCAGTTCGTGCGATGCGACGACGATTGCCGTCCCGTCGGCCGCGAGGTTTCCGACGATGCCGAACAGCCGTTCGACCATCGCCGGATCGAGCCCGCTGCCGGGCTCGTCCAGGATCAACACCGCTGGGTCGCCGAGCACAGCCTGCCCCAGTCCGAGCAGCCGGGTCATTCCGCCGGAGAGCGAGCCTACGGCACGATCGGCCACGCCCGCGAGTCCGACGAGATCCAGCGTCTCCGCGACGTCCTCGTTGTCAACGCCGTCGAGCAACTGCGCGTAGAAGCCCAGGGTGTCCCGGGCGGTGAATCCCTCCCGGAACGCCGGCCGCTGGGGGAGGAATCCGAGGCTGCGGGCGCCGCCCGCGTCGGCTGGCACAGTCACCGTCCCATCGTCGGGCGGGCTGATGCCCGCCAGGATCCGGAGCAGCGTCGATTTCCCGGAGCCGTTCGGACCGACGATGGCGGCGACCTCGCCGCGGTCGACCGACAGCGAAACGTCGGACAGCACCTCGACGTCGCCGAACGACTGGTCGATCCCGGTCGCTCGCAACGGCGCTGGCTCCTCACTCACGATGCGACACCTCCGGTCGCGTTCACGTTGCGACACCTCCAGTCGTCGTGTTCCGTTGTTCTCCAGTCACGTTCCCAACGACTTCAGGTTGGTACGGTCTCGTTCGCGCGGCGGTGTCGACGATGCCCGACTGCCGGAGACCGGATACGGCCTGCTGCACCCGGCGGAGCGTCGCGACGGCGGGCGACTCTGCGAGCGACGTCGCCCCCGGGACTGTATTCAGTCGCGAGTCGACCGTTCCCGAGGGACGGTAGGGGCGGTCGTAGACGCCGTCGTCGTCGCCGTCGGTGATCGGTAGCGTCCCCCAGTGGTTGCCGACGCCGCGGTGCGTCCACGTCCGGAGCGGCCCGATGTTCGATTCGACTGCGCGGTCGTTGCCGACGAAGTCGTTCCGGAGGACGCGGTTCGACGGGAGAATCTCGTTCGCCCGAGCGCCGATCTCGTTGTCGACGACGACGTTCGCGGCGAAGACGTTCCGATCGCCGGCCACCTGTAGGCCGTATTTGTTGTCGACCACGACGTTGTGTGCGTAATAGGAATCTCCGCCCGCGGGCACGACGCCGAACGTGCTCCGGCGGACGTCGTTGCCGACGACGAGGTTCCGCGTCGGCCGCGTCATCACGATGACTCCCGCCTGCGAATTCCGGACCGTGTTGTTCGCAACCAGCGACGCGGACGTGTACATCTCGTGGACGCCGTACCGGCCGGGATCGGCGTCGTTATCACGTATCACGCTTCCGTCGGCGCGGTGCGTGTAGACGCCGTCACGACCGTCGATGAACGTCGACTCCTGCACGAGACTGGGCGCCCCGATGAGCACGACACCCATAAACCCCTCGCGGGCGGTTTCGGCCCCCCGGACGGTCAGATTCGTCAGCGCCGATCCGGGGCTCTCGCGGACGATCACGCCGCTTGCAGGCGTGTCGATCGCGACGCCGGCGACGGAGGCGTTCGCCGCCCCGTCGAGGACCACGCCCGCGTCGCCGTACCCGTACGCCAACTGCACGGTAGTATCCCAGTCAGTCGTATCGTTCCGGCGGTCGCTGCCGCGACTACCCACCTCGCCGACCCCGGTGATCCGGAGGTCCGTGAGCGCCGCGCCGTCGGCGCGGACGTGGACGACGCTGCCGTTACCGTCGCCGCGGACCGTCGTGTCGTTCCCGGCACCGGCGAGTGTCACCGAACGGTTGACAACGACACCGTCCACCTCGTACGTTCCCGGTGGGACGTAGACGGTGGTGTTCGGCGGTGCGGCAGCGATGGCATCGGCGATCGTCGCGGCGGTCGCGATCCCGTCTCGCCCGTTGCGGTCGCTCACGCGGTCCGCCGGCACGGCCGATCTGTCACCGACGACCACGCTCACGGGTCGGTCCCTGCGCTCTCGGGCGGCCGCGGCGGTTCGATCCCCCCAGGCCTGCAGCCGCTCGATCGACGCCTCGAAGCGGGCGAGGCGATCCGGCAAGGGGTCCCCGACGGTCGCCTGCAGCGTCTCCCAGTCGACGACCTCGCCGCCGTGCGCCGCGGCGAAGGCTTCCGCGTCATCCCGCTCGGAGAACGGGAGTGCGACCGACCCCGACGGGATCGCGGCGTCGCTCCCGACCACGAAAGCGGCCGTCTCCGCGGGCGTCCAGCCGACGGATCGGCCGCGCTCGGGAACCACGTAGCCCTCCTCGGTGAGCGTCGGGGAGATATCCGAGAAATCGGAGACGTACACCGTCAGCGGATCACCGAACTGTCGTCGCGCGTTGCCGTCGCTCAGTTCGATCGCGGCCGTCTCGACGCCGACGTAGCCCACGACGTACCGGTAGCCGGAGAAGAACACCTGCGCCCGCGGGAGGACGAAGCCCTCGGCCTCGGCGCGGCGCGTGTCGACACCGGTGCCGCCCATCGTCACGGTGTCATCGAAATCGACCGGGCGCAGTGAGTCCCCGCCGGCAGGCGTCAACGCGAAGGAGACGCTGGCGAGGACGAGAACACCCGTGACGGCCACGGTGAGCCAGCCCGTGGCGCTCGGCGAGAGGATCGCCATCACGTTCCGAGTCCGGCGATGATCTCCGGCGTGACACCGTCGTGCGTCGTGAGCGACCCGCCCCACTCCGACTGGAACGCCTCGGCGTCGCTCCGCTCGGTGAACCCGAGCAGATCACGGCCCATCGTGCCTTTCACCTCGGAGTTGACGACGTACGTCACCTCGCTTGCAGGAGCAAACGACGACGCCTCGTAATGTCTGGTGATCAGCGTGTCGCCGCCGTCCTCGAAGGTCTCGTAGTCGACCGACGAGTAGTCAGTGACGTAGAAAGCGACGTCCTCCCAGCCTGCATCGTCTTTCTCGAACTCGTACTGGTAGGCCTCCCAGACGCTGTCGAAGCGGGCAGGGTTCTCGTGACCGCTCGGCTGTTGGTCCCGGTAGAAGATCTCGGTCGTCGGTCCGGGATGCTGGCGGATCACCATCCCGCAGACCTCACAGGTCGCCCCCTCCGGGACCGTGATCGGTTCGGGAGCGTCGGCATCGTCGCCACCGCCGAGACACCCGGCTGTGGAAGCACTGGCGACGCCCGCACTGGCAAGGAGGAAGCGACGGCGACTGAGCGACATCGGCTGCGCTGCCCTGTCCGGCTGCCGAATCCGCACGCGTGACATACGAGAAACTACGCGATAGCCGGGAAAAACACCCCCGGAGATTCCTACACAGTGAAAGTCACCACGAGCCGACCGCTGAGGTGGTATACCGGTTCGACTGGGCCGCTCCCCGACGGTGAATCTCCGGCGCAGGGATTTATGAACTGGCCTTCGAATTATGAGGATGAATATGGCAGACGACGAGGCTGACGGAGAACTCGAAGCACGGCTTGTCGAACAGGAAACCTTCGAGCCACCCGCGGAGTTCGTCGAACAGGCGAACGTCTCCGACGAGTCGATCTACGAGGAATTCGAGGACAACTGGCCGCGCTCGTGGACTCGCGCGGCGGATCTCCTCGATTGGGAGACCGAGTACAGCCAGGTCCTCGACGACTCCGAAGAACCGTTTTACGAGTGGTTCGCCGACGGCACCCTCAACGCCGCCTACAACTGCGTCGACCGCCACGTCGAGAACGGCGACAAGAACCGAGTCGCCATCAAGTGGGAGGGCGAACACGGCGAGACGCGAACCTACACGTATCAGGACCTCTACCGCGAGGTCAACGAGTTCGCCGCCTCGCTGCGGGACCTCGGCGTCCAAGAGGACGACGTCGTCACCCTGTATATGCCGATGGTGCCGGAACTCCCCATCGCGATGCTGGCCTGCGCCCGGATCGGCGCGCCGCACTCGGTCGTCTTCGCCGGCTTCTCCGCGAACGCCCTCGCGACGCGGATGAACTCCGCCGACTCACGATACCTCATCACCTGCGACGGCTACTACCGCCGCGGCGACCCGCTCGATCACCTCGACAAGGCCAACGAGGGTCTGTCGAACGTCGATCACGGCGTCGACGCGACGGTGGTCGTCGACCGCCTCGGCGACGACGGCTTCGGCCACGACCTGAAGGGCAACCAGCACGACTGGGACGAGCTACTGGCCGACCACCAGGGCGAACGCGTCGACCCGGTCGAACGTGACGCGGAGGACATGCTCTTTTTGATGTACACCTCGGGAACCACCGGGGAGCCGAAGGGCGTCAAACACACGACCGGCGGCTACCTCGCGTACACGGCGTGGACATCCCACGCAGTGCTCGATTTAGAGCCCGAAGACACCTACTGGTGTTCGGCCGACATCGGGTGGATCACGGGTCACTCGTACATCGTCTACGGGCCGCTCGCGCTCGGGACAACGACGGTGATGTACGAGGGAACGCCGGACTACCCCGACCGCGACCGCCTGTGGGAACTCGTCGAGAAGTACGCTGTCGACGTGTTCTATACGGCACCCACGGCGATCCGGGCGTTTATGAAGTGGGGCACGGAGTACCCCGAACGGCACGACCTCTCCAGTCTCCGACTGCTCGGCACGGTCGGCGAGCCGATCAACCCGCGCGCGTGGAAGTGGTACTACAAACACATCGGCAACGAGGAGTGCCCGGTCGTGGACACATGGTGGCAGACGGAAACCGGCGGGATGATGGTCACGACGCTGCCGGGCGTGGGCACGATGAAACCCGGCTCCGCCGGCCCACCGCTGCCGGGGATCGACGCTCGCGTCGTCGACACCGCCGGTGAGGAGGTCGACGCGGGCCGCGCGGGCTACCTTACCGTGAACAGGCCCTGGCCCGGGATGTTGCGGACGCTCTACAAGAACGACGAGCGGTTCATCGACGAGTACTGGAACGAGTACTCGGATGCGGAGGCCGACGAGTGGGTGTACTTCCCGGAGGACGGCGCGAAGATCGACGACGAGGGCTACATCACGATTCTCGGCCGGGTCGACGACGTGCTCAACGTCTCGGGGCATCGGCTCGGGACGATGGAGATCGAGTCGGCCATCGTCGGCGTCGAGGGCGTCGCCGAGGCCGCGGTCGTCGGCGGCGACCACGAGGTGACGGGCGAGGCGGTCTACGCGTACGTGATCCTGGAAGACGGCTACGAGGGGAGCGAGGAGATGCGCGAGCAGATCGTCGCGGGGGTCGAAGAGGACATCGGGCCGATCGCTCGCCCCGAGGAAGTGATCTTCACGCCGGAACTGCCGAAGACGCGCTCGGGGAAGATCATGCGGCGACTGCTCGAGGAGATCGCAAACGGCGAGGAACTCGGCGACACCACGACGCTCCGGAACCCGGACGTCGTCTCAGACATCCAGTCGAAAGTCGAGCAGTAGCGCGACGAAAGAACGGCGGTTCGGGCGAATAGCCGGCGAGGACCGGTCCGTTCCTTAGAGATACGCCGCGTCCCAGCGGACGGGCTTGCGGCGGTTCCCGCAGTCGTTGCACTCCAGCCGTTCCATCGTATCGATCGCGACGTTCAGACTCTCCTCGCGGCCGCACAGCCAGCCGTACCGCTCCGTTCGCGCTTCGTCGAGATACACCGCGAAGAAGGGCGCGTCGGAGCCGCGAGCCGACTCATCGTAGGCGACGTAGACGGTCCGACCGTCGTCCGTCTCCCGCGCCGCGAGGCCGGTCGGTTCGGCCTCCGTGTCGTCGAGAAACACCGTGTACACGCGTTCGGTGAACGACTCGCCGTGAATCTCGACGGTGCGCTCCCCGAACTCGCTGAAGCCCTGCTCCTCGTAGAAGGAGATACCCTCCTCGTTTTCGGTGAGAACTCGCCCCTCGACGCGGTCGACGTCTTCGGCCACGAGCGCCTGTTTCAGCCGTGCCAGCAGTTGGGAGGCGATCCCCTCGCCGCGGTAGTCCGGGAGGACGTGAAGCCAATCGAGGTACCCGACGGTCTCGCGCCCGTCGGACACTTCACTCTGTGCGAACCCGACGACGGTGCCCTCGTCGACGGCGACGACGAAGACCTCGCTATCGTCGTCGAGCGATTCCGTCAGTCGGTCGGTGCTGTACCACTCTTCGACGGCGGCGGTGATCGTTGCTTCGTCGATCGCGTGTCCGTACGAAGCGCTCAACGATTCGGTTGCGACGCGACGAACGCCGTCGACGTCTTCCCTCGTTGCATCACGGACGTCCATACCCCCAATTCGTGACTCTGGTACTTGACGTTCGGGGTGTATATGTGCGTATCATTGACAATGTGATACGTCATTTCGGGAGTTAGTAGCGGAAATATAAGTGCGCGGGAGTCTCTCGTTTGGGTATGGACAGACGTGAGGACGGCACCGGCGACGCTGCGGCGTCTGCGGGCGCCGAACGGGTCAAATTCTCGGTGACTGTCGAGGACGGCGAGACGGTCATCACGATGGACGGCGACCGCGACACCGCCGTGATCGTCCGCTCGGTGACGGGCGAACGGATCTACCTTCCGCCGGAGGATTTCGAGCGAGAGGCGGGCGGGAGAGACGACAGTTCGTATCAGCCGGCACACGACGAGAGCCCGTATCGCGGGTCGAGCGATACTCCCGTTCGGGGGGCAGAAAGCGCCAGTCCGTACCGCGGCGTCGAAAGCGACAGCCCGTACCGGGGCATCGAAAGCGACAGTCCCTACCAGGCCGCACGGGAGAGTCTCCCCAGCGAGGGGATGATTTCGACGGCCGATGGCTACCGGATCCGCCACCCCGAGCCGGTGACGGACGTTCGCGTCCTGCGGTGATGGCCTACAGGACGCGCTCGTAGAACGCGAGCGTCTCCTCGACGACCTCGTCCCACGTGATCGGGTCGTATTCCGGCATCCCTTCGAGATTCAGCCCGCGGCTGATCCCGGCGGCGAGCGATTCGGAGTCGGGTTCGACCTCGACGACGCAGTCCTCGGGCAGGACCTCGTTGACGCCGCTCTCGGTGGCGACCACCCGAGTTCCGGCCGAAAGCGCCTCCGTGATGGTGATCCCGAACGGTTCTGCCAGCGAGGGCGAAACGAACAGATCAGCCGAGGCGTAGTAGTCGCCGAGTTCCTCCTCGGGGACGTAGCCGACCCACTCGATTCGATCCTCGATACCCAACAGTTCCGCGAAGCGTTTCAGTTGGTCCGTGAGGTGGCCGGAGCCGCCGACCACGAGCGTGACGTCGTCGCGCCGGAGTTTCTCCATCGCGTATACCAAGTGACTGATCCCCTTCTGGTCGGTGTGCCGACCGACGAAAAACAGCATCTTGCCGTCGATTCCGAGTTCGGCCTTGAAGTCCCGGCCCGTCGTCTCACACTCCGAGAAGCCGTTGTAGATGACCTCACACTCCGCGCCGTACTGCTCGTAAACGTCCTTTGCGGTGAGTTCGCTGACGGCGATCCGGTGGTCGGCGCGCTCGGCGAGGCGCCGTTCGGTCTCGATCTCCCGTTGCGGGGGGTCGAGGTTCCGATCCGTCGACAGCGAGTGGAACGTCGTCACCCACTCGACGTCCGCGTTGGCCTTCGCCCGGGAACCGGGGCCGTAGCCGAACCAGTCGTGGGTGTGGACGATGTCCGCCTCGGCCGCGCGTTCGGCGAAGGTCGAACTCATCCGTCCGACCCTCGTGATGATGTCGCCGTCTCCGGTCGGGACGCCGATGACCCCCGACCGATCCTCGGGTGCGTACTCCGCGGGGAGAACGAGTTCGACGTCGACGCCGCGGTCCGAGAGCCCGTCGAACAGTTCCCCGACGTGCGTGTCCAGGCCGCCGCTCACGTTCGGCGGAAACCCCCACCCGAGCATCAGGACGTTCGGCGCCATTCTGCGAGAGTCTATCACGTTCGCCCACATAAGTCCTGTCCGTGGAGCTTCGCGACCGTTTGGGGCCCGCAGGCGCGTCCCAGACAGGCGGATCGAAACCCGCACAGGCGGACCGAAACCCGCTTGTCCCGGCCGCCCCACGAGAAGCGTATGCAGGTCGTCGTCAACGCCGCGACGAGCGTCGACGGGAAACTCTCGACGCGTCGCCGCGAACAGGTGCGGATCAGCGGCCCGGAGGATTTCGCCCGCGTCGACCGATTGCGCGCCGACAGCGACGCCGTACTGGTCGGGATCGGGACGGTACTCGCCGACGACCCTCACCTCACGCTCGACGACGAGGACCTCCGCACCGAGCGGACCGCGCGGAACGAGGCCCCCTCGCCTGCCCGGATCGTCGTCGATTCCTCGGGACGAACGCCGCTTGACGCCCGTATTCTCGACGATGCGGCGACGACGTACGTGCTCGTGTCCGCGGCCGCACCGTCTGAGCGCCGGGACGCACTGGCCGACGCGGGTGTCGAGGTCGTCGTCGCCGGGGAGGAACAGGTGTCGCTGCCGGCGGCGTTCGAGGAATTGGCCGATCGTGGCGTCGAAAGGCTGCTGGTCGAGGGCGGCGGCGAGATCATCTTTTCGCTGTTCTCGGCGGGGCTCGTCGACGAACTGTCTCTGTACGTCGGGTCGATGGTCATCGGCGGCCGCGATTCGCCGACGCTCGCGGACGGCCCGGGGTTCGTCGGGACGTTTCCCGACCTATCGCTCCGGGACGTCACCCGGATCGACGATGGGGTACTCCTGCAATACGACGTGGACGGGCGCGGAACGGCATAAACCGAGCCGGGCGCTCGAACGATCGGAGAGCACGCCGGCGACGCCGCCCGCCCCCAACTTTCGGTCGTGCGATGCGGCGCCCAACCCACGAAATAGGTAAAGGGCTCCCCGTCCAATCAGGTGATATGAGTACACCAGAAGCGACCGGCGCCCCGATCCACATCGAGAGTCAGGAACACTTCGACGACCTCGTCGCCGAACACGACGTCGTTCTCGTCGACTATCACGCGGATTGGTGCGGTCCGTGTAAGATGCTCGAACCGACTGTCGAGGCGATCGCCGAGGAGACCGACGCAGTCGTCCTGAAAGTCGACATCGACGAACACCAGTCACTCGCCCAGAAGGCAGGTGTCCGCTCGGTCCCGACACTCGAGTTCTACAAAAACGGGGAGCAGGCGGAACGCGTGATCGGCGTCCAGGACAAAGACGACCTCATCGACATCATCGAGTCGCTGTCGGCGTAACGAGGCCGAACGGCGGCGCCGTCAGTTCCCGCCAGTTTCGCTCAGCGCCGCGTACTCGACGTTGTGGCCGGTCGAGGATTGGTGCTCGGAGAGCCGTTCCTCGGCTTCGCGCTCGCCGTGGGAGAGAAACTCCGTCTCGCAGTCGTGACAGACGACGTGGTAGAGTACTTCTTCGTGTTCAGCATCACCGTCGATCGCGTGTGCCATACCGCGCGTTCGGCGTACCCCTGTATAGTTAATTGCGGATTAGATCCCGAGAACTGAGTGAAAGCAACGGTTAATCACCCGGTATTGGGAAGAGAAGCGAGTGATCCGGTGAAGTAGTCCCATACCGGTGTCACCGGTTTCGGAATCGGTATGATAACACAAAACACGATCGCGAACAGAACGGCTCCGATCACAGAGGCCGACAGCGCGGCTGGCAACTGCAGTTGGTGTGTTTCTCATACTGACCGTTGTCGTCTCTTACCAGTGTTCGGCGGTACCGGGGACGACGAGCGCCGGTGAAAGGTTCAACAGTCAGTATCAGACGACAGGATCGTTTGCACGTGTTCGATCGGACGAACGCACGACAGCGGGCGGTCGAACAGCAGCCAGTCGCAAACTCTCGGTCGCGACCCAGCGGCGAGGCCTTTTTACCTCAGAGCGTGAAGGAAGTGGTATGATATCACTCGAAGACGCGGTGACGGCACGGCTCGAATCGCACGGCGAGCGGTTCGAGGTACTCGTCGATCCCGACGCCGCCCTCGCGATCAAGCGCGACGAGTTCGAGGGCGAGTTAGAGGACGTCATCGCCGCCGAGGACGTGTTCGAGGACGCCTCCCGTGGCGACAGACCGGCCGAATCCGCACTGGAGACCGTCTTCGGGACGACGGATCCGCTGGAGATCATCCCGGAGGTCATCAAGCAGGGCGAGATCCAGATCACCGCCGAACAGCGCCGGGAGATGCAGGAACAAAAGCGGAAAAACCTCATCAACCGCATCGCGCGCAACGCGGTGAACCCCCAGATGGACAACGCGCCGCACCCACCGGAACGAATCGAGCGCGCCTTAGAGGAGGCTGGCTTCCGTGTCGACCCGATGGAGCCCGTCGAGTCGCAGGTCGACGACGCGCTGGACGCGTTGCGGCCGGTGATCCCGATCCGCTTCGACGAGGTGACCGTAGCGGTGCAGGTCCCGGCTAATTATGCCGGGAAGACGCAGAATCAGGTCCGACAGTACGGCGATCTCGAACGGGAAGAGTGGCAGCCGGACGGCTCGTGGGTCGGCGTCGTGACCTTCCCTGCGGGGATGCAAAACGACTTCTACGATATGGTCAACGAGATGACCTCCGGGGAGGCCGAAACGCGGATCCTCAAGGACAAAGACGAACTCAGTACCCGATAACGGCGTCGAAGCCCGGCTTATCCTTTCTTGAACCCGGCCAGGAAGCCGCCGGTGAACCCCGCGGAGACCGAAAGCGTCGAGAGGATCGTCGAGATCCAGTCCGGTGGCGCCCCGGTGGCGGCGTTCTCTGTCGTCTTCACGAGCCCCGAGGTGAGCCGCTCCCAGTCGACGGTGAGGATGCCACGGGATTCGAGGAACTTGAAGAGCGCAAGTTCGAGGCCGACGATCACCGCGATGACCTTCGCGAGTTTCTTCGCCGCGAAGCCGATGATGCCGCCGATGACCGCGCCGCTCCCGAACTCTAAGCCGAGTTGCGTCGGGTCGACCGACAGCTGCAGCGATTCGAACATACGGAATCGTCTCCGGCCGGAGTATAAGTGGTTTGTGGGACCGCCAGGTCAGGCCGCCCCGGAGAAGTGAGGGCTCGAATCCGAGGCGATCAGTCGTCAGCGGGAGCCGCGCCGGAGGAGGCGCCGCCCGTCGCGACGGAGACCGCCGATTCGTTGGCCGCGACCCACCGCAGCAGGAGGAACGAGAAGACGTACTTCGCGAGGACGTCGAGTGCGGAGTATCCCCACGACGTCAGGCCGACCGACTGGACGATGGCCAGTCCCTCGACGCCCACAGCCCAGATGATCGGGTAGCCGAGCCACAGCACTACCGTCAGGATCCGGAGCGTCGCAAAGATGTCGTCGGTCCCTGCCTCGGCCGCAGCCTTCGGCCACGTGGTCAAGAGAGCGTACAGCACCACGAGGAAGAAGGCACAACTGACGAAGTAGTAGAACCAGCGGAACAAAAGGGACGAAGTCGTCAGCGCGGCGGCCAGACCAGTCACACACATTCCGATGTCCGCGGCGATGACCGTGAACAGGCTTCCCGTATCGACGTCGGCCAGCAACCCGAGCGCGAGCAGGATCATCGGTGTCGACAGCGCCCACGTGAGATAGCGCCCCCACTGGCTCATCACTTCCTGACCGGCGAGTGGGTGTCCCGCCGGCATCTGGATGAATCCGACAGTCAGCCCGGAAGCGAGGCCGAGATAACTAGATATCGACACGAGCGGGATCATCAGCGTCGCGCCCCAGATGAGGCGTGCTCGCTGATCCGTCACGTTCCGTCCCATATACACGAAAAGCAGGATCGCGAGGCCGGCAAGCGCGATGTTCACCCACAGCGACGAGTTTAGGAGGACGTTGTTTTGAATCTGTGAGAGCGCCTCGCTCTGTGTCTGTAGCAGTACGCCTTGTGTGCCGATCGACCCTTGTAGTGCCATACAATCTATTGATTCGTCTTTGCAGTAATAAAAAATACGGCCGATCCGGTAATCACCGTGTCGTTAGATACCGAACCGTTATTGTCGATCGGGCCGATCGCCCAAAATTCAAAATCATCTCCCGGCGGCGTGATGCCGAGACGCCGATCGACGCCGCCTCAGGAGCGATCGACCGTCCGCTCGAACTCCCGGATCGCGGTGTCGTCCCCGACAACGAATATGTCGTCGTCCGCCCGCACCTCCGTCCGACCGTCGGTCCGAACCCTCCCGTCCCGAACTAAGCCGACAACGCTCCACTCGCGGTCGTCCCCGCGCCGGCAGGCCGCCAGCGTCTTCCCCTCGAACGGGTCGCCGTCGGCCCTGACCAGTCTGATCTGGCTGATGGGATCCATCACCCGTTCGCCGTGGACCTCCGCGGCAACCAACCGGGCGCAGACCCGCTGGACGGAGAGGACGTAATCCGCCCCCGCCCGGAACGCCACGGAGGCCTTCTCGCTGTCGGTCACCCGCACGAGAATCTCGAGGTCCGGGGCCATCGAGCGAGCCATCGCAACAGTCAAAAGAGCGGTCGCGTCGTCGTCGACGGTGACGATCAGCACCGTCGCATCCTCGATTCCTGCCTCGCGGAGCGTCTCGGGTTCGGTGGCGTCGCCCACGACGTCAGGTGCCATCTCCGGATCCCGGTCGACAGTCGTGTGCGACGTCCCCTCGCGGAGGCGCTCGACTGCGGCAGCGCCGCCCTCACCCAGGCCGGCCACGACGACGGTCGAGTGATCCCGAACACGCGAGGTCATCACCTCGGTCATCTCGTCCGGGAGCGCGGTGACTTCGCTCTCCGGCCCGGCGACGACGAGGACCGTGTTCGGGGTGAGCCGGGTGGCCGGCGACGGTGACAGCTTGAGGTCGCCGTCGAACCATCCTGCCACGAGCGTTAGATCGGGATGTTTCGATATCGGAGAATCCCGAATACTGACCCCGTGAAGCGGACTCTCGCGCCGGATGAGAATCTCCCGGATGACGATCGACTCGCCCTCGAGCTCCGGATCGACCGCCACCGGGAGCGTCGCCTTTTCGGCGAGTTGCTGGCCGATGAGCGCATGTGGCGCGACGCTGCGGTCGACGCCGATCTCGGTCAGTGCGGCCTTCTGCCGTGTCGAGGGTGTGAAACTGATCACGCGCAGCGCCTCGTTGGCTTCGAGCGCAGTCAGCACGATGCTCGCGGTGCTATCTCCCGCGTCGGTGATGAGTATCGAAGCCCGCTCGATCCCCGCTCGCTCCAGATCCGCCCGCCGCTCAGGGTCGCCGTCGATGGCCTGATACCCCTCGTCGGAGAGGCGCTTGGCCTCCTCGAGGTCGGATTCGAGCAGGACGTAATCGATGTCGAGCGCTTCGAGTTCGTCGAGCAGGACGCCGGTGTCACGCTGGTACTCGGCGACCACGACGTGACCGTCTTTCACCGAGAGCTGATCGTCGAGGTTGACCGGAGTGCGCTCGAACAGCGGGATGACGAGGACGCGCAGCGTCACGAAGCCGATGACGACGCCACTGATCTGCATCGTGGCCACGAACAGGTTCATCACCGGCGTCGACCACGGGGAGTCTGCGCCGTACCCCGTCGTGGTCATCGTTTCGATGACCGTGTTGAACGACTGGAAGATCGACCGGGGACGGTCCTCGACGGTCCGCATCCCCCAGTAGTAGGTGATGGTAAAGACGAGCACGATGGAGACGAGCGCGCCGAAGAACACGAGGATCAGCCGCTGTCGCCGGGTGAGATTCCGGGGCTGGAGATCCTCGACGGAGGTGGGCAGTCGCATTCGACGCTTTCCTCTTTCATCTGGCCTCCCAAAAGACCGGCGTGCGTCGGGGCGTCCGTCCGCACGCTCATACTGTCGGACGCAAGTTCGTGGAATATTTCGGCACCTCGGGGTGCCGAGAATTTCCAGATAGTTACGTCCGACAGTATCAGACCGCAGCGGCTCTGGGAGGCGCTCGTAAGGAATCCGTGGCGGTCTTGCCCTGGACACGTTCATATCCCGTGCCGGTCTCGCGAGGCACAACTTACAACCTGTCCCGCACAAAACGGGCAGTACCTGCGTATGGACGAACGCGACATCCGCCTGTTGAAGGCGATCGCGGATCTCGGAACCGGGAGCCCCGAAGCGCTCCACGAAGAGACGGACATCCCCGTTTCGACGATCCACTACCGGCTGAACAACCTCCGGGAGGCGGGCATCATCAAAAACGACCTGTACGACATCGACCTCGAATCGGTCGGCCTCGGCGTGACCGTGCTGGTCGAACTCCTCACCGACTATCACGGCTCCCATCACGACTTCGAAGACGAGATCCTCGCCGTCGAGGGCGTCTCCCAAGCGTACTTCACGATGGGCGAGACAGACTTCGTCGTGGTCGCCCACCTGCCCGACCGCGAAATGGTCGAACGGCTGATTACCGACCTCGAAACGATCGAGGAGGTTCGCCGGACGAACTCGACGTTCGTCGTCTCGACGCTGCGACACAGCCACCGCGCCCTGCAGAACTACGATCTCGACACGTTGCTGTCGGAGCTCGCGGACGAGTAGCTCTCGGGCGCAGAGCCAACGGGATGAAACGGGCCGGACGCGATTTGAACCGGAGCCAGACGGTCCGGGCGTGCGGCCCGACGGGCCGTTCCGGGCTGCGACTGGCAGGGTTACAAATCCCGCCGAGTTCGAGACTCGCCGCTCGCGAAGTTGCTCGCGGCGAGAAGACGGGCCGGACGCGATTTGAACGCG
Organism: Halobellus marinus; assembly: GCF_032113415.1. Lineage (NCBI taxonomy): Archaea > Methanobacteriati > Methanobacteriota > Halobacteria > Halobacteriales > Haloferacaceae > Halobellus > Halobellus marinus. The sequence goes on from NZ_CP134946.1 coordinate 2,786,684, forward strand.
CGACCGTCTGATTAAGAGTCAGACGCTCTGCCGGACTGAGCTACCGGCCCTCAACAACAGGCAATTCCGGTGGCGCGATTAAAGATGTTTCCTTTCACGTGGCGAGCGGGAGAACGCACTCGATTATCAGGAACTCGGACGAACGGGTGCTGTTAAGTGTTGGCCGACCCGAGGTGACGTCAGAATGAGCGCCGGGATCACGATTCCCTCGTCCACCTACGCTATCCTAGGCTGCGGGAGCGTCGGCTACGCGGTGGCCGAGGAACTCGTCGAGGAGGGGAAAGACGTCCTCATCCTCGACAAGGACGAGAGCCGCGTCGAATCCCTCCGCGATCAGGACCTGAACGCCAAACAGATCGATATCACGGATCCCGACGTTGCCGACGTCGTCGCCGACAGGGACGTCCTCCTCATCCTCGCGTCGGAGGTCAAAGCGAACAAAGCGGCAGTTTCGGCGATCCGCGAGCGAGGGGACGATCAGTTCATCGTCGTGCGCGCCTCCGACCCGGTGACGGAGGACGAACTCGACGAACTGGGCGCCGACGTCGTCATCAATCCCTCGGAGGTGATCGCCGACTCGGCGCTGCGATCGCTGGAATCCGGCGAACTCGAGTACAAAGCGCGACAGCTCGCGGAGATTCTCGAAGACGCCACGGAGGGCCTGGCGATACTAACACACGACAATCCTGATCCCGACTCGATCGCCTCCGCCGTCGCGTTGCAGGCCATCGCCAGGGAGCACGGGATCGACGCGGTCATCAACTACGAGGGGGAGATCGGCCACCAGGAGAACCGCGCGTTCGTCAACCTGCTCGGGATCGAACTCGTGCCGCTGTCGGAGGGGAAGTCGCTCCCGGAGTACGGCGCCGTGGCGCTGGTCGATCACACGAAATCGGGCGACTCCGACCGCGACTACGAGGTCGACATCTTCATCGACCACTACGAGCCAGAGAACGAAATCGAGGCAGCCTTCGTGGACGTCCGGCCGAACGTCTCCTCGACGTCGACGATCCTCACGAAGTACCTCCAGGAGTTCAACCTCTCGCCGAGCGCGGCCGTCGCGACAGCGCTGCTGTACGGTATCCGTGCTGAAACGCTGGATTTCAAGCGGGAGACGACGCCTGCGGACCTCACCGCGGCGGCGTACCTCTATCCCTTCGCCGACCACGACACGCTCGAACAGGTCGAATCGCCGTCGATGTCGCCGGAGACGCTCGACGTGCTCGCCGAGGCTATCCAGAACCGACAGGTGCAGGGGAGCCATCTCGTCTCGAACGCCGGATTCATCCGCGACCGCGACGCGCTCGGCCAGGCGGCCCAGCATCTCCTGAAACTGGAAGGGATCACCACGACTGCCGTGTTCGGCATCGCCGACGACCGGATCTTCCTGTCGGCGCGCTCGAAGGACATCCGGATGAACATCGGCAAGACGCTCGAGGACGCCTTTTCGGAGATGGGCGAGACCGGCGGCCACTCCACGCAGGGCGACGTCGAAATCCCGCTCGGGATCTTCACCGGGATCGAGACGAGCGACGACAACCGCGATACGCTCCTGCAACTGACGGAGGAAGCCGTTCGCCGGAAGCTCTTCGAGGCGATGGGCGTCGACAGTTCCGACAGCGGTAACGGAAGCTAGACGCAGTCGCGAGTCTCCCGGAGTGTTTTGTCGCTGCCGGACGGAGAGACGAATATGAAAGCTGTCGCCGAGATCGAGATCCCCCGGCCGCCGGAGGCCGTGTTCGAGTATATGGACGTTCCGGAAAACCAGGCACGGATCTCTCCGCGGTTGACCGCTGTGGAGACGCTCGGGACGCGGGATAACGGCGGAAAGCGGGCGCGGTACACGTACCGACTGCTCGGCCTCGACTTCGATGGCGAGGTCCACGGTGTTGTCCACGACCCGCCGGAACGGATCAGCTTCGAGCTTTCGGGGGACGTCGAAGGCCGCATCGAGTGGACGTTCGAGCCGACAGAGGAGGGTACTCGGGTTACGTACGCGACCACCTACGACCTCGGCCTGCCGACGGTGCTCCGGTGGCTTTTGGCGCCGGTGACCGCGCGGTTCAACCAACGGGAGCTCGACCGAACCCTCCGGAATCTCGACGAGAAGCTGACTGAACCGGCGGATTCCTGAGAGAATAGCCGATACGGCAGCCGAGGTTCGGCGTCGGCTGCGGTCACTCGCAGGGCAAAAGGATATATGCGACTCTCACACACAGCAATAGCAGAGCGAACGTGGCCAGCAGCCTCCTCCCGATCGTCGCACTGATTCTCGTCGCAGGGATCGGTGTTCAGTTGCTCGCTCGACGGTTCCGGGTTCCCAGTGTCGTCTTCTACCTCGGCCTCGGGCTCCTCCTCGGACCGGAGGTGCTGGGGCTCGTAACAGTCGAAACGTTCGGCGATGGACTGGAGACAGTAGTCGGTCTCAGCGTTGCCATCATCGTCTTCGACGGTGCGTTCGCGCTCCGATTCGAACGGATCCGGGAGGCCTCGCGGACCTCGTTACGGCTGGTAACGATCGGTGCAGTGGTGACGTTTCTGGGAGTAGCAGTAGCCGTCCGGGTCCTTGAAGGCGCCGCGTGGGAAATTGCACTCGTCGTCGGCGCGCTACTCGTTGCGACGGGGCCGACAGTCATCACGCCGATCCTGGAGGTCGTCCGTGTCAGAGAACACGTCGCGACAGCGTTGGAAACGGAGGGGATCATCAACGACGTGACCGCAGCCATCGCGGCCGTCGTCATCTTCGAGACGATGTTGCTCGACGACCTGGGGATCTCACAGACGGCCATCGCGTTCGTCGAACGGGCCGGTGTTGGTGTCTTCGCTGGACTTCTTGCGACCGGGCTGATATACTTCCTCCTCGAACACGAGTTGAGGCCGGAAGAGGGCCCACAGACGGCCCGATTCCTGGTCTTCAGTGCTGCGATCGGCTCTTTCGCGCTTGCGGAGGCCGTCGCCGCAGAAGCAGGCATTGCGGCCGCAGCGACTGCGGGGATCGCGCTCGGGAATCTGGATCTTCCCCACCGTGAGACGATTGAGGAGTTCGCCCGCGATGCGACGCTTATTGTTCTGGCGTTCGTCTTCGTCTCGCTCGCGGCGCTGATCGACCTCGGCGCAATCCGCCAACTCGGCGTCGGCGGGATCCTTTTGGTCGTCGTGGTGATGTTCGTCCTCCGACCGGTGGTGGCCTGGGTCGCGACCGTCGGCGTCGAACGGTTCAACCGTTCCGAGCGCCTGTTCCTGGCGGCTGTCGGTCCCCGTGGCATCATTCCGGCGAGCGTCGCGACGCTCTTTGCGATCGAACTTGCAACGGCAGGGAATCAGACAGCCAGTCAGACACTTCTGGGGACCGTGTTCATCGTTATCGGGGCCACAGACGTGCTCGAGGCAGGGCTGGCGCGACAGATCGGCGAGCGGCTAGGAGTAACACCAATGCGCACGATAATCGTCGGCGGGGGCCGGGTCGGGCTGGCGCTCGCCACGCGACTGGAGCAACGAGGCGAGTTCGTGGTCCTGATCGAGGACGACGAGAAACAGAAACGCAAGGCACGGGAGGAGGGGTTCACCGTCTACGACGGCGACGGAACCGAGGTCGACGTCCTCCGGGAGGCGGGTATCGAGGAGGCGAAGATCGCGGTCGCAGCAACACGTGACGACAACGTCAACCTCCTCATCTGTCAGATGGCACGGACCAAGTTCGACGTCGAAAAGGTGTACGCCCGCGTCAACGATCCGCAGAATATGGACGCGTTCGAGGCGCTTTCGGTTACTGCGGTCGACTCTCCGATGGCGACCGCGTTCGCGATCGACAACGAAATCGAGCGGCCGGAGCTGGCGAACTGGATGTACGATCCCGGTGACGGACACGACATTCAGGAGATCGAGATGACTGCCGATGCGTTCGCCGGGAGAGCAATCAGGGATCTCAACGAGGAGATACCCGGCGGCTGTCTGATCGCCGAGATCGGACAGGGAGAGGATTCCCACGTACCGGACCCCGACGAGGTGCTGAAACTGGGCGATCACATCACGTTCCTCGGGGACGCTGCGGCGGTCAAAAAGGCCGTGCGGCGATTCCACCCACACGATTGACAGCGACGGGGGGCGCTACGGCCACGGCTCCGGACGGAGTTCACGCGATTTCCGAAGCGGATGTCCGGGGTGGCCGTCCTTCGTCGTCGTCAGCGCGTACAACTCGGTGTCGAGCAAGTCGACGACTTCCTGGTCCCGGTTTCGGTGAGTGCCGTGGACGCCCCAGGCGACGACGACGCGGTCCGCCGAGGCCGCAATCGCCCGCAAATGGCGGTCGTTCGCTGGACCGACCGGACTGGAATGCTGTTTCATCTCCGCGGGGTCGGTCGCGCGGACGGCAAAGAGGTTCCCGACCTCGACGCGACCGTAGCCCCACGCCTTCGCGAACCGGACGCAGGTCGAGATGGTCGGGTCGTTGTCGGTCTCGTCGGCCGTCGACGGGTTGAGCGCCACGAACGCCACGGTCGGTTCGTCGGGATCCCACTCCCGCCAGAGCCGATACCGGTACTCTCGGTCCTCGTCGAAGACGGCGCCACGCTCCGCTGTGTCGGACCGCCACTGCTCGCCGTTCGGTGCACTGTCTTCGGCCACGGTGAGGATCGAGCCGCCGAGAACTTATCCCCAGGGGTTCGGGGACTGATCACCTCGGTCTCTGATCGGTGCGGACGCGCCCGGTCGGGTCCTCGCAGTCGAACCGACAGCGAAACCGAACAGCGCCCGAGGATCCCACGACGGGACTCACATTGAGGGATAGAATTACTTGCCCGGCAGCGAGACGTGAGCGGTATGACGAACTGTGAGACGTGTGGGCTCCCCGCCGAACTCTGCGTCTGTGATCCGATCGACGACGCACGCGAACCGTCCATCGGGACCGTTCAGGGGGGCACCGATCCCGAGGTCGTCGTGTGGGGGTTCGATTCGTCGCTTGCAGGAGACGGCCACGAGTCGCTTGCGAATCTCGCGTCTCACCTCGCCAATTCGGTGGCCGGCGAGGTCGAACGGTCGGCAGATCGGGTGTTCGTCTCGGGAGTTTCTCCGGCCGTAGTCCGGGAGACAGTCGACGACTCCGCGGAGTTCAACGCTGCCGAGGGAGACGAACTGCCGGCCGACCTCCAACTGGCGGACGTTGAGACGGTCGAGCGAGCGCGCCGAGAGGCGTACGATGCGGCCGATCTCGCCCGAATGACGACGTACGGCACTCCGGCAAAACTCCGGCCGCTTTTGTCCTTCGATGACCCAGAGACGGACCGGCACATCGCCGAGGCGGTGGTCCACTGCGGCGGCGGCCCGATCGATCTGATCGCTGGCTGTCTGTCCGCGATCGACGGCGACTCGCCGCGGGAGCGTACCCGTCGCCGTGAGACGCTCACGACGCTGTGGCAGGAAGTCGATGCCGCCGACACTGTCGCGGATCCCGGGATGGTCGCCGCTGAACTCGATCGCTACCTCGACGACTCTGACGAGGTTTCTCGGCTGCTTGCGACGAAAACGATCGCTGCACTCGCTGCTGTCGACTCGGCCTCTGTTCGCTCGGCGATCGACGTCGGGACGCTATCCGAGCGGACGAGTGACGAAGAAGCGACCAGTGCGGCGGCCGCCCGGGCGCTGGATCTGCTCGAGTCGAATAGCGAGGATCGTTAACCGCCACTACCGGTCGGCACACTTCTCACTGCTCACTGCTCGCTTCGCTCCACGTTCGCCAATCGAGTTCTCACTTCCTTCGACCTCGCGATGCGTGGGACAGGATTCGAACCGGAGCGAGACGGTCGTGCTCACTCCGTTCGCGCGCTGCGACTCGCAGGGCTCGAATCCGTGCCTGCTCGCTCGTCGCTTCGCTCCTCACTGCGCGGGACAGGATTCGAACCTGCGGACCCCTATGGGACAGCGTCCTAAGCGCTGCGCCGTTGACCACTTGGCTACCCGCGCGCGGGTATAACTACTTCCATCGACCAAATCAACCTGTCGTTCCGCGCGGAGGGTTCTTCCCTGCGGCCGTCCCATTCCAGGTATGTACAGCGCCCGGGACCGCGTGGCCAACGAGGAGTGGCTGACCCGGATCGAACGCGGCGCCGACCGACTTGGCCTCGGCAGCGAGGCCCGCTCGTTTGCAGCGGATATGTTTCTCTCCGAAGTACCGGACGAGGACCGATCGAAACGCGCTGCCGCGGCTGCGAGTCTCTACGCCGGGGCATTGATTGCCGGAGAGGAGCGTTCTCAGAAGCGCGTCGCCGAGGTAATGGACGTCACCCGACTGAGCGTCCAGCAACGATGGAAGTCGACGCTCGAATCCGCCGGGTTCCAGCCACCGTCGTGGTGAGTCTGCAATGCAGCGACCAACCCTCCACTAAATCGGGCTACTGTTCGGGACAGCCGGCCTCGCCGCCCTCGGGACGATCGGGTCCCCGCCCGTCCCGTTCCGGCGTAAGGTTTCCGTGTCTGTCGATTTCGCCGCTGATGATTCGGGTCGAGGAGATCCGCTCGCCGTCATCCGCGGTGACGTGATCGACGACTTCGATATCGAGGGGATCGTGTCCACGCTCCTTGCGGATCTCGTTGATCCGTTCACCACCGTCTTTCGTCTCGGGAGAGACGACGAGAACGTCGAACTTCGGTTCGGTCGCGATCCCGGTGGGTTCCTCGAGTTTCCGCACCTCGAACTCCCGGTCGTACGCCTCCGCGAGCGGTTCCAGTTCGGCTATGAGATCCCGCTTGCGGTCCTCGAACGTCCGGACGTAGCGGTCGACGTGGCGGGTCTTCGGCGCGAGCTCGTCGCTTGTCAGCCCCACGGTGACGTCACCCAACTCGAAGGCGCGCTCGAAGAGCGCGCGGTGGCCGTCGTGGACTGGATCGAACGTCCCGCCCAGCGCGACGTGCATACCCGGCCGACGACCGCCCGAAACTTAAACGGGTCGGGTCGCGATCTGTCCTCTCGGAGGTGACGGATTCCTGAAGCCGGCAACGAATTTTATATAGCGGTATATGATTTATGTGCTGGGAGGCGAACAATAGCGCTCCCGGGTCCCGCGGAGAGTTAAGCGAGAGAGTATATGTGTTCCTCGTAGGTCTCGCGAACGCGATCTCCCCAGTTGTGCGTGTAGGTATCGATGATGTCGCCGCCGACGTCCCCCCGCAGGTACTTGACGATGCCCCGGTCTCCGGTTCGATCACGGAGGTGCGTGGTGAAGAAGTGCCGGAAATAGTGAGGTGTGACGTTCTCTTCGGCGGTGCCGCCCGATCGGTGCCAACCCGCCTCACTGGCGTGACCTTCGACGAGATGGTGAACCATATCGGGTGTCAGCCGACTGCCCCAGCGGCCTGACGTGCTGACGAAGAGCGGTTCTGCGGACGAACGGACGTTCGGGCGGATCGAGAGCCAGCGACGCAGGGCGACCTCCAGTTCGTCGTCGATCGGGATAACTGTCGACCGCTTCCGCTTGTTCGAGGCCGACCGCTCCTCGCCCGCGTAGACTGCCCCAGCCTGCGGATCCGAATCGATGTATAGCGACGGCCCCCGGCCGTTCAGTTGCGGTCGCTGGTCGATCTCCGCATCCGCGACAGCGAGGAGTGGACTGTCGTCGGCGAGAGCGACGTCCCGGAGGTCGAGGTTGCAGAGCTCTCCGACCCGAATCCCGGTCTTCAGCAGCGTAACGACGACGGCGTATTCCAGCGGGTGTGTGATACTCCGAACGAACGCGCGCATCTCCGAGAGCGGAATCTCCCGCCGTGAAGGGTTAGTGTCGATCCGCTCGTCCATCTCTTCTTTCACGAGCGTCATCGGGTTCGAATCGAAGACGCCAACCTGCGTCATATACGCGTAAAACCGGTGGAGATAGGAGGCGTATGTCGCAATCGTGCTGTCTGCGGCCGCTGAACCCCTGAGCGAGTGGATCCAGGCCATACAGTCGCGATGCGTCGCTGCCGCGATCGTTCCGGGTTCGTCCCGAGGGTTCCGCGATGGCTCCGCCAGAAACGCCTCGAACTCGCGGAGGACGCGCTCGTAGGCCTCCCTGGTCCGGTCAGATTTCCCGTGGTACGTCATATCTTCGAGGAAGTACGCGATCGGATCGTCGATGGCATCGCCGTCGGGCGATTGGATGCTCATCGGTCACTCTCCGCGTCCGTGAGCGCATATCCGCCGTGGCGGCCACTGTGTCGGACCCTGTCGGACGCCTGTAATCGCTGTAAGGCGTCTTCGAGCCGTGCTTCGAGGTCCGTGGAGAGTTCCTCGTGCAACTCGTCCCACGAGCGGAACTCGGAGGCCGAGAGTGCTGCGACGACCCGTTCCTCGAACGCGTTCGACTCGTCTGCAGGATCTGACTCGGTAACTCGTTCGTCCGATGGAGCGTTTGCACTCCCGGACTCGGGGACCTCGAAGTCGCGACGGCCGGCCTGGACCATCGTCCGGATAAATTCGCTTTGGCTCATCCCCAACTCCTCGGCGTGTTCTTTCCACCGCTCCTTCTGATAGCCTGGAACGTAGGTCATCACCGTCGCACGTTCCTCGTCGAGTTGATCCGCCGGCATACAAACCGGCTGGACTGCCTGCCACTTTACTTTATTGCATATGCGAGGATAACCTTACTTAGACTGGAATCTATGAGTGTATAGTCAGCGGTATAGATTATATATTTGTAGAACTGATTGTATACTTCTGGTGATTGGTAGCACTGGCCCGAATAAAAATACTTTCCTGCGCTGATCGGATTGGGTCTCTCTGAAGATCTCAGAGTTCCTGTGCTGGCTCCTCGTGCTGAGTACCGAAAATCGAGAGCCCTCTCTTCCGATCGCAACCCCTGGGGTTCAGTGGGGGAAGACGACCGTCCAGAGCGATATCGGATTTCAGGAACCGAAATATGGTGACACTTGACTGAGCACCATCCATCCTCAATTATCGAACTACTGGTGGATGCCTTCACAACGGGTGAGTCACCGAAATCGCGAACCGCTTGGCGTCGTGACCGCCGAAAGGAGACAAGAAACCTTGTTCCCGAGTCTGATGAATCTATTCTGAGAGCGTTACGGTGTCGCGTCGGTGCGTATCCGTGGACTGGGTATTCGAGTTCACACGCAGTGGTTACGACACCCGACGAAGCGGATTCGTGTCTTCTGCGAGGCTCGTCTCGTTTCGGTCGCGGCCTAATCCGGTCCGCACAATCGCGCGGCCGCGTTCGGGTCGACGACCTACTTCTGTACCTACACTTGCCTGTCCGCGTACATCGACGAGAGATACCTGACCGTCGGTGATGCCTGATCGTAGTCGATGAGGACTACTGCTGAGACGAATCAACGTGCAGAGTCATTCCAAAGGGCAGTCCCCCCATAGATAGAGATCGTCCGTGACCGCACGGGAGAGCTCGTAACCAGACCGCCATCGGACGACGCCGGCCCACAACCGACGGCTCCGTCTCACCAGCGGTACCAGCTTCTCGAACTCGTATCGGAGAAATCCCCGATATTACTATGACGATCAAGGCGTGTGCGTCCATCGAATCGGAGTCCAGGGCCTGAGAAACGTCGTGACGGCGATCTGGGCGTTGGCTACTCGCGAGCTCATCGTGAACGGAGTCGGCTCGTCGCCACCGGTGTAGATGCGATCCTCTGGACCCTGGCTCGATATCTATTAGGTGCTGATACAGTCGTCGACACTTTGCCTTCGAAGGTAGCCCGTGATGTGCTGAATGCGACGTACCGCGACGTCCAGACTGTCGTTTCGGGTCACGAGCAGACGCTTCCCGAGGAGCAGGTCGAGTTGCGTCCCGAGGAACGAAGATACCGGTTCGTCGATTCTATTCGCTAGACACTTGGCCTTCAGCTCTGGGGTTACGCCCGGGAATCGCGGTACGAAGGGCTCAGTGGAGCAATCTCGGTTCCCCTCCGATTTATTTGATTCGACAGGGAGTCCTGAAGACCGGAAGCCGAGACGTTCCTCAGGCCGGACAACTACCCCGCGTCGCGGCCGCCAGTGTCCACGAGCATCAACCGAACCAGATCTCATTGGACAAGATACAACAGAATCGAGGTCGTCTCCGAACACGTAAAGGGTATATCGCTATATGAAATGGGGGTGCGAGACGTCGAGACGGAGGCTCCCAGTGCATACGCGTAGAGACTGCTGCTCGGTGAGAAAACTGATAATGATTACTCTCGTCTCTTCCCGCCGACCGCCGTCGACGCGGGTGGCGCTCGGCGGGAAACAGTGAGAGTAATCATTATGAAACGCCGCATCAACCTGGCTTATGCAGCGTATCTCTGATCTGGCACCGGTGAGCAATTCTTCCGGATAGAGAATATCCCCTTTCGTTTATCCGGACTTCCGGCGTACCCGTACGTATGGGAGAACTCGAAACAGAAGCCGAGAAAACGCGGTCCGAAATTGCATCGTACCTCCGCGAACTAGCCGAGCAACTCGACGGCAATGGCGCTGTGACGCTCGAACTCGGTGGGCAGCAGGTTCAGTTGGACCCGACGAACCCGGTGACATTCAAACTGGAAGGCGAGTCGGACTGGTCTGAAGGAGATACCGAGGCAAAACAGAGTATCGAGTTCGAGCTCGTCTGGTGGCGTGAGGTCCAAACGGCAGAAGAAGGGGCGTTGGATATCACTGCCGAGGGTCAGTAACGCCCATTCTTCCCTCAGTCCGTCCTATGTACGATCAGATCCTCTTTCCCACAGATGGGAGCGAGCCAGCAGAATCGATCCTCGAATACGCCCTCCAGATAGCCTCCGAGCACGAGGCTACGATCCACGTCCTCAATGTCGTAGACACCAGCCACGCCAGCCTTAGCGGAACGCAAGACGACGTGGACGACGCTCTGGAGCAGGAAGGAACAGAGATCGTGAACGAAGCAGCACGGCGCGCGACAGAACGCGGCGTCACCGCGGTCTCGGAGGTACTCCACGGTGACCCCTCCGAGGCGATTGTCGAGTATGGTACGCAGTCAGGCATCGAGTTGATCGTGATGCCGACCCACGGACGGCGTGGATTGCAGCGGTTTCTCCTGGGAAGCGTTACAGAACGCGTAATCAACACCGCAGATGCCCCTGTGATTGCTGTCAACCCCGGGACCCAACCACTCGCCTATCCGTGCCAGGAGCTTCTGGTTCCGACGGACGGCAGCCGTGGTTCTGAACTCGCGGTATCCGAAGGGGTCGCCCTCGCAAACGCAACTGGTGCCACGCTTCACCTACTCCACGTTGTCGAGACAGGAAGCCTCGGTCCAGATGCTCGCTCTCTGTCGAAAGAGGAGGAACTCACCACCCGAGCAGACGAGATCATCGCAGATGCCATCGAGGCCGCAGAGGCGGCGACCGTCGACCGCATCGCGAGTGAAATCGAATTCGGTGTCCCGTCGAGAGAAATCCGGAACTACATCGACACACACGAGATCGACTTCGCGATCCTCGGAACGCACGGCACGACCGATTTCAGCCGATATATGATGGGTGGCGTGAGTGCGAAAATCGTCCGAACGTCGCCAGTTCCGGTGATGTGGGTTCGGGATCCGGACTCGACGGGTGAGTGAGCCGCCCCTGCTGGTGGGTGACAAACCACTTGAGAGGGATGCCCGTAAGTACTCACAGTGCATATGTACGAGGACATTCTGCTCCCGTTCGATGGAAGCGATGGGGCTGCGGAGGCGTTGCATCACGCGGCCGAGATTGCACATTGGGCCGACGCAACGATCCACGTTCTGTTCGTCGCAGATACGACACGCGATAGTGTCACCGTCGTCGAGACCCAGGTCGTTGACGCCCTTGTTCAGGAGGGCGAGGACATCGTCGCGGAAGCAGAGAAGACACTGAACACACTCGGTGTCGACTACGATTCCGACGTCGTTCAGGGGCATCCAGCGCCGACAATCGCCGAGTACGCCGAGCAGTACGAGTACGACGTGATCGTGATGCCGACCCACGGTCGGGAGGGGGTATCACGATACCTCATCGGAAGCGTCACGGAGAAGGTCGTCCGTCTGTCTTCGGTCCCGGTGCTCACAGCGCGGATGCAACCCGACGAACAACTGGTGTTTCCCTACGAGACCATCCTGCTCCCGACCGACGGGAGTGCCGGTGCGGCCTATGCTGCCGAGCATGGTCTCTCCCTCGCATCGGCTCTCGATGCGACTGTTCACGTGCTGTCTGTCGTCGACGACACCTCCCTGGATCTGGACGTTCGCTCAACGACTTCGGGACGGGACGGTGAACAGGCAGCGACCGATGCCGTGGACGACGTCGTGTCCGAGGCGGAGACACGCGGCGTCTCGGACAGTATCCGGCACGTCGAACACGGGTCCCCGATCGAGGTGATACTCGAGACCATCGAATCGAACGATATCCACGCCGTCGTGATGGGGACAACAGGGAGACGCGGGAGCGATCGAATCCTTCTCGGGAGCGTCGCAGAGAAAACCGTCCGCTCTGCACCAGTACCCGTCATCACGGTTGGACGCGGGGAGTAGCGGTTCTGTGAGACCGCTTCCCTCTATCTATAGGGGTTCTTGTACGTCCACATAGATTCCCCGGCACCGAGATGACTGGGGCGTGGCTCGAAACCGAAGCGGAGGTCCTCGAATCACGAGCTCAGCTCCGCAATCGGCTGCACTCGCTTCTCGAAGAGGGCGAACTTCCAGAGGAGCGGCGCGACGAAGTCCTTGGAGCGCTCGACGTCGACGAACTCTCGGTGAGCGAGATTATGGTCCCGGCAGACGACATCGTCGCGCTCTCGACCACGCTCTCGGTCGACGAGAACTTCGACAATATCCGAAACACGCCACACACCCGATTTCCACCAGTCGGTGAGGAGCTGACCGACTTCCCCGGCATCGTGTACGCACCGTCGATCATCGACTACTACGAGGATCTCGTAGACGGCAGCGTCACCTGTACCGAGATAGCGGCCCCCCGATGACGCTCGCGGCGGAGACGAACGTCAGCGACGCAGCCGATCAGTTCCAAGCCGAGGATCAGGAACTCGCGCTCGTCCTCGAAGACAGTGAAGTAGTGGGATTCCTCACGGCGGCGGATACTCTCGAAGCGGTGATGGGCGGACTCGAAGACCCGCTTGACCAGCAGACATCAACTTGACGCGGTCATCCTCCAGTCAGGCGACGACTCGGTACCTCACTATCGGCCTGCATCATAGCCACCGTTCGAGGTGAAAGCAGAACAAGAAAGACTTATCGACGGGCGAAAGAGGCGAGTATCGAGTTTGAACTCGGATAGGCGGAAGACAGAGAAATCGGAAGCGAACCCGAAATCGGATCCCGGCCCCTGGTCGTTCCGGTAGTTGTGACTACTCCGATATCCGAGATTCGAAAATTCGGCTATTCAGCGCGGATACGACCACGTTGAGCAGGAGGAACACGCCGAATCCAACGGCGATCCATCCCCACTCGACGAGGGTGGGGGGAACGACCTGGAAGAAGTCGTTGAGCGGTGTGTACAGGACTGCGAGTTGGATGAGAAGTGACACGCCGATGGCACCGACCAGCCATCGATTCGAGCGAAGCGTCTGGTCGTACCGCGAACGGATAACCTGGATGCGGATTAGCTCAACGACGACGATGAACGTAAACAGGAGCGTCTGAGCGCGGAGAATCGATCCGGTGCGATCCAGAGTGTAGAAAAATATTCCCAATCCCGTCACTGCTAAGAGAACCGCGATCGTCAGTATCGACACGAGTACGCGGGCGTTGATCACCCCTTCGTCAGTGGGTCTCGGAGGCCGGTCCATGAGTCCATCCGCGTGTGGGTCTGCACCCAACGCGAGCGCGGGGAGCGTATCTGCGGCGAGGTTGATCCAGAGAATCAGGATCGGCGTCAAGATCAGCGCTTGTGATGTCGCCGAGAACTGTGACGGGAAGAGCAAACTTCCGAGTAACACGCCGAGAAACACCACCAGTACCTCGCCGGTGTTAGTCGAGACGAGGTAGTTGACGAACTTACGGACGTTTTCAAAGATGCCTCGTCCCTCTCGAATGGCGTCACGAATCGTAGCGAAGTTGTCGTCTTGCAGAATCATATCGGACGCCTGCCGAGCGACGTCGGTGCCCCGCTGTCCCATCGCCACCCCAACGTCGGCCTGTGTGAGTGCCGGCGCGTCGTTGACACCGTCACCGGTCATCACGACGTTGTGTCCGTTGCCCTGCAGCGCGTTCAGAACGCGGACCTTGTGATCTGGTTCCACCCGGGCGAACACGTCCACGTCTTCGATAGTTCTCCCCAGTTCGTCGTCGGATTGTTCGGTGATGTCACCTCCTGTGAGCGCACCATCGGGATCGAGTCCGATTTGCTCACCGACGGCCCGGGCCGTCGTGAGATTATCACCGGTCGCCAGTACTGTTCGAATGCCGGCCGACCGACAGTCCGCGATTGCGTCCTCGACCTCCTCTCGGGGGGGATCGAGCATCCCCTGTAAGCCGAGAAATACCATCCCGTCCTCGATCTGCTCCGCGTCGGCCGATGGGTCGTCGAGGGACTTGGACGCGAACCCCAACACTCGGAGCGCGTCAGCTGCGAACGACTCTGTCTTGTCGAGGATGTCCTGTCGCTTTTCGTCGGTGAGTTCCTGCACGTCGCCGCCTTCGAGGACAGAGTCGCACCGTTCTAAGACCGTTCCCGGTGCCCCCTTCATATAGGCCGTTGGCCCCCCATCTTCGACGACGACGGTCATCCGCTTTCGCTCCGAGGAAAACTGGATCTCTCGGACCCGCTCTCCGGCCGGGTCGATCTCCGCGTCGTCCGCTATTCGCCGGAGTGCGATCTCGGTCGGCTCACCGCGATACTCGCCGTCGTCCGTCCGGGCCACGTTATTGCAAAGTCTTCCACATCGCAACAGCGGCGAAACTTCTGAATCACATCTTTGATTGCCGTTAGCAGCAACCCGCTGGCTGTTCCCGTCACCGGTCGCTGAACTCGGACTCGACCCGGAGAAGTCGATGACAGATCCCGAGGCGTAGAGCCGCGTCACCGTCATCTCGTTTTCCGTCACCGTACCCGTCTTGTCTGTGACGATAACGTCGACCGAGCCGAGGCTTTCGACTACCGGAAGCCGCCTGACCAGCGCATTCCGGTCGACCATCTCCCGTGCGCCCAGCGCCAGCGTGAACGTCACGACTGCAGGTAGCCCCTCCGGAACGCCCGCAACGGCGAGTGTGATGCCGACGAGGAGAATCGCGGTCGGCTCGGTCGCCGTGAACAGATACTGGACAGCAACGACCAGGACGATCAGGGAAACGACGAGTACCCCGATCTGCTTGCCAAGATGTTCGACTTCGGCTTGGAACGGCGTCTGTCGGTCCTCAGCCTCGTCCAACTGGGTGGCGATTCCACCGACCTCCGTCTCCATACCCGTCTCGACGACGACCGCCCTGCCTCGGCCTTTCACGACGGTCGTGTTCTTGTACACGATGTTGCGGCGCTCGGCCAGTGGCGTGTCTTCGTCTACGGTCCCGGTTGTCTTCTCGACGGGCGTGCTCTCTCCGGTGAGTGGGGACTCGTTCGTCCGTAACTCCTCGGTGGCGAGTACTCTGGCGTCGGCCGGAATCGCGTCTCCCTGTTCGAGATAGATGACATCCCCCGGGACGACCTTTTCTGCATCGATTGACCGTTTCTCTCCGTCACGGAGGACGGTCGCATCCGGCGTTGCGAGTTCACGAAGAGCTTCGATAGACCGGGTGGCCTGGTAATCCTGGACGAATCCGAACACGCCGTTGGCAACGATGATGAGTACGATGAACACTGCCTCAGTGTAACTCGGCTCACCACCTGGGAGGAATCCGGTGCCGAGTGACAAAAGTGCCGCCACGACGAGAAGATAGATGAGCGGGTTACGGAACTGGGAGAGGAGTAGATCGAGGACCGATGTCCGTTCGGCCTCGTGGATCTCGTTTGGTCCGTACTCCGACAGTCTGCGACCTGCCTCGTCGGACGAAATCCCCGTTTCATCGGTCTTCAACGCCGAGAAGATCTCGTCAGTCGGTTTCGCATACCAGGGTTCCGGGGGGGTCGTGTCTGCATTAGGGCTGGCCATATTATCTCGAGGCTTCAATCGAGGGATGCTACAGGTGATCCGGTTCTCTCTTTGGAACCGTAAAGCGTTACTCTCTCAGATATCACGGGTGGTGTGAAAACACAGTCGGGGTACTCAAAACCATCCCGAAGACCATCTATTCCTCATAATGGTTACTCTCACTGTTTCCCGCCGAGCGCCACCCCCGTCGACGGCGCTCGGCGAGAAGAGACGAGAGGCGGGACAAAATAGAACGAGAGGCGGCAGACTACCTGCTCTCGGCGGCAGAAGAGACCGCTGCCGAGTACGACCGAGGGATCGACACCGACTCGGCTTTCGGTGATCCACAGCGTCTGATTCCCGACTACGCCAGAGAGAACGCTGTCGATCATATCGTAATGGGGGTACACGGGCGAGCGGAGGAAGATAGATCATTAGTCGGTCGGGTGGCCGAAACCGTATTCTTCCGCTTCCCAGTATCAGTAACGACGATTCGGTGAGGTATTTGTGCGCTGTTAGACAGAGAGGATATTGACACCCTCCCCGCGCTAAACCCGTTGTAGTTTCACCTTCCAAGAGGGTGTCCCCACGCGAGTTCGGATGATTCATACAGGACCACCGGAACTACCTGGTATGGGCTTCGGAAGCTACGACGAGTCCGAACAGCAGGAACAGACCACTACGGACGACGAAACCGAGGCGGTCAACGTCCACGAGCACGACCACGACGGCGACGTCAGCGTCGAATCCGACGTCGAGACCGACGACCTCGTCGAACGGCTCGGCGAGATGCGCGAGGAGTAGTCACTCCGCGTCAGGAGCACCCTTCACGATAGCGACACCGGACGACGCCCCGATGCGCTCGGCTCCCGCTTCGATCATCGCCCGCGCCTCCTCGTAGGAGCCGATTCCCCCGCTGGCTTTGACCGGCAGGTACTCCGCCATCAGTTCGACGTCGTCGACAGTCGCTCCACCGTCCGCAAAGCCCGTCGCCGTTTTCACGAAGTCGGCGCCGGCGTCGACAGCCGCCTCACAGCCGCGTCGTTTCTCGTCGTCAGTCAGCAGCGGCGTCTCCAGGATGACCTTCACGGGGACGGGAACTGCGGCGACGACTTCGGCGATATCCGCGACGACCTCCTCGTGGTTGCCCGCTTTCAGCAGTCCCACGTTGAGAACCATATCCAGTTCGTCGGCGCCGCGCTGCCAGGCGTCGACCGCCTCGCCGTGCTTTGCTGCCGTCGAGTGTTGCCCGTGTGGGAATCCGATCACGGTCGCGACCGTCAGCTCCATCGTCGGGACCTCCTCGAGGTAACACGGAGGGATGCAGACGTTCATCCCGTACTCCGACGCTTCCGAGACGACACGCTCGACGTCGGCCGGCGTTGTGGCGGGGCCAAGAACAGTGTGATCGATCCGGGCAGCGAGTTCCGATCTGTCCATACCGGTACCTCGTGGGCAGACGAAAAAAGCAGTCGGGTGTCTCATACTGGTTCCTCTCGTCTCTTCCCGCCGAGCGCCGTCGACGGAGGTGACGCTCGGCGGGAAACAGTGAGAGTAACCAGTATCAGGCGTGCCGCTCCGGTAGCGTTTTGCCGTCGGGTCCGAACGTCCGGATATGGCAATACTCCCGGAGGGGTTTGCCCTCCCGCCGCTTCCCTATCTTGCGGTTCTCGTCGTGGGGGTGGTCCTCGTCGCCGGAGCGGTCTCTCGACGCCGTCCTACCGTGACCGCCGATCGAATCTTGGCCTTTGCGCCGTGGATGGTCCTCGGTTCGGCCTTACACGTCCTCTACGTGATCGGCGGCCTTCCGGAACCGGTTCGACCGCTGGCGGGAACGCCAGCAGTCTATCTTACCGTCGGTATCATCGCTGTGGGGACGTGGGTCGTGATCGACGCAGTCGGAGAGTGGGGGGTAGCCCGGACGCTCGCGTCTGTTGGCGGGCTGCTCGCTCTCGGTGCCGTGGGTGGCGTTCTCGTCGTTGGTGCGGAGGGAGGGACGTTCGCACCTGCTGTCCCGCTTGCCGGACTCGCGCTCGCCGTGGTCGTCGCAGCCGCCGTCTGGGTGACACTGACACGGCTGGTGCCGGAAATCCGCCAGACGGGGTCGCTCGGGGCACTGGCCGTCTTCGCGCACGTTCTCGACGGCGTGTCGACGGCGGTCGGAATCGACGTCCTGGGATTCGACGAGCGGACGCCGCTATCGCGCATCATCATCGAATTCGCGCACGGACTACCCACGGAACCGCTCATCGGCTCGGGATGGCTCTTCGTCCTCGTCAAGATCGCCGTCGTCTCGATCGTGGTGTGGCTCTTCGCCGACTTCGTCAGCGAGGAGCCGACCGAAGCGCAGGTGTTACTCGGGGTCGTCGCGGCCGTCGGACTCGGCCCGGGCGTTCACAATCTCCTCCTCTTCACCGTCACGACGGTTCCGTGACAATTTCCGAGTGAGTTGTTCTACACGGGTACTCGGACTGACTGGCGGGATGTCACCGCACTGCCAGGAACACCGAGCGCTTTTGTGATCCGGCGCCGTCACTCCGAGAAATGCCACGAGTCATCTGCGCCGGGCACCTGAACTGGGACGTGACGCTCCGCGTCGACTCCCTGCCGGACCCCGACGGCGAGGTTCCGGTCACGGACCGGCGTGCCGGTGGGGGCGGGAGCGCCGGGAACGTGGCGACAGGACTGGCTGATCTCGGCCTCGACGTGGCGCTCCTCGGGAGCGTCGGCGACGACGAGGAGGGACGGCGCGCCCGGGAGGAACTGACCGATGCGGGTGTCGACGCATCCCACGTCGTCACGGCGCCGGACCTGCCGACGACGCGGAAGTACATTGTCGTCGACTCCTCGGGGGAGGTGATGGTGCTCGGCTGCGACGGTGCCAACGAGACGTTCGAGGCGTCGGATCTCCCGGAGTCTTCCCTCGCGGACGCCGAACATCTCCATTTGACGAGTCAGGACCCCGAGACGGCAGCACGACTCGCGGAACGTGCCAAAGCGCACGGGCTTACGGTCAGTTTCGACCCCGGCCGCCGGATCGGTGATCGTGGCTACGGACCGGCGATTTCCGCCGTGGAGTATCTGTTCTTGAACGACCGCGAAGCCGCACTCGCGCTCGATGCGTTCGACCTGACTGAGCAGACGCTCGTTCTCAAACGCGGGCCGGAGGGCGCGGAGATCAGAGACGGTGAACGAGTCGCCCACCCGGGCTACCCGATCGACGTCGTCGATACGACCGGTGCGGGCGATGCCTTCGCTGCGGGGTTCATCGCCGCGCTCGTCGACGGCGCGGACCGTGAACGGGCACTCGCTGTCGCGAACGCCTGCGGTGCGCTCGTCTCGCAAGCCCCGGGCGCACGAACCTCGCTCACCTGGGACGACGTCGACGCGTTCATCGGCGAATGATCGACCTGCCATTCACACTCGCCGTCACGAGGGCCGCACCGAGCCACATCGCGGCAGTTGCAGCAGTCTCATTCGACGCCGTGGCAGGGACTCCCGGGTTGCTCGGACGGTTTCTCCTCGTCTGTAGCGTGTCGGGACTGCTCGCAGCGATCGCGATGGACGTTCCGATGTCGCAGGGTGAAGACGGATTCACACCGGCCTACGTCGCGACCGCCGTGCTCAAACGCACGACGCCGTCGGAAGTCAAATTCGCGGCTGCGATGGTCGTCCACCACGTGGTCGGAATCCTCGCGGGCGGACTCTACGGCGTCGTGTACCTCTCGGCATCGTCACTCATTCCGGGTGTGATGGCCGTCGGCGGCGTCGGTCTGGTGCCGCACCTCGCTGCCACGATCGCCGTCGCCGCGTTCATCTACGGTTTTTTCGCACACTTCGTATTCCCGCGTGCGAGCCGACGAATCTACGAGGAGCGGGCGACCGCGGTTCGCGGCCAGTGGCTCCGTGCCGCGGTGGTCTTCGGCGTGGGCGTCGGCGTCATCGTTCCGACGCTGACGACAGCGCTGTGAACAGTCCTGTACCGGCGGACTGACCGCGTCGCTTTTCACCGCAACCACCGAGTACCCCGGTATGGCGAAACAACCCCACCTGCTGATCGAACCCGGCGACGTGAACGACGTGGCGCTCATTCCGGGCGATCCCGGCCGCGTCGACCGCATCGCCGGCCAGTGTGAGAACCCGGAGACGGTCGCAGAGAACCGCGAGTACAAGATCGTCAACGCCACCTACGAGGGCGTTCCGCTGACGATCTGTTCGACCGGTATCGGCTGTCCGTCAGCCGCGATCGCGGTGGAGGAACTCTCCCGCGTGGGCGTCGAAACCGTCATCCGCGTTGGGACGACGGGCGCGCTACAGGAAGGAATCGAGATCGGCGATATGGTCGTCGCGACCGGCGCAGCCAAGGAGGAAGGCACCTCGAAGCGCTACGAAGACGCCGTGATCCCGGCCGTCCCTGACTACGACGTCCTCTCGGCGCTGGTCGACGCCGCCGAGGATAACGACGAGGACGTCCACGTCGGCCCGATCGTCTCCGACGACGCGTTCTACAACGAAACCGACGCCTACGTCGAGTCGTGGGAGGCCGCGAACCTGCTGGCGATCGAGATGGAGGCCGCCGCGGTGTTCGCGCTCGCGCGGCGCAAGGGGATGGCGGCCGGTGCGATCTGTACGGTCGACGGCAACCTGGTCGAAGGGACACAGAAGGGCGCCGACTCCGACTCGGAACTGCCCGAAAAGGCGAAGAACAACGTCGAGCGGGCAATCGCGCTCACGCTCGACGCAGTCGTCGCACTCGCGTAGGATGGCCGGACAGCGACTCCTCGAAGTCGTGGTCGAACGCCTCAGAGCACTCAGGAGTCGCGTCCGGCGGATCGAGCGGCGCGAACTGTCGGAGTTCCGTCGCTGGATACAGAACACGACCAACCTGCTGCACCTGTCGATCGTGCTTTTCGTCCCGGTGATCATCGGCTTCGTCACCTACCTCTCGAATCAGGTCCAGACGCTGTCGTTCCTGCTGTTCCCGCCGCTGGCCTCGGGGACGTACACGCTCGTTTCGGATCCCGAAGGCCCCTACGCCGACCCGGTCAGGTTCGTCGCGAGTCTGAGCGCGGGCGGTTTCTGCGGGCTTGCCGCACACACGGCAACCCGCTGGGTCTACGGCGGAATCGGCGGCGGAAGCGTCCTCCCGGAAAGTGCCGCGCTCGCAATCTTCCTCACCGGGCTGGTGACCTGGGCGGCCGACATCGAGGCGCCCTCGGCGTTCTCGACGGCCCTGCTGGCGCTCGTGACCGGCGACATCGAGCCGGCGGCGTACGTCGTCAGCATCGTCCTGGCCGCGTCGGTCGTTGCGGTCGCGTTCGTGATCTGGCGCGAGGCGTTCTACGAGAAGCGCGCGAGTTTCCTGTACGACACGGTCCGGGGCGACGACCACGTCCTCATCCCGATGCGTGGCGAAGCGGGCGAACAGACGGCGTTTTTCGGCGCGTGGCTCGCGGCCGCACACGACGCCGGGAAGGTGGTCCTCTGTGAAGTCGTCGAGGCGGACGCCACGAGTGATACCACTGCCGACGGCGAGGGAGCGTCGGCTGCGGCGGATCCTGCACTCACAGCGACGACCGACGACCGCGTCCGGCGACTGGAAGCCGTCGCGTCGATGCTCCGCACCAAGGTCGGCGTCCCCTGTGAGGTGGTCGTCGTCGCGGGTGACCCCGCCGGGGCGACGCTCGAAGCGGCGGAGACGGCCAACTGCGACCTGATCGTGACGCCGTACGAGGAAGAAAGCGGCGCACTGTCCGGATTCGTCCGGAGTATCTTCAACAGCCGTATCGACTCGGTGGCGTTCCGACCGGCCACCGAGCGCCGCCGCTGGAACCGGGTGCTGGTGTTGGTATCCAGGCCAGGTGATATCGCCCACGCGATGATCGATTTCGGGACCAGACTCATCCGGGGACGGGGGACGGTGAGCGTCACGACCTGCATCGACAGCGAAGTGGAGCGTCGGCGGGCCGAGACCCACCTCGATCACCTCGTCGATACGGTCGATGCGAACGTCGAAACCCGCGTCGCGCGGTCGTCGGTCGACGACTTCATCGCGGCCAACGCCGACAGCTACGACCTGCTCGTGCTCGGGTCCAGCGGCGACCGCTCGCCCGTCTCGCGGCTCGTCTCGCCGCCGACGTTCCGCCGTGTCCGCGACCTCGACTGCGACGTCGCAGTGTTCGATCGCGGGGCGCCGTAGGCGACCGAGACCGATCGACGCTTCGGGCTCATTCTCCCAGTGTAGAGTCTGGATCCGTATCTGTATCGCCGTGATCAGCGACACGATCGGTGTTCGAGCCATCAGTTTCTTCGACGGCCTCGGCGGCCGCCTCCATATCATCATCGCCCGCGGTCCCGAGCAGTCGGGTTTCGAGCGTCTCGGCACCCTCTCCGCCGAGCGCGGACTCCGCGAGGAAGTGCGCTCCGAGCGCCGCCGGACTGATGACTGTGTCGGCGCCGGCCCGCTTCAGTTTGTTCACGTTCTCCCGCTGTGTGGCGGCGGCCACGATCGTCACCTCGGGGTTGAGCTGTCTCGCGGTCAGAATCGTGAGTGCGTCCTCCGCGTCGTTCTCCGTCGCGGCCACGACGGCCCGTGCGACGTCGACTCTGCCACGCTGCTGGGCGTTCTCGTCGCTGGGGTCGTCAGTGAGGACGGTGTAGCCACGGTCCGAGAGTCGACGGGCGCGGGCCTCGTCGGGCACGACGACCAGGACGTCGGCTTTGCCGCTGAGTTCTTCGAGAATCGGTTCCGTCAGGTCCCCGTATCCGAGAACGAGGACGTGGTTTGTCAGTACGTCGAGTTGTTCTTCTGTCATACGTCCGAGTGCTTTCGAGAGTCGCGCTTCGATAAGCGGTGTGAAGACTACCCCGAGAACGACGGCGAACGACGAGACGGTCACGAGCACGACCGACAGCGCGAACAGTTCGCCTACCGGGGAGTTGGGGGTGATGTCGCCGTAGCCGACGGTGCTGCCGGTCACGAGAGTGAAGTAGAACGCGTCCAGCAGGGTTTCGACGCCGTCGAACTCTTCTCGCAGGGCGAAGGCGCCGGCGGTCCCGTAGGCCTGGGCCCCCGCCAGCGCCGATAGGGACGCGATCTGGCTCGTCGTCAGGGACAGATCCCGGTCGAACGCCCGGATGTTCAGCCCGACCACGACCAGCGTCAGAATCGACAGCCCGATCAGCGGGAACGAAAACTGTGATGACTGCAGGATCCCCTGTACGGCCGTGACCGGACACAGAAGCAGCGTCGCGTACCACGCCGTGCGCAGTCGCCGCCGGAGCCCGAACGCGGTCAAAAGCAGGACGAATCCCGTCAGTGTCCCCGTGAACGCAGTCACCTGACGAACCACTCCAGGGACGGTCAGGCCGAGCAACTGGAAGACCGCGGCGCTGCCGACACCGATGTTGGCGATCCCGGTCACGACCGACAGCAGGCCGACCAGAAGCGTCAGGACGACCGCCGCGCGCGCGCCGAGCCAGTCCCGCGAGAGCGCCATATCTCACTCTCCCACCCTGCTGATTTAAAAAGACTCGTACGCGTCGTGGGCGATGTCCGAGTCACCGCCACGCCGAAAGTTCGACCACGACGGAGAGGTCGACGGACAGCCAGGTTTCGAGCCGAGCGGTCCCAGTCAGTCCGGGCGGGTGAATCGTCGCGCGGTCGGGGCGACCATCCTGGTCGACGACCGCCAAGCGTAACGCTGGCTCGCGGTCGGACCGCCGCGGCGACCTCACGTCTCTCGCCGCACGTTGACTGATCGGGTCGTCACCGCTTTTGGTGGGAGACTCTGAACCGCTCATCGTGACAGTCGGCGGTTCTCGGGACCGCGGCATAGTCGCTGCTAATTGTGGTCCGGACGGCTATACAGGAGACAATAGCAGAGAGTAGCACTCCGGGATATCGCTCAATCGGCGTCGCTTGCCGTTGTTGTCTCCGGCCGATGTTCCGCGACGATTCGCTCGACGGCGCCCCAATCGACCGGCGGCTCGAACGGATCGAGAGCATCCTCGAAAGCCGCGAGGTCGCTTCCGAACCGGTCGCGCCACGCCCGGTCGGCAGGCGCTTCGAGTTCGGCCTCGATCTCGGCGGTGTGGATCTCGATCCGCTCCAGCCGCTCTGAAAAGTCCGCCGGGACCTCGGTCCCGTCGCGCTCGGCGAGGGCACGGAGGTCTCGGAGTTCGGCGCGGAGGTCGGAGGCCAGAAGCGACAACACGTGCGCCCGCATCCTCGCAGCTGCCCACTGAGCTGCCGGGTCAGCCGTCTCACCCGGCAAATCCGCCACGACAGCCGCGAGTTCCTCGACCGAATCGTAGACGAGGTCGACGTCCTCGTCGAACTCGTCGTGCCGTCGGGCGGGCCGTGCCAGCCACGACCTGAACTCCTCGATGTCGAACGAGAGGTCGTCCGCCGTCGTGGCGATGCCCTGTGCGTCGGTCGCGACCGCTCGAAGCTCCGTGGCAAGTTCGTACGCCGACTCCGGACGCTCCGAGAGGTCCGTAGGAACCGTCAGATCGGGCCGTAGCTCCGAAATCCGCGATTCGACCGCAGAGAGCCGTTCGGCGAACCCGTCGAGTCGCACGCGGACGATGTCCAGGTCGGCGACAGGATCGGCCGCCGCGACTGCGTCCTCGTAGGCGTTCCCGACAAGTTCGACTCGCGTCTCGGCGGTGGCGAGGAGCTTCGACGTGTCCGAAACTGCAGTCTCGATTGCGTTCCGGGTGACCGTCCCGTCGTCGGTGATCGGATCGAGCGCCGCCCGCGCAGCGTCGGCGTCGCAGTCGTCGACCGCGTCGATCACGTCGTCGACCGGGAGTCCGATCGAACCCGATGTACTCATATCCGTTGTCTCACCACCTCTACTCCGTATATCTTCGGTAATTCCGGTACCGAGGTAAATTGAGTCGTCCAGACAGCTCCGGAGCGCTATATATCGGTCTTGCCTGGGACAGAGCGCTCCAGGGCGGTGCCCAGTCACACGGACTGCCCGATAGGGGTATTATAAACCGGTTTATTAGAGATCGGGGTATCAACAGGTGATGCCAGAAGGCAACTCGGGCGGCACAGGAGTATCACGCCGGAAATTCCTCCTCACGTCGGGGGCGATCGGGGCGGCTGGCCTGGCCGGCTGTTCCGCCGAAGGAGAAGGCGGAAACGGCGGTAACGAGGCCTCGGGGGACAGCGGCAGCGATTCGGGCGGGAACGGGGGCGACAGTAGCAGTTCGAGCAGCGACGACGGAATGAACACGAGCCTGCTCAACGCCGAGGGGTCGTCGACGGTGTACCCCATCTCGAACAAGGGCAGTTCCTACTGGAACGCGAATGCGCCGCCGAGCGACGGCGAGTACTGGGGGTCGAACGACGAAAGCACCGTCCCCGGGTGGGACGAACTCGACACCGACCAGAACCTCGCCGACCACTTCGCGGGGCTGTACGGGTTCGAGCCGACGAACCAGCGTTCCGAGGCGCCGTTCCCGACGACGGTGAGCCTGAGCCACTCCGGAACCGGGTGTAAGGCGGTCCGCGACGGCCTCGTCGACATCGGCAACTCCTCGGGGCCGATCACCGCGGAACTCGACCTCAGCGACTCCGAAGCCGAAGAGCAGTTCGTCGACCACGTGGTCGGCCGCGACGGCCAGCCGGTCGTCGTCAGCAGCGACATCTACGATGCCGGCGTCACGCAGCTCACCGGTGAGCAGATCCGCGGGATCTACCAGGACGAGATCACGAACTGGTCGGAGATCGGGGGCCCCGACCAGGAAATATTCGTCATCGGCCGTGCTGAGGGCTCTGGTACCGACACCGCGTTCCGTCTGAACATGCTCGGCGGCGCCGACGCGCCGATGCCGGGCGTCGACTCGCGCTTCGGACAGAATCAGCAGGTCGCCGAGGCCGTCGCCAACAACGACGGCGCGATCGCGTATATGGCGCTGGCGTTCACGAGCGAGTCCGTCCAGCCGATCGGTATCGAGTTCGAGGGAACGCTCTATGAGCCGGACAAGGACGCCGAGAACACGATCTTCGACAGCGCCTACCCGCTCAACCGCGATCTCCATATGTACACGAAAATCACCGATGACACCCCGAGCGGGACCGATCTGCGGGAAGGCGCGTTCCTAAATATGTTCCTGACCACGTTCGGCCAGACAGTCTTCGTCGAGCAGAACAACTACATCCCGCTTCCGACCGCAGACATCGAGTCCGAGGCGGCGAAGCTGCCGGACCAGGCGTAACGAGCCGTCCGTGGCCCGCACACAGTTCGGATTTTTTGTCACACTACAGACACTAGACACGATATGACGAGGGTACAAACCGACGCGCGCGACGCGCTCACGCGGCGGTGGCAGCAGCTTTCGGGATTCGTCGCCGACCAGGAGCCGCAGGCAGTCCTCACTGTCGGGCTGATGGTGGGGTCGCTCCTCGCGGCGCTCGCCGGGTTCCTCCTCGTCTCCCCGCTGACGATCGTCCCCTTTACGGCCTTTCTCGCGACGGCCGGCTACGGGTGGGTCCGACACCAGGGGCTGACCGCACGGATGCTGACCCTCGCGATGACGGCTTCGACCATCCTGATCCTGCTTTTGATCACCCTGTTCATCCTCGTGGAGTCGATTCCGGTGTTCGTCTACGAGAGCGGGACAGTCCTCGGGATCAGCGTGCCGGGGCTCCGGATGTTCACGCAGGCCCGGTGGGATGCGGTGTCGGACCCGGTCCGGTACTCGATGGTGCCGATGATCCACGGCACGGCGATGGTGACGATCATCGCGACCGCCGTCGCCGCGCCGCTCGGCGTCTCCGCGGCGCTTTTCCTCTCCGAGATCGCCCCTGCGACGGTCAGAGAGGTCGTCAAACCCGGCGTCGAGATCCTCGCGGGCATCCCCTCGATCGTGTACGGATTCATCGGATTCACCATCCTGAGCCCGTGGGCTGCCGATCAGTTCCGGACGACCGGCCAGGGATCGTACCTGTTCGTCGGAATCGTCGTCGGGTTGATGGCGCTTCCCACGGTCGTCTCGGTCGCCGAAGACGCCCTGAGCAGCGTGCCCGAATCGATGAAGAGCGGGTCGCTCGCGATGGGGACCACAGACTGGCAGACGATGACGTCCATCACGCTGCCGGCCGCGTTCTCCGGCGTCTCCGCGGCGGTCCTGCTCGGAGTCGGGCGCGCGATCGGCGAGACGATGGCGGCGACGGTGATGCTCCGGGGCGTCCCGCAGTTGACGAAGCCGCTGTACAACGCGTTCTACGGCCAGGCAACGCTCACGTCGCTGATCGCGAACAACTACGGCGAGGCCGACGGCCTGCAGATGGACGCGCTGTTCGCCGCGGGCGTCATCCTCTTTCTCACCGTTCTCGTTATCTCGATCGGTTCGCAGTACATCGAATGGCAGATGCGACGGAAGCTGGGAGGTGAGAACTGATGGCGGGTGCGACCGAGACTCGGCTCGTCAGCCGGGACACCTCTCGGGCGACGGCGGTCGCGGCCGTGGCCATCGGGCTCGCGGCGGTGCTCTTCGTACTGTCGTTTGCGGCTCTCTTCGAGGTACTCACGATCAGCGACCCGGTCGGCGGCGTGCCGGTCGTCGCGATACTGGGCGGCGTCCTGCTGCTGCTCGGGGGGGCCGTGATCGTGTTCGGCGTCGGCTCGTATCTGGGCGTCGTCGAGACCCAACCCAGCGAGAGCGCCGGCCTCGTCGCGGCGGCGGCGTTCTCGATCGTGTGGTTGACGATCGGGGGAGCGATCGCGGCGCAGGTCGTAAACGCAGGCGAGATCGGCTCGATCGTCGCTGCCCTCCTCGTCGGCGGCGCGGCCTTCGCAGTGACCGCCGTCCCGCGCGAGGACGTCGGATCGACACTCCCGGCGGGCGCGGTGAGCCTGCTCACTGGCGCGGCGTACGTCACCGGCACGATCGGTCCCGGGTGGGTCTGGGAGCTGCGTTTCGAGCAACAGGCGTCGCTGACCGCGGAGTTCGTGATTCCAGTTGCCACCCTGTTCTGTGCCCTCCTGACCGGGTGGGCGGCCGCGAAGGCCTACGGCGGCTTCGGCGCCCGCGGCCGGCGGATGGGGGCGTACCTGCTCATCTACCTCAACGCCGGCTCGATCGTCGGCGTCCTGTTCATTCTGGTCGCGTTCACCACGTTCAAGGGGCTACCGGGACTGTTCACCGGCGCCGAGGTCGGCCCCGGAGCCGGCCCGGCGGTCTTCGGCATCTCCCTCCCGGTGTCTCTCCCGTTCGTGATGAACGGCGTGGCGCTGCTCAACGACTTCCAAGGCGTGCTACCGGCGATCGCCGGGACGATCTGGCTGGTCGTCGGGGCGGTCCTGTTTTCCGTCCCGCTGGGCGTCGGCGCGGCGATCTTCCTGACCGAATACGCCGAGCGCGGACGGTTCACTCAGGTGGTCGAGATCGCGACCAACGGGCTCTGGAGCACGCCGAGCATCGTGTTCGGGCTCTTCGGCTTTGCCTTCCTCGTCCCGCGGTTCGGCGGCGGCAAGTCCCTGCTCTCCGGGATGCTGACACTCGGGTTTATGCTCTTGCCGCTGGTGCTGATCACGAGCCGCGAGGCGATGCTCGCGGTCCCAGACGAATACCGCGATGCGAGCGCGGCACTCGGCGTCTCGAAGTGGCAGACCATCCGGAGCGTCGTGGTCCCCGCAGCGCTTCCCGGCGTCGTGACCGGCGTCATCCTCGGCGTCGGACGGATCGCCGGCGAGACAGCGCCGATCCTGCTGACGATGACGGGCGGCACGTTCGTGCCGGGCGGACAGACAGTCGACGTCATCGGCGGCTTCCAGTTCACCTCGACGCCGCCGTTCGTCGCCAACCCCGAACTCCTCCAGGCGACGACCGCACTCCCGTTCCAACTGTACGCCCTGATCACGGCCGGCGTCGGACTGGGCGACAGCGTCACCTCACCCGAGCAGTTCCAGTGGGCAACCGCGTTCGTTCTCCTTCTGGTGGTGCTTTCGTTCTACGCGATCGGGATCGGGGCGCGGTACTACTTCCGGAGGAAGCTCAACTATGAGTAAATCACAACAGATGTCGACCGACACAGGAGGCACCGACGGCGCAGTGGAGACGACTGCGGGCGAGACTGACGAACGCGTGCGCGAGAAGTGGCGCGACTACTCCTTCGACGGCCGCACGAAGGTCGCCGTCGAGGACCTCGACGTGTACTACGGCGACGACCAGGCGCTGGATGGGGTTTCGATGGAGATTCCCGAGCAGAGTGTCACCGCGCTCATCGGGCCGTCCGGCTGCGGCAAATCCACGTTCCTCCGGTGTCTCAATCGGATGAACGACCGCGTGTCCAGCGCACGGATAGACGGCTCCGTCGCCCTGGACGGCCAGGAGATCTACCAGGAGGGTGTGAACCTCGTCGAGCTCCGCAAGCGCGTCGGGATGGTGTTCCAGTCGCCGAACCCGTTCCCGAAGTCCATCCGAGAGAACGTCGCGTACGGTCCCGAAAAGCACGGCGACATCAACACCGGTCTGCTCGCCAGACTGCTCGGCCGCAGCAACGAGGCCGACCGCGACGAACTGGTCGAGCGGTGTCTCCGCGATGCTGCGCTGTGGGACGAGGTCGAAGCCCGACTCGACGACAACGCGCTCGGCCTCTCCGGCGGCCAGCAGCAACGCCTCTGCATTGCCCGGTGTCTCTCCGTGGACCCGGAGGTCATCCTGATGGACGAGCCGGCCTCCGCACTCGATCCGATCGCGACCGCCAAGATCGAAGACCTCATCGACGAACTCAGCGAGGAGTACACCGTCGTGATCGTCACCCACAATATGCAGCAGGCCGCGCGGATTTCAGATCAGACGGCTGTGTTCCTCACCGGTGGGAAACTCGTCGAGTACGGCGACACAGATCAAGTCTTCGAAAACCCCCAAAGCGAACGCGTCGAGGATTACATCACCGGCAAGTTCGGGTGATTCCGTGCCGCGTGAATCGTATCAGGAGTCGCTCTCTGAGCTCCGCGCGGACGTGCTGGCGATGGGTGAGTTGGTCCTCGAACGGCTCGAAGTGGCCGTAAGCGGCATCGGAGCCACCGAAGCGCCCCAGTCGTTCGCTCTCGCTGCCGGGGACGAAGAGATAAACGATCGCTATCTCGATCTCGAACGTCGCTGTATCGATCTGATCGCACTGCAACAGCCCGTTGCTGGTGATCTCCGGACCGTCGTCGCTTCCTTCAAGATACTCACAGACATCGAACGCGTCGGCGATCTGGCGGTCAACCTCGTCCAGTACACGCGCTCGGTCCGACAGTCGAGTGGGATCGACCTCGACCTTCGCGACATCGGCCGCGACGCGAGGGCACTGTTCGAGCGGAGCCTCGACGCCTACGCCGCAGCGGACGCGGCCGCCTGTCGTGAGATCGCCGACCGCGACGACGAGATCGACGCCGTCTGTCAGCGGGCGAGCGAGACCGTCACCCGGGGATTGATCGAGAACGAGACCAAGACCGATCCGTGGGCGGTCGAGCGGATCCTCGACGACGTCTCGCGGATCCTCCTGACGATCCGGGACGTAGAACGGATCGCCGATCACGCCGTCAACATCGCCGCACGGACGCTGTATATGATCGAAAACGATCCGGAGCTCATCTACTGACCGATGGAGACTCGCAAGATACAGTCGGTCGGCGGCGGCACCTACACCGTGTCGCTCCCGCGGGAGTGGGCAGCGTCCCAGGGTCTCGACGCAGGCGACGTCGTGAACCTCCACACTCACATCGACGGTGTCGTGGTGATCCAGACCGAGGCTGAGACCGACGAGCTTCCGGCAGCGGTTACCATCGGCGTGGAGAACGACGAGGCGGGACCCCTCGAACAGATTATCCGCGCGGCGTACGCTGCCGGCGTCACCGAGGTGACGCTCCAATCCGAAGACGGATTCACCGCCGAGCAGCGACGGGTCGTCGAGCGGACCGTCCAGAACCTCACCGGCATCTCAATCTTCGAAGAAAGCGAAGCGTCGATCCGCCTCGTGACGCCGCTGGATCCCGGAGAAATCTCGGTCCACCAATCGGTCAGACAGCTCCGGTTCGTCGCCCTGTCGATGCACCGGGATGCGACCGCCGCGTTAACCGGAGCGGCGTCGCCGGAGTCGCTCGCTGGACGCGACGAACAGGCCGACCGGCTGTACGCGCTGATCGAACGGTCACTCGGTCGGGGGCTCTCCCGACTCGACGAAGTGGACGCCCTCGGCGTCACCCGCTCGGAGCTGTTCGAGCTGTGGCTGACCACACGCGAACTGGAGCGCGTGGCCGACCACGCCGAGGGGCTCACCACGGTCGCAGCGACGACAGACGCGCCGATGACGGACACCGTGCGGGAACGGACCGCCACGCTCGCCGAACGGGCTCGGGAGGTCGTCGCCGACGCCGTGGGCGTCGTCGTGGGTGATCTCGATGTCGGCGTCGCACAGCGCGTGCTGAGCGACCGTGACGCCGTGCTGACCGACCTCGATGCACTCGAAGCGGGCTCCGAGTCAGCTGTGACCATAGATCCGGGGTACCGACTGGCCTACGATCGACTCCGGCGGACGGCCGAACACGGCGGCAACATTGCCGAACTGGCGCTGCGGCGGGCGATCCGTCGCGGCGAGTTGGGTGTCGACGGGCCCGTCGACGACGACGTCGTGACCACAGGCGAGAGAACGGCCAGGGAAACTGACTCTTCGGATGCGTCGACATCGGTCGACGACGATATCGCGACTAGCTCTGATTCTCCAACCCCGTCGACACCGGTCGACGGCGACGACGAGACACAGTAACTCGAGCTCCGCGCTGACCTCAGTGCGCGACCGGTGTCTCGCTCGGCGCCGCCGACGAGACGATGGACGTCGTCACCGTCGGCGCCGGCAGCCAACTCGACGGCGCGACCGTCGGGAGCATCGATGTAACCGTCGCCGCGGTTCGGAGCGAGGGAGGCGGCATCGAACCGATTCCGGCACGAAGTCGAACGCTTGTATCGGGCGACGAACTGTATCTCGTTGCCCGCCCGGAACGGCTCCGGAAGGTCGCCAGGGAGGCGGCAGCATCGGAGCGGAAGTAAGGGCGGCTCGTCCAACCCCGTAACGCTCAACTCGCCCGGCACGCGAGTGGGAGTATGCACACGGTTACCTGGCGACTGTTCGCCGATCTGGCCGAAGTCGCGGACGGTCGGGAACACACCGTCTCGATCGACTCCGACGCGGTCGTCGAAGACGCACTCGACGCACTGCTGGCTGACCGCGAGGCCCTGCGCGATCGCGTGTTCGACGGAGACGCGCTGGCCGAGGACGTGAACCTGATGCGGAACGGCTCGCCTGCGTCCCTCTCCGACCCGGTGGAGGCCGAAGACGAACTCGCGATGTTCCCGCCGGTCACCGGTGGCGCGCGATAGCGGGCGAGAGAAAGACAGCGACAGCGCCGGACTCGCCTACGACAGCCACTCGTCGGGCTTCGTGTCGTAGTCGACGTCGGCGGCCTCGATCCGCGCCTCCAGTTCGGGGTCGAGTTCGTGTTCCTCGAAGGCGTCGCCGTCGTAGCGGATCCTGATCCCGACCTCGGTCGGTTCCGGTTCGCGATTGCGCCGGCGGGCGACCTCGACCTCGTGGTCGTCGTACTCCTTGCGGATCGTCATCAGGTTCACCGGCCGGCCCCACAGTTCGTGGACGCGTTCGAGGACGTCCCGGGCCTCGTCGAGATCGAGCATAATGCCGTTGTACCGGTGGCCAACGAGGAGTTCGCCGCGGTTCTCGAAGTTGTCGTCGAACACCGCGATCGTCGGCTTCCCGAAATTCGTGAACTGCAGCAGGAGCTTCTTTTTCACGTCCTCGGGATCAGTGGAGGCGACGCGGAAGTCGCCGGTCGACCGCGTGTACTCGTACGTGAAGTAGTCGTTCGCCTCGACGAACTCCGGAGAGAGGAACGCGTCGACGAAGGTCACGTCGTTGTGGCTCTCTCTGATCTCCGCCATCCGGTCCCAGCCGGCGGTTTTGTCGACATCGTCGATCGCCGCCTCGACGCTCTCGTACTTCGTGTCGTCGAACATATACCGCGACAGCTGTTCGAGTTCCGAACGCCGAATCCGGCGGACGAATCCCCTATTCTGGGGTTTCACGAGCGAGAAGTGCCGCTCGGCCAGGCCCTCGTAGGTGAGGACCTTCCACGGGTAGCGGTCGACGTCGACCGCGTCGGGATCAGACAGCGCCCGATCCAGCGTCTCCCAGTCGACCCGCGAGTCGTCGTCGGGGAGCGCGGCGAGGTCAGTCAGGGTGTCGGATCGGATCGAATCGATCGCCTCCGGTGGCTCCAGAAGCGACTGCACGCGCTCGAAGTCGACGGCGTCGTGGAAGTTCCGCCAGGTGATGCCCTCGACGCGGAGCAGTTTGTCGGCCACCTCGCGGCGGTTGGCGGTGTTCTCGACGTACTCCCACAGTTCCTTGCCGAGCTTGTAGGGGTTCATCCCCGGCGAGCCCAGCACCCGCGCTTGGTGGTCGGCGTAGGTAAGGAACTCGTCGGTGCCCGCGAAGCGCTCTTCGCCCATCATCATCGATTCCCAGAAGGCTGCCCACCCCTCGTTCATCGTCTTCGTCATCTTCTGCGGGGCGAAGTAGTACGCCTCCCGGCGGAGCAGATCCAGGATGTCCTTCTGCCAGGCTTCCATCTCGACGGCCTCGCCGTCCTCCTCGTCGTAGACCGTTCCGTGCTCTCTGAGGAAGCCGAGCACGTCGGTTCGCGGGCGGTCGAGGTCGGCGGCGGCCGCCTCCGATTCGGCGAGGTCGTCGAGCCACTCGTCGTCGAAGACCTCCCCGCGGACCGTCTCGGAGACGTCCATCTCCTCGAGCCGGTCCCGGAGGTCCTCGGGCTGGGTTCGCTCGCCGCCCCTGTCGACCGACAGCGGCCAGTGCTGGTCGATCGTGTCTTCCAGGCAGGTGACGGCGTCGACGAAGCGCTCGACGTCCTCGCGGTCGATGTCGGGATCGTCGATGTACCGCTCGATCGTCTCGGCGTGTCGCTCCAACATCGCGGCCGCGTCGAGGTCGCCGTCGCCCGAGAAGCGGCTGAACCACTCGTTGTTGCGGAAGAAGTCCGCGTGGGCCTCGACGTGGGTGATGACCGCCTTCTGATCTGCCAGGGAGTTCGACTCCTGCAGGAAGGCGTGGCTGGGATCGTCGTTGTTGACGATCTCGAAGGCCTTGCCCATCCCGAACTGGTCTTGCTTCTTCTGGCGGTCGTAGGTCATCCCCCAGCGCCAGTGCGGGTAGCGGGACTGGAACCCGCCGTAGGCGATGAGTTCGTTCATCTCGTCGTGGTCGACGATCCAGTAGTTCACCGGGTAGGGGTCGAGGCCGAGCTTTCGCGCCAGCGCGGCGGCCTCCTGCACCGGCTCTTCGAGCCGCTCGGCCTCCTCGCGTGCCGCCCGTCTGAAACTTCGTGGTCGTGCGGTCATAGTCGTGGTTCGTGTCGCGGTGCTTCGTTCGGCTGCATCACGATGCCTCCGGCGCGTCCGTGGTCGTCTCCGATTCCGGCTGCAGGATCTGGTAGATCGCGTCGGTGACGTCTTCGGCCGATCCGACCGAGGCGACTACGACGTCGTCGCGGTCGGAGAACGCCCGTGCGACCTCCTCGGCGTGCGTCGCGTTGATCGCGGTGCCGCCGGGCTGGGTCTCCACGTACGCGTGGAGGTTCGCGGGGATCTCTCGCATCAGCGGGACGACATTCTCCGTGGTGTCGTTCGAGGAGTTCTCCGAGTCGCCCGCGGCGAAGACGTACCGGTTCCACTCCGCCCACGGGTACTCCGCTTCGAGGATTTCCTTTGCGAGTTCGTAGGCGCTGGAGATCCGCGTCCCGCCGCCCGAGCGGATGCCGAAGAAGTCCTCGCGGTCGACCTCCCAGGCGTCGGCGTCGTGGGCGATGTAGACGAACTCCGCGTTGTCGTACTTGCCCTGAAGATACCAATCAAGCGGCGTGAACGTCCGCTCGACGAGTTCGCGTTTGGTCTCCCGCATCGACCCCGAGACGTCGCGGATGTTGACGACGACGACGTTCTTCTGCTTTTTCTCCTCTATCTCCGGATGTCGGTACCGCTCGTCGTCCGGCCGGAAGGGGATCTGTTTCAATCCGTCGCGGCGGATCCGCTGGACTGTGGTCGTGCGCTCGACGTTCTCTGCCATCTCCTCGAAGGAGCCCCAGCGGCCGCGTTGGTCGTCGTCGATCTCGTCCCACTCGGACTCGATCCACGACAGCGAGACGAGGATGTTCTCCTCCCGACACCACTCGAACACGGACCGGGGCGTCGCGCCCGCGACCCTCATCGCCTCGCGGACGAATGACTCGTCGAAGTCGGTCGCGAGCTTCCGCTTGAGGCCGCGTTTGAACAGCCGCTCGAAATCGAGGGTGCTGTTCGGGCCCGTCCGAGTGACGTCGGTGAAGTCGCCCTCGATCTCCTCGATCACTTCCTTGCCCTTCGGTTCCAGATCCAAGCCGAGTTCCTCGTCGAGTTCTTCTGCGAACTCCTCGGGGTCCATCTCGTAGTGCCCGTGATCGCCGCCTTCCTCGCCGGGCTCTCCCTCCTCGCCGTCCTCGTCGCCGTCGCCCTCACCGGGCTGTGGCTGGGGTTGGCCGATGGGCTGGCCGACGTCCGGCGTGTCGCCGTCGCCCTGGCCGACGCCGCCGCGGTCGAGTTGGTCGTACGTGAACTCCGGCAGATCGACGACCTTGATCGGGATCTCGATGTGGTCGGCGTCGGAGCCGCTGAGGTCGCCGTAGCGGATGAACGATTCGAGGTCCTCGCGCCGTTCCTCGCCGACTTCCCGGAACCGTTCGAGGTCCTCTCTCAGTCCCATCGGTGTCTCACCTCGCGCATCACCGCGCGGCTGGTCAACTCCGCCGACGCGGGCGTGTAGCCCCGGTCGGTCAGTTCCGCGATAGTCCGTTCCTTCAGCCGTTCAGTCTCCGTGTTCTCCGGCGGGTCCTCCCAGTGTGCGGGGTCGAAGTCCTCGTAGAGCCGGCGGACGTCGTCCCAGTCGTAGGTGTCGAGCACCGAGCGGATCACCGGAATCTCGGTCAGATCGACGTCGTCGACGGTGAACCCCTCGTCGCGGTTCTGCCACGCGTAGCGGTTCAACGCGGTGATGATCCGCTCGCGGCGGAACTCCTCGACGCGGTCTTTCGGCTCGTTGCCGCGGTAGTCGCCGTCGCCGAACCGTCCGAGCTGTTCGGTCTCGAAGAGCTTCATCAAAAGCGGATCCGGATCCGCCGGGCCGCGCTCGGTTTCGACCTGTTCGTCGCCGTCCCACGCGTAGACGTGTTCGACGTACTCGGCGACGGTCTCACGCTCGACGGAGTGCTCCGAGAGCAGCGCCGCGAGCACGTCGGTCTCCTGTCTGTCGCGGACGTACGCCTTCGCCATCGACACTCGGCCCTCGTACTCGGCGCGTTCCGAGCGGGAGAAGACGGGGGCGTTCCCCAGTCCGTCGGCCATCGCATCGAGCACGTCCTCGGGGAGCACGACCCGCTCGACGTCGAGGTCGGCGTGCCGCCGCTCGGTGTCCTCGTGTAACAGATCGGCGATGACGTCGCGCGTGAAGGTCACGGGGATCCCGTGAATCCCCTCGTCGTCGCTGTCGAAATTGAACTCCTCGATCGAGGTTCGGCCGTCGTCCTCCCGGAGGTAGCCGAAGTCGAAGAGCAACGCTTTGTCGAGAAGGTCATAGCCCGCCGGCACGTCCTCGGCGTCGAGCCGCGTGAGGACGCTGTACATCGCCGCGGCCTCGACCGCGTGCGGTGCCAGTTCCCGGGCCCTGACCGTTCCCTTCCCGCTGCGAACGTCGATCGAGAGGGGGGCGCGGACCCGCTCGCGGAGTTCTTCCTCGTCGTCGACGGCCCAGACAGTCGTCTCCGCTGTGAGTTCTCGGCGGATCAGTTCCGCTTCGAGGGAGACGTTCGTGAGGTACCGGAACTCGTGTTTGTCCAGCCGGCGCTTCAGCGCCTTCAGCGGGTCGCGGCCGTTGCGGTCGGCGTACTTGTCGAGTTCGGCGTCCAGGTCGGGGTTCGAGATGATGACCAGTTGCGTGTCGACGTCCATCCCGATGCCCTTGTCCAGTTTCACGCGCCCCTCGTCGGGGACGTTCAGGAGTTTCCGGAGCAGGTCCGCGTGCTGGGCGGCGTCCTCGACGACCGTCAGGAGGCCGTTGCCCTGCGAGAGCACGCCGTCGTAGCTGAACGCCTGCGGGTTCTTCCGCCCGCGGGAGTCGAGTTCGCGAAGCATTCCCGGCATCCACGACCCGACGAGCCGTTCTTTTGGCGTTCCGTCGTCCTCGGAGTGGAGGACGCCGATCCCCTGACCGACGTCGACGACGTAATTCTTCACACGCAGGTGAGCGGGGTCAGTCACCGCCGAAAACAGGTCCCGCGTCCCCTCGCGGCGGTACTGCTCCTCCAGATACTCGTAGGCCTCCCGGCTGAACGGGTCGAGTTCCTCTGCGACCGTGATCGGGACGTGGCCGTCGGCTTCCCGGTTCAGCGCCGCCAGCAACTCCTCGCGCACGCTCGGCGGGAACACCGACAGCGGGTGCGACTGGACCGGGCTCTCGTACCAGTCCGATTCCCGATCGGTGGCGGTCGTCTCGCCGCCGTACGAGAGGCCGCGGGTGTCGTCCGCGGCGGCGATGTTCCACTCGACCGTGTAGCGCCGGCCGGCCGGGGTCTTCGAGTACGCGCGCAATCCGTTGATCAGGCAGCGTTTCAGTTCGGACTTCCCCGTCGCAGTCGGGCCGTCGAACCAGAGGATCTTCTCCGATTTCCCCCGGTCGGCCGCGATGGTCCGGAGGTCGTCGACAAAGCGGTTCAGCACCTCCGTGTTGCCGAGGACGGCGTGTTCGCCGTCGTTCTCGGGGTCGTCGAAGAAGCGGTACCGCTCGCGCGTCTCCCCTTCTTCGAGGACCGTCCGCGTGCCCATCGATTCGATCGCGTCCAGCAGGTACTTCGAGGCGTGAGCGGCGACCGACGGTCGCTCGAAGGCGGCATCGACGTACTCTGCGAGGCTCATCGGCTCCTCGTAGGTGCCGCGGAGGTGGTCGTCGGCGGCCTCGACGTAGTCCCGCGCGGCGTCGGGGCCCGACCCCGAACTTGGGTCGGAACCGGGGCCAGGGTAGGAGTTTGCGGTCATCGGCTCACTCCTCGAGTTCGCTCTTTGCCACCTCCGCGCCGGCGAACTCGAGCACCTCGCGGGCGCCCTCCGGGGAGTACCCCTGCTCGATCAGCGCGTCGATCCACGCGCTCCGTTCGTCGTCGTCGAGGTCGTTGGCGCTGACCAGCGCCGAGAAGTTGATGTTGTGCTTCTTGTCTTCCCAGAGTTTCCGCTCTAAGGCGCGCCGGAGGCGGTCGTTGTCCTGCGGGTCGAAGGAGGTGCCGTCGCGGGCCCGGCGGGAGACCCAGTTCGAGACTTCCTGGCGGAAGTCGTTCTTCCGATCCTCGGGGATTTCGAGTTTCTCCTCGACCGACCGGAGGAACGTCTCGTCGGGGTCCTGTTCGCGGCCCGTGAGTTCGTCCTCGACGGTGTCGTCGTCGATGTAGGCCATCACGTGATCCATATACTTCTCGCCCTGCCGCTGAATCTCGTCGATGTCGTAGGCGAGGGCGTGTCTGACGTCCTCGATCGCGCGTTCCTTGTACTCCTCGCGGACCAGTTCGAGGTAGCGGTAGTACCGATCGAGGTTGTCCTCCGGGATCGACCCGTGGTTCTCCAGGTTGGCCTCGAAGTGAGAGAACACCGAGAGCGGCGACAGGTACGATCGGCCACGGTGGGTCGAATCCATGATGGCCTCGGCGATCTCGTCGCCGATGAACCGCGCGGAGACGCCTTCCATCCCCTCGGCGATGTCGGCCTTCGTCTCGCCGCCCTCCCGGAGTTTCCGGACGTCGATGTCGTCGCCGTCGTCGATCTCGCCGTTGTAGGCTTTGGCCTTCTGGACGAGCGAGACGCCACCGTCCGGTTCGGTGATGCGGGTGAGGACGCCGAACAGGCCGGCCATCTCTAAGGCGTGCGGTTCGATGTGCATATCGGGCACGTCGGCGTTCCGGAGCATCTTCCGGTAGATCTCGGCCTCCTCGTCGTACTCGAGGATGTACGGGAAGTCGATCCGCTTGGTCCGGTCGTTGAACGCCTCCATCTTCTCGTCGCCCTTCTTCTCGCGGTACTCGGGCATGTTCGTCCGGCCGACGATCACCTGATCGATGTCGATCCGGGGGTTGTTCTTCGGTTTGATCGTCTGCTCCTGGGAGGCGTGCAGGAAGTCATAGAGGAACTCCCGCTGGAGTTTCAGCAGTTCCTCGCCGGAGAACAGCCCGCGGTTTGCGTTGCAGAACGCGCCCGCATAGTCGAATGCCCGCGGGTCCGACTCGCCGTAGACCGCGAGTTTGGAGTAGTTGACGTCGCCGGTCAGTTCGGTCTCGTCTTGGTTCTTCTTGTCCTTCGGCTCGAACGTCTCGACGCACTGGCGCTTGTTCTCGGAAGCGACAAGCCGGACGATCTCGACGTGGTTCTCTAAGACGGCACGGAGGTCGTCGTCGTAGTGGGCAAGCAGCGAATCGAGGTAGAACTCCGAGGCCGGATCGAGCGTCTGGTCGTTTCGGATGGTGTAGGGCGCGTCCAGGCGGTCGTTGAGCCGTTCGATGACGCCGTCGCGCTGTTCCTGCGGGAGCAACACCAGGGGGTCCTGGTTCATCGGCGAGCGGACGACGTCGTCGTCGGGATCCTGATCGCGGATCACGTCGCAGAGATCCGTCCAGCGGAAGGTGTACATCCGGCCGGCGTCCTTCGTGGTGTAGTCTTCGAAGTACCGGCGGACCATCCAATCGAAGTGTGACTTCCCGGAGCCGACCGGCCCGAGAAGGAGTTTGATCCGCTTTTGCGGCCCCAGTCCTCGGGCGCCGGATTTCACCTTGTTGACGAACTCGTGGATCGATTCGTGGACCTCCCGGCCGTAGAAGGTATTCTCACCGTCGTGGAGGGGATCTTCCGAGGCCATCCGGTACTCGACGACGCCGGCGTCCTCGTCGTAGTCGGTGCCGTAATGGTCGAACATATCCGCCACGCGCTGGTGGGCGTTCCGCGCGATCTTGGGGTCGTCGTACACGGCGTCGAGGTACCACTCGAAGCGCTTGGCTTCGCGGAGGTCCTCGGGCACCGACTCCTTGTACTGCCGACTCAGGGATTCGAGGGTTGCTCTGTCACCGTTCATTGTTTGTCCGTCCCGGGGAGCGACGCCGCGCCCCCGTCCGGTCGACGGGGGATGAAAGCGCACGACCGCGTCGTGCACTGGCGGCCCTATGTGATACGTCTTTACGTACCACAGTCACACACGCGCGACGGGACGTCACGGAACGACGGCGACAGGACGGCGACGGGCGACAGAACGTCGAGGCAGTCTGGCAGTGCGTGTGCGGGTAGTCGCTCGATCCGATTGACCGAGACGAGACGTGTGTGAGTGATCGACACACATAAGCCTTCCTTCGAGATCATTCCTAAATTGCAGGACGGAGTCACGACCCGGCGGCCTCGACGGACAGAACGGGTTTGTACGAGCGGCGATGAATGGGCTGTATGGACGGCACCGACGACAGAGCCGAGCGCGACAAAGCGGATGCGCCGCCCCCGGGCTGGACACTCTGGAACGACGAGCCGCGGGGACGTCGAATCCTCGTGTTCCGCCCGGACGTCTTCAACGAGGACAACGACCTCCCGGCGGAGTGTATTCCGACAATTATGATCTCGAATCGCTCGCGCGCGCAGCGTCCGGGCGCCGCACACGTCCCGACCGACACCTGGCACGTCGTGCTGACGCTCGAACCGGAGATCGAGGCGGTCGTCGACTCGTACGAGAGTCGCGAGGCCGCCGTCGAGGGGGCCAACGACCTCGGGCGGCGGTTTGCCGACGGCGAGATCGACTACCGGGAGCCGTATCAGGTGCCCCGGGAGTCGTACTTCGCGCAACTCGATGCGGTACTGGGCGGCGAAGCGTAGGTCCGGGCGCCGACCGACTACCAGCGCGCGAAGGGCGTGTCGCTTGCGGCCCGCTCGACGTAGGTCGTCTGCATCTCGCGGATCGCCTCGGGGACTGTCGCGCCCGCATCGAGCGCCTCGCGGACCTTCGCCCGCTTCCACGCGCTCGGCGACGTATGGGTCCGCTCACGGCGCTCCGCGACCGGCGTGAGTGCCCATTCGATCGTCTTCTCGCCGACGCCGAGGTCAGCCAGCCCGCGGCGCGCCAAAGAGAACAGTTCGTCGTAGATCCGGGGTGTTGCGGTGGTCCGGTCGCCGTCGCGCGTCACCCAGTGGAGGTCGGCGTCGGGACCGTCGTCGACCGCGGCGTAGAAAGAATCCCGGGCGTCCGCCCACGGGAGCGTCGCGAGCGGGTGGTCGGCCGCGTCGACGCCGCAGAGCACGCCCACGACGAGGGCCTGGACGCCGACGGTGTCGCGGAGCGTCGGCTGGGTCGGCAGCGGCCGGTACTCGATACGGACAGATGCGCCGTCCGCATCCGGTGGGGTCTCACCATCGGGCGAGCGCGGAACGTCGCCGCCGAAGACTGGCCGCACCCACCGCCAGTACGTCCCGCGCTTGGCGCCGAAGGCGGGATATCGCTCCCCGCCGTCGTCCCCTTTCGCTCCGCCGGCACCGGATTCGTCGTCCCCGAGATCCGGCGGGGCGACGAGTGTCGGATCGTCGGCGATCCGCCCGATCAGTTCGTCGACGTCGTCGACGTCGCGGGCGACGCGGCACTTTTCCGATCCTTCGTCGACCGAGCGCTCGAAGATGGGAATGCGGAGTTCGTGCGGCGTTCGATCCAGGAGATCGGGATCGTCTTCCTCGTACAGATCAGCCGGCAGAAACGGCGAATTCGCCGAAAGCGAGAGGATCGGTCCCATCGTCCGCGTG
This sequence comes from Halobellus marinus, assembly GCF_032113415.1. Classification (NCBI taxonomy): domain Archaea; kingdom Methanobacteriati; phylum Methanobacteriota; class Halobacteria; order Halobacteriales; family Haloferacaceae; genus Halobellus; species Halobellus marinus. The sequence continues at coordinate 2,828,652 of NZ_CP134946.1, forward strand.
GCGACGTTCAGATACCGCGGCACGGTCGAGGGGTCCGGAATCTGCAGGTGCGGCTGCATCGAGGTCGCCAGCGACTCGACCAGCATCGAGTCCGCGGTTTCGAGCCCCGGCAGATTCAGCGTGATCTGCCCGCCGTTCCGCTCGCGGATCTCCCCGTCGAGGGCGAGATACCGCGGGATCGGGCGCATATTCTCCGCCAGAAAGATGCCGTCGGTCTCAGTCCCCGCGCCGAGGTACGCCCGCGTTCCCTCCGCCGGCGGAATCGTCCACATCGCATCCAGGACGAGCCGTCTGTCGACCGCGCCGAGAAGGTCCCGAACCTGCGATTCGACCCCGGAGAGTTCGTCGAACTGCCGTCTGATGCCGGTATCACAGAGTACGTCCGGCGCCGTGTGAAGTTCCAGGTTGTGAACGCCGAGCTCCGGGCTGCAGCCGTCGATGTCGAACAGTTCCTCCGGCGCTTCAGCGAGTTGGGTCGCGTCGTCGACCACGTAGGCTTCCAGTTCCATACCGACCGCGAAGTCAGAAGCGTCGTAGCGGCCGGCAGCGACGTCCTCCCGTAACGAATCGGCCTCGCGCTGGACACGGCGCTCGAACGCATCGCGTCTCTCAGCGTCGAGCGCCGCCCGCACGGCATCGATCGTCTCCGTCATTACCTTCCCCATCGAAGCCGACGGGTACTGATACTGTCGGCTCGGCGCTCCCGCCCGTCCCGGATTACACTCAGGATCCCCGGTCGCCGTTGTCGGTGCTGGTCGTCCGCAGGATGAGCGGTTCGATCGAGAGCGTCCGCTTTGCGACCGTCCCGATCCGCAGGACGAACGACAGCAGGACCGCGAACGGAGCGATGGTGACCGCCGCCGCGACCGCGACGATCCAGACGTAGTGTGGAAGCCCGAGTGCCGTCGCCGAAAACCCGGACAGCGCGCCGTGAAAGAGAAGCAGGTTCGTCCCGACCAGGAGCGCCGGAACGCCGCTGTACAGCATCGCACGGGAGAGATCGACCCACTGGAAGTACAGCGTCTTGATATGTTCTCTGGCCGGACCGAAAAGCACCAGCACGGCCACGACCTCGTCGAGCGCTGCGGACAGGTCCCGGCGGCCCTCGGGTGGGTCCGAGGCGTCGTTCTCGGCAGTCGTTTCATCCGTCGTCGTCCCCTCCGTCGTCCGGTCACTCGGCGTCGGTTCGTCCCCGTCCGCGAATAGCGCCCGCAGTTTCCGTGCCTCGTAGATCTTCCACGAGTAGTTGAAGTTCAGCGCGGCCGACAGCACGCCGAAGGTTCCGAACTCCTCGCCTCGGAGGTCTGCTTCGACCGAGTCGGCGTGCCGTCGGAGATCTGCCGCGTAATCTGCGACACGCTCGACGTCGTCGCTTCTATCCGCGTCGGCGGCCGCAGAGAGAAACCGCGCCCGCTCTCCCACGGCCGCGACCAGTTCCCGCAGAAACGCCGCGGGCGTCGGGGCCGCCACGTCGATCCCGAGTTCCTCCTCTACGTCCCGCCGGAACGATATCGCGCCCTCCATCCGCTCGCGCTGGTCGCCGAGCGGCCCGAGTTCCTGCGAGAGCACGAGCGAGTTGATCGAGACGACGAGCGTCACGCTCGTGACCGTCGCCGTCATGAGCGCCTGAAACAGCGTCTCGACCGGATCCCCCGACTCCAGGAGGACCCGGTGCGGGAGGACAGCGGCGGATCCGAGCGTGCCGAGAACGAACACACAGGACGGCCGCGGCGACGACCCACCGGTTCGCCTCCAACGGAATCCAGAGTTTCAGGGTGCTCTCCTCGCCCCGCCGCTGCATCGTATCGCTCGGTTCTTCGTCCGTGGAAGTGGCTTTCGTGTCCATCGAAGTTCTCTCGGGGCGCTCGTCGGCTCCGACCGCATCCCCGGTCCGTCTCATACGGACTGCTGTGACAGTGTACCGCCGATCACAGCCCCGTGTGGCACAGGAATGGACCAAGCAGTCGGGTTCAGTTCTCGTCGTCCTTCAGTTCCTCAAGTTCGGCTTCGACCTCGGAGTCGGCGACGTCGAGATCAGCGGCGTCGACCTCGGTTTCGGCCTCCGCGTCGGCGCCCCCATCCTCCTCGGCTGGCTCGCCCATCTCGCTTTTGAGCGTCTCGAGTTCCGTGTCGACCTCGGCGCTCGTTCGCCCGCTTTCGAGTTCACGGTCGATGCTGTCCTTATCAGAGAGCGCGTCGTCGAAGGCGCCCGTGTCGACGAGTTCGTCCATCGCTTCCGAGCGGGCCTCCATCTCGTCGGTCCGCTCTTCGGCCCGTTCGATCGCCCGTGAGACGTCGCTCATCTCGTCGCCGACGCCCGTCATCGCCTCCGAGACGCGCGAGGACGCCTCCGCGGCCTCGTACCGCGCTTTCATCGTCTCCTTTTTTGTCCGGAACTCCTCGATGCGGTTCTGGAGTTCGTTCTTCTTCTCGACGAGGTCCTCCTGCGTCCCCTGGAGGTCGGCGATCTGACCCTCTAACTCCTCGATCTGGGACATCTTCGCCTGCTTCTTTTCGAGCGCCTGCCGCGCGAGGTCGTCGCGGTCCTGGCGGACGGCTTCGCGGGCCTGTTCGTTGTGTTTCTCGACGTTCTCCTCTAAGCGTCGCTTCTGGATCTCCAGGCGCTTCTTCTGGGTTGTCAGATCGGCGATGCCCTGTTTGACGTCCTGCAGTTCGTCGCGCATCTGCTCGTAGGAGTAATCGAGCGTCTCGGTCGGGTCCTCCGCGCGATTGAGGAGGGCGTTCACCTTCGAGCGGACGACGTAGGACGCGCGTGAGAGAATTCCCATATACGCCACGTTAGGGGCGCCGGAATTAAAACCTCCCGTGCCGAACCCCCGGCCACTCGAATGGCCGAGACTGTATTCTTCCCGGGCGGCCGCGACGCCCGCGGGACGCTCGACGTGGCCGGCGCGCGCTCGGCGTCGAAGTCGACAAACGAGGCGGGCGAGCACGCCGCCTGCGTCGTCGCGTGTCCGCCGCACCCGCAGCACGGTGGGAACCGCACCGACGAGCGTCTCCGGGCGGTAAGTGAGGCACTCTCCGCCGAGGGGGTCGACTGCCTCCGGTTCGACTACGGCGCCTGGGACGGGGGGCGAGGGGAGCGGACCGACGCGCTCAACGCCGTCGACTGGGCGGGAGAGCGTTACGACCGCATCGGCCTATTCGGTTACAGTTTCGGCGGGACAGTTGCACTGTCCGCTGCGGCCCACGGCGCCGATGTCGAGGCGACCTCCGCGCTTGCGCCGCCCGCCCGCATCGGGACCGAACGGTCGGCCCCGGACGCCCCGGACGACAGCGACCTCGGCGGAATCGACGTCGTCGCCGACCTCGAGGAACTACCGACGGAGATCCCGGGGCAGGTCTGTTACGGCAGCCGCGACGACGTCGCCGACGTCATACCGGTCGTTGAGGCTGCGCGCGAACGGGGGTACCAGGTCGTCGAGTTCGCGGCGGACCACTTCTTCGTCGGGCAAGCCGGAACGGTCGCGGCCGACGTCGCCGACTTCCTGGCGCCACCGCTTCATAATGAGTACTCTCGTCTCTTCCCGCCGAGCGCCGCCAACGAGAGTGGCGCTCGGCGGTAAACAGTGAGAGTAAGCATTCTCAGGCCGGAACGTCGGCGTAGCCCGCGGCGACAGAGGCCACGACCGCCACGACGGCTGCGAGGCCGGCGAAGATCCAAAATCCCGCCCACGCGGCTGCCCAGAGGTTCGAGGTCGTCGCGTATGTAACGGCGAGCGCCACGACGCCGCCACAGACTGGGAGCAGAAACGCGAGGTCGCTCCACCGGCCGCCCGCGTTTGCGTACTCGACCGCGTACGCCCAGACGTTTCCGAGCGTGAACCGGAGGACAACGACTGCCAGCAGCCCCGAAGCGACCGCGACGACGACGTCGAAGGGGGTGATCGCGCCAATCGCCGCGGGACCGCGCGTGAGTTCGCCCGCCAGTGTGCGTTCGAGCGAGCCACCCGCTCCGAACAGGAAGGCAGCGACATCGAGGAGGTACCACGGACGGAAGCGACCGCGGAGACGCAGAGAGGGGACCATAGCCCGGATTCGTCGCTGTCGTTCAAAAGGATACCGCCGGGATGGAGTCACGACAGCCCGTATCAGCTGTATCCTCGCCACCGATGCCCACATTCGGTACACTTGAAGAAGCGGGTCGGCGGTTCGTCGGCGGAACCGGTCTGCTTGATCGTATACCAGGCCTCCCCGTTCCCGCACTCGTCGCAGACGACGTCCGTGGCGGTCGGTTTGCCCTCGAAGTTCGCGTCTTCGGTCGTCTCGATCACGTCGTCGTGAGTCTGTTTCTCGGTCGAGACGAACTCGGCGGCCCGTTCGGCGTCCTGTTCGGCCTCCGCCCCGCAGTCGTCGTTCGTGCAGACCATCGTCCCGTCACGGGAGACCATCATCGAACCGCATTCGTCGCAGAACTGCATTTGAACACCTACCGTTCGCAACACGTCGGAGCCATTTGGACGTGTCGGCTGGTGGGATGTCGCCCGACTCGGGAGACGACGGCCGAGTCGGCTGGTCGGGGGCCGTGCGCGGTCGACCCGCACAAAACTCTCCCTCACTCATCCCTTCCGGGCGACCACCAGTCAGACACCGTCGCCGACCCCGAACGTCACTCTCGAACCGTTCTCGGAGTGGCGGACACCGTCGACGTGATCCGCGGCTCATACGCCGTAATATTTCGGCCCTCGTCGGACGCGCCACGGGCGAATCGGCGGAGAACGACGAATACCGTGAACCACGGCAGAAGGAGTCAACGGCGAGTACCTATACTCTTCAAGATTCGCACAGGAGAGGCGACGTATTTCCCACCTAGTTCCGAAGTGTGGTCAGAGACGGTGACCGAATTCGGGGATATCTCTTGTCCCCCGAACAGTCAACGACCACTACTTACTCAGTCGGTGCGGTCGACCGACCAAGTGTTGCGGAGTTTTCGCCGGACTCCGAAGTCCAGACCACACGGAGTGTCTCACCATTCCAGTCAGACCCCTTCACGTACGTTGCAGAGTCACCGGCGGAGATTTCACCACCGACGTCTTCGAACGTTTCCGTTCCATCGTCAGTGTAATCAATCGATGCAGTCGAGGTGACGTTTAGTTCGCTTGCCGGGATGGAATCACCGGTTTCGTGGGTGATCGTTATCGAATCACCGGTTTCGTTGTACGCGAAACCAAAGCTTGCCTGTGGGCTGGTCTTCTGGACATTCTGACCGAGGCTCAGGACGAAGGCCCCGACCACGGCTGCCAGGATCACGGTTATTGCGACCATCAGAATCACACCGATGACTGGTGAGACTGCGCTATCGTCGTCGAATAGTTGTTTCAGTTTCATTGTCTTTCAGTTGGAGTTGCGTTCCGCATCGTCGTCTTCCGGTTCGCTGGCCGCCGCAGACGGTCCGTCTGTCGCCGTATCGGGAGCGGTCTCTTCCCGTGACGCGTCTTCCTCGCGGTTCGTCGCTTCGGAGCCGACCGTCCCGAACTCCTCCAGCAGCCGTTCAAAGTCGCGGTGCCAGTTCCGCATCTCTTCGAACTCCTCGGCCACCGATTCGATCTCTGTGGACAGGGACTCCCGGTGTGCGTCCCGTTCTTCCTCGGCGGCGTCGAGCCGTTCGTCAATCCGCTCGACGGATTCCTTGATCCGATCGACGCGGTCGCCCGCCTCGTCGTGGGCGTCGCGGAGAGTCGACAGGTCGCCTTCGAGCGTGTCGATCTGGTGGTCTACCGTGTCGAGGCGATCAGTTACGCCGTCGATCCGGTCGGTCGTCTCCTCGTGACGATCGTCGACGGCGTCGAACCGCTCCGCGAACCGCTCGTCACGGGTTTCGGCCGCCTCCAGTCGCTCGTCCAGCTCCTCCACCCTGTCGACGGTCGTCTCCAGTCGCGACTGCACCTCCGCTGTCTGGTCTTCCAGGTCGTCGAGTATCGCCTGGCCCGATCCGCGCTCGTCGAGCAATTCCGACAGCGCGTCCGTGTAGGCGGACAGTTCGTTGAGTTCGCGCTCGGTGCGCTGGAGGCGAGCATCGAAACTGTTCCGTCCCCGGCTTTCGTTTTCCACGAGCGACGAGAGCTGTTCGCCGAGTGCCTCCAGGTCCTCGTCGCTGTCGCCTGCGTCTGCCAGTTCGGACGTCAACTGGGAGATCAGACTCCCGTCGCATCCACCGCTCTCCTCCGACTGTGAGTCGCGGGAGTGGTCGTCGTTGGGTCCGCTATCGTCGGTCGTGGTATCGCTGTCGGTCTCGGCTGTGGTCTGCTTCTCGTCCATAGTATCCTCCGCAACGGGGGCTTCGGCCTGTGGTGGGACCTGCGTCTCTTCGTTCGGATCCGCGAGTTCGAACGTGTCCACCTCGTCGGAATCGCCCTCGGAGACTTCCCTCTGGTCACGGATCTGCTCGGACAGGTCAGTCCCGTCAGTGGCCGGGGGCGATTGGTGGTCCACCCCGCCTCGGGCTGGCTCGCCGTCGATCGATGCGGTCATCTCTGTCTCTGTGGATATGATCGATGGATCACCCTGCCCGTCGGGCTTGATTGCGTAGAGCGTACGAAGGTTGCTTTGCGGTTCGAGTGTCGACTCGTAGACGGCCTCGTGTCCATCGTCGATCGACCAGTGTTCCCTGCCGTAGTCGGGGTGGAATCCGATCCGATCGAGCGGGAAGTTCTCGGGCAGGGCGTCCCGAATTTCGACGTTGATCGGCTCCGTCCGCGTCGAATTGACGTCGAACGTGATCAGGAGCGTGTCGTCGGCAGTCACCGTCACCGATTTTTCGGCGGTCACCCCTGTGAGATTCAAGTACCCGTCGGTAGTCGATTGCGTTTCCTGTACACTCGTGTCGTACCTCGTGTGGTTGGTTTCGTTAGTTGTCATCGGTCTCGTTCTCCTCTTCGAGATGTCGTTTCGCGGCGCGGTAGACGTCGGTCGGATCGATCCGACCCGTCCAGATCCGCCGGATGCGATTATTCGAGTCGATCAGCAGTATCCGTTTGCCGGTCATCCGGTCGTAGTCGAGGCCGTAGGCGCAAGCGACGGAGCCGTCGGCATCGGAGAGAACCGGGACACACAGTTCCATTGGCGTTTCCGCCCGGTTCAACGCCGGAGACTGGTGGTTCGAAACCACGAGTGCATCGACATCGTCCGTGAGGGTCAGCCAGTCGAGGAACCTCGCCTCCCGAATCGACTCGGCGGGAACGAACGCGACGACCGTGACGCCCTCGCCCGTATACTCCCGGAGCCGATAGACGCGCCCTTCGACGGCGGTCCTGCCGGGGACCGTGAACCCGGGCGCCTCTGTCGGGAGCTCGGGCTTGTCATCCAACCGGGGGTATTGTGAGTTCTTGCTCATTACCATCAGTTCCCGTTCGTGTTGGCCTTTCCACCGACGTTGCCGCCAGCGGGAATGTTCTCGACTGAGACTGTGAACGTCTCCGTCGCGGCCGCCGTGACGTCGTTTCCGTTCGATCCCGCTCCGACGAGTGTTGCCGTGACACGGATGTCGAGATCGGTAGTTGAGGTCTGCCCGTCGCTGGATTTGAAGTCGGCTCTCGTGAGCGACGACTCCGAGAGGACGTCGATCGTGCTGAAATTGTACCCGACCTCGCCCTCCTGCCCGGAGGCAGAGAGCGACTTCTGGTCCAGCGTATCCCAGGAAGACGACGACGATCTCTTGATCTCAACGACGACGTCGACTGACGAGGGGGCTGTCTCCAGTCCCTCGTAGTGGACGTCACCGGTCGGCGTCACCGTGAGCGACTTGACGTTGCCACCGTTGCTCGTGATGGCGACGTCGTTGGCCGCAAAATCGGTGTGCGCGCTCGCGCCCCCGATCGTGAAAACCAACATCCCCGTCGTCACTGTCAGTATGATCACGGTAGCGACGATCCATCCGCGTCGGTTCCCGTCGGATTTCGATGGGGGTGGTCCCCAGTCGAATTCGTTGTCTGGTAGGCTTTGGTTAGACATTTTCCGAACCGCCATCTAACCGTAAATACCATCGTACGGTTTGTAATGAGTAATATAATATCTGTTAGGAACTTTCTAGAGTTCACGTCCCGCCTGCCAGACCAGTCCCAGAGAAACGGACTAAAGTGCCGCTAAAACGCCTTAACGTTGCCTCTGTGAGCGGTATCCGAAATGCTTAATTTCCGGTTATTCGCGATAAAAAGCTCCTAACCGTGCTCCAAACGGGTAATTGGCTTCTACTGCGGAATTCGCTGGGGGATATTCAGATCAATCACGAGGTGGCGAACGACTGCGAGTCCGGCGACAAGTAAGACGCCGATAAGCAGAACATAACGCGAACGCAGAGCGGTTCTACTGATTTGTGGGTATCCACCTACCGAACCTGTGGGTAGCTAGTCCTTCGTACGCTTGTCCCACAGGTACGATCCGCTCAAAGCAACGATGAGAGTGCGTACGCTCGTTCTGACCGCTCGTTCAGCCACATTACCGTGAAGGATCAGCGCGTCTATGCTCCCGCGAAACATATGAGGTCCAGCAGAACTCGATAATCCCGCACGAGTACCGGCACTGGTAGGGACGCGCGATGTCCCGCAAGCGAGGAACCCTGCCGTTTGTGGCTCGTAGGTCCCCGCAAAACTGTATGCCGGGTACGGCTACGGACACAAGTGTCTCACTCTTCGTCGTCGACACGGTTGTCCTCGACGATCGGACAGTTCCGGACGCGGAAGTGTTCGCTGTCGACCACTTCGACGATCTCCGTCCCCTCGTGGGTACAGGTCAGATTCGGTGGGTCAGAGAGATGAGGACACTGCTGGCAGTACTTCGCTTTGGAGACGACGTACTCCCGGATTTCGTGGCCGCCCTCGGAGACCGGCTCCGCGGGTTCGCCGATCCCGACGCCCGCCGCCGGGTCCTCCGCCGCGCCGAGCGAGGACCAGAGCGTCTCCTCGTCGATCTCGGAGACGGACATCTCCTCGAAGGGGCTGCCGGTCGCTCCGTCTTCTCCCGGTTCCGGTCCGACCGTCTCCGGTCCCTCCGAGTTACGGTCGGAAATACGACGAGCCAGGTCGGCGAGCGGGACGTCGTCCTCGCCGTCTGCGGCACCGTCGACGGTACGATCGTGCTCGCCCGCCCCGCCGGAGGAGGGTTGGCTGTGGTTCGACACGGTCGGATCGGTCAGCGTGGGATCAGCCACAGTCGATTCCGCCTGGTCGTCCGCTTCCGTTTCGTCGAACGGTCGGGAGCGATCAGCCCCGTCGTCGGCTTCCTCGTCGCTCATTCCTCGCTCCCCTCCTCGGAGCCGTGGCGGGTCTCATCGCTGTCGTCCGAGGGATGAGCGTTCTGCGAGGACTCGACGCCGGAATCAGCGCCCTCTCCCTCCGTATCGAACGGCCCACCGAGATCGGCCGGGGAACCGTCGGTCGCGGGGTCTACGTCGGAATCGCCCGCCTCCAGCGCCGGCCGATCCCCGACGGTGAGCCGGTGGGAGCCGAAGAAGCCGCTTTTCGATTCGACGCCGTCGAACGACGACTCGCAGTGCGGGCAGTACGGTTCGTCGAGCAGTCCGACGCTGACGCTCTCCCCGCAGGAATCACAGACGGCCGTCGTGACGCCGAGCTGGTTTGCCTCCCGGTGGAGGTCGGAAACGGCAGCGCGCTCGGCGGAATTGCGCTCCAGGGCGACCGCCCGCTTCCGAAGGTCGACGATCGCGCCGGCGATGGCGTCGAGTTTCGCATCGTGCTCGTCGGTTTGGTCGGTGAGGTGTTCGAGGATCCTCTCGTAGTTCTCGAACCCGCTCTGCAGTTTCTGCTCCATATCCGGATGGCCGTGATCGGCTGGCGCCTTCGTGTCGGTCTCGCGTTTGACCTGGATGACCCGCTCTCTGACGTCTTTGATTTTCGCGTCGAGGTCCTCTTCGAGCCTGCTGACGCGGGCGGTCAGTTCCTCGACCTCGTCCGCGAGCGCCTCGACCGCCGACGCCGACGCCGTGTCCTGGTCGGTCTCGCGCGTGACATCGTCGAGGCGATCCTCGATTTCCTCGATCCTCTCGTCGAGGTCCGCTTCGACGGCGTCGAGGCGGTCGGCCAGCTCTTCGAATTCCGTCGACAGCGATTCCAGTTCCGAGTCGGACCGGTCAGCGGCAGACCCGTCAGTCGGGGCGGGATTGCCCTCTTCGGGCACGGAAAGCGGGGGAACGTCGCCCGGGAAGCTCCCGGATCCGTCAGTCCGATTGGGGGACTCTTCGGCTCGCTCGACCTCCCGGTGGGCCGCCAAGAGTCGGCGGACGTACTCGTCGCGTGGGATGCCTTCAGCCGCGGCCCGCTCCGCTACCCACGATTCGAGTTCGTCCGGCAGTTCTTCGATACGCTCGGTCCCCATTCACCTGAAAGTAGGGTGGTCTTAACTTAAATCACTGCCGGGCGTTCGCCCGAGCGCCCACGCGGACGAACCGCTACTCTAAGAACTCCTCTTCGCGTTCTGCGTCGTCAGCACCGGTCTCGTCGACCCGTCGCGTGACGTCGACCTGATAGTGTTCGAGGATGTCGCGGCCGAGAAGCAGGGGATAGTCCATATGTGAGCGGTCCTCGACGCTCGCGGTGACAGTGTGTTGAGTGCCGCCGATCCCGATCACCAGGTCGACGACCGGGCGGGCCTTCCCGGATTTCATTGATCCGGAGCGGATACGGGTCATACTCTTGATCGGTCCCGCTCCGATCTCGGCGGCAAGGCCGGTGTCGATGCTCGTCCGCGTCGCTCCGGTGTCGGATTTCGCCTTCGCCTGCGTCGACCCGCTCGTCCCGGAGACGACGACCTCCTCGATGTAGCCGATCGTCGGCCGGTCGCCGCTCGGCGTGGTGTCGACCCGTGGCATCCCCGCGGGACGGGAGTCATCGAGCGTCGCCGACAACTCCTCGACGCGTTCGTCGTCGACCGCCCCGCCGACCTCCTCGATGGCGAGTTTGGCGATGTACGGCGCTGGACTGCGACCGGTCGCCTCGTAGAGCCCTTTGAATCCGGCCGTCGGGTTGACTTCGAGGACGAACCAGCCGTCGTCGCCCTCGATGAGGTCGACACCGACGTAGTCCAGCCCCATCACCTCCGTGGCGTAGAGGGCGGTCTCTTTGGCCTCCGTCGGCAGATCTTCCGTGGCATCGAGGACGTCGCCGCCGAGCGCGACGTTCGTGCGCCACTCGCCCTCAGGCGCGTACCGGTACATCGCGCCGACGATCGATCCGTCGACGACGTAGACGCGGAGGTCCCGGTGTTCGTCCTCGTCTCTGTCGATGAGGTCCTGCAGGAACGCCTGTCTGTTGCCGACCTTCGGATTCACCGGCTCCGTGAGGTCGACCTTCCAGGTGCCGCCGCCGTGCGTGCCGATCGCAGACTTGTAGACGCCGACGTCGCCGAACCGTGCCCGGTCCCGGTTCAGTCTGTCGTTCGAGAGCGCCAGCAGCGCGTCGGGGACCTTGATGTTCCAGTTTGCGAGCGTCGCCGCCGTCGCGAACTTGTGGATCGCGGTGAGCACCGCGGCGGGGTCGTTGAGCATCGGTCGGATCCGCTCGAAGGTCGTCGCGAGTCCGAGCAGTTCGGCCGGCTCCTGGGAGTTCGAGAGCAAGAGCCGATTCGCGACGACGTCGACCTCGGGTTCGACCGTGACGTCGCCGTCCTCGACGCTGATCGCCGTGTTCTCCCGGCGCAGCCAGATGCCTTCGTGGCCGAGGTCGTCGACCGCATTCAGAATCGCCTTCGTCTCCTTGCTGTTGTGCAACGAGAGGACGCCAACCCGAACCGGATCTCCGTCGGTAGACATATTCGTGATACTCACCTGCGGTTTCAAAGAGGTGCCGATAGGGCGGTCGATGTCGGGGCATACCCGCGGTGTCGGTTGAGAGCGCTTATACCGCCGGGGGATCCAGAGGGGGGTATGAGCACCGATCCGACCTTCACCTACAACGGCGGGAAGGTCGAACCCGGGGAGCGACAGAACCTCAGATACGGTATCAGCGAGACGTACCTCGGGGATCCGATCCGAATTCCGGTTACCGTGATCAACGGCGAAGCGGACGGCCCGACCGTTTTTCTCTCGGCGGCGGCCCACGGCGACGAACTCAACGGCATCGAGGTGGTCCGCGAGATCGCCCACGAATGGGACCTCTCGGATCTCGCCGGCACGCTCGTCTGCCTCCCGGTGATGAACGTCCCGGGGTTTCTCGCACAGCAGCGGTACCTCCCGATCTACGACCGCGACCTCAATCGCTCGTTTCCCGGCGACGAGGAGTCGACCAGCGCAAAGCGGATGGCGGCGCGAATCTTCGATAACTTCATCGCGCCCTGCGATTTCGGCTTGGACTTTCACACGTCCACGCGCGGGCGTACGAATATGCTCCACGTCCGCGCAGATATGTCCGACGACGCCGTCGCGCGCCTCGCGAAGGCCTTCGGGTCGAACGTGATCATCGACACCGAGGGCAGCGACGGCATCCTGCGGACCGAAGCCACCCGCATCGGCATCCCGACGGTGACCATCGAGATGGGCGAGGCACACCGCTTCCAGCGCGGGCTGATCGACGACGCACTCGCGGGGGTCGCGAGCGTCTTCACCGAGTACGGCCTGGGTCCGGAACCGGGCGTCCGGTGGCCGGGGTGGCGGACCGTCATCGGCGACGACAGCGAGAAGACGTGGATCCGCGCCGACGCGGGCGGGATCGTCGATATGCACCACGAGCGAGGCTCTCTCGTCCACGAGGGCGAGCGCATCTGCACGCTGACAAACCCGTTCAAAGACGACAACGTCTACGTCACTGCCCCGTTCACCGGCCTGCTCGTCGGCGTACTTGAGAATCCGGTGGTCTATCCCGGCAACCCGCTGTGTCACCTCGTCGAACTCGAAGCCGACGTCCAGCAGGTCGTCGAGCGCGAGCAGTCGGACCACAGCGACGGCGGATAGTCGAATCCCGGCTCAGAAGTGGTGAAGCCCGGCGAAAAGCTGACCGCAGCGTCACCCTGGATTCGGGTTTCGTCGCCGGGCTTTGCGACCGTACACGTAAGTTCTATAGTGGGTCCGGCCTGAGGTCCAGAAGAGTATGAGTCAGTCTTACAATCGGGGCCGCATCGAGGACTTCGGCCGCTGGCGGGAGTTCTCTGCGGGGATGTGGGCCTGGGTGTTCCACAAGTTCACGGGCTGGGTGCTCGTGGGCTATCTCTTCACCCATATCGCCGTCCTCTCGACGGCGCTGCAGAGCCCGGACGCGTACACGACGACGATCCAGTCGCTGGAGAGCCTGCTCGTCGTTCGGATTCTCGAAGTCGGGCTGCTTTCGGTCGCCGTGTTCCACATTCTCAACGGCCTTCGGCTGCTGTTCGTCGATCTGGGTATCGGCCTTGAGGCGCAGGACAAGAGCTTCTACGCGTCGCTGCTGCTGACGGGCGCCATCGCCGTCGCGAGCGTCCCGACGTTCCTCGCGGGGGTGTTCGGCTGATGGCCGAACGCTACTCGTCGTTCCAGCCGGGGGGCCGCCGGTGGCTCTGGCAGCGCATCACGGCCGCGTTCCTCGTGGTCGTGCTCGCCTTCCACTTTTTCCTCCTGCATTTCGTCAACCACGCCGACGAGGTGACCTTCGCGATGTCACAGGCGCGGATGGAGCAGTTGACGTACTTCTCGCTGATGATCCTGTTTCTCGTGACGGCGACGTTCCACGGGGTCAACGGCGTGTACAACGCCCTCATCAACCAGGGCATCTCCGGGACCAAGAAGACCGCCGCGAAGGCGATCCTGGGTCTCGCGAGCGTCGTCGTGATCGTCCAGGGCATCAGAACCGCACTCGCGTGGGCCGGGGGAGTCCCACTCTAACAATGAGCACGCAAGTACCCGAACAGACCGAGGAGGAATCGTCCACGACCGAACCGCCGGCGGAGTCGACGCCGGCCGAACGCCGGCAGGAGAAGAAACGCGAGCGCGCCGCAGCGCGGGAGGAGAAGCGGCAGGCAGAGGAAGCCGAGAAGGCGCTCGACGACGAGGAGACGTACCACCTGAAGGTGTTCCGGTACGATCCCGAGATCGCGGGCAAGCAGGAACCCCGCTTCGACGACTTCCACGTCCCCTACCACAAGGGAATGACCGTCCTCGACGCGCTGATGTACGCCCGGGACACGTACGATTCGAGCCTCACCTTCCGGCACTCCTGCCGACAGGCGATCTGTGGCTCGGATGCGATGTTCGTCAACGGGTCACAGCGGCTCTGCTGTAAGACCCAGCTGTCGGATCTCGAAGAGCCGGTCCGCGTCGAACCGCTCCCGCACGCCGAGGTCGTGAAAGATCTCGTCGTCGACATGGAGCACTTCTACGACCAGATGGAGGCGGTCGAGCCGTACTTCCAGACGAACGAACTGCCGGACGGCGAACTCGAAGAGCAGCGACAGTCACGGGAGAACCGCGAGAAGGTGAAGATGTCCACGCGCTGCATCTGGTGTGGCGCGTGTATGTCCTCCTGTAACATCGCGGCGGGCGACAACGAGTACCTCGGGCCGGCGGCGATCAACAAGGCGTACCGCTTCACGATGGACGAACGCGAGGGCGAGGAGATGAAGCAGCAACGCCTGGAGATCCTCGAACAGGAACACGGCGTCTGGCGGTGTCAGACGCAGTTTTCCTGTACTGAGGTCTGTCCGAAGGACATCCCGCTGACCGAGCACATCCAGGAACTGAAGCGCGAAGCGGTCAAGAACAACCTCAAGTTCTGGTAACACGGAGAGTACACTATGCACGAACACGACGTCATCGTGGTCGGCGCGGGGGGCGCAGGCCTCCGCGCGGCCATCGCCGCACAGGAAGAGGGGGCCGACGTGGCCATCGTCTCGAAACTACACCCGGTCCGCAGCCACACGGGGGCCGCGGAGGGCGGCATCAACGCCGCGCTCCGCGAGGGCGACTCCTGGCAGGACCACGCCTACGACACGATGAAAGGGTCGGACTACCTCGGCGACGCGCCGGCCATCGAGACGCTGGCCCAGGATAGCCCCGAGGAAGTCATCCAACTCGAGCACTGGGGAATGGCCTTCTCCCGGGAGGACGACGGCCGAGTCAGCCAGCGCCCCTTCGGCGGCCTCTCGTTCCCGCGGACGACCTACGCCGGCGCGGAGACGGGCCACCAGCTCCTGCATACGATGTACGAACAGCTGGTCAAACGCGGCATCGAGGTGTACGACGAGTGGTACGTCCTCGATCTGGCGGTCAGCGACGAGGAGACGCCGGAGGAGCGGACCTGTCACGGCGTCGTCGGCTACGACATCCAGTCGGGGTCGATCGAGGGCTTCCACGCTCGCGACGGCGTCGTCCTCGCGACCGGCGGCCCCGGCCAGGTGTACGACCACACCACAAACGCCGTCGCGAACACCGGCGACGGCGTCGCGATGGCGTATCGCGCGGGCGTCCCGATGGAGGACATGGAGTTCATCCAGTTCCACCCGACCACGCTCCCCTCGACCGGCGTCCTGATCACCGAGGGCGTCCGGGGCGAAGGCGGGATCCTCTACAACAGCGAGGGCGAGCGCTTCATGTTCGAGTACGCGTACGCGAACAACGACGGCGAACTCGCCTCCCGGGACGTGGTCTCCCGCGCCGAACTCACCGAGATCAACGAGGGGCGCGGCATCGAGGACGAGTACGTCCACCTCGACATGCGCCACCTCGGCGAGGAGCGCATCGTCGACCGCCTCGAGAACATCATCCACCTGTCGGAGGACTTCGAGGGCGTCAACCCCCTCGAGGAGCCGATGCCGGTCAAGCCCGGCCAGCACTACGCGATGGGCGGGATCGAGACCGACGAGAACGGCGAGACCTGTATCGAGGGCCTGTACGCGGCCGGGGAGTGCGCCTGCGCCTCGGTCCACGGCTCGAACCGCCTCGGCGGCAACGCCCTCCCGGAACTGATCGTCTTCGGCGCACGCGCGGGTCACCACGCCGCCGGACGCGACCTCGGCGAGGCCGAAATCCCCACCGGGAAGCGCGGCGAGTGGGAAGCCGGCGACGTCGACACGCCGGTCGAACCCGGTTCGGTCTCACCCGACAGCCTCTCCGGCGGCGACGCCGACGCCGTCGCAGACGGCGGGGCGACCGCGGATCTGGGGCCGACGGAGTTGGTCGAACGGGAGACCGAGCGGGCGAGAGAGCGCGTCGAGGCGCTTTTGAACAACGACGGCCGCAACCACTCGGAGATCCGCTCGGAGGTCCAGCAGTCGATGACTGAGAACGTCAACGTCTTCCGCGAGAAGGAGAGCCTCGAAGACGCCCTGCGGGACATCCGCGAGGCGCGGGAGGCATACAGCGACGTCGGCGTCGCCGACCAATCGAGAACGTTCAACACGGATCTCATCCACACGATCGAAACGCGGAACGTGATCGACCTCGCGGAGGCGATCACGCTCGGAGCGCTCGCCCGCGAGGAGTTCCGCGGTGCCCACTGGCGGAAGGAACACCAGGAGCGCGACGACGAGGAGTGGTTGAAGCACACGATGCTGTCGTGGAACGACGGCTCCCCGGAACTGTGGTTCCGACCGGTGCTGCTCGAGGGCGAGTCGAAGCGCTACGAACCGAAGATCCGGAGTTACTGAACGACGCTGGGGCCCGCAACACGCGCGAATTCCCCGCCGTCACCCATATACCGTGGCGCTGTGTAGGTTACTCCGGGAAGGGTAGCTCAGTGGTAGAGCGGTCCGGCGGCGGCCGTCGTTCGGTCGCGCCGGCTTACGGCTTCGCGTGGTTCGAATCCCGCCCCTTCCATCTTAGCTCGTTGTGAATTATCGTCACGAGTCGAAAAAATCGCCCCCATTCGACCGCCAAAAAGAAATGAACAATCGTCCAAAAATCGGAGAACAGACGGTAGGCGGGTTCTCCGGCAGTTTATCGAGCCGGGAACATTCGACAATCGTCGTGGGAGGGTTTTATTATCGTCGAATCCAAGAGTAAGACAACAACGATGCAGGGCACGATGCACACGCGACCGACAGGGGGGATCGAGACACCGTCGATTCCGTCGCAACTCGAATCGCCGCGCGCGAAACTCGTCTATCTGTTCCTTTCGACGCACGGGGAAGCGACCATCTCCGAGCTCCAGTCGGGTCTCGATATGAAGAAGATCTCGCTGTACAGCATTCTTTCGACGTTGTGTGAACGCGGCCTGATCAATCAGGACGCCGAGCGCTACCGGCTCTGCTGAAGCCGTCCATCCGCGCCGACGCTCCCGACAGTAGCTTCAGCAGTCGCCCCTATACTTCGTCGCCGGAGCGGAACAACGTCAGTTCCTCGGCCTCGTAGATGTTGATGAGCTCGGTGACGATTTCGTCGTAGTCTTCGCCTTCCTGCCGGAGAGAGTCGAGTCGGGCCACCGTCTCCTCGTCGAGATGCACCTGGGGCATACGCGAAGCTACGGCACGGAGGAATTTAAACGCCGGGGGGTATCGGAGCGAACCGCCCCCCCCCAAGCGGGAAAACCGCACGACACGGGCAGGATGTTGGTCGGTAACGGGGAGGCGGGTCGAAACCGCGATACCGGTCGCTGCTCGCAGGGACGGACACTCACCGATGTTTCAGAGCCCGACCAAGGCGACAGAGAGAACAACCGAAGCGAGCGTCCACCCCGTCCCGACCCAGGTCAGCACCGCGAACGCCCGCCGGGCGCCGGCCTGTGTCCACCCGGAATCGGAGCTGAGGTGCCGCTGTACCTCCGTCAGTGACTCCCCGAGGCCGACGGTACCCGACCAGGCGGTGACGCCGAACCCCAACACCAGCGCGCCGAGCGCGAAGGCCGTATCGGTCGCTTCCCGTGGCGAGGCGACTGCAAGCAGGAGTACGGCGACAGCGAGCCCGAGGGCTGCCCCCCTGGCAATCCACCGGCCGGCCGATCGACCGGTCGCCCGCAGGCCGGAGTCAGTCAACGGTCTCCCGCATTCGCGGGTCGAGCGCGTCGCGCATCCCGTCGCCGACGAGGTTGAACCCGAGCACCGTCAGCGCCAAGATCAGGCCGGGGAAGAAGGACCACCACCACGCCCCGGAGAACAGGCCGAACTCGACGCCGTTCGAGAGCATCATCCCCCAGGTCGGCTCCCCGGGGCTGGCGCCGAACCCGAGGAACGAAAGCGCCGCGATGTCGATGATCGCCAGCCCGTAGTTCAGCGTCGACTGGACGGTGATCGGCGCCAGGCAGTTCGGGAGGATATGCCGCACCAAAAGCCGCGGGTCCGTCGCGCCCAGCGCCTCGGTGGCCTCGACGTACTCGTCCTCTAAGACTTTCAGCGCGGCGCCGCGGACGACCCGGGCAAAGCGCGGAGTGTAGACCAGCGTCAGGGCCGCGACCGCCCGCCAGAGCCCCAGTTCCTCCGGAAAGATCGTCACCAGTGCGAGAGCCAAAAGCAGCGACGGGAACGAAAGCAGCACGTCCATCGTCCGCATAATCACGTTGTCGGTGAGGTCGCCGTAGTAGGCCGCGATGATGCCCAGCCCCACCCCGAGGACCGTCGAGGCGGCGACGGTGACAGTACCGTAGAGTATCGCGTACCAGGCGCCGTACAGCACCCGCGGGAAGATGTCGCGGGCCTGTCCGTCGGTCCCGAACGGGTACTCGGGGCTCGGTGGCGCCTCCGAGGGGTTCCTGCCGAACTGCGTCGACATCAGCTCACTCAGGTCGTAGGTGAAGCGCGCGTAGATCGCCAGCACGACGACGACGGCGATGATAGCCAGCCCCGTCACCGCGAGCCGGTTCGAGAACAGTTGCGAGAGAAACGGGCTCGCGCGGACCCGCTCGACGATGCCCCGGTCGACGTCTTGGGTTGTGGTTTCGGTGCTCATTGTTCGATGCGGGGGTCAAGTACGGAGTAGGTCACGTCGACGAACAGGTTGACGAGCGTGTACAGGACGGCGAACACGAGCACCGTCGCCTGGACGACCGGGTAGTCGCTCCGGTTTATCGCGTCGACGAGCAGCGTGCCGATGCCGTTGATCTCGAAGACGGTCTCGGTGAGCACGGCGCCGCCCAGAAGCGACCCGAACTGGATCCCGATGACGGTGATGACGGGGATGAAGGCGTTGCGGAGGCCGTGTTTCATAATCGTGATCTTCGCCCCCTGGCCCTTCGCGCGCGCGGTCCGCATGTAGTCCTGGCGGATCACCTCGACCAGCGAGGAGCGCATCATCCGCGAGATGAGCGCCATCTGATAGATACCGAGCACGATCACCGGCAAAAGCAGGTGTCGGACCGCCGACCGGAACGCCTCGGTGTTCCCCGCCAGGAGCGTATCGACGAGGATGAACCCGGTCGTCGGCTCGATGAAGAACTCCGAGCCGATCCGCCCGCTGGTGGGAAGCACGCCGAGGAACTGCGCGAAAAGCAGGATCAGGAGGGGACCGCTCCAGTAGATCGGGACGCTGATCCCGCTGAGCGCGCCGACGCGCGTCAGATGATCGGTCCAGGTGTCCTGTTTGACCGCGCTGAGAATCCCGAGCGGGAGGCCGAACAGGAGCCCCGCGACCTCCCCGAGCAGGGCGAGTTCGACGGTGATCGGCAGTCGATCCGCGAGGATGTTGCTCACCGGGGTGCCGCGCTGGATCTGGTAGGACTCGCCGAAATCGAGAGCGGCGACGTCGCCCAGGAAGCGAACGTACTGCTGCCACAGCGGGTCGTCGAGGCCGAGATCCGCGCGGACCTCGTTTACGAACTCCTGGCTGGCCCGTTCGCCCGCGATAGTCACCGCGGGATCGCCCGGAGACAGATGGAGGATCGCGAAGACGACAGTCGCGACCCCGAACAGCACTGGGAAAAGGAGGAGAAGCCGTTTCAGGACGAACTGCTTGGAGATCATCAACGAAAGGCCTGGATTCGAGGGTGAAAAATCTATGCCTGTTACTCGAGTTCGACCTGTTCGAGGAAGGGACCGCCGATGGCAGCGACCGTATAGTTGCTCACGGCGTTTCTGACGCCGCGGACCTCGTCGGCGTAGTCGATGAACACCCAGGGCGCCTCGTCGTGAGCGATCTGGGCAGCCTGGCTGTACAGATCAGCGCGGTCGTCCTGGTTCGTGGTCCGCTGGGCCTCCTCGACGAGACTCATATACTCGCTGTTGGCCCAGGCGGCGTTGTTCGAGGTGTTGAACCCCTCGGTGTCCCAGGAGACCCAGTCCTGTCCTTCGGGAACCTCCACCTGCGGATGCAAGAGGACATAACAGAAGTTGTCCGGGTCGGCGTTGTCGGTGTACCACCCGGCCAGCGTCGCGTCGTGGCGGCCCTCGCTGGTGTAGGTGAGATAATCGGAGAACTGCCGGTCGTCGATCTCCATCTCGATTCCCACGTCCGCGAGGTTCGAACGGATCGTCTCTGCGGTCGGCAGCGGCGCGGGGTTGTACCCCCGTGGGTTCTGGAAGGTCGTCAGCGTGAAGGAGAAGCCGTCCCCGTAGCCGGCCTCTTCGAGCAGGCTCTGGGCCTGCTCGGGGTCGTACTCGTAGGGGCTGATGTCGTCGTTGTGACCGAACAGCGCCGGCGGGATCGGCTGGTCGGCCTGTGTGGCGATGCCCGAGTAGATCTCCTCGACGATCGTTGCGGTGTCGATGGCGTGGCTGATCGCCTGGCGGACCCGACGGTCGCGGAAGGCCTCGACCCGGGAGAGGTTGAACGCCATATAGCCGATGTTGATCCCCGTCGCCGTGCGGTTCTCCGCAGTGTCCGAGCCCTCGATGATCTGCATACTGTCGGGGTCGAGCCCGTCAATGATGTCGAGTTCCTCCTCGACGAGCGCCTGCGCCCGCGTGGAGTTCTGCCCGCGGGTGAGAAAGAGCACCTCGTCGACGTTCGCCCCCTCGCCCCAGTAGTCGTCGTAGGCGGTCAGCTGAATCCGGTTGTTCGCGTCGTCGAGCGTCTCGAGCTGGAACGGGCCGGTCCCGACCATCTCGTCGTCGAGGTTCGTGTCGCCCTCGATGGCCTCCTGTGAGATGACGACGGCCGCGAACATCGCGAGGTTTCGCAGGAACGGAGCGTACGTCTGGGTCAGCGAGATCGACAGCTCGTAGTCGCCCGGGGCCTCGACCTCGTCGATCCAGTTCCCCAGCGTGAACGGCCCGTAGACCGAGGAGTCCTCGAAGTGGTACTCGTAGTCGTCGTCGACGAACCGCCGGTAGGTGGCGATGAAGTCGTCGGCGGTGAAGTCCGACCCATCGTGGAACGTGACGTCCTCCCTGAGCGTGAGCGTCACCGAATCGCCGTCCAGCGACCAGTCGGTGGCGAGGGACTCGGTGAGGGCCGCCTCGCCGGGCTGGAAGGCGATCAGGCCCTCGTAGGCCTGGTTCGTGACTTTCGCCACCTCGCCGCTGGTGGTGTTCTGCGGGTCGAGCGTGCTGGAGTGGGCGCCGCGGCCGTACCGGAGGGAGGTACCGCCGCCTCCGCTGTCGTCGCCCGAGTCGCCGGTGTCGTCGCCCGAGTCGCCGGTGTCGTCGCCCGAGTCACCGTCTGAATCGCCGCCCGAGTCGCCGCCACCGCCGCCGCAGCCAGCGAGCGACGTGATCGACGCCGTCGCGGCGGTCGCACCGGCAACTTTGAGAAAACTACGCCTGGGGACTTGCTCCGCTTCGCGGGGCATGCCTAGCTATATATACTGCTATTTGATAGTTCTACTGGTGTGTCAAATGATCATTGCATTTCGTCGGTGTGCAGATGACATGCCGTCGGGTGGTCCCCGTCGTCGAGGAGTGGCTCCTCGCGCTCGCAGACGCTCTCGAAAGTCTCTCTGAGCACTGCTTCGGCCTCGTCCCAGCGGTCGGCTTTCAGGTGCTCGAAGGACTCCACGACGGCGGCTTCGGCCTCGCCTGAGAGGGGACCATCGAAGAAATACTCGAAGAGCGCGGCGTGTTCGCCGCCGCCGTCGGCGACGGCGTTAGGGGCCGCGTCGACGGCACTGCCCGCGTCCGCCTCGATGGCCTCCAGGCTGATGTCGCCGGATTCGACGCGCTGCCGGTAGAACATCACTTCGCGGTAGCGCTCCTGGTCGATGTCTAAGTCCTCCGGCGGGATGATCGACGGACAGCGCGTGCGGAACCGGCAGTTCGAGGGAGGATCGATAGGGGAGGGGACGTCCCCCCGCAGGATAGTTCGATCGCCGGTCGCCGCCGTCGGGTCAGGTTCCGGGATCGCCGACAGGAGCGCCCGTGTGTACGGATGTTTCGGCGTCTCGAACAGTTCGTCGGTGTCGGCCACCTCGACGATCTTTCCCAGGTACATCACGGCGACCCGATCGGAAATGTGCCGGACGACGCTGAGGTCGTGGGCGATAAAGAGGTACGTGAGTCCGAACTCCTCCTGGAGGTCCTCCAGGAGGTTGATGATCTGCGCCTGCACCGAGACGTCCAGCGCCGACACCGGTTCGTCGGCGACGATGAAGTCTGGGTCCACCGCGAGCGCCCGCGCGATGCCGACGCGCTGGCGCTGCCCGCCGGAGAGTTCGTGCGGGTAGCGGTCGTACTGCGCCCGTTCGAGCCCGACGGCTTCCAGCAGCTCGAAGACCCGTTTGCGCCGCTCGCCTTTCGCGAGCCCGTGGATCTTCAGCGGCTCCATAATCGTCTGCCCGGCGGTCATCCGGGGATCGAGACTCGACATCGGGTCCTGGAACACCATCTGCATATCTTTCCGCCGCTCGCGGAGCTCCGACTTCGAAAGCGAGCCAAGCTCTTCGCCGGCGAAGACGACCGTTCCGTCCGTCGGGGGGTCGAGATGGAGGATCGCCCGACCCGCGGTGGACTTCCCGCAGCCGGACTCGCCGACGAGACCGAGCGTCTCGCCCTCGTGGACGTCCAGGTCGACGCCGTCGACGGCCTTGACGCTCGGATGCTCGCCCGCCAGCAGCCGGTCTAAGACGCCGTCTTCCTGTTGGTAGTACTTTCGCATCCCCCTGGTCTCCAGGAGAAGTTCGCCGATCTCGGAACCGGCCGCGACGACGCCTTCGTCAGATCCGTACTCCGACTTCTCGAAGGACTCGTGGATGCACTTCGATCGGTGATCCACGGTGTCGGGGCCGTGCTGTAGCTCCTGGATCTCCCCCTCGCGACACTCCGGTTGGGCCCAGGGACACCGTGGCGCGAAGTGACATCCCTCGGGCATATCGATCAGATCTGGAACGTTCCCCTCGATGGGGGTGAGCCGATCCTTCTCCTCGGTCGGGATGGACTCGAGCAGCGTGTAGGTGTAGGGGTGGCTGGGGTTGTGGAAGATCTCCTCGACGGGCCCTTCTTCGACGATCTCGCCCGCGTACATCACGGCCACGCGGTCGCAGGTCTCGGCGACGACTCCGAGATCGTGAGTGATCATCAGGACCGACATCCCGAACTGCGTCTGGAGGTCGTCGATGAGATCGAGGATCTGCGCTTGGATCGTCACGTCCAGTGCGGTTGTCGGCTCGTCGGCGATCAGCAGGTTGGGCCGACAGGCCAGAGCGATCGCGATCAGGACTCGCTGGCGCATTCCGCCGGAGAACTCGTGCGGGTAGTCGTCGAGTCGCGCCTTCGCCTCGGGAATCCCGACCTCCCGGAGCATCTCGACGACCTCCGCGATCACCTCCTCGTCGCCCGTCCGCCCCCCGATCTTCGGGAGGATCTCGCGGATGCCGTTGAGCCAGGAGTCCCGCTTTTGGCCGCCGTAGCGGTGGAGCCGCAGGGACTCGGCGATCTGCTCGCCGATCGTCACCGCGGGGTTCAGGGAGGTCATCGGATCCTGGAAGATCATCCCCATCTCGCCGCCGCGGATCCGGCGGACGGCCTCCTCGGGGGCGGCCGTCACGTCGACGATCCCCCTCTCGATCCCGGCGTCACTCGGGTCGGTCCCGCCCCGGATCCGGTCCCGCGCCCGATCGTCGACGTAGACGAACCCGTCGGTCGCGTCCTCGATCGCCCGGCGGAGGGCGTCACCGACGGCGTCGGGGTCGTCGTGATCGTCCAGGCGCCGCGCCGACTCCCGGAGATCGGACGCGAGGTCGGCCGGATCGTCCAATCGGGCGAGGTCGTCGGCCAGCGAACGAAGGTCTCCGGCCGCTCCCCGGGCGTCCGCCTCCGAACGGAGGTCGTCACAGACGGCGTGTGCCGCGTCGATCGGATCGAACGGGTACTCCACGAGGGCGCCGCCGAACTCCGAAAGCAGTCTCCCCGCCAGGGCCGCGTCCTGGAACGTGACCCGACCGTCGACAATCTCGCCCGGGTCGTCGACGATATCCATCGCGGAGAGGGCGGTGACGCTCTTCCCGGATCCGGACTCGCCGACCAGACCGACGGTCTCGCCCGCCTCGATGGTGAGGTCGATTCCGTCGACGGCCTTGACAGCGCCTCGCTCGGTTCTGAATTGGGTTCGGAGGTTCGAAAGAGAGAGGAGGTCGGTCACTGAGAGGGATACACGTGCCACGGGAAAAATAGCTTATGGAGGGTCCGGTGGGAACGCTTTTTGCGGACGGCGCCGCTCCAAGGAATATGACCGGCCCGTCGCCGAGTGATGCGCCCACGAACGTCCAGGCCCAGGAAGGGTGGGACGCCGTCGTCGAGGATATGGAAGCGACCGCAACGACGTACCGCGAGCAGGGCTGGCGGGCGCTCGAACTCCACCCGGGGGATTCGGTGCTCGTCGACTCCGACCGCCGCCGGGGACTCGATGTCCTCCTCCCCGGGCCCGAGTTCGAGGAACTGGAGGCCGCCGTCGAATCGGGGTTGTTCACCGACGTCGAGGTGTTCCGCGCCGAAAGCGGCGGCCTGCTGTACCTGCTCGTCGTCGAGCGGGATCCGCAGAAGGAAACCGTGGTGCTCGTTCCCGCCTACTACGACCCGATTTCGTCGAGCGAGACGCTCGAGTCGATCGAGGAAGACGGGACGTTCAAACTGTTCTGTCGTCGGCTGAACGACGACACCGTGGAGTTCGCCCACGACGACCCCTCACCGTTCCTCCCGGAGACGGCGTAGCGCTGTGTTAGATCCCTTTCAGGAAGGACGGAAAATTGAAACAGTCTCGGGGAGATACCTCTCGATATGGAATCTGTTGACGACTCCCCGATCACCCGAAACGGAAACTCTCTGATCCTCGCGTACGACCACGGGACGGAACACGGCCCGGTCGACTTCGAACCGATGCCGAAAAGCGCCGACCCCACACACGTCTTCGAGGTCGGGAGACACGATGCAGTCACGGCCATCGCACTGCAGAAGGGCAACGCCGAGTACTACCGGAACTGGGAGACCGAACACGCCGTCGAGGACGCGGCGCCGCTGCTCGTGAAGCTGAACGGGAACTCGAACCTCGCGAAACGCGACGACTACTACTCCCCCAAACAGTGCTCGGTGGAGTACGCCGTCGAACACCTCGACGCTGACGCGGTCGGCTACACGATGTACGCGGGGTCGCTCCACGAAGACGAGATGTGGAAGGAGTTCCGCGAGGTCCAGGAGGCCGCACGGCAGTACAGCGTTCCCATCGTGATGTGGAGCTACCCGCGCGGTAAAGGGATCCAGGAGAACGACGCCTACAGCGGTCAGGACGACCCGGACGTCGTCGCGTACGGCGGCCGCCTGGGGCTCGAACTCGGCGCCGACGTGGTCAAATGCAAGTATCCCGGCAGCCAGGAAGGCTGGCGGCAACTCGAAGACGCCGTCGGCGATCTGAAGACCGTGATGAGCGGCGGATCGAAGCGGAGCGACGAGGAGTTCCTCGCGGACGTGTCCGCGACGGTCGAGGCCGGCGGTAACGGCCTTGCAGTCGGGCGGAACATCTTCCAGCGCGAGAACCCCGAGGGACTGCTGGACAAACTCGAAACAGTCCTCTTCGAGGAGTAGAGCTCCGACGAGATGGATAGTTGCGTTCGCAAGTAGTCGCCACTCGATCGCCCGACGTCGTGCGGTCAGGAGAACAGCTTCTTCAGGCGCGCGAAGAGGCCCTTCTCTCGGTCGCCACCGCGCCGTTGCCCGCCGGCGTCGCCGCCCGCAGCCGGTTCCTCGGCAGCGTCGTCGTCCCCTCCGCCAGCCTCGACCGCACTCGTTTCGCCCTCCTCGACTAACTCGGCGGCCTGCTCGAAGAGGCTCTCGGGGTCGTTGACGCCGTCCTTCACCGTTCCCTTCACGAGCGGCTTGCCCTCGAATCGTTCCCGGCTGACGGCCGTATCCGAGGCGATGATGACCGCGTCGGCGTCGTCGATCTCCGCGGTCGTGAGTTCGTTCTGAGCGCCCATCGCGCCCTGCACCTCGACTTTGATTTCGTGGCCGAGCCGTTCGGCGGTCTGTTCGAGGTTCTCGGCGGCCATCTGGCTGTGCGCGATTCCGGTCGGACAGGAAGTGACTGCGACAACGTTCATTGTGTGGTCTCTGTTAACACGTCTTCGACTTGATCTTTTGTGCTGGCCGCAAGCGCCCGTTCCGCGACATCACGGGCGTCAGCCAGCGTCGTCTCCGTCACGGCTCCTTTCACCTGCGGCACCGTGACAGCGCTCATACTCAGTTCGTCGAGGCCGAGACCGACGAGCAGTTCCGTCAGATCGGGATCGCCCGCCATCTCGCCGCACATCCCGACCCAGACGTCCGTGCCCTCGGTCGCCTCGACGGTCATTCGGATCGCACGGAGCACCGCAGGCTGGCGATAATCGCCGAGGTCCGCCACCCGGTCGTTGCCGCGCTCTGCGGCCATTACGTACTGTGCGAGGTCGTTCGTCCCGATGCTGAAGAACTCGACGTACTCGACGAGGTCGGCCGCGAGGAACGCAGCCGCCGGCGTCTCGATCATCACGCCGAACTCCGGGAGGGCGTACTCTTCGCCCTCGGCGTCGAGGTCGGCCGCGACCGACTCGAGGACGTCCCGGGCCTTCCGGACCTCCTCGACGGTTGTGACCAGCGGGAGCATCACCGAGAGGTCCCCACCCGCATCGTCGCCGGCCGCACGCAGGAGTGCGCGCAGTTGCGTCTCGAAGAGATCCGCGTCGGGACCCAGCGATCGCCTGATGCCGCGCTCGCCGAGGAAGGGGTTCTCCTCGTCGGGGAGATCCAGGTACTCCACCGGCTTGTCGCCGCCGATGTCGAGCGTCCTGACGATCACCCGGCCCTCCGGGAACGCCTCCAGAGCCCCCCGGTACGCCGTGTACTGCTCGTCCTCGTCCGGCGGCGACGTCCGATCGAGGAAGAGAAACTCCGTGCGATACAGGCCGATCCCGTCGGCGCCGCGGTCGGCCGCAGGCCCGACATCAGCCTCCGTACCGACGTTAGCGGCGACCTCGATCGGCGTCCCGTCGGCCGTCGCGACCGGATCCGCGCGGATTTCGACGTCCTCGCCGCCCGCGGCTGCCTCTCGCGTCTCGTCGTCGGGGTCAACGACGAGCGTTCCCTCCGTGCCGTCGACGACGACATCGGCGCCGTCAGCGACGTCGTTCAGGGCGTCTCCGATACCGACCACCGCTGGCAGCGCCAGTGAGCGCGCGAAGATCGCCGCGTGAGACGTCCGGCCGCCGGTCACGGTCGCGAATCCGGCCACGCGCTCGGGGTCGAGCTGAGCGGTGTCACTCGGTGTTAGCCGTTCAGCGAGCACGACGCTTCCCTCGGGCAGCGCCGAGAGGTCGACTCGATCGCCGCCGACCAGTACCCGCACTAGGCGATCGCGGACGTCGCGGAGGTCGTCGGCGCGCTCGGCCATCCGGCCTTCCATCTCGGCGAACTGCTCGACGAACCGATCGAATGTCCGGGTGACGGCGTGTTCGGCGGGAAGTCCCTCGTCGATGGCAGTCTCGACGCCCTCGGTGATCTGGGGATCCTCGAGGAACTGGATGTGCGCGTCGAAGACCTCGGCCTCCGCCTCGCCGACGCGTTCGGCCGTTCGCTCGCGCTCGGCGCGGATCTCCTCGCGTGCCTCGTCGCGGGCCGCCTCGAACCGCTCCCGTTCGGCGTCGGGGTCGACCGACTCGGGCGCCGGCGGCTCGTCGAGTTCCGCGTCCGGCGCGTACCAGACGACCGTGCCGACGCCCGAAAGCGGCGTGACGCCCACCCCGGAGAGTCGTTGCTCCGCCATCAGAGTTCATCCTCCGGGGTTGTCAGGATCCGTTCCAGTTCGTCCAGTGCGGCCTCGTCGTCCTCGCCCTCCGCGGTCAGACGGACGTCCTCGCCGGTCGCAACCCCCAGGCCGGTCACCGCGAGCATACTCGCGGCGTTCACGAGGTCGCCGTCGACGTGGCCGACGCGGATCTCCGCGCCGAACTCGCTGGCCGCCTCGACGAACTTCGATGCCGGCCGCGCGTGCAGGCCGTCCTCGGGGACGACGGTGACGACGCGTTCGGGCATCAGTTGACCGCCTCCCGGACGGTGTTCTGGACGGTTTCGGGGTCCTCCGCTGCCAACAGAGTCTCGCGGACATCCTCGTGCATCAGTGCCCGAGAGAGCGCGCTCAAGATCTGTAAGTGTTCCTCGCCGCCCTCCGCGGGCACGAGGATCATAAACAGCAAATGCGCCGGCTTGTCGTCCATCGCGTCGAAGTCGATGCCCGCATCCGAGCGAGCGAACGCGACGGACGGCTCCTCGACGGCGCTCGTCTTCGCGTGCGGGATCCCGATGCCCATCCCGACGCCCGTGGTCGCCTCCTTTTCCCGTTCACGGAGCGCGTTCAGTGCCGCTTCCCTGTCGGTGACGCGGCCGTTGTCCGCGATGAGATCGAGGAGGAACTCGACTGCTGCTTCCTTCTCGGCGGGCGGTTCGGTCAGCGAGATATGCGCCTGCGGGAACAGTCGATCGATGTCATCTTCGAGCATAGGTACTGAATTCGTTGACTGGAACCGTAAGGATTCGTGTTCGATGCGGCCCCCAGCGGTGAGTGGAGTCTGGCGGCGCGACCCAAACGTGAGGACCGACCGTCGGACGGACTGCTGTGAGGTTTCACCGTCCGTCGCCCAAGACGGTGTGGCGATGGACGGGACGAAACTGCCGCAGTCCGTCTCAGTCGCCCGCGCTTGCCCCCGCAGTGGCATCAGCCTCCTCGGGCGCGCCGACGCCCTCCTCGTAGTCAGGTTTGAGAAGGGTCGCGAGCGCCGCCGTCACGAGCGATCCAATGAGAATCGCCGCGAGGAACATAAACGGACTGTTCGATAGCGGGACGACGAAGATGCCGCCGTGGGGGGCCGGCATCGTGATGTCCAGAGACATCGCCATCGCGCCGCCGACGGCACTCCCGACCATGATCGAGGGGATGACCCGGAGCGGATCCGCCGACGCGTACGGGATGGCACCTTCGGTGATGAACGAGAACCCGAGGACGATCCCGGATTTGGCGTTCTCGTACATCTCCTCGGCGTACTTGTGCGGCGCGATGAAATTCGAGATCGCCAGTCCGATCGGCGGGATCATTCCGGCGATCATCACCGCAGCCATCGGTTCGGTGACGCCCTCGGAAACCAGACCGACGCCGAAGACGTAGGCGACCTTGTTGACCGGGCCGCCCATATCGAACGCCATCATCGCCCCGAGCAGTCCGCCGACCAGGATCGCCTGCCCGCCCTGGAGACCCTCCAGATACGCAGTCAGCGCCGCGTTGGCGATCGCGACCGGGACCCCGAGGACCAGGATGACGATCGGCGAGAGGATTGCCATCGTCAACACCGGCACGATGAGCACCGGCATCATCGGCTGGATGAAGTCGGGCACCTCCCAGTTTTTGATCCACCGGGCGACGTACCCCGCGAGCAGGCCGGCCACGAGGGCGCCGAGGTAGCCGGCCGCGGCCTCACCGGCTTGCAGGCCCATCACTTCGCCCGCCGCCGCCAGCACGTTCCCCTGTTGGATGATGTACGACAGCAGGAACCCCGGCGCCAGGCCCGGGCGGTCGGCGATCGCGTACGCGATGTAGGCCCCGAGGATCGGGACCATAATCGTCAGGCCGGCGACGCCGATCTGCGCGAGGAACCAGCCGAACGTGCCGGTCGCGCCGAAGACGTCCTGCACGCCCGTCCCCGTCGCACCCGAGACGGCGTACCCGAGTGCGAGGAAGATCCCGCCGATCGTCACGAACGGGATCATAAACGATACGCCGGTCATAAGGTCCTCTTTGACCTTCGTCAGGTGGGACCGCATCTTGCTCTCAGCTTTGCTTGACATACGTCTTCCTCACGATTGTTTTCCAACGAACGACTAAGAACTTTCGTTCGTGTTTGTTTCTGATCGAGATATAGCTAAGATAGTCGAAAGCACACAGCGCCCGGCTCAGACCGACCGGACCTCGACCGTCTCCCGATCCGCGACGACGTCGTCGAAGGACGGGACCCGAGTTCCGGGGACCGAGACGACTCGCGCGGCGACGACGATCGCCGTCCGGAGCGCACTCGCTTGCGGCTGTCCGCGGACGAGTCCGGCGAGAAAGCCCGAAAGCATCGCGTCGCCCGCACCCACGGTGTCGACGACGTCGACGGGGAGAGCCGGGGCGTAGAGCGCCTCCGCCTCGGAAACGAGGAGCCCGCCGTCGGGGCCGAGCGACGCGAGCACGTGGCGAAACCCGCGTTCGCGAAGCACCCGGGCGGCCGCGGCGCAGTCCTCGATGGTCCCCACATCACGGCCCGTCGCCGTCCCGAGTTCCTCGCGGTTTGGCTTACAGACCAGGTAGTCGGCATCCAGGCGCTGCAGAAACGAGCCCCCCATATCCACCGCGGTCTCCCAGGGGCCGGCGCGTGCCAGCCGATCGACGGCGTCGACGTCGACGCCCCGGGGGAGACTCCCGGCAATCACGAGTCGGGAGGGTGACCGTTCGCGGACGCGCTCGACGAGTGTGTCGACGTCGTCGCCGCCGACCAGCGGGCCGTCGTGGTTGATCTTGTACTCGCCGTCGGGGCTCAGGATCGTCGTATTGAGTCGCGTCCGTCCCGCGATTTCGACGAAGTCGTGGGCGACGCCGTCGTCGTCGAGTGCCTCCTGAATCATCAGTCCGAAGGACCCACCCAGGAAGCCGGTTGCGGGCGCGTCCACGTCGAGGGCAGTCAGGTACTGCGAGACGTTGATGCCCTTCCCGCCGGCGTCGAACTGCGCGTCGTCGGTCCTGGCGACGCCGCCTGCTTCCAGCGGTTCGTCGAGGCTAATCGTGTGGTCGACCGCCGGGTTCATCGTCACCGTCAGCACGTCGTCGCCGTCGCTCATCACGACCTCGCCTCCACAACGGGGACCTCTGCAGCCTCGAACCACTCGCGGGCCTCCGCCGGGATTCCGCCGGCGGTGACGAACAGATCGACGTCATCGAGACGGGCAAAGCTCACAAACGACCGTTCGCCGATCTTCGAGGCGTCGGCGACGAGGACGACCCGCGAGGCCCGCTCGACCATCAGCTCTTTGACGCGGGCCTCCTCCTCGTTGGGGGTCGTCAAGCCCGTCTCGTGATCGATCGCGTTCGCTCCCAGGAAGAGCAGATCGAAGTTCGTCCGTTCGAGGAACGATTCTGCGGTCGGTCCGACCAGAGAGCGGGTCCGCCGGCGGAGCGTTCCGCCGGTCAGTTTCACGTCGTTTTCCTCCTTACCCAGTTCGACCGCCAGCCGCGGGGAGTTCGTCACCGCGAGCATCGAGCCGTCCTTCGGCGCCTGCGTGGCCACCTGCATCGTCGTCGTGCCCGCATCGAAGAAGACGACCTGTCCGTCGGTGATCTCCTCGACCGCCCGTTCGGCGATTGCTCGCTTCTCTTTGAGATTCTGGACCTCCTTTTGCCCGTACGCCTGTTCGTGGCCGACGCTCGTGACAGGGACCGCGCCACCGTGGGACCGTTCGATCCGCCCGCGCTCTTCGAGCTCCTGGAGATCACGCCGGATCGTCGCTTTCGAGAACCCGAGGTCCTCGGCGAGCGCTTCGACCGACTGTCCGTCCTTCCCGGTAACGAGTTCGACGATGCGACGTTTTCTCTCAGCGGGTAGCATATGAGTTGCTCGTTTCACCTTCACTCTGTGTATTGTTAATGGTTTGTGTTCGTATGCTCGCGAGTCTTCTCCGAGATAGAGTCGATTCGATCACAAACAAACAGACCCGCTGGATTCCTGGATCGAGAGCGGAGTCAGAAGCCCGCACTGAGGGAGACGATTATGAGCCAGCGGAGTGTGTCGAAGACGCGTCGGCGTTTTCGCTGGAACGGTAGGTCGAACTCCTCCCATATCACTTCGGACTCGTTTTTCGATTCTCCCACCGTTCGGAACCAACGGGTGAGATCGCGTCGCCGTAACCGTATCTTCCCGCGCCTCCGTATTCCCATTGTATTGGATTCTACGCACAATATTAATACGCCAGGGAGCCGAGTGTCACCTGTGACAATGTCCGAATCTGATTTCGAAGCGCAAGAGACAGTCGACGCCCGCGGTGCGGCGTGTCCCGGCCCGCTTATGGATCTCATCGGCAAGATCCGTGGTGTCGATCCCGGGACAGTGGTACTGCTACTGAGCGATAACGAACAATCGAAGACCGACGTGCCGGAGTGGGCCGAGGAGTCCGGCAACGAGGTGCTGGGGATCGAAGAGCGCGACGACCACTACGCGTTCTACGTGGAGAAAACATGACAGAGGAAATCGTCATCGGCGGCGGCGGGACTGGCGGGACCGTACTAGCGAACGACCTGGCGGACCGCCTGTCGCCCGAACTGGACCGTGGGGACGTCCGAATCACGCTGATCAACGACAGTTCGGATCACGTGTACAAGCCGGTGTGGCTGTACGTCCCCTTCGGTCAACGGGAGCCCAGCGATGGCCGTCGGCCGCTGTCGGAACTCCTCGACGACCGGGTGAATCTCCGCATCGATCGCGTATCCGAAATCGACACCGACGCACAGGAACTCGAAACGCGCGAAGGTCGCGTACCGACCGAGTACGACAAACTCGTCCTCGCGACGGGGTCGACGCTGGCCCCCGACCGGATCCCTGGCCTCGAAGCCGGTGGCCACGACTACTACAGCGAATCCGGCTCGGAGGCGCTCAGAGAGGAGCTACTGTCTTTCACCGAGGGCCACATCGTGCTGAGCGTCATCGGCACGCCGCATATGTGTCCGGCCGCGCCGCTGGAGTTCGTGTTCATGACCGACGACTGGTTCCGAGAGCGGGGGCTCCGCGACGACGTCGAGATCACGTATACGTATCCCATCGGACGGGTCCACGGCAACCCGCACATCGCCGAGTGGGCGAAGCCGCTGATGGAGGAGCGCGACATCGCCATCGAGACGTACTTCAACGCCGAGGAGGTCGACCCCGACGCGGAGACGATCATCGGGATGGGCGGGAGCGAAATCGACTACGACCTCCTCGTCTCGATTCCGCCGCACACCGGCGTCGATCTGATCGCCGAGGCCGGACTCGGCGAGGACGGCTGGGTCGACGTCGACAAACACACCCTCGAGGCCGAACACGCGGAGAACGTGTACGCTATCGGCGACACGGCCGACACTGGCGTCCCGAACGCCGGCAGCGTCGCCCACTATCAGGCGGGCGTCGTCGGACAGCGCCTGGCAAGCGAGATCCGCGGCCGACCGGCGACAGAGACGTACGACGGCAAGACCCTCTGCTTCATCGAGACGGGGATGGACGCGGCGTCCTTCGTGGAGTTCAACTACGAGGATCCGCCGTCGCCCGCTCCGCCGTCCCAGAAGCTCCACTGGTCGAAACTGGCGTACAACGAGTCCTACTGGCTCACTGCACGGGGGTTACTCTGAGATGTCCGAAGAAGTAGGGGCCGAAGAGTCCAACGAGGGAGAAGCGAACCAGTCCGAACTGCAAGCGGCCATCGCCGAGAACCCCGAGGCGGTCGCGGAGTTCGTCGAGCGACTGGACGCCGTCAACGAACTGCTCGACGTGCTCGCGCTCGGCGAGAGCGCGCTCACTGACGAGATGGCGCGCGACGTCGCCGGAACGACGGCCACACTGGCGGAGTCTGCGGACGGCATCGCGACCGACGAGACGGCGGCGCTGGCCGAGACCGTCGGGGAGAACGGCGCCGAGATCGAAGCCGCGCTCGAATCAGTGCTCGCGCTTCAGCGGTCCGGAACGCTCGAAGAACTGGTCGAGCTCGCGGAGGTCGTCTCGCTTCTGACGGCGGCACTCGACGACGAGATGGTGCGGTCGCTCGCGGGGACTGGCTCCGGACTGGGCGAACTCGCTCAGACCGCCGCCGACGAGGAGACTCGCGAGGGACTGGACACCCTGCTGTCCAGTGTCGGTGCAGCCGAACGCGACACGTCGGAACCGGTTGGCGCCCTGGGGCTGATAAAAGCGACCCGGGACCCGGAGGTCAAGCGTGGCCTGGGCTATCTGCTGTCGCTCTCGCGTGCGATCGGTCGGTCACAGTCGGACGACGGAGCCGACTCGCGGTAACCGTCTCGCGGTTTTCGCCACCGGAGATGGCGCCTTCGCCGGGTTGGTCTCGCGAACCGCCGAATAGCGGTGCTGCCCTTACTGAGACCCGAAGACGGATCGGAACAAAAGAGACTCGGCGGCCCTAGACGAGTAGCTGGATGTCGGCATCGGCCATATCCTGGAGCGCCGTCGCCGCCCCGACCCCAGTCCTGACACCGTCGTAGAACTCGTCCTCGTCGTAGCCCATCAGGTCGATGGTCATCTGACAGGCCTGGAATTCCACGCCCATATCGAGGCTCGTCTCGACGAGTTCTTCGATGGTCGCGGTGTCGTTATTGTCGATTTTCCGTTCCATCATCGTCGTCGTCACCCGGTCCATCCCGGGGAGCGCGCCCACGAAGTTCGGGACCGGCATATTGGGGTTGCCGACGGAACTCAGCTTGAGGTTCTTCGACCGTTTCTCGTGGAGGATTTCGAGCCCCCAGAACGTGTGAAAGACAGTCACGTCGTAGCCGAAGGCGGCCGCAGTGCTGGCGAGGATGAGCGGCGGGTACGCCATATCGAGCGTCCCCTTCGTGGCGATGATGCTCATCTTCTTCGCGTCGTCCTCGTCGGTAGCCTCGGCCAGCGACTCCTCCAGATCTTCGATGCGTGCCTGGAGTTCCGCCCGCGAGGGGGCGTCATCCGCCGATGCGGAGGGGGTGTCCGTACTCATCGTCACTCCGTCTTCCGGACGTAGTGTTTGAACACGTCGTTGCCTTCCTCCTGGTCGAGTAGCTCGACACCATCTGTTCCGTTCGCCCAGCCCTCGAGGTCACTCATACTCCCCGGATCGGTGGCGAGCACTTCGAGGACCTGTCCCACCTCGATGTCGTCGACGGCGGATTTTGTCTTCACGACCGGCATTGGACACGATGCACCTTTCACGTCGAGCGTCTCCGCGATATCGAATTCTGCACTCATAGTTTTGATCTGCTCCGTGCGTCTGTATTGGAGCTACCGCACAATATACTCTACCCGGTTAAAAGAATGTTGATTCTTGTACGGACTGTGAATTACTCTCAGGTGTTGAATACGGCCCTATTTCACACATACACGCGGGTAATCATACTATCATCTGTAAAACCGCCGCGTATGGTATTGTATATTTAGCGGATTACTATACAAACTCTTTTGTATCTCCGTCCGGTACGGTGGAATGCACCATATGAATCCAGAAGACTTCCCGACTCCGGACGCCGACGTGGAGACAGTCACCCCGGAGACGCTGAAGGATCGTATCGACGCTGGCGAAGAGGTCACCCTGCTCGACACGCGGATGACCTCCGAGTACGAGGAGTGGCACATCGACGGCGAGAACGTCGAGTCGATCAACGTCCCCTACTTCGAGTTCCTCGACGAGGAGGTCGACGAGGACGTCCTCGATGAGATCCCCGACGACCGTGAGGTGACCGTCCTGTGTGCGAAGGGCGGCGCAAGCGAGTACGTCGCCGGGACCCTCGCGGAACGCGGTTACGACGTCAACCACCTGGAAGACGGGATGAACGGCTGGGCGAGCATCTACGAGGCCGTCGAAGTGACCGAGTACGACGGCGCGGGGACGCTGCTGCAGTACCAGCGGCCATCCTCGGGCTGTCTCGGATACCTGCTCTACGACGACGGCGAAGCGGCAATCATCGATCCACTCCGGGCGTTCACCGACCGGTATCTCGATGACGCCGAGGAACTCGGCGTCGACCTGAAGTACGCGCTGGATACGCACATCCACGCCGACCACATCTCCGGCGTGCGGGATCTCGACGAGGAAGGCGTCGAGGGCGTCATCCCCGAGAACGCCGTCCCCCGCGGCGTCACGTACGCCGACGAACTGACGACGGCAGCCGACGGCGACACGTTCCAGGTCGGCGACGCGACCATCGAAACCGTCTACACCCCCGGCCACACGACCGGGATGACCTCGTATCTCGTCGACGACAGCCTGCTCGCGACCGGCGACGGACTGTTCGTCGAGAGCGTCGCCCGCCCGGATCTCGAAGAAGGTGACGAAGGCGCCCCCGACGCGGCGCGGATGCTCTACGAGTCGCTGCAGGAGCGCGTGCTGACGCTCCCCGACGACACACTTATCGGCGGGGCGCACTTCAGCGACGCCGCCGAACCCGCCGACGATGGGACGTACACCGCCCCGATCGGCGACCTCGTCGAGGAGATGGACGCGCTGCGGATGGACGAGGACGACTTCGTCGAACTGATCCTCTCGGATATGCCGCCCCGGCCGGCCAACTACGAGGACATCATCGCGACGAACCTCGGCCAGAACACCGTCGACGACGAGGAGGCGTTCACGCTCGAACTCGGCCCGAACAACTGCGCTGCGAGCCAAGAGTCGCTTGCGGGTGACTGAGACCGCCGATGGTGACTGATCCGGTCTTCGCACAGGTTGTCGCCGAGCTGTTCCCCAACGGGATCAGTCGCTACGCCGTCGGCGGACTGCTCGTCGGTCTCGGCACCGTCGTGATCTACCTCGGGACGGGTATCCCCGCCGGGGCGAGCACGTTCCTCGAGTCGACGCTGTCGTACGTCTCCGACCTGCCGCGGTTCCAGCAGTACGTCGGGTCCCGTGACTGGCGGCTCGTGTTCACGGCCGGCATCGTCCTCGGCGCGCTGGCCTTCGCCGCGACGTTCCAGTCCGGCCTGGTCACGAGTTCCCTGTACGAGCCCGGAACGACCGGGCAACTGTACGAGGTCGCCGGCGTGACGCTGTGGATGACCGACGTCCAGCCGTGGCGACTGTTCCTGGGCGGCATCCTCGTCGGTATCGGCACCCGTGTCGGCAAGGGGTGTACGTCCGGTCACGGCGTTTGTGGCGTCGGCTCGGCCTCGAAGACGTCCATCCTCGGCGTGGTCACGTTCCTGACGGTAGCGATCGGGACCGCACAGGTCGTCGCCGCACTGGGGGTGAGCCCGTAGATGGCCGACCGCCATCCCCTGTTCAAGCCGCTGGTCTTCGTCGGCGGCCTGATCTTCGGGTTCGGGCTCGGGTTCAGCCACATGGCGCGCCCGGAGGTCGTGCTGAACTTCCTCCTGTTCGAGGATCTCGGCCTGCCGTTCGTTATGTTCGGGGCCGCCATCGTCTCTGGCGTCGCCTTCGCGCTGCTCCCGCGGATTCGAGACGCCGCGCCGCTCACCGGCGCCCCCTACGAGCGTCGTCTGAAGCCGTTCGATCGGAACGTCCTCGTCGGTGGCGCCGTCTTCGGCGTCGGCTGGGGGCTCTCCGGCATCTGTCCAGGCGCGGCCTACGCCAGCCTGGGGGTCGGCAACGTCACGATCCTCTGGGCGCTCGCCGGGATGTTCGTCGGCGCGTACGTCCAGGGCTACTGGCGGAGTCGAACGGCCGATAGTGAACCCCTCGCCGCAGGTGCGGACTAACTACCCGTTCTCAATTCTCAACTACTAATGGAACCTTCTGTACTCGCTCTCTTCTTGGTTGCCGGACTCGCAAGTCTATTTATGGCGTGGGTCATCGGCGCCGGATCCAGCGGCGCGACGCCCTTCGCGCCGGCCGTCGGCGCCAACGCGATCTCGACGATGCGCGCGGCGTTCGTCGTCGGGATCTTCGGGTTCGCCGGCGCGGTAATCCAGGGGGCGAACGTCTCCGAGGCCGTCGGTCGCGGACTCGTCGGCGGCGTCAGCCTCCCTGCGGAGGGCGTCATCGCCGTCCTGCTGATCGGCGCCGGGCTGATGGCGATCGGCATCAAGACGGGCTATCCGATCGCGACTGCCTTCACCGTGACCGGCGCGGTGATCGGCGTCGGTCTCGCGCTCGGCGGCACTCCCGTCTGGCCGAAATACCGCCAGATCGGCGCGGTCTGGGTCCTGACGCCGTTCGTCGGCGGCGGGATTGCCTACGTGATCGCGAGCGTGCTCCCGCGCGAGGACGTCCCCGAGCGGTACAGCGTCCCGCCGCTGGCCGGCCTCGTCGGCGCGGTCGTCGCCAACCTGCAGTTCACCGGGCTCGGACCGGGTGGCACGGCGGGCTCGCTCGTGGCGTTGAGCGGGCGTACGCTCGGAATCGAGCATCCGCTGCTTCCGTGGGCTGTCTCGCTCTCCGTCGCGGCCGCGGTTGCCGCGGTCGTCTGGTGGGACGTCCGTCGCGACCGGGCCGGCGGGCTCCGGCGGGTGCTGCTCGCGTTCGGCTCGCTCGTCGCTTTCTCCGCCGGGGGCAGCCAGGTCGGGCTGGCTGTCGGTCCGCTGCTGCCCCTTCTGGGCGACGTCGGCCCGATTCCGGTGATCTGGGTCCTGGCCGGCGGCGGTCTCGGGATCCTCGTCGGCTCCTGGACTGGCGCCCCGCGGATGATCAAATCGCTCGCGCAGGACTACTCGTCGCTCGGGCCGCGGCGCTCGATCGCGGCGCTCGTCCCCTCGTTTCTGATCGCCCAGATGGCCGTCCTGCTCGGCGTGCCGGTCTCGTTCAACGAGATCATCGTGAGTGCGATCATCGGCAGTGGCGCGGCCGTCGGCGGGAGAGACGCGATCAGCGCTCGGAAGATCGGCGTCACTGTGGGTGCGTGGGCCGGCTCGTTCGGGGTTGCATTCGTGCTGGGATACGGCGCGAGCTACGCGCTCCAGATGGGCTGACGACGAGAGTGAACGGACAAAAGGATCGTCTGCTGCTGGTTACTCCAGCCGGTCGAGAATCGCCTCGGTGACTTCGGCGGTCCCCGCGTCGCCGCCGAGATCGGCCGTCCGTGGGCCGTCTGCGAGGACGGACTCGACGGCGTCGTTGACGTCGGCCGCGGCCTCGTCATAGCCGAGGTGATCGAGCAGCATCGCAGCCGAGAGGATCGCCGCCGAGGGGTTTGCGACCCCTTCGCCTGCGATGTCGGGTGCAGTCCCGTGAACCGGCTCGAACAGCGCGTTGTCGGGGCCGACGTTCGCGGACGGAAGCAGCCCCAGGCCGCCGACGAGGCCCGCCGCGAGGTCCGAGAGGACGTCGCCCGCGAGGTTCGGACAGACGACGACGTCGAACTGCTCGGGGTTCAGACAGACCCGCGTCGCGAAGGCGTCCATCAGGACCTCCTCCGCGACGACGCCCTTCGAGTCGGCGACGTCGACGACGGCGTCGCGGAAGCGGCCGTCGGTCTCCCGCATCACGTTCGCCTTGTGGGCGACGTGGAAACTGGACTCGCCGCGGTCCGTGACGTACTCGCAGGCGAACTCCGCCAGCCGCTCGGAGGCGGAGGTCGTCACGACGCGCGTCAGCGTCGAGAGGTCCGCCGAGAGGCGGTCCTCGTGGCCCGAATAGACTCCCTCGGTGTTCTCACGCAGGAAAACCAGATCCGTTTCCGGTCGGACGGCGTCGACGCCAGGGTAGGCCCGCGCGGGCCGGATGTTGACGAAGGAGCCGACGGCCTCCCGGAGCGGGAGGATGACATCTGCGGCAGTCTGCCCGGCCGCGCCGAACAGCGTCGCGTCGGCGTCGGCGACGGTCTCGTAGGTCTCCGCCGGGAGCGCCTCGCCGGTCTCCGCCTCGACGGCGTCGCCCGCTTCGGCCTCGACGAACTCGAAGTCGCCGACGGCCTCCAGGACGGAGACGGCCGCGGGAACGACCTCCCGGCCGATGCCGTCGCCCTCGATGACGACGATCCGCTCAGACATCGGTGTAGGGGAGTTCAGCGGCCTTTTCCGCGACCGCGTCGGCGTTGGACTTCATCAGCGCCGTCGTGTCCCAGACGCCCTCGGTGAGCGCCCGCCGCTGTGCGTCGTCGACCGTGGCCTCGACTGTCGTGTCGTCGTAGGCAACGGTCTCCGCTTCGACGTCGACGTGGATCTCTTCGTCGGGATTCTCGTCGATCCACGCCTGGAGTTCCTCGATAGTCTCGTGGTCCGCTGTGACCGTCGGGATGCCGAGCGCGAGGCAGTTCCCCGCGAAGATCTCGGCGAAGGACTCGCCGACGATGGCGTCGATGCCCCAGCGCATCAGCGCCTGGGGGGCGTGCTCGCGGGAGGACCCGCAGCCGAAGTTCGCGTTGACGACGAGGACCGAGGAGTCCTGGAACTGCGGTTCGTTGAACGGGTGGTCCTTCGGGTTGTCGTCGTCGTCGAACCGCTGATCGAAGAACGCGAACTCGCCGAGGCCGTCGAAGGTGACGACCTTCATGAACCGCGCCGGGATGATCTGGTCGGTGTCGATGTCGTTGCCGCGGATCGGAACGCCCGATCCGGTGACGGAGTCGATCTCGGGGATCTCGTCGGTCATACGCGAGCCACCTCCTTCAGGTCGCGGACGTCAGTCACTTCCCCTTCGATCGCCGCCGCGGCGACCATCCGGGGGTTCATCAGGACGGTCCGCCCGTCCTTCGAACCCTGCCGGCCGATGAAGTTCCGATTCGAGGAGGAGGCGCAGGCCTCGTCGCCCTCCAACTGGTCCTCGTTCATCCCGAGGCACATCGAACAGCCCGCGTTCCGCCACTCGAAGCCGGCTGCCTCGAAGATCTCGTCGAGGCCCTCGGCCTCGGCGGCGGCCTTCACGCGCTGGCTGCCGGGGACGACCATCGCGCGGACCTCCTCGTCGACCTGCCGGCCCTCGACGATCTTCGCGGCCCGACGCAGGTCGGGGAGCCGCGCGTTCGTACACGACCCGAGGAAGGCGACGTCGATCTCGTAGCCCTCCATCGTGTCGCCGGGGGTGACGCGCATGTGTTCCTGTGCGCGTCGCGCGGTGTCCTGTTTGTCTTCCGGCAGCGATTCCGGTTCGGGGATGGGTTCGGAGATCCCGATCCCCTGGCCGGGTGTGGTGCCCCACGTGACGACGGGTTCCAGTTCGCCGCCGTCGATGGTGACGACGTCGTCGTAGACGGCGTCGTCGTCCGAGCGGATCGACTCCCAGTAGGGCTTGAGCTCCTCGAATCGCTCCGGGTTCTCCCGGAAGTAGTCGGTGTCTTCGAGCCACTCGTAGGTGGTCTCGTCGGGGTTGACGTAGCCCGCGCGGGCGCCGCCCTCGATCGACATATTGCAGATGCTCATCCGGCCTTCCATATCGAGGCTCTCGATGGCCTCGCCCGCGTATTCGTAGACGTAGCCGACGCCGCCCTCGGTGCCGAGGCGGCGGATCACTTCGAGGATGATGTCCTTGGCCTCGACGCCGGGACCGAGTTCGCCCGTGACCTCGATCTTCCGGACCTTCTTTTTCTCCATCGCGACGGTCCCTGTCGCGAGGACGTCGCGGATCTGGCTCGTCCCGATCCCGAACGCCAGGGCCCCGAAGGCGCCGTGCGTCGAGGTGTGGGAGTCGCCGCAGACGATGGTCTTGCCGGGTTGGGTGAGTCCCTTCTCGGGGCCGATGACGTGGACGATGCCCTGTTCGCCCGAGGTGGGATCCGAAAAGTCGATGCCCGCTGCGCGGACGTTCTCTTCGAGTTCGCTCATCATCTCCTCGGCGGCGTCGTCGCTGTAGGGGCGCGATTGGTCCGCCGTCGGGACGATGTGGTCCACCGTGGCGTGCGTGAGTTCGGGGTACGCGACCTCCAGGCCGCGCTCCTCGAGCATCCCGAACGCCTGCGGGCTCGTCACCTCGTGGATGAGATGAAGGCCGACGAACAACTGCGTCTGTCCGGTCGGCAGTTCGGAGACGGTGTGCTCCTCCCAGACCTTGTCGTACAGGGTTCCTTCGCTCATCTGCGCTCCCCCGTTCGGTTCGGTGTCGTCTTTTTGTATACTCTCATCGTCATCGTCAGTCGTCTGCGGCTGCCTCCGCTGTCTCGGCGTCGTCGGACTCCTCGTCGGCCCACGCGAACAGGTCACGCAGCGGCTCGCCGACCTGCTCGATGTGGTGGGTTTCCTCGGCGTGCTTCAGCTGGGTGTAGGAGGGGCGGCCCGCCTGGTTCTCCGCGATCCACTCGCGGGCGAACGTGCCGTCCTGGACGGCTTCGAGAATCTCCTCCATCCGCTCGCGGGCGTGGTCGTCGATGACGTCGTCGCCGCGGGTGAGGCCGCCGTACTCGGCGGTGTCGGAGACGGAGTCCCACATATTCGAGAGGCCGCCCTCGTACATCAGGTCGACGATGAGCTTCATCTCGTTGAGGCACTCGAAGTACGCCATCTCCGGGGAGTAGCCGGCGTCGACGAGCGTCTCGTAGCCCTCCTTGACGAGGGCGGTCATCCCGCCGCAGAGGACGGCCTGCTCGCCGAAGAGGTCGGTCTCGGTCTCCTCGCGGAACGTGGTCTCGATGACGCCCGCGCGGGTGCAGCCGATTCCGTGGGCGTACGCCAGCGCTTCCTCGCGCGCGTCGCCCGTGACGTTCTGGTAGACGGCGACGAGACCGGGCGTGCCCT
The DNA here is from genome assembly GCF_032113415.1 of Halobellus marinus. Taxonomy (NCBI): domain Archaea; kingdom Methanobacteriati; phylum Methanobacteriota; class Halobacteria; order Halobacteriales; family Haloferacaceae; genus Halobellus; species Halobellus marinus. Next base: position 2,871,281 of record NZ_CP134946.1, read on the forward strand.
GCCCGGACTCGTAGTTCCGGCGGACGAGGTGCCCGGGGGACTTCGGCGCGACCATCGTCACGTCGACGTCTTCGGGCGGGCGGATCTGGTTGTAGTGGATGTTGAAGCCGTGGGCGAACTGGACCGTGTCGCCGGCCTCGATGCCGCCGCGGATGTTCTCGAAGACCGCCGGTTGGACGGTGTCCGGCACGAGGATCGAGACGATGTCGGCTTCCGCGGCCGCCTCGGCGGGCGTCTCGACCCGCAGGCCGTCGGCTTCGGCCGCCGCGCGCGAGGAGGAGTCCTCGCGCAGGCCGACCACCACGTCGACCCCGCTCTCGGCGAGGTTCTGTGAGTGGGCGTGGCCCTGACTACCGTAGCCGATGACGGCTACCGTCTTGTCGTCGATGTGGGAGCGATCCGCGTCGTCGTCGTAGTATACTGTCGTGTTCAGCTCTGAGTCTGTCATTGTACGTTCGTCGGTTGTGTTGGTTCGTCCGCGGTCCCGGGCTTTTCGCCCGGAACGGTCGCTTGATTCCCGCGTGCCAGCGCCGTGTAGCCGGTTCGAGCGATCTCGATGATCCCGAACTGCCTGAACGCGTCGATCGCGTCGTCGATCTCCTGTTCGCCGCCGGTCAGTTGCACGGTGATCGTCTCCGGGCCGGCGTCGAGGGTCTGGCCGTCGTACATCTCGGTGACGGCGTGGACCTTGTCGGGCTCGTCGCCCTCGACCTTCAGGAGGACGAGTTCGGTCCGCACCGCGTCGTCGTCGAGTTCACCGATGGCGATGACGGGCTTGAGTTTTCCGAGTTGCTTCTTCACCTGGTCGATGCCCGGCTCGGACTCCTCGACGACCATCGTGATCCGGGAGTGGTTCTCGACGGTCGTCGGGCCGACGGTGAGGCTGTCGATGTTGAACTGCCGCCGGGAGACCAGCCCCGAGACGCGCGAGAGCACGCCGGGGTCGTCCTCCACCAGCGCCGACAGCACCGCACGGCGGGTTTCGGGTTCGGCCTCGGCCTCGGGATCGATGCGGATTCCCTGGGTGTTCCGCCGCCCCTCGGGGTGCGGGCGTTCGTCGGGCGCCGGGCCTTTCAGTCCGTGCTTCGGGAGTTCGTCGTCAGTCTGGTCGGTCTCGTCGGAACTCATAGCTGGTCCTCCGTGAGTGCGAACTTGCCGTTTGCGCCGCCGGAGGGGACCATCGGGTAGACGTTCTCCGCCGGATCGATGTGGAAGTCGATGACGGAGGGGCCGTCGTACGCGAGGGCCTCCTCGACGGTGTCTGCGACCTCGTCGTAGTCGTCGACGCGCCAGCCGCGGGCGCCGAACGCCTCCGCCAGCATATCGAACTCGGGACACCAGTTGTACTCCGCGGCCATCCGGCGGCCCTCGAAGAAGGCGTCCTGCCACTGGCGGACCATCCCGATGTACTCGTTGTTCAGCACCGCGACGGTGATGTCCATCTCCTCTCTGACCGCGACCGAGAGTTCCTGGATCGTCATCAGGAAGGAGCCGTCGCCGTCGACACAGACGACGTCCTGGTCGTCGTCGGCAGCGACGCGTGCGCCGATGGCAGCCGGCAGGCCGTAGCCCATCGTGCCGAGCCCGTGGCTCGACACCCACGTTCGCGGCTCACTGTACGTCCAGTACTGGGAGGCCCACATCTGGTGCTGGCCGACGCCGCTCGTGACGATGGTGTCGTCGTCAGTCGCCTCGTCGAGCACCTCGACGACGAACTGCGGCTTCAGCGGCTCGTCGTCCGGCGTCGCGTAGTCCATCGGATACTCGTCTTGCCAGGTCAGACACTGCTCGCGCCACTCGTCGGCGTCGGGTGCCGACGTGAGTGCGTCGTCGAGTTGGTCGATGACGATCCCCGCATCGCCGATCAGCGGGTAGTCCGCGTGGATGTTCTTCGAGATCTCCGCGGGGTCGATGTCGATGTGGATGACCTCCGCCTCCGGCGCGAACGTGTCGATCCCGCCGGTCAGGCGGTCGTCGAAGCGGGTTCCGACGGCGATCAGCAGGTCCGTGTGCGTGATCGCCATATTCGCGTAGCCGGTGCCGTGCATCCCCGCCCACGACAGACAGAGGTCGTCGTCCTCGGGGAACGAGCCGATGCCCGGCATCGTCGTCACGACCGGGATCTCGTACTCGCGGGCGAACGCCCGCGCCTCGTCGGTCGCGTCGGCCTTGATCACGCCGCCGCCGAAGAGCAAGAGGGGCCGTTCGGCGGCCTCGATCGCCTCGGCGGCTTCCTCGACGTTCTCCTCGTCGGCGACGTACTGCGGCCGGGTCGTCGCCGGCGGTTCGGCCGGGGCGACGTCGCCCTCGCTGTCGCCGAGCGTGACGTTCTTCGGCAGGTCGACGAGCGTCGGGCCCGGACGGCCCTCGTCGGCCAGCGCGATCGCCTCGCCGACGGTGTCGCCGACGGTGTCGGGGTCGTCCGCGAAGTAGTTGTGCTTCGTGATCGGTGCGGTCACCCCGATGGTGTCGGTCTCCTGGAACGCGTCGGAGCCGACGATGTCCGAGGGGACCTGGCCGGTAAGCGCGAGCAGGCGGTCGGAGTCCATATTCGCGTCGGCGATGCCGGTGACCAGGTTCGTCGCGCCCGGCCCCGACGTCGCCAGACAGACGCCGGGCTCGTTTCTGACGACGCTGAAGGCGTCGGCGGCGTGTGCCGCACCCTGCTCGTGGGCCATCGTGATGTGCCGGATGTCGGAGTGATACAGCGCGTCGTAGACGGGCATGATCGCCCCGCCCTGGACGCCGAACGCCGCCTCGATGCCCTCCTGTTCGAGGGCGCGCACGACGGCTTCGGAGCCGGTCGTCACTGGCGTGCGCTCTTCAGTCTCTGTCGATTCGGCAGCCGCATCTGACGTGTCGGCGGTCGCCTCCTCGGAATCGGCGGGTGCCTGTTTGCTCATCGGTGATCACCTCCTGTTGCCGGTCGGTGAGTGTGTGTCAGTTCGGTTTGCGTGCGATACGTCGGGGTCGGTCGTGTGGATCGGGCGTGGGTCATAGTGATGACGGTCGCTGGTCGGTCACAGGGTGGGTGCGGACGGGTCGAGCGGACGAAAACTGTGGATACGGGGCTAGGACGCCCCTACAATGATCCGCGAATCGACGTCGGCGCCGACGCCGGGCGACGGCCGCTGCGCGGACGCCGCCGTCTTCGTGGCGGCGGGCGTCGCGTGGATGAGCCGTCGTCGCATCGTACCTACGAGATTCTCCTCGTCCGTAATTAACGTTTCGAGCTTTTCCTCGTCCGCACCGACCGTTACGTGTGCGGTTGCCCGCGGCCGGAGTCAGTCGACGGTGTACCCGTGGCTCGTCGGGTCGAGCGAACGGGGCCTGGGCCATCAGGCGCGGACCTCCTCCTCCTCTTCGTCGTCGGCGCGGTCGACGCCGACGTCGCGGGCGAAGCGCGTCAACACTTCGACGGTGACGCGCTCTTTTTCGGCCCCGTAGTCCTTGACGCGTCGGGTGACCTCGGTGACCTCGGTCTCGTTCGGCGCGAACCCGGATTCCTCCAGGCGCTTGCGCACCGAGTGGCGGCCGGTGTGCTTGCCGAGGACGAACTCCCTTTGGGCCCCGACCATCTCTGGCGTCATCACGCCCGGCTCGAACGTGTCGCTGTTTTCGAGGACGCCCGCGGCGTGGATCCCGCTCTCGTGTGAGAAGGCGTTCTGGCCCACAACCGGTTTGTTGCCCGGGACCGGGATGTCGCTTGCCTCCTCGACGATCCGCGACAGTTCGGTAATTCGGGTGGTGTCGATGCCGGTGTCGACGTCGTAGAGCGCCTCCGCCGACATCACGACCTCCTCGAAGGCGGCGTTGCCGGCGCGCTCGCCGATGCCGTTGACCGAGACCTGCGCCTGTGAGGCACCCGCCTCGAAGCCGGCCATCGCGTTTGCGGTGGCCAGTCCGAAGTCGTCGTGGGCGTGGACGTCGATCCGCGCGTCGGTGTGCTTTCGCACCTCGCGGACCATACTGGCGAAGCGAGTCGGCGTCGCGACCCCGGTGGTGTCCGGAATGTTGACCCAGTCGACGCCCGCCTCGTCGACGGCGCCCAGGATCTCGGCCAGGAAGTCGATGTCGGTTCGGGTGGCGTCCATCGGTGAGAACATCACCTCGACGCCGGCATCTTTGACCCGTTCGACGCTCGCGACGGCCCGTTCGACGGCTTCCTCGCGGGAGGCGTGCATCGAATCGGCCAGCTGGACGTCGCTCGTGCTGACGAAGACGTGGACCAGCCCGACGCCGGAGTCGAGTGCGGCCTCGACGTCTTTGTCGACGACGCGCGCCAGCCCGCAGACGGTCGTGTTCGTCGCGGCGGCGATGTCGCTCACCGATTCGAACTCGGCGTCTGAGTTGACCGGGAAGCCCGCCTCGATGACGTGGGTCCCCATCTCGTCGAGCGTCGCCGCGATGTCACGCTTCTCCTCGTAATCGAACGAGGTACGTGGTGACTGTTCGCCGTCGCGGAGCGTGGTGTCGAAAATCCGTACTTCGTCAATCTCGGATTCAGTTATGTGGGCTAATGTGCCCTGGAAGAACTCGACCAGCCGGGGTGTCCGACTGAGCCTCCGTGTCGTGAGACATTGTGTTTGTCCCCTGCCGTGGAACGATATTAAAGCCTTTCGCTGTGGGCAGCAGAATCGCGGAACGGCGGCGATGGCGACAGTGAAGTTTCCGAACGGCGGAGTTCGCGTCAGCGGCTTAGAGGAGGCCGTTCCGCCGGGTATCGGGCGTCCGTGCCAACCTATCTGCTGATTCCCACTGTCAGGTCACAGAACCGTGCGATCGCTTCCGATCCGGCGCGATTCTCGCCGAAAATGGGCAGATGAGTCAGCATTCCGGCGCGCGCGCGGCAGTGAGTGGACGAATGTCCACGGACGTGCAGGCGGTTGCGATCGGATCCCAGGGTGTACTTGCTCCAAAACCCCCATCCCTCCGGTGTCGGCGTACAAACTCCCGGTTCCTCCGGTGTCGGCGTACAAACTCCCGGTCCCTCAGGGGTCGGCGTACATTACGTTCTTGTAACGGCTTGCAGATCTCTCAGGGAATATATGTCAGTAAAAAGGGTCGATTTAGCACCCATCCCGGAGATGGTGGACGTATGGTACAGCGAGAGCAGGCCACGAACAGTCTCCATAGAAACACTGTGACTGTCGTCATCACCGCCAGAACGTCGCCCAATCCTCCATTCGGGAGGCCAGCGACGGATCGGATCGGAAGCAACGCCAACTCCGGGTGGGCACCGCTGCGAGCGCGGACCGGTCGGCAGGGGGTCGTCCCCGATGAACCGCCGTGACGCGTTGTCTGCTGCAGGGACCGTGTTGCTTGGAGCGACTGTGCCCGGTCGATCTGCGGGGGCAACTGACGACGACGTCCCAGAGTCCTCAATCACGTTCACCCACCAGCGCACGAACGGCACAGCGGTAACGGTAGAGAGAGTCGCAACGGACGTCGCTGCCCGGTTCGTCGTCCGTGACTCCGATTCGAACGTGATCGGCGGCCCCACCGAGTTGGAGGCGGGGACTGTCCTCGAGGACTACGAGGTGGAGTTGCTGCCGCCGTTATCCGAGACCGAGCGCATCTCCGCGAACCTCTACGACGCCGACGGCCAGGGCATCGCACGCGAAACGGCGGAGATACGCGTCGACAATCCGCCCGAACTCGTATCCGGGATGGAGCCGACGTTCGTCGAACCGGACCCCGATTCGGGGTTCAACTACCCGTACTATCTCTACGCCCCACCGCGGGTCGACGATCAGCAGTCCGTCTCGATTCTCGTCCAACCGACCAACAGCGGGCAGGCGACCGACGACTTCGGGGTCCAGAGACAGTCCGCCGACGACCGTATCCGGAACGGGACCTCACGGACGATCGCTGACCGTCTTGCCGTCCCGTTGCTGGTGCCGGTGTTCCCACGGCCGAGTTCTGACCCCGTCGACTGGCGTCACTACGTTCACGCCCTGGATCGCCAGACGATGCAGATAGACGACGGTCCCATAGAGCGTGTGGATCTCCAGTTGTTGCGGATGGTCGAAGACGCCGGGGAGCGACTCGGCGAGCGGTCTTACCCGGTCGACGACCAGGTTCTGCTCAACGGCTTCTCCGCTGCCGGCAACTTCGTCGATCGGTTCACCCTCCTGCATCCCGACCGGGTGCGCTCCGTCACTGCCGGTGGGTTGAACGGAACTGCGATGCTTCCCATCGAGGAAGCGGCCGGCCACCGGCTACCCTTCCATATCGGCATCGCGGATGTCGAAGCGCTCACCGGCGACGCTGTCGACCTCGACGCCCTCGATGCCACGAACCAGTTCCTCTATATGGGGGAAGACGACGGCAACGATACCATCCCGTACGACGACGCCTGGGGTCAGGAGATGCGGGAGATCGCGCTCGACGTCTACGGAGAGGATATGGTCGCGGACCGGTTCCCGACCTGCCAGCGGGCCTACGAGGAGGCCGCTGTCGACGCCCAGTTCAAAGTCTACGAAGGGGTCGGACACACACCACGGCCGGCCATCGACGACATCGTCGAGTTCCACCAGCGGAGCCTCGATGGCGAAGACGTGACCGACTTCGGGCAGGAACTCGGCCTCCGACCGACGTTCGAGTACACCCCCGAGCGACCTGCGCCGGGTGAGGCGATCGAATTCGACGCGAGTCCGTCCACTCTCGGTGTTGGCGAAATTCTCGCGTACACGTGGCAGTTCGCCAACGAGGAGACTGCCGCCGGAGAGTCGGTAAGGCACCGGTTCACCGATCCTGGCGAGTACTCGGTGACGCTCCGAGCGATCGACAGCAAAGGCCGTGCTGCGACAACGACAACGAGCATCACTGTCGGCGGGCATTCGAACGCGGGCGCTTCGGAATCAACCGCCGAGACCACCACGCAGTCTTCCCCCGCATCGAAATCAGAGACAACGGGGACACCCGCTGATCCAACCTCGGTAGCAACCGAAACGACCGCCGACTCGGAAGTCGTGAACTCGACAACTGGAGAGACCGAGGGTAGTGCGCCGGGGTTCGGAATCGCCGCCGCCGTCACCAGTATTGGCGGAGCGGCATACGCACTCACCAGTTGGGGAGAAAACTGACGTCCTCCCAAGAGCGAAGCCGTGGAGTTCCGCGGTCAGAGGCCCAGAACACGACGGAGAGGATTCTCCCACTCGCAACGCACGCCCGGTGGAGTTACGCTTGCGGATTGGCCGGCCGATTCTGAGTGTTAGCGGCTGGAGAAACCCTTACCGTTCGATCTGCAGAGACGGTCACGGTCTGTCCAGCGTACTGGAACTCCACGGAACCATCTGTGTGGCGGCCGGAGAACAACACATCGAGAGCATCGGGATCGATCACCTGGTACAAGGGCGGAAGTTCATCGACTGGCGTCTCCGTCGCGGCACTCACTGCTTCCACGACGAGAGCACTCAAGGCCGCGCCACTCTCGGCCGGGAGGTTCCGTTGTTGTGTTTTAGTTGCCATATACTTACCTAAGTGTATATTATATATAAAGTTCCGTCAGACCTTCTCATTAACAGAATTTTCCCGAAATAAACATCCCGCAAACATCAAAACCGGTATCAACTCTGCTGTTGCATTCGCGTGTTCCATCTCGCACGGCTATCGAAACAGTTCTGTGACCTGGTAGAAATTCCTGTTTTCACCACCTAAACGCACTCTAAGAGCTGATTCAGCGAACCACAAGTGGAAGAATCCCTTTGAGGATACTTCTATGACACCCTCACCTATCGAGCGGATTACTTATTTGTGATAATGGACAGCGGATGCGCGATGGAGCCGTACCGGAGGCGACATCGGAACGCGAGCCGGCTGGGAAATCAGTGCCGGATGTCGATGCCTCCGGTGAGTTCGGAACGTCCGAATCCTTTTCGTCCCCCTTTCCGTCTACCCGGGTATGAGCGACTTCAATCTGAACCTCTCGGAGGCCGAGGAACATCTCGACGACGAACCGGAAGGCGACGTGGTGCTCGGTATCCTGGATGGGACTACGAAGCCGACGGAGTGGGTCGAGACCGTCGAGGCGGGGAACGTTCTCGTCCTCTCGGTCGAGGGCGACCTCAACGAACTCGCGAAGGGCTTTGCCCGCCCGGTCCGGGATATGGGCGGCGGCCTCACCCACTTCCGGGAATTCCTGGTCGTGACGCCCCCGGGAATCGAGGTCAACACCGACCGCCTCTAAAAGCCACGGGTCACCCGACCCGTGGTCGTTTACGACACCACGGGGAAACCACCGCGGACGGCGGATTTATATCGTTCCTGGTTCTAATCGGCGGTGTGAGCGTCAACGTCGAGGTGCGGGTGGACGCCCCGGGCGCCGCGGAGTACGTCGAGGAGACCTGGGACCTCAAAGAGCGCATCCGGGAACGCGAGAACGTGCTCAAGCAGCGCCGGGCCTTCTTCGTCGATGCCTATCGCCGCGCGCGCGATCATCTCCTCTTCGAGAACGACGAACTCGTCGGGTTCGCGTCGGTCCGACGGGACGGGTACATTCTGTTTCTGGCCGTCGCCCCGGAGTACCGCGGCGAGGGGTACGGCAAACGGCTTGTCGCCGCCGCGCTCCAGGACCACGATTCGATCTCGTGTCACGCGCGAGCGACGAACGAATCGGCGTTGTCCTTCTACGAGCACCTCGGCTTCGAGATCAAGCGCCGAATCTCCGATTACTACGAGGACGGCGGCGACGCGTACTACCTCCGACTGGGCGAGAACTCCTCCCTGCGGGAGAAGTTCGCCGAGTTCTTCCGGCGCTCGGTCGTCGGCGAGTGAGGGTCACCGCGGAGAGCGGGTCGTGCCTTCATACTGATTACTCTCACTTTGTACCACCGAGCGCCGCCACCGTGGGTGGCGCTCGGCGGGAAGAGACGAGAGTGATCAGTATCAGATGTTTTCGACGCCGTTGTCGGTGATCACTTCGTCGATCAGTTCGACCGGGGTCGCGTCGTAGGCCGGGTTTTCGATCACGACGTTCTCGATCGGCTCCAGGGAGACCTCCGCCGACGAGCGGATCTCGTTTTCGAAGACGAAGCTCCCCTCGACGATCTTCGCCGCCGAGCCGACGACCGTGACAGGGACGTCGAGGTGGTTCGCGGTCGCGACGATCGGGTAGGTGCCGACCCGGTTGTACAGCGTGTCGTCGACGATACAGTCCATCCCGACGACGAGGCGGTCACAGTCCGCGAGGAACGTCCCGGCGGCGCCATCGACGATCAGGTGGGGCTCGACGCCGTCGACTTCGGCGAGCCGGCGGGCAGTCTTGCGCCCGAGAAAGCGGGGCCGGGCCTCCGTTACGTACATCGTCAATTCTGCGCCATCGCCCACGGCCCGCTCGACGGCTTCGAGAACGGTCGACGAATAGTCGTGGGTGAGAAAGGTTCCCCCCTCCTCGAAGAGCGACACTGCGTTGTCGGCCGCGCGGGACTTCCCCTGCTGGACGTCCTCGACGACACGGTCGATCACCTCGTCCAGGAGGGATTTCGCCTCCGCGACGCTGTCCTTCCGGTCGACGACGTTCACGACGACCGTCTGGATGGCGTTGAAAAGCGAGGCGTGAGAGGGGTTCGCCCGCTTGAGCGCGCTGGCGTTGCGTTCGAGGTCGCGCTCGAACTCCTCGACTGTGGCGTGATCGCGCTCCAGAAGCTCCGAGAGCGCCCGCGTCGCCTTGACCGCGACGACCGACGAACTGTGCGTCTGCATCTCCCGGATCTCCGCGATCGTCTCGTCGATCATACTGACACGTCGGTGACTCGGGTCAAAGACTTTCCGACGGGACGCCGGGGCGCCCCGACAGCGACAGTAGTTTTCTCACCGTCCCCGGATGTCGGGTCAGGAGATATCCCTGCGGGACAGTCGTTCGATCTGCGTCTTCGTGAGTACGTGGTGGAGCGACTCCAACAATCCATAGACAGCGAGACACGAAACGAATGCAATCGTCCCGAGTTTGCCACCAGATCCACCCAGATACGGGGCGGAGTATACCAGTATCAGCCCAACAGCGAAACCTGCCAGCGCCATCCAGCGTTCGTCCGGAATCCGGGCCGAATCGCTCATCCCCGCAAACGAGGCTCCGTAGACTGCCGCTGCCAGGAGGTCGCCAACGGCTGGGAACAGCCACGGGAGTGCAAGCCCGCCAAGTATCCCGACAATACCGGACGCCGACACCGGTTCAAATGACGATCGATCGTGGAGTACGAAGGTAGCCACCGCAGCGACGACCGAACACAGTACCACGAGGCCGGCAGTACTCGCCGCCGGCAGCGGATCGCTCAGAAACCACGTCTGTGTCCCAAGGACCGTGATGGCGGCTCCCACGAAGGCGGTAGTCCCGAGTTTCCCTCCCACCCCGTGAAACACCGGGTTGGCCAGAAGAAAGACCGCGACTGCCAGTAGTGCCGCGACGAGACCCTGCCAGTAGGTCGGAAACAGGGTTGGCGAGGTCATCCCGACGAATGCTCCACAGTAGGCTGGAACGGCAAGCTGACGCCGCACAACGACTGCCGAGAGGCCTGTGAGGCTCGCGGCAACCACCGGGGTCAGTTGCCCCTCGACGACGAGCACGAAGGTTACGAAACCACCAAGCATAATCGCACCGGCGGTCCAGAAGAGTTCGGTCCGTTCGATCGACTCGATCCCCGGTGCAGCCTGGACGATGCGGAGTTCGACCACGATGCCACGGAGAGCCAAAAGGGCGATCAGGAGGAACAATCCGCCGAGAACGATAGATCCCCCTTCGCGGATGGCGCCCAACACCGCAACTCCCACCAGGCTTATCGCCGGAACTGCAAGGACAAATAATCCAAAAAAGGCCACCCTCCATTGCAGACGATCGGTCATTAAGTATGAACGAAGGTGATGAATGCCTTGGCTATTTTGCTGTGCTGCCGGGGTCGTCGACAGTAATCGGAAAAACGGATCTCCAGATCGGATCCCTCGCGGAGGACGTGCTGTGCATCCTGCACCGTGTCGGAGAAATTCGTTGGATCGGATTCTGAAACGGAAGATTGAGGACTCGCACCTGTGGGCGTACAGCGGCACTTAGTCGGAATCGCGCCCGCCGTCCCCGGCGTCGAACCGCCACGCGTAGCCGAAGACCGCGAGCGCGACGACAACCCAGACCACCGCGCCCACGCGCACCGCGAACTCGACCCGCGCGGCCCACGTGGGGAGCGGAGTCCCGAGCGAGAGCACCGCCACGATCGGCGCGCCGACGAGGATGGTGAGGACGAACGTCGTCTGCATCACCCACCCGTAGTCGACCCCCTCGGGGTCTGTGGTCTCGACTGGTTGCACGTTCGGGACTTCGTCGGCCGCCCCAAAGCGGTGCCGGTTCGCGGCGCTTCGTCGCCTCAGACTCGACCCGTTGCGGACGTTTATACGCGATAGCGCGGCCACCGAGCCTGTGACGTAGGAGCGGCCCCGCGTCGGGTAGCGGTTGCTCGGCACGTCGGCGTGGGGATCGGGCGGGAAACCGTCGCAAAAGCGGCTGTGCCGACTGTTCGCCACAAACGACTGTGCCGACTGTCCGTCACACGATCGGCCACGTCCGCCGGGACAACGAATCCTTTAATCGCTCCGGCGGGAAAGTCGACCCCGTGACGACGGTACGTGACATCCGCGAACGGGCCCACCTCGAGACAGAACCGGTCACAATGCTGACCGCCTACGACGCCACGACGGCGTCCGTCCTCGAGGAGGTCGGCATCGATATGATCCTCGTCGGCGACAGCGCCGGTGATACCGCCCTGGGCTACGATTCGACACTGCCGGTGACCTACGACGAGATCCGCTCCCGGAGCGCCGCGGTCGCCCGCGCGGCTGACGACGCACTGGTCGTGGCAGATATGCCGTTTCTCTCCGTCGGCGTCGACGAAAGCGAGAGCATCCGGAACTGTGGCCGGCTGCTGAAGGAAGCAGGCGTCGACGCCGTCAAAATCGAGTCCGGCGACCACACCGTCGAACTCACCGAGCGGCTGGTGGAACTCGGGATCCCAGTGATGGCGCACGTCGGTCTGACGCCGCAGCGCGTCAAGGAACTCGGTTACGAGAAGCAGGGCACTGGTGAGGGGGATGCCGAGCGGATTCTGGATCTGGCGGTGCGGCACGAAGCGGCCGGCGCGTTCTCGATCGTCCTCGAACACGTGCCCGCGGAGCTAGCGGCGGAGATCACTGCCGAACTCGATATCCCGACGATCGGCATCGGCGCTGGCCCCGACTGCGACGGCCAGGTACTGGTCGTCGACGACGTTCTCGGTCTGAGCGAGCGGTCGCCGCCCTTCGCACGGCGGTTTGCGTCTCTCAGAGAGGAGATGCGCGATGCCGCAGCGGCGTACCGGGAGGCCGTCGAGTCAGGGTCGTTCCCTGACGACGGGGCCGACAGCGACGGGACCGAAGCGGGGTAGAGGTCGCTCGTGGGACAGGGCGCTTCCAACCGAAGGGGTGGCGCGAACCCGTCGAAGCCGCCTGCCAGGGAGTGAAAACTCAGATGTGTCGACGGTGACCCGCAGTCACAACTCCGCGAGGAACGACCGCACTGCGTCGTTGAACGGCGTGGGGGATTCAAGCATCGCGAGGTGCGCGGCGTCGTCGACGACAGTTAGGTCACACTCCGGGAGTTCCTCGCAGAGCGCCTCGTGGTAGTGGACTGGCGTCAGCCGGTCGTACTCGCCGACGATCGTGAGCACCGGAAGGTCGATCGCGGCCAGGTCACCGCGCCGGTCGAAGGCGTGGGCCGTCCGGAAATCCCGTTCGAGGATCTCCGGGCCAGTCTTCCGTAGCGCCGCCCGCGAGACGTCCAGCGTGGCGGCATCGGCGTCGTGAAAGAGGTGATCCGGTTCGTGGAAGAACTCTACAACGCGGTCGAAGTCCTCGGAGACCCATCTGAGCAGATCGTCCAGCACGGGCAGTCGCGGGCCCGTCCCCGCGAGAACTACTCCGTCGACGTCGACCTCGCGTTCCAAGAGCGCCGTGATGATGACCGCGCCGCCGAGGGAGTTGCCGAGGAGCACGTCGGGATCGACAGCCTCGGCGACGGCCAGCGTGTCGTCGACGTACGCCGAGAGCGTCTCGTACCCCGGTTCGGCCGCCACGTCGTCGCTCCCGCCGTGCCCGCTGAGGTCGAGAGCGACGAAAGGGTAGTCCGACGCCAGCTCCACTTGGGCGCTCCAAACGCGGTGTGTCCCACCGCTGCCGTGGACAGCGAGCACGCGCGGACCGCTTGCCCCTCGATCGAACTCCCGGTAAGCGGTCTCCCGACCGTGGTGTGTGACCGTTTCCATACTGAAACGGTAGGTCCGGTGGGAGTATAAATCCCCTATCGGTCTCCCGGTCGGTCGAATATGGCCGAATCGCAATTCGACCGTTCGTTCCGAGTTTCGACCGCTGTCTTGCGATTAATCTGCGAAAGGTTTAAATATAAATGAGACTAACGTGGAGTTAGGAATCACGATGAGTACCAAGCAACTGGCCGGCGAAGACGAGCAGATAGTCCGCCGGTACGAATACGAGGACAGCTGGGTTCTCGCGGCTGAGCTCGGCTTCGCCGACGAGGACATCGACGTCGACGTCGTCGGGGAGACGGCGATCGTCGTCGCCGACACGCCCGAGGGAGTTTCCGAAGCGGAGTTCGAACTCCCCGGATCGGACGCATCGGTCGAGACGAAAAACGGCGTACTGACGATCACGGTCGAGAAATGAAGCTCACTGTCAAGCCACTCAAGCAGAAGGACGCCGGGCGCGGCCTGGCGGCGATGGACCGCGAGGCGGCTGCCGAACTCGACCTGGAGGGCGGCGATTACATCCGGATCGAGGGCAAGGGCGGCACCGCTATTGCCCGCGTCTGGCCGGGATACCCCGAAGACAGCGGCACGGGCGTCATCCGAATCGACGGGCGGCTTCGCCAGCAGGCGAACGTCGGCATCGACGACCACGTCGAGGTCGAGAAGGCCGACGTCAAGCCCGCGAAGGCGGTCTCCGTCGCATTGCCGCAGAACCTCCGGATCAGCGGCAACATCGGTGCCCACCTCCGCGATAAACTCGCCGGCCAGCCCGTCACGAAGGGACAGAACATCCGCGTCCCCTTCGGCTTCGGCTTCATGTCGTCGTCGAGCCAGCCGATCCCGCTGAAGATCGCCTCCACGGAGCCGGACGGCACGGTCGTCGTCACCGACTCCACCGAGGTGTCGATCAGCCAGACGCCCGCCGAGGAGATCGCCGCGGGCGCCGAGGAGGAAAGCGACACGCCCTCCGTCGCCTACGAGGACATCGGGGGCCTCGACAGGGAACTCGAACAGGTCCGGGAGATGATCGAACTCCCGATGCGGCACCCCGAACTGTTCCAGCGGCTCGGCATCGAGCCGCCGAAGGGCGTCCTCCTCCACGGCCCGCCGGGGACCGGGAAGACGCTCATCGCGAAGGCCGTCGCCAACGAGATCGACGCCTCCTTCCATACGATCTCCGGGCCGGAGATCATGTCGAAGTACTACGGCGAGTCCGAAGAGCAACTCCGCGAGATCTTCGAGGAGGCCGAAGAGGAAGCTCCCGCGATCGTCTTCATCGACGAGATCGACTCCATCGCGCCGAAGCGCGGCGAAGCCGGCGGCGACGTCGAACGCCGCGTCGTGGCGCAGTTGCTCTCGCTGATGGACGGCCTCGACGAGCGCGGCGAGGTCGTCGTCATCGGCGCGACCAACCGCGTCGACGCGATCGACCCGGCGCTCCGCCGGGGCGGCCGCTTCGACCGCGAGATCGAGATCGGCGTACCGGACCGCGAGGGCCGCAAGGAGATCCTTCAGGTCCACACGCGGAACATGCCGCTGTCGGACGACGTCGACCTCGACGCCTACGCCGACAACACCCACGGCTTCGTCGGCGCGGACATCGCCAGTCTCACGAAGGAGGCCGCGATGAACGCGCTGCGGCGCATCCGGCCCGAACTCGACCTCGAATCCGACGAGATCGACGCCGAGATCTTGGAGTCGCTGTCGGTCACCTCGAAGGACTTCAAGCAGGCCATCAAGGGGATCGAACCCTCGGCGCTGCGTGAGGTGTTCGTCGAAGTCCCCGACGTCTCCTGGGAGCACGTCGGCGGCCTCGAAGACACCAAAGAGCGCCTCCGCGAGACGATCCAGTGGCCGCTCGAGTACCCCGAGGTGTACGAGGCGATGGACATGCAGTCCGCCAAGGGCGTGCTGATGTACGGCCCGCCGGGTACGGGGAAGACCCTGCTCGCGAAGGCCGTCGCCAACGAGTCCGAGTCGAACTTCATCTCGGTGAAGGGACCGGAACTGCTCGACAAGTACGTCGGCGAGTCCGAGAAGGGCGTCCGCGAGATCTTCCAGAAGGCCCGCGAGAACGCGCCGACGGTGGTGTTCTTCGACGAGATCGACGCCATCGCAACCGAGCGCGGCAGCAACACCGGCGATTCGGGCGTCTCCGAGCGTGTCGTCTCCCAACTGCTGACGGAGCTCGACGGGCTGGAAACCCTCGAAGACGTCGTCGTCGTCGCGACGACGAACCGGCCGGACCTCATCGACTCGGCGCTGCTGCGGCCGGGCCGCCTGGACCGCCACGTCCACGTGCCCGTCCCCGACGAGGAGGCTCGCCGGGCCATCTTCGCGGTCCACACCGGGGAGAAACCGCTCGCCGACGACGTCGACCTCGACAGGCTCGCGGGCCGTACGGGGGGCTACGTCGGCGCCGACATCGAGGCCGTCTGCCGCGAGGCGTCGATGGCTGCCTCCCGGGAGTTCATCAACAGCGTCTCCCGCGAGGAAGTGGCCGAATCGATCGGCAACGTCCGCGTGACGATGGACCACTTCGAGCAGGCCCTCGACGAGGTGGGTCCGAGCGTGACCCCGGAGACCCGCGAACGGTACCAGGAGATCGAAAAGCGCTTCCAGACCAGCGAGGTCGAGCGCGAACCCGAAGGCGGCGTCAGCCGCACCTTCCAGTAGGGGCGGCTGGCTGCGGATAGCCGGGACTTACGACGATTTTTACGTTTTCGACGCCGGCATACGCGATCGCTCGCGGCTCCGCCTTGATAAACCAAGAAACGATTTCTTGTTTATTTCACCGGAAACGCGGTGTCCCCACGGACTTGTTTCGCCGCTTTCGGCCGGGTCAGTCGTCGCCGTCGAGGACCTCGTCGAGATCGGCGAGAATCCGCTCGGCGTGACCCTCCGGGGAGACCCCCTCGTAGGCGAGGACGATGTCGCCCTCGGGGCCGACGACGTACGTGTTGCGGAAGACGCCGTCGAAGGTGTTGCCG
Source organism: Halobellus marinus (assembly GCF_032113415.1). Classification (NCBI taxonomy): domain Archaea; kingdom Methanobacteriati; phylum Methanobacteriota; class Halobacteria; order Halobacteriales; family Haloferacaceae; genus Halobellus; species Halobellus marinus. The sequence goes on from NZ_CP134946.1 coordinate 2,887,554, forward strand.
AACATATTCTTCTCGCCGTAGGAGTCGTAGGCCGTCGAGACGGCACCATCCTCGTCGGAGAGCAGGCGGAACGGGAGGTCGTACTCCGCGGCGAACGGCGCCAGATCGTCGACGGGGTCGTCGCTAACCCCGAGGACACGCACGTCGCGGGCAGCATACTCGTCGTAGGCGTCGCGGAAGCCGCAGGCCTCCGTCGTACAGCCGGGCGTGTCCGCTCGCGGGTAGAAGTAGACCACGACGTACTCGCCGCGGTACGAGGAGAGCGAGACCGTCTCGCCGTCCTGATCGGGCAACTCGAAGTCTGGGGCAGGCATACCGGGAGCTAGCATCGTCCTCCCTTGCGCGGTCGGCGGCTTCAAGACGTCGAAGGCGGGTGGTGTGTGGTAGTTGACCGTACCGATTGCTGTCGTATTCTGGGGCGCCGTTCGCCGTCCGATTCTTGCTATACCGTCTGCCGCTTTCCAGCGCCGCCAGACACAACCGATAATTTCAACGAAGGTGAGCGTTCAGGTAGCAGACGATTCGTATGACTACGACAACAGATCTCGACCGCGCGGAAGATCTCAAAGAACGCGCCGGCGACGAAGAGTTGACCGACAGCGACGTCGAAACGCTGATCGAACTCCTCGACAGCGACGACGAGGAGGCCCGCGGGGTCGCCGCGAAGGCGCTGAGTTCCCACTCGAAGGACCACGCCGCCGGACTCCGGGAGTACGCCCCGGAGTTTCGCTCCCGCGTCACCGAACCGGACCAGGACTCTACGCGGCAGTCGTACCTCGGGGAGACGCTGAGTCAGATCGGTCTCGTCGCGCCCGAGGAAGTGGTGCCCGTCGCACAGACCCTCTTCGAGTTCACGATGAAGCCGTGGCGGTTCTTCAGTTTCACCGACGCCGTCGTCGCCGCAGCCGTCGATGACGACGAGGTTCTGAACTTCCTCCGCTCGCGGACCGACAGCGACTCACAGCCGGAACGCAACAACGCTCACTACGCGCTCTCGAAGGTCGCAGACGAGGCACCCGGCAGGATCACTCCCCATCTCGCGGAGTTCGTCGAGGTCGTCGACGACGGCTCCGAATACCTGAAGATCCGCGGCCACGCGGCCAAGACGTACGGCCTCGCGGCCGCGGAGTCGACGACCGTCCGACCGGAGGGCGACTCGCTGTCGACGCTTCTGGAATCCCGCGAGTCGACGGCCGTCGAGGGCGCGCTGGCGTCTCTGGCCGCACTCACGGAGCATCCGTCGATGGATCTCGCGCCGGGGCTCTACGACGAACGCCTCGAGATCCTCGCCGCCGGCGACGACGAGGAGGTCTCGCTGTGGTCCGACGACAGAAAGCGCGTCGAGGCGATTCAGGAGTATCTCGCCGGCCGGACGGGTGCCCACACTACAGACTCGGGTGGAGGGCAGGCCGGCGGCGAGGAGACACAGGTGTTCGACGGGTCGGAAACCACCGAGGTCGCGCCCGCCGACGTCGGGGGCGAGGCTGCAAACGGGAGCCGTACCACGGGTGAAACCGGCGCGGGCGACGACCGGGACGGATCTAGCGGAGTGTCGTTCTGTCCGAACTGCGGCGAGGACCTCAGACAGTGGTCGGATCCGTCGTTCTGTACCGGCTGTGGGTTTGAGTTCCCTTGAGGGCCGCCGCCCGAACTCGACGGCGACGTCGTCCGGGGCGTCCCGACCAACCGACGGCTACGTTGTCGGAGGCGTCCCGACCGACCGACGGCGACGGACCGAACAGGTAATGAACGACGAACGACAGGAGAGGACATACAGGAATGCTCCCCGACCCCGCCCCCGGCGTCACGATCATCGACCGCTACCGTCTCCTCGAACGCCTGGGTAGCGGGGGATTTTCGACCGTCTGGCGGGCACGCGACACCGACGAGGACCGCGAGGTCGCGATCAAGATCTCGCGGGGAACCTCACACGACTGGGAACAGACCCGGCGGCACTTCCAGCGCGAGTTCGACGCCCTGCAGGCAGTCCAGCGGGCCGGCGGGCATCCGGCCGTCGTGAGCGCTCACGACGGCCGGATCTCCGAGAACGACGCCTTTCTGGTGACGGATCTCTTGGACGGACCGATGCTGGAGACCGCGGTCGATCGCGGGACGGTCACGCCCGGTATCGACACCGTCCGTGGGATGGGGACCGAGATCTGCGACGCGCTCGCGTTCCTCCACGACAACGACGTGCTCCACCTCGACGTCAATCCGACGAACGTCAGACTCACCGAGCGCGGCGACCCGGTTATCATCGATTTCAACACCGCCGCCACCGCCGAGGGGGACACGACGCTTTTCTACGAGAACCCCTTCAAACCGATCGAACAGACGCCCGACGAGGGGAGCGACATCGAGACGGGAAAACCGGCGGACGTCTACGCCTGCGGCCACCTGCTCGCGTATCTCCTGACCGGCGAGAAGCACGGCGACGAGAGCCGGACGTCCGAGACGGTCGACCTCGATCCGGACGCGGCGGCGTATCCGGAGCGACTCGCGAACGCCCTCCGGCGCGCGACCGCACGGTACCCCGAGTCGCGCTTCCGCTCCTGTCGGGCCTTCGAGCGAGCGCTCCGAGCGATCCACCGCGGCGAGACACAGACCGCCCGTCTGGAACACACGGACACCGGCCAGGCGTTCGAGGTCCGATCCGGCGATATTCTCGGTCGAGACACCGATGCGGCCGATCTGGTGCTCCCCGACGGAGAGCAGTACGTCTCTCCCGAGCAGGCCCGGTTCGAGGCCTGGGGGACCGGCTGGAGCCTTCGGGACCTGAGCACCAACGGGACGTACGTCGACCGCGGCGACGGCTGGGTGCCCGCGCTCTCGGATCGCGGCTTCCGGAAACAGCAGAACGCGGGCGTCGACCGCGGCGCCGACGGTCGGCAACCGCCACGCCGACAGCGACTGACCGACGGCACCCTCGTGCGTCCGGTCGCCCCGGAGTTCGAACTGACGCTGCGGTTCCACGAGGAGTGATAATGATTACTCTCGGATCTCCACGGCGACGTGCTCCCGTGACCGGATTTCGCGCCGCAAGCCCACAGTATATTTATCCTCACCAACAGTTACGTCAGGTAATGTCGTCGAAGGCTGCCTCACTCAGGCGGCGGGCCGAGTCGGACCCGCGGGCGCTCGTGGACGAGATCGACGAAATCAACGACTGTCTGACCGCTGCATACTACGACGAGCGGCGCCACGCGACGAGCGCCGCCCGGAAGGTGGCGTACGTCGCCCCGGAGGAGATGACGGAGTGTGTGGACGAACTCGCCGAGATCGCGGACGACGGGCGCTCGACGTCGATCCGCAAGGACGCCTGTCGCGCGCTCGGACACATCGGCCGCGTCGACGGGCGGGCGGTCGACGCACTGGCCAAACAGCAGCGGACCGCCACGGATCGTGAGGTGCGCTCGACCGCGGCGACCGCCCGGAATTCGTTAGCACGGGCCTCGCTCCCGGAGTCGGCCGACACGAGCGACGACGGCGGGGATACCGACGTGTTCGATCCGGACGCGGCGGGTGGCTCGGACACTGACGTCTACGACCCGGATGCGAACTCGGAGACGGACGTTTCCGGTGAAGAGCCAAACGGCGGACAGTCGGACACTGACGTGTACGGAACTGGACCCGGGGACGACCAGACGGCCGGGCACTCGGACGTCCCGAACTTCTGTTCGCACTGCGGGACGGACCTGCGGGAAACATCCGCTCCGAACTTCTGTCCCCACTGCGGAACGGAGATTTGAAGAATTCAGGTAAACAAAAGAGGACACGTCATACTCACTGGTGGATCGCTGTGTGTCGCCTTCGGTACAGAACCGTCCCGACTATCGAAGCGAAACGAGAGGAAACACGGACATCTGTTCATCTGGTAGTATCTCTCTCAACGCTTCCCCGTCCGCTGACAGTAAATTGATGTGACATCGAAAATTTATGCGGACCCGAATGGATCCCAAACTGCGAAATGAGTTGGAGGAAGCCGCAGACGAATCGATCGACGAGTTTCTCATCGAGATGGCGCTCGTCGAGACCGACGAGGAGGTTATGTCGACGGAGTATGTCCTCGGGATGCTCGAAATGACACTAGTCGACAGACTGGTCGACGAAATCTCCAGAGAAGAGATCCAAGAGTTGGGTAGAGGTGAAATTGTCGAATGCGTGCGGCCGAACTGCGACGAAGTGTTTGACCTCGTTCGGAATGGGGGAAGTTGTCCGGAGTGCCAGACACCCCATCCGGATGGCTCATCGGACAGCAATGAGCGCTTTGTCGCCCCCGACAGCGATGTCGGTACCGACGACGCGTGGGAACTCCTCGGCGACGTCCGAAAGATCGTCCGTCGTCGCGAGGACGATATCCGGGCCGCCCTGAACCGGGACGACGCTGCCGACGCCGGAGATACAACGCTCTTCGACTCCTGATCGATCTTCCCTCGGCCGACATCAACAGTCAGAATATGTCCAGTACTGCGAACGCGTCGTACGTTTGGGAGATATCGATCGCACAGGGCGAGAGCACAGCCGACCGCGTCGGATGGAGTCGCGCCCTCGACAGTAGCTTAATGTGAGACCGACGAATTAAGCGGACCCAAATGGATCCTTCACTGCGGGGTGAACTGGAGGTAGCCGCCGACGAGTCGATCGAGGAGTTCCTCGTCGAACTCGCGCTCGTCGACACGGACGAGGGGCCGGTCTCGACAGAGTACGTTTTGGGGATGCTCGAGATGGTGCTGATCGGCGTCCTGACCGACGAGATATCCGACGAACAGGCCAGAGAGATGGAGGGAGACGAAGAGGAGGTGATCGGCGAGATCCGGACGATAGTCCGACGTCGCGAAGACGACATTCGGACCGCGCTGAATCAGGGTGACGCGGGCGACCTCGGCGACGGAGACACGCAGATCTTCGAAGGGTGATCCTATGCCCTCGAAGAGTGACCCTACGTTCGCGGCGTGACAAGACAACCAACAATCACAAAGAATATGTTTCGCACTGCGAACACGTCGTACGTATGGCAGATACTGTCGAGTGCGTGCGGCCGAACTGTGGTGAGGTATTCGACCCCGACCAGACCGGCGGATCGTGTCCGAGTTGCCAGACCCCACACCCGGACGCAACGACGACCGGCCCGGGCGGCGACGACACTGGCGGCGGAGGCGGCGACGACACCGGCTCGGGCGGCGACGACACTGGCGGCGGAGGCGGCGACGACACCGGCTCGGGCGGCGACGACACCGGCTCGGGCGGCGACGAATCGAAGCCGGAAGTTTCGTGTCCGGATCCGGACTGTTCGGGCACTATCGCGGCGGGAGCGGACTACTGTTCGGCGTGTGGGACCGAGCGCGGAACGGAATTCGACACGGGCGGCGAGCAAGGAGGCGAAAGCGGACCGCCGACCTGTCCGAACGGCCACGAGGTCGACCCCGACGCGCAGTTCTGTCCGCAGTGTGGCGAATCGATCCCCGACGACACCGGAGCGGTGGAAGACGAGGGACCGCCGACCTGTCCGAACGGCCACGAGGTCGACGCAGACGCCCAGTTCTGTCCGGAGTGCGGCGAATCGATCCCCGACAACGTCAGCGGCGGCGCCTCGGAGGGGCCGTCAGTCACTCTCGAAATCGGATCCCAGGCGTACGACGTGATCGAAGACGGGGAGATCACCGTCGACGACGACGAGAAGAGCGCCGACGTGTTCGGGACCGACGCGCGGCGGGCGGCCCAGGCCGAAGGCGTCGACGCCAGCACCGCGCGTCAGATCCACCGCGACTACCTCTCCTTCCGCGTCGACGGCGACGACTGTTACGTGACGAACGAGGGGCGAAACCCCACGAAGTACAACGGCGACGACTTCGATCAGGACGAGGAACGACAGCTGAACGACGGTGACACGATCGACCTCGGCGCCGGCGCGGTGACAGCAGTCGTGCAACTGGACAACTGACGGACTCGCCTGCAGACGCGGACGGGTTCTTTTCTTCGTGTAACGAGGCCCCACCGGCAGTAAGCAATCTATACCGCCGGACAGGAGCGAGTACAATCTCCCAAAAGGTTATGGTATCCGGAGAGAAAGCGACTCATACATGACGACGAGTATGAATGTTGAGCTCGATCGCCCGTACGTACCGCCGGAAGAGCGGTCCACTGTTTTCGCCGAAGTCGACATCGATCCGGGGAGTCAGCCGGGAACCGCGACGCGGCAGGTCGTGATCTGCATCGACCGGAGCGGCTCGATGGACTCGATGTTCAGCACGGGGGAGGCGAAGATCGAGCAGGCTCAGGAGGGCGCCAAGAACGTGCTGGGGCTGTTGAACGACGACGACCACCTCGGGATCGTCTCGTTCAACAGCCGCACGTCCGTCACGCAGGACATCCAGCAGTTCGGCGACCTCGACGAGAACGACGTTCGGACGAAGATCGATGGCATCACCGCGAACGGCGGGACCGACATCTACGGCGCCCTAGAGCGGTCCCGGGATATGCTCGATGGACTCCCGGGCGGGCAGAACACCACGAAGCGCATCCTGCTGCTCTCGGACGGCGAGGACAACGACAAGGAGGCGCCCGACTTCGAGCCGCTGGCCACCGAGATCGGCAACAACGGGATCTCGATCGTCTCTGCAGGACTGGGCGCGGCGTACGACCAGCCGACGATCAAGACGATCGGCGAGGCGTCCCAAGGGTCGTGGGACCACCTCGACGACGCGCAGGGCATCCTGCAGTTCTTCGGCAGCGCCATCGAGGACGCGGGCAAGACGGTCATCAGCAACCCGCAGGTTCGGATCGACGCGGTGAGCGGCGTCGAAGTGCTGGGGGCGTTCCGCCGGCGGCCGCAGGTCCAGGAAGTGAACCTCTCGGAGGCCGGCGGCACGTACGCCGTGGGGCTGCCAGACCTGCTGAAGCGGCAACAACAGCAGGTGATGTTCGAACTCGAAGTCCCGGGGCGGCCCGAGGGCGAGGTGCAACTGGGCGACATCCACCTGGACGCCGGACAGCAGTCGCTCTCGGAGAGCCTCCAGGTCGAGTACACGGCCGACACGGACCTCCAGCAGGAGCGGAACATCGACGTCTGGGCGAAGTACCACGACGCCGACGCGCGCACCACGCTCGCGACGGCGGACACGCAGGCGGCGCTCGACGAGGCCAAAGAGAAGACGGAGATGGTCAACGCTGTCGCGGGCGACACCCAGATCGCGACGAACCTCGAAACCAGCGTCACGAACGTCGAGGAAAGCGGGAAGGGTGAGGCCGAGAAGGAAGCCAAACAGGAGTCGACGATCGTTCCGGACGAAGACGCGTTCCAATAATCGGCTATGAGCACGGAACCGAAGCAGGGGGCGATCATCGGCAACTATCGGCTCAAAGACGAGGTCGGCGTCGGGGGGTTCGGCCGCGTATGGCTGGCCGAGGATCGGACGACGGGCGATGAGGTTGCACTGAAGATACCCCGCCACGACAAGGTCAGCGAGACGCTCCTGGATAAGTACGTCAACCGGGAGCTACAGGCGCTCAAGGAGATCAGGACCGTCGGCGGCCACCCGAACCTGATGAATCTCAAGGATAGCGTCTCCAACGACGGCGACGTGATCCTCGTCGTGGACTTCGTCGGCGGCGACGAACTCGGCGAAATCGTCGAAGATCGATCGGGGTTCGGCGCCGACGAAGCGCGCGACATCGGGATCGACATCTGCGATGCGATGTCGTTTCTCCACCAGCACGAGATCGTCTACCGCGATCTGAAGCCCGACAACGTCCTGCTGGACGGTCAGCGCACGCCGACGATCATCGACTTCACGACGGCGAAACAGGTCGATGTGTCCGATCTCTCCCGGGCGAGCAAGGGGACGTCCGACAGCGGGACCAACACGGAGGTCGGCGGCGACCCCGCGTTCAAGCCCCCGGAGGTGCTCCCAGACGGGATCGACAGCGATCAGGGCCCCTGGAGCGACGTCTACTCGCTCGGGAAGATCCTCTTCTTTATGATCACGGCTCAGAAGTTCGAGACGGACGGGCTCACCCCCAGCGACGTCGGCGGGACGAGTCCGAGTTACCTCGACGAGATCGTCGAGCGGGCGACGGCGAGAGACCCCACAGAGCGGTACAGCAGTGCGACCGCGCTGAAGAACGCGCTGGAACGGAAAGATCCCACGCCGCCGCAGACGGCCGAACTGTACCACGTCGGGGCCGACCGCACCTACGATATCGAAGAGGGCGATACGATCGGCCGCGACGACCCGCCGAAGACCAGCATCTCGATTCCGGCGAAGTACGTCTCCCGCGTCCACTGCCGGATCACCCGCGATGCGACAGGGTCGTGGGTACTGGAAGACGAAAGCACCAACGGCACGTACTACCACGAGGACGGCGACTGGGTCGAAATCCTCTCGCCGAACGGCAGACAGAAACTCCGAAGCAAGGGCCGGGACGTCGAGGCGACGACCGACACGAAGCGGCTCGAACCCGGCGACACCTTCGCGTTGGTCGATCCGAACTACGACAAGCAGACGTGGTTTATTTTCCAGGGTGAGAACTGAATGTACTACGCGTCACGTTGTGATCTGGGGGACCGGAAGCGAAAACAAAACGACAGGCTCCCGCCCGGGGAACAGTACGTCAACGAGGACAGCACCGCGGCGCTCGTCTTCGACGACATCCACCGGAGTACCGAACGGGAGGCGGGGGTCTTCGTCGTGGCAGACGGGGCCGGCGGCGAAGATGCGGGCGACGTCGCGTCGTATCTCGCGACATCCGTCATCAGCGAGGACCTCGCGGAGTACGTCGTCACCACGCTCACCGAGGATCCGAGCGACGCCGACATCGACATCCCGGCGGAAGTCAGTCCGGGCGGCGACCGCATCGATCCCGAGACGGCCATCGAGGAGGCAGTCCAGGCCGCTCAGGCCCGGATCGTCGAGTACGCGAAGGCCGCCGAAGACGAGAACGCGGATCCGAACAATCCCTTCAGAGCGTACACGACGGTCGTCGCCGGAATCTACGACGGCGAACGGCTCCACTACGGCTGGGTGGGAGACAGTCGCGCGTACGTCATCAACACCGCAGCGGAACGGATCTCGCCGCTGACGAAGGACCACTCGGAGGTCCAGGCGCTCGAAGACGCCGGGGCGGTCAACGAGACCGAGGCCCTGGTGCACCCGGACAGCCACAAGATCAGACGCGCAGTGGGCGGAACGTCGTTCAGCGATCCGGAAAACGGCGTCGAGGTCGACACCGGGTCGGTACCGGTCTACGAGGACGACGTGTTGCTGTTCACGAGCGACGGCCTCATCGACGCTTACCCCGACATCGATCCCCTGCACCGACGGTATCAGGCCGCCACCGGCGACGAGAAGGAGGCCGTCGCCCAGGAAATAAAAGAGACAGTGGTCACGGACGACGACATCCAAAAAATCGTCCTGGAGGGCGACTCACTGGACACCACCGCAGAACGCTTCATCGAGTTCTCGAACGAGAAGGGCGGCAAGGACAACCTCTCGATCCTCCTGGCTCGCGGGGAGACGTTGCCGCCGACGCCCGACCCACTGCCGCCACGCGGGTTCGAAGAACGGGAGGAAGAGGACGTCACGAGTCAGGAAACGGCGATCATCCCGCCGGAGGATTCCGACGACGGCGAAGCGGGATCGGAGTCGGAAGCGGCATCGACGGCCGAGACGCCGCCCCAGGCCTCCGCCAACGGCGAGTCGGCAGCCGACTCGGAAGCGGCGGACGCGAGCACCGACGACGCCGACACGATGACAGCCGACGAGGATCCCGAAGCGGCGGCATCCGACGGGGAGGCTGCAGATTCACGGGAGGCGTCAGGCGGATCTGCTGCGCCGGCCGAGGACGCAGAATCGGCCGACAGCGCAGCCGCTGAGACCGACGGACCCGACACGCAACCGGACGGGTCCGCATCGGCGGGACAGACCACCGAAGACGGGGCGACTGCGGACGAAGCACCTGATGAATCCGCCGCCCAGCCGAGCGAAGAGGCCGCAGAGGCTGACGACGAGGCCGGCGATTCAGCAGAGCAGGAGTACCCGACCGTCCGCCTGGTAGCCGCGTCCGGAGAATCGTACACTGTCACGGAAGGCGATACCTTCGGGCGGGGAAGCGACGCCGACGTTCAGATAGAGGGCCCCAACACCATCTCACGCGTTCACGCCCGGGTGGTACTGACTGGCGACGACGAGTGGCGACTCGCGGATCAGTCCAGCGGGGGAACGTACGTCGAGGCCGCCGGCGAGTGGAAGCGCGTCAAACACACGCGAACGCCACCGCTGGATTCCGGGACGCTGCTCGCCCTCGGCAAGCGACACGAGGACTGCGTCTTCGAGTTCCGCCTCTGAGCAATGGTGACGAGGCCAGTCCACGTCGAATCGTTGGTGCACTACTACGTCAACGAGGTCCGCAGCGACCGAGGACTGCGGGAACTCGACTACGACGCCGACCTCGCTGCGATCGCGCGCAGTCACAGTTCCGATATGGTCGATCGGGTCTTCTTTTCGCACACGACGCCGGAGGGCCGGGACATCGGCGATCGCTACCGCGCCCACGAGTACCACGTGGATTACCCACGACGCAACCGCTGGGGCGAGAACATCGCCCAGCGATCGTTTCCACTGAGCCGGATCGACCGCCGCCCGGAGGAGGATCGCTCGCGGATCCTCGTGGAGACGGCGCAGGCGATCGTCGATCAGTGGCTCAACTCTCCGGAGCACCGGAAGAACCTCCTCGACGAGAACTGGAAGCGGGAGGGGATCGGCGCCAGCGTCCGGGAGTCGACGACGCCCGAACAGCTGTTCGTCACGCAGAACTTCTCGTAGGCCGGGAGTGGATCTGCGCGTCGACCTCCGTCAGGCGTCGTAGATTCGTGTCTCGTCCGACGGTGACGACGACTCGTACACTTCTGTTTCGGTTCCGGAGTCGGTTGCGGCAGCCGACGGACTGCCGCCGTCCTCCTCGGGTCCCGACGCGCTCCCGCCGCCGTCAGCGTCTTCGACTCGTTTCTTCGAGACGTTCGCCTCCGTAATCTCGTCACCGAGCCACTCCGGGGCGTCGTCGTCGGCAGCCTCACGCCACGCCCACGCGTCGTACACGTGCACGTCGTCGGTCCCCCGCTCCCGCAGTTTGATCTCCTCGGGGGTCGCCGCCGCTTCGCTGTCTGCCGGTTCCAGCCGTCGCGCCACCTTCATTGCGGCCTGTCTGGGTCGCTGTCCCGTGAACTCTCCTGCTTCGCTCCCGTCCGTCAGTCGCCGTGTAAACGTTCGCGTGCCGTCGTCTCGTGCCATCGATGTGTACGGAGTATATTGGACAACGATGAATAAACTGTCGGCGATCAAACAGTCGACAGTATCAATACCTTCCTGAGAGATGAGGGTGTGTGATCGACAGAATCGAGAGCGAAGTGGAGATGCTGGATCGGCACCTTCGAGTTCTCCGGACTGTCGCCGCCGATGAACCGATCGGGATCGTCCGTCTGTCGAAGGACCTGTCCATCCCAGATCACAAGGTCCGATACTCGCTGGAAGTGCTGGAGGAAGAAGAGCTGATCGAGCCCACAGCGAAGGGTGCCGTCACGACAGAGCAGCTCGACGCGTTCGCCGACGGCGCAAACGAGCGGCTCGAGGACCTTCGCGACCGGCTGATAGCCGCCAGGATCGGCGACGGTTCCACGGAAGTCGTCGACCACGACGACGCCGGGTCCGAGGATAGCTTCGAGGACGGGGCCGGGGACGAGACGCGGATTTACAGGGAGTGATACTGTCGAGCGGAGATTCGCGGAGAGTTTCGAGGCACAGCAAATCGCCACACAGAGACCACCTACAGGCCGACGCCGGCACCGACGAGACGACGAAAAGAGCTTTTTGCACACGTGTCGTTTAGCCAACTGAAATGCTACGTGGCGAGGTCGATTTCTTCAACGATACGGGCGGATACGGCTTTATCCAGTCTGACGACGTCGAGAAGGACGTGTTCTTCCATATGGAGGATATCGACGGCCCGGACCTCACGGAGGGCGAGGAAGTCGAATTCGAGGTGGAGCACGCCGAGAAGGGGCCGCGAGCGATACACGTCCGGCGGGATCCGGACGGTCCAGACGACGAGGGGGGCGACGACAACACCGACGTCTACGACCAGGTGGGAGCGAGCGAGGTAGAGGACAGCACGCACACCGAAGTCTACGGGGAGGCCGAATCGACCGACGTGTACGACGGGGAAGACCCAGCGTACTGCCCGAACTGCGGCGAGGCACTCGCCGCGTATCCCGATCCGGACTTCTGTCCGGGCTGTGGGAGCGAACTGACGGTCGGGGAGTGACGAGGACCGCGGTAATCTCCCCGGATAGACACGGATGACTACCGCCGGTATTCCGCTAGCGCTGTGCCCGAATTCAGGCACCGATCAGCGTTCGAAGTGACGGGTGACTGAACACTTTTTAATCAGCCGAACGCGATACGGCAGATATGAGAGACGACAGACTGCAAGGGGTGCGACGGGAATGTCGCTGACGCCGGAGTGGACCCAGGACGTCGGCGGAACCGCGACGAAACTCCAGTATCACGCCACACCGGGGCTGCTCGCCGTCGGCATCGACGAGGACTCCGCGGCGGGACCGGGGGTGGCGTTCCTGTGGGCGTGGGCGAGCGACGGGACCCGAATGGGGACGCTCGAGACGACCGGGAGCCTCCAGCGAACCGAGTATCACGACCGTGCGGAGTTGGTCTTCGCCGTCACCGACGACGATCACGTGTACGCGATCGATCCCGAAACGGCCGACCTGCGATGGGATACGCAGGCCTCGGCTATCGCGGCAGCCACCGACGAGACCGTATTCCTCCGGGGCGGAAGCACCGTCTGGGCGCACGACGCCGAGAGCGGCACTCGCAAGTGGCGTCAGGCACTCCCTGACACGGTCTACGGGGGGTCGACATACGTCGACGGAACGCTGTTCGTTCAGGTGGGGGAATGGCGGGACGAAGGCGTGGTCGCGATCGACGCAGCGACTGGCAAAGAAGAGTGGTACTACCGGCCCGGGGCGGCTGAGAACGTACTCGTCGGTGACCACGGAATATACACCGGCTTCGACGACGAGGATCGGGAGACCGAACTGGCGTCTCTCAACAGTACGACGGGGGTGGAACAGTGGGCCTACGACACGGGCCGCTCGTATCTCTCGGTAGAGCCGACCGAGTCGGCCGTGTATCTCCGGAAGCAAAACACCGCTGTCGCGCTGAATCCGGTGACTGGCCGGGAGATCTGGACCTCCGAGGAGTATTACGACTTCGAGGAGCTGCTGGTCGAGGACGGAAACGTCTACGGGTGCGTCGAGACGCCCGACCTCCACGATTACAGTTTCGTCAGACTCGACCCCGACACCGGCCGGACGCTGTGGGAGATCGACCTCAAGAACCAAAACTGGTCGACGGCGGGATTGACAGCCGACGACGGGGACGTCTACGTCGGCACCGACGACTACCACGACGACGAGGCCGTCCTGTATCGGCTGAACGGTGCCACCGGGAGTCCGTACTGGGAGTTCCCCGTCGACGAGACGATTAACGACATTGCTGGCGAAGGCGACCCTGTTTTGACGCTTTCGAGCAATACGCTGTATGCAGTCGACACCGAAACGGGGCGGGCAGCGTGGTCTTTCGCCGACGAGAGTCTGTTTGTGAATCTGGCTGCGGACCGACGCGTCGTGCTCGCGGGCAGCGGGCGTCAGTACGTCCTCGATCGTGAGACCGGAGCGGTCGAGGCCACGATCGACACCGACGGCCCCGTCACAGCGTTCGACGGGGCCCTCTTCGAGGCGGACGGCTCGCTCGTGACTGCCTCCGCTGTCGCCGAACGCCCGGGGGCCTTCGGAGGCGACGCGGCTGAGAAGGCGGGGTCGAACACGAAGGTGTACGATGATACGGCCGAGGTCGCCGGCGAGACGGGCGTCTACGACGAGGCGGCCGATTCGGCGGCGGCGGACGGGGACCCTGACGCGGGAGGCGACACCGCCGAGGCGCAGAACACTACCTCGACGGTTTCGTTCTGTCCGAACTGCGGGACGGATCTGGACGCCTTCGGCGACGTGAATTTCTGTCCGGAGTGCGGGATGGAACTGCGCTGAGTGTCAGGCCAGCGTCGCACGGCCGCCGGATTCGGCCATCAGCCAGACGGTGAGCGCTCCCGTTACGCCCATCCCGACTGCGAACGCGAACAGGACGGCGTAGGTGCCAGCGGTGGCGACCAGTTCGCCGGCCACGACAGGGGCGACGAACGACCCCAGCCACCCGGCCACGCTCGCGAGCGCAACAGCCGTCCCCGCGGCACTGGCGTCGACGAACTCCTGAATCGACTGGTACAACAGCCCGATCTGGAGTTGGATAAAAACCCCAGCGAGGACGAGCATCGCGACCAGAACTGCGATCGTGCCGCTGTAGAACATTGCCACCGCCAGCACGGTCGTACCGACGAACGAGGCGGCGAAGACAGGCCGTCGTCGCTGGGCCAAAACGGTATCCGAGAGCCAGCCACCCGTGGGCCGTGCGAGAATCCCCACCGCGGGAAACAGCGCGACGAACGCGCCGCTGTCGGCCAGGGAGACGCCGAACTGGCGAGTGATGTACGTCGGCATCCACGAGTTGAAGACCATATACAGCGAGTAGCCGAGGATCGTCACGACGACGACCATCCACACGTTCCGGTTTCGCACCACCCGCTTGAAGCCGAGCAGCGAGATCGGTTCCGTGGACGTCCGGTACCGTGAGACCTGTCCACCCGCGACGTAGAGCCCGATCGACGTCAAAAGCACCGCGCCACCGAAGACGGGGAACACCCCCGGCCAGCCGATGACGGCGGCGAGCCGCGGCGCACCGAGTTGGCCGAGCGCGTATCCGGCGGGATAGCCCGAGATGAGCACCGACGTCGCCGTCGCCCGTCTGTGGGCCGGGAACGTGCTCGAGGCGATATTGACGCTGACTACCCACAGCACGAACATCCCGACGCCCGCGAACAACCGAGTCCCGATCAAAAGCGAGACGTTCCCGCCGGATGCGGCGAACCAGTCTCCGATGCTGCCGACGAGGAGGATGACCGCCGCGGCCGGGACCACCGCACGGGTCTCGACTCGGTCGAGATAGACGCCGTTGGGGATGCCGATCACTGTCGCGGTGACCTGTGGCATCGAGACGAGCGCGGCGGCCGTCGCCTCGGTGATGCCCAGGTCGGCCATCATCAGCGTGAGAATGCTGGCCGGGGTGATCAGGTACGCACCGACAAACAGAAGCAGTAGCCAGCCGACCGCGACGGTTACGATCCGCCACGTCGAACCTTCGGCCAGATCAGGGCCGCCTGTCGGCCAGATATCCACCACAGGGAGACTTGATGGAGTTCGAAAATAGTCCTGGCGGTTGGCGGTTGCTATCCGAGAGCGTAACCGAGACGGCTCGTCCGGGAGTACTCGGACGGGGCTGAGTCGACCGCGCGATCTGACGGGGGGAAAAGCAGACAGATTTTACTCGATCTCGTTCCAGGCCACCCCTATGGGACGTTCACGGGACGGGACGGAGGCAAGATGTCGTTGAAGCCAGAGTGGACCGAAGAGATCGACACAGTGCCCGATGCGATACAGTATCATCCGTCCCCTGGACTTCTCGTGGTGGGGACGGACACAGAGGGCTCAAGCGGACCCCGGATCGAACTGCTCTCCGCCGCAGAGGGGACCGCTCGCGGATCGATCGAGACGACGGGGGCGCTGCGCGAGACAGAGTACGACCCGACTTCGGGGACGCTCTTTGCGATCACCGACGACGACCACGTCTACGCGATCGATCCCGAACGCGGGAGCCGTCTGTGGGACGCGTGGGCTGCTTCGGTTGCCACCGTTGCCGACGGACGGGTGTTTCTGTCCGCAGATCGGACGCTCTGGGCGTACGATATCTCTGATGGAAGCCGGAAATGGCAGACGACACTTCCGGACAGCGTCGCCGGCCAGATCGCACAGCTGGCAGGAACCCTCCTCGTCGGCGTCGGCGACTCGAGCATCGAACGCGTCGTGGCCGTCGACCCGGCGACGGGCGAAGAACAGTGGGACTATGAGCGGGAGCGGTCGATCCGGGAGGCCTGGTTCACCGATCACGGCGTGTACGCACAGATCAGCGCCCGGGACGAACTGGTTCGAATCGCGACCGACGCGGAGGCGACAGGGGCGGACGACCAGGCGGTCTCACCGCTGTTCGATCCGGACGCGGGGACAGAGCAGTGGTCGTACTCACTGAACGACGGCTCGGTGCTCGGGACCACCGTGTCGGTAGTTCCGCGATCCGGGCGGGTGTACGTCAAAGAGAGCGGAACGGTCTCCGCGCTCGACCCCGAAAGCGGCAGCAAGATCTGGCAGTCGCCCGAGTACGACAGTTTCGAGTTCTTTTCGATCGCTGGCGAGGCACTGTACGGCGTGGTCGAAACGGCGGACGACAGCCGCTTCGTCAGACTGGATCCCGACTCGGGCCGGGCGATGTGGGAGACAGAGATCAGAACCACGACCACCGTGACAGACAGACTCGCGGGCGACGGGGGACGGCTCTACGTCGGGACGCGCGAGACCCATCGGGACGGGTCAATCGTCGAAGACGGCCCAGCGGCGTATCAGCTGAACGCGGTCACCGGCCGCATCGACTGGACCTTCGAGACCGACGAGCGGGTCGCGTGGATCGCCGGGGACGGGGATCCAGTCATAGTCGGCGAGGAGACCTCTCAGATTCACGGCGTCGACGCGGACAGCGGGCGACAGCAGTGGTCCTCGTCGGGCGAATACCTCCACTTCGAGGCCGCCTCCGACCGGCGCGTGGTCGTCGTCGGAAAGGGAGACGAGAAGGACCTACACGTCCTCGATCGGGCGGACGGGACAGTCGAGTTTGCGACGACGAGCGAAGTATACCACACGGGCGGCGGCGCGCTGTTCGCCTCGAGCGGAACGGCGATCGAGGCGTATCCGATAGCGAGCCAGCCGGCAGTGTTCGCCAGTCCCGACGATCGCTCCGGAACGAACACCGAAGTCTACCCGAGTTCCGGGGAGTCGTCCGGAGAGACCGACGTGTATGAAGCACGCGAAGCCGACGCCGAGGAAGCAGTGGGGTGGACCGACAGCGAAACGACGGCAGTCTCCTACTGTCCGAACTGCGGGACCGACCTCGCAGCCTTTGGCGACGTCAACTTCTGTCCGGAGTGCGGCGCGGACCTCTCGACAGAATAGGTCCTCTCGGCGTTACCGGAGACGCCCGTCCTCCAGGTCGGGTTAGTCGAGCCGTTCCGCGGCGTCCCGATCCATAAGGGGACCGGCGTTCGTCGACGGGAGGGTCACGACGTCCTCCGCGGCGAGGTCGTACTCGCGGTCGTCGACAGCGAGAATCCGCCCCACGTCCTCGGTGATTCGGAGCGTGACACGGTCGGGATCGTCGGCGGTGCGATCGCCCCTTGCCCGTGAGGTAGCCGCGGTTCCGCCGACTCCCTGATCCGCCTGGGCGTCGACCTGCGACGCCGAGCGATCGGGTTCGGCAGCGGTTTCGTCGTTGGCTTCGACGACCGGCGGGTCGGTGTCGGAGCTCTCGGATGCGTCCGCGACAGGCGCGTCTGCTGTCGGTTCCGGAGCCCCAGACGGTGACGGTTCCGAGGGCACGTCCGGAACGGGATTCGGTTCGCCCGACGCGGACTCGGAGCCGCCGTCGGGCTCGAAGCCCGTCGCTTCCTCACCCATCGCCGCCGCGAGTACGTCCTCCGGGCTCGTCTCCGACTCCGCAGACTCCTCTGAGATCGGCGGTGGGGTCGGTGCCCCGTCGGTGGTGCCGTGGTCTTCGTCTGCGGTGACGGTCGCTTCCGGTTCGGCGCTTTTGGCCCCTTCGCCGGAGAGAACATCCAGGACCGCGCTCCGGTTCTGCTTGATGCGCGCGACCAGATCGTCGAACAGGGCGCGCTCCTCTGCGGTGAGTCCGGCAGTGTCGGTGCTCATATCCGCGGCCGCGAACGACGCGAGTTTCACGACCTTGCCGACGCGGCGCTCGTAGATCGCCTCGACGACGTCCTCTGCGGTCTCGATTTCGTCTGTGAGTTCGCCGACCTGTGGGTCGCCGAAAGGGTCGTCGGCCGCCTCGGCCGCGCGCTGGCGCTCGGCTTTGCGCTCGGCGATGTAGTCGGCGACGTCCTCGTAAAACGAGTCACGGAGATGCTGGAGGCTGTCCTTCTGGCGCTCAGTCCGTCGGACGCCCCGTAACTCGTCTAAATCCATATGTTGTGGGTCACTCCTTGATCTTCTCTGCGCGTCCCCGGGTCATCAAGAATATCCCGAGGCTTTCCTCGACGGATTGCTCGCCCGCCGGGATAGTAAACGTGTCGCCGTCGAACGTAGTCGGGCCCGGATCGGTGACGTCGACTCTGATCTCGCGGCCGCGGAACCGTTCGGGGATCGCGTCGGACAGCGGCCGGAAATCATCGAGTTCAGACCGATCGAGCGGGGTCACCACCAGCCCGGAGCCGCCGTGGAGGCTCCCGGGCAAGCGGATCAGCCGCTTCGTGTCGGTCGTCACCGGCTCGTCGATCGGCGCGCTCTCGGCTTCGATTGCCTCGGCCGCAAGCGCGTCAACGAGGATTCGCGTGCCGGGACCTCCCGCTTCGACGTTGCCCTCGCGGATCGCCTCGAAGTTGTGCTGGATCTGTCCGAGGATGGTCTTCGCTCGCCCCTCGCCGATGCCTTCGAGTTCTTGGAGCCGTTCGAGGGCGGCCGTCTCTTCCATCTCCCGCAGGCGCTCCGCGAGGTCGACTAGCCGTCGGTGGACCCGCGCACCCCACCCCCCGCGACGGCGGAGCATCCGGCGGGTCGTCCCACGGTTCGATTCCGTAGTGATCAGGCCGTCGACGTCGAGATCGATCGCGCGCACGTAGTCGACGATCTCCCGGCGGGCCTCGCTTTTGAGTTCCCGGACGGCAGGGTCGCGGACGTGGACGTGATAGCCGCGTCCGCCGGAGAAGACGACCTCGGTCTCCTCGAATCCGAAGTCGTCGTCGATAAACGAAAGGAGGTTACGGAGTTCCGTCTTGCAGGCCGCAAGCATCTCCGCGTAGGAGGTCTCCTCGGGGTCGACGCCGGGGAGGTGGTCGGCGTCGAGGTCGAACACGAGATCCGCGGACTGCCAGCCCTTCTCGTCCATCGACGACGCGCCGGGATCCGCAAAGCGGGCCGACGAGAAGTAGACGTGCCGGGGCGCGGTCCGGTGCAGGAAGTCGTCGAGGTCACCGATATCGAGCAGCGACTGGTGACGGATCATCGTCGTCCGCCCGGCGCTCCAGGGGATGTGTCCCCACTCGCGACGATCGGCGGCGGGCGGCACTGAGACGTCGCTCCGGCGGTAGTAGTCGCCGAAGCGCCCTTCGAGATACGTCCGCGTGCGCGCCTCCATCGGTCGATGACGATAGCGGAGGGAGGAGTAAAGCCGTTGTGCCTCGCCGGCGTGAACGAATTCGACACGCCAGGGTCGAATACCGGCGGATGGAGACGTCGACCAGTCTCAGAACCGCTCGCGATCCGGAATCCCGTCGCGCCCGAGGAGGATCTCCTGGGCCTCGACGTCTTCGAATGCCGCGACCAGGCCCCCGATTTCGAGGACGCCGTCGTCGGTCTCGAGGTTGAGCGAGGCGACCTCCTCGCTGTCCTCGAACCGGGTAGTCTGCACCTCGCCCTCGACGACCACCGGATCGCCCGTTTCGACGTCGCGGCCCGTCACCGACGCGTAGAACGGCCCCTCGAGTTCGCGAACGTCCTTCACGGCGCGTCGGATCGAGGCGTACCGCCGGGGGAACGGCCGGCGCTTGCCGTCGGCGGCGAGCGTCTCCGCCGTCGTCCACAGGACTGTGCCAAAGAAGCCCGAGACCAGAAACCCGAGCGCCGAACGGTTGAAGATGACGCCGTAGCGGTCGCGGTCGTCGCGGAGCGCGTCCTGGGTCGCGTAAATCGAGTAGTTGCCGTCGGCGACCGCGAGGACCGGGGTGGTGATACCGCGGCGGGCACGCGCGACAGTCGCGACTTCGAGGTAGTCGAACTCCTCTGGGTCGGGCGCGTGCGACTGTGGAGTCACCAGTAGATCCACACTGACGCCTGCGTCGACTTTCGCCGCGAGGTCGTCGCGGAACCGACGCAGCAGATCGGGGGTCAAAGAGAGCACTAGTTCGTACTCGGCGCTCTCGATGATCTCCTCGACGTACCGCAGGATCGTCGACCGCGATTTGACGAGCGAGACTGCTTCGGTGTCCCGCGCAGGGGCGGTGTACCTCGCTTCGAGTTCCGAGATGAGGTCCTCCAGCGACTGTTTGACGTTGCCGAAGGCGTCCTCCGGATCGACGGCGACGATCTTCATCGGCCGCGACTCCCGGAGTTCGACCAGGCCCCGGTCCGAGAGGCTTCGAACCGTGTCGTACACCCGGGGCTGGGGGATCTCGGTCCGATCCGCGATTTCCGAAGCCGTCAGTTCCCCGTGTTCGAGTACGGCCAGGTAGGCTTCGATTTCGTACTCGCCGAGATCGAACCGCTCTCCAACCCCCTCGAGCGTCGCGTGGAGTTCGTCCGTCATAGACGCTTCTGCTCGGCCTGCATACTTACTATTTACTATATTTTGAGTAGCACGAGATTACGAAACGCCGGAATTTCGGCCCCGATCGATGCCGGCCTGTGGTGGATCAGCCGCTCCTTTCTGCTTTCGCAACCCCTCTCTTATCTGTGATCGCCCGTCGTGAGCGACCCTTTTTATTCGGGGCTCTCGTGGTCGGTGGTATGTGGTCGCAGCCGGCACTCCCCGGACGGGCAGCGGCGGTATGGGGCCAGGGAGATGCTTGGACAGAGGCAATTTGGAGGAGGGTCGTAGAGCTTGCTGTCTTGCAAGTCGAGACGCCGGAGCCGGCTCCCGCGAGTCCGCTCCCGGAGTGGGTGTTCTTCCCGGGTTGGCGGTGGATCCTCGCCGCCGTAATTATCGCCGTCGGTGTACTCGTATCACGGTACGTCGTCCAGCTTCTGGGCCGGTCGGTCGCCCGGCAGTTCCCCAGAGAGAGCGTCGCACAGACGGTTCTCAGACTAATTCGGCTGGCGGTCGTGTTCCTCTCGACCACCGTCGCCGCGGGCGTGCTCGGCTTTCAGATCGGTGATATCGTTCTCTCGGTGACGGTGTTCTCTGCGGTCCTCGGTATCGTGCTCGCACCGATCGTCGGGAGTACGATCAACGGCCTGTTCATCCTGGCAGATCAGCCCTACGAGATCGGCGATATGATCGAACTGGACAACGGCCACCGCGGCTTCGTCGACGATATCACGATTCGCTACACGAAGCTTTTCACCCTCGACAACACCTTTCTCGTCATCCCGAACTCAGAGATCAGACAGCATCTGGTGACGAACTTCTCCGCTGAGGACGAACGGGTTCGGCTGAAGCTCGACGTGGTCGTCACCTACGAATCCGATATCGACCGAGCGATGCAGCTGATGCGACGTGCGGCCGCCGACATCGAGGCGGTCATCACCGGCGGACCCGACATCCGGATCGGGAGCGCGCGCTATCCGGCCCAACCGACCGTCTTGCGGGACTCGTTCGGCGACGACGGTGTGGAACTCAGGCTTCGCTACTGGGCGAAGCAACCGTACAAGATCCCCACGGTCCAGTCCCACGTCCGGGACCGAATCGCGGACGCGTTCCACGACTCCGATGCGGAGATCGAGTTCGCGTACCCCCACCGCCACCTCGTGTTCGACGAGACCAGCGGCACGCTGGAGGCAACTGTCGGTGACCGGTCACAGTCGCGGCCGGTCGGGTCAAATGCGGATCACGAGGACTCTTCCTCGGAAGTGTTCGAAGCCGAGTGAACCGAAGTCGGCGGCGGATTGCCGGGTCGTTCCCTGTCCGCCGGCAGGTTTCTGTGCCGTTCCCGACTCGTCTGTGGATCGACTCTGAGAAAGGTTCCGAGCCGAAATCAGCCGTTCACTCGTCGGCACGGACCGAGATCACGGTAGAGTCGAGTTCCTGCCGCAGGAAGGATTCGATGTCCGGATCGTCGAGTACGCGCCGGATCATCTGTCGCCACCGACCCGCCTGCTTGGCGCCGATGACGACGATGTCGGCCTCGTCGGCGGCCACCTCTTCGAGGATCGTCTCCTCGACGAGGAAGCCGCGTCGGACCACGTACCGGGTCCGTTCGAGAGGTCCGAACTCGGACTCGACGGCCTGTTTCAGGTCGGCCCGCGAGACGTCCTTCCCTGACTGGTAGAGATCCACGTGGAGGACCGTCAACTCCGCCGACCGCTCCTCGGCGATCCGGATGGCCTCCGAGAGCGTGGTCTTCGAGTGGGTCGATAGCGGGTACCGGACAGGGACAACGACGCGCGTCACGTCCAGAGGGAGGATGCGACGGCCCCTGAACGTTTCCATACAGACCCACTTTTGCGCTGCGGGCCGGCGGAGCCGCCCCTCGGCAAAAGCTGGACCAAAAACACTGCCTCTCCCCCTCAGCGCGGCTACGCCGCGCTTCGAGGGTTCGTTGGCCCGCTCGCTCACTGCGTTCGCTCGCGGTGAGCAGTAAGGTGTACGAACCCGTTTCGGAGTCACGCAATGTAGGGTCACAGTCAACAGGACGCGAGAACGGCTATCCCTATCAGTCCTCAGCGTCACCACTCCCGGAAATCCGGCGGATTCGCCCCTCGATCTCGGGGTCTATCCCGCACTCGCGTGCGTACGCAGCCAGCACCTCGAACTGGATATCGCCCTCGCCGGCACGATGGCGCTCTGTGAGCGTGAGGAACTCGTGGTCGGTGTGGAGGAGGAACGCCGATGTCGCGAGCGTGTAGGTGCGGTCCGGATCGACCGGCTCGCCCCCGACTCTCGCCGACCGGAGTTCGTTCGCGTCGTCGTCCCAGACGACCGTCGCACCGGAGAGGTGGCTATGCCACCAGCTCGGTTCCCCGAAGTCGACGACGGCGGCCGAAGACTCCCGAAACACGGCGAGCAGTTCCGCGCCGGTCAGTTCCGCGCGGACGACTGGCTCCTCGAACGGAATGACGCTCACGAGATCCGCGACGGTCACCTCCCCGGCGAGCGGTGGGCCCTCGCGGATCCCTCCGCTGTTCTGCAGGCCGACATCGGTCGCCATCGCCCACCGATAGGCGTCGGCGACGAAGTTGCCGATTCGCGACTCGCCGCCGTACACTGTCGACCCGCGCCGGTCCAGCGGCCGGTCGACCACAGCCACCACCTCGTCGAGGCCCGCCGCCTCGATCCGACCCTGAAGCGCGTTCACGACGTCGTCTGCGATCGGGGCGTCGGCGGTTTCGTGCCGCGTCACGTCGACTGCACCGTCCGCATCGAACATCACCTCGTAGATCACGTGTCCGTTCGCGCCCGGGCGGAGCAGCCGCGTCCCCGCGACCACCTCGTCGCGTTCGACGTGGACGTGGCCGCCGAGGATCACGTCGACGTCGACGCGGCGTGCGAGTTCGTCGTCGCCGCTGCCGAGATGCGAGAGCGCGACGATCCGATCGACGCCAGCCGCGGTCAGTTCGTCGCCGGCCCGCTCTGCAGCCTCGTATGGGTCGGTGAACTGCAGATCGCCGGCCATCGGATTCAACGACGGCGTCGCGGGATCGGTGACGCCGAAGAAGCCGATGCGGACGTCGTCGACGGTCTCGACAGTGTGGGGAACCACGTCGTCGGCAGCGAATCGGTTGCCGTCGCTCGTGTGGACGTTCGCCGACACCCACTGCTGCGGCGCGGCGGCGACGAGCGAGCGTGTCGCTTCGGGTCCGTAGTCGAAATCGTGGTTGCCGAAGGTTTCGAGGTCGGCGTCGACGGCGGCGAACAGATCGAGCGCCTGTCGTCCGCGCTCGATCAGCGCGAGCACCCCTGGTGCGGTGTTGTCGCCAGTGCCGCAGACGAGCGTGTCGTCGCCGTTTCGAGTTCGGAGCGCGCCCGCCAGCCGGGCTGCGCGGACCGGGTCGTCGTAGACGTTCTCGACGTCCGAGTAGTGGAGCAGACGCGCCATTCACGCGCCCTGGTCGGGCAATAAAAAAGAAGCCGTCGGTCGCAGGGCGACCTGCGTGGGTGCCGGTTCGTCGGTTGTCGATTACTCGCCGTCGCGCAGCTGGAAGGCGACGGTGACTTCGGCCTGATACTCCCGGCCGTCGACCGACGCGACCTCGACGCCGAGTTCGTCGACCTCGATCCAGTGGACGTTATCGAGTGTTGCCTCGGCTCGGTCGATCGCATCGTCGACTGCGTCGTCAAAGCTCTCTCCGCTCCGGCCGATCAGGGTGACTTTCTTGAATACCATCGTCGCTCGAATCTACTGCACGGAACACGATAAATCTCGGGGGCGACGCCGACCTCGCGCACGCGGCGTGAGTTGCGACTGCGACCTCGCGCACGCGGCGTGAGTGGTGACGCCGACCCCACGCGGCGTGAGTGGTGACGTCGACCCCACGCGGCGTCAGATGTCACTCATACTGATTACTCTGGTCCCGCCGAGTGCCGTCAGCGGGGGTGACGCTCGGCGGGAAAAATGAGAGCAACCAGTGTCAGGGTGAGGCAGGTCGTCGAACGCGGGAACAGCGGCCCGAATCAGCTCGCCTCGGGCCGATGGACGTCGTAGTCGCCGTCGTCGCCGACGCCGATCACCGCCCACTCGTAGCCGGGATCGACGCTCGCGAGTCGGTGCTGTACGTCCCCTGTGGCTTCCTTCGGTGCGACAAAGCAACGGAATCGATACTCGCCCGACGGCTCGCCACCGTCGGCGAGCAGACGGCGTCCATTGAGGTCGTCGCCATCGGAAACGGCCGTGACGCGAACCGTGCGCCACTTTCGCTCGGCGACGAAGTCCGGTCCGTCGCCCGAAACACTGTAGCCCAGCCGACGGAAGATCGCCCGGGCGTCCTCCGAGGGAGGCATGCTGACAGGGGGCATGTACTTGCTGCTACGATACCGGGTAGCATAAATCTTGGCACCGGCTACCACACTCTGAGAACAGCAGGTGACGAGGCCGGATCGATCCAGGACCTCCCGCGAGTCGACTCCAAAGTAGCGGCGAGTCAGTCCAGCTTTAGGCGACGAATCCGTCCAAGTTTAGGCGACGAGTGGGTGCAGAGTCCAGCGATGGGCCCCGGCCTCACTCGTGGGCCGCGTCCCACTCGTCAGGTTTTCGCACGTTACCGCAGACGTTGCACTCGATGCGGCCCATCGTGTCCATCGCAGTGTCGGTCGACTCGCAGTTTCCACAGAAAAAGCCCCAGCGGTCGAGACGGTCCGGTGTGGCGTACACGACGAAAAACGGCGCCTGCGCACCGACTTCGGCGTCGGATCGGTCGACGTACAACGTCTCCCCGTCGGGGCTCTGGACGGCATCGAGTTCTGTTGCCATACGGCCACTTCGGGACAGGGCGATATAGTCTCGGGGGAAAACACGCCGCGGTCGGCGCGGACGGGTCAGGTCCGGAACGACTCGCCGCACCCGCACTCGCTGACGACGTTCGGGTTCTCGACGTGGAAGCCCGCACCCTGGAGGCCGCCCTCGTACTGCAGCGTCGAGCCGCCGACGTAGTTCTGACTCGCCGGATCGACGAACACTCTGAGTCCGTGCTGTTCGACAATCGCATCGTCCGGTTCGGGTTCGTGATCGAACCGCATTCCGTAGGAGAGCCCCGCGCAACCGCCCTGCTGGACGAACAGCCGAAGTCCGGCCTCGTCGGTGTCGAGTCCCTCCGACTCGATGAGCCGAAGCGCCTCCGCTGCGGCCTCCTGTGTGACGGTCACTGTCCCCTCGCCGCCGTCACCGCCGGCTGTTTCTGTGCTCATATGCGAACCAGTAGCAGACGGATGGAGTTAATGGTGACGCTACTCAACTGTCCGGGGAGTAACCGATATCGGTTATTACAGGGCGTTGTCTCGACGACCGGAGATATATCCAACTCCCCGCCGAACTGACCCGTATGTACGAAACGATTCTCGCCCCGACCGACGGGAGCGACCAGGCCGACGCCGCGATCGATTATGCCGCCAAACTCGCTGCGGCGCACGATGCGACGTTGCACCTCCTCTACGTCGCCGACACCAACCGCGACAGCGTGACCATGCTGGGTACCGAGGTCGTCGACGCGCTCGAACACGAGGGCGAACGGATCATCGAGAAGGCCGCCGATCGTGTCGCCCCGCACGTCGACATCGTCGAGGCCGTCGAAACGGGCGATCCCGTCGACACGATCCTCAACTACGCCGACGTGGTGGACGCGGACCTGATCGTGATGGGAACCCAGGGACGCCGGGGCGTCGACCGCTATCTGCTCGGGAGTACCACCGAACGAGTGGTCAGGCTCTCCGATATCCCGGTACTGACGCTTCAGGGGGACGAATCGTAACAGTACTCACTCCGCTGTTCCCGGGAGGAGCGGCTCCGCGGAATCGCCGGTATCGACGGGTCTGACCCCCCGGCCGACCACGACACCGGGAAGGTCGCTCTCGGCGGCCACGAGGACCTCCTCGAACCCCGCAGCCCGGAACGCAGCGGTTAGTTTATCGGCTGTCGTGGTTTCGACGGCCCGTCGTTCCGTCGTAACCGCACGCTCACCGTCCCGACGGTCGGTGACTCGGTAATCGACGACGATGGCCGAGTCTGTCACGTCGACCGCACGCTCCAGGAGGTATCGGGACCCGCTGTACGTCTCGACCCCAGGTTCAGCGATGGCCGATGGATCGGTCGGGGCTGCGATCACGGCGATACCGCCCGGTCGCAAAACAGTGTACCCGGCCACACAGAGGTCGATCGCCGACGAACGGCCGGTCGCGTCCTCGACGGCGCAGACGGCGTCGAAGGTGGATCGGAGGGGTGGCTGCGACGGATCGCCGCGGACGACCGCCTCGCCGCGGGTGGCGGGAAACCGGAGCTGTGCGCCCCGGTCGTCGACACCGATCGCCTCGTATCGTTCGCCGAGTCGCTGTAGGACCGTGCCGACGCCGCACCCGAGTTCGAGGACGCGGTCGACGTCCGCGAGGAAGCGCGAAGTGACGAGGCGGGCGCGCCGCTTCCCCCACTCGCCCGAGCGCGTTCGAGCGTAGATGGGCGCGAGGGTCGTGGTCACCGAGTGGGTGCCTTCTGGATCCGCCAGCACGGCCGCACAGGCATCTGAAAACGTCGGCGGGCGGCGGTCGTCGGCCATCCCCTGTTACTCGTCGTCCCCGTCGAACCGGGCTCGGACGCTCTCGGCGTGTGCCTCCAGTCCCTCTGCACCCGCGAGCGTCGTGATCGTCTCCGACAGCGCGTCCAGCCCCTCGCGGTCGAGTCGCTGGACGGTCGTCGATCGGAGGAAGGTGTCGACCGAGAGCCCCCCGTAGCGCTTCGCCCCGCCGGAGGTCGGCAGGACGTGGTTCGTCCCCGAGGCGTAATCGCCGGCGGCGACCGGCGTGTATGGACCCAAAAAGACGCTGCCGGCGTTCGTGATCCGGTCGAGTAACGCCTCGTCGTCGTCGGCCAGGATCGACAGGTGCTCGGCGGCGTACTCCTCGGCGAACAGGACGGCCTCCGACATCGACCGGGCGCACAGGACCCCCGAGGCGTCGTTATCGAGCGCCGCACGGATCACGTCCGCCCGCTCGCGGTCGTCGATCTGCGCCTCGGCGGCGTCGACGACGGCCTCCGCGACGCGCTCGTCGTCGGTTACGGCCACGACCGACGCGTTCGGATCGTGTTCGGCCTGTGCGAGGAGGTCGGCCGCCACCAGGTCGGGATCGGCGGTGTCGTCAGCCAGGACCAGCACCTCGGAGGGACCCGCCAGGAAGTCGATATCGACGTCGCCTCGTACCTCGGCCTTCGCGGCGGTGACCCACTTGTTGCCCGGTCCGACGACCTTCCCGACGCTCGTGACGGTTTCGGTGCCGTACGCGAGCGCGCCGATCGCCTGCGCGCCGCCGACGCTGTAGATCCGATCGGCGCCGGCGACGTGAGCGGCCGCGAGCGTAACCGGATTGATTTCATCGGCCGGCGGCGTCGCGAGCGCGACGTGTTCGACGCCCGCGACCGTCGCCGGCACGACGCCCATCAGCACGCTCGACGGATACGCGGCCGTCCCGCCGGGGGCGTAGACGCCGACCGAGTCCAGCGGGCGGAAGCGACGGCCGAGTTCGCGGTGGCCGGTCGTCCCCTCGTCGCCGAACGAGTCCCGCCAGTCGTCGGGGACCTGCCGTTCGTGAAACGCTCGGACGTTCGCCGCGGCGGTTTCGATCGCCTCGCGCACGTCGTCGTCGATTGCCTCGTAGGCGCGTTCCGCGTCGTCGGTCACGTCCAGATTCCCGACCTCGACGTCGTCGAACTTCCGACAGAACTCGCGGACGGCGACGTCGCCCTCCTCGCGGACGCGGCCGACGATCTCTCGCACGTCGCCCCGGACCTCGTCGACCCCCGCGTCGCGGTCGAAAAAGGCCGCGCGCTCGGCGGGCGAGAGTTCCGAGACGGCCCGAACTCCCAGTGTCATACCCGCAGGTTCGCCGGCTTCGGGTAAGGACGTTCCGGATCCCTACGGCTGGGAGTCCCCGGATCAGGCGACCTTCCGCCGCTCGGAGAACGTGATCGTCTGATCGGCGGTCTCGACGGTGGTCTGGATGGTGATCCAGCCGCCCGCGTTCTGGATCGCCAGCCCGTCCGACAGCGACAGTTCGACGCGACGGGTCTCGGTGTGAGACTCGCCGGGTTCCAGCGTGCCGACGTCGGCGCTGCCGCGCCAGACCTCGTCGTCCTCGTTGGTCTCGTTGCCGGCGAACATCCGGGTGTAGACGGTGACGTCCTCAGCAGTCGTGTCCTGCTGGTTCGTCAGCGTCGAGGTGACGTCACGGCAGGTCTGGCCGCACTCCTCGATGTTGTCGATGGTAAACGCGAAGGGTGGCGTCGGCGTCCCCGCCGACGCCGCTGTCGTTGCCCCCTCCGCTCCCCCGTCGTCGCCGCTCGCAGGTGTCTGTGTCGCCGTCGCTGTCGGGAACGGTTCGGTATCGTCACTATTCCCGCCCGAAAGCAGGTCTCCCCCCACCACAACAGCCCCCGCTCCGAGAGCCACGATCAGAACGACAGCCACGATCAGTTTTGTGTTCATAGGTGTCGAATCTCGCTCGGGGCTCGGAGCCTGCGACGGATAAATGGGGTTCGCCGTCAACTGCAATTCGCCCCGTTTTGGCTCATTTTTCGCGGTGCACAGAGAATTCGGGGCGCTTGCATCACAGTGGAGTGGCGGGCGGCCACGCCACGAAGACCGGATCGGCAGCTACGGGTGCGTCCAGTAGGTCACCGACTCCTCGTCGTCGTGGGCGTCCACTCGCGCGAACCCGACCCGCTCGAACTGCACCACGTCGTCGACGTCGGTCGTCGCGAAATCGGGTTCGGCGACGCCGGTGACGTCGCCGTCCGGCGTTCGCATCCGCACGTCGATGCCGCTCTCCGCGGGCGCCCAGTGGACGACGTCCACGTCGCCCGAGCGCACTACCTCGATATCGTCGCCGGTCGCGACGAGGGAGTCGCCCTCCCGCCGGACACACGCGTAGCCTTTCAGCCAGACGCGCTCGCCTGCTGCCGGCACGTCCTCGGATTCGACGAGGACGCCCCTGTCGGCTGGTACCGTCCGCTTTCCGCGTTCCTCGTGATCGGGATGCAGCGGCGGGTGGCCCGCGTCGCGACCGCCGTCGACGGCGAACCGCTCGCCGTCGCGGACGAGGAAGTACCGCTCTGCCTCGTCGTCGACGAGTTCGCGGTTCGCGGCGTAGATCGAACTCACGGAGAGATCGACGTTCGAGGTGGAGGTCCCGAGCGCGGCCAGCGCCTCGACGACGGCCTCGCCCCGAATCCCGCGGCGCCGGAGGCTCTTCAGTGTCGGCGCGCGCGGGTCGTCCCAGCCGTCGAGTTCTCCCGCGTCGATCTTGGCTTTCAGCGTCGACGTCGAGATCTCCACGTCGTAGGCGTCGACCTGGACGTGGCCCCAGTGGATCACTTCCGGGTAGTCCCACTCGAAGTAGTCGTAGACGAACCGCTGGCGCTTCGCGGAGTCCTGGAGGTCGATGCCGCGGATGATGTGCGTGATCCCGGTGAGGTGATCGTCGACGCCCGATTGGAAGTCCAGCATCGGCCAACACCGGTACTCGGCGGCTTCGGGACGCGGGTGCGGCGTGTCGATCATCCGGAAGGCGACCCAATCGCGCAGCGCGGGGTTCTTGTGTTCGATGTCCGTCCGAACGCGCAGGACCATCTCTCCGGCCGCATAGTCGCCGTCGACCATCGCCTCGAACTCCTCGCGGGTGGTATCGGCGTCTTTGTCGCGGTGCGGGCACGGTTCGGCGTCGTTTTTCAGCGCCGAGAACTCCTCGCCGGAACACGAACACGTGTACGCGCCGCCGGCGTCGATCAGTTCCCGCGCGTGGTCGTAGTACGTCTCCAGCCGATCGGAGGCGATGATGACGTCGTCCGGTTCGAAGCCGAGGTAGTCGATGTCCTCGAGGATGGCGTCGTAGGCGTCGAGGTCCGGTCGCTTCGTCTCGGGGTCGGTGTCGTCGAACCGGACGATAAAGGAGCCGTCGTACCGATCTTTGTACCGACCGATCACTGCGGGCATCCGGGCGTGGCCGATGTGCCAGGGGCCGTTCGGGTTCGGGGCCGCGCGCATCCGCACCTCGTCGTAGTCGTCGACGTTCGGGAGGTCCGGCAGGTCGTGTTCCTCACCCTCGTCTTCGGCCTCGAGTTCTTCGAGTTCCTCGGGCGCCAGGTCCGCCAGTCGCTCGCGCTTCTCGGCCGTCGAGAGGTCGTTGACACGGGCGACGACCCCGCCGACGACGCCGGGGATCTCGTCCCCGTGCGGTCGGAAATCCGGATTCTCGCCCATCAGCGGGCCCATAATCGCGCCGACGTCGGCGTCGCTCTCGTATTTCACCGCGTTCAGGAGCGCGTGCTTTTCGGCCTCGCGCTCGATACGTTCGCGCAGATCGTCGTCCATTACGTGTCGGTGCGGTCTCCGCGGTAAAAAAGGGGTCCGGATTCGGGGTTCCGCGCGGCCCACTCCTGACAGCCGCGGGCCGAGCGCCCCGCCGCCCGGCAGCATATATCCGTCCGGCGTCCGTTCGTCGGACGATGACACTCGATCCTGCTCGCGTGACCACGATCACGTTCGACTCCTACAGCACGCTCGTCGACGTCGACGCCGCCGAATCGGCGCTTGAGGCCCGCGTCGAGGACCCCGCACCGGTCTCGAAGCTCTGGCGCGCGCGGTCGCTCGAGTACACGTTCGTCGCGAACCACATCGACGCCTACCAGCCGTTCTACGAGATGAACCGCGACGCCCTGCAGTACGCCCTCGACGCCCACGGGGCCGACATCTCTCGGGAAGCGCGCGACGAGATCCTGGCGGTCTATCACGAACTCGACGTGTTCGACGACGTCCGCGACGGCATCGAACGGCTGCGCGTCGGGGGGTACGACTGCTACGTCGTCTCGAACGGGAATCCGGAGATGCTCGCGTCGATGGTCGGACACGCCGATATCGGCGATCTGATCGAAGACACGATCAGCGCCGACGAGGTGGAGACGTTCAAGCCAGCCCCCGAGATCTACCGCCACGCTGCCGCGCGAACCGGCACGCCGATCGACGAGATCGCCCACGTGAGTGCCGGCTGGTTCGACGTGCAGGGCGCGAAACACGCCGGAATGCAGGGGGTTCGTGTCGATCGGAAGGGGTCGCCGTGGGACCCGTTCGATGGGGAACCGGATCTGACGATCGACTCGTTCCACGACCTCTGCGAGGCGCTCGGGGTCTGATACTGAGTGCACTCACCTTTCCCCGCGAGGCGCCATCCTCGTTGACGGCGCTCGGTGGAAGGCGACGAGAGTAATCAGTATGAAAGGCGGTGCGGATTCGGCGGGGTCGGCGTGGGGGTGCCAGATCGAGAGAGCGTCGCAGAACGATCCGCACGTCCACGTTGTGGTGGATCGAATCGTTCGGTCCAGACTTTTATTTCGATGAACGGCTCCGAACTCCTAGAAGGAAGCGAGATTCAACAGCGACGCTGGGTCTGTGAGGCACGCTTCGATGTCGGGTCGGTTGCCACTCCGGGAGATGGTAACTGATGCTCGCGCTCTCGAACCTCGGGAATCAACGGATCCAGCGGCGTTACGGGTCTGGACGCTGTTCCGCCTCGATACTCTGGCGAATTATATCGGTAACCTGCGGGTGTAGCGCTGAGAGCTGGACGGATTCGCTTTGCGGATTGTAGTCGATCAGTCCTGCCTCGTCGAGTCCAGGCAAGTGATTGTGGACCAGCGTGAGACGAAGTTCCGATCGGTCCGCTGACGTATGCGTCGTCCCGGTGGTCGTCGCTTGCCACTCGCTAAGGACAGTAGCGAGTTCGTCGACGCTGCTTTCTTCCTCCGCGAGCAAATGATAGAGGAGACGTCGACGGTTGGATGCCGCCAGCACCCGATAGAACTGGTCCTCAGCCAACCGTGGCGGAGGACGTTCTTCCCCTCGATCGTCTTGCTGACGATTTCCCTGTGAGTCATCCATAATGTTCAAATATGTAACATAATATAAAAATCTACTCGTGCGATGGTCGCTACCGAGGTAAGCACCGGAGGCCACAGACCGAGGAACGCGGGGAATCCCCCGTAGCGAGGGACTGGGGGCCTGTCGGAGCGGCGGCGGTCAGTACCCGCGAGTGATGAGATACTCGGCGAGGTCCGAAAGCAGCGTCCGCGCCTCGTTGTCAGGGAGGACCGCGAGATGGTCCTTCGCGTTCTCTGTGAGTTCGCGAGCCTTCGCCTCCGCGTAGTCGATCGAGCCGGCGGCGTCGAGTTCCGAGACGGCCGCTTCGATCTCCGGTTCCGACACCGACTCGACGTCGTCGGCGTCGACGAGTCCGTCGACGTCGACACCCTGCTGGCGCGCGTGAAGCGTGATGAGCGTCTCCTTGTTCTCGACGAGGTCCGAACCGCGCTGTTTGCCCAGCTTTTCGGACGGCACGGTCAGATCGAGGACGTCGTCTTGGATCTGGAACGCTCGCCCGGAATCGATCCCGTAGCGGTACAGCGCCTCGACGGTCTCGTCGTCGGCGTCCATCAGGACCGCCGCGGTGGCGGTTGCGGCCCCGTACAGTACCGCCGTCTTCAGTTCGATCATCTCGAGGTACTCGTCGGGAATCACCCCAGTTCGGTGCTCGAACTCGACGTCCAGAGCCTGGCCCTCGCAGATCTGCGTGCAGGTGGTCGCGAGCCGGCGGACGGCCTCGATCCCGTTTGCGGGGTCGGCGCCGGTCTCCGAGAGCAACTCGAAGGCCTTTGCATAGAGCGTGTCGCCTGCGAGAATCGCCATCTCGGTGTCGTAGGCCTTGTGCACCGCCGGGACGCCGCGACGGAGGTCGTCGTCGTCCATGATGTCGTCGTGGATCAGCGTGAACGACTGGATGACCTCGATGCTCGTGGCCGCCGCGAGCATATCGATCTCCGTGCCGTCGAGCGCGGGAAACGAGCGGTAATCGACCGACAGCGGCTCGACGTCGGCCAAAGCCTCCGCGGTCAGAAGCGAGACGGTCGGCCGGAGGCGTTTGCCGCCGGCCAAAAGCAGGTGACGCGTCGCCTCGTAGAGCCGCTCGGGCGACTGCATCGGGATCTCCTCGTCGAGGGCGCCGTTGACGAGTTCGCGTCGCTCGGCGACCGCCTCGAGTACCCGCTCCTCCGTCGCTTCCGAACTCATCTCACTCCACCAGCTGGATCATATTCCCGTTCCGCGTGACGTGCAGGTCGCGCCCGAGCGCGTAGCCCTGCGACTCCGCAAGGTCGACGTACGGCGCGAAGCCCTGCAGGTCCTGGTGGGCGGGGATGACGTGCTGGGGCTGCAGCGCATCGAGCATCTGGTAGTGCCCCTCCTCGCGCAGGTGGCCGGAGACGTGGATCTCGTCGTAGATCCGGGCGCCCTGCATCTTCAGGAGACGCTCGGACTGGTAGCGCTGGCCCTCGTTCGTCGGTTCGGGGATGACCCGCGCCGAGAAGATGACCTTGTCACCGTCCTCGATCTCGTATGGGGTCTCGCCGCGGCCCATCCGCGTGAGCATCGCGCGCGGCTCACCCTGGTGGCCCGTGACGACGGGGAGATACTTCTCCTTGCCCTCCTTCATAATCCGCTTGAACGTCCGGTCGACGGACTTGCGGTGGCCGTACATCCCCACGTCGTCGGGGAAGTCGACGAAGCCGAGTCGCTCTGCGGTCCCGGAGTATTTCTCCATCGAGCGACCGAGCAGTACCGGTTGACGGCCGATGTCCTTCGCGAACTCCACGAGCGAGGAGACCCGAGAGACGTGCGACGAGAACGTCGTCGCGACGATCCCACCGTCGTAGTCCTCGATCGACCGGATCGTGTCCTTGAGGTGGTTCCGAGCGTGAGACTCGGAGGGCGTCCGCCCCTTCCGGCCGGCGTTCGTACAGTCCTCGATGTAACAGAGGACGCCGTTGCCCTCGCGGCCGATCTCGCGGAAGCGCTCCATATCGATCGGATCTTCCAGCACGGGATCGTGGTCGATCCGCTTGTCGAGGCCGTAGACGATCGAGCCCTCGGGCGTGTGGATGACAGGGTTGATCGCGTCGATGATCGAGTGGGTGACGTGGACAAATTCGAGTTCGACGTTGCCCGCGTCGTCGATCGTCATCGTCTCGCCCGACTCCATCTTCACGAGGTCGTTGTCGAAGCTCCCGCTGAACTTGGTCTCGCTTTCGACCTGCTGTTTGACGAGTTCGATCGTGAACGGCGCCGCCACGATGGGGGCGTTGTACCGGTGGGCGAGCTTCGAGATGGCGCCGATGTGGTCGAGGTGGCCGTGCGTCGGCACGATTGCCTGGACGTCGCCCTCGATGTCGGACATCACCCGGTCGTCCGGGATGGCGCCCATGTCGATCAGATCGAGGCTGTGCATCTTTTCGGTCTCCACGTTGTCGTGGATCAGGACCTGACTGAGGTTCAGGCCCATGTCGAAGATGACGACGTCGTCGCCCGCGCGAACGGCCGTCATCTGTCGACCGACTTCTTCGTATCCGCCGATTGTTGCGATTTCGATTTCCATAGTCGTATCCGAGCATCGAAAGCCACTGACGTGGCGAGGGTGCTCACTGAAACGTCCCACGTGGTTCGACGGCCGTCAGTCGTCGCGGACGGACCGTCTCGGGACCGATCGGCCCCGGCGTCTTACAGCGCGTCGGCGTCGGCCCCGCGTGCTCCGGACGCTCCGGAGCACTTGCCCGCGGGAAGTCTGATACTGATCGATTCACGGCCCGGTACTAAAAACTAACC
The DNA here is from genome assembly GCF_032113415.1 of Halobellus marinus. Lineage (NCBI taxonomy): Archaea > Methanobacteriati > Methanobacteriota > Halobacteria > Halobacteriales > Haloferacaceae > Halobellus > Halobellus marinus. The sequence continues at coordinate 2,922,910 of NZ_CP134946.1, forward strand.
GGGTCGGAGCCAGCGCGTGTGCTCGCGTGTCACGCAAGCGCCGGTTCGGGGCACACAGCACGGATTCGGCCGGAGGCGAACGATCGGACGAGAGGAATGAACGGGGAGACTCGTCTCTCCGGCAACAGCTCGTCTCCGGACTCGCCTACGACAGCAGTTCCTTGAGGGCCTTGCCGTACGCACCCGGAAGATTCCGCCTCGCCCCGTCGAGTGCGTCCCGGAGCGCCGCGGCCGCGTCAGTCGTTACCCCCGCGCCGTGGCCGACGAGGATGCGGTCGGGGGCAAACCCACTCAGCGCGTCCCGCGGCGGGACCGGACGCAGCATCGGGTGAACACCCAGCCGCTCGCCGGGCGCACAGAAGAAGGAGACAGTGCCGACAGCCTCCGGAATCACGAGCGTCCCGTCCTCGCGGTGATACAGGCCGACCTCCTGCCACGGCGGGAACGAGGCGTCGCGGATGGTGAAGGCCTCGTAGCCCGATTCGCCGAGCGTGCCCGCGAACCGCTCGACCGGCGCGTCGAGTTTCGCAGCCACGCCTGACATCCACTCCGGAATGAAGACGGGGACGTCGTGGCGGTTCGCGACCCGCGCGGCGTCCCGCTTGTGTCTGTCGAGGCCGACGACGACGCCGACGACCTCGCCGAATTCGGCCAGCAGGTCGTCGAGGCCCCGCGCGTCGACAGGGTCGATCACCCAGACACCGCCCTCGTCGCCGACGAGCGCGTGGCTCGCGCGCTGCATCTTCTCGTCGGGGCGCCCGATCCAGCCGACGCCCCGGTCCCAGCGGTCGATCTCGCGGTACGCCGCGTGTGTGTCGTCCTGACTCGTCATACGTAGTCCACGGGCGCGGGCAGGATAAACCTCCTCGCCGCCGTCGCCGGTGGAGGATCCCTCCCGCACTCGCCGCCGACCGGAAGACACTCCCGCGCGGGACGCCCTCCGGGAGGTATGAGCTTCGAACTCCGCAATCACACCGCTGACGTCGCGGTCGAAGCGACGGCTCCCGATCTTTCGACGCTTTTCGGATCGGTCGCCGACGGGCTTGCGGCGGCGTCCTGTGAGGAGATCCCGGACGACGGAGGGTCGGAGTTCGAGGTCACCGTCGCGGCCGAAAACCGGGAGGCGCTGCTTTTCGACTACCTCGATCAACTCATCTACGAGCGCGACGTCCGCGACGTCCTTCCCGTCGACAATCAGGTGGAGGTCGACCCGCCGGAGGCGGAGAACGACGACGGGACCGAGGAGACGGAGTCCCAGTGGAAACTGGCCGGCACCGCACGCGGGATTCCGCTCTCGGCGGTCGACGCCAGAGAGGTAAAAGCGGTCACTTACTCGGAGATGCGGATCCGGGAGACCGATTCAGGGTGGGACGCGTACGTCGTGTTCGACGTCTAATGGTGAAACCCCTCCGACGCGACGGCGGTTCCTCGGAAACGAGCCTTTCCTTCTCGGAAGTTGTTTGTGCCCCCCGCTTCGAGTAGAGTGTAAGATGCCCGACCGCGCAGCGCGCCTCGCCTGTCTCGGCCTCGTGGTCGTCGCACTCCTCGGTGCAGCAGCACCGGGGGCGACGGCGCAGCCGACGGGGACGATCGCCGATACGCAGATCGATCCGGACGACGTCTCGCTGCAGATCGATCTTCGCTCGGATGGCTCCGCCGCGTGGACCGTCGAGTATCGGGTCCGCCTCGACGACGACAACGCGACGGAGGCGTTTCTCTCGCTCCGTGACGACATTGAGGCCAACGAATCGCAGTACTCCGGGCAGTTCCGCGACCGGATGACGGCGACGGCGGGGACCGCTGAGAACGCGACCGGCCGGGAGATGGCGATCGAGAACGTCTCGGTGTCGGCGACGCGACAGCAACTCCCGCAGGACTACGGCGTCGTCACGTACACGTTCGTCTGGACGAACTTCGCCGCCGTCGAGGACGGAGAGATCCGGGCAGGTGACGCCCTCGCGGGACTCTTCCTCGACAGCGAGACGTCGCTGCAGTTCTCCTGGCCGGCGGGCTACGGGATCGAGACGGTTCAGCCGGAACCGACGGACAGACGCGAGGACTCGCAGGTGGTCGTCTGGTCCGGCCCACTCGATTTCGGCCCCGAAGAGCCCACGCTCGTCGTCACAGAGGTGGCGGCCGGCGGTGACACCACTACCGCCGCTGTCGACGGAGGCGGCGACGACGGGGGCGGAAGCGGCGACGACGGGAGCGGAACCGACGACGGACTCGGTAGCCTGCCGCTCGTCGCCGCGCTGGTGGTGCTTGTGCTCGTGGTCGTCGTCGGTGGCTGGTACGTGTTGCGGCAGGGTGGGGACGACAGAGGAAGCCCAGTCACGGCCGCAGGTGACGGTCGAGACGGTGGCTCTCCGGGCGCCGCAGCAACTCCGGAAGCCTCGCAGTCGGACGATATGAGTGCCGGGGCCGGAAACGGAACGGCCGGAGGGGACGAAGCAGCGGCCGCTGAGCCGGACGCTGGCGCGGGGGCTGCAGGGGCCACAGCCGGCGCCGCGGCAGGTGCCGCCGCCGGCACCGACGACGAGACCGAAAGCGAAGCGGACGAATCGGCCGCCGCGAGCGGCGAGGAAGACACGGCCGACGTGGATCCCTGGGAGGACGAACTGCTGAGCAACCAGGAGCGCGTGCTCGCGCTCGTCGAACACGAGGGCGGACGGATGAAACAGCAGGAGGTTGCAGGGACACTCGACTGGACCGACGCGAAGACGAGCCAGGTGGTCAGGAAGATGCGCGACGAAGGTGAACTCGACGCGTTCCGGCTGGGACGGGAAAACGTCCTCGTCCTCCCCGACGAGGAGTTCGGTCCCAGCGGTCCTGACGAAGAGTGAGGCGCGGCTGCTCGACGAGCGACAAAATCCGACGACTGTGACGGGGTCTAACCCGACTTAATCCGGACTAAATGGGCGTAACGATGTCGATGCTATATGGGTCCAGGTGAGTAACAGACAGGTGATGAAAACCGTATCTGCTCTCGTCGTCGCGCTCGTCGTCGTGATCGGGATGGCCCCGGTCGGCGTCGCCGCCGCGTCGTCGGGAGACGCGTCGCCGTCGGGTGCGCTCTCGGCGGGAGTCGCACAGGTCAACGAGACTGCGACCGCCACGCCCGCGAACGGATCGACGGAAACTGCGACGCCGACAGCAAACGAGACGGCCGAAGAGAACACGTCGGACGCGAACGGCTCGACGAGCGAAATCGAGCCCGGTGCACAGCTTGCGGGGGTCGTCTCCGTCCAGGGGACCGAAGTCAGCGAGGAAGTCGGATCCCGCGCGTTCGGACTGCGTGTGGCCGCCGCAGCGTCGAATGAATCCAAGGCGACCGTCGTCGCCAACGAACTGAACGCCACGCGTGATCGGCTCGAAACCCTGAGTGATCGCCGTGCGGAACTGGAGCAGGCCTACGAGGCCGGTGAAATCTCGAAGGGTCAGTACCGTGCTCGGGTCGCCGGGCTGAGTGCCAAAATCAACGCGATCGAACGCCGACTAAACCAGACCAACGAGTCGGCCTCGTCGCTGCCGGCAGAGGTTCGAGAGCGGAAGGGAATCAACACCTCGAACATCGAACGGCTCAGAAACGAGGCGAGCAATCTCTCGGGCCCGGAGACGGCCGCAATCGCCCGTGGCATTGCGGGCAGAAACGCCGGACAGGGACTCGGCACAGCCGGTACAGGCCCTGGACAAGCAGGTAACGCACCCGAACGGAACGGGAGTCCGGGAAACGGGACTGACGGCGTCACTGGTGCTGCCGCGAACGTTTCTTCAAGCAATAGCGCCGGGGGTCCCGGAACCCCCTCGAACGAGGCGGCCGCTGGCGGACCCACGAACGCGTCAGACGCCGGCGCAGCCGGAGCTAGCGGCAGTGACGCCACCGGCGGCAACGGGAACGATGATCGAAACACGTCCCCTGAGGGCAGCAGGAGCAGTTCCGGCCCGACGGACCGTGGTTCGGGAAATGATAACAGCGGAAATGGGGGACCGCCGGACAATTCTGACAACTCCGGTAACGGCGAAGCGGGCGAAAATGCGGCTGCAGACGACTGATACGGCGACAGACTTTCCGCCACGGCAGATATTTCGGCGCTTCCGTAACTTCCAGACTCAATTTTGATAGCGGAGGAGCAGGATTATTATCGTTCCACGATTACCGCCGACACGATGGAGTATGCGTACCCGGTCGTCGGGTTTATCGCAGGAATGGCGCTGGTCGCGACCAGTGTCTTTACGGCGTTTCTGTACACGCCGACGACGGCTTCGACGGTCGATACGGCCATCACGGCGTTCACCGGCGCGACCCTGCAGATCGGGGACTTTCTGTCCGTGTCGTCGGTCACGGCCATCGTCTTCGATCTGCTCGCGACGCAGTTCGGGATGCAGTACCCGATGCTCGTTCCCTTCACGATCGCGTACGTTGCCACGCATCTGATCGTCTACTACTCGTCGCTCCGGATCACCGACGTCCAGGGGGAACCACTCGACCCTGACTTCGACATCCGGGAGAACCCCCCTCCGACTCGCGACGCTTTCGATTCCGGGCGCGCTGATTCTGCTGCCGTCCGGCCGGCGATGAACGTTCGATAAGTAAAACGGTTCTTTGAGACAAGATCGGTTTTAGGTACACACCCGTCGTAGTCGAAAGTGCCCCGGTTGGGCCGTCCACGAGTCGGTCCCCGCCGACGCGACGCAGTTCGATCCGACCTGGTTCGCCCCCCCTCTCCCCTTCCCCCCCACCCTTCCTGGTCGGTGGCCCTCCTACGGGGCAACCCCGCTGACGCATTCCTCCACCTGCTGCGATCACAGTACCTGACGAGCAAGTCGTCGTGCGGTAGACGATTCCGTGCCAGAGGCGATCGGCCCTCGCACTGGGGCTGAGAAGAGTACGTGGTCTCGAGGATTCCGATTGAACTATTCTGTGAATCAGCGTCGAGTCCACGGTGGGTATGGACAGCCAACCCTTCAAATCGTCACCAGGCCGCGGCAAAGCGGGCTATCTGACTCCGCAAGCGGCCCGCAGGACCGAAAACATCGGTGGGACTGGGATTTGAACCGAGCCGAGACGGTCGCTCCTACTTCGTTCGGGCGCTGCGACTCGTCGGGTTCAAAATCTCCTCGTATCCGCAACAGTGCCCACCATTCGTCTTTAGCTAAGACTCACACCTCGGTTGTGTAGCGGTAGCGAGCGTCTCCTGTAAGATCGGTCGTTGTTGGTGGATCTTCTGAGCATCCTCGATCAGCCGCTCCAGCAACGGCGGTGGCGAGTAGCCAAGGTACTCTCCGAGTTCGTGGAGGATGAGCTGGGCGTGCGACCGGAAGGTCGCCGCCCAGCGTTCCGGCGGAAACACGATCTCGTCGTCGGCCTGCTCGGTGACCAGATCCAACAGCTCACGACTCACCAGCAGTGACAGCAACGCCGCATACAGCAGAATTTTCACCACATCCGGGTCGCTTGTGTCGAACTCGTCCAACTCGTACTGCGTCTTCAGTTCACGAAACAGCGTTTCTACCTCCCACCGACACCGATACAACGTTGCTAAATCCGCCGGGAAAAACTCCTCTCTCGGCAGATTCGTGATGTACAGGTGGTAGTCGTCGGCGTCCTCGTCGCGGACGCCGACGACGCGGAATCGCTTCGTATCCAGCGAGCGCGTTCCCTCGTACTGGCCCCGCTTGAACTCCGCTTCGACCTCTACGTCGATGTACTTCCGCGAGAGATCATCGACCACATCGTGGATCTGCTTACCCTCAAGGGAATGGCGCGCCCGCGCCATTCCCGCAATTCCTCCGTTATCAGCGGATTCGCGTTCTCTTTCAGCCGACTCACGAAGTAGCCGTCGTTCTCATCGATCAACGCGAAGCGGCGGTACTTGAAGTACGCTCGATCGAACAGAACGAGCCGTTCTTGTAGCCACGATCCCGTCTTGAACAGCGTGCTGTCGTGCGTTTTCTCGTCCGTCACGTCGATCCGTTCAATCGTCTCATCGGTGGCGTTGTGGAGCAGGTGGAGCTTCGCTCCAGCCTGCTCCTCGTGACGGGCTTGGAACTCATCAGAAAGGAACTCGTGTAACCGCAATACCGTTCCATCGGCGATCATCACGTCCCTGAATCGGTCGATATCAGCGTCAACGGTGTCGGGAACAGCGACCTCGTCGAGACCACTCGACGAGGTCGCGGAGGTACTCCGCCAGCGTTGGTGTCAACCGGTGATAGAAGCCACCGGGAGAGATCGTTTCATCAGCTGTTGAGTTGTAGCAGCGTCTGAACCCGGCGAGTGTTCGGCTCTCGCCTGCGGCGAAGCCGAACACGAGCGCCCACACGAGAACGGGAATCTGAAGCTTCCCCTCACGCTCGACCACGCCGAGTTCCTCGGCGTGCTCTTCGAGGAACTCGGAGGGAAACAGTGTAGTGAGCCGACGCATAATTCTCGATGAGGAGGCGTCTTGGTACACACTTGCCGCCTCCTCATTCCTCTCGAAAAGAAGCCTCGATAAGCCGCTGCTGTCACGCGGTTTCTCTCTTAGCTAAAGACGGATGCAGTGCCCACTTCGTTCGCACAGAGTACCGGTGGGACTGGGATTTGAACCGAGCCGAGACGGTCGCTCCTACTTCGTTCGGGCGCTGCGACTCGTCGGGTTCAAAATCCCCTCGTATCCGCAACAGTGCTCACTTCGTTCGCACAGAGTACCGGTGGGACTGGGATTTGAACCGAGCCGAGACGGTCGCTCCTACTTCGTTCGGGCGCTGCGACTCGTCGGGTTCAAAATCCCCTCGTATCCGCAACAGTGCTCACTTCGTTCGCACAGAGTACCGGTGGGACTGGGATTTGAACCACGGTCTCGGATCGGAGATCTGCTCTCTGATTCAAATCCCAGCAGTCTCCGCGATAGCGCTCGCTGTCGCTCGCGCAAGAGACGGTGGGACTGGGATTTGAACCCAGGAATCCGTGAGGATACCTGCTTTCAAGGCAGGCGCGTTAGGCCACTCCGCCATCCCACCCATTTGATATCTCTCACCCCTTCGATGTCGTGCGTTTTCGTGGTTTTACACCACGAATTTAACACGATCGAACGCGACTATCGAAGCGGGATCGAACCGCTCGAAAAGCCGCGAAACCAGCATCATAGGGGCTTGTATCAACGTCTAAGCCCGATAAAGTTGAAGGTATCGTTATTATCCCCGGCTCAAGCCGGGATTATCTCAACGAACGGTAAAATACCGTCAATCACGAAGCCGTATTAACAGTTGCAAAGAGGGTGTCACAGGAGACTTCCCACATCAAATAAGAATCGCTCAGCACAGTCGGTAGGCTGGGCGGAATACATCTCGGAAAACCTCGTCTGTTCCCATCGATATGCAATAGTCCCGCCGTTGAAGTGTGATCTCTCTAATATTCAGCTGATGCCAGAAGTAACATTCCACGGACTCGACATCGGGCGAGTCGAGCCGAACGACGACCTGGTCGACCGAATCGTCGAAACGACATCTGAAGAGTATCCCCTATCAGACGGCGATATCGTCGTCGTCACCGCGAAGGTCGTATCGTTCGCCGAGAATCGACTCGTTGAGGCCGACGAGGTCGAAGTTACTGACCGCGACCGTCGAGTGGCCGACATCACCGGCATCGATCCGCGGGAAGTCGCCGTGGTCTACGATGAAAGCGAGATCATCGGCGCGATCCCGATCGCAGAGATCGGCAAAGATGTGCTGTTGGAACACGCTGTCGACCCCGAGGCGGCGCAGGAAGCACTTGAGGAGGTCCCAGCGATGCTCGTGACCGAGCGTAACGGTCGACTCTGTACGAACGCGGGTGTCGATTGGTCAAACAGTCCGGACGGGATGATGACGTTACTGCCGGAAGATCCCGATGAGAGTGCGCGTCGCCTCCGCGAGGGAATCGAGGCACAAACGGGCGCCGATGTGGCCGTCGTCTTGGCGGACTCGGAAATTGCCGGCCCAGGATCGATGGATCTGGCGATCGGGTGCTCAGGGATCGAAGCGATCGATAGCAACTTCGGACAGACCGACCTGTATGATCAGCCGAAGGTGGGCGGCGTTGACCTCGTTGCTGACGAGCTCACAGCCGGGTCAGCATTACTGTTCGGACAGGCGGACGAACAGATCCCCGTTACGGTCGTCCGAGGGCTGGAGTACGAAGATGGAGAGGGGGTGCCGAATTCAGGCGGTGTCGTCCGTCGCGGACTTCGCAAGAGTGTACAACTGACGGCCCGCCTGAAAGCCCGTGAATGGCTCTGACAGCAACTTTAGGATGTACACATCGATAAGTGGCTGGAAGACCAGCGGAAAATTCCGAAAGAGGGTTTCCGACGAGACCGATATTTAGCTACCACCAAACACTGGTATTGCGAGTCGGTGGTTTTGGGCTGGACATCAACAGCTGTGTGAGACGCGAACAGCCTCACGTGTGACTCGCAGGCTTGTTTTACTGTCTTATTACACACGTACCGCGTGAAGTGACATCCTCTCGGCGGTAATCGTTGACGAAGAGAATCAAACTGCGGGCATAAATTCCGCTGTGTATTTTGTTTGTGATCTTATCGAGGCTTCTGATAAAATGAGAGAGCGAATGATATTTTACAGTTAACACAATATAATTCACGTGTGGATGTCTAACGGAGTAGATTCGATCCCCCACGAAGTCGCCACAAAAGTAGCCGAAGCGGAGAATAATTCCCCAATGGAGATTAAAGAGCTTCACAAAATCATTGATCCAGACGCCCTTGAGGATCTAACCTCTTCCAATTCGTCTGTCCGAGTGAAATTCAGGTACGAAGGGCACGAGGTAATTGTTCAAGAAGGTGACGTCACCCTACAAGAGTAGCGCCCCAGAGTCTCAATATAAAGATTCGCTGTACTCCCTGATTTTTGGGAACCCAAGCAATCCGTGAAGATACCTGCTTTCAAGCCAGGCGCATTAGGCCACTCCGCCATCCCACCACGGACGGGCGTTGTCGGGGTCCAAGAGTTGTCGTTCGCCCGCCGGTGTACTATTCCCGGACGATGGTAAGGCCGTCTCCGTCGTCGCTGACGAAGAGGTCGTTGTCGACGACGAAGGAAGCGGTGTGTTCGGGAACGACCCGGTCGGCCTGCCACCGCGCGCGGATCGTCGAAACGAGCGTCGCCAGGTCCGCGCCCGTTCGAACCGTCGGTTGCATCTCCAGGAATCCGACGTCGCGGTCGGCCTCGTTCGCGCAGTCGACGAGCGTCTCCAGTTCGGGGGACGCGTAGGCGTTCTCGAAGTCGATCGGCGCGCGGAAGCCCGCGAAGAAGACGCGGCCGTCCGTCGACGGCCCGAGGACGACCTCGTTCGTCCGGAGTTTCATCGCCCCCGAGTCGACGGTCGAGCGGAGGAGGAACGGCGCATCGCCGCGGACGACAGCCGCGGATCTGACTCCCTCTTCGCGGAGGAGGTGGGTGACGGTGTTACCCGCGCGCGCCGAAAAGTCCGAGCCGACCTGCACCTCGAAGCGGGCCTCCGATGGGTCCTCCAGGGTCTCGTCCGCGATGGCGCGGAGCGCGTCCTCGGCGGACTCCTCGGGATCGACGTGTGCGTCCGGGAGGCTGTCGTCGGAGCGGTAGTTCACGAGCAGTTCCCCGCCGGAGCGCTCGACAGCCTGCAGCGTGTCACAGAGCAAAGCCTCCGAGAGCGCTGCGGCGTCCGCGTTCGAGAGCGGGCTCGTCTCCGCGAGGCGAGAGAATGTGAGTCCGGGACGCGGCGGGTCGGCCAGAACGGCGACGACGGTCATACCACCTCTGGGCGGTCGTCGCTCTTCAACCCGGCGTTTCCGGTGCTACCGACTGCGGCGGCCCTTGGTCTGCCGGTAATCCCGAGTGAAGACGTTCTCCAGGAAGTGATCGATGAACGCCCGGGTCTCCTCGTCCGTCTGCTCGTCGAGGGCGATCATCGGGACGAGTTCGAACCCACGGCCGCGTATCGTCGTCGCGTGAGCCTCGGCGACGTCGACGTCGCCGGGTCGGTTCATCGTGTAGTCGATCGCGAGCGCGTCGAGGGTCCGCTGGCCGATCGGGACGATGATCTCGGGGTTGATCATCCGCAACTCCGCGTTGAGATACGGCTCGCAGGTCCGGATCTCCTGGTCGGTCGGCGCGCGCTCCGGATGCCGACACCGCGTGAGATACGTGATGAAGGCGTTCTGGAGGTCGGGTTCCGCAGCGTCGGGCGGCGAGCGCGCAAAGCCGAGCTCGCCGAGGATTCGCTGGAGTCGCTCGCCGGCGGCATCGCCCGTGAACGGAACCCCTGTTCTGTCAGCCCCCGCCGACGGCCGCTCGGCGACGAAGCAGAACTCCCCGCCGACGTCGCCGTAGCCGTGGACGACGTGTTCCCGGGGCCCACAGAGGTCGTCGCAGTTTCGACACGCCTCGTCCATCCCGAAGGGGTTCTCGAGGGAGCCCTGATTGGCGTCCATCCTTACCGCTTGGCGGCCTCTCGCCGCCGGACCACGCCGGCCATATCAGCCACGTTCTCGGTGAGCAGGCGGAACGCGTCGGCCGTCTCGCCCTCCTCTAAGACGATCGGCTTCCCGCCGTCGCCGCCGGTCCGCACCGACGGATCGAGGGGAATCGACCCGAGGAACGGGAGGCTGTTCTCCGCGGCGAACGCCTCGCCGCCGCCCGCGCCGAAGATGTCGTGGTTCGAGCCACAGTCGGGACAGCGGAACGTGGACATATTCTCGACGATGCCGAGGACGTTCGTGTCGTGTTTGCCGAACATCTCCAGGCCCTTGCGGGCGTCGTCGACGGCGACGTCCTGCGGCGTCGTGACGATCACGGCGCCCGTCAGCGGCAGCGTCTGCAACACCGTGAGCTGGGTGTCGCCGGTGCCCGGCGGCAGATCCAGGATCATATAGTCGAGGTCCCCCCACTGGACGTCCTCGACGAGCTGGGTGAGCAGCTGATGCACCATCGGCCCGCGCCAGATCACCGGGTCGTCCTCGCCGACCAGAAACGCCATCGACATCAGCTTCATCCCGTAGTTCTCGGGCGGGATGATGGTGTCTTTCCCGGTCGCCTGCGGTGCCTCGTCGGCGTCAACCATCCGCGGGACGTTCGGCCCGTAGACGTCCGCGTCGAACAGTCCGACGCGCGCGCCGAGTTCCGCGAGGCCGGCCGCGAGGTTGACCGCTACGGTCGACTTCCCGACACCACCCTTGCCGGAGGCGACGGCGATCACGTTCTCGACGCCGGGGAGGACGTCCTCCTCGGGATCGACCTCCGATGGGACGTTCGCCGTGAGGTCGACGTCGTAGCCGGTGTCGGACAGCGCCTCGCGGACGCCGCTTGCGATCTCCGTCTCGTTCGGTGAGTAGGGCGCGCCGAGCGCAAGCGAAATACGCACGACCGACGCGTCGTCGTCGACGTCGACAGCGTTGATCAGCCCCAACGAGACGATGTCGTCGCCGAGATCCGGGTCGGAGACCGTACCGAGCCGCTCGCGGACGGCTTCCTCGTTCATACGATCATATGGGTCGGATCCGCCGATAAGCGTTTTGAACGGTTCTAGTGACTCTCATCCAATTTGCCGCCGTGACGTAACCGTAATAGGTTACTTACGGCGGGAGATTGACGCCGAATTTATGACCGTTGGGCCGAAGGATCCGATAATGCTCGAAGACGACTTCGGGCGCGAGGTGTCCGGGGTCCGCGTCTCTCTGACCGACCGATGCAACTTCGATTGCGTCTACTGTCACAACGAGGGGCTCGGCGACACCCGCGGCCCGATGGATCCACAGGACGACGAGATGACAGCCGACGAGGTCGTGCGCTTCCTCGAGGTCGTCTCGGAGTTCGGCGTCCGCAAGGTGAAGTTCACCGGTGGGGAGCCGATGCTCAGAGGAGACCTAGAGGAGATTATCCGGCGCGTGCCCGATTCTATGGAAGTGTCGATGACGACCAACGGGACCTTCCTCCCCGGCCGCGCCGAGGACCTCCGGGAGGCCGGCCTCGAACGGGTCAACGTCTCCCAGGACGCGATCGAACCTGACGCGTTCGCGGAGATCACGAAATCCGGGGCGTACGAGAAGGTGATCGAGGGCGTCGAGGCCGCTCTCGACGCCGGCCTGGATCCGGTGAAGCTGAATATGGTCGTCTTCAAACACACCGCGGGCTACGTCGAGGGGATGGTCGACCACGTCGCGGAGAACTCCGGTCTCCAGCTCCAGCTCATCGAGTACATGCCCGAACTGACGGGCCACCCCGAGTGGAGTATCGACATCGACCGCGTCCACGACTGGCTCGAAGAGCGGGCAGATCGGGTCGAGACCCGGGAGATGCACAACCGCCGCCGCTACTACGTCGGCGAGGACGACGATCCGAACGGGGAAGGCGGAATGGTCGAGATCGTCGATCCCGTGGAGAACCCGAACTTCTGTGCGAACTGCCACCGCGTCCGCGTCACCCACGAGGGGTATCTGAAGGGCTGTCTGAACCGCAACGACGACCTCCGGTCGATGGGCGATATGAGCCGCGAGGAGATCCGCGAGACGTTCCGGGAGACGGTTGCGAACCGCGTTCCCTACTACGGCGAGTATATGGTTCGCGAGGACGGCGAGTGGGTCGTCAACGACGAGTACATCGACGCACCAGTGACGAACGTCTGACCGTTCAAGCGCGACGCCGCCCCCATTGTCTGTCGGATCCGACCTCGAACCGGTGATCGCGTCGCAGAGCGACGATTGGCCATAGCATCCCGAACTCTGGGCGGTCGCCTCCGCGGGATCCGGTTGTGCACGAGATTGAACAGTCTGAACAATATTAATGCCACGTGGGGACGTACGTCCTGGTATGAGTACACCTCACATCGCGCTTTTCGACGCGTCGGTGGGCGACACGCCCGCCGAACGCAACTTCCGACGCGAACTCGACGCGACGGTGACGACGTTCAAGACGAGCGAAGGCGAGTTTCCGGAGTGGCCGGGGGCCGACGGGTCGTGGGCGTACGACGGTGCGGTCATCTCCGGGTCACAGACGTCCGTCTACGAACACGAGCCGTGGATGGCGACGCTCGCGGAGCTGGTCCGTGACCTCCACGAACTCGGCGTGCCGATGCTGGGCGTCTGCTGGGGCCACCAGTTCCTGGCACAGGCCCTCGGCGGCTGTGTGGCCGATATGGGCGAGTACGAACTCGGCTACCGGCGGATCGAACGATACGACGAGTCGCCGCTGTTCGAGGGGATGCCCGCGGAGTTCGTCGCCTTCGAGACGCACTCCGACGAGGTGCTCAGGCTCCCGCCGGGCGGGAGCGAACTCGCCGGCAACGACCAGTCCTGCCAGGCCTTCGCGGTCGGGATGACCTTCGGAGTACAGTTCCACCCGGAGTACGATCTGGAGACGGCCCGGATGGTCACCGAACGCAAACGCGAGGAGGGCGTTCCCGACGAGCGGATCGACGCAGTCCTGGCCGACGCGACGCCGGACCGCTACGCCGAAGCGGCGGCCGCGACGGACGTGTTCGACAACTTCCTGGCGGTCGTCGAACGGACGCGTGACCAGGGAATCGCTACGGTCGAGGACTGACATGGACCGCCGTAGCTGTGATTTCTCTATCAGACATTCCCACCGGAAAAGACGTCAAGAATCGTTGCGGAGCTGCCACAGGCCCAACGAGGAGACGCCTGAGCCCCTGTTCTTTCTCAAAGGTGATAATCTATGGAAACTATGAAGTCTCGACTTAGCGCATTAATCTTATGGCCAAATCACAGGACGGTTCGACGGCGGGACGGGATTTATCCCAGCCGATCCGCGGCGGGAAAGATGTCCCGGAGGAGGGGCTCTGGGACGTTCTCACGAGCAATCTTCGGCAGGTAATGGAGTCGACTGGGGCTGCGATGCGGATCCTCGACCTCGACTTCAACGTCGTTGTGGAAAACCAGCAGATGAAAGAGATGGGCGGCGTCGAAGCCGAAGGGAGTGAAGCGATCAACTGCTACGATCAGTTCTGCAACCCGGAAGTCTGTGGTACCGAAAACTGCACGGTAAACTACCCCACCCTACTCCTTCGGCGCATACGCGCCTCAGTCCTTGAGGGTGGAGCTTTGATGTGGACTCCCGGCAATCAGTCGTCAGCAATAGGCTGGTGACTCTCGCCATTCAACGTCCCACCATTCAAACGCACGTCTACTGGTGCGTCTCCGCTCCCCGACGTGGGCGAGGAACGGAGTTTGTGTTGTCGCATCCGGGCGTACCGCACGCCAATGTTCTTCGCAGCGTTGTAATCCGCGTTCACTTCGTATCCACACTTCAAACAACAGAAGTGTTCGCCGTCACGGTTTGAGTCGTGCGTGAATCCACAGTCCGTCCGAGAACAGCGTTGGGACGTGTGGTTCGGCTCGACTTGCTCCACGGAGACGTCCCGTTCTGGTGCCTTGTAGGAGACGTACTCGAACAGCCGTCGGAACGCCCAAACGTGGTGCCACTTCGCGTGCGGAAGCCGCTCACGGATGTCGGTTAAATCCTCAAACACGATTACATCGCAATCGTGTTCGACGGCTTCCGAGACGATGTCGTTCGCAACCGTGTGAATGTACTGTTTTCGCCACGCTTCTTCACGCTTTCCAAGGCGAAGCAGGGCGTTGTGTGCGGCCTGCGTCCCGCGCTGTTGCATCTCCCCTCGTCGCTTCTCGAACTCACGGCACCAATGGTCGTAGTCGTCTCCCTGCCAGAAGCGTCCGGTTGAGGAGACGGCGAGGCTATTAACGCCGAGGTCGATACCGAGGACTGTTTGGTGCCCGGTATCTGCTGAACCCTCAACGTCGTCTCCCCCGCCAGAATCGACCTTCTGTGTGGTGATGTGGAAGTAGAACTCGTCGGTCGCCTTGTCGTATTGGAGTGTGCTTGCTCGGAACTCGTAGTCTTCGGACAGTACGTACTGTTCGTACGGCGTCGGGCTGTCTGATGGGAGTTCGTACTCACACTCGACGCGACCGTTGACTGTGGAAAGTGAGACGTTGTTCCGGTAGAACGTTGCACTCCGCTTGTCGTAGAGCATACTCCACGAGGTGAACTCCGGTTGACTCACACGCTTCCCCTGCTTCCACCGTTCAACGACGCCTTTCGTTGCTTGGACGGCACGTCGGATGGCTTCTTGGACGAGGTTTGCGGTGAGATCAGTTTCCTCCCGCAGCTCCCCATAGAGCGCGTCACGCGCTGTCGTATTCGCAGTGACACAATCCTTGTAGGAAGATTCAGCCCAACAGTAGTCTGCGGCACGGTTAGCGCAGTAGAGGAACTGTCGCGCAGATTCGTGGAGGTCGTCGCACCGCTCATCGGGAACGATGAGTTTGACCGCCGCGGTTCGACGCACCTCCATATTTCAGATCGTTATCTAACGGTACTTATATGCTCGGGAGTCGGGTGGCAACTGTCCTGTGGTTGCGTCATCTTCCGTCGGTTTCCTCTCCGACCTACTCGCTCGCTTGACTCGCTCCTTGAGGTCGGAGGCTCCACCTTGTAGTATGCTGAAACAGATCGTCGACGGCGGACAAGAAGAGATCCGCGTCGAAGTGGAAAAAGAGAGCTACGACGGACGGGTGATTCCGACAGAACTGGTCGTCAGACCCATTCACGGCGAGGAAGGGGAGGTCGTCGCCATCAGCGAGACGTTCCGCGATCTCTCCGGCAAGAAGCGCGCGACGGGGAGCATCAAATCCGCAGTCAACGAACTGGAAGCGTCCGCGGAAAGCATCGAGCAGAACTCCCGCGAGATCAGCACCCAGGCCGCCGATCAGGTGGAGGCGATCACGGAGGTGGCCGACGAGGTGTCGTCGCTCAGCGCCACGATCGAAGAGATCGCTGCCACCGCTGACGACGTGAAAGCGACGAGTGAACAGGCACGGGAACAAGCCGAATCAGGCGGCGAGGAGGCCGAAGCAGTCATCGACATTATGGCCGACCTCGAATCCGCCGCGCAGGGCGTGACCGAGGACGTTCGCGAACTCGACGAGAGTATCCAGCAGATCGACGAACTGGTGGACGTCATCAACGACATCGCCGATCAGACGAATCTGCTCGCGCTGAACGCATCGATCGAGGCCGCGCGTGCGGGGGAGGCTGGGGACGGGTTCGCCGTCGTCGCAGACGAAGTCAAGAACCTCGCCGAGGAGTCACAGCAACGTGCCAGCGAAATCGAAGAGATCGTCGCCGAAATCCGGGAAGATACGACGGAAACGGTCGAGAGCCTCGACGAGACGAACGAGATCCTGGATGTCGGCAGCGAGAAGGTCCGTAGCTCGGGTGAGACATTCAAACATATCGCCGAGGTAGTCGAGGACGTCTCCACCGGCGTCACGGAGGTCGCCGATGCTACCGACGATCAGGCGGCCAGTACCGAAGAGATCGCCAGTATGGTCGATCAGACGGCCGAAGAGTTCGAACGGGTCGCAGACGAGGCGGAGGCTATCGCCGCCGCAAACGAACAACAGACCGAGCGAATCGGAGAAATCAGCAGGGAGGTCGACGAGATGAACGCCCTCGACGTACAGAGTGATCTGTGATTTAGGCTGGATTCGTCCCCGCTACCGCGCGGGACGATGAGGACTCGCAAACGAGACGGTCTACCTCGTACTGTCGGTTATCGGATAGACTGGCAGACACAGCTACTGCAACACCGTCGCTGGAAGGACCGTTCTTTGACTCGTCGGCCTACTCCGTCGCCTCCGTCAGGAAGGCATCGATAGCGTCGCCGCCCTGGAAGCCACTCGCTAACCGGCCGACGACCTCGCCGTCCTCGAAGAAGAGCAGCGTCGGGACGCTTTTGATCTGGAACCGGTCGATCAGCGGCGGGTCGTCGCGGGGGTTGACAGTCGCGACCGTGAGGTCCTCGTGGGCGCGGGCGACGTTTCCGATCACGGGTTCGATGCTCGCACACAGCGCGCAGCCGTCGGTGTAGAACTCGACGAGAACGCGGTCGTGTTCGGCGAGGAGGGCGTCGAGATCGGCTTCGCCTTCGAGGGCAATGGGACGGTCGGGTGCCGAAGTTGTGGACGTGTTCGTACTCATACTACCAGTTGGGCGTCCAGCGGTATATATCGTGGGCGCAATGTCCAAGGTTACGCACATCCGTGCGGTCCGCACGCCCGGGAAGCAATAGCATTCCCCACTCGGGGGCACGATCCGCTGGGATTTGGGGGCGGGGAGACGAGCGGCCCCCGGCGCAGTCGAACGCGGTGGGCGCGATCGTAACGAGGACGGGACCGGCGTTGACGGCCGGAGAGCGTGTCAGCCCTGCCCATACCGGAGTATGCGGACCGCTCGCATTCCGGTACCCTATCGTGATGTTTAAGTAGCGACCACGGCTTGTTCAGACTGCGATACGCTGTAGGGGGATGGCCCCCGAGTCCGAGAGGGCGACAGTACGAGACCGTGTGTTGCGGTAGCCAAGCCTGGCCCAAGGCGCTGGGTTGCTAACTCAGTGGCGTCAAGCCCCCGGGGTTCGAATCCCCGCCGCAACGCTCACCGGACTTACCAAAACTCCATGAGTGCAGAAGAACCACAGGACGACGCTCCCGAGGAGGAAGAAGACCTCCGATACTTCGTCAGGATCGGGACTACCGATCTAGACGGGACGAAGTCGGTCGAGCGGAGTCTCACCGACATGAAAGGAATCGGCAAGCGCACCGCGCGCATCGTCTCCGACGCCGCCGGCGTGGACCGACACGCGACGTTCGGTCTGCTCGACGACGACGAGATCGACGCAGTCGTCGACGTCGTCGAGAACTTCGACGAGTACGTTCCCGAGTGGATGGCGAACCGCCGCAACGACTTCTTCAGCGGCGAAACCACCCACAAGACCGGGTCCGACCTCGAAGAGAAGCGACGGCACGACATCAACCGGATGAAGATGATCGACTCCTACAAAGGCGTCCGCCACAAGCGCGGACAGAAGGTCCGCGGACAGCGGACGAAGTCCACCGGCCGGACCGAGGGGACGATCGGCGTCAACGTCGAGGCGATCAAAGAGGAGGCGGCCGAGGAGGCCGCCGCCGAAGAAGAGGAAGGAGGCGGCGAACTATAATATGGCGACCGGAAACAACACGAAGCGGTACGAGACCCCGAATCACCCGTTCCAGGGTGAGCGCATCGCCCAGGAGGGCGATATGCTCGGCCGCTACGGACTGAAGAACAAAGAGGAACTGTGGCGCGCCCAGTCGGAACTCCGGAACTACCGACGGGAGGCCCGGCGCCTCATCGGCGAGGCGCAGGGCGACCTGACAGCGGCCGAGGCGGCCGGCGAGGAGTTCCTCGCACGGCTCCGTCGCTACGGGATCCTCGCGACGGAGGACGACATCAGCCGCGTCCTCGAGCTGGACGTCACGGACATTCTCGAACGCCGACTGCAGACCGTCGCGTACCGCAAGGGCCTCGCAAGCACGCCCGAGCAGGCGCGACAGTTCATCGTTCACGGCCACGTCACCGTCGACGGCGCACGCGTCACGCGCCCCGCGAAGATGGTGGAGTCGGCCGAGGAAGACAGCCTCGCGTTCGACGAGACGAGTCCGCTCGCGGACGACCTCCACCCCGAACGTGCGGAGGGACAGGAGTAACCCATGAGCGAATCCGAAACAACCAGAGACAAGTGGGGTATCGCCCACGTCCACGCGTCGTTCAACAACACGCTCATCACGGTGACGGACCTGACGGGCGCGGAGACGATTGTGAAGTCGTCAGGCGGCGCCGTGGTGAAGCAGAACCGAGACGAGGCATCGCCGTACGCGGCGATGCAGATGGCCGAATCCGTCGCCGAGGAGATCAAGGCAGCCGGAATCGAGGGCCTGCACGTCCGCGTCCGCGGTCCGGGCGGGAACGGCAACAAGAGCCCCGGCCCCGGCGCACAGGCGACGATCCGTGCGCTGGCTCGCGCCGGCCTCGAGATCGGCCGCATCGAGGACGTCACGCCGATCCCACACGACGGGACGCGAGCGCCCAAAAACAGCCGACTCTAAGATCAACAGATGACGAACGATTTCGAGGTCGAGTTCATCGAACGCGGCGACCGGACGGCCAGATTCCTGGTCCGTGGCGCCTCGCCGGCCATCGCAAACGGTATCCGCCGGGCGATGATCGCCGACGTGCCCACGTTCAGTATCGACACCGTCCGGTTCGTCGAGAACTCCTCGGTGATGTTCGACGAGATGATCGGGCTGCGACTCGGACTCGTCCCGCTGACGACGCCCCTCGACGACTTCGAGGAGGGCGACGTCGTCACGCTCGCGCTCGACGTCGAGGGGCCGGCGACGGCGTACTCGGGCGACCTCGAGTCGGCCGACAGCCTCGTTCAGCCCGCCGACGAGAACATCCCCATCATCGAACTGAAGGAGAACCAGCACCTGGAACTGGAGGCCGACGCGGTGCTCGACACCGGGAAGGCTCACGCCAAACACCAGGGCGGCGTCTCCGTCGGCTACCGACATCTCCAGCGCGTGGAGGCCGTCGGCGACGCCGGCGAGTTCGACGACGAGGAGCCGAACATCCTCAGGGGAGTCATCGAGGAGGCCGCGGCCGAGCACGCCGCAGACGGGAGCGCCGCCGACGGCGATCTCGTCCCCACGGACGCGTTCGACAACGACCTCACGAACCGGTATCCGGGCAAAGAACTCGAAGTACACGACGTGTCCGACGCCTTCGTCTTCCACGTGGAGACGGACGGCTCGTTCAGCGTCGAGGAGTTGGTGCTGCGCGCCGCCGAGTCGCTCGGCGACCGCGCGGCCGAACTCGAAACGAAAGTCGCGATCTAACACCACAGCACGATGTCTGTCCCTTCACTCCCCGTCCGACGCCCGCCCGCCGTGCCGCCGGCAGCGTCGTCGCCGGCGTTCCCGCCGTCACAGGCTGCGAGCGCCGCGATCGACGCGAGCCGGTGCCGTCACGGTCGGCGCCGTCGGACCGAAAGGAGTTTGAAGGGGCACGCAGTAACTCGGAGTGCGAGCAGGGATAGCCAAGTCTGGCCAACGGCGCAGCGTTCAGGGCGCTGTCCCATAGGGGTCCGCAGGTTCAAATCCTGCTCCCTGCATTTTTCGGCTCGGCCGAACGGGCGAGCCGTAAAATCGGAACGCAGATTGGAGCCACGGGAGCCGCAGCGGTCGAGCGCAGCGAGACCGATCGTCTCCCGGCGGTTCAAATCCTGCTCCCTGCACTCCGTTTTCTCTCAGGAGGTACACAATGAGTAAGACGAATCCGAGACTCAATAGTCTCATCGCCGAGCTGAAGGCGGTCTCCCGCGAATCCGGTGCCACTGTCTGGCAGGACGTCGCGGACCGTCTCGAGAAGCCGCGGCGCACCCACGCGGAGGTCAATCTCGGGCGTATCGAACGATACGCACGCGAGGACGAGACCGTCGTCGTCCCCGGCAAGGTGCTGGGGAGCGGTGTGCTGCAAAAGAACGTCACAGTCGCGGCGGTCGACTTCTCGTCGTCCGCTCGAACCAAGATCGAACAGGTCGGGGACACGGTCGCGCTCGAACGCGCGATCGAGGAGAACCCCGACGGAAGCAACGTGCGGGTGATCCGATGAGCCTCGCGGAGTTCGATGCAGACGTCGTCATCGACGCACGGAACTGCATCTTCGGTCGCGTCGCCAGTCAGGTCGCAACGCGCGCCCTCGACGGCGAGAAGGTCGCGATCATCAACGCCGAGGACGCAGTCATCACCGGCTCCGAGTCGGACGTAATGTCCACGTACCGCAAGCGCGCGGAACTGGGCTCCGACCGCGGACCCCACTACCCGAAGCGTCCCGACGGCATCTTCAAGCGCGGCGTGCGCGGAATGCTGCCGTACAAGGAAAAGCGCGGTCGCGAGGCGCTCTCGAACGTCCGCGTCTACGTCGGCAACCCGTTCGACGAGGACGGCGAGACGCTCGAGGACACCACGCTGGACCGCCTTTCGAACATCAAGTTCCTCTCGCTCGGGGAGGTTTCCGAGAACCTGGGTGCGAACGTCACATGGTAACGAACACGTCCGGAAAGAAGAAGACGGCCATCGCCCGCGCCACCGTGCGCGACGGCGAGGGTCGGGTCCGAATCGACTCCCAGCCCGTCGAACTGATCGAACCGGAGATGGCCCGCCTGAAGATGCTGGAACCGTTCCGCATCGCCGGCGAGGACCTCCGGTCGCAGGTCGACATCGACGTCAGCGTCTCCGGCGGCGGCTTCGCCGGGCAGGCTGACGCCACGCGGACGGCCATCGCCCGCGGCCTGGTGCAACATCTCAACGACGCCGAACTCCGTGACGCGTACATGGAGTTCGATCGCTCGCTGCTCGTCAACGACGTGCGCCAGTCCGAACCCAAAAAGTGGGGCGGCCCCGGCGCACGGGCCCGCTACCAGAAGTCCTACCGCTGAGGTGATCCAGCTATGATGATACCAGTCCGGTGTTTCACCTGCGGCAACGTCGTCGGCGAACACTGGGACGAGTTCAAAGAGCGCGCCCGTGAGGGCGACGAGGACCCCGGCAAGGTGCTGGACGAACTCGGTGTCGAGCGACACTGTTGCCGACGGATGATGGTGTCGCACAAGGACCTCGTCGACGTCGTCGCCCCCTACCAATGAGCGAGAACGTCCACTACAACCGGTACGAGAAGGCTCGCATCCTCGGCGCGCGAGCGCTGCAGGTGTCCTACGGCGCGCCGGTGCTGATCGACACCGACCAGTCGGAACCCATCTTAGTCGCCGCCGAGGAGTACGACGCCGGCGTCCTGCCCTTCACCGTCAACCGCGAGGGCAACTGAGATGACGCGTATCACGAACGTCTCGCTCCGTCGGATCCTCGACTCCCGCGGCAACGCGACCGTCGAGGCCGACGTCCTGACCGAATCCGGCGGCTTCGGCCGTGCTGCGGCCCCCAGCGGAGCGAGCACTGGCGAGTACGAGGCCATCGAACTCCCGCCGAGCGAGGCCATCGCCGCCGCCCGGGAGCACGCGATTCCCCGGCTGGTCGGCGAAGTGTTCGCCGGCAACCAGCGGGACGTCGATGCCGCGCTGCACGCCGCCGACGGTACCGGGAACTTCTCGGAGATCGGCGCCAACAGCGCCGTCGCCATCTCGATGGCGGCCGCGAAGGCCGGCGCCGACGTGCTCGGTGCGCCGCTGTACCAGCATTTAGGTGGTACATTCCGCGGCGAGTCGTTCCCGACGCCGCTCGGGAACGTCGTCGGCGGCGGTGAACACGCCAAGGAGGCGACCCACATCCAGGAGTTCCTCGCCGCGCCAGTCGGCGCCCCGAACGTCTCCGAGGCCGTCTTCGCGAACGCGGCCGTCCACGCACGCATCTCCGAGATCCTCGACGATCGCGGCGTGCCCGCGGCGAAGGGCGACGAGGGAGCGTGGGCGCCGCCGATCTCAGATGCCGAGGCCTTCGAGGTCGTCGACGAAGCCGTCGACGACGTCGCCGACGAACTCGGGTTCGAGATCAGCTTCGGCCTGGATATGGCCGCCGCGGAGCTGTACGACCCCGACGAAGGCGGCTACGTCTACGGCGACGACGTGAAATCGACCGCCGAACAGGTCGACTACGTCGCCGAGATGGTCGACGAATACGACCTCGCCTACGTCGAGGACCCACTCGACGAGGACGATTACGAGGGCTTCGCGGAGCTGACAGCCCGCGTCGGCGACCGCACGCTGATCTGCGGCGACGACCTCTTCGTGACGAACGTCGAGCGCCTGCAGGCCGGCATCGACGCCGATGCCGGCAACGCGATCCTCGTCAAGCCCAACCAGATCGGCACGCTGTCGGACGCCTTCGACGCGATCGAACTGGCGACCGAGAACGGCTACGAGACGGTCGTCTCCCACCGCTCCGGCGAGACGGAGGATACGACGATCGCACACCTTGCTGTCGCCACCGACGCCGGCTTCATCAAGACCGGCACGGTGGGCGGCGAGCGAACCGCCAAACTCAACGAACTCATCCGCATCGCGGACGACGCAGTATGACAGACAACGACAACGACGCGGTCGAAGTCGTCGACGACGACTCGGAGGCCGAAACGGCGGCCGACGACGACGTCGAAGCGACGACCGAGGCCAACGCCGAACCGACCGAACCGGTCGCCGAGGCCGCCGAAGACGAGGTCGCCGCCGACGACGGCGCGGCCGCCGAGGAGGCTGCCGAGGCCGAACAGACAGAGGAATCGGGCCCGACGTTCGACGAGAACGTGATGCCCGACGAGGAGGCCGATCTCCTCATCCCCGTCGAGGACTACCTCTCGGCGGGGGTCCACATCGGGACCCAGCAGAAGACCCAGGATATGGAGCGGTTCATCCACCGGGTCCGCGACGACGGGCTGTACGTCCTAGACGTCAGTCAGACGGACTCGCGGATCC
This sequence comes from Halobellus marinus, assembly GCF_032113415.1. NCBI lineage: Archaea > Methanobacteriati > Methanobacteriota > Halobacteria > Halobacteriales > Haloferacaceae > Halobellus > Halobellus marinus. Next base: position 2,946,266 of record NZ_CP134946.1, read on the forward strand.
GGACGGCCGCAGACTTCCTCGCGAACTACAACCCCGAGCAGATCCTGGTGACGAGCTCCCGGCAGTACGGCCGCTTCCCGGCGACGAAGTTCGCCGACGCGGTCGGCGCCCGCGCCCGCACCGGCCGATTCATCCCGGGGACGCTGACGAACCCCGACTACGACGGCTACATCGAGCCGGACGTCGTCGTCGTCACCGACCCGATCGGTGACGCCCAGGCGGTCAAGGAGGCAATCACGGTCGGCATCCCGGTCATCGCGATGTGCGACTCCAACAACCAGACCAGCAACGTCGACCTCGTCGTCCCGACGAACAACAAGGGGCGCCGCGCGCTGTCTGTCGTCTACTGGCTCCTGGCGAACGAGACGCTCGACCGCCGCGGCAGCGACACCGTCTACGCCCTCGAAGACTTCGAGGACGAGATCTAACCGTTTCGACGCTCGACGCTTTTCCGTCCTGTCACTGACCGCGAGTCGCAGCGCTCGTCCGCAATAGAAGCGGCAGCCACAGGCTCTCGAACCGCTCAGACGCTTGCCAGTATCGTTATTCGCGTCTGCCTCATAGCGGGTAGTATGCCCGAACTGCTCGATCAGCTCACTGTGGAGGAACTCGCGGCGGCGATCGACGCCGACGAGGACCTTACCGTGATCGACACCCGCCCCCCGGAGAGCTTCGACGCCTGGCACGTCCCGGGCGCAGTGAATATTCCGTACCACCCGATCGAGGGGCTGGGCGACGGTCACGACTGGGCGGACGTCGAGGCGATAGCAGCAGCGGGCCCCACGGCGATCATCTGCGGGAAGGGGCTTTCCTCGACGTCGTTCGGCTTCGAGCTCGGCAGCCGCGGACAGGACGTCAAAGTCGTCAAGGGCGGAATGGAAGACTGGAGCAAACTGTACGACGTCGTCGAGATCGAGACCGAGGGCAACCTGTTCCTCGCACAGATCCAGCGGCGCGCGAAGGGCTGTCTCGGCTACGTCGTCGGCGACCGCGCCGCGGGGAAGGCTCTCGCCGTCGACCCGACCCGCCAGAGCCACGAGTTCGAACTCCTCGCTGCCGACGCCGGGATGGTGGTCGACGGCGTCGTCGACACGCATATTCACGCCGATCACCTTTCGGGCGGGCGCACGCTCGCCGATCGGTGTGACGTGCCGTATTACCTGAGCGAAACCGCCGAAGAGCGTGGGGTCACATACGAGTACAAACCGATCGCGGACGGTGAGACGCTCTCGGTCGGCGATGTCGACGTAGAGGTACTCGCCGCGCCGGGGCATACCACCGACCTCGTGAATCTGCTCGTCGACGGCCGCTATCTCCTCTCGGCGGACGCGCTGTTCGTCGAGTCGGTCGGCCGGACGGAACTGGAGTTCGGAGAGGGTGGCGCCGAGCGGGGCGCAGAACTCCTCTATGAGACGTTACACGAGCGGTATGCGCCGCTCGAAGACGACGTCGTGGTGCTCCCCGGCCACGTCTCCGTCGACGCCGACGGGCGCTTCGGCGCTGGGAAACCGGGCGAACTCGTCGCTGCGCCGCTGGGCGACCTCCGGGCGGAACTCGAACTGTTTTCCCTCGATCGCTCCGCGTTCGTCGACCGCGTGTCCGGGCAGACGAGCGAGAAGCCGCCGAACTACGAGGTCGTCATCGACGCGAACCGCGGGATCCTCGACCTCGAAGAAGAGGAGGCGACCGGCCTGGAACTCGGGCCGAACAACTGCGCGGTGTAGCGTGTCCCCGCCGAGGTGACACTACCGGAACAAGGGTTTTGCGCGCCCGTCCCCAGATATGCGTATGAACCTCTTTCGGAGCGTGCAGGCGATCGCGGGTGCGTCCAGCGGCGACGGCGCGTCGGCATACATCGACTGGCCGGCCGTCGCGACGGCCGCCAAGAGCGCCACCGAACCCGGATCGCTGGATCTGACGCCCGCCGAAAAGGAGGGCTACGCCGCCGACGTCCGCGACGCCCGGAGCCGACTCCGCTCTGTCGGCGGCGTCGAGTTCGACGTCCCGAACGCGATCGAAGTGCAGAACCGCCACCACTGGATCGACTCGAACATCACCACCTTCCGACGCGTGATGCGCCCGCTTGAGTCGAACATCGAGGTCACCTTCCCGGCCGCAACGCGTGTGCTCAACACCGGATCGATGTCGTTTATGCTCTCGTTTCTGGCCTCGCACGTCCTCGGGCAGTACGACCCGCTCCTCTTGGCCGACGGCGACGCCGAGCACGAACTCTACTTCGTCCACCCCAACATTGTCGACGCCGCGACGGAACTCGACGTCGACTACCCGCGGTTTCGGCGCTGGATCGCCTTCCACGAGGTCGCCCACGCCGCCGAGTTCGGCGCCGCCCCGTGGCTGCCCGAGCACCTGGAATCCCGAATGAAAGACGGCCTCGAGTCGCTCACGAGCGGCACGTTCGACCGCGAGGCGTTCCGCGACCTCGACGTGGCGATGACCGCCGTCGAGGGGTACGCCGAGATGCTGATGGACCGGGCGTTCGACGAGGAGTACGCCGATCTGCGCGCGAAACTCGACGCCCGGCGGCGCGGCGGCGGCCCGGTGGCGCGCATCGCGCGGCGACTGCTCGGCCTGGGGTTGAAGCGGCGGCAGTACGAACGCGGTGCCCAATTCTTCAGCACGGTCGCGGACCAGCGGGGAGTCGCGGCGGCGGCCGCCGTCTGGGAGGAGCCGGCGAACCTGCCGACCGAGGCGGAGCTGGACGACCCAGCGCGGTGGCTCGCCCGGGTCGATCCGTAGGCTGTATTCCACGCGGCGGCCGACCGCCAACCGTCATACTCTTTCGCTCCGGGTGAGTACGGCCGAGTACGTATGCGCGTCAGAGACTGGCAGGACATCCTCGCGGACGTGACCGACGCCGACGTCGACCCGGACGGCTGGCGGGCCGTCGCGGGCGATAGACGCGGCGGACTCGGCGAGGACCTCTACCTCGGCCACCCGAACGCTGGCGTGTACGCGCTGAAGACGTACACGAAGAACCCCACCGAACTCCGCGGCGTCGGAGCGCGCGTCGCCCGGCGGATCGACGAGGACCTCGAACCGCTGTTGCCGCGGGAGGAGCGCGAGGACGCCGGCCGCTTTGCCGTCCAGTCGCCGCCCGAGGACGAAGCGCACGCCGAGACGATGGCGACGCGTCTCGAAGAGACCGTGAAGGTCCACGCCGAGGCGCCGACGACACCCGACGACTTCTTCGAGGACGTGATGGATGCGCTGGACAGCCCCGCGTTCGGTCCGATGGAGTACGAGTTCGACGGCCGGCCGGACCGGCTGGAGGACCTCTCCGAGGAGTTCGCCGACGCGGACGAACTGCTCTCGAAGGACCTCGACGACCTCGTCGAGTCCGACGGCGTCGACCGCGGGTTCCAGTGAGCCCCTGCTCTCCCCGCGCCGGCCACAGCGGAGGGATCTGAGTGGTCGGACCGAGTATGACCGACGCCGAGCGCGACGTGGCGAGCCGTCGGCTCAAGGCCAGTTTCGTCGCACTGGTGGCTGTCTCGGGCGGCTTGATCGCGCTCCAGGCCGGCGGCTCGCCCGTGATCATCGCCGCCGGGGTCGCGAGCGGCCTCGTGCTGGGGTGGGCCCTTCTGTGGTTCATCCTGCGGTGGTGGGCGGAGTTCCTCCCGAACCCCGACACCGGCGATCGACGCGACCGATAGCGTCTTACCGCACGAACGGCAGGTACGCCACGTGCAACTGCGCGGCCGCATCGTCGACGTCGGGGACGAACGCGAGGTGGACACGAAGTACGGCTCGCGGTCGCTCGCGGAGGTGTCGGTCCGGCCGGACGGGGAATCCGACATCAAAGCGTCGGGCGCGGCGACGTGCCGACTCACGCTGTGGGGGAAGTGGACCCACACCGTCGACCACGCCGAGGCAGGGATGGAACTGGTCGCCACCGAGATCGAGGAGTCGGAGTACCAGGGAGAGACGACCTACGCGACCACGGGCGAGTCGTTCGTCGTTCTGGAACCCGGCTTCCTCGTCGACGTGACCGACATCCGGTCGTGGGTGCAGTGCCCGCGGATGTACTACCTGAACAAACTGTCGGGGATCCCGCTGAACTACCCCGTCGTGAAGGGGACGATCGTCCACGAGGTGTTCGGGGACCTCCTCCGCGATCGGGACCTGGAGACGGCGATCGACGACCGGGTGCGCGAGGCGGGCCTGGAACTCGGACTCCTGGGCAGGGAAGCCGCCGAGGTGCGCGACGAGGTGCGCCGGAACGCCGCCGCGATTGAGGGGTGGCTCAATCAGGGAACGCTCACCGAGGAGGACGCCTGGCGCTCGGAGTACACGCTGATCTCGCCGACGTTCGGGATCAAGGGCCGCGCCGACGCGCTCCGCCGCGGGATGCCGGTCGAACTCAAGACCGGGAAGAACACCAAACGGGAGCCACGCTTCCACGACAAGATCCAGGCGGCCGCCTACGCGCTCGTGCTCTCGGAACGCGGTGTCCCGGCCGACACCGGCACCCTCCTGTACACCAAAAACACCGCCCTCGAACGGACCGAGGAGACGGGCGATCTCTCGCCCGCGAAGGAGTTTTCCATCGGCGACGGCCTGCTCCAGTTCGTCGTCCGGAAACGGAACGAGATCGCCGCGATGGAATTCGAGACCGACGTTCCGACGGGCTACGAGGCCGACGCCCGCTGTGAGTACTGCTTCGAGCAGGACACCTGTATGGTCGTCTCAGGTCGACTCGACCAGGAGTCGAAGGCGGGACAGATCGGCGACGCGGTCCCCGAAGCCGAGCGGAGCTACTTCGACCGCTTCTACCGCGCCATCGAGGCCGAGCGCCGGGCGGTCCACGCCGAGTACCGAAAGCTCTGGGAGCAGTCCGCCGACGAACGGGCCGACGACGACCGGGCGCTGCTCGGTCTCGAACCGATCGGGCGGCGCGAACTCGACGACGGCCGGTGGGAACTCCGCGCAGAGAAGTCCGACGACGCCGTCTCGAAGCTCCGGGCCGGCGACGTCGCCTTAGCGAGCGACGGCGATCCGGTCTCCGGACACGCGGAGCTCTGTCGCATCGTCGAACTCGGCTCGGAAGTCGTCGTCACCGCAGACGAACCCCTCTCGGTCCGTCGGCTCGACGTCTACCCCTCCGAGATCGGCGTCGATCGGATGCACACCGCGCTCCACGACTTCGTGTTGAAGGGCGATCCCGACCGCAAGGACGTCCTGTTCGGCCGGCGGGAGCCCGCGTTCGCGGAGCGATCAGCGGGGGACGGCGACCGCGACGCAGGGGCCGACGACCGCAGCGAACCATTCGTCGACAACAACGAGGCACAGAACCAGGCGGTCCGACTCGCGATTGACGCGGAGGATTTCGCGCTCGTCCACGGGCCGCCCGGGACGGGGAAGACGTATACGATCGCACAGATTGTCGAAGAACTCGTCGACCGCGGGGACCGCGTGCTCCTGTCTGCGTTCACCAACCGCGCGGTCGACAACGCCCTGGAGTCGATCCGCGAGGCGGGCGTCGACGACGTGGTCCGCGTCGGCACCGAGAACGGCATCCGCGAGGATATGCTCGACGTCCGGCTGGAACGGGACGGCGAGCCGAACGACCGCGCCGCGGCGCTGCGCGAGGCGCCGGTCGTCGCCGCCACCACCGCCACCTGTGGCTCGCGAGTGATGCGCGAGGAGTCCTTCGACGTCGCGCTGGTCGACGAAGCCTCGCAACTCACCGAGCCGGGGACGCTCGCGGCGATCGATCTGGCCGACCGGTTCGTCCTCGTCGGCGACCACCAGCAGCTCCCGCCGGTCGTGCAGGCAGGCGGGGACGCGGGGGACGCCGAAGAGACGACAGCCGGAGGGACCGACTCGGATACGGCTGCCGGCGGCGATTCGCCGGCCGAGGACGGATCGGGGCCCGGATCCACGTTACAGACCTCGCTGTTCGAGCGGCTGATCGAGACCTACCCGGAGGCGTCGGTCCTGCTGGACCGACAATACCGGATGGCCCAGCGCATTCAGGCCTTCTCGTCGCGGGAGTTCTACGACGGCGAGCTCCGCCCGGCGAACGGCGCGGTCGCGGCACAGCGGCTCTCGGATCTCGGCGCCGACGAGGCCGCCCTGCCGCCGGAACTCCGCGATCCCGTCGCGTTCGTCGATCCCAGCGGTGAACGGGTCGGCAACACGAATCCGACCGAGGCCGACCAGGTGGCCGAGGTTGTCGACGCATACCTCGCGGCGGGCGTCGATCCCGACGACATCGGGGTGATCGCACCGTTCCGCGCGCAGGTGGCCGAGATAGCCCGTCGAGTCGACGTCACCGTCGACACGGTCGACCGCTTCCAGGGCTCCGCGAAGGAGGTGATCGTGGTCTCCTTCGTCGCGACCGGTTCGCTGGACGGCCCGCTCTTCGAGGACTACCGCCGCGTGAACGTCGCGCTCACCCGTGCGAAGAAGGCGCTCGCGCTCGTCGGCGACGCCGACGCGCTCGCCTCGGAGCCGTTCTACGAACGGCTGCTCTCGTGGGCGCAGCGGTCAGGCTAATCGTTGGTCAGGGAATCCTCGACGAGGGCGTCGATGTCGGCCTGAACGGCGTCCAGTGCTTCGATAGTCGTCCGGTTGTACTCTCGCTTGCTGACGTCTACGTGTTCGGGGACGATCTCGTGGGCCGCCATCGAGAGCTCCGCGAGCCGTCGACTCGAATCCGAGGCCTCGTAGGTCGGCAACGAGAGCTGCGAGACGACCGTCTTCGAGAGGCCGGATTTCCCCCCGTCGGTGAGCCCGTCGAGACACCGCTGGTAGGGCGTAGAGTTCAGGAGAGCACAGAGAAAGTGCGCCTCGTACTCGTCGTCCGTCGGGATGAACATACAGTGGTCGCCCGGGACCACCGGTTTCTCGCCGATATCGTCGTCTTCGACGGTCGAGACGACCGCGAAGTGCGGTTTGTAGCCCAGCCGGCACCAGACGACCTTGTAGGGCGACCAGGTGTAGGTGCCGAGTCCGAACAGGTTGTAGAACGTCCCCGACTCCAGCCACGACGACGACCGGGCTTCGAGGGCCGCCCTGTTGGCTTCGAGGTAGTCGTAGGTCGCCGGCGTCTCCCGTCGCAGTTCGGCTGCGTTGTCCTCGTTGGCCGACGACAGCGGAACCAGATGGAGGTCGTGGCCGAACAGGCCGTATTTGACGATGTGTTTCGATCGGAGGTACGGGTAGACGTGGTCGGGTTCCAGGTCGTCGAGTCGCTCGCGATCGACGCTGAACACCTCCTTGGCATCGTCCTTTAGCCCGTGCCGGATCCGGTGGCTACACTCACCGAGCGCCCGGTCTTCCGCGTCCGCTCTGACCCACGAGGAGGCCGGATCGTCACTCACCGGTACGAACCCCGTCGCCTCGCGGTCGGTCGTCGCTCGGAGCGCGTCGACGGTGGCGTAGTCAGGGCTCCCGCTGCGACTCGTCCACGCCGTCGCCGGAACCGGAAACGAGGTGTCGGTACCGGTATTCAGCGTGTACACGGCGGCCCCGACGTCGACGTCGCCGCCGAAAGGTCGCAGATCGGTGAAGTCGTGGACGTGCCGCACGGCGACCGGACGGTCGCCGACCCTGCCGGCTCGGAACAGCCGACCGGCCGGTCCCTTCGTGAGCCCCCGCTTCAGCACGAAGGCGGCGTCGCCGTCGGGCGCGAGATACCGGTGGATGCACGCCCAGACGAACGGCACGGAGACGTCGTCGTTTGCGTGGCCGAGTCTGGCCTCGACACCCGATTGCTGGAGGAGACCCAGCCGCTCGACGTACGTCTCCCGCCACGCGTCGCGGACTGACTCGGAGAGCGCCCCCCACGTGAGCCACGGGGGGTTCCCGACGAGGTGGTCGACAGTGAGATCGATCGGTCTCCCCCCCAGACTCAGTGTGTCGTCACGCGTCAGTCCGAGCGCGTCCGTCAGAAACACGGGGAGTTCGACCTCGTCAACCTCGCCTTCCCCCAGGAGCGGGAGCAACGCGCCGAGGTAGGACAGCTTCGCGCCCCTGACCGCCACGGGGTTGAGGTCGATCCCGACCACGGTGTCAGTGATCGCATCGACGACGGCCGCCGGCCGCTCGTCCGCGAGTGCCCCCCGCTTTACGGCGACACAGACAGCGAGGAACGCGCCCGAGCCACAGCCCGGATCCAGCACGGTTTCGGCGGCGTCGGGATCGAGTTCGTCGATCGCCAGTTCCGCCACACCCCGCGGCGTGTAGTACTCCCCAAGATGACGCCTGAGCTCGGCCGAAATGACCTGCTCGTAGAGCGTGCGGAGGAACGCCGGTCCCAGGTTCCCGGGGCCGACTGCGTCGAGGAAGGCGTCGGCTGCGTCGTCGATCGCGTCGGGTCCGACAATCTGCTCGTGCAGGCTTCGGAAGTCGACGGCGAGGGCGTCGGTGTTGTCACCCGGTTCGGGATTGACGAGGCGGAAGTCGAACCGCCGCTCCAGCGACCGGATGAGACTGTCGACGACGAAATCGTAGTACACCGAGTCGACGAACAGCCGTTCCCGCGGCCGCTCGACGTCGACGTCCCCGAAGACGTCGCCGTGGCTATCGACGAACAGCCGTTCCCACTCCCGCTTTGCCGTCTGTAGAGCGTCATCGTCGGCCAGTCGCGTCGCGACGGTCGACGTGTAGCGCTCGTAGCGGTCGCTGTCGCGTCCCCAGGCAGCGACGGCGGCGGCGTGGCCAGCCATTGTGAGACTCCCGTCCGGGTGTCCCGTTTCTCCGCGTCGATTAGTATCTTCGGCATCGGGCGGGACGCGGTGACCGTCAGGAAGCGATGACAACAGTCAGTATCAGTCGTCACCGTCCGCATCGATCGCCGCCTGCACCCTCGCGTGGAACTCCTGCAGGACCGCGCTCTCGTCTTCGGCGAGGACGACGTCACTGTCAAGTAAGGTCGCAAGCCCGAAGGCTCGCGGCGTCGGTGAGTCGACGCGGTGGGAGACGACCTCGACGTCGCCGCTGCCGATCGCCGAGAGGACATCTTCGATCGCCGCCACGTTGAGTTTGTCCTCGACGATCTCGCGGTAGGTCTCCTCGATCACCGCGAAGTCATCCAAGTCCTCGGCGAGTGAGAGGAGCATCTCCGCGGAGACCTGCTGTTCGGCCGCCGACTTCTCGTAGCCCTTGTAGCGTTTCAGGATCATCAGCGCACGCGTGGCGTTGATCCGGAAGTACCGCTTCAGGAGGTCCGTCCCGTCCAGTGCCTCCCGCAGTTCCGCACGGACCGAGTCGGGGTCGAGATCCCGGAGGACGGCGCCGACGTCGACCTTGCGGTTCAGCGGCATCGACAGCGAGAAGCCGTTGTCGGCGACGGCGATCTGGACGTTCGCGTTCGAGCGGTTCGCACACCGGACGGCGACGAGCCGCGAGAGCCCGTCGTTGAACCGTCGGCCGTACGTCGAGTGGACGTAGAAGTGCCGGCGGTACGTCTCCCGGTCGAGTTCCTCCTCGACGACGAACCGGCCCTCGGTGGCGACGCTCTCCGGCCCGGCGTAGCGACACTGTTCGTCGAAGAGCCGCGTGATCGCGCGGACGGCGTGCTCGTCGATCGGGAACGTCCGGAGCCACTCGCGGACGGCGGGCGAGCCGCCAGTATCCAGCCGATCGAGGAGATCACGCTGGAAGGCGGCGATCTCCCGGCCGAGATCGTACGACAGCGGCAGCCGTTCGGAGAACCAGGAGGGGACGGTTGCCCGCGCGGACGTCCGATCGACGTAGACTTTCGAGCCGCGGCGGTACCGGTAGGCAAAGCGCTCCCCGCCGAGGACGAACACGTCGCCCTCCTCTAAGGTATCGAGGTAATTCTCGTCGAGGGTCCCGACCCACTCGTCGCCCTGTCGAGTGATGACCTCGCAGGTGAACGAGTCGGGGATCGTCCCGATGTTCGTCATATAGATGACGCGCGCCATCCGACCGCGCTTGCCGACGAGCGGTTCGCCAACGTCGAACTCCGCGTAGTGGTGCTCGCCGTCAGGTGGGTCGTTGGTGTCGCGCCAGATCTTCGCGTAGACGTTCTGTTCTTCGAGTCCGTCGTAGTCGGCAGTGAGATAGCGGAGCAGCCGCTCCCAGTCGTCGTCGCCGTAGTTCCGGTACGGGTAGGCCCGCCGCAGCGTCCCCCGGACGTCGGCCTCGCGCCGCACAGCGTTGATCGCCATTCCGTAGACGTGCTGGGCGGCGACGTCGTGGGGCTTCTCTGGCACGAACACCCGGTCGACGAAGCCGTCTTCTGCCTTCTGCAACATCACCGCGCACTCGACGAGTTCGTCGCGGTCGAGGGCGATCACGCGCCCCTCGACCGTCTGTCCGAGGCTGTGGCCCGCGCGACCGACTCGCTGGAGAAGTGCGGCGACCGACTTCGGCGATCCGACCTGGACGACCAGATCCAGATGCGGCATATCGATCCCGAGTTCCAGGCTCGTCGACGTCGTCACCACGTCGAGACTCCCCTCCTTCAGGCCCTCCTCGACGTCCTGGCGGCGCTCCTTCGAGAGGCTGCCGTGGTGACACCCCGAGTTCGAATCGTCGTAGGCGTCGAAGCGCTCGCGGAGATTCTCCAGCACGCGCTCGGCGCCGGACCGGGAGTTCGTGAACACGAGGGTGTTCCGGTGGTCGTCGACGAGTTCGTGCAGTCGGTCGTAGAAGCCCGTCTGCACCTCCGCGCGGGGCGTGTGGATCAGATCGTCGGTCGGACACTCGAGTTTGAGATCGAAATCGCGGGCGAAGCGCGTGTCGACGACCTCACAGTCCCGTGGCTCGCCGTCGTCGTCGCGGCCGACGAGGAAGTCGGCGATCCCGTCGATCGGTTCGACCGTCGCCGAGCAGCCGATCCGAGTCGGGGAGGTTTCAGCGAGGTCCTCCAAGCGTTCGAGCGAGACCGAGAGGTGAGTGCCCCGCTTGTTCGCCGCGAGGCTGTGGATCTCGTCGACGATCACGTACTCGACGGAGCGGAGTTTCTCGCGGAATTTCGGCGCATTCAGCAGGATCGCGAGCGTCTCCGGCGTCGTGTTGAGGATGTGGGGCGTCTGTTCGAGCATCTTCTGGCGCGCCGCCGAGTCGGTGTCGCCGTGGCGGATCGCGTGCCGCACGTCGACGTCCGCACCCCGTTCGTCGAGACGCTCGCGGATCCCCGACAGCGGGACCGTGAGGTTACGGTGGATGTCGTTCGCGAGGGACTTCAGCGGCGAGACGTACAGGCAGTACACCGAATTTTTCAGCCCGTCTTCGCGCTCTCGACCGCGTGCGAAGAGATCGTTGAGAATGGCGGAGAAGGAGGCTAGCGTTTTCCCCGACCCCGTCGGCGCACAGACCAGCGCGTTCCGACCCTCGTCGATGAGAGGGATCGCTCCGCGCTGGGGCGGCGTGAAGAAGCCGCCGTTCTGCTCGACGTACCGACCGAACTCGTCGACCCACCACTCCCTGACAGACGGTTCTAACCGTTCGAGGACGTCGCCGTCGGCGATCTCGACCGTGTCGGGGTCGAAGTCGAACGGATCGGTCGCCCCGGCCTCGGAAGCGCCCCCGTCTGCGCTGCTCGCGCCTTCGGTCCCGTCGCGATCGGGGGGCGAGTCGGCGACGCCGCTGTCTTCTCCGCCGGCTTGGACGCCGCTGTCTTCCCCGTCGACGTCGGCGGCGATCCGCTTGAGCAGTTCCCGCCCGCGCTCCGGCATTATGTGGGGGGTTGGGCCGCAGGAGTAAGTGGGTTCTCCCCGAGCGCTCCGGCTCGTAGACGTGACAGCAATCTCGGACTGAGGTTTATATGCGATCCCGCGGCCAGCGACCGTGTGACCTGACAAGGGCCCCGCGCCGGGCAGCGGTTGTTCGGCACGTCGGCGTGGGAACCACCGCGAACGCGTCTCTCGTGCCGACTGTTCGCTCACTCGGATTCGAGAACTCGTCCCGAACGCCTATCGGCCACCGCACCGTAGCGGCCGTCGATGCGCCTGACTTTCCTCGGCACCGGAACCGCGATGCCGCTCCCCGACCGCGTGCAGGCGGGACTCCTGCTCGAACGGGACGACAGACGGCTCCTCGTCGACTGCGGCAGCGGCGTGCTCCACCGACTCGCCGGCACCGACGTCGGCTACGAGGGCGTCTCGACAGTGCTACTGACGCACCACCATCTCGACCACGTCGCGGATCTGCTCCCCCTCCTGAAAGCGCGGTGGCTGGCCGGCGAGGAACACCTCGAAGTGGTCGGTCCTGGGGGAACGAAATCCCTGATCGACGGCCTGCTCGACGTCCACGAGTACCTCGACGGTCGCGTGGACCTGAGCGTCCGGGAGGTCGGCCCGACCGAGTTCTCCGTAGCCGGGTTCGACGTCTCTGCGACCGAGATGCAACACTCGATGGACTGTCTCGCCTACCGCTTTGCCGGGGTAACGGAGGGAGAAGGAGACATCGTCTTCTCCGGCGACGGCCAGGCGTCGGCGTCGCTCGCGAACTTCGCCGACGGCGCGGCCGTGCTCGCACACGACTGCTCCTTCCCCGACGGCGTCGACGTCGAGACGCATCCGTCGCCGTCGGAACTCGGAGCGGTTCTGGCGGGGAGAGACATCGGTCGCGTCTACCTGACGCACCTGTATCCGCCCACGGAAGGTCGCCACAAGGAGATGCTGGATTCGATCAGCGAACACTACGACGGGGACGTGCGGTTCGCCCGCGACGGACTGCGTCTCGAGGTCTGAGCGCCGCTACTCCTCCGGCGGTTCCAGTTCCACGAGCGTCAGGTCCCGGTCGAGGTAACAGAACTCGTGCGGCGGGTCACCGTTCACTTCCGCGATCCGGTACTCCGTCTCGAAGTCGGCACCGGCCGGGACGCAGTACTCGTGGCTCGGACACTCCGTGTGCGGACACGGGCCTTCGAGGCTCACCTTGCTGCCCGCGTAGGCGCCCTGCGAGGACACGTTGGCAGCGATCGACGCCGGCTCGACCTCGACTGCGCGGACGCCTGTGTCGTGGACGGCACAGTCGAGCAACTGACCGCTCTCCCGGACCTCCGTCACCTCGTAGCGGACGCCCTCCGAGAGATTCAGACACTGCTTCCGGTAGGGACAGCCCTCACACGCCGTCGACTCGCCCTCGTAGACGAACTCCGTCCCCGGGGACGCGAGTCGATCGCCGATGAGCGTGACCTGGGACATCTATCCGGCCTTAATCGACGCGTGCGGTTAAGCGTGTGCGTCCGGGGGCGACGAGTCGCCACGGCGTCTTCAGCCGGAGTCTCCCGTCGGTCGGGCACCTGTCCCCGGGGTCTCGCTGGTACCCAGGTCGGCAAGTCGGATCTCGCTCCCGTCTATCGGGACGCCGCGGTACTCCTCCTCGGCGAGCAGCAGCGCGCCGTCGAGGTCGGCGTAATCGACGAGCGGCGCGAGGTGACAGGCCGCAGCGATCGAGACGTTCGTCTCGATCATACAGCCGAGCATCACCTCGAGTCCGTGGGCCCGCGCGGCGTGGATCATCCGCCGTGTCGCCGCGAGCCCGCCGCACTTCATCAGTTTCAGGTTCACGATGTCGACGCACTCTGCGACCGCCGGGACGTCCGGGAGCCGAACGCAGGACTCGTCGGCGGCGATCGGCAAGGGAGACCGTTCGTATACGAACCGGAGCCCCGCGGGGTCGCTCGCGGGCACTGGCTGCTCGACGAACTCGACGTCGTACTCGGCGAGCAGTTCGGTCATCCGGACCGCCTCCCGCGGCGTCCAGGCTTCGTTGGCGTCGACGCGGACTCGCGCCTCCGGCGCCGCCTCGCGGACGGTCGCGACGATCTCCTCGTCGCGGTCGGTCCCGAGTTTCACCTTCAGGACGTCGTACCCCGTATCGACGGCTGTCCGTGTCTTCTCCAGCATCCGCTCGGTCGAATCGAGACCGATCGTAAAGGAGGTCTTCGGGACGGAGTCGGGATCCAGCCCCCACTGTCTGAAGAGCGGTACGTCGAGCCGTTTCGCGGCGAGATCGTGAAGCGCAATATCCACGGCAGCGTGGGCTGCGGGGTTGTCGGCGACGACCTCGCGGCGCTCCCGTTCGATCCGCTCGATTGCGTGGGGATCGCCGACTGAATCGACCACAGAGAGCAGGTCCGGGAGGACCGCTTCGACGGTCGCCGCCGTCTCGCCGTAGTGAGCCGCGGGTGCGGCGGCGCCCAGGCCCGTCGTCCCCGACTCGTCGCTGATGCGGACGATCACGTTCTCGGCGGTCTCCTGGGTCCCCCGGGCGATCGTGAACTCGTCCGACAGCGGGAGCGAGACGCGCTCGAACTCAGTTGTGAGGGTCATCCTCACTCCACCCCGAGAATCGGATCGAGCAGTTCGCCGGCGTCGAAGCGGACGACGTCGGTCGCGGGAGCGTCGATCTCGGCCGCGTAGTCGTCGAGGGCAGTTCGCGCCTCCGCGTCTGCCCCCAAGTCGGCCGTGTTCAGCGCACCGGCGGTGACGGTGCCCTCGTGGACCGGCGCGGCGAGTTGCTCGTAGAGGTCGACGTACTCCGCAAGCGGGGGTAGCGAGAACGACTCGTACCCGTGGATCGCCTCACGTCCCGCTGTGTGACACAGCACCATCGAGTCCGGCATCGCCCCGTGGAGGATTCCGCAGGTGACTGCAGAGTACGCCGGGTGGACGATGCTCCCCTGCCCTTCTACGAAGAGCACGTCGTGCTCCTCGCCGGCCGAGAGGATCATCTCCTCGACGGCGCCCGCGGTAAAATCGGAGATGACGCGGTCGATCGGGTGGCCCCAGCCGGCGATCATAATCCCCGTCTGTCCGGTCGGGACGAATCCGGCGTCGATCCCACGGTTGCGGGCTGCTGCGGTCAGTTCGAGCGCGACCGTCATCTTTCCGACCGAACAGTCGGTCCCGACCGTCAGCACCACCTCGGCGTCGACTTCGGCGCTCCGACCCTCGGCGACGGTCAGGTCCGGGTCGGGCTTGCGGACGTCGCGGAGAGCCACGCCGTGCTCGTCGGCGAGTGCAGCGAACTCCTCGTCGTCCGAGAGGAAGTAGTGCAACCCGGCAACGACGTCACAGCCGCGTTCGATCGCCGTGCGGACGTCCGGCCGCCAGGATTCCTCGAAGCCGCCCCCGATCGGCGCGATTCCGATCAGGAGCGCGTCGGCCTTTGGGGCGTCAGCCATCGACGCGACGATCGGAACCGAGGGGAGATCGCTCCGGTGGTCGGTCGTGTAGGTGCCGGCGTGTTCGCGGTCGAGAACGGCGACGACATCGTAATCCGCGTATTTGAGCACGCCAGTGGCCGTCTTCGCCCGCTCTGGGAACTTCTCGTGTGCGAGGACGACGACCCGATCGGGTGCGGAGTCTGTCATACCTCAGGCCACGACGAGGGAGAATATAATGCCCGTGTTCGACGCCGGCATCCACCCACTCCGCCGGGGCGTGTGGCTACAGCAACGAGAGCCGGACCGTCCAGAATTCCCGCACAGCCGAGCGGAGGGCATCGCCGGGATCTCCCGTGGCGTCGACGGTAGCCGTCCGGTCTGCGAGGTCCGTGAACTGCCCGAGGACTGTCTCCTCGCCGAGCACGATCACGCCCGGATCCGTCGGGATGGGTGGTCCCGTCTGATCCCGTTCGGAGTCGTCGCCTGCGGCGGCCTCGACGTGGGTCTCGATGACCGCCCGCGCACGGTCGAGATGCTCGTCGATCTGCTGATCGCGCCGCCGCTCGAAGCGCGCCTGCGAGAAGCCGCCCTTCGAGTGGGCACCCATCACGTCGGATTCGACCTCGTCGACGAGCGTGACGTTATCGCCGTCGTAGATCCCGAGCGCGAACAGGTCAGAGCGGACCAGCGCGACCCATCTGGGCTCTGTGGGCGTGAACCACGAACGGTCGAGGCGGAAGCCGCTCCCCCACTCGACGAACGCCGCGGGTGGCGTCGGCGGCGCAAGCGCGACTGTGACCAGCCCGGCATCGTCGAGACAGACGAGACACGGAGCGGCACGGCGGACGAGTGCCGAGCGATCTCCGAGGACGTCGGAGACGGCGTCGGGGACGTCGTCGTGAACCATCGCCGTCAGTGCCCCCTCGGGTCCTGTCTCGAAGGAGGAGAGCCGCGAGAGGACCTCCTCACGACGCTCGCCGTGGAACTCCTCGATGCCGCGGAATGCGACCTCGGTCTCGTCGTCCCCGGAGAGTCGCTCGATCCGCTCTTCGAGGCCCTCGATGCGGTCCTCCAGGCGGTTGATCGTCGCCTCGGCCTCCTGGCGCTTGCGTGCGGCCTCCGATCGCCGTTCCTCTTCCGCTTCCGCCCGGCGTTCGAGATGCCGTTTTTCCTCCTCCAGCTCCTCGATCCGCGCTTTGAGTTCGGCGCGGCCGAGCAACTCGTCGAGCATATCTCGATCCGCGGCCGCGGGCCACTTATAATGATTACTCTCGTCTCCTCCCGCCGAGCGCCGCCCCCGTTCCCGGCGAGCACCGCGAAGAGACGACAACGGTCAGTATCACGCCACCGCGCTGTCGTCGCCGAAGCGATAGCCCGAGTAGCGAAGCAGTTCTGCCGCGCGATCAGACTTCGCCAGCAACACGTCGCGCTCGGCCGGAAGGTCGCCGTCGTCGACGGTCTCGGGGACGACGAGCGTCCCGGAGGGCACATCCTCGTCGCCGAGGACCGGAATGTGTCCCTGATCGAGTTTCATCACGAGCGGCGCGTCGGTCCGGAAGAGCCCCTCGTCGCCGTAGAGCTCCTCGTTGACCCGCTCGTGATCCGCTCGTTGGATCGCCGGGACGTCCCGGTCGGACGGTTCGACGTACAGCCGTCCCAGGTAGTAGCTCGTGGAGAATGCCTCGAACATCTGTGCGAGAGAATCTCACACACCATCCGTAATAAGTCTTTCCGGCGGGTCGACGCTATGGGGCAATTAGTCGTCCCCGAAAACGAACACGGGACCAGTCCAATACTGGACCAGACGAACTCGGGAGAAAATCGACCTCAGTCGTCAACCGAGACTGCCGACCCCCACGATTCGCTGAACTCCGCGACGGTGTCGGCGATCTCGCCGACCTTCGCCGTCTGCTCCTGGTTGGCGGCGGCCAGTTCGTCGATCTCGTCGGCCATCGTCCGCGCGCGGTCGTTCGCCCCGTCGGTCATTGCCGCGACCTCTTCGGTGCTTGCGGCCTGCTCGTCGGTCGCGTCGGCGACCTCCTCGATGCCGTCGTTGACCTCGCTCACGGCGTCCGCGATTGATTCCAGACTATCCAGGGCCGTGTCGACCCGGTCGATCCCGGTGTCGATCTCGTCGTTCGCCCGGTCGATACTCGCGACGGTCTCGTCGGTGTTCGATTTGATCCGGTCGGCCAACTCCTCGATGTCGACCGCCTGCTCTTGGGTCTCTTCGGCGAGTGTCTTGATCTCGTCGGCGACGACTGCGAACCCGTCTCCGGCCTCGCCGGCCCGGGCGGCCTCGATCGAGGCGTTCAGCGCGAGCAGGTTCGTCTGATCGGCGATGTCCTGGATGACAGTCACGACGGTGTCGATCTCGTCGACGTCCTCGCGGAGAGCCGAGATGTCCTCCGTCACTTCGGCGGTCGCCGCATCGACCGAATTCATCGCGTCGATGGCGTCGTCGGCGGCCGCCTGCGATTCCTCGGCGAGTTCCCGGGCCCGTCGACTCTCGCTGCGGACCTGGTCGGCGCTGGAGGCGATCTCTTCGACCGCCGCACTCAGATTCGAGACCTCCTGGGTTACGGTCGTCAGGTTCTCCGCTTGCTCGGCGGCGACCCCGTTGATCTCCGCTGTACTCTCGGAGATCTGCTCGGCCGCGGAGGCGAGTTCCTGCGTCGAGGCCTGGAGATCCTCCAATCGCTCGCGGTCGATCACAACCTTGTCGTCGGAGTGGTTTTCGCCATCTGCGGTCGACTGCTGTGATTCGGACGACATTCGTGCCAAAATGGTGAGACAAATCCAATAAGCCCTGGGCCCGACTTTTCACATCTGATATTGAATCGGGAAATCGAATAAAAGCATTGTGGCCGTTACACCTCACCATCCCAGGCAATGAGACCGTTCCGGGAAAGCCTCTCACTCAGAGAGAATTCGGAGCGGTTCGTCGATATCTGATTTCTGACTATTCGACCCTCAGTCGCGGCTCGTCGCTGCCATCGCCCAGACTGCGGTGAGTCCCAGCGCGGCGGCGGGAAGAAGCGGGAGCACAAGCAGCGAGGCGATGTACGGGATACCCACAGCCGAGAGGATACCCGGTCGGACGTAGATGATTCCGGGGACGACGAGCGTACATACCGCGAGCACGGCGACGAGGACCCAGCCGCGGGCGCCGAAGCCGCCCTCGCCAGTCGCTGCCGCGTCACCGTCCGGGGGTTCGTTCGCCTCCGCCTCACCCGGCCGGTGGACGTATCCCTCGTCGTCAGAGCTCACTGTCCGGAATTACGACCACCTTGCCAAAGCCCTCACGGTTCTCGATCAGTTCGTGGGCGCGGGCGGTCTCGCTCATCGGCAGCGTCGCCCGAATCTCCGGTTCGAGGTCGCCCGCCCAGACGAGATCGAGGACTTCCGCGACCTGTTCGGGCGTGGCCATCGTCGACCCGATCACCGAGAGCTGGTTCCAGAAGATGCGTCGCAGTCCGGCGTCGGGGTTCCCGCCCGTCGTCGCGCCACAGGTGACGAACCGGCCGCCCTTCCGGAGACTCCGCAGCGACCCGTCGTACGTGGCCTCGCCGACGTGGTCGACGACGACGTCGACGCCGCGGCCGTCGGTCAGGTCGTCGACAGCCGCCGCGAAGTCAGTCTCCTCGTAGTTGATGGCGTGGTCGGCCCCGCAGTCGGCGGCGTGATCGAGCTTTGCTTCCGACGATCCGGTCGCGTACACCGTACAGCCGGCGTGGTCGGCGATCTGGACGGCCGCGTGGCCGACGCCCCCGGAGGCGCCGTGGACGAGCACGTGCTCGCCCGCCTGCACCTCGGCGCGGTGGATTAACATCCGCCAGGCAGTTCCGAAGACGAGCGCGGCCGATCCGGCGACTTCCCAGTCGACGCCCTCGGGAACGGGAATCAGGTTCGCTGCCGGCACGGCGGCGTACTCCGCGTGGACGCCCTGGCTGTGTTCGCCGATGATGCTGAAATCCGACGAGAGCGTGGGGTCGTCACGGGGAGGGCCGTCGCCGCGTTCTCCGTCGCTGTCGGTGGTCGCCGCGAAGAACGCGACGCGGTCGCCCGGCTCGAATCGGGTGACAGCTTCCCCGACAGCGTCGACGACGCCCGCCATATCGCTGCCGGGCACGTGCGGGAAGGAGAGATCGATCCCCGGGAGCCCGCGCCGCGTCCAGACATCGAGGTGGTTCAGCGCAGCGGCTTTCACGTCGACGAGCACCTCGCCCCGGTCGACCTCGGGGTCCGGAACCTCGCCGTACTCGATAACGTCGCGATCGCCGTGGGAAGTGAACTTGACGGCTTGCATACACCCCACTTCGCCGGCAGGGGCAAAAGCCCAGCCCTGCGCATCGCCGCTGGCTTCGACGACCCGTTCCGTTGAAGTAGCTCAACGGATAACCCACAACAACGAATGAGCGAGGACTTCTACGACGTGCTCGGTGTCTCCCGGGACGCCACCGAGGACGAGATCAAGCAGGCCTACCGCAAGAAGGCCGCGGAGTATCACCCGGACGTCTCCGAGGACCCCGAGGCCGAGGAGAAATTCAAGAAAGCCCAGAAGGCCAAAGAGGTCCTCACCGACGAGGAAAAGCGCCAGATGTACGACCAGCTGGGCCACGAGCGCTTCCAACAGGCCGAAAAGCGTGGCGGCGTCGACGGCGGCGGTGCCGGCGGCCGTGGCCGCGGCGGCGATCCCTTCGGTGGGATGGGCGGCGGCCAGGGAAGCCCCTTCGAGGACATCTTCAACCAGTTCTTCGGCGGCGGCCGCGGGGGCGGCGGCCGCGGGCAGGACCGCCCGCGACAGGGCCAGAACCTCCGGACGCAGGTCACCTTAGACCTCGAAGAGGTGTACGAGGGCGTCGAAAAGCAGTTCACCGTCACCCGCCCCGAGGAGTGTCCGGAGTGTAACGGCCGCGGCCACCCGCCCGACGCCGACGTGAACTCCTGTCCGGAGTGTAACGGTCGCGGTCAGACCACCACCGTCCGCGATACGCCACTCGGCCGCGTCCAGCAGACCCAGACCTGTCCCCGGTGTGAGGGATCGGGCGAGATCTACAGCGAGACCTGTTCGGTCTGTCGCGGCGACGGCATCACTCGCGAGGAAGCGACGCTCTCGGTCGACATCCCTGCAGGGATCCGGGACGGACAGACGCTCCGGATGGAGGGAGAGGGCGCCCCGGGCGAGAACGGCGGGCCGAAAGGGGATCTGCTCATCGACGTCGCCGTCCGCGACCACGAGAACTTCGAGCGCGACGGCGACGACCTGTACTTCCGGCTCCCGATCTCGTTCCCGAAGGCCGTCTTCGGAGCGACCGTCGAGGTGCCGACCGTCGACGGGGCGGCGGATCTGGACATCCCAGCGGGCACCCAAAGCGGCGAGGAGTTCCGGATCCGCGGCGAGGGGATGCCGCATCTCCGCGGTCGCGGCCACGGCGATCTCTACGTCCAAGTGCAGGTCGTGACGCCGGACGACCTCAACGAGGAACAGAAAGAGGCCTTAGAGGCGTTCGCCGAGGCCGGCGGCGAGGACGTCGACGTCAACGAGGGCTTCTTCGAGAAGATCAAAAACTCCTTCTGATACTGTCGGGCACAACTGTTTCAAGATATTCGCCACCCCGGCGGCGAAATTCTTCACAGACTCGTGTCCAACAGTATGACGCCTGTCTTCCCTACTCGCTGACCTCGTAGGCCCCGAAGTCGTCGACGGTGCCGACCGGCGGCGCGCCGAACGCCAGCCACACGTGCGTCTCGTCGTCGGTGCGGTTGAGCAGGTTCCGCTCAACGTCGGGCGCGACACGGACGACGCCGCCCTGCGGGACGTCGTGCTCCCTGCCCTCGATCGCGATCTGTCCGGGCGTCATCGCGACGAAAACTTCCTCCTGGCCCGGCTCGTCGTCGGAGGCGGTATGGGTGTGGGGTGTGGTCACCTTGCCGGGTTCGACGATCACCTGATTGACTCGCAGTTCGGTGCTGCCGAGCGGCCCCGTCAGCTTCCGGACGGACGTCTCGCAGGTGTTGAACTGTTCCGTCGGAACTTCCTTGGGGCGGACGATGCTGAACTCACCCCTCATCACTCGTCCCAAAAACGGACCGGAGACATAGTGGTACGGGACGATGCGTCTTCCGCGGACCGCTGTCGCAGCCGACTGGGTTTCCGCACCCCCACCTTCACGTGGCTATCGCCCGTAGATCCGGTCGATGTCGTATACAAAAGCGAACTACGCGGACGGCGACGAGAAGGCCGACGGGATGTTCTTCCTCCGGGAGACGCTCGACTGCGAGAACCTGGGCGTGACCGTCATCGACGCCGACGCCGACTGGGCCGGGATGGAACACGACCACGCCGACAGGGGTCACGAGGAGGTGTACTACCTCGCCGAGGGATCGGCGACCATCGTCGTCGACGGCGACGAGGTGGCGATGGCTGCCGGCGACGCAGTCCGCGTCGCGCCAGAATCGACCCGAAGCCTGCATACCGACGAACCGAGTACGTTCGTCGTCGCGGGAGCGCCCTGACGCGGACATTTGTCGTCGCGGGAGCGCCCTGCCACGGACGTTAGCTGTCGCGGGTGCACCTGACCGCGGATCCGGGCCCCGGCCGACGCTGTTTTTGTATCGGGCCGACGAGCCTGCAGTGTGACCGACGATTCCGACGCAGGCGACGCCGGAGCTGGGCCCGACAGGGAGGCCGAAACCGCCCACGACCAGAGTTCCGGACGGACGCCAACCTTTCCGCCGCAGTGTGACGATCCCGCGACTATCGGCGCGGTCGTCGCCCGCGAGCGGCGCACTGACGGCGACGCGCTCCGGGCGGCCGCACCGGGGCGGAGTTACAGCTACCGCGATTTCATCACGACCTCCTACAAGGCCGGGAACGTGCTCCGGTATCTGGGCGTGCGCCCCGGCGACGAGGTGCTCGTCGTCCCTGACGCGCTCCCGGAACCGGTGTTGGCGTTCTACGGCGCGGCCCAGTTGGGCGCAGTGACCCGCTTCGCCGAGACAGTCACTGACGATCCGCCCCGGGCCGTCCTTGCGCCGGTCGACCGCGAGAGCGAGTTCGATCTCCCGCCCGGGCACCGCCTCGCGGTGCACGGCGGCCCGCCGGACGATCCTGCCACGACCCACTGGGAGGCGGAGGTCTGGAGCGAGAACCCGGCGGTCCACCCCGTCGACGTCGCCGGCTCCGATCCCGCTCTGGTTGCCGACGATCGCACGTACACGCACGCCGAGTTGCTCTCCGGGGCAGCCCGTGTCGCGGCCGACGCCGATCTCGGGCCGGGCGACGAGATGGTCGTCCGCGGTTCGCTCGCCGATCCGGAAGTCGTCGTCGCCGGTCTCTTGGCGCCGATTCTGGTGGGGGCGACGATCGTTTTCCCAGCAGAGTCGACGGAAGCGACGGGTGGGTATGCGTCGAAGGAAGCGGCGGCGGACACGGGCGATTCTCACCGGACCGATCACACAGTGACCGCCACCGAGATTGTCGAGAGCGCACCGTTCGAAGGCGGCGAGAATTGACAGCAGATTTATATTCACGGTCTGGCGAAATTCGAATATGCTCCTCAGAGTAGCGGCGCTAGTCATCGGAATCCTCGAACTGCTCGCCCCGCGAAAGGTGGTCGACTTCTGGATGTCCCTCGCGGCCGAGGGGGACGTCGACCTCCGCTCGTGGGTGTACACCGCCGCCCGGATCGAGGGTGTCGCACTCGTCGTCTGGGCGCTGACCCGCGGTCGGTCCGGATCGGGGGAGGCGTGACAGGATCCGGCAGGTCGGGACGGGAACCGGGGACTCCTTGTGCCCCGCTGGTCGTGGTTCCGGTATGACGCTGGAGGTAGCGGTCGCCGTCCCGTTCAAACAGCGCGGGCAGACCCGACTCGGTGAGGGGGAGTTCGTCGTCGCGCTCTCGCTGGACCGGAACTGGTTCTCGCCGGATCAGGCCAAACGACTCATCGACGTGGCGACCGGCCGAGGGCTGCTCGAACGCGACGACGGCGAGGTCGTAGCCGGCTTCGATCCGTCGTCGGTTACCGTCCCGGCGGAGTACGAACCAGACGAGTCGATCCTCCGCGAACAGTCGACGTTCGAGCGCATCCTCGATTCGCTGGTCGCCGCCGGCCACGACAAACAGGAGGCGGTCGCCGCCGTCAACGAACGGCAGCGACGGCTCGACATCACGGTCGAGGCGGCCGCGGCGCTGTACGCGCGGCAGGAGAACGTCGATATCGGCGGGGCTGCGCGGGCGGCGAGAGGAGAACTCGGCGAGTAGCTCGTTCGGGAGCGACGGCCGACTCCCCGTTTTCACGCATTCGAACGGAGCCCTCTTCTCCCAGCGGCCGGAACGAGTGGTATGGTCGAGGACCGACTGAACGACGGGCACCGCATCGCGGAACTGCTCGCCTCCGAGGTGACCGGACACAGTGGCGAACTCGAACGGTTCGCGGTGACCGGGGCGGCCCAGGACGTCGAGCCCTCTCCCGACGGGGCGTTCGCCTACGCGATCGACCGTGGTGACCAGCGAGTCGCCTCGGTGTTCGTCCAGCCCGAACGGGCCCGTGTCGAGTTCGAGCGCGGCGTCGACGTCGCCGCCGACGCCGCACGGGAGGAAGGGCTTCGGGTCCGTCCGAAAGCGGTCGAGCCCCCGCGGACGCTGGTCTTCGTCGAGGACGGCGCGCAGGTCAAGTGGTTGCTGCCGGTGCTCCGGGCTGTGGCTTCCGGCGAAAGCACGTCGTAGGTCAGTCTGAAGCTCCCAGGAGGCTGCTACAGCGACGCCAACAGGTCTGGGAGGTCGGCGATCAGCCGCTCCCGCGGAATGTGTGCGGCCGCCCGCGGCGAGGGTTCCGGACCGCCGTCGTACGTCACCTGCACGGCGAGCAGTCCGGCGTCCGATGCGCCTGCGATGTCAGCGTCGACGTCGTCGCCGACGTAGACCGTCTCGCCGGGATCGCTGCCGAGCGCGTCGACGAGCGCCTCGAACGCTGCGGGGTCGGGCTTGCCGGCGTCGAGTTCGCCGGTCACGAGCGAGGCGTCGAAGGCGTCGGCCCACCCGAGCGTCCGGAGTTTGTCCCGCTGGGCCATCTGTGGGCCGTTCGTGAGCAGGCCAACGCGGTACCGCTCGCGCAGGCGCTCGATGAACGATTCGACGCCCTCGAGGGGCGCGATGGCGTCGGCGATCTCCTCCCGGTAGACCCGCGCCAGCGTCTCCGGATCGGTCTCGGCGTCGTGTTCGGCCAGCAGATCGGCGAAGATCGGCGTCCGACTCTCCCGCGTGAGGTTGCGCCCGTGGACTCGCAGATACGATTCGCGGGACAGCGGCGGCGCGTCGACCGTCTCGACGGCGTCGGCGAGGATCGCAGTCCGGTCCCGCGTGGGGACGGCGAGCGTCTCGTCGAGGTCGAAGCCGACCGCGGTGATTGTCACGGCCGCCGGTAGGTCGCCACGACGTATGACTTTTCTCGTCTCGACGCGAGGTGCCGAACGTGACACTCGATCCCGTCCACGTCGACGGCATCGCGGATCTCGCGGCGTACCTCGCCCGACAGGTCGACGATTCCGACCACGTCGACGTCGCCGCGCGGATCTGGGAAGACTTTCTCGACCCGCTCTATGGCCCCGACGGCGACGTCGTCGTGGAACCGCTCGGCGAAAAGCGCCTGCGCGCGGTCGACGCCGAGGACGTCGCCTTGGCCGCGTCGCCGTTCGGGACGGTCCACGGGCTGGATTCGGGGACGATCAACCCGACGACGTTCAAAAACGGCCTGGTCGTCGACCTCGCACAGGCCGCGATGGCCGCGGTGCCGTCGGATCTCGACCTCCACCGCCACCGGAGTATCGTCGCGGCGACCCACCTCAACGACGAGACCGTTCCGATCGAGGAGTCCTGGCGGGACGTCGACGACGGCTACTGCCGGTGGCGCGTGTTGCGCGTCCCCCGCGTCAACCGCTACGCCGAGCGGATCGTCCACGCGCTGGCGCTGTATCTCGCGGAAAGTTCCCACGCGCTGGAACACGCCGAGTCGGTGTCGGAACTGCTCGTCCTCGACGGGCCGCTGTATCCGCTGGAACTGCTCAGTTGGCGGGACAGGGACGCCGAACTGCAGGCGATCGCCGAGGAGTTGCAGCCGCGTTCGATCGTCGAGAACTACGTCCGTCTCGTCGAGCGGTTCGTCGAGCGCGACGTCCCGCTGTGTGGGTTCGTCAAGAACCCTGCGTCCAAGCGAATCGTGGGCACGCTCCGCAACCGGGAGCGCGGGTTCGAGGTCCCCTGGACCGACGACGCGGCCTTTTTCACTCGGTTGCTCGAACGGCGCGAGGAGGGCGAGCATCGGGACGGATCACACCACGGCCCGGAGGGACGTCGGACGGAGGAGTTGACCTTCACGGGCTGGTTCCACTCCCACGACGGCGCGGACGCGACGATTGCGAGTGACGGCGACGTCTACGGCGTCGAGCGACACCTCGATCCCGAACTGTACGAGACGTGTTTCTTCGTCATCTACGAACCCCAGACCGACGTGCTCTACCGGGTCGAGACGCCCTACGTGTTCGCCCGCGACGACGCAACACGGGAAGCGATCACCAGACAGATACTCGGTGACGTCGCGGCCCGACGCGGGCCACCGGAGGCGGTCGCGAAGGCGGACAAACTCGCGCGCATCAGCACGGGCGAGAAGTCCTCGCTCCGGCAGAAGTTCACCGAGACGCTCGAAAGCGGCGAGGTCAAGCGGTACGACGACCTGCGGTGGGACGACTCCGAGTAGTGGCCGACCCGCGGTTCCGGGCGATATCGACGTCCGAGAGAACGACTCGGCGCCGTAACGGGATGGCTACGGATGCTCGGCGCCGGGATCCTGCTTGATCACTTCGACGTCGACCTCGGACTCGGGGACGCCAACGCGGGCGAACTGCGTCCGCACGTGGGCCTCCGCCGCGTCCAGCGCCCGCTCGCGCGTCTCGAACCCGCGGGGCATCGGCGACTCGAACGCGACGTTGACCGTCTCGCCGTCGATCGTCGTCTCCGACCCGCCGCTTTCGACCTCGTAGAACTCGTCGCAGACCCAGACGTACGGGGCGTCCTCGTCTGGCGCCCCTTTATACGAGGGAGCACGCTCGCCCCGCTCGAAGATCGTCCCCGTCAGCGTCGTCCCCCCACCGTGACCGCGCACCAGAAGCATACCCGTGATTGGATCCGAGGCGGGAAAAGCAGTCCGGGAGACGCAAGCGGCGGGCGGCACCCCGGGAGACGCAAGCGGCGGGCGGCACCGAACGCTGAGCACGGGCGAGGTGTTTTATTCGTCGGCGGCGCAGTGAGACCCAAGATGGATCTCGGCGACTTCGAGCCCGGTTCCGACGATCGGCCCTCGGACGGGACCGAGGGGGACCGATCGACGGCAGGGGACGGCGGTGCGTCGACGGACACGGACAGCACAACAGAAACACGCGGTGCCGCCGACGAGAGCCCGACGTCGGGGTCGGACGACCCAGAGGAGGACGTCGCGTTCGACCGCTACGAAGCCGCACCGAGGGGCCAGGACCGCGGAATCGGCGCGATCGCAGTCTCGCAAGGGCTCCGCGTCGCCGAGGACGGCGACGAGACGACGCTGCGGGCGTACGTGACCACGAACAACCGCGACACCGTCAGACTCGGCAAGTACCTTCTCGTGCCCTATCCGGACGACGAACTGCTGTTTGCGCGGATCACCGCCTTAGAGTACGCCCAGGAGTTCCAGACCGACGACGCGACCGAGATCCACGCCCGCCGGGCGATGCGCCGCGAGGAGTTCGAAGAGCGGGACTACAAGTTCGTCGCGTCGTTGGACCCGCTCGCGGTCCTATTCGAGGACGATGGGGAACTCAAGCGCCGGATGGTCGACCGCGTGCCGAAGCCCGGCGCCATCGCCGCCGAGGCGACCGACCCCGAACAGATCAAGACCGGGCTGAAGATCCCCGGCGACGGCATCTTCCTCGGGCACCTCTCGGTCGGCGGCGAGAAGGTCCGGACCGCGGCCGAGCCCCCAACGATCGACTACCGGCTCCGGGACGACTACGGCGACGGCGATCCGCTCGTGTTCCGACACGCCCTGGTCGCCGGTGGCACCGGCTCCGGGAAGACCCACGCAACGAAGAACGTCCTGCGGCAGCTTCTGGCAGAGGACCGGACCTACGAGATGGACGACGGCCGCTCGGCGCGGCTCGCGGTCGTCCAGTTCGACCCGCAGGACGAGTACGCCCAGATGCACGACGACAACCCCGCGATGGACGACGCGACCGCGCGCCGGTACGAACGGGAGGGGATCGTCCACGGCGGTCACGACGACACGCTGGCGCTGGTCCCGAAGGAGGACGGCGTCGCCTACGGCGGCAAGGGCCACCGCGCGGAACAGCAGGCGTTCACCATCCCCTTCTCGATGGCCCGCAACCGGCCGTGGCTCGTGGCTGGCAGCAGCCTCAACGAGAACCAGTATCCCGCACTCGTCCACCTGCTGAAGCGCTTCTTCCGTGAGTACGGCGACGCCGGCACCTACGAGGAGTTCCTGACGTTCCTGGACGATCAGGCGTTGCGCGAGGAACTCGACGAGTCGGGCCGGGTCCACGAAGCGACCTTCGACGCGGTCAAACGGCGCGTCCACGGCGTTCCCGACGGCGTCTTCGACCAGTCGGCGCGGCCGATCACCGACCTCGACCACCAGCTCGTCCGGCCGGGCGGACTGACGGTGATCCCGACGTACCACCTCTCGACGAGCCGCGCGAAGGAGCTTTTCGTCCTCGCGGTGTCGAGTCTTTTGATCGACAACAAACTCTCGAACGCTCCCGACTCCGACCGGATCAAGGAGACGCCGCTGCTGTTGGGGATGGACGAGGCGCACAACTTCCTCGCGGACGCCGACACCGTCCAGGCGCGGAAGGTGATCTCGAAGTTCACCGAGGCCGCAAAGCAGGGCCGCAAAGAGCGGCTGGGCCTGTTTCTGGTCACGCAGGACCCACAGGACATCGCCGAGCCGGTGTTCAAACAGATCAACACGCGGCTCGTGCTCAACCTCGGCGACGAGGACGCGATCAAGAGCGTCAACATCCCGCCGGAACTGGAGGACAAAGTGCCCTACATGGAGAAGGGACAGCTGGTCGTCTACTCCCCGGACAACTCCGAGCCCGTCGAACTCGTCGGCCTGCCGGTCTGTCTGACGCGTCACGGCGAGTAAGTATCTGTTGGAGCGGGTGTCGTGGAACGTTGTTACAGTGGTTTATTTCATAAAATGACAGCTGCATCGGTCATTAGACCTCGCGTGCGAACTGACCGACTCCACTTCAGTTATTGAGTAAGAAATTCAACGTCGAAGTCAGGAGCTAAACTAACGATTAGTGACTCGCTCTTTTCGCCTGTTGGGGACCACTGCGTCGTATGGACACCGCTTTCTCGGTCCGTTTCTCTCGATTCGAACGCGACCTGTACTTCGTATGTCCCCGGAGGAGCGACATCAGTGAGCGTCGAACGATAATCCTCTGTTGGTGGTGTTCGCGTTCTCGTCTCGTAAACCGTCTCTGACTCCGAAAACAGTCCACCTTCTCTCTGAATGGTTATCTCCTTCCATACTTCTTGGCCAGTCTGATTTGCAATCTGAATATTCCCACTTTCAGTACGAGAGGTCGAACATCCCGAGAGAGTGACGAGCCCAGCGAACGAGACGAGTACGGAGCGTCGCTTCATCACGTACTGCCACACAGTTGGTCACTAAATTCTTTGTCTGCACTGAATGATTCCCCCCAAGTACGGAAGCTCTCCTACGTTACCTCCATACGCGGAAAACTATCGGACGCCAGCACTACGCGACCTTCCGGACCCCGTTTTTTGTAACCCCGCGACGTACCCCCGGGTATGCCGAAACACGTGCTCGTCCCGGTCGACGGCTCGCCGCAGTCGCTTCAGGCGCTTGCGTTCGTCTCCGAGGAGTGGGACGACGCTCGGGTGACGCTTCTGCACGTCATCGACCCCGTCCAGGCGGGCTACAGTGCCGGCGCCCTTCCCACCGGCTCCGAGGAATGGTATCAGGAGGCGAAAGTCGAGGCCGACGAGATTCTGCGGGAGGCGCGAGAGCGACTCGACACCGGCGGCGAGGTGACGGCCGATACGGAGGTCGGGCGACCGGCCGCGACCATCGTAGAAGCAGCAGACGAGCGCGACGTGGACCACGTCGTCGTCGGGAGCCACGGCCGACAGGGGGTCTCGCGGCTCGTCCTCGGCAGCGTCGCCGAGGATGTCGTCCGCCACTCGCCCGTGCCGGTCACGGTCGTTCGGTGAGAGTCAGCGTTTCGTGGTGGGTTCGAGGCCGGATACTGTCGGACACAACTCTTTTTAAACGATCCGGCACAGACCGATGTCCGAGAGTATCAGTACCCTAACTGCTCGCGGACGAGTACGAGCGTCGTCCGACCCTCCTCGGCTTCCCGGCGGAAGATGAGCTGTTTCGCGATGGCAGATTCGACGCCGTAGGCCTCCTGTGCGCGCTCGTTCTCCAGCGGATACGCGACGGATTCGAGTCGATCGAGCGCATCGTCGAGCGTCGGCACGATCTTGTTCGCGCCGCTGACGATAATCACGTTGCCCGCAGCGAACGGGTAGGCACCGATTCGGCTGCCCGAGAGGTCCGCGGCGACGAGTTCACCGGTCTGGGAGATGGCGTTGATCCCACCGAGGAAGTAGTCGGCGGTCTGGGACTCCCGGCGGGCGGCCTGCCGTTCCTCGTCGTCGTCGATACTCCAGATCTGGTCCGGGAGACTCTCCCACTCGTGGTCACCCCCCGAGAGGTAGTCCTCGAACCCGATCTCTTCGAGCGTCGTCGAGTGGCCGTTCATCACGGACGCGCCAGCGGGGATCTGCGATTTGATCGCTTCCAGCGCGTCGTCGACTGAGTCGACCACGACGACCTCGAACCCGTTCGCTTCGAGGCTTTCGACGGTCTCTCGGATGGTCTCGTCGTCGGGGAGTTCGTCGAGCGTTACGTCGATTTCGGTGTCGTCTGCGTAGTCGGATTTCTGCTGAGACATCTGATGTGGGTTGTCGCTTTCGACACCCGTCGGTAGGTCCGTGAACCACTTAACCTCTCGCGGACACCGGTATCAGGTGGTTACACGGGCGTTATCGTGTTGTCGAGGAACCGAACAGTTCACCACCTCGGAAAACGAGTTCGACCCCGCTACTGGAAGCCGATCCGGCCGTCGCGGCGCTCCCCGAGACCGTCTCGGGTGCCGCCCTTGAACTGATCCTGCATCTGCTCGTAGTAGTCCATCAGTTCGTCGGTGATCGTCGGGCGGACGGAGTCGATCGCCTCCCGGAAGTGCCGCATCTCGATCTCCTCGGCGTCGTCGTCGTCGCGCAGCGCCTCGATGGCGGCCTCGCGGGTGATCGTCTCTAGATCCGAGCCGACGTACCCGTCGGTGATCTCGGCGATTTCACGCAGGCTCACGTCGGGCGCGAGCGGAGAGTCGCGGGTGTGGATCTTCAGGATCTGCTCGCGGCCCTCTTCGCTGGGCTGGCCGATGAGCACGAGGCGGTCGAACCGCCCCGAGCGGATGAGCGCGGGGTCGATCATATCCGGGCGGTTGGTCGCGCCGATCACCATCACGTTGCCGTTCTCCTCGAGCCCGTCGAGTTCGGTCAAAAGCTGGTTGACGACGCGTTCGGAGACGTTGTTGCCCGTCTCGCCGCCGCGGCTGGGCGCGAGGCTGTCCAGTTCGTCGAAGAAGATGATCGTCGGGCTGACCTGCCGGGCCTTCCGGAAGGTCTGCCGGATCGCCTTCTCCGACTCGCCGACCCACTTCGAGAGCAGTTGTGGGCCGCGCACGGAGATGAAGTTCGCGTTCGTCTCGTTGGCGACGGCCTTCGCGATGAGGGTCTTTCCGGTCCCGGGTGGGCCGTACAGCAGCACCCCCTTCGGCGGGTCGATCCCCATCCGCTCGAAGCGCCCCTGCGACGTCAGCGGCCACTCGACGCTCTCCTTGACGGTCTGTTTGGGGTCTTCGAGCCCGCCGACGTCGTCCCACGACACCTTGGGGAGTTCGACGAGCACCTCCCGCATCGCCGAGGGTTCGACGTCCGCTAAGGCGCCGCGGAAGTCCTCGCGCTTGACGATCATCCGGTCGATCAGGCTCGGCGGGATGTCCTCCTCGTCGAGATCGATCTCAGGGAGGTACCGCCGGAGCGCCTTCATCGCCGCCTCCTTCGTCAGCGACTCGATGTCGGCGCCGACGAAGCCGTGAGTCTCGTCGGCGAGGTGATCGAGCGAGACGTCGTCGGACAGCGGCATCCCGCGGGTGTGGATCTGGAGGATCTCCTTGCGACCCACTTCGTCGGGGACGCCGATCTCGATCTCGCGATCGAACCGCCCCGGCCGGCGCAGCGCGGGGTCGACGCTGTCGACGCGGTTCGTCGCCGCGATGACGATGACTTCCCCGCGCGTCTCCAGGCCGTCCATCATCGTCAGCAGCTGGGCGACGACGCGGCGCTCGACCTCGCCGGTCACGTCGTCGCGTTTCGGCGCGATCGAGTCGAGTTCGTCGATGAAGATGATCGACGGCGACTCCTCGGTCGCGTCCTCGAAGATCTCGCGCAACTGCTGTTCGGACTCGCCGTAGTACTTCGAGATGATCTCCGGGCCGGCGATCGAGAAGAAACTCGCGGAGGTCTCGTTGGCGACGGCCTTCGCCAGCAGCGTCTTGCCGGTGCCGGGCGGCCCGTGGAGCAGCACGCCCTGCGGCGGCTCGATACCGAGTTTCTTGAAGATCTGCGGGTGCTTCATCGGGAGTTCGACCATCTCCCGGACCCGCTGTATCTCGCTTTTGAGGCCGCCGATATCCTCGTAGGTGATGCCGCCGCCCGTCTTCTCGAAGCCGGAGATGGGCTCCTCCCGGAGTTCGACCTCCGTGTCCTCGGTCACCAGACAGACGCCGTCCGGCTCCGTCTCGACGGCGATGAGCGGGATCGCCTGGCCCGGCGAGCGCATAAACGGATGGTTCGTCGAGGACATCACCGGGACGATGTCGCGCTCAACGACCGGGCGTTTGAGGATCTGCCGTTTGACCATCCCGGCCGCGTCGGAGCCGAACTGCACGCTCGCCTCCTCCGGCGGCGCGAGGACGAGTTTCTCGGCCTTCGTCTCCTCTGCCTTTCGGATCGTCACCCGCTCGCCGATGCTGACGTCGGCGTTCTGGCGCGTGAAGCCGTCGATGCGAACCGTGTCGGTGTTCCAGTCCTGTCGGTCAGCGCGCCACACCTTCGCCGCGGTGGTTTCGGCGCCCTCGATTTCGATGATGTCGCCGGGTGAGAGTTTGAGGTGGAGCAGCGTGTCCGGATCGAGACGGGCGATGCCGCGGCCCGAGTCGTTCGGGTACGCCTTCGCCACTTCGAGTTGAACTTCGTTCATAGTTGGGTCGCGGGGATACGTCCCGCCAATCGGTCACAGCTCCGGGAGAGTCCTCTCGCGGCTCGAACGCCACGAAATCCGGAGTGTGACATCTTAATACACTCTTTCGGTCGAAGACACAAATCCTTACCGCCCGCGGCATCGATGCGTGGCTCTTTTCGTCGCCGCCCCGAATCGCCCTGTATGCGTACACTCGCCTTCGACGGCCGGATGGGCGCCAGCGGCGATATGCTGCTCGGCGTGCTCGTCGACGCCGGCGCCGATCCCGACGTGCTCGTGCCCGTCGAGGAGGCGCTCGACGTCCGCTACGCTGTCGGGACCGTCAACGAACACGGAATCGCCGCGACGGACGTCAGTGTCCTGCTGTCGGAGGAGGGTACAGAGGGCTCCGAAGGTGCAGAGGACGCCGAAGGTTCAGAGGACTCCGAAGATGCTGACGCTTTCGGCGGAGGCGACAACGACGAGGACGCCGGTCACGACGACGCAAAACACGGACACAGTCACCAGCACACTCACTCGCACGATAACGCACACGACGAACACGGACACAGTCACCAGCACACTCACTCGCACGAGCACGCACACGACGAACACGGACACAGTCACCAGCACACTCACTCGCACGAGCACGCACACGACGAACACGGGGCGACACCGGCGGAGGGGCACGGGCCGCATCGCACCTACCCGGAAGTGATCGAGATCGTCGAATCGATGGACCTGCCCGCGGCCGTCGAAGCGGACACGAAAGCCATATTCCGAATCCTCGGCGAGGCCGAGGCGGCGGTCCACGACACGGATCTCACGGAGACGGCCTTCCACGAGGTCGGCGCCGACGACGCCATCGCGGACGTCGTCGGGGTCGCACTCCTCCTCGACGATCTCGACGTCGAGCGCGTCGTCACGACCCCGCTTTCGACGGGCGGCGGCAG
This sequence comes from Halobellus marinus, assembly GCF_032113415.1. Classification (NCBI taxonomy): domain Archaea; kingdom Methanobacteriati; phylum Methanobacteriota; class Halobacteria; order Halobacteriales; family Haloferacaceae; genus Halobellus; species Halobellus marinus. The sequence continues at coordinate 2,979,725 of NZ_CP134946.1, forward strand.
CGAACCGATGGCGCACGGCGAGTATCCGGTCCCGGCGCCGGCGGTCGCCGAGATCGCGGCCGCGGCCGACTGGTCGCTTCGCGGCGGCCCGGTCGAGGCGGAATTGCTCACGCCGACGGGGGCAGCGATCCTCGCACACATCGCCGAGGGTGTCGAGGCGCTGCCCACGTTGAACGTGACTGCCACGGGCTACGGCGCGGGCGGCTACGACTTCCCCGGCCGGCCGAACGTCCTGCGGGCCCTCCTCGGGGACGGCAGCGGCGGACTCACCCGCGAATCGATCACCGTCCTGGAGACGAACCTCGACGACGCGACGCCCGAGGAACTCGGGAGCCTCCAGCGAACGCTCACCGAGGCGGGTGCGCGGGACGTGAGCGTCCTCCCCGCGACGATGAAGAAGTCCCGGCCTGGCCACCTCGTAAAGGTGATCGTGCGTCCCGAGGACGCCGAACGGGTCGCCCACCGGCTGGCGATGGAGACCGGCACGCTCGGCGTCCGCGAACACGGATCGGGACACCGCTGGATCGCCGAGCGGGAACTCCTGGCCGTCTCGATCGAGATCGACGACGAGCGTCACGAGGTCGCGGTCAAGGTCGCAAGCGACGACGCAGGCGAGCCATACGACTACAGCGCGGAGTACGACGACGCCCTCGCTGTCGCGGAGGCGACCGGCGTCCCCGTCAGAGATGTGATGCGCCGCGCCGAGGACGCCGCCCGGTCGGCGGAGTGAGCGAATTAGGCCTCGTCGCTGGTGCCGTCTGCCGCCTCCTCGCCGCCCTCGCGGTCCCTGCCGTCTACAGTTCCCTCGTCGCGCTCCCGATGCGTCGCGAGCGCCTCGTCGACGCTCAGCTCCCCGGCCGCCACCCGCCGGGCGAGTCCCTCGTCGATGGTTCGGTCGTCGCGTGACTCCCGGCGCGAGCGATCCTTGATCCGCTGGAGTTCGCCCGCGGTGGGCTCGATCTCGCGGGAGCCGACCTCCTCGCCGGAGAGCCGCGCGATGTTGACCGCCGCGAGGACGTCGCCCATCCCGCGCGCGCCTGTCCCGAGGTAGGGCGTCGTCCCGGTCTCGTCGACCAGTTCGACGGTCACGTCGTCGAGTTCGTTGACGAGCTGTGCCCCCTGCAGTCGCGCGCCGTCGCCGATCCTGACCAGCGGATCGGGCGTGTCCGACACCTCCCGGCGGACGGTCTCGACGGCGTCCGACAGCGGAACCTGGAACGCGGCGACGACAGTTTCGCCCGCGAGCACGGCGATCCCCGGCCGCGTCCCGGGGTCGACGCCGACGACCGTTCGCCCGCCGCCGCCCCGGAGAATCGAGATCGCTTCTTCGACGGCGCGGCGGGCCTCCTCGGCGGTGGCGACGACCGACTCCACGCCGCCCGCCGGCGGGTCGTCCGCGGGCGAGCGAATCACGACTTCGGTTCGATCCGGCAGGTCCGCACCGGGTTCCTGCGTCGTGAACGTCACGCCGCGGTCCCGTAGCTCGTCGACCGCGTCGTGGTATAGCTCGAAATCCTCTGTCGCGACGACGATCACTGGCGGGGTTTCGGCGCCCTGCTACAAAAGGTATCGCGCCGAGGTCGGAGTGGCTGGGAGAACACGCCGAAAAATCCTGGCGCGGATCCGGGGGGTTTTTCGCCGGAGCCGACCGATGACGTCGCGTGTCCGACGCACTCACCACGGGGTGCCGCTCGCTCGATTCCCTCCTCGGCGGGGGCTTCGAGCGCGGCACCGTGACGCAGCTTTACGGGCCGCCCGCCGCGGGGAAGACGAACGTGGCGCTCTCGGCGGCCGTTCGCGTCGCCGCCGCCGGGGAGACGGCCGTCTACATCGACACCGAGGGCCTCTCCGCCGATCGGTTCCGACAGCTCGCCGAAGCTGCCGCGGACGATGAGCAGTCGATCGAGGACGTCACGTCGCGGCTGATTATCTCGGAAGCGCACGACTTCGAGCAGCAGGAGGAGGCCGTCCGCGACGCCGCCGAGTTCGCCCCGCGGGCCGACCTCATCGTCCTCGACAGTGCGACCGGGTTTTACCGGCTGGAGCGAACCGGCGACAGCGACGACGGCGAGTCACTCCGCGGCGTCGCCCGGCAGGTGACGCACCTGCTCTCTTTGGCGCGAAAACACGATCTGGCGGCTGTCATCACGAACCAGGTGTTCACTGATCCCGACACCGACCGCGCGCGGGCGCTCGGCGGCCATACCCTGGAACACTGGACCGGAGCGGTCGTCCGGCTCGAGCGGTTCCGCGGCGGCAAGCGCCGCGCGACGCTGGAAAAACACCGGGCGAAAGCGGCCGGGGAGTCGGTGACGTTCGAGATCACCGGAGACGGGATCGCTGGCGTCGAGTAGCGGAGGAGAAGAACGACCCGCGCTCGAAACGAGCGGCGGTCGTCTGCCTACAGTTCGCCGAGTTTCCGGAGGAGCTGTCCGCGCTGTTTCTCGTCGGCGTTGATACCTTTGATTTCGAGCACGTTGCGTTCGAGCTTATCCAGGGCGACGTGGAAGGCGTGTTCCGCGCCGTAGCCCTCGCCGCTGCCGGCCACCTGTCCCTGGCTCGTCCGAAGCCGGATCTGACACTGGATCAGCGGCGTCCCGCGGAGCTTCTCTTTGTGCTGGTGGAAGCGCACGTGGGCGTGGAGGACCTGCATCTGCTGGTACTTGTCGACGACGGAGGTGATCGACTCGACGACCTCCGCCCGGGAGAGCGTCTCCAAGAGGCGGACGTTGGTGATCTGGACGTCCATACTGTCCTCCTCGGTGAACGTCAGCGCGCGCAGGATGTCCGTCTTCGTGACGATTCCGGCGACGGCTCCCTCGTTGTCGGCGGGCGTCACGACCAGGCCGGAGATGTCGTTTTCGAACATCCGCTTGACGACGGTGTCGACAGCCTCCTCGGGGGTCGCCGTCACGACCGGTGCGGACATCAGATCGTAGACGGGGAGATCGAGCATTCGATCGAGGTCGCCGCGGCGGTCCCCGCGGCCCTGTCGCGTGTCGTCGCGGACGACGAACTCGACGAGGTCGTGAGTGGTGACGATTCCCGCGAGCGTGCCGTCGTCCTCGTCCACGACGGGCAACCGCGAGATCCCGTGCTCCCGGAGTCTGTTGATCGCCTGCCCGACGCGGGCCTGCTCGCCGACGGTGACGATATCCTCGGTCAGGATGTCGCCGACGGAGATCGCATCGAGGCTGTCGAGTACTGCTTCGAGGATCGCGTCGCTGGTGATGACGCCGTAGAGCTTTTCACCTTCGTAGACGGGCGCGGCCTTGACGTCGCCCTCGACGAGCATCCGCGCGGTTTCGCGGACGTCCTCGTGGCGGTCGACGCCAGGCGCGGACTTCATCACGACGGAGGCCTTCGTGTCATCTTCCATCCGTGACCGCACCAGCTGCTTTTCGCCGATGATGCCGGCGTACTCGCCGTCTTCCGTCACGACGATCCCACGAGGGTTCTCGCGCTCGAATATCGCGCGGATCTTGCCCAGGCGTTTGCCAGCATCGACTTCGACGAACTCAGGAGTTGCAATATCAGTAATATCCATAGTCGGAGTAGCCTCCATTCGCCCGTATGCTGGCTGCCGTCTTGAAACTTCGTCCCGTTCTCACTGCGTTGGTAGCGGGGATACCGCGTCAGTCGCCGGCTCCGGCGCTCTCGAACCCCTCCGCGGGAAGCCGGAGTTCCGCGAGCCCCGGTAACCGCTCGATGTTGAAGACGACTTTGAGCTCGTCGGTCACGGGTTCGGCGATACAGGAAAGCCGGACGCCTTGCTCTTTCATCTCCTCGGTCAGAACGGTGCTGACTGGCATCTCGACTTCGCCCTCGACGACCGCCACGGCACAGTTCGCACACGCACCGCCCCGGCACGCGTACGGCCACGAGAACCCGTACCGTTCGGCGGCCTCGAGGATGGTCTCTCTGTCTTCCATCACCAAGAGCCCATACCGGTCGACGTCGAGGTCCGCCGCCTCCGCCTTCTCGAAGAGGTCTTCATCGCTCAGTGCCCAGCCCTGGGCCTCGATGACCGCATAATCGAGATATTCGACGGTCGGCCCGAGCGTCCGGCCGTCGTCGTCTGTGTCCTCGGTTCCGTCTTCCCGGTCTCCCTCCGCGCCATCGCCGGCCGCCGAGGAGTCTGCGGTCCCACTTCGATCGTCGGCTCCTGTCTCGAATGTCTCGGGGTCTCGTCCGGCGGAGAGATGTTCGTAGGCACGCCTGACGCGTTCGAACTCCTCCAGCGATCCTCCGTGATCGGGGTGGGCTTCCTTTACCCGTTGCCGGTAGGCCCGGACCACGGCCGCCTCGTCGGCGCCGGCATCGATCCCGAGGACGTCGTACGGCGTCGCCACGCGCCCGTCTTAGGACATAACGCGCTTAAGTCCTCCCCTTCGGCCAGAGCTTGATTTCTCCCCTCGATTCGGCGGCTGGAAGGGGGGTCCTTCGCGGCATCGTGGGAGTCACTCGCGTGATCGTCACCGGTCGCCGTCGAGGACCTCACAGCCGTCCCGCAGCGACAGGACTTCGAGGTCCTCGACGGGAATCCGGACCGGGACCTGTCGATCGCTCGTGGCCTGGCTGGGGCGGTAGCCGGGGAAGAACGGCTCGTCGCCCGACTCGTAGTCACGGTCCGGGTCGACGACGTCCCGGGCCCAGCAGTCGAGGAATTTCAGGACCACATGGACTGGCGCGTCGTGCTCGTCGATCAGTCGCTCGGCGGCCTCGATCTTCGCGTACGGGAACATCGTCTTCCGGTAACCGTTCAGCGAACAGGAGCGCTCCTTGATCTCCAGGAAGTACAGCAGGTCGCCGTCCTCGTCGACGACCCGGCGGTCGATGTCGGCGGTACGGCCGCGGTCCTCGTGGGTTGCGCCGCCCGCATAGTCGACGTAGGCGTCCGCGAGCGCGACCTCGCGGGTCTCGCCGGCCCGAACGGTCGCCAGTTGGCTCGCTTCGCTCGATTTTCCGGTGGGATAGGCCCAGACCGTCCGCCTGCAGTCCGGACAGTCGCCGAGCGCCTCGGTGGTTCCCTTCGACGTCTTCGTCGGTGTCGGCGTGGCGTCGTCGACAGTCCCGCAGTATGGACAGATCATCGGCAGTACTCCCGGCGTGCCGTGTAAGGATCTGTCGGTGGAAGGTTTCGCGTGAATCACCTCGGGGTCAAGCCCCGAGGCTTCCTGCTTCTACGACGCGCTTTGCAGACACCTGAGTGGTGTCCGTAGGGAGCGCAGTCTCCACAGGCGTGTCTTCGGGCCATCCCAGCCCTAGTTCAGAAAAGCCGCGTTGAAGGACATTCATCGCCGCGTTCGCGTCACGGTCACACTCAAGCCCACACGACGGGCAGGAGTGTTCCCGCACCCAAACGGGCTTCGCTGTTTCTACACCGCACGACGCACACTCCTTCGTCGTCCCCTCGGGTTCTACCTGAACGACGTGCGTGCCGTACAACTCGCCTTTGTATTCAAGAAGGGAGATGAACTGTCGCCACGCCGCGTCCTGCTTGTTCCGAGCGTTGTGCGAGTCTTCCAGCATCCCCTTCACGTCCAAATCCTCAACAAAAACTGCGTCATACTCACGGACGAGCCACGTCGTTATCTTATGCTGGTAATCCAGCACCTTCCGCCGGATATGCCGCTTCACCTTCGCCACTTCTCGGCGTTGCTTCTCGAAGTTGTTCGACCCTTTCTGCTTCCGTGAGAGCTTGCGTTGCTCACGGCGGAGTCGCTCGTACTTATCTTCGAGATCAAGCCAGTCCACAGTCTTACCGTCGCTGGTGTGGATGTAGTTGAGAATACCGAGGTCAACGCCGATACTGTTGCTCGAATCAAGCGAGTCCACATCAGGTTTCTCGGGACGGTCAGCCTCGTCGGATTCGAGGCCGAACGAGACGAACCAGTCGCCAGTCGTCTCCTTCTTGACCGTGACCTCTTTGATGGACGCTTCGTCAGGGATGTCGCGGTGGTAGCGGATGTTGATGTCTCCGATTTTGGAGAGCCAGAGTGTCGCGTGTCGGCCACTCGTGTTTTTGAGTTCGAAGCCGGACTGCGAAAACGTCATACTCTGAAACTCCCGTGGCGACTTCCACTTGAGTTTCCCGACCTTTCGCCCGTTTTGTTTCTTTTCAGAGAGTCCATCGAGGTTGTGGTAGAACCGTGTGACAGTTCGTTGCAGAGCCTTCGAATTGACTTCCGAAAAGATGGGGAACTCGTCTTTCCAGTCGGGGAGTCGAGAATGATGTTTGTACGCGGAGCCGATGTCCTCGGCGTCCACGTTTTCGTACTCGTACAAGGTGTAGTTGTACGCTTGGCGATGAATGTCGATGTGACGTTCCAGTTCAGCCGCTACCCCTTGTGTCGGATATGCGGGGTACCGGTGACTGCACTCCATCGCTGTCTTCTGGTTAAAGACGTGTTCACTTAATGTATTGTATCACGAGTTGTCGGATTCAACCCCGGGGTCAAGCCCCGGGGGCATTCTCCTTGCATTCTGTAAATCTGACTGCGGGGGCTCGCGAGCAAGCACTGAGCACGGGACAACACAGCCGCAGAGCAGCACCGACGGTCACCGCCGATGTCAAAAATGGGGACAGCGTGGAGACGACGAGGGCGGGCGGCGACGGCCCATAGGGAGCCCGCCCTCCTGTGGGAGACGCGTTGTGTGGTGGGGGCACGTGTCGGTGGGGCTAGATGTCGAACGGTCGTCCCCCAACAAGGTCTTAGATCCGGAATGTTATCAACCCACACGGAGACTCATTTAATCAGAAGTGATAAAGCGCGTGAAAGACCGATTTGGTGCGGCACACCGTCCGCCACTCGTAAGAACGGGTCACACGACCCGGTTACGCAGGTCGTCGCTACCTGCTTCCATACGCTTTACGTTCTCGGCGATGATGTCGGCCATCCGCTCCCAGTACTTCGGCGTGTATCCGGCGTTGTGGGGCGTGATGTGGACGTTCCCGAAGTCCCACAGCGGGTGATCGTTCGGGAGCGGTTCGGGATCGGTCACGTCGAGTGCGGCCCCGCGGATCGCGTTCTCCCCGAGCGCCCACACGAGGGCGTCGGTGTCGACGACCGGCCCGCGGGCGATGTTGACGAGGACGGCCTCCGAGGGCATCGTCTGGAACGCGTCGTGATCGAGCAGTCCTTCGGTGACGTCGGTGAGCGGGCAGGCGAGGACGACGTACTCCGAGCGGGAGAGCGCGTCGTGGACGGCCACCTGATCGAAGCCGACGACCTCGTCTGTTGGGCCACCCTTTTCCGGCGTGTACCGGATCCCGATCGTCTCGACGCCGAAGGGTGCCAGCCGATCGACGACGGCCGTCCCGATTGCCCCCAGGCCGATCACGGTCACCGTCGACCCCGCGAGTTCGTCTTTGGGGTACGATCGCCACTCCCCGTCGGCCCGCTGCCGCTCGGCTTTGTGGAAGCGCGCGGAAAAGGACAGCAACCACCCGACCACGTATTCGGCGATCGGGGTCGCGTGGACGCCCGAAGCGTTGGTCACGGGAATCCCGCGCTCCTCGAACGCTTCGAGCGGGAGGTGGTCAGTCCCGGCGACAGTCGCAGCAAACAGATCGAGGTTGGCGGCCTCGGCGAGCAGTGCCTCGTCGATCGCGAGGCCGGTTGCGATCGACGCCTCCCGGATGAGTCGTCGCTCCGCCTCCGGCGTCCGTGCGTGGACCACCTCCCGTTCCGGAAGTCGGTCGCGAAGCGTCTGCGCGTAGTCAGCCGCCGAGAGGCCGTTGGCGGTGCGGCGAAGCACGACCACGTCTGGATCGTCAGCAGCGTGCTGCTCGGTCGGCCTCGCGGCGGCATCGGTCACAGCGTCTGGATCCTCAGGCACCATCGTGAGTCACGGTGACCTGCGTCCACCACTTGTATGTATCTTCGGTCGGGCGCCGTTCCGCCGCCGAGAACCGGATCGGAGTGGGCGCGATAGGGGCCCGGGATCTTCAAGGCAAGTAGTTCTGCCCTCGGCTCGCTGCCCGCCGTCTCGGTTACACCCAGCCACCACCCTGGGAGGCCTTTGGCTGGACTGCACACGGATCCATGTCGATGCTGTAATGCGCCTTCAATCACGATGTCGCAGTGTATGCCCTCCCTCGACGAACTCATCGTCGCGATGTGGCAGCGACTGGCCCGGATGCGCGCCCGGAGCCCACGACGACTCGCCGCCCTGACGGCGACGGCAGCGATCGTTGCGGCCGTGCTCGCCTGGTATTTCCGGCCGTGGCTCCAGGGCATCGTTTACGGGATCTACACGACGCCGATCGTCCCCCTTGCTGTCGTGCTCGGAATCGGAATCACGCTCCTCGTTCGTCGACAGTTCGGCGCTCTGGCGGGTGGACAGATCGGGATCACCGTCGTCGTCCTCGTCCTCGTCGCCGGTGCAGGAGGCACCGGTCTGCTGGCCGGCGAAGATCTCGGGAAGCGTACCATCGACACGGCGACTACGGCGGAGAACCTCTCGGAGACCGACCCGACGAAGCCACGCGTCGTCCCGAAGAGCGTCGCCTCGCGGTACGCCTCGAACACGCTCAACTTCCCCCAATACCGCATCGCCGGCGGTGACATCACCGTCCGGAACGGAACGCCGTACTGGTCGTACGCGCTCGCGCCCGACGGCGCGTTCAACTACTACACGAAACAGCAACACGGCACGGTGCTGGTCGATATGACCGAACAGAACGCCGAGGTCGACACCGTCGTCGGGGACTTCCGGAAGGGAATCGGGCCGGCGTTCTACAACAACTACCGTTTCACGATGCTCAAACGGGGGAACTACCTGGTCAACTACGAGGATCCGTATCTGGTCGTCCACGAGGGCGAACAGCACATCGCGGTGCCGTACACGAAACCGGAGTTCCACTGGCTGCCGCTGCCCTACACGACGCCCGAATGGGGCGGCGTGGTCCTGATCGACCGCGACGGCACCGTCGAGGATCTCTCGCCGCAGGCGGCCCGAAACCACCCGGCCCTGCAGGAACAGAAGCTCTACCCGTTCGAGTTGGCACGCCAGAAAGTCGCCGCAACGAAGTACAGAAACGGGATCGTCAACACGTTCACCAGCCACCGCGACGAGGTCGAGGTGGCGCCCGTTCCCGGTGAGAACAACGACCAACCGTTCCTCGTCTTCACCGACGACGGGCCGCAGTACGTCGTCGCAGTCGAACCGTACGGCCAGGCCCAGGGGCTGAAAGAGGTCTGGATAATCGACGGCCGAACCGGCGAATACGAGGTGTACACCCCGACTGAATCGCTGTTCGGGGCTCGGAAGGCAACGGACTACGTCCGCCAGGCGGCTCGGACGACCGACTGGAACCGGTTCACGCCGTCGGAGCCGATCCCGGTCGTCGTCGATGGCCAACTCTACTGGGAGGTCAGAGTCGTCCCGACCGACAGCAGCGGAATCGCGTACACGGCGTTCGTGAACGCCCGGTCGAGTGACGTCCGCGAGGTCAGTACCACGCCGGAAGTGACCGCCTTCCTCGAGGGACGCGACGTGACGACACAACCGGCGGATGCCGGCGGGGACGACGAACGGACGCCGTCGCTCGTGATCGAACGGGTCGCGCCGAACGGAACCGTCGTCGAGACGCTCGAAGTCTATGGGAACGAGAGCGTCCGCATCGTTCAGGGGAGCAACACGAACTCGACCGGCAGGAACGCGACCGGCACCAACGTGACGGCGAAGGGGTGAAGCGGACGCCCGCCGTCCCTCCGACAGTATAATACCGAACCGGCATCGCTTGGACATATGGAGCGATTCGACGTGGCGATCGTCGGCGGCGGTCCCGCGGGGTCGTCGGCCGCCCACGCCGCGGCGTCGGCCGGCGCGTCGGCGGTGGTGTTGGAGAAGGGTGTGCCGCGGTCCGATCGGCCCGATCGACTGGGCCCGGATTCGACGGACGCAGCGGGCATTCTGGACTACTGGGTCGACATTATGGGTATCCACCCCGACGAGATGCCCGACGACGTCGTCCTCGGGACGCTCGACCGCGCGGAGTTCATCGGCCCCACCGAGTCGCTGACGCTGCGTTCGACCGGGATCGAATCATCGTACGACGAGTTCGGGTTCTGTATGCAGCGGGCCCGGTTCGACGACTTCCTTCGCGACCGCGCCGAGGGGGCGGGCGCAAGCTACCGAACGGGGATGTCGGTCCGTGGCGTCGAGGTCGACCGCGACGAGGGGCCGCGTCATCGGCTCGAACTCGCGAGCGGCGAGCCGATCGGCGCCGACCTCCTGATCCTCGCCGACGGCCCACAGCGACAGGTCACGAACGGCGTCTTAGACGAGTTGCTGCCGTTCGACGTGACCGAGCGGCTCTCGACCCGCGAGGCCAACCACATCGCCTACCAGGAACACCGTCGGCTCCCCGAGGAAGTCTTCGCCGAAGTTTCGGGAGCGATCAAGTTCTGGTGGGGGCACATGCCCGGCCACACCGCCTACCCGTGGATCTTCCCGAACGACGACAACGTGGCACGGATCGGGCTGACGATGCCGATCGGGCTGGACATCGCCGATATCGAGAACCGGGGGGCGTACCCGCTCATCGAACCCGACGACGAGCGGATCCCCCAGGGTAAGGAGTACCTTCGCCGACTCTTAGAGCAGGAGTACGGCGACGAGTACGACGTCCCCGGAGACTTCCCACTTGTCGAGGACCGGGGGAAGTCCGACGGCACGGAGACGTACGCCATCTCCTCGACCCGACCGATCGATTCGCCGACTGCCGCCGGGATCGCGGTCGTCGGCGGCGCGATGGGAGCGACGTCGGCCTTCCACGAAGGCGGCGATCACACGGCGGTCCGAACGGGAGCGATCGCGGGCGAACTCGCCGCCAGCGGTGATCTCTCCGGGTACAACGATCGCTGGAAAGACGCGATCGGCGACGAGGTCCTCCGGAACGTCGCGATGGCAGAGGTGGTCCGCGACTACGAACCGGACGACTGGGACTGGGCGTTCTCGACGGCACAGAAACTGATGGACAAAAGCGACGGGTACGGCCTGTTCGACACGAGCAACGTCCGCGCTGGTTTCGGTGCGGCAAGGCTCGTCACAAGCTACAAACGGACGAAGTTCTCCTACCGGAAGGGCAAGTACGTCCAGCTTACCGAATCCGAGTATTCGGTGTAGCGGCGCGGTAGTTCGCGAAACTATTTTTACACCGACACGACGACGGGACGATATGCCGCACCGAACGGGTGCCTCCCACGCTGTCGCCGCGTTAGTCGCGATGGTTTCGGCTTCCTATCTGAAGGACATCCTTCGACACCTCGTGAGTACGCGGGAACTCGTCGCGTACGCGAACGCTGTGGCCAGACGAACGCTCGAACAGGTCGGGGTAGTCACTCGACCGGACCTTCTGGTGAGCACCGGCACGATCGGTCTCCTAGTCGTATTCACGTTCCTGTGGGGATGGGCGTACCACCGACGGACGATCGGCTGACGCCCGGGCACCACGACTGATGAACGGTCGGAAGCGATGGGGGGAGCCGCCACTCCCGCGCTCGAGTTCGCCGTTCCTGGAGTCGGAACGGCCTTGAGTCTCGATGCCCTACAGACAGGTGCGCACCCTCAGTCCCCGTCCGAGTTCTCCCATCACGGGAGCGATGAATCGACGGCGAACCCGGGTGTGCGACACCTGTGGACTGTCCGTGCCCGAAAGACGGACCGCCCGACACGAGGGTTTCCCGGCCGACGCGGCACGCAGCCCCGGGATGAGGCCGGTCGTTAGTGTTCCGGGCGAAATTTCCATATACTCACTGAAAAACCTCTATAACCAGTTCCGACTCACGTATTCGAGCGTCACATCGGACTGGTCGATGTACTCGGAAAGTTCGTGGATGATGTCTCCGACCTCTCGGGCCGAAAGTGTCTGATCCTTCTGGAAGAGAATGCCAGCGGTATCCCCAATATCCAGCTGGGTAAAGAAGTCGTCATCCTGAGTAAGAATGAGGCGGTTCGTCTCGCGTCCGTACGTAGCGATCGATCCATCGCCAGCGCCAAGACGGAGTTCTTCGATATCTCCAACCCATTCGACATCGTGACCGAGTTTCCGCAGGTAGTTGATCGTCGCCTGCTCGACGTTTTCGTCAGCGAGGATGCGATACCCCATTAGTCACGCACACTGTCGGGATCGGTCGTCAAGTGGTCGTGTTCTTCAATCGCGGATCGCCGCTGGCGTTCGATCGTACGCATCTCTTCAGGATGGTCATAATAGTAGGTGAGCGCCCGATAGACATCGGCCACGTCGAGGTCGTGGCGATCGGCGACCGTTCTCGGAGAGAGCCCCCGCTCTTCGACCTGTTCTTTGAGAAACTGAACGGTAATCCGTCGGCCTTCGAGATGCGGCTCGTCGTGGATTTCCCGCACGATACGCCTCGTCACCTGGCTCATACTGTACGCTACGCCGCCATCATACTTGAACGTCTGGACTGGGCTTCTGTCTGGTTTCAGTTTCACCGAACCTACTAGTAGAAATTCGTTCGGTAGTGTTCCGGGCGTACATTTCAGATGTGCTAAGGTAGTTGCTGGTATCGAATTGCCTCAGGGCATCCACGTTCCCCCGCTAATAAATGAAGACAACCCGATCGAAATCGAGCAGCCACATCATTTCGTCTATACGCCAGCAGTATGTTTTTGCGGGAGTAGCAGCAATGTATAGGTATGTCCGAGGGAGATGCCCGGCGGATCGCACACGACCTGCTGAGCGAGCCCCACATCCGTGGCCGCCGAATCAGCGTCCGTCAGGTGTACGCCCTCGTCGAAGAACGTGATGAAGGCCCCGAGGCTGTTGCCGATCGGTACGATCTCGACATCGCTGACGTGTACCACGCGCTGGCGTACTATCACGACCACCCGCGAGAGATGCGTGACGCAGAAGAGGAGCGCGACGATGCGATAGCGGACTTCCGCGAGTCGATCGATCGTCCCGAAGGCGTCGATCCCGATGCCGCCTGAGATGAGCGGGTGGCGCTTTCTCCTCGATGAGAACATCGATCCAAAGACAGCCACGTATTTAGCGAAAGAAGAGATTTACGCCGAGCACGTCCGTGACGTGCTCTGGCAAGGAGCCGATGACGAAGCAGATGTCTTACCGTACGCCCGAGAACACGAACTGATCGTCGTGACGAGCGACGTGAACGATTTCGGTGGGTTACCATCCGACGCTCACGCTGGTATCGTCCTGCTCTATGACGATACGATGCCGGCGTATCAGGTCGCATCTGGCCTAATTACGATGACCGAAGCGTATCCGAATCGAGATTCGTTCGGTGGACGCGAGGAACTCGACCCGTGGGTTTGATCGAGGATGCTGATTGTACGACCTTGAGACCTTCAAATCAGCCAAGACACTTCCACCGAGCCTACTAGTAGAAACTCGTCCGGTAGTGTTCCGGGCGTACATTTTGAGTGTGTTATTAGAATTATCTACCAATAATATGAATTGCTCTAACTACTGCCTATCGCTGAAGAAAAACCGCCGTATTGACACCTCTGTCTAAGCAAATATCGAAAATTGTCGATGGTGACAAGCCTGGGATGAGGCCTATCGGGAGTTCTACATCTGTCAGGTTTAGATGTCCGTGCTGCAAACAGCGCGTAGAGTCAAAACGAGACCATTCATTCAGTTTAGAGGGAGTCCACATCAGAGTGGAACCTCGCAATTATCCTGCCGCAACAAGCGAAGATTTCACCTCTCGCAAGCCTCTCTGACCTAAAAAGGAGGGAATTGAATGGAGCTCGATTGCCATGACTGACAGCCTCGGACTGAAAGAGAGTATCTCAATGGCACTCGGCGGTATGATCGGAGGTGGCATCTACGCCGTACTCGGTGTGGTGGCAAACATAACGATGTCCGCCATCTGGGTCGCGTTTCTCGCCGCCGGAATCGTTGCCACGTGTGCGGGCTACTCGTACAACAAGCTCAACAGTCTCACGGACAACCAGGGCGGCTCTGTGACGTTCGTCCAGTGTTATCTCGGCAACTCCACTCTGGCTGGAATCGTCGGCTGGACGCTCCTGTTTGGCTACATCGGTTCGATGGCGATGTACGCCTTCGCATTCGGTGAGTTCTCGGTTGCTTTCGGCATCATCCCAGGGAGCGTTCTGGAGGTCCCGACCAGACCGCTCATCTCGGTCTTGGCGGTAGCCGGGTTCGTCGGCCTCAACCTGCTCGGGTCGCGGACCACCGGAGCCGCAGAGAACGTCCTTGTTGCACTGAAGGTTGGCATTCTCGTCGTGTTCGGTCTTCTCGGGCTGGTGTATGCGTTTGGATTCAGTGGTGCGCAGTTCGAGTATGGTGTTAGCCAGCTTGGTGGATTCGGTCCCCTCATGGCGGCGGCCATCTCGTTCGTGGCGTTTCAGGGCTGGCAGCTCCTGTACTACGATCAAGAGGGTATCGAGAACCCCGTCGATACTATCCGGAAGGCCGTGTACATCTCCATCCCGGTCGCCGTTGCAATCTATATTCTAGTGGGAATGGTGACGGTAAACCTCGTTCCGCAGGCGCTCACGTCCCACCCGCACGTCGCGCTGAAGGACGCCGCCTCACTGATGATGCAGCCCTACGGGCTGGCACAACTCGGAGCAGTCATCCTTGCGCTGTCGGCGTTGTTCTCGACGGGGAGCGCCATCAACGCGACCCTGTTCTCGTCGGCGTATTTCGCCAAGGGAATGCTCGGTGACGACATCCTCCCCGATCAGATCGGGAGTTCGGATGCTGACGGCATTCCCGAGCGGACAGTCCTCGTACTGGGTGCCATCACTGGGGCGTTTACGTGGTTCGGTGGGCTCGGTGCCATCACCTCGTTCGCATCGCTATCGTTCATCCTCGTTTTCGGGTCAATGAGCTACCTTGCGTTCCGCCAGCGTGATCACGACGAGGTGAACGCTGTCATCCCCGCAATCGGAACAGTCGGTGCGCTGGCGTTCTTCCCGCTGATGATGTACAACCTGTACACTCGGGAGCCGAACACGTTCTATATGGTGCTTGGTATCGCCGTTCTCGTGCTTGCCGTTGAACTCCTCTACTTCGAGCGCGACATCATTGAAGAGGAAGTCACGGAATTCGAGCCGATTCCCGGAGATATCGACGAGAGCAACTGACCCTGTCTGTTCACCGTCTTTTCAAGTGAATACCCGCGATACGTTCAGCACTCGCTTGACTAGCTCCGCAAATACGGTTAGAAACGCGGGGGCCGACACAGCAGCTTACTTCAGCACTGACATCATGGGCTATGCTTCAGAACCAACTGTTCAGGCACTCATCTTCGCTGGGTTCATCATCCCTTCCTTGACGCCAAAGTTGATGAGCAGGAGGTTGACTGGATAGGCCGCGATGAGCCCCATCGTGAGTGAGAACACCAGTGCCGTCCAGAACAGTATCTCGCCCATCCCGGCTTCGCCGGCGAGCCAGACATCGGTTCCGATGGCGACGATCTCCATGACGGTGATGCTGGCGGTCTCCGAATAGAAGGCGTCTTTGAGCGCCTCATTGAGCCCGACACCTTCCTGCATCAGCGGCCCGACCGTCAACAGATATCCGCCCAAGTACGCCAAGGTGAAGGAGAGAAGAATTGTCCCGGTTGTTTTGAACGAAAGCAGACCGACTGCAATGGAGACGCCGAGGACCTCCCCGGTCCCGCACCCTGAATAACAATGGCTGACCGAGCGAAAGCCCCTCCGCCAGAGTGAGTCGTGGTTAATCTGCGTGCGTCCCGACCACCAGTAGCCGGCGAGACCGATTGGCCCGGAGTACAGTACCGTGAACCCCCAGACGAACTTCATCAAACTGGGGAGTTCCGAGTTGTTCTTCCAGAGATCCCATACGAGCACCGAGAGTGAAAGCGCGACGAGTACCCCCCACGTTGTGAGGTACATCGGATTCGTGAGAAGACTTTGTAAGGTCTGCTGAAATCCCATTGTCAATTAAAGCGGCTATAGCCTTTATCATGTTTTGGTGAGTTTCGTGATATGGGACCGGACATCACTCGTTTCAGGTCACATCGTTCAGTGGGACATACGTGCGATACGTTCAGCACTCGCTTGACAAACTCCGTAAATACGGTCAGAAACGCGGGGCCCGACACAGAGTATGTATCGGGCAATCTTCGGAATGCCGTTAGGTGACCTGCTCCGTTTCGAGCCACTCCTTTAAGTCCCAGAAACAATCCGAACACAGACGGCCCTCCAGCGTCTCGACCGAATCCGATGCGTGCTCGATTTGGTATTGCTGGTGGCGGGCCTGCGATGGGTCAAGTTCAGTCCCACACTTATCACAGAGTTCAGCCATACCACAGGGTTGTCGCTGACGAGGGGAATATCTGGGGTTTCCACTCCTTCAGAGTCCCCTACTAGAGCCGCTTCAGACTCGAACTGCCAGATACAGCCGATAAACGGCCCATACTGGGAAGTAGTAACTCACGATCGAACTCCAACTCGTGTCGCACGAAATCCACCGCACAGGTTTTCCGTCTCCCGTCCGAACCATCTCTTTATGCCCGCGGCCTTCGAATCGCGGTTCGACATAGACTTCGATGGTGAACTACCGGAGAACGTCGATGAGGCCGCCCTCAAGCGGATGGAGACGGTCGCGTATATACTCGACGAGAGCGTGCGCGTACCCGGCATCGGTTTTCGCATCGGAATCGACCCCGTTCTGGGAGCACTCCCCGTCGCTGGCGACCTAGTGAGTGGCGCCTTCTCCCTGTACATCGTCGCCGAGTCGGCGTATCTCGGTGTCTCCTTCACGACGCTTGTGGAGATGCTCGCCAACATCACTATCGACGTGGTGGGGGGATCCATCCCCTACGTCGGAACTGTGATCGACGCGCTCTGGAAGGCGAACAAGCGCAACGTCGCGCTCACACTGGAAGACCTCGCCGAGGCGGTGGAGACAGATGGGGCCGGCGGCAGGACAGACGACGGCGTCGACATTCCTATCGAACCTGACGACTGAGGCGAATCGCTGGACTCAACGTGACCGTCGAGGAAATCTACGATCTGCGTGTAGACCTCGATGCGGCCGATATTGTTGGTTTGTTGGCGAATTCAATCTAGCAGCCCAGCGTTGAAGAGGCACTAGGGCTACCTCGTACTGCATTCGCGTGCTGCCTCTTGCAGAGCCAGAGCGACCCTCCCTCAGAATATGCGTGCGAGATACAGAGTGTGTGCAGCGGAGGATGGCAGTTTGTTTCTCTTGTCTATCCCAGAATCATCTGGTAGAGCGCATCTGCGTATGTTTCGAATCTTCAGGTGATTTAACCCTCTCCACCGCTATGACCACTATATCATCTCAGACAACGCTTGGATGGTCGCTTCTGACATCAGAATCGTGACCATCTTCTCACACTACTGCCCGGAGATGGCCTTTGGTAGGGGTTGGTCTCTGTGTACTCGGACTCGCAGTTTTCTACACGCGTCGTAATCGGGGGTTCTAACAAGTCTGTCGGCTATGGTATGAACCCGGACTGTAACTCGTCCCGACACCTCGGCTACGAGAACGTCCGCTGGGCCGATTGAACAGCCGACGTCCGCGTTACGTACTCTCATCGCCAACGCCTGCGCTCTCCCCGGTCTTCGCTTCGGTGTCGCCCCAGGTGAGGTCTCGGGACCGGTCGGTCTCCCGGAGGATGAACGGTCCGATGGAGAGCGTGCGCTTCGTCACGGTGACGATGCGAAGAATGTAGGATAACAGGAACGCGAACGGCAGCAGGGAGACGGCCACGCCCGCGCTCACCACCACGACGAGCGGGCGCACGCCGAACACGGTCCCCGGGAACAGCGCAGGTTCGAGGTAGACGATGCCCGCGACCGCCGTGAGGAGCGCCGGTATGGACGCGTACAGCATCGTCCGGGAGAGGTCGATGAGCGCCCACTGGAAGTACAGCGTCTTGAAGTGCTCGCGCGCCGGCCCGAACAGTTCGAGCGCGTCGATGAGTTCGTCGAACGCCGCGCGAGCATCCTCGGTAAGTGCGTCATCGTTCTCCGCACGGATGCGGCGGGCGGCGTAGAGCTTCCACGAGTAGTTGTAGTTCAGCGCGGAGAACACCACGTCGAACTCCCCGAACTGGGCGTCCTTGAGGCCGTTCTCGACGGCGTCCGCGTTCCCCTTCACGTTCCCTGTGAACGCGGTCACCTGATCGGTGAGGGTCTCGTCGTCAATGCCCTGGATGGCGTCCGAGACGGCTTCGGCGCGTCGCTTCGTGAGTTTCACGAGCGACCGCAGGAACGCCGAGGGCTGGGCGGGACTCACGGGCTCCTCGATGACGTCCTCGACGTCCTTCCGGAACGTCATCGCGCCCTCCATGCGCTCGCGCTGATCCCCGACCGGTCCCAGTTCCTGAGAGAGGACGAGCTGACTGAGCGCGAGCACGAGCGTGACACCCGTGATAATGGACGTCAGCAGCCCCTGGAACAGCGTCTCCATAGGGTCTCCCTGGCTGAACAGCGCCGGCATTCCGGTCGGGTGGAGGTGCCCGATAATGGCGAGCGCGAGGAACACGGCGCCCGAGATCACGGTGGCGACCAGCCACCGGTTCGCGTTCAACAGGAGCCAGAACTTCCGACTGTTCTCCGGCACGCGCTCCCGCATCGTGTCGCTCGGCCGACTTCCATCATTGTCGCTCATACCAGCCGTATTCCGCTCACGATTAAATATTCTTGAGCCCCCACAACCGATGGGAACGGCCGCGCGGCGACTCTCGTTTACATTCGATCAGCGGTGGGCCACTCATGAGTCGTCTGGACCAGCTACTGGACACACCAGATTTATTCGGCTACCGAACCTCCCTGGAGATATGAGCACAGACACCGACGGTTCCGGCGATGAGAACCCTGGGCCGGTCAACATCTCGCTGTCGCTGGGCGAGAGCGGCGAGGTGTGGGTCGCCCACGACGAGGACACTGGTGTCACCTCACAGGGCGGGACCCGACAGGCCGCGCTCGAAAACCTCGACGAGGCCGTCTCCGGGTATCACGGTGCCGGTGAGTCCCCGAGCGATGACGCCCTCCGGGAGATGGGTATCGACCCGGAACAGAACACCTCTGGCTCGCTGGACGAGTCTGACGTATTCGAGTGAGGGATGGGCCGCGGACCGTTCTCCGGCAGGGAGATCGTGAAGGTAATGGTGAACAGCGGTATCTACGAGTGGGACCGGACGAACGGCGACCACGCGATTCTTCGCTAGGAACCGCCCGATGAGCACGGTTCAGATGCCCGGATCGTGTCGGTGCCGCTGCACGACGAGGTTGATATGGGAACGTTGCGGAGCATCGCCGAGCAGGCCGGTGCGAGAGATTTCGACGAATTCTGTGCGTGGATCGAGCGCAATAGCTAATCTGTGGCGGTCAGCCCGGTGGTTCGCTCTCCTATCGCCCAGAGGCGAAGCTACTAGTAGAAACTCGCCCGGTTGTGTTCCGGGCGTACATTTTGAGTATGCTAGTAGGACTATTTGAAAATAATATAGTTACTTCAGTCAGAGTCTACCGTTGAACGAGATTTGCCCCTAGTAGCCTCTCGTTCTCGCCGGATCTCGGAAACCCCCAGTGAATGGCGATCCTGGAGTGAGGTCTGCCGGGAATACTGGCATCTATCGGCTTCGGATGACCGGGCTGTATGCAACGCGCGAACGCACAATTTCTCAGGTCAAAACGATACGTCTTAGCATTCTGTCGTGTGGTATGCCGACTCTCCGTCTTGATGTGCTCGGACGAAGGCCCGTCGGAGGACCGTCAACAACACGTACGTCTCGTATTTCTGGGTTCGGCAGTGCTCACAGGGTTGCATCTCTGCCGTGATATCGTCGATCACGTCTTCGTACTCGTCGGTCAGGGTGTCTAGAACTGCCTCGAGTTGTGGTTGGACGGCATCGATCATCTCCTCGATCGCCGGGTCGGCTGAGTCCGGCAGCGAGTAGGAGAGGACGGTCGTGTTCGCTCCGTAGTATTTTGTCGTCCCGCCCCGTCCCTCTTCAAACCGGACGACGTCGACGAGTCCCGCATCTCGAAGCTCGTTGATATGGTGACGAACCGTGTTTTCAGTCCGGTCGATTCCCCGGTCGGCGAGACGTTCGTGGACCTCGCTTGCTGTTAGCGTCTCGTCAGCGAGAATATCGAGAATCATCGCCCGCATCGGTTCGTCAATGGCATCAGACACCCGCGTATCTCGAACGGCGATATCTTCTAGTGCATTCTCGCCATCGGACGTGGTCATATGTGAACCGACGGCGTGTACACGCTAAGTAGTACCGACCGCTGCACAGACCCCTGTTTGACGCCTTTTTCCGCTGATTCAGTGAAAGCTCTAGACGACTCGTTTGTCCGCTCAAACACCCTATGTAGTCATTCAAACATATCATTTAAAAAATACTTTAGTGGGTGTGGGCACTACGTTGAATTGCAATGAGCGAAACGACCCAGTTCCGCGTGATGGACTTCGACTGTCCGAGTTGTGCAAGCACCGTCGAACGCGCTCTGTCGAATCAGGAGGGCGTCGAAGACGTTGAAGTACACTACACGACCGGTCGCGTCGAAATCGACTACGACGACAGCGTCGCCGACCCGGCATCGTTCGAACAGACAATCGAGAACCAGGGTTACACGCCCCAGCTCGCATAACGAGGAAAATTATGGATACCCAATCGATCAAACAGTACTACCGCAAACACCGGAAGGCCATCATCGTCGCGATGAGCGGCCTGTTGTACGCTAGCGGCTGGACGATTGGCTACGTTTCGGCCTTCGACACGGCGAGCGCCGCGATCTTGATCCTCGCAGCAATCGTCGGCGGCTACGACATCGCCAAGACCGCCTACCACGAGGTGAAAAGCCGGACGCTCGGCATCAAGACGCTGGTGACGCTGGCCGCCGTCGGCGCAATCGCCATCGGCTCGTACTGGGAGGCCGCCGCGGTGGTCTTCCTGTTCGCACTGGGATCGTACCTCGAGGGGCGGACGATGCGCAAAACGCGCAACGCCCTCGAAGAACTGCTGGAGATGACGCCCGACACGGCCACCGTGCGCCGCGACGGCGAGCAAAAAGAGGTACCCGCCCGCGAAGTCGAGGAAGGCGAGATTGTCATCGTCAAACCCGGCGAAAAGATTCCCGTGGATGGCGACGTTGTCGAGGGCGAGAGCGCCGTCAACCAGGCGCCGGTGACCGGCGAGAGCGCGCCCGTCCACAAAGCCGACGGCGACGAGGTGTACGCCGGCACTATCAACCAGGAAGGCTCGCTGGAGGTTGAGACGACGGGCGCCGGGTCGGACACGACGCTCCAGCGGATCATCCACCGCGTTGAGGAAGCTCAAGAGGCCCAGTCGCCGACGGAGAGCCTCATCGACCGCTTTGCGAAGTACTACACGCCCGGCGTGATTGCACTGTCCATCGGGGCCTACGCGGTCACGCAGAACGCAATTCTGTCACTGACGCTGCTGGTCATCGGCTGTCCGGGAGCGCTGGTGATCGGGCCGCCGGTCAGCATCGTCTCCGCCGTCGGCAACGCTGCCCGAAGCGGCGTCCTGATGAAGGGTGGTGAACACCTCGAACAGGCCGGCAAGATCGACCTCGTCGCCTTCGACAAGACCGGCACGCTGACGAAGGGTGAGACGGCCGTCGCCGACGTTGCCGGCTTCAACGCCGAGGCCAGTGACGTGCTTGAACTCGCGGCCATTGCCGAGAAGAAGAGCGAACACCACCTCGGCGACGCGATCCTCGAGGCGGCGCAGAACCGGCAGGACCCTGTGACCGATGGCGGGACGACGACTGCCCAGGCGGCCGACGATTCAGCAACCACGGACGCGCGGTCGCTCCCTGACCCGGACAATTTCGACGTAGTCGCCGGCAAGGGCGTCATCGCCCACCACGATGGCCGCGAGATCGTCGTCGGGAACCGCGCCCTGCTCGAGGAGCGCGGATTCGAGCTCCACGCCGATGTCGCCGAGTACGTCCGGGGGCGCGAAGAGCGCGGCGAAACTGCCGTCCACGTCGTCCTCGACGGCGTCGTCGTCGGCGTCATCGCCCTCCGAGACGAACTGCGCGAGGCCACGCCCGGCGTCGTCCAGCAACTCCAGGACGCCGGCATCGGGATGGTGATGCTCACCGGCGACAACGAGCGGACCGCCGCCGCGGTCGCCGAAGAAGTCGGTATCGACGACTACCGCGCCGAACTGCTCCCCGAAGACAAGCAGGCGGTCATCGACGAGTACCGCGAGGACGGCCACGTCGTGGCGATGGTCGGCGACGGCATCAACGACGCGCCGTCGCTGGCGACCGCCGACGTTGGCATCGCCATGGGCGCCGCCGGGACCGACACCGCCATCGAGACGGCGGATATGGCGCTGATGGCCGACGATCTCGAACGTATCCCGTACGCGGTGAAACTCAGCAAGGCCACGCGGTGGAATATCTACGAGAACGTCGGTCTCGCGGTGCTGACGGTGACGCTCCTACTGGCGGGCGTCCTGACGAGCTACGTTACGCTCGCGCTCGGGATGCTCGTCCACGAGGCCAGCGTCCTTGCCGTGATCGGCAACGGGATGCGGCTGTTACGGTATTGAACAGCATCGACCACGAACCAGTGATTACAACCAACTCACGATGTCAGAAAGCACGACTCCGACCGACGCGAATCGTACCGACTCGAACATAGCCGTCGAACACGACGTCGAACCGATCCGGATCCGTGACCCCGTCGCAGAAGCACTCGCCGTCCTCGATCCCGGCGACCCGTTCATCGTCACCTACGCGGACGTGGTGAAGGCGGCGGGGCACTCCTGTCCGACCGCCTCGGGCGCCTATCGCATCGTCCAGCTGGACCTCGACGCGCTGTATCCCGACGACCTCCCCGTCCGGAGCGAAGTCGAAGTACTCGCCGCGGGGCCACGCGACGACGCCACGTACGGCGTTATGGGGCGCCTCATCTCGTTCGTGACCGGCGCCGCGCAGGAAGACGGCTTCGGTGGGCTCGCCGGCGGTTACGGTGATCGCCAGAACATGCTGACGTTCGACGCGTTCGACCCCGAGAGTGCTGATCCGACGTTCCGCTTCCGTCGGACCGACACCGACGAGGCTGTCGAGGTGACTTACCACGTCGGCGACGTTCCGGACGGCGGGCCAGCCCTCGGCAACCTCCAGCAGATCATCGACGGGACCGCGAGCGAAGACGACCGCGAGCTGTTCGCCGACGTGTGGCACGGCCGCGTCCAGAGTGTCCTCTCGGACGACTCGCTATTCACCGTGACGGCTCTCGAACACTAACCATAGGGCGCTTGTTCTCACTTCCACCGAGCCTACTAGTAGTTCCTCACCCGGTAGTGTTTCGGGCGTACATCGACCTTTTGCAGCGCTCGCTCCGTCGTACGGGCGACCCACGAGTCGCCCGTACGGCCAGCGGGACGCGGAGGGTCCCGCGCTGCTCGCTTGCAAAAGCTCGACCAAAAGCCTGCGTCAGGGGCTTCGCCCCTTCCTTGGCCTCGCGCTCACATTCGCTCGCGCGAGTGAACTGGCGTCTTTGCGAGCGGTAGCGAGCAAAGGCTCGGGGGACGATCGGAGGGAGTCATTCGACCGCGACAGGGATTCCGATGTGTCCGGGGCGCACGTGTGCGCCTCTCGCATCGGATTATGTGGATTCGGCAGCGAGCCACCGCTGTAGTTCGGCTTCTTTCTCGTCGTAGACTGCGTCCGGATGCCGATCCTTTCCCTGACGGACGATGGCTTTGCTCTCCTCGAACAGCTCTTCACAAAGCGATTCCAACTTCTCAGAATCGAGCCTGGAGCTTTCCTTCATAATCGGGAACTCACTCTGTTCGGACTGGGACAGTTCCTGATAGAGCCTGCGAGCGAGGGGCTCATACAGGTTGGCGACGCGTTTCCAGTCCGCCATTTCTTCCAGCGACTGCTGTCGATACTCTTCGTCGGTACAGACCTTCTCGGCAAAGTTCCATATGTACGCCTCGGTTTGCTCGTCGAAGTAGAACCACCGGTTCACCAGCCAATCCCCTTCGGTATCGACCGGCTTGACGATCAGCAAGTGATCACTACCGACTGGTCCGCCCGTATCAAACACTAACGTTGCCTTACACCCGTTGACGGTTCGCTCCTCTATCGTTTCGCGCACGTTGATCGGTGCCCGCGTTATCGCCCAAAAAACGTTCGGCGAGAGCCTGTACTTCGGGGTGTCAATGCTATCGGGACGAACACCTCGAAATCTACACGAAAGGCGGATTTTGGGAACTAATCGACGATGACGAGCCAGGGATGCGGACTGCCGAGAGGACTCACACTATCAGACGTGGATACCCTGCTGAATATATAGCACAAATTCTATGTGATCAGTCGAAGAACTCCCGGAGAACGACGAATCGATGAGTTCTCTGTTCTTGCATTTTGTATGGAGCAATGGATTCCCCCTACAACAACTCCCCGTACAGCTTCCGGTCTCGTTCGACGTGGTCGTCGTACTGGCGATCATCGCCGTCGTCTTCGTCCTCTTCGTTACCCAGCCGGTTCCGATCGACGCCACCGCAGTCGGCCTCGTCGTCGCACTCGTCCTCCTCGGAGAGTGGACTGGCGTGTCACCGGGGCAGGGCGTTTCGGGGTTCTCGAACCCCGCGACGCTCACTGTACTTGCGATGTTCGTCCTGAGCGAAGGCGTCCGGCGGACCGGCATTATCCAGATCCTCACGCGGAAACTGATCGCGTTCGCCGGGGACAACGAGTTCAAACAGTTGCTCGCCACGGTCACACTCTCCGGGCCGCCGGGCGGAGTCGTCAGCAACGTCTCGGTCGTCGCCGTGTTGATACCGGCGATAATGAACCTCGCTCGGCAAACGAAGACGTCGCCCTCGAAGCTCCTGATACCACTGTCGTTCGCCTCGATGCTCGGCGGGATGCTCACCGTCGTCGGGACGATAACGAACCTCCTGGCGAGCGAGGTGTGGGTTCAGGTGGGTGGTCCCGATGCGGAACCGTTCGCGCTGCTCGAGTTCACGCACCTGGGCGCCATCGTCTTGCTCGTGGGGGTCGTGTACCTGCTCACCATCGGTCGATACCTCACTCCGGCGCGGATCAAACCGGCGGAGTCGCCCACCGACGCGTTCGGTATGACCGACTACCTCACCGATGTCGTCGTTATGGAGGACTCGCCGCTCGTCGGTTCCCGGGTCGGGGAACTGGGCGAGGAGGACCTCGACCTCGACGTGTTCCAGATCGTTCGTGGCAACCGGACGCTCGCCCACGGACTGGGATGGGAACGGCTCCAGGCCGGCGACGTCCTCTCCGTCAGGGCCGACCAGGAAACCCTCCAGGAGGTCATCGAGCAGGAACACCTGCAGCTGTTACCGGAGGTAATGGAGGCAGCCACGGAGGACGATGCGTCTCTCCCGCCCGGCTTCTCGCCACGGCGTCACGGCTGGGAATCGGTCGACGCGGAGCGAAGCGGCTCTCCCGTCGAGGACGAGGCGTCGGGCGAAGATACGGAGGAAGACGGCAAAGAGTCGGCCGAGGAGGCCGACGACGAAGAGATCGAACTCACCGAAGTCGTGCTATTGCCCGGCCCCTGGTCGAGTCGGCGCAGCGGAGTTGCAGACTTCGAGCGCGACTACGACGTGACAGTGCTGGCGATCCGGCGCGGCGACGAGGTGATCCGCCAGCGCCTCCGAGAGGTTCGGTTGCAGGCCGGCGACGTCATCCTCGTTCAGGCGCCCGACCAAGTGCTCGATCGCATTGCGAGGGACACGAATGTCGCCATCGCGGGCGAGGACAGATGGGAGGATTTCGATCGGTCGAAGATCCCCATCGCGCTGGGGATCCTCGCCGGCGCCCTCGGACTCGCGGCACTCGACGTCCTCACGCTCATGGTGAGTGCGCTGACGGGCGTTGCGGCGATGTTCTTCACGGGCATTCTCACGCCCGAGGACGCATACGAAGCCATCGACTGGGAAGTGATCTTCATGGTGGCGGGTGTCATCCCGCTCGGCATCGCCGTCGAAGCCTCGGGCACGGCGGACCTCATCGCCGACCTCGTCGTGTCCGTCAGTGCCCTCTTTCCAGTGATCGTGGTCCTGGGGCTGTTCTACCTTGGAACCGCGATCATCACGGAAATGGTCAGCAACTCCGCCAGCGTCGTATTGCTGTTGCCAATCGGGGTCGAGGTGGCCGGCCAACTCGGCGCCAACCCCTTCGCGTTCGTAATGGCTGTGACCTTTGCCGCCAGCACACCGCTTCTGACCCCTGTCGGCTACCAGACGAACCTGATGGTCTACGGACCAGGCGGGTACAAGTTCACTGACTTCGCACGCGTCGGTGCGCCGTTACAACTGATCCTGACTGTCGTCACGACAGTCGGCATCGTATTCTTCTGGGGAATCTGAAACCCCGAGGGACAGGAAGCGACCGAACAGGGACAGCGTCGCTGTTGCTGAATTGCTCTCGGAAGTCCTCTGATCACTCGGACGACGGTTCCCCGGTTCGTCCGAGTGCGATCTCGACACACGCGCCTGCCTCACTGTCCCGGACGGTGAGCTCCCCGCCGAGGCTCTCGACGATCCAGTGGACGAGCAGCAGCCCGAGCCCACTCCCGTGTTCCAGCGGGGTTTCCTGTCCGGACAGGAGCACCGCCTTTTCGTCCGCCGGAATCCCGGGGCCGTCATCTTTGATCTGGATCACCGCCTGTTCGTCCGCTATCCGGACCGTGACCGTTATCGACGGCGCCGCACCGGCGTGGTTGGCTGCGTTGTCCAGCAGTTCCCACACGGCTGCCTCCAGCCGAGGTGCACTTTTCGCCATCGCTACATCCGGGGTGTGTACTGAAATCGACGCCCCCGGATACTGTTCGTCGATCTGATTGACAGTCTGGACGACGAGAGGCACAATATCCACGATTTCGATCTCGGGCGGTGCCTCGAGATTCGACTCCAGTTTCTGTGCAGTTTCGCTGAGCGTTATCAGTCGCTCGGTCGTCTCGATAATCTTGCGCGCGTACGCCGCGTCCTCGTCTTCGAGACGGTCGCGGAGCATCTCCGCGTACCCGCTAATGACGTTCGTATCGTTCCGGAGATTGTGTCGGAGGACGCGGTTGAGGACCCGGATCAGGCGGTACCGGTGGTGGCGGCCGCTCGCATCCCGCGCCATCCCCTGTACCCCGACGATGTCCGCGGGCGTTCGGTCTTCGGGTGAAACCTCTCCGGAATACAGCGGCGTCACCCGAATGTCGACGAGCACCTGCTCTTTGGTCCGGTGTTCGAGTGGGAAGTACTCCCGGACGACAGTCTCACCGGCCATCACCGACTCGTATATCT
The DNA here is from genome assembly GCF_032113415.1 of Halobellus marinus. Classification (NCBI taxonomy): domain Archaea; kingdom Methanobacteriati; phylum Methanobacteriota; class Halobacteria; order Halobacteriales; family Haloferacaceae; genus Halobellus; species Halobellus marinus. The sequence goes on from NZ_CP134946.1 coordinate 3,007,024, forward strand.
CCTCGGCGACGGCGATCGTCGATTGATCCGGCAGCATCGAGGTGAACGGTTGGCCGAGATAGTCGTCGGCGGAATATCCGAGCAGATCCTCAACAGCGGGTGAAACGTACGTAAACTGTCCCTCTGAGCCGATCTGAAACACCAGATCGAAGCTGGCATCGATGAGTGCACGAGACACTTCCTCTTTCGTGTTGATCTCCGTCTCGCGTTCCGCCAGTTCGCGTTCGTACGACTGTTGTTCGAGGGCCTGCGCGACGAGTCTGGCGGCGAGTTCCACGAAGTAGCTCTCGGCCGCGGTAAAGTCGGTTTCCCGGGACTCGGTGTCGGCAAAACAGATCGTCCCGTACACCTCGTTTTTGACGAGGATACGGGCACCGATGTACGCCCCGAGCCCGAACGTCTCGACCGCCGAGTCGGCAACCGCCGACGAGGCGTCTGCGTCCTGTATCGCCAGCGGACTCTCGATTTCGATCGTTCGACGGCAGTACGCGTCGTCGAGTGGGCACGTTTCGCCGGGCTGAATCAGCGTGTGGTTTCCGGTCGATTGGACGATCTTTTGGACGTCGTCCTCGATCCGGGTGAAAAATCCGATAGAAACGTCGAGATAGTCGACCCCAACGTCGAGCGCGTCGTCGATCCTCGTCGCGATCGACTTTGTCGGATCGCTGAGAATATCGTATATCTGCTCCCGATATTCCACAGATTGCATTGCCCGGACTGTATGACTGGTCACAGCTAAACTCTGCCGGCCTCATCGTCGAACAGCTCGCCGCGCTGTGTCCGCTCAGTTGTCTCCGAAAGGGAGATCCCTCCGGAATCGCCCGAGAGTTCGACTGCCGGGCCATTCCGGACGTTCCTGGACCCGAGGTGCGTGTCCGTGAACCCGGTCGGGTACTTCAATCCGTAGCCGATCGCGCGGTCAGCACCGATGTGAGCACCCCAGACGAGCGCGATCCAGACGAGCGGTGTGACGCCCAGCAGGACGCCGGCCGCCCCGAGGGCGACTGGGCCGACAGTCGTGTGGAACACGTTGTAGAGGCGACTCCCGGCGACCGGGCCGGCACGATACCCGAGCATCGAGACGTCCGGTGCCAGCGCGAGCAGCAGGAACAGCCATACGGGCCCGCCGAGTGTGAAATACGCCGCAGTCGCGGCCGCAAAGAGCGCGAGACCCTCGAATCGTAGCGTCGTTTTCGGATTCATAACACTGAGACGCTCGCCGAGATCATAAATATAGCCGCGTTAGCAGTCGATAGCGACGGCCCGTCAGCTCCGGGGCGTTACAATGCGTGAAAGAGCGGAAAATGTTTTTGCGGCGACTGCTCAGACCGACGGTTCCGCGGGAGCAGGTGGCTCGTGCGTGCCGAACTCGGGGTGGGTTTCCTCCATCCAGATATACACGACCACGCCGGAGACGAACATCAGGATAGCAGTCATATAGAAGGCTGCCTCGACGTTCGCAAACTCCATCGTGAGCCCGATCAGGATCGCGCCGATGCCGTAGCCGGAGTCGCGCCACATCCGATAGACGCCCATCCCGGTCGCACGCCACGTCGGATGCGCGGCATCTCCCGGAACGGTCATCAGGTTCGGGTAGAGCAGCGCCATCCCGAGACCTGACACGGCGGAAAGCACGACCCACAGGAGATACCCCTCGAAGAGTACCATCCCGAGGACGCCCGCGGCGGTCAGGAACATCCCGGCGATCACCGGCGGACGGCGGCCGATCCGGTCTGCGAGTCCGCCGGTCGCGATCTGGAGGAAGTACATCGCGCTGTGGACGCCGACGATGAACCCGACCGACGCGATGCCGACGCCCTCGCTCGTGAGATACAGCGGGACAGCCAGCCAGTACAGCGTGTCGACGAACTTCTCGATGTGGCCGGCCTGTGCCGCAGCGAACAGCGTCCGGTCGCCGTAGGTCGCGCGCTTTAAGACTTCCACGAACGGGAGGTTCGCGTCGTGGTGATCCTCGTCGTCGACCTCCAGTTGCGCGTACTGGACAGTCTCCTCGATGAGGAAGATCGCGATGAGGAACGCCAGCACGACCACGACCGCGAGGAAGTAGAACGGCTCGGGGCGGAGGCTAAACTGGCCGGCGATCACGCCGGTAATCCAGGCACCGACGGCGACACCGCTGTACCCGAACGCCTCGTCGATGCCGACGGCCAGTCCGCGTTGATCGGGCCCGGCGAGGTCGATCTTGGCGTTGATCGCCATACTCCAGGTCAGCGCCTGGTTGACCCCCAGCAGGATGTTCCCGAGGGTGATCCAGCCCCAACTGGGCGCGAAGATGAGGATCAGCGGGAGCGGCAGCGCCGTCGCCCACCCGAGGACGAGCACGGGCTTGCGGCCGTATTCGCCGCCCCACTTGCCGGCATAGAGGTTGAGGATCGCCTTGACGAACCCGAACGAGACGACGAACGAGCCGATGACGAAAAGCGACTCGACACCGAGCACGTCCCGGCCCAGAACGGGCACGACCGCCCGTTCGGACCCGATCGTCAGCCCCGTGGCGAACACCAGCAGGATGTGTAACGAGAACTGCCCGAGGTGCTCGCGGATCCCCTGTTTGAGTTCAGTTCCGGTACTCATCGATTACTCGGCCGCGCAGTTGTTCGGACCCAGTTCCAGGTCGGCCAGTTCGTCGGCGGGAACCGACTCCTGTCCCACGTTCGTCCGCTTTACGCGCTCGAAGTTCGGCGGGTGGTCCGGGATGTCGTCGGCGAGTTCCCGAATGAACGCCTCGCGGTCGCGCCCCAGATCCTCGTTCCCGGCTCTGACTTCCCCGAGCGTCGCTGTCACCGGCGGCTCCGGGGACCCCGGGTCGTGTGCCGGCAGGACCACGGCATCGTCCGGCCGCTCCAGCAACCGCTGGAGACTCTCGTAGAGCGTCGCGGCGTTCGCCTCGACGTCCGAGTCCTCGATCCCGGCCTCGACGCCCAGTTCGACGCGCCCGACGCTCTCGTGGAAGAGCGTGTCACCGGTAAGCAACGCTTTTCCCTCCAGATCGAACGAGACGCTACCCTCGCTGTGGCCGGGCGTGTGGATCACTTCGATTTCGACAGCACCGATCTGGACGGTATCGCCGTCTTCGATGGGTGCCGTCTCTACAGCGAGTGCGTCCTTCGGGTGGAGGTAGTACGGGACGTCGTGGCGAGCAGCGAGTTCGTGCCCGCCGGACACGTGGTCGGCGTGGGCGTGCGTGTCGAGTACGGCGACGAGTTCGGCGTCGTGGTCGTCGATCACCGCCTCGTACTCCGCGAGGTAGTGCGAGGGGTCGAACACGGCCGCCTCCCCCTCGGAGATCAGGACGTGCGAGAGACAGCCCTTCCCGGGTCGGGCGACCTGTACGAGCGTGCCATCGAGGTCGACGGAGACCGGCGCGTGTCGGTGAACCCGACTCCACCCGGACATCCCGTCGGTGAGCGTCGTCGCGTCGTAGCCGAGTTCGTCGAGGACGTCCGTCGCGGTCTGTGAGACGACACCTTCTGCACACACGGTCACGATCTCTTTCTCGTCGGGGAGTTCCGAGAGGTCGTCTTTCGCCGCGTCCGGTTCCGTCGTGAGTTCGTCGTAGACGTCGACGTTGACACTCGCGGGGATATGCCAGTCGTCGAAATCTTCCTCGTGGCGAATATCGAGCACGAGTACGTCGTCATCTGTCTGCAACCGTTTCCCGAGTTCATCGGGAGCCATCGCTGACATAGGTGCTCGTACGTAAGACAGGTTATCCGATATAAGTGATGCCGGACATAGCCGGCACCCTTAATTCATACGGGCTCGTCTGTGTTCGTATGAGCCTCTATGAGGCCTCCTTCCGGGTCAGACACGAGTGTCCGTATCGGGAGATCTCGGAGCACTACCCGGACCTCACGATCAGGGAGTGGTATCTCAGCGACTGTCAGGTGATCGAGATCACCTCCTCGGAATCACCGAGCGAGGACCTGCTCGACGAGATCGACCGGTTGGGCACGATCCTCCACCGATCCGTCGACGACTCCGGCCTCCACGTCGTCACCCAGTCCTGTCTCTGTTCGCTGGAGGACTCGATCATCGAACGGTTCGAGGAGTACAACTGTCTGTACCAGCCGCCGACGATCCACCGACAGGGCTGGGAACACTACTCGGTCATCGCGTTCGACGAGCGCGACGTCCGCGCGCTGCTGAACGACCTCGAAGCCGACCGGAACGTCGACGTGCTCTCGAAGACGGCGATCACCGAGCAAGAGATCCCCCACAGTATGCTGGCGCCGGTCGATCAGCTGTTCGACGACGTGACCGAGCGGCAACTGGCGGCGCTCCGCCTGGCCTTAGAGAGCGGCTACTACGAACAGCCCCGGAAGACGTCGCTCCGCGACCTCGCCGAGCAGACCGCGGTCGCACGCTCGACGTACGAAGAGCACCTCCGGAAAGCGGAGAACAAACTCCTCACGAACGCCGGGCAGTTCCTGCGGCTGGTTACCGCGACGTCGACAGGGAACCCGCTGAAGGTAGACAGGACACAGCAGGTCGAAGGGACGGCCGACTGAGGGATCGTCGGGCGACCGGTCGAAGCGCGACCGATTGAGAAGCGTCCGGCGACCGGTCGACAAACGGCCGCTACTGACGGCTGCTCGCCGCACGCTCGATGAACGTATCGAACGCGCCGCTCTCCGGATGGAGGTGACAGTAGGTGCCGAGCGTCCGGTGTTCGGTCAGGCCGTCGCGCTCGTCGGTGATGCCGCTCCCCCGACGCACCTCGAACGCGAACCGGGCGTCGGTGTCGACGTCGGCCTCGGAGTAGTGAAACTCGTGGCCGCGTCGTCGCTCGCCCACATCGGCGGTTGCCGTCCGTGACGTCGCTTCCAGTTCGACGTGATCCAGCGCCTGATAGCGGTCGCACATCCGGACCGTTGCCGGGAGCACGCCAGCCATCTCACGCCGCTCCCCCGCGGCGGTCGTCAGCGACTCCGACAGCGCCATCAGGCCGCCGCACTCGCCGAGGATGGGCAGGCCCTCCGCAGCGCGATCCGGGAGGGCTGCGAGCGCCTGGCTGTCTGCGAGGGCCGACGCGTGGAGTTCGGGGTAGCCGCCCGGGAGGTAGACGCCGTCGCAAACGGGGAGCGGATCGCCCGCGAGCGGCGAGAACGTGACCACGTCGGCGCGCTCCCGCAGGCGTTCGAGCGTCGCGGGATAGGAAAAACAGAACGCTGCGTCGCGGGCAACGGCGATTCGGGCGTCTATCGGCTCGCCTGACGGCCCCGGATCCGAATCGGGACGTGGGGGCGCGCGAGCGACGGAGCGCAGTTCTTCGACGCTGATCGATTCGGCCGCCTCGTCGAGCGCGTCGTCGTCGAGCGCTGCCTCCTCGCCCATCTGCAGGCCCAGGTGTCGGTCGGGGATTTCGAGTTCCGAACGCGGGGGAATCCGCCCGAAATACCTGAGACCCTCGGGCAGCGCGTCACGGATCCCCTCCGCGTGGCGCCCGCCGTGTGCGCGCTGTGCGACGACGCCGGCGACCTCCACCTCGCTGCCTGCCTGCGACGCGTACTCCCGGAAGCCGTGGGCCGTCGCGGCGACGCTCTCCATCCCCGCCTTCGCGTCGACGACGAGCACGACCGGGAGGTCGAGCGCCTCGGCGACCATCGCGGTGCTGGAGCAGTCGCCGTCGTAGAGGCCCATCACGCCCTCGACGACACAGACGTCGCCGTCGCCGCGGTAGTAGTTCCGACGGAGGCCCTCGCGACCTTCCAGCCACAGATCGAGCGTCCGCGAGGGCTTTCCAGCTACGTACTCGTGATGGCTGGGATCGATGAAATCCGGGCCGGCCTTCGCGGGCTGGACGTCGTCGCCGCCGTTCCGGAGCGCCCGGATGATCGCGAGCGTCGCGACGGTCTTGCCGACACCCGACCGCGTGCCGCCGACGACGAATCCCTTCATCGGTCCACCTCACTCATCTCTCCACCTCCGCGGAGACGTCCGCGCGAACGACGAGTACCGAGAGATCCGAGTACGGTGTCGAATCACGGTCCGCTCCGCCTGCGGAGTCGGCGAGGCCACCGAGCGTGGTTTTCGTCACTGCTTCGTCCGAGCGCGTCAGTCGTTCTAACACCAGCGCGTCGAGCGTCGGGTCCGCCCCACTCTCGACGAGTAAGGCGGCGATGTCGCCGGGCATCCAGTCGAACGGTCGCGGCAGGACGAGCAGATGCCGGTCGCCCACGGTGCTGGCGAGGCGATCCAGATCGTCGTCGAGGGAGCCGCTCTTGTGAAGGGTGACGAACGTGCTGTCCTCCATCGGCGTCCGCGCGCGACTCGCGGCGACCTGGAGCGACGAAATTCCAGGAATGACCCGCACCGGGGCGTCCACCGCCCGCTGGACCTTGCCGAGGAACTGATAGCCCGAGTGGTTCGGATCGCCCATCAGGACGGCCGTCCCGCGCTCGCCGTCGCCCACGCGATCCGCGAAGGAGTCGAGCGTCGCCGCTTCGTCCGCGTATCCGCAGGTGAGCAGGTCGGCGTCGGTCTCCGCGGCGACGAGGTCGACCACGGTCTCGAAGCCGACCACGACGTCCGCCTCGCTGATGGCGCGCGCGCCGCGCCGGGTGAGGTACGCCGGATCGCCCGGTCCGATGCCCACCGCGAAGACGGGATCGGCCTCGGCCACACTGGTCGCTTCTGGCGTCGCAGCGGCGACCGTCGCGGGGTCCCCCCCGGCGTCGAGGTCGTAGTCGTCACTCATCGGTCGGGAAGTTGTGATCTGCGTCCTGCTCGCGGGCCGAGAGATCGACCGCTCCCTCCCGCGCGTCGCTGGCGACGTGGACGAGTTCGTTCACGAGTCCCGCGCCGAGGCCGCTCCCGCCGCGCGTCCCGACGGTCGTGATCGCTGGAACCCCGTATTCGGCGGCGACCGCGCGGATCCGCTCGCGGCTCTCGGCCGCCTTCACGAAGCCGACCGGGGTCGCCACGACGACGGCCGGCCGCGTTCCGTCCTCGATGCAGTCGGCCAGCGCCAGTGCACCGGTCGGCGCGTTCCCGACGACAGCGATTGCACCGTCGTAGACCCCCTGCCGGTCCAGTTCCAGCACCGACGCTGCGGTCCGGGTCATCCCCGTCTCGGCGGCCAGATCGGCACCTTCGCCGATCGCCTTCCGCACCGGGCAGTCGTGGCCGCGGCCCGTGATCCCCGCTTTGACCATCGTGATGTCTGTCACGATCGGCCGCTCGTCGAGGACGGCGTGGGCGCCAGCGAGCACGGGGTCGTTCTGGAAGCGAACCAGATGCTGGAACTCCGGCGACCCGGTCGCGTGCACGGCTTTCTGCCGGATACGGTCGTGCAGGCTCTCGTCGGGGACGAACGAGCGAACGATGTCCATACTCGTCTCCGCGATGTCCATCGCCGCCTCGGTCGTCGCGCCCAGGTCCGCGTAGTCGGCGGTCGAAGACCCCCCGGCCGTCCCCGAGTGTCCCGACCCGTTCGATTCGTTTGCGTCGTCGGTTGGAGTGTCGTCAGTCATCTGAGATTGCCTCGCTCGCGCCGCTCGCTTCCGCTTCGAGGTCGCCCTCGACGGAGAGGTTGATGTCCCGCAGTCGATCGGCGACGCCGTCCTCGGCGTCCCACAGGTCGCGGTCGATCGCTTCGAGAAGGGTGGACGTGATGCTTTCGAGGGCCCAGGGGTTGACCTCGCGCATCCACTCCCGACGGTCCGCATCGAACGCGTACGCCTCGGCGACGTCTTCCCAGAGCGTGTCGCTCACGACGCCGGTCGTGGCGTCCCAGCCGAGCGCGACGTCGACGGTCGTCGAGAGGTCGCCGGCGCCCTTGTAGCCGTGTTCCTCCATACTGTCCAGCCACTCGGGGTTGAGTACCCGCGCCCGCATCGTCTTCCTGACTTTTTCCTCGTTTGTATAGACGGAGACGTTGTCGGGATCGGAGGAGTCGCCGACGTAGGAGGCCGGGTCGCTCCCGGCGATCTCGCCGACGGCGGAGATGAACCCGCCGTGGAACGCGTACCAGTCCGAGGAGTCGAACTCGTCTTGCTCGCCTGTGTCCTCGATCTTGACCGTCGCCTCGACGGAGCCGAGTCGCCGTTCGAAGCTCTCTTTTGCCTCACTCACCCGCCCGCGCTTCCCGAGTGCGTAGCCGCCCCACTGGACGTACACGTCCGCGAGGTCCGAGCGATCGTCCCAGTTGCCCTCGTCGACGGCTTTGTTCGTGCCGGCGCCGTACCCGCCGGGCTTCGTCGTGAAAACGCGCTGTTTCGCCAGCGACGTCGCCTCCTCGGCGTCGACGCCGTCGGCTTCGAGATCTGCGGCCTCCTCCTCGACGTGCTTCTTGACGTAGTTCATCTCGTGCGGTTCGTCGAGGTCGACGACTGCGTCGACCGCGTCGTGGACGACGCTCGCCGCCTGCGGGAACGCGTCACGGAACAGCCCGGAGACGCGCGTCGTCACGTCGATCCGCGGCCGGTCCAGTTCGTCGAGGGGGATCGGCTCCACGTCGTCGATCCGCCCGGCGTCGGTCCAGACCGGCCGAACGCCCATCAGCGCCAGCACCTGCGCGATCGTCTCGCCGCGGGTACGCACCGTCGGCGTCCCCCAGGCGACGACCCCGATCTCCTCGGGATAGGCGCCCTCGTCGTCTCGCGGGTCGCTCCGCGCAGCGCTCGACTGTTCCGCGGCGCTCCGCGTCGCGCTCTCCTCCCGGTGGCGCTCGGCGACGCCGTCGGCGACGCGCTTGCCGACGTCCCAGGCCGTCTTCGCGGGGACCTTCCGGGGGTCGAGCGTGTAGAAGTTCCGCGCCGTCGGCAGGAGGTCGACGCCGCCGCGCGTGGGCGCGCCGCTGCCGCCCGGCGGGACGTACGCGCCGTTCAGCGCGTCTGCGGTCCGCGGAATCTCGTCGGCCGCGCCCGCGACACGCGGTGCGGCCTCCTCGCAGATGAACTCCAGCACCTCCCGGAGCGAGTCGTGGGCGCCACCCGCGACGCGCGCGTCGCCCAGGGGGTCGATGTCGACGACCAGGAGGTTCATCGTCACCTCGTCGTCCGGCCCCGCCTCCTGCTCGGAGGCCGGCACGTCGAAGTCGTGGGCGGCGAGTTCCGCCACGAGCGACAGCGACTCCTCGCGGACGCGATCTGCCGCCTCCGAGAGGTACATCCCGAGTTCCTCGTCGTAGGTCCCTGGCTCGTTCAACATCCGGTCGTAGTCGACGCCGAGGACACCCGCGACGCTCTCTCTGAGGCTCGGTGCGCCGGGATTCGAGAGCCGGGTGAGCGCGACGAGGTACTCCACGAGGCGGTCGCCGGCGGGCGGTTCGCCCATCGTGTGCAGTCCCAGCCGAATCTGTGTGGTCTTCACGTCGGTGAGATACTCGTGGATCCGTTCGATCAGGTCGTCGAACGCGACGTCCTCGACCGACTCGAATCCGAGGTCGGTTGCGAGATCCTGCGCAGCCACCGACGCGCGGATCCGCTCGCGCAACTGGGCGCCGCTGTCCGACCGGGCGTCCTCCATCCCGGCCTCGCGGTATTCGCGAACCAGTTCTTCGAGGTCCGCCAGTTCGTCGTACGTCCCGGCGGCACGCATCACGGGCGTCAGATAGTCGACGACCGCCGCGTACGACCGGCGCTTGGCCTGCGTCCCCTCGCCGGGGTTGTTGATGATGTACGGGTAGACGTTCGGCAGGTCGTCGATCAGCGCGTCGGGGGCGCTCGCGCCGTTCAGCCCTACCGTCTTCCCGGGAAGCCACTCCAGACTTCCGTGTGTCCCGAGGTGGACGACGGCGTCGGCGTCGAACTCGTTGCGGAGCCACGCATAGAAGGCGTAGTAGTCGTGCGGGGGCTGGAGGTCGGAGTCGTGGTAGACCTTCGACGGATCCATTCCGAACCCGCGGGGCGGCTGGACCGTCACGAGGACGTTCCCGTACTCGACCCCGGGGATCGCGAAGGGCCGGTCCGGCGGATCGCCCCACTCGTCGATGACGGCCTCCCGGAACCGGTCGTCCGCCGCGTCGAACCACTCGGCGTACTGCGCCGGCGACACCGTATCGACGCTCAACTCGGCGACGTCTTCGGGGGCGACCCACCGCGAATCGAGGGTCAACTGCGAGGTGAGCCGGTCGATGAGCGTTGCACCGTCCTCGGGTGGGTCGTCAACGTCGTAGCCACGCCTCCGGAGTTCATCGAGGAGGTTGACGGTGCTCTCGGGACTGTCGAGGCCGAACGCCGTACCGATGCCGTCGTCGCTCGGCGGGTAGTTGTGAAGCACGACCGCGACGTCCTTCTCGTCGTTCGGGAGGTGTCGCAGCCGTGCCCAGTTGACGGCAAGTCGGGCGACGTGGTCGATCCGGTCGTCGATCGGGAAATGTTGCTTCGGCGCGCTGCCGATCCCCGCCTCGTCGTCCATCCGCTCTTTGCCGCTGATCGGGTGGGTGACGACGTTGCCATCGAACTCGGGCAGCGCAACCGACAGCGCGAGTTCGAAACCCATCACGCCCGTGTCGCTCCGCTCGTACCGCGACTCGGAACGCATCGTCGTGATCGCCTGCAACACCGGGACCCCGAGTTCCCGGAGGAAGACCTCCTCGGCGTCTTTGCCCTCGTCGTCGGCGTCGCGGCCGCGCTCGCTCATCGACAGTGAGAACATAAACGAACTCACGACCGCGTCGACGACCGGGCCATCCTCATCCCGGAACCAGTTGCGGGCGACCCACTCGGCGTTCTCCTGCCCGTCCTCGTCGGTCGCCGGATTACAGAAGGCGGGGAGGACGTCCGCGCCCTGGGCTTCCAAGGCCCGCACGAGCGCGTCGACGTAGCGGGTGTTGGCGTGCGTCCAGTGCGACTCGTAGAACCAGACGCCGATCGTGGGTTTCTCGGGGTCGTGCGTCGCTCGCAGTTCCTCGTAGTCGATCCCGGGATGGTCCGGGTGATAGACGCCCTCGGTCGGCAGTGAGACTGGGTCGTCGTACTCGGCTTCGGACGGCCCTTCCCCAGGATTCCCGTACTCCGCGGCCAGGAACCGGCAGCAGTTCGCGAGGTTCACGACCCCGCCGCAGTCGAGGTACTCGTACACCTGGTCTCTGTCGCTCGCAGCGACGGTCGTGTCCTCGACAGCGTAGGCGTCGCCGGTCGATTTCACGATCAGCGGAACGCCGGCGTCGGTCAGTCGTTCGACGGCGTGCTCGTAGCCGGGGAGACTCTCCTCGGCGCCGTGCAGCCACAGCACGACCGCCGTCGCCTCTACGACCTCGTCGACGAAGGCGTCGACGTCGTCGATGTCGTCGAGGTCTCCCTCCGAGCGCACCGCCAGATCGATCCCGTCGAGTCGCGCCGCCGCCTGCTGGACCGCGCCCAGTTCGTTCTCCGTCGCCGTGTACAGCCCGATCGTCGCCATCGTTGATAAAGCGTTATTGCCCTACTACAAGTAAGGTTGCATATCTGTATGCCTCGCCGCTACACGCCGTTCCCTGCGATCGTCGGACAAGCGGAGCTGAAACGGGCGCTTCTGGCCGTTGCTGCCAACGACGCGCTCGATGGACTCCTCGTCCGCGGCGAGAAGGGGACGGCCAAATCGACTGCAGTCCGGGCGCTGGTCGAGTTGCTCCCCGAACAGCGCGCGGTCGCCGGCTGTCCGTACGGTTGTCACCCCGACGGCCCCGACCGACAGTGTTCAGCGTGCCGAGAACGGTCCGACCACGAGGTCGAAACCCGGGCCGTGCCGCTCGTGACGCTCCCGCTCGGCGCGACGCGTGAACGAGTGACCGGGACCCTCTCGGTCGCCGACGCGCTCGACGGGGCCGCAGAGTTCGAGCCCGGACTCCTCGCGCGGGCGAACCGCGGCGTCCTCTACGTCGACGAGGTGAACCTGCTGGAGGACCACCTCGTGGACGTCCTGCTCGACGCGGCCGCGAGCGGCGTCAACCGCGTCGAGCGCGACGGCGTGAGCGTCGAACACCCCGCCGACTTCACGCTCGTCGGGACAATGAACCCCGAGGAGGGTGATCTCCGGCCGCAACTCCGCGATCGGTTCGCGCTCCAGGCGACGGTCACCGGCGTCGAGTCGGTCGAGGACCGCGTCGAGGTGATCAACCGGGCGCTCGACAGACACGAGAATCCCTCGCGGTTCGCCGACGGGTACGAATCGGAGACCGAAGCAGTGCGAGATCGGCTGCTCCGCGCCCGGGACCTGCTCTCGGACGTCGACCTCCCCGCGGAGTTCAAAGCCGAGATCGCCGAACTCTGCGGCGACGCCGGCGTCGACGGTCACCGCGCGGACATCGCGACCGCCCGGACGGCGATGACACTCGCGGCGCTCGACAGCCGCACGAAAGTGATCGAGTCCGACGTCCGGGAGGCGGCGACGCTGGCGCTCCCGCATCGTCTCCAGGGTCGCCCGTTCGAGGACTCGCCCGACGTCGACGACGTGCTCGACGATCACTTCGACGACTCGGGAGACAGTAGCCCGGAAGACGGTGATTCGGAGTCCGACGGCAACGAGGACGGCGAGTCGACAGCGGAGAGGTGTCCAGATGGCGAGGGAGACGACACTCGCGACGAGTCGGACGCGGATGGAACCGACGGTGAAGACGGGGGCAGCGGAACCGACAATTCCGAGCAACAGAATCCGGACGGCAGAAGCGACGACGCAAACGAGTCCGACGACGACCCCAGTGGCGCCCAGCGGCCTGCTGGGGCGTCCCGAGACCGAGACGACGGTGGCGACTCGTCTTCGGACGAGGACGGGGATGGGCCACCGGAAGACGGCGCCGACGAGGAGCGGACCGCGACGCCGCTCGTGCCAGGGCAGCGGGCCGAGGTCGGCGACGCGGTCGCTCCGCCGGTCGACGAGGTCGAGTCAGCGTCGGCAACGGCGACCGACGGGTCGCGTGCCAACGCCGACCCCTCGACACAGGCCCGGGGATCCCGCGTGCGGACCGAACGGGCGGACTCCGCAGATACCGTCGATGCCGCCGCATCAGTCCGGGCCGCTGCGACCGACGGACGCGCCGAGGTCGAAGCACGGGATCTCCGGACGTCGGTCCGGACCGGCACCGCGGGGACCCTCGTGATCTTCGTCGTCGACGCCAGCGCGTCGATGCGACCGGCGATGCGCCGCGCGAAGGGGACGGTGCTGTCGCTCTTGGAAGACGCCTACGAACAGCGCGACGAGGTGGCCTTCGTCGCCGTCGCGGGCGACGACGCCGAGGTGCTTCTGCCCCCGACGGACAGCGTGACGCTGGCCGCTCGCCACCTGAAGGAACTCCCGACCGGCGACCGGACGCCGCTGCCGGCCGGCCTCGACGCGGCGACCCGTCTCCTCGACCGCACTGAAGCCGAAGCGGGCCTCGCAGTGGTCGTCACCGACGGGCGCGCGAACGTCGCCGAGGGGAGTCCGACGGCGGCGACCCGGGACGCCGCCCGCCGGCTTGCGGGGACGGAGTCGTCGGTGGTCCTCGTCGACGCAGGCGACGACGGTGCCGGACTGACTGACATCATCGAGCGCGAGACCGACGCGCGCAGAGTGTCGCTGTCGGAACTCTCGGCGGAGCGGGTTGCTCACGCCGCGGCGTCAGCGGCTTCTCAGGATCGCTGAGCCGTGAGCTCACGCCGCAATGTTACTCCTCGACGGGGAACGTCTCGTGGAGCGTGTGATGCGCCTCACCGAGGTCGTCGAGGAGCGCATCGGTCTCGGTGCGAAGCCGCCGAACGGTCCGCTGGGCGTCCCTGACAGCGACGACCCGACCGCGAAGATACGCGCCCTGCGGGTCGTCGGGGTCGGCTTGCATCGCTTCTTCCTCCAAGTCGACGAGGGCGGCGTCGAGGTGGCGCTGGATCTCCGCGAGCGTCGTAGCGTCGGCGAGCGCGGCGATCGGTCCGTCGTCGTCGAGCGTCTCGCCGAGTTCGGCCTCGGCGTGCTGTCGGACGCTTTCGTCGGCGGTGCCGGTCACGTTCATCAGTGCGAGTCGGAGCGCTTCGAGTTCTTCACAGGTCATCTTACAGTGTCTGGTGGACGAGGTCGGAGACGATGCGGTCCCGCTGCAGGTGGGACGAAACGATCCTGTCGGTGTCGCCTGTGGTCACGCCGCCATACCAGATCCCGTCGGGGTAGACGGCGACCATCGGGCCGTCGCCGCACTGGCCGAGACAGGAACTTCTGGTGATGCGGGCGTCGCAGTCGGCGTCGCGTGCGGCGTTCCGCAATCCCTCGATGACGCTGGCCGCACCGCTCTCGGCACAGGTCTGGTTCGTGCAGACCGCGACGTGTTTCGCCGGCGCGTCGTGGACGTGCGGGTCGTCGTCGACGTCCTCGCGGTCCTCGTGTTCCGCCTGGTGGACGAGCGAGCGAAGCATCGCCCGTGCGCCGCCCTGATCCTCCTCGTAGCCGGACAGTTCGACCTTGTACTTGCAGGTGTCGCAGGACATTTCGACGCTGTCGGCGCGAGCCTCCCGAAAGCGGTCGGCGAGCACGTCGACGACGCGGCCGTGGGTGCCCAGCGGGTCACCCGCCGCGGCGTCGACGTAGGGGTACGACTCGTCGAACTCCCGGGTCGTCTCGACGATCCGCTGGGTCAGTTTCCCGTCGCCGAGCATATACGGGACGACCGCGATCCCGTCTGGCCGCTCTTTGGCGACCGAATGCAGCGTGTCGTCCAGTTTCGGTGTCGTGACACCGATGAACGACGCTTCGACGCGGTCCAGGTCGCGGCCTTCGTAGAGCAACCGCGTCAGTTTGTGGACGTCGGCGTTCGAGTCGGGATCGCTCGATCCGCGCGCACAGACCACGACGGCGACGTCGTCGGTCTCCCGGTCGACACCGAGTGACGACTCGACGACACCGACCCGCTCGTCGAGCAGCGCGACGAGCGATGGATGGACACCGAGATGAGAGCCATACTGGATCGTCAGCCCGTCGTGTTCGGCCCGTGCGGTCTGGACCGCGAGCGGGATGTCGCTTTTGACGTGGCTCGCACCGAACAGCGACAGCGGGACGACGGTCAGTTGCTCACACGTCGGCGCCAAGCCCTCGATTGCGGCCGAGATCGACGGCTCTGCGAGTTCGAGGAACGCGACGTCGACCGGTAAATCGAGCGCAGCTTCGAGTTTCGCTGCGAGCGTCCGGACCTGTTCGTTCGACTTCTCCCGGCGGGAGCCGTGGCCGACGAGCAGGACCGCATCGTCGTCGAGGGAGGCTTCGGTGGTGCTCATAGCTCGGCCGCCTGTTCGATGCTCTGCCGGAGTTTCCGGCGCCGCGTCGGCGCGAACAGGCCGGTCGCCTCGCTTCCCTTGTAGACCCACTCGCCGAACCGGCCGGCAGCCTCGTCGTCGATCCCGAACCAGTAGCCGCCCGCGGAGGTCTCCGCGATCTCCCCGGTCGGGGCGTCGACGGCGCAGCCAGCGAGCAGTCCGTCGATCCGTTCCAGCAACCGCCGGTCGTCGTGGACGAACGAGACGCCGACGGTCCCGCTGGAAGACTTGAAACAGACCGTCCCGCAGCTCTCGAGCAGCCCTCTGAGCAGCTGTCTGTCGTGCTCCGACAGGGCGTCGAATCGGTAGCCGCCCGACTCCGTGCCGGTCGGGAGGCCGAAGGCGGCGCTCCCGCGGGCGGCGACGCCGCCGCGGACGGTCACCTCGTACTCCTCGTCGGTCCGCGTCAGGTCGGTGTCGTGAGCGTACGGGCGATCGGTCTGCTGGTGGTCGATCGACCCGCCGCCCGCGATGGAGCGGAGTCGCTCGGCGCTCGCTTCGTCGCAGGCGCGGACGGTAATCTGATCCTCCTGGAGGTCCCCGTCGCCGGCAACGGAGCCCCAGAAGTAGGCCGTCTCCGGGTGACTCGACAGCAGTCCGCCGGGCGTGTCGTCGGTCATCGCTCACCCCCCGGGTCGGTCGTCGTGTCGTCTTCCGCACGGACCGTGATCGCGTTGGGCGGACAGGCCGCTGCGGCCAACTCCGCGTCGTCGACGCCGCCCTCGAACGTGGCGATCACGCGCTCGCCCTCGCGGTCGACGTCGACGACGCCTGCAGCGTCCGGGTCGACTGTCGCCAGTCCCGCCTCGTCTTCGACGAACCGGTCGTCGCGGACGAGACACGCGAAGATCCCCTCGCAGGCGTCCCGATCGAGTTCGACACGGAACATCAGTACTCGTACTTCCGCTCGTAGCCGCGGGGCGTCACCATCCGGTCGTCCCAGACGTACGTCTCCTCGTTGCCGACGAGCAGCGTGGTCGTCATATCGACGAGGTCGGTCTCGCCCAATTCCGGCAACTCGCCGAGTTCGACGATCTCGACCTCCTCGTCCTCGCGTCCGGCGGCGTGGACGATCCCGACCGGCGTCTCCGGATCGCGGTGTTCCAGCAGGATCTCACAGCACTTCTCGTAGTTCTCGCGGCGCTTTCGGCTCCAGGGGTTGTAGATCGCGATCGTGAAGCCCTCCTTGGCGACCGCGTGCAGCCGCGATTCGATCGTCGGCATCGACGTCAGGTGATCCGAGAGGCTGATGCTGACGGTGTCGTTCACCAGCGGCGCGCCCAGCCGCGCGGCACAGGACTGGGCAGCCGGGACCCCCGGCACCACCTCGAAGTCGACGGCGCTTGCGGTGCCGCCTTTCGATTCGAGGATCTCGAGCGCGAGTCCGCCGAGCGCGTAGACGTTCGGGTCGCCGCTGCCGACGATCGCGACGTCGTTCCCGGCGAGCGTGCGGTCGATCGCCTCCTCCGTCCGGGAGACCTCGCCGCACATCGGCGTGGAGTAGACGTCGTCGGCGCCCTCGACGATCTCCTCGGGCAGCAGGTCGATGTAGGTGGTGTAGCCGACGATCTGATCGACCTCGCGGAGCGCCGCCTTCGCCCGCGTGGTCATCCCGCTGGGCTCTCCGGGACCGAGGCCGACCGCGACGAGTCGCCCCGGATCGGCCTCGAAATCGTCGACGGCCGCGGCGACCTTCTCGTCGGTCGAGGAGTTCGAGCCGCCGCAGGAGGACGTGGAGGCGTCGCTCGCCGAAGAGTCGTCCGACGTCGACGCGCCGCAGGCCGACCCGGACGAGTCCGTCGGTGTCGACTCGGTCGACGCTCCAGAGGACACCGAAGTGTCTGACGTCGACGCTCCGCACGCCGGACCGGTCGTTTCCGCCGCCTCTTCGGCTCCTGTCTCCGTCTCGGTTGCCGCGCCACACGTTCTGTCCGCGTCCGTGTCTGTTGCTGTATCACTCATTGTCAGAAGTCGTCGACGTCACGCCCGCCGCGCGGGGTGACGAGGTGCGTTTTGTGGTCGTTGCGCCAGGTCTCGGTTTCGTGGGTACCGACGAGGATCGACGTGCCCATCCCGCCGACGCTCTCCTCGTGGGCCGCGGCGTCGCCAAGCGTCGTCAGTGTGTACGTCTCACCCTCGACGTTTCGGCCCGCGTCGCCCCGGCCGGCGTCGTTGAAGATGCCGACGGGGACGTCGTCGGCGCGCTCCTCGCGGAGGACCTCGATCGCCCGCTCGTAGTTCCGCCAGCAGTTGTACAGGACGACGACGAAGTCGGCCACCGCGGCGGCGCGGAGTTTCTCCTCGATCTCGTCCCAGCCGCGCCACTTGTCCGACAGCGAGATCGTACAGAAGTCGTTCGACAGCGGCGCGCCCATCATTGCCGCGCCACCGAGCGCCGCCGTGACGCCGGGGACAATCTCGATCGGAATATCCGTAGCGTCGTCGGCGTCGGCCATCGTGAACACCAGGTCCGACTTGCCGTAGACGTTCGGGTCGCCGCCGGAGACGTGCGCGACCTCCTCGCCCTCCCGGACGCGCTCGAAGGCCTCGCGGGTGAGTTCGATCTGCTTGCCCATCGACGAGCGGACGATCTCGGGATCCTCCGGCCCCGCCTCGCCCTCGGGCGGGAGCGTCCCGTCCTCACGCAGGAACGCCTGATAGAGGTTCGAGGCGATGACGCAGTCGGCGTCGGTGATGACCTCGCGGGCCCGCTGGGTCATATGCTCTGGGAGCCCCGGGCCGATGCCGACGACGTAGAGCGTGCCGTGGCCGCTCATCGGCCCACCGCCACGGTCACGGCGTCGTCGTGGCGCCGCTTCTCCACGAGCAATTCGTGGTCGCGCCCCGCCGCGATGGCGCTTGCCTCAGCGATCCCGGGCCAGCCGATGAGTTCCTTCGAGCGGGAGGGCGTCGGCCCCTCGAATTCCAGCAGCGTCTCCTTGTCGAGGTAGGCGACACCGACACCGAGTTTACGGGCCGCCTCGATCAGTCCCTCCTCGCCCTCCTTGCGGGTCGCCGTCGCGACGAACTCGACGTCCTCGGTCGCGCAGTCGGCCGCATCGAGAGCGTCGTGCCAGGCCGTCAGGAACTGCTCGGCGCCCGCGCCGGAGACGCTGCCGGTCCCGAGGACGACGCCGTCCTCGGCGTTCCGCTTGAGGACGGTCACGTCGTCGTCGACGAGGACTGCCTTCGGGCCGTCGAGCCGCGCCACCGGCCCCAGTTCGTCGTTGAGGACCGCGAGGTTCGTCGCGACAGTCGAGTCGCCGTTGACGACGTGGGTGTCGAGCGCCTTCGCGCGGCTCTCGACGCCCTGCTTGCCCGCCGCCTCCGAGGCAGTCGTCATCGCGGGGACCGCGCCCATCGTCGAGAGGTCGTGTGCGACCTGGTTGGCGCCGTGGTGCCCCCCAGTCAGCGGAATCGCCCACGTCAACTCCTCGTCGACGACGACGACCGCCGGGTCCGCCCACTTGTCGTCGAGCAGCGGTGCGGTCTTCCGCATCGCGATCCCGCTCGCCATCAGCCCGACGAAGCAGTCGTACGCGCCCCAGTGCTCCTCGAACACCTCACCGTGGTATTCGAGGATGTCGATCCGGTCGTACTCGTCGGCGAGGCCCGTTTTGATCTCTTCGGCCGTCTCGCGCTTCCGCTCGAAGCTCACGATCGCGATCTCGCGGGCGACCTCGCCGTCGCTGTCGGCCGTGCTACAGTCGCTGTCGTCCGAATGTGTTGTCGTCTCAGTCATTTCGCACCTCCGTATCAGTCATCTGTCGTTTACTCAGTCGTCTGTCTCGCTCTCGATCCCGCTGGCGCTCTCGGTCGAACCGTCGTCCCCCCGCGCCCAGTCGCCGTACAGGTAGGAGCGTTCGTACCCGGCGCCCGTCGCCGCCTCGCCGATGATGACCAGCGCCGAGGCGCGGTAGCCTGCCTCCTCGATTTTCTCGCCGATCGTCCCGATCGTCCCCCGGATCACGTCCTCGTCCGGCCACGAGGCGTGGTAGACCACCGCGACCGGCGTTTCGGGATCGTGGCCCTCCGCGAGCAACCGGTCCATCGTCTCGTCGACGGCGTGCGTCCCGAGGTAGATGCAGACCGTCACGTCGCCGTGGTCGAGGAAGTCGCCGATGTGGTCCTCGTCGGGCGAGAGGGTCTTCCCCTGTGGGCGGGTGAACGCGACGTGGTTGGCCACCTCGTTGAGGGTCAACTGCGTCCCGAGCGTCGCGCTGGCCGCGAACGCCGAGGTGACGCCGGGGACGAAGTACGTCGGGACACCGTTCGCTTCCAGGGCGTCCATCTGCTCCAGCGCCGCGCCGTAGATCGCGGGGTCGCCGCTGTGGAGGCGCACGACCGTCCGGTCGGCCCCGTAGGCGTCGGTCATCAGCGGGACGAGTTCCTCGAGGTCCTTCCCGACGCTCGACACCTGTTCGGCGTCCGCACAGTAGGCGTCGAGGAGTTCGCTGTTCACCAGCGACCCCGCGTGGACCACCAGGTCGGCGTCTTCCACGAGTCGCTTACCAGTGACCGTGAGCAGCCCCGGATCACCGGGTCCGGCGCCGATGAATGGGATGCCCTCACGGACGTCGCCCGCTGTGTGGGAGTCGTTCTCATACATCTCGGCGGACTTGTCTGCCTCGTCGCTCACGCCGACCCCTCCGATTCGAGCCCCTCGAACTCGGCGGTCGCGAGGTCACGGTCGAGTCCTCGTTTCTCGGCGTACGCGAGCGTGTAGTAGTCGCGTTCGGTGATCTCGGTCGGATCGTCGGTGATAACCGTCTCGCCCTGTTCCATAAACAGCCGCCGGCCGTAGCGGACGTCGTAGCCCGCCGCGACGAGTCCTTCGTGGGTCGCGACCGCGTCGGTGATTTTGAACAGGATCATCCGGTCGGGCCCCGTCGGCGCCGCCCCGTCGGCCGCCTCACGCAGCGAGAGTCCTGTTCCGGCCTCGATTTCGACGCCGAGGGCGGTCGCGAAGGCCGTGACCGCGCTCACCCCGGGAACGACGTCGACGTCGACCTCGGGATGGAACGCCGAGAGCGTCCGCCGGAGGTGGCCGAACGTCGAGTAGACGTTCGGATCGCCGAGCGTCACGAACGCGACGTCGCCGTCGTCTGCTGCCTCCGCTACGGCCGCGGCGGCCTCCCGCCACGCGCTGCGGAGTTTCTCGGGATCCCGCGTCATCGGGAAATCGAGGTCGCCGAGCGCCGAGTCCGGGACGTACTGGCGCGCGACCGTCCGGGAGAGCCGTCCCGGCGAGTAGACGACGTCTGCGGATTCGAGGACGCGTTTTCCCTTCAGGGTGATCAGGTCGGCCTCACCCGGACCGAGGCCGACGCCGTAGACAGTCATTCGTCGCCTCCGCGGGCTCCCACGAGGACGTACACCGGATTGTCGGCCTTGAAACTCGTCGCGCCGGCGAGTTCGTACCCGTGGTTCACCTGGACCTGCAGGACCTCCGAGAGCAGATCCCGTTCCCGGAACGCCTCGATGGCCTCGCCCGCGACTTCGACGCGGGAGACGTTCATCACGAGCCGGTCGACACCCGTCTCGACGGCGTGATCGAGGACTTCAGTGAAGTTCCGACTGCCGCCGAGGAACATCGCGTCGGCGTCGTCTGGAAGCCCCGCGGGCGCCTCGGCCTCGCGGAGCGACACCGCTGCGTCGTAGTCGTTGGCTGCGAGGTTCTTGCGCGTCACGTCCAACCGATCCGGCTTCCGTTCGATCGCCGTCACTCGGCCGGCCCGACGCGCGGCCTCGATCGTGACCGCGCCGGTGCAGGAGCCGACGTCGACGACGTGATCCGATGGGCCGAGCGCCAGTTTCTCGATCGACATCGCGCGGATCTCCGGCTTCGTTGGGCCGGCCTTCGCGTCGTGGGGGAGTGCCACCTGAGGCATCACCCCCACCATTTCCGCCCGGTGTGAAAACAATTTTGCTTGTTATACCAAAAGTTAGGTTTCTTACTCTCCGGTCGAAACCGGCTCGGACCGTGGCTCGGAGAGTGGACTGCTGAGAGCGAATCGGGAAACATCCGGTGATTCCTGGGTTTTCAGGCAGTGACGACTGGTCTCCTCGCGGGACTAGATTCTTACTCTCTCCCGCAAATACTTTGATATTACTGCAAGCAGAATTGTTTTAGACGGGGGATGCAATTGGCCGGTACACGGAGTGACTCCGACGTGCACATCATCGAAGGGTTCCTGCCCCCGGTCTGGGCGGTCGTCTGGACCGCCGTCGCGCTCCCGGTCGTCGCGTACGGCGCCCGCCGGACAGTGACTGTCGTCCGGACCGACGCCCGGACAAAGGCGCTCGTCGCCGTCGCCGCGGCGTTCGTGTTCGTCCTCTCGGCGCTCAAGCTGCCCTCCGTAGCCGGCAGCTCGGCCCACCCGACGGGGACGGGTGTGCTGGTCGTCCTGTTCGGTCCGGCGATCACCGCGTTCGTCTCGGCCATCGTCCTCCTCTATCAGGCCGTGCTGCTCGCCCACGGCGGGCTATCGACGCTCGGTGCCAACGTGATCGCGATGGGAGTCGTGGGCCCGGTCGTCGGCTGGGTGGCTTATCGATTGGCCCGGTCGAGGCTCTCGATTCAGCAGGCCACGTTCGTCGCGGCGACGGTCACCGACTGGGTCACGTATCTGGTGACGTCGCTGCAACTCGGGTTGGCGTTCCCCGCCGGCAACGACCCCGGCGGCGTGCTGACGGCTTCACTCAACTTCGCCGGCATCTTTTCGCTCACGCAACTGCCGATCGGAGTGCTGGAAGGCGCTTTGGCGGCGGCGATGGTCGGCTATCTGCTCAGACTGGAGACGGACACCGAGCGACGTCTGGGGGTGCCCTCGTGAGACGTGCGCTGCTGTTCGGCGTCGTGGTCGCGCTGACTGTCCTCCTGCTCGCAACGCTCGCAAGCGGCCTGCCTGGGACCGATCAGCAAGCGGCCGCCGCCGTCGAGGAGCGCGCGCCGACGTACGACCCCTGGATCTCGCCCGTGTGGACGCCGCCCGGATCGCTCGGCGAATCGCTGCTGTTCGCCGCACAGGGTGGTCTCGGTGCCGTCCTGCTGGGCTATTATCTGACGAGACTCCGAGAGATGGACGATGCACGGGACGCTTGAGCGGATTCAGGTGGACGCGACGCCCGCGGTGAACGGCCCGCTCAGGGTGTACTTCGTCTTCTCGGCCCTGGTTGTGACCGCATTGACGACAGACCTCGCTACGCACGTCGCCGCGATGGCCGCGTTCGCCCTCCTGTCGGTCCACGCCGTCGGCCGCGCCTACGTCAGGCTGCTTCGGTACCCGCTTTCGTTTCTCCTTTCGAGTCTGCTTTTGATCGCGATCACGCTGCCGGGCGAGCCGGTGGCGGAATTCTGGGTTCTGACCGTCTCCGCGCGCGGCATCGACGTCGCGGCCGCCACCGGCGTGCGGGCGGTTGCCTCTCTCTCGGTCCTCTCCTTTCTGGTGCTGACGACGACCGCGCCGCAACTGGTGGCCGCCCTCGACGGGCTGCGGCTCCCGGCGCCGATCGTCGAACTGCTACTTTTAGTCTACCGCGGCATTCAGGTACTGATCGAGCAGTCTGCGAGACTGACGACGGCGGCCCGCCTTCGCGGGGGGTTCACCTCCCGTCGGAGTCTGTTCCGCACGACGAAGCTGATCGGCGCCTCGCTGCTCGTGAGTTCGATCGATCGGGCCGAGGCCGTCGGCACCGCGATGGAGGCGCGGAACTACGCGGGAGAGATGCCGGTCCCGGGCTACGAGAGCGACGGTCACGCCGTCGTCGGTGCAGTGTTCTGTCTGCTCGTCGCGGCGAGGTGGCTCACGTGATCGAAACGGTCGACCTCGGGTTCGCGTACGGCGACCGGACGGTCCTCCGCGCCGTCGACTTCACGGCTGCGACCGCGGAAGTGACGGTCCTGCTCGGCCGCAACGGGGCCGGCAAGTCGACCCTGCTCAAGCAGTTCAACGGCTTGCTGACGCCCGACGAGGGGATCGTCAGGGTCGACGGAACCCGAGTGACATACGACGACGACGCGCTGACGGCGCTCCGCCGCCGCGTCGGCTTCGTCTTTCAGCGTCCGGACGACCAGCTCGTCGCCCCGACCGTCAGGCAGGACGTCGCGTTCGGGCCGGCGAACCATCCTGACGTGCCCGCGGAAAACGTCGACTGGGCGCTCTCCAGAGTCGGTCTCGACGGCTACGGGGATCGGCTCTGTAGCCGCCTGAGCAACGGCGAGCGGAAGCGGGTCGCGCTGGCGGGCGTGCTGGCGCTGGATCCCGACTACGTCGTCCTCGACGAACCGACCGCGGGACTCGACGGCGACGGGGCCCGCGCGCTCGTGGATCTGATCGACGACTTGACCGAGGAAGGGCTCACGTTCGTGATATCGACCCACTATCCGGGCTTTGCATCCGCCGTCGGCGACGCGTTCGCTGTGCTCGACGACGGACGGATCGCGTACTGTGACCGAACGCTGGCGGACGTGCCCGCCGAGGAGTTCGGGCTCCGTGACTTCGACGTCTGAGTCGTCGCGAGGGAACCCCTTGTTCGCGTGATCGATCGTCCTGTTCCTCTGCGACCCGTTTCGAACAGTCGCGCTACGTGGGAGCATTGATTGACGGTAAAACCGGACTAATTCCGTTAAATCGGAGCGAAAACCGGACTGAGTCCGCCGAAAACCGCACTCACGGCTTTCCCCCTTGATATGCATCGGGGCGGTAGCGAGGACCGGAGGCAGCAACGATGAAAGCACAAACCCTGATCGCAGTCGCACTCGCCGCGCTGGTCGCGATGACAGGCGCGGCCGTGGCTGCACCCGGCGGCGCACAGGCAGACGCACCAACCGATGCAGCGGACGGGGTCGACGACGGCGTCCCGGCCGAGGACGCATCCGCCGCGGCAAGTGAGAACGCGGACGCTGACACGGACGGCGCCGCCGACGTGGAGGAAAAGGCGTCCGCGGGTGAGGGGGAGAACGCAGCCGAAAGTGATGAAAACGAAGACGCGTCAGGCGGTGACGAGGGCGCGAGCGCGGCTGACCAGCAGGGGCCGAACGCCGATCTGCCCGAACAGGTCCCCGATCACGTGACCGAGATCCACGAACTGATCCGGCAGTCGCTCGCGGGTAGCCTCGACGGCTCGCTCGGCGAGGCGATCAGCGACGTCACTACCGACACGCCCGCGGACGCCGCTGACGAGGCGTAGTAACGTCCCCTCATTTTCAGTATGATTTCCGAAACACCCCTACTGCTCGGTGGGTTCGACCCCCTCGAAGGGCTGGTCGTGTTCGCGGTCAGCCTGCTAATCGGCGGCCTCGCTATCTACGTCGCCGCCGGCCGGGTCGCCTACCGGGACGAACCAGGTGGACTAACGTTCGAGCACGCTGTGCTGACAGCCCTGCTGGGCGCCCTCGCCTGGGCCCTGCTGGCCTGGATTCCACTGATCGGCTCCCTGCTGGGACTGATCGGCTGGATCGCCGTCATCCGATGGCGATATCCCGGCGGCTGGACTAGAGCGGCCGTCACCGGCGCGGCGGCCTGGGCGGCCGCAGTCGTCGTTCTCGCCGCGCTGGAGCTGTTCGGTATCGGTGCGGTGTCGGCGCTGGGCGTCCCCGGAGCGTAACGGTCCTTTGAGGTGAGAGCCGCGGACTCGCTCGATCTGTTCTCGCGTCGATCAGTATATTGATCATATGCCTGCGGAGTCGCCGAGGTGACTGCGACTCGGACAGGCAGTCAATCGTCGGCGGCCGGCACGCCCCGTCCCGGTCGTTCCCGGTCGACGATGCCCTCGGTCCACGTGCCGCGCAGCAGATACGCCCCCGAGAGCAACACCATCAGGACGTTCGCCGCGGCGATGCCGTACCAGACGCCCGTCGCGCCGAGATCGGACCAGGCGACGAGCGCGTACGCCGGGGGCACACGAAGCAGGATGAGGCCGACGATTCCGAAGATCATCGCGATCCGAGTGCTCCCGCTGCCACGGTAGGCACCCTGTACGATGTGAAAGACGCCGAGGAAGACGTAGGTTGCGCCGACGATCCGGAGGTAGTCCGCACCGGTCGCGATCACGGATGCGGCCGCCTCGCCAGTGATGAAAAAGCCGATAATCGCGGCCGCGTTGACGTAGACGGCGACCGTGACGACTGCGAGGACCCCCGCTGTGACGGCCGCACTCGCCAGCACAGCCCGCTTGGCCCGCCCGGGCTGTTTCGCGCCGAGGTTCTGCCCGACGGCGGTCTCCGTGCCGCGGGCGAGGCCGAGCGCAGGAAGCACGACTAGGGACGTGACACGCGTGCCGATCCCGAACGCGGCGACCGACTCGGCGCCCGCGATTGCGACGAGTGCCGTGATGATCGTCACGCCAAGCGACTGCGTACTCATCTCGATGCTGGCGGGCGCACCGATCCGGAAGATCTTGCGGAGGATTCCGCGCGTCGGCAGAAAGTCGGTCGGGTCCAGTTGGATCCCGACACGTCCCGAGAGCAGCAGTCCCATCGCGATGGCCGCGCCGACGCCGCGGGAAGCGATCGTCGCGATCGCTGCCCCCTGCACGCCGAAGCCCGAGAAGCCGGTCGTCGCGTAGAGACTCGACTGCAGCGCGGTCTGCCCGGCGACCTCGAACACCAGGTTGTTCTGGAAGCCGAGAATCAGGAAGGGGTCGATGACGACGTTGAGAACGACGCCCAGGAGCATCAGGTAAAGCGGCGTTCGCGTGTCGCCCCACCCCTGGAGGAGCGACTGGAAGATGAAGAAGCCGAAGACGAAGGGGATGCCGAGGAACATCGTCCGCGTGTACGTCACCGCCAGGCGGAACACCTCCGTGCCGGGGGTCGATCCGACGAGCTGGAGGAGCCACGGCGCCAGGGCGTAGCCGAAGATCGAGAAGATCACGGAGAGCCCGACGACGAACGTGATCGTGCCACCCGCGACCTCGCTAATCCGGTCGAGATTTCCTGCGCCCTTGTTTTGTGCGACGAGCACCGTGCCCGCGACGGTGAACCCGGCCGCGAGCGTGATCGTGAGGAACACGATCGCCCACGAAAAGGAGATGGCGCTGACCGCGTCGCTGCCGAGGCGCCCGACCCAGAAGGTGTCGGCGAGGTTGTAGCCGACCTGCAGGAGGTTCGCCAGCACGATCGGGATCGAGAGGACGAAAAGCGGCTTCAGAAGCGGCCCGTCGGTGACGTTTACCGAGCGGTCCGAGCCTCGCGGGCCACTCATCGTTCGACCGAGGGGTGTGTCCGGAGGGACACGTGGAACTGGTCGTGGACGGTCGTCACGGCTTCTCCGTCGGTCACGCGCTGAATCTCCGGGCCGAGTATCGCGCCCTCGAAGAAGGGAGATTCGAGGAGCGCACTGACTGCTGTCACTTCAATATACATATCCACTCGACGGTGATACGCCTTCGCTTTCGGGTTGCTCACGGGGATCCGGCGAACCGCTCGCGCAGCTGGTAGACCCCGATCCCGACGACGAACGCGACCCCGACGTTCGACAGGAGCCCGAGAACGCCGATCCCGACCGCCAGGGGCAGGTCGTCGGTGTCGAGCCCCGCGCGGCCGAGTTCGGCGGCGATCACGGCGAGCACGACCCCGAGCATCGCGAGCGGGAAGGCCGCGACGACCCCCACGGCGACGACCGCCGCGAGCGCATAGAGGACGCCGAGGATCAGGTTCGCCCCGGCGGTCCGCGCGCCGAAGGCGTACTTGCCGGCGACGCCGCCGCTGCCGTGACACATCGGCATCGCACCCAGCGGGATCGCGAGCAGATTCATCGCCCCCATACTGGTCGCGAGCGCGTCCGCGGAGACGTCCGCGTCGTAGTAATCCGAGAGTAAGAGCGACGTCGCGACCGCCGCGTTCCCGACGGTCATCGCGAGCTGTGCGGCAGTCGAGCCCAGGGACGCCGAGGTCACCGCCGCCGCGTTCGGAACCGTCACCGCGATTGTCGGCAACTGTGGCGTCGGCGCTCCGTTGCTCCAGAGCGCGACCGCGATCCCGACGGCGACGACTGCGAGCGTGCTCGCTCGCCGGTGACCGCTGGCGACGCTGACGGCGACGACCGCGAGCGCCAGGAGCGCGAACCAGACGCCGTCGAGGCTCAACTGGATGCCAGTTTCGAGGAGTACCAGCCCGACAGCCAGCTGCACACCCCGCACGACCGGCGTCCCGATGTACTCCACGACTCGACCGAGGGTTCCGGTCGCCCCGACCACGAGGAGCACCAGGCCGGCCAGAAGCCCTGCGACGGCGAGTTCGCCGGTCGTGAGCCCGCCGGCGATCACGAGCGCCGCGAGCGCCTTCATCGGCTCCACGGAGACCGGGAGGCCGTAGTAGAGGCCCCAGACGACCTGAAAGACCGCGAATCCGAGTAGAAGGTGGGAAAGCGACAGCTCCGTCAGCGCGGCGACGGCGACGACGACCGGGAGGACCGTAACTGAATCCCCTAACGCCCCGGTTAGCTCGCTCCGGGAGAGCTCGAAGCCCGTGAGGTACCGGTTGCGGACGAAGACGTCCATCAATTTCCAGCAGTCTCCGGGCTCACATAATCGCTTGGGTTCTCACTCCGTACGCCGTGGTCTCATCGACTGGTCGTCGAAACGGCAGTTATCTATTCGAAAGAAGAAACCGAATTCAGTTTCATCACTTTCGAGGTGTCCGCCAGGCTGAACCGAGCAATCAAACCGAGATGCCGCGCGTCGCGGTCGCCTTGAAGGAGACGACCACGTCGCTGCCGCGCGTCAGCGCCAGTTTCTCGCGGCTGTCTTCGGTCACCAGCGCCAACAGCGGATCGTCGGCCCCGACGTCGACAGCGATCCGAACGATCCGCTCGCCGGATTCGACGCCTGTGACCGTCCCCGCAAAGCGGTTGCGGGCGCTCGTATGCTCCGGGACCGGCGTATCTTCCGGATCGGTGAGCGTCACGGCGTCCGCACGGATCGTCAACTGCACGCGGCCCTCGCCCTCCGGAACGAGCGCGCGAACGGGTCCCGCGTCGGTCTCGACGGTGACCAGTTCGCCGTCGCGATCCGTGATCTCGCCACTCAGAACCGTCTCGGCGATGTCGGCGACGCCCGCGAAGCTTCGCTGGGTCCGCTCGAACGCCGTCAGGAGTTCCCTGGCGGTCCCGGTGAGTTCGCTTCCGCCCCCGCCGGAGCCGCCGCGGCGCCGCTCGACGAGCGACCCGAACGCCTCTTCGAGTTCGACGATCCGGCGCTGGGCGTGGGCGTACGACCGGCCGAGAACCTCCGCGGCGTGGTTGAGCGAGCCCTCCCGCTCGATGGCCCGCAGGAGCGCCGCGTCGCGGTCGTCGAGCGTCACGCCGTCGGTTCGGATGTAGGCGTCGAACGAGGGCCGGAGGTCCATACCCCAGTCTACTCGGTCCCGAGCAAAAGCGTTATGTCATCGCTGACAATACCGGGATATATCGATGTCGAAACAACGATTTGATCGCGGATCATCGGGAGAGACGGACCAATCGCAGACGGCCTCGCGTCGACGGTTTCTGGCAGCCGCAGGTGCGGCGACCGTGACTGCCCTCGCGGGCTGTTCGGGCGGCGGCGACGGCTCGGACTCGACGACGACCGAGGCGTCGGGTGGGGAGTCGACGTCGATGTCGACGGACACGGCCACGGAGACGCCGATGGCTGATTCGATGACGATCTTCCACGCCGGGTCGCTGGCCCCGCCGTTCAGCGAGGCCGAACCGAAGTTCGAAGACGAGTACGGCGTCGACGTGAATCGCGAGGCGAAGGGGTCCGTGGCTTCGACACAGAAAATCACCCAACAGGGTCGCTCGGCCGACGTTCTCGGCGTCTCTGACTTCCGGCTGATCCGCAACCGGATCGTCCCCGACTACGGCGACTGGTACGCCATCTTCACAACGAACTCGATGTCGATCCAGTACCGGGAGGATTCGCCGGGCGCCGACGAGATATCGAAAGACAACTGGTGGGAGGTTCTCACCCGCGACGACATCACGATCGGCCACTCCGATCCCGCCGTCGACCCTGGCGGCTACCGTGCGGTGATGACGCAGCAGCTCGGTACCGAGAATTTCAACGGCGAGCGACTCTACGACGACGCCACGTACCAGAAGCTCCGGGAGAACTCGACGGTTCCGACGGGCACGGAGACGAATCTCGAGGGGCAGCTGGAATCCGGCGAACTGGACTACGTCTTCTACTACCAGTCCATCTCGGCGAGTTCCGGGCTCCCGTACGTGGACCTCCAGCCGGAGGTGGACCTCTCACAGGCGACCAGCGAGTACGCACAGCACTACGCGAAGGCAGAGGTCGAGACCGGTTCCGGGACGTTCACCGGCGCACCGATCGCCTACGGGATCACCGTCCCGGGCGTCGCGGAGGCGCCCGAACGCGGCGCCCAGTGGGTCGAGTACTTCGCCACAGAGCCCGGTCGGACGATCCTCAAGGAACTCGGGCTGGTCCCGGTCGATCCGGTCGTCGTCCCCGCAGCCGCCGAGGACGCCGTCCCCGACCGCGTGATGGAGGTCGCGAGCGCCCAAGAGACGCTCGGTCCGCTGGAGCTTTAGACGGCCCTCACATCCAGTATACACGATGGCAACAGAGACAGGACCAGGACCTCGGGTGGACGCTCCGACCGACGATGTCCCCGGCGTCGCACTCGTCGTCGCGTTCGTCGCGCTCCAAGTGGTAGCATTCGTCGCGGCGTACACCACGGGTCGTCCGACGTGGTACGCCTACTTCATCGTCGGCAGCACTGCCGTCACCGCGTATTTCCTGGACGGCACATCGTTCACCGTGGCGACGGCGACTCTCGGGAGCGTCCTGGTCGTCGCACTCGGGCTGCCGCTGTTTATGTTCGTCGCGCGACAGACGCCCTCGCTCGTGGTCGAGAAGGCGCTCGATCCCGACGTGCACCGGGTCCTGTATCTGGGTGTCTACGGCCCGCTCCTGGCGGCGCTTCTCAGTCTCGCGTTCGGCATCCCCCTGGCACACCTGCTGGCGGAGGGATTCTCCGGTCAGCCGCTCGTCGAGAGCCTGGTCGACCTGCCGCTCGTGGTCCCCCACTCCGTCGCCGGGATCCTGATCCTCTTCGGCTTCGGGAAGGGTGGTGCCTTCCCGAACGTCTCCGTCCTGGGGTCGATGATCGGGATGGTGCTCGCGATGGCCTTCGTGGCGGCCCCGTACGCCGTCAACGCCACCCGCGAGGCGTTCGAGGCGATCGACAACCGCCTCGAGTACGCCTCCCGAATCCACGGCGCAAACCGCTGGGAGACCTTCCGTCGGGTGACCGGTCCGCTCGCCGCCCGCGGGATGATCACCGGCGGCGTGCTGGCGTGGGCCCGCGCCGTCTCAGAGTTCGGGGCGGTCGCCGTCGTCGCCTACAGCGTGAAGTTCTTCTATCCGTTCGCGGGGGAGAAGGTGACCGCCCAGCACGCGCCGGTGTTCGTCTACAACACCTATCTGCAGGGCGGCCTCGAAGAGAGCGGGGCGGTGGCGTTCCTGCTTTTGGCGGTCTCGGCACTCATCTTCCTGATCGTCCGGTATCTGACTGACGACGACGCGGGAGGTGGGATGCCGTGACATACCTCACCGCCGACGTCATATCGACGTTCACGGCCGAGGGAGCGGAGCCGTTCACCGTCGACGCCGGATTCGAAGTCGGCACCGACGAGAACATCGTCATCCTGGGACCGAGCGGGAGCGGGAAGACGCTCCTGCTGGAGTCGATCGCGGGGTTCCACGGCCACGACGGGACCGTAACCGTCGGGGGGACGGAGATCCAGGATCGTCCGCCGGAGGACCGCGACTTCGGCTTCGTGTTCCAGGACTACGCGCTGTTTCCGCATATGACCGTCCGCGAGAACGTCGAGTACGGCGCCCGCTACCGGGAGTCACCCAGAGACGCCGACGAACTGCTCGCGGAGTTGGGCGTGGCGCACCTGGCCGAGCGAAATCCACCCACTCTCTCGGGTGGGGAGAAACAGCGCGTCGCGCTCGCGCGTGCCCTTGCGGTGCGTCCCGAGGTGCTCCTCTTGGACGAGCCGCTCGCTGCGCTCGACGTGCCGACCCGGCAGTCGCTCCGCGACGACCTCGTGGACGTCCTCGCGGACGTGACCTCCGTCTACGTCACGCACAACCGGACGACCGCGCGGGCGATCGCCGACCGGATCCTCGTGATGCAGGACGGACAGGTCGTCCAGCGGGGCACCCCGGAGGAC
Source organism: Halobellus marinus (assembly GCF_032113415.1). NCBI lineage: Archaea > Methanobacteriati > Methanobacteriota > Halobacteria > Halobacteriales > Haloferacaceae > Halobellus > Halobellus marinus. The sequence continues at coordinate 3,038,435 of NZ_CP134946.1, forward strand.
GTCTTCGAGCGGCCCGAGTCGCCGACGGTCGCGAACTTTACCGGATCGAACGTGGTCGATCTCGAATCCGCCCCGTCGCTGCGCACGCTCCTGAACGGTGATCTCGTAGATTCCGAACAGAACGGCACTGGCGGCTCCCACCCCGGACGGGTATCGATCAGGCCGGAAGCGATCTCGTTCGGCGGTGCCGACGGCGAGGTCCGCGCGACGGTCGAGCGGGTCGTGCGCGAAGACGCGACGAACCGGGTCACGCTCGCGTTCGACGGCGTGACCGTCGAAGCGTTCGCCGATCAGCCGCCGACGGTCGGTACCGAGGTGGCCCTTTCGTTCCCCCGGGACAGAGTTCATCCCTGCTGACGATCGCCCTCCTGCGGACGCTTTTCACTCCGCTTCGACCCGTTCAAGCAGGCTCGGATCGTCGTTCGCGGGACTGTTTACTCGGGTCGAGACCGGATACGCCTGCCAGTCGTCGCCCCGGTGTGGTTCGAGCAGACGGGCGACATCTTCGGTGTCGCCGTCGAGCCATATTGACTCCTCGTCGGGATCGAGCACGACCGCCATCCGGTGGTGGAGGTCGGCGACGGCGTCGTTCGGCTCGGTCGTGACGATCGAAAACGACTCGACGACGTCCGAGTCGGAATCGATGCCGCCGCGCCCGCCTGCTCCGCCACTACCGAAGTCGCCGAGGCCGGTCTGTGTGTGGCTCGGCTCCCACCGCTCCCACAGCCCCGCCATCGCGAACGGGCGGTCGTCCGCGAAGGCGACCCGGTAAGGGCGTTTTTCGTCGCCGTCCTGAACCCACTCGTAGAAGCCGTCCGCGGGAACGAGACACCGCCGCTGCTGGTAGGCGTCCCGAAAGCTGGGCTTCTCGTCGAGCGTCTCGGCGCGGGCGTTGATCCGGTCGTTTCCGGCCGCCTCGTCGTCGGCCCACGAGGGGATCAGCCCCCACCGCAGCCGTCGGAACTCGTCGGGCGCGTCGTTCGTGATCACCGGCAGCGACTGCCCCGGCGAACAGTTGTACCGGGGCTCCGGCGGGTCCGCGAAGGTGGCGTCGAAACGGGATTCGAGGTCCGCGGCAGGAGTGAACAGAGTGTAGCGACCGCACATACGCGTCATTCGTGCTGGATCGTAAAAACGGGTGTGGCCGGTGATCGTCGGGCAGTCGGGTGGGTGATGGAGTGTCACGACGTCGGACTCGGGGCAGCCTCGAAGGGTTTACGCATCCGCCGCTCCCCGAGACGGGTATGCGCATCGAGAACAGTTTCGTCCCCGCACGCGGGATCGGCGAGCGCCGCGAGCGCTCGCTGTGGGAGTCGGGCATTCTCACCTGGGAAGAGTTCGACCCGACGCGTGCGCCGCTCGGGGAGAAGACCGGCCAACGCGTGGAGTCGTTCGTCGCCGAAGCCCTGGAGCGACTCGACGACGGCGACGCCCGGTACTTCGGCGATCGCTTCCCCGCGAGCGAGATATGGCGGCTCTACGAGAACTTCCGGTCGGACGCGCTCTTCTTCGACATCGAGACAACCGGCCTGGATGCCCACAGCGCGGACGTCACCACCGTCTCGTTCACACAGGCCGGGGAGACGACGACGCTGATCCGCGGTGAGGATCTGACCGTCAACGCGCTCCGCGAGCAGTTCCGCGGCGCACCCCTGGTGGTCTCCTTCAACGGCAAACAGTTCGACGTGCCGTTCCTCGAAGAGAACTTCGAGCTGTCCGTCGACGCGCCGCACCTCGACCTGATGTATCCTTGTCGCCGGATCGACCTCACGGGCGGGCTGAAGGCGATCGAATCCGAAATCGGCATCGACCGCGACCGGCCGGATCTCTCAGGCCGGGACGCCGTCCGACTCTGGCACCAGTACGCCCGCGACGGAGACGAGGACGCCCTGGGGACGCTCGTTTCGTACAACCGCGACGACACCGAGAACCTCCGGAACCTCGCGGACGTCGTCGCCCGACGGCTCCACGAGAATTCGATCGGCGCCGTCGCCGACGAACCGGCCAGGGTTCCGGATCCGCGTTCGTAGCCGGGGTGCTACCTCCGACGACTGCCTGTTTTTGGCGAACCTAAAAGTTCAAATATACCCGCGAAAAACGACGGGTATGACCGAGTACACGTTCGACGACCTCGCCGTCGTGATGGGCACCTACAACGAGGAGGCGGCCGTCGGGACGGTGCTATCGGATATCGACGACGTCACCGACGGCCGCGCTGAGGTCGTCTGCGTCGACAGTTCGACCGACCGGACGCCGGAAATCGCTCGCGAGCACGGTGCGACCGTGATCGAACAGCCGCCGAGGGGCTACGGCCACGCGGTCCGTGAGGCCGTTTTGACACCCGACCGTCCGGTCGTCGTCACCACCGACTGCGACGACACCTATCCGATGAAGAAGCTCCCGGAGTTTCTCGATCTCATCAACGAGGGCTACGACGTCGTCTCCGGGGACCGGCTCTACCACGGCGCCGAGGCGATGCCGGCTTTCAACCGCTTCGGCAACGCGGTCTTCGCGCTGGTGGCGTCGGCGCTGATGGGCGAGCGCGTCCACGACACCACGACGGGGATGCGCGCCTACCGACGTGAACTGCTCCACGAGATCGAGTGGACCGAGAACACCGGCCTCTCGGCGGAACTACTGATCCGCCCGCTGATGCGCGGCTACGAGATCCGCGAGGAGCCGATTCCCTACCGCGAGCGCGCCGGCGAGACGAAACTCGATCCGCTCGGCGGCGGGGCCGCGATCGCGAAGTCGATCGTGAAGGTGTGCCTCGAAGAGCGGTTCGGGTAATCGACTGCAACGACTGACAGCGCCGGCGGAAACGCTGGACGCCGCCCGCTACCCTTAGCGGATGATGTCTTTGATCCGCCGCGGTTCACCGTCCAGCGACGGGTTCTCCTCGACGATCTGGAGGACCTCGTGATCCGTCACGTCCGGGTACGATTTCTCCGTGGCCTCCTCGATCAGCGTCTTTTCGAGGCGGAACTCCGTCCCCTCGTAGACAACGTCGACCCCATCTTCGTCGAACGAAAGTGCAGTCATACCTGCCGGTAATCGGTCACGGAGTAAAAACGCATCAATCTGGTCCCGCTGGAGTCCGTGAGCCACGACTGAAGTCGTGGGCCTCCGCCTTGCATAGCTGTGACTCCTAAGTAGCGTACGCAAGTCTTCGCTCGTCCGATCGCAGGACTGCGTGCCACCGGATGAGCAATCAGTTGCGAACGCTACTATAGTGACCCCGGAGTCGATTGGTCGCCGAAAAGTGGCCCGTGCTACCGTCAGACAATTGTCTGACGCGTCGTTTATTACGCCGCACGTGTTGGTCCGGAGTGTGGTACTCGGTCAGGACCGCCTCGACACCCTGGAGATCCCCGACGGGACGACCGTCGAGGAGCACGATCTGGTGACTGACGGGGACGTCGTCGTCGGCGGCCAGGCCACCGTCGAGTTCGGCGTGCGGGGGCGGAACGTCCTCGCCGGCGAGCGCGTCACCTTCGGCGGCGACATCGAGGCTGAGAGCGACTGCCGCCTCGACGTCTGGTGCGACGTCGCGGGGAACGTCCTGGTCGGCGACGACGCCTACCTCGGGGAGCGCGTCCACATCGGCGGCCGCCTGATGGTCTCCGGCGATCTGGACATCGGCGACGACGTCGACATCGAGGAGGGTTTCGAGGCCAACGGCTGGATCGTCATCCGCAATCCGGTCCCGGCACTCGTGTTCTACTTCGTCGTACTCTCGCAACTGCTGCGGATCGGCGAGAACGAGGCCGCCGAGGAACTCGCCGAGGCGCTCTCCGGAGACAGCGAACACGACCCCCTGGTGATCCCGCGCGGGGCGACCGTCTCCGACGACGCGTGGCAGGCCTCGACGCCCGCGACGATCGGCGACGACTGTCGGTTGCACGGAAACGTCCGCGCGGAGACGATCACTGTCGGGCGCGACAACAACATCTTCGGCAGCCTCCGCGCCCGCGGCGACATCGAGGTCGGCGAGGGCACGCAGGTGCACGGCGACGTGACGACCCGGGACGGGACCGTCACGATCGCCGACAGCGCCCGAATCCTCGGCGACGTCTCCTGTTCGGACCTCGAACTGCACGACAGCGGCGACGTCGACGGAACGATTCGCGCCTCGGGCGATATGCGACTCGTGCGGTCGAAGGCGTCAGACGGCGGAGAGTGACCGAAGGGGCCGGTGAAGCACACCGGGATCGCCCACGGCCCGGCTTCCTCGCATAACTCAAAGACCCCTTTGTGCCACCGGCGCGGTTTTCCCATACTCCGTTGTAGTGGTACCCAAGATGGCAACGAGACGCACACTCGCGACCGTCGCCGTGCTCGCGCTTGTCGTGCTCGCCGGGTGCGGCGCCTCGACCGGCGGCGCCGACGGGGGCGCGGGCGGCGACTACGAGCAGGCAACGAACGTCGAGGCCGACCAGCCAGTGGAGGCAACCGGCACACCGGAACCGGCGGCTGAAGGCGCAGGCGACGGGGCAAGCGGAGGGGCAGAGGCGGTTGACGGTGACGGCTCCGCGGGTGACGTCGTCCAGGGGGACCAACGGGCGATCATCCGCACTGGCACCGTCGCCGTCGAAGTCGCGGACGTCGAGTCGGCACAGGCGAACCTGACGACGACCGTCGAAAGCTACGGCGGCTACGTCAGCGACACCCGGCAGGACCGCCGGACGATCGGCAACGAGACGTGGGTCCGCGGCGAGATGGTGCTCCGGGTGCCGAGTGAGGACTTCGATGCGCTCGTCGAGGACGCGCAGGCCCTCGGCGAGGTGCAGACGGTCGAGGTGAACTCCCGTGACGTGACCGACCAGCTCGTCGACATCGAGGCGCGACTGGAGAACCTCCGCGCCGAAAGAGACCGGCTCCGCGAACTCTACGATCAGGCCAACTCCACCGAGGACGTCCTCGCGGTCCAACGCGAACTCTCTGACGTCCAAGGCGAGATCGAACGGCTCGAAGCCAGACAGCAGTCGCTCCAGGATCGGGTCGCGTACTCGACGCTGACCGTCCGGCTGGAGGAGCCGCGACCGACGCCGGGGCGCGTCGCGCCGGACCGCTGGTACGACACGCCCGTCATCTCGGCGTTTATGCAGTCCGTCGACGGCGTCGTCGTGGTGGCTCGGGCGCTCGTGGTCGGGGTGGCGTTCGCGCTGCCGTACATCCTCGCGTTCGCGGTCCCGGTCGTCCTTGTCGCCGGCGCGCTCGTGCGATACGGCCGTCGCCGTTGGCGGTCGGGCGGCAGATCGGATTCAGAGACCGAAGCAGCATCGGAGTCAGGATCCGAGCAGGGGCCTGAGTCGGATGCCGACTCGGAGCAAGAGTCCGAGTCGGAGCCGGAGAACTGACGCCGACGCGGGAAGGCCGCTCGCTATTCGTCGCTCTCGTCGGATTCTTCTGCGCTCTCTCCGTCGCTCTCCTCGCCCGCTCCCGTACTGACGGTCACCTGCGCCTCGCGGATGACGGCGCCGGCCATCTCGTATCCCGGTCGATAGACGTCGACGACGGCGCCTTCGGGCTGGCTATCGTCGACACGCATCAGCACCTCGTGGCGCGTCGGATCGACGTCCTCCCCGCGGTCGGGATCGATCGGCGTCACGTTCTCCTCTTCGAGGATGCGGTCGAACTCCTCGAGCGTTGATTCGATACCCGGGCGGATGTCGGCCCCCTCGTCCTGATCGAGGGCGCGGACGAGGTTGTCGCGGACGCTGACGACGCGGCCGACGAAGTCCTCGGTGGCGCGCTCGCGGATCTCCTCCTCCCGCTTTTTTGCGCGCTTCTTGTAGTTCTTGAAGTCCGCCTTCGAGCGCTTCAGCGCGCCCTCGAGTTCTTCGATCCGTTCCTCGCGTTCGTCGATTTCGGCCTCCGCGTCGGCCAGCCGCGACTGCAGGTCTTCGACCTCGGCGGCGAGGTCCTCGTCGTGTTCGGCTACGCGCGCCGTGAGATCTGACGCTTCGTCGGCTTTCGCCTCCGCCGCCTCACCCTCCTCGACGACGCCGTTCTCGCGGGCGTCCTCCCCGTCCACCGCGTCGTCGGCAGCGTTGTCGTCCCGCTCGCTCCCGACATCCTCGTCCGTTTCGGCACTCGCCGCTGCGCGACTCTCGGGGGACTCTTCGCTCATATCCGTACGGAGCGGTCGGCGAGCCTTAAACGTGTAGAAAGCGGTCTCGCGCGCCCGATCGCGAATCCCGTTTGGGAGCCGAGTGAGGCGTATACGAGAGTGAGGCGTATACGAGGTCGTTACTGATACATCCCGATCGGTCGCGCCTGCGTGCTCTCCTCGCCGCCGCTCTGCATCCGTTTTGCGAGGCGCTCTTTCGCCTCCCGGATCTGTTCGGCCCGGTCGACCAGGTCGTCGACGGGGACCTCGATACCGACGAGGGGTTCGATCCCGTTTTTGATCAGCACGCGGGCGGCCTCGGGATCTGGGAACCGCGGATCTGATTCGACGATCAGGCCGATTGCCGTCCGCCCGGTCTCCACGGCGTCGCTCAGAAGCACGCCGGTCGGCCCGGAGACGAGACCGGTCTCGCTCGGCGCAGTGATCCCCTCCTCGGCGATGCGATCGGTGCCCCCGGCCACGCCGAGCCCGTACAGTGCGGGCGGCCCCTCCTCCTTCTCGCGGGGGATCCCCGAGAGGTAGACCGGGGTCACGTCGTGCTCGTCGAACCACCCCGAAAGGCAGTCGCCGAGTTCCGCGGCGGCGTCGGGACCGACTGGAACGTCGCTCTGGAGAACCAGCAGGTCCCGCCCCTCGTCGGCGTAGACCCGAACCGGCGGCTGGAGTTCGGGGTCGTTCTCGCGGTACACCGCGACCTGTGGCAGGCTATCGCAGTAGACGTTGCCGTAGTGGGTCATCTCGAACTCCCCAACGAGGTGGTCGGCGGCGATCTTCCCGACGAGGCCGACGCCGGGGAATCCCTCGACCATCGACGGTTCCGACAGCGACACGTCGTCTGCGAGTACGGAGATCCGAGCCATACCGGCGGTACGACGGCAACGGTGGTAAAACCGCGGGGAGCACGCCCCGAACCGACACCCACAAACGCCCGCGCCGTGACCGAACCGGTATGCAACCACTCGAGCGGTACGCGTCGCTCGTCGACGACTTCGACGCGTTCCGCGCGGCGTGCGACCGGCCGCTCCCCTCGGTCGTCCGCGTCAACACGCTGAAAGCGTCGATCGAGCGCGCCCGGGAAGCGCTCGACGCCGAGGGCGTCGATTACGAGGTGAGCGACTGGCATCCCGGGATATTCCGCCTCGCCGAACGCGGACCCGGGACGTCGTGGCCGTACTTCCACGGCTGGCTCCACGGCCAGGAGGAGGTGTCGGCGCTGCCCGCCCTGGCGCTCGATCCGCAGCCCGGCGAGGCGGTCTGGGACGCCTGCGCGGCGCCCGGCAGCAAGACCACCCAGGTGGCTGATCTGATGGACGACGAGGGGTTGCTCGTCGGCAACGACAACAACCTCGGGCGGCTCTCGGCGCTGCGGCACAACGCCGAACGCCTCGGGATCACCAACCTCGCGGTGACGAACCAAGACGCCCGGAACTTCTCGCTGAAACCGTTCGGCGACCGCACCGACCGTCCGGAACGGATCGAGGCGTTCGATCGCGCCCTCGTCGACGCGCCGTGCTCCTGTGAGGGGACGATCCGCAAGAACCCCGACGCCCTGGATCGCTGGACGATGGACCACGTCCAGGGAGTCGCGGGAATCCAGAAGGGGATCCTCCGGCGCGCGATCCAGGCGACCCGGGTCGGCGGAACCGTCGTCTACTCGACCTGTACGTTCGCGCCCGAGGAGAACGAGGCCGTGCTGAATCACGTGCTCAGCGAGGCAGACTGCGAGATCCGCGAGTGGGACACGCCCGACGGTTTCGAGACCGATCCGGGCGTCACCGAGTGGAACGGCACCGAGTACGACCCCGCCGTCGAACTGGCCCACCGCGTCTATCCGCACCGCAACGATACGGGCGGGTTCTTCTGCGCCAAACTGGAGGTGACCGGATGACCGACACCGACGAGGGACGGGCGGGCCCCGAAAACGACGGTCAGCAGTTCGATCGACTGCCGGCGACGGCCGCGGAACGAGTCGTCACCGGCCGGCCGAGTCGCAGGGAAGTCGTCGAGTGGTGGGAGGAACGGTACGGCATCCCGCCGGAAACCTGGGACGGGCATACGTTCTGGGAGAAGGGCAACGGGAAACTGTGGGCGTTCGCCGCCGACGTGGTCTCCCCGATCGAAATCGAGGGACTCGGCCTGCGGATCCTGCGGACCCGCCAGGAGCACTGGAAGCCGTCGACGAACGCCGTCCAGCGGTTCGGGCGGGCGGCGACGGAGAACGTCGTCGTGCTGGACAGCGAGGAGGCGGTCCGCTTCGCGGCGGGTGACGATCAGGAGTTGCCCCGGTGGGACGGCGACTGGGGCTACGTGATCGCCGCCCACGAGATCGCCGGCGACAGCGAGGCGTCGGAGACGCCTCGGGCAACCGGCGAAGGCGGTGACGTCGAACCGATCGGTGTGGGCCTGTATCTCCACGGCGAACTCCGGTCGACGGTGCCGAAAGGGCGGCGCGAGGACCTCGGGTAGCGCGGCTACGGCTCCGTCTCCGTTCCCGTCTCCTCTCGGGTCTCCTCGTTCTCCTCTTTCGCCTCGATCGTCCCGCCGCCGAGCCCTTCCCACGCCACCCGGTAGCCGAGGCGCGACAGGACTGCGGACGCGTCGTCGATCTCCCGATCGTCCAGGAGCGACTCCGCGGCCGCGAGCGACATTCCCGGTTCGATTTCTTTCTCCAGCCCGTCCAGCACGGCCGGCCGGACGAGCGTCTGCCCCACGCGCTCGTGTTCGGGGAACGACACCGAATCGAGTGCGTCGACGCTCACGCCCCGCTCTGTCGCGAGCGCGTCCAGTTCGACCACGTCCGCTGCGGGATCGAGTTCGTCCGGCAGCGACGCCGCCGCCGAGGCGACGAGATCCGACTCGTACGCTCTGAGCGCGTCGACGACGTCCTTGACACGGACGTTTCCGGAGTAAGTGATGACTCGGTGATCGAGGGCTTCGATCTCCTCGCCGACCCCGAGGGACTCGTCGACGGCGACGAGGAGTTCGACGTCGTCGGCGACGCTCCCGAACTGGTCGAGTTTCTTCTCGACGTACTCGGGCGTCCAGAAGCCCATCACCTCGAAGTAGACGCGGAACGACGGCGCTGCACCGGATGCGTCCGCGGAGGTCGCCGGTAAGTCGCCGGACTCGCTCCTCGCGTCGTCGCTTTCGTCGCTCGTGCCGCCGGGTCGGTAGTCGAACGCGAAATCCGGAATCATCGCTCGCGCGCCGGCCGCGAGCGGTTCGGGTTCGCGGGAGAGTTCCCAGTCGAGATCCAGCCCCGAAAACCGGGCAGCGAAATCGGCCTCGACACCGCTGTCGTAGGTCGGTTCCGCGACCGGTTCGACGTCCGGCACCGAGACGTCCTCGGGTCCGAGATGGAGCTCTCGGTCGGTGCCCCGGTCGTCGATCGTCGCCGTCAGTGACCACTCCGCGGCGGTCGCGACGCTCCGTAGCAGGCGGGCGAAGGCGGTGCCGTAGCGCCGCGTGCGTCTGAAAAGGGCGTCCGGGCCCGTGACGACGAGTTCGCGCTCCTCGTCGCCCCCGAGCCTTCGAATTTCGTACAGGAGGCCGAGTCGCTTGATCGCCGAGACGAGGCGCTTGGGGTCCGAACTCCGTATCCGGACCTCGGTGGCATCGAACAGCGCCGTCTGCGCCAAAGAGAGATTGTACTGTTCGATGAGTTGATCGGGGCTCCAGCGTGGGTCGATCGACGCCAGGACCTCGTTGACCTCGCGGTCGGCGTAGAGTGACTGTTCGACCGCGTCGGCGCCGGTTCCCAGCCGATCCGCCGCGGCTGCGAGCGCCGCCCGCCGGTCGTCGTCCGTGACCACCACTCCCTGGTCTTCCGCCGCCTCGAAGACGACCCGGCGGACGCGGGCCGGCGGCAACGGCGCGCGCGTCTCGAACGTCGCCTCCCGTTCGAGCAGCGCGGCGAACCCCCGGACGAGTTTGAAGTCGTCGGCGTCGGCCTCCAATTCGTCGAGCGCGTCGTCGAGGCGGCGCCGCGGTTCGCCGACGTGTCCCTGAAAGACCCCGATGACCCGGGCGGCAAGCGGCCGATCCGCCCGGTCGGCGAACTGCGGGTGATAGCCGCCGCCCGCGCGGGAGACCCGGAGGAGGTCCTTTCGCAGCACGACGTCTGCTTTGTAACGTCGGGTCAAGAGCGTACCGCCGCGCCGCCGTCGGCAGCGACGATGAAAAACGGATGCACCGAGGAGAAGACTCATACGCTCGGGCCGACCTCTCGCGCATAATGGACCGACGAAGCGCTCTTCGCGCCATCGTCCCCGCGGTCGCAGCGCTCTTGGGGGGGTGCCTCGACTCGCTGCCGGGCGCGACAGGCCCGCGAAACCCGCCGTCGGCGCCGGAGGGAGAGCCCCGGCAGACGGCTGATCAGCCGGCGCTCGCCGTCGGCTCGTTCGACTTCGAACGGACCGAAGACGGGACGCTTCGGGTCTTCGGGACGGTCGAAAACCGCGGCGACGTCCAGCGGACGGCGACCGTCCGCGTCAATATCAGGATCGACGGCGACGAAGTCGCCCGGGAAACTGACGTGACCGTCGAACCGGGGGAGACTGCCGAGTGGGCGGTCACCTTCGACGTCGCCTACGACGCGTTCACGAGCGGCGGCGACCTCAACGTCGAATTGGTGTAACAGTCGCAGCTTCGCGGTCAGGAGCGGCGACGACGATGCCTTGCCCCTGCGTTGGCTCCCTGCAAAACACGTAACTGGGCGAGCCGAAAACCGACAACACGGTAGCGATGCGAAACCGAAGCGGCCTTGGGAGGAAAACCGAAGTGGTTGCGGGAGAAACAGGTACGCTGCCGGATTCACTCGGACCGGCATTCCGAATGACGAATCACACCACCTGATATGAGCTCGCTCTCTGCGCTGCTCAGGCGGACCCGTTCCGGGAAGCTGGGTCTCCCGGAAGTCGTCGCGATGGGCGTCGGTGGGATGGTCTCCGGCGGAATCTACGCCGTCCTCGGCGTCGCGATGAGACAGGCGGGCAACGCCGTCCCGCTGTCGTATCTCATCGCGGGTGTTATCACGCTACTGACTGCCTATTCGTATCTCAAACTTACTCTGCACTTCGAGGAGCACGGCGGCGTCTTTTCGTTCGTCGAGCACATCGTGGACAGTCCGACCGTCGCCGCGTACGTCGGCTGGGTGCTCGTCGTCGGATACGTAGGGGTGATGGCGATGTACGCGTTCGCCTTCGGTGCGTACACGCTCACTGCTGTGCGGGCCATCGCGGGAATGGAACTCCCCCAGCTGCTGCGGCCGATCATCTCGACGCTGGTCGTCGCCGCGTTCGTCGGGCTCAATCTCCGGGGCGTCCACGAGACTGGCCTGTACGAAGACATCGCGGTGTACATCAAAATCGTCATCTTGCTGTCGCTTGCGACACTCGGCATCGTCTTCTACGACGGGAGCGTAACGGCGCTTGACTTCTTCAACAGGGGCGTCGTCAGCCCGGTTGCCGGGTTCGCCATCATTTTCGTCTCCTACGAAGGGTTTCAGCTGTTAGTCTACGACTACGAGGACATCGAGGACGTCGAACGGGTGTTGCCAGTCGGGATGTATCTCGCCATCGGGATCGCGATCCTGATCTACGTCTCGGTGTCGTTTATGGCGACGCTGCATCTCTCGCCGGAGCAACTGCTCGCACACCAGGAGGTCGCACTCGCGGAAGCTGTCGCCAACATTCCGGTTTTAGGGAGTGCCGGCTTCGTCCTGGTGATCCTCTCGGCGCTGAAAAGCACCTCCTCCGGCATCAACGCGACGCTCTTTGGCACTTCTCGGCTCGTCCACGAGATCGCGACAGAGGGGGCGCTGCCGCGGCTCTTCTCGTTCCGGAACCGCGAAGGCATCCCCGTCTATTCGCTTTTGATCATCGGCGCCCTGACGGCAGCCCTGGCTGCGCTCGGGACGCTCAAACAGATCACCGAGTTCGGATCTGTGGCGTTTCTGATCTCGTTTGCGGTCACGAACTACACGAACGTCGTGCTCGCCGAAGAGACGGGGTCGAACCGCCTCGTCCCCATACTCGGTCTGGCCGGCACGGGAATCGCTCTCCCGGTCGTTCTCTTTCACCTCTATCGGACCGATATCGAGATTCTGTTCTGGATCGCCGGCATCTTTGCAGTGGTCTTCTCCATCGAGTATCTCTACGTCGAGCGGAGTTCGTATACCCCCGACGCGGACGATACTGTGTAGTATGGGGTTTCCGCCACGCGAACGCGGTTTCGTCCGTCAGTGGCGACGGTTCGCGACCCGTTCCTCTGCCGTCTCCTCGGAGACGACCTCATAGAGCAGCGCCCGATCCCCGTTCTCCTTCGGCCTGAGTATTCGCCCCAGCCGCTGGGTGAACTCCCGCTCGGACCCAGAGCCGGCGAGGACGACCGCGACGTTGGCGTCGGGGACGTCGACCCCCTCGTCGAGGACGTTCGCCGTCACGACGCGCGAGTAGGTGCCGTCGCGGAAGCGATCCAGCGTCTCCCGGCGCTCCTCCGTCCCGGTCTCGCTCGTGATCGCTGGCAGCAGATACCGCTCCGAGAGCCGGTAGACGAGGTCGGTGTGGGCGGTGAAGACGATGACCCGGTCGTCCCGGTGGCGGTCCAAAAGCCGGCCGAGCGTCTCGACTTTCGCGTCGGCGTTCATCATAATCCGGCGGGCGCGCTGTTTCGCGAGCAGGGCCTCACGGGCTTTCGGGTCTGTCCCCGACCGCATCACGAGCTTCCGGTAGTCAGACCCGCTCCGCAGCGAGAGGTTCGACCGCTTCAGGTAGTCGACGAACGTGCCCTGCGCCTCGTCGTATGCCGACCGTTCTTCGGGGCCGAGCGAGACCTCGATCCGCCGGAGTTCGTAGTCGGCGAGATGCTCCCCCGCGAGGTCGTCGACGGTCGCCTCGTAGACCTTCGGCCCGACGAGGTCTTCGACGACCTCGTGAGCGCCGTCCGGGCGCTCGAACGTCGCCGTCAGTCCCAAACGTGCGGGCGCGGCGAGCAACCGCGCGGCGTCGCGGTACCCCTCGCCGCCGAGGTGGTGGACCTCGTCGAAGACGACGAACCCGAACGCGCCGCCGACGTCCTCAGCGCGCAGGTACGCCGAGTCGTACGTCGAGACCGTGATCGCCTCCTGGCGCTGTTCGCCGCCGCCGAACTGCCCCACCGGCACGTCGAACTCGGTTTCGAGTTCGCGCCGCCACTGTTCGAGGAGGTCGATCGTCGGCACGACCACGAGCGTCGGCACCCCGAGTTTCGCGATCGCGTCGACCGCAAGCACCGTCTTGCCCGCGCCGGTCGGGAGTTCGACGACGCCGCGGTCGCCGTTTTCGCGCCAGGCCGCGACCGCCGCCCGCTGGTACTCGCGGAGGTCGTAGGAGTGCGACAGCGACAAGGCCGTGTCTTCGAGCACCCGGTCCTCGAAAGCGAGCCCCTCGTCGTCGAGCGCTGCGCGGACCTCCGCGTACCGATAGGCCGGCGCACGGGCGACGAGTCCACGGTCGTCCCACCCGACCCCGGGGAGCGACCCGCTGGCTACATCCGACTCCGCGAGCCCGTCGAGCCGGATCGTCCCGTCCTCGAACCGCAGCGTGATCACGGTCGTGACTGCGTCGCGATCGTATATATACTGTCGGCCGGCCGCGTCGTTCTCCTGATGCTCGAACCGCCCGCGACGTGACGGCGTGCTTTTCAACGTCGCCGCGCGAGTAAGCGTAATGACGGACGATTCGGCCGTAGCGACGGATGGCGAGAACGCGACCGAGGACCGCGAGGAGCAGCTTAGAGACGTGGTCGAGGGCGTCCTCAGCGATATCGACGCCGCCCACGAAGACTACGAGCGAGGATACACTGACGCGGACGCGACGCTGTCGGTCGTGATGACGCACGTCGAGCGCCTGCGGGAGGCACACGACGCCGAATAGGCAGAGAGAAACGACAGCGAACGCGTTTGCCCCCTACTCTTCGAAGTCACGGCGCATCGCGATCTCGAACCACGGGCACAGGCGGAGCTGTCGGTACCACTCGGGGTGCTCGTGGAGGTGTTCGTAGTCGGCCCACAGCAGTCCGGCGATCTCGTTTTCGTCGGGCGACAGCGACGTGTCGTCGAGTGTGACCTTGAGCACCGAGCAGACCTCCCACTCGAGGCCCGCGTTCTCGTAGTAGCGCTTGTACTCGAATTTGTCCGTCACCCGGAGGTCGGTGTACTGGTCCGGGACGATCCCCAGTTCCTCCTCCAGTCGCTGCCGGGTAGCGTCGAGTTGCGTCTGCCCCTCTACCGGGTGTGAGGCGACCGTCCCGTCCCAGTGGGTATCCCAGAGGCGTTTGTTCGGTGCGCGCTGGGCCAGCAGGATACGCCCGTCGCCGTCGAAGACGAGACAGGTGAAAGCCCGGTGACGGATGCCATCGCCAGTATGGGCATCGAGGCGGTTGGCCAACCCGGTTCGGTTGTCGTCGGTGTCGACCGCGATCACGTCCTGGAGGGCGTTCTCGTGGACCTCGGTCTCCGCGTCGTCTCCCGGCGTGGTGGCGGGTTCTCCGGCGTCGTCGCCCTGATCCGTACTCATATCCGTGTTCTCGCGGAGGGAGAACAAGGAATCTTCGATGCGTGCCGGCCGCAGACGTCATCACCGTGGGTGAAAGCGTCAGCGCCGCGCCTCGTCGAACTGCGGGACGTCGTCGGCGACGTCCGCCGAGAGCCGGTCTCGCCACCCCGTCGCCTCGTCGAGGGTCGCGAACGCCGCCCGCTCCGGGTGACCGCCGCAGCGATCGACGACGTCGGCCAGGTGGCGGAGTCGTGCGAGGAGAACGTCGGTGTCGTATGCGGGGACCTCGAGCCGCGAGGCCGCGACGGTGGCTTCGATCACGGCCCCAAAGCCGCGGTTGATCGTCGGTACCGTCTGCTCGGTCACTGCTGTCTCGACGGGGTGGAGTTCCCACCGTTCCCACCGGGTTCCCTCGGACTCACCCGACGCGACCTGCTCGGCCTCGATCTCGACCCAAGCGTGGGCTTCCGGCAGGACTGGCTCCGCTTCCTCCCGGATCGTCACCGCGCTTTCGACGAACGTCCGCGGGTCCGAAACGAACTGGACCACGCCGCCGCCCTCCCGGTGGAAGTTCCGTCGCGTCCGGGTGTTGCCCCAGGTCGTCGCCGTGACCGGCGCGGCCGACCTCGGTTCGTCACTCTCAACTGTCGCATCCGCGCCATCTGGCGCGTGAAGTCCCAGCGCAGCCACGTTCCACCGATCGTTCGGGCCGAGCGTGGTCACGACGGACTCGGTGACGCCACGGAGCGCGACCGGCCACTCGGGGAGCGATTCGGCGGAGACGTCCGCCTCGCCGCTGTCGGTCACAGGTCGACCCCCCGTTCGAGGGCGACGAACGTCGCCGCCGTCACCAGATCGGCCGTCGTCCCGGGATTGATCCCGGCCTCGCGGAGGTCGCCATCGAGAGCAGCGACCGCTTTGGGATCCCCGCGCGCCTCGGCTGCACGGCGTCGGACATCTGCGGCGATCTCAGGGCCGTGCCGGATCCTGACGAGCGTGTCCGGCTCCTTGGCGAGTCGAGCAACGAACGCCCGCGCGATCCGATCGGCGAGTGGCCCGTCGTCGGTCCGGATCGCTGCGGCCGTCTCGAACGTGCGCTCGAATTCCGTCGTCCACTCCGTGGCGTTGCCGTCGCCGTCGCTCCGTGCCAAAACATCGGAGAGCGTTAGCCCGCGCTCGCGTACTGCCGGAATCGCGTCCGCGCCCCGGCGGACGTCGAGGGCGTCCATCCCCTCGGGCGGGTCCGCGACGGCGACGTCGACGTGCTCGAACGCACGGTAGAAGTCGGCCGCGTCGGAGACGGTCGTTTCCTCGACGACGGCCGCGGCGTCAGCCCGCTGAAGCGCCCCGCGGGCGTCTGCCGCTCGGGAAGTCCCTGCTACCTCCGCGGCCGCACGGACCAGCGGAACGAGGAGGAGGAGCGCACCGAACTGGGTGTTGCCGCCGGACTGCCGGCTCATCCCGGCGACCGCGCGCTCGAGGGCGACGCCCACCGGTGCGCCGGCCGCCGCCCGGCGGAGTCCGGCACCGGCCCCAACCGCACCCGCGAGGAAGTGCTCGATCCGGAGATCGGCGAGGTCGTGATCCCGGTCGACGTTCCCCGGCTTGGGAGCCGCCGCGACGTCCAACAGGAGCGCGAGCTGGGCGTTGGCTGCGGGAGACCGCTTCGCCCCGCGACCGCCACAGTCTCCGGTCACGCCGTCCCGACCTCCCCGAACCACTCCTCGACGGCGCCGTGCACGCGCCGCCGGACACGCTCGTCGGTACTCGGCCGTCCGATGCTCACCGCATCGGCGCCGTACTGGAGGTACTCACGGACGCTCTCGGGGCCGCGGACGCCGTTGTTTGCGATCACGAACAGGTCCGGCGCGGCGTCGACGACATCCCCGACCACCGATTCGGTGTCCATCGCGTCGACGTGGATCGCATCCGCGCCGGCCGATTGGACTTCGCGGGCCGTAGTAGTGAGATCGACGCCTGAGACCTCTGCCCTCACTTTCACGCTGACTGCCGCGCCCGCCTCGTCGGCGGCGGCGACGTACTCGCACAACCGGTCGGTGTCGCGCAGGAGCGCCTCGCCGCAGCCGACCGCACACATCTCCGCCTGCCGGCAGTGGGCGTTGATCTCGACGATCGCATCGCGTTCGGCACACGCCGCCGCGACCGCACGAACCGGCTCCAGCGTCGCGCTCCGGACGTTGACGCCCGGCCTGATCGGCACGTCCGCGAGCGCGTCGAGTTCGTCCTCGACGAACGAGAGCGGATCCGGCGGGAGGAACTCGCTGCGGTCCCGGGCCACCATTTTTCGCGCCGCCGCGCGCGTCTCGTCGTCGAGCGCGATGCCGCCGAGGAACGCCGCACCGGCGTGGTCGCTGCCCTCACGGGCCCACTCGGCGTCGGCCTCGCCGCTGAGACTCGCGAGTGCGACGCGTGGCTCGAACATCAGGACACCTCCTGGAGCGCTCGCTCGGCGGCCCGGGCGACGCGTTCGGCGTCGTCTTCGTCGTCGATCCGCGTGTCGGTTCGGACCACCGGCCGGTCGAGTGCGGTTCCGTCGTCTGTATCAAGGACGAACGCGTCCGCGAAGGGGTACGCTTCGGCGACGCCCGCCGTCGAGGGCTCGCGGCCGACGCCCGCCATCAGGTCCGCAGCGGGCCCGGAGAATACCTCGCTCTCGACGAACGGCGAGACGGCGACGACTGGCGTCGATTCGAGCGCGGCGGCGAAGCCGTCCATCGAGAGCATCGGCCCGATGCTCGTTACCGGATTCGACGGCCCGATGACGACCGGGTCTGCGAGCGCCTCGCGGACGTGTTCGGTCGGTGTCGCTGTCTCAGCCCCGCGAAACTCCACGTCGCGGACGTCGGGCACCCCGCGGTGTTGGACCCAGTACTCCTGAAAGTGCATCGAGCCCTCGTCGGTGTGGATGATCGTCGCGACGGGGTCGTCGCTCAT
Source organism: Halobellus marinus (assembly GCF_032113415.1). NCBI lineage: Archaea > Methanobacteriati > Methanobacteriota > Halobacteria > Halobacteriales > Haloferacaceae > Halobellus > Halobellus marinus. Next base: position 3,056,057 of record NZ_CP134946.1, read on the forward strand.
CGGCAGGAGGTCGACGTCGAGATCGAACGCGGCCGCGAGCGTTCGGGTGACGTCGGTGAGCGACCGCCCCTCGTCCAGGAGCGACGTGCGGGTGACGTGGACCGCCCGGTCGCGGTCGCCGATCTCCATAAACTCGGCGACACCCGAGAAGCGACGCCAGCGCGCGATCTCGCGGCCGGCAGTCTGGGCATCGTCGTCAAGATACCGCGGCCCCGCCTCGAATCCCGCCGCGTCGGCCAGTCGGCGGAGTTCAGCGTGTGTCGCTGTCGTGTCGCCGTCGATGCCCCACCACGTGTCCCGATCGATGACGCCGCCGCCGGCGAACAGCACGGTGTCGACGTCCGGGCAGACGAGGTGCCCGCCGAGTTCGACGTCGTCACCCGTGTTCGCGACCACTGTCGTCGCCGCGGGGTCGAACACCGCCGCCGCGCCGTCCAAAAGCTTCGGCGTGCCGGTCCCCCCCGCGAGGAACGTGACCATATCCGGGGTAGGGCCGAAGGCGGTTTCAACGTTCCCACCCCGGCAGATCCCACCCGTCCCCCCGACGGTACGATTTTGCCCCTCCGCGACCGACACCGAGGCGATGCGACGCAGACGACTGCTCGCCGCCCTGTCTACCCTCCCCGCTGCACTCGCCGGGTGCGGCGGCCGCACCGGACCGACGACGCAGCGCCCGACGGAGACGTCGACACGATCGACCCCGAAGACCACGGCGACGCCGCTGACCGAGACGGAACCGCTCCCCGACCCGCCGGATTCACCCGACGAGGCCGACGCGCTGTCGTTCGTCCGCGAATACGAGCGCGTCGCCGCCCGCAACGAGGTGGTCGAGTATGGCGACGGCGCGCCCGCGAGAAACCCCGAGATCGGCGACCCGGCCGCGGCCCTCGTCGTCGTCGCCGACGCAGGATTCTACATATTCGGCGCCTGCAGCGCCGACGCCCGCTACGGCGAGCGCGGCGGGTACGGAATCAACCGCCACGAGGTGCCGCACTTCGTCGGCCGCGACGGGACTCACGAGGTCGGGGGGTGGAGCGCGGTCGTCTGTGGCGCCACGGGCGAGGCGTACGCCGCCGCCGACGCCGAAGAGAACGCCGTGGTGCCCGGCGAGGGACCCGGAGCCGAGATCCACCTCTTCCGGTTCGACGGAGGGGAGCGCGCCGTCTCCGTGGCCGTCGACTATCTCGACGCGGGGGCGCCCCGGCGGGTGTTCTCCCGGACCGTCGAGCCGAGTCCGGACGGCCCCGACCCGGCCTACGAGTACGTGCTCTCGAACGTCGCCGTGCGGACGGGCGAGTACAGAGTCGGCGTCGACGTCCCGGAAAGCGACCGCCAAACGACCGCGAAATGGACGCTCACCGATCCCGAGGCGGTCTCCTGGAACGGCCTCTCGGTCTTCGTCGGCGACGGCGGGCGTCCGCACGTCGGACTCCCGGAGGCCGGCACCGACGACTCGCTCGTGCCGGGGCCGTCGCGCTGCTTCAGACATCGGATAGAACACGAGGAGTAGCGGGCGGCGGGCAGCGTCGCGGTCGACTTATAGGGATCATCGTAAGTCCTCATAGATTTCTCGCCGACCGGTCCGACGAGAATCTATGGATAGTTACGATGATCCCTATTACAGCCCGTCAGCCGCGCCGTTGACCAGTTCCTCGGCCACGACGTCGGCCGAGAGCAACGCGGGATCGACCGCCAGATCCGTCTGCCCGCGTGCGAACTCCGGCAGGGAGTCGGGCGCGTACGTGACGACCCGGACGTCGGGATTGGCTTCTTTCGCGACCGGGATGGCGGAGGCGTCGTCCATCTCGGTGAGCACCAGGGTGTCGGCGTCGGCGAGGCCGGCCGCCGAAAGCGACTCCCGGGTGGCGATGCCCTCCAGGCGGACGACGTTCGCGCCCGCCGCTTCCAGCGCATCTCCGAGGCCGTCGACGTCTGCGCCCGCGATCAGGATCATCGTCACTCGTACTCGATGGTCGCGGGCGGTTTGTGCGTCACGTCGTAGACGACGCGGGCGACGTTCTCGTTTTCGCCCGTGATGCGCGATTGGATGCGCTGGAGCGTCTCCCAGGGCAGTTCCTGGGCGCGGGCGGTCATCCCGTCGCGGGACTCGACGGACCGGACCGCGACGATCCACCCGTGCACGCGGTTGTCGCCTTTCACGCCGGTCCCTTTGCCGATGACCGCGCCGAACGCCTGCCAGGGGTCGTGGTCGGCGGTCTCCTCCTCGACGACGTGACACGCCTCGCGGGCGACGTCGACTTTCTCCCGTGTTGCCTCGCCGACGACGCGGACCGCCAGCCCCGGCCCGGGGAACGGCATCCGCTCGGAGGTGACCTCCTCTAAACCGAGTTCGCGGGCGACCTCCCGGACCTCGTCTTTGTACAGGTCCCGGACCGGCTCGACGATCCCGTCGAAGTCGACGACTTCGGGGAGGCCGCCGACGTTGTGGTGGGACTTGATGTTGCCCTCACTCTCGATGCGGTCGGGGTAGATCGTCCCCTGGACCAGGTAGTCGGCCTCGGCGGATTTCGCCTCCCGCTCGAACTCGCGGATGAACTGCTCGCCGATGACGTGGCGCTTCTCCTCGGGGTCGGTGACGCCCTCTAAGGCGTCGAGGAAGCGGTCCTGCGCCTCGACGATCCGCAGGGAGTCCATATACGAGAACGTCTCGCGGATCGCCTCGGTCTCGCCCTTCCGCATCAGCCCGGTGTCGACGTAGACCGGCGTCAGGCGGTCGCCGATGGCGCGGTATGCCAGGGCCGCGGCGACAGAGGAGTCGACGCCGCCCGAGAGCGCGATGACGGCGTTGTGATCGTCGACTTCGGATTCGATCTCCGCGACCGCCTCCTCGATGAAGGAACTCGCGTCGACCATCAGGCCTGCACCTCCGTGTCCGCGAGGTTACGCGCGTCCAACTCTCCGGCGACGGCCTTCAGGAAGCCCACGAACGGCGGGCTTGCCCGATCGGGTCGCGAGCGGAACTCGGGGTGGAACTGCGTCCCGAAGAAGAACGGGTGATCCGTCCGTTCGAGGATCTCCATCCGGTTTTCGGCCGCGCCCGAGAAGTCGAGCGCGCCCTCCTCTAAGCGGTCGATATACTCGGGGTTGACCTCGTAGCGGTGGCGGTGCCGCTCGGTACAGACGGTGTCGTCGTAGATCCGCTCGGCGAGGGATCTGGGTTCGATCACCGTGTCGTGGGCGCCGAGCCGCATCGTCCCACCCATATTGTCGACCTCGTACTGCTCGGGCAGGATGTCGATGACGGGATGGTCGGTGTCGGCGTCCAGTTCGGCGGAGTGAGCGCCCTCGAGACCGAGAACGTTCCGCGCGTGCTCGACGACCGCCATCTGGAAGCCGAGACAGAGGCCGAGGAAGGGCACGTCGTGCTCGCGGCAGTACTCGATGGCTTTCAGTTTGCCCTCGATGCCGCGGGAGCCGAAGCCGCCCGGTACGACGACGCCGTCGGCCTCCTTCAGCCGGTTCTCGTGGCGGTCGAGCATCTCGTCGGAGTCGACCCACAGCACGTTCACCTCGGTGCGGCGCTCGATCCCGGCGTGCTTCAGCGCCTCGTGGACGGACATATAGGCGTCTTCCAGGTCGTATTTCCCGACCAGAGCGATGTCGACCTCGTCGGTCCGGTCGCGGGTCACCAGTTCGCGCCAGCGGTTCTCGCGCTCTTCCGGCGGCAGCGCCTCGGATTCCAGATCGAGCCGTTCCATCACGTACTCGTCGAGGCCCTCGGACTCGACCATCAGCGGGACGTGATAGACGTCCTCGACGTCGGCGTTCGAGAAGACGGCCTCCGTCGGCACGTCGCAGAACAGCGCGATCTTCTCTTTGGTCTTCGGGTCGAGTTCGTCCTCACACCGGCCCACGAGGATGTCGGGTTGGAGCCCGATCGACCGGAGCTCCTTCACGGAGTGCTGGGTCGGCTTGGTCTTCTGTTCGCCGTTCTTCGAGTAGGGGACGAGCGTGACGTGCGTAAAGAGAATGTCGCCGTCGTCCTCCTCGTGGGCGAACTGCCGGAGCGCCTCCAGGTAGGGCATCCCCTCGATGTCGCCGACGGTGCCGCCGACCTCGACGATGCAGACGTCGGTCCCCTCGGCGGCCTCCCGGATGCGCCGCTTGATGTCGTCGGTGATATGCGGGATGATCTGGACGGTCTTGCCCAGGTAATCGCCCGCGCGCTCCTTCTCGATGACGTGCTGGTAGGTCTTCCCCGTGGTGACGTTGTGATCGGAGGTCATATCGACCCCGAGGAACCGCTCGTAGTTCCCTAAATCGAGGTCGACCTCGCCGCCGTCCTTGAGGACGTAGACCTCCCCGTGCTGGTAGGGATTCATCGTCCCCGCGTCGACGTTGAGGTACGGGTCGATCTTGACGGCTGTCACGTCGAAGCCCGCGTTCGACAGCAGCCGTCCGGTACTGGCGGCGGTGATCCCCTTGCCCAGTCCGGACATCACCCCGCCGGTTACGAAAACGAACTTCCGACCCAGCGTGGGGTCGTACCCGGTATCGGGTTCCTTCGGCATACCGAGTGTGCGCGAGGCCGCGTCAAAACCGTTTCGGAGCGACCAACGCTTTGCCAGCCATACACACGATGGGCGCGACGGCGACAGGCCCCGCACAGGCGGCGCACAGACGGCTACTCGCCCGCCGCTGTCTCGTCCGCTGCCGTTTCGCCTGCTGCCGTCTCACGATCGACGACCTCACCGTCGACGCGTTCGACACCAGGGATCTCCAGCACGAAGTCGGGACCGAACGCGCCGGCCGGCGTCTCGTAGCCGGGCGCCGCGTCGCCGGCGAGCACGTTTTCGGTGCAGCGGAGCGCGGTCTCGACGGTCAGTTCGTAGGTCTCCGGCGTCCGGAGGCGGGCGACGACGCGCTCGTCGTCCGTTCTGGCCTCGCCCCAGACGCGCGCTTCGCCTTCCGCCCGCGTCGCCTCGTCAGGACCCTCGATGGAGCGGTCCACGAGCCACGTCAAGGCTCGCTTGACAGCGTCGGTGTCGAGCACGCTGTTCAGAGACGACGAAAGCGCGACGGCGCGGCGGGCGTTCGCCGGCAGTGAGAGGTACACGTCGATGTTCGGAATCCCGGTGGTGTGGTAGGCCGTCGAGACGTCGCCCCACGGGATCGACACCGCGCGCCGGAAGCCGTCTCCGAAGTCGACGGCGCGGGTACGCGCACCGACCGCCTCGTGCCGCAACCGGCCGTCGCGCCGCACGGCCCCGCCGGAGCCCAGATCCGAGAGGACGGTCTTCAGCGTCCCGGGCGAGACGCCGCCGTCGGCTTCGATGGCGAGTGAGAGATGCGTCGCATCGGGGAGACGGCGGTGGAGGTGCGCCGCGAGGCAGTCGGTCGGAACGACGTCGAACCCGACGCCGGGGAGGAGCGTCACGCCCGCATCCGCTGCGGCGTCGGCGCGCCGGCTGATCCGCTCGAAGACGGCCAACTCGCCGGTGATGTCGAGATAGTGGGTGCCGGTCTCGATGCAGGCGTCGACGAGCGCGTCCGCGGTCTCCGAAAACGGGCCGGCACAGTTGAGGACGACGTCGACGTCGCCGAGGTGGCTCGCCGCATCCTCGACGGCGAAGCAGCGCGCCTGGAGACCCAGCGATGAGGCCACCCCGCGTGCTTTCTGCCTGTTCCGGCCCGCGACGATCGGCTCGTGGCCGCGTTCGGCTGCCGCTTCGACGATCAGCCGGCCGGTGTAACCGTACGCGCCGTACACGAGCAGTCGCGCGCCGTCGTCGTCGGCGGCCGATCGGGACGCTTTGGTGTCGCTCATACGGTTCAGTTCGGCCGGGACCGACAAAGGAACACCGGGCCGGTCCGCGGCGGGTTCCGCAGACGCCGACAGCGTCGGGTCCGGACGGCACGCCAGCGACAGGAGACATCGGCAGACACACCGAAACCGTCGAGAGGCCGGAGACCGAGCGGGCGGGTATGGACCTGCCACCACTCGGACTCGGGACGTACGATATGACCGATCCGGAGACCTGTGCGACCGCCGTCGCAACGGCTGTCGACCTCGGCTACGACCACGTCGACACCGCCCAGAGCTACGGGAACGAGGCGCTCGTGGCGGACGGACTCGCCCGCGCCGACCGCGACGCAGATGACGTGCTCGTCGCGACGAAACTCGACACCGACCACCTGGGGTACGACGACGTGATCGACACCGCACGCCGGAGTGCGAACCGACTCGACGTCGACGCGATCGATCTGCTCTACGTCCACTGGCCGACGGACACCTACGACCCCGCGGAGACGCTGCCGGCGCTGGAGGAACTCGTCGACGGCGGCCTCGTGGATCGGATCGGGCTGAGCAACTTCCGCCCGGATCAGTTGACCGAGGCGCTCGATCGCCTCGACGCGCCGATTTTCGCCCACCAGGTCGAGATGCACCCGCTGTGCCCGCAGCCGGAACTCCACGAACTGGCCGTCGAACGCGGGCATCGGCTGGTCGCGTACTCGCCGATCGCGCGCGGGAAGGTCGCGGAGGTCCCCGCAATCGTCGACGTCGCCGAGAAACACGACGCCACCCCGGCGCAGGTGTCGCTTTCGTGGCTCCACGCCAAGGGGAACGTCACCCCGATTCCGAAGGCGGCCTCGCCGGCGCACATCCGCGAGAACTACGCGGCGCTCGATCTGAAACTGGACGACGAGGACGTCGCGAAGATCGACGGCGTCGACCGCCGGCATCGTATCGTCGACTTCGAAGGTGCGCCCTGGAACCAGGTCTGAGGCTCGGTTGCCAGAGGCCGCTGCGACGCGCCCCGCAGCCGTCGACTATCCGGTGTTTTTCATCCCCGCGGCGATCCCCTTGACCGTCAGCCGCAGGGTCTGTTCCTCGTCGTCGGTCCGGTGAGTCTGTTCGAGCAGTTGCGTCTGCAGCAGGTTCAGCGGGTCGACGTAGGGGTTTCGCCGGCGGAGGCTGTCGTCGAGCCACTCGCGTTTGAGCAGCGTTTCTCGACCCGTGACGTCGAGGACGATGTCGCGGGTGCGCTCGTACTCCTCCTGAAGGTGCGGGAAGAACTCCTCGCGGAGGTCCGGATCCGCGAGGTCGGCGTAGTAGGCGGCGATCTCGAAGTCGGTCCGCGCGAGTGCCAGGGAGGCGTTGTCGAGCGTCGTTCTAAAGAACGGCCACTCCTGGTACATCTCCCGAAGCGTCTCGATGTCGCCGCCCTCGTCGAGGTACGTCCCGATCCCGGTCCCGAGTGCGTACCAGCCGGTGATGATGCACCGCGACTGCGTCCAGGAGAACACCCACGGGATCGCCCGCAGGTCCTCGACGGTCCGCTCGCCCGAGCGGGAGGCCGGCCGTGAACCGAGGTTGAGGTTCTCGATGACGCCGATCGGCGTCGCCTGGCCGAAGTACGTGACGAAGCCGTCGGATTCGAGCAGATCGGTGTACTGCGCGCGGGCAGTCACCGCCATCTCGTCCATCGCGTCGATCCACTCGTCGTGGACGTCCTCTTCGGGTTCGCGGATCGACTGGAGGCGCGAGCGGACCTGTGCGTTCAGCATCTGTTCGACGTTGCGCTCGGCGATCTGGGGGTTGGCGTACTTCTCGGCGATCGCCTCGCCCTGCTCGGTAAACTTGATCTGTCCCGTGACTGTCTCGTTGGGGAGTGCGAGCATCGCCTCGTTCATCGGGCCGCCACCGCGGGAGATGGATCCGCCGCGGCCGTGGAACAGCCGCATCCGCACGTCGAAGTCGTCACAGATGCCAGCGAGGCGCCGCTGGTTCTTGTAGAGGTCCCAGTTTGCAGCCAGGAAACCGTTCTCCTTGTTGGAGTCGGAGTAGCCGAGCATAATCTCCTGGATGTTCCGGCGCGCGTCCAGCGCCTCGGCGTACGCCTCGTTCTCGAACAGCGTGCCCATAATGCGGCGCGCGCCGTTGAGCGCCGACTCCGTCTCCAGGAGGGGGACGATGTCGAGGCCGCAGTGGTCCGGCAGGGAGACGACGCCCGCCTGGTCTGCCAGGAACAGCACTTCGAGAACGTGGCTCGGCTCCTCGGTCATCGAGATACAGTACGTGTCGATGGCGGCCACGCCGAACTCCCGCTGCCACTCGCCGAGTTTCTCGAACCGTCGCAGGACGCGCGCGGCCGTCTCGGAGACGTCGCCGGGTTCTTCGAGGTCGACGACCTGTTCCTCCTGGAGGATCGCGTCCGTCAGGACCTCGATCCGTCCCTCCTCGTCGCGGCTGCAGTAGTCAATCCCTTCGCCGGCCAGTGCCTCGTGGACTGCCTCGGTGTGATTCTCCTGGTGGTCGCGCAGGTCCAGACTCGCGAGCGTGAAGCCGAACGTGTCGACCTGGCGTATCAGCGGCTCGACGTACTCGTCGGCGACGACCTCGGCGCCCAAAGAGCGGAGGCTCCGGTCGATTACCCCGAGATCTTCGAGGAGTTCGTCCTTCTCGCCGTACCCGTCCGGGCGGACGTCCTCGATGCGGCGGAGCCGCTCGCGCATCAGTTTGAGCTTCTGTCGGTACGGCTCGTCGGGATACCGTTCCTCCGCTTCTCTCGCCACGCCCGGAAGGCGGTCGCGGTCGGCCTTCAGCGACCGTTCGAGCTCCGCCCCGAAGTCGGCCCGGCTGCCGTCCTGGCTCAGGATTCCGGAGAGCTCTTTGAGCGCCTGCCGATACTTCTCCAGGACGACCGACCGCTGTCGTTCGAGGGTGTCCGTCGTCACCTCCGGTGTGACGAAGGGGTTACCGTCGCGGTCGGAGCCGGCCCACGACCGGAACTCGAAGAGCTTCGGGACGTCGACCTCGGGGTACTCTTCGGCGAGGAGGTCCTCCAGTTCCGCGTAAACCTCGCCGACGACGTCGAAGAGAATGTTTTCGAGGTACCACTGCACGTTCCGCGCCTCGTCCTGTGGTTCGGGGCGTCGGTCGCGGACCTGCGAGGTCTGCCAGAGGCTCGTGACCTCCGCGTCGACCTTCCGCCACAGCTGATCCTGCTCGCGGTCCGTGAGTCGGCGTTCGTCGAGTTCCTCGAGACGGCTGGCGATCGAGCGGAGCTTCGCTTTGACCGTCTTCCGTCTGGCCTCGGTCGGGTGGGCGGTGAACGTCGGCTCGATGAGTACGTCGTCGAGCACCCGCTGGACAGTCTCGGGGTCGGCGTCCGACTCGACGAGCGTCTCGACCGTCGCGACGAGACCATCGTCGAGCGTGTCCGCCTGCGACGCTTCGCGAATTACCCTCGCGCGCTCGCGCTCCTCGGCGAGGTTGATGAGTTCGAAGTAGGTCGTAAAGGCGCGCGCGACCGTGCTTTCGCCCTCGGGCGAGAGGCCTTCCAGAAGGCGATCCAGTTCCGTGCGGGACTCCCGCTTGCCCTCGCGGTAGTCGATAGCGGCGTTGCGGATGTCTTCGACGGTCTCGAAGGATGCCTCGGAGGTCTGTTCGGCCAGTACGTCACCCAGCAGTGCGCCGAGTTCCCGGACGTCCTGTTTGACGTCCCTGCCGTGTAAATCCATACCGCACCATACACTACAGGGTGAGTAAAAACCCCCGACTACGGGAAGAAACTATTCGACCGGCCACCCTCCTCGCTGCCGTGCGACGCCCAATCCGACGACGTTCGGGGTCGGGGGACACGACGGGGGGGTTTCGTCATCCTTTTTACCGGCGGGACGAAGGTTCAGGTATGAGCGAGAACGACAAGTACCCGGCGGAATCGGGGCGTCGCCGGTTCGTCAAGGGCGTTGTCGGGGGCGCGGCACTCGCCGGCGTCGGCGCGACTGGTGCGGCCGCGATTAACTCCGCGACCCAGGCGTCCGGCGCTGGCGGCGGGTCGACGCAGGCGTACGCCATCGAGAACACGGACGGTCCCGCCCCGCGCGGGATGCCGCAGATCCCCGTCGAGATCGACGACGAGGGATATCTCAAAGGCGTCTGGCCGGACGTCAAGACGGTCGATCAGGGGGGCATCCAGGTCCAGATCGCCGAAATCGAGGACTTCAAAGGCTCCGGCGTGACCTACTCCCAGGAGTGGTTCCAGTTCTGCGGCGTCGAATCCTACGCTGGACTCGGCCCCGAGTTCGACTCGGAGAACTACTTCCGGTCCGGGGCCGCGCCCGGGTACGAGTGGCAAAGCGAGGCGTACTCGGAGGGCGACCGCCTCCACGTCGACGACTTCTCCGATTACCAGGACTGGTCGAACGGCGTCGGCACCCCAGGGCTCGGAAAGCCGGCCACCGGCCGCTGGCGCTCGGAGGAGGCCGAGGACGTCATCCCGATCCAGGTCATCAAATCAGACCGGATCACTGAGATGGCTCAGAACGATCCGTGGCTCGAAGCCTCGACCCAGGATGGCTTCATCGCGTGGCTGAACAAATGCACGCACTTCTGTTGTGTGCCAAAGTACAAAAACGAAGGCTCGGCGAAGTTCAACGCCGAGGACGACGTCTACTGTCAGTGCCACCAGTCGGTGTACGATCCCTTCAGCATCGTCGAAACGCTGTTCATCGCCCGGCCGCGTCCCGAAGAGTAGCGCCGTCGGCCGGCGCCGTCGTGTCCCGTTCCGTCAGGCGTGATCGAACCCCGTAGCGGGCGCGAAACCGATCCGCCACGGAATGTAGGACGATTTATATATGTCTGTCAGGGACAGTGGTGTATGAGCGGAGAGGAGGGCGATCACGACGGCGACGCGGGGCTCGCGGCGTCGGATATCCACGACGTCCTGCGGAACGATCGCCGCCGCCTGGTTTTGGAACGCCTCCGCTCGGGCGACGGGACGAGCACGGTTTCGGAACTCGCAGAACACATCGGCGGCGTCGAATCCGGCGAGTCGCCGCCGCCGCGAAACGTCCGCCAGAGCGTCTACGTCTCGCTCCACCAGACGCATCTGCCGAAACTCGACGAACTGGGCATCGTTGAGTACGATTCGGACGCGAAGACGGTCTCGCTCGCCGACAACGCTGCTGACGTCGGCGTCTATATGGAGGTCGTCCCCCAGTACGGCATCTCCTGGGCGGAGTATTACCTCGGCGTGGGACTGCTGGGGCTGCTCTCGATCGTTGGAGCCGTGGTCGGGGTCCCGGTACTTCGGGCAATCGGCCCGACGGGGATTGGCCTCGGGCTCTCGGTGCTCGTGTTGACGTCGTCGCTCTACCGGTTGTTCGAGCAGGAGAGTACGCTGTGGGACCGACTGCGCGGCGACTGATAATGGTTACCTCACTTTTTACAGTCGACAGTATGAGCGGGACGCTCACCACTTTTCACCTACCGCGCCCCCGCCCACGCGACTGTGACGGCAGCCGTCACGAAGACGAACGCGAGCAGAGAGATCCGCTGATACCGCAGATTTCGCAGGGAACGAGCCCCAGCCCCAGGCTGAAGTACCGGCTCCCTCTCGTCTCGACGATCGTGAATTCGATGGGGACGCGAGTCCGGCGTGTCACGTCCGAGGCGGCACGGGGCGCCGGCTCGAACGCACCGCTATCGGAATCTGCCCCGCGGTCGCGGGAGGAAAGACTTATGATCGTTTCCCGACCGCACACATCGTGAGGACAATTATCAATGGGGTTCGTCGAGACATTCGCACGCGGACGCCAGTTCGCCGTCGAGCGGCCCGGTTCCGTCCTTCTCGGACTCGTCGGGGTCATCCTTCTCTTCGACCTCGTCGCAAGTCTGGCAACCGGCGGGCAGTCGTTCAGCGGCCTCGGCTCGCTCGTCTGGGACGGGCTGATGCGCGGACTGGTGATCGGCCTCGCGGGCATCGGGCTTTCGATGACGTACAGCATCCTGAACTTCGCAAACTTCGCCCACGGTGATTACATCACGGCGGGCGCGTTCTCCGGGTGGGCGACGACGTACTTCGTCGCCGGCTTCGGGCGGGCCGACGTCGGATCGCTGCTGCTCGTCGGCGCCGGCGGCTCCGTCTTCGGTGGTGCGCTCGGGATCGGCATCACGGGGACGCCGCTCGCCGTCGTCGCCGGCATTCTCGTCGCGGGCGTCGCCACGGTCGCGCTGGCGCTGTTCGTCGACCGGACGGTCTTCCGTCCGATCCGGGACGCCGACGGGATCACGCTGCTCATTACTTCGATCGGCGTCGCCTTTGCGCTCCGGTATCTCATCCAGTTCGTCTTCGGCCCCAGCGTCCGCGGAACGACCTCCCAGCCGCTCTCGGTTTCGCTGTATTTCGTCGACGGTGTCGTCCGGGTCGACGCCCACGACATCACGCTCGTCGTCGTCGCCGGCGGACTGATGCTGGGCGTCCACCTGCTCTTACAACTCACGAAACTCGGCAAGGCGATGCGGGCGATGGCGGACAACGAGGATCTCGCGCGGATCACCGGTATTCCGACCGAGCGCGTTGTTCGTGCGGTATGGATCATCGGCGGCGGGCTGACGGGGATGGCCGGGTATATGTTCATCCTCTGGAAGGGTACTCTCGGCTTCAACGACGGCTGGCTGCTGTTGCTTCTCATCTTCGCGGCGGTGATCCTCGGGGGGATCGGCTCGATCTACGGCGCTATCGTCGGGGGGCTGGCGATCGGCCTGACGGCGTCGGTGTCGATCATCTGGATTCCCTCGGCGTTTGCCCGTGCGGCGGCGTTCGCGGTGATGATCATCCTGCTTCTGGTGAAACCAGAGGGGCTCTTCGCCGGGAGGTCGACAGCATGAGCGTCCGCAACGACATCGCCGATCGCATCCCGGGCGGCGACGCGGGGCTCATCGTGGCCGTCCTCCTCGTGATCTATGCCGCGTACGTGCTGATCGGCGTCGGTCTCGGCTACTCGCTGCGGGGACAGCTCAACACCATCGGCGTGTTGACGTTCTACATCGGCGTCTTCGCGATGCTGGCGCTGGCGCTCAACCTCCACTGGGGGTACACCGGGCTGTTCAACATCGGCATCGTCGGCTTCATGGCGGTCGGCATCTACGTGATGGCGCTGGTCTCGAAGCCGCTGTACGAGGCCGGCGGGTCGGCACAGGTCGGCGGCCTCGGCCTCCCGCTGATCGTCGGTATCATCGCCGGAATGGCCGCCGCGGCGCTCCTGGGGTTGGTGGTCGCGCTGCCGGCGCTGCGGTTGCGAGCGGACTACCTCGCGATCGTGACGATCGCGATGTCCGAGATCGTCCGCTTTTCCTTCCTCTCCGGGGACCTCCAGCAGTTCCAGCTGTTCGGCGAGCGCGTCGGCTTCGGGGGCGGGTCGGGGCTCATCCTCGACTTTATGAACCCGCTCGAGGCCTTTTTCCGGTTTTTCGGTCTCTGGGACGCCTATCTGGGCCTCGTGACCGCCTTCGAGGCAATCGTACCGTCGAACCCGAAACCGGTCGTCGACGGGCTCGTGTATGGCCTCGTTCTTCTGCTCTTCGTTGCCGGCTACTTCTGGCTGCTCAAGCGGACCGGCGAATCGCCGTTCGGCCGCGTGCTCAAGGCAATCCGCGAGGACGAGGACGTCGCAAACTCTCTGGGGAAGAACACGAACCGCTTCAAGATCAAGGCCTTTATGCTCGGCTGTGGCCTGATGGGTCTCGCCGGGATCCTCTGGCTGATGACAAGCGGCGCTGTCACCCCGAACTTCTTCCGTCCGCGGATCACCTTCTTCGTGTGGATCGCGCTCATCATCGGCGGCGCCGGGTCGAACACCGGCAGCGTCCTCGGGGGGGCAGTCTTCGCCGCGCTGCTGTACCAGGGCCCGCGCTACCTGAAGAACCTCATCGACACCGTCCTCCCCAACGCGGATGCGCCCTCCGGGTTCGGCCCGGCGATCGCGCCGCTCATCTCGAATCTGGATCCCGCGCCCCTTTTCTTCTATACGATCGACAGCATCCGGCAGCTGCAGCTCGTGTTCATGGGCCTGGTGCTCATCTGGCTGATGCACAACCGACCCCAGGGGATGCTCGGGCACCGCAAGGAGACCGCGGCCGGAATCCCGCTGACCGCGGCACAGGCCCAGGCAGGACCCCCGACGGACGGCGGCGAAGCGGGAGGTGAGTCCGATGAGTGAAACCGACGCCGATGGCACTGAGGGGACCGCGGATGCGCCCACGCAGACGAATCGGGCCCGCACGCTGAACGTCGGCTCGGCCGGTCCGAGCGTCGATGAGGAGTATCCACTCCAGGTGGAGAACCTCGACAAGTCCTTCGGCGGGATCACGGCCGTCGACTCGGCGTCGTTCCGGGTCGAGCGTGGGAGTCTCACCGGACTCATCGGCCCGAACGGTGCCGGGAAATCGACAACGTTCAACCTGATCACGGGGATGCTCCAGCCCGACGGCGGGACGGTCCATTTCGACGGCGAGGACATCACCGGCCAGGATCCACACACCATCGCCAACAAGGGGCTCGTCCGGACGTTCCAGATCGCCCGCGAACTCCAGGAGATGACGGTGCTGGAGAATATGATGCTGGCACCGAAAGACCAGCGCGGCGAGACCCTGTGGCGCTCGGTCACGCCGGGATTCCGAGACGATATGATCGCCCAGGAATCCGAACTCCTCGAACGCGCCTGGAGCGTCTTGGAGTTCTTCGAGATCGACCACATCGCCGAAGAGTACGCCGGCAACCTCTCGGGCGGACAGCGCAAACTCCTGGAGTTGGCGCGCGCGCTACTCACCGATCCGGATATGCTGCTGCTCGACGAGCCGTTCGCGGGCGTCAACCCCTCGCTTGAGAAGCGACTCCTGGGTCACATTCACGAACTCTGCGACCAGGGGTATACGTTCCTGCTCGTCGAACACGATATGGACCTGATAATGGAGAACTGCGAGCGCGTCATCGTCCTCCACCAGGGTCGCGTCCTGACGGAGGGCACCCCGGCGGAGATACAGGCGAACGAGGAAGTCATCGAGGCGTACCTCGGGGGGAACGTATGAGCGCCGACGCTGACGCGGCGGACGGCAACGGGAGCGGGAGTACCGACTACGGGGCCGTCGAAGACGCCGACGTCTCCCGCGAGACGGTGCCGGGTAGAGCGGACGAGGCGCTCCTCGAAGTTCGCAATCTCGACGCGGGCTACGGGGATCTCCAGATCCTCACCGACGTCGACATCGACGTCACCGACGGCGAATACGTCACTATCGTCGGTCCGAACGGCGCCGGGAAGTCGACCGTGATGAAGTCGGTCTTCGGGCTCACGAACCTGATGGGCGGGACGGTCCGGTTCGAGGGTGCCGACATCACCGGCCTCCGACCCGAGGAGATCATCCGCGAGGGAGTCGGCTACGTCCCCCAGAGCGACAACGTCTTCCCCTCTCTGACGGTCCAAGAGAACCTCGAGATGGGGGCGTACATCCTCGACTCGATCCCGCAGGATGCTCTCGATGCCGTCTTCGAGCGGTTCCCCATCTTAGAGGAGCGCAAAGAGCAGAAGGCCGGAACGATGTCCGGCGGCCAACAGCAGATGCTGGCGATGGGTCGGGCGCTGATGCTCGAGCCCTCGCTGCTCTTGCTCGATGAGCCGTCGGCGGGGCTCGCGCCCGACCTCGTCGACGATATGTTCGACCGGATCGACGCGATCAACGACGACGGGACGGCGGTGCTGATGGTCGAACAGAACGCCAAGGAGGCGCTCCGCCGCTGCGACCGCGGATACGTCCTCGCGAACGGGCAGAACCGATATATGGACGACGGCGACGTGCTGTTGAACGACGAGCAGGTCCGGCAGGACTTCCTCGGCGGGTAGGGGAGGTTCCGGACTCGCAGACGGGGTTCGGAGTGTGGGGCGAACAGTCGGCACAGACAGGTCGGGTCCGGTCGCTCCGGGGCGCGCGATGGGATCCGTCCGTGGCGATTCCCGCGTCGACGTGCCGAGCGACCGCAGCCCGACGCGGGGCGACTCCTACGTCACACGGGACGTGGTCCCGTCATCGCATATAAACCCGTGTCGGCCGTCCGATCGACGGTCACGCAGCTCCGAACGGTTCGTCGATCGAAAGAATCTGGATTGAGCGGCGCCGCGGCCGTCAGTTGTCCGGCGGCGACAGCGCCGTGTTGATCACGGAGGAGTACGACGACGCGCCCTTGTTGAACGCGACCTGGTGGTAGACCTCGCCGTCGAACGTCTCGGCGAACCGGCCGGCGAGCTGTTGGCCGTAGTCGTTGTTGACGTGCAGCACCGACACGCTGTCGGCCCCGAGCCGTTCGGACATCACCTGCGCCATCACGCGGCCCTGGAGGAGATCGGAGGGCGCGGTCCGGAAGATGTAGTCGTTGTCATCCAGGTTCGTCACCGACAGCGCAGTCGAGGACGGCGAGCATCCGACGACCTCGTTCGGGATGAACACCTCCTGGGAGACCGGGACGTTCACGCCCGACGACGCCGATCCACAGACGCTGGGGACGCCTGCGCTCACGAGCGATTCGGCGGCGGCGGTGCCGGCGCTCGGCGACGTCTGGGTGTCTTCTAGTTGGGCGTTGACCGAAAGACCGGCGGGGTTGGCGTCGTTGACCTGCGTGACCGGCAACTGGGCGGCCTGGATCATCGGCGCCCCCACCGAGGCGAGGTCACCCGTCTCCGGCAGGAGGATCCCGACCGATATCTCGCGGTCGGTTCCGCCCGGCATACTGTCGGCCGAGGGCCCGGCACCGTCGGGATTCTCACCCTCGAAGTTCTGTTTCTCGACGTTCTCTACGGCCTCCTCGTCGGCGTTGAACTCCCAGATGTTGTACGCCGCCGAGGCGGGATCGCCGGCCTCGTTGAAGTTCGTTACCGACGAGGCGCCCTGATAGTTGACGTCCTCGCCGTTCGCTGCCGCCTCGATACCTGCGATGAGGTTGTCGGGAGTGACCTCCATCCCGCCGGGGTTGGCGACGTTCCGCATCTGGTCTCGGATCGCGGTCCCGTCGTTCTCGCCGGCGGCCGCGTTCGCGAGCAACTGGATCGCCACCGAGTCGTACGACTGGGCTGTGAACACGCCGGGGGAAGCGTCGTACTCCTCTTGGAACAGCTCGTTGAACGCCTCCTGGCTTGGCCCGCCCGCGGCGGGTGCCGTCCCGGTCACGTTGGCCATATCGTTGCCGACCTGCCCGGGCATCGCCGGATCGCGGAGGCCGTCGGATACCAGGATCTCCTCGCTGCCGTCGGAGGCGCTGTAGTAGTCGCGGAACAGCTGGATCCCGCTTTGCGGGTAGCCGATCATAACGAGCCCCTCCGGCCCCTCGCCGGAGGAACCGCCGCTGTCCGTCTCGGTGCTGCCGCCGCTGTCCCCGCTGTCTCCGTCACTGTCCCCACCGCTGTCGCCACCGCCGTCGTCGGGGCTGCCGATACAGCCGGCGAGTCCACTCGCTCCGATCGCTCCTGCCGCGCCGACGCGCTTTATAAAGTCACGCCGGACGATATCACGTGCCATATGGGTTGGATTGTGGCTCCTCATTATAAATGTATCCGTTACGACACTGGCAGTTAAGGAATCCCCAACGGTCGATAACCGACGTTATCAGACGACCGTCGACCCTCACTCAGCATCTCCGGGACCCGTCACGATCAGCTCCACACCCATTACGTCGAGCATCTGGTAATTCTTGTTTCGACAGATCGGAGTCGGAATATCTCGACGGTCGTGCGGGACGGTTCGATCGACCGAATCGCCACGCTGAAGCGCTCCGAGGTATCTCCTCTACTGGATGACCATCCCCTCGTTCGTCATCGGCATCGCCGGGGGAACCGGCGCGGGGAAGACCACCGTCGCACGCCTCATCACGCGGAACGTCGGCGACGCAGTCGCACGCATCCCCCTGGACAACTACTACGAGGACCTGAGTCACCTGACGCTCGAAGAGCGCGAGGAGGTGAACTACGATCACCCATCGGCGTTCGAGTGGGAACTGCTGCGGGAGCAGCTCTCGACGTTGCTGTCCGGACAGCCCATCGAGATGCCGACCTACGACTTCGAGATTCACAACCGGACGGACGACCCTGAACGGGTCGAACCCACCGACGTCGTCGTCGTCGAGGGGATTCTCGCGCTCTACGACGAGGAGATAAACGAGATGCTCGATCTCCGCCTGTACGTCGAGACCGATGCGGACGTGCGGATCCTCCGGCGCATCCAGCGGGACGTCATCGAGCGCGACCGCGATCTGGAGGGCGTCATCGAGCAGTATCTCTCGACAGTCAAACCGATGCACGATCAGTTCGTCGAACCGACCAAGCGACACGCCGATCTCATCGTCCCCGAAGGAGCAAACAGCGTGGCGGTGAACCTCCTCGAAGAGAAGATCAAAGCCGAGGTCGCGAGTTCGGACCGCCGCGACTGGGAGCGGGAGACGGTCGAGGACGACCTGCTAGACGAGCTATCGGCCGAGATTGACGAATAGGGATCGTCTGCGCTCACACCCGCAGGCAGGGCGTTATGTTAAAATTGACCGGCCGAGACGATCCCCTATGGCGGAACTCGGCAAGGTCGACCGGTCCTTTTTCGAGCGGCACGTCTTCCCGCGGCTCGGTGCCGAGCGCGACGACGTGACCCTCGGACCGACGCACGGCGTCGACTTCGGACTCCTGAATCTCGATGGGACGGCCGTGGCGATCGCGACGGACCCGGTCTCGATCCTCCCGGACCTCGGATTTGCCCGCGCCGGCCGGTTCGCGCTCGATTTCGTCCTCGCGGACGTCGCCGTCTCGGGGCTCGCCCCGTCGCATCTGGCCATCTCGTTTACGTTTCCGCCCGACCTCTCGGAGGACTCCTTCGGGAGGCTGTGGGAGGCGATGCACGAGGAAGCCGAAGACCTAGGCGTCGCCATCGTAACCGGCCACACCGCGCGGTACGACGGTTGTTCGTTCCCCTGGGTCGGCGGCGCGACCGCGCTGGCCGTCGGCGACCCGGCTGACGTCATCCGCCCGGACGGCGCCCGCGTCGGCGACGATCTGCTCGTGACGAACGGGCCGGCCGTGGAGACGACCGGGCTGCTGACGACGCTGTTCCCGGACGCATTCGAGTTGGCTCCGGAGACGCTCTCGACCGCCCAGAAGCGACTCGACGAGGCGGCCTGCGTGCGCGATGCGATGACCGCGAGCGCGGTCGGCGGCGTCCACGCGGTGCACGACGCCACCGAGGGCGGCCTCTTCGGCGCGCTCGTCGAGATGGCCGAGGGGTCGGGCGTCCGGTTCGACGTCGACACCGATCGGATTCCGGTTCGCCCGGGCGTCCGGGCGGTCTGCGAGGAACTGGGGATCGACCCCTGGACGTCGACCACCGGCGGCACGCTCGTCATCGCTGTCGATCCGGACCGCACTGACGACGTCGTGGCGGCGCTGGAAGCCGAAGGGACGCCCGTTGGCGTCGCCGGTACCGTCGAATCGGGGTCGGGCGTCGTCGTCGACGGCGCGGAGATCTCTCATCCCGACGTCGACCCCTCCTGGGCGGCCTACGCGGAACTCGCCGCACAGGCCGACAGCGAGGAGGAGTGAGCGACGCGACGACGGACGGAGCGCGTCGCCGACCGCTCCGTCGCCTCACTCCAGCCCCGCCGCGTATTCGCGGTCCAGTCGATCCGCTTTCGGCCGTGTGCCGTCGAGTTCGATCCGCCACCCGCTGAGAGCGTCTGGATCGTCGAGTGCGACGGCGAGTCGGTCGCGAACGTCGGCGACGTCGACCCCGTAGTAGTCGTCCGGCACCCCCTGGAGGTACTGCAGCGCGGTTCGAAACAGCGAGCGCATCCCGTCGTCGTCCTCGAAGTCGAAGTGTTTGTACGCGCCCGCGGCGACCTGGACCATCCCGTGGAGGAAGGCGCTCTCGGTCGTCCCGGCGCCGTAGTTGTACCACTCGATCTCGAAGCAGTCGTGCGCCTCGTGGAACTCACCGGCGTTGTACAGACGAACGCCGTGGACAGTCGCGCGCCGGAGCGTTCCGTGCTCCCACCCGTTCGATACCGCGCGATCGGGGTCCCAGCCGGTGGGCTGGCCGGTGGTCGGCGGGCCGACGGCGTCGTCGCGGGTGTGATCGGTCACTACCAAGAAGTTAGAGCCGCACAAATAAAGAGATTTGACCCTCCGTCCTCTGACACCAGGTAATGCGAATCTACGAACTCGGGGAGGAGACACCCGAGGTCGCCGTCGTCGGATCGATCCACGGGGACGAACCCTGTGGGGAGCGGGCGATCGAGCGGCTGTTGGCTGACGAACCCACCGTCGAGCGACCGGTCAAACTCATCGTCGCGAACGAGGAAGCGCTCGATGCGGGTGTTCGGTACCTCGATGAGGATCTCAATCGGGCGTTCCCGGGCGATCCGAACGCGGAGACGCACGAAGGCCGGCTGGCACACGACCTGCTCCGCGAGGTTCGCGGGACGACGGTGCTGTCGCTGCACTCGACGCAGTCGTACGCTGAGCCCTTCGCGCTGATCGACGAGGTCGACGCCGTGTCGCGGTCGGTCTGTCCGCACCTGCCGATCGAACACCTCGTCGAGACCGGGAAGTTCTCCCGCGGACGGCTCATCGAGCACGCCCACACCATCGAGGTCGAGTGTGGCCTCCAGTGGAGCGAGGAGGCGGCGACGAACGCCTACTGGATCGCCCGGGCGTTCCTGGCTGCGACCGGCGTCCTCGCGGCGCCCATCGAGGGCGACGCCGAACCGCCGCTGTCGCTGCACCGCCGCGACGCGGACGAGGTGACCGTCTTCCGCCTGCTCGATCAGATCCCGAAGGCGCCCGCAGAGCGCTATGAGGTGTTCGTGAACAACTTCCAGCGGGTCCGGCGGGGCGATCCCGTCGCCGCCGCCGACAGCGACACGTACAGCGCCGACAGCGAGTTCTATCCCGTGTTGCTCTCGGCGAACGGGTACGAGGACGTCTTCGGCTACGCCGCCGATCGCGTCGGCACGCTGGCCTGAGGACGGGGCGCGTCCGGTCGCCTCGACCGCGGCGGACCACGGGGAGCCCCGAATCGAGACGGAGAGCCCATCGGGGCCTCGTCCGGAGTTCGACGTCAGCAATGCGTACCGTTATAGTTCCCTTGGTACTCTGTGGCATATGGGCGGGACTCCACCCGAGGACGTGTCCGACTCGATCCGGTATCAGGGAAAGGCGGTGCGCGATTCGAGCTGGATCCCCGAATTCCTCACAGACCAGGAGACGGGGGTGCTCGGTCTCGTCGACGGCGACACGCCGCACCTCGTGACACAGCTCTTCGTCTACGACGGCGACGAGGGGGCGATCTTTATGCACGGCGCGCAGGCGGGACGAGCGCACGGCCTCGTTGCGGACGGTGACCAGCCGCGAGCCACCTTCACGACCAGCGAAAAAGGACGGTATATCCCGGCCGAGGAGCCAGTGAACTTCACCGTCGAGTATTCCAGCGTGGTCGCGTACGGAACTATCGGCCTCCTCGGCGACGACGAGCGGAAACGACACATCCTCCACCAGTTTATGGAGAAGTTCGCGCCGCAGTTGACCGAGGGGGAGGATTACGAGGCGATGACCGACGAGTCGGTCGACCGGACGGCCGTCTACCGTCTCGACGTCGAATCCTGGAGCGGCAAACGCGGCTGGAAGGACCCCGAACGACAAGGTGCCTACGACCTCGATTCGGTCTCGAAGTCGGAGTGATCCCCCAGTGATACTGATTACGCTCACTGTTTACCGCCGAGCGCCACCCCCGGTGGCGGCGCTCAGTGGTAAGAGACGAGAGTAATCATTGTTAGGCGACACCGTGGGTGCCGGGCACCGGACAGATCTACCCAGTTGCCGCGGCAACTGTTTACTCCCTCCGTGTCGAACAGGCGAGTATGCCCGGCGTCATCTCCGGAATCGAAGGAGAGCTCAGGTCTAACGGGATCAACGTCGAATCGATCGATCTCGACGGCGACACCGTCGAGTTGATCTACCTCACGGCGTTTCCCGACGTCGACGTGAACCACCAAGAGATGGGGCGCGCGCTGAACACCTTCATCGCCGCCGCCGAGAAGGACGAGTGGGAGCCCGTACGCGTCGAAGCGACCGTGCTCCGGCACCAGGAGGACGTTCAGGGGACCTGGTACGCCGAACCGGAGTGGTTCCGGCAGTACATCGAGTACGACATCAGCGCCGAGGAGTTCTCGGCGCGCGTCATCGACACGCTCTCGGAGGACGAGCCGTGACGTCGCCGCCGTCGGTGGGAACCACTGCGAACGGCGAAAGCGCGGAGCAAAGCGATCGGAAGACTCGATACCGCCGCCCGTCCCGCGATGCGTTTTCGACCGTCACGCTGACCTTCCGGAGTGACGGCGTCAAGTGTGTTGGCCGGCTCTACCGTCCGGATCGGCCGGCCGAGCCCGCCCTCGTTGTCCTGTCCGGCGGGCCGCTCGGCGTGGGTGCGGCCACACTCGAGCCGTACGCCGAACGGCTCGCGGCGGCGGGCTACGCTGCCTTCCTCTTCGACGGTCGCCATCTGGGCGAAAGCGAGGGGGAACCGCGGACGCTCCTTTCGCCGACGCGGGGCCGGGCCGACTGGGAGGCGGCACTCGCCGGGCTTCGCGCTCGCCGGGACGTCGCCACCGATCGGGTCGTTCTCTGGGGCGTCGGCCTCGCCGGCGGGATCGCACTCGACGTCGCGGCCGACGATGCGCGCATCCGCGGCGTCGTCGCACAGACGCCGATCCGGTCCGGGCGGGCGTTCCTCCGCTCGCGCGGCGTCGGAACCGTCACGAGAGGCCTCCTCGCCGGCGTCCGCGACGTGGCCCAGTCGCCGCTGTTCGGGACACATACGGTGCCCGTTGTCGACGAGAGGGAGGGCGGTCCGGCGCTGGTTTCGGCGCCCGCCGCAGCCCGTCGGTATCGGGACCTCGCTGGCGGTGACTGGGAGAATCGAACGCCTGCGCGGTCGTTTCTCGCGCTCGCCCGGCACACGGGCGGCGACCGGGACGCGCGGCTGACCTGTCCCGTCCTCGTCGTCGGCGGGACGCGCGACGACGTCGTTCCCGTCGAATCGGTCGAGACAGTTGCCGATTCGATACCGAATGCGACGCTCGTTCGGCTCCCCGTCGACCACTTCGATCCGTACGACGGCGCCGGGGTCGCCCGGACGGTGGGCCACGGGCTCGCGTTCCTCGACAGCGCCGTCGACAAGTGAGTCCGGACGAGGAGGCGGGACGCTCGATCCGGTCAGTCACCGCCGATTGCCCGCGTATGCAACCTGAACAGGTAGCGAGCCTTCCGAGCAACGGCGGAACGACCGATCCGGGAGGGAGAAGGTTTACTATCGCGTCGGCGGAGTTGGCAAGCGAGATGGCAACGGCAGAAGGAAGCGTCGTCGTTCACCACGAGACAGGGCTCCACGCACGCCCCGCGTCGAAGTTCGTCCAGACCGCATCGCAGTTCGAGAGCGAGATACAGATCCGAAAGGACGGCGAGGAGGCCAACGCCAAAAGTAGCATCGCCGTCATCTCGCTCGGCGTCGGACCGGGCGAGGAGATACAGATCACCGCAGAGGGTGACGACAGCGAGGCTGCCATCGAGCGCCTCGTCGAACTCGTCGAATCGGACTTCGAGCTCGACTCGTAGGCGTCAGGTCGAGTCGAGACAGCGGTCGGTGATGAGGTTCAGGAGGGCGTCGCCGTCGCGTTCGCGTGCGAGGCGGACGAACTCATCGTCCTGGAACAGTTTCGTCAGACTCGAGAGGAACGTCGTATAGCCCTCGGTTTCGGTGACCAAGAGGAGAATGACGACGTCGACGTCGACTGTCTTATCGGGGTCGTCCATACTCTGGAACGTGAGCGTGTCCTCGGGAAACCCGACAATGACAGCCTGTTCGGAGACGTACTCCGGGTCGGCGTGCGGGATGGCGAGTCCGAACTCCGCCGTCGGAATGTCCAGGCCTGTGGGATACGACGCCTCGCGTTCGAGCAGCGCGTCGACGTACTCGGATTCGGCGTACCCTCTCTCGACGACGTACGCGCCCAGTTCTTCGAGTGCTCGTTCGTGCGACGCTCCGGTGAGTGTGAGGTGTTCGGTGTGCATCGAATGACAAAAACGCGCAGACAGCGTTTAGTCGTCGGTGGCCGGTTCGTCTTCGGGTTCGGGTTCGACGACTTCGGGCTCCCCGCCGATCTTGTTGGGCAGGATACCCGCAGAGGGGCCACTGTGCCGGATACGAACCGTCTCTTGGGCTTTCTCCTCGGACGCGCCGGCGACCATGTACATCCGCTTGGGCCACGTCCGGAGTGCGAGCCAGCACGCAAGCGTGACGACGAGGCCGGCGATGAGACCGGCGGGTTCACCGAGCATCAGGATTCCAGTCGCGGGGGACCCCGGGTCGCTCCCGGCCGTGATGAGGTCGTTGCCGCCTAGATCGAATCCGGCCTGGCCCGCGGCTCGCGTCATAGCCGGTGCAACCTGGCTCGCGATGTAGTGAAGCGGGATGAGGAGGACGGTCATCGAGATGACCATCTTGACCACGTTCCCGTCCATAATGGGCACCATCAGGGCGAGCAGGAACGGGAAGGTAGCGAGGTCGACTCCCCACAGCATATCGTTGAAGGGGAGGATAATCGACATCACGATGGCGATGGGGACCATAATGAGACTCGCGGCAATGGTCGACTCGTGGCCGATGAGGATGGCCGAGTCGAGACCGATAGCGAAGTCCCGCCCTTCGAATCGGGAAGTCATATAATCGCGGATGGATTCCGAGAGCGGCGTCAGTCCCTCCATCAGGATGCCGACCATCATCGGCAGGATGTACATCACGGCGGCGAACGCGACACCGGCACCGAGGATGGTGTACCAACTGCTCGCCTCAAACAGCGCGTTGCTGTAGGCGGCGATTCCGAGGAGGATACCCAGGATGAGGCCGACGAAGATCGGTTCGCCGAACAGGCCGAGTTTGTCCTGGACCGAGTCGGGATCGGCGTCGACGTTACCGAGCGGCGTCTGGTCGATCACCCAGTTTATCGGAATCGCAGCGATCGCGAAGGGGACGGACCCGCCGTGTGGAATAGAGATGCCCTCGGTGTCGAACGTCTCCTCGACCGCCGGTTGCGTCCAGTCGGCCGCCACCAACACGAACAGACCGAGCGTCAGCCCCGTCGCGAACGAGTAGATGAGCGAGTCCGTCACCATATAGACCAGGCCGGCGATGAACGCGAAGTGCCAGTAGTTCCAGATGTCCACGTCGAGCGTGAACGTGAACCCGATGGCGAACAGGGCGAGGTTCAATACCACGAAGACGGGGATCATCCACACACCGATCTCTGCGATCCCGAAGGCGATGGCGGCCGCGGCGGGCCACCCGACGTCGACGGCAGGCAAAGAGATGCCCGTGACCTCCACCATCCGCTGTGCGAGTGGACTGATGTTGTCCGAGAAGAGCCCCAGTACGAGGAAGATCCCCTGGAAGCCGACACCGATGAGGACGGACGAGCGGACGGCCCGTCCCAACGGGACGCGAAACACCATCGCGATGACGAAGATGATAATGGGCAACAGGACAGTCGGTCCGAGACCCTGGATGACGTCGTTGACTGTGTTCAGAATCGAGCTCAACCCCGCTTGCATCGCCACGGTTTGTAGTACCATGGGCATTGACACCCAAGTTCAATATCGGGAAACATATGTAATAAACATTACCACGGATGAGGAGTGTGTATGATCTCCAAGACGTAAGCAGCGCCGGTGTCGGACGGTGGATCAAGCCGAGAGAACGTGTCACCGGGCGAATGTCGTCGACGTCTCTCACAGGTGCCGATACTGACCGGGAGGACAGAGCGGCGGTGGGGCAAATGACACCGTCATCCAGTCGAACCAGGTGTAACGGACTCGGCGTGCCGACCCAGGAACAAGTCCGATGTGCCGCCCTCGACCCGAACACGTCCGGTGCATCGACCCTCAAACGAGTCCGATGTGCCACCCCCGACCCAAACACGTCCGGCGCATCGACCCTCAAACGAGTCCGATGTGCCACCCCCGACCCAAACACGTCCCGTGTATCGACCCCGACCCGGACATATCCAGCGGAATCAGAGGGTTGGGACACCGTTGACGGTGGTTTCCTCGTCCTCTTTGACCCTCAGGTGGGTCGCCCCTACCGACACGCTCCGAAGAAGAGAGTGCTATCCGACTACGAGTTTTTGAGGGCTTCTGCGATGTTGTCCAGTTCCTCGTCTTCACCGATTCCCGTCATAAACGCCGTCGTGTGAATGATCGGGATGTCGAATTTATCTTCGTTGAGCGACGTCGTCGTGACGATGAGATCGAAGTTGCCGGAGGAGGCTTTCCCTTGGGCTTCGGTGGCTTTGGCCTTCGCGATGTTTCCGATCTCGACTCCCCGTTCCGGCAGTTTGTTCTTCAGCGCCTCTTTGACGACGGTCGACGTTGCGACTGAGGTTCCACAGACGACGAGGATGTTCTTTTTATCGGGCATACTTCACGCCTATTGTTGTCGTATACCGCGAAAAAGATTGCGTCGGTACACTCCAGGCGGGAACCTGCTACGGAAAGACGTTCCCGATCTCGGTCAAAAGCGTCTCGGGGTCATCCGCGAGTGAGACGGCCGAGGCGGCGCCGGTGGCGTCTGCTCCCTGTTCGAAGGCGAGACGGACGTCGTCGGCCGACCCGATGCCCCCGCCGACGAGCACTTTCGTCCGTTCGTTCTCCGAGGCCATCACATCGATGAACTCCCGGACGAGGTCCGGATGGGTCTGCGTGATGGCGCGGTCCGTCGAGATGTCCTCCGGTTTCTCGAAGACCACGGAGTCGGGGTCGAACGGCGCGACGGCCTCGCCCATCGCGATGCTGTCGACACAGACGATGGAGTCGAGGCCGACCTCCCGACAGCGCTCGATCTTTCGGGCGAGATCCGCGAGTGTCTCTCGGTTTTCGGCGTGGTTGATGACGACGCCCTCCGCACCCGCCTCCCGAATGGTCTCCGGAAGGATACGCCCCATCCCGCGGCCGGGTTCGACGGCGTCCATATAGGGCGCGGTCACCGTGAGGTCCGTCTCCTCGGCGATGAGTCTGATGTCGGGAATCTGTGGTGTCAACACGAAGTTTGCGCCCGTCTCCCGTTCGACGCGTTCGATGAGACGAGCGAATTCGAGGCCGTCCTCGCCGGTCGTTCCGGGGTATATCTTGAAGTTGATCTGGAAGTAGGGGTATTCGAGGTTCATCGGTTACTCCGTGAGGTGAGTCGCCGCGTCGTCGACTGTCGCGTCGTCGTGGACGATGGCTTTGAGAGCGTCGATGATGGCCGAGGGGTCATCACGTTGCCAGACGTTACGGCCGAACATCACGCCGCACGACCCGGCGTCGACGGCCCCGCGTACCATCTCCAGTACCTCGACGTCCGTCTCGACAGGGGGACCGCCCGCGATGTAGACGGGCAGCGGCGCGTTCTCGACGATCGGATCGAACGCTCCTTCGCCCGGGTACGGACTCTTGAGGATGTGGGCGCCGAGTTCGAACGCGATCCGGTTGGCGTCGGCGAGATACGACGGGTCGAGTTCGTCGTCGGCCCGTTGGCCCCATAGAGTCGGTTCGACGACCAGTGGAATCCCGAGTTCCTCGCCGCGCTCGGCCGCATCAGCGACGAACTGAACGTTCTCTTCGAGGACGCCGACGTCCTCGCGGCCGTAGACGAGCGCGACTTTCATCGCGTCGGCACCGAGTTCGGCCGCGGCATCGACGCTGAACACCTGGCGGTGGATCTCCTGGTCCTCGTGGTCGCCCGGAAGCGTCGAGTCGTGGAGCAAATCGAGCGTCGCGATCGTCGCGACGTCGTAGTCGTTTATCGTTTCCTCGAACCGACGCAGGAACGGAACGCTCGCCAGGATTCCGTCCGGTCCGCTCTCGAGGACGAGTTCGAGCGTTTCCTCCGGGTCCTCGAAGCCCTCGAAGACGCCCCAGTGGAGGCCGTGGTCGATCGCAACGACGACAGAGTCACCGAATCGTGTGAACATATCTCAGAATGAACTGCACGGGCAGGAAAAGAAAAGCTATCGGTGCTCAGCGAAGTACTGCGACGTCGACGGTGCGAGTGCGCGGGCCACACAGCTCGTAGAACATCACTTCCTCCCACGTGCCGAGATCGAGTTCACCGTCCCGGAGCATCAGGAGGACGGGCCGCTTTATCATCGCCGAGAGGATGTGTGCGTGGGCGTTGGGCTGTTCGTCGCGTTCGTAGTGGTCGACGTCGTGGGCGTATCCCGCATCCGGGGGTGCGAGTTCCTCGAAGAAATCGATCATATCGTAGAGCAACTTCGTCTCGTACTCGTTCGTCGAGAGGGCGGCCGACGTGTGCGGCGTCGAAACGTACACGAGGCCGTCTTCCGCGCCGGTGTCTTCGACGACTGCCTCGACCTGTGGGGTGACGTTCTGGATGTCGAAGACGTCGCCCGTCTCGATCTCGAAGCTCCCTTCTGTGATTTGCATACACACTCTACAACCGAGGACTGGACCTTAGATGTTACCCGTCGACGGACGCCATCACTGGCGTCGTTACGGAGAGACCGAGCGGACGCCGTCGCTCACCAGTGAGCGGGAAGACGGCGTCAGTCGAGTCTATCGAGCAGAGAGGCGAGGTCAGTCGATCTCTTCGAGCGGGAAGACGGCGTCAGTCGATCTCTTCGAGCGGGATGACGACGATGGGTCGATCGGAGTGCAGCAGCGTCCGTTGGGCGGTGCTACCGAAGACGACCTTCGCGGTCGGGTTGCGCTTGCGGATACCGATGACCAGTTCGTCGGCGTCGACGTCGTCGGCCTTCGCGAGGATGTCCTCGTATGGATCTTTGCCCCGAACGAACTGGTGGGTCTCGACCGTCGTGAGCGCGCCGAGTCGAGAGGAGACCACGGTCAGCGCCTCCTCGCCGTCCCGGACGTCCTGGCTGTCGGTGTCGTCGCCGCCGGGCAGGGAGTTGACCGCGTGGACGGTGTCGCTCCGGGAGACGCGGTCGACCAGGTAATCACACACCCGGGCGCTGGTGTCGACGTGGTTCGTCGCGAGTACGTAGGTCGTCATACTACGAGGGGCGCGTGGCGGGACCAAAAAGGCACCTCCCTCTGGCCGGCCGTAAGATCTCGGTCGGGAGAGGGACCGCGATGTCGGTTCTGCAGTCCCAGAGGTGACAGATGCGGACGACAGCGCCGTCGTATCAGTCTGTGAACGGGTGGGCTTTCGCCTCGCTACCGCTGTAACGAGAGTCCACCTTGTTGCCGAGAGCGTTCAGCGAAGTCACTCGGTCTCGCTTTCGAGACTATCCGCCGACCGTGTCGGTGATTCGCTCTCGATGACGGCTGCGATGTTCCGGAGCTTCTGGTTGTCCAGCTCCCCGGCGAGGTGGACAACGATATCGTCGAGCGTCACGATCCCGTGTAAGTCGCCGTATTCGACGACCGGCACCCGCCGCACACCTTCCTCGCGCATCGTTTCTGTCACCGCCTCGATGCTGGTGTCGGGGGAGACAGAGACAACGTCGACCGTGAGGACCTCGTTAACGAGGGTCTGATCGAGCGAGTCGGCGTACATCTGCCCGTAAACGACGAGATCGCGGTCCGTGACCATCCCCGCTACCTCACCGTTGGCGTTCAGCACGACTGCGCTCCCGACCCGCTCCTCACGGAGCACGGTGGCGACGTCGAGGATGGTGTCTTCGATATCGACTGTCACGACGTCTTCGCTGACAATCGCGGAGATATTCATAGGTATACTGGGGTAACCGCACGACATTAAAATGCACTGTAACCAGTATCAGGCGACCGCCGGATCTCGCCACCTCAGGGCGAGTCCGTCAGGACCGCGAACCGGAGAGCAAGAACATCGCGATTCCGGCCACGATCCCCAACGCGACACCGGCGACTGACCCAGCGAGGATGCTGGTCCGCGGGCCGGCGAGGACGACGCCGACAGCCAAGACCGCGAGAAAGACGACCACGAACGCCGCGAGCGAGCGGCCCAGCCGACGGGATTCCTCGCCGGATCGTAACAACACGGCCGCAGCGACGGCGACGCCGACCGCGATACCGGCCGGCAACCCGACGAGCACGGAGAACTCGACGATCGGCAGCAGTAGCTCCGTGACGGCGACCACTGTCACCAGCAACGCGGCGATGCCCGCCGCTGCCGCGGAGGCGAGTGTTCTGGACTCCATACCGGCAAAACGCCGCTGGGCGGCATAGGTGTACCTGTCAATCCCAGTTGGCGATGATCAGTCAACGGTCACGCGATCACGAGCCACGCGAAAAGCACCGCGAGGCCCCCCATCGACGTTGAGGCGACCGCATGGAGGCGAAGGCGATCGAGGAGGGCGTGGGCGTCGCCCGAGACCGACAGCAGCCCGTGGATCTCGCTGCCGATCTCACATCGCGGCAGGAAGTCCATCGCCACGTGGAGGAAGACGCCGGCCGCGAACCCGAAGACGATTCCACGGGTCGATCCCGTCACCGGCAGTGCGATCAGCGAGGTCACGATCGCGCCGATTCCGACGCCCGTCGCCGGTAGCAACAACACCGACGGATCGCGGCCCGCGTTCGCGAGTCGTCGCGCGGCGGCGTAGCCGGCCGGCCCCTTGTGGGAGACGATGGCCAGTCCCAAAAGCGGACCGAGCGCCGGCATATTCCCGTAGATGATGCCGATAATCGCCCCCGCGGAGAACGCGTGGGCGGTCAGTTCCGCGACCGTCCGGTCCATCGGGAGATTCAGATGCGACAGCCGATGGCCGATGCTGTGGGACGCAAAGCCCGCAAGCAGACCGAACGCGATGCCGAATCCGCCCCACTGCGGATGTTGGCTGATCGCCTGGGGCACCAGAAACACGGCAGCGCTCGTTACCATCGCGCCCGCGGCCAGCCCGTATCCCCACACGAGTGTCCCCGCGCTGTCGTCGTCGGAGCGCGCACCGAACGGCGCTGCCAGCGCCATTGCGAGAAACGCGACCCACGAGATTCCGACAAGTTTCCCCGCACTGGACGTCTCCAGGAGTACGGCGAGTGCGGACAACACGACGAGCGTCAGGGTCGCGACGACCCCGACGCGAGAGATTCGGGTCACAATATGAACTCGATACTCTTGGTTAATAACATTCGCGTTATTATCTGAGTGGGGGGTTTACTACTCCATCTCCCACGACAGGCAGAAGTGCCATCGCTGTCGCGAGCCGCACCTATCGCGAGTCGCCCCTATAACAAGCCTCATTTATCGCGAGCCGCCTCTATAACAAGCCGCACCTATCGCGAGCGCGTCGCCTGCTTCCAAAGCCGGAGATCGACGCGCTCGCCGTCGATTTCTCCGCCCGCTGCCTCGCTTGCGGCCCAGACGAACATCGGGGCGACGTCGTCAGGGCTGCGGCCGCCGGACGCACTCAGATCGGTATCGACGAGTCCCGGATCGACGACGGCGGCCGTCTGCTCGGCGTCGACGGCCAGTTGCCGAACGAGCGTTTCGACAGCGCCTTTCGAGACGGCGTATGCGCCCATCCCGGGTTTCGGATCGACTGCGATCGACCCCGAGGGGACGAGGATGCGACCTTCGGGCGGCATCCGCTCGATCGCTTCTTTCGCGGTGGCGAAGACGCCGCGCAGGTTCGTCGCGAGCGTGTCGTCGAAGCGGTCGTACGGCTCCTCGTGGATCGGCGACTCGCCCGAGGCGCCGAGTTTGACACCCGCGTTGGCGACCAAGAGGTCGATCCCGTCGGTGTCGCCGACCGCGTCGGCGGTCTCCATCAGGCGACCGACAGCGGCCTCGTTTCTGACGTCGGCGGTGACTCCTTGCACTGTCGGCGAGCCGTCGTCGGCCGCGTCGCCGCCGACGGATTCGGTAGCAGCGTCCCCTTCGGATTCGGTAGCAGCGTCCCCGTCAGATTCGGCCGCGGAGACCGCCGCTGCTAACGCCTCGGCGTCGCGCGCACAACCGACCACGGTCGCACCCTGGGCGGCGAACGCCGAGAGCAGTGCCCGTCCGATCCCGCGGCTCGCGCCGGTCACAACGACCGTCGCGTCGGTGAGTTCCATACCAGTCGTTTGGGACCGATTGTGCCTAAAGATTCTTGCCGGTGCGGCGGCTGGTTTCCGAAGGATGCCCCCGGCGGCGACCAGTTCTCGAAACCCCTGCAATCGGTGGCCGCCGTCGCCGGAATTGTGGAACGCTCGGTCAGTCGTTTTATATTTTCCACGCCCCTATCGATCGATATGGACTCTCCGGCGGATCTCCGCTCGCTCGCCGATGCCGATGTGACCGTGATCGGCGGCGGGTTCGGTGGACTCTCGACTGCGTGTTACCTGGCCGACGTCGGCGCGAACGTGACACTCCTAGAAAAGAACGACCAACTCGGCGGCCGAGCCAGCCGCCTCGAAGTCGACGGGTTCCGGTTCGATATGGGCCCCTCCTGGTATCTGATGCCCGACGTCTTCGAGCGATTCTTCGGGCACTTCGACCACGAGCCGTCCGACTACTACGACCTGACGCGGCTCGATCCGCACTACCGGATCTTCTTCAAAGACAACGACAGCGTGGATATGGTGCCGGACAGAGAGCGGAACAAGGAAATCTTCGAGTCCTACGAACCCGGCGCCGGCGAGCGCTTCGAGGACTATCTGGAGAAATCCCGGGAGAACTACGAGATCGGGATGGAACATTTCGTCTACGAGGACCGCACGTCGCTGTCGGACTACCTCGATTGGAACGTGGCTAGACACGCCCGGGGGCTCTCGCTGCTCGGCTCGATGCAGGACCACGTCGAGAAGTACTTCGATCACCCCAAACTGCAGCAGATAATGCAGTACACGCTGGTGTTTCTCGGCGGCGCGCCGAACAACACGCCGGCGCTGTACAACCTGATGAGCCACGTCGATTTCAATATGGGCGTCTACTACCCCGAGGGCGGCCTCGGCGGCGTCGTCGACGGCATCGTCGACCTCGGAGAGGAGCTGGGAGTGGACTTCCGAACCGACACGCCGGTCTCGGAGATCCGCGGCCGCGAGGGCGCCTTCGTCACGCGGACAGAGGACGGACAGGAGTTTTATTCGGATTCCGTCGTCAGCAACGCCGACTACCGCCACACCGAGATGGAACTGCTCCCGCCGGAGAAACGCCAGTACGACGCCGACTACTGGGAGTCGCGGACGTACGCACCCTCGGCGTTTCTCCTGTATCTCGGCGTGGAGGGCGACGTCGACCCGCTGGAACACCACACGCTGATACTCCCGACCGACTGGGACGACCACTTCGAGCGGATCTTCGAGGACCCCTCCTGGCCCAAGGACCCGGCGTACTACCTCTGTGTCCCCTCCGAGACCGACGACAGCGTCGCGCCCGACGGGCACTCGAACCTGTTCGCCTTGGTCCCGATCGCCGCGGGGCTGGAAGACACCCCCGAGCGCCGAGAACAGTTCCGCGACCTCGTTTTGGACGACATCGAGGCCAACACGGGCGTGGACCTCCGCGATCGGATCGTCGTCGAGGAGTCCTTCTGCGTGAACGACTTCGCCGACCGGTACAACAGCACGAAGGGGACCGCGCTCGGCCTCGCACACACCCTGCGGCAGACGGCGCTGTTCCGGCCGCCGCACCACTCCTCGGCCGTCGACGGGCTCTACTTCACCGGCGCCTTTACCACGCCGGGCATCGGCGTGCCGATGTGCCTCATCAGTGGGCAGCTGACCGCCGAAGCGATGGCCGAACGGGCGACGTAGGGATGTTCGGTCGCCTCCGCTACCTGCTGACGCTGTCGCGGCCGCGTTTCTGGCTGTATCTGGCCGGTCCAGTCGTCGTCGGGGTCGCCTACGGGGCGGGGACGACGGCCGACCTGTTCACGGAAACGACGATTCCCCTCTTCGCGTACTTTCTGCTCCCGGCGAACGTCTTCCTGTACGGCATCAACGACGTCTTCGATGCTGACGTCGACACCGACAACCCGAAGAAGGAAGCAAAAGAGGCCCGCTGGCAGGGAGACCCCATCGTCGCGGTCGTCATCGTGGCGTCGACGCTCCTTGGCGCGGTCACGTTCGCGCTCACCCCGAAGGTCGCCTGGCCGTACCTGGCGGGCTTTTTCCTCCTGGGGTTTCAGTACTCGGCGCCGCCGCTGCGGTTCAAGACCACGCCGGTCTTCGACTCGCTTTCGAACGGTCTGTACATCCTCCCGGGGGCGGCCGCCTACGCTGCCGTCGCAGGGGCGCAGCCGCCCCTTGCCGCGCTCGCCGGCGCGTGGCTGTGGACGATGGGTATGCACACCTTCTCGGCCATCCCTGACATCGAACCCGACCGGGCCGCGGGCATCCGGACGACAGCGACGATGCTCGGCGAGTCCCGAACGCTCGCGTACTGCTTCGGCTGCTGGCTCGCCGCCGCGGTCGTCTTCGGCCTTGTGGACGTCCGCCTGGGATTGGTGCTCGCCGCGTACCCGCTGATGGTGCTCGGCGTCGGGCTGTCGTCTGTCGCCGTCGACCGCGCGTACTGGTGGTTCCCCGCGCTCAACACTGCGGTCGGAACGCTCCTCACGCTCGGGGCGCTCTGGAGGCTCGTCCATGCGTGACCGCGGCGAAGCCGCTGTAGCTGCGTCGCTGCGCCGCCGACTGCCCCGAACGCGCGCGGAGTGGGAGACGCGGCTGGAGCGACTCGTTCGCGAGAACCGCTTCACCATCTCGGTGTTCTTTCCGCTGAACGGCATCGTCCTGTTGCTCGCGAGCGCTGAAGGCCTCCTCCCGGCGCCGCTCGCGTTCAACGGGTTCCTGATTCTTCTGGGGACGGCAGTGATGCGCTCGCCGCTCATCGTCGGTGTGCTCCCGCTGACCGACCGCCGGGCGGCCGCCTGGGTCGGCGCACTGACGCTGTACGCGTACGGAATCGAGTATCTGGGCGTTCATACGGGCGTCCCCTACGGCGAGTTCTTCTACGGCGTCGATCTCGGGCCGATCGTCGCCGGCGTCCCGCTGGGACTCCCGATCTTCTTCATCCCGCTGGTGATGAACGCCTATCTCCTCTGTCTGCTGCTGCTCGGCGACCGAGCTGCGCAGGCGGCGGTTCGCCTCTCTGCAGTCATCGCTGCCGTGCTGGCGATGGACGTCGTTTTGGATCCCGGCGCGGTCGCGCTCGGCTTCTGGGTGTATCCGGCGGGTGGGGCGTTCTACGACGTGCCGCTCTCCAACTACGCCGGCTGGGTGGTCTCAGCGACGGTCGCCGTCCTCGCGCTCGATCAGGGGTACGACGGCCAGGCGCTGGTAGCCAGACTCGACGAGTGTGAGTTCCTCCTCGACGATCTGGTCTCCTTTGTCATCCTCTGGGGCGGGATCAACGCGTGGTTCGGCAACTGGCTGCCGGTCGCGGTTGCCGGGCTGTTCGGGATCGGACTGCTGTGGACGGATCGGTTCGACACGCCGCTGGACGAGTTTCCGCTGCTCTGGCAGTAAGGAAAGTACCTGATTCAACTCCGTCGGCAAGGAAAATCGGTGGCTCGGCTCCGTTATTCGCTGCGGGTGGCACTCCGGAGCAAGCCGGAGACCCACCCGCCGAACCGCCCGACGCCCGTCCGTTCCGTCGTCGGTCCCGAGTGGCCGGGGCCGTGCGTGGCTTCACTCTCCTCGGGGTATGGAACGACGCTGACCCGCCGGAACACCGCGACCGGGTCCCGCTCGATCGCCCAGAACAGCCGGGTTTTCGCCAGGAGAGACAGTTTTCGCGTGGTCGAAAGCGACGGCGTCGTCGAGAGGACGTCGCAGTCGAGGCGGCGGATCTCGCGGTGGTGATCCGCGTAGAGTACCGCCGCCAGCAGGACCGCGAACTGGCAGTCCTCGGGGAGGTACCTGATACCTTCGACGCCCTCGCGGTAGAGCGATTCCGCCCGGCGGATCTCCGCCTCCATCGCGGCCCGGAAGTTCTCGTCGTACTCGAAGTTCACCACTTGTGCTTCGGTGACACCGTGTTCGCGGAGGGTCTCCTGTGGGAGGTAGATTCGATCACGCTCGACGACGTCTTCCCGGACGTCACGGAGGAAATTCGAAAGCTGGAACGCCTCGCCGAGCGCCGTGGCGTGCGGCAGCGCCTCCTCGGTCCGCTCGGTCTCCATAATCTCGGTCATCATCCGGCCGACGGCGGCGGCGGAGCCGTCCATATACGCCTCCAGATCCGCGTAGGTCTCGTAGCGATCCGTCTCGATGTCCGCGAGCATCGCGTCGATGAACGCGTCGACGTCGGAGTCTGGGATACCGTGTCGCTCGCGAACCTCAGCGAAGGCCGAAAGGACGGGATCGTCGGTCGACTCGCGGCCGAGCGCCTGCCGGCGAAGCGTCTCCAGGCGCTGCCGCTGTTCTTCTGGCGGGGCCGTGTCTTCTGCGTCCACGACCTCGTCGGCAACCCGGAAGAACGCATACAACACGTACGTGTCGTGTCGGACGCGCTCGGGGAGGACGCGCGTCGCAAGGTGGAACGTCTTTCCGGTTTGCCGCTGGATCGCCTTGCTCTGTCGGATCTGTTCCTGTTTGACCATCGTCACGTATCGGGGCTCAGGGCGTCTCGTCGCCGTGCCGTCGGGCCTCTCATCTCTCAATTGAGAGAACGAACCGAAGTCATATAATCCTTCTCGCCGCCTGGGGAGCAAATCGCATAGCGGCAGCAGTATCGGCCAGTAGATTCATTTAGGGTCGTTTGGGCGCGGACGCGCTACCGGACGACTGCGGCGGGGTGTCGGATTTGGTATCTTTGTGAACGGGCCAGTCCAGCGACCGGTCACCAGAACGTGTCGCTGCAGTCGTAGACGACGCCGTGTTCGGGACAAACGTACTTGCAGTGACGGCGGGCCATCGGCTGCTCACAGAGCGGACACGGGCGACCCGGCGGCGTCTCGGTGTCGGCCCTCTTTTCGCCCCCGTCCATACAGAAATCGCCGGCCGCGGTCGACAAGAAGGTTCGCGTTGCGGAGCTAAAGTGTGGTAGAGTTCTTGCCAGGTGTTTATTTCACGGCCTTAAAAGCTAAATTAGCTGTTAGAATATGCCTGCGAACCCCTTATTGGATATCCTATCAAATGTTGTCGGCATCCAGAGAACTGCGCTGAATAAACAGTTCGAATACAGCACTCTACCGTCTGCGACCGTTGGGATGTCGAAACTGAGTTCCTACGATCGCCGTCGTACCGAGGCGGGGTTAGTATCTCGTTTCCGAGCCCCGACGAGGAGTGGGCGTGGAGAGTCTCTAAATGGCGGGTTTTTTATGATACGCCTTCCGGAAGGTGGACTATGGACGTGGACGAAAGCAAAGTAGTCGACTCGGCAAAGTGTCCTCATTGTGAGGCGGAATTCGATGAGCCTAATGTTATGAACAGTAACAGTGACGCAATGGAGTTGGTATGTCCCAATTGTGACACTATGATCGGTGCCTCTACGGGAGTTGGCGGTTTAAATGAGCTTCTTGCGATACTGCTATCTGATAGTGTAGAAGATGCGAAGCCGGTTCTTGAAGCATTGCAAGAGATGCATTATTCAGATAGTCCAAGTGACGTTAGTGACGAGAGTCTTGAGATTATCAACGATCGGATGTGACCAATTGAGCTACTGAGCAGGTGATTCATCCGAATGAGTGCGAGATCAAGGGATACTAACTGATAGATATAACCCCTATGTTCAGCAGGCGGTTCTTGACAGGGTATGGATAGTCACGGGATGGCCGTGATATAGCGTTCGTCTGAACTGAACGACCCGATCTGCGACAATCGGACGGTTTGAGAACCGTGCTAAGACTCCCGCGTGGCGGGAGTACTATCTCAGCACTCGGACCAGCCGCAGGACTCGCAGGTCTTGCAGCCCTCCGAGTAGTACAGCGACATACTGCCGCACTCGGGGCACTCGGGGCTCTCGCCGGCCGCGAGGAGGTCGTCCATCGCGTCGGCAGCGTCACCGGGTGCGTCCGTCACGTCCGCTTCCCCGACCTCGGGTTGGTTCGGTTCGACGCCGACGTCTGCGTCCTCGACGTCGACGGCGGCGCCGCCGTCGGTCTCGCGTCCGATCGTCGCCTCTGCGTCCTCGGAGAGTTCCGTCAGGTTCTGCTGCTGTGGGTATCCCTTCTCGATCTCGCCGTCGAGATACCGGCGCATCGCGGTCCCGATGGCGTCCGGGATGGAGTTGATCTGTTCGCCCTTGTCCCAGGCGACTTTCGGGCTGCGGATGCCCTGCAGTTCGCTCGCAATCTCGCTCGGATCGACGCCCGACCGGAGCGCCGTCGAGATGGTCTTCGCCAGCGCCTCGGTGAAGGAGGCGGTGAAGCCGCCGGAGTTGCCGATGTTCGCGAAGAGCTCGAAGGGCTGGCCGTGTTCGTCCTCGTTGATGTTGACGTACAGTTTGCCGTAGCCCGTGTCGATCCGCTGAGTCACGCCGTAGAGGACGTCCGGCCGCGGGCGCTTCTTGCCGAGGTCGGTCTCGCCGTCCGCCGCCGACAGCAGGCGCTCGACCTCGCGGTCGAGGGCGTCCTGCACGGCGTCGTTTTCGAGGAAGCCGTCGAGGCCGCCGAAGACCTCCTCGATCTGCTCGACGAGTGTCTCGGCGGCCTCGTTCTCGTCGGCGAAGTCGGTGTTCTGCGCGCGAGTGGTGAGGACCTGCTTCGAGCGCGTGCCGTCCCGGTAGACGGTGACGCCCTTCCCGCCGTTCTCGTAGATGTAGCGGTAGACCTCGTCCATATCCTCCTTCGTCGCGGTGTTCGGGAAGTTGCAGGTCTTCGAGATGGCCGAGTCGACGCCCTCCTGGGTCGCACACTGCACCGCGGCGTGCTGTTTGCCCGAGAGGTCGCCGGTGACGACGAA
This sequence comes from Halobellus marinus, assembly GCF_032113415.1. Classification (NCBI taxonomy): domain Archaea; kingdom Methanobacteriati; phylum Methanobacteriota; class Halobacteria; order Halobacteriales; family Haloferacaceae; genus Halobellus; species Halobellus marinus. Next base: position 3,094,703 of record NZ_CP134946.1, read on the forward strand.
CAGCTCAGAGATGGCATCCGGTACGGTCGACAGCGAGGAGACGCCGTCGAACTCGTTTTCGGCCATCTGTTCTTGCGCCTCTTTCTTCACGGCCGCGACGTCGATGTCGTTGTCCTCCAGGACGCGGAGGAAGTAGTCGTCGAACTCGACGAGCATCTCGTCGCCCTGGACGTCGTCGGAGACGTTCTTGTAGTAGGCGACGTTGTAGATCGGCTCGATCCCACCTGTCGTATTTCCGACCATTGAAGTCGTGCCGGTCGGCGCCACAGTGGTCGTGTTGTGGTTCCGGATGGGGAACCCCTCTGCCCACTCGTCGGCGTCGAGGCCGGTGTGGTGCTCGAACCACTCGCGGTACTCCGTCGGATCGGCGTACTTCGAATCCTCCCAGTCGGCGAAGGTGCCGCGCTCTTCGGCGAGCTCGTGGCTGCTCCACTTCGATTCGTGGTTGATGTGGGTCATCAGCTGGCGGGCGACCTCGTTGCCCGCCTCCGTGCCGTACTGGATGCCGAGCTGGATGTACAGCTGCGCCAGCCCCATCACGCCGAGGCCGATCTTCCGCATCTCGCGGACCTTCTGTTCGATCTCCGGGACCGGGAAGTCCGACATCGTGACGACGTTCTCTAAGAACTGCGTCCCGCGGTCGATACGGTAGTCGAACTCCTCCCAGTCGATCGCCTCCGCGAGGAACGCGTCGACGGCCTCGCCGAACTCGTCGTACTCGTCGCCGTTGTTGTCGTACCAAACGCGCCAGTCCGGCGCGCCGAAGTCGACGAGCGTCGAGAGGTTGATGTGGCCGAGGTTGCAGGCCTCGTACTCCTCGAGCGGCTGCTCGCCGCAGTTGTGGACCACGAGCCCGTTCGCGACGAACGAATTGGTGTCGGGCTCCGTCAGATCGTAGACGGCCTCGTGACCGTCGTACTCAACGGACTCGACGGTGGCCTCGAAGCGCTCGGCGTACGGGCCGCGGTCGTAGTCGTCGAGCCGGGATTCGAGTGCTTCGGTCTTCGAGTCGAGGAGGAAACCAATCTCCTCCGCGAAGCGGACGAGGTTCTCCTTCGCGATGACGAGGTCGTGATCCGCCTGCGTCTCGTACATCGCTGTGCCGCCGTTCCCGTCCGGAAGTTCGCTTTCGCCTGCTTCGTGGCGGTCTTCGTAGATCTTGCTGAAGACGCCGAAGTTGAGGAGCAGTCGCTGAACGTCTTTGAGCAGGTCGGTGCTCGTGCTCGTCAACCGAACCGAGACGCCTTTTTCGACGGTCCCCGAAACCTGGCCGTCGGCGCTGAAGAGCGCCCGGAGGAATCCGCGGGCCATCTCCTCGCTGCCCCGCTCGACGGCGTCGGGAACCCGTAGCTTCTCGTCGACTAGCCCGGCGGTCTCGGCATACTCGTAGAGCCGAGCCGAGCGGATCCGCTGTTCGACCGCCCCGGCGCCTCGGTAGCCGTCGCTGCGTGCGATTTCACTCACGCCGACCTCGTAGTCGGCGTTACCGAGCGGTTCCCTGACGACGTCGTTGACGTCCTCGGCGAATGCTTCGGATACGGCCGTGTCCTCGTCGTAGAAGTTGAGTACGGCCCGCTCTTCACCGTCTTTGAAGTGGCCGTCGCCGACCAGCCACCCGAGGACCCGTCCCTCCGAAGCGGAGCCGTGCTGACCGAACTCGCCCTTTCGGTTCTGGACGTGTACGGTGTCGCCCGGCTCCAACTCGCCGGCGTCGACCCACCCTTCGTCGGTCATCACGCGGTGGTCATCAGTCAGCCTGAGTTCGTACCCCTCGGCTGTCGTTAGCTCGTAGACGTCCTTCTCGCCGGTCTTGTAGACGCTACTCGCTTCCTTCACCCGATCCTCGCTGAGCCGACCGTCGACGACGACATCGCGAGCGAAGCCCTCCTCGTAGAGTTCTTCGGCCGGAACGAGCCCATTCTCGGTACTGATCCGCGTTTCTCCCGTAACGCACGGATTCGTCGCGAGGATCCGATGCTCCGGATGCTCGTCGACGTCGAAGGAGTGCTGCTTGTTCACCCGTTCGAGGTAGATGACGCCCGGTTCGCCGTTCTCGTGGGCGCCGTCGACGATCTGATCCCAGAGCTTCTCGGCGGGGATCGAAAGCTCCTCGCCGACCTCCACGTGCTCCCCGAGGCCGAACATATCGTACAGTTCCTTGGTCTCGGGCGTGGCGACGTGCGGTTCCTCAGTGCGGGGGTTCGTGAACGTGAACTCCTCGCCCGCCTCCAGCGCGTCCATGAACTCGTCTGTAATCCCCACGGAGATGTTGAAGTTCGAGAGGTGACCCTCGACCGCATTTCGAAGGTGCTTGGGGACGCGGCCCTCGTCGTCGATGAGTTCCCGCGCTTCCTCGAGTGCGTCCTGGAAGGAGTTGTGCGTGAAGTCGTCGGGGTCGTTGAGACGGAGCGTGTGCGCAAGCGAGACGTCCTTGTTCTTCGCGTGCAGGAACTGGATGACGTCGGGGTGACTGACTCTCATTACGCCCATCTGGGCGCCGCGGCGCGCACCCCCCTGTGCGATCGTCTCACACAGCTGGTCGTACGTCCGCATAAACGTGATCGGCCCGGAGGCGATGCCGCCGGTCGAACCGACGGGGTCGCCGTAGGGGCGGAGTCGCCAGAAGGCATACCCCATCCCGCCGCCGCTGTTGTGCGAGACGACGCCGTTTGCGACGTACTCGTGATTTTCGGCGACGGTGACGTCGTAGACGGTTTCGGACTCGGTGTCCTCGACGGCGACGACCTCCTGTTCCCAGGTGTGTCCGTCGACGACGGTGCCGCACTGCGTCGGTCCCGGCGGGGTTTCGGAGAGCGACGCCGACAGCTCTGTCGAACGGGTGTCGACGTAGCCTACGTCGGCCGCAAAGCGTTCGAGGCCGGTCGAATCGGTCGGGGCCACGCTGAAGTACTCGCGGTCGTCGTTCTCCCACTCCCACTTCGTCGCCGGGATGCCGACGCCGAGAAGCAGCTGCAGCGTCTCCTCGATGAGTTCTTCGGAGGCGCTGTAGAGCCGCGGGTAGCGTCCCTTCGTGAGCGTCCCGTCGGTCGAGAACAGCCCGCGGAGGAACGCGCAGACGCGCTCGTGGTCCGTCTGCCGAATGGAGTCGGGGACGCACGCCTCCGCCGAGGAGGGTTTGGCGTCGCCGAAGTTCCGGAGCCAGAAGCGCTTGATCTCGTGGCTGTGGATCACGGCTTCGTAGCAGCCCTCGGACCAGGTGTAGTCGATCCCGACGTCGAAGAGGTCACGCGAGAGCGTGTCGATGTGGTTGAGCACGTCCTCGCGGTTGACGTGGAAGCGGATACCGTCCTGATGGACCGATCCGTCGCCGATCCAGATTCCGAGCAGTTCCGCGAGCTCGGCGGTCAGCTCCTCGGGCTGGGTCACCGTCTTGACCGGCTGCCCGTTCGGTTCCAGGCTCCGGGCGCTCCGATGCTGCTGGATCGTCGCGGGACTGACATCCAGCGCCGCGGCGATCTCGCTGTCCGAACCTCCTTTGTCGTAGAGCGTGTCGAACGCGTCCTCGTCGAAGCTCGTGCCGGCGGGTCGGCCGCCGCTTCCGTTCGCCGGGAGATCGAGCTCGTTGGCGCGACGGCGCTGGACAGTCGAGGGCGAGCAGTCGAGCGCCGCAGCGATTTCGTAGTCGCTGTGTCCGTCGGCGTGAAGCTCCGCGATCGCCTCGTTCGAGACGGTCCGGGCGTTCTCCCACTGGCCGCCGGCCGCGACGGTTTCCAGCGGCTCCGTCGCGTCCTCGTCCGTGAGCCAGCCGAGTCTGATCGAGAGCGTCTCACCCGGTTCAACGTCGTCGATCTCGCGCCATTCGTCGTCGACCAGAAGCCGGTGGTTCGGCGTTCCCCGGACCGAGACACCGCCCTCTGTGACGAGCCGTTTCGTCGGCGCGTCGTCGTAAGCGTGAACCTCGTCGACGGTTCGGACGCGGTGGCCGTCGGCGTCCCGCTGGACGATCCGATCGCCGGGTTCGACGTCAGCGATGGAGACAACGCCTTTCCCCTCGACGGCGACCGTCGCGTCCTCGGTCAGACACTGGAAGACCTGTGCGGCCTCCTTTGCGGTCTGGTGGATGTCGTCGATGTCGTCCTCCGGCGAGTCGACGAAACACGCCGAGAGCTGCTGGAGCTCGTCGCCGGCGTTCATCAGCGTCGGCGAGTTCGGCATAAAGGAAAGCGAGTCCATCAGCGACTCGAACTCCTCCCGCGTGGTCTCGACCGTCTCGCGGACGTCCTCGGGGAGTTCGGGGACGATGGTGTCGTAGGCGAACTTGTTGACGTTGTACACCGAAAGCGTCGTCTCCGCGTCGGCGTCGGCGTCGACGCCTTTGCCGAACACCTCCTCGGCGAGTTCGTCCCGTCGGGGGTGATCGGGCTTGAGCTGATCGGGCGTGACGGTGATCTCGACGTCTTGATTCTCCGCCTCGAAGACGGCTTCGGCGAGGGCGACGTTCTTCGCGACGCGCGGGAAGAGGTCTTCCTGGGACTCGATCGGTTCGCCCTCGGCGTCCTTGCGGAGGTACCGCGCCGGCAGAATGTTGTGGTAGGCGTTCGCGGTGAGTCGCTCCTCGAGTGTGTCCCCGTCGGTCCGCTTGACTGGGAGCGTCAGATCGTCCACTCTCGCGGGCGTTTCACTCATCGGCTGTTCCTCCGGCCCAGTGTGGTCACACCGGGCGATGTCGGCGTGGTCGCTGTGACGATTCCGGTCATTTGTAACGATGGCTTGTGAGTGTGGCAGGTCGGTTAAGGCTTCGGGATCCGGGTTTTGCCTCGATAAGTATCAGCTCCGATATCCCTCCCCCCACCGGCTGCGCCACGCGTGTGACGTGACGGCGCAACGTTGGGGTTGGCGGATTATCAAGGTATTCAGACCGAAGTGAAAGTGGAAAATTGCCCCGGAGAAATCCCCGCAGTCTTGCGATAATCCAACCGAACCGGAGGGGTCACGACGGCCGGCGAGGTCGTGGTCATCGGCTCGTTCCCGGCTGGCGGCCGTGGAAGCAGCGCCACTCGCAGCCCGGATCGAGGGCTCAAATCATCACAAAGCTTATTGATTCGCGAATAGCAATCGATCAAATCACCGAACGCAACGCCGGCGACCCCCCACAGACTTATGCCTCTGTCCGGCAGTAGCAGGGGTATGGTATCCCTACTCGGGTCAGCCGCGGCGTCGCTCGCGCCTCTGCAACTCGGAGGGCTTCTGTCGGAGCCACTCGGACAGGCCCTCGCTGTCATCGTCGCGATCGCGGTCGTCGTGTTGGTCGGTCGCGTCGCACTGAAGGTCGCGTGGCGGCTCGTCACCATCGCGGCCGTCGTGGTTGGGGCGCTGCTGCTGCTTTCGTTCTTCGGCATCAACGTACTGTAGCGGGGCGATTTCGCCTCTCTTCGGCTGAAGCGGACACTACCGAGCGTCCCCGTCTCAGATCTCGACGGTCTCGCCGACCGACCGCCCGAGCACCCACTCGTCGATGAAGTTCCGGACGATGTCGTGACCGACGCCCGTGAGCACCGACTCGGGGTGGAACTGGACCGCCTCGATCGGGTACTCGCGGTGCCGGATACCCATCACGAGTTCCGTCGCCGCGCCGGTTTCCCCGGTCGCAACGTCGTCTGCTGGATCATCACTGGCAGCCTCGCCTGCCGAGTCGGCGTCGTCGGAAACGGCGTGCGGCGTCGTCGCCGACACCTCGAAACAGTCGGGGACGGACGTCGCGATCAAGGAGTGATAGCGACCGCCCTGGAAGCCGTCGTCGAGTCCCGCGAACACGCCGCGGCCGTCGTGGTCGACGGGGTAGGCCTTGCCGTGGATCGGTTCGGGCGCGTGGCCGATCTCGCCGCCGTAGGCGTAGACGGCCGCTTCGAGGCCGAGGCAGACGCCGAGCGTCGGGATCGTCTGCGAGAGGGTCTGCAACACCTCGGTCGTCACGCCCACGTCTCGTTCGTTCTTCGGATGGCCGGGACCGGGGCTGATGACGATCGCGTCGGGATCGATCTCGCGGAGGTCTTCGAGCGAGGCGGTGTTCTTCCGGACGACCACCTCGACGCGCTCGCCGCCGACGCGCTGCTCGGAGAAGTACTCCACGAGGTTGTACGTGAAGGAGTCGAAGTTGTCGACGACGAGGAGCGTGAGCGTCATCGGAGCACCTCCTCCGAGGGGGCCCGTTCGTCGGCGTCGGCATCAGAGTCGGTTCCCTCGTCCGCGTCGGTCCGCTCGTCCGCATCACCGCCGTCGGCCTCCTCCTCGATCCGCTCGATCGCCGAGAGGACGCCGTCCATCTTCTGTTCGGTCTCCTCGTACTCGGACTCGGGATCGCTGTCGGCGACGATGCCGGCGCCCGCACGGACCGAGACGACGTCCTCGTCGCCGTCGCGGGCGACAGTCGCCGTCCGGATCACGATCGCGAAGTCGGCGTCGCCGGACCACGAGTAGTAGCCGACGCCGCCGCCGTAGACGCCCCGCGGGATCGTTTCGAGGTCGTCGATGATCTCCATCGCCCGGACCTTCGGGGCCCCAGTCAGCGTGCCCGCCGGGAACGTCGCCCGGGTCGCATCGAAGGCGTCTGCTCCCTGCTCACCGGTCGTCGTCCCGGCGCTCGCTCCGCTGTCGCTCCCCGCGAGCGTCCCCGTCACGGTCGACTCGATGTGCTGGACGTGGCTGTACTTCAGGACGTTCATAAACTCCTCGACGCGGACGGACCCCGGTTCGGAGACCCGGCGGACGTCGTTGCGCGCGAGGTCGACGAGCATCGTGTGCTCGGCGCGCTCCTTGCCGTCCGCGAGCATCTCGCCGGCGAGGCGGCGGTCCTCGACGGGGCTCGTCCCGCGCGGACACGTCCCCGCGATCGGATTCGAGACGACCCGGTCACCGGTGACGGACACGAGCGTCTCGGGGCTCGCGCCGACGATGTGCCGGTCGTCGTGCCGGAGCAGGTACATATACGGTGACGGGTTGATCTCCCGGAGCGCCTCGTAGAGGCCGACCGGATCGATCTCGCCGCGGAGTTCGCGGACGCGGGAGATGACCCCCTGATAGATGTCGCCGTCGAGGACGTGCTCTTTGGTCGCCCGGACGGCCGCCTCGTACTCGTCTTTCGGGCCGGCCGACTCGCCCGTACGGACGAATCCGCCGGTCTCGGGGGCTGACGCCGCCGCGAGCGTGGCCGCTACCTCGTCGGCCTCCGCCTGCAGGTCGTCGTAGACCGCGCCGGGGTCGTCGTCGGGATCGACGACGGGTGTGAGCACGAGCGAGACCGACGAGCGCGCGTGATCGAACGAGAGCGTCTTCGTCGTGAGGACGAACTGCGCGTCGGGCGTGTCGGTCTCCGGGCGTTCGACGCCGACCTCTGAGAGCCAGAGGTCGTAGACGGCTTCGTACGCGAGGAAGCCGACGAGGCCGCCGCGGAGTTGCTGACGGTCGTCGTCCGGGAATCCAACCCGAGGGAGCGTCGGGAACGCCCCGCGGAGTCGATCGAGGACGTCCGGGTCGGCGGCTTCGTCGTCCACTGCTTCAGCGTCTGCGGCCGCCTCACCGACGCCGCCCGCGTACTCGGCCGCCCAGCCGCCGAGCCGATCGATCTCGACGCCGTCGGGATCGACCGTGATGACCGCGTCGGGATCGTAGCCGACAAATGAAAAGCGGGCGTGGCGGTCCGCCGTCGCGTGCTCCGGCGCGAACGCGCCCGCGGGGTCGCTCGACGGCGTCTTCTCGGCGCTTTCGAGCAGGAACCCGTAGTCGCTCTGCCCCGAGAGCGCGGCGTAGGCGGTGAGCGGCGTGACTTCGGGGAGGTCCGCAGTTACGTGTGCGACCACCGGGCCGTCGTTGCCATCCGTCGCCGCTTCGACAGTCTCGACGAACCCCCTCCGGGATTGTGAGAGCGGCGCGTCGATGTCGGTCACGACGACACCCCCTCTGCGGCCGCTGGATCAGACTCCTCCGACCCACTCGAATCGACCGCGCCGGACGCGTTGGCGACGAACGCGCGGACGGCCTCGGCATCTTTCACGCCCCCGCTGCGCTCGACGCCGCTGGCGACGTCGACCGCGAACGGACGAACGGTCGACACCGCCTCCGCGACGTTGTCGGGCGTCAGCCCCCCGGCCAGGATGACGGGCACATCGAGCGTCGCCACCACCTCAGCGGTCGCCGCCCAGTCGTGCGTCTCGCCGGTGCCGCCCGCGCCCGCGTCGTCGATCGAATCGACGAGGACCGCATCGACCGCGGGCGCGACCGACCGAGCGCGGTCGGCTTTTGCGGCGTCGACGACGGCCACGAGGTCGGCCGTGACGGCGTCGCGGATGGAACGGAGTTCCTCGGCCGAGAAGTCGCCGTGGAGTTGGAGTACGTCGGGGGCGACCAGTTCGGCCGCGCTGATTGCCTCCTCGGGCGTCTCGGGCATCGTCACGAGCGTGGCCGTGATGAACGGCGGGGCGGCGTCGACTAACTCCGCTGCCCTCTCCGTCGACACCTCCCGCGGCGTCTCGACGGGAACGTCGGCAATCACACCGAAGGCGTCCGCGCCCGCCGCTTCGACGGTCCGCAGGTCCGACTCGCTTGTGACGCCGCAGATCTTCACCCGGACCATCGGCTCAGCGCTCCACCGCGGCGTCGGCCGGGCCACAGAGCGCCGAGAACGTCGCTGCCGCGTCGCCCTCGTCGATGGCGTTTGCGGCCGCTTCGGCGCCATCTTCGATGCTGTCTGCGATCCCGGCGACGTACAGTGCCGCCCCCGCGTTCGCGAGGATGATGTCCCGCTTCGGACCGTCGGTCTCGCCGGTCACGATCCCGCGGAGATCCGCTGCGTTCTCTTCGGGTGACCCCCCGGCGACGGCGTCGATCGGGGCCGAACTGAGACCGATCTCCTCGGGCGTGAGCGTGTACTCCTCGGTGTCGTCGCCGTCGACCTCCGCGACGCGCGTCTCGTCGTGGAGCGCGATCTCGTCCATCCCGGACCCGTGGACGACGAGCGCGCGGTCGACCGACATCTGTGCGAGGGCGTCGGCGAGGACGGGCACGAGATCTGGGTCGTAGACGCCGACGACCTGCGCGTCCGCGCCGGCCGGGTTCGTCAGCGGCCCGAGGACGTTGAAGATCGTCCGCATCCCGAGTTCCTTCCGCGGGCCGATGACCGCCTTCATCGCGGGGTGGAACACGGGCGCGAGCATGAATCCGATCCCGTCGCGCTCGATGGCTGCCTCGACGGCCGGTGGTTCGGCCTCGACGTCGGCGCCGGCGACTTCGAGGACGTCGGCGCTGCCGGAGGAAGAAGAGACGGAGTAGTTGCCGTGTTTCGCGACCGCGGCGCCCGCGCCCGCGGCGATGATGGCGCTCGTCGTCGAGACGTTGATGGTGTCGTAGTCGTCGCCGCCGGTCCCGCAGGTGTCGACGAGCGGATCGCGGTCCGGTTCGATCCGCCGCGCTGCGTCCCGCATCCCCTGAGCGAAGCCGGCGATTTCGGTCTCGGTTTCGCCCTTGGCCCGGAGGGCCGCGAGCAGCGCGCCGATCTGCGCCTCTGTCGCCTCCTCGAAGACGAGGCGTGCCGCCTCGCGAGATTCAGTCTGCGTCAGGTCGCCGCCGTCGGTCGCGCGTTCGATGTAGTCCTGGAGTGTCATCGTGGTCACCGATGTACTATTTCGGGTTGTATTGAACAAATCCGTTCATCTGTATAAGGTTGTCGGAGCGGCGAATCGTCGGATACGAACCGGTGTTTCCTGACGGACCCGGGCGTCGTACCGAGCAGGGCAGGACAGTGAGATGACCGCGAGAGGGGAGAAATCGAACGACAGCGTCGGTCGCACCGAAGCGAAACCTTCAATTACGTCCCCGCGGAAGCAGGTAATGCGTTCAGACGACGCAAGCAAACAGGCCGGGTTGGTGGTCTAGGTTGGTTATGACACCTCCTTGACATGGAGGAGGCCGGCGGTTCAAATCCGCCCCAACCCACTTTCTGATTCCTCGCAACGACGAGCGCCAGCGAGGGGTCCGTGGAATCGGAAGTGGTTCCGGGTGGATTTGAAGCAGGGAGTGAAGCGGGCACCGCGAGCGGAACGACCGTGGTTCAGAATCCGCCCCAACCCATACGCGGTCCGAAGATATTCTCGTATTCTTCGGTCTCAACCCAGCGGCGTCTCGATCGCCACCTGGGCGTCGTCGATGGCGCGGCTGATGCGGGGGACGAGCGCGGCCACCGAACTGTCGGTGTAGCCGTCCTGGCCGTCACTCTGGAGGCGTTCCCGAGCGCGCTGGAGGTCCTCGACAGCAGCACGGAGTCGGCTGTTCGACCGCTCGGCCGCGCCCTCCTCGGCGGCGGCGACCGCGTCCTCGACGGCTCTCTGGGCGCTCGATAGCAGTTCGAGCACCTGCCCCCGCGCGCCATCTCTCTCCGCCAGGTCACCCGCGAGGTCACGCAGGTCCCCCAGGAAGGCCGACAGCGAACGGGCCAGCGATGCCTTGCCCGTTGCCACGGTCTCCCTGACGTAGTCGTCGGCATCACCGAAATCGGAAGGAGTGACGCGGTAGGCGCCACGTCGCCCGTCCCCGTCGACGACCGCAACCGTGTAGGTCCCCGCGCGGTGGACCGGAATCTTGTATCGATCCGGTTCGACAGGGCGGCCGTCGTACACCGTGCCGGCGTAGTCCTCGACGACTCGCACGCGCTCGACACCGTCCGCAGCGCGGCCGTCGCCCCGAATCGTCGCGGCGTCCTCGCTGGCGACGACGGTGAGTTCCCCGCCGGCGCCGGCACGGACCAGTCCGCCATCGTGGTCGAACCGCTCGGCGACCGGCGCGTAGCCGGGGCCGTTGACCACCAGCAGGTGGTCGCCCCGCTCGACGTGCAACAGACCGAAGACGCCGCCGCGGGTGACCGTCGCGACCGGGTCCGGACTGGCCAGCCTGACGGCGGCCTCGACCGGGACCCCGAACAGCGAGACTGGAATCTGGTCTGCCAGGGCCGACCGGGCGTCGTCGCTCACCCGCTCTACGGTCCCTTCCGCGCCTGCCCGGAGCTGTCGAACTCTGCCGACGACACGGTCGGCGAGTCCACTGGGCACGTCGCCATCGATACCGCGGCGGTGTTCCGGGTCGGTCACGTCCGCCAGCGGGTCCGTAAACCGGGGCTGCTCCCACGGGATGCCGACTGACGTGATGTGGCTGGCGAGTCGGTCCTCGACAAAACCCGGCACGGCAAACTCGAAGCTCAGCTGGGGACCGCCGAAATCGTCGATGGCCTCGCGGACCCGCGCCATCGGTTCCAGCGCGTAGGTGACGTCGCCGTCGGTCCGGCTCTCGGGGCTGGTCAGCACGAGCCCCGACTCCCGAACCGGGATCTCCGTGGGCGGCCGCGGGAGACCGTTCCACGAGCCGACAGTGACCCGCTCGTCGATGAAGTCCTCGCGGTTGACCGACAGGTCCGGGTGCTCGTCCAGCGGCTGGCCGTCCAGTTCCGGCATCACGAACGGCAGCCGCGCCCCCTCGCCGCGTGGCAGGCCGTAGGCGAATGGGGCGCGGACCCGCGTAGAGATATCGACGGCATCGTTCGTGATGTCGGAGTCCCAGTCATCGGACGGAATCCGTTCGAACGTCGGGACGACGGCGTTGATCTCGCAGGTGCTGGAGTGGGAACCAACCTCCGACAGCACCCCGGGCCGACGTTCCTCCGGGGTGGGCGGGTCGGCATATTCGTTGTTGGGTACCTTCCGGGAGTGGGCGCTGGCCGACAGCAGCAGGGGTGTCCCCGTCTCGCGGTCGACGAACACCTGGAGTAGTTCCCAGTCGTGCCAGTGGAAGTTCACCGTGAACTGGTCGAACGCCGAGTACATCCAGTACTGGATGGCGTCAATCCCAGGACTGCCGGCGTCCTCGACCACGTTGTAATAGACCGTGGGCCACGGCGGCGACCCGGGGTCGGTGAAGGCCGCGGCGTAGCTATCGAGGGCGTCGAAGCCATCCAGGACGCGATCGCCGGCGCCGAGTAACTCCGTGGGGTCGGTCGGGTACCACTCTTCGAGCCGGCCGAAGTACAGGTCCGGCGCGTACCGCTGCACGATGGCTGGGGCGGTCGGCTCCGGCGTGTCGGTGACGGTGGGCTCTGGAGTCGGTTCGGGTGTCGGTTCCGGGTCGGCCGGTTGCTCGACCGGGCGTGTCTGGAGCCACGCCGTCGCGGCGCCCCCTCCGGTCAACACGCCCGCGGCGAAGGCGCCAAGGACGCGCCGTCGACTCGACCCACCGGATCGCTTTTGTTCCTCATCCCCAGGCATAGCGCGTCTATTTCCGGCCTGAGGGGAAATACTTTGACTCGGCGCTGGTCGGGATTGGGTCCGACGGTCTCCGAACGGCATTGCTCCCAAACAGTGTCCACCCCCTCGTCCCCCTGACAGGAGCCTTCTTTTCGTACGGCATCACCCGCAGAGAGCGGTGGCTCTGATTTCGAGACTCGAAGCGTCGTCAAACCCTCAAGAACGGGTTCTTCCCGGCAGTTTCGCCCGAAACACCCGGGATCGATTGATCGTTGCAGGCTCGGACGACGTAGTGCGCCGCGAAAAATCGAACCGCGAAATTCCGCCGTAAGCCGTTCTCCCGTCTATTCGAGGTCGAAGCGGTCGTGGGTCATCACTTTGTGCCAGGCGTCGACGAAGTCCTCAACGAACTCCTCTTCGCCGTCGGCAGACCCGTAGACCTCCGCGATGGCGCGGAGCCGGGAGTTCGATCCGAAGACCAGATCAGCGCGGGTCGCTTCCCAGTGAACTTCGCCCGTGTCGCGGTCGCGGAGTTCGTAGCGGTTTTCGGACTCGTCTACGACATCCCACTCCAGATCGTTGTCGAGCAGGGTCTCGAAGAAGTCGTTAGTCAACGCGTCGGTATCGTCGGTGAAGACGCCGAGGGCCGAGCCCTCGTAGGTCGCACCCAGCGTCCGCATCCCGCCGACCAGCACCGTCATCTCCGCGGGCGTGAGGTCCAGCAGATCGGCCTTGTCGACGAGCAGGTCCTCGGCGCTCTGTTCGGCGTCGTCGCTGAGGTAGTTCCGGAAGCCGTCCGCATCCGGTTCGAGTACCTCGAACGATTCGACGTCTGTCTGCTCCTGCGTGGCGTCGGTGCGTCCCGGCTCGAACGGGACGGAGACGTCGTAGCCAGCATTCGCTGCGGCCTGTTCGACGGCCGCGTACCCGCCCAGCACGATCAGATCGGCGAGGGAGACTCTCGTATCGTCCGACTGGGCGTCGTTGAAGTCCGCCTGGATCGCCTCGTACGTCGCAAGCACCGATTCAAGCTGCTCTGGCTCGTTGGCTTCCCAGCTTCGCTGGGGTTCGAGGCGGATGCGAGCGCCGTTTGCGCCGCCGCGCTTGTCGCTGTCGCGGTACGTCGATGCCGCCGCCCACGCGGTCTTGACGAGTTGTGAGATGGACAGCTCCGAGTCGAGCAGGTCGGATTTGAGCTCGGCGGCGTCCGCCTCGTCGATCAGGTCGTAGTCGGCGTCCGGCAGGGGATCCTGCCAGAGCATCGTCTGCTCGGGAACCTCCGGCCCGAGGAACCGTTCCGGCGGACCCATATCGCGGTGAATGAGCTTGTACCACGCTTTCGCGAAGGCATCCTGGAATTCCATCGGGTCCTCGCGGAACTCTTCGAGGACCTCCCGGTAGTCCGGATCCTTCTTCAGCGCGACGTCCGTCGTCAGCATCATCACGTCTTCCTTCTCGGCGGGGTCCTGGACGCCGGGGGCGGCGTTGTCGAGTTCGCCGTCTTCCGTGGTCCACTGCCACGCCCCGCCGGGACCCTTCTCCGGCTCCCACTCGTGGTCGAGCAGGTTGTTGATGTAGCTCATGTCCCACTGGGTCGGCGTGGTGTTCCAGGGACCTTCGATCCCGCTCGTGATCGTGTCGGGGCCCTTCCCCTCACCGAAGTCGTTCTCCCAGCCGAGTCCCTCCTGTTCGATAGGGGCCGCCGCGGGCTCGGGACCGACGTGTTCCTCGGGATCGTCGGCGCCGTGGACCTTCCCGAAGGTGTGGCCGCCGGCGATGAGCGCGACGGTCTCCTTGTCGTTCATCGCCATCCGGCTGAAGGACTCCCGGATGTTCTTCGCGGAGCCTTCGACGTCCGGTTCGCCGTTGGGCCCCTCCGGGTTCACGTAGATGAGGCCCATCACGGTGTTGCCAAGCTTTCCCGCGAGGCTCCCATCCTCGTCGAAGCGGTCGGGCGAGGTGGTCTCCCACTCGCTTTCGGGGCCCCAGTCGACGGCCTCGTCGGGCGTGAAGTCGTCCTCGCGGCCGCCGGCGAAGCCGAACGTCTCGAAGCCCATCGACTCCAGGGCGACGTTGCCGGCGAGGACAATCAGGTCGGCCCACGAGATTTTTTGGCCGTACTTCTGCTTGACCGGCCAGAGCAGCCGTCGAGCCTTGTCGAGGTTCACGTTGTCCGGCCAACTGTCGATCGGCGGAAGCCGCTGTCGGCCGCCCGCTGCCCCCCCGCGCCCGTCAGTGGTGCGGTACGTGCCGGCGCTGTGCCACGCCATCCGAATGAAGAGCGGACCGTAGGTGCCGTAGTCGGCCGGCCACCAGTCCTGGGAGGTGGTCATTGCCTCCTCGAGATCTTCTTTCAGCGCCTCGTAGTCGAGTTTCTCGAACTCCTCAGCGTAGTCGAACTCCTCGCCCAGCGGACTCACGTCCTGTGTGTTCTGGTCGAGGATCTTCAAGTTCAGCTGGTTCGGCCACCAATCTTGGTTGGACCTGTTCATCGTTTACTGATTGTCGCTTCGGCATATAATATTGACTAATCTGGAAAGCGATCCTTCACTGCCGCAAAGCGATTATCGGATCTGTGAAAACGTATCGGCGACCGGCGACCGGTCCATCGGACACACGCACCTGTCGAACGATCGTTCTCAGCGGATTTCGTAGTGATGCGCCAGTATTCTCATCTGACCGGGGTTCGCCGTCGACCGATCCAGACGAGGAGAGCCACGGCGATTGCCACGCCGGCGGGCCAGACATCCGTGCTGGCATAGAGGTTCCCGGCCGGTGGGAGCCACCCCACGAAGGGGAAGAGATACGGCGGCGCGAGCCCGTCGACCCGAATCACGAACAGATCCAAGAACAGGTGACTGACGCCGCCGGCCAGGAGCGACAGGAACGCGACGCGCCGATCGGAACCGCGTACCGTCAGCGCGCCGAGTCCCCCGAGGACGACGACTCCCCCGAGCGTATGGACCGCCCAGAAGGAGTAGGGGACGCCCGAGACGCTGCCGACCGAAACGTCCAGCAGCACGGTCGCCTTCATCACGTCAGGCATCACGGCCCCGACCATCACGACCGGGAGATGTCGGTCCGGAAGGGCGGTGAGTCGCACGGCAACCGCACCGACGGCGTACGCGATCAGCACGTGTGTGAGCACGTCGGGCATCAGGGGTCCTCCCGCGGAACGAACCGCCACCCGTCGGTATCGATCCGCCAGCGTCGGAGAAAGGCCCCCGCAGCCAGGAGACTGCCGACTACCGAGATACCGTACATATACTGCCGGTCACCTGTCGACTGCACGTGGTACGCGGTCGTCTCGAACCGCCGGTCGGGGGCCAGCGTGCCGTACAGCTGGATCTGGTCGCCGACCGCGACTGCGTCCGGCCGAGGGGAAGTCACTCTGAGCCGTAGCCCTTCGGTTCCGACCACGACGGTCCCGTCGTCGACTCCCACGACCGCCCCCCACAGGTGTATCCGCTCACCCACGTGACTCGGATACTCCTCCTCGATCGCCTCGGCGTCCGGGTAGCTATCGGATCCGTTGAACTGGATCCCGAACCCCGCGACGAGTCCGGCAAGGAGGAGACACAGGACGACGAGAACTGGGAGACGACGCACACGGACAAAGGGACGTCTCCGTGTATTTACCTTTTCGCTCCGGTGTGGTCGCCGTTTCATACTGTCGGACACAAGTCTATGAAGAATTTCGCCGCCCCGTGCGGCAAATATCTTGAAACAGTTGTGTCCGACAGTATCAGTCACCGACAAAAAAGTCTATTACCGGGAGCGGGAGAGGAGATTACGGTGAATAACCAACGATCGACGCGCCGGTGGGTGTTCGTGGCGCTGGGTGCGGCCGTTATGGGCGCAGCCGGGACCTACCAGTTCATCTGGTCGTCGCTCAGTGCCGCGGTGGGGACGCGGATCCCTGCCTCACAGGCGGCGCTCGGGACCGTCTTCACGCTTTTCGTGGTGACGCAGACGCTCGTGCAACTGCCGGCGGGGAGCATCCGCGATCGCTACGGCCCACGGAAACTCCTCGCCGTCTCGGGGATCCTGATGTTCGCGGGATACGTCGGCCTCGCCGTCGCCCCGATACTCCCGGTGGCCTTTGCGTCGTACGCTATCGGCGGTCTCGGCGCCGGAATTGCCTACACTGTCGCGATCAACACCCCGGTCAAGTGGTTCGACGAGTACCGCGGCCTGGCCACCGGGATCGTTTCGATGGCCTACGGCGGCGTGAGTTTCGTGCTGATTCCGCTGGTGCGAGGGGCGATCGACGCCGCCTTCACCCGGACGCTTCTCGTGATGGCGGTGGCCGTCGGTGTCGTCGGACTGCTCGCGGCGGGCGTGCTCCGCGATCCCCGCCGTGAGACCGGCGAATCCACGTCGAGCGCGTCGACGGAGCAGGGGCCCGATTCCAGTTCGGATGCCGATTCCGATACCCGGGGAGATACTGACGACGCGCCCGCGCCGTCGACGGAGGCAGTCGGGTGGCGGACCGCGGCACGAACGTGGCAGTTCTGGGTGTTCTACGGCGTGATGGTCGTCGTCAACGGCGTGGGACTGATGCTGATCGGCCAGTCGGTCGGGTTCACGACCGGACTCGGACTCTCGCCGGCGACAGCAACGACCGTGGCCTCGGTCATCGCGCTGGCCGACGGCGGCGGGATCCTGGTTCTCGGTGGCCTGTCGGATCGGTTCGGCGGCGAGCGGACCGCCGGCACCTCGCTCGTGTTGTGTGGACTCTCACTCGCCGGGGCAGTCGCGAGCGGGGTTCGTGGGTACGGGACGCTGTTCGTCGTGTTGGTTGGCGCAGCAGCGTTCTTCCGAAGCCCGGTGTTCGCGATCTTTCCGAGTCTCGTCGGCCACTACTACGGCGAGGCGCGCTCCTCGGAGAATTACGCGGCGATCTACACCGCGAAAGTCCCCGGTGGCGTGTTCGGCGGCACCGTCACCGGCGCGATGATCGCCCTCCTTGACTGGTCGACCGCCTTCTACGTTGGCGCCGTGCTGGTGGTTGGTGCAGGAGTCGGAACGTTTGCTCTCCGTCCGGTACGGACTGGCGCAGCGGCAGGCGAGTCACCCCCGTCGCAGTGAGCACTATCGGCGGGGTCGAACCGTCGGAGCGACAGTACCGGCTCAGTCGAAGTCGGGCAGGTCGTCGGGCGCCTCGTACTCGGTTTCCCAGGTGATGTACTCGTCTTTCAGGACGTCACAGACGGTCTGTCCCAGTTCGGTCAGACCAGCGTTGATCGCCGACACCGACCCCCACGAGTCGAGGTCGGGGTGGTAGTTCCGCTCTTTCCAGTCTTCAGGGATCCCCGGGGCGTGATAGCCGACCCGCTCGGCGAAGGAGTCCCAGAAGAAGTCGAACTCACGGAGCAATGCGAGGTCGGTGACGATTGCGAAGTCGTCCTCGTCGAGGTCTGTCCGCGCGGCCCAGTCGGTGAACGCCTCCTCCCAGGCGCCGTCCCGAAGTAGCTGTTCGATCTCTTCGCGCTTGTAGTCGGTGTCGCCCACCACCTCGGCGTCCTCGTAGTCGTTCGGATCCATCTCCTCGAGTTCGGGCGGCGCCGGAACGTCGACGTTCAGAGACATACCGGGTCTTCGGCGTCGACGCTCATATACTGTCGGACGTGACACCTGCACAGTTCGTCACGGCTCGGATCGCGAACTGATTGACAGAGCGCAACCGACCCATTCTGTATCAGCCACCTGTGTCGATCCCGGCGACGGCGCCGTACCCGCATACTGATACTGTCGGACGTAAGTTCGTGGAATATTTCGACACCTCGGGGTGCCGAGAATCTCCAGATAGTTACGTCCGACAGTATGAGGCCCAATCACCGATTGTTCCGGGAGTATTACTAAATGAGCACCGCCCCATTATCCGCCGTATGTCAGAGGAGACACTCTACGAATCGGAGGAGACGCGAAGCCGGAACGGGATCGCCACCTACCTGCGACGGCTGGCACGCGCCCTCGGACGCGGCGACCCCCTCCCGGCGGACGAGGAACAGACAGTTACGGTCGACCCGCCGATGGAGCCCGAACTGGCGGTCGAAGTCGAGCGCACCGGCGACAAACTCAGCCTCGATGTCGAAATGGAGTGGGTGGAGGAGGATGGCGACCTCGACATCGACGCCGGCGGCAGTAAAGCGACCTTCGAGCTCTACGAGGACACCGCTGGACAGCGCCGCTGGCGACTCGTCCACGACAACGGCAACATCATCGCCGACAGCGGCGAGGGGTACGCCTCGACTCAAAAGGCCAAACAGGGACTCGAAAGCGTCAGAACCAACGCCCCGGGCGCCGCCGTCGTCGACCAGTCGAAGGACGACGGGTCCGAAGACACCGAGAGCGGCAGCGACGCGGCCTTCGAGCTGTTCGAGGACAAAGGCGGCAAGTGGCGCTGGCGACTCGTCCACGACAACGGCCAGATCATCGCCGACAGCGGGCAGGGGTACGCCTCGAAACAGAAGGCCAAACAGGGACTCGACAGTGTCAAGGAGAACGTCCGCGGTGCCCCGGTCGAACTGGAGGACTAATACTGTCGGACGTCCGTTCGTGGAATATTTCGACACCTCGTGGTGCCGAGAATTTCCAGAGAGGGACATCCGACAGTATAACGAGAGTGCCATCGAACTACTCACACGGTGATCGATTCACTGTGAGAGTAGTCGAAATCTGTGGGAGGAAACCTGCGGATTGCACATTTTGCGGCCCTCGGTGAGGATTCCGGTCACTCATTTAATAAAAACACACTAGAGGAGTAAAATGTGCCCGATTGATCTTCCCGTAGCCTCGAACACGTATGATGAAGCGGAGTTCACTTCGCTGAGGAAGACAATGCACAAACAAGAACTCGTACACCTTCACCACTTACTGGTCGAAATCACACAATCGTTTGCTGACGGAGGCGCGGTCCCGGATGAGGTATGGAACGAGTACGAGGCGCTCCATACAAATGCGTATTCTGTTCACGCACCTAAAGGACAACACGAAGAGGCGGTCCTGCTACTTGCGAACACCCTTGGGGAGGAACTTGCACAGCCGACAGAGGAGCAGTCAGTTATGTCGGCTCAGTGACCAATACCGCCGAAACACACCCAGCAGTGAGCGAGTCTGTGTGCGGAAATTCACCCATATTAACCCTTCTATGACACCTTCGACTATAGTCGCGGTTGCAACTCATTGTTCGTCAGATCGCACGACGTGGTACGATCGGGTGAGCGAAGACTTGCAACCGCTACGATAGCACCAAAACCCGAATCCCAGGAACCCACACCGACCCTGTTCCCGCTCGCTCCTCCGGGCTGAGAGCCACCGCAGCGGCGGCACGCCGAACCAGTAGTCGCTCGCGGCGGTTCCACGGATTTCATATACGTTCGCCGGTTCTCCACTCGTATGGACGAAGTCGACGACCAGTACACGCCCGCGGACGTCGAGGCCGCGGTGGAGACGTACTGGGACGATGCCGACGCCTACGAGGCGACGAAGGAGGCACACGCCGACGACCCCGCCTTCTTCTTCGTCGACGGGCCGCCGTACACCTCCGGGCAGATGCACCTCGGGACGGCGTGGAACAAGACACTGAAGGACGCCGTCATCCGATACAAGCGGATGACCGGCCACCGGGTGACGGACCGGCCGGGATACGACATGCACGGCCTCCCGATCGAGGTGAAAGTCGAGGAGGAACTCGGCTTCGAGACCAAACGCGACATCGAGGAGTACGGCATCGAGGCATTCATCGAGGAGTGCAAGGAGTTCGCCGAACGGAACCGGAAGGCGATGGACGAGGACTTCCAGTCGATCGGCGTCTGGATGGACTGGGACGACCCCTACGAGACGATCACACCCGAGTATATGGAGGCCGCGTGGTGGGCCTTCCAGCAGGTCGCAGAGCGCGATCTCGTCGAGCAGGGCAAGCGCTCGGTCAACTACTGCCCGCGGTGTCAGACCGCCATCGCCGCAAACGAGGTCGAGTACGACGAGATCACCTCCCCCTCGATCTACGTAAAGTTCCCACTCTCCGACCGGGAAGGGAGCCTCGTCATCTGGACGACGACGCCGTGGACCATCCCAGCGAACACATTCGTCGCCGTCGACGAGGCGATGACCTACCAGGCCGTCCGCGCCGAGAAAGACGGCGAGACCGAGACGCTCTACATCGCCGAACCCTGCGTCGAGGACGTCCTGAAGAAGGGGCGCTACGAGGACTACGAGGTGATCGAGGAGTTCACCGGCGAGGAACTGGTCGGCTGGACGTACGACCACCCGCTCGCCGCACACCTGAACGAGCACGCCGACTTCGAGGGCGCGGGCGAGGTGTACACCGCCGACTACGTCGAGGCCGACCGCACCGGACTGGTCCACTCCGCACCGGGACACGGGCAAGAGGACTTCGCTCGCGGGCAGGAACTCGGCCTCGACACCTTCGTTCCCGTCGACGACCGCGGCGAGTTCACCGAGGAAGGGGGAGACTACGCCGGCACCTTCGTCCGCGACGCCAACGACCCGATCATCGAGGATTTAGAGGAGTCCGGACACCTGCTCGCGTCCGGGACCCACGAGCACCGGTACGGCCACTGCTGGCGGTGCGACACGGACATCATCTTCCTGGCGACCGACCAGTGGTTCATCACGGTCACCGACATCAAAGACGAACTGCTCGACAACATCCAGGAGACCGAGTGGTATCCGCAGTGGGCCCGCGACAACCGCTTCCACGACTTCGTCGCCGACGCGCCGGACTGGAACATCTCCCGCCAGCGCTACTGGGGGATCCCGCTGCCGATCTGGCAGTCTGAGGACGGCGAGTGGATCGTCGTCGGCACGCGAGAGGAACTCGCAGCGCGCGTCGACCAGGACATCGATCCCGACGAGATCGACCTGCACCGGCCCTCGGTGGATCCGCTGACGATCACCGAAGAGGGGACGACCTACGAGCGCGTCCCGGACGTCTTCGACGTCTGGATCGACTCCTCGGTCGCGACGTGGGGGACGATCGACTACCCGAGCGAGACGGCGGCCTACGAGGAACTGTGGCCCGCCGACTGGATCGTCGAGGCACACGACCAGACCCGCGGCTGGTTCTGGTCGCAACTCGGAATGGGCACGGCCGCAGTCGGAAGAGCCCCCTACGAGGAAGTGATGATGCACGGCTTCGTCAACGACGAAGATGGAAGAAAGATGTCGAAGTCGCTCGGGAACATCGTCACCCCGGAAGAGGCCATCGAGCGGGCCGGCCGCGACCCGCTGCGGGCGTACCTGCTCAGCCACGACCAGCAGGGCGTCGATCTCTCCTTCGAGTGGGAGGGGTTAGGAGAGATGCAGTCGACGCTCAACATCTTCTGGAACGTCTTCCGGTTCCCGCTGCCGTATATGGATCTCGACGACTACGACCCCGCCGACGCCGACCTCGATGAGGGTGAACTCACGGTCGTCGACGAGTGGGTGCTCTCGCGGCTCCAGACCGTCGAGGCTGAGGCGGCAGAGGCCTGGGAGAACTACGAGGTCAGCACCGCCGTCAACGCCGTGCTCGACTTCCTCACGGAGGACGTCTCCCGGTTCTACGTGAAGGCGATCCGCGAGCGGATGTGGGAGGAGGAGGATTCGGCCTCCAAACGCGGCGCGTACGCCACGCTCGCGACGGTGCTCGACGAGACGATCAGGCTGCTGGCACCGATCACGCCCTACCTCGCAGAGCGGATGTACCAGCACTTCGACGGGAGCGAGACGACCGTCCACGCGCTGTCGTACCCGAGCGCCGACGAGACGCTGCGCGACGAGGAACTCGAACGGCAGATGGCCGTGCTCAGAGACGTCGAAGAGGCGGCTGCGAACGCGCGCCAGCAGGGCGGCCGGAAGCTCCGCTGGCCCGTCTCGCGCGTGATCGTCGCCAGTGAGAACGACGACGTCAGAGCAGCGGTCGAATCGCTCTCGGACCTCCTTTCCGAGCGCGTCAACGCCCGCTCGGTCGACGTTGTCGCCGAGTTCGACGAACTCGTCGAGCGCGCCAGCCCTGAGATGGGCGTGATCGGCCCCGAGTTCGGCGCCGACGCCCAGAAGGTGATGGAGGCAGTCCAGGGACTGACGCGTGATGAGGTCGAGACCGGCGTCACTGTCGACGGCGAGACCTACGAACTGGAAGACGAAATGGTGAGTTACGAGGCCGAACCGCCCGAGCACATCTCGGCGGCCGACTTCGACGGCGGGACGGTGTACGTCGACACCCAACTCACCGAGGAGATCGAAGCCGAGGGGTACGCCCGCGACGTCGTCCGCCGGATCCAGGAGATGCGAAAGCGGCTGGAACTGGACGTCGACGCCGAGATCGACACCTACCTCGACGTCGCCGACGACCGCGTCGCCGACTTCGTCGACCGTCACCGCGACGTGGTCGCCGAGGAGACCCGAACTCGGGAGTTCGTCGACGGTCCCGAGTTGGCGACCGACGGCGAGTCGGCACTCGTCGAAGAGTGGGACGTCGAGGGCGTGACGGTCACGATCGGCGTCGAACCGGTCGACGGCGCGTAGCGGGCGCTGTAAGGGACAAATTCAGCAGCGCGCGCCTTCAAACGGCGAACCTCAGCACAGCGCGCTTTCGAGCACTTCGAGCGGGTGTTTGATCTCGTAGCCCGTGCCGTGTTCCATCTGCATCGCGCAGGTCGGACACTCGGTCATCCCGGTGTCCCCCTCGGCGTCGTACATATGCTCGAACATCTCCTCGGCGATCTCCATCGAGTTGTCGTACTTTTCGTCTTTCCAGCCGTACGTGCCCGAGATGCCCGAACAGGAGTCGCCGACGTCCTCGACTGTCACGCCGTCGAGGTCGCGGAACAGTTCGATGGCCTGGCGGTCGAGCCCCTGGTTGCGGGCGTGACACGGCGCGTGGTAGGCGAAGTCGCCCTCCTCGACGCTCGCGTCGGCGAGTTCGGCCTCCAGATCCTCGTGGATCCGGAGGTACTCGAGCGACTCGGAGGTGTTCTCCGCGAGGTCCTCGATGCCGTCGATGTCGAACAGTTCCGGGTACTCCTGTCTGAGCGCCATCGAACAGGAGGTACAGGAGGCGACCGCGTCGTACCCCTCCGCGATCAGGTCGGAAAAGGAGGAGACGTTGACCTCCGCGGCGCGCTCGGCGTCGTCGAGCATCCCGTTTGCGAACATCGGCGTGCCCGAACACCGCTGTTCAGGGGCGACGATCTCGTAGCCGAACGACTCGTAGACGCGGACGAGCGCCTTGCCGACCTCCGGGGTGTTGAAGTTGGAGTAACAGCCGTGGAAGTACGCCACTTTCTTGTCAGCGTCGACGGGGTCGCCGCGCCGTTCTCGCGCCGCGCGAGCGTTCTGTCGTGAGGCGTCCGCGCCGCCGCGCTTGCGCCACCACTCCTGGAAGGTCTCGGTGGCGAAGGCGGGGAACTCGCGTTCGGCCGTCACGCCAAGCGTCTTCTCCATCACCCACCGGGCCGGTCCGAAGTTCATCACGGCGTTCGCGACGCGGGGGAGTTTGCTCGCAAACCACGCCGATGTCCGGTAGTTCGCGAGGATCCGGTTGCGGATGTACTTGAGAGAGAGTTTGCTCATCTGCTCGTCGACGTACGCCCCGCGGGCGGTGTTGTGCATCTGCGAGAGCGGGACCTCCGACGGACAGGCGTCGTCGCACCGCATACAGTTCGAGCAGGACATGATCGAGTCGTCGATGTCGATGTCGTCCTTCCGCTTGAGGCGCCACTGCTCGGGACCTTGGAACTTCGGCCCCGGGAAGTCGTCGTCGACCTCGGCGACCGGACAGGAGGTATCACAGACGGAGCACTTGTAGCAGTTGTCCGCGCCCGGCCGCAGGTCCATCGCGCCGTCGTCGTCGCCGAAGACGGAGACCGGTTCGAAGTCGGCGTCGTCCTGTGCGATCGGTTCCATCGGCTCCGTGGGGTTCTCTGCGTCGCTCATCTGATGATAGTCTCCCGTATACTCATTGTGTCACCTCCTCGCCCGCGCGTCGCCCGGCGTACGCGCCCGTCGCGAGCGAGACGCCCGCGGCGGACTTCTCGCGGGCCACGTCGGCGCCGCCGAGGACGCCGCCGGCAGCCCGGAGGTTCGCGAAGTGTTCGTCGCCCGATTCGTCTCTCGGCCGCAGGTCGTCGTCCGGGTCGACGCCGAAACGCGCGAAGGCGTGGTCGCCGAACGCCGCTGCCTCGGACCACTCGTAGCGGTCGTCGGGATGCGGCACGTGACAGCCGAAAAGCGGCTCCGTGACCGACTCCCGGTCGGAGTCGATCCCCTTGCCGACGAGGCCGCCCGTCGCGAGGACGAACTCGTCGGCGTAGTACGGCACCTCGGTTCCGCGCCGGTCGACGAGCACGGACTCGATCCGGCCCTCGTCGGCCTCGTAGCCGACTGCCGGGTTGCCGGATGCCATCCGGACACCGGCGGCGTCGAGCGCGGAGATCAGGCGGTCCTCCAGTTGCATCCCGAGCAGGCTCGGCGGCCCGGTCGGGATGTCGAACACCGCCGCACCGAGGCGGTCTTCGAGCTCCGCGCGGACCGCGTCGTCGTGGTCGTCGCCGAGCATCGCCGGAAAGCCGACGCGTCCGTGGCCGTCGAGTTCGGCGGCAACGGCCTCGGCGAGGCGCTCCCGAACGTTTTCCTCGTCGTCGTCGAGCGCCTTCGCCAGCCGTGTCGTCCGCGCGTCGTCGCGGAACGTGATCGGGAACTCGACCGTCGCGCCGTCGACTTCGAAGGGGACGCCGGTCGCCGCGAGATGGTCCGCGGCGGCCGGGGCGTCGAAGTCCGTCAGCTCCCTGAATCCGACGAGCAGGGTGTCCTCGGGCACGCTCGCGAGTCCGGGCTCCACCGACGCCGGATACCGCGCTGTCGGCTTGATCGTCCCGCCGTGGGTGAGCACGAGGGCATTGCGGTCGGTGTGGCTGCCCACGTAGGCGTCGCCGACGGCCGAGTCGAAGATCCCCAGTCCGTCCCGAATCGCGTCGACGCCGACGATGCGGTACGGGTGGGTCTCCGGCAGACGGTCGATGGCCTCAAACGGGTCGGCGATCGGACCCTCGCCGTCGACGGCGCCGAGGACGTCCACCAGGCCGCTGGCCTGCCGGAGCGTGCTCTTCTTGTGGGAGAGCAGGCGGACCTGCACGCCCGACTCCGCGGCAGCCAGCGCCGCCGTCATCCCGGCGATGCCGCCGCCGACGACGAGGACGTCGTCACGGATCGGCATCGGTCCCTCCGGGGTCGCGGTCGGCAGTGGGATTCTCGTTCGGCGTCCCGCCGTCGGTGACGCCGACGTGGCCGTTCTCCCCCGATCTCTCGGCGGCGTTCGCCCGTCCGTCGCCGGAGTCCTCGCTCGCTCCTGTGTCGAACGCCCCGAAGTCGACCGGGTCGTCCGACGCTGCAGGGTCGCTGTCGCGGTTCATTGTCGTCGCGTGGAGGAGATGCTTCAGCATCGCCTGCGAGAGCTGTTCGCCCCACAGCGCGTGTCGTTCGCCCTTCCAGCGCTCCTGGTAGAGGTCGTCGAGCGCGGCGCGGGCAGTCGGCTCATCGTACGTCGGATAGAGTTCGTTCGCCATCCGGTGACAGCAAAAGGCGCCCTGACAGTTCCCCATCGACGCCCGGGTCCGGATGCGGACGGCGTTGAGTTCCGAGCCGGCGCCGTCGATCGCGTCGTGGATCTCCGCGCGCGTGACGGCCTCACACTCACAGACGGTCGGGTTGGGACCCTCCCACTCGCCGAGCACCTCGTCGACTCGCGATCCGAGCCGCTGACCGCTCCGTCGGCCGATCGGCGAGCGGAGGCCGAACTCGTCCATCCAGTCGCGGAGGATCGAGAAGTCCTCCGAGCCCGGCAGCGGCTCCTCGGCGGTTCGGCAGTCGGCGTCGACGCCGAGTTTCCCACAGACGTGATCGGAAATCTCCTCGGCCATCAGCCGGTAGGTCGTGAGCTTGCCGCCGACGATCGAGGTCATTCCCCCCAGGTCGTCGCGCTCGTCGTGATCCAAGAGGAAGAACTGCCGGGTGATGTCGGTCGGGTCCTCGCTACCGACCTCTGGAGGCTCGTACAGCGGCCGCACGCCCCAAAAGGAGCGGATCGTTCGGGCCTCCGCGAGGATCGGCACCAACTCGGAGAGGGTGTCGATCATCATATCCACTTCCCATCCCTCCTCTGGGTAGTCCTCGGGGTCGTCGACCTCCTCGTCGGTCGTGCCGAGGATACAGGTGGTCTCGTGGGGAACGACGATGTCGGCGTCGCCCTTCGGCCGGCAGCGGTTGATGACGGTGTCGACCTGCCGGACGTTCATAATCGTCATCACGCCCTTCGAGGGCCGGACGGCGATGTCGACGCCGGCCATCTCGCCGATCTGGCCGGCCCACGCGCCGGTGGCGTTGACGACGTAATCGGCATACAGTTCCTCCGTCTCTGTTTCCGTTCCGTGCTCGTACGTCCCGGTCCCGGCGTCGTGTTCGACCTCGACGCCGACGACGTCGCCCTCCTCGACGAGCACGTCGGTGACCTCGCTGTGGGTCTCGACGCGCGCGCCGTGCTGGACAGCGTCGGCAGCGTTGGCGACACAGAGGCGGAAGGGATCGACGGCACCGTCGGGGACTCGGATCGCGCGTTCGATGTCCTCGGCGAGGTACGGTTCCAACGCCTTCGCTTCGTCGGCGGAGAGCACTTCGGCGGGGATCCCACAGTCGTGGCAGCCTTCGAGCTTTCGCTCGAAGTACTCGTCGTCGTCCTCGGGGCGCTGGACGAACAGCCCGCCGGTCATCTCGACGCAGTGACCGGCGATCCGGCGGAGCACGCGATTCTCCCGGATACATTCCTCGGCGGACGCCTGGTCGGAAACCGCATAGCGGCCGCCGCTGTGGAGGAGCCCGTGCATCCGCCCGGTCGTCCCGTGGGTCAGGTTGCCCTTCTCGACGAGGGTGACCTCAAGGCCGCGCATCGCGAGATCCCGCGCGATGCCGCAGCCGGTCGATCCCCCGCCGATGACGAGGACGCTCGGTTCTTTACTCATTTCCCAGTTTTATCTTTGCCAGCACGCACTTTAGAGTAGCGTCTGTCGGGACCGTGAGGGTAGACCATCGGCACCATCGTCGAGTCCTGCAACGGTGGATCATCGGCGCCGTCGTCGAGTCCCGCAACGGTGGACCATCGGTGCCGTCGTCGAGTCCCGCAACGGTGGATCATCGGCGCCGTCGTCGAGTCCCGCAACGGTGGACATTTCAGCCACCGGCGCTAAGCCGGAGCAATGACTGCCGACACACCGCCGCTCGTCCTCGATATCGATGGAACACTCACTGACGGCTCGGGCCGCCTCGACCCGCGGACGTTCGAGTATCTGCCGCACTGGGATGCACCCGTCGTACTCGCGACGGGAAAGGCGTTTCCGTACCCAGTGAGCCTCTGTCACTACTTCGGCCTCGAAAACAACGTGATCGCCGAGAACGGCGGCGTCGTGCTCGCTAAGGGGGCCGTCTCGTATCAGGGCGATCGCGACCGCGCGCAGGCCGTTGCCGACGAATTCGTCGCGCGGGGGGGCGATCTCGGCTGGCCCGGCTTCGCTGCACTCAACGAGTGGCGCGAGACGGAGGTCGCTGTCAACACCGCGGCCGACCTGGACCTCCTGCGGACGGTCGCCGCCGAGTACGACCTGGAAGTTTTCGATACCGGCTACGCCTACCACGTCAAGACGCCGGGCGTCGAGAAAGGCACCGGCCTCGAAGCCGTCGCCGACGTGCTCGACCGCGAACCGACGGACTTCGTCGCGATCGGCGACAGCGTGAACGACGTCTCGCTGTTCCGGGCCGCGGGCCGGTCGTTCGCCGTCGCCAACGCTGACACCGACGCGCGCGAGGCCGCCGGCACTGTCGTGGAGAAATCGTACTTCGACGGGACGAGTTCGGTACTGGACTCGCTCAGGTCGGCGTAACCGGTCACGGGAAGGGTTCGCTCAGGTCGGCGTGACTGGTCGCAAGAACGGTTCGCTCAGGTCGAGGTGACCGAGTCGGAGGATGAAATTCGTTCGGGGGTGTCGCTACGCTTCGGCGGCGTCGCTCTTGTCGTCGAACGGGACGAACGTGCCGTTGATGTCCCACTCGTGGATACAGTAGGGACTTCCCACAGTGTGGGGTTCACCCTCGTCGTTCACGGCGAGTTGCCATCTACCGGCGTCGTCGTCCCACTCTTCGATCCGTCCGCAGCGTTCGCAGATCCGTTCGCTCGGTGTGCGGAGTCCCGATGTCATTACTGGAGATGGCACGCCCGAGTGATTTAACAGTGACTCCTTCGGCAGCGGCCGCAAGTCAGGTCGAACAGCCTTTTGCCCGCGCCACTCGTTCGTTGCGTATGGGATTCCACACGTTCGACCACGAGCGGGCCGCCGACCTCGAGGACCCCGGTCGCTACCGGTTCTGTTCGCGCGAGGAGCTTTTGGCCGCCCTGGACCTCGCTCCCAAAGACGTTGTCGCCGACATCGGGAGCGGGACGGGCTTTTACACCGACGAGGTCGCGCCACACGCAGACCGAGTCTATGCGATCGACGTACAGCCCGAGATGCACGACCTGTACCGGGAGAACGGTGTCCCGGACAACGTCGAGTTCGTGACGACCGACGCCGCGTCGCTTCCCTTCGCTGACGACGAACTCGACGGCGTCTTCTCGACGATGACCTACCACGAGTTCGCCGCCCCCGAGGCGTTCGCGGAACTGGCGCGGGTGATCCGCCCCGGTGATCGCGTCGTTACCGTCGACTGGTCGAAGACTGGCGCGGGCGCAGACGGTCCGCCGATGGACGAACGCTTCGGGCTCGCAGACGCCGTCGAGGCGTTCGAGGAGGCCGGATTCACGACGGTCGAAGCGTCCTCACGGCGAGAGACGTTCGTCCACGTCGCGTCCAGATAGGTTCAAAAGCGGCTAATAATCGACCTAATATTAAGAGATTATAGGTATGTATATTCATTCTGCTATATTAACGGAACCCTTTTGAGTCCTTGTGAACTGCTACCATATATGGTGATATACAACCGAGACATCGATCCATACCATCCGGAAGAGAGCCGGTACGAATGTTGTGTCTGCGGCGCACGCGCAGACTCCGGCGGCGTCTGCGACGCCTGTGGCAGTGAATCGTTACAGAACATCGCGGTCCCACGGGAGTGATCTGGCTGGGGAACGCGAAACCGCCGGCGACGCCGGACGGGCGATGCCACGCGGGATGCAGTCCCGTCGGTCGGGTGGCATCTACTCCCGTCGGCCGCCGGCACGACAGTAGCGTTTGCACGTCTTCGCTCACCCGATCGCACGCCGCCGTGCGACCGGGTGAGTAATCAGTTGCAAACGCTACTACAACTGGCCACACAATTCGACCGTGCGGATCCCCCGAGTTCGCCGGATCGCTCGGGGCGTCGCCGTCTGCTCTGCCGGCGGCTCCCCGACCGCCGACACGGTCGAATCCGGTAGTCCGTGCCACTGTGTGCACGATTGTCGACGACGAACGCTGCTGGAACCGCTCGGACTACCTCTGCCTCTACTCCGCCGCGCGTTCGATCCGGCATCGGATTCTGTTCTGCCGTTGCTTGCTGGGCGGGACTGTCCATCGGCTTTGCGCCTCAATACGTCGGCTCCGAATACTCGAAAGCGCGCTGAGGCTCAGTCAGGTTGCGTCTCTCCGTCGATCTCGGCGATCCCAGTATATCGATCGAGGAGGACGACGAGGAGCGCTCCGACGACCGCGGCCGCCGAGAACGCCGCGACCGCAGTCGGCGTCCAGGTCCGTCCCAGTTCCGCGAGGTGCGTCCCTGCTCGGGCGACCGGTGCGCGAAGTGCGCCGACGATCAGCGCGACGAGGAACGCGAGGGTCGCTGCCCGGGCACGTGCGAGCGCCCAGCGGACCGCGTGGGCGACCGTGAACAGGCCCACGACCGCACCGAGCAGGAACGCGACCACGACGGCGCCGTGTTCCCGGAGCGGCGCGATCGGCCCGCCCGTTACGAGCGCGAGCAGGGCGTCGACGAACGACGAGAGCGTCCCGGTCATATACTCGTACTGGCCGAGGATGATGAGCAGCAACGACCCGGAGACGCCCGGCAGAATCATCGCACTCACAGCGATTGCACCCGCGACGACGGTCACAGGGAGCCCGGTGCCCAGCGTCGCGGCCGCGCGCCCCGAAACGACGAAGGCGAAGACGAATCCCGCGATGGCGGCACCGACACGCGCCGGCGTATCCACGGCGACCTCGGAGAACAGTACCCACGCCGAGGCCGCGATGAGTCCGAAGAAGAACCCGAATGTGACGACCGGGACCGTCTGAATTCCGATATGGACTACGCGAGTGATCGTGACAATAGCGGTTGCGATCCCCGCACCGAGGACGACGAGGAATCCCGCGTCGACCGCGCGGAGCGCTTCGATCGCGTCCGCGCGGCGGTCCGGGAGTATCCCAGTCAGGACCGCGTAGATGCGAGCGGGCGAGACGGCGGTGATCGCGACGATCAGCCGCTCGTAGATGCCGGTCACGAGTGCGATCGTCCCGCCCGAAACCCCGGGGACGGCGTCTGCTGCCCCCATACAGACGCCTTTCAGGTAGACGACGAGCCACGACGTCCCCGTCGGATCGAGCGCCGCCGCCGCGCTCTCGCTTCTCGTCTCCCCGGCGGTTCGCGACCCGTCCCGCTCTTTCGACATACCACCCCGTTCGGGAGCCCCCCACTCCGGGCTTTCGTTTCGTGGCGTGGACAGCGAACGAGGGAATCCGCCGAAAGAAACAGTAGTTTGCATTGAGATATGTTCGCATATGCCAATAATCACCGTCGAAGTCGACCGGGATCTCAAACAGCGGATGGACGAGCAGCCGGACGCCGACTGGGACGAAGTCGTCCAGCAGGCCATCAGAGAGCGGCTGGAAAAACTCGAACTGCTCGAAGAACTCACCGAGGAGACGGAACTCACCGAGGCGGACGCCGAGGAACTGGCGTCGAAGATGGACGAGATCGCCCGGGAGCGTATCGAGGCGGAGTCGCGGTAGTCAGTAGCAAAATACTGGGCAAATCGCGCCGTCGGGGGCGACGGGACGGAAACCTACTTCCCGCCGTCGATTCTCCTTCCGGTATGCTCTCGCTTGCGCTCGCGGGCAAGCCCAACGCGGGCAAGTCTACCTTCTATCGGGCCGCGACGATGGCCGATGTCGACGTCGGCAACTACCCGTTCACCACGATCGACCCCAACCGCGGGGTGACCCACGCCCGAACGCGCTGTCCCTGCCTCGACCGCGAGGAACGCTGCGGCAACTGCGAGGACGGCGTCCGGTACGTCCCGGTCGAACTCTTAGACGTCGCCGGACTCGTCCCCGGCGCACACGAAGGACGCGGGCTTGGAAACCAATTCCTCGACGCGCTCACCGACGCTGACGCCATTCTCACCGTCCTCGACGCCGCAGGCGGCACGGACGCCGAGGGCGAACCGGTCGAGGTGGGCACGTACGACCCGCTCGAAGAGGCCGACTTCGTCGAGGCGGAACTCGAACAGTGGCTCGCGGGGATCATCGAGCGGAACTGGGAGACGGTCGTCCGGAAATCCCGCTCGCCCGACTTCGACATCGACGCGGCGCTCACGGAGATGCTGACGGGCTTCGGTGCATCGGAGTACGACGTCGCGGCGTCGCTGCGGGCGGTCGAGTACCCCGGCGACCCACAGCAGTGGAGCGACGAGGACCGCGAACGGCTCGCACGTGACGTCCGGGAACGGACGAAGCCGATCGTGCTCGTCGCCAACAAGGCCGACATCGCGCCGGCAGAGAACCTCGATCGGCTGGGCGAGGTCGAAAAGCCGGTCGTTCCCGCCACCGCCGACGGCGAACTCGCGCTGCGGAACGCCGCCGAGGCTGGCGTCGTGGAGTATCTTCCAGGCGATGAGGATTTCGACGTCGTCGGCGACGTCTCCGACACCCAGCGGAACGGCCTCGAGACGATCCGGGAGGTGATGAGCGAATACGGCGGAACCGGCGTCCAGGCCGCGATCGACACCGCGGTCTACGACGTCCTGGATATGGTGACCGCCTACCCCGTCGAAAACGAGACCAGATGGACCGACGGGACCGGCGAGATGCTCCCTGACGCCTTCCTCCTGCCCCGCGGGTCGACGCCGCGGGATCTCGCCTACGCGGTCCACTCGGACATCGGCGAGGGCTACCTCCACGCCGTCGACGCCCGGTCGAACCGCCGGATCGCCGAAGACTACGAACTCGACGAGGGGGACGTCGTGAAGATCGTCAGCACGGCGACGTAGCCGGCGGAGAGCAGGGAGATCTCGGATCGGCGGAGTCGACGATCAGGCGACCGCGTCGTAGGCGTCTTCCATTATCTCCAGCGCCTCGCGCAGCGATTCCTCGTCTGTCGCATAGGAGAGTCGCGCGTAGCCCGCTCCGGCGTCGCCGAACGCTTCGCCCGGGACGACGACGACGCCACGGTCCAGACACTCGTCGACGAAGCCCTCTGGCACCTCCGGCATACAGTAGAACGCGCCGCCGGGCGTGGGGACGTCCAGTCCGATGTCGGTGAGGCCGTCGACGACGATGTCGCGGCGGCGGCGGAAGGACTCGGTCATCTCTCCGACGAGGTCCTGCGGCCCGGTGAGCGCCGCCTCGGCCGCGAACTGCGAGGGTGCGGCGGCACAGGCCTGCGCGTACTGGTGGACGCGGAGCATCCGCTCGATCCGGGGCGTGGAGGCCGTGACCCATCCGAGCCGCCAGCCCGTCATCGAGTACAGTTTCGAGGCGGAGTTGACGACGACGACGTTGTCGCTGTCGGCGAATTCGATGGGGGAGCGGAACTCGCCGTCGAAGACGGTGTACTCGTATACCTCGTCCGAGATGCACAGGACGTCGTGTTCGTCAGCGATGCGCGCGAACTCGCGGATGTCTTCCGGCGGCGAGACGGCGCCAGTCGGGTTCCCGGGGCTGTTGACGACGAACGCGACGGTGTCGTCGGTGATCGCCGCCTCGACCGCCGCTGGATCGAGCGTCAGATCGTCGCGGAGCGGAACCGGGACGGGTGAGCCCCCAGTGAGTCGCGTGAGCGCGTCGTAGGAGACGAAGCCCGGATCGGGGATCAGCACCTCGTCGCCGGCGTCGACGTGGGCCTCCAGGGCGATGTGGAGCGCTTCCGACCCGCCCGCGGTGGCGATCACGTCGCCGGGGTCGACATCGACGCCCTGATCGCGGGCGTGTTTGTCGGCGATGGCTTCGCGGAGCGACTGCATCCCCTTGTTCTCGGTGTAGCCGTCGGCGAGTCCCTCGCGGATGGCCTCGGCGGCGGCCTCGCGGGCGTGGGCCGGCGCCGCAAAGTCCGGCTGTCCCAGCCCGAGGTTGATCGCGTCTTCGCCCGCGGCCTCGAAGACCTCGCGGATCCCGCTGATCGACACCTGCTCGACTCGGTCCGAAAAGTGCGCCATACTCTCTCCGGTGTCGGCCACCGGGTTAGGTTTTGCTTCCTCGGTCGAGCGACCCGATGCGGAACGCCCTTTGGCGCCCGCGCCGTCGACCCGGGCGATGACTGAGAACCGCCCGGAGCCGGAACTGTACGATTCGCTGGAGGGACAGGTCGCGCTCGTCACGGGCGCCAACCGCGGACTCGGCCGACAGATCGCCGCGAACCTGCACGATCTCGGGGCGACCGTCTTCGCCGCCACGCGGTCGATGCAGCACGACGTCCCCGACGAGTGGGAACACCTGCTCGTGGACGTCACTCAGGAGGGGGAGATCTCCGGCGCGGCCGACGAAATCTTCCAGTCCGCGGGGCGGTTGGACATCGTCGTCAACAACGCCGGGATCGCGGAGTTCGATTCCGACATCGTCTCCGAACCCGTCGAGACGATCGACAGGACGCTCGCGACGAACCTGCGCGGGCCGATGCTCGTCTGCAAGCACACTGTACCGCTGCTGCTCCAGACCAACGGCGGGCGCGTGGTCAACCTCTCTTCGGGGATGGGTGCACTCGCGGAGGAACAGACCGGCGGCTCCCCCGCCTACCGTGTCTCGAAGACCGGCGTGAACGGCCTCACCGCGTACCTGCACGGTGAGTACGCCGACGAGGGACTGCTCGCCAACTCGGTGTCCCCGGGCTGGGTCCGGACCGAGATGGGCGGCGAGGAGGCCGACCGATCGATCGAGGAGGGCGCGGAGACGCCGACGTGGCTCTGTCGGTTCCAGCCGGGCTCGCCGGCCGGGCACTTCTGGCGCGATCGCGAGATCATCGAGTGGTGAGCGGTCGACGCAGGCATCCCGGCCGACTGCGATCCGGCTTGCGGAAGCGAACCGCGTGGGACAACGCTTTGATCCCGGGCCGCCTTTCTCCCGGTATGACCGAAGACGTGGGACTCCGCGAACTCCCGGGAGTCATCGCGGACTACGCCGCGGGCGTCGGCGACGTGGTCGCACGCGGGCTGATCGTCGCTGCCGTTCCGCTGTTGCTCGTCGGCCTGCTCGGGCTCGTGATCGTGGGCGGTGGTGTCGCGCTCGTCCTCCTCGCGGTCCTCGTCCCCGCCATTGCGGCACTAGTCGCCCTCGAAGTTCCGTCGCGGGTTCGGGAGTATCTTGCGTAGGGTCCGCGGCCGACCGGACGGGAAAAAACCGGAGGCTTAAACCGCCGCGGAATCGAATCGGTGACTGCGCGAGGGTGGCCGAGTCTGGAAAAGGCGGCGGACTCAAGATCCGCTCTCGTAGGAGTCCGTGGGTTCAAATCCCTCCCCTCGCACTTCAGGCGCTCACGCGCCCGAAAACCGCGGAATCGGTGTAGGACCAACGATGAAACTCGGTTCCACCGAAGAAATGGTACTTGGCGACCGACGAGACGTAGAGATTTCCTTCCCGCTTGTTCCTGAAAAGACGGAGCAGATGCTCTCAAAGAAGGAATTAGTGGACTATACGGAAAACCGGAAAGCCCTCGCAACGTGGCTATTGATGGAGGGCAAAGATCCTCAAGAAGCGAAGGGATACAGCACGGATACGGTTAAGCGCTCGATGTACCGTCTCTCGTACTGTGAACGCGTGATCTGGCGCGAGTACGAACAGTACATCCCTATCCTCGATCACGGTCACGCGGATCAATACATTGAGGCGCTTGCCTACTCAGAGAAATCACAGAGCCACAAGCACGGGTGTCTCCACGCACTCAAGCGGTACTTCAAATGGCGACACCACAAGTACGGAGAGGAAGATTGGGAACCGGCCAGATCTTTCGCCTCCAACGGAAACGGGCAGCAGCCGCAGGACTACTTCACCAAAGAGGAACGGTTCAAGCTACGACAGGCCGCCTTACAGATCGGAGAGATACCATCGTATTCGACTGTCAAATCGGATGGGGAGCGACTACAACGCCTCAAGCCATACGTAGCCGAATACCGAGACAAACCTACTGAGTTGGTGTCGATAGATGATTGGGACGGGGTCGAATCGTGGAAGTTCACCTCCTTAGTGTGGACCAGCCTTGATGCAGGACTCCGACCAGCCGAAGTAGCCAAGGCCAGCACGAAATGGCTTGATCTCGAAAACAATCGTCTACTGATTCCGAAAGAGGACTCCACGAAGAACGAGGGGAATTGGAAAGTTGCCCTTCACCCGAAGACTTCCACCGCGCTCGAAAATTGGCGCTACGAGCGTCGTCACTATCCGAAGTACGACGACACCGACAAACTGTGGCTAACGACTCAGAGCAAACCCTACGGATCAAATTCGCTCCGAAATCTCCTTCATCACGTCTGCGATAAGGCGGGCATTGAAACGGAGAATCGGAAAGTCTCGTGGTACTCCATTCGTCACTCTGTTGGGACGTATATGACCGATGACCGGGATCTCGCTTCTACGAAAGAGCAGTTACGTCACAAGCGACCCGAGACGACGATGAAGTACGACGCCGCCCCTACTGAGGATCGAACGGACTCTCTCACTCGGATGGGATAACGGCGGGCTACAGTTTAGTCTCCCAGCGGAAAGCCGCGCACACGCTTCGGAGACCCCACATCACACCAACTCTGAATGCGGGTCTTCTGTCGGTACTATTTCCGAACGGACAAGCGGGTTTGCGGGCGCTTCAATAGAGCTAAAACGGATTAAGAAGTGAGAGGCACGCGAGATCTATTCCAATTTTGTCGGATGATTCAATCGCTCTCTGACAGTCACATACACTCCATCTTTGTCCTCAGCCGTTCTCACAGCAATAACTTCGTGGGTATCATAATCATAGCCAAGGTGATTTAGTATCGTCTCAGTTTTTGTTAGATACATATCACCCACTGAACACTCTTCTAACGTCGGGGCATAATGGGGATTATCGGAAGGGAAATCAGTTTCATAGTCGGCCCGAATGCTAAGCCAAATACTCCTTCCATCAGGGTTCCACTTGGATTCATTTGGCGTTTGGTTAATATCGAACCGAACTTCCAAGATCGTATGATTGTCCGTATCTAATATGTCGAGATTCAATTCTCCGCGTTCTTGTCTCTCGAATAAATCCTCAACCCGCTCATAATCCTCAAACCAGAAGTGTTTGTTGAGCCAATATCTCGCGGGTACATAATGCGTATACTCGCTGACTGAATAGGTATGCTTCTTTTTTTCGCAATCCATAAATCTCGAAAGGAGAGGTAGAAGATAGATTTATCTCTCCAATGGCTCCAATCTCATAGATTCCAATCTGTACAGGCGGAAAGCCGGCGATACGAAGCTTACCCCTTCAAACCGATTACTTAGAAGACTTCGAGGTAGTTCTCGATAACTTCCCGCTCATCCTCCGTTAGATCGAACAGATCGTACACCGTCTGATCAATCTCAGCTTCGAGGTCTTCGATACTTGTTTCTTCAACCGTCTGCCGGTCAGCCTCCAACGCCTCAATAAGTTGTTCTACGCCGTCCCGAGACTGCGGAATCGGGATCGTCTGCTCTTCGCCGCTCTTCATACTCCGCCCATCAACGGCGGCGTGGACGTACTTTGCTCGAAGCTTCTGCTCTTCTCTGTCGCCTCTATCCATCAATGGGTCCGTGATTTCGTCGGAGCGACCAGCGGTCACGGCAAATCGTTGATCTGCCTTTTCCTGAATGTCGGCGTTCACCGGGTAGCGCCGAGTCTGCCACTCGTAGTCGATGTATCCGAGGTCGCCGTCGAAGTCGCCGAGGTAGGCTTCAGGGAAGCGCTCAGTCCTACTCTCCAAGTCGATTGTATCCGTGATTTTGTCTGCTTTGTCCCGGAGCGTAGCGAATTCGCCATTAGGTTCTGAGGTGATGCAGGGAAGCTTTTCGACGTACTGTGAGCGGTACTCGTAGTAGCCTCCTGCTTTGACCGTCGTGATGTGTTTGAAGTAGAAGTCAAGATGCCTTGTTTTGCCGCTAGCTGACTGTAGTTTCAGACGCTCTCACAGGAAAATACCGTCAAGCTAACCGGGAATTGGACGCCGTCTGGCGATATGGGATCGCTCAGACGGCTCGCTCGGATGTGTCGAGATCTTGCCAAACAGCACGTAGATGACCCTGACGTACCCGCCGCGCCGAACGGCGCGGACGGGTACGCCAAGTGGACACAGATTGCGTTGATTTTGTTCCGCGTTGAGTTGGAGAAGAGTCTTCGTGAGACTGAAGACTACCTCAACGAGATGCCCGGTATCCTCGCCGTATTTGATCTCAACGAGGCACCACACTACAGTTCGTTCTGCCGGTGGGAAGACGAGTATCGGATGCGTGAACTCCGCCGCCTGCTCCGCGCTTCGGCGGAGCAGGCGGGCTGGAGTGGTGAAGCCGCAATCGATGCAAGTGGCTTCCAGCGTGATCAGACCAGCTATCACTACCGTGACCGTGCGAACTACTCGTTCCAGTCGATGAAGACAACCATCTTGATCGACGTGAACTCGCTAGCGATCAAAGACGTTCATTTCACGACACAGAAGGCGTGGGACGGCCACATCGGGATGCAGGTCTTCCGCCGGAACGCGGAAGACCTGCGTGTATTGTCTGCTGACGCGAACTACTCGTGGGGCGAACTCCGTGAGGAGTGTCGCTCGAACTCAACGCGACCACTGATCAAGCACAGGGAACAAACACCGTTGCAGAAGGCCCACAACGCCCGAATGACCGAGGATTACAACCAACGCTGGATGAGTGAGACGGGCTTCTCGCAGTTGAAAGAAGACGACGGCGAGAAGCTCCGCTCCCGGAGCTGGCACGGCCAGTTCCGGGAGCTGACTCGGAAGTGCATCGTCCATAACCTAACGCAGGCGGCGAGTTAGGGCTCGCCGCCTGCTCCCCTTCTCCGGACGTATCCGGGAGAGGCATCGCCGTCGTCACCGAAACAACGAAGCAAGATACCATAGTTTTGACCCTTCGGCAACCGCTGTCAGTAACAGCCGCTGTATCTTCTGACTGTAAGAACGCACCTCTGACAGCGTGAGACTACAAACAATCGACCCTACCCCGTCGCTGTCTTGCGTTCAACAAGGCATCTGAAAAGCAATACAGCAGAAAGTTAGATTATATTGAGACGTACTTGCTGGAAGAACTTGAACTGGAAACGACTGAGGAGTTTGGTAGTGAGGATGTTGAGCGGTACAGTAAGTGGCGGAAATACGAATCGTTAGATCGTGAGAAACCGCTGGGGACAACCACGTTGCAGGATGATATGTACCTGTTCCGTGAGTTCATCGAGTATTTGGTCAAACACCGACTGGCCCCCAAGCGCTTCGAGAACGCTGTCGAGATCCCAGACACAGACCGCGGAGATAGGGATGGTGTTGATGAAAAAAGACTTACTCCGGAGCGAGCGAAGACGATCTTGGAGTACCTACGGAAGTACCACTACGCCGACGTAGACCACGTGGCGATGGAGTTGTTCTGTCATTCAGGGCCACGGAAGTCAGGAGTATGGGGGCGTGATGTCCAGGACTTCGAGTACGATAACTGTATCCTCAATTACGCGCATCGACCCTCGACACCACTAAAGAAGGATGAAGAAAGCGAGCGGGAAGTCGATTTGTACGGTGAGGTCCCGGAGATCATTCAGGACCACCTCGATGAGCGGCGCCCGCCGGTAACCGATGAACACGGACGGAACCCCCTGCTGACGAAAGGAGACGGAAGAATCAGTCCGTCGTACCTGAAGAAACTCGTGTATAAGTGGACGCGCCCGTGCAAGGTCGGCGAAGAGTGTCCGCACGATCGTGATCCGACCTCGTGTGAGGCAGCACAGAGCAATAACGACGCATTCAGATGTCCGAGTAGCCGTGCGCCTCACCATATCCGAACTGGCTATATTACTGATCAACGGAATCGAGGCGTCTCATCGGATGCAATCGAGCAGCGGTGTGATGCATCGCCCCGCGTACAGGACCGGCACTACGACTTGCCTGACCAGACCGAAGAGCGCGAGCGCTACGATAACGAATTTAGGAATGCGGAAAATGATTCAGACTCCGGATTCGATCATAGTTGAACCGAGAATCAAGTTCGATCCCCAGCGTGTCGCTAGTATAGATGACGACGTTTCTCTTTGAGTCAAGTTCCGTTCGTGTTATCGTCTCCGGACGCTTCTGAGAGGAGTATGCCTACGATGGATTATGAGGCAGCTGCAGCACGAATACTCGCATATATCGACTCTGCGGATCACATTCACCCGGAGAACAAGCAGTTGATCAAAGACTATCACCGAGATATGCTTCTTGCAGACATCAGCGCCGCACAACAGCAGAAAGTCCTCGCCCACTTCAAGATCATAACCGATCACGTAGGCGAAACACGGTTCGTGGATTTAGACAAGGATGATATAACTGAGTTAGTCGCGTGGTTGTACACCCGCGGAACAGCCCCGTCAACAGTCGTTGATTACAAGCAGGCGATCAAACAGTTCTGGAAATGGCTCAACAACGGTGAGGATCCTGAAGAGACGAAATGGATCAAACGCGGGCCGATCGAACAGAAACGGATCCTTCCACAGAGTCTGCTTACACCAGCAGACATTCAGTCACTACTGGAAGCCTGTCACAATAACCGCGATCGGGCGTTTATCGCGGTTCTGTGGGAAACCGGAGCTCGTATCGGAGAACTCATCGACCTACAAGTGGGCGACATCGAACAATCGGCATTCGGCAGGCAAATGATTGTGTCTGGAAAAACCGGGTCGCGTCGGTTACTCTTGCTTGAATCGGAATCGTACCTCGACTCGTGGCTGACAGTTCATCCGAACTGGCAAACTGACGCGCCGTTGTGGTGTAAAATCGATACGAAACAAGGATCGCCTGATGAAACGATCAGTTACCAGTACATCAGACTCCGGATCTTAGACAAAGCCCGAGAACAGGCAGGCATCAACAAGCCAGTGAATCCCCATCACTTCAGGCACAGCCGCGCAACCTACCTAGCGAATCACCTGACAGAAGCACAGATGTGCACGTGGTTCGGGTGGGTGCCCGGCTCACGAGTTCCAGGAAGATACGTACATTTGTCGGGCCGGGATATCGACCGCGCATACGTGTCGATGCTGGACACCCGAGGATACACACGCCTGTTGGAATCCGACGGATCAGAAGCCACAACCCCAGCACCATAGCGAGGTGTGATAGAAGTCTTACCACGGTGGTTTATTTTTCGGAGAAACAGCTGAATCAGCCGTTAGGACGTACGTGCGAACATACTGATTCGGACGGTGGAAGTTAGCGTGCTTTCACCAACTCGAAGAGTGCATAAAGGATAGCGCTGACTCCGAACAGGAGTCCTATCGTACCCAAGAGTTGGTTTCGTGGTACGACGGTCGTCTGAGACACAACCAGCAAGGCCAATAGGATGACGAGAACAGCCAGCAGTCGATCTGTGCGGTCGGACATATTCCGCCATCCAACCTATTCGATGTAAATCGGTCGGTGACTTCTCTGTACTGAACATTCCTGTTTGCTGCGGAAAATCCTCTATGGCTTTCTCTTATAGAGGCTACGCAAATACCGAAAAAGATTGTAAGAGAAGAATCCGAAGCCGTATTCGATAGTGTACTAGATGTTGTCTAGGTATTCGCGCCGTTGCTCCATCTTTTCGCGGTCTGTGCGGCGGTCGTAGTGCTTGTCGAGCACTCGCTGGCTGACGTTGGCCCTGTCGCTGACCACCTTATCAGGCATATTGTTGTTTAGGCTATGCGTGATACTCCCGCGGCGAATCGCGTGTGGACTCACGCTTGACGGACACCGCGATGCAGAATCACGGGTCATCGCTTCGCACTCATCTGGGTTACGGTCGTGGGGACACTCGTCGTCGTAGACGCACGGTCGTGTCCATCGGTAGACGTAGCTTCGAAGTGTGGACTTTTTCGTCCGTCCCTGGCGAGAGGCTAACAACGGCGTCCGTCCGTACTCGTCAGTCACGTCGGGTCGCTGAGTGGATAACCAGTCGTCGAGCAGGTCACATACCTGATCTGAGAGTGCGACCAACCGCTCACCCTTACTTTGGTTCTTGATCGGGGTTCCCGTATCCGGACGATGCTGAACCTCAACACACTGATCATCCGGCGAGTAGTCGTCTACGTCGAGTGCGTGAACACCGCCGACACGCATCATCGTATGCCACATCAGGGAGATAGCAACGTGCGGGACTGTGGCGTACTCGTATTTTTCCAGATGGGCGAGTACAGCCGGTGCACGATCGCTGTCCAGCATCACATCCCGAGCGTTCTCATCAGGAGTGAGCGATGGCGACATCACCTTCTGACTCAGATCTTGTTCGACACCATCCATCGATTCTAACCACCGAATGAAAACCCGGAACGTGTTCATCTGAGATCGCTCACTGACCTTGTTCAGATCACCATCCTCACGCCGCCAGAGACGAAACCTCTGCAGGTCCCGTCCCCCGAGTGAATTGAGGTTCTCAATCTCTTGCTCGTCACACCAGCGGATGAAATGCTTGAGCTGGTATTCGTGGCTCTTCAGTGAGGCTTCGGAGAGCTCGGTGGCTCTGTCTGTGAGGTACAATTCTAACGCGGACTCGGCATCGATTGGTTCGAGACTCATAGTTGGTTTACTCCAAGGGCACGAA
Source organism: Halobellus marinus (assembly GCF_032113415.1). Taxonomy (NCBI): domain Archaea; kingdom Methanobacteriati; phylum Methanobacteriota; class Halobacteria; order Halobacteriales; family Haloferacaceae; genus Halobellus; species Halobellus marinus. Next base: position 3,137,007 of record NZ_CP134946.1, read on the forward strand.
TCGTGTGAGTCCCGGGTGCTCCCAATCACGAACCAGCGGTGATAGCGACTGACTCGGGCAAAAGGACGTGTGGTCACGCAGAATGCCCAAGGCCCGTCGGGTCCGTCAGATTTTCTGACGGGGCGAATTCAACGGACGGCGGCGGGTGTATATAAGCCAATACCGTTCTTACGATTTTGAGTTCGTCACCTAGCGTAACGGGGTCGTCGCCGTCTTGCGGTTCGTAAATACATACAACGGAGGTGTACTGAATCCTTTGGGTGGTGGGTGTGGTCGTGTTTAGTTAGGCGATCGCTGGCCGGGAAACTGCTTTCGGGTGGGAACGGAAGGGGCTGCACTCTCCAGGAGCGATACAACGCAAGGACCGTCGGACGCAGTTTGAGGACCGTGGTTCGAGAGAGGAGCCCTCTCGTCTTTGATAGATTTACTCTTGCAGCCGGGCAGAATCCTACGGGTTCTGCCGACATCACGAAAGGCAAAGAGCCTCTTCCGAACGACAGCGAGTCGCAGCCAAGGAGGGAATCCCTGGTGCCTCTGGCAGTCGGCGCCTCGTCTGAGGATATCGAGAGCGCGGGCTTCCAAAGTCCTCGATCCTCCGATTTCACTCCTAACTAAATAGATTAATTGCGTAGTATGTGCTATAGTATAATCCAAAATTATGGTAATAATAGAATAATATAATCAAACTTATTAGATTGGTTATATTTCTCGCCTGCCACCGTGTACATAGGGGGATGGTTCAACTTTAGCCCGAATTTCTTTTTCTTCGTGACGTTCTACCCGCGATTTATTCGAATTTTTTTCTCCCCATACGAATGTAACTTCTGTTCCTGGATCACTGTGTTCGATATCAATAACCCCTAAGGAGAGCATTTCACGTTTATATATAAGATATCCTGGATACTTTGATATACCGACAATATCTCCGCCTTTCAATACTTTATCGTAGTGTGTCTTTGACCAACGGTTGGCGGTATCAGGGATATCGATATACTTGTAGGTCTCTCCATCTCGAAATAGTGAGGCGTAGACGTCAACAACATCGTCGGCATCCCAGACGAATGTGACCTTCTTTCGCCGTGGAGTATCAACTCGTTTCTCGAGCGCCTCCCGTCCGATAAAATCGTGGTCGAAGGAAATATGACGCTCGTAGCCAAGTTCGACAGGTTCCATATAGTAGTCAGTGATGTCGTCCGAGTTGAAACTCCCGCCGATGGACATATTGGCTTCTATAGTATCTGCCCCTAGCCACTGTCTGTACCCCTTCATTTCATCGCTGTCATAGATTGCTGGCACAGGGAGCTTGATCCAGCCCGAACCGATCTTGCCGGTTTTGTATACCATCGAACCGAGCTGCCGCATCCCATACTCCTGACCAGCCTCTAAGATAGTATCTCTGACCTCGTGGTGGTACTCGTAGGGACCAAAGATTTCCAGACCCGGTGCTTCGGCCATACCGTGTCCCAGAGCGTACAGATCACGTCCGTTAATCGAGATCTCAGCCATCTTGAAGAAGGGGATTTTCGGTAGCGGATCGTCAGTCACCTCTTCCATTACTTCGAAGGCATTTGGACCCTGGATCTCGAATGCCTTGTTTTGCCGCTAGCTGACTGTAGTTTCAGACGCTCTCACAGGAAAATACCGTCAAGCTAACCGGGAATTGGACGCCGTCTGGCGATATGGGATCGCTCAGACGGCTCGCTCGGATGTGTCGAGATCTTGCCAAACAGCACGTAGATGACCCTGACGTACCCGCCGCGCCGAACGGCGCGGACGGGTACGCCAAGTGGACACAGATTGCGTTGATTTTGTTCCGCGTTGAGTTGGAGAAGAGTCTTCGTGAGACTGAAGACTACCTCAACGAGATGCCCGGTATCCTCGCCGTATTTGATCTCAACGAGGCACCACACTACAGTTCGTTCTGCCGGTGGGAAGACGAGTATCGGATGCGTGAACTCCGCCGCCTGCTCCGCGCTTCGGCGGAGCAGGCGGGCTGGAGTGGTGAAGCCGCAATCGATGCAAGTGGCTTCCAGCGTGATCAGACCAGCTATCACTACCGTGACCGTGCGAACTACTCGTTCCAGTCGATGAAGACAACCATCTTGATCGACGTGAACTCGCTAGCGATCAAAGACGTTCATTTCACGACACAGAAGGCGTGGGACGGCCACATCGGGATGCAGGTCTTCCGCCGGAACGCGGAAGACCTGCGTGTATTGTCTGCTGACGCGAACTACTCGTGGGGCGAACTCCGTGAGGAGTGTCGCTCGAACTCAACGCGACCACTGATCAAGCACAGGGAACAAACACCGTTGCAGAAGGCCCACAACGCCCGAATGACCGAGGATTACAACCAACGCTGGATGAGTGAGACGGGCTTCTCGCAGTTGAAAGAAGACGACGGCGAGAAGCTCCGCTCCCGGAGCTGGCACGGCCAGTTCCGGGAGCTGACTCGGAAGTGCATCGTCCATAACCTAACGCAGGCGGCGAGTTAGGGCTCGCCGCCTGCTCCCCTTCTCCGGACGTATCCGGGAGAGGCATCGCCGTCGTCACCGAAACAACGAAGCAAGATACCATAGTTTTGACCCTTCGGCAACCGCTGTCAGTAACAGCCGCTGTATCTTCTGACTGTAAGAACGCACCTCTGACAGCGTGAGACTACAAACAATCGACCCTACCCCGTCGCTGTCTTGCGTTCAACAAGGCAATCTCGAACCTACAGTCCGGAGGAGACACGTCACCAGAACCGAGCGGGTGATACTCCCCGTTCGGACTATACACTGGTCTGTCGATAGAGGCATCGTAGTCGCCGGTTTCTAGGTTGTATGCGATCCAATTATTCCCGACTGGAGATCCGACTGAGACAAACTTGTTCGCATCGAGGTAAAACAGCACTGTGTCTCGTATCTGGTAGCCTTCGTGGTTACACATCACGAGATGCTTCGCTTGCGGCGGTTCTCCCGTCTTGAAATTTTCAAAACTATTCACTCCTAGATCAGAGAACAACTGCAATGCGTCAGGACCCTCGACGTGCAGAGAAATCATATGGTGTGACTGATCCACAAGCACACACGTTTCCTGTACCGCTCGTTGTTCTTCGATCCAGTTCGTATATTCGTCGGGAAATGCGCTAGCGTCAGAAGGCGAATACACGGTATGTTTGATATCCATCCCGCGGAACCAATCGGCGATCTCACGGCTAGGTGGGAGGATATCCTCTAAAGTCTGGTAGCTCATTGCCTATCTGATAGATAATTCGACTCCGTAAATAAGTTACGGCACTCGAAATCAGACGATTACTCTAACCACAGAAACGTTTGAGACAGAGGCGCTAGTCGACCAGGGTGTACGCCTGCGGATCCGTCGAAACGATAGGGACCTCCAGCAGTGTCGGCTGATTGTTTTCGAGGGCATCACGTATAGATTGTTCAAGTTCGTCAATCGACCCTATTTTGCTGGCATCCATTCCGACACCTTCGGCGATCGCATTAAAGTCGATTGGTGCCTCCCGCCAAGCATACGTTCCTTTTTCGAACCCGTAGTTCGACTCTGCGTCATCAGAGATCACAGCATAGTCGTTGTTATTTAACAACACAACGACTATCGGAAGTTCCTCCGCGACTGCTGTGTGGAGTTCGTGCAGGCACATCATTAGCCCTCCGTCACCCGTTAGAGCGACGACCGGCGTATCCGGATTCCCTGTCTGCGCACCGATTGCTGACGGGACGCCTGTACCCATTGTAGCCCACGAACCAGGGTTAACATACCGGTGTGGCCCCATTGCTTTGAACATCACGAGCGTCCATAGCCTGAACCCACCGGCGTCAACAGTGACGATTGTTTCGTTAGGAATTGATTCACGCACCGTCTTGAGAGTTCGCGCCGCTGTAAAGGGTGCTTCCTCTATGTCAAGCAGTTCTGGGATTCGGTCCCAGACGCCGTTTCGTGCGGTTTGAGCGCGATCCGTCCCTTCGCGCTCACCGGGCGAGGTCGTCGAAATGAGGTAGTCGAGGGCGTCCTTCGCATCAGCAACGATGCCGATCGCTGGATTGTAGCCGTTGCCCACATCATCCTCATTGAGCGTGATGTGGATCAGCATTTCGCCCATTTCGACGGTCCACTTCTGAGTCGCGACTGCATCGAAGTCAGTTCCTATGGCCAGTAAAACGTCTGAATCGGCCAGTGTGTCGATCAATTCGGGCGGAGAGCCGCCACAGAGAACCCCGGCACTCAACTCGTGATCTTCGGGGAGAACACCCTTTCCCTTGTATGTCGTCACGACTGGGGCGTCTAACCGCTCCGCAATGGCCTGTAACTCATCGCTAGCGTTCGCCGATCGAATGCCACCTCCAGCGAGGATTGACGGTTGAGTCGCGCTATCGAGCTTTTTGGCCGCATCGTCTAAGGCTAACTCCGGAACATCTGTCAAGTAGGTATGAGTAAATGAACTCGATTCTGCAGCGGATACATCCTTATCGAAGAACGATTTTGGAATGCCAACGCGGACCGGACCCTTCGGGGGAGTCAATGACTTCGCAATAGCACGTTTAACTGCAACGGGGGTACTCTCGGGTGTTTCGACTGTAATATTTTCTTTCACTACGTTGTCGTACGTGTCCGGTGGTGTTTCGTGGATCCCCTCTCCCCCCCGTACTTCGGGTTCAGTCTCGATCGAAATGTGGAGGAGCGGCGTGCAGTCGTTCAATGCGTTCTTAAGCCCGTTCATAGCGTTCATATCCCCAGGACCAGGAACGACGAGCGTAGCTGCAATTTGGCCAGTCGTTTCAGTGTAGCCCCACGCCTGGTGTGTAACCGCGGTCTCGTGACGCGCCATTACGTATCTAATGTCCTGCCGATTCTGTATTCCCTTGTTCAGTGGAAGTGTCTGTGTGCCCGGAATCCCGAACACCGTGTCGATTCCAGCGGCTAGTAGCTGGTCTAGCACGGCGTCTCGTATTGACATACCCCTACCAACCGAATGAGGACTTATAAATCTGTGCGTTGGCTTAGTACTGAGTGACGTTCGGGCAAATCCGGGGCTAAGAACAACTAGTGTGATTGTGGTCCTTCTGAGGAAAGTGCTAGCTCGGTTTAATTGAGCCGTTCGCCCAGTACAAACAGCTGTTCCGAAGGTTCGACAGCTATCGCGGAGCAACGCTAACTGTGACTGCCCTCAACATAGCGGGCGATAAAGGAATTACAATACTATTAGTGTAAAGCACTCGCTCCCCGTTTCCAAACTCTGTCAGCGAGGAGGGCGTCCACGTGGCATCATTAGTACATATGCCATATACTGGATCCACTAGTTCGACCTAATCTGTTCGCACTAACGGAACAACCATTCGACCTATGCAAATACGAACGGATGAGGGGGTGATTAAGCACTTTTTGGTGGGAGAAGGTGCGCAGAAGCTATGGCAGCATTACGAATACATCGTTTTTATTTCGATCGTCCGAGCTGTACTTGAGACTATCTCTGGGAGGGTTTCTCGGTAGTACTCGCTTTTTAACCGCTTTACTGGTCCAGAAATGCTAATTGCTCCGACTGCCTCCGCGTCTTCGTTACAGATCGGTGCAGCGACACACCGCATACCCTTTATACGCTCTCCATCGTCGTAAGAGACGCCATACTCACGAATCTGTTCAAGTTCCGCAAATAGCTCCTCTTTGGTCGTGACTGTTCGATCTGTCTTCGCTGGAAGCCCATGACGTTCGATGACTTCATTCACTCGCTCAGTGGGTAGATGCGCAAGAATCGCTTTTCCCTGAGCGGTTGAATGGAGGTAAACGCGAGTTCCAATGTGAGAGTCGGTCTGAATTGCCCGCTCACCGCTGGCCTGATAGAGATACGTGCCACGTCCGTGTTGTTCTGCCATTACCTGACACCGCTCGCCCGTCTCTTCGGCCAGTTCATTGACCTCTTCTTTTGCGGCGTGGTAAAGTGGCTCAGACGCCTGAACGTGACCGCCCAAATTAAGGCACCTATATCCAAGCCGATATTCGTTGTCTTCACAAACGACATAGGCGGACTGTTCCAGGGTTTTGAGGTGGCTGTGTGCAGTACTCTTTGCGATATCGAGTTCGTCGGCGATTTCAGTGATTTTTCGCTCGCTCTCCTGAAGGAGGTGGAGAATACCGAGTGTCGTCTCGACAGCTTGGACCGGCACCCGATTTCCGGACTGGCGTTGCATATAATTGAAGAAGTGCTGTAAGTACAAAACATTATGCTACCGTTTTCCTCTCCCGAATTCCGGTATCGTCCTTCCGAACAGATTGTTTTGGCTACCGGTTCGGTGATATGCCGAGGCGTCATAGCGTACAGAAGGCCGTAGGTCGTGTGAGACGTAACTTTATACAGTACGGTGTGGTCGTTTGACGTATGGGTAACTCAGTACGTGCCGGTCTCATCGGGACCGGTATGATAAGCCAGCACGCGCATATACCTGCTTGGAGCGTACTAGACGGTGTAGATATCGTGGGAATTGCTGACCCAGACAAATCAGCACGAGCAGGCGCACAGACCTGCCTCCGTAAACACGGTCACCTAGACGTTTCGGAGTTCTCTGACTACGAGGCGTTGGTAAATACCGAGGACCTAGATTTTGTCGATATAACGATTCCTGCAGGCGAGGCAAAGGAAAGTGCCATACATACAGCCTTAGAGAACGGACTACACGTAACGTGCCAGAAGCCGTTCGTCACAGAATACAGGACTGGTCAGCAACTTGCAGAGAAGGCCGACGCGGTAGATCAAATTCTTTCGGTGAATCAGCAGGCACGCTACGCGGGCGCATTTACGAAGGCGAAGTCACTGATCTCCCACGGTGACCTTGGGACGCTCCGGACAGTCCGCATCTCTTCTGACCTACCATTTGCGGGGAAGGAGCGGCGAGTTGCGTTCTCGGTCCACAACTTCGATCTGCTTCGATACTGGGCCGGACGAGAGCCGGTACGAGTGAACGCTTGGCACAAGAGACAGACATCCGATGATCGATACGTATTTGCGACTTGGATCGAGTTTGAAGATGAACTTATGGCCCAGGTGTGGGATGAACTCTCCTCGAGTACGACCTTGCGATGGCAATTCAGACTCGGGGGCTCAGAGGGGACTGTTCGAGGTCACGAAGCTTATAAGCCGGAGATGATCCCTCCAGAGGTCGTCTATACGCCCGCCGGGAAGGTTTCGGAAACAGTGACGCCTATCACCACATCCTACGTTCCGGATGCGTTTATCGGCTACTTCGAACAGTTCGTCGCCGCAGTCCGAGAGAATGAACCAGCACCGACGACAGCCGAAGATAACCTTCGTTCACTCCGAATAGCCTTCGCTGCTCGCCAGTCAGCCGATCAGGGTGACTGGATCTCCCTCGAGGATTTCGAACCGTAACTCGAAGAATATTGGCTGCGGGTCCGTTCGTCCCGAGACGCGGGCCACTTCTACCAGGGGACTACTCGGCAACATATGACAAGGTTATTGCCCCCTGCGGAAATACCTACATCGATAGATGGCAGACGATCAAACGGTACTCATAACGGGTGGAACCGGGTTCATCGGGTCATACTCTTGCCGTGCCCTTCTCAAAGAGGGATTCGACGTGGTAGCGTACGACACATCAACAGATACCAGTATTTTGGAGGCACTCGGTGTCGCAAACGACGTTGAGGTAGTGAAAGGTGACGTGACAGACCCGCTCGACATCGTCCGGACGACTCAGCGCACTGGAAGTTCGTTGATCCTCCACCTAGCAGCCCTGCTGGCCGATGCTGTACCAGCAAATCCCCGAGTGGGAATCGACGTCAATATCTGTGGAACTAATTCGGTGTTCGAGACGTCACGGATTCTGGACGAGACTGTTGAACGTGTCGTCTGGGCATCGAGTGCAGCGGTCTACGCCCCACCAAACCGTTACCAACAGTTCCCGGTTACTGAAGCGGAACTCACACAGCCGGATTCACTATATGGGGCGACAAAGGCGTACAACGAGAGCCAGGCGAACACGTACGCAAGCGAGTATGATGTGACGACTGTCGGGTTACGGCTCGGACTCGCGTACGGTCCGTACCGCCAGCGAGGGGCAGCTACCTTCGTTCGAGATCTTATTGAACAACCGGCACGAGGCAAACCGGTTAGCGTCGAGTACGGGGACCAGTACATCAATTGGCAGTACATCGCGGACTTCGCACAGGCATTCGTGTGTGCGCTCACAGCCCCGGAGTCGGCACTCTCACAGAGAGTATACAACGCCGGGGGGGAAGCGTCGACTATCTCCGAGATGGCCGACGTCGTCCGGTCGGTGCTACCCGACGCTGACATTACGGTATCGAATGAGGGTAAGTTGCCGTGGACCCAGAGAATCGATGACAGCGCTGCACGTGCCGATCTCGGATACGCTCCTGAATACGGACTTGAAGAAGGAGTCCGAACTTACGTAGAGACTCTCAGAGAATAACACGCCGTCATCCCGCCACAAATATAGACACCGGCAAAAGATATATATGCTATAACAAGATGTAGTAAGTATGGGAACAATTAATCGAGAGGGTAGACGTCGATTCCTCAAAACTGTTGGGGCAGCCGGAATTGCCGGTGTCGCTGGGTGCGCAGGAAATGGTGGTGGCGATGGTGACGGATCCGGTGTCACGACAACCCAAGGAAATGGTGGAGGTCAGCAGTCATACGACTGGACGATCGCAACCGCAGCGAGCGAAGGCCATGCGTTCGAGCGTGCTGCATCGGCTTTTAAACAGGAATTGGAGTCAATGTCCGACGGTCGGTTCAGTATTGATGTCGCCTCCGGTGGAGCGTTCGGCGGCGATGTTGAGCAACTCGAGACACTCCAGTCGGGCGGCATCGAGATGACCTCCAGCGGATTCGTGATCGTGCTCAACGTGGAGTTCGACGCACCCGTGATCGCCACGCTCGCGAGTTCGTTCATCTATCAAGAACCCGTGTGGGAGCACTGGCTCAATATGATCGAAGAGGTCGACAACAGGATCGGTATGTATGATCAACTCGAGGAATCTGGCGCCAAAATCCTCGGCGATCCGAACTACGCCGGAATGCGCCACCACACCTCGAACACGGCGATCCGGTCGGCATCTGACACGGAAGGCATCACGATTCGGGTGCCGGAACTCCTCGGCTGGCACGCAATCTGGAGTGCCATCGGCTTCGAGCCGACTTCGCTGGCCCTCGACGAGGTGTACCAGGCGTTGCAGGCGGGGACTGTGTCCGCGGCCGAAGGCGACCCTTTCCAGATCGCCGCGGAGTCGTGGGATGAGGTACAGAGTCACCTGAGCTTCACGTCTCACTACCCCACGCAGAATAGCTTACACATCAACACCAACCTCTACGACGACCTTCCCGAGGAAGACCAAGATCTTGTGTCAGAAGCGGCGACCTCAGCTGGTCAAAACGCTGCTGAGGAGATTAGAGCCGCGGAAGAGGACCAGATCGAGTCTCTATCAGAGAGTATGACTATCGTTCGAAACACCGAACTCTCGTCTTTCCGTGAGGCCGCCACGCCTGCTATGGAGCGACTCATCGAAGAGAACGACGCCGTATTGACCCTGGACGAGATCCAAGACCTCGCGCCTTAGAAATGGACCACACGAAGCTGTCGGAGGGTCGTCCGTTCCGTCTATTCGAAGCAATCAGTGTTTTCGCTTTTCTGCTGATTATAGCTCTGGCCGTGTTACAGGTCCTATCGCGGTTTCTTCCCGACCAACTCGGCGGCAGTCTCTCGTTCATCTGGACGGCAGAGCTGGCGACGAATATGTTCATCTTCGTTATATTCGTCGGCTCCGCAGCGACGCAGATCCGCGGAGAACACATCAAGATCACGATCGTAAGCGACCGCATCACCGAGCGGGTACCGTACCTGTATGAGGTGTTGATCCACCTGTTCGGACTCGTCTTCGCAGGAGTGGTGGTCTCCGCCGCGTACGCCCAGACACGTGCGGCTTGGGGGAGCGGTGGACTCGCCATCCAGTGGTTCCATTCCGGCTACCTGTACGCATTCATCCTGATGGGTTTCTCGTTGATCGCGATTTCGGAGGCGGCACTGGCGGCTCGCAACCTCGCGGAGTGGCGCGCCGAGCGCAACCGAATTCCCGACAACTGATCTTGCCTTGTTGAACGCAAGACAGCGACGGGGTAGGGTCGATTGTTTGTAGTCTCACGCTGTCAGAGGTGCGTTCTTACAGTCAGAAGATACAGCGGCTGTTACTGACAGCGGTTGCCGAAGGGTCAAAACTATGGTATCTTGCTTCGTTGTTTCGGTGACGACGGCGATGCCTCTCCCGGATACGTCCGGAGAAGGGGAGCAGGCGGCGAGCCCTAACTCGCCGCCTGCGTTAGGTTATGGACGATGCACTTCCGAGTCAGCTCCCGGAACTGGCCGTGCCAGCTCCGGGAGCGGAGCTTCTCGCCGTCGTCTTCTTTCAACTGCGAGAAGCCCGTCTCACTCATCCAGCGTTGGTTGTAATCCTCGGTCATTCGGGCGTTGTGGGCCTTCTGCAACGGTGTTTGTTCCCTGTGCTTGATCAGTGGTCGCGTTGAGTTCGAGCGACACTCCTCACGGAGTTCGCCCCACGAGTAGTTCGCGTCAGCAGACAATACACGCAGGTCTTCCGCGTTCCGGCGGAAGACCTGCATCCCGATGTGGCCGTCCCACGCCTTCTGTGTCGTGAAATGAACGTCTTTGATCGCTAGCGAGTTCACGTCGATCAAGATGGTTGTCTTCATCGACTGGAACGAGTAGTTCGCACGGTCACGGTAGTGATAGCTGGTCTGATCACGCTGGAAGCCACTTGCATCGATTGCGGCTTCACCACTCCAGCCCGCCTGCTCCGCCGAAGCGCGGAGCAGGCGGCGGAGTTCACGCATCCGATACTCGTCTTCCCACCGGCAGAACGAACTGTAGTGTGGTGCCTCGTTGAGATCAAATACGGCGAGGATACCGGGCATCTCGTTGAGGTAGTCTTCAGTCTCACGAAGACTCTTCTCCAACTCAACGCGGAACAAAATCAACGCAATCTGTGTCCACTTGGCGTACCCGTCCGCGCCGTTCGGCGCGGCGGGTACGTCAGGGTCATCTACGTGCTGTTTGGCAAGATCTCGACACATCCGAGCGAGCCGTCTGAGCGATCCCATATCGCCAGACGGCGTCCAATTCCCGGTTAGCTTGACGGTATTTTCCTGTGAGAGCGTCTGAAACTACAGTCAGCTAGCGGCAAAACAAGGCAACTGATCTTCAATAATGGAACTGCTTTCCCTGGTCCTCGTCTTCATCGTGGTCCTTTTCGTCCCCCTGCTTCTTGGAGTTCCGGTTGCCTACGCTATCGGGATAAGCGCGCTTGTCATAATGCTGCTGCCGATCGGTCCTTCATTAACGCTGCGTCCGGTAGCAATCCGGATGCTCCGTTCGAGCACGAGTTTCATCCTCCTGGCCATCCCGTTTTATTTATTCGCTGGTCGCCTCTTGAGCGCGAGTTCCGCAACGGAGGCCATATTCGAGTTCTCGAAGGCAGTGACGGGCCCTATACAAGGCGGACTGGCACACGTAAACGTCATCGCGAGCATCATCTTCTCGGGGATGAGCGGCTCTGCGGTCGCAGACGCCGCCGGACTCGGAAAGATCGAATACGAGATGATGAAAAACTCCGGATATGACGACGGGTTCATTGTTTCCGTCATCGGCTCCTCGGCGGTTATCGGTCCGATTATCCCGCCGAGCATCCTGCTGATCGTATACGGGGTCCTCGCTGGTCAGTCTATTGGACGCCTCTTCTTGGCGGGCATTGTCCCCGGACTCCTGATGGGCGTTTCCATTATGGTCCTCATCGTGTACCTGTCGAAAAGGAGGAATTATCCCAGCGGTGAGGACTGGAACGTCGCCCGCATCGGACGGACGGCACTGTACGCCGGACCCGCCATATTCACGATCATTTTGATCATCGGCGGTATCCTGACAGGCACGTTCACCGCCACGGAGGCCGGTGCGATAGCCGTCATCTGGTCAATCGCGATCGGGATGCTCTTTTATCGCGATCTGTCGCTCGCGGGTATCTGGGAGGCGGCGCGTGAATCGCTACACGACGTGACCGCGATAATGCTCATCCTCGCGACGACGGAGATATACTCGTTCACTGTTCTCCGGACGGGCATCCCTGGACTGCTCGTTGACGCGCTCGTCGGTCTCAACTTGGGTCCGACCGGGATATTGATGATCATCGCAGCCAGTATGGTTATTCTGGGCATTGGCCTCTACCCGTTAACAATCCTGATCCTAATCGTGCCCATCCTCGCCCCCGAGATGCATACGCTCGGACTTGATCCAGTGCACGCCGGAATAGTCATAATGCTGGCTCTGATGCTTGGGTTACTGACGCCCCCGGTCGGGCCTGTGTTGTTCGTCCTCTCGAAGGTAACCGACACGTCGGTGGAGCTAATATCTCGATCGATGCTACCGTTCTACATTCCCCTGATCATTACGATTCTCATCATTATCCTGTTCCCCGAACTAACGATGTACATCCCGAACCACTACTTCGGTTGACGCCCCTAACGGCCTTGGTCGTGAATGTTCTTCATACCCCCCATTTACCGAGCAGAGTAGGTAGCTGGATTGTACATCTCGAAGGACCCGCCGGTTTCGGAATCAGTCCACGAACCGCTGACGCCGTTCCGGAACGCTGCGGACATAGGCGTATCTTGTAGAACTCCATCGGATAGATTCTTTCGGCGCTTAGCGCGTCTGAAATCCGTTTTCGAACTTAGCCCAGAAAGAATTACTTCTCAGTAGAATCACAAATGGTGGAATATGCTTCAACGAATAGCCACTCAGTAGGTCATTACTCAGTGATTCGATATTTTTCCAATGCATCGCGGTCGATCGTAACGCCCAACCCAGATTTCCGTGGAATCTCTAATCGTCCATTAGAGACGCTAAAAGTCTCCTCGACGAGTTCTTCTCGCAGTTCGTTCTCCCCGCGGTCGACCTCAAATAGTACCGGTTCTGGTCGGTTGCTAGTATGGGGATATTCTGGTATGACACTCGCGAGCTGCAGGCCAGCAGCAAATCCCACGCCTGTCGACCAACAGTGTGGTGAGACCGCAATCGATTCGGTCATAGCCATTTCAGCTATAAGTCGTGCTTCCGATAAACCGCCACACTTCGTGACGTCTGGTTGGATCACGTCGACAAGGTGTTGTGAGAGGATCTCTTGAAATGAAAAACGGGTATACGCTGCCTCACCGGCCGCAAGTGACACATTTGTCTTGCCCTTGATTTGTTGGTATCCCGCAGCATTCTCAGGTGGAACTGGTTCCTCGACCCAGTGAATATTATACTTCGAAACCTCGCGTATCGTTTGAACGGCCTGAGCAGGACGGTAGTTACCGTTGAAATCTATCATAATAAGGCCGTCCTCGCCCAGTGCTTCACGTGTGGCTTCCACGCGAGCACGGTCGTCATCAACGCCACGCCCGATCTTGATCTTTACCGCGTTGAATCCCTCATCAACGACTGCCTCAATGCTAGATTCGCAGTCTTGCTCCCAATTCGTAATGTATAGCGTCGACGCGTATGGTGTCACCGCGTCTCGACGTCTAGCACCGAGGATCTCTCCGACAGGACGCCCGACGGATTTACCAATTACATCCCAGAGTGCAATGTCGACCGCGCTTAGAACACAGGCGAGGATGCCGCCATATCCGAGATGATAGAGCCGCCCATATACTCGCTCAAACAGGCTTTGGACATCGTACGGATCGATTCCTATGACGAAGTCGGAGACGACTTCCTCTAGCAGCGCAGCGTTGGTTTTCGGTGGTCCGAAAGCTTCTCCCCACCCAATGATGCCGTCCGTAGTTTCAACTCGAACCAGCGTTGCAGTTCGAGTCGGGATAGTGTTTCGTGAGCTTCCGTATTCTCGACCGCCGTCGAGAGTATACGATAACGGAATCGCTTCGATGGACTCGACTTCCATACAAACTATAAAGATTACCAAACTATATAAATCTCGGCTGTGGGAGACTCCGAGTGTCCAGATGAGCTGATTCCATACGAAACTGACCGCTCTGATCCAGTCGTCCGCGGTTTCTGCTTCGGCGTTGCTGAAAAGGTTTGAAAAACGAACATTTCTCCGTTTTATATATTTAAATATATGTTCAACAGTATTCCAATTTCCATATTTTCGTATCTGAAATCGAAGCCGTGTCGCTGACACGCATCTTGTAAGGAGTGCGATCCTCCGATGAGACACAGGGCGTCGGAGACGTCGTGTTCCTCGAAGAGCTCCGCAAGAAACGAATTAGCGATAACCTTTTTCTTGTCGTCTCGAGCTTAGTATGGAGCAATTTGTTTGCCTCGGGATCGACAGCGGCATACAGCCATTTTGCTCATCGATGAGTCGGATCACGGCTTCGTCAACCGAAACGTGATCCGGACACCGATCAGATTCGGGCTGTAGATCGGTCATATGATCCCAATTATGGACGGTTGATCGAGCACGCTGGACACCAAATATATCAATATAAGAAATTGTATTCGAAAGCAAGAGTATAGCAGATCCGAACAGCAATGTAATTGTGCGACGGGCATATATCGTTCAAGCCGTCCACAGTTCCACCGAGCGAATTTGACCCGCGAGTCGGAGATCGAAGCCGCGAGAGACGACTGGGAACGCCGCGCCGAAAAACGGCGTCGGGGGCTGAAAGCCTCGACGGTCGATCAGATCATCTCCGAACGCCGCGCCGAGACGAAATGCGAGAGACGGTAGGTGGGGTTTTGGCCCACGCAGGGGAGTCATACGACGCTGTATGCACGAGGAGGGCGTGGTAATTCTCGCTGCGCGTACCCCGCTCAGGCCGAGTAATCGGCCCATAATTTAATCATTTCAGAACAACCACACTGTATGAGAGCCCGGCTTTTGGTCGCGCTAGCGGTGACCGGTCTTCTCCTGACCGGTCCGGCGGCAACGACGGTGGCCGCGCAGTCGTCCGATCCGGTCACGCTGACCGTCTCGATCGTCGATCAGGACGGTGATCCGATCGGCAACGTCGCGTTGACGGCGACCTGGGAGAACGGTTCGGTGACCGAAATGACCGCAAACAACGGCAAGGCGTTCATTGACGTCGAACAGGGGGCGAACGTCACAATCACCGTATCACACCCCGAGTATATCCGCAACCAACCGTTCGTCGTTCAGAACGCGACCGAGCAGGACATAACGGTCCCGGCGTACCAGCAGGGTCAGTTGTCGGTCGTCGTCGCCGACGATAGCGGGGGAGTCGCCGACGCGCGAATCGTCCTCCGGCAGAACGGACGGATCGTGTCGCAGGTGAGGACCAACGAAAGCGGGGTGTTCGCCTCGGAACCCATAGAGCAAGGCGAGTACACTGTCGCCGTAGTGAAGCCGGGGTACTTCCGGAACGTCACTACCGTGCAGGTCGGCGCGTCGAATCGGACTCGAATACTCGTCGAACGCGGAACCGTCTCGCTGACCGTCACAGTGCGGGACCCGCACTTCTCGCCACCCCGTCCCATCAATAATGCCACAGTTCGTGTCGGCTCAGTCGGTCAACTCCAGACGCTCGCCGGCGGAGAGGCACGCGTCAGCGTGCCGGTCAACACCGACCTGTCGATCACAGTCGAGAAGGAGGAGTACAACGACGTAACGAAGCGCGTAGCGGTCGAAGAATCCGATCTCCGCGTGAACGTCTCGGCGAACCGGACACCGTCATTGCAGCTCGAACCGATGAACACGCGCGTCGTGGCGGGCGAACGGCTGGGTGTCAGAGTCGTCGACGAGTACTCCGAACCCGTCGAGGGCGCAACCATCCTGCTCGACGGTGAGGACGTCAGCGCCACCGACGCCGACGGCCGTGCGGTAGTGACCGTCGAGGAGCCGGGGAATCACACGCTCGCCGCCACCAAGGACGGCTTGAACTCCTCTTCGGTGACAATCCGCGCAATTCCCGAGGAGGGGGAGACGGCGACGGAAACGTCGACGCAGACGCTGACGACGGCCGAGACCTCGCCCGGTTCCGGCTCCAGTACTCCGGGCTTCACGCCCCTCACTGCGGTACTCGCTATCGTCGTGTCGCTTTCGATCTTCGCGCTCCGTCGTCGCTGAGCGCGGGGCCGATTAGCGGCCGACGTCCGTGGGCTGGCGGCCCGACCAGGGCGAGCGACCGGCGCGCCTTCTGCCATCCCCGCGAGGTCGTCAACAGTTCGCCCGCCCGCGACGCCGGCGAGCGCGCCGCAATTAGCCCTCTGAACGAGTCACTCGGTACGCGCCTAGACCGACGGTGACTGTTCCAAAGATCCCGACGAGTATCGGGACGCCCGGGAAAGCGGGGATTGACCCGCTTTCGGACGACGATGCCCCGACCGCATTGGACGCCGAGTCGCTGCCCGCTGTCGACTCCGCAGCGTTCGTCCGGGCACCGGCGACATCGACGCTGATCGTCTCGCCTGCCTCCAACGACTCGTTCGTGGTGAGCATCGGGATCGGTGCCGATCCGGTTCGGAGGTTTTCGGAGTGACGCACCCGGGACGGATCGTAACCCTGTAGCACGACCGCGAGCGATGTCGTATTCCGTCGGATTACTTTTTCGAACTGCGTCCCGGTGAGGTCGTAGGCCACGCCGACTTGCGCACTTCCGTTCGCCGGAACGCTGACGTTCAGTTCGACGCCCGCATCCGCCTGGCGATACTCCGCCCGTGAGCCGTCGACCATCGCGGCGTACGGCGACGCGTCGGCGGGCAGTCCGATCGTCACGGTCCCGAGGAACGGCCGGTCACTCGGATTCTCGAAGGCTATCGTCTCGATGGCGCTCGGGGCCTCCGAGTCGTTCCCGGGAGGCACGATCTGGACGACGTGGCCGGTCGGGGTCCGGTTCGCAACCCCGAGTACGGACGTGTCGTTCGTCGGCGGCCGCGCAGTGACCGTCACGCTCTGGCTCGTCGAGGGGTCCACTGTCTGCCGGTACTCCGCATCCCCGACCGTGGTGCGGAGTTCGTAGGTCTCGTCGGATTCGAGGGGGCCGAACGCGAACGCGCCTGTCTTGTTCGTCCGTCGGGTGTCGACGACGAACTCGTTTTCGTCGATCAGTTCGACGACCGCGCCGGACTGTGCGGTCCCGTTGGCGTCGACAACCTGCCCAGAGAGCCGCTGGGAAAGCTCGAATTCGACCTGCGTTCGGTTCTGCAGCACCTCGTAGTGCGTCGCGCCGCCGTGTTCGACCCGGACGGCATACGCCGGCGCATCCGGCGCGTCGACCGAGAAGGACGATCCCTCGACCGTCGTAGTCACCGCGTCCTCCGCCCGCTGCCGCTGCTCGGTGAGGGGCACAACCTCGACGCGAGCGCCGTCTGCACTCCCGTCGGCTACGGTGACCGTGCCGCCCACTGTCGTCGTCGCACTGGCGACGGGGACGTACCCGAGCGCGCTGAGGACGACGAGGAGCGCGAGCAGTCTCCTCATCGGTCCGACACCTCCCTGACGCCCGCCGGACGACTCTGCGCCGACGACGAGGCTGACTCTCCGGACCCGGCGATCGAGTTCGTTCGAACGCCGTGTCGCGGGTCGAAGATTAAAACGAGTACCATACCGACGAGTAGCGACACGATACTCAGCCGCATCAGCGTCATAAAGGGAACCCGCTTGACGGAAATCGAGGCGGTCCCGTCACTGACTCCGGCGATGACGTACGTGTCGACGAGCGGTCCGCGATCGATCAGCACGTCTCTGACCTGAAGCCCGCCCTGCTCGGGGTACTCTCGCTGTCCGGCGACGCCGGAGACGACGAGACCGCTATCGTCGTACACTGCGGCCGACACGCCGGTGGCAATCACCCGAGTCGGAACAGCCGCGTCCGGGGGGTCGTCGGCGGGCCCGACGGTTTCGGGTCCGGCGAGAACGATGGCATCAGCGGTCGGGACGAACTCCCACATCACCTGCCCGCGGGCGACGATCTCTTGGCCGGTTTCGACGCCCACCGTTCCGTTCCCTGCGATGCCGACCCACAGCTGGGAGTCGTCGAGTTGTACCACTGTCGCCTGTGGTCCCTCGCGTATCGCCGTCACCGTCCCGTGGACGGTCTGCACCGACGTGTTCAACGACTGGCCGCGAGTGAGGACCTGCGACGAGGTGAGCGCGTACGTTCCCGGCTCGGGATCGTTCGGGAACTCGTTTCGCTCGTACCCGAGGACGCGGATGTCGTACGAGGATGCACCGACGTCGCGCTGGGATGTGTCGACTGCGCCGGCCGCGACGCCGGTTGCTATCACCGACGCCTGTCCGGCAAAGAGATACATAAACGGCAACGAGAGCACGAGCAGCGCCGCGCCGACGTGGATCAGCGTGATCCCCGTCTCTTTCAGTTTCGCGTCTCGACTCTCCGTCGCGGCGATCCGTCCCCCTGTTCGCTTGACGGTCCCGAGAATCGCGTACGCGACGGGTGGCAGCACCGAGAGCGCGCTCGCGTTCCCGATTACCTGATAGATGAGGGCGTCGCCCGGGCGAGTGGACGCCAGTCGCCACATCTCCGAGGGCGCGACAGCGGCACCGACGAGCGTCGCGAGGCCGAACACCGCCAGTCCGGCGAGGCTCCGGTGCAGGCCCTCCCGGTCGTAATCCATATAGAACCCGAGGAGGAGCAACACCGCGAGGACGAGCGGGAAACTCCACAGGTTGTAGTAGCGCGACTCGACCGACACCTCGAGCCCCGTCATCGCGCTCCGCAGTACCGGGAACGAGAGCCCCCACAGCGAAACGAAGGTCAGCAGTCCGAAGAGGAGGACGGCGAGGTGAAGCAGGTTCGAGCGGGTGATCCATCTTGCGAGACGGCTCTCATCGGTCGCCTCGGCGTCCGACGTGTCGTCGCCGCTCTCCTCGGTCAGTGCCCAGTAGGTGAGCGGCAGCACGACGCCGAGAACGGTTGTCACGCCCATCAGCACGAGGAACGACGCGCCGATTCCTCCGTCGGCGAACGAGTGGACGCTCCTGAAGACGCCGCTGCGGACCACTGACGTCGTGTACACCGCGAGCGCGAACACGCTGGCCGTCATCGCGGGGGCGAGGATCCGATACCGCCCGCCCGGGCGGTAGTTCGTGACCGCGTGCAACGTCGCCGTCAGGAACAGCCACGGGATCAGGATGGCCGTCTCGACCGGGTCCCACGCCCAGATACCGCCCCAGCCGAGCACCGTGTACGACCAGAGTCCACCCAGCGCGACGGCGGCGGTGAGAAACAGCCACCCGAGTCGAAGCCAGCGGGTAACGCTACCGACCCACGCCGAGAAGAGGCCGTCATCGCCGCGGAACAGCGCAATAAAGTGTGCAGCCCCGATTGCGAACGGCATCGTCAGCAGCGCATAAGAGACGAACATCACCGGCGGGTGGATCGCCATATACGGGTCGACGAGGAGGGGATTCAGTCCCTGCCCGCTCGTCGGTGTGAACCCCGGCGGCGCGTTGGGGAACGCCGTCCGAATCGAGGCGAACGGGCTCTGCAGCAACAGCATCGCCGAGAAGTACGTCACGACGCCGATGGTGAGCGCGTGGACGAGTTTACCGCGTCGCGTCGGGAAGCCCCGCGTCGCGCCGGCGACCATCGCGACGACGGCGACGATCGACGCCCACAGGAGCACCGACCCCTCGTTGGCCGCGTACACGCCTGTCACGCGGTAGAGCATCGAAAGGTACGCTGCGGTGTTCTCCCACACGTACGCGTTCGAGTAGTCGAGACTCACGAACTGGTAGGTGAGGTGCGCCAGGGCGGCAACCAGAAGCACCGCCGTCCCCGCGGTCAGTTCCGGGACGTACGAGAGGTACTGGTCGTCGTCGACGAGATACGAGCGCGTGAGAAGGGACGTACTCGCTAATCCGGCGAGGAACGCGAGCGCCAGCAGGATCGTTCCGGGGTTCACTGTGCGGCCTCCGTCGTCGGCTCCGTCCCGGTTCCGGCAGTCTCGGTCGGTCCGGCACTGGGCGTCCCCGTCGTCGACCCGTTACCGGCCGTCCCACCGGACTGATAGCGTTCCTTGGCCGACTCCAGGTACGCGAGGAAGTCCTCCGTCGGGGCGTAGCCGGGAATCCGCGTGAGCACCTCTCCCTCCGGCGTCACGATGACGTGCTGCGGCGGATAATTGACGTTGTAGCGCTGCTGTAACTGCGTGGCATCCTCGGCGTCGCTGTCTAAGTTCACCGCTACCTTCGTGAATCCGTCGAGCTCAGACCGCACCGCCGGATCGCTGTAGTGGTTCTGGTTGTAGTCCTCACAGTACGTACACCACGTCGTCCAAAAATAGATCACAACCGGTTCGTCCTCGGCGGCGGCGGTTTCGACGGCGTCGGCGTAATCGGTCTGCCACCGCGTCTCTCCGTGGGAGGAGTATCCCTCTCCGGAGAGCACGGGTGCCGCGTTCATCGAGAAGTAGCCGATTCCGAGCAGTGCGGCCAAGAAGGCGATCGTCATCGCCTTTCGAGGGTTCATCGATATCCCCGGCTACTGGACTGTGACAGTAAAGTCTACCGCAGTTGTCCCACTAGTCGAGTACAACATTGAACTTACTCAACACGATACAGTAGTTGCCGCCCACCGGTATTCGGAATCCTGCCCTTACGGTTGTGTAGAGGATCACCTTTATTATCCACCTGCCTGATTCGGAAACACGGTACTGTCGAGGGATAC
Source organism: Halobellus marinus (assembly GCF_032113415.1). Classification (NCBI taxonomy): domain Archaea; kingdom Methanobacteriati; phylum Methanobacteriota; class Halobacteria; order Halobacteriales; family Haloferacaceae; genus Halobellus; species Halobellus marinus. Next base: position 3,157,711 of record NZ_CP134946.1, read on the forward strand.
AGTATATGACAGACGAGCTAACTTCCAGGTGGATCAACGGATGAGTCAGGGCGACTCGACGCTTCTGCTCAAACCCGTCCTTCTCCTCTTTGGGACGGTTTTCGCGGCCATCGTGGTCGTGTTCGCCATCAACGGTGCCATCGCGTTCCTTGGCGGCCCGGCGGACGCACCGGCCCCGAGCGCCGACGGTGGCGGTGGCGAGGTCCGCGAACTCCCTGGCACGTGGAACGGCAGCAAGTGGTACAGCGAAGACCTGCGCGAGCAGGGATTCGAGTACAAGAACGCGACTGCGGGCGAGGAGGTCAACTTCGTCCCCAAGGAGATGAACAACTCGACGCTCCCGGAAAACGAACACCGCCGGGAGCTCATCCGTGAGGGGCGTGCGATCTTCGCGAACACGTCCAATGAGATGCCCAAACACGTCGGGAACGACCTCTCGTGTGCGAACTGTCACGGCGGCGGCGACCTCCCCACGACCACCGGAATGGTCGGACAGGACATCAATATGATCCCGCTCGTCGGGACCGCGGCGGGCTATCCGGAGTGGACCGGCCGCACCCAGCGGATGCGGGACATGCGTCAGCGGATTATGGGCTGTTTCCTCCGGAGTATGAACTCCCCGGGCTCCGAGGAGGGCGTCCCCGCGTACGACAGCCGAGAGATCCAGGCGATGGAGTCGTATATGGTCTGGCTTAACAAGGGGACGCCGAGCGAGACCGTCCCCTACTGGCGGCACATCGAAAAGCCTGAAGGCGACGAGAAGGTCCCGGTCTCGGAGGTCAATCCCGTCCGCGGGGCCGAACTGTACCTCGAGAACTGCGCCTCCTGTCACGGGGCCGACGGACAGGGGGTCGAGGGGCAGTATCCGCCGCTTTGGGGTGAGGGCTCGTTCAACGATGGGGCCGGAATGGGCCGCATCTACACGTCCGCAGGCTTCACTCGCGAGGCGATGCCCTACGGCGCAGCACATACGTTCTCCGACTGGGAGGACGTCCAGGACGTCGCCGGGTTTATGAACGCTCACAAGCGACCGCACCTCCCCCGACAGCCCAAAGACTGGGCTGCCGCCGGTGCGCCCGACGAAGCGGTCTACTACAACCGCACGCAGCAGCGTCTCGGATACGATATGAACCCGATGACGAAGAAGCTCATGCTCGCGGACATCCCGATCGACGACTCGGAGATCAACGAGAGCGTGATCCCCGACAACGTCGAACGGTACGACCAGCCGCTTCGGAACGAATCCGTCGACGGCTCGTGGGAGACGACGTGGATCCGGACCTACGAGGACGTCGACAACTCGACGAGTGACGATGCCGCAAACCAGTCGTCGGTGACCGCACAGGACGCGGTCACGACTGCCTTTGCGACCGAGCAATCCACAAGCGAGACGGCGAGCTAACGACCCCACGACGATCAGTATCGAATGATAACTGACCCGACCGCTGTCACCGTCTTTCTCGCGGGGTTTTTAACGATCCTGACCCCGTGTTGTCTCCCGATGGTTCCCGTTCTCGTCGTCGGCGCGAACGGGCACGCGCTGCGGCCGGTCGCAATCGTCGTCGGGAGCACGCTGACCTTCACCGCGCTCGGCGTCCTGACCGGAATGGTTGGCTCCGTGACGCCGGACACCGTCCGCGCGCCGTTCGCTATCTTGATGCTGGTGTTCGGGGCCGTGATGGCCGACGACGACCTCAACGAACTCTACTCGCGGTATGCCTCTCGTCTCGCCGGGCGGGCGTCGCGGCTCACCGGCCGTATCGACGAGAACGCTCACCCGCTGGGTAACGCGTTCGCGGTCGGGTTGCTTCTGGGCGTCATCTGGCTTCCCTGCGTCGGGCCCGTTCTCGGTGGTGTCTTGGCGTACGTCGGGACGACGTCGGACATCGTCGGCAGCGCTTGGCTGTTGGCGACGTACGGGGCCGGTTTTTCAGTCCCGCTCTTGGGCGTCGCGTACCTCGGGCAGGCCGGCAGCACCCGACTGCTCGACTCGGTTACGAGCGGAGCGTCCACCGAACTGTTCAGGACGGCGACCGGCTACGCGCTCGTCGCACTCGGGATCGCTGTGCTCTTTGGTCTCGACAAACTTGCACTCACGTCGGTGACGACGTGGCTCTAACATATGAACGGCAACCCATCGACGGATGACGGCGATTCGCGCGCTCGCGGGAACAGCGGCAGCAACGTTCGGTTCGCCCGAATCCTCGGAGCGGTCACGGCCTTCCTCCACCGGGTGACGAGAAGTCGCTTCGTCGCGTGGGGGGCGTTCGGCTTCGGGCTGCTCTCTTTTGTGCTGATCTTCGGAGCCGCCTCGGACACGATGTACGGGATCGAACACGGCGCGAACCTCCTCGCGTACTGGCACATCTCGCTCGCGTGGGTGGCTGCAGCCGCACTCGGATCGACGTTCGTCGGCAGCGCGCTGTATCTACGCTATCGGGGACCGTTCTGGAGCCGGCTTGCACACAGCTCCGGTGAACTGGGTTTCCTCTTTGCGACGTTGACACTGCTCCTCGGCAGTGCGTGGGGACGCGTCATCTGGAACTCCTGGTGGGAGTGGACCGACGTCAGGCTGGTGACGTTCCTGATCGTGTGGTTCATCTACGCCGGCTATCTCGTCGTCTACTCCGCGACCGACGCCCAGTCCGGCGACCGGTACGCGGCGGTCTACGGCGTCGTCGGATTCGTGACCGTGCCGCTGTCGTACGCGTCCACGCGGCTCTGGACGCCGACGTTCCACGAGACGACGATCGGAAACAGTGGCGTCAGCGCGAACATCGACCCGCTGACGCTCGTCGTGACGCTCGTCGCGGCGACGTTCCTCTATCTCTACCTTCTGGGCATTCGGATCCGCATCGACGAACTCGAACAGGACGTTCGCACAGCACGGCTCTCACAGAGGAGATAACGATGGAACCACTACTCTTGGTCGGCTATTCCGCGCTCTTCGTCGCGCTCTTCGGATACGTGACGTACCTGCAACGCCGGATGGCCCGGCTCGAACGACGACTCGAAGACGTACAGGCGTAAGACCGATCCGGCGGGTCGATCCCGTCGACCGATCGAATCCGACAGCACACCGAAAACACAGGCGATTTACGACCGATACACTATGTCAGCGCAACTCAACAGATCGACCGACCGACGAGCGTTCCTGCGCCGGACCGCGACTGGAATCGGCGCGGCAGCGACGATCGGCCTCGCCAGCGACACCGTGGCCGCGCAATCTGAACCGGACTACGGCGGCTGGTTCGAGGGGGTGTCCAACTTCGAGGGGACCTACGACTACACCGGCCAATCGGAGGTGACCGTCGCGGTCGGCTCCGAGGCCAACGGTGGATACTTCGGGTTCGGCCCCGCGGCGATCCGGGTCGACCCCGGGACCACCGTCGTCTGGGAGTGGACCGGCGAAGGGAACAGTCACAACGTCGTCGCCGAGGACGGGAGCTTCGAGAGCGAACTCTACAGCGCTCCCGGCGAGACGTTCGAACATACCTTCGAGAGCGAGGGGATGTACAAGTACTACTGTGTGCCGCACCAGTCGCTCGGAATGCTCGGGGCAGTGGTCGTCGGCGGCAGCGGCGGCCTGGATTCGAGCCAGGTCGAACAGCCGCTTCTCGAAGCCAGCGGCGAGGGTGGCGAATCGGAAGCTGAATCTGACGGCGGCTCGGAGAGCGACTCCGATGGGTCCGGGACGCCGATCTCCTTCGAGATTGGGACATTCATCACCATCCTCGCCCTCGGAATCCTCTCTCCGATCTTTTTCGGCATCTTCCTCCTGTTACAGGAACCCGACTCCGCGGAACCGCCGACGAGAACCGAGTGAACTACGGGGCACTCCACGAGCGTCGCGTCCGGTGTCACGTCTCGACGACGTACTCGAAGGTTGCGACGCCAGCGAGTAGCACGATCCCGGTGTACAGCCCGAGCAATCTGAGCCAACCGCCAAGCGGCGACCCGCTCTCGAGCGCCGCGGTGAGTTCGACCCCGGCGAGGAGCAGCGGAACGACGAGCGGAACGAGGAGGACCGGCAGCGCGAGTTCGTCGAGGCCCGACCGGAACGTCAGCACCGAGACGACGACGCCGATAGCGGCAAATCCGATGGCGGCAACGAGGAGTACTGCCGCGACCGAGACTGCCGTGGGGATCGACGGACTGTACCCAAGAAAGACCGTGGTCGCGCCGAGCGTCACCAGACTCACCGCAAAAATGAACACTGCTGCACTGAGCACCTTCCCCAGGTAGATTGCCGACCGGTCGACCGGGGCGACCAGCATCCCGTCGAGTGCCCCGTTTCGGTCTTCGAGTTCGACTATCTTCGTGACGCCGACGGTCCCGGCGAACACGAAGGCGATCCACAGCGCACCGCGTCCGAGCACCGTCGAACGCTGTAGCGTCTGGACGAAACTGAATGCGAACGCGAGCACGACGAGCAGCGCGAAAACGACGACAGTTGTCGTCACCTGCTTCGTCCGCTGTTCGATCCGGATATCCTTCCTGAACACCCGGTAGATCGCTTGGAGAAATGCCTTCATCGCCTCGTGCCGGCGGTTGTCATCGCGCCGTTTCTCCGGTGCGTTCCGGGTCGGACTCGACCCCGATCGCCCGCCGATACTCCGCGGGGAACGACGCCGCGTCGTCGAGCGCGAGATCCGTTTCGAGACGACCACGGTCGACGACGAGTGCCCGGTCGCAGCGGGCGACCCCGCGTTCGAGGTCGTGCGTCGTCAGAACGACGGTCCGATCGTCGAAGCCGTCGAGGACGGATTCGAGATCTGCGACGGAGCGCTGGTCGAGTCCGGTGTACGGTTCATCGAGCAACAGCACGTCCGGGTCGTGGAGCAGTGCTCGGGCGAGCGACAGCCGCTTTCGCAGGCCGTGTGAGAACGCTGCCGGTCGGCCGCTCCCGCGGTGGGAGAGGCCGACTGTATCGAGCACCGACGCACACCGATCTGCAGGGTCGTCGACGCGGTGGAGGTCCGCGTGGAACCTGAGGTTCTCTCGGGCGGTGAGGTCGTCGTACAGCATCGTCTCGTGAGTGACGACACCGATCGTTCGGTAGATGGTGTGGTCGTCCGGGGTGACTTCCACGCTGTCGATCGTGATCGTTCCGTGAGTCGGTCGCGCGAGCCCCGCCATCATCCGAAGCAACGTCGTCTTGCCCGCACCGTTCGGGCCGAACAGCCCGAGCGTCGAGCCGCGCTCGACGGCGAACGACAGATCATCGACGGCAGTGAAGTGGCCGTAGGATTTCGTCACGCGTTCGACCTCGATAGCCGGTCGTTTCGAGGTCGTCTCCGCGCGTTCCACGTCCGGCGTCATCGAGCGCTCTCTGGCCGTTCCTCGCCTTCGTGGGCGCGGACGGAGAGCTTGTTTGCGACCAGCCGGTCTCCCTCGAACTGCCCTTTGGCGACGACGATACGGCCGTCTTGGAGCGTGTCGGGGACTGTCCCCTCGTATACCACGGGAACGGTGTGGTTCTCGTCTGTCACCTCGAAGGTGATCGTCTCTCCGTCGACATTGAGGTCGGTGACGACGCCTTCGAGGTTGACCCACTCCTCCTGATACGTTCCGTCCGATTCGGAGAGTTGCGTCGGTGATACGAACGCGGCCGAGGCGTTCATACTCGTCACGCCCAGTGCGGCCAAGAGGACGAGTATCCCGACGGTTGCGACGAGCAGTTTGTTCTTCCGGCGCACTTGTGTGGTTCGTACGTGGTCGCCCTTCATTGTACCGAACAACTGCGGTCGGGACCCTGGCTGCATCAGGTGTTCCGGACGGCACTGCCGCTCGAAAACCGTCGTCGGGTTCGGAACTGATTGCGCAGCCGACCACGTGCTGTCGTGCGACCGCGTGATCGAAGGCCGACAAACACTACTGTCCTGTCGAACGTCCTGATACTGTCGGCTGTACCTATAGTAGCGTTTGCAACTGATTGCACATCCGATCGCACGACTGCCTGCGATCGTGTGAGTGAAGACTTGCAAACGCTACTATATTTCAAGACATTCGCGACCCCGGGGTCGCGAAATGCTTCACAGACGTACAGCCGATAGTATGAGACGCCTGCTCGCCCGCAGCGAGGCGAGCGACTGCACCGACAGTATCTCTCCTCTTCCGTCGTTCTCACCGTTGCCACCGAGTAACGGGCGGAAGCGGTCCGGAATCCATCAAGTATTCTGAACCCGGTATAAGTCGATTAAACGGTTAAGCTACAGAATCATACGGTTACCGGTCGTCCATTCTCTGTATGGCACAGCGGAACCACACCGACGACCGAGCCAGAGCGACTGACCCGAAATTCTACCTCCCCGCCGGGGTTGGCCCGTCATTTATGAGTAGCCGGTTCGAGGGTCTCTGGGCCACGCTATTCAACCACCAGGTCGGACCGCGGAAGTAGATTCTCCTGTCGAAAGACCAACAGCATCCGACCCACTCCAGTGTCGACCAATCGAACCGGACCGTTCCCAGAAACCTTCGTCATCGCCACTGATCTGGACATCTCGCAACCTGCAGCCAGTGGTCTCCTCCGACGTGGAATCGAGCGACTCATACTTATTACTCTCACTGTTTACCACCGAGCGCCACCCCCGGTGGCGGCGCTCGGTGGGAAGAGACGAGAGTAATCAGTATCATCATATCGTCGCTGTTGGGCGACAGTGGAGCTGCGCACCGCGAGCGAACGGAGTGAGCGAGCGGGCAAGAACCCCCGAAGCGACGGCGTTTACTCGCGCACGGTGATCTGATCGTCGTCCTTCGGGACGACACAGAGGAACGACCCTTGCCGGTCGCTGTCGTTCCGGTACCAGTGCTCGACGCCGGCCGGAATCAGCAGGGAATCGCCCGCCGAGACGGTGTGTGTCTCCTCACCGATCCCAACCTCGTATTCGCCCTCGACCACGAACTGTTCGTGTTCGACCTCGTTCGTGTGCCGCGGGACGCGTGCGCCCGGTTCGAGCACGAAGCGGCGCATATTGAAGTTCGGGGTGCCCTGTTCGTCACCTAACAGGACGCCTTTCTGCAGTCCCTCGGCCAACTCGACCGACTCGTAGGCGATTTCGGCTGCCCGGCGGATGCGCGGTGTCGAATCTGTCTCTGCCATCACGCACGTATTCGTGGGCGAGAACTTGGATTTATCCACGGTCTTTGCTGCTTCTGGGGTGGGGCGGGGCTCATCGGTCGTCAGTCAGCCGCCCTACTGTGCTCCCCGAAGACAGTTGCAAAAGCCTTGTCAGTCGGCAAAACCGCGGTCCTGGCCGGCCGACAGGATCAGTCGATCGAGACGATCTCGACCTCGAACTCCAGCGTCTCTCCTGCGAGTTCGGAGTTGAAATCCACCCTGGTGAGGTCGTCGTCGACGTCGATCACTTCGCCCTGCTCGCCGCTTTGAGCCTCTAGGAATGTGCCTTCTTCGGGGGTTTTCCCGCCGAGGACCTCGCGGAGTTCGTCCGTTTCGAACTCCTGGACTCGCTCGTCGCTCCACTTGCCGTAGGCCTTCTCCGGGGGGACCGCGAACGTCTTCGTCTCGCCCGGTTCCAATCCGACGAGTCCTTCGTCCAGGCCCTGGATTACCTGCTCGGCGCCGACTTCAACCGTTATTGCTCCGTACTCCCGCTGCGGTTGGGCGTCGGCGAGGCCGGTCTCTTCCGCGATCGATTTCCGCGAGGTGTCGAAGACGACGCCGTCATCGTCCAGCCGTCCAGTGTACTCGAACGTCACCGCGTCGCCAGTAGCTATTGTCACACTAGAACAACGCTCCCCGTACGGAAAACCCATCGTATTTGTCGGCTCACCTCCGCCGATCCTCCGCGCAAACTCCCGCAAGCTTCTTCGAACAGGGATCAGGGCTCTGATACTGATATTGTCGGACGTAACTATCTGGAAATTCTCGGCACCACGAGGTGCCGAAATGTTCCACGAACTTATGTCCGACAGTATGATTACCCTCGTCTCTTGCCGCCGAACGCCGCCAACGGGGGTGGCGCTCGGCGGTGAAAAGTGAGAGTAATCAGTATCAGTCGGTGAGGCTGGTCCCGCAGTCGGGACAGAAGCTGGCGTCGGAGTGGGAACCGAGATCGGTGCCACACCCGGGACAGAACGACGGGGAGCCGGAATCACTGCTGACAAACGCCCTGGTGGCTCCTTCCGAAGGGGACGTCTCGTCGTCGTCCTCGCTCCGTCGCTCCGTCGCGCTCGTGTTCGCCGCTCCGAGGTCCGTTTCCCGGGTCGCTGTTTCCGTATCGTCGTAGATCGCCGTATCCCCGTCGTCGTCCGTCGCCGCGCCCCCGGCTGAGAACGCGGCCGACGTTTCGCTCAGGGGATACGCCGACAGCGTCGTTCCCGTCACCGAAAACAGCGCGTCGGCATCGAGATCGTAGTCGTCGTAGTCGACTTCCAGTTCGATCCGGCCGTCGTCCCGGTCGAGCACGAAGAGTTTGCCGTCGTCCGGAATCACGACGTGTCTGTCGGTCGCGGCGCTCACGTCCGCGCTTCCGGCGGAGAAGTTCCAGACGGCGCGGCCGCGCCGTTTGTCGATCGCGTAGATGCTCTGATCGGCTCTGTCGTCGCCGCTGAACATCTCAGCCATCATCGGATGGAGCGAACTGTGCGCCAGAAGCGGCGACGCCTCGGCCAGCATCGAATCGACCGTCTCGCCGATCGGACACTCCCACCTGACCTGTCCTGTTGCCCCGTTGATTCGATACACTGTGCTGGGTTCGTCCTCGCCGCCACCGCTCAGGTAGAGGTCCTCGGACTCGCCGTCGAACGCGATACCAGCCAGTTGGTGATCGATTCCCGTGCGCCACGCGACCCGCCGCGTTTCCGGGTCGATCGCGTGGAGTTCGAGCGAATCGACGGCGCCGTTCTTCGTCGAGTAGAGCATCCCGGAGTCGAAAAAGAGCCCGTTGTATCCCGACAGCGTTTCTATCAGCCGGCCGGTCACCGGATCCAGGACGGTGATTCCGTCGTCCTCGGCCGTGCCGAGGTAGATCGCATCGTCGCGAACCTCGACGGTATCTTGGTCGACGTTGCCTGGGTCCGCGAGCGTATGCGACCACTGCTCCCCGCCCGTTCGCTCGTCGATTCGGACGACCTCCTGTACCTGATATTCGTCCTCGACGAGCGCGAGGATCGTTCGTCCGTCGACGAGATACTCCTTGACGTCCGGGGACTGGTGGTGGAACCGCTCCGTTCCGGTGTCGGCGTCGATTCCCACGAGACTGGTGTCGCGGTGGTCGCCGACGGTCAGACGCAGCGTCTCCCCGTCCAGCCGGTCAGGACTGTGGACGCTGCTCACTGCATCGGGCAGGACCGCCGTCCACTCACGCGTGCCGTCGACGGCTCGGACCGCCCACACGGTGGAGCCACCGTACGTGTACACCATATCTTCGGTCGCCGGGCCGACGGACGCGGCGTTCGCCTCCCACTGCGTTTCGCCCGTCTCCGGGTCGACAGCGTACACGTCGTCCCCGGTTGTGAGGACGAAGAGGAGGTCCGGGGCTTCGCGGTAGACGGCGCCTCGGAACCCCCTGGAAAGTTCGATGCTGCTGCGTTCGGTGCCGGTCGCCGCAGAGAGTAGTCTCACAGCCGGCCCGTCTTCGGACTCGGGGATCGGCACGCAGACGACACCGGGCCGACAGTACCGGATGCGGGCCGTCCGCTCGACGTCTCGTTCCCACTCGGCCGTGAGTGTCATCGCTCCGAATCACCGAACGACGACAGTGTCCTTGTAGCCATACCCCTCACTCGTACCTGTCATAGAATAAATCCTTCCGCACCTCGCTCCCGGGGCGCGTCACTCCCGGATGACGCTCACGGACGCGGGCGCCCGTTCGACGACGCGCTCGGAGACGCTGCCGAGGAAGAACCGCTCGATGGTTCCCTGGCTGTGACTCCCCATCACCACGTGATCGACGTCACGTTCCTCGATCTGCTTGAGGATCACCTTCGACGGCTCGCCGTGGTCGAGCACCGTCGTGATCGACCGGCCGTACTCCTCGGCGATCTCTACTGCCTCGTCGAGATGTTTCTCCCCCTCTTTTTCCCGTTTCTCGTAGATCTCGCCCAACTTCACCCCGACGTACGTCTCCGGTTCGAAGGTGATCGAGGTGTTGACGACGTACAGAACGACCAGCTCAGCGTCGTCGAACGTCTCGCAGGCGAACTCCAGTGCCCCGCGTGCCATCGTCGATCCGTCGTATGGGATCAAGACGGTGTCCATACCGCGTATGTCTGTATTCGGATACTAATAACAAGGGTGTGATAAGGATGGCACCACACTCAAAACAGAATCGGTCAGTACAGCCCAGCTTTTTACTGCGTCGGGTGCGCTTGCGGCCCACCGCTCTCCACGGGCGACCCGCAGGTCGCCCGTGGGGAAGCGAGACGACTCCGCCGTCTCGCCCTCCTTGCAAAAAGCTGTCTCGCTGAGCGGAGCGAAGCGAGGCTCGTGAGACGCTTGCGTCTCACGGTGGACCAAAAACGGGCCGCTCACTCGGCTTTCGGCCTCGCTCGCGGACGCTCTCCCCAGGACGTCTACCGTACGATAGCATCCACTCTGTGAACGTTCGATGAGATCCACAACGACGTTGGACGATATGCGTCTTTGCACCTGCCCCCGCGCCGACCGAGCAATCGTCCACCGCAGTCGGCGTTTATTCCCACACGTATAAATAGCTGTTATTAGATAGCAACTCTCATGGCTGAAGGTGGATTCCTCTCGGTTGTCCCGCCCCTGATCGCCATCGTGATGGCGATCGTCACCCGCAAGGCAGTCCTCTCGCTTTTCCTGGGCATCTGGACCGGCGGTATTATCTACGCCGAGAACCTCGGGATCGTCCAGACGTTCGACTGGGTCGCGACGGCGGTCGGGGAGAGCGTGTTCCACGCACAGATCATCATCTTCACGCTGCTTTTGGGGTCGTCCGTGGCGATGATGTGGCGACTCGGAGGCTCACACGCGATCCGCAACTGGGCGCTCGAGAAGGTCGACACCCAGCGCAAGGCCGGGGTGATGGCGTGGGTCCTGGGCGTCATCCTGTTCTTCGACGACTACGCCAACACGGCCGTCGTCGGGAGCACGATGAAGGACATCTCCGACAACCTCCACGTCTCCCGGGAGAAACTCTCCTACCTCGTCGACTCGACGGCCGCGCCGGTGGCGACGCTCGCCATCTCCTCGTGGGTCGCGTTCCAGCTTTCGATGATCGAACAGGGGTACGAGGCGACGGGGATCCCCCAGGGACAGATTCCGGACTCCTTTACCGTCTTTCTGAACTCGATCCCGTACAATATGTACTCGATCCTCGCCATCGCGATGGTCGGCATCATCGTCCTCTCCCAGCGGGACTACGGGGAGATGCTGACCGCCGAGCGACGCGCCGCCGAGACCGGGAAGGTCACCCGCGACGACGCCAGACCGATGCAGGACGTCGAGGGCGACCTTGGCAGCCCGAACGTCGACGACCCCCGACTGTCGTCGTTCATCGTCCCGATCCTCGTGTTGATCGCGGGCGTCCTCGTGACCGCGCTGTGGAGTGGGGGGCTCTTCGGTGACGCGACGCTCCGCGGCGCGATCGAAAACGCCGACTACGCGCTGGCGCTCGTCCTCGGGTCCTTTGCGATGGTCGTCTCGACGTACATCCTCGGGTACGTCTTCGACATCCTCTCGCTGGGCGAGAGCGTCGATACGACGATCGACGGGTTCGGGATTATGCTCACGGCGGTCACCATCCTGGTGCTCGCGTGGTCGCTGGGCGAGGTCGTCTCCGCGTTGGGCACGGGCGATTACGTCGCCAGCGTCGTCAACGCATTCCTCACGCCCGAACTCCTGCCGGTGGTCGTGTTCGTCACCGCCGGGTTCATCGCCTTCACGACCGGCAGTTCCTGGGGGACGATGACGATCCTGACGCCGATCGCGATCCCCGTTGCCTGGGATCTTGCCGGCAGCCACCAGCTAGTGTCGGTGATGGTCGGGATGATCTTCTCCGGGGCGATCTTCGGGGATCACTGCTCGCCCATCTCGGATACGACTGTGTTGTCCTCGACGTTCACGGGCGCCGACCTCATCGACCACGTCCGAACGCAACTGTACTACGCCGGGACCGTCGCCATCGTGGTGGCGGTGCTGATGCTCGTCTGGGGATTCACCGGTATTTCCCCGGTCCTGCTGCTTTTGGCCGGGATCGTCATCCTCGTCGGACTCGTGTATGGGCTCTCGGAACTCCACGCCAGGATGCGCGGTCTAGAGCCCATCCAGGCGGTCGATGCGTCCGATATCGCGCCGGCTGAGGACGACTGAGAAGAGACTGTCACTGTGAAACGGACGTTGTGACGACGGCGACCGTGCTAACCTGCCGGTTGCGACCGTCGTATGGGAAACCAGATACGCCAGAGGCAGAAATCGTTGCTTGTATCGATGACAGAGAGGGGACCATACAACGACGAGATTTCCACCGCAATAGACAGCACACCGCTGTAACGCCGCTATACGGACATCACCGAAAGATGCCGTCGTTGCCTCCGGTGTGCGACATATGAATCTACAGCGCGTACGCGTCGTGAATGGAAACCGAACGAACGCTCCTCTCCAGACGCACCTATCTGCAGGGCGCCGGGGCGGCCGCAACCCTCGGCGTAGCAGGCTGTCTCGGGTCCGACGGCATCGACGAGTTGACGGTGGCGTATATGCCGATCTTCCCCGACCTCCAGTGGTTTGTGATGGAGGAGGAGGGATACCTCGACGAGATTGACGCGACCATCGACGACCGCGAGTTCACCGACGGGCCGGCGATCGTCCAGGCCTACGGGAGCGGCGAACTCGACGTCGCGATGTTCGGGATCGTCCCATCGATGATCGTCATCGACAGGGGCATCCCGGCGAAGGTGGCCGCGGCGAACATCAAAGAGCCGATGGCGATTATGGCCCACGACGACCTGCGGCCGCTGTGGGACGAACACGGCAGCGACGCCTTCGCCGTCTGGGAGGAAGAACGCGGCCGGAAGTTCCGCTTCGGCACCTTCCCGCAGGGATCGGTCCCGGACGTCCTCCTCCGATACTGGCTCCAACAGGAGGGCGTCGACGAGTCGACCGTCGAGATCATCGAGATCGGCGGCGCGAACGCGGTGTGGCAGGCCATCGCCAACGGCGAGATCGACGGCTCCTCAATTATGGAGCCGGTGCCGACGCGGGCCGCCGAGGAAGGCGTTCCCGTCCAGACGTTCCGGACCGCTGCCGAGGTGATGCCGGGCCAGCCCGCGGCGGTGACGCTGATGAGCGACGAGGTGCGGGACTCGGACGTCGCGGGGCAGTTCCTCGAGGGGCACGTCAGGGCGACGGAGTTCATCCGGGACAACACCGCGGCGACGGCCGACATCGTCGAATCGGGCATCGGGATGGCGGCCGATCAGGCGCAGTCCGCGCTGGAAGGGCCGCTCTCGAACTTCGTCACGGACCCACAGGAGATCGAAAACGGGACCGAGATCTTCTCGGCGTTCGCAAACGAGAACGGCCAAATCGACGAACAGCTCGCGCTCGACGACATCTTCGATTACAGTGTGTACGACAGCCTATGAGCGGAGCCAAGAGAGGTGACGATGGCAGTCGACGTCGGTGACGAGGTGGCCCGGGGCGACACAGCGGCTGCGTCGGGACTGTCCGACCTCGATCCGCGGCGGGCGGTCCGGGGGTTCGGCGGCATCGTCGCCTTCCTCGCACTCTGGTGGGCCGTCGCGCTGACGCAGCCCTCGTACATCCTGCCGACCCCGCTTTCCGTCGCCGAGACGTTCGTCGCCGAGGCGGCGTCCGGCACGATGACGGCGGCACTGGCCAGCAGTATCCTCCACTGGATGCCCGGCGCGGTGATCGGCACCGGGCTGGGCATCGCCGCGGGCGTCGCGCTCGGGTGGAGCCCGTATCTCGATGACTTCTCGGCGCCCGTCGTACGGGTCTTGCGACCGGTGCCACCGCTTGCGCTCATCGGCTTTGCGATCGCCTGGCTGGGGATCAACCACGCCGGCGCCGCATTCATCATCGCGGTCGGCGCCTTCTGGATCAACTTCTACGCCGCCTACGGCGGCGTCGAGGGCGTCTCGGAGGACCTGCTGGACGTGGCGCGGAGCCTCGGCGTGCAGGGCGACCTCGAACTGATCCGCTCGGTCGTTCTGCCGGCCTCGCTCCCGGAGATCACCACCGGGATCCGGACCGGCATCGGCCGCTGTTGGATGCTGGTCGTCGCCTCCGAGATCTTCGGCGTCCCCGGCATCGGCCGGGAGATCCTCCGCGCATCGAACAACCTCCGGGTCGACGTCGTCATCACCTACATCCTGGTGTTGAGCCTCCTCTTTCTTGTCGTCGACACCGGCTTCCGCGCGATCCAACGGAGGGCGCTCTCGTGGCGATGACGGGCGAGGACTACCCCCGCGTCCGCGTCGACGGCATCGGCCGGCGGTACGACAGCCCGCAGGGGACCGTCCAGGCGCTGCAGGACGTCTCATTCGACGTCGAGACCGGCGAATTCGTCTGCATCGTGGGGCCGTCGGGCAGCGGCAAGACGACGCTGTTTCGGATTATCGCCGGCCTCGAATCGCCGACATCGGGGACGGTCTCCCTCGATGGCGACCCCGTCGAAGGCCCCGGCCCGAACCTCGGCCTCGTCTTCCAGGAGTATCACCTCTTCCCGTGGCGGACCGTCTCGGGCAACGTCGGCTTCGGGCTGGAGCGGCAGGACGTCGGTGCCGCAGAACGGCAGCGTCGGGTGGACGAACTGCTCGATCTGGTCGGCCTCGACGACTTCGCCGACAGCTACCCACGGGACCTCTCGGGCGGGATGAAACAGCGGGTGGCGCTGGCCCGGGCGCTCGCGGTCGATCCGGAACTGCTGCTGATGGACGAGCCGTTCGGCGCCGTCGACGCCCAGACCAAGCGGATGCTGCAGGCGGAACTGCTCGATATCTGGGCGGAGACGGGAAAGACGATCCTCTTTGTCACCCACGATGTCGACGAGGCGATCACCCTCGCCGACCGGGTCATCGTGATGGGGACGGAGCCGGGACACGTCCGCGAACACGTCGAGATCGACATCGACCGACCGCGCTCCCGGTCGAGCGCCCGGTTCGGCGAGTACTACGAACGGATTCTGGATCTCATCCAATCGTAGGCGGCCCCGCCCGACCGCCGCTTGCGTAGCCAGTCGGATCCGCGGCGCCGTTGCAGTCACGACAGGATTCCGTTTCCCGGCGACTCGCTCACTTCGAGAGCGTTCTGGACTTCCGCTGTCGCCACCGGCGGCGCAACCGTTTCAGCGACTCCCGGTCGAGTCGCTCCGCGACCGCGACACTCACCCAGGCCACGCCGATGCCCGCGACGACGTCCGTCGCCCAGTGGATCCCGAGGTACATCGTCGAGGCGGTGATCGAGGCAGCCAGCACGACCGCGATGGGGAACCAGCGGGGATAGACCGAGCGGAACCGTGAGGCAAGCAGGGCGACCGTCACCGAAAGCGACGTGTGCAGGGAGGGGAACACGTTCGTGTTCGTGTTCACCTGCTGGACGAGCAACTGAGACTGCGGCCAGCTCGTGTACAAAAGCGGCTCGACCAGTTCGGGCATGAAGTTCCGCGGCCCGTAGGCGACGAACAGCACGTAACAGAGCAGCCCCAGCCCGTAGTTCAGGATGTACGCGCCGAACAGCACACGCAGCGGCCGGGCGTCGTCGTGGACGGCGTACGCGACGATGGGAAACGTCAGCAGGAACGTGTAGCCGAACACGTACACGAAGCCGAAGTACGCCGTCAGGGCCGGATTGGCGAAGCTCTGGACGAACGCGACGAACTGCGATTCCAGTAGATAGATGTAGCGGGTCAGGTTGATCCCGATGAGCCACGAGAGCTCGACACCGACGTCGCGGACGACCTTGTTGACCGCGAGGACGGCTGCGAGCACGCCCAGCGTTGGGGCGACGGTAGTGAGGTTCCGCCACACCTGCCGGCCCGCCGACAGGAGCCGGTCCAGGTGATCCCCCCTGAGGCCCGACCCGCGATCCGCACGCCCGGTGACGACCAGCCAGTACGAGCCGAGATGCAGGAGAACGACCACGACCGCCACCTGGAGCAGGACGTCGACGAGCGCCATTATGCCCCCCCGACGAGCCGACCGTCTTCGTATCTGAATCCGGCGTCCCGGAACGCCGTGCGGGCCCGTTCGACGTCGACCTCGCCGTCCGTGCCGAGAAACGGCGCAACCGGATCGCCGCCGTCCCACTGAAGGTCCGATGGCTCCCACTCCGTTCCCGAAAGCAGCGTCGTCGCGGGGCGGGCATATCCTTCGAACACCTCGCGGGTGAGGTATTCTTTGTCGACGATCCGGGCGAGCGTCTGCCGGAACCGGGGGTTCGAAAGCGGGGCCGTCCGCGTGTTGTATCCGACGAGATAGGGAATATGTGACTCCTTCACCACCAGTTCGAGCGACTGGGTCCGGCCGATCCGTGGAACGGTGCTCGCCCCGGCGGGGGTTCCGGTCGCGTCGGCGTCGCCCTCGGCGACGACCCCGACTGCAGCGTCGTCGGAGCCGACGACCTGGACGACGAATCGGTCGAACGCCGGCGGGCCGACGGTCCGCGACGCCTCGCTGTCCGTCCCGCCGACGAGGAAGTGATCAGGGTTGGCTTCGAGTACCAGCGACTCCCGCGGCGTGTTGCGGACGAACCGGAACGGACCGCTGCCCACGGGCGGAATGTTGTTCGTCACGAGCGCCTCCGTCGCGGTTCCCACCTCGATGCCGCTGATCGACGCCGGTTCCGTCCGCTCCCTCCAGACGTGTTCCGGGAGGATCGGGACAGTGAACGCGCGCGTCGCCACGCGCGGCGAACAGTCGGCAAACTGGAAGATTGCGACGTCCTGCTCGGCGGCTATGACGTCGTCGACCAGGTCTGTGCGCCCCTGAAACCGCGGCGCGGGAATCCGCGAATCCGCCGGTGTATCCGTCTCTTCGCCCGCTTTTCCGAGTGACGTGTCGGCGAGCAGTGCGTACGTGAATGCGACGTCCTCGGCGGTCACTGGCTCCCCGTCGTGCCACTGTTGGTCCGATCGCAACTGTACCCTCACACGGGGGGAGTCGCCGGTCTCGGTGAACGTCCACGAGTCGGCCAACCACGGGCTCGTTCCCTCGGGCGTAAAATAGCCGATTGTGTCGTACACCAGCCCCGTGAACACGCCTGATCGACGGTACTCGACCGACAGCGGGTTCAGATTCTCCGTCGCGCGGCGGTCAGTCGTCGCGATTCGGAGCACGTCCGCCGACTCTTCGGTCTCGGTGGTCCGTTCGAGCACCAGGTAGCCCAGCGATGACTGGAGGTTCGCGATCCGCCAGTTCTCGTAGTTCGCGCGTCGGACGGCGCGAATGTCGTCGGGGAACGCGAGGACGGTGAACGGCTGGGAGCGGACGATCGACCGCTGGAGGTCGGCGGCCACCTCTCGTCGCCGGTCGCCGTCGACCCGTCTTTGGGTTTCGAGCCACTCGTCGACGTCGAGGTCGACGAACCCGAAGGGGTTCTGCCACCCGCGCGTGTCGGCGAACTGAGAGTGTAACAGTCCATAGAGGACGTCGGGATCGGGGTTCCGGCCCGGTCCTCGGGCGACGAACACGTCGAAGTCGTTGCCCAGGAGGACCTGCCGGAGAAGTTCTTCCTCGGAGACCGGCACCACCTGGGCGTCGATCCCCGCCGCCCCGTACCACGACGCGATCGACCGGGCGGCCCCGAGCGCGTAGGGGTCAGAATCCGCCGGCAGCGTCTTGATACGGAGACTGATCTGGTCCTGCGCGTTCCACCCCGCAATCGACCGAGCGCGCCGGAGACAGCCGCCGAGACTGGCCGAGGTTCCCGCTGCGAGGGTACCGAGTACCGCTCGCCGCCGGACAGTCCTGTCGTTCGACGACTGCGCCATAGCTATGTTGTAGCCGGACGAAAGTAATAGCGCTTGGGTTTGGCTGTCTGGGACGACTATCGTTCCTTGTGCCCTCTGATCTATGAATTGCGACGAACCGACGGACGACCCGGACCGTGAACCGGCGGCAGCGGACGAGAGCGCCGACTCCGACGCGAAACCGCGATCGACCGATGCCCGCGCCGTCAGTCGCCGGATCCGCGGCGCGCTTCCGGTCGACACCCGGGATCGGCCCTGGCTCGTGCTCGCCGTACTCCCGGGCGTCGTCGCCGTCGCCATCTACCTCGCGACGAACGCCTACCCCGCTCACGGGGCGGGCCTGTACGCGCAGATTGCTGTGGAACTCCTCGCGAACGGCTACGCGCTCCCCGTCCGGATCCCGGGGTACACCGCTACCGGCGTCCCCTTCGCCTATCCCCCGCTGCAGTTCTACGTGTTCGCTGTGCTGCTCGACCTCGGCGCCGATCCGATCGCCGTCTCCCGGCTTTTGCCAGGCTTCGCCGTCGTGGCTGCGTCGGTCCCGCTCTATCTGCTCGGCCGCGACATCGCGGACTCCCGCCCGGCGGGGGCCGCCGCGGCCGGACTGGTCGCGCTGAACCCGCAGGTTCTCGAGTGGCACGTCTCTGCTGGCGGCGTCGTCCGGGCGTTCGGATTCCTCTACGCGGTAGTCGCGATCTACGCGGGGTACCACATCTTTACGCGGACGAACCGTGAGGAGGCCCTCCCCTGGCGTGTGATCGCGTTCGGCGCAGTCGCGTTCGGCGTGACGGTGCTCACCCACCCGGTGTACGCGTTGTTCGTCGTCGTAAGCTACCTCGTCCTCTGGGGGACGCTGCACCGCACGCCGCGAGGACTCCTATCGGGTCTCGCCGTCGGGCTCGGCGGCGCGTTGCTGGCCGCACCGTGGCTGTGGTGGGTCGTCGCCACCCACGGACCGGGCGTGTTCGCCGTCGCGGCGGGCACCCACGGCGGGATCGGGGGCGGCGCCGACGCCCTCCGGGGCAGCCTCTCGCCCGGGCTGGTGCTTGCGGTGCCCGCCGTTCTCTATTACCTCTCCCGACGGTCCGTTTTCCTCCCGACGTGGCTCGTCGCGGCGGAGCTCCTGTTCAGACAGCCCCGGTTCGCCTACACGGTGGCGTCGCTGCTGGTCCCGGCGGCTGTGGCCGCGTTCGCGCGGGCGAAAGCGGTCGGGTCGACGGCGATCGGTTTCGGCCCCCGCCGCGCCCGCGACCGACGTGCCGCGGGAGCGGTGATCCTGATACTCTTGGGGACGGTAGCCGGGGGAGCGTACTTCGCCCACGAGACCACGTCCCCGAGCGATCCGTCGACGCCCGAATACCTCGACGACGACGCGGTCGCGGCGACGGAGTGGGTTGCGTCGAAGACCGACGCCGACGCGACGTTCGTCGTCCTCGGCGACGCCGCCGAGTGGTTCCCCGCACTGTCGGACCGGACGATCCTCGTCGGGCCGTGGGGCGTCGAGTGGGAGAGCGGAGACGCGTACCAGCGACAGGTGACGGCCTACGAGACGGTGTCGCGGTGCGAAAGCGTCGCGTGCGTCGAGGACGTCGCGGCCGGCGTCGCTGGCGATCCCTCCCACATCTACGTGCCGAAAGACCGGTACACGGTCCGTGGGGAGCTTGCGACCAACTCGGGGACGCTCGTGCGTTCGTTCGAGCGTGCCGACGGCTGGGAGCGGGTCTACGAGAACGACGGAGTCGTGATCTACGAGGCGGTCGGTGACACCGATCCCAGGTGATCACGCGATGCGGCATCGCGATCACACTATCCCGAAAAGCGAGCCGACGAGGAACCCGACCCAGGCGAGCAGGCCGGCGGCGACCGTCCGTCGATCGCCGCGAGCGACACCGAGGGTGAACAGCCCCAGGGCCCCCACGAGCGCCGTTCGGTGGAGGACGAGTCTGACGGGGACGACCGTGACACCCACGGCCCCCAGGTCGAGTACGAAACCCGCACCGAGGCCCGCCGCGGCGAGCAGGGCGCTTCGCGTCGCGGGACGCCCCCGGCCCAAGAGTATGGTCGCGCCGAGCGGCGCCACAATCAAAAGCGGATACAGCACCCCGGCGAACAGCTTCGGGTTCGCCGCCGGAAACAGCCCCTCGGCGGCGATCCCGACCGAGCGGACGCCGAGAACGATCCCGACGAGCACGAGCGGGAGGACGGCGTCCCTGGCCGCTTCCCGACGAGCCGGGGGGATCCGGCGTGCGAGTCTCGCGACCAGGGGTGCGGCCGCGAGCGCGACGACCGGGACTGATTCTATCCCGCCGACTGGCGTGGGGACGAGGCTATTTTCGACCGGGTCGGCGCTCACGACCCGCGCCGCGGCGGTGAGTTCGATCACCGTCATCCAGCCGTCGCTGCCGCCGCCGCCGTGGCCGTGGTAGACGCGGCTGACCGAATCGATGAACGGCTCGTTGCGCAGGTCGCCTTCGAGGGTGCGTGCGCCCTCGGTGACGCCGGTCACGGAGTGTCGCAGCCGGTACCAGTCCCAGTACTCCGTGTGCGTCTGCAGTGCCGTCCACTCGTCGGACGGCCCGGGATACGCGCGAATGTGCGTCCGGCTACCGAGGTACGTCCCGGTCGCGAGCTGGTACTCCGATTCGACCCACCTCCCATCGTCGGCATCGGTTCCGACGTACGTGTAGCGTGCCGCGCCGCGGGCCGACCGCCAGGGAGAGACCGACCGCGAGTCGTTAAGCCCCTGGTCGCCGTCCGCCGTCGACCACTCCAGCTCCGAGCGGTCGGTGAGAACGCTGTGGACCTCCCGCGGCGTGCCGACGATCACGACGTTCAGCGCGAGCGTCCGCCCCTCGACCGACCGACTCCGGCTCGTGTAGGGCCACACGTAGGTTCCACTGTCGGCCGGTTGGAGGAGTTGCTCCCGCGGCGGCTCCTGTCTCTCCCCGACGTCGTCGGGGCCGACGAAGGCGCTCCCCAGCGCGCCGACGCCGACGAGTAGGAGGAACAGAAGCACCCAGCGGTATTGCACGGCCGAGTATGGTTCCCCATCGGTAATGAATCTCCGTGCCGGCGCAGGTGTGTGAGTAGGAAGCGTCCCCGTTGTCGAAGTGAGCCTTTTTGCCGCCGGGCGTCGGACGTAGGCGTATGCCCACCCGCCGGCCGCTTTCGGTCGATCTCGTGCTCGTTCCGGTGGACGCCAGCGACGAGTCGGTCGACGCAATCGCGTGCGCCGCCGCGATCGCCGCCGAATACGACGCGAGCGTCCACGCCGTCCACGTGCTCGCGGAGGACGACGTGCGAGCGATCGAGAACGGCGACGTCGACAAGGCGCAGGTCGCCGCCGATGGCGAAGCGATAATGGAGTCTGCAGAGGGGATCGCCGCCGACCACGACGTCGAACTCTCGACGTCGGTCGCGTACGGCTTCTCGACGAAGATGAAGCTCAGACATCCAGGGAGCGTCGTTCTCGATACAGCCGAGGAGGTCGACGCCGACTTTCTGGTCGTCCCGCGGGAGCCGCTGTCGGGCGACCCCGGCGAGGTACTCGCGAAGGCTGCCGAGTACGTACTGCTGTACGCGAGTCAGCCGGTGCTGTCGGTGTAGCGGGCGCAATCAGTTGCAGATGCTACGATGGCAGGAATATGTGCTATAGCAGATTTCTCATTCTTTTATTTCCGTTCCTGCTGATTCGGGCGGACTGCGCCGTTTGCCCTTGATGTAGCGGTAGATGGGATAGAGGTAGTCCTCGAGTGGACCCTGTACCCCGCGCGCACTCGCATATACGAGAACCGGGAGGGGAGTTCCTTTGGCGAGTTTGATGACGTTGTCGGGCGTGCTCCCGAATACGCGACGTCGGAGACGCCGTGTCCGAGTTGCACCGATGAACAAAATCCCACCGTTCTCGACGGCCTGATCGACCAGTCCGTCCGCGACTGTCCCCGCTGTGATATTGTGAACCTGCACGGAGGGAGCGTTCGACAGCCCAGCAATAGTTGCCTCGGTGTTCTCTGGACGACCTGGACCACCTTCGGGAGTGACGTTGATGACGTGAACGTCTGACCCCTGCTCGCCCATCCGTTCGATGAGCGACAGCAGATCCAGATGGTGGGGGCCGCCGCCGGCACCGACATTAATTGTCTCTACATCTGCCGGTTCTATCGCGCCGCTGGCGAACAACACGCCACAGGGGGCCTTGTATTCGACCTGCTCGGTGACGTCGGTGTGCTCCTCGGGGTATCCCATCAGAATCAAGTCAGCGCCGTCATCTCTTGCGGTCTGGACGATGTCGAATGCGATATCCCGACACGTGTGGCCCTCGACAGCGTAGTCCGCATCAATCTCTTCAGCTGCGAGGATTTCCTGAATCCGCTGAACCCGCCCGCGTGCAGTTTCCCTGACTGCCTCGTGTGGGGTCTGATCGGGAATTTCCGTGACGGTAAGTACCTGGATGAACGGATCCTCAGCCTGAAATTGGCCGAGTGTCGCTGCCAGCCTGACATACCGCGCCGCACGTTCGGGCCGCCCGACCGCAACGAGTACTCTGTAGGCGTCGTCTGCGGCAGGCACCACTTCTTCACTCTCGTCGGCTGACACACCTGCAGTCTCGCCAGCCGGAGCTGTCGGTGAGGTAGGTGGAACCACCTGCTCGTATAGCTCCTCGATGTCCGGTGCACCACCCCAGACGAGATAGCCTCCAAGGAGCGTGAGAACGAGGAAGATCCCAACGATGACACCCTTTACTGGAAGGTTATAGATGAGGCCGACGTTAGCGATGACCCCAACGGTCGGGAGCACCGGGACGCCAGGCACGCGGAACCCGCGGTCGATATCGGGGAACCGCCGCCGTGAGTAAATGAGTGCAACGTTGACAACCGAGAGCGGCAACAGGAGATTCAGCGTTGCGAACCCGGTTAGCGTCGTGAGCCCCAACTCAGTGAGTGTGAGTGATCCGAGGAGGGGAAACGGGACTGTCAGATCCAACGGAACGATGCCTCCCTCCGACGGAAAGAGACCGATAAAAACCACGATGAGCGCGACAATGAGCCCTGTCGCGGACACTACGCTCCAGAAGGGGGTGCTGTACTGGCGGTGGATACGCGAAAACGGCCGCGGTGCCTGGCCCTGTCGTCCCATCAGCGACCCGATCCCGCTGGCGGCGAGAATACTCGCATTCGAGGCACTGACCATACTGAATATCGCACCAGCGACGATGAGTGACCGGCCGACCGGACCGAGGAATCCCGCGGCGACGCGTCCCATCGCCGTCTCGCCTTCCTCTGCGATAATCTCCGCCGGAACCGGGGAGTTGACCATCGACACGATGACGAGCGCGTAGAGGACCGTGACGGTGACAATACTCGCGGCGATCGCGAGGGGGACTGTCCGACGTGGTTCGATGATCTCCCCGGCGCTGGCCGCGATAGCCGAGAACCCGAAGAACGTGATGAACGCGAGTGCCGCGATGGTGACGATTCCGACTGGATCTGCCGAGAAGTTTCCGGCGAAGTTACCCACAGCAGTCGTCGGGCCACGGAAGGCAACGGCTCCGCCGA
This sequence comes from Halobellus marinus, assembly GCF_032113415.1. NCBI lineage: Archaea > Methanobacteriati > Methanobacteriota > Halobacteria > Halobacteriales > Haloferacaceae > Halobellus > Halobellus marinus. The sequence continues at coordinate 3,181,187 of NZ_CP134946.1, forward strand.
TGAACGCCAGTAACACTGCCACCTTTGCCCCTGTCACAAACAGTTGAAAGGTTCCACTCTCTTCGGTGCCGCGAGCGTTGAGGACGCCAAGCAGGATAGCCGCTGCCACCCCTGAAGTGCCGTGTGGCAGCCACTGCAGGGATTCGGGAAGAATAAATCGGACGACCCACTCGTCCATCGTCGCGAGGTAAAACGCGGTCGTGCCGGTGTAGCCGAGAAACAACATCGCCCCGACAGTGTAGATGAGCGTCTCGTGTTCGAAGGTTCGGGACGCAAAGAGATACCCGCCACCGTTTTCGGAGTAGATCGAGGCGAACTCCGAGTAGGATGCCGCAGTCAATGCGGCGACGAGTGCCGCGATGACGAACGCGATGACAGCACTGCTCCCGATCTCGGCGACTGCAGTCCCGGACAGTGAAAAAATACCTGCAGCGATCATCGTCCCTAACCCGATTGCAAACGCGATCTTGAAATCCAGCGTCCGGGTGTGCTCCACCATTATATTGCGCAGATGTATACACCAGACCTAAAAATAATTCGTCCTGTGCAAATCGGGTGGGGGGTCTGCCCCCCCACCGAGAGACGTATCCCGTCGTGCTGCGACGGTTTCGCCCGTGGAAAGCGAGATAGTCGATTTTGTCCGCACTTCTCCGTACGGAGTCGCTCACTGCAGCAACCTCTTTTCCCGGGGTCTTCCCTCGCATCGCTCGGTCAAACCCCGGGAAAACCCGTTGATGCCAAAAGGCCGGACCCTCCCTACGGTCGGGTCCGGTGAACCGCTCGCTCCGCTCGCTCCGCTCGCGGATGCTCAACACGCACACTCGGTCTAACGGTCGATTCATCCTCAAGAATGTGAAATAATTCTTTTGAACGATCCCACCCCACTATCGGCAGCAGCCGCTAGTCCTCGTCCCCGACTCCCAGCCGGATCGCCATCTCCAGCTCGAAGCTCTCCGAATCGCTGACCTCGAAGCCGATCTTCTTGTAGAGGCCGACCGCCGCTTTGTTCCACCGTTCGACGGTGAGCCACACCCGTTCGACGCCCGATTCGGCGCCGTAGCCCAGCAGCGCCTTCATCAGGCGCGTGCCGATGCCGGCTTCCTGGTACGTCTGCAGGACGAAGATCGCCAGTTCGTAGACGTCGTCGTCCGGGACGAGCGTCGCGTGGCCTGCCGCCTGATCACCGTCCCACGCGATTACGTTCAGACACTCATCGGCCAGGATGTTGTCGAGCCATTCGCGGATCCGCTTTTCGTCGCTCGGAGGAATTCCCTGTGCGCGGTCGCTGGGATCGAACGCGACGTACATCGAGGCCAGCGCCTCGTACTCCTCGTCGGTCCCCTCGTAGGCGCGAATCTCGATCTCACGACCCTCTCGATCCTCGAACCCGATCGGCGGCGCTTCGAACGGACCCGCGATCTCGTCGGGGTAGTGACGATCGGTACTCATCGGATGAGAAGCACGCTGACGTGGGAGTTCAGCAGGACGAACTCGGCGGTGCTCCCGAGTTGGATCTTCCCCATCGGGCTGGTCGTCCCCCCGCCTAAGGCGATTCGGTCGAACCCCTCCGATTCGGCGATGTCGACCAGTTTGCTCCCGGCATTGCCGTCGATATAACGGATGTCTCCGTCGAGACCCTGTTCGTCGAGCGCCCGCTCGACGTCGGCTTCGACGTCAGCGAGCGGTCGCTCCCCGAGTTCCGACTCGATGATCGCAACCGTCACCTCGTCGCCCGCATCGACTGCCCGCCTGGCGGTCCGTTCCAGTGCGTTGAGTGAGTCGTCGGCGCCGCCGACGCCCAAGAGGATCCTCATATACCCGGATGTCTCCGCGGGAGTAGAAAAATCGTCGGGTGTGCCGCCGCGTCCGCCGGCGTGGAACGAGGGAACGCTTTTTGCCGTGGGAACGACACCCCGCAGTATGGACGACGACGACGCCGAGACGTCGGCCGACGCTGCGTCCCGACGCGACGTCGACGCGTCGGATTCGCGGTCGAGGGGGGCGGAGCAATCGGGCGTCTCCGACGATGGAGCGGACGCCGGCGAGCGGGAGGCGGCCGCCGGCGATACCGACGGTAATCCAGCGGCGGTGGGGACCAGCGGCGAAGCCGATTCGGAGACTTCTGCTGACGGACCTGATTCGGAGACTTCTGCTGACGGACCTGATTCGGAGACTCCTGCCGACGGACCTGATTCGGAGACTCCTGCCGACGGACCTGATTCGGAGACTCCTGCCGACGGACCTGACGCGGACGACGACACGCCCGCGGACGTGCGCAAGTACGCCCGGTTCAAGAAAGTCGACGGCGCACAGTACGACCGCGTCAACGACTTCCTCCGGGACCGAACCTACATCACCGCCCGCGAGTGGGCCATCGCCCGGCTGTGTGCCGATTTCCGGACCGAGACGGGGGTCGAGATGACCAAGATCGGCGAGAACCTCCCGGAACTCGTGCCGTTTATGACGGACACCTACTCCCCGCAGGCGGTCAATCAGGCCCGCTCCTCGTTCGAGGACAAGATCCGCAAGTCGGGGGCGACGTTCCTCTACGGGGCGATGTCGGGCTTTTTCACCGCCGAGGAACTCGACGAACTGATGTACGACGTCACCGAAATCGCGAAGTTCCTCTTGGAGGTCGAGGGCGTCGACCTCTCCGTCGAGGAAGAACTGGAGGCCGAAGACCGGATCTCGACGGTGATGCGGGAAGTCCGGGAGGCCAGCGCCGACCTCCGCGCCGAGGAGTTAGCCGGGGAGGACGACCCCGACTCGGACGCCGAAAGCGACGACAACTGATACGGACTGTTGTACCGCTTCAGGGGTGCTCACCATCCCTGGCGCCGGCGAGCACCGGGAAGGGACGACAACAGTCGGGTTGAAACCCCCGATTCCGCCGCCGTCTCTCTCTTCGTCCGGCCGGATTCTGCAGAGTCACTCGAGCGTCGGCGACGTAGAAGCATCCAACTGTCCCGAACGCGAACGACTGGCTATGGAGGTTACTGTGTACGGACCGCTCCGGAGTGCGACCGGCGGGAAACGCGTCAGCGTCGACTTCGACGGCGGAACCGTAGCGGATGCCGTCGACGCCTTCGTCGACGCGTATCCGCGCGCCGAGCGACACCTGTTCGACGCCGACGGGCGACTCGTGCCGAGCGTCCGCCTCTCCGTCGACGGAAGGGCCGCCGATCCCGACGAACCGTGCCCGGCGGACGCAACGCTTGCAGTTCATCCTGCGATGCGGGGCGGATGACCGACCGTTGCGGTCCTCTGCTGGGAGATTCCCGGACGTCGGCTCCGCTCAGATCCCGTACTGCTCGCGTACGAGGTGTGCCAGCCCGCGGTCGTCGAGGACGTCCATCGGTGCGAGCATCGTGAGCTGAACCACGCCGGGGAGCCGACCGATCTCGACGCCGCCGGTGAACGTACACCGAGTGCGGACCTCGCCCTCGCTCATCCCGAGCAGGTCGCCGGCGCGGTCGAAAGCGTTGTCGGTCGCGTCGTTGACGGTCGCGCCCGACCCGATCACCTGGATCGGTCCCATCTCAGTCTCGACATCGACGCCGTACTCCGCGCCGAGTTCGCGTCCGCGCTCTTTGTCATCCTCCGTGTACGGCTTGCTGATGTGCGAGAGGTCCTCCTCGTTGGGAAGGAGGAGCGGACCGCCGATATCGAGGTCCTCGATGAGTTCGACCTCGAACTCGGTGTACCCGCTGACGTCCGTCGTGTGCAAGGCGAGTTCGCCGTCGCCCTGATTGGCGTGCATATCGCCGACGTAGATGCCGCCGCCGTCGACCTTTACCGGACAGATCAGGATCGAGCCCTCCCGGACCGCGTTGATGTCCATGTGGCCGTCGGTTCGGGCGTCGAGTTCCGCCTCGCTTTCGAGCCCCCAGTCGTGGTCGGCGCCGATGAGGAACTGTCCGAAGTCGCCGGCGTTGTGCGAGTCCGGGAGTTCGATCGGCGGCGTCGTCCCGATGTTCCCGACGAACGGTCGAAGGTGTCCGAGCGTCCCGGGCATCTCCGAGGGCTCATAGAGGAGAATGGGGTGTTGCCGCGAGTTCTCCGGGAGGGCGCTCGCCTCCGCGGCGCGTTCGGCCAGATCGTGAGCGGCCGCCTCGTCGACCGTGATTCCGACCTCGTAGTCGTCGTCGAACACCGTCGTGATGCCGTACTCGAAGGCGAACGACGAGGCGTTCGCTCCGCATTCCGCACACCGGATCGACTCCTCGCCGGTCCCCTCGACGACGCTCTCGGGCCACTCGGCACCGCACTCGGGACACTTGTGATCGACGAAGGGGTCGTCGCCGAACGCCTCTTCCCGTTCGTCCATCGAACCGGTGCTCGTCGCGACGCTCGTCACCTCGATGTCGCGGATCTTGATCGCGACGGCGTCGCCGACCGCCGCGCCCTCGACGGCGATCGGCTTGGTGACCTCGTGGCCGCCGCGGAACTTCGGCGTGATCATCGGTCCCCAGCACGCGGGCGGCGTGTGTGTCCGCACGGTGCCGCCGTCGGCGACGGTTCCCGCCCACTCCTGATCCGGACCGACCAGACCGAGCGTGTACTCGTCGACGTCGAGTTCGGAGACGACTTGCTGAGACATTGTGTATGATCTTTCGTTTGAGATTGGTTAAGCGTTAGCCTCGTCCACGAGACGGCACCTGTGATACTGATTACTCTCACTGTGTACCGCCGAGCGCCATCCCCGTCGGCGGCGCTCGGCGGGAAGAGACGAGAGTAATCAGTATGAATCCCCGGTGGATGGAGCGACGCGATCGACGGCGTCACCGACTGTCGTCTCGGCGGCATCGTACGTCTCCTCGTCGAGTCCCACCAGTGGGTTACCCTGTGACCCTTCGAACTCCTGGGGACACTGATATTTCACGTCGCTATCCCAGTACTCCTCACCGACGCCAAAGAACCAGAGGTGACCCTGATCCAGCCCTACGGCAGTATTGATCGTCCTTTGCAGCTCGTCGAGCGTGCGGTCCGACCCGACCACGACATCGCGCCACAGCGACGTCGGATCCGGGTCGAACTTCACGCGGAAGCGATACGCCGTCATCTGGATCCAGCTATGCCGGCGTTGCTCTATGTATTTGCTGACTCGGAGGGAGAATTCCCGTTTCATCGAACCGGTGCCGTCAAACGTCCCACCTCTCTACACTGTCGCGATGGACCTCCAGTTTCTCGGCGGCGCCCGCGAGGTCGGCCGGAGCGCGATCCTCGTCAACGACCGGCTGCTCTTGGATTACGGGATGCTCGCCGGGGAACCGCCGCAGTATCCGATCGACGTCCCAGAGCCCGAGGCTGTCGTGGTGGGCCACGGGCACCTGGATCACGCGGGGGCGGTCCCGGCGCTACTCTCCGGCGACGCCCGCCCGCCGATCCACTGGACGCCGCCGACCCGCGAACTGGCGCTCACCCTCGCCCGCGACACGCTGAAACTCCACGGTGGCACGCTCCAGTGTCCGTTCACCGAGACGGACGTCCGGCGCGTCACGCAGGTCTCCGAGACACACGGGTACGAGGAGACGTTCGAGACAGCGGGCCACGAGGTCACGTTCTCCAACGCCGGCCATATCCCCGGGAGCGCACACGTCCTCGTCGACGACGGCGACGCGCGGCTCCTCTATACGGGGGATTTCCACACCGACGACCAGCGACTCGTCTCCGGTACGACCGCTCGCCCGGACGCCGACGTCATCATCTGCGAGAGTACGTACAGTGACGTCGACCACGAGGCCCGGTCGACCGTCGAGGAGCGATTCGTCGAGAGCGTCGAGACGACGCTGTGGGAGGGCGGCACGGTCGTCGTGCCCGCGTTCGCGATCGGCCGAACGCAGGAGATGCTACTGATCTGTGAGGCGTACGACATCCCCTGTTACGTCGACGGGATGGGCAAGGGCGTCACCGAGATGCTGCTGCGGTACCCCGAGTTTGTCCGCGATCCCACCGCGCTCCGGCGGGCGAAGTCTCACGCTCGGTTCGTCACCGGCAGAAACGGGCAGCGGGAACGGATCACCGACCAGCCGGCGGCGATCGTCACCACGAGCGGGATGCTCTCCGGCGGCCCCGCGATGACGTACATCCCCGCGATCAGGTCGAACCCGACGAACAAGATCACGCTGACCGGCTATCAGGTCGAGGGAACGCCCGGGCGGCGCCTGGTCGAGACCGGCAGCGCCGAGATCGACGGTCGGGTACTGCCGGTAAGCGCGCAGGTCGAACAGTACGACTTCTCGGCGCACGCCGACCGCGATGGTCTCCGGGCGTTTCTCGACGGCTACCGGGACGCCGAGATTCTCGTGAACCACGGCGACCGCTGTTCGGCGTTCGCCGCGGAACTCACGGCCGACGGGTTCGACGCGAGCGCCCCTGAAAACGGGGAGACGGTCGTCGTCGGAGAATAGCCCTCTCCGGTGCCTCACTCCTCGGTCGGAACCGCCCTGATCTCGAACTCGCGGTAGCCTCCGTAGGCCGCCTCCAGGGCGCCGAGCCACCAGTTCCAGCGGTCCGCGACGCTCGATCCGTCGGGGGCGTCCGCGAGGTTCCGAACCACCTCGTCGACGGCGAGTGGTTCCCCGCGGTCGGCGGCGACGATGCCGGCGTCCGCGAGGTCGCGTGCCTGTCTGGCGACGACGCGGAACTCCGCGTCCGTGCCCGCGAACGCGTCCGCAAGTGCCGCGGCCAGTTCGTCGGCGTCGAACTCGGCCGTCGAAAGGGCCCCGTCGCCGCCTGCATCCCTGTTTCTGGTCATACCGCGAGATTCGTGCTCCAGAGAGAAGAAACCGCCGACGCGGTGTCCGAGACCGACTCGTCGTCGACGTGTGCCCGAGATCGATCCGCCGCCGACGCAACGATCTACTCCTCCCACCACTCGCTTCGGCGCTCCTCGTAGGAGGCGTCGCGGAACGGCGGCGGCTTCTCGTCGTCGTCCTCGGCACCGAAGCCGTACGCCAGCCAGTAACCCACGTGCCAGCCGACTGCGTCGGTGTCGAGATCGACGAGCGAGACCCGCAGCTCCGAGTAGGTCTCGATGGCGCCGTCGCCGTCGGGATCCCAGCCGATCGTGCCGCCGCAGGAGGCCGCGCCCTCGCCGCACGGCGACGTCTCGGCGGGTCTGACGACGATCTCGGCGTCGTCGGGCTCGTCGACTGTGGTGAAGGTGAGGTTCGTCGGCATCCCCGGCGGGTCGTCCTCGTAGTACTCCAGGGCGTGGGTGACCTGCTTCCTGAATCCGTCGGGGTCCGAGGCGTTGTCGTCGTCGATGTAGACCGTAAAGTCGCCGTCGTCCCAGGGGAACGCCCGCTCGGTCGCATTCGGCAGCGGCTCCGTGTAGAGGACCGACCGACTCGCCATCACGTCCTGCGGCGCGTCCTCGTGGGTCAGCCCGAGCGTGTGCCCGAGTTCGTGTTCGGCCACCAGGACCGTCGAGTCGTCGGAAAAGTCCGTCCGGACGAACACCGTCTCCGGGCGGTCGATCTCCCGGCTGTCATCGATCAGTGGCGCACAGCCCGCGGCGTCCGCCGCACCGTCGCACTCGGGGACCTCGTCGACGAATTCGACGACGAGATCCGGGTTCGTCGCGTCGGGATCGACCTCGTACTCGACGGGGAAGCCGGCGAAGCGTTCGGCTTTCTCCTCCCAGTACGCCGTCGCTTCACGAACCAGCGGCGTCCACTCCCGTCCGGTTCCGGCGGTGTCCTCGACGGCGACGACGATCGGTTCCGAGCCCCACGGGTTCTTCGACTGCGGGACGGCGGTGGGCGTCGGGGTTGGCTCGCGGTCGGTCCTCTGTGTGCTCTCCGTCGTCGCCTCGGCGATCGACGAGGACTGCTCCGTCCCGGTCGCGTCCGCGGCTGGCGTCGGCTCCGTTTCGGGGAGGTCGACGACGGGACCGGCACACCCCGCCAGCAGGATGAGGACTGCGAGCGCAAGCGGGACCGCCCGGGAGAGACGAGTCGACACAGGCGTGCGGAAGGCAGAGATAGATAAGAATGTTCGCCCGCGACCCCGGCTACTGCCGTCCTTCCGGAGACTGTGAGCGCTGGACTGTAGCACGGAGTCGATATTCGGGGGGAGGAACACGGACGGAGTCGGTGCTCGGGGAGGAATACGGACGGAGTCGGTGCTCGGGGAGGAATACGGACGGAGTCGGTGCTCGGGGAGGAATACGGACGGAGTCGGTGCTCGGGGAGGAATACGGACGGAGTCGGTGCTCGGGGTATTGAGCGGCTGAGAGGAGTAAGCCCCCTTCTGTTCGTCTCGGCATTCGGCTGAGCGTCCGCGCCCTGTCCGGACTACCTTTGCGGCGCGGACTTGCACCGGTGAGGATTCGCCGTTCCATCCGTTCTCGGCCGTCTGCGCGGGATCGCGCACGCGGTCGGGGTCGTTCCCCGACCGCGACCCTCGACGGGTCAACTCCCTCCCCTTGCGGGTCGGTTCGCGCGCTCGCGGGTCACCCCGCTGGCGCCGGCGGCGGAATCCGCCGCTCGCGTCTCATCGGTCGGGCCGAGGGGTCTCGTCTCTGTTCCAGAGCCAGCCGTCTCCGACTCCGGGCTTGCGCCCGGTCACCCGTCCGGACGGTGGGGGGACTTTCCTCATCGATCCTGGTGGATCGACGGGGGCCGAGCTCTCTCTGCCGTTCGATCCGAGGCGAGTGAGTCCAATAAGGCGTTCGGTCGCCCGGAAACGGGACGCTGCCGCTGCCCCAGTCCCGTCGTGAGGCCGCGAAATCACCCGACGGCCATCCGCAGACTCCCCCAATATCCCGTCTGAGGCCCATTAGGTGCCGAAAGAAGGGAAGCGTTCAAGTCAGGCGAGCGCTTCTACCGGAGTATGTCCGAGGCGCAGACCGTTCGTCTCACCTACGATGATGGGGCGAGGGCGGTCGAATTAGCGCGTGAATCGGTCGAATCGTACGTTCTCCACGGTCAACGTGAGCAACCGGGCAGTATGCGGGACGCGTTCTACGCCCGAACCGGGGCGTTCGTTCGAATCCGATCGACGCGGGGACGGGGTCGGCTGCGAGGCTGTGCGGGCGAGTATCGCGGTGGCGATCAACTGGGGCACGCGATCGTCGACGCCGCAATCCAGGCCGCCTCGGGGAGTTCCTGCGGCTCGGAGATCGAACAGCCGGAGCTCTCGAATCTCACCGTCTCGGTGTGTGTCGTCTCCGAGTACGCGGAGACGGACCGTCCGCTCGACGACATCGAACTGGGAAAACACGGCGTCGTCGTCGACAAGGACGGCAACCACGGCTGGCTCTACCCGACGATCCCGATCGAGAACGACTGGAACGAAGAGCAGTTCCTCACCCACGCCTGCCGAAAAGCGGGTCTCTCGCCGCTGGCGTGGCAGGACGACGATACGACGGTGACGCTCTTCGACGGGCAGGTCTTCCGCGAGCGCGCCGACGGCGGCAGCGTCGAAGAACTGTAGCGGCGATTCTGCGCGTGCTTCTCAGGTCTCAGCTCCGTAGTCACACCGTCCAGCGTCGGCGGCGGCCCGGTCTGCGGCGGCGTCGATGCCGAGATCGATCTCATCGACGAGGACACCGTCACGGAGCAGCGGCCTGAGTAACGGTTCCCCCTCTGCGGGACCCTCCTGGCCGCGCAGGCCGACGTGGTGGCCGCCGTCCGCTGTCCGATAGACCTCTTTCACGCCGGTAAGTTTGCCGCGTTTGGCCGCCGGCTCGCCCTCCAACTCGACGATGTCGAGCGCGAAATCCACCGGGTCGGCGTTGGAGACGTAGCCGCCGACGCCGAAGCCGTCCGCGACGTCTCCGAGTTCCCGGAGGTCCGCCGGGCCGAGACCGCCGGAGACGAAGATACCGACGTCCTCGTGGTCGTGGGCGTCCAGCGTCCAGCGGACTTCGCGGATGATGTGCCGGAAGTCGCCGCGTCGCGATCCCGTGGTATCCAGGCGGACGCTGTCGAGGCGATCGCCGAGCGCCTCGGCGGCCTGCAGTGCCTCGTCGGTCTCGTCGCTGTAGGTGTCACACAGCGCCACCCGGGGGACGTCGGGACCGACCGCCTCGTCGAACGCCTGCCACGCTTCCTCCTGGTTCCCGCGGCCGAAACAGATGAGCAGTGCGTGCGGCATCGTGCCGCCGGCCTCGCGTCCGATCACCTCACCGCCCGCGACGTGGGAGAAGCCGTCGAGGCCGGCGACCAATGCGCTCCGCTCGATCATCGCGGCGATCGAGGGGTGGACGTGCCGCGCGCCGAAGGAGAGCACGAGCGACTCGGGGGCGGCCCGCCGAACGTCGAGCGCGGCGGTCGCGACACCCGAGGCGTGGGAGAGAAACCCCAGAATCGAGGTCTCGAAGCGGGCGAACTCCAGGTAGTCGCCCTCGATCCGCATCACCGGGCCGCCGTCGAACAGCCGCCCCGGCGGGATGACGTCGACGTCGACGTCGCGGCCTTCGAGCAGCGCCGCGACGTCTTTCACGCCTGCGAGCAGTTCGTAGTCGCCGTCGGGGAACTGATCGGCCGTGATCTCCGCGACGACGCGGGGGTTTCGCCCCGCGTGCCGGAGCGTCGTCTCCGTCCGATCGAAGTACGCGTCCGTCGCCGACCCCTCGGAGATGGCGTCGGGACCGACGATGTCGAACTCCATACGCGCCGTTCGCCGGGGTCGTTGAAAAGTTCACTCGTTCGGCTCGACGCTCCGAAGGGCATATTTCTTCAACCGAGTCCACTGCTGAAGTTTCGGTGGGCCGGCAGTCAGGACGGCCGCGGCCGGATGTCGTCGAGGTCGTCGACCTCGGGGCCGTTGACGATCGTTACGCGCGTCCCCGAGCGGGTGACGCGGAACGCGTCTTCGAACTCGCCGTCGGGGATCACGTAGGTGTTCTCCGCCCGTTTTTCGGCGTCGTGGGCGTCGAGAATCGCTTGGTAGGCGCGTCTGAACTCCCGGGCGTCGGCCTCGCTGTCCCACTCGGTCACCCAGACGTAGCCGAACTCGGCCTGTTCACCCTCGCCCTTCTGGTAGGGGAACAGCCGGTCGTTGCCCCAGCCCGCGGACGGTTCGGACTCGTAGTTGTACGTGTCGTAGCGGCTCTCGGCGTCGGTGATACTCCCGGGGTTGATCGTGTCCGCACCTGTCTCCCGTGCCTGGTACCAGAACATCACGTACATCGATGCCTCGCCGACGGTGTCGGAGCCGTCTTCGCCCTGGTTCTCGAACGTCTCCCACCCGTTCTGTGCGCGGTCGCGGTACTCGATCGGAACCGGCCGTTCGTCCGTCCGGTGGATGACTTGCTCCGAGGAGACCGGCGGATTCACGAAGCGCCGATCGATGGCGTCCCACCCGCCGTCGGTGACGAGATCGTGGACGTACACCGGGCCGTCGGAGTACGGCTGGAAGATCGTCAGGAGGATCCCCAGGTTCTGTCCGCCGCCACCCCCGCCACCGCCGCCACCGCTGCTGGCCGGCGTGTCGACGCAGTCCCACGCGCCGCCGCACTTGGCTGCGTACTGCCGCTCGATGTAGCTCGCGTCGCCCTCGATGAGTCCGTCGGCCGCGAGCTGTTCGTCCTGGGTGTCGCCGCCGTATTTCGCTTTCGTGAGGTCGTATTTCTGATCCTGCAGCGCGTGGACGAGCTCGTGGACAAGCGTCGCGTTGTTGATCGTCGGTGACTCCGGATCGTCGGTGATGATCTTGATCTCGTCGTCAGACGGCGAGTAGAAGCCGGCGACTGCAGCGGTTCGGGTCGAACTGATCGCCGTGCCGCTGCTTTCGGACTCGCCGGTGACGAACAGTGCTTCCCACACCTGATCGTTCCAGCGGTCGTACTCGCTGGGATCGTCGGTGGTGCCGCCGGACGATCGGTTGCCGTACTCCTCTCGGGAGAGAACGGACACCGGCACGCGCTCTTCGAACTCTTCACCGCGGAGGTACTCGACGCGCGCCATCGACCGGGCGACGAACGCCCGCAGTTCCTCGTCGCTCAGTCCGTCGGACTGATCGACGTCGATCGACTCGTTGTACCAGTAGCCGTCTTCCCACCCGAGGAGGTCCCGCTCTGGGTCGTCGAAGTCGGCGTTGGGCGTCGCGACGGCCTCATTTCCCGCATCCACGCCCGTCGACTCGGGACCGGCCTCCATCGTCGGCGCGCCGCACCCGGTGAGGACGATAAGCAGCGCGACGGCCGCCACGACGAGTCCGCGTCGCTGCGTCATTACGGGCAGGAGGGACTACGCGGCAAAGTACCTTTCCGCATCGGCGCCTCCGTCGCTGGATCGGACGACCCCAGCCAGGAGAAATCCATTTGCCGCTGCACCGACGAACAACGCGTATGTCAGTGGAGTCGTTCGATCCTGACCGAACCGCCGTCGTGGTCGTCGATATGCAGAACGGGTTCTGCCACCCCGAAGGCAGCCTCTATGCGCCCGGGAGCGAAGCGGTCACCGACGACGTCGCGGCGCTCGTCGCCGACGCGCGCGATGCCGGCGCGCGGGTGGTCTACACGCGCGACGTTCACCCGCCGGAGCAGTTCGACGACGCACACTACTACGACGAGTTCGACCGATGGGGCGAACACGTCCTGGAAGGGTCGTGGGACGCCGAACTCGTCGACGAACTCGACGTCCGTGAAGACGATCTCGTCGTGGAAAAACACACCTACGACGCCTTCCACCGGACCGAACTCCACGGGTGGTTGCAGGCCCGCGGCATCGACAGCCTGCTTTTCTGCGGGACGCTCGCGAACGTCTGCGTCCTCCACACCGCCGGCAGCGCCGGCTTGCGCGACTACCGGCCAGCGCTCGTCGAGGACGCGATCGGTGCAATCGAGGACGACCACAAGGAGTACGCCCTCGACCACGCCGAGTGGCTGTTCGGGGAAGTGCTCGCCCGCTCGGACGTGGCGTTCCGGTAAGTCGCGGAAGCGACGAATCGCCCCGCTCCGGCGGCGATAGCGACACCGAAAACCGGCCGACGGGCGATCCACCTATCCCAGTCGGATCGGGTCGTCGCTGTCCCGGATCGTCACCCGAACCTGCTGTCCCTCCTGGAACTCCCCGTCCGGACAGACCAGTTTCGTCCCGAACTCCGGGCCGATCCCCGCGAACAGCGAAAGCCCGGTGATCCGGTCGTCGTTCGCGACAACGTCGATATCGCGCCACGTGACGTTTCGTCCGGAGACGTCGCCGACCGTGTGATCGAGGAACGAGATCGTCTCTCCGGTGTCACTGGTGGCCGTCTCGTTTCTCTCTCTTTCGCGGGTCAATATGCCGCCGCAGGCGTAGTGGGTGAAGCCACCGTCGAGAACCGACCGCTCGCTGTCGACGGGAGTTGCCTCTCCTACGGTAGTCTCTCCGTCCTGGGATGTGCATCGCCCGGCGATTCCGGCGAAGCGATCGCCCGGAGCGGGATGGGGAGGTGCGTCGAGGCGGGCGTACGTCGGCCCAGTCTCCACAACGGTTCCGACCCCGTCCCACGGTACCGGCACGACGTCGACATCCGGGACGACGAGAAGCGATTCGCCCGCGCGGTGGAGGTGCTGTTCGCTCCGGCGGAACCCGAGGTGGACGTGGTTTGCGACCCAGGGAGCGAAGAAGCCGGAGCGGACCATCTGACCGAGGGAGTCGCCGACGGCGACGCGGTCGCCTGCCGATACGCGCGGCTGCACGTGCAGGATGCGTGCGACGAGATGATCCCTTCCGGATTCAGATCCCGTGGCGGCCGCTGATCCGAGACCGCTCCGTTCCCAGTCGACGTCGACGAGGATGAGGTACTCCTCGTCGTGGCCGTACGGCTTCGAGGGTGCGCGGACCGTCCGCGTCTCCAGCACCTCGCCAGCGACCGGAGAAATGCCATCGTTCGTCGCCGGATACAGATCGATCGCACAGCCCCGGTCGTGGGCGGGATACGGCGAGTTGTACAGCGAGAACCGTCGGTACCGCTGGAGCGTCGATTCCGGAACCCGAACTGCGCTGGCGTATTCGGTCTCCACTGTCGACTCTTCACCGCCGTCGCTTCCGTTCGATCCCGTCACTCGGAATCACCGATCATACGTCGGTGCGGGACCGGGAGCGCTTAGGTGCGTCGGCACGCAGGTGTGGCCGTGATCGAGGAGACCGTTCCCGACGCCGAGACGGTCCGGGTCCTCCGCGACCGGACGGCCACTATCGAGACCGACCGGTCGGTGACGACCGCGATGCTGAACACGATGGCCGAGACCGACGTCCCGGCTGTTCGCGCGTGGACGCCGCCCCAGCAAGTGGCGTTCGGCCGCCGGGATACGCGTGCGGACGGCTACGACCTCGCTCGGGCGGTCGCTGAAGCCGATGGCTATCCGCCGGTCGAGCGGAGCGTCGGCGGACGAGCGGTGGCATACACGGGCACGACCGTGGCGTTCGCCGTCGCGGTCCCGATCGCCGACGCGCGCCGAGGATTGGCGGCCCGGTACGACGCCGCGACGACCGCCGTGGTGCGCGCACTCCGTGCGCTGGGTGTTCACGCACGCCGGGGAGAACCGGCGGCCTCGTTCTGTCCCGGCGATCACTCCGTGCAGGCCCACGGGAAAATCGTCGGAATCGCCCAGCGCATCCGTCAGGACGTCGCGCTCGTCTCGGGCATCGTCGTCGTGAACAGTCACGAGGAACTCGCTGCTGTCCTCGATCCGGTCTACGCCGCGCTCGGTGTTCCCTTCGACCCGGATTCGGTCGGGAGCGTCGAACGCGGCGGGGGGCCCGCAGACCCCGAGGCCGTGATCGAGGCGCTCGTCGACGCCTTCTGTGGGGAGCTATCCCGACAGAGGGTCTCGGCTGCGGCTCTGCTCGACGATTGAAGCTGCGCCTCTGCGACCGATCGCGCGGAACCGTCGGGCTTAGGTCGCCTGCGGGCGACCCCCGGGTATGTCGATACTCTTTCGCGACGCGCGACTCGCCGACGGACGGGTCTGCGACGTCCGAACCGAGGGCGAGCGGATCGTGGCCGTCGCCGACTCGGTCGACGCCGAGTCGGCCGATCGCGTGATCGACGCCGGCGGCCAACTACTGCTGCCGGGGGCGATCGACGCCCACGTCCACTTCCGGGAGCCCGGCGATCCGCAGAAGGAGACCTGGACAACCGGTTCACAGAGCGCGGCGGCGGGCGGCGTGACCACCGTCGTCGATCAGCCGAACACGTCGCCACCGACAGTCACGGGCACGGCGTTCGACGACAAGGCCGACCTGGCCGCGGCGTCGTACGTCGATTACGGCATCAACGGCGGTGTCACACCCGAGTGGGATCCCGAATCTTTGTTCGAGCGGCCGCTGTTTGCACTCGGCGAGGTGTTCCTCGCGGACTCGACGGGCGAGATGGGGATCGACATCGACCGATTCGCCGACGCCGTCGAACGCGCTGCGGCCGCGGACGTCGTCGTGACTGTCCACGCTGAGGACGCCGACCGCTTCGACGAGTCGGCACGCGACCGCGACGCGAGCGGTGTCGGCCGCGACGCCGACGCGGACGTCTGGAGCCAGTACCGCAGCGCGGACGCCGAAGCGGCCGCTGTCGAGCGCGCCGTCGACGTCGGTCGTGAGGCCGGCGCCGAGATCCACATCGCCCACACGAGCACACCCGAGGGTGTCGACGCCGCCGTCGCGGCCGGTGCGACCTGTGAGGTGACGCCGCATCACCTCTTTCTCTCTCGCGAGGACGCGACCGAACTCGGCACCTACGGGCGGATGAACCCGCCGCTCAGGAGCGAGGAGCGCCGCGCGGCGCTGTGGGATCGGCTCGTCGGCGGCGACGTCGACATCGTCGCGACCGACCACGCACCGCACACGGTAGCCGAGAAAGACGCCGATCTCTGGGACGCGCCGAGCGGCGTCCCCGGCGTCGAGACGATGCTGCCGCTGCTCCTCGAACGCGCCCGTCTGGGACAGATCGGCTACGAGCGCGTCCGTGACGTCACCGCGACGAACGTCGCGCGGATCTTCGACCTGCCGCAGAAGGGTCGGATCGCCGAGGGCTACGACGCGGACCTGGTGCTCGTCGATCCCGAGGACAGCCGGGAGATCCGGGGGGAGGACCTCCACTCGAAGTGCGGGTGGACGCCGTTCGAGGGGGAACACGGCGTCTTCCCGACGTTGACGGTCGTTCGCGGGACCGTCGTCTACGAGGACGGCGAGTTCGCCGACGAGCCGGTCGGCGAGAACGCTCGACGGTCGACGTGAGGACGCGGACCGGGAGTGCAGTGACGAAGGGCTGACAGCCGGCACGACCGCATCCCGCGCCGATGTGCCGGACAATCGCTGCTCGGCGCGGGGCTGACGCTACGTCACGGGATCGGTGGTCCCGCGATCGTATATAAACTCTCGCCGAACTGGGCGTCGTCGTTTCTCAGAGCTGCCGGTCGGCGAGCGCCGGGAACGACTCGCGGGTCTCCCGAACTTCCTCGATATCGATCTGTGCGTGCGCCGTCCGGACGCCGGTTCCGGCGTTCGCGCGCTCGACGCCCCACGGGTCGACCACGACGCTTTCGCCCGCCAGGTCGACGCCGCGGATCGATCCCGTGAGGTTCGCGGCGACGAGAAACGCCTGGTTCTCGACAGCCCGCGTGCGGGTGAACAGGTGCCAGTGATCGAGCCGCTCGCGGGGCCACGCAGAGGTCACGAGGATGAGTTCGACGCCCGCGTCGACGAGCGAGCGGTACAGCGACGGGAACCGGAGGTCGTAGCAGGTGGTCAGTCCGACGGTCGCGAGATCGGTTTCGACCGTACAGACCTCCGAACCGGCGGTGAGCCGCGTCGCTTCTTCGGAGTCGTAGCCGAAGAGGTGCATCTTCCGGTACGTCGCCAGCAACTCCCCCTCGGGACCGAACAGGAGTGAGGTATTGTACAGATCCTCGCCATCTCGTTCGAGGATGCTACCGCCGTGGAGGGCAATCGAGTGCTTGTCGGCGACTGCACCGAGTTGTTCCGTCGTCGGCCCGGGAACCGGTTCGGCAGCGTCCGCGTAGGCGTCGAACGCGAAGTAGCCAACCGGCCACAGTTCGGGCAGGACCACCAGATCTGCGCCGGCGTCCGCCGCTGCTCGGATCCGGGAACCGGCGCGGTCCCGGTTCGCGCCGGGGTCGTTCTCGGCAGCGAGTTGGATGGTGGCGACCTGCATTATTCTCCTTTTCCGTCCTGCGCCCAGTCGAGCGACCGCTCGACGGCGGCCTGCCAGCGCTCGTAGCGCTCGTCGGCGTCGCTCTCGCCGGGAGAGAAATCCCGGTCTATGCGCCAGTTCTCGCGGAGTTCCGTCAGCGAGTCCCAGTAGCCGACCGCGAGGCCGGCCGCGTAGGCCACGCCGAGTGCCGTCGTCTCGTCGACTTCCGGGCGGACGATATCAGTCCCGATGATGTCGGCCTGGAGCTGACAGAGGAAGTTGTTCTTCACCGCGCCGCCGTCGACCTGCAGGCTCGTGAGTTCGATCCCGCTGTCTTCGACCATCGCCTCGGCGACGTCGCGGGTCTGGAACGCGATCGATTCAAGCGTCGCGCGGACGACGTGCTCGCGGCGCGTCCCCCGCGTCATTCCGACAATCGTCCCCCGGGCCCGACCGTCCCAGTGCGGCGCGCCGAGTCCCGTGAACGCCGGCACGACGTAGACCCCGTCGGTCGAATCGACCGACCGTGCGAGCGCCTCGCTCTCGGCGGGATCGTCGATGAGCGTCATATCTTCGAGCCACTCGATCGCCGCGCCGGTGACGAAGATCGACCCCTCCAGGGCGTACTGCGCGGGCTCGCCGGAGCGCTGAAACGCCACCGTCGTGAGCAGCCCGTTGTCGGACGCGACGGCCTCCGTCCCGGTGTGCTGGAGCATAAACGAGCCTGTCCCGTAGGTATTCTTCGCGTCGCCGGCGTCGAAACAGGTCTGTCCGAACAGCGCCGCCTGCTGGTCGCCCAGGGCGCCGGCAACCGGGACGGTCTCGCCGAGGAACCCCTCGGGATCGGTGTGGCCGTAGTACGACTCGTCAGCGGAGGGGCGGACCTCGGGCAGCATCGCCGCCGGGACGTCAAACTCCGCGAGCAGGTCGTCGTCCCACGCCAGGTCGTGGATGTCGAAGAGCATCGTCCGGGAGGCGTTCGTCACGTCCGTCACGTGTTCGCCGGTCAGCTTGTAGATCAGCCACGAGTCGACCGTGCCGAAACAGAGTTCCCCCGCTTCGGCGCGATCGCGGACGTCTTCCGGACGCATCCGCTGGAGTTTGATCGGATCGGCGTTCTCCAGGAGCCACTCGACTTTCGTCGCCGAGAAGTACGCGTCGGGTTCGAGCCCGGTCCGCTCGCGGATCCACTCGTCTTTGCCCTCGCGTTCGAGTTCCTCGATGCGCTCTGTAGTCCGGCGATCCTGCCAGACGATGGCGTCGTAGACGGGCATCCCCGATTCTCGATCCCAGACGACGGTCGTCTCCCGCTGGTTCGTGATCCCGATCGCCGCCAACTGCGCGGCGTCGATCCCAGCGTCGGCGAGCGCCCGTCGGATGACAGCGATCGTGTTCTGCCAGATCTCCTCGGGGTCGTGTTCGACCCACCCGGGTTCGGGGTAGTACTGTTCGTGCGTTTCGTAGGCGTTTGTGACTGGCTGGCCGGCGTGATCGAAGACGATAAAGCGCGTGCCGGTCGTCCCCTGGTCGATCGCGCCGACGTAGGTGTTCTCCTGCATCTGTTGTGTGTCTGAGCCGGTTCGGTGTGGTGACGGTTCCGATCGATCGCGGCTGCGGCGGTGGACGCCGCGGGTGTCGAGTGTTGACTACTCTCACATCCGGGCGAATAAAAGGCGTCGGTCTCGGCCGTCGACGACTTCGGTTTCCGTCATCGACGCCGCCGGGTGTGCACCAGCGTTGCTGTCCGGCGAAAGCTATCTACGGGCGGCCCGCACACTCCACGGTATGTCTGCTCCGTTTGTCGTCGTCGGTGGCGACGCCGCCGGTCTCTCGGCGGCGAGCAAGTGTCTCCGCACCGATCCGGACCGGGATGTCGTTGTCTTCGAGAAAGGCCAGTGGATATCCTACGCCCACTGCGGCACGCCGTACTTCGTGAAACGCGAGGTCGACCGCCTCGAAGACCTCCTGTCGCTGTCGCCGGAGGCGGCCGACGAGCGCGGGATCGACCTCCAACGCGGCCACGAGGTCGTCGCCGTCGACACCGAAGCGAAGACGGTCACTGTCGAGAGCGACGGCGAGCGGTTCGAACAGCCCTACGGCGACCTCCTCGTCGCGACGGGCGCCCACGCCGTCTCGGAGCCGATCGACGGGGCCTCGCTGGACGGCGTCTTCACGCTCCACGGGCTAGATCACGCGGCCGCGATCCGGGCGTACCTGACGCAACCGTCCGCGTTCGACGTCGCGGCACTGGGCGGCGGCGACGCGCTCGACGAGGCGGTCGCAGCGCGGTACGGCGCGATGAAGCCGCCGGAGACGGTCGCCATCGTCGGGGGTGGGTACGTTGGCGTCGAGATGGCGGAGGCGTTCAGGGCGTGGGACCGGGAAGTCCACCTGTTCCAGCGCGGCCCTCGTCCGGTCCCGGGCTTCGGCGAGGCGGTCGGCGAGGCGGTCACCGAGCACCTCCGCGACGCCGGCGTTACGCTGCACCTCGGCGAGGAAGTTGTCCGCCTCCGCGGGGACGACGGTCACGTCGCCGGCCTGGTCTGTGAGAGCGGCGCGGAACTCGCGATCGACGCCGCGCTCGTCGGGATCGGCATCCGGCCGAACACGGCGCTTCTCGACGGCACGCCCGTCGAACTCGGCGCGTCGGGAGCAGTCGCGACCGACGCGTACGGGCAGACGTCCGTCGACGACATCTATGCCGCCGGCGACGTCGCGGAGATGCCGCATATGGTCACCGGCGACCCGACCTGGAACCCGCTCGGCCTCCCGGCGAACCGCGCCGGCCGCGCGATCGGATCGACTGTCGGCGGCGACCCGACACCGGTCGGCAGCGTCGCGAACACGGCGATGGTGAAGGCGTTCGACCTCGAATGCGGCCGAACAGGGATCATCGACCACGAGCTCGCCCACGAGGCCGGGTTCGACCCCGTCTCGGAGACGATCACCGGTGGGTCGCGGTCGGGATACTACCCCGGCGCGGCGGAGACGACTGTCACGCTCACCGCCGATCGATCGACCGGACGGCTCCTCGGCGGGACCGTCGTCGGCACCGATCGGGCGGCGATCCGGATCGACACGATCGCGACCGCGCTCGGTGGGGAACTCACGGTTGCGGAACTCGAACGGCAGGATCTCGGCTACGCGCCGCCGTTCAGCCCTGTGTGGGATCCGGTGCTCGTCGCGGCGAAGGTGCTGAACGGCTCGCTGTCCTGAACTGCTGGCGGAGCGGCCGCGCTTCTTGCAATCGCGTCAACGAACGGAACCCGGAGGCACGTTGCTAATCGCGTTAGCGAATAGCACCCCAAGGCGCGTTGCTGTGCCGACCGCAGTTGGTGGCTGCTTACCGGGCAGTGATGACTGGGACGGGCGAGTTGCGGAACACTTTCTGGGTGACGTTCCCGACGACCAGTCGGTCGGACAACGAGCCGCTGTGGCTCCCGATCACGACCGCATCGAAGTCGCCGGCCCTGTTCAGAATCGCCCGGGCCGGATGCCCCAGTTGCACCTCGGTGGTGATCTCGGCGTCGTACTCGGCGGCGAGTTCCCGGGCGTCGTCGAACACCTCCTTCGAGCGCTCCTCTGCGGCCGCTTCGATATCCTCGGCGAGCGCAAGTGACGTGGCTTCTCTGCCCCACGGTGACGGTCCGCCCACGACGTGCAGGACGGTGACCTCCGCGTCGGGATGGTTCTCGAGGGCGTACTCGAGCGCCCGCTGGGCCATCTCCGAGCCGTCCATCGGGACGAGAATTCGTGTGATCATATCTTGACTACGCTACAGATGTGGATAAAATGATGGTCCGATTGTCGGAGTCCTGTCGCTCCTCACTGTCGTTCGGAGACGACCAGCGGGCCGGGAGGGACTTGGACCGAGCCCGGACGTGCTCGCTCCGCTGCGCGCGCCCAGCCGGGTTCAAGTCTCCGGGTATTCGCGTCGCTCCTCACTGTCGTTCGGAGACGACCAGCGGGCCGGGAGGGACTTGAACCCCCGACCGTCTGGTTAAAAGCCAGACGCTCTGCCGAACTGAGCTACCGGCCCGCAGTGGGGCATAACCCGGCGGCCGGGATAAGCGTTTACTCTCGGGGCTCTGCGCTCCCGACCGAACCTGACAGCACAGAAAAAGGGATATAACCGCTCGCGACGGAACGGTGCCCAAAGTGATTGTGACAGGGGGTATCTGGGGGAAGAAGACGGCTGTCCGTTGCCGGGGACGAACCGGGCCGCGCGGTGGACGATGACTGCCGCCGCCCACCTCGTGGTTCTGGTGTCCGAGGACGACGCACTCGCCTCGACGCTCCGTGCCGCCCTCGAAGCGTGCTCGCCGCCTGTTCGCGTTGAGACGACGCCTGCGTCGACGTGGCGGGCGACGCTCGCTGCCACCCCGGTCGACTGCGTCGTCTGGGCGGACACACCATCCTCGACGATTGACTCCGATCGAGCCACCCCGTCACCGGTCGACGACATCCGCGAGATGGCCACCGACTGCCCGGTCATCCTGACTCCGTCGACTCCCGTGTCCGCATTCGCCCGTGCGGCGGCCGACGGCGACGCGGTCCGGTACGTGCCGGGTGCGATCGATACCGCCGACCGCGCCCTCCTGGTGGATGCGGTCGAGGATGCACTTGCCCAGCGCGACGACGAACTCGAAGCACAGCGTGACCTCCTGGCGCAGACGTCGTCGATCGCCGACGTCGGCGGCTGGGAACTCGACGCCGACCGCGAGGAACTTCGATGGACGAGCGAGACCTACCAGCTTCACGGCGTCTCGGAATCGTACGAACCGACGCTGGCGGAGGCGATCGAGTTCTACCATCCCGACGACCGGGAGTCGGTCCGTGCCGACGTCGAGGGGGCGCTCGCGGGCGAACCGTTCGACGAGACGTACCGATTCTATAAGGCTGACGGCGAGCAGCGCTGGGTCCGCTCCCGCGGCGTGCCGATCGTCGAGGACGGCGAGGTCGTCGGTGTTCGCGGGGCGTTCCAGGACGTCACCGAGCGGAAGCGGAGCCAGGAGAACGTCCGGCGGTTCGAGCGCGCGGTCGAGGCCGCCGGGCACGCGATCTTCATCACCGCACAGGACGGCACGATCGAGTACGTCAACCCCGCGTTCGAGGAGATCACCGGCTACGACGCCGCGGAGGCGATCGGCAGGGATCCGTCGATCCTCAAATCCGGGGAGATGGACCAAGAGTACTACACTCGGCTGTGGAACACGATCCTCTCGGGAGCGGTGTGGTCCGAACCGATCGTCAACGCGCGGAAATCCGGCGAGCACTACCACGCCTCCGAGACGATCGCGCCCATCGTCGCCGACGGCGAGATCGAGGGGTTCGTCGCGATCCAGACCGACGTCACCGAACAGGTCCACACGAAGGAGCGACTCGAAACCTTCCGGGAGATCGTCCATCGCCTGGGAGATCCGATTATGTTCCAGGATCGCGACGGGGACTTCGAGATCGTCAACGATGCGGTCGCCACCTACGCCGGGCTGTCGAAAGCGGAACTGACCGGCGAAGACGAGTTCGCGTTTATGGACGATCACTCGGCGCGGCTGATCCAAGAGCGGAAAGCCCGTGTCATCGAGGCGGATCGGGCGATCACCTACGAGATCGAGCCAACGTTCCCTACGAAGGGCGAGCGCTCGTTCATCACGACCCGGTACCCCCACTACGGCGAGGACGGCGAGGTCGACGGGACGGTCGCGATCTGTCGGGACGTCACCGAGCGCGCCGAGCGCGAGCACCACCTCCGGGTGCTCGATCGGATCCTCCGGCACAACCTCTACAACAAGATGAACCTGATCCAGGGCCACGCGGAACTCCTCGAAGCGGGGACGAGCGGGAAACTGCAGGACTCCGCACAGCAGATTCAACGAACGGGCGACGAACTCGTCGGACTCGCCGACAAGGAGCGGCGCGTCGTGGAGCTACTCACCAATCAGTCGGAGCCACGACGGCTCGACGTCCGCCCGCTTCTGGAGACGGTCGTCGTGGATCTCCGTGACGCGTACCCCGACTACCCGATCACGCTCGAGTGCTCCACCGCCCACGAGGTGCGAGCCATCCCCGAACTCCGCGACGCGGTGGCGGAACTGATCGAGAACGCCATCACCCACGGCGGCGAGACGCCGGACGTGTCGGTGTCGGTGCGCCGAGACGGCGACCGGATCGTCGTCAGCGTCGCCGACCGTGGCCCTGGGATCCCGGAGATGGAACGGGAGTCGGCAGGGACGGTGACCGACATCACCCCGCTGTTCCACGGGTCCGGGCTGGGGTTGCAGTTCGTCCACCACGTCGCGCGTCGCTCCGGCGGCTCCTTGCGGTTCGATACGCCGGAGACTGACGATGGCGACGACGACTCCATCGGCACCGTCGCCGAACTGTATCTGCCGGTCCCTGTGGAATCGTCCGACGTCGGGTCCGCACCGTCGGATTCGGGGGGTGCCGTTCTCGACTCGCCGGGTGCGTCGGGTCCGGAAGAATCGGCGGTTGGCGATCCCGACTCGTTCGCCCGCGATTGATCGATACTGATTGTGGTAACTGTGTCCCGGTGCTCACCACTTCGATACCGATGCGCACCGAGGAGCGAATCCAATAGTTACTGTGAGGTATCGGCGAAGTGCGATTCGAGCGCCTCGGCCACCAGGTCGCCCGGTTCGCGGTTCTCGATCGAGGCCCGTCGCCGCAGTTCCCGGTAGACGTCGAGCGGTAGCGACAGTTCGATCCGCCCGAGTTCGATCCCGCGGGCGGCGAGGGCGGCGGCAGCGGTCGTGTCGCCGTCGACTTCGCTTGCGATCCGCCGCACCTGCCGGACGGTGAGATCGGCGTCGACGACGGCCCACGCGAGGTCGAACCGGTCGACGCCGGAGACGCGGGCAATGTGCTTGGCCGCCGTCGGCGCGATGTCGCCACGGGCGACGTGCCGGCGGATCGCCTGCGGGAGGTCGTGGACGCGCGCCCACTTGCGGACGAAGGAGACTGAGACGTCGCCGCCGGCCCGCTCGACCGCCTCCTTGTAGGAGCCGACCCCCCTGACGAGCGCTGCACAGGCGGCCGCCCCGCGGAGCATATAGACGTTGTCCGCGGCGCCGACGGTGTTCTCCGAGAACGCCCGGACCGTTTCGGCGGCCTCGGCGACGCTTTCGGGGTCGTCCGGGTCGAACCCCACCGCCTCCTGGGCGCGCTCCCCGGTGACGGCCGGGTCGGCGCGGACGACCGGCTCGCCAACGGGCTCCTCGCGGTCGGCCGGGAGTCGTCCGGCCCGGTCGGCGGCGTCGTCGTTTGCCATCTTGGTTCACGTAACGGGGCTGCGATTAAAAGGCTCTCCCCCTCGTGCGCCCGCAGCGAGAAGCCCAGCCGGCTCCCCGTACGGTCGGCGCAAAGTCGCGGAACTACTCCTCGCGGCTGTCCGAGAGGTGCTCCCAGATTTCCGTGCAGCCGGCGCCGTCAGAGAGATCCTTGAGATGACTGTACTCGTCGTCGTCCGACTCCTCGGTCGCGTCGTCGTCAGACTCCAGTCCCATCGTCTGGCTCATCGGTACTCCGTCGCGGTGTCTCGCGTCGTTGCACTGTCCGCCGTCGGATCGCCTGTCACTGTGTCGCTCGTCGTCGGCTGGTACAACTCCGGCGCGACGTCGGCCGGTGCGTGCTGTCGCACCCCGCCCGCGTCGCCGTCGATAGCGGCGTCGTCCTCAGTCGAGACCGTATCACTCATCGAACAGCCGTACGGACCCGTCCCGTAAAAGGGGCGCTTCCGGAGTAATTCGGACCACTACTCCCGGATACCGGAACGTTGTTCCGGCTCCTACGACGAGGTGATTCGCCGATGATCGCACGACAGCGGTCGGATCTTCCCCACAGCCGACGTCAGCGACAGCGTCGCGGTTTGTGACCGCCGTCAGAGACGGGGTCACGGGGCCCGTACGGTCGGGTGTGACGACTCGACTCCGCATCCTCGACGACGGCGCGTGGCTCTCTGTCGACGACGAACGCCGTGTGAGCGTGAGCGAACTCTGGCGGCTCGACTCCGAGCGGTTCTGCGACTGCGACCTCGCGGATATGGTGGTCGAGAACTTCCTCGAGGTCGGGGTCGACGGCCGAACCGTCGAAGTGCGCGTCTACGGCCAGTGTATCGTCTGCGGGGCGAAATCGACGACTGGGTGGGTCCCGGTCGGCCGGATCGTCGACGGCGAGTTCGTCGATCTCGACCGCGAGGGCGTCCTCCGTGCACGCCCCGACGACGAACCGGCAAAAGACTCCGATTAGCGGGAGCAGCGGGAAGGGTTGACGCCACGAGTTCCTCTTTGAAGGTGGGGGTACTGTATCGGACAACGATGCCATCGGACGTCGAAAACTGGAAATCGGAGGTCTACGGGAACGAGATCCGGGACCACCTGTTTAGATTCGCGGAGGAAGGCTTCGAGACGATCCCCGACGACGAGCGCGACGCGTGGTTCGAGCGCTTCAAGTGGTGGGGGCTGTACCACCAGCGGAACGGGCAGGAAGGCTACTTTATGATGCGGATCGGGACGCCGAACGGCGTGCTCGAACCCGGCCAACTGCGCGTCGTCGGCGAGATTGCCGACGAATACGCACGCGGCCCGGGCACGAACCCGATCTTCGGCGACGCCTACGCCGACTTCACGACCCGGCAGGCGATCCAGCTGCACTGGATCGAACTCTCGGACGTGCCGGACATCTTCGAGAAACTCGAGGAGAACGGCCTCTCGACACAGCAGGCGTGTGGCGACTCCTGGCGGAACATCGTCGGCAACCCCGTCGCCGGCAAAGACGCACAGGAAGTCATCGACGCCTGGCCGGTCATCCGCGACCTCAACGAGACGTTCAAAGGCAACGACGACCACTCGAACCTCCCGCGGAAGTGGAAGGTCTCGGTCACCGGCTCCGCCGACGGTTCCGGGCAGGGCGACATCAACGACCTCGCTTTCGAGCCCGCGTACAAGGAGGTCGACGCCGTCGAGGGGACCTCGACGAGCAGCCGGACGCAGTCCGGCGACGGAGAGGACGTCGTCGGCTTCAACGTCCGCGTCGGCGGCGGCCTCGCCCGCAACGAGCCGCGCTTCGCCCGCGACATCGACGTGTGGACCCGGCCCGAGAACGTCGCCGCCGTCGCGGACGGCCTCTCTGCGCTCTTCCGGGACTACGGCGACCGCGAGGACCGCTACAACGCCCGCATCAAGTTCCTGGTCGACGAGTGGGGCGCCGAGAAGGTCCGAGAGACGCTCCAGGAGGAGTACGTCGACTTCGACCTCCACACTGCCGGCCGTGACGTCCGCGAGGAGTACACCTACAACACCGGCGAGGGCGAACGCAACGACCTGATCGGCGTCCACGAGCAGAAGGACGGGAAAAACTTCGTCGGCCTGAACGTCCTGGTCGGCCGGATGGGCGCCGCGGATGTCCTCGAACTCGCCGACCTCGCCGAGGAGTACGGCTCCGGCGAGGTTCGGCTCTCCCAGCGGCAGAACGTCATCGTCACCGACGTGCCCGACTCGGAACTCGACGACTTCCTCGCCGAGGATCTGCTCGAACACTACTCCCCGGACCCCTCGCCGTTTATGCGCGGCTCGGTCGCCTGTACGGGTACGGAGTTCTGTTCGCTGTCGATCGTCGAGACGAAGAACCGCCAGGTGCGCTACGCGCGCTGGCTGAAGGAGAACGTCGATCTGCCCGCGGACGTCGACCAGTTCCACGTCCACCTCTCCGGCTGCACCGCCTCGTGTGCCCAGCCGCAGATCGCCGACGTGAGTCTCCGCGGGATGAAGACCCGCAAGGACGGCGACGCGGTCGAGGCCCTCGACGTGGGACTCGGCGGCGGCCTCGGAGACGAACCGCAGTTCGCCCGCTGGGTCACCCAGCGCGTCCCCGTCGACGAGGTCCCCGGCGCGCTCGCGAACCTGATCGAGCACTTCGCGGCCGAGCGCGAGGACGGTGAATCCTTCCGCGCGTTCGTCGCCCGCCACGACGACGAGGAACTCGCAGAAGTCATCGAACCCGAGGAGACCGACTACGAGGATCCGATGATGCACAACACCAAGATGACCTGGTATCCCTACGCCGAGGAGGACGGGATGGACGCACAGCCGCCGGCGCCCGCTGACGACTGATCGGACCGTCCTCGGCTCTTCGAACGCGTGACGGCATTCAGCCCTCCGAGGTGCAGGGCCTCCCAAAGCGCTCGGCCCTCCGAACGCTGCGCTGACTCCCTCCCACCGACCGGAGCGGCAGCGACTTACGGATACGCCACCCAATATAACCGATGCCGAACCGACTGCTCAAGGTAAACGCCTACACGACGCTTGATCTCGTTGACGCCACGGCACGCAGTCACGACTTCGAGGACTCCGCGGTCGCAGTGCTGAACGTCACGTCACCGCGCGAGAATCCCGACCACGTCGAGCTCCAACTGGAACTCGACAACACGCAACTGGAGTCGCTGCCGGCCCACGCCGACGAGGTGACGCTCTCGCCCGACGAGGCGCGAACGGTCGCCGATGCGCTGCAGTCCCACGCCGACAAGGTCGAAGCCGCGAGTGACGGTGACGACAGAGCGGAGTGACGGCAGCCATCGATCGGGTGCCGAATGCGTCGCCGACGATCCGGCTACAGCCCCCACATCGTAGCGACGCCGACCGTCGTCACGACGGCCAGGAGCACCTGCAGCGGTCCGCCGACTCTGAGGAAGTCCGCGAACTCGTAGCCGCCCGGACCGTAGACCATCAGGTTGGTCTGATAGCCGATGGGCGTCGCAAAGGACGTCGCGGCGGCGAACATCGCCGCGAGGAGGAACGAAAACTCGTTGGCGCCGAGGCGAGCGGCGGCGTCGACGGCGACCGGGATCGCGAGCACGATGGTCGCGACTGGCGTGATGACGCTCGCGAGCACGCCGACAGCCAGATAGAGCACGAACACGACGCCCACGAGCGGGAGGACCTCACCGGCCGCGACGAGCAACTCCGCGAGCAACGCCGCACCGCCGGTCTCGTCTAAGGCGAGTCCGAGCGGGATGACGCCCGCGAGCAGGAAGACGATGTTCCAGGAGACGGCGTCGTAGGCGTCGGCGGTGGTGAGACAGCCCGTCACGACCATCACGACGACGCCCGCGAGGGCAGCGATCACGACCGGCAGGAGATCGAGCGCCGCGGCCGCGACGACGCCGAGCAGGATCCCGACCGCGAGCGGCGCCTTCGACGATATCGGAGGCAGAGCCCCGTCGGCGTCGCCACTATCGCTATCGCCAGCCGATCCCGCGGCGGCGCCGTCGTCGACGACGACGAGTTTCCCCGTATCGCGGAAGTACCCGATCGACGACGGCGTCGTCCGGACGAGCAGCAGATCGCCGGCGCGGAGCGTCCGATCGTCGAGGTCGGTGCGCAACAGTTCGCCCCCGCGCCGGACCGCCAGCACGGTCGTCGCGTGATATTTACGGAGGCCGGTCTCGGCCACTCTCTCGCCGACGTACGGGGAGTCATCGGGGACGAGCGCCCGCGCCAGGGTGCCGTCGGTCGCGGTCGCCTCGAACGTATCCTCCGTGACGGACTTCCGGAGGAGGTGGCTCACGTCCGCCGTCTCCCGGAAGCGGTTTACCGCCTGCAGCGAGCCGTGGACGACGAGGACGTCCTCGGCTTCGATCGGCGTGTCCGCTCCCGGCCCTGCGAGCGCGTCGCCGTCCCGGCGGAGCTGAAGCAATCTGATCTCCGCCTGAGCCTCGTCGAATACGTCCAGCGGCGTCCCGACCGCGGGCGACTCCGAACGGACGCGCACCATCGCGAGATGGTCCGACAGATCGAACTCCGCGACGCGGTCGGCGTCGGCCGGAATCCGGGCGGGCGTGAGCCACCGGCCGACCGTCAGGAGGTACGCGGTACCGACGACGAGCAACACGGCGCCGAGGGCGGTGAACTCGAACATCCCGATCCCGTCGCGGCCGTCGATGAGTCGGCGGGCAAAGTCGCTGGCGAGGAGGTTGGTCGACGTCCCCACGAGCGTGAGCGTCCCGCCGAGGATCGCCGCGTAGGACAGCGGCAACAGGAGCTTCGAGGGGCTGGTGTTCGATCGCTTCGCTAAGTCCGTGATCATCGGGATGAAGACGGCGACGACCGGGGTGTTGTTGATGAATCCGGCGATCGGCCCGGTCGTGCCGACCGTCGCAAGCAGCGCCCGGAACTCGTCGCCGCGCGTGAACGCCGCCAGATAGACGCCGAGGCGGTCGATCAGCCCCGTTTCCTGGACCCCGGCACTCAGCATATACATCGCGATGATCGTCACCGTCGCGGGGTTTGCGAACCCGGAGATGGCGCCGCGGGCGCCGACACCGGTCCACGGTTCGAGAACGACGAGGATGGCCATCAACGCGATCGCCGTGACGTCGTTCGGAACGACCTCCGTGACGAACGCGACGAGCGCGAGGACGACCAAGGCGAAGACGACGGCGACGCCGGGCACCTCGACAAGCGGCATACTCTCTCCGAGTGTCTTGCATCGGGGTATACATTACGGGGCATCGAACGGGGCGAGCAGTGGGCACACCGTGCCGGGCGAGAGTCGCAGGGAGCGCATCGGCGGCGAGGTCCTGGGCTCGACGGTGAACAAAACGGCGTACTCGCCGTCCAGGCGACGAGGGTCGGGGCGGATACGTCGATCCAGCAGACCGTTCAGACGGTCAAGGAAGCCCAGTCCCGGCAGCCGGAGATCCAGACCCTCGCCGACCGGACCTCGGCGTACTTCGTCCACGCGGTCATCGTCAACGCCGTGCTGTGGACGACCTCTGGGGCCTCTCCCCCGAGGCACTCGCAGGGTTCGTCGGGACGCTCTCCCTGTGGGGCGTCGTCGCGGGCGGTCCGGCCGCGGCCGGCGGCGCCGTCTCTCTGTTCGAGTTCGCAGTGCTGGGTTCCTTTGCGGCGGTGACAGATAGCGAGGCTGTGTCCGTCCCGACGCTTGACGGAATTTTCGCCGCCCCGACGCGGTCTGTCGACCGCAGTACACAACCGAACGGATATGCCGCCGGAGTCCGAACCCGGCGCCGATGACAAAAGTCAACGTCTCCCTTCCTCCGGAGGCGGAAGCGAACGTGGATGCGTTCATCGAGGAGGTCGACGACCGACTCGCCTCCGACGAGGACACCTGCCGCGTCGTCACGGAGACGCTCGTCGACTTACACGGCGACCGTGAAGCGTACGAGCGCTGGCAGGCGGGCGAGGACATATCTCCGGCCGAACGCGTCCGCCTGCAGGGATACGACCCCTGCAACGCGACGCTCGAATCCGAGTACTACGCCGAGAAGGACGAAGAGCGTTTCCAGCGCTCGAAGTATCTCCAGTGGCTCTGGCGACAGTTCGACGCGACGCCGATGGCCGACAACGTCGCCTTTGCGCTCCGCTTCCGGCAGATGCTCGCCACTCACCTCTTTGCGGACTGCGGCGACGACTGTCGGTTCTTCAAGGGGATCACCTTCACGTACGGCCACAACATCTCTGTCGGCGACAACGTCGTGATCCACGACGACGTCCACCTGGACGACCGCGGCAAGCTCACCATCGGCGACCGGGCTTCCATCTCCGACAACGCCCACATCTACAGCCACGATCACGACGTCGTCGATCAGACCGCGGTCGAAAACTACCACACCATCGTCGGCGACGACGCCCGGGTCACCTACGACGCGATGGTCCGCGCCGGGTGTCGGATCGGCGAGAACGCCGTCGTCGGTGCCCGGTCGGTCGTGCAGGGCGACGTCCCGGACCACCACATCGCGGCGGGCATCCCCGCCAAGAGCCTGAAGGTCAAACCGGGCTGGGAGTCGGTCGCGGCGCCGGTCGAGGATTCGCTCCCGAAGCGACAGTCCGAGCGCCGGATCGACTACGATCTGCCGGCGGATCTCGACGTCTTCGACGAGTTCCAGCGGGACCTGGCGCCGCCCGGAGAGTGAGTCGCCGTCGTTGGTCGCTGATAGACCGAATTAGAGCGCGTACAGCGACGGCACCATCGACAGCGCCACGAGCAGTTCCGCGGCGTTGTTGAACGCGTGCATCAGCCACGCGCCGGCGAGGTTGTCGAAGCGAAACCGGAGCCACGTCAGGAGGGCGCCGAGCAGCACGGCGTTGACGACGCCGCCGACGCCCGCGGTGAAGACGTGTATCGCGGCGAAGACGAGGAGCGATCCCGCGGCAACGACCGCCGTGTCGACGCCGCGTTCCAGCAGGATCCCCACGAGCAGCCCGCGGAAGAGCAGTTCCTCGGCGAACGGGGCGACGATCACGGCGCCGAAGAACAGCGAACCGATCCCGATCGGCCCGGAGACCTCCGGGACCGTATAGCGCGCCACGCCGACCGCGTCGGCGAGGAGTGTTGTCGCGGGCCAGCCGACGAGAATGCCCACTGCGGTCGCCGCGATGCCGACCGCGATCTCGCGGCTCGACGGCCTCCGGAAGAGCGCGGCCGCCTTCCAGACGTCTGTCGGCACCCGCCGGTAGAGGAGAGCGACGACGACGACGTTCGCGACGCCGTAGGCGAGCGTCGGGAACTGCGGCGGGAAGCCGGGGGCGTCGCCGCCGGCCGCGACGTACCCGATCGTGATCACGAGCGCCGTGAGGGCTACGGGGGCCAGCGGGAGGAGCAGCCAGCGGGCGGGGAGGGCAGCGAACGGGGCAGCGGTCCGTTCGAGGCGGGCCGTCGAAACCACCATACTGGGCCACTTCGCAGTCCGACGGTGAAATTATCACCGATCTATCAGACCGCCGGCCGGGGTCAGGCCCACGCGAGCGTGCCGACGGTGTCTCACGTGGAACTCACCGACGGGTGTGGCCGTTGACGAGAAGAGGAGTGCCCTATCTGAAAACTGCACCACGGTCGCTCCGCTCCCTGATTCGATTCCCGGTAGTCGCGATGGCCGCCTCACTGTGCTCGGCCGAAAATGCGCCAGCCGAGAATTGAACCCGGGCTAGTGGCTTGGGAAGCCACTGTCCTACCACTGGACCACTGGCGCGCTAGCACCCCGCCCGTGCTGCTTCGGCGGGCCGCTGTGTACGTAATGAACACCAGTCCGCTGGTATAAAAGGTTCGGAGCGGACCGGCGTCTAGTCGTCGGGTGTTTCGACTCCGCGAATCTCGAATCTCGCCCCGCCGTCGTCGTTTTCTCCGACCGTGATCTCCCACTCGTGACGCTGGACGACCCGCCTGACGATACTGAGTCCGAACCCCAGGTTCTCTGGCGCGGTCGAGTACCCGGATTCGAACACCTGCTCGCGATCGGCGTCCGGGATCCCGGGGCCGTCGTCCTCGACGTAAAACCCCGCCCCGGTCTCGAGTACCCCGACCCGGACCGTGACCTCGTCGCCCCCGTGCTCGATCGCGTTCCGAAACACGTTCTCGAAGAGGTGCTGGAGCGCGTCGCTGTCGGCACAGATCGTTTGTGTGCCTTCTCTCTGGAGCGTCGCGTCGGCCGACTCGATCATCTCCCACGACCTCTCGGCGACCGCGGCGAGATCCACCGGCCCGGTCTCACTGATCGGGCGACTCGCCCGCGCGAGGGTCAGCGTTCGCTCGATAATCGTCGACATCCGATCGTGCGCCCGTTCGATGGTGTCGATCCGTGGGCTCTCGCAGTCCTCACGCAGCAGTTCGAGATTACCCTGCGCGACGTGGAGGGGGTTCTGCAGGTCGTGAGAGACGATCCGGGTGAACTCCTCGAGATTGTCCCTCTCCCGTTCGGCTTGTTGCCGTTGCTTGCGCGCCTTTTCGGCCTCGATGCCCCGCAAAATTGCCTGTGCCTGAAGAATCCCCATCAGGAGCCCCGCACCGCCACCGATCGCAGCGCTCCACCGGACTGTCCCGACGACGAGTATCGTCGAGAGAGGCTGTATCTGGATGTTGACGACCAACACTAGGAGAATCATCCCGATCGTTCCGCCGACCCACCAGCGACCCACCTGGTCGTACCGCTCGGATGGCAACTCGCTGTCGGCGAGCCAGTATCCGCCGTACACGAGGCCGATCACGAACGGAACCGAGGTGAGGATCCCGATGGGGAATCCACTGTACGGCATCCCCGAGACGGACACGTACACGAACAGTTCCCCGACGAGGGTGAGACTCAGGAGGGCTCCCGTCCCCGCGATGGCGTACGGCCACCTCTCTGTCGACATCCTACTCACTGTTTTCATCGGGTTGACCGACAGCAGTGTCCTGCTCGCCAGTTGGCCCCGATAGCCTCTGTAACTTTGTTGGCGTTCGGAAAAAGCGTTGTGTGGCTACCGTCTGTCACCGTCTCGCACGTCCGGCAACGAATCGTGAAGGATACACGTGCCGAACGTATAGGACGAGTCACATTCCAGAGAGTCCCGCAGCAAATGCGCGCTCGCTGCCGCATTCGCTCACACCAGCTACATATGGCATCCATCTTACTCGTCGAAGATACGGACGTGCAGGCGACGCTGTTACGCAACTACGTCCAGAAGGAACACACGATCGTCGGGACAGTGTGCGGCGCCGACGACGCGGTCGAACTCGCACGCGAGACGAACCCCGACGTCGTCGTGATGGATCTCAATCTGGCGGAGGGCAATGGCATCGACGCGACTGAGTCGATCAAATCACTCGACACCACTATTTCGGTCATCGTCAGTACCGTCTATGTCAGTAACGAGGTGAAGATGCGCGCGGTCGAAGCCGGCGCCGATGCGTATCTCTTCAAACCGTATAGCCGGCAAGACCTGCTAGAAACGATCGAAGAGACGATAGCATAGCACCGGAGCGGTGTTCTGATCTCGATTACGCTCACTGTTTCCCGCCGAGTGCCGTCCACGGGGGTGGCGCTCGGCGGAAAAAAACGGGAGTGATCGTGACGAATCTTTCGATCGGCTGCAGCGACGGCGACACCACCCGTCACGCATCCAGGCGGTGGAACAGCGCCTCGAAGTCCTCGTCGTCGAGTTCGGTGATGTGTTCTTCCGACTGTTTCCGGAGGCGCTCGATGTCCTCCTCCAGTTTTCGATACTGCTCGTTCGATTCGAGTTCGAACTGTGGCTTCTGGGAGGAAAGCGTTTCGCGTTTCGAGAGTTTGGCGAAGAACTCCTGTAGCGTCTCGGTGTACTCGGAGCGCCGCAGGAGACAGTCGACGACCGTCGTGAGTTCCTCCGCGGAGATCGGTTTCGTCACGTAGGCGTCGAAGCCCATCTCTAGGATGTCGAAGTCGGGATCGACTGCCGTGATCATCGCCACGGGGCACTCGGGGTGGCGCTCGCGGATCTCCTCGAGCACCGCGTTCCCGGAGAGCCCCGGCATCCGGCGATCCAGAAGCACCACGTCGATCGAGTCGTGGACGTTCTCGATCGCCTCGGAGCCGCTGTGGGCTGTTTCGACGGTGTGCTTCGCCGAGAGCCACGAAGCGTACAGATCTGCGAGATCCGCTTCGTCGTCTACGACCAGTACGTGTGATTGATTGTCCATACGACCCCAACAGTGTGAGATTAGTTGACCGCCGAAAGAATAAATCTGGCCTTCGGGTCGGCCGTCGTCCCACAGGCGGACCTTCCGACGTCGGCCTCTCTCGCGGGTGATACCTCTCCTAAGGACTTTGCGCCCGCTGATCGGCCCCAGTCAGAATCACTCACGTCGCCGCGAGTTTCCGTCTGCGGAGTCCGTTTTTTGCTCTTCCTGTCGCACCCACTCTCCGAGGTTGTCGAAGGTAGACTCCACGTCGCTGTCGTCCCTTTCGCGATCCATCGGCTCGCGGTTGCCGTCCGCTGAGAACGACTGCGCGTCGTCGCGATTCCCGGATCGGTCGGCGGTTTCTTCCGGTGGTGAGTTTTCGATCGCATCGGTGAACTCGAAGGGGGTATCTTCCGTCGGACTCTCCTCCGGTTCGTTCGATCCGTACTCGCGGGAAGCGGACGACGACGCGTCGCGATCGATTGCTGCTCCCGGGGAACTGTCCTGCTCTGTCTTCGGCCGGTCGGTAGTTCCGAAGTCTCCGCCGCCATTCTCGGTCGATTCCCCACCGACGGGCTCTTTCTCGAACGCGTCGGCCTGAGTGGTTCGGTCTGAGTCGGCCGATCGAGCGTCGGGGTCCTGTCCGGGTCCTGCTTGAGAGGGAGACGATGCCGTGGTGTGCTCTGCCGGCTCGATCCCGGCGCCGGCTCTCGTACTCCCGTGTGCGTCGGATCCGGCGCCGTTTCCTTTTGTCGTCACGACGGCTTCGGAGAAGAACAGCCACTTGTCGCGCTCTTCGATCCCAGTCAGAATGCTTTCACAGTTCGGACAGTAGGGCCGCGACAGCAGATCGAGATCGACTGTCTCGGCACACGACTCACATTCGCCGGCGTGTACACCCGCCGCTGCGGCATCACGTTTGAGCGAATCCAGTACATCGCGCTCCCAGCGGAGCCGTGAGAGTGCGTCCCCGTAGTGTGAGTCCGCACTCTCGATGTCGGTTTCCAGTTCGTCGGTCCGGGAGATAAGGTACTCGAGAACTGTCTCTAGATTGTCGAATTCCGTGTCCAGCCACGAACGGATCTGGTCTTGCTCGGCCGTTAATTTCTGCTGTGCCGTGGCACGCGTGTCCTTTTCGCGGCTGAGTTCAGCCTCCAGGTCGTCGATGTCCTCTGCAAGCGAGTCGTAGTCGTCGGTTACTGACTCGCGTGTCGAATCCAGTTCCGTCGCCAGTCCGTCGAGCTCAGCTTCTATCTCGGAGATCCGTTCGACTACCGCTTCTGCGACCGCATCCAGCGATTGCCCGCGCTCGACTTCCGATTCGAGCGTCGACTCTAGTTCGTCGACCCGGTCTTGGAGTTCATCGAGACGGTCGACGATGGCTTCGTGGCCGCGGTCTGTTTCCGCGGCGTCGTCGGACGGTATTTCGTTCGGCTCCCGACGATCGGCGTCCGTCCCCTCAGATCCGATGTCTGTCGGCAGCGGGGTCGAACTCTCCGACTGGGACGGATCGAACGGCGGATCGGTGCTTCCGGTGTTCTCAAGCAGTTGCGTCATCTCGGTGAGCGTCCAGTACGAAGAGATCAACTGCTCGAAGAGCTCCTCCCGGGAGAGCCCCTGCGTTGCGGCCTGCTGCTCGAGCCACTCGTCGAAGGACTCCTCTTCGAACGGATCGCCGCCCGGGTCCGGAAACTCTTCCGACATCTCGATATTGTTCGGTGAGTGAAACTAAAGATTGTACGAGTAAAAGCTTTGTTACCGCTCCTGTTTGCCAAGTTTCGGCACTTCGGCGCATTGGGTCCCGATGTCTCTGTAGATTGATACCAAGGTGCCACCGATGACTCCGCTCCGGAGAGACGGCGGCGCGTTGGACGCCCTGCCCGCTCTCTGCAGCCGTCGATACAAATTCCGGTATATTTATTCGCTATCCAACGTATTCCTCGGTATCCCCGGAGGGATCGCAGCGCCTCTTCCGTCGGCGTTTGCCCCGACGCCGACGCGACACTGTGCGATCGACTCACGGGACGTGCGGGACAGAAAGAGCAGTCCGTTGCCGTGCGCTCTTCGACGGACTCACTCCCGATGCAGGGCCCCCTGACCCAGGAACACAGCAATGAACGGCACTGACGACTTGCAACCCGACGATGAGGCCGACGACGGGGAATCTCTCTCTGCCTCCCTGGAAGACCTCGCGAATTCGGTCCGGGAGCGACAGGGCAAGAAGCGACGCTCGGATGACAAAGGGCGACGCGAGGATAATTCCTTCGAGTGGGTCAACGTCCCGGAGCAGGAGGAGACACAAACGACCGACAGCATCCCCTTCGAGACGATCGACGACGCCTCCGACGTCCTGGTGCTCGGCCCGGTCCAGGGGGCCGACTGCGACCGAAACTGTACAGCGCTTCTGTCGTACGCCGTTCCGGACCGGACGAACATCCTCGCGGTTACGGTCACGCGCTCCGCGAACGACTGGCTCTCGATGTGGCAGCGGTACAGTTCCGGGTCGCCCGCCAGTATGGTCGTCGTTTCTCTGGGTGAGGAGACTGGTGGTGCGCCCGCCTCGACGACCATCTCGACCCAGAGCGGGCCGGAGCAAATCACGATCGAGACCGTCTCGGACCCCTCGGATCTCACCCGCCTCGGAATCACGCTCAGTCGGCTTATCTCCGATATCTCGACGGAAGAGGAGCGAACGGCAGTCTGTGTCCACTCGTTGACCGCGCTGCTTCAGTACGTCGAACCGCGCCGTCTGTTTCGGTTTCTGCACATCTTCCGGGGGAAACTGTCGTCGGTCGACGCGATGGCACACTACCATATGGACCCCGACGCGCACGACAAACAGACCGTGGGCGTGTTCAGATCGCTGTTCGACACCGTCGTCCGGATCACCGACGACGGCGACCTCGAAATCGTCTCCGCGCCGTGAACCGCCTCGGCCTGCCCCGCCTGTAACCTGCGTCGGATTCACTCACTCCGCGAGTTCCGGCGGCGGCCCGTCGTCACCGATGTGCATCTGTCGGCTGTAGTAGAACTGGACGAACGCCGACACGCCGAACGTCACGAGCACGACCGCACCCCAGGCCAGGTCGGGAAGCATCGTAAACGGACGGATCTCCAACCACGCGAGCAGCAGGATCGCGGCGTTTGCGACCGCTAGCCCGGCGTAATAGAGGCTCCAGGGGACGCTTTCTTCGGGGACGACTTCCAGGTAGAGATCGATATCCCGCATCGACTCCGAGAGGGTGACTGTTCCGTCGTCATCGTCGTACTCGACCAGTCCGTTGTCGTCCATCGTCTGCAGGTGAGACTGGTAGAACGCGATATAGACCCGTTTTCGCTCCTGGGAGGTGAGTTCCTCGATCTCCTTTTCGTTCTCCCAGGCGGCCACCTGTTCGGCCAGCTCCTGCACGGAAACAGGTTCGCCGCGCTGTTTGAGGTAATGCAGCGCGTACCGGCGTCGCGTCTGTGAGAGCGCATCGTAGAGGACGTCGTTCGATAAAGACTCGGTTTCGCTCTCGGACACCTCGGTAGCCATCTGTTAACTGTAACAAATGACTTGACCGACTGATTCGGCGTAAAGTTGTCGCTTGTCTCGACCAACGGTTGTCGTCCCTTTCGTCGAGTGCTGTAGCGATGGTGGGCTAAATCGCTGGTTAAGAGCTTCAATGTCCACTACTTCTCGACTTCAGAACCGGATCCTACAAGAGGCTTGGATACGAACGGACAGTTAGGAGAGGCTTATCGACGGTCGTTGCGGGGGCCACAACCCGACTGCTCCGCTCGGCGGCGTTCGATCGAGGCGGGTACGCGTCCCCAACACCGTCGATCCGTATCGTTCAGACGAGCGCACGGCGGCCTCACACGACTATGGGACGCAAAACACGGCTGTTCGGACTCCTCGCTATCTTCGCGGCGGTCAGCCTCGTGACCGCGACCGGCGCGTTCACCTCTGTCGAAGCGTCCCGGACGGCGACAGTGAACGTCGCGGGCGACGGCAGCGCCCTGCTCGCGATGGACCCCGCTGAGGGGCCGAACGGCGACGAGTACGCCCGCATCTCGAACGGCGAACTTGAAATTAACCTCGCCGGCTACACCTCCAGCGCCACCGGGGTCAATCCCAACGCGACGACGGACGTACAGTCGGTGTTCGTCATCACGAATCAGGGAAGCCAGGAGGTCGAGGTGAGTATCAACGACAGTGGTGATAATCCGGACGTGGTGACGTTCTACAACGCGTCTGACCAGACCCCTTCAGCATCCGACGGAGGACTCGAACCCGACGAGGGCGGAACGGCATATACGCTGACCCCCGGCGAGTCGGTGACGGTCAGCATCAAGGTCGATACGACCAACATCGGCGCGAACGAAAACCTGATCCGACAGATCACCGTCACCGCGCAGGCGACGACCAACTAACTTCGACTCGCTTTCCAAGCCGCTTTCCCAGTTTGTATCCGTATCGGTCTGCTTCCCGTACTGCCCGAATACGCGCTGTTAGCCCTCCCTAACTGCCATCTCAGCGAATATTAGCGTATGCTAACCGTGTTGACAGCGACTGTTAGCAGCCGCTAACCATCAGGTAGGTAGGGCTTACAAAGGGGGTGGGATGTGTAGGGGGTAGTAAGCCCTGACGGGCTGGCGCGACGGTCGCGTCGGCTCTCGGGCAACGAAAACACGAAACCAACGATCCAACTATGAGACCCAAAGGAAAACTGTTCGCGCTGTTCGCAGTCTTCGCCGCCATCGGCCTGGTGACTGCGAGCGGTGCGTTCACGACCGTGCAGGCGGAACGGACGGCCGAAGTGAACACTGCCGGTGACGCGAACGCGCTGCTGGCAATTCAACCCGCCGACAGCAATAACGGTGAGGAGTACGCGAGCGTAAACAACGGAGAGGTAGAAATCCAACTCACCAACGTGAACACCAATGCGACTACCGAAGTGGATAAAGTGATTAATATTACGAATCAAGGGTCGCAGGGCGTCGATGTGAAAATTCTCCGCGAAGGAGGTAACGCAACCGCAGTTACGTTCTACAACGGCTCCGCTACCACGGGCGACAACATCACCGTCGACAGCGCAGGTGACAATCCCGATAACCTGGAGCTCGGTTCGGGAGATTCCGCTAACGTCTCTATGACCATCGACACGACGAACGTGGATCCGAACGCTGAGCTCCTGAACAACATTACGATATACGCCAACGTGTCTAACCCGTAACGTCCGCCCGACAATCGAAGTTATCCGATCTTTCGCGGATCCTATAAGTAGCCTGTGGTGCTGCTTCGGCGGCCCTACCGCTGCTCCCGTGAGCCACTGCACCGTCTACAGCCACATAGCCGTATTCATCCCTGAGACTACACAAAATGGCGTCAACCAAACTCACCCCAATACTCCTCGTCGCCGTCGCTCTCGCCTTGGCCGTCCCGACCGGGGCGGTCACGATCGGTGCCACCGACGACGTCTTCGACGACAACGGCGTCGTCCTCGCCCCTTACGACGGGCCGAACGGGGAGTACGCCAGCGTCGGCGCGGACGGGAACCTCAGCGTCGACGTGACCGATCCCGGGGTCAACAACAACGGCCGGACGGTCATCCGGCAGGTCTTCGTGATCGAGAACCGCGGCGACCGCGACGCGCGGGTGTGGCTCACGCACGACGCGACCGATTCGGTCATCCTCTACGAGGCGCTTTCGAGCGGCGTCCGCACCGAACCCGTCATCGAGCAGCGGGCGATCCAGGGCGCCGAAAACGACAGGACGCTCGCGCCCGGCGAACAGCTCGTCGTGAGCATCGCCGTCGATACGCGGTCCGAGGAGACGGCCGTCGGCGACAGGCTCCTGTCCGAGATCTCCCTGCACGCGCGGCTGCCCGAGACGACTGAGAGCACGGGCGGGAACGAGACTACGGGTGGCCCGGGAGTCTCGGAGGAACCGACAGGCGTGGAAGTCGAGCCCATCTCCCCGGAGACGGTGGTCTCCGAGAACGGCACCGACAACGGGACCGAGTCGGAACCGGCGGAATCGTTCACCGTCGAGGAGATGGACCCCGAGACGATCCCCGACGATCCGAACCCCGGCTCGAAGCCTGAGCCGCGTGCGGTGATCACGCGGGCAGACTTCTCGGAGCAATCGGCCAAACAGACCGAGCAGCTCCGTTCGCGCGGTGTCGACACGCTCACCCTCGTCGGCGAGGAGGTCACACTGGACGGCAGGCGGTCGACGATCAACCGGACGAACGGCGTCGACCGCGAGCGCCGGATCGTCAAAGCCGTCGACATTCAGGCGCCTCCCGGCCAGGAGGATCAGCCGGCGATGGTCCGGATGGAAGTGTCGAGAGAGCGACTCGGGGTGACCGATCCCGCGAACGCCCGGATCGGCCATCTGACCGAGAACGGGTGGGAGCTACTCAGGACGAACGTGGTCTCGACGACCGAGGAGGCGGTCGTCCTGGAGGCGCGGACCACCGGTTTCAGCCCCTTCGCCGTGTTCAGTAGCCCGGAGGTCACCTACCAGTGGACGCTCCCGGACGGCACCACCGTGCAGGGCGAGAACGTCCAGTCGGAGTTCGAAGAGCCCGGCATCTACAACGTCACCCTGCGAGTCACCGACGCGCTCGGGAATACGGACACGACGGACTATCGGATCCTCGTGAACGACGAACCGGAGATCGCCATCGAGACGCCCGAGCGCGTCACCGCGAACAACTCGACGACCCTCCGCGCCAACGTCACCGACGAGGTCGGGAACGTCACCGTCACCTGGGACCTCCCGAACGGCACCCAGGCGGAGGGACGGACGGTCAACTACACGTTCGAGAACGGATCCTACGACGTGACGGCGACGGCGGAAGACGAGTACGGCGCGAACGCGACAGCGGAGACGACGAT
Organism: Halobellus marinus; assembly: GCF_032113415.1. Classification (NCBI taxonomy): domain Archaea; kingdom Methanobacteriati; phylum Methanobacteriota; class Halobacteria; order Halobacteriales; family Haloferacaceae; genus Halobellus; species Halobellus marinus. Next base: position 3,222,611 of record NZ_CP134946.1, read on the forward strand.
CACTGTCGGTCCCGCTACTGCCGGCGGCAGTGGCGTACTCAGTATCGTCTCATCTCGGGGGATCCCAGTGCTCTCGTGGCTCGTGACGGCGAGTCTACTCATCCTCGTTCCCATCGTGGCGCTCCGGCTGTGGTGGTACGGCCTCCCGTCGCTGCCGGGCTGGGTCGCGATCCCGATTCGGCGACGCCAGGGACCCCGGATCACGGCCTTCGAAGACCCCTCCTGGGACACCCACCGCAACGAGTTCGAGATCTCGACGCTGCGCGTGGAGGATCCGAACGGCGACCTCGAGACCGTCGAGATCTCCATCCGCACGGCCGGGGGGACCGAAGTCGCCCGCCAGACCGTCGACTTCGGGCGGACGGACGTTTACGAGGCTTCGCCCGTGTACATCCCGGGAATTCCGACGGCCGACGTGGACCCCTCACAGAAGTACCTCGTCCGGATTCGGGCCGCCGATACGAACGAAAACGAGGACACTGCGACCTCGGCGCTGCAGTTCCTGCCGACGTTCGAGCCGCGGTTCGATCGGGGGATGTCCGCCGACTGATCGTCGATGTCGGCGGCGGCCGACGACGCTCTTCTGCCGCATTTGCGCCGCGCTGACAATCGTGCGAAGCATTTACCATCGTGAAGCCTAAATAACACGACAGAGCGTCGATATTCGACGGACCACCAGCAGGCCCGAATACCGTCTCTCGCGGGCACCGAACCCCTATGACCAACAGCCATCCCATCGTCGTCTGTCGGAGCCAACGCGGGGGTGCATAAGATGCCTCGCAAGCGACGCCGGCGGTCCGGCGGCGGCAGTCGCCGCAAATTCCTACTCGTCCTCGGTAGCGCGGCGACCGTCATCGGCCTCGGCGGCGAGAACATCGCGACGGGGGCGTTCAGTTCGGTGAACGCGCAGAGAACCGGGAACTTCAGCGTCGCGTCCGCGGACAACGCGATGGTCGGCGTCGTCGGCCAGGGGACCGTGAAAAAGAACAGCCGGGAGCCGATGGTCAAATTCGAGAACAACAGGCCCGCCGCACTGGACATCACGGTCTCGCTCGACACCTGTTCGGACGGGACGCTCTACGACAACGACGGCGAATCGGGCTGTTCGGTGACGTTCAACGTGATGAGCGGGAACGAACAGTACGTCGACATCGACGCGGCCGTCACGGGAACGATTCCGTACAGCGTCAGTATCAGCGGCTCGAACTTCTCGCTGGACACCTCCGGAAGCGTCGACGCCGAATCCGGCAACGTGAAGGGCGTCGTCCGGATCAAGAAGCCGACGAAGGACAACGAGTTCAGCGCGCGGCGGAACAAAGACGAGTGGGAGACGAAAGTCTTCGTGGAAGACAACGACGGCGACGGTGACCTCGACCGGATCGAACTCGAAGTCACCGAGGGCGAGTCCGGCGGCACGGTCGTCGCCTCGAAAACTATCACGCTCGGCGGCACCTTCGATTACAAGAACAACAAGGAGACGATCCAGCCGGACGACTCGAAATACAACGTCGCGAAAGGCCAACTGTACACCCTCACCGTGACCGCATACGACGCCGACGGCAACTTCTCGACGGCGACGGTGCAGGACACGGCCTGATTCCGCTGTCGTCCGACCGAACGTTCCACGACCGATACCGACCTGCGAAGCAGTTTTGTCGCTCGAATAACGATTCCGGATAGATGCCGGGAAGGCCACGGGGACTATGTCGGTAACAAAGCAGATCGAGCTGGTGATCGGCCGGTACGGCCGGTTCATCGCCCTCGGGATGGTAGTTCTGGGACTCGTCGCCGTAGGCGGCGCGGCGAACACGTACCTGAACCCGCCCGTCGAGGAGGTCACCGAGAACACCAACACGCAGACGATCCAGACGTCGACGGAGACGTCAGCCGTCGTCCGGAACGCCACACCCCTCTACGAGGAGGGGCAGGTGTTGCGCGATATGCCGATCTACTTCTTCGAGGCGTCGCCGGATCTGACGTTGCGCATCCGAACCGATGTGCCGGGCGACCAGCAGGTCAACGTCTCCCAGCGGCACGTCATCCAGCTCCGGGCGACCCGCGACGGGCAGACGTTCTACGAGGACCAGCAGCTCGTCGCTGCCGACCAGACCCGGGTGTCCGACGGAACGGTCTGGGTGAACACCACGATGGATATGGAGGATATCCGATCGTACGTCTCCGAGAAACAGAGCGCCGTCTCGGGTGCCGGGAGCCTTCAGGTCACGCTCCAGTTGAGCGTGACCTACGAGACAAACGACTACGCGGGCACCCTCACCACGTCCGCGCCGCTTGCGCTCTCCGGGAACACGTACTGGATCGACGGCGACCTCTCGGCGAGTCGCACCCACAGCACCCCGGTGACGCGGCGGTCCGTCGGCTCGCCCGATATGACGACCGTGGGCGGTCTCGGGGCCCTCGGAATCGGGCTGCTTGCCGGCGCAGTCGCCGTCCTCCGTCGCTCCCGGGAGATCGACCCCTTGGGAGTCGAGACCGACCTGGCCCGCTCGCGATACGACGAGTGGATCTCAAACGGCGAGATCCCCACGAAGTCGGACAAAGAGTACATCCGGACCGACTCCCTCGAAGATCTGGTCGACATCGCGATCGACTCCAACGGCCGCGTGATCTACGATCGGAGCCTTGACGCGTACGCCGTCGTGCAGGGCGATCTGGTCTACTACTTTATGACCGACGAGACGGCACTGACCGAGTGGTTCGACGTATAGGCGGTTCGACGTTCAAGTGGTTCGACGTATAGGCGATTCGACGTTCAAGTGGTTCGACGTATAGGCGATTCGACGTTCAAGTGGTTCGACGTATAGGCGATTCGACGTTCAAGTGGTTCGACGCCCGGGCCCGCCCACCAGTCAGCGGAACCATCGGCGCAGTCGCCGCAGTAACGGCTGTCTGGTGCGGGAGTCGACGCGGATCGCCCCCCAGCCGACGACCGCGGATGCGATCCCCACGAAGCCGAGCCCCACGAGGGCGTTGATCGCCAGTATCGGAAGCCACGGATGGACCGTGTACAGGCCGTGGATGATCGACCGTGGGAGCAGTGCCAGGTAGCGATGTTCGACGAGTGTCCGTTCGTAACTCCCCGTCTCGGGCGGCGCAGAGATCGTGACAGTCGCGTTCGCCTGGCCCCCGCTCCCGACGTACAACCGCTGTGGGGTCACGTTGATCCCCTCGCTTCCCGGTTCGAGGTAGACGACCGTCGGCACGAGTCCGTTGCTCGGGACCACGTACGTCAGATTCTCGCTTTCTCCGGTGGGGATGACGCTCGGTCCCGGTGCGTCGGACTGCGAACTGACGAACGTGAACGTCTGTACGCCCGCAGGGGCCACCATACTCAACGTGAGAATCAGCACCAACACGGCAGTGAGACCGACGATCACGAGCCGTGCGTCGAGCACCCCGGTCTCCCGTCTGGTTCGCCGTTCCCGCTTTTCGGATGCGAGAGCCGCGCTTACGACGTACGACAGCACGCCGACGGCGAACAGCAAGTACGCGAGCCCCTGGGTTCCGAGAAGTGCCCGCGTTCCGAGCATCGTCGCCAGCGTGCGCTGGACGGTCGAGAGGAGGTCGTTGACCCCGGTGACGAGCACGCCGACTTTGGGGATGACGACAACGGTCCCGCCGACCTGAAGCGCCTTGGCGACGATCTGGTCGCGTTCGACCGGCGGCTCGTCGCCGTCCTGATCAGTCACGGGATTCGCGTCCCCCTTTGTGATGAATCCGCTGCTCGTCTCGTCGACGACACGGTGGGTAGTGAGTGAGCCGCCGTTGAGAGTTTCCGCACGGAACGTGACGACGTCACCCTCCTCGACCGGGCCCGCAATCTCGGCCGGCACAGCGATGAAGCCGTCTCCGGGTTCGAGCGTCGGCGACATACTCCCGGTTTCGACGAACGCCAAGAGTACGGGCTGTCCGAGCAGTTGCCCGACGAGAAGCGAGCCGACGAAGACGACAACGATCGCACCGAGCGTGTACGATCCCAGGGTACGAAGGTTCATTGTGTGATCCGAAGGGTCGTCCGAGACGGACCGAGAGAGCGGCTATCTCTCCGCCCGTCGGGAGCGGTAGTCGTTCTCACGTTCGGACGACGTGGTTACATCAAGTCGATGCAAAAACATAAGCTGTCGGTCATCGCAGCGAGGCTCCCTGGCGTGCAGTTGTTATAGGAGCGTTTGCGAGTCTTCGTTCACACGATCGTACGACAGCGTGCGATCGGATGAATAATCAGTTGCAATCACTACGATAGCTGCCGCTCGATCTGCTCACGCTGGTTTCGCAAGTATCACAACGTGGCCGTCGGTTCGCGATTCTGTGGATGAATCCGGTAAAATAGCGCGCGGAAGTATACGATCGTTCATATATCAACCGGAAGAGGTGAGTATTAGTGTCCCGAGTCGGTACTGACTGTCGATGACCACCGAACAGGCGGTTCTCGACGAGGACGCACCGCTGGATCTGAGACTCTCCGATCCGGAGCTCGAATCGACGGTGGAGCATCTCACCACCTTCATCGCCGACGTCGTCGACGACGCGGGCGCCGAAGGGGCGGTGCTCGGTCTCTCGGGCGGCATCGACAGCACGACCGTCGGGTACCTGGCGGTCGAGGCGCTCGGCGCCGACAGCGTCCACGGGCTGGTGATGCCGAGCGTGGTGAACACCGAGGACAATATGAGCGACGCCGAGTGGGTCGCACAGGAACTCGGGATCACCTACGACGTCGTGGAGATCCAGCCCATCGCGGAGGCGTTCTTCGAGGCATTCCCCGAGGCCGAGGACGACCGGACGGCCGCCGGCAACGTCTACGTCCGGACGCGGGCCGTGATGAACTACTTCGTGGCGAACTACGAGAACAAGGTCGTCCTCGGGACCGGCAACCGCTCGGAGGCGCTGACCGGCTACTTCACCAAGTATGGCGATCAGGCGGTCGACTGCAACCCGATCGGCAACCTCTACAAACAGCAGGTCCGCCAGCTCGCGGCGTCGCTCGACGTCCCCGAAGAACTGGTCGCGAAGACCCCCTCCGCGGAGATGTGGGCCGGCCAGACCGACGAAGCGGAGATGGGACTGGACTACGACACGCTGGATGCGATCCTCGCGCTCCACGTCGACGGGCCGCTGTCGACGGCCGCCACCGTTCGCCATCTCGACGTCACCGAAGCGCAGATCGAACGCGTCGTGGAACTCTACGAGCGAAGCGCCCACAAGCGGTCGATGCCGCCGGCGCCGGAGCCGCAGCACCTGTAGCGCGTTTCTCCCGCTCTCATCTCAGTTTCGTCCCTCGGGCCACCGCTCCGCGAGATCCCGGTAGAGCCGGCGGCACCGCTGCAGCGCGTCGATCGAGACGCTCTCGGTGGCGGTGTGGGCCTCGCCGGGCGCTGCGGCGCCCGCGACGAGGCAGGCCGTCCCGGCGGCCGCGAGCCACCCGGCGTCGGTCGCGTGTGGTTTGGTCACGTGCTCCGGCGTCGCCGACTGGGCCGCGTCGGCCGCGGCGAGGGCGGCGTCGGCGAACGCCTCGTCGTCGCAGGCCATCGGCGGGAGATCTTGGTCGACGGTCCATTCGACGCCGTCTATCTGCTCGGCGCGTTCGAGCGGCGTGCGCTCGCCGGGGACGGTGCGCTCGTCGACTGTCACCGAACAGGTTTCCGGGATGACGTTCCACGCAGACCCCCCCTCGATCTCGGTCACGACGACACTCCCACAGACGTGTTCACCGAGAACTCCCGTCGACGGCGCGTCGAGGTCGCGCACGACGTCCACCGCGTCGCAGGCGCGATAGACCGCGTTCTTACCCGCCTCGGGCTCGCTGGCGTGTGCGGCCGTGCCACGGGCAGTGAGCGTCGATCCCCGCCGGCCGTGGTGGGCGACGGCCACGTCGGTCTGATCTGCGCCCGCGTAGTTCGTCGACCCTTCGCCGACGACGGCGTAGTCGGGCGCGAACCCGTCGTCGATGGCGGCGCGTGCGCCGACGCCGCCCGCCTCCTCGCCGACGAAGGAGGCGAAGACGAGTTCACCCGCGGGATCGGCGTCGCGGAACGCGCACATCGCTGCTACGAGGGAGCCTTTCATATCCGCCGTCCCGCGGCCGTACAACCGCCCGTCGCGCTCCTCGACGACGTACGCGGCCTCGCCGTCGCTCTCCGCCCCGGATTCGACCTGCGAGCCGTCGGGCGAAACGACGTCGTGGTGGCCGACGAGCGCCAGTGAGGCCGCCCCCTCTCCCCGCTGTGCGAAGACGTTGCCGTGGTCGTCACGCCGGACAGTCGCGTCGGTCTCCGCGCGCAGCCACGCCTCGATCTCGTCGCCCGCGGCCGTCTCGTCCTCGTGGCTCGGAATCGACACGAGCCGACGGGTCAGTTCCGTTACCTCCGCTCGATTCCCGCTCACGGTGGGACCTCGTTCGGCTTCGTACAAAAGGCTCCGCCCCGGGGACCCGTCACGGCACGATGAGAGGTCGACTTGTGAGTGTGAAACGGATGACCGGTGGATCGAACGACCGAGCGTACTTCGGTGCAGACTTCACCCTCGGGGTCGAGCCGGAATACTGATTCCTCTCACTGTTTCCCCGCCGAGCGCCGTCAACGGAGGTCGCGCTCGGCGGGAAGAGACGAGAGTGATCAGTATCAGGTACCTGCCTTGATTACCGGGAGAGAGCCGAATCGAATCCAGGTCTGATCGGCCCGACTTGTGGATAGGGAGTGTACGGTCGGATTCAGTAAACACCAAAACACAATATATAATTTTTATTTGATATATTAACTTTCGATCTGGTCTCCTCTCTGTCACTGGCGTAATTCCAGACTGATACTTATTGCGGGAAAAGTGGTCTAAAACACTCATTTTGGACATCTAACGACCGATCTCACCACGGCTGGCTACTGCTGGATTACTTAAGTCAAAGTAAAAATTTCAGAGAGACAAAATATTATAAAAAATATATTTATTTATAAATAGAAATTTTCAAATAGTGATTTCGGCCTCTGAAGGCGACGGATAGTGGTTTCTCTCATTTTATCAGCGGACAAGGCGAATACCCCGAGGCTTGACCTCGGGGATGAAGCCGACGACTCGTGATACAAACCACTAAGTCAAAACGTTCCTAATCAAGAGACAGCGATGGAACACAGTCACCGCTACCACGCCTACCCAAAAGGAGAGGTAGCGGAGGGACTGGAACACCATCTAGATGTTCATCGCCAACTCTACAACCACGTCCGCTGGGACTACGAACAAGCCCCAGAGGACGATAAGCCGAGTGAGTACGACCAGAACAACAAACTCCCTGAGTGGAAACGCAAGTGGCCTGTCTTCAGTGAACTTCACTCGAAGGCCGCCCAAGCCACCGTTGCACGCTTCCATCGAAACCTCTCGAATCTTCGCAAGAAGAAAGAGAAGGGGTACAACGTTGGTCGGCTCAAACGGCAAGCACCTACCGACTACCGAAGCGCGACGTACAACCAGTCCGGTTTCGACCTCGATGAAAAGAGGGGGCGCGACAAGTATGCGTACGTCCGCTTCAGCAAAATTGGCTGGGTGAAGATTCGTTACCACCGTCCGATTCCCGACCACGCCACCATCAAAGAGGTCACGTTCAAGAAGGAACGGACTGGCGAGTGGTTCGTCACATTTGGTTTGGAAACTGATGAAGCTGACCTGCCCGAGAAACTCGACGTAGACTCGCTTGACGCGAGCAACAGCGTCGGTATCGACCTCGGAATACTCAACTACATCCACACGAGCGACGGTCACACTGTGGATTGGCTCGACCTCGAAGACGACTACGAACGACTTCGAGGAGAACAACGCAAACTCTCACGGAAAGAGAAGGGGTCGAGCAACTACGAGAAACAACGTCTGAAGGTCGCCAAGGTCAAACGCCACATCAAGCGGAAGGTGCTGGACTACCAGCACAAGATTACGACGTGGCTCGTCCGCGAGTACGACGCCGTGTTCGTGGAAGACTTGGACGTGAAGGGGATGCTCGAACAGTCGCATAACGCTCGGAACAAGCAGGATGCGGCGTGGCGACAATTCATCACCCTCCTGGAATACAAAGCAGACCTGTACGGTTGTCACGTCGTACAGGTCGAAGCACGAGGCACGACCAAGGAGTGTGCGTCGTGTGGTGTGGAGACGGCAAAGCCCATCTGGGTGCGGGAACACTCCTGTCCGTCGTGCGGATTCGAGACGGATAGAGATGCGAACGCGGCGATGAATGTGTTGCAGAGAGGCTTTTCTGAACTAGGGCTGGGATGGCCCGAAGACACGCCCGTGGAGACTGTGACCGCTACGGACACGACTCACCTCGAATCCGTGTCTGCAAGTCACGTCGTAGAAACGGGAAGCCTCGGGGCTTGACCCCGAGGCGATTCACGACTGCAAGAGTGATCACCGCGAACTGTTCCGTGCCGAGCACAAAATGAGGACCCGTCTGGGCTTGAAAATAATAAAAGTTTACTACATTTCAAGTCTATCTTTTGCTATGGTTCCCGAACCAGTTCTCGAAACAGCGGAGATTCTGTCTCTCCTGGACACACTCCGTTCCTCGATCCAGCAGGAACGTCGGTGTCTGCGGGACGAACGCGAAGCGTTCGACGATTTTCGGTCCCGTCTCGAATCCATCGAGCCGACGAAGCCGGATCACGCCGCCGGGGTCACACAGCCGTTGCAGGTGGAACGGACGGTGGGACTCGATAGCGTACGAAATGCCTACGAATCCACCGTTATGAGCGTCCCCCACTACGACGCAGAGTACGGCGATACCTACGAACAGAGCGTCACCGAAGAATTCGGTCCGGAAGTGGGACTGCTTCTCACCGAAGGGAACTGTTTCGACCAGCGCCTCAAGACAGCGCTACGGGAGAAGACACGCCAGTGTCGGCGCGAACGTGACCAATTCCTGCAGACGCTCGAAATCGAAGCCGATTCTGTCGGTGCGGTCGAAAACAGACTCCGGCCGATAACCGACGAACTCCGAACCTTCTCCCCTGAGTGCTCCGGAACGGAGAGCTACGGAGCACTCGAAGCCGAATGGAACCGGTTGCGGCTGCTCGCGACGAAGGTCGACCGAATCGCCGGCGACCGTCAGACGGCGATCAAGCGGCAACGAGACGTGTTCAATCTCACGCCGGAGGCTCCCGACATCCCGACCTATCTCTATCGGGACTTCGAGGACAACTACCCGCTGCTTTCGGCGCTCGTCGACATTCAGCGGACGATCGAAGCATATCAGTCGGAGCGCGAATATGCGCTTTCCGAACGGTGAATCGGCTGTCGTTCGACCACGGAGCCTCACCGTTGTCGAAGGCGGTCGACGTACTCGAAGTGCTCGACGCGTCCTGAGTCTGGTGACTGCACGGCCCTGATTGGTCAAATCCACTTCACGCCATAAGAAAACACCGAGTAATTGAGACTACGGCCAGAAAAGAGAACAGCAGAGTGCAGTTACGCGCCGCCTTCAACGTTGGTGTCGATGTTGTCTTCCAGTGCTCGAGCGACGACGTAGAGACTCCAGATGAACAGCCACAGCGCCAGTGCAGGCGGAATCACCCACCACCATGCTTGGGTGAGTGCACCGGCGCTGAACGCGTTGTGTAGCATCAGTCCCCAACTGACCGTGTCGGGATCTCCGAGTCCAATGAAACTCAGGCTCGCCTCCAGGAGAATCCCCCACGTGATGCCGAACACGAAGTAGATGAGGATCAGCGGCATCAGGTTCGGCAAGATGTGATAGTACATAATCTTTAGATTCGACGAGCCTGCAGCCCGTGCGCTCTTGATGTAGGTCCGCTCTTTGAGCGACAGTGTCTCGGAACGCGTGACACGAGCGATCTCACGCCAGAATACCAATGCGATAACTATTGCGACGTTGATCATCGAAGAACCAAGGATTGCAATGAGCACAATCGCAAACGGATAGAAGGGTAATCCGAACATCAGATCGGTCAACCCCATAAACACGCTCTCGACACGACCACCGTAGTATCCAGCGACAAGTCCGACGTTAACTCCGATCCCAATCACGAGCAGCGCGGACAATAGCCCGACTAACAACGAGGTGCGGAACGAGTAGAGTGTCCGTGCGAGAACACTGTACGCCAGGGAGGTCGTGCCGAGCGGATGAGCGAGGCTCGGTCTACTGAGTTTGGCGTATCCGCCGTTCGCCCCCTGAACACTCGTGAATGCCTCCGGGAGCGGGAGATACGGCCCAAAGATTCCAAGCAGGACGTAGATCGCGATGACGTACAGTCCCCACCGACTCCACCGTTGCTTGAGAGCCGGTTTGAGGAACTCATACGTCTGGTTGCCCGCCCGGCGTAGTGCATCCCGGTACTGCGTGAGGTCACTCGTACTCATGATTCACCGTAGGTAATGCGGGGATCGAAGTAGCCGTATGCCAAGTCAACGATCAGGTTGGTGAGCAAAACGAGGAACGCAATGATGAAAAAGGCTGCCTGAGCGATCGGGAAGTCCTGACGCTGTGCGGCGAGTACAAGCGCCCGACCGATCCCGGGCCACGAGAAGACGACCTCTATGAGGATCTGGCCACCAAATGCAACCCCAACCATCGGCGTGAGCCACGTGAGCAGCGGCAGGAGACTGTTCCGAGCGGCGTGTTCTCGAACCTTTCTGGGAGACAATCCCTTCAATTCGAGCAGTTCGATGTAGTCTTTGTTCCGCTCGCTGATGATGTTGCTCCGCATCAACAGTAGTGGATCCCCAATATAGTGGAATAGCGCTGTCGCAAACGGGAGTGCCGCGTATTTGTAGAACGTTGGTGACGTGATCGTCTCAATCAGGTTGAGTTCTCTCCCGCCAATCGGGCCCATCCCGCCGATCGGGAACCAGTTCAGCCAGTAGGAGAAAATCATCAGCAAGAACAGCCCGAGCACGAAGTGTGGCATTGCCCGCAGAGACAGCGGCAGATACGTGCCGATCCGCTCGCGGAGCGTTCCCTTGTTCCAGCCGAGGTACGATCCCGTGATGTAGGCGTTGATCATTACGAGACTCAGCGCCGGGATCATAATCAATAGAGTGTTGACCATCCGTGGGATAATCACGTCCAGGACCGGTTCCTTGTAGAAGTACGACCGGCCGAACTCACCCTGAAAGATGTTGACGATGAAGATGAAATACTGTTCGTGCAGCGGCTTGTCAAGTCCGAAGTTTTCCAGCATCGCCTGACGCGCTTCCTCGGAGAAGTTCCCGGTCAGCAGTAACGCTGTCGGATCGCCGGGCATCACCCGGAATAGGAAGAAAATAATCGTGATTAGCGCGAACAGTAGGAAGACGAACCGGGCAAGGCGCCAGGCGACGTAGTTAGTGACGTTGTTAGCCATTCAGTATCCCCCTTTTGAGCGATATGGTCAGGTCGGTATGATGCAGCATAAAATAAATTATGTGAGTGAAGGGGTACAACTACGACGGGTAGTGCAGATTCCCATTATTGTCGTAGGTGTAGCCGGCGTCCCGCAGGATGCTTTTAGCTTTCTCAACGTCGGCAGATCCGACACTTTCGAGGTCGTTGCGTCCCCACTTCTGTTCAGGATGGATGATGGTCCCATCAGCCTCGTTGGCGGCGCCGTTGAAGAAGAGTTGCGAGATCTTCTTCGCATCGGTCGCTGCGAGTAGCGCCCTTCGGAACGCAGGGTCGTTCCAGGGCTTCGTGCTGAGATCGAAACTGAACTTCATCTGGAGGACCGACGGTGCAACCGATTTCTTGATGTAATCTTTCTTGGCAAGTTCATTCGTCACACTCGGCGAAGGTGACGACGTAGTCATATGGATGTTCTGCTCGACGAAGCCTGCACGGATCGCCTCCGTACTCGCACGGTTGACGAAGACGAACTCCTCGTAGGGAAGGTCGTGGAAGTGATCATCGAACTTCTCCATCTGTAGTTCGTCGGTGGTCTTGTCTGTGATCTTCAGGGGACCACTAGCGACCATCTCATCAACCGGCATGTTGTAGTTGACCGGCTGGTCGACCTTATCGGGGACGGATTCCCAGATGTGCTTCGGGAGGATATTCATAAACGTCATCGCTGATGTCAAGAATGCGACGTTCGGCTCTTTCAAGCTCACTCGAAGCGTTCGGTCTGTCTGGATCGACGTGCTCTCCACGCTCGACACGTACGGGTCGTATTTCGGGAACGAATACTCGGTGAAGAAGTCGAATGTGAACTTCAGATCATCGACGGTGACGTCTTCCCCATCGTGCCACTTCATCCCCTCCCGAAGCGTCATATCGATCGTTGAGTCGTCCACATTCTCGAACTCCTCAACAGCCCAGTTTTGGGCAGTCCCGTCTAGACCCACGCGGCGTGGCGTGTCGTAGGCCATCTTGAACAGATACTGGACGTCGTTCGAACCAGGCGCCAGTGGGTTGGGAGTTGTGAGTTCCTGTTGGGCCCCGACAACTAACCGTTGGGTATCACCAGTCGGCTCAGCTGTAAGCACAGTCATCGTCCCAGTGGTCCGAGCACCGATGAACTTGGTTGGTTTGATATTCCACTTGGAACTGTTGACCGGAAGCGTCGCCTTAGGCCAATTAATTACGATTTCTGGCAGGTCTTCCCGAAGAATCGTCTGACACTGTTTGATATACTCGTTCCGTTCCTCTTCATCGAAGGCAGTCTTCTGGTTTTGGAATGCCTTGTCGTACTCTTCGTTTGAGTACCCCGAAATGTTCAGCGACGAATCCGAGGAGTACGTCGAAAGATGGAAGTTCGGATCAATTCTGTCTGGCGAAGACCCCCAGGGAGATAGTGTCGAGTCTGTGAACTTGTTATCGACGTAAATCCGCGTGACGAAGGATCCCCACGTGCTTGTCTCCACCTCGAAGTCAACACCGAGTTCCCCCCACTGTTGTTTCATCTGCTGCCCAAGATCCGGGAAGTAGGTCAACTGTCCGACCTCCATCGTCTGAGTTCCGACTTGCTCACCGGGCTCGTTGGTATTGGTGCCGTCGCTTCCACTACCGTCACTACTTCCACCGTCGCTTCCACTACCGTCACTACTTCCACCGTCGCTTCCACCGTCGCCTTGCTGACCACCACAGCCTGCAAGGAGGGCTACGGTTGTCGCACCACCTGACGTGAGAAGCTGCCGTCTGTTGAGATTATCGAGCATACCCGCGTCCCGAGTACTATGGTCTGTCATACCTCGCTCGTGGGTTAAACATACTGATATAAATAATTAATTGATTTTTCATGATGTATTTGGCGAAGACACCCCCAACTGATGGTGTCATACAGTATCTGTTCCGTGGTCGTGGTGGAGGAAACAGGCCACGTCGTGATCAGCGACTGTCTCGAGGTCCGGAGTACGATTTGCACATTCTGCCATTGCGTCAGGGCAGCGATCCCGGAAGCGACAGCCTGACGGGAGTTCGTGGTCCTTGCCCTGCTGTTCGGGAAGTTCGATGCGGTCACGTCGCTCCGTGATCGAGGGAAGGCTTGCTACCAGTGCTCGAGTGTAGGGGTGTTTGGGGTTCTCGATGATATCATCCGCGGAACCGAGTTCGACTAATCGGCCACGGTACATCACTCCAATTCGATCTGCGACCAATCGAACAACCGGCAGATTGTGTGAGACATACAGCATCGAGAATCCAATCGTTTGCTTCAGCCGATCGAGCATCTTAATGATCCCGGCCTGCAACGAGACGTCCAACATCGACACTGGTTCGTCCGCGATCAGCAGCGATGGGTCAAGGACGACTGAACGAGCGATGTTCACACGCTGGCGCTGCCCACCCGAGAGTTGACTAGGATACGTATCGAGATACTCCTCTGCTGGTCGGAGTCCCACCTCGTGGAGAATCTCCGCAGTTCGTTCTCGGAGCTCATCATACTCCAGTTCTCGGAAGTTGCGAAGTGGCTCGGCAATTGCCTGGAATACCGTCTTTTGTGGGTTGAGCGTATCGTACGGATCCTGAAATATGATTTGGGCGTCTTCACGGTGGCGGCGCAGAGCCGTTTTACTTGCACTCGTCAGATCTGCCCGCTTGAATCGGATCGATCCACCGGTCGGCTCCTCAAGCCGAAGTACTGTCTCGACTAACGTTGATTTGCCCGACCCAGACTCGCCGATAATACCGACTACTTCTTCCTCGCGGAGTGTGAGGCTGACATCGTCGACAGCTTTGATATACCGTTGCTCCCCGATCATCCGGCTCAGCAAGCCTGTTGAGACTGGATAGTACTTGCGAAGATTCTGGATATCGAGGACTGGCTGCTCGTCCATCGGTTGGGTCCTCGCATCAGCGGACTCAGAATCACTCATCGCTCCACGTCACCTCCTTTGCCTGCGAGCGGAGGTGATCAGCCTCATCTGCGCGGTAGCACGCTGTCCTTGTTCCAGGTCGGACCTCGCGGAACTCCGGGTGTGTGGTCCGACATTCCTCAGTTTCGTAGGGACACTTCTCGACGAATCGGCAGCCGTTCGGCGGATCCCGAAGATTTGGTGGATTCATTCCCATCGCGATTAGGTCCTCTGGGGTCGAATGAATCTCCGGCAGCGAGTTTTTCAGCCCAATCGTATACGGATGAATAGGCTCATCGATCACCTCCCTGCTGGGGCCCTGTTCGACGATTTTGCCACCATACATTACGGCTAGGCGATCCGATGTTTCGACGAGATCAGCGATGTCGTGAGACACGAACACCAGAGAGATTCCGAACTCGTCACGGTACGTTTCGAGATCACTTAGTACCTTGTCGCGGATCAACGCGTCCAGCCCCGTCGTCGGTTCGTCAGCGATGACGATATCGGGCTCAAGAATCAGCGCCATCGCGAGCAATACTCGTTGACGCATACCGCCACTGAGTTGGTGCGGGTAATCCTCGATACGTGACGGGTCCATACCAACGGTACGCAACACCTCTTTGGCGCGGTCGATCGCCTCCGTTTTAGTGGTCTCCGTGCGATGAGCGTGAATCGCCTCTGTAAGCTGTTCACGGATGGTGTAGACCGAATCGAGACTCCCCATCGCACTCTGTGGGATGTACGCGATGGTCTCCCATCGGATCTCACGAAGCCGTGATTCGGACATCTCAGACAGGTCTTCATCGTGAAGCTGAATCTCCCCCTGTTGGATGGAGCCGTTGTCTGGAAGTGACCGCATAATCGCTTTGGCGAGAGTCGATTTGCCGCATCCGGATTCACCAAGGATGCCAACGATTGACTCTGGCTCGATCTCGAGTGAGACGTCATCCACTGCACCGACTGGTCCATCGGCAGTGGCATACTCCACGTGCAGGTCCCGCACAGAGAGGAGTGACATAGTGTCCCGCTATATCAGTGTACTACTTCAAAGTATGGGTAAGATTGAAACCAGGAGAGAAAGGTATGTCAATTCCCTCATAATTCCCAACATAGAGACGGACCTGTCCAACGGGCACAAGGACGGCGGTATTGACGGCTATACTCCGGAATTTATCGATATCGGCGGTATCCGAACTCGATTATTATGACGTTGGCGATCCAACAGATGAGGTGCTCGGTCTCCTTCATAGTGGGAACTGGAGCGGACTCAGCAGTGCGAATATTCGGACAACCGCCTTCGAGTATCTCAGCGACCGATTTCGGGTCCTCGCGTTCGATCGCATCGGCTGTGGGCTAACCGACAATCCTGAAACGATCGATGCGTATCGGGACGGCACCGAGGTCGAACATACACTGACGTTTCTGCAGGAACTCGGAATTGAGCGGTGCAATGTCGCAGAATCCTCACGCGGTGCAGGATTGGCAACGCGGCTCGCAGTTGAGGCGCCGGAACGATTCCAGACACTGATTATGATAAATCGCAGGGTAGCATATATGAATATGATTTCTGGTGATAGTACTGTTCTGACGGCGCCCACTACGTCGCGTGCTCATCGATAGCCGCCGACAGAGCGTCCTCGACACTCGTCGACTCCTCCTCGAAGGGAAGTTGGACTGTCCGGTGGTCCAGTGCCATCCCTGCAACTTCCCGGAGCATCGCGGTGGTAACAGCCGTGTCGCCACGGAACGCCGCAAGCGCGCGGACAGCCCTGCGGAGCGTATTATCGCCACGATGACCGTCCACGCCGAGGCGGATGTTCGTCTCCGCGATGGCACGTTTCACCGGCACTGGTATCGAAACCGAATCGAGCCGATCGCGTGCATCGACGATATCTCCCGTAAGCGCTGCTTCCTTCTCCGCGTACTCCCGTCGGAAGCCCGCAGGGTCGGCCTCGAAGGCGGCGCGCCGGTCGCTGATCTCGACGCGGTCGGCGACGTCGTCGACACCCTCGACGTCGACGACGAGGCCGAACCGGTCGAGCAACTGTGGTCGCAACGATCCTTCTTCGGGGTTCATCGTGCCGACGAGGATGAACTCGGCGGGATGCCGGTGGGAGATTCCCTCGCGTTCGACGACGTTTTCGCCCATCGCGGCGGCGTCGAGCAGCGCGTCGACCAGGTGGTCGTCGAGTAGATTCACCTCGTCGACGTACAGGATGTTCCGATTCGCGGCCGCAAGCACACCCGGTTCGAAGCGGGCTTGCCCTTCGCCGAGTGCCTGCTCGATGTCGAGCGTGCCCGTAAGACGGTCTTCCGTCGCGTCGAGCGGCAGGTCGACCACCCGCATCGGGCGTGTTTCGGTCGGCAGCGACTCGCCCGCCTGCGTACGGTGCCGACACTCCTCGCACATCCGCTCGATCGCGTCGGGCGGACAGCCGTACGGACAGTCGGAAACGACCGTCTGCTCGGGGAGGACGTCGCTGAGAGCGCGGACGGCGGTGGATTTGGCGGTGCCGCGTTCGCCGCGGATCAACACGCCGCCGATCGTCGGATTGATCGCGTTGAGGACGAGCGCCCGCTTCATCGACTCCTGGTTTACGAGTGCGGTGAACGGAAACGGTCCGTCCGTCGTCGATTCGGTAGTCTGTAAGTCAGTGTTGGTCATTGCTGGATGAAATCGCCATCAGGTAGTTCGATCATCGGGAGATACTCTCCGCCCATCGCGTCGGCGAGCCGTCGGTTCCACTCGAACTCCTCGCGCTTTGCGGCCAGCGCCTTCTCGTCGGACCACAGTGAGTACTTCGAGTCGTTCAGTCCGTAGCCGGTATCCACGTAGACTGATTCGATATCGGCGTTCCCCAGTGCGGTCGCGATTCGGAGCGCTTCGTCCTCCGGTTCGGCACCGTCCTCGTAGGAGACGTTCGCCTTCCCGTCGCTGAAGAGGACCACGAGCGGGTATGCCTCGCTATCCCGGCGTCGCTCTCGCTCGGCGAGTTCGTAGGCAGCGACGAGGCCGTGACTCAGCGGCGTGTTCCCGCCGACTCGGAGTTCCGAGACGCGCTCCCGCGCACGACCGATATTCCGGGTCGGCGACACGATCACGTCCGCGTCGCGTCCGCGAAACGCCACGACTGCAACGCGGTCACGCGTTTGATATGCGTCTTCGATGAGAGACAACACAGCGCGTTTGGTCTCTTTCATCTTCGAGCCGTTCATCACGCTCCCGCTGGCGTCGACGACCAGGATGAGGAGGCCTCGCGCGGTGTGTTCGCGAACCTTGCTCCGGATATCCCCGGTTCTGATCTCGAACTGGCTGTCGGCTCCGCTGGCTGCTTTTCCTTGTCGGTGTGCCGCGGCCCGGAGCGTCGCATCGATCGCGACGTCAGTAACGTCGTCGCGACGGCGTGCGCCCACGTATCGGCCGCTCCGGAAGCGCACTTTCGACGGGATCCGACGCCCGTAGTCGTCGCGGACCCGCCGATCCTGCGAGACGTCCATCGCCGTCCGGTCGATCGGATAGGTCGACTCCGTCTCGGTAATCAGGTCGTTTCGTCCACCGGTGACAGGGACGCGACCGTCGGACTCGTGATCGCTTGCAGTCGTATCGGTAGCCTCGCCGGCGTCGACGTCGTCGGGCAACAGGACCGCTTTCTCGTCTTCGCTGTGGTGTTCGTCTCCATCCTGTCGGTGTGGTAACGCGAGGGCAAGTGCCTCTTCCAGATGGCGTTTTTCGACTGTTTCGACCCCATCGAGCGCGGCAGCCGCGACCGCCGTCCGCCGAACCGCGATATCGCCACGCAGTCCCGGCACGTGCTCGTCGACGGCGCGTGCTGAAATCGCCGTTCTCGTCTCGTCGGGGATGGAAACCCTGTCGAGACGGTCGCGGGCCTCGACGATATCTCGCGCGAGCGCCGCCTCCGTCTCTGCGTACTCCGCTCTGAATCCGTCGGGGTCGGCCTCGAAGGCGGCCCGTCGGTCGCTGATTTCGACGCGTTCGGCGACGTCCTCGACGCCCTCGACGTCGACGACGAGGCCGAAGCGATCGAGCAACTGAGGTCGCAACGACCCCTCTTCGGGGTTCATCGTGCCGACGAGGATGAACTCGGCGGGGTGTCGGTGAGAGATCCCCTCGCGTTCGACGACGTTTTCGCCCATCGCAGCGGCGTCGAGCAGCGCGTCGACGAGGTGGTCGTCGAGCAGATTCACCTCGTCGACGTACAGGATGTTCCGATTCGCCGACGCCAGCACGCCCGGTTCGAACCGTGTCTCGCCTCCGCCGAGTGCCCGCTCGATGTCGAGCGTGCCCGTGAGTCGGTCTTCCGTCGCGTCGAGCGGCAGGTCGATCACCCGCATCGAGCGCGTCTTCGTCGGGAGCGACTCACCACGTCGAGTGCGGCGCCGACACTCTTCGCACATCCGCTCGACGTCGTCCGGAGGGCATCCGTACGGACAGTCGGCGACCATCCTTTGGTCGGGGAGGACGTCGCTGAGAGCGCGGACGGCGGTGGATTTGGCGGTGCCGCGTTCGCCGCGGATCAACACGCCGCCGATCGTCGGATTGATCGCGTTGAGGACGAGCGCCCGCTTCATCGACTCCTGGTTTACGAGTGCGGTGAACGGATACGGGCCGCTCATTTTCCTCCCATCACTGTGGCTCCGACGTCACGCGGCTTTCGGGTTCGGCCGTCGATCCGACGCCCGACGGTTGCTCGTCGCGGTCCGCCTCCGTCACCTCGTGGTGGAGGAAGCAGGCGACCTGTCTGTCGGTTTGACTGTCGTCGAGCGCCGGAACCGCACGCGAGCACTCCTCCATCGCGTCGGGACAGCGCGGGTGGAACTGACAGCCCGGAATGTCGCGGTCGTCGTCGTCCTCGGGGATCGGCAGCAACACCCGTTCGCGGTCGCCCGTGAGTGTCGGCAGACAGGCCACGAGCGACCGCGTGTACGGGTGCTTCGGGTCGTTGACGACCTGTTTTGCAGTCCCCTATTCGACGATCTTCCCGGGATACAGCACGGCAATTCGATCTGCCACCGACTGTACCACCGAGAGGTTGTGGGTGACGTAGATCATCGCGAATCCGTGTTCGGCCTAGAGCCGGTCGAGTAGCCGAAGGATGCCCGACTGCAGGGAGACATCGAGCATCGACAACGGCTCGTCTGCGACCAGCAGATCTGGGTCTAATACGATAGCACGGCCGATACAGACGCGCTGGCGTTCGCCCCCCACTCAGCTGTTCGGGAAACAGGTCGATGTACTCCTCTGCCGGGCTGAGACTGATGTCGTTCAGCGTCGTCTTGACCTTCGCTCTCAACTCATCGTGGTCCAGAACGCGGACGTTCTTTAGCGGCTCCGTGATCGCCTGAAACACCGTCTTTTGTGGATTGAGCGTCTCGTAGGGGTCCTGGAAGCTCATCCGGGCACGCTCGCGGAACGACCGTAGCTTCGTACTCGAGTACTCACAGATGTCCTCGACGTCGAAGATGACCTTGCCGTCCGTGGGCCGTTCAAGCTGGAGCATCGTCTCGATGAGGTGACTCCCGTTCGATATCGAACGAGACGTCGTCGACGGCGTGGACGTAGCCGTCTTCGACCTCGTAGTGCACTTCCAGATCACGAACGGAGAGCAGGGACATCTATTCTTGCCAGTCGTATTTTCTGCAGGGGTTGATCTCCGCACCACGCCGGAACGCGCGCAGGAGGCCGTAGTTGTAACACCGGGCGGTCATCATACTCGTCATGAAGATGTCGCCCTCGTTGAGCGCCTCCAGCGGCGACACATCGCCCCGCATAATCCGGCGGAGCGAGTCCGTGTCCCCTTCGACGCGCGTGACCTCGTTGACTAGGTCGGGCGATTCGATCTGCCCGAACTCGCAGGTGATGTCCTCGAGGGACGCGTCGAGGACGAACGGATCGGCGTCCGACAGGTCGAACACGAACTGTCGGTCGGCGAGCTGTTGATCGAGTACTTCGATACCTTCGTCGTCGTCGGCCAGCGGTTCGAGGAAGCTGGCAACTTGGGTTGTGATGTCGCTCATTGGTCTATTTTTGAGAGAGCAGTTTGTCCGGGTCGCCGTGCTCTGCGGCTACTTCGCGAATCTCGGGCGCGTCGAGGAAGGTGAGTTTGCCGTCCTCGACCACCGGTTCGCCGTCGATTTCGATCGTCGGGTCCAGGACGAATCCGTCCAGGTGGAGCTCCGAGCCGCCCGTCTCCTCGAAGGGATACATACTGAACGTCCGCATATTCCCGATCGCGATGTGGATATTACCGTACCGCCGTTCGGCCTCGTTCGGAATCGGCTTCTGATCCAGCGGCGCGTCGCGGACCTTCGGGTGGAGCCCGAACATGAACTCCTCGCAGAACCCGACGTTCGGAACCCCCTCGACGATGTCTGCGAGTTCGTTGGCCGTGCTTCCGCCCTCGATGTTCGTGCAGTAGTTGTCCTCGAAGGTCAGTTTGATCGGTTCGTCCCCGACGCCGACGCCGCTGAAGGCGTCGTAGTAGACGACACCGTTCGTCTCCTTCGGGGGGAGTACCCCGGCGATTGCGCCCGGGAACGTCGCCGGGTAGGTCCCCGGTCGTTTCTCGTCGGCGGGGACCGTCCCGAAGTCGCCGCCCCAGTCTTCGGGGTTGTACGTCGCGGTCACGTCGGTCCCCTTCTCGCACGTCACGTGGATCTCAGAGCCCGCCCGAGCGATTTCGAGCGCTTTCTTTTCGATCTCCAAGACGAGTTCGACGGGATACTCCGCCGCCTCCTGGGCGAAAAACTCCGGGTCGTTCGGGTTCGCAACGCTGTACATCTCCAGGCCGTGCTCCATCACCGCCTTCTGTGTCCCGCGGTCGTGACTGGTGGCGAACGTCATCCGGAGCATCTTGTCGGCCGACTTCAGCGCCTCGTCGATGATCGGGCCGCCACCCTGCGCCTGGATCGGGTTGAAATCGATCCACGTCTCGACAACGTTTGCTCCCTGGGCACTTGCCTGGGCGGCGACCTCGCTCACCACGTCCTCGTCGGCGTAGCTGTCGGCGACGACGATGACCTCTTCGCCTTCAGATACCTCCGCCCAGTTTTCGACATAGTTTCTAATCCCTCTGGCTCTGTCAGATGCTCTCATACCAACCCGACAGAGATAACGATATGTATTAAACTTTTCTAATAGATGGGCGATGCGCCCCCTCGCCGGCGACAATATTACAGACGACGTATCTGCTCAGTCGACCCGATATCGCTCGACGGCGTCGGCGTCGACAGCGATGCCCATCCCCGGTTCGTCCGGAACGGTGAACGACGGGCCGGCTGCATTCCACCGGTCGGGGTTCTCAACGAGGGACCCGTCGGCGTCTGCATTGAGGAGGCCCGTCGGGTAGGCCCGCTCCGGGGTCGCGAGCGCGAAATGTGCGGCCGCGGCCGCGCCAACACTCAGCTCCAACATCCCCCCGATGTAGCACGGGAGGTTGTGCGCGGCCGCCGTCGCCGCGACACGCTTCGCCCCGGAGAGGCCACCGGCCTTTGCGGGCTTGATGTTGATTGCGTCGACAGCGTCCGTCCCCGCCAGCGTGGCAACGTCGCCAGGTGTGTAACACCCTTCGTCGGCCATAACCGACGGTTCGACCGCCTCGCGGACGCGCCTGAGGCCGCTCCGGTCGTCGTGTGGGACTGGCTGTTCGACGAAGACGATCCCCTGGGCTGCTTCGTTCAGCTCCCGGATCGCACGGACTGACTCCCCCGCAGACCAGGTGCCGTTGGCGTCCACACGGATCCGCGCGTCGGGGCAGGCGTCACGGACGGCTTCGAGTCGCCGACAGTCGGCCGAGCGTTCGTCGGCGCCGACCTTCAGTTTGAACGCCCGGAACCCATCGGCCGCCGCTGCCGATGCCTCCTCCCGGACCTCTTCGGGATCTTTGATCCCGATCGTGTAGTGCAGCGGGAGCGATCGGTCCGTGTTCGTCGGCCCCCCCAGCAATTCGTACGTCGGCTCGCCGACGTGTTTGCCGAACGCATCGTAGAGCGCAGCGTCCACGCCCGCCCGCGCGAACGGTTGTGAGGCGACCGTCCGGTCCAGTTCCTCGGTGAGCCGCGCCACGTGAGCCGCTCGTCGCCCCTCGACGACGGGAGCGAACTCCGATTCGATCACCGACCGGACCGTCGACTGCGTCCCGCTGTTCGGCCAGTCCGGGTGTGGCGCGACTTCGCCGTAGCCGGTCACACCGCCCGCCGTTTCTGCGCGGACCAGCACGTGATCGAACGACGCCGACCCGGCAGTCGACGCCGTCGACCCGCCGGTGCGGAGCGCTGTCGCTTTCGGAACGCTGACCGGGATCGCATCGAGCGTGGTGACTTCCATCTGCCGGGGCGTTACTCGTGGTCGGCGGTCGAGAAGCTCTCGTCGTCGGTTTCGACGAACCGATCCCGCACGTTGTCGAAGTCGACACCCACGCGGAAGTCTTTGGGATTCTCCACCTCGTCGGGGACGATCCCGGTGAGCTGCTCGACACGCGGCACGCGAACCCGCGGGTACGAGCCGATGTGGATGTGCTCCTCGTCGCCGATCACTTCGACGCGGTTTTCGGCCCCGCCGGGGAGGTACACCACGTCCCCCGGCCCGGCTTCGATGGATTGCTCGTTGCCATCGTTGTCCTTGTAGTACCAGATGCACCGGCCTTTGATGGTCGTCAGTATCTGATACATCTCCGGCATATGGCTGTGCAGCGGGAAGACGTCTCCGGGCTGACCGGTGGTCCACGTCACGTACATATCGTTCGTGAGCATGACCGAATGGACGGTCTTGAGGTTATCTCCCGCACCCTCGACCAGGTCGGGGGCGTCCGGCGCGTGGACCTTGAACGCCTGCTGCTTCGGTAGTACGGAGTAGTCTTTGTCGGCTACTGGGTTCTTTGCCATACCGTCTCAAATAATTCATTGGTACATATAATTTGGGGCAGGAGGGATGACGAGTGCCTGTCGGTTCTGTCGCCTCTCTCTGTGCAGGTGCCCGAGATGGGTGCCCAACCGAGTGCGCCGTTCGATATCACCGATCAATATTTATTATCGTTCATCACCACGCACGAGTATGGCTCGGAAAACCACGAAGGGCGGTGTCAAATCGGACGAGACGCTGCTCGAAATCATCGAGACCGTCCGGGAGCGGAACGGAGCAACAGTCACCGAACTGGCCGCCGACCTCGATTTGGCCAAGAGCTCCGTCCACAGCCATCTGAAAACGCTTGAGGCACACGGGTTCGTGCATCGAGAGGACGGGGAATACCGGATCGGATATCGGTTTCTGGACTACGGCATCTGGGCCCGCAATCAGATGGACCTGTTTCAGGTGGCGAAACCACGCCTGCAGGAGTTAGCCGACGAAACCGGATACAAAGTCTGGTGTATCGTCGAACGGCAGGGGAAAGCGGTGTACCTGTACGGTGTCGAGGGCGAGTCGCCGATTCAGACGTATGCGCGCGAGGGCGGCGTTACCGAACTCCACTTCCTGGCGGCGGGGAAAGCGATTCTGGCTCATCTCCCCGAAGAGCGGCGGGAGGCGCTGATCGGCGACAGTCCACTCCCCGAAAAGACGAAAAACACGATCACCGATCCTGACGAACTGCGCGCCGAACTGGACACGATCCGGGAACAGGAAGTCGCGTTCAACATCGGCGAGGCGCTGGAAGGTCTCAACGCCATCGGAGCGCCGATTAAACGCATCGAAGAAGGCGTCCACGGCGCTATCAGTCTCTCGGGTCCGGCGAAGCATCTCACCAGAGAGCAACTGGAAGAGGAGTACGTCGAGCGGCTCCTGGGGAAAAAGAACGAGATCGAGATCAACATCCGGCATCCCCGATAGTGGTTCGCTATGAGCGAACGGATTCTTTCCATATGATTATATGTTGATTTTGATTAGATGAAGCGCTGGAAGTCTTGATTACGGCAAAATCTGCTTTCTGCGACTGATCCTGAAATACCCTAGAATCCACTGTTAGTGGGCGTAAACGGAGATCTGAGGAATGATTTCTATTCGGTAACAGCGAACAACTTGCTCGGAATTATCTCAGATTAATAATTAATTTTGGGGCACCCCCAGTGGGAGAATCGATTCCGACAGTGTTCGGTCGGAATCGAACCTCCGCTGCGTCTGTTTTTTTGTCGGTCGCACGGCCAAACGGCTGTGAGCTATCGATCTGTCTTCGCCAATGGCTATGTCCGATCGATAGCGGGCCACATACACGCCTATAGTAGCGTTTGCAAGTCTTCGCTCACACGATCGCACGACAGCACGATTGGATGAGTAATCAGTTGCAAACGCTACTATAGTGAGGATGGTATCTGCACACGGAACGACGCTATCGGGACGAGAGAATAACAGACGTACGTATGTTTGTTTGGGCGCTGTCCCCGACCGCGGCGACGTGTATACACGTTCGTTTGGTTCGCCAATCGAACTCTATCACTGGGAGACCGTGTCTCACAGAGGGGAGGAGACGGGGGGTCGATTTAAGCGGCTACACCCAGTGCCGCCCCCTATCGAGTGTACCGAGTCGAGCGGCAGGCGGGCTGTCGAGCGCCCGAAGCGTGGTGAACTACTGACTGATCGCTCGCCGAAGGACGCGTAGTACCAATTCAATTTATAGTTAAGATATATTATGTTAATGCTCATAGCACGCCTGCTCACAGTGGCAGTCGGAGTGACGGTTGGTTCGTCCCAAGCGGGCGGCGAGAGTTCGGATCACGTCGTTGTCGGTGGTGGAGTTCTCCAGCACACCCACGGCTACGCCAGACTGCAGCCGAATTCGATCCCGGGGTCGATAGATCCGTGCTCTTTTGTCGGTCCCCGTCTCTTCACTGTCGATTCCACGAGAACTGCCCACTGCACCGGGCACGGGCGCGGCGTGATCGACGCTGTCCCCACTACTGGTAGTGTAACCGCACTCACTGTGGCCCGGAACCGACCCTGGCTTGCTCGACAACACGGCGATATGAAACGTTCATATAAATATAGCAAACCTGATCAAAAGTCAGAAGCATAAGAATACAAATTATTTTCTCACAGAGATACAAGGGGGCCGTTCACGGCTTCTTTCGGAGGAGCGGCCAGACAAGACTCGGTGAGGACCACCACAATCGGCTCTGTCGACCGCCGGTACGCCCCGAAGCCTATGCTTCGACGGCCATCTCGTCGAAGAACGCCAGGTCGTGAATCCGGCTGTCGTTGGTCAGTTCGGGGTGAAACGCGGTACCGACGACCGGCCCTTCGCGGACGGCGACGGGGTCGTCCTCCCACCGAGCGAGAACCTCGACCTCCTCGCCGACCTCGTCGATGACGGGTGCGCGGATGAAGACCGCCGGAAACGGGGCCGAAAAGCCCGCGACGTCGAGCGGGGCCTCGAAGCTGTCGACCTGGCGGCCGAAGGCGTTGCGGTCGACGGTCACGTCCAGGATATCGAGGGTGTCGACGCGGTCGTCCTGCGCGTCGCTGGCAGCGACGATCAGTCCCGCGCAGGTCGCAAGCACTGGCTTGCCCGCATTGACGTGCGTCTGGATCTCCTCGTCGATCCCCTCGCGGGCCAAAAGGCGGGAGATCGCTGTCGACTCCCCGCCCGGAAGCAGGAGGACGTCGCAGTCGGGGACGCTGCCGGACTGTCTGATCTCGACCACCTCGACGTCTTCATCGTGGGCCGCCCCCGCGTTTCGGATCGCTGCGGCGTGTTCGGAGACGTCACCCTGGACGGCGACGACACCCGCTCGTAACATATCTGCGAGTGAGGACCGTATCGATAAAAAGCGTCCGTTCCGCGTAACGTTGCGGGCGATTCATACTGAGTACTCTCGTCTCTTGCTGCCGAGCGCCGTCAACGGGGGTGGTGCTCGGCGGGATACAGTGAGAGTTCTCCGTCTCAGATCGCGACGGCGTTCAAAAGGAGGACGCCGACGCCGAAGAGGAGTCCGAACGCGACGATGGTTTTCGGGTCGATGCGGATCGCGTTGCGGTCCTCGGCGTCGAAGTACCGGACGAGCCCCGCACTCGACATCAGGCCGCCGCTGTTCTGGCCACTGCTCATACCCTTACGTCGTCGGTACGCCGCCTAAACGTTTCGGATGCTCGCCGAAGGTCTCGGGTACCTCTCGACCGTCTCGGGGGTCACACGCTCGACCGTCCCGGGACGGCGTGCGTCCATTTCGCGTGAGGCGACGCGGAATGCCGCGTGAGGCGGCGTGGGGTGGCCCGGTAGAAATGTTTATGCGACGCCCCCCGCAACGTCTCGCCGCACACGATGAGTGTCCGATTACTCGATTTCTACGCCGACTGGTGCGGCCCGTGTAAGAAGCAGGACCCGATCTTAGAGGAACTGGCGTCCGACTACGGCAACGTCGACTTCCGCAAGATCGATGTCGACGACGACCAGGAGGTCGCAAATCAGTATCAGGTCCGGTCGCTCCCGACCGTCGTCGTCGAGCGCGACGGCGAGATCGTCGACCGCTTCGTCGGCTTCACCGGCCGGGAGGACATCGAGGCGGCGCTCGAATCTGCCGCACAGCCGGCCGACGCCTGATTCGGCTCGCCGCCGCAGTCGACGGCTGCGACGGCGGTATGACGCACCCCGCACTCCACGCGACCCGTCGCTGCGATCGAGGTCGCCGGCGCTCCGAGCTTTTTCGTCTCGCAAGGGTTATACTCCCGCGTCCGGAAGCGGAGTGTATGCCCAAGAACGAATCCGCCGTGAAGCGCACACTGGAAAAGCAGATCTGTATGCGCTGCAACGCCCGCAACCCGCAGCGGGCCGACCAGTGCCGCAAGTGCGGCTACAAGAACCTTCGACCCAAGTCGAAGGAACGCCGCGCAGCCTGAGACGGACCGAGCACCCGTCGCGCGATTCTTCGGTTCGACTCCGCTCCCGGCTCTCTCCGCCGGCAGATCGGTCCTCGCGGATACTCGGTGCGGTCCCCATTTCGTCTTTTGCGTGCGCTGTGCCCGTCAGCGACCGCTACGAAACCAAGTCGGGGCGCCCCGCCACGAGATACCAGAAATACGGGATATATGTGCAAAGATATTTTGTATCTTGCGCTGTTTCGAATGCATATGGCCGATAAATCTGAACAGTCAAGGGTTAAATCCCACACAGAGTACACGCACACTCGGTTCCGGTGCCGCCGCTGTGGGGTAACGATCCCCGAGGAGGACGTCGACGACGCGCTGTGTGTCAACTGCCGGAGCGATTGACAGCCCCGGTTCAGGCCCGCTGTGGGTCGATCTGCCGCCCAACCAGGACGAGACTCCCCGCAAGCAGGAGCACGGAGACCGGAAGCAGAAACTGAAACGCCGTCAGGAGGACACTCGAGGCCTGGATGCCGAGGACGATCAGAACCACCGGTCCACAGCAGGCCGTTCCCGAGAGGACGGCTGGCAGACTCGCCAGGAGGCCCGAGGTGGATTCACCGATCCCACAGGCCGCCGGCTGTGTCCAGGCAAGATACGTGAGCGCGAGGTTGGCGCCGACGAGCACGGCGAGCAGGAGGCCGATGACGGAGTTCAAGGAGAACAGGTAGGTGACCGGCCCCAGACGGACGCGCGCGACAGATTCGAAGGAAAACGGGCCGAGTGCGGGCCGCAACAGGCTCGCTAAGGGGTCGGCGGCGACCGTGAGGGAGTAGCCCCCGAGTCCGGGTGCGATATCGCCGATCGCCCGGAGATACACGAGCAGATAGACCACAGTGACGACGCCGAAGACGAGGCGGGCGTCGGTTCTGGTCCGCACCATCGTCAACGCTGTCAGCGTCCGGAAGAGGGCGTGTTTCGACCGGCGAGCGGGCGATTCGTTACGCATAGACGTTCGTCTCGGGGTAGTAGCCGGCCCAGGCGAACCACATCGCATCGAAGGTGTGAATCCGGGAGAGCGGCAGCGCATCGAACGCGTGCGTCGTGCCGTCGGGGCCGACGACACCGTCTTCGCCGTGGTCGTACTCCTGGCGCTCGGGGTTCCGATAGACGTAGCCCGTGTCGTATCGCGGGTCGTACACTGCCAGCACCGACTCGCCGCCGAGTTCGCCGTCCATCAACTTCGCCTCCCGCAGGCTCTCCTTGCGGAACGCGACGGCTCCCTCCGGCGCTCGTGCGCCCATCACGACGGTCTTCCGCGGGTATCGGTCGTCGTTCCGCAGGGCCGGAAACAGGAGGTTGTCGTTGTCGTAGTAGCCGACGCGCGGGTTGTACCCGCCGTACGGATCGCGGCCGTAGTTCTTCGTGTAGCCGGTGTCCGTCGAGAGCACGGTCGTGTCCGGATGTTGGCGCTGCCAGCGCGCCCAGGTGGTCCAGATCAGCCGGAACTCCCGGAGAGAGGCGATCTCAGGGTTCTCGTTCCACGGGCCCGGTATCGACGTCGCGAGGATCTGCGGCCACCACGTCTCGGTGTCGCGGTCGTACATCACCAGATTGTTGTTGATGAGTCGGCCGGAGACGCCGAACGTGGTCTCCCCGCGCAGGAACCCCTGGACGGTCCCGGTGAGGGGACAGTAGGTAACCGCCACAGGCGTCCCGTCCAGTTCGTCGTTGACGATCTCGTGTTGCGCCAGGATCTTCTGTGGGTAGGCCTTCACCGACTCTCCCTCGACGACTCCGAAGACCGGATCACCGGGATTGAGGAAATCGATCGCGTCGGGAGCGACGAACTCCGGGCTATCGATCGAGGGAATCCCGTCTTTCGGTGGGCCGCCAGACCGTGCCGCATCGCGCAGCGCTTTCGGCGACATCGAAAGCGGAAGCCGCGAGTCGGCCGTCGGGACCGCCGGATCGGTCGTCGATCCGCTCCCGTCGCCGTCGGTCGCCTCTGCAGCCGTCGCTGTCGACGTGGGTGTCGTCGTCCCGCCCGCGCTTCGGCCGGCACAGCCGCTCAGTGCCGCGAGACCCACGCCGCCGAGGAACTTTCGTCGGGAGAGCGGTACCATACTGGTCGAATACGGCCGAGACGGGATTAACGCTTGAGCGACTGTGCGAACGATACACACACCCCCTCGCGGCCGTTGCGGAGGTTTATGTAACGGAGCGCCGCCATTCTTCGTAACGGCTGAAGGGTGGCGAGTCCGAATCGGACTACCGCTCTGACGCGCGCATTCACCTCGAAATCCCCCCGTCCGATGACAACGAGAGAACCCGACACGCAGGCGGAAGCCCCTGGGCCCTTCGAGACGTTCCGGCGATTCTTCGCGCTCGAACGCGACGTCCTGGTGCTGTCGCTCGCGATGTTCGCGTTCAGCCTCGGGTTCCAGATGACGAACCGGTTCCTCCCGGAGTATCTGGTCGCACTCGGTGCCAGCGGCTTCGTCGTCGGGCTGTTCGGGACCGTCGGCAACGTCATTTCGGCGGTGTATCCGTATCCCGGCGGCGCGATCTCGGATCGGATCGGCTCGCGGTACTCGCTGACGCTCTTCGGCCTCGTGTCGACGCTGGGCTTCGGAATCTGGCTCCTGGCGCCGGATCTCGGGGCGCTCTCGGTCGCCGGCGTGACGATCCAGCCGTGGCTCTGGGTCTTCGTCGGGCTGTTGCTGGCGCAGGCGTGGAAGTCATTCGGCCTGGGGGCGACCTTCGCGGTGGTCAAGCAGGCGACCGACCCTTCCCGGCTGGCGGCCGGGTTCGCCAGCACGGAGACCTTCCGGCGGACGGCCTTTCTCGTCGGCCCGGTGCTCGCGGCCGTGCTCATCGGCTTGCATCCGGCGTTCACGGTGAGTTTCCGGTACGTCCTCGCGGTCGCAGTCGGCTTCGGCGTCGTCGGGACGCTGGCGCAGCATTTCCTGTACGACGCGAGCGAGGATACGATCGGCGACTCCTTCGCGGGCGTCGGGGAGATCCGCCGTGACCTGCGGGAGATGCCCGCAGCCTTGCGGCCGTTGCTCGTCGGCGACACGCTCGTCCGCTTCGCTAACGGGATGGTCTACGTGTTTTTCGTGCTCGTGATCACCCAACTGTACGAGGTCGGCCTCGAGGCGACCGTGTCGGTCGCGGGCTTTTCGTACGCGCTGGATCTCTCGCCTGCGGCCTTCTTCGGCTACCTCCTCGGCGTGGAGATGCTGATCGCGCTGCTCGTGATGGCGCCCGCCGCGAAGGTCGCCGAGCGCGTCGGCCTGAAACCGGTCGTCGCCCTCGGCTTTGCGGTCTACGCCGTCTTCCCGATCGTCCTCATCAACGCGCCGGCCACGTGGGGCGCGATGGTGCTCGTGTTTGCCTTCTCGGGGTTGCGGTTCGCCGGGTTGCCCTCACACAAGGCTCTGATCGTCGGCCCCGCCGAGCAGGGTGCTGGCGGTCGCGTCACGGGAACGTACTACCTCCTCCGGAACACGGTCGTCATCCCCAGCGCCGCCCTCGGCGGCTATCTCTGGGAGTTCGTGAACCCGGAACTCGCCTTCACGATCGCCGCCGCGATCGGCCTCGTCGGAACCGGTTACTTCCTGGTCTTCGGCGAGGAGTTCGACGCGTACACGTGAGTGTGCTGTGGATCCCGGTCGCGAGGCCGGTGAGGACTCTGCCGGTGCTCGGCGTCGGGACGCCCGCACAGGGATACGTTTTTACGACCCTCACGTAGATTTCAATCGTATGAACGGAAACCGGTTCGCCGTCGCCCTGTTCGGCATCCTCGTCTCCGTCGCAATCGGCTTTCTCGCATACGAGTTTATCGCCCCGCTCACCGTGTCGGTCTTCCTCTATTATTCGACGCGACGCTACCATCAGGCCCTCAGCCGCTTCCGCCTGCCCGCGAACGTCCGGGCGGCGATCGTGATGGCCTCGCTTGCGATCCCGCTCGTCTTGCTCGTGAGCTATGCGGCGGTCCTTCTGGTGATCGAGGCTCGACAGTTCGTCGAGGCGTACGCCCTCGTCGACGTCGCCGCCAAGAACTTCGAGTGGTTCGGCGGCGTCTCCGACATCCCCGAGTTGACGATCGAGGGACTCTACGACGCGTATCAGTCGGGCGATCTGGCGCCCTTCATCGACTTCGCGACTGAGCACGCCCGCTTTCTGACGACGCTGGTCTCGCAGTTCTTCCTGAACCTCTTTGTCGTCATCATCGTCACCTATTACCTCCTGATCGACGGCCACCGGATCAGCGCGTGGCTGCTGCGGTTCGACGAGGACGCAATCATCCGCGAATACCTCGAAGCCGTCGACACGGAACTGGAGGCGGTCCTGTTCGGCAACCTCCTGAACGTGCTCGCAATCTCGCTGATCGCGATCGGCGCCTTCAGCGGGTACAACGTGTTCGTCCCGGAACCCGCACAAGTGCCCTACCCCGCGCTCGCCGGCGCCCTCACCGGGATCGCGAGCCTGATCCCCGTCGTCGGAATGAAGATCGTCTACCTGCCGCTGACGATCATCAGCGCCGTGCCGATCCTTCTCGGGGGCGATCCCACGAACCTGGTGTACATCGCCGTGTTCCTGTTTGTCGCGGTCGTCATCGTGGATACGATCCCGGATCTGGTGCTCCGGCCGCTGCTCAGCGGCGAGGAGACCCACGTCGGACTGCTGATGTTGGCCTATACGCTCGGCCCGGTCGTGCTCGGATTCTACGGGCTCTTCTTCGCGCCGATCTTGCTCGTCGTCGGGCTGACCTTCGCGAACACGGCGCTCCCGCGGCTGCTCGGCGCGTCCGATTCGAGCGAGGAGTCGACAGCGACGTGACCGACAGTCCCCGCGTTCTCGCGGCCACGCGATGCCGTTTTGGCGCCGCCGTTCATACGCGTGGATATGGCTGAAATCGATGCCGACGATATTCTCCCGAACGACCGTGTCCAGCAGTCCGTCCGCGACGGCGACATCACCCAACTGACGCGCGGTGCAGGGAACCGCTACGCCAGCGAGGGCGACACCTTCGAGATCGATGGCGATCGGTTCAAGGTGACGAGCGTCGAGCGCCGGACGCTCGGTGACTTCACCGACGCCGACGCCCAGCGCGAGGGCTCGGACTCGCTCGAGGCGTACAAACGGCGGATGCAGCGGGTCCACCCCGGCGATTTCGAGTGGGACGACAGCGACGAGGTGCTGACCTACCGGTTCCAGCCAGTCGAGTGACGCATCGCGCCCGGCGGGCGCGGTGAGGACGAAACTGCAGACGAGAGTGCGTGGCGACGAAACTGCAGACGAGAGTGCGGTGACAGCGGCTCGAGAGGGGCGCGGCCCATAGCGTCTTTGTATCGGCAGCGACTCCTCCCGGGTATGCTCCGTCAGGCCCGGGAGGTCGGCCCCGCGTTTCTGGTCCCGATCGCGTGGACGGTGGTGATCCTCGCACACCTCGGCGTCGTCGCCGACTCGACGCTCTTCGTCGCGCACGTCGTGATGTCGGTCCTGCTTGCGGTGTTCACCGTGACCGGACGGGCCGAGATGCGCCACGGCGCGCTCCGGGTGTGGTGGTGGATCGTCGCCGTCGGGTTCGTCGTGACGGTGCTCGGGACAGTCGGCTTCCGACTCGGTGCCGCCGGGGCCTCGTTGCAGGCGGTCGCGCTGTTCGGCTGGATGCTGCTGCCCGCCGTCGGCTTCGTCGACACCGCCCGCCGCGGCGTCGACCGATCGTCGCTCTACGTCGGGAGCGCGGCCGCCTCGGTCCTCGGCGCGGGGGTGTACGCGGGGGGCTTTCTCGCGACGTCGCACGCCGTCCCGATTGTCGGACTCGCGCTGGTCGGCATCGGTCAGACGGCGGCGATTCTCGACGCCGCGCTCCGATCCTAACCAGGGTACGGTTCGCCCTCGACGGCCGACCGGTAACACCGTCCCGGCTGCGCCTCTTTCGACCCGAGCACGAAACTTTCCGAATCAGTATTAAGTACGATGTGGTCCAAGGTTCATCACTTATGAGCGCCCAGAAAACCACTCGGCAGAAGGCGGGCACCGTCGAAGAGAATCCGGTCAGACTGGACAAAGAGAAGGTAATTATAAAAATTGAATATTCGGCCCCGTATGTCGTCTGTGGACACCGGAAAACGACAAACGTGTTCGGGTGAGGGTTGCCCTACTCGACACATCAGAATCGTGTGGGGTTCGAGTAGTTCAGCTGAATGGCCCATTTCATCGAGCCAGGCAAACGTGAGGAGAGAAATCAGTCCCATCGTTGGACGGTATACAAATGGATAAGCAATCCGAGGACACCCAAGAGCCCTAAGACGACACCACGGAGTTGCGGATTGGAAAACCCTCGTTTCTCCGAATCAGAATACACGTAGTACCCGACGGTCGGCCAAAATACGAGCAGGTACAGCCCGACGCGAACCAGCAGACCGTCGTACGCGGTCAAGAGACTCATCTCGTTCTCACCTCATCGACACGGGGAACCTTATCGAGATTATCAACCAGGCGTTGAGAAATATCTGCCGGCGTATTTTTCAACTAGCTAGTCGTCGTCAGCGGTGTACGCGCCGCCCCGACGCTTGATACGTGCGACGACGAGCCGCCCGTCGTCCTGCCGGAAGCTCACGGAGAGCCGGAACTCCCCGACGCGTATCTTCTTGTACGGACTGTTCTGGAGCGGCTCACCGTAGTCCGGCGGGTCGCGCCACGGTGAGGAGACGATTTCATCGAGCTTGTCGAGTATCCGGTCTTGCTCGGCGGGGGACAGTCCGTCGAGGTCGTTTTCGGCCGTCGAGGAGAGTTCCCACGTCCACCCCTCGTCACTCATCGCTCGTGCCGAACCGCTCGCGGGCCTCCTCGGCGCTCGTCGTTCGACCCTCGCGGATGTCCTCCTCGGCTTCGAGCAGGGCGACGAGTTCGTCGCGGTCGAACGTCGGGAACTCGACGGCGTCTCGAAGCGTATACCGAATGAACTCGCTTCGGCTGTTGAACCCGCGCCCCTGCCACGTATCGTCTATCTGTTCGAGGAACGACTCGGTGAGTTTGAAATTCACCGTGGCGATGTCGTCCCCGTCGTCGTCATTCGTAGCTGCTTCAGACATATAGACGTAATACGCTGATCTTACCAATAGTCGTTTCGGCGGAACCTCACTCGCCGCGTACTCGTCGTGGATAACCGCATCGAGGATGTTCTATCACATTCCTGACTAAGCTTCAGTTATTCCTCTGTGAGCGTAGATTAGCGAAATCAGGAGTGTCCCTTGAGGGGACGCGCCCCCGGTCGATTTCGAGGCTACCCGCCGCTGTCTGTGAACTAGTTTTGTGTTCTGACACTTCACCGAATCGCAACACGGCGAGGGATGCTCTGTTCACCGAGAGAAGCGAATCTTGGGCGATTTTGCTCAGACGAGTGTAGCCAAAAAAGTGTGCGCACAAGGAGTGTACGGCAGAAAGAGCCTGAGGCGGGATTTGAACCCGCGGTCTCGTCCTTACCAAGGACGCGCTTTACCGCTAAGCTACCCAGGCGCGTTTCTCCGTAGCCCGGATTCGTCTTTAGGAGTTTCGATTCCGGGCGCCCCGTGCGTCGATCCGCCGGGGTCGACAACCGCCACCAGCAATCAGGAGTCGGTCGCCGAGGAGGGCACTCTGTCGTCGCCGCCGGCCGACAGCGAGGCGAGCCGTTCCGCAGTGGCCTCCGAAAAGGCGACGTCGGCCGGCTGGAGGCGGCCGTCGACGTCGCAGTCGCGGCCCAGTTCGGCCGCGTAATCCAGAAGCGCCGCCGAGGGCGTCGCGCCGACGGCCGTCATCCCGGCGACGACGGCGAGCGCGAAGACGTCGGCCTCGAGCGTGCGGTCGAGCGAGTCGACGTCCGCGCCTTCCGCGCGGCGAAGCGTCTGATTCCGGCCGAAGGCGCGGACCACCTCGACCGCGCGGTCCGCAGCGTCGGTCCGGGCGAGCAGATAGAAGCCCCGCGAGACGAAGACGTCGGCGGCGAGGACGTCGATGTCGGCGTCGATGTCGCCAGTGACGTCGAGTTCGTCGAGGTGGTCCCACGGTTCGTCGTGGGAGAGCGAGCGAGTGAGCCGGAGGCCCTCGTAGATCAGTTGCACGCCCGCAGCGCGCTCGGCGAGTCCGTCGGTGTCCGTTTCGACGCCGGTTTCGGGTGCACGGGCGCTCACGAGCGCCAGCACGGCCGGTGTCATCGGCGCGTCCGAGAGACGGTCGACCAGCACGTCGCGGAGGCGATCGGGCTCGATGTCCTCGACCGCCTCCCGGGCGGCTTCACGGACCTGCACGGCGTCGTCCATCGATCCGTCCTAGCGGCGCGAGGGGCAAAGACCTTTGGAAAACCCCGACTCTCCGACCCCAGCCGTCGGCTTGATACCCGCGGGTCACCAGGGCTACGACGATGGCGACAGACACACCCGACGCCTACGACGACCTCCTCGCAGCGTACCGCCGCGTGGCGAACGTCCGCAACGCGAGCGGGATCCTCTCGTGGGATCAGCAGGTGATGATGCCCGAGGACGGAACCCCCGCCCGGTCGCAGCAACTCTCGACACTTTCGTCGCTCTCGCACGAACTGCTCGTCGACGACGCGGTGGCCGACGCGCTCGACGAACTCGACGGAGCGGACCTCACCGACGAACAGGCGGCGGTCGTCCGCGAGATCCAGCGCAAACACGAGCGTGCCGTCGCCGTCCCGGCGGCCCTCGTCGAAGAGATCTCCGAGACGGCCTCGGAGGCGCTGCCGACGTGGAAGCAAGCGAAGGCCGAGGACGACTTCGAGGCGTTCGCGTCCGCCCTCCGGAAGCACGTCGAACTCAAGCGCGAGTACGCCGACCACGTCGATCCCGACCGTGACCCCTACGAGGTGCTGTTCGAGGAGTTCGAGCCGTGTCTCTCACTAGAGCGTGCGGAGTCGATCCTCGCGGACCTCCGGGAGACGCTCGTCCCGATGATCGAGGAGATCCGAGCCTCGGAGGTCGACCTCGCGACCGAGGCGTTCACGTCGCTCGGCTCGTATCCCGCCGACGAGCAGGAGTCGCTCTGCCGGGACGTCCTCTCGGCGCTCGGCTACCCCTGGGAGCGCGGCCGCCTCGACACCGCGCCGCACCCCTTCTCGTCGGGGACGACGTTCGACGCCCGCGTGACCACGCGGTTCGACGAGTCCGACCCGCTCGGCTCGCTGCTCTCGACGGTCCACGAGTTCGGACACGCGACGTACACGCTCGGGCTCCCCGACGACGCCTACGGGACGCCGCTCGGCGAGGACCGCGACCTGTCGGTCCACGAGTCCCAATCGCGGCTCTGGGAGAATCACGTCGGCCGCTCGCAAGCGTTCTGGGAGAGCTTCCTCCCGACGTTCGTCGAGCAGTTCCCGCAGGCTGCCGACGTGACCCCGCGTGAAGCGTACGAGGCCGCAAACCAGGTGTACGAGGACAACCTCATCCGCGTCGAGGCCGACGAACTCACCTACCACCTGCACATCCTCGTCCGCTTCGAGATCGAGCGGGACCTGATCAGAGGCGACCTCGACGTCGCGGAGGTCCCGGCCGTCTGGAACGACAAATACGAGGAGTACCTCGGCATCCGCCCCGAGACGGACACCGAGGGCTGCCTCCAGGACATCCACTGGAGCCACGGCAACTTCGGGTACTTCCCGACCTACTCGCTGGGCTCGGCGATGGCCGCACAGCTGTACGCCGCGGCCGACGGGACGATTGACGACCTCGACGACGACGTCGCCGCCGGCGAGTTCGACGCGCTGCACGAGTGGCTGACCGAGCACGTTCACCGCCACGGCGCCCGCTACGAGACGAACGAACTCGTCGAGCGGGCGACCGGGGAGCCGTTCACCGCCGACGCCTTTGTCGACTACGTCACCGAGAAGTACGGCGCGCTGTACGATCTCGATTCGGTCTGATACCGAGTGCCGAAACCCCCTCAGAGCCGGCGATTACCCGCTCCTTCGTGCCGTTCTTGCCCACCGATATTCGGCAGTAGAACTAAGTAATGGTAACGCATACCATAGCCCGTATGGCCTCAGCACCGTCCTCCGACGACGCACTGTTCGACCAGTTCCTCGACGACCGCGGACACGAGACGGAGACGGTAGACTGGGAGACATCGTATAACAAGAAACAGTGTCCGGAGTGCGGGGCGCTCCACGACTCCGCCGCCGTCGACTGTACCGTCTGCGGGTGGGACCCGCGGGCGTAGCGGCGTCAGGTTTCGGGCTGCTCGACCCCGATTTCCGAAACACGTCCTTTATCACGCACAAGCGCGTGAAAACGTTCAATGAGCAACTCGGATGCGTCGGTCACCCGACTGTTCGGTGGCCCCGGTAGCGGGAAGACGACGGCCCTCCTCGATCGGGTCGACGAACTCCTCGAGCGCGACGACGTGACGATCCGCGACATCCTCGTGGTCTCGTACACCCGGGCTGCTGCCGCTGAAGTCCGCGAACGGCTCGCGGAGCGCCGCGACGTCTCGCCGCGTGCGCTGAAGGGTAACGTCGCCACGATGCACGCGAAAGCCTACGAACTGCTGGATCTCTCCCGCGGCGACGTCGTTGGCGAGAGCGACAAAAAGGAGTTCTGTGAGGAGTACGGCATCGAGTTCGAAGACGAGTACAGCGGCGCAGGCCGCCGAACTGCCCGCTCGACGACGATCGGCAACAAGATCATCGCGACGAGCCAGTGGCTCCAGCGGACACGCCGGGACGTCTCCGATTGGTACGACGTCCCCTTCCAGTGGAACGTCGAAGAGGTACGGCTCCCGCCTGAGATCGATCCGAACGCCCAGGAGGGTAACAAGTACACCCCGACGTGGCCCTCCGACGACGACCGGATCGACGTCCCGGAGGTCATCCGGGCGTGGCGGGCGTACAAGGGCGAACACGGCCTCGTCGGCTTCGCGGATATGCTCGAACGGGTGCAGGGCCGCTCGCTCGTTCCGCACGTCGACTACCTCGTCATCGACGAGTTCCAGGACATCACGACCCTGCAATATGAGGTCTACGAGGAGTGGAAACCCCATATGGAGCGGGTTCTCATCGCGGGCGACGACGACCAGGTCGTCTACGCGTGGCAGGGCGCCGATCCGAACCTCCTGCTCGACGCCGACCGCGACGAGGACATCGTCCTCCCGAACTCCTATCGGCTGCCCTCGAAGGTTCTCAACGTCGTCAACCGCGAGATCCGCCACATCGACAAGCGCCAGGAGAAGGACCTCCGACCCCGCAAGGAGGGCGGCACCGTCGAAGGGATCGACTCCCCGTCGATGCTTGATCTCGCGCGAAACGTCCGCTACACCATCGAGCAGGGCGACGACGACGAGACGATTATGGTCCTGTTTCGGGCCCGGTATCAGCTGTTCCAGTTCATCGACGAGTTCCTCCCGCTTGGGATGCCCTTCTCGGCGCTCACCGACCAGCGGATGTGGACCGACCGCCTGACGCAGTACGTCCGGGCGATCGAACAGCTCGAACGCGAGGAACCGATCGACGGACTCCAGGCGCGGCGACTCGCGGACATGCTGCAGGATTCGGCGTTCGGGGCGAACGACCGCGACGAACTGTTCGACCGTATCGACGAACTCCAGGAAGCGGCGGGCGTCGACGACCTGACCGATCTGGCGGTCGACCCCGACGTGATCACGGAGTTCGCACCGTTCGCGCCGGACGGCGACGCTGCGGGCGATATGCTCCGGAAGGTGACCTCCTTCCAGCGGAACTCCGTCGAGGCGTACTTCGACGGCGAGTACCGCGGGATGGACCCCAACCGCGTCCGCGTCGGCACCATCCACTCCGCGAAGGGTCGCGAGGCGGACCACGTCTTCGTCGCGACCGACCTCACGGAGAAGGTCGTCGAGCAGATGGCCGCCTCCGTCGAGAACGAGGACGTCCCCGGCGTCGAGGACTTTACGTCCACGACCGATCCGGTGCCGATCCTCACCGACAACGAGCGCCGCGTGTTCTACGTCGGGATGTCCCGCGCCCGCGAGCGGCTCGTCCTCCTTGAGAACCTCGTCAGCGGGGCGCCGACGCTCCCGGTGAGCGTCCTCCTGCACAACGAGATCCGCGACCAGTCGGTCGAGGAACTGCTGGCGGAGGCCCAGGAGGGCGAAACGCCCGCGCCGGAGCCCGACGCGTAACCGGACGGTGGCCCGCGAGGTTTCCGACGCGGACTCGGATCCTGGATCGGCGACTGCCCGCGACGACTCGTCAGCCCTCGCTTCGCTCCCAGGTCCTGATTCGCTTGCTACCGACCGGTCGTTTCTCGACGACGCGCTCGCGGCCGCCGACGCAGTCGGGTTCGTCGCCGTCGGCGGTCGTTTCGACGCCGACCTCCGGTATCTGACGCGCTTCGGGGCGCTCACGGAGTCGTCCGCGTACGTCCGCGCCGCCGGCACCGACGTCCTCTGTGCGCCGTCCGGACCCGCCGAGCGAGTCGCAGAACGCTTCGACGGCCGGGTCGCGACTGACCGTCTCGGTGACCCCATCGGGGTGCGCGCCGCGGCCGCACTGGCTGAGTTACTCGGCAACGAGGCTGGCGGGACGCTCCTCGTTCCCGCGACGATTCCCCACGATGCGGCCGTCTACCTCGAACGTGCGGGCTACGAGTTGCAGTCGACAGCGGCCGTCGCGGCCGCGCGGGCGACGAAAGCACCCGACGAGATCGCGGCGATCCGCGGCGTGCAGCGCGCGGCCGCCGCCGGACTCCGCCGGGTCGAGCGTGTGCTCGCAGCAGCCGAGAACAGCGAGACCGACGGACAGCGGGACCAATCCTCGTCGCTCCGCTGGGGAGACGGACCGCTCACTGCCGAGCGCCTCCGCCGGGCGGTGAACGCCGAACTGGCGGCCTGTGGGGTCCGGAGCGCGGGCAACACCGCGATCTCGGTCGGCAGAGACTCCAGTGCCGGCCGACCGGGGCCACCGGCCGACACGAACCACGCAGCCGCGCCTCAGCGGTCGCTGCGTGCCGGCGAACCGATCCGCGTCACTGTCGCCCCGCGCGGACCACACGGCTATCACGGCGCGCTGACGCGGACGTTCGTCGTCGACAGCGACGGCGGGTGGGAGCGCCGCGCACACGTCGCCGTCGATTTGGCTCTCGACGCCGCGCTCTCGGTCATCGAACCCGGCGCCACGCCCGCGACGGTCGCCCGCGAGGCCGACGCGGAACTCGCTGCGTTCGGGTTCGATCCGACCTCGGACGCGGGCGATGGCTCCGAGGGCCCGCTCACTTCGGTCCACGGTGTCGGCCTCGAACAACGGGAGGCGCCGACGCTCGACGAGAACACCGAACTCGAAGCGGGGATGGTCGTCGCCGTCGCCCCCGGCGTGTGCGACGCTGAGCGCGGCTGTATCCGACTCGGGGACCTCGTCGTTGTCACCGACGACGGCGGCGATCTGCTCGTGGACGCCTCGCGGTCGTTCGTACCGCGGGAGTGAACTGCCCGGGGACGACTCGCGGTCGTTCGTGCCGGGGAACTGACCGCTCGCCTACGCGTCCTCGTCGTCCTCGGGCGTCTTCACGACGCTGCCGACGACACGCTCCCCGATCTTCGCCGGGACGTCGCCCGGCGTCGTCAGATACTGCGGGAGGGCGACCATTCCGACCGCGACCGCCAGCAGGCCGGCCCCGAGCAGCGTCTCGCCCGCGAGCAGCCGCGAGAGCCCGAAGATCCCGACCGGCGCGGCGAAAACCAGCGTCGCGGCCAACTGAATCGTCCCGGCGATTCCCAGTCGCATCGTCCGCTTTCGGCGGCCTCGGCGTATAAGATTCGCGGTCGCTCCGGCGACGAGGTCGGATCCGGGACGCTTATCGGCGCTGCGACCAACTCCAGGGTATGTTCACCGGCATCGTCGAGACGACGGGAACGGTCGTCGAGACGGCCGCAGACGAGGGGGGCCGCCGGCTCCGCATCGCGCCCGATATCGGGAGAGCGGCCGAGACCGGCTCCGGGAGTGCGGAGAGCGCCGAAGCGAGTTCTGATTCGGACGCCGACGCCCCCGGCGCCGCAGACGTGACATACGCCGACCTGCACCACGGCCAGTCGATCAGCGTCAGCGGCGTCTGTCTGACCGTCGAGGCGTTCGAGACGCCGCCCGAGCCGTGGTTCGAGGTCTTCCTCGCCGCCGAAACCGTCGAGAAGACGTATCTCGGTTCGGTCGAGGAGGGCGATCGCGTGAACCTCGAACGCGCGCTCGCGGCCGACGGCCGGTTCGACGGCCATCTCGTGCAGGGACACGTCGACACGACGACCGAGGTGACTGGAATCGAACGCGTCGGCGACGACTGGGTCTTCGAGTTCGCGCTCCCGGAGGATATCGCACAGTACGTCGTCGGGAAGGGGTCGATCGCGCTCGACGGGATCAGCCTCACCGTCGCCGAGCGCGGCGCCAGCGCCTTCGGCGTCGCGATCATCCCGACGACCTACGAGTTGACGACGCTCTCGGAGAAATCAGTCGGCGATCCCGTCCACGTCGAGGTCGACGTCGTCGCGAAGTACGTCGAGCAGATGGTCTCGGGCTACCGCGACGCGGTCGGCGGGAACTGAGCGGTCGAATCTCCCGTCGATTCTCGGCGCACGCTGCCGCAGTCTCCCCGCGCTCACTCGAATTCAGTGAGTTCGGATTCGAGCCGCGACTCGTCGACCGGCGGCGCGTGGGCCTCGTGGTAGCTGTCGCGGTACTTCTGGATCTTCCGGACGAGATACAGGCCGAAGATGCCGTCGTAGATCAGCACGTAGATCAGGAACGGTGCCAGTCCCGACAGTCCCGTCACGGCGGCGATGAGCGCCGAGCCGATGCCGACGGTCGAGTTGTAGGTGGCGTGGATCAGTGCCGCGATGATGATCCCCTTCACCACGATCGGCCCGCGCTTGCCGGGGTTGAACTTCGCGAGCCCCAGGTAGTAGCCGGCGATCGCCGAGTAGATCACGTGCCCCGGGCCCGCGAGCGCTCGAATAGCCGTGATGCCGCCGCCGACGCCGATGAGTTCGGGGCCGAAGCCGAGATCCAT
Organism: Halobellus marinus; assembly: GCF_032113415.1. NCBI lineage: Archaea > Methanobacteriati > Methanobacteriota > Halobacteria > Halobacteriales > Haloferacaceae > Halobellus > Halobellus marinus. Next base: position 3,264,734 of record NZ_CP134946.1, read on the forward strand.
CCCGCCGTTGGGGAGCTGTCGGGTGATGTACAGGGCGTTCTCGATCACGGCGAAACCCAGTCCCGCCATCGCGCCGTAGACCGCGCCGTCGAGCACCGCGTCGAAGCGATCGTCCGTGTAGGCGTACAACCGCACGGCGAGGAGCTTCACCGCCTCCTCGACCGGCCCGACGACGAGAAGGAAGAAAAGCACCATTCCGATCGCTCCCAGCGGCCCGAAGAACGGCTGGAGGACGCTGTTGAGCACGGCCGCGAAGTTCGCCGTCAGCACGCCGAGCAGGAACGTCGCGACGAGCAACGAGAGCGGTTCGTTCGTCGTCACGTCCGTCGAGTAGACGTACGCTGCCAGCCCGATCGCGGGGACCGCCGACAGCGCGGTGAGCAGTCCGATCTCCGGATCCGTCAGCGCCGCCAGTCCACCGATCCCGAGGAGCAAGAGAAACGCGAGAAGCACGACAGCGAGGCGTGTCGAGCCGGCAAGGAGGCGCCAGACGATCGCGGCGGCCCGATCGAACGGTGTTCGGACCTCCCACGTCGCGACGCCGTAGAGGTCCATCGAGTCGTCCGCGGCCTCCTCGACCGGGTCCCGTCGTTCGCTCATCTGTCGGTTCGTTCGGACTCCGGTGGCTAATGTTTTCGGGGGATACGAAGCGGAGTTCGCTGGCACCAACCTCCTCCCTGCACGACCGAACTGACACGGTGCGAGCGGAAGCCCACCCCTTCACAGTAGTTGCTGAAGTAGGAGAGAGCCGATTGTCGTCGGGTTCGTTGTCTCGGTATGGTCGAGACAGCCGAGGCCAAACAGGTGAGTCGCGCCGCCTCGTCAGCGCTGTTCCCGGAGCTTGATTTCGGTGTTGCGGATAACGGTACCTATCCGAGCGAGGACTTCCAGCGAGTCCTCGCTCGGATTGCCTTCGACAACGAATTTGCGAACGCTGGCGCGAAAGCGTATCAACTCGCCCGTGGCGACGATGTAGATGTTGGAGCCGAGTCACGGAATCCACTAGCAAGAGCGCTGCTGTATCATCTTCGTGGACTTGACGCGGACGCGGTCGACGATCAGTTCGACCGCGTCCTCGATGCTGTCCTCAACGAAGCAGCCCGCAACCGGTTGTTTACGCGTCCCGTCGACGTTGCGATCGACGTTCACGACTGGCTGTACTACGGCGACAGCGACACACCGCACGTCTCACGGACTGATCCTGACCGGGGAACCGACTGCGCCTACAAGTTCGCCACCATCTGTATCGTCGGTCCAAGCGTCCGATTCACGCTTGGCTGGGTGGCGCTGGACGGTGACGAGACCGACGAGTTGGCGGAGGCGATCCGCCAACTCGTCTCCCAAGCGCGGGAGTACGTCGACATCAACCGTGTCTACCTCGATCGTGGCTTCTATCGCGTCCATCTCGCGTTGGCGCTGGAGGAGTTGGGCGTCGAGTTCGTTATGCGTGCGCCACAGACACGGAAAGTACAGCGGTTCATCGCCGACCACGACGAAGACACGTTCGTTGCAGAGTACGAGATGGCGCGGTCGAACCCGCCGACGGGCCGGACGACAGTCCGGCTCGTCGTCGTGCCACATCGCTCCCGTGAGAACGACTATTTTTGTCTGGTGACCAACCGCGAGGTCACGCTTGACCTCGCTCAACCGCTGGCAGAAGCCTACCGTCGTCGGTGGGGTATCGAAACATCCTACCGAAAGGTCACGGAGTTTCTTCCGAAAACGTCGTCGCCAATGTTCTCTGTTCGGTTATTCTACTTTCTGTTTGCTGTGGCGCTCTATAATCTGTGGGTGTTAACGAACCTGCTACTCACACCAGACCGGGTGGTCGGGAGCACTCCTGTCCTCCCGACCACCCTGTTCCGGCAGTTTCTCGGCCCAATCCCGGACGGATAGCGTGTCACTCGGCGTTGACTCGGGCCGTCTGCCCGAGTCAGGACGCCGCTGGCTACTGGCAAGACTGCCAGAACACTCTTGATCGGTGATTCTTGGTCGGCAGTCAGCTACCGCTCTCACCAGACGGTACCATCGATCTTGAACAGAGCCGAGAACGCAACTCCTCTTCAGCAGTTCTCCCACTCGAATCAGCAACTACTGTTCAGCCGTGGGAGGATGTCAAGGATTCAAAAGCCGGCCGTCTGTATCGACGTCCAGAATGCACTTCGATCAGCGCACGCAGCAGGCCCTGCGGGACGTCGGCCTCTCGCGAGCGGAGATCCGGGAGGCCTCCGACCTCGTCGCCGAGGCGGTCGAAAGCGACGCCGAGCGCCTCCAGGACTTCTTCGACCGCGACGTCGTCCACTCGGATATGGAGATGGCCCACAGCAGCGGCGAGATCCACGAACACGACGTCGAATTCGTCGACCTCTTCACCCACGGGAGCGACCTCCGCGGCTACCTCCGCTTTGCGACCTGGGGCGTCCCGATCGAGGGCGGCCGGGTGCTCTCGGAGGACGTAGTGGAACTCACCCTCGGCCCGACCGTCGACGATCGGGTCCGGTTCGCCGCCGACCCTGACGACCTCAGATGAGCGCGATGGCCGAGCCGACGCCCCGCCGTGAGGTGGCGCGACGATGAGCGACACGGGAGACGATCCGGCGGCCCAAGACGCCGAAGACCCACCTCGCGTCCGCGTCCGGGGGATCTACACGACGGCGGTGACACAACTCCTGCTCGACGCCGGCTTCCCGATCGTGCAGGCCTCGGAGCCGATCCGCGAGCGGTTCGACGCGGCCTTCGGCGACGGTGGCCACGACGCGACGGTCGCGACCACGGACGACCGGCAGGGGGTCGGCGTTCACGGCGACGACGACGCGGTTACGACGGTCGCAGCCGAACTCCGGGATGTCGGGCGCGACACCTTCACCTGGTCGGATCCGACGCCGCCAGACGCGGTGTTGGAGGCCCGCGTGACCGACACTCTCGGAGGCGGGGCGATCTGCGACCTCGGCGAGGCGGAGGGCTTCCTCGCGTTCGACGACGCCGAGGGCTACCTGGAGACGGGCGACGTCCGCCGCGTGCAGGTCCGTGAGAGCGCGCCGCCCTGGGCCGACCGGCGCACGACGCTCGGCACCGACATCCGGGTGGACGCCGGCCTCGCGACGCTCGTCCGCGGGCGCGAGGGTGTCACGGTCGACACCCGCGACGACGCCGCGGGGCGCGAACTCGCCGGGATGACGGACCTTCTCTCCGTCGAGGTGCCCGACGGCTGGGGAATCGAGTGGTCCCACGCCGCGACGCGGGCCGGGATGGACGCGCTCGAAGCCGCCCTGGAACGGGCCGCCGAGCGCGCTGAGGGCCTCGCTGCGGCACTCGACGCTGAGGACCCCGGGGCGGACCCCGACACCGCTCCGCGTCGCCTCGCCACCCCCGCGACCGGCCGGTGGCTGTGGTTCGGCCGCGAGTCCCGCTTCGCGCTCGACGACGCCCGGCGGTCGGTGACGGCGACGATGCCCGGCCACCACCGGACGAAAGCCGCGAGTGAGGCAGCAAGCGCGGGCGTCGACCTCGTGGAAGCGCTCTGTGGCTCGCTCGGCGACGAGGAGTTCCCCTTCGCGACCGTGACGCGGCAGTTCGGGCCGGTCGAGGGCGACCGCGTCGCGATCCGGCACGGCAAGCCCGACGGGCGAGCGTTCTCGCTTGGCCGCGGCGAGGTCACCGAGTGGGACACGGACGGAACCGTCGCCGTGACGCGGACGATCTCCGGCAGCGGCACCTACGACGCGCTCGGCACCGAGCAGGAACCGGGTGATACCGCGCTGACGAAGTTCCGGGAGGGCCGATGGTGGTATCCGACCGTCTACCGGAGTGAGGGGGGCGACCACAAGGGGACGTACGTCAACATCTGCACCCCGGCCGAGTGCTTCCCCGACGAGATCAGGTACGTCGACCTCCACGTCGACGTGGTGAAGTATCCCGACGGGACGGTCGAGCGCGTCGACGACGACGAACTCGCCGCGGCGGTCGAGACCGGCGACGTCCCGGAGCCGGTCGCCGAGAAGGCTCGGGCCGTCGCCACGAGCCTCGTCCGGGCGCTCTCGGAGTAGCGCCGGATCCGACGGGGGATTCCCGGCTTGCGTCCCAACGGAAGCGGCCGGGACGATTCCGCCGACAGGATCGCCGCCACGGCCGGCGCTCGACCGCCTCGATTCCGGGACGCGAGCGGAGAACAGCAAGTTTATCAGTCGCTCGCGGCGAATTGCACGCAAGATTACTCTCTAGGAGGTTAATGGTGACACAACAAACACAGCAACCGGAGGTGAACATCGGGCTCGTCGGGCACGTCGACCACGGGAAGACGACTCTCGTGCAGGCGCTGTCCGGATCGTGGACGGATCAACACTCCGAGGAGATGAAGCGCGGCATCTCCATCCGCCTCGGCTACGCCGACGCGACGTTCCGGAAGGTCCCGGACGTCGACCCGCCGGAGTGCTACACGGTCGAAGAGACCGGTCCCGACGGCGAGGCGACCGAGCCGATCCGGACCGTGTCGTTCGTCGACGCCCCGGGTCACGAGACGCTGATGGCGACGATGCTCTCGGGGGCGGCCATTATGGACGGCGCCGTGCTCGTCGTCTCGGCCACCGAGGACGTCCCGCAGGCACAGACCGAAGAACACCTGATGGCGCTGGACATCATCGGGATCGAGAACATCGTCATCGCGCAGAACAAGATCGATCTCGTCGACCGCGAGCGTGCGGTCGAGTCCTACCAGCAGATCGAGGAGTTCGTCGAGGGGACCGTCGCCGAGGACGCGCCGATCGTTCCCGTCAGCGCCCAACAGGAGGTCAACGTCGACCTCCTGATCGATGCTATCGAGCGAGAGATCCCGACGCCCGAGCGCGACGAGACGAAGTCGCCGCGGCTGTTCGCGGCGCGCTCGTTCGACATCAACCGGCCCGGTACCACCTGGGAGGATCTCGCCGGCGGCGTCGTCGGCGGGTCGGTCGTCCAGGGGAAACTCTCCACAGGCGAGGACCTCGAGATCCGCCCCGGCCGCGAGGTCGAGGAGGGCGGCTCCTCGGAGTGGCAGCCGATCACGACCGAGATCCGATCGCTGCAGGCCGGCGGGCGCTCCGTCGAGGAGGTCACGCCCGGCGGGCTCTGCGGCGTCGGCACGGGACTGGACCCCAGCCTCACGAAGGGCGACGCCCTCGCCGGCCAGGTCGCGGGCGAACCCGGCACGCTCCCGCCGACGCGCGAGGAGTTCACGATGGACGTCGAACTGCTCGACCGGATCGTCGGCGAGGACGAGGGCGCAGTCGAGGATATTTCGACGGGCGAACCGCTGATGCTCACCGTCGGGACCGCAACGACGGTCGGCGCAGTCACGAGCGCCCGCTCGGGTGAGGCCGAAGTGTCGCTGAAGCGTCCCGTCTGTGCCGAGTCGGGTGCGAAGATCGCGATCAACCGCCGCGTCGGCGCGCGCTGGCGACTCATCGGCATCGGCACGCTGCAGTGAGCGAAGCGAGGACGGTCCCGACGCGACCACCCCGCGGTGACCCGCGAACCGAAGAACCGCGGACCGAAGAACCGCGAACCGAAGAACTGCGGACCGGAGATCCGTGGACGACACAGACGCGGAGATGACGACAGTGATACTCGATACAAACGCGCTGATGATGCCGGTGGAACTCGACGTCCGGGTCTTCGAGGAACTCGACCGACTCCTCGGTTCGGACGCCGAGTACGTCGTCCCGCGGTCGGTCGTCGCGGAGTTAGAGAAACTCAGTGCGGCGGGCAACGGCACCGAGGCGACGGCCGCGAGCGTCGGACGCGACCTCGTCTCCCGCTGTCGGGTCGTCGAGACCGGGGAGTCCTACGCCGACGACGCGGTAGTCGAACTCGCAGCGCAGGAGGGGGAATACGTCCTCACCAACGACAGGCCGCTCCGCGACCGGTTGCTCGAACGTGGCGTTCGCGTAATCGGTTTAAGGGGTCGAAACACATTGGAGATAACAGAACCATAACGCATGTACAAACGGGTACGACTCAAAGACACAGTTGAGGTACCGCCGCGGCACCTCGCGGACGTGACGCCACAGCGGGTCAAACGGCTCCTGCAGGACAAACTCGAGGGCCGGATGGACGAGGACGTCGGGAGCGTCGTCTCCGTCGTCGACGTCCACGACATCGGCGAGGGAACGGTGCTGCCGGGCCGCGCCGGGGTGTACTACGAGGCGGAGTTCGACGCCATCACCTTCGACCCCTCGATGCAGGAAGTCGTCGACGGCGAGGTCGTCGAGGTCGTCGAGTTCGGCGCCTTCGTCGGCATCGGGCCGGTCGACGGCCTGCTGCACGTCTCGCAGATCTCGGACGAATACCTCGCCTACGACGGCGAGAACCAGCAGCTCGCGTCGACGGAATCGAACCGGACGCTGAGCGTCGGCGACTCCGTGCGCGTGAGGGTCGTCACGAAGAGCATCGACGAGCGCAACCCGCGGGACTCGAAGATCGGCCTCACGGCCAAACAGCCCGGCCTCGGCAAGCACGGCTGGCTGGAGGCCGACCGGCAGAAAAACACCGCCACGACAGAGGCGGAGGGAGGGTAGATGGCCGATTCCCGTCTCGCCTGCCGGGAGTGTCACTACATCAACCACGGCGACGCGCAGGCGTGTGAGAACTGCGGGTCGAGCAGCCTCACCGAGGACTGGGCGGGCTACGTGGTCATCCCCCACCCCGAGGAGTCCGAAATCGCCGAGGAGATGAACGTGACCGAACCGGGCGGCTACGCGCTGAAAGTCCGCTGAGGGATGCTCACGCTACCCGAGGAACTCCGAAGCGCGTTCAAAGAGCCGTTCGGAACGCTCTACACTGACGCCGAGTCACTGCTGTCCGACGCGGGCCGGCCCATCATCGCCGTCGGCGACGTCGTCACCTACCACCTCCGGGAGGCCGGCCACGTCCCCGCGGTCGCCGTCGTCGACGGCCGGACGAAACGGGAGGCGGTCGACGCGGAGATCCGCGAGGCGCTCGCCGACCCCGACCATCGCCGGGGCGTCGAGAACCCTCCGGGCGCGCTCTCGGAATCGCTGCTCTCGACGCTCGCGGCTGCCGTCGATGCGGACGAGCCCATCACGATCGTCGTCGACGGCGAGGAGGACCTCGCGGCGCTCCCGGCCGTCCTCGCCGCGCCGCTCGGCGCCACCGTCGTCTACGGCCAACCGGACGAGGGGATGGTCGCGATCGAGGTGACCGAGGCGGCGAAGGCCGAGATGCGATCGCTTCTGGAACGGATGGACGGCGACGTCGACGAGGCGTTCGACGCGCTCGGCGTCGAAGAATAAGTCGCGCCGTCGCGATCAGTACAAGCGCCCCCGCGGACTGCCTCGGCCGTCGCGCCGAAATCCCGCTTCTATCGGGTCTCACCGCCGATTTCCGCCCTTCGAAATCCTTTTACTGCTTTCGGGAGGATGGTAGGACAACTGACCCATGGAAATCGACATCATCTCCGAGGACGAGAACCCGATGTTACATCGGACCGACGTCCGGTTCGAGATCGTTCACGACGACGCAACGCCCTCGCGGCTCTCCGTGCGCGACAGCCTCGCCGCGAAACTGAACAAAGACTCCGCAGAGGTCGTCGTCCACGGCCTCGACACGAAGTTCGGGATGCGGAAGACCGTCGGCTACGCGAAGGTCTACGACTCGCCGGACTTCGCTCGGGACATCGAGCAGGACTACATGCTCGACCGGAACAAGATCGAGGCCGACGAGGACGCCGAAGCCGAGGCCGAGGCCGAAGAGGCCTGATTCGGTCGCACAGCCACGCGAACACTCTTTTCGATGCGCATCGTCGGAATCGAAGGGACCGCCTGGGCCGCGAGTGCGGCGCTGTACGACACCGACACCGGCGAGGTCGTCATCGAATCCGACCCCTACGAACCCGACAGCGGCGGCATTCACCCCCGCGAGGCCGCCGAGCATATGGGTTCGGCCATCCCCGAGGTCGTCTCGATGATCCTCGATCGGGCTGCTGGGAGCGCAACGGATAGCGGAGCGGGCGGCTCCGACGCCGATACTGGCGGCGACGTAGACACAGACGCCGACCTCGATATCGACGCCGTCGCGTTCTCCCGCGGCCCCGGTCTGGGCCCCTGCCTCCGCATCGTCGGCACCGCAGCGCGGGCGCTCGCAGGAACCCTGTCGGTGCCGCTCGTGGGTGTCAACCATATGGTTGCCCACCTGGAGATCGGCCGCGACCGCTCGGGATTCGACTCCCCGGTCTGTCTGAACGCCTCGGGCGCGAACGCCCACCTCCTCGGCTACCACAACGGCCGCTACCGCGTCCTCGGGGAGACGATGGACACCGGCGTCGGCAATGCAATCGACAAGTTCACGCGGCACCTCGGGTGGTCACACCCCGGCGGGCCGAAGGTCGAACAGCGGGCCGCGGACGGCGAGTACTACGACCTCCCGTACGTCGTCAAGGGGATGGACTTCTCCTTCTCGGGGATCACCTCCGCGGCGAAAGAGGCCGTCGACGACGGCGCGCCGGTCGAGGACGTCTGCGCGGGGCTCCAGGAGACGATCTTCGCGATGCTGACCGAGGTCGCCGAGCGCGCGCTGTCTCTGACCGGCACCGACGAGTTGGTCCTCGGCGGCGGCGTCGGGCAGAACGACCGCCTGCGGGCAATGCTCGCGTCGATGTGCGAGCAGCGCGGCGCGGACTTCTACGCCCCCGAACCGCGCTTCCTCCGCGACAACGCCGGGATGATCGCTGTCCTCGGCGCGAAGATGTACGCCGCCGGCGACACGCTCGATATCGCGGACTCCTCTGTCGATCCGAACTTCCGCCCCGACGAGGTTCCGGTCACCTGGCGTGACGACGCGGAGTCGGTGGTCAGAGACCCGACCGCCTCGGGAACGATCCGCGGGGCGGAGGCGACGGTCACGATGGCCGACGACCGCGTGATCAAGCGACGCGAGCCGAAAGCCTACCGCCACCCGGCGCTCGACGAACGGCTCCGTGCCGAGCGAACGCGGGCGGAGGCCCGGCTAACGAGCGCTGCCCGCCGCGCCGGCGTGCCGACGCCCGTGGTCTACGACGTCGACCCCGCCGAGGGGACGCTCGTCTTCGAGCACGTCGGGACGGCGGATCTCGCGACTGCGCTTTCGGCCGAGCGGTGCCGGGCGGTTGGCGGTCACCTCGCAGCGATCCACGACGCCGGCTTCGTCCACGGCGATCCCACCACCCGGAACGTCCGCGTCGGCGCCGAGCGGACGTACCTCGTCGACTTCGGGCTCGGATACCACACCGGACACGTCGAAGACCACGCGATGGATCTCCACGTGTTCAAACAGAGCATCGCGGGGACCGCTACCGATCCGGAGGCGCTCCTCGCTGCGTTCGAGGACGGCTACGACGACGTGGGCGAGGAGGACGTCCTGCGTCGACTCCGCGAGATCGAGGAGCGCGGCCGGTACCAATAACCGGAACACCACCCGCCGGATGATGCCAAAACGATTTATTACCGCCCGGCGTAGGTGTAGGTATGGCAGACAAACCGAAACAGGGCGAGATTCTCGGGATTCCGTACAACTTCGAACGGCCGTCGATTGGCCGGCTGCTCTCCTCGTACTGGCAGCCCGGGAAGGGAATGCTCGTCAAGAAACCGTTCGGCATCGGCTACACGCTGAACCTCGCAAGCTGGCGCTCGTGGGTCGCCCTCGCCGTGGTCGGCGCGCTCCTCTGGCAGGAACGGGGCGGCAGCGACGGCGACTCCGGGGAGGAGGCCGACGAGGACGAGGAAGGCCCCGTCGAAGTCATCGTCGACTGATCGCCGTTCCCGCGTCATCGTCGATTGATCGCCGTTCTGCGAGTCGCCGCGACGACCGAGGGTCAACCGACGATTCTTTCTTTCGACCCGCCCGACCTCGGGGCGAATGCTCAGATACGTCACGACGAACGACGGGAAGGTCCGGGAGGCCCGCGAGTATCTCGACGCGGTGTCGCAACTGGACTACGACTACACCGAGGTGCAGGCGACCGAACTCGGGCCGATCGCGGCCCGCGGCGCCCGGGAGGCATACCAGCACGCCGGCGAGCCGGTTCTCGTCGACGACGCCGGCCTGTTCGTCGAGGGGTTCGACGGCTTCCCCGGACCCTACTCCTCCTACGTCGAGGAGACGCTCGGAATCGAGACCGTCGGCCGACTCGTCGCCGCCGAGATCGACGAACCGCGCCGCGCGTCGTTCCGGTGTGTGATGGCCTACTGCGACGGCGAGGCGTTCGCTGCCTCGCCCGATCCGGTCGACCGCGCGGATCGATCAGCGGCCGCCGCGGCGGGCGCGGAGACCGACGACGAAGCGGCGTCGGCCGACGAGGCGGAAAGGACCGACGACGCAGTGACGTCCGATGCGGCCGCAGATCCGCTTCCGGTGAAACTCTTCGAAGGCACGGTCAGAGGACGGATCGTCGAACCGCGCGGCGACGGCGGCTTCGGCTACGACCCCATCTTCGAGCACGACGGCCGGACGCTCGCGGAGATGAGTCCCGCCGAGAAGAACGCGATCTCACACCGCGGTCGGGCCTTAGAGAAGTTCGCCGAGTGGTATCCCGAGCGCTCTGAGTGAGTTACTCGGCCCGACGACTGGATTGACCGACTTTCTCACGTCGCGGACTCCGTCACCTCGTAGATCGTCACGTCGCCCGACTGGTGGACGATCTCGACTCCCTCGCCGAACGAAATCGAGCCGTACCGCGCTCGCTCGCTCGGCCCGACCCAGATGTACCGGACGTCGTACTCTTCGAGGAGCGACTCGCGGACGGAGTCGTTGCCGGTGTACATCGCGTCGACGTCGCTGACGCGCTCGCTGTAGGCGGCCTGGCCACGGTATCCGACCTCGTGTTGCCACCCGGCGACGGTCGGCACGCCGGTCAGACTCGACGCTGGGTTGGCCGCCCAGGAGTACATCACGCGGTCGCGGCCGTCGGTGCCGCCGGCGTAGGAGCGCGTGCCGGGCGCTTCCAGGAGCGTCGGCTGTCCCGGTCTGTCGTCGAGCCACTCGATCGCCGCCACCTGCTCGGGGTGGTCCGTCTCGACGAACGCCGTCGCGTCGAGCGTCGGGCCGTGTGCCGGCCGCTGCTCGAAGTGCGACCCAAGCGCGAGCACACCGTAGATACTCGTTGCGGCCACCAGTCCGATTACGAGGACGACGGCGGCGACGCGTCGCCAGGGGATTTCGGGGAGGGAGGCGGATCCGCTCGCTTCGTCACCTCCGGTGCCGGATCCCCCTGTTCCGCCGCGGCCGCGCCCCCACTTGACGACAAGCGCCGGCAGCGCGACGCCCATCGCCGTCCCGAGGAACACCCACACCTGCATATACGTCTTGAACACGGTGTTCATTCGTCCCGGCCCCGCCTGCTCGTTCACGTAGACCAGTTCCACGAGCGTGACGAGCCCCATCCCGGCGACCACGAGCACCGCCTCGTAGCCGACCGAGCGTTCGACGCGGAGCGCAACCCAGGCGAGTACGAGCAGCGGTACCGAGACCGCGAGCGTCGCGAAGCCGATCGTGTACCCGACGTAACCCGCGGCAATCAGAGCGCCGAGGAGCACCACCGGCCGTCGGACGGAGACCTGCGAGAGGAGAAAGCCGCCCAGGCCGACGAGGAAGGCGCCGTGGACGAGAAGCAGGGAGCCGAATCCGCTCCGGAGGTCCGGGCCGAGGAACTCGACCGATCGCTCGCCGCCGCCGATCGCCGCACCGAGGAGAAACGGCGCAGCCAGTATCCCAGCAACGACTCCCGCGGCTGCGGCGACGAGAAGCGCTCCGCCCACCCGCCCGATTTCACGCTTCACAGCGACGATAGCGGCGTCCGAGCGGCCGTCTGCCGACGTCTTTCGGTCGGCCACCTGCCCCCGGATCGAGGCCCACTGGGGACGATACCCCGCCGGAAGCAACGTCCAGGGATCGGTCGGCGCGAACGTCGCAGCCAGCCAGCCGACGGCGAGGACGCTCGGAAAGCTCCAGGTGCTCTGGATCGCCTGCCAGGCCGCAAGCAGCGGAATCACGGCAAGCAGCAGGACGCGTCGCCGCCGCAGCGCCGCCGCGGGTGTCCGGTAGTACGCATACCCGACCGCGGCAGCCAGAAGAAGCGTCGGCGTCCCCATCATATGCGCGTGGAGATCGCCGTTCAGCCACGCGAAAAGCGGAAACTCGTTGATCGTCCCGGGGATGACGCGGGAGGCGCTCCAGTAGCTGAACGATTCCGCTCCCGCCAGGAGCTGTGCGACGGTGTAGTCCGTCCGCCCCGCGACGTACTCGGCGATCGGCCGCTGGAGCGACCCGGGAAGCCCGAGCAGCACGAACCGACCGGCCGTGACGAGGTTGCTCGCGAGGCCGACAAAGAAGACGGCGGTCCCGCCGGCGACGCGCCGGGACAGCCCCCGTTCCGCGCCGACGGCGCCGGCGAGTTCGAACGCTGCCGAGACGAGTGCGGCGTAGAAGCCCGCCAGCGCGAGGTTGTAGGCGAAACGGGGCGGCGTCCCAGTCAGCCACGAGAGGAGCGTCGCCGTCAGGTGGCCGCCGTAGTAGTATTTCACTGGCTCGTTCGCGAACCAGAAGTCCTCCGGCGGCAGAACCGTCGACCGCTGGAGCGTCTGCAGGAGGCCGAAATCGAGGAACTTCTCGCCGCCGCCCGGGTGGACCGCCGGGTCGACGGCGCGGATCGCCACGAGAAACAGGAATCCGGCCAAAAAGACGACCGCGGCGTCGGTCGCGGCGTCACGGTCGAGGTCGACCCCGAGTCGGATCTCGCCCCTGCGGAGCGCGGCGAGGTCGAGGGCCGCGAGCGCGCTGGCGGTAAGCAGCGTCAGGACGCCGGCGGCGAGCGCGACCGGTCCCCACGTCAGCCGACCGACCCAGTAGGCGGGGAGACTGAGCGTGACGAGCGCGGCGGGCACGGCGAGACCCGCACCCCGTCCCGTCGCCGTCGGCAGGAGGCGAGCGACGAGCGGTAGTCCGAGCGTAAAGAGGGCCGCATAGAGGACCAGCCAGCGGGCGAGGAGGGCGTACTCCATTCTCCGTACCGACGGAGTGGGACGCCCGAACATACGTTTTGTGATGCGCCGGCCGTCGCCGCGGTTGTCCCCGGTGCTCATCACCGGGGTCGTCTCCGCCGCTGGCCGGGTAGCGGTTCGCTTTTCACACAGAAGCCGGTAGCTGGGGGTGATGACTCGTCCCGTCGGGATCGTCGTGCCAGCCTACCGGCCCGATCCCGAGCGCCTCCGCGCGTACCTCCGCGCGCTCGACGACCGGCTCGATCCCACGGTTATCCGCGTCGAGCTCGACGCGCCGGAGCCCGGCGTTCGGGACCGACTCGCGGACCTTCCGGATACCGTCGAGGTCGCGACGTCCGACGGTCGCCGGGGCAAAGGCGCGGCGATCACCGCCGGATTCGAGGCGCTCGCCTCGTCCGTGGAGATCCTGGCGTTCGCCGACGCCGACGGCAGCACGCCCGCGGATTCGCTGGCTGCCGTCGTCGACGCCGTCGCCTCGGGTTCGGCCGACCTCGCCGCCGGCTCCCGCCGCCATCCCGACGCGGACGTCGCCGCCCACCAGACGTTCGCCCGCCGTCGCCTCGGCGACGGCTTCGCGTGGCTCGCGCGCCGCTTCCTCGACGAGCAACTCTACGACTACCAGTGCGGCGCGAAGGCGCTCACCACTGAGGTGTGGGGCCGGATCCGTTCGCACCTCTACGAACCGGGATTCGCGTGGGACCTCGAACTCGTCGCCGTCGCGGGTGCGCTCGACTACCGGATCGTGGAGGTCCCCGTCCGCTGGGAGGACCGCCCCGGATCGACCGTCTCGACCGTCGGGACGACGCTGCGGCTCGCGCGGGCGCTCGTTACCGCCCGGCACCGCGCCAAGTTGCTCCGGGAGAATCGGATGCACAAACTGCTGGCCGCCCGTCGCTCGAAGGAACCGTCGCTCGTCGAACGCCTCGCCGCCGGAGAGGCGGCAGACGCCGTCGAGGCCGACTGAATGGTCCGGGTCCGCGAGACCGTCGCCGCCCTGGCCTCCGGCGTGCGGTTCGGGAAGTTCGCCTCCGTCGGCGCTGTCGGCGCCGTCTTCGATATAGCTACCACGACCGCACTCATCGTCGGATTCGGCGTCTTAGGCGAGTACGCGAAACTCGTCGGTGCGGAGGTCGCGATCGTCGTGATGTTCGCGATCAACGAGCGGTGGACGTTCTCCGAACTCGGCGCTCCCGGGAGGCTGCCGACGCTGAAGCGCTTCGTCCGCTCGAATCTCGTTCGCAGCGGCGGCCTCGCCGTGCAGTTTCTGATCGTCCGGGGGCTCCGCCAGCTCGAGCTCTCGGTTGTGGTCTTCGGCTTCGACCTCTGGCAGCTGATTCCCATCCCGATCGCCATCGGCGCGTCGGTCCTCTTGAACTACGTCGCCGAGAGCCTCATCACCTGGCGCGTCACGCGGTCGTGACCCGACGTTGCGGCGGGCCTGAGTCGGGCTGGGCGGCGATCACGACTGCGGGTGAAAGTGCCACACTGCGGGCGAAACACAACCCTTAACCGTGATCCACGGTTTCGTTCCAGTAGCGGGATGGGATAGCCAGGAGATTCCGCCGGGCTCATAACCCGGAGATCGGTAGTTCAAATCTACCTCCCGCTATCCGTCGCGAGATCGACTTTTGATCTGCGCGATGATGTACCGCTGGCGACCCCGATTTTTCGACTCTGATCTTAGAAGTCGATCCGACTGCCCGAAGAGAGATCCAGCTCCTCGGAGAGTCCCGGCTCGGCCGAATCCCACTCGTCGTCAGTGAGATACACTGCGCCGTCGGCGACGGTCACCTCGAACGTATCGAGCACCGCGCCCTCACAGGGGCCGAAATCGCAGGTACCGCTGTTTTTCGCGAACGTCGCGCCGTGTTTCCCGCAGACGATCTCGCCGTTCCTGACGAGCGCGCTCGATCCTTTGTCGAGCCGGACGTCCCGCCAGTGGGGGCAGTAGTTGGTGTAGGCGACGATAGAGCCGTCGTCGAGGCGGGTGAGAATCCCCTCGGTCGTCTCGAAGCCCCCTTTGGCGGTGAAGACGACCGTCCCGTCGGCGGTGATCTCCTCGGCCGCGACGATGCGGCGTTCCTCGTCCATACCGCGGCTTTGGGCGACAGCGATTCAAGCTGACGGTTTCGGAACGCGGCGTCAGGTATCCGGACCGTCGTTGTCAGCGGAATCGGCATCCCCGTCTACGTCACTTCGGTAATACTCCCGTTCGATCCGGGCGTCGAAGACGCGCCGCAAAAGCGTCGTCACCGGCCCCCCGCCGACGGAGATGCCGTCGACCGTCTCGACGGGACGGACTTCCCAGGTGGAGTTCGTCACGAACGCTTCCTCGGCGTTCCGGAGATCGTCGGGCGTGAACGCGCCCTCACGGACCGGAATCTCCTCCGCCTCGGCGACGTCGAGGACCGCCGCGCGGGTGATTCCCGGCAGGACGGGCCCGTCGAGACTCGGTGTACAGAGCGCGTCGCCGTCGACGAAAAAGAGGTTGCTCGTCGCCCCCTCCGCGAGGTGTCCGTCGCCGTCGAGCATCACTGCCTCGTCGGCATCCGACACCCGGAGTTCGAGTCGCGCGAGGATGCCGTTGAGATAGTTGTGCGTCTTCGCCCGCGAGGGGAGCGCCTCGTCGGGAATTCGGCGGGTCTTCACCGTCTGGAGGGTTGCGGGCTCGTCCCACACCGGCTCGCCCTCGACGCCGCCGCGGGGGAGCGGGGTCGCCTGCACGACGACCGTCGGGTCGATTTCCGGATCGGGCGTCAGTTTCCCCTGCTGAACACCGCGGGTGATCGAGAGTTTCACCGACGCGTCCGCGAAGTCGTTCGCGGCCAGTGTCTCGTCGACGCGGCGTTTCAACTCCGCGTTCGAGAGCCCGTGTTCCAGCGCCAGCACCTCGGTGGACCCGGCGAGTCGATCAGCGTGAGCCTCCCACCGGAACACTTCGCCGCCGTAGACCCGGAGCGTCTCGAAGACCGCGTCACCGTACTGAAATCCCCGATCGCGGACGCTCACGGTCGCCGACGCGGCGGACACGAGTTCGCCGTCGACGTGGTACTGCAGGTCGCTCATCGACGGCGAGCGCCTCGGCCCGGGGGGTCGCGGCTACGACTCCTCTTGTGCACGGTCGATCCAGCCCGTGACGCGCTTCTCCGAGACATCGATCTCCGCTGCGAGGTCCGCCGCGTCGGCCGCCGCGAGGTCAGCGACGGTCTCGATGCCGGCGTTGCCGAGCCGTTCGCCGTAGGCCGGCCCGATCCCCTTGAGCGTCTCTACTGGCTCGCCGTCGGCTTCGTCCGCCTCCTCGCCTTTCGGTTCGCCGGGCTCGTCAGGTGTCTCTACCGCCGCTTCGCCGGCTGCTTCCGTCGCCGCTTCGTCCTCGGGCGTCGCCGCCGTCTCGGCTGTGTCGTCTGTGTCTGGTTCGTCGGCGTCGACTGCTCCCTCGTCGTCAGTGCCGGGTGAGGAGACCACTTCCGCGGGCTCTTTGCCGGCCTCCTCGTCGACGAGGGTTCCCGTGGAGGCGGCGGCATCGGTCTCGGCCGCGACGGCGTCCGCCTCCGGTTCCGCTCCTTTTTCTGCTTCTGCGACGGCGTCCGCCCCCGGTTCCGCTCCTTCTTCTGCTTCCGCGACGGCGTCCGCCTCCGGTTCCGCTCCTTTTTCTGCTTCTGCGACGGCGTCCGCCCCCGGTTCCGCTCCTTCTTCTGCTTCCGCGACGGCGTCCGCCTCCGCTCCTTCCTCGGCGTCCGCCTCGGACTCGTCGGCTGTCGCCGTGTCTGTGCCTTTGATCGTCGACTCTGCCGACGCGTCCGCCGCTTCGCGGTCCTCCTGCGGCTCGTGCTCGACTGACACCTGTCCTTCCGTGTGTGTGGGCTCCGACGGGGTCGAGTCCGACTTCCCCCCACCGCCCAGGAGCGACCGCAACGACGACCGGATCGTCTCGAGTATGCTCATCCTACCGGTGGATTGTTCGCGGAGTGTTAAAAATGGAACTACGGTCGTCCGGCTCTGGGGCCGCTGTGACCGCGGTCACTCGTCGTCGCTCGTCCCGTCGTCCCCGTCGGCTTCCCCAGCCTCCGTAGCCTCCTCGAGCTGGTTTCGGAGTTCCGGCACCGTCCCGGTGAGGTCGCCGACGAGTTCCTCGGCCTCCGCGATCGACGATAACAGCGTTTCGACGGCCTCGATCTCCGCTTCCAGCGATTCCGGATCGTCGAAGGCGTCGGCTCGCTGGCCGACGATGAACGTCTTCTTGGCCTGCCGGAAGTGCTCTTGGGCGTCGTCGCCGTCCAGTGCCGAGCGGAGCGCGTTGAGGACGCCGAGGACGTTGTCCGCCTCCGCGTCCCACACTGCGTCGGGGTCGGGAAGCTGGTCACGGGCGTCCGCGAGGTGACTCTCGACCTCCTCGCGCATCTCCGCGGCGGCCTCGCCGAACAGGTCGTCGTCTGCGAGCGTACTCTGGGAGCTCATACCGGCAAATTCGGCGCCGGGGAGGTTAAATACACGCCCAAAAGTGAAAGTAAAACCGGGAGTCTCAGGGAGATTCCGGTGGAATCACTCCTCGACGCCGACGAGTTTCATCAGCGGATACCCGTCTTCCATCTCCATCCGCGTCCGGACGGCCACGTCGGCGTACTCGATGCGCATCTCGACGTCGATGAACCGGCCGGTCAGTTCGGTGTAGTCGGCGGACGACGACGCCAGTTCCTCCCTGATGCGCTCGGTCCGGACGTCGACGTCGACGTCGACACAGTGGGGTTGATTCTCGATCGCCTCCTCCATCGCGCGAGCGAGGCTCCCGGCGCTTTCGGGACTGACAGGGGTACCCGCAAACTGGTGGTACAGCGATCCGAACTTGATCCCGGCCTCGAAGCACGCGTGCTCGGCGTCGGTTGGCATACTCGGATCTGGCTCCCGGACGCAAAGGGCGTATCGGCTTTCGGCGGACGCGCTCGTGGCTGCAGCGCCCCGGTCGGCGCGAATCGGACGTTTCTTGGCCTCCCTGTACCGATGGTCGTGTGAATGGACGATCCGGTTCTCCTGACTGGAGCGGGCGGCCGCGTCGGGCAGGCGATTCTCCGCCACCTCGGCGACCGCTTCGCGTGGCGGCTGCTCGACCGCGAGCCGATGCCGGAGACAAAACTCCCCGCGGGCGTCGGTACCGACGACGTGTACATCGCCGACATCACCGACGAGTCGGCGGTCCGCGAGGCGCTCGACGGCTGCCGCGCCGTGATCCATCTCGCTGGCGATCCGCGCCCGGAGGCCCCGTGGGACAGCGTCCTCGCGAACAACATCGACGGGACCCAGACGATGTTCGCCGCGGCCGTCGAAGCAGGCGTCGAGAAGTTCGCCTTCGCCTCCTCCAATCACGCTGTCGGCGCCTACGAGACCGACACCCGGACCCCAGAGCTGTACCGCCCCGAGGACGACTTCCGGCTCGACGGGACCGAACTCCCCCGACCGAGCAACCTCTACGGCGTGAGCAAGGCCGCCGGCGAGACGCTCGGCCGGTACTACCACGACCACCACGACCTCCCGGTGGTCAACGTCCGCATCGGCAACCTCACCGAGGGGCACCCGCCGATCGACTACGAGCGCGGGCAGGCGATGTGGCTCTCCTACCGCGACTGCGCGCACCTCTTCGAGCGGTGTCTGCTGGCCGACTACGGCTACGAGATAGTCTACGGCATCTCCGATAACGACCGCAAGTACTACTCGATCGAGCGCGCGAAGGAGGTTCTCGGCTACGACCCGCAGGACAACTCTGCGGAGTGGGACGGCGACGAGCACGTCGACGGCGACAACCGGTAAGCAGTTACAACAGTCAGTATCAGTCGTCCCCCCGGCCTCCGCTTCTCTATGAGTGCCCGAACCGGGAGTCTCGACCAGGCTATAGGCGATGACGTCTCCGTCCTCGCCAGAGAGGTGGATTCCCGCGGGGATTGCTTATTTGTACTAAATATTAACCCGAATCTGGAGTAAATCTCAAAAGAGTCAAGTAGCTATGGACAGAAGTACAACCAAGATGAGTATGAACACAGTACTACTGGCATTCGGCCCGAAAGACGAGCAGCGAACCGACGAACTCCTCGACACGGCGACCTCGATCGTCGACCCCGACGGGACGGTCGTCCTGCTCCACGCCTTCGGTCGAGAACGGTACGACGAGATCTCGACGAAACTGAACATCGACGACGACTCGGAGATCACCCCCGACGACGTCGCCCGGCGGACGCGGCCGGTTCGTGAGATGGCGGACCGCCTCGACCGCGTCGGCGTCGATTACGTCGTCCGCGGGGCGCTCGGTGAGGCGAGCGATACCATCCTCCGGGAGAGCAAGACGGAGGACGCCGACCTCGTCGTCGTCGGCGGGCGCAGTCGCTCCGCCACAGGGAAGGCCCTCTTCGGATCGACGGCGCAGAAGGTTCTCTTCGAGGCCGACTGCCCGGTGACGTTCGTCAAAGAGCAGTCCGAAGCGACGAAGAAGGCCGCCGCTCCCGCGTAGTCGCGGAGAGACGTCCCGTCGCTCGAAATCGGTGAACCGATCGAACACCGCGTTCTGAACCGTTCTTTCCGGACTAATCGAAGATCCCAGAGACGTCGGCCTCCTCGCTGCGCCGCCGCTCGACGTGCCCGCGGAGCCGTTGGTAGACGATCGACCGCCGATCCCGGTCTGCGGTGAACGAAAAGAGCATTCCGACGAAACCACGGGAGCGGCGCTGTGGCGTCCCCTCGGGCGAGCCGGCCCCGTGCAACTCCTCTCTGGCATACCGAACCGCGTCGTCGACGACGCTCTCGTCGAACGCTTCGTACTCCGCAGCCAGAAGCGTCGCCGCGCTGGCGACGTTCTCGAAGGACAGATCCAGCGGCGTCACCGCTTCGCCGTCGTGCCGGAGTGCGAGCGGTCGGCGGCGCTCGGCGAACTCGGGGTCCGCAGCGAGTCGTCGGAGGTAGTCGCACACTGCAGCGACATTGACGCCGTGGTAGTCGTCGCCGACGGTCCCGAGATACCCCCCGGCGCTCTCTGCAAGTCCGGCCGCACCGTTCCAGTTTCGGCGGCGCGCGTGATAGACTGCGGCCGTGTACTGAATGAGCCCGTGGAGTAGCTGTTCGTCGGGCGTTCCCGCGTCGAGTTCGAGCCACGGCTCCTCCCAGACGTCGTGGGCCGCGTGGTGGTCGCCGGCGTTGAAGACGGCGATGCCGATCCGGAGTGCGTCCCGCACGCCCGGTAGATGTGCCCGGGGCGGCAATACACTGTCGGAGCCGGTGATGAACTTATCCGCGTGCAGTCCGTCTGGTAAGGTGAATAGCCGATGATCACACAGCCCAGCTCCCGCCGACCACGATGACCCGAACGCGTGTGACGTGCCTCGACTGCGGTACCGAGTTCGTTCGTCCGAACGGCTACGCAGGGAACTACTGTCCGGACTGCCACGAGGCGTGGGCCACCGAGGAGCGCGCCGTCGACGACGATGCCGACGAGAGCGCGGGGCCGCGCCGATCCAACGGGCACACGACCCCCTCGGTTCGGCACCTCGACGACGAGGAGGCGGACGCGCCATCGCGGTACGACGAGGAGTGACCCGATGGACCGCCGCCGGTATCTGGCGCTGACCGGAACACTGGGCGCCTCGCTCGCGGGGTGTGCCGGCGACGGTTCCGAGGCCGTGACAACGGCGACGTCGACGACGTCGGAGACATCGGAACCGTCTCCGGAAACCGACCCCGGGACGCCGATCCACGCGGACTACGAGACCACGGAGGTCCAGGTGCGCTCCCCGGACGGCGAGCTGCTCGGTTCGGTGACAGCTGCAATCGCCGATACCTCGGAACTCCGGTATCTCGGTTTGAGCGACACCGAATCGCTGCCGGAGGATCGCGGGATGCTCTTCACCTACGAATCGGTGTCGGACCGGACGTTCGTGATGCGTGAGATGGATTTCGGCATCGACATCGTCTACGCCGACGACGAGGGACGGATCACCCGCATCCACCACGCGCCGGCGCCAGCGCCCGACGAAAACGGCGAGAACCAACGGTATCCCGGCCGCGGCCAGTACGTCCTCGAAGTGGGATACGAGTGGACGAGCGAGCGGGGGATTAGCGAGGGCGACGTGCTGGCGTTCGATCTCGACGGGTGATGACGAACGCTACTCAGCCCTGTTTCGGGGCGACTGCCGCCCGGTCATCTCGGTGATAGTCAGTTCGTACCAGACCGGGGTGGTCTCCTTGACGTCCTGAAAGACGGTGAGCGTGGTAACCGTCGCGTATTCGGAGAAGATTTCTACCGCCTCGGTGATCTCGGACGGGCGGTCTTCGACCGGCGTGAGTCGCCCGGTGACGACGACGCTCTGCCAGTCGTCGACGTCCTGCCAATCGTAGACGGCGAGGCTCACCGAATCCGAGTCGTCCAGTCGGGACTGCTTTCGGCTCTCGTCGCCCATCACCAGCTGGAAGATACACCTGTTTCCGGGAACGTCGTATCCGAACGAGACCGGTAACCCGTACGGCTCCTCACCCGCAAACGAGAGGACGCCGTGTCCCTGGCGTTCCAGAAACGCGCCGATTTCCTCGTCTCCCATCCCGACCCCATATTCGTCCATTGCAGGAATCAACCCCGCCGGATCCTACGTCTGCACCAGTATTATGGTTTTGTAATAATCCGAGTGACAGCCGCGCTGCTCGCGTTCGGTCGCCGCAGTGGACTACTGTCCCGTCATCGAGGTCCGTCGGTCGACGTACAGCAGCGCCACCAGTCCCAGCGTCAGGATCCCGTAGGCGGTCGCCGCGACCAACGCCGCCTCGATGGAGTCGTACTCGCCCGTCCGGAAGATGATGATCTTCCGAACGACGGCGATCACGCCGGTGTAGATCACCAGCCGAACGATCCGTCGGGTGTCGTTCTCCTTGATGTAGGCGACGACAGTCTGGTACACCTCCACGATGATGAGCAAGAGCAGACCGACGTCGATGAACCCGATAACGACGATCGGGTCGGTGATACTCCCTCCGAGCGTCGCTTGCGCGATCTGGAGACCGAGATCGAAGACACCCACGGCGAACAGTAACGCAAAGAGCGCCCCCGCCGCGATTTCGACCACGTTGACGAACCGGTCCATCCGGTGGACGGTGGCGTGGAGTCGCGGATGGGACTCCTCCGACAGCAGGTCTGTCGGCTCGGCCTCCGGTTGGTCTGTCCCTTCGTCGCTCACGACGTCATCCCCCGTTGCTGCCGCATCGTGTGAGTATTACGGCGTGAGGGTGATAAACACACGTCCGACTGCGGTCGGCCGCGGCTGGCCCGCTCGCATTGCAGGTGCCCGGATAAACCGCGCAGGCGACTCGCTCCGCTCGTCGTGTTGTGCTGCAGAGAAACGTCCTGACGGAGTTCCACGTGAGCAGACGCGAGCGTGGAGCACGTCAGGTCTGAACGAAGAGAACGTCCTGACGGAGTTCCACGTGAGCAGACGCGAGCGTGGAGCACGTCAGGTCTGAACGAAGAGAACGTCCTGACGGAGATTTGAACTCGCCGAGACGTTCCGGGTCGCTCACTCCGTTCGCTTCCCGGGCTGCGACTCGTCTGCTCAAATCTCCTGTCGGCGCATAAACCGACGCGGGCGACTCGCTGCGCTCGTCGCGTAGCGTCGGTAAAATATAGCGTCCTGACGGAGATTTGAACTCCGGTCCCTGGCTCCGCAAGCCAAGAGGATAGTCCACTACCCTATCAGGACTCACTACTCCGTACTGCGGGTTCACTTATCAGGGTTACGATGCGGCGGAAGCACCGTGCCGAAGTAGCACGATCCCGGCCGTCTCCGCCGCCGACGCCGTGACACAAGAGGTCCTTTGACTCTCCGATACGGCTTTTTGATGGTATGCCGTATCTGACGGTATGCGCCGCCGCACGGTCCTCGCACGTCTCGCTGCCGCCGTCCCGGTCGCACTCGCCGGCTGTACCGGCGGGTCCGACCCGGGCGGCACGGACACAGCGACGCCCGACGAGACGGAGACTCCGGATCGGACGACTGTCACGCCGGGAATCATCACGGCCAGCCTCCTGCCGCGCGAACGCTGTCCGGATCCGGGTGGAGCGACCGTCAGTTTCGGCGGCGACGGATCGATCTCGGTCGTCGGCTGCGTGATCGGAAACAACGCCTGTAACGTTCCGCGACTGGCAGAGACCGATTACGACACCGACACCGAGGAGATCACGGTCGTCGTGGCGGCCGTCGAGGAGCGCGACGAGGACGAGGCGTGCGCGGAGGTGATGGTGAATCTCGGCTACGAGGTCGATGTCGAGACCGAGGGGACGGCCGTGACGAGCGTTCGGGTCGTCCACGACGACCATCACGAGGACGGCCGACGGACCGTCGTCGACGTGACAAGGTGAGCGTCGGCGAGCGGACGGGGAGTGACCGGCACGGTGCCGAAGCGCAAGCGCCGCCGAACCTTTTTATCCGAAGGCGGAACCACACCGCCCGTGGCACGAACCGACGCGAGAACTGACGGACCGCGGTGGAGCGTCCCGGGCAGCAAGCCGGGTGTGACCGTCGTCCCGGGACAGGTCGACACCGCCCACAAGACAACCCTTAAGCGGCGGCCTTCCCTGGCTGTGGATATGCCTGTGGCCGTATCCGCACACACTGGGGGCCCCCGTTTCGGGTCCGCCGACCGTCGACGCGATGGGGGTGTCGCGTAGATGGGTGCGATCGAAGACGTGTACGAGGATCTCGACACCGACGTCGACTTCGAGGAGTTCGAGGCGGCCGTCGAGGACAAGGTCGAACAGATGGGGGGGCTCGCCGACGAGGAGACGGCGGCGATGCTGCTCGCCCACGAACTCCGCGACGACGAGGTCGAGGGCGTCGCCGACGTCGCGCCGGGGATGGACGAGGTGAAGTTCCTCGCGAAGGTGACGAAAATCGGTGAACTCCGGACCTTCGAGCGCGACGGCGAGGACGACGACGGCCGGGTCGTCAACGTCGACGTCGCCGACGAGTCCGGCCGAATCCGGATCACGATGTGGGACGAGATGGCCGAAGACGCCATCGAACGGCTCGAAGTCGGCCAGAACCTCCGTGTGGCCGGCCGGCCGAAAGAGGGGTACAACGGCGTCGAGGTCGACGTCGACAAGGTCGAACCGGCCCCGGACGCGGAGGTCGACGTCGAGATGCGGGAGTCCTACCGGGTCGAGGACCTCGCGCTCGGGCTCTCGGACGTGAACCTGCAGGGGCGCGTCCTCAGCACGGACAGCGTGCGGACGTTCGACCGCGACGACGGCTCCGAGGGCCGCGTCGCGAACCTGACGCTCGGTGACCCGACCGGTCGCATCCGCGTCACGCTCTGGGACGAGAAGGCGGATCTGGCGACGGAGTTCTCGGCCGGCGACTCGGTCGAAGTCGTCGACGGCTACGTCAGAGAACGCGACGGAACCCTGGAACTCCACGTCGGCAACCGCGGCGCGGTCGAACCGATCGACGAGGAGATCGAGTACGTCCCCGACACCCGCGACATCGACTCTTTGGAACTCGGCGAGACCGTCGACATCGCGGGCGGCGTCATCGAGACCGACCCCAAGCGAACGTTCGACCGCGACGACGGCTCCGAGGGGCAGGTCCGGAACGTCCGGATCAAAGACGAGACGGGCGACATCCGGGTCGCCCTCTGGGGGGAGAAGGCCGACGACGACATCGATCTCGCGGACTACGTCGTCGTCACGGACGCCGAGATCCAGGACGGCTGGCAGGACGACCTGGAGGCCTCCGCCGGCTGGCAGTCGACGGTGAGCGTGATGGACGAGACGCCCGAGGACGCCGCCGACACCGAGACGGACGCCGCGCAGTCGACCGGGCTCGGGGCCTTCGGCGACGGCGGGGATGCTGGCGATGGTGGTGACGCGGGCAACGGCGGGACCACCGCGACGGCCGATCCGGAACCGCCCTCGGCGTCGGACGGCGCCTCCGGGAGCGGTGCGGCTGCCGCCGTCACCGAGCGGCCCGACGACGAGTCGGTCGAATCCGAGACCTTCACCGGCACCGTCGTCCAGGCCGGCAGCCCGGTCGTCCTCGACGACGGCAGCGAGACGCGCAGCGTCGAGACCGACGAGTCGCTCCGCCTCGGCGAGAAAGTGACGGTCAGTGGGCCCCGCCGCGACGGCACGATCCACGCCGACGAGGTCGAACGGACGAAGTAACGGGACTGCTCCGAGCCGGCGCGCCCCTGCGGCCGGCAAACGACGCTACGGAAAGGATTATACGCCGGTCGGACACCATATATCAATAATGAGTGTCGAGTTGCCGTTCGCCCCCGTGGACACTATCATCCGACGGAGAGCCGGCGATCTCCGGGTCAGCGCCGGGGCCGCCGAGGAGCTCGCCCGCCGCGTCCAGGAACACGGCGCGGCGCTCGCCGTCGACGCCGCGGAGCGGGCGGCAGCCGACGGCCGAAAGACGCTGATGGCCGAGGACTTCGACGTCCAGCAGGTCGTGAGCCGCCGGGAACTCGAACTGCCGGTCGCTCCGATCGACCGTATCGCCCGCCTCCGGATCGACGACCGGTACCGCGTCTCGATGGACGCCCGGATCGCCCTCGCGGACATCCTCGAGGACTACGCCGACAACGTCGCGAGCGCGGCCGCGACGCTCGCGCGGCACGCCGACCGGCGAACGATCCAGGCCGAAGACATCCAGACGTACTTCACCCTCTTCGAGTAGCGATGCAGTTCGGCTACAGCGAGACGTGCCTCGCACACGACACGGGCGATCGCCACCCCGAGACGGCCGACCGGCTCCGTGCGATCCGGCGGGCGCTGGCATCGCGACACGGCGTCTCCTACGTCGAGGCTGATCCCGTCGACGAATCGGACGTCGTCGCGGTCCACGACCCCGACTACGTCGCGGAGATCAACGAGTTCTGCGAGGACGGCGGCGGCAACTGGGATCCCGACACGGTCGCCTCCGCCGATACCTGGGACGCCGCACTCGCCTCGGCGGGGCTCTCACAGTGGGCCGCTCGCGCGGCCGTCGAGGGCGCCGAGGGACGTGAAACGCCCTTCGCGCTCGGTCGCCCGCCGGGTCACCACGCCGTCGAGGACGACGCGATGGGCTTTTGCTTCGTCAACAACGCCGCGGTCGCCGCCCGGACGCTCCTGGACGATCCCGAGGCCGAGGTCGAACGCGCGGTCATCTTCGATTGGGACGTCCACCACGGTAACGGCACGCAGGACATCTTCTACGACCAGGAAGACGTCCTTTACGCCTCGATCCACGAGAAGGGACTGTACCCCGGTACGGGCGAGATCGACGAGACCGGCACCGGCGACAGCGCGGGGACGACGCTGAACGTCCCGCTGGCGGCGGGCGCCGGCGACGAGGACTACCTCCTGGTCGTCGAGGAACTGCTCCGTCCCGTCGTCGAAGCGTACGATCCGGACCTGTTCATCGTCAGCGCCGGCTTCGACGCCCACCGGCACGACCCGATCTCCCGGATGCGGGTGTCGACGGAGGGCTATGCCCTCCTGACCGATCGGGTTCGCTCGCTCACCGACGACGTCGGCGCGGCGCTCGCGTTCGTCCTCGAGGGCGGCTACGGACTCGATACGCTCTCGGAGGGCGTCGCGACCGTCCACGAGACGTTCGACGGCCGCGAGCCGATGGAGCCCGACGGCGATCCCGAAGACAAGACTGTCGAGATCGCCGAGGACGTCCGGGACGCACACGACATCGGCGGCTGAGCGACGGGCGGATGCTTCCCGGCAGCAATCTCTCAGGGGCCGGTCGTCGCGTCCTTTTCTGACACACCCGCACTCACGGCTGCGGGTCGAAGTATCTCGCCAGCTCCGTGCCGAACTCCTCGCACAGCGTCGCGACGCCCCGGCCGGCCAGCACCTCGTAGTCCTCCGACAGTGCGGTCTCGACTCGCGCGCCGAGTCCGACTGCGAAGAGTTCCTCCGAGCGGAGGAACTCGACCGCGTCGGTATGCGACCGCTTCCGCTCGACGACGTACCGGTCGCCTTCGATGAACGGTCCGTAGCTTTTGGATCGCTCGTCGGCATCTGCGTCCTCCGCCTCGGTGGCGTCCGTTTCGCTTTCGTCGCTCATCTGGTCGGCGTACGCTTCGAAGAATCCCTCGGCGTGATCTCTGACGTGGACGGGCGGGCCCTCGTGCCGCTCGATCGCCGGGAGCGTCCGGTGGGTGAGTTCGACGAACAGCACGGCGCGGTCGTCCGCGAAGGTCGCCGCGCGGATCGGGCCGAACCCGCGGCGGTCGAGTTCGTCGCGGACGCCCGAGAGAGATTTCCGGAGCTGCGGGTACAGCTGATCGTCGACGATGTCGGGGGCATCGAAAACGACGGCGACGGGGGTGGTCGCACGGCGCTCGACGTGATCTCGAACGTCGGCGGGCGAAAGTGGGTCGGGCTCCCGCGGCTCGAACAGTTCCTCACGCGGGGTGTCGAGGAACTCGCGGGCGTAGTGCTGGAGTCGGCCCACGTTCGCGGCCGAACAGACCGCCGCGACATTCCGCGTGGGGTCTGTCGGATCGACCATCACGAGCGGATCGTCGTGGGACTCGGTTCCGTGCTCCTCGGGGTCGAAGGTCACCGGCGGGTGCCAGCCTGCGGCCGACTGGAGGAGTGCCTCGAACCCGCCCGTTTCGAGCACGAGCAGTTCGGCGAGATAGCCCGAAAAGCCCTCGGTCCGGAGATTGCTTCCGTAGGCGCCGATTCCCTTCAGGAACGCCTTGAACACGCGCACCTCGCCGGCCAGGTCGTCGTCGATCCGATCCCGGAGGTAGGCGTTGTGGTGCGGGGTCCGGTCCACTGCCGACTGGAGTGCTGCGCCGTCGTCGACGTCGTAGCAGGGCACCAGATCGACGTCGAAGCCCTCGAACTTCCCGGCCACGTAGGGGTGCTCGGCGTACTCCTCGTGACCGTCGGGAAGAACCGCGTTGCCGACTGCCAGCCCGTAGCGTTCCAGGGTCTCGCGGTCGAGATCCGGCGGAAACCGGACGAAGAGGTCGATGTCGCGGTCGCCCGCGAGCCACGTCCCGCGGGCGGTCGAACCGACCTGGATCACGTCCGCCTCGACCGGCAGGTCCGCGAGCTGGGCCTCGATCCGCTCGGTGAGCGACTGGACTGCGGCCCGCATCGCGGCGCGCTCTTCCGCGTCGGGTGTGACGCGCTCGCGGATCCGCGCGATCACGCGGCGTCTCTCGTCGGCGTCGGCCATCGTTGTCACGGCTTCGCGTGGGTCCGGCGAAAGGGTGTCGATGCGTCGGGGACGGGTGCCGGGTGGCATCTCCGGTGGTTCGACTCGTCCCTGTGCGGTGAAAACGAAAGCCCTATCATACTACCTCGGTGTAGCAACGTGTGCAGGCAGGCTAAGCCGTCGTAGCTCAGGTGGTAGAGCACCTCGCTGTTAACGAGGTGGTCCCAGGTTCGAGCCCTGGCGACGGCGTCGTTTCTTCCGGACGTCGACTCCCGAGTGGCCGGTATCCCGGATTCGCGGCGGCGATCCGGAAAACGGCAACGTCTAAAAGGGAGACCGCGGAACGGTAGAGTGTCGGGCCCTTAGCTCAGTCTGGTCAGAGCGCTCGGCTCATAACCGGGTGGTCGTGGGTTCGAACCCCACAGGGCCCATCCAGAACATACACGATCCTTAGCCATCGGTATCGGCAGGTAAAGCATCTGTACCGCCGAATTCATCGATTCAGCGGGCTTTCTCCCGCTCGCCTTAGTTTGGAGTCCAACCATACGTTATACGCGGGTCGTCGCCGTCCCGACTTCTGGGATATCCGATGCGCGCGTGCCACTAAGTCAATCGCTTATTGAGGTCGTAACTTGGTAGAAGTGTGTTATAGAAACCTCCGCACGCTCCTCTGCCCAGACCCGCGTGCAAGATACAGCGCGTGAATGTGGTACAAACGGAGAACGGTCCGCAGAGGTGGAACGATCGTTCAGTACAGTATGTTTAGACCGGAATTCCGCCGAACACTTACTTATGAGTATAATTAAGGTACTACTGGAAGCGTGTCACACGCTTCCTTCCCCCCCCTATCCCCTCTCTGGAAAATGACGAGTGATCAATCGAGTCTGGGACGATGTCCAAACTGTAGTGAGGAGATTCCACGGGCTTGGATGCTTATCGAGTACGAAACAGCAGATGGGACAACTGACAATTGGGCTGAGTGCTTAGCTTGTGATACTGTTGTGAGTCCTGAATGACTCCGAAATTGGGGCCACTCCAAGGTATCAACAAGGGGGCTCTCACACTCAGATAGGATTCGCTCAAGACAAGACACTGTCCTATTGAATACTTGATGGAAATCAGGTCTCTTCTCGCAGCCCGGCAGTTGGCCGTTTCTCATTGCCGACGCTGATCAGAGTCCATCTTGACTGGCAGCTCTCGGTCGTGCCGACAGTCTGTGCACGGACAGGAGGTTGAGAGACTCGAAACGAGGGAAGAGAGGCTGAATGGAGGGCTGGGGGATGGGGCGGCGGGTGGCAAGGGACCATCCAGGGCCTCCGCGGGGGGGGCGGGTGGTGGGGACCAGCAGGACTTCTGCTGGCAATTTATCATAACCACCGATGGATAAAGAATCAAACGAATGGTTAAACGTGAATTTAAATCATTTGTACGGCCCCTGGTTCCCCGGGTCCTTACACACGTTCTTCCGGACGCTCACGGCAAAATAGTCTGTTCATATGAGGGTGGCATAGAAGATTTACTACCACCGCTCTTGTGAAGCACATTGTTGATAGAGTGCCGTCCTGCGGTTTCACCGAGACGATCGCAAGCTGAGTCATCAATATAGAGTTCCCCTACGTACCGAACTCAGTCATCCAGGGGAGCGAACAAACGGTATCAACAATCTCCTACAGAAGAGCGTACTACCACAGAGTAAAAATCGCTCAAGTCAGGGGATTCATAGATCATTCGGCGTGGTCTATGAGTATGTATAGTGGTCGTTTGAGCTTTGAGGAGTTTTTTGCTGATCCTATACTTATACAGAGACAAGATGGCGCAGCAGGCACTCTATCCCGTGGTCATAGGCTTGATTGACATTACGTTCGCTGGACTCCTCCTCATTATCGCTCCAATACTTGGAATGATGATGGGTACTGTCGGTCTACTTGTTGTGGGAACGTGTCTCTTTCAACAACTGTATCGTCCTACCACAATTCCTTCATCCCGGATGACGGGTAATGTATAGAAGGGTTACATTCCGATCAGTTCCACACGGAGATCATCCTGCGCGATCTCGTCGATACTCCCCAATCGCCGTGTCTCGACCAGATCTGTGTAGACTGTTCGGAAGTATACGTTGAGAAGTTTTGGCAGGAATTTCGGTAGTGGACCAGAGTTGTCTGAACTCACTCAATCCGAGTGAGCCATATTTTCCGCCCTGATTCATCCAGCTTTTGGTCGAAAGATGGGCAACGGAATCAGCGGCGACGCCAGGCGATGTATCCACCCACTACAGCTATAATCACTACGATAGCTGCTATCGACTGATAGACTGTTGATGCGGGGCTCTGTCGGGAGTTCCACTCTTCCATCCAGTCTTCTTCGAGTGATTCGGCCCGATCTTGAACGTCATCAAATTCGAAGTCGTCGATGCGGAGTGCTGCGGTTTGGTTTGCAGCGACAGCCGACTCATTATGGACTCTCCGGAAGTGTTGCGCCGTCTCGTTTCCGCGTTCGGGAACTGACGACACGTTCATTGCGATTGCTTCACTCGTTCCAGCTATTACGGAGAGGGGTTCACTGACACTGCTATATCCCAGATGATCCGAGAGATCGCTTTTCGCGTCGAGTGTCACTGCGTACTGGGTGTAGAGTTGCTGGGGATCGACATTAGTTCCGTTCTCCCGCTGTTCGAGTAGATTGATGAGGGCCGTCGCATTCGATCGGTACGCAGTCGAATCGTTGTCGAAGGAGCGAAGTTCTGGGTGCAGTTCGCGTGCGGTTTCATTAAATTCAGAGATCTGGGGTGCTGCCTCAACTGACGCGTTATAGACCGTCGTTCCGTTTTCGCTGACGGTTTTCATTCGCTCTATGTACACGAGGGTCTCGTCGATGGCTGTAGCTGTTGAGGATACGTTGGTTGCTGCCGCGCTGGCGTTCTGTGATGTCGTGCGGAGTTGACTGATGTCTTCTGCTCCGAGGTCTTGAACGGCACGTCGTTGGGCGAGTGCTGTAATTACCGATTCAGCAGTCGATTCTGAGGTGACCCGCTCACTATTCGTATATATGTCGATGCCACTGGCCCAGGGGAAGACGTTCTCGTGCCGGTAGACGCTGTACTGTTGTCCGTCAACAGTGACATCCGCAATATGGGTTGTATCTTGATCCAGTAGTACCGGTTGTGGACTTGAAGCTCCTTGTGCAAGCGCGGCCATCGGCGTTGCGCCCACTAAGAGCATTATTACAGCAAGACTGGTAACCAGTTTTCGTCCTTTCATCGTCCACGTGTGACATTATGTTCCGCCAATAAGGAAGGAGATGGAGAGTTACAAATGGCGAAACTGAAGAGAGTCCTCAAGCTGAAATCAACAGCAGCGAGTATCTTAAGAGATTTTTGTTGAACTTGACTCGGAACATAAAACCCACTGAGAATTTCCTCATCTCCGTTATCAGTTCCGGGTTCAGAGAAGCCTCGCAACAGGAGGCGCTAAATGAAGATAACCGGTACCAAGTCCGAAACGTGGCCTTCGACTCGTTTTCGGAGTATCCAATCAGTATCGAGAGAGCGCATAAAAAATCACGACGAGTCCCGCGGTAATCAGCAGGCTATCAATCGTTTGGAGTGCGAGTGATTCACGTCCGCCAAGATGGTAATCTCGACGAATACCGAGCTGATATATGATATCGAGCAATCCACCTAACGTGATGAGCGCGAAGCCTCCTGAAGCGAGACGGAGGCTGTGTTCCTGGACGCGAAGGTAGGCTCGATAGCTGAGCGCTGTCAAGGCTCCTCCAGCGATGAACAAGAGTGAATTGGCTACGAGAAAACTCCAGAACTCCGGCGGTTCAGCCATAGTTACCCACTACTGAGATCAGAAGAGGATCCATCACGATGAGGCGAGTTGGCGTTCGCATCTTTCGAGATGTCTTCTGCTCCCTTCTCCAAATCGGTCCAGAAGTCCGTGAATTTGTCACTATAGTCCTTCTTGAGCTGGATATCGATATCGAACTGCCCGTCATCAACCCGGAACCGTGCCTCCTTGAGATTCGTTTTGAACTGCTTAGAGTGGTGGCCACCATCGTCGATGTCTCTCTGCTCGTCCAGCATATCGTATTCTTGGAGCGCGTGAATCCGTCGATAAATCGTTGGCTCCGAGACATCACAGTGTTCGGCAAGTTCGGTAGCTGACAGGGGTCGGAGGCTGGCTAACGCGAGAATTTGCCGAGCAACCTCACTCCCGAGGACATCGAACACGTTCTCTGGCTCCCATTCTTTGCTCACAGTCTATACCACCTCTGTTGATTTCCCGCATATGTACGATTGAGGGTCGGTTTCACGATCCGAAGCCGTGCCGGTCAACCGTTCGTATTTAGTTGTTGCTACGGTTGTCGTATCAATCTTTCCCGATAAGATGGTTTCATAGTGGAAGGGGGAAGGCGAGGGTAGGGAGCTACAGACGAGGGGGGCACGACGAATCGAACTCTCTGGGATCTGTTTTCCACCGGTTGCTGGGGTATCGTGATATCCGTTGTTCATTGTGTTTGGTCGGATATCATTAATACCCAACTGTCCGTTTGTACCTGTCCCTTGTTAATCAGTCTCCGGGATTCATATTCCGAAACTGTGCTCAACAGTAATACACACGAAGAACCTCAATATGTTACACGTTCCCAACCCTCTTCATTTCACTTGGAAAAAGTCACCCAGTAGCGATTTTGTCCCAGGCTTCGGCACATTCCTCACAGAGATAGCCCGTGAACCCATCGACTTCGTATTTGTGAACTGCTTTGTCTTTCTGACACCGCTCACATTTCATTATCGATTGTTCACAAATACAGGGACAAATAATCCTTGTCGATTCCTAATAACCCACAAACATTACTGTTAATGCTTGGGGTGGGTAGTCGGAACAGACTATCCTATCCCCTGTCCTCTCTCCCCCTTGGTGTTACTCAGTACGCAGGCAGACTCCTACGGCTGATTCGGCTGTGAAATCGTGAAACAAATCACCGTGACACGGGCTCTATGATACCCAGTCCGTCGAGCCGAGTAGTCTGCCTTGTGTAGAATAGTCGCTGAAGGATTCTGACCTAAGGTTTAGAGGAGAGGAAGCTCAGCTGTTGTGTGACCTTATTTGCTCGGATACCACCATACTGAGGCGGTCTCGCCTACTTTTTTCATTTCGATTTTCCCATCTTCCGAGAGCCTCTTCAGCCGATCAAATGTTCCTCGCCTGCCGAGACCGATCTCCTTAGCAACCTCTTGAGTAGTGAGAACCGGATCAGAAGCTTCCTGAAGGACTTCCAAGATTTCAGCGTCCGAGACAGTTGGGTCCCGGCCAGGTCCAGCCATCTATTTGACGTGGGCAGTGCAGTCAGAAAGGAATTAGCTCGTTTATAGGAATTAGTTCCTAGAAAGGTTCTAATATGCGGCGTATAAATGGTATTGACGATGTTTGGGATCCCCCCGGTGAGGAAGAACGAGGGTCTGGCCAGAGTAGCGAGGATGTTTCGGCCACGGAGGTCGCTGAGGTGATGACCTATGGAGGATATCCCACCGCAGGTGACACAGTTTACCGCTCAGTCCTTATCAGCGATTCACCACGGATTACGGTCCTCACGACGTCGGTTAGTCATCGGTCTTGTTAGTTATAGAGCCCTCTCATCGTTTAACAGGGACACGCAGATAGATGAGGCGCAGGCACAACGGATGGAGTCAGAGTACCTCATTAGTGTGAGTCAGCTGGCGCGAGAAGTCGTCTCAATTGAGGATGACGTCCCGCTAAGCCACGCTACAGGTGATGCGTATCATAACGCCTACACGACGTTAATCCAGACTCATTTGCCGAAATTAGATAGTCTCGGTGCGATCAAATATGACGATGATCGCAAGCAGGTCGGACCTGACCAGAACCTCCTGGCTATGGCGATGGTAGCAACAACCACGTCTCCTGTCGCGCAGATACTCTTTCACAACGCGCTTTCAGATCACGATCTAGGCGGGAGACAGTCTTAATCAGGCTCAACCGGCGATTGATGATACCCTCCGAGTTCATCATTCGATTCGTGCTACTACCAAATCAAGGTCTATTCTCACGTCGGAACAGCACTGTCGGACCAAAATCAATCACCCGAACACAGTCTCCTCGGGGAGAGATCCTATCCACAGGCAGTCGGGAGATCTAATGAGCAACTCGAAAAACCCGCGTGCGTATTCCGACGGCCCTCATCGACGAGAAGAGTCGGTGGACTCCGTGTCTGGTAAACCAGATCCTCCTTCAGACCGAATTTCCACCGATTCCTTTGATAAGTGGTACAAGGAGCGGCAATACCGGCAGAATATCTTGGAGGGAACCCACTACTTCAACGGACCCGGGAAGATCACTCCTCCTAGACGACTTAGCCCGAGCAAGCTGTTACAATGCCATCGAAAAACCGTCTATAAGCAACGGAATGCGCCTGAAGAATCGGGCGATCCAACTGGTATATATTGGTTTGGGACGGAGTTTGAAGAACAAATTATCGTTCCATTTCTACAGGAAGCGGTTGTAGGACAGAGAGAATACGTAGCGAATTCACTCTGGGTGGATTATACTGTAGAGACTGACGCTGGGGAGCTACGGATCAAAGGTGCAACTGACCCGGTTATCGTTACAGCAGACGCAGAGCCTGTGTTACTCACAGAGATCAAGACCAGGCGCTCGATAGAGAATACTAATGCACCGAGCAGGCGTCACAAAGCTCAAACCCACGCTTACCTGAAAGGGCTGTCAGAAAAATACGATCGATCGATTTCTGAGGCAGTGATACTGTATGGCAGTCGGACTACGTTTGATATTAAGCCGTTCAGGATTGAGTTCGATCCCTACTTTTGGCGAGAGACTGTTCTTAATTGGGCGCAGAATCACGCAGAATACCGGTTGAATGACGAGCTCCCACCAGCAGAACCGGAGTCTAGCTGGGAGTGCGATTACTGTTCATACAGTGAACGTTGCGGAAAGGGTCAGCGGCAGTTTGATGATATCGGTCCGAAAGGATTACTACCCGGATTCACCGGATACCCGAGAGAAAAACTAGTTGAATATCTCGAAGCTCACGATCAAGCCAAGCTCACACCATCATTAGCACACTCGCATCCCGACTTGGCTGATGAGTACGGTGCGCTCGACTGGAAATGTAGGGGTTGTGGTAACTCAGTCGCGTGGGATGCTATCGAGTGGGATGGAGACACTTCAAAACCTCCGCAATGTCCAGAATGTGTAAACAAGGGATCCACTGTCCTCGTTGATCCAGCCCCAGAGGAGCAACTCGGAGATGAGAAGGATGGGTGGTAGTTGGATCCAACGCGATAACCTACGTGAGAGCTGGTTAGTGCTGGTATTAGGTACAGAAAGTGGAACACCATCTACACCAGGCACTTCCAGTCTATACTGGGAGATAGGACTCGGAAATTCCGACACATTAGCAGACACAAGGGCACAGCAGATCGGATACGACGGCATCACGA
Source organism: Halobellus marinus (assembly GCF_032113415.1). NCBI lineage: Archaea > Methanobacteriati > Methanobacteriota > Halobacteria > Halobacteriales > Haloferacaceae > Halobellus > Halobellus marinus. The sequence goes on from NZ_CP134946.1 coordinate 3,300,442, forward strand.
GCGAATCAGAGCTAATAGATAATCTCCTAACGGAAATGGACCAGTACCGATACGACGACACCATCATAATAACTCCCTCAGAGAGCACGTTACAGTTACTACGACGTCGAATTATCGCTACAAACACCCAGAAAGAATCCCTGAGAGGATTTGCTCATATCTGTATTGAAAGGCAACTATCTCGTTATTTCGGGCAATCACGCACTGAACAAGATTTAGATCACGAATCGATCCCAGCACCACGGGAGACCAGTGGAGGACAAAACGAGATTGTAAGCGCTGGAGCCGTTCGTGAAATCTGGGAGAGTTGGCAGCAATTATTCCGGCTTTTACCCGCTGAACAACTCACGGGGCAGAAACTATGAGAGAGATCGCCCAGAACAGTGTACCGTCAGAGAGGAATAGAATATGAGCGAGACAAACTCTGAATCAGCGTTTACGCGCCGGAAGTTCACGATAACTGAGTCGCTCGACGCAGTACTAGAGGAGATGGCTGAGCAGAATTACCAAGGGAACGTAAGTCTCTGTCTGCGAGCGGCAATCGAAGATCACAAACAAACGCTTGACGGGACAGATTCGGGCTTGATGACTCAACAGTTGGCGAACCGGATCAACGACATCGAAGTTCAACAAAACCGTGTACTGGATACACTGAACGAGATTGAGTCGCATCTGGATCAGCAACAGACACAATCTGGGACGTCTAAATTCGATAGCAACGATCTACCGGGGGAAGCAGAACGAATTCTTAATGAATTAGAGTCGGCGGAGTCAGGACTTCGAGTGGATGGGCTTGCTGAACGACTAGGCTTACCGACGTCACGAGTTCAACCCGTCTTGAGTTCGTTACTGGATTATGGGCTTGTAGCGGCTAACGATAGCGCACCGGGCCGATACTATCTGATGGGGCTCACCGAGGATAACAGGAGGTCCTGATCTATGACATATGGTTCAACCGGCGAATCACTGCGGGTACCAGACGACTACGCGCAAGAATATCTATCCGTCAATGCGAATGTATCGCTCGAACCTTCGACAGTCTCCAGGTACGATTCGACCTTAACAGAGTATGTCGAATTCCTCCATAACAACGACAAGACAGTACTCACCGCAGAATTCCCAGACGTAATAGAATTTGTGGAGGACTGTGTTCGCTCCGGTAATCGTCAGAGTACGATTAGTAGCAAGGTTTCTACGATCGCTGAATTATATCGCTATATCCGTTTGCGTACAGACGCTGGCGAAGAGTTACGACTCGACCCAATTCAGTTTCGAGAGATCGATCTCAATCAGTATAATGTCCCCCAGCCGATTGAACGCGAAGCTTTGTCGAAAGAGGAGATAAGGCGGTTATTCGACTCCTTTGAGAGCTATCGGAACAGATTGATGGCTATTGTCGGGGTCGAGACGGGCCTTCGCAACTCAGATATCCGTAACCTCCGAACGGAGGATGTTCAGTCGGATCAGCTGCATATCTACGATCCTAAAAACTCAAAACCATACGATGTACCGATTAGTGATCAACTCTCCTTTGAGTTCGATGTGTGGTTCAAGCATCACCGGCCTGGGTTTGCATTGGCATCAGATAGCGAGTTTGTTTTCCCGAGTCAAACAGGCACAAGGCTGGCATCGAATAGCAGCCTCAACACGATTATCAAGACTGCTGCTGAGCGTGCTGGAATCCAAGATGTAATTGGCACCTCCCAATTATCTGAGTCCGCCCAAGAACGGTTAGATACCGATAAGAACCGGTGTGAGTGGAAGCGAGTGACCGTTTATACACTTCGCCACTCGTTCATTACGCTGCTTGAAGAGGCAGGTGTGAATCTATCGTACCGACAGCTAGTCGCTAATCATTCAAACCCCTCAACAACCCTCAATTATTCGCACGGTGGCAGCCAATTCGATGCGATTCGTGACCAGTATGATCCTCCCCGCTGACTCCCGAGGTCAGCACACAAACAAAACCCAGCAAACAATTCATTTTTTCTCACATAGATAAGATATCTCTTAGTCCAGATCTTTAGCTGAGTATTCTACGCTCCATTTGTACTTGGATATCATACCGGGTGTAAGTAAGCGAGCAACACTAATAGTGAAATAAAGCCAAATTCCAACCGCAGGAACGGATTGTTCCATTTTTCCTCTGGGTGTATCAAAAGTCATCGAAATCCGTGTATCGTGTTCTTCCAATATTTTGCTAATGCTGATAATATAACTGTAAAGTGCTAAATCTCTTTCCAACAGCTTTCTTCTGACATCAAGTAGTGACCCCAGCAAGATCGGACCAAACTTCGCAAAGTCTCGATTGACGGCTTCCTTCACAGGGGATTCAGTACTCTGTTGATTCAATAGTCTTCGACTGAAGCGATCGAGCGAGTCGATGAACAACGAACCTAAAGAGACCTTGCTCCAAAACCTTGTAGTCCGAGTTAACATAGAGGCGATTGCTTCCTGAGGGAACCCATCGATCTCCTGTTCCTCCGCTAAGACTTCTATATGCTGATACGCATCATCCTGACCTAACTGCCACTTAGAATAGTACAATAGAAAATGTCTGGTCTGTCGAAAGTAACTGAACGGAGTTTCTTGATCAAATACTTGATCTGCACCTTCAATATATTGTGATTTAGACAATATCTCTATGGCTTCTTGATACCCTTGATCCGTCCCTTGCTTTCTCGATATCAGAATGGAAGAAACTGCTGTCGCCAGATCAAGAATGAGATAGACTGCTCCAGATTCTTCTTCAGAAAAAGTGTATAGTTCATCTTCAGTCACTTCTTCGGTTATTTCGATTTTTCTTCTAACTCTTTTAATTTCTTTCCGCAAGTAAACTGGGACCCAATCGTAGGAGCTGTAAAGTAAAATCGTGAACCCGAAAATGAACGACAATCGATCCGCCTCATCATTGAACTCTTCATGCCTTGTTGAACGCAAGACAGCGACGGGGTAGGGTCGATTGTTTGTAGTCTCACGCTGTCAGAGGTGCGTTCTTACAGTCAGAAGATACAGCGGCTGTTACTGACAGCGGTTGCCGAAGGGTCAAAACTATGGTATCTTGCTTCGTTGTTTCGGTGACGACGGCGATGCCTCTCCCGGATACGTCCGGAGAAGGGGAGCAGGCGGCGAGCCCTAACTCGCCGCCTGCGTTAGGTTATGGACGATGCACTTCCGAGTCAGCTCCCGGAACTGGCCGTGCCAGCTCCGGGAGCGGAGCTTCTCGCCGTCGTCTTCTTTCAACTGCGAGAAGCCCGTCTCACTCATCCAGCGTTGGTTGTAATCCTCGGTCATTCGGGCGTTGTGGGCCTTCTGCAACGGTGTTTGTTCCCTGTGCTTGATCAGTGGTCGCGTTGAGTTCGAGCGACACTCCTCACGGAGTTCGCCCCACGAGTAGTTCGCGTCAGCAGACAATACACGCAGGTCTTCCGCGTTCCGGCGGAAGACCTGCATCCCGATGTGGCCGTCCCACGCCTTCTGTGTCGTGAAATGAACGTCTTTGATCGCTAGCGAGTTCACGTCGATCAAGATGGTTGTCTTCATCGACTGGAACGAGTAGTTCGCACGGTCACGGTAGTGATAGCTGGTCTGATCACGCTGGAAGCCACTTGCATCGATTGCGGCTTCACCACTCCAGCCCGCCTGCTCCGCCGAAGCGCGGAGCAGGCGGCGGAGTTCACGCATCCGATACTCGTCTTCCCACCGGCAGAACGAACTGTAGTGTGGTGCCTCGTTGAGATCAAATACGGCGAGGATACCGGGCATCTCGTTGAGGTAGTCTTCAGTCTCACGAAGACTCTTCTCCAACTCAACGCGGAACAAAATCAACGCAATCTGTGTCCACTTGGCGTACCCGTCCGCGCCGTTCGGCGCGGCGGGTACGTCAGGGTCATCTACGTGCTGTTTGGCAAGATCTCGACACATCCGAGCGAGCCGTCTGAGCGATCCCATATCGCCAGACGGCGTCCAATTCCCGGTTAGCTTGACGGTATTTTCCTGTGAGAGCGTCTGAAACTACAGTCAGCTAGCGGCAAAACAAGGCAACTCTACCTGTGAATCCTGTGTATTCTCAGGATCCTCATCACCAAACTTATTTTGACCGTTGAGCACGGACTGGCTCGTCCGCCGAATATCTCGGCGGATCGTGGACAGACTAGCCCGACCAGCGGGAGTTGTAATGAGGGGTTCAGGATTCTCATCAACGCTCTCAACCCGCGTGTATCTGAGGTACGTCTCTAGCGCATCTCGTGCCGGTTGACTGAGCTTCACTTCTCTGGGCTCAGCCTCACTAAGTTTGTCAGCGCTCGGTAGTGTGAGTGTATCCAATGACGAGTCTAGATCTTCAGTGTTGAGTCTCCTGACTCTGCTCACTCGAAGGCCTTCGGTGGCGATCAATTCGAACACTAAGTGGGCGCGCGTTCCGAACTCGGACTGCCGTAAATACGATAAGAGGGTTTGTATGCTGTCACGCATAGGATCGTCAACAGTTGACTCATCGAAGACTTCGAGTGAAATATTGTCGTGTGTGCGTACGTGGTCGGTCATAGCGGTCCGGATTCGAGCGCGGACGATGTCGGGGCGCTTGCCCCAGTGATACGCAAGGAAAACAGCGATTGAGGATAGCTCCCCGCGTACCGTACTCGGGCTCTGCGATTCTAATTGCTTGATAAGGTGCTTAGCAGCGGGTTGCGTCGTTTGGTTAGCGATGTCTATCCCGTGCTCGTCGCAGTAACTCACAAACTGTTTGATCGACACCTTGTACGATCGAAGGGTTGCAGCGGTTACCTTACCGGCGAGGTTATTCAGAAACTCTTCAATCACGTCTTCCGTCATCGGTCCGCACCTCTCCCAGGTGAATACGCACCTTGACCTGGTTCCGGAAACGCTTCTTTGCTCGATGTCTTTATTCGCTCTAACATCACCTGTTACTTGGTCTGTCAGGTGATTGGTTTTTTCTACAAACCGGGTTTTGAGCGGTTTTATAAGACCTTGAATTACTTTGAGTGATTGAATCGATTCCGCTGAGAGATTCCTATTTTTTCGTGGGAGGTCAGATGAACGTTATTGAGATGACTCACCTATGCGTTCTGTATAGGCATCTTCAAACAAACCCTCATAGTGCGAAGGTATTTTTAGATGATCTAAAGATAACGCGTAGCAAGCACTCAATATGTCTTCCTTAGTCAAGTCTTGAGTTAATCCGTCACCATCGGGAGAGAGTATCTTGCCTTGTTTTGCCGCTAGCTGACTGTAGTTTCAGACGCTCTCACAGGAAAATACCGTCAAGCTAACCGGGAATTGGACGCCGTCTGGCGATATGGGATCGCTCAGACGGCTCGCTCGGATGTGTCGAGATCTTGCCAAACAGCACGTAGATGACCCTGACGTACCCGCCGCGCCGAACGGCGCGGACGGGTACGCCAAGTGGACACAGATTGCGTTGATTTTGTTCCGCGTTGAGTTGGAGAAGAGTCTTCGTGAGACTGAAGACTACCTCAACGAGATGCCCGGTATCCTCGCCGTATTTGATCTCAACGAGGCACCACACTACAGTTCGTTCTGCCGGTGGGAAGACGAGTATCGGATGCGTGAACTCCGCCGCCTGCTCCGCGCTTCGGCGGAGCAGGCGGGCTGGAGTGGTGAAGCCGCAATCGATGCAAGTGGCTTCCAGCGTGATCAGACCAGCTATCACTACCGTGACCGTGCGAACTACTCGTTCCAGTCGATGAAGACAACCATCTTGATCGACGTGAACTCGCTAGCGATCAAAGACGTTCATTTCACGACACAGAAGGCGTGGGACGGCCACATCGGGATGCAGGTCTTCCGCCGGAACGCGGAAGACCTGCGTGTATTGTCTGCTGACGCGAACTACTCGTGGGGCGAACTCCGTGAGGAGTGTCGCTCGAACTCAACGCGACCACTGATCAAGCACAGGGAACAAACACCGTTGCAGAAGGCCCACAACGCCCGAATGACCGAGGATTACAACCAACGCTGGATGAGTGAGACGGGCTTCTCGCAGTTGAAAGAAGACGACGGCGAGAAGCTCCGCTCCCGGAGCTGGCACGGCCAGTTCCGGGAGCTGACTCGGAAGTGCATCGTCCATAACCTAACGCAGGCGGCGAGTTAGGGCTCGCCGCCTGCTCCCCTTCTCCGGACGTATCCGGGAGAGGCATCGCCGTCGTCACCGAAACAACGAAGCAAGATACCATAGTTTTGACCCTTCGGCAACCGCTGTCAGTAACAGCCGCTGTATCTTCTGACTGTAAGAACGCACCTCTGACAGCGTGAGACTACAAACAATCGACCCTACCCCGTCGCTGTCTTGCGTTCAACAAGGCATCTCTCCTCCAATTAAGAAATGATATGATCGTCGAATACGTGATCTGCTACGCCGCTAAACGCCTCCAAATGAACCGCTGCAACCTGAGCCGCTAATCGTACTCTTCCTCGTCGCGATGCTGGTCGGGATTCGCCACCTCGCGCGCTGCACCGGACTTGTCGTGATAGCGATCCTCTTCCTTGTCGCGGGCTTCCGGTGGAAGTTCGCTCTCCACGTCCTCTCCCCCGCGGCTGTCGAGTTCTTCGGGTTCCGGTGCGCCTTTGGGCGTCTCGCCTTCAGCAGTCGCTCCGTCTTTCCTGTCTGAAGATTCAGTCACACCCAGTTTCGGCTCTCCTCGGCAAAATGCCTTGGGGCGTTTCTAACTCCCCGTGGTGATCAGACTGAAACACACCTCGGCGGTCACTGCATCCTCTGTTCTGTACGATTTCTGTTTGGTGTGGAAGTCTTCTATGGCGCCCGCACAACGCAATGAAGCCCTGTCCTGTGGAACCCAAACTATCGTTTGTCCCACGCCGCGTATTCGGCGTGCCGCTCGGCGACCTCCCGGACCGCGTTTGCGTCCAACAGCCCCGCGTCGGTGGCGACACCGTCGACGAGATCCGCGGGGATCACCTCGAACGTCGGCGCGTGGACCGCGACGTCGGCGCCGCCGTCGTAGACCGCGTCCGTCGGCGACGTTTCCGCCGAAACGTGATCATTCGCCCTCGTTTCTCCCTCCGCCGCCCGGATTTTGTCCGCCGCGGCGACGACGTACACCGGGATCCCGATCTCTCGTGCCGCAAGCACGAGCACCCGCGTCCCGGTCTTGTTGACCACGTCGCCGGTCGGGAGCACTGCGTCGGCGCCGACGAGGACGGCGTCGACCTCGTGGGTCGCAAGCGCCGACGGCAGGGCGGCCTCCGTCGTCAGCGTCACGCTCGCGTCCGTCGCCCGCGCGGCCCACTCCGCGACGCCGACGCCCTCGCGTTCCGGTCGGGATTCGGCGACGACGAGTGCTGAGAGCCCCGATCGGGTGTCGCCGCTATCAGCGGTCGCGTCCCCCTCGCTCGCAAGCGATGCGATCGCCTCCTGGACCGTTCCCGACCGCGAGAGCGTCGCCACCACCGTCGCGTCGGCGTCGCGGAGACGCGCTGCGGCCGTCTCGGCGGCTTCGGTATCCGCCTCGAAGGCGGCGGCGAGGGCGTCGATCGCTCGATCGACGACAGCGTCGGGGTCCGGCGTCGCTGCGTCGGACGCGGAGTCGGGGTCCGCGTCCGTCGCCGACACGACCTCCGCGAGCACGCGGTTCACTCGATTCTCGACGGCCGCCATCCCCGGCCGGGCGTCGCGGAGGTTCCGCGCGGTCTCCGCGACGTCGTCCCACTCGTCGGCGTCGACGGCGGCGTCCCGGAGGACTTCCAGCGCCCGGGCGGCGATCCACGCCGACCCGTGGGTCCGATCCTCGCGAACGGTCTCGACCGTGGGCGCGACGCGCCGCCACGTCGCCCACAGGCGCGGGACGGTCTCCCGGTGGCGGATCTCGGTCGGGTCGACCCACTCGATTGCGGCGAGTTCCTCGTTCGTCGTCACTGACCGTGTCCCGGTCTCGAAGAGGAACGGATGCACCGTGAACGACCCCTCAGCATCGTCGATGGAGAGCGGGTCGCCCGCGCGGACGAGTTCGAGATCCGCGTCGGTCAAGGCGACCTCTTCGCGGAGTTCACGGCGCGCGTCCCGTTCGGCGTCTGCGGGATCGCCTTCCACGTAGCCCGAGATACCGGCCCAGCGTCCCTGGTACGTCCCGACCGCGTCGCTGCGGCGCGTGAGGAGGATCTCCCCCCGCTCCCGGACGAAGCACGTGACGACGTCTGCCATCGTCGACTCTTCGCGCTCGGGCCGAAACGTCTTTTCGGTGGCGCCTCTCGATCCGGTATGGTCGTGGCACTCGCCGTTGTCAGCGATACCCACATTCCCTCCCGAGCCGATTCGATCCCGCCGTGGATCGAAGACCGGACGCAAGCGGCGGACCACGTGGTCCACGCGGGTGATTTCGACTCCGCGGGCGCCTACGAACGGATCGTCGAACTGGCCGGTGGCGAGGAGTCTTTGACCGCCGTCGTCGGCAACATCGATCCCCGGTCGTTCGACCTCCCGATCGTCGAGACGCTGGCCGTCGAAGACGCGACCTTCGTCGTCACCCACGGCGCGGGCCCACGACACGGCTACCGCGAGCGCGTCGCCGAGACGGTTCGCGAGGAAGGCGGCGTCGACGCCGTCGGGATCGCGGGCCACACCCACGAGCCCCTCGATGCGGTCGTCGACGGCGTCCGTCTGCTCAATCCCGGGACGGCGACGGGTGCACCGCCGGGCGCGGAGCCGACGATGTACGAGGTCCGCGTCGACGGCGACGACGTCTCGGTGACGCTCCATCGGCCAGCGTAGGCGATTATCGAACGAAACCGTCCGGCCATAGAGAAGCGATCGCGGATGGCATACCGGAGACGCTCGCCAATATCTGCCCGCTTTTTGTCGGCACAGTCACTCTACCCTGTATGGAACTGTTCGCGGTCCCCGACCTGCCGGAGGTGCGCGCTGGCCACGATCTCGCGGCGTTGATCCGCGAACGGGTCGACTTGCGTCCCGACGACGTGGTCTGTGTTGCCTCGACGATCGTCTCGAAGGCGGAGGGACGAAGCGCCGACCTTTCGTCGTTCCCGGCCGGCCCGCGCGCCCGGGAACTTGCCGATAAACTCGCGGCGGCAACGGACGAGGAGAAAGATCCTCGGTTCGTGCAGGCGGTCCTCGAAGAGAGCGTCGAGGTGCTGATGGACGCCCCGTTCCTGCTGACGGAGACGCGCTTCGGCCACGTCACCGTCAACGCCGGCATCGATCGCTCGAACGTGCCCGGGGGCGACCTCCTCCTGCTTCCGGAACAGCCCTCGGCGAGCGCCGACCGGATCCGTTCCGAACTCTCTGCCGAGCGCGTCGTCGTCACAGACACCTGCGGCCGCCCGTTCAGACACGGACAGCGCGGCGTCGCAATCGGCTGGGCCGGGCTCGCGCCCGGTCGCGACTGGCGCGGGGAACACGATCGCGACGGGCGCACGCTCGACGTCACTGTCGAGAACGTCGTCGACGAACTCGCCGCCGCAGCAAATCTCCTCGCCGGGGAGGGCGACGACGGCACGCCCGTGGTCGTCGTCCGCGACTTCGAGTGGGGCGACCACGACGGCAGCGACGCCCATTTCAGGGAGATCCAGACCGACTTCGTCCGGCAGGCCATCCGGGAGTGGTCGTATGAGTGACTCACCCACGCGGCCGACGCTCGGAATCGAACTGACGCCCGACGATCCCATCCCCGCGGTCGTCGAACGCGGCGTCGCGGCCGAGCGCGCGGGCTACGACACCGCCTTCGTTCCCTGTCACTACAACAACCGCGATCCCTTCGCGGCGCTTTCGTTGCTTGCGGACGCAACCGACTCGCTGCGCCTCGGGCCGGGAATCGCCAATCCGTACGAGTTGCATCCGGTGACGCTGGCCGCAAAGACCGCGACGGTCGCAGAACTCTCCGACGGCCGGGCAGTCTTCGGCGTCGGTCCCGGCGACCCCTCGACGCTTCGGAACCTCGGGCTCGAAGACGAACGCGGTCTCCGCTCGGTGCTCGAGGCGTTCACGGTCGCCCGAGAACTGTGGGCGGGCGAGCGAGTCACCCACGACGGCACGTTCGTCGCACAGGACGCGGGGCTGAACTTCACCGTGCCCGGCGAGATCCCGGTCTACGTCGGCGGCGAGGGGCCGCATATGTGCCGGATGGCGGGTAAACACGCCGACGGTCTGCTGTTCAACGGGTCCCACCCCGACGACCTCGCGTGGGCGCGCGACCGGGCAGACGAGGGACGCACCGACCGCCCCGACGACTACGGCGACTTCGACCTGCTGGCGTACGCGAGTGTCAGCATCGACGCGGATGCGGCGGCCGCCCGCGAGGCTGCTCGGCCGCCGGTCGCCTTCATCGTCGCGGGCGCGGCGCCGCCAGTGCTCGATCGACACGGGATCGACGCGTCGCTTTCGGAGTCGATCGGCGAGCGGATCAGCGCGGGCGAGTTCTCGGCGGCCTTCGAGGCGGTCACGCCCGCAATGATCGACGCCTTCTCGATTGCCGGCACGCCCGATTCGGCCGTCGAGCGGATGGCCGACCTCCTCGCGCACGCCGACGGAATCGTCGTCGGCTCGCCGCTCGGGCCCGACCCCGAGGCGGCCGTCGACCTCGCGGCCGACGCGTTCGACCGGGCTACGGACGAGAGATAGCCGGGGCCGTCAGGAGTCTCAGGTCCGCGGCGCCGCCAGTCGCTACTGTCTCGGCGTGCAGGCGATGTCGCTATCTCGGCGTGCAGGAGTGTCGCTACTGTCCCGGCGTGCAGGAGTGTCGCTACCTCGCGGTGCGATCCGGTGCGGAGTCCCGCGCACTCGACCCCAGCCCGGTCAGGTGGTTCACGAGCGCACCGAGAGCCAGGTACGCGCCGTAGACGATCGTCGCCGTCGTCAACCCGGCGCCGACGAGGAACGAGACCGCCGTGATCGGATCGACACCCAGCAGGATCTCGAAGATGAAGATCCCCACGAGGTCGACGAGGCTGACGAGCAACTGCACCACGAAGTCGATGACCGTGACCATACCGGCCGTTCGTCGCCATCCTATTTGTGTCCACGGGACTTCCGGCGCGAGCCGTCACCGCTAAGCCGCCGCCGGCACAGAACCCGAATATGGCGCGGGACCGGTCCCTCGACGAGTTCGTCGGCGGGGAGCGAAAGACAGACGACTCAACCGACGGGGAGGGAGCCACAGCCGCGTCCGATAGCGGAGACGGAGCGACAGACGACGCCGTTCCAGAGGATGGTGGGGAGTCAGTCGATGCCGACGCCGTTCCAGAGGATGGTGGGGAGTCAGTCGATGCCGACGCCGTTCCAGAGGATAGTATGGAGTCAGCCGATGCCGACGCCGTCCCCGAAGACAGTGAGGAATCGGTCGACGAAGCGGAGAACGAACTGACGGATCCGGCCCCCGACGACGTCGAACCGGCGACGGCGACGTACCGCTGGGAGCCGGACGGGATCGAGTGTTCGGCCTGCGGTACCACTGTCAATCGGCTCTGGACGGGCGAGTCGGGGCAGGTCTGCGCCGAGTGCAAGGAGTGGTAACCGGCGAACTCACCCGGCGTCGGAGACCCGGAGTGTGAGGAGAATGACGAGCCCGATAATCGCTGCCAGTAGCCAGTACCCCTCGTCGAAGTAGCCGCTGTCCGCAATCACGCCGAAGATGACCGGGCCGGCCGCGCCGAGCGTCGCCGTCGTCGTCCGAACCACGCCGAGCCCGGTTCCGCGGACGGATTCGGAGAACGCGTCAGAAAAGAACGACTGCGTGATCGTGCCCGAACCGAGCATCGTGCTCACGAGCACAGTGATACCGGCCAGTTCGATGGTCCCCTCGACGACCGGCAGCAGCGCGAGCCCGGCGACCGGCCCCGAGAGGACTATCACGAGCGAGCCGCGGAACCCGACCCGATCGTACGCGGCGCCGGCGACGGGCTTGACGACGACGCCGGCCGCGAAAAACAGGCTGAATAACAGTGAGGCACGGGCGGACGACAGCCCTTTTTGCTCGACGAGATACGTCGGATACAGCCCGGTGAACGCCTGCCAGACGAGGATGTAGAGGAAGAAGATGAACGAGATGAAGACGACGTTCTGCTGGCGCAGTTCGGCCAGTACCCGTCCGGAAGTCTCGCCGGAGAGGGCGTCGGAAGCGGCTGTCTCCCCTCCACTTCCGGGATCGACCTCCCGCGGCAACAGGAGCCACAGCGCGAGCGTCCCGACGAGCAAAAGCGGCGAGACGAAGACGAGGCCGGCCTGCCAGGCGATAGCCGCTGCGAGCGTCCCGGCGATCGGCGGGAGCAGCGTCTGTCCGAGGTCCCCCGTTGCCATCGTGACGCCGAGGGCGCTCCCGATCCGATCGGGATAGATGTCCGCCAGAAGTGTGATCCTGGCGACGGGATACAGTGACTGTCCCAGGCCGACGAGAGCCGTCGCGGCGAACAGCGCCACCGCCGTCGGCGCAGCGACGACGACGAGGACCGCCACGGCGACGACGGCCGCGCCGACCGTCATCACCGACCGCTCGCTGTAGCGATCCGCCAGAATCCCGCCCGGAAGTTGTCCGATCGCCGAACCGAGCCACAGGATCGTCACCAACAACCCAGCGACCGAGAGACTCAGCCCGAACGATTCCCGGAGATACGGCAAGAGAACCGGGTAGATCATCCGTGTCCCCAGGAGCAACCCCCAGACGCCCGCAATCACACCCAGCGAGCGCCCCTTGCCGTCGCCCCAGAGCGCCTTCGCCTCTCGGCCGACGGGGGCGAGAGGATTCATCGGCACACCTGGACCGGACGGCGTCGGTTGCCCCACTCCACCACACGGGTGCCCATCAGGTGATTTCCTCCGGGGAAACTCTCCGACCCATTGGCGGACACTCGCAGAGAAACGGATAAATTGGTATCGGAACGGCGGAGCGTCGTCCCGAAACCCACCGATCTGTCTCGGCGGCGCTCGGAGGCGACTCCCCGACTTTCGATCACTCCATCCGCGGGCCGCGCCGACCGAACCCGCGGACCAGGACCTCCTCCTCGATGGTCAGCACCGTCGGCCGGCCGTGGGGGCACGCGTACGGGTTCTCACACGACCCGAGCCGTTCTAGGAGCGTCGAGGCCTCCGCGTCCGTGAGTTCGTCGCCGGCCTTCAGCGAGGGGTGACAGGCGAGTTCTTTCAGAAGCGTCTCGCGGCCGTCCTCCGGCATCTCGCCGTTCCGGAGCGCGTCCACCGCGTCGCAGACGCTTTCCGGCGCCGCGGCACGGCCCATCGGCGCGGGCACGGATCGCACGCGCACAGTCGTGTCTCCGAACGGGTCGACGTCGTACCCCAGTTCAACGAGTGCGTCTCGGTGGGACTGGACGGCCGCGTACTGTGCTGGCGTCAGCGACACGCTCGCCGGGGGGTCGATCTCGGCGGTCGGTGTCTCCCCCGAGACGGCCTCCTGTAGCCGCTCGTAGTTCACCCGCTCGTGTGCGGCGTGCTGATCGACGACGAGGAGGTCGTCGTCGAACGAACAGAGGAGATACAGCCCGCGGTACTGGCCGATGACCTCGGCGTCCTCGAAGGCGGATTCGGTCGCGGATAGCGGCTCTATGGACTCTCCGAGATCCATCGCGAGTTCCTCGCTCCGACGCCGATCAGCCGTCGAAAGCGCGTCGTGGACGGCTGCTTCGACCGCCGACGCGACGGCGTCGGGATCGCGGAGCCGCACCTCGCGTTTCCGCGGGTGGACATTGTGGTCGGCCCACGACGGCGGCGTGGTGATAGACACGACGGCGATCGGCTCGCGGCCGTCGGGCAGTAGTTCCCCGTAGCCCGCGGCGACAGCGCGCCTCAACCGGTCGTCGCGAACTGGCCGGCCGTCGACGGCCGTATACACGTGTGCCCGGCGAGCGCGGGTGACCGACGGGTGGACCAGCACTCCGGTGATCTCCAGTTCGCCTGCGGTGGCGGCGTAATCGCCGGAACCAGCGTCACTGTCGCCCGATCCGATGGCCCGCGACGCATCGAGCGTCGTCGTCCGCGCGGCGACCTCCCGGTCGTACACCGCGAGGAGCGCGTCGGCGAACTCGCCGGTCCCGGGCGTCGAAAACACCGCCGCGTCGTCGTGGGTCAGCGAGACGGCTACGTCCGGTCGTAGGAGGGCATAGCGCGAGACGGCGTCGCTGATCCGCGCAAACTCGGTTCGGGCCGTCGCGAGCGACTCCCGCCGGGCGGGGGTCCCGGCGAACAGTTCCCGGACCGTGACGGTTGTCCCCTGCCCGCGGCCGGCCGTCTCGACCCGGTCCGTACCGGGGCCATCGGCGGCGACGACGCGGGTTCCCGCCGGGTCGCCGTCGTTCGTCAGGAGTTCGAGTCCGGCGACGGTCGCGATGCTCGCGAGGGCCTCGCCGCGAAAGCCGAGTGTCCCGGCCGCTTCGATCGATCCCTCGGGCGGCAGCTTGCTCGTCGTGTGTCGCTCGACGGCGAGTTCGGCGTCGCGCCGGCTCATCCCGTGGCCGTCGTCGCTGACGCGGATCTGCTCGGTGCCGTCGCCCGCGACGTCGACGTCGATCCGGCCGGCGCCCGCGTCGAGCGCGTTCTCGATCAGTTCGACGACGACGTCTGCCGGCCGGGTGATTACCTCTCCGGCGGCGACGCTCGCGACCGTCTCCTCGGACAGGCGGCGAACGTGGTCGCCGCGTATCGACGCCGACGGATCGTCACTCATCTAGTTTGCGTCGTAGTTCCTCCAGCGTGTTGAGCGCTTCGAGCGGCGTCGTCCGCGCGACGTCGAGGTCTCGGAGTTCCGTGAGAACGGCGCGTTCGGCGTCGCTCAGGTTTTCCTCGCTGACGCCGTCGTACCCGTCTGATTCCTCGATGCCGTCGACGTATGCCGCGAGGGTGTCTCCGCGGTCGACGGATGTTTCGTTGGCTGACTCGCCGTCTGCTCTCCCGCTGTCTGCACTCTCACCATCCGCGCTCTCACGACCGGTATCGACAGCCTGCTTCTCGGACTCGGGGGACGAATCGGCTGAGACGGATTCCGTTTCCCCCGACGACGCTCGGATGTAGTCACGTGCGCGATCGACCACCGTATCGGGAACGCCCGCGAGTTTCGCGACCTCGACGCCGTACGACGACGACGACGGGCCCTCGGCGACGCGGTGGAGGAACGTCACGTCCGAATTGGTATCGTCGGCGTTGCCGCCGTCCGCGTCGCCGACGGTCCCGTTCTCTGCTGCCGTCCTCCCGGACGCCGAGCCGTCTTCGCTTTTACTCACCGTGAAATGCAGATTGAACGCTGCCGGGAGGTCGGCCGCGAGATCGGTCAGATCGTGATAGTGGGTCGCAAACAGCGTCGTCGCGCCCACCTCGTCGTGGATGAACTCCGTGGTCGCCTTCGCGATCGCGAGGCCGTCCGTTGTGGAGGTCCCCCGGCCCACCTCGTCGAGGAGGACGAGCGACTCCTCGGTGGCGTCGTGGAGGATCTCGGTGAGTTCCGACATCTCGCGCATGAACGTCGACTGGCCGCCCGCGATGTCGTCGGAGGCGCCGACGCGGGTGAAGATCCGATCGAGGACCGGCAGTTCCGCCGCGTCGGCGGGGACGAAACTGCCGGCCTGGGCGAGCAGACAGATCAGCGCGACCTGCCGCATATACGTCGATTTGCCGCTCATGTTCGGCCCGGTGATGACCGCGACGTGGCCCGGGGTGAAGTCGATCCCGTTGGGGACGAACTCCGCCTGCGTCCGCTCGACGACCGGGTGGCGGCCGGCATCGATCCGGAGCGTGTCGGCGCCCATCTCTGGTCGGACGTAGTCCGACCCGGCGGCAACGGCGGCAAAGGACGCCAGGGCATCCAGCCGAGCCAGCGCGTCCGCGAGCGACTGGAGCCGTTCGGTCGCCTCTGCGACCCGGGCGCGGACGGAGCAGAACACGTCGTACTCCAGGGAGTCGGCCCGTTCGGCCGCCGAGAGGATCTCGTCCTCCCGCCGCTTCAGTTCCGGCGTGTAGAACCGCTCGGCGTTCTTCAGCGTCTGCCGTCGGGTGTAGTCGTCGGGCACGGCGTCGAGGTTCGGGTTCGTCACCTCGATGTAGTAGCCGTGAACCTGGTTGTAGCCGACCTCCAGGGAGTCGATCCCGGTCCGCTCGCGCTCTCTGGCCTCCAGATCCGACACCCACTCGCGGCCCTCCCGCTCGGTCGCCCGGAGGTCGTCGAGTTCGTCGTCGAACCCTCCGCGGATGACGCCGCCTTCGGTGATCTCCTGTGGCGGGTCGGCGACGATCGCCCGCTCGATCAGGTCGCGGACGTCTTCGAGTTCGTCGAGTTCCCCGCGGAGGTCACGGAGCGCCGCCGACTCCGCCTCCTCGAGTGCGCCTTTGATTTCCGGGACGACGTCCAGCGTCGTCTGCAGCGACCGGAGGTCGCGGGCGTTCGCCCGCTCCCGAGAGATGCGCGCGGCGAGTCGTTCGAGGTCGTACACTTCACGAAGGTACTCGCTGACTGTCTCCCGCGCCAGCGGTCGGTCGAGCAGTTCGCCGACAGCGTCGTGTCTGCGCTCGATCGCTTCGGCGTCGATCAGCGGCCGCCTGAGCCACGCCTCCACCTTTCGGCGACCCAGGGCCGAGGAGGTCCGGTCGACCGCGTCGAGCAGCGTCTCGCCGCCCCCGGGCTGCCGTGACTCGAACAGTTCCAGGCCCCGCATCGCCGTCGCGTCCAGGCGGAGCGACCGCCGGAGGTCGTACCGGCGGATCCGCGAGACGTACGAGAGCGCGCCGTCGTCGCCCTGGGTGTACTCCGCGTACTGCAGGAGCGCGCCGACCGCGCGCCGTTCGATCGGTGCGTCGAGCACGGCCGCGGGCTCTGCGACGTACGACGCGAGCGTCCCCTCGGCGGTCCCGAGTTCGAACGTCGCCGGCTCCCGCTCGGTCACCATCGTCTCGAATCCGAGGGTCGTCGTTTCGACGGCGGCGTCCGGGCCGACGAGCAGTTCGGCCGGAGCGAGCCGTTCGAGTTCCTCACGAATCCGGTCGGTCGGCGCGCTCGTCACCTGACACTCGCCGGTCGAGACGTCGAGCGTCGCGAGCGCTGCGGCCGTGGACGCGCCCCGGCCCTCGTCCGTCGGTTCGGCTTCGACGATCGCCCCGAGGTACGTCGCGCTCGCGCGGTCGAGCAGTTCGTCGTCGACGACCGTCCCCGGGCTGACGACGTTCGTCACCGCCCGGTCGACGAGCCCCGACGCCTCCTCGGCGTCCTCGACCTGATCGGCGATGGCGACCCGGTAGTCGGCGTCGAGCAGCGCCTCCAGATACGACGCCGCGTTGTCGATCGGAATGCCCGCCATCGGGTAGGTGCCGGTCGAGTCCTCCCGCTGGGTCAGCGTCACCTCGCAGACGCGTGCGACAGTCTCTGCGGCCTCGCAGAACGCCTCGTAGAAGTCGCCGACCTGGAACAGCACGATCGCATCGGGGTGTGCCTCACAGAGTTCCAGGTACTGTGAGAGCATCGGCGTGAGCTCCTCGCGTCGCTCGCGCATCGTCTCGGGTGGGCCTTCCGGCCGCCGCGTTTCGTCGTCGCCGTCCGTCGCCGTCGACGACGGGGCGGACTCCGCCCGTTCCATACCTACCGCACGGCGGTCGAACACCAAAAGCGGACGGGATGGCTACTCGCCGCCGAACCGCCGAAGGATTCTATCGCGGTTCAGATAGCCGAGCGCAGAGACAAAGAGAACGGCGGCCGCGACGACGGCTGCGGCCGCGAACTGGTCTGTGCCCAGCAGTCCGCCGACGACGTTTGCGAGGAAAAAGGCCGGCGCCCGGCCGACGACCGCGAGCAGGATGAGCTGCCACAGCGGCAGTTTCGTGAGCCCGCCCGCGAAACAGATGACGTCGTCCGGAAGCCCGGGAATCAGGAAAAAGAGAAAAAGCGTCACACGGACGTACCGATCGCTGATCGAATCGAACGTCGAGAGCGCATCGCTGTCGACGATCCCTTCGACGTACGCCCGTCCGAACAGACGTGAGAGCCAGAACGCGGCCGCGCTGCCGAGGGTGATACCGATCATATTGTAGAGCGTCCCCCACCACGGGCCGAAGAGATACCCGGCGACGACCGCGAGGATCTGTCCCGGCACCGGTGCGACCACCACCTGCAGCGCCTGAAGGACGATGAGTGCGATCGGCGCCCATATCCCGAAGCTCCGGATGAACGTCCGGAGCGCAGCGGTGTCTGTCAGAAACGAAAGGTGCGACCGCAAAAGCAGTATGACGGCGACGAAGCCGACAGTGACGGCCATCAGATGCCGGAGGAACCGACGCCGACTTCGCTCGGACGCAAAGATCTGTGTCGTCTGGATCCACGCGCGAATCCGGTCGAGAGTCGAATCGGTCACGGTTCGATGGGAGCAACGACTCTCGGGCACTTGTAAGCCCACGACAACTTACTCCGGGGTATCGCGGACGAAGGCTCGTCCGTTGATCGCCGCCTGTTCGCCGATCACTCTTCGATTGGAGGACGATGACACCCAGCAAAGTTACGTACGCGCAGCCGTTATATGTGAGAGCGTGAGACGGGCGTGCGGCGACGGTCCTCGCCCAGGATCACAAGACTTCATACCATGACCGACGCAGACGCCGTCCCCGACCCGGACTCCGTTCCCCCGCTTCCGGTCGACGACGCGGCCGAACTGACCACGCGCATCGTCGACAACGTCGAGCGCGTCATCGTCGGCCATCCCGACGCCATCGAGCACATCCTCGTGGCGCTTTTCGCCCGCGGTCACCTGCTCTTGGAGGACGTTCCCGGCGTCGGGAAGACGATGCTCGCCCGGGCGGTGGCGACATCGCTCGACTGTTCGTTCAAGCGGGTACAGTTCACGCCCGATCTCCTGCCGTCGGACGTCACGGGCGTCAGCGTGTTCAACGAGAAGACACGGGAGTTCGAGTTCCGCGCCGGCCCGGTGTTCGCAAACGTCGTCCTCGGCGACGAGATCAACCGCGCGCCGCCGAAAACACAGGCGGCCCTGCTGGAGGTGATGGAAGAGCGGCAGGTCACCGTCGACGGCGACGCGCGCCCGGTCCCCGATCCGTTCACCGTCATTGCGACGCAGAACGACGTCGAACCGGGCCAGACGTACGACCTCCCGGTGGCCGAGGTCGACCGATTCACGAAAAAGATCCGGCTCGGCTATCCGACGGAATCCGAGGAGACCGAACTGCTGGGACGTCTCGCCGGCGATCATCCGATCGAGTCGCTCGAACCGGTCGCGACCGTCGAGGACGTCCGCCGCGCCCGACGGACCGTCGCCGACGTGACCGTCCGGGAGCCGGTCCGTGCCTACGTCGCCAGACTTGCGAACCACACTCGCGATCACGCCCGACTCGGCGTGAGTCCGCGGGGGACGATCGCGCTCGTCCGGGCTTCACAGGCCAGAGCGGTCTTCGAGGGACGGGACTTCGTCACACCCGACGACGTCCAGCGTGAGGCACCGACCGTGTGGGGGCACCGAATCAGAACCGATACCGACGTCGAGGGCGCCGCGGTCGTCGAGAGAGCGCTCGACGACGTCGCGGTGGAGTAACCAAGGAGAGATGCGACCCACACGACGCGCTTACGTGGTGCTTGCCGTGGTTGCGGGGGCCATCGTATCGGGGTCGCTCTTCGGCGCCCGATCGCTCGACGCTGTCGTCGTGCCGGCGCTCGTCGCGCTCGTCGCCGCCGTGGTGCAGGTGTGGCGCGCGCCCACGCCAACCATCGAGCGGACGCTCCCCCCTGCCCGACCCGCCGGGACGAGCGGGACGGTCGACTTGCGACTCGATGCGCCGCGATCGTACCCGGCGACGGTCTCCGATCGGCTGCCACCCGGAATCGATGGCGGCGGAGGCGTCGACGGCGATGGCAGGGGCCCCGGGGCTGACAGCGATAGTAGAGATCCCGAGGCTGACAGCGACGGCGGCGAGGTCGATGACGAAGATACTGAGGCCGATGGCGACGGCACCGGACCGGCGGAAGCGGCGGCCACAGCGGCGGTCGTCGACGCGACGATCGGCGGCGACAGCGTCTCCTACGAGATCACTCCGCGGCGACGCGGGAAACACGAGATCGGGCCGGCGACAGTCGTCGTGACGGACGTTCTCGGGCTCGTCGCGCGGACCTCCCGCGTCGAAAACCGCGGGACGCTGCTGGTTTTCCCGCCGATCCGTCGGCTCGCTCCGGGCGCCAGGACGGAACTGCTCGCCGCGTCGGGTGCAGTCGATCCCCGACCGAGCGGCCGGGACACGTTCGAGGGCCTGCGCGAGTACGTCCCGGGTGATCCGCTCCGCGACGTACACTGGAAGTCGTCGGCCAAGCGTGGGTCGCTCGTCGTCCAGGAGTTCGCCGGTGAACCGGATCGGGACCGTGTGGTCGTCGCTGCCGGCCTTGGGGCGGTCGACGGTGGCGGGCAGCGTATCGATTCCGGCAACGACGGGGCCACAGCAGGCGATCGCAGTACTCAAAACACGCGGGACACCGAATCGGACGACCGGGGCACGGATCCACACGCGAGGGGGCCGAGGCCGGATACTGGAGGTATACCTGCGGGTGCGGTCGACGCTGGCGACGAGACTGGACCTGCCCCTGCGGACCTCGGTTCAGCCCAGGTCGACGTCGAAACGGTCGATGCGATGGCCGAGGCGGCGGCCACGGTCTGTCTGTCGGCGCTCGATGACGGCGTTCCCGTCTCGCTTGTCACCCCGTCCGGGACCGTCACCGCGTCACCGGGGATCGAACGTCCGATATTGGAACACCTCGCGACAGCCGAAGGAGGGCCGGTACCATCAGTCGACGCCGACATCGTGGTGACCGCTGCTGCTGGCACAGCCTCGATCCGGGCTGGCGGCGTCGTCCGGTCCTTCGCGGATCTGCCGGTCACGGGCTCCGGTTCGCTTCTGGACGACTCCAACAGGAGCGGCGCGAACGATCGGGAGCGTCCCATCGACAGGTGGACCGGAAACAACGACGCCGTGCCGTCGCGGCATCGCAATGACAGTCCCGGAGATTCATCTGCATCACAGCCTCGCGAGGAGCATCCCGAGTCGCGCCGCGGGCAGCACCCTGAGTCGCGTCGCGGGCACCATCCAGACGCGTCGTCGACAGACGGGAGGCGCCGATGACCGAGACGTCCGGTTCTCTCCGGCGGGTCCCGGCGGAGCCGGCTCTTGCCACGCTCGGATTGCTCGCGCTGACGTGGTCGTACGCGAGCGTCCTCTGGCACGTCACCGACGTCGTCGGTGGCCGGACGGCGTTCGTCGGGGTCGTGATCGCCTCCCTGGCGCTTGCGGCGCTCGTCGGCCGCTACGTCGACGTTCGCGTGGCGTTCGTACTCACGATCGGACTGCTGATTCTCGGCTCCGTCGCGTACCTGGCGACGCTGCCACGGAGTCAACTCGAACTGTTGACCGGCGAGCGCATTCTTAAAGACACGATTGCGCTTTTGACCGGGCTCTCGATCCTCCGGCTCGTCGGTGCCGGCATCTGGGCGATTGCGGTCGTGCCGGGACCGGTGTTCCTCTCGTGGTATCTGGCGATCAGGCGCCGGTACGTCGCCGCCGCTGCGGCAGGGAGTGTCGCGCTCGGGCTGGTCGTCCTCACGGGCGACGCGAGCGGAACGACCACGATCGTCGGCGTTGCCGGGGCCACGACAGCGGTCGCCGCAGACACGTTCGACCGGCACGGAGCCGGGACGACACAGGTCGACGTCCTGACCGCGCTCGTCGCAGCGATGGTCGTCTTCTCGGCGACGCTGTCGGTCGTGCCCGGTGCGGCGGGGTCGCCGATCCTCCCGAACCGCGGTTCGCCGACGGTCGAGGGGAGCATCGTCGACGCCCAGGACCGCGTCGAGATCGTCGGCAGCATTCGGCTTTCCCCGAAAGTCCGGTTCACTATCGAGAGCCCACAGTCGGACTACTGGCGAACGGCCGTCTACGACCGATACACCAGCGACGGCTGGGTTCGGACTGGGAACACCCGTCCCTACGACGGTCAGCTTCGCGGGCCACCGGGCCCGGCTGATCGCCTCGAACAGGTCGTGACAGCCGAAGACGAAGTGGCCGTTCTGCCGGCGGCGGCAGAGCCAGTCAGGCTGGATGGCGAGGTAACCGACCGCACGCTCGTGACGCCCCAGGGGACGATCAAGCCGACGACGACGCTCGAAGCCGGCGACACCTACACCGTGATGAGCCGCGTTCCGAACGCGACGAGCGATCGACTCCGAGCGGCTGGGACTGACTATCCGTCGCAGGTCACCGATCAGTACCTCCAGCTCCCCGACAGCACCACCGACCGCGTCCGTGAACGCGCAGAATCCGTGGCAGGCGACGAGATCACCCCCTACGACAAGGCCGTCGCCATCGAGGAGTATCTGGAGTCGGAGAAGGAGTACTCCCTGAGCGTCCCTGCACCGAGCGGCGATATCGCCGACCTGTTCCTCTTCGAGATGGACGCCGGCTACTGCACCTACTACGCGACGACGATGGTCGTGATGCTTCGGTCCCAGGGTATCCCCGCGCGGTTCGTCACCGGCTACACGGCCGGCGAACAGGTTGGCAACGACAGCTACGTGGTCCGCGGCCTCGACTCCCACGCCTGGGTGGAGGTGTACTTCCCGGACGTCGGCTGGGTGCGCTTCGATCCGACCCCGGGTGGTCCGCGGCAGACTGCTGAGTCGGCCCGACTCACCGAGGCGCGGCAGAGCGGGGAGGAGAACGTCGACCTGACGACCTCGAATGCGACGGCTGCGCCGGTCCCCGACGGCAACAGCGGGACGGAAATCGCGCCGTCGCCCACGACCGAGTCGTCGTCGCCCGCGGGCAACCAGTCGGCGGTGAACGGGACACTGGGTCCCGCGCAGAACCCGGAGATGGGAGTCGTCACGTCGACGGGGACCGAGGACAGCGGCCCGCTCCCCGGACTACCTTCCTGGCGTGCGCTCTCCGTCGGATTGGTCGGGCTCCTCGGCATCGCCGCGGGCGCACACCGGACCGGGAAGCTCACCCGGATGCGTCAGCTACTCGCCATCCAACGCCAGCGTCGGAGCGGGGATCCCGACATCGACGTGAGCCGTGCACACCGCCGACTCTCAGTACTGCTCGAACGCGAGTACCGGGCCCGTGATCCCGGCGAAACGCCGAGAGCGTACCACCAGTCGCTGGTGGAGGCGGGCCTGCTCGTCGAGGACTCTCGGCGCCGGGACGCCCGGCGGCTCCTCGAACTGTACGAGCGTGCACAGTACGGTCCCGGTGTGACCCCAGTGGAGGCTGACGAGGCGGTGACGACGGCCGACCGGCTGGTTCGATCGGCGACGCCGATCCTGCGTCGGTTCGGCTGAGCCGTTTTCAAGGCGGGTTCAGTCCTGTCGGGGTCGGGGGAGTACCCGCTGTCGGCCTGGCAATACGGACGGACGTAGTCGACCGACCATCGATCGATCGTGCGGTCGGATCGGGGTCCCGATACTGTTTAATATCCCCATCTTGTAGTTTCGGGCTGTAATGTCGGAAGTCTGCTCGACGTGCGGACTCCCTGAGGAGCTTTGCGTCTGCGAGGACGTCGCCAAAGAGTCCCAGGAGATCACCATCCGCATCGACGAGCGCCGCTACGGAAAGGAGGTAACGGTCATCGAAGGGTTCGACCCCAAAGATGTCGATATGGACAGCCTGTCCTCGGATCTGAAATCGAAGTTCGCCTGCGGCGGCACGGTCGAGGACGGCGCCATCGAACTCCAGGGGAACCACACCGGACGCGTGGAGGACTTCCTCCGCGAGAAGGGCTTCAACGTCGCGTGATCGGTACCTAACCTTCCCGGGCGTCCCGCGTCGAGCGGTTTTGTTTCCAACGCTTCGAGCGCTAGCGTCGTTCTTCGCCGTCGCTACGTACTCGACTCGTCCCCGCAGGGTGGCCCTCCGTCCGTCAGGACTCGCTCCAGGCGTCGTGGGCTTGGATCTCCTCGCGGACGCTCTCGCAGTCTTCACCGCCGGTCAATCCGAGTGTGTCGGCCGCCCGGGCGGAGGTCTGTCTGTCGGCGACGCTTTCGCCGCTCTCCTCGGATTCGAATCTGTACGTCGCCGTCGAACCGCCGAGCAGGCTCGATCCGGACTGCTCTATGGTCGTCGGGAGCACGCGGTGTTCCGCGAGCGTTCGGATCAGGTCTTCACGGCCGCTGTCCGCTGCCTCTTTCATCTCTGTCTGAACCGCCATAGTCGATGTTGCGCGCGGCGTTCCATTCAATTTTCCGGCGGTGGGCGCGAAGTGGCGGTCGGCTATTCGCTCGATCGGCGCGACGTCTGTGAAGCGCGTCGGAAACCGATCTAACGGTGAGTTCGTTGTGCTTACTTCGACGGTGGAGCCGGTCGCGAAGGTAATCACGTCATACCGGATCACTTGGCAGTCGCTGGCGAACGCGGAAAAATCGGAAAAGGTGCCGGATTAGCTCGGTGCGGTGCTTTCTGCTATCGTGGCTGAGTCACCACTTTCCGGATCTTGCCAGACGACTCGGATCGTTTCCCCATCAACATATGGTCCCTCTAGAACCGTATCGCCAGCACTGTAAGTCCCGTTTGGCTGCCCGTAAACCGACTGATTATAGCCTGTGTCAGACCCGACAACTTTGATGGAACTATTTTCAAGTTGATCGCCAGATTGGTGAACAATCGTCACATTCGAACTCGATTGATTGTACTGGAAGTCAACGGTAGCCTGCGGCGCGGTGTTCTGCAGTGACCCACCGAGGTTGAGCACGAACGAGCCAATGACTGCTGCCAGGATCACGGTAATTGCGACCATCAGGATCACACCGATCACCGGCGAAACGGCGCTGTCGTCTGTGAAGAGGTTTCGTAGTTTCATAGTTTGTGCGACACAAGTATGAGGGTATTCCCCAGCAACCCACCCCGTGTCTGGGAGTAGGTACACACTACTTCCATATAAGTCTCCCCTTCAAATTATACTAAATGATATTCAGCGAACAACTACTAGAGTCTCGGAGTGGGACCGAAGTGGGGAATCACTCCGAGACACTGCACCGTACTGTGTTGCACGTGAACCTCACGCGAGGCTCAGGTTAATCTCTCAGTCAAAGAATATAGAAGTTGGTATTTTCGCTTCCCTGAGTGAGTCAGGTTATTTTGGAACCCCTCAAGACAGGACGGTTGGTAGAATCGCCGGGACTCCAGTGAGCGAAGCGAGCGGGAAGTCGGCGAAGAAAAATCGAAAATATGAGAGAAGTGGACTCGCCGGGATTTGAACCCGGGGCCTCTTCCTTGCGAAGGAAGCGATCTGCCACTGATCTACGAGCCCGCATTCCGACCGAAGACCGCACGTCTTTTGTACCTTCTGTTTCGTCGGCTGCGAGGCAGATACTCCGACGCGAACGACGTCACGGCGGTGACGTCGACGCCTTAGCGCCGTGGCCGGGAGGTCAGTCCTCGAGAACGATCTCGATGCTGACGTCGTTGGGCACCTGGATCCGCATCAGCTGCCGGAGTGCGCGTTCGTCGGCGTCGATATCGATGAGACGCTTGTGGACGCGCATCTCCCAGTGCTCCCACGTAGCGGTCCCCTCACCGTCGGGGGACTTCCGCGTGGGAACCTCGAGCGTCTTCGTCGGCAGGGGGATCGGACCGCTGAGGTTGACCCCCGTCTTGTTCGCGATCTCGCGAACGTCGTCGCAGATGTCGTCGAGGTCGTCCGGGCTGGTCCCGGCGAGACGGACACGTGCCTGCTGCATCTATCGCTCGTTGACCTCGAGGACCTTGCCCGCCGCGATGGTCTGGCCCATATCGCGGATGGCGAAGGACCCGAGCTCCGGAATCTCGCCGGACGGCTCGATGCTGAGCGGCTTCTGCGGGCGCACGGTGACGACCGCTGCGTCGCCGGACTGGATGAAGTCGGGGTTCTCCTCGGCGACCTCGCCCGAGGCGGGGTCGAGCTTCTGATCGATCGATTCGATCGTACAGGCGACCTGCGCCGTGTGGGCGTGGAAGACCGGCGTGTACCCCGCGGTGATGACCGACGGGTGCTGCATCACGACCACCTGCGCCTTGAACGTCTCGGCGACCGACGGCGGGTCGTCGGCGGGACCACAGACGTCACCGCGACGGATGTCGTCTTTGCCGATGCCGCGGACGTTGAACCCGACGTTGTCACCGGGGCCAGCCTTCGGCACTTCCTCGTGGTGCATCTCGACGGTCTTGACCTCGCCGCCGACGTCCGACGGCTGGAAGGAGACGTTGTCGCCCGGGCTGATCGTCCCGGTCTCGACGCGGCCGACCGGGACCGTCCCGATGCCGGAGATGGTGTAGACGTCCTGGATCGGCAGGCGCAGCGGCGCGTCCGTCGGCGGCTGCGGCTCCGGCAGGTTGTTCAGCGATTCCAAAAGCGTCGGGCCGTCGTACCACGACGTGTTCTCCGAGGTCTCGGAGACGTTGTCGCCCTCGAAGGCGGAGATCGGGATGTAGACGGCGTCGTCGGAGTTGAACTGGACCTGCTTGAGCAGCTTGTTGACCTCGTCTTTGACCTCCTTGTAGGTGGTCTCACTGTAGTCGACGAGGTCCATCTTGTTGACGCCGATGATGAGCTCGTTGATGCCCAGCGTTCGGGCGAGGAAGACGTGCTCGCGGGTCTGGGGCGCGACACCGTCGTCGGCGGCGACGACGAGGACCGCGTTGTCGGCCTGCGAGGCGCCCGTGATCATATTCTTCACGAAGTCACGGTGGCCCGGACAGTCGACGATGGTGAAGTAGTACTCGTCGGTGTCGAACTCCTGGTGGGCGATGTCGATGGTGACCCCGCGTTCGCGCTCCTCGGCGAGGTTGTCCATCACGTAGGCGAACTCGAAGCCGCCTTTGCCCTTCTCTTCGGCTTCTTCGCGGTGCTGTTCGATTACGTGCTCGGGGACGGACCCTGTCTCGAACAGGAGTCGCCCGACCAGCGTACTCTTTCCGTGGTCGACGTGGCCGATGATGGCCAGGTTCTGGTGCGGTTTGTCGCTCATATTGTGTAGGTCACGCGCTAAGGCGCTCTGTACCGACGACGTATGCCAGATAGCCGTAAAACCATTTCGATACGTAGGCGGCCGAAACGCCGCAGTATCGCGGTTTGTGGCCGTCTACCACGATGTTGCGTACCGCGCTGAACGGCTCACTCGAGCCGCCCGACGTCGCCGAGCACCGCCGAGGCGGTCTCCTGACCGCCCGCCCCCCGTCCGCTGAGGTTCAACTGTCCCGCGTTCGTCGTTTCCAGCTGTGCGATGTTCCGGGTGCCAGTGACGGCGAGGGCGGCGTTCTCCGGGACGAGCCGCGGCCCGACGCGGATCCCCTCGCGCGTGGCCTCCCCGACAAGTCGCACTGTGCGCCCGTCCTCCGCGGCGAGTTCGAGTGCACTGCCGGGGACGTTCGTGATCCCCTCGACGTCCGCGTCCGCGAGCGTGAACTCCCGCTCGCCCTCGGAGAGAATATTCGCGAGGATGACACACTTCAGCGCAGCGTCGGTCCCCTCGACGTCGAAGGTGGGATCCGCTTCGGCGACGCCGAGGTCCTGCGCCTCCGCGAGCACGTGTTCGTAGTCGATTCCTTCGGCGGCCATCCGCGAGAGGATGAAGTTCGCCGTTCCGTTGAGGATGCCCCGGACGGCGGTGACCTGTGCGGGGGAGATGTCCTCGATCGTCGAGACGATCGGGATCGCGCCCCCGACGGTCGCCTCGAAGCGCACTTCGCCGTCGCTTTCGCGTTCGAGGTCGCGGACGTCGCCGTAGCGCTCGGCCACCGGTCCCTTGTTCGCAAGGACGACGTGCCGGTCGCGCTCTAAGGCGGTCCGGAGGTGCGAAAATCCGGGTTCGGCGTCGTCGAGCGTCGTGGGCGTCGCCTCCACGAGGACGTCGTAGTCGGCCTCTAGCGCGGCTTCGGGGTCGCCATCGCCGACGCGACCCTCGGCGGCTTTCCGGTCTAACGCGGCCGCGACGTCGATCCCCTGCTCGCCATCGTCGACGACGGCGGAGGCGGAATCGGCGAAGGCGACCACCGTGTGGCCGTACTCCGCCGCGAGGTCGACGACGGCGCTTCCGACCGCGCCCGCTCCGAGGACAGCGAGACGCTTCCCGGCGGTCATACCGCACCCCCGGTAAGCGGCTCGATGACGTGAAGCTCCTTCTCTTCGGCCAGTTCGTGGACGATCGACAGCGCCGCCTCGGTCTCGCCGGCCCGCGTCGCCATCCGCAGGCGGGCACTGGAGACGTCGCCCCGGCCCTCCGGGGCGTTCAGCGCGAAGTCAGCGATCGAGGTCACGGGGCTCTCTTCGATCCGCTTGAGGGAATCGGAGAGGTCGCTGTCGACGATGTGGCCGACGAGCAGCACGACGACCTCTTCAGCGTAGTGTTCCGCGCCCGCTTGCACGACGTTGACGCCCTCCTCGCGGAGCGCCGCGACGATCGCCTCGAAGCGATCGGGCGTGGCTTCGACGTCGACTTCGACCGGGATCCGGCCGCGCGGCGTGACGTTCCCGCGCTCGTGGAAGATCGAAAGCAGGTTCCCGCCGTTCTCCGAGATCGGTTCGAGCGCGGCCAAAAGCTGCCCCGGCTCGTCGGCGAGTTCCAGCCGGATGGTGTGCGGCTGAGGGTCGCCGTCGGCGTCGATGTCGCTGTTGGCGCCCCCTACTGGCGGTCGGGACCGCCGGCTCCGGTTGTCGCCAGGGGCGTCTTCCGACTCGGCATCGGATCCAAGCTCCGGGCTCACGGTCGACTCACTCCCGAGGGGATCCGGCTTTTGCACCGCGTGCCTCGATTCCCGGAGGACGCGGCGACGTTACGAACCGTGCTCGCGGCCGGTGGGCCCAGCCGCGGGGTCGCCTCAGTACACATACCCCAAGATCAACCCCCGGACCGATATAAGCCTTCATCGATGGCTCGCTGGGGATAGATGCGGCTGCTGTGACGGCGACACCGGGGGGCGGCTGCTGTCGACGGCGACACCGTGCAGCAGCTATCACAAAACAGATCCAGAACGCGTCAACAGGAACGGCGAGTCAAGGCCGACGGAACCGTCCGATCTACGGGACGGTTCGGACGATTCAGAACTGATCGACCGAACTCGGGAGTTCGAGCTTCATTCCTTTGCGCTCGCGGATCTCCATAATCTTCTCGCGCTGGAGATTATCGGCGAGCACGCGGAACCCGGCGTTTTCGGTGTTCCACGAGGCACGGCCCTCGGTCGCCGAGCGGATGTCCGAGGAGAACCCGATCATCTCCTCGACGGGCGCGATTCCCTCGATGACCATCAGGTCGCCCTCCTGGAACATATCGTCGACGCGGCCACGCCGGCCCTGGATCTCGCCGGACGCCGAGCCCATATGTTCGGAGGGCACGTCGATCCGGACGTTCTGGATCGGCTCCAGCAGCTTGATGTCGGCGTCGATGAGCGCGCGGTGGACGGCGTTGCGGACGGCCGGGATGACCTGCGCCGGACCGCGGTGGATGGTGTCCTCGTGCAGTCGCGCGTCGTGCAGGCGAAGCAGCGCGCCCTGCACGGGCTCGTTCGCCAGCGGGCCGTCGTCGAGGGCCTCGTCGAGACCCTCGATGACGAGCTCCATCGTCTCGTTGAGATGCTGAATCCCCTTCGTGTCGTCGATGAGGATGTTCGTCCCGTGGATGTGTTCGACCTCCTGGGAGGTGTCTTTGTCCATCCCGGCCTCCTGCAGCGCCTCGCGGCGCTCCAGTTCGGGCATATCCATCGAAACCTCGCCGAGCTGGATCGCCTCGACGATGTCCTCCGAGAGGGGCTCGACCGTGATGTAGAACTTGTTGTGGCGGTTCGGCGAGACGCCCTCGACCTCGCGGGATTCCGACTGCGGGGACTCGCGGAAGACGACGATCGGTTCGCCCGTCTCGACCGGAATGCCCTGGTTCTTCTGGATGCGCTGGGTGATGACTTCGAGGTGGAGCTCGCCCTGGCCGCTGATGAGGTGCTCGCCCGTGTCCTCGTTGATCTCCACCCTGATTGTCGGATCCTCCTTTGCGACCTGCTGGAGCGTCTCGATGAGCTTCGGCAGGTCGTCCATATTCTTCGCCTCGACGGACTTCGTGATGACCGGCTCGGAGATGTGCTCGATCGACTCGAACGGCGTCATCTCGATCGAGGAGACCGTCGAGCCGGCGATGGCGTCCCGGAGGCCGGTGACGGCCGCGATGTTGCCGGCGGGGACGCCGCGGTCGAGCTCCTCGCGTTCACCGCCCATGAAGATCCCGACCGACTGCACGCGGTTCTTGCCCACGGTCCCGGAGACGTACAGCTCCTGGCCCTGCTGGATCGTGCCGCTGAACAGCCGCCCGGTGGCGATCTCGCCCGCGTGGGGGTCCATCGAGATGTCGGTCACCATAAAGACGACCTCGCCGTCGTCGTCGACCTCGCGCATCTGCCGTGCGAGCTCGGATTCGTCGTCGCCGCGCCAGACGCGCGGAATCCGGCGGGGCTGAGCGTCGAGCGGGTCCGGGAAGTGCTCGGCGACCATGTCGAGGACGACGTCCGAAAGCGGCGTCTGCTCGTGGAGCTCCAGCCGCTGGTCGTTGCGCTCCATCTCGATGATCTCCGGGAAGCCGATCCCGGTTCGAGCCATCGACGGCGCAGAGACGCCCCACTTGTAGAGCGCCGAACCGAAGGCGACGGTGCCGTCCTGGACGGAGACCGTCCAGTCGTCGATGTCGTCGCGCTCTTCGGTCATCCCGCGGATGAGTTCGTTGACGTCGGCGATGACGCTCTGGAGGCGCTCCTGCATCTCCTGGGGACCCTCCTGGAGCTCGGAGATGAGGCGGTCGACCTTGTTGATGAACAGCGCGGGCTTGACGCCCTCGCGGAGCGCCTGCCGGACGACCGTCTCGGTCTGCGGCATCGCGCCCTCGACGGCGTCGACGACGACGAGCGCCCCGTCGACGGCGCGCATCGCTCGCGTCACGTCGCCGCCGAAGTCGACGTGGCCGGGCGTGTCGATGAGGTTGATGAGGTGGTTGTTGCCCTCGTACTCGTGGGTCATCGAAACGTTCGCGGCGTCGATCGTGATCCCGCGTTCCTGCTCGTCCTCCTCGGTGTCCATCATCAGCCGGGTCGCCTCGCCCTCGTCGGCGATCATCCCGGCACCGGCCAGGAGGTTGTCCGTCAGTGTGGTTTTCCCGTGGTCGACGTGAGCCGCGATGGCGATGTTCCGGATCTGCTCCGGATCCTCCATCAGTTGCTCACACTCTTGTACGATCTTCTTTCGTCGGCCCATTATACGAACCCGTACCGGCAGGAGGGTCAAAAGGGTAGTGTTTTGCGGTGGGGGAAATCGACGGATACGGCGGTTTTCGCCCGTCGTATGCCTCTTTTTGTCACGCAGGGCGGCGGATATCCCCGTGTCGATCGGAACGCGCCGCTGCATATTCGCACGCGGGGAGGGTGTCATAGAACGGTTACCACACCAAAGAGCAGGGTGAACGCTGAGGTGGAATGAGTTCAGCGACCCTGCAAGATGATCCTTCGGTAGAGACGTTCTTCAATGTCGCGGAGACTGAAACGCTAGCGCTGTTTGAGTATCTCTCCTTCGAGTTTCTTGAAGAGTTCGACGTGTTCGCCCCGGCGGAGACGGGGCGAACACGAGAGCATGAGCCACCAGAGATGATGCGCGCGGTTCTCCATTGCTACTACCACGACATCTACGGCATTCGTCCCGTTGAACGGGAGCTTCGGAATACGGTCGTTTGGGTGAGCTGCGGCTTCGATCGACCGCCGTCGAGAGACGCGGTCGATCGCTTCCTCACCGATCTTGAACACGTTGTCGACGAAGTCTTGGACCACCTCGTCGAGCAGGCCGCCCGGCGCGGCCTGCTCGACTTGACTTACTGCATCGATTCAACAGACGTGAGAGCGATGCCCGCTGATCAAGACGCCTCAAAGTGCTACGATCCAACCGACGACGAGTACTACTACGGCTACGGCTGTACGATCGTCTCAACCGGACAAAAGATCCCGATTGCAGCGGAGTTCACCGAGAGCAAACAAGCGCCAGAAGAGACGGCGATGCGCGTCACACGTGACGCGCTCGCCGTCGCCAAGCCGATTTGGATGGTCGGTGACAGTGCCTACGACACGCTCGACTGGCACGACCACCTGCTTGCCGCAGGGGTCGTGCCAGTCGCCCCGTACAATGCACGAAACGCTGACGAACCGAAAGACATCGAATATAGAGTCGAAGACCGTATTGAGAAACACAGCAAGGACGTTCAGCTGAAGCAATCTATCCTGGACGAGACGTACAACCGCCGTACAGGAGTCGAACGAACTAACGAATCAGTGAAGGACTGCGGCCTCGGGCGAACGCACGCCCGAGGCCGCGTCCACGCACGAGCGCAGGTTTTCCTCGCTCTATGTCTTCGTCTCGTTGTCGCAATCACCAACTACGAACGCGGAGACAATCCGGGAAGCACTATCATCACGGTGTGAGAAGACTTCTATGACACCCTCACGCGGGGGCAAGAGTCTTGTCCGCCGGTCCCGTGTGAACTTCACACATGGACCTGCGAGTACGTGGGGACGTTCCGGCCGATCCCTTTCTCGGCGCGGCGGACCTCTTCGAGACCGAGTACGAACTCGACAAGCCGGTTCGCGTCGACGTCCGGACGGACCCCGACGAACGGACCTGGGCGGCACACTACGACGACCACCACGTGCTGAACATCTCCCGCCAGGCCGCCACGAGCGCGATGGCCAGAGAGCTGGTCGTCCACGAACTCGCCCATATGGCACGCAACGAGGAGGGACACACTTCCCACCACTTTCGGACTGAGGAGGCGCTGTTTCTCGCGCTCGCGGGCGAATCAGTCGAGCGACGGAAGGTCGCCCACTGCTATCAGATCGCGAACCATATGAAAGATATCTACGCCGACGACATCACGCTCTCGGTGATGCCGCCGGCGAAACTGGTCGCGTTCCTCGAATCCGAACTCGCCCGCGCGGTCGCGACGCGGCCGGAACCGACGCCGTGGCCCGACTCACGACGCGTCACCGCCGGATCGGATCCGGAGATCACGGCCGTCAACGCGGCGTTCGCGCTCGGCCTCGTCGAGCGCCACGACGTAGTCGACCCCGACCACCGTCTCTACGACCTGGCTCACGCCGCCGCCGACGACGCCCCGACAGTCGACCTAGACGCGTTCAAGCGCCGGTTCCGCTCGCTCGGGGAGAACCCCTCCGAGCGCGACTACCGGAAGGCGCTAGTGGACGCGACCCGCGAATACGTCGTCCGAGACGCGAGCACGAACGTCGCCGCAGACTGATCAGTCTCCCTCGACCGACTTCCGATGCAAACCGACGCGTCGCTGCGGGGGAGTCGCCTATCGAAGAGAGAAAACAGAGAGAATCGGAATCCGCGTGTAGCGAACGGCTTACCGGGCCGCTTCGGCGACGCGTTCGGACTCCTCTTTCTGGGCGATAGCGTACGACTGGACGTCGTAGTCGGCAGCGCCGACGAGCACCTGCGCGAGCGCCTCGGCGGCGCTCTGGGGGCTCTTGTACGACGCGTTCTGCGTGCCATCGGCGATGAACTTCAGCGCCTGGTCGACGCGGCGCTGGGGGGCGACGTCGACGGCCTGCGGGACGGAGATACCGCCGTATTTCAGGCGCACCGTCTCCTCGCGCGGCGCGGCGTTCTCGACCGCGCTGACGAGCACCTGCACGGGGTTCTCCTCGGTCCGGTCGTGGACCAGATCGAAGGCGTCCTTGACGATCTTCATCGTCTTCTGCTTGTGGCCTGTGTTCTCCTCGGTCTGCATCAGGCGGTTGATGAGCCGCTCGACGATGCTGATCTCGGACTTCTGGAACTGCTTTCCGGCGTGCCGGCCCATCGTGTGCGCGACGGGCGTGACGTTGATGTACCGCTCAGTCGAGGGATCGGAGTACTCGATGTCGGTGACCTCCCAGAGGTCGAACAGCTGTGCGTTCGACTCGGCCTCCTCGCTGTCGGCTGGGGCGTCGGGGTCGGGGGATTCGCTTTCGGACATCTTAACGCACCGGTTTCTCGGCGTTGCCGCGGACCAGTTCGATCATCGAGACGCCGTTGACCTTCTCGACTTTGTAGTTCACGCCGGAGAGGTCGCCCATCGCACGACCCTTCGCGCCGCCGATGCCGGCGATGGTGACCTCGTCGTGCTCGTCGATGAAGGAGATTGCGCCGTCACCGGGACAGAAGGCGGTGACCTGCTTGCCGTTCTTGATGAGCTGCACCCGGACACACTTCCGGATGGCCGAGTTGGGCTGTTTGGCTTCGATCCCGACCTTCTCGAGGACGATCCCGCGTCCCTGCGGGGCCCCCTCCAGGGGATCGGACTTCGCTCCGAGACCGCGTTCGCGTCGCGCGTACTCCGAGTCGGACCAGCGGCGCTTCTGCCGGTCCTGCTTGAGTTTGCGCGCGGCGTATTTGCCGTTCGCCATAGTGACCTGGGATTCCCGGCGGAGCTACTTAAGGCTCCCTTTTCGCACCCGACGAGACGGCTGCAGGTCCGATTAGCGCCCCCTAAAACGCGTTCTGAGGGCGTCGATACGCCTCGGCTGACGGCCGTTCGACGGTGAAGAGCGACTGAACGGGGCGGAGAACGTGTCGTTTTCCGGCGCGTGGTCACTGGCCGTCGTCCTCACTCGACGGCGACGCCCCACTGAGGTCGACGTCCAGAGAGCCGCTGAGTTCGCGTCCCGACGCTGGCCCGAGTGTCAGTCCGACGTCGTCGAAGCGAGCTTTCACCCTGCGTCGGTAGTCCGACTGGAGGGTCACGATGTCGACGTCCATCGGATCGTCGACCCAGAACTCCGCTCGGATACGGACGGAACTCCCCTCGAAGGCGGCGAGCGTCGCGGTCGAAGAGGGGTCCTCGAGGATCCGATCGTCGTCGTGGGCGACCGCGACGAGTTCTCGGAGCGCCAGTTCGACGTCGTCGCCGTAGGCCACCTCGAACGGCTCGACCACGCGGAATCGATCGCGCCCGTACGGCCGCGTGAGCGTGTTCGAGGTCAACTGCGTGTTCGGGACTGAGATCGTCTCGTTGTTCGGGGTCCGGACTCTCGTCACGCGGAAGTCCACCGCCTCGATGATGCCTTCGCCGCCCGGCCAGGCGATCCAGTCGCCGACGTTGAACTCGGGATCCGCGATCAGGAAGAGGCCGCTGACGAGCGATCCGACGACGTCCTGACTCGCCGCGCCGGCCACGAGCGTCACGGCGGCGACGACGATCGAGAGGTTCGTCAGAAGCGACCACAGCCCCGCACTCGCGATCCCGACAATGAGGGCCACGATAACGACGAAAACGCGGGAATACGTCGTGACAGCGGTCTCCAGCGTGGGGTTGTTGCGGTTCCGCGCGGCGACAACTCGGGTAACCGCGGGCACGATGAGGATCCGTCCCACCATGTACGCCACCACCAGGCCGATGAAGAACCCGCCCGCTACCCGAACGATGTCGTCGTACGGTCCCCCGACGATGCCACTGAACACCTCCGGTGGAAGGATCTGGCCACGAACGGAGAACCCGGGAGCAGCCAGTCCGTCGTGCATACTCCCGGAGACGGGTCACCGATACAAAAAGGATCGTCGCTGAAGCGTCCCGCGCTCCTGCCGAAGCAGTGTCAGAGCGCAGGCGGGGAATCGGATCCCGTCAGTTCACGTCAACTGAATGTCGTCGATGTCGTGGTGCCGACTCGCCAGCGTCCGCGCTGTTTCGATGTTGGCCCCTTCGGTACCGATCGCGACGCCGCGATCCCCGTCTGGGACCTCGACGTACGCGACCGTCTCGCCGCCCTGTTCGGAGAGCGTTACGTGCCGGACCGCCGCGGGCGCGAGCGCGCTCTCGACGAACGCCGTGGGGGTGTCGGCGTCCTCGACGAGTTCGACGTCGCGGCCGACGGCCTCCTCGACGGCCTGAACGTGTGCGCCGCCGGGCCCGATCGCGGTACCCATATCGCCCGCCGCGACGAGGATGACGATCCGTTCGTCGTAGACGAGACAGTCGCGGGCCCGCGCGCCTGTTTCCTCCTCGAACCGGGCGATATACTGGCGTGCGGCGTCCGACAGCGTGACTCGCATCGGTCAGTCGTCGGTCGCGGAGGGATTCCCGCCGTCGGTCTCGAGCGACCCCATCCGCAGGTCGACGTCGCCTGTCCCGATCGAGACGGGCTTGCCGACGATGACGTTCTCGATGACGCCGTCGAGGTCGTCCTCCTCGCCGTGGACCGCCGCATCGAGCAGGTGGTTGACCGTCACCTCGAAGGCCGCGCGGGCGAGCACGGAGTCTTTCGACCCCGAGATGCCGTGGCGACCGATCGATTCGATCTCGCCGCGGTTCGTCATGATGTCTGCGACCAGCATCAAGTGCCGGATGTTCACGTCGTCGAGCCCCTGCTCTTCGAGCGTCTCCATCGTCTCGTTGATGATGGTCTCGCGTGCGGCCTCGACGCCGAGGTTCCGGTAGACCTCGTGGATGTTGTTACTCGTCGTCCGGGAGGCGTCGACGCCCTCGATCGAGAGCACGTCGCCGAAGGCCGACCCCTCGGTGTAGAGGACGAACTCCTCGCCCTCTGTGTCCTCGTTGTCTTCCTTCCGGATGACGACCCGAGAGATGTCCTCGAGGCCCTTGAAGACGATTTCGCGCAGTTCCTCGACGAGCTGGAGCAGCCGGCGGTAGCTGGGTTCGTCGGGGCCGAACTCGATGAGCGTCCCCGACCGCCGCGTACTGACGCCGAGGGCGTCCTCGATGGTCTCGGCGATCTCCTGGGCGACGGTGTCGACGTCGTCGACGGTCGGCCACCGCTCGTCGAGCGTCCCCTCGTTGAGGTCGACCTGGACGACCATGTCCGCCACGTTGGTGGAGATGTCGCCTAAGGCGAGGATCTTCGTCGCCTCCATCTGCCAGACGACCTCGTGGGCGCGTTCGCGGTTCTCGGCGTACTCGTCTTCGAGATGAACCGTCATCATCGGCGTGTCGGGCGTCTTCCGCGCGTCGACCAGTTCGATCAGCCGCGGCAGGCCCTGGGTGACGTCGATCTCGGCGACGCCCGCGTAGTGGAACGTGTTCATCGTGTTGTGCGTGACGACGCCTTCAGCCGTCGTGAACGTCTCCAGTCCGGCGACCGAGAGGTCGTAGACGTACTCGTGGTCGCTTTCGATGGTCTCGATGGATTCGATGCGGTCCCACGTTGCCGCCTCGATCACGTCAGATTGAATAGTGGATTCATCTGAACGAGTCGCCGCAGTTCCACCATCTGATGCAAGTGTTTGACCTGATCCGATCGGAAGCTCGATTTCACCCACAGATCGGTCGAACGAGCCAATAGTCGGTAGCACGTCTCCGGGCGAGAGCGAATCGCCCGCAACCGGCACGATGTCGCCTTCTCTCAGCGTCACGAACGAGTGTGCCTTCGTCGCACGAATAGTCCGTCCGGACTCCAACTCGAACCGAAGGAGTTCGTCGGGCGTCTCGTGGCGACTGATCTCTTCGACTGGTTTCCAGCGGACCTGCTCGTCTTCGCCGAGACTCGGCACCTCGATCCCGTCGGGGGCGAGCGCGACCTCGTGGTCCTCGATCGTCCGCGTCTCCCGCCCTTCGAGGAGCGAGTCGACGAACGAGCCGATCGCGACGGTATCAGTCGATCCGTTGCGTCGAACGAG
The DNA here is from genome assembly GCF_032113415.1 of Halobellus marinus. Lineage (NCBI taxonomy): Archaea > Methanobacteriati > Methanobacteriota > Halobacteria > Halobacteriales > Haloferacaceae > Halobellus > Halobellus marinus. The sequence goes on from NZ_CP134946.1 coordinate 3,338,103, forward strand.
GATCTCCTCGTCGGCCGGAATCGACATCTGCGTTCCGGGTTCGCCGATCGACTGCGCCGAGACGGTCCCGACGGGGTCGTGGGCGTCGACGCGGTTGTCCTCGTAGCGCGAGGAGACCGCCTGTGCGATCTCGTCGGCCTGTTCGAGGGTGACTCCCTCCCGCTCTTCGATCGTCTCGTAGATGCGGTGCTGGAGGCTCTCGGGCAGGTTGTGGTCCCGCACGATCGCCGCGATGTCGTCGCCGACGTGTTCGTATTCGTCAGTCATCGGATTCCACCCCCAGGCTCTGGGCCTTGTCGAGTCCTGGCCCGGCGTACTCGGAGATGTTGGTCGGCCGCTGCTCCCGACCGAGGAACCGCTCTTTCTCCGCTTCGGAGTCGAACTCTGCCTCGATGATCCGGTCGGTGACCGCTTCGACGTCGATCGGGTTCTCCTCCGAGGAGGACACCTTCACGGGCGAGGTGCCGTCCTCGCCGAACTCGAACTGGACGACCGTCCCCGAGGTGTCGCGGACGGTGCCGTCGTACTGCGCCTCCAGTTCCGAGAGGGCGTTGATCAGCCGACGCTGCAGGTAGCCGGACTTCGACGTCCGGACTGCGGTGTCGACCAGGCCCTCACGGCCGCCCATCGCGTGGAAGAAGAACTCCCGCGGGGTCAGCCCGCCGCGGTAGCTGTTCTCGACGAACCCGTGTGCCTCCGCCGAGAGGTCGTCCTTCTGGTAGTGGCTGAGCGTCCGGCCCTCGTACCCGCGGTTGATCCGCTCGCCGCGGACGGCCTGCTGACCGACACAGCCGGCCATCTGCGTGAGGTTCAGCATCGACCCACGTGCGCCGGAGCGGGCCATCACCACGGCCGGGTTGTCGTCGCGGAAGTGGTCCTCGGCGATCTCGCCGGCCGAGTCCCGGGCCTTTCCGAGCTGCTGCATGATCTTCATCTCCAGGGTCTCGTCGACCGTCCGGCCCGGCAGCGATTCGAGTTCGCCGTTCTCGTAGATGTCGATGAGCTCGTCGACGCGGTCGTAGGCGCCGCCGATTGCCTCGTCGACCTGTGCAGTGGCCTCGTCGGGGATCGACTCGTCGTCGATCCCGATCGAGAACCCGAAGTGCATAATCGCCCGCATCGCCAGCGAGGCGACCTCGTTGACGAACACGCGGGCTCGGGTCTTCGAGTGCGTCTTCGCGAGCGTGTCGACGACCTCGCCGCCGAACGCGCCGACGGCGTCCTCGTCGATGGTGCCCGAAACGAGCTGGCCGTCGACGATCCGCACCTCGTCGCCCGCAGAGGAGGTGAACTCGAGGTTCAGATCCGCCGGGAGCAGTTCGCTGAAGAGCTGCCGGCCGGTCCAGTAGGGCTCTCCGTCGGCCTCGCCCGTGGGCTCCGGCAGCGTGTCGATGCTCGTCGCACGGAGGAGATCCAGCGCCTGCGTCTCGGTGAACTCGGGGTTGCCGTTCGTCAGGAGATACGTCCCGGAGATGTGGTCCTGGATCGCCCCGATGATGTTCTCGCCGAAGCGCGGGCTGAGCATCTGTTCCTGCACGCGCATCAGCACGCGCGCTTCCGCCCGCGACTCCTCGGTCTGGAGCGCGTGCATGTTCATCTCGTCGCCGTCGAAGTCGGCGTTGTACGGCGGACAGACGACGGTGTTGAGCCGGAACGTCTTGTACGGCATCACGACGACCTCGTGTGCCATGATCGACATCCGGTGCAGCGACGGCTGGCGGTTGAAGATCACGATGTCGCCGTCGATCAGGTGCCGGTTGACCTCCCAGCCGGCGTCGATCTTCTCGGCGAGTTCCTCGCAGTTCTTCTCGGTGACCTTCAGCCGGCGGCCGTCGGGCCGCTTGACGTAGTTCGCGCCGGGGTGACCCTCGGGACCGTTCTGGACGTACTGCTTGGCCCGACCGAGGTTCCGCTCGGAGACGTTCATCGTCTGGGTCATCTCGCGGGCGACCCGCTCGGGGACGCCCACCTCGTTCAGCGATAGCGTCGGGTCCGGCGAGATGACGGTCCGCGCCGAGAAGTTCACGCGCTTCCCGGAGAGCGAACCCCGGAAGCGACCTTCCTTGCCCTTCAGCCGCTGGCTGAGGGTCTTCAGCGGTCGGCCGGAGCGGTGTCGCGCCGGGGGCGTGCCGCTGATCTCGTTGTCGATGAAGGTCGTGACGTGGTACTGCAGCAGTTCCCAGAGGTCCTCGATGATCAGCTGTGGCGCGCCCGCCTCGCGGTTCTCCATGAACCGCTGGTTGATGCGGATGATGTCGACGAGCTTGTGCGTGAGGTCGTCCTCGGAGCGCTGGCCGTTGTCGAGCGTGATCGACGGCCGCGCGGTGACCGGCGGGACCGGCAGGACGGTGAGGATCATCCACTCGGGGCGCGACCGACTGGGGTCGATCCCGAGCGTCTCGATGTCCTCGTCGGGGATGTCCTCGAACCAGTCGCGGATGTCCGAGGGCATGAGCTTGTTCATGTCCTCCTCGGTCAGGTCGACGTCGAGCGCCTTCTCCAGCTTTTTCCTATCTTCGCCGACCGGCCGGAACTCCCCGGAGAGGATCTCGTTGACGCGGCCCACGTCGAGGCCGGCCTCCTCGGCCAGTCCCGCAGGCGAGATGCCGTCGTCGTCGGAATCGGGGTCGGGCTGCATCGCCGAGGCGATGCGCTCGGAGTAGTCGCCCGCGAGGACGTCCTGGACCTCGTAGTAGGTCGTCGGCTTCTCGTGTTTGATGTCGTGCTGCTGGGCACCGCAGTGCGGACAGCGGCTCGCCTTCCGTGCCTGGCGGACCGCCGCTTTGAGCACGTCGGTCCAGTCCTCGCCGAGTTCCTCGTTGCGCTGGAGCCCCTCGCGGAACTCGTCTTGTTCCTCGGCGGTCAGGGAGAGTCGCCCGCAGTCGCGGCAGGTCGACCGGAGCAGCCGCCGGATGAGCTTGGTGAACCCGACGTGGATGACGGGTGCGGCCAGTTCGATGTGGCCGAAGTGGCCGTTACACGACCCCGAGTGCGACCCGCAGGTCCGACACTCCAGGCCCGGGTCGATAACGCCCAGGCGGGGGTCCATCAGCCCCATATCGATTGGGTAGCCGTCGTCGTCGTACGTGTCCGCGGTGATGACCTTCGTCGCGGACATATCTCGGTACGTCTCGGGGTCCATCAGCCCGAACTGGATGGCTCCGATCTCTTTGGGTGTCTGCATTGACATTGTGTGTGGTTAGACTGCGTCTTCGAGGTCGAGGCGTGGTCGGATGCCCAGCGCGATCATCTCGTCGAGGAGAAGTTTGAACGCGTAGCTGATCTCGATCTCGTGGATATCGTCTTCATCGCCCGTAACGGGGTCGTAGATGCGGCGCTGGCCGCGGTCCTCGACGGCGACCATCCCGGTGTCCGCGGAGATGTACACCGTCTCCTTGTCGGAGGAGTCCAGCAGGCGTTCCTGCAGGACCATCGCGGCGCCGTGGCCGATGACGGTGTCGCGCTCCATCTCGCCCAGTCGGAGGCCGCCCTCGCGGGCGCGCCCCTCGGTGGGCTGGCGGGTGAGCACCTGCACCGGCCCGCGGGAGCGGGCGTGCAGCTTGTTGCTCACCATATGGTAGAGTTTGTGATAGAAGATCGTCCCGACGAAGATCTCCGCCTCGATCTGTTCGCCGGTGACGCCGGAGTACATCACCTCCTTGCCGGAGGACTTGAAGCCGTGGTCCTCCAGGGCGTCCCGGAGCTCGTCCTCGGACTCACCCTGGAAGGCAGTGCCGTCGACGCGCCGGCCTTCGAGGGAGCCGACCTTGCCGCCGAGCATCTCCAGGACGTGGCCGACAGTCATCCGCGATGGCAGCGCGTGCGGGTTCAACACGAGATCGGGCACGACGCCCTCCTCGGTGAACGGCATGTCCTCCTGGGGTGCGAGGTGGCCGACGACGCCCTTCTGGCCGTGCCGGGACGCGAACTTGTCGCCGAGTTCGGGGACCCGCTGGTCGCGGACCGACACCTTTGCCAGTTTGGAGCCGTCCTCGCCCTCCATCAGGGTAACCGTGTCGACGACCCCGGACTCGCCGGAGCGCATCGTCACGGAGGTCTCACGCCGCTTCTGCGGGGAGAGCCCGCCCATATCGTCGGGCTCTTCGAGGAACCGCGGCGGGGACGTCTTCCCGAGCAGCACCGAGTTCTCGTCGACCCGTGTCTCGGGGTTGACGAGGCCGTCCTCGTCGAGGTGGGTGTACGCGTCCTCGCCGCGGGCGCCGCGGACGTCCTGACTCGGGATCTCGAAGCGGTCCTCCTGGCCGCCGGGGTACCGGCGTTCCTCGCCCTCGTAGGTCCGGAAGAAGTGCGAGCGGGCCATCGCCCGGTCGACCGAGCCCTGATTCATCACCAGGGCGTCCTCGATGTTGAAGCCCTCGTAGGACATCACGGCGACGACGAAGTTCTGCGCCGCTGGGCGCTCGTCGAAGCCGATCTGTTCTGTGGTCTGCGTCTTGACCATCGATAGCTGCGGGTAATGCAGGAGGTGCTGCCGCGTGTCGGGGCGGATGCGGTAGTTCGCCGCGGGCAGCCCGAGTGACTGCTTCATCATCCCAGCGCCCATCGTAATGCGGGGCGAGGCGTTGTGTTCGGGGTAGGGGATCATCCCCGCGCCGATCCCGAAGATGAGCTGCGGGTCGATCTCGAGGTGGGTGTGCTCGTCGGTGACCTCGTCTTCGTCGACCGCGACGTAGATGTCCTCTTCCTCCTCGGCGTCGATGAACTCGACGTAGCCGCGCTCGACGAGGTCCTCGAAGTCTAAGGCGTCTGATTCAACTGCCTCGATCTCCTCGTCGCCGAGGAGCGGTTCGCCGTCCTCGACGACGATCAGCGGACGCCGTGCGCGTCCCGAATCGGCGTTGACGATGACCTCGCGGGTCCGCTCTTTGACCGACACGTTCACCATGTCGCTGACGTCGCCGCGGCGGCGCGCCTCTCTGATCTGTTCTGCGAGCTGCTCTGGGTCGGGATGCGTCCCGACCAAACTGCCGTTGACGTAGACTTTCGCCTCTCGTTGTGCCTGAGCCATTTTTTAATCGTCCGCGGGTGTGCCGGCTGCCGGTCCCTCGATACCGGGAATTCCTTCGACGCCCATCGACGCGAGTTCGCGCTTGAGCGACTGTTCGTCCTCGACGTTCTGGGAGAGCTCCATCGCCTGCGCGAAGTTCTTCACCAGGCCGCAGTTCGGTCCCTCGGGGGTCTCGGAGGGACAGATGCGGCCCCACTGGGTCGCGTGCAGGTCGCGGGCCTCGAAGTGCGGCTGACTCCGCGACAGCGGGCTGCGGAGCCGACGCAGGTGCGACAGCACGCCCATGTAGTCGGTCCGGTCGACGAGCTGTGAGACGCCCGACCGGCCGCCCACCCAGTTGCCCGTCGCGATCGGGTGTTCGAGCCGTTCGGTCAGCACGTCCGAGCGGACTACGGTGCTGACGGTCAGGTCGCGGTTACGCATGTTCGCCCGTTCGAGCTGGTACTTCACGTCGCGGGCCAGCTTGTTCAGCGCCGTCCGGAAGAGGTCCTTCATCAGGTCGCCGGAGACCTTCAGGCGCTTGTTGGCGTAGTGGTCCTTGTCGTCCGACTCGCGGCGCTCTAAGGCGAGCTCGAAGCACGCCTCGGCCATCCGACAGAGGTAGTACGCCTTGTTGATGCGGACGTCCTCGTCCTCGACGCCGTCCTCGTGGAGGTGCGGCAGGAGGTAGCGGTCGATGACGTAGTTCGCCCGCTTCAGCTGGTAGTTCTTGCCCTGGCCGCCCGCGACGCGCTCCCCGAGGGTCTCGATTGCCTCCTGCTCGGTCTGGACGTCGGCCTCCTCCAGATTTTCGAGCATGAACTTCACGATCTCGGGGTCGTCGGAGACGCGGTGGACGATCTCCTCGTCGGATTCGAGTCCGAGGGCGCGGACGAGCGTCACGAAGTCGACGCTGCCCGAGACGGAGGGGAACGAGACCTCCAGCAGGCCTTCGCGGTTGCGCTCACAGAGGACGAGCGCGCGGTACCCGCGGCGCTGGGAGAACGTCTTGGCGACCTGGATCTCGTCGCCGTACTTCGAGTCGTACTCGGCGAGGATCTTGTTCGGCGCGAGGTCCTCGCTCGTCATCAGCACCCGCTCGGAGCCGTTGACGATGAAGTAGCCGCCGGGGTCGACGGGGTCCTCGCCGATCTCGATCAGCTCCTCGTCGGTGAGGCCGTGGATGTTGCACTTGGTCGAGCCCACCATAATGGGCATCCGACCCACCTTTGTCTCGGTGGTGTCGACGACGATCTCCTCCTCTTCCTCGCCGCCGCGCACGATGGACATCTCCATAAAGACGGGCGCGGCGTAGGTGATGTTTCGGAGCCGGGCTTCCTGCGGGAACAGGAGTTCCTCGGAGCCGTCGGCCTCGCGGACGCGCGGGGTCTCGATGCGGACGTCCCCGAGCTCGACGAAAACGGGCTCCTCGCCCTCCTTGTCGCCGATGTCGGTCTCGATCCGCTCCTTTTCGGTGACGACCTCCTGCATCCCCCGTTCGAGGAAGTTGTTGAACGAGCGGAAGTGGTGTTCTGCGAGCCGTTCCTCCGAGAAGTATTCGCGCGAGACGACGCGTCGGTCCTGTCGGTTCATTCGATCACCAGTCGGTAAGAGACTGCTCGGTCTGTGGTTCGGGAGTCGCGAACGATCTTCACGACGTCACCGATCTCCGCCTCGTCGGGCAGCGCGGGATCTTTCCGCTTGATCTTCGGGAGATTGGCTCGTTCGGTGTCGTACTGCTGTAACACCGATTCGACCTCCTCCTCGTCGATGAGCGTGTGCTCGGGGACGAGCTCGTGTTGGTTTACGTCTACCATAGCTGGGTATGCTGTGTGTTTGGTGGGGAAGAAGTGGTCACGGGATACTACAGCCCGGTTGGAAAGGCAGCCATTTAATCCTTGCCAACTTCGGATCGCGGAAGCACGGCTCACCGTCACGAGTGTTCTCTGCACTCGTGTCACGCTCACCCACGACCGTCTCCGATAAAGGTGTTGTGGCGAGGTCCATGAGAAACGGCGTGACCACGAGGATAACGCCGCAGGCGACGAGGGAGCCTCGCGAACAACGCCGACAGCCGACGAAGATTTATATCCGATACCGGGGCCAGCGGCCGTGTGCGCTGAGGACTGCCCCGCGTCGGGCAGCGGTATCGTCGCGTTTGCAAGTCTACGCGCGATCGATCGCACGGGGACGTGCGACCGAATGCGCTACCAGTTGCAAACGCGGCGATAGTTCGGCACGACGACGTGGGAACGACGGGCGCTACGCCGGCGTGAACCCGACGCGAGCCCAGAATTGTGCCGACTGTTCGTTCTCGCAAAGCGGCCCCTCCGTCCGCTCGTTCCCTCCAACCGCTATTCCACGACGAGGCTCGTCCGTCCCTCGACAGCCGCGGCCTCCTCGAAGTCGCCGCCGCCGAGCAGCCCGCGGGCTGCGCGTTTCCCCCACTCGACGGCCGGCTGGGTGAACGTCGAGACCGCCGCGAGTTCGCCGTAGAGGATGCACGCCGCCTCCATCTCGTAGAGCAACGCCCCGAGGCTTTCCTCGTCGACCGCGTCGATCTCGACGCGGATGGCCGGCACGTTCGACGCCGCGAGGCTCGCCTCCGTCGCCTCGAACTCTGCGTCGAGCAACTCGCCGAGCGACGCGCCCCCGAGATACGAGAGGCCGTCGAGATCCGTCTCCGGGATCGCACGGTCGGGGCGCTCCCGCGGCCGCAGGAGGGTCACGAGCTTGTCGTGTGGCCCGGCACGGTACAGTTGGAGCTGTGAGTGCTGGTCGGTCGCCCCGAGCGCCCGCGCCGGCGTCTGTCCGATCCCGTCCTTGCCGAGGCTCTCGGCCCACAGCTGGGCGAACCACTCGGCGAACGTCTCCAGTCGCTCGGCGTAGGGCATCACCGCGTTCGTGTCCGCGCCGCGTTCGGCCAGCGCGTACGTCGTCGCGCCGTAGGCGTACGCGGGCGTCTCGAACAGCGATCCCGAGAGGTCGCCGGCGGCGTCGGCAGCGCCGGCCCGGATCGCGTCGAGGTCGTGCCCCTGGATCGCCGCCATCGTCAGTCCGACGGTCGACAGCGCGGAGAACCGGCCGGGGACGCCCTCCGGCACCGGCAGTGCGGGCAGGTCCTGTGTCTCTGCCAGCGCCCGGAGGTTGCCCGACTCGCCGGTAGTCACGAACGTCCGCTCGGTCCAGTCGACGCCGGCGTCGGCCATCGCCTCGCGGACGACCAGGAAGTTCGCGAGCGTCTCGGCGGTCGTCCCCGACTTCGAGACGACGTTGACGACCGTCCGGTCCAGCGGAAGCGAATCCAACAGCCGGGAGACGTGTTCGGGGTCGACGTTGTCGAGAAAGTACGCGTCCGGATCGTCCGGCCCGGCCAAGGCGTCGGCGAATGTCGCCGCTCCGAGCGCGCTCCCACCGATGCCGACCGTCAGGACCGCCGCGGGATCGTTGAACGGTTCCACGGCTGATCGGATCGCATCGAGATCGACTGTCTCGGGAAGATTCAGGGCTGCATAGCCGTGCTCGTGGTCGTTGCGGCCGGCCTCGATCCGCTCGTGGGCGATCGCCACCTGTTCGTCGAGCCGTTCCAGCGACTCCCGGGAGACACCGGGCGTCGCGCCGAGAGCGCTGCCGAGATCGACGTGCATACCTACCCGACCGCGGGCCGCAACGAAAAAGCGGTCGGTCCCGTCTGGTCGTGGCTACGGTGCGCTGTCACCGCCGTCGCAGGGCCGACAGGATCAAATCACCGCACATCCAAGCCGAACTGATGGCATCGGGCTACAACGGCGTCTTCGGGGCGTTCCCCTACGCGTTTCGGGAAAGCGAGTCGCGGGTGTTCAAACTCTACGTCCTCGCGAGCGCGGTCGCGAGCGCGCTCGTCGGCATTCTCGTCACCATCGCACTCGTCGTGCTGATCGCTGGAACCACCGGTGGGCAGGGTGGTTCACTCACGCTCTCGCGGTCCTTCTACGTCGTGGTCGGCCTCCTGGTCGTGCTGCCGGCGGTCGCGCCGGTCCTGATCGTCGCTCGTCGACGACGACGCGGGAGCGAATCCTCCGTCCGCCACGAGACCACACTCGCGATCGCGGGGTTCGTCTTCCTGCTCTCCGTCTATCTCGGCATCGTCGCGTCGATGCCGGAGACGTTCGTCCTCGACGGCGAGACCGTGATGCGGCCACAGCCGAGCGGCCTCTTCGCGCCGGTGATCGCGGTCCTCTATGCGATCCCGCCTGCTCTGTCGTGGAGCGTGCCGCTCGTGGGAGCGGCGCTCGTCGCTATCGTCCACCAGGTCTTCGGGTGAGCGGCCTTCGTCGTCCCCCGTTGCCTCTTCGGGTGAGCGGCCTTCGTCGTCCCCCGTTGCCTCTTCGGACGAGCGAAGCGGTCTCGCATTCGGATAGCCCTGCGACGAAACCCGCAAGTGCACCGAACGAGAACGGCCGGTAATGACCGACACCGACCCCGACACGGCGGAGACGCGCGTCGAGGGCACGTTTCTGGTGACTGCTGCCGACGACGCCTCGGCGGTGCTCAAAGACGTCGAGACCGGACAGGTACACACGCTCTCGTCGAACCCCGGCGTCGAGCGCGACGACGTCGTCGAGGGCGCTGTCGCGCCCGATCCGCCGATGAACGTCTCCTACCAGCTGGTGGAGACGGAGTCGCGACGCTCGCTGTCCGTCGAGCGGAGCGAGGAACCGCCGACGGCGCACTCGAAGGAACTGGCGGCCGCACAGGACGTCGGTGGTCTCACCCGCGAACCGCGCGCCGGAACGGGCGAGGTCCACGTGATTACTGTCCCCGAGGGCGAGATCGAAGCGGCCGTGGAAGACGTCCTCGACGACGAACAGGTACTCGCGCGAGCCGCGCGTCTGGGTGTCAACCGCGTCGAAGTCCGGTCGGCACCGGGCGTCCTCTCGGTCCGCTATCTCCCGTAGCGAGTCGAATCCGGACTGTCCACGGCGAGGTATAAGAAGGCTTATTCGGCGCGGCTCTCCACCGGCACCTATGGTCGAGTTTACGGTACCGGAGGTCGATTACACCCGGTACACGAACCGCCAGCTCGCGGCGATCCCGCTCGCCATCCTGGCGGTGGCGCTCCTCATCATCGCGGGGTGGTTCGTGATGACTGGCTCACCCGTGAACCAGGGCATCGCGTTCACCGGGGGCACCGAGGTCCAGATCGCGATCGACGGCCCACAGCAGGAGGCCGAACAACAGATCCGTGAAGCGTTCTCCGCGGAGCCGGAATCGATCCGATCCGTCCCGGCACAGAACGTCTACGTCGTGACGTTCCAGTCCGACGGGGGCTCGGTCGGTGCTACTGAGTTGGAGCGCCAAGCCGAGGACGCCGGACTCGACGTGCGGTCGATTTCGTCGGTTTCGGCGAGCTTCGGCGGCGACACGCAGATCCTCGCGCTCGGCGGTCTCGGGGTCGCATTCCTCGGAATGAGCCTGCTCGTGTTCGCGATGTTCCGGGTGTTCGTCCCGTCGATTGCGATCGTGATCTCGGCGTTCTCCGACATCGCGATCCCCCTGGCGCTGATGAACGTCTTGGGGATCGAACTCTCCTTGGGGACCGTCGCTGCGCTTTTGATGCTCATCGGGTACTCGGTCGACTCCGACATCCTGCTGAACAACCACATCCTCCGCCGCTCGGGTGACTTCTACGAGTCGACGTACCGGGCGATGCGGACCGGTGTCACGATGACGCTGACGTCCATCGTGGCAATGATCGTGATGACGATCACCGCGACGTTGTTCGGTATCCAACTGCTTGCGGCCATCGGGACGGTGCTCGTCTTCGGACTCGCGACTGACCTTATGAACACCTATATGCTGAACCTGAGCCTGCTCCGCTGGTACAAGTACGAGGGGGTGAACCGCTGATGGTCAATATACGTGAAAACTGGCGGGTGATTCTGCTCGTCGTCTTCCTTTTGATCTCGCTTTTCGCCCTCTTCTCACCGACGCTCGCGGCAGACGACGGCGCGGCCGGCGGCGACATCGCAGCCCAGAGCAGCACGACGAACCTCCAGTACGGGCTGGAACTATCGGGCGGCACACGCGTCCGAGCCCCGCTCGTCGGCGTCACAGCCGAGGAAGTCGACTTCGGCGGGGACGATACGGCGGCGGTCGAGCAAGCGGTCGCTGCGGAACTGGAGGGTGTCTCCCCCGTGGACGTGATCGCCCGTTCAGGGGGGCCGGCCGGACAGCAGACCACGGCCCAGCCCCAGTCGGGGACGGAGAACACCGTTGAGGTGACGGCCCAGAACGTCAGTCCCGACGATCTCGCCGCGGCGCTCGACGACGCCGGCTACGAGTACGAGACGGTCCGCGAGGGCGTCACCGAGACGACGCGGAACAGAGTCGTCAACGTCCTGCAGGAGAAGGTCAACGCGGCCGGCCTCTCCGGCGGAACGGTACAGCAAGTGACGACCGCACAGGGCGACAACTACGTCCTGATCGAAGTCCCGAACCAGGACACTGAATCCGTACGAGAACTCGTCAGTGAGCGCGGGACAGTCGTCGTCGAGGCGTACTATCCCGAAGAGAACGGGGACGGATATGCCCAGGAAGTCGTCCTTCAGCAGGAGGATATGAACGAGGGCCCGGCACAAGAAGACGACAGGGGCGGCGCGTACGTCCCGGTGACGGTCGCTCAGTCGGCGGCTCCCGAATTTCAGGAGTCGATGCAGCAGACCGGGCTCGCCCAACCGGGAGGAACGCGCTGCACCTACGAACAGAATCCGAACGGCACCGACCCGTGTCTCCTCCTCGTCGTCAACGGCGAGGTGACCAACGCCTTCGGGATGAGTCCCGGTCTCGCGGATAGCCTCCGGAGTGGCGAGTGGTCACAGGACCCCGTCTTCCAACTGCAGACGACGAACATCTCCGAAGCGCAGGAGGTTTCGATCAACCTCCGCGCCGGCGCGCTGCCGGCACAACTCGATTTCTCGCGTGAGAGCGGGGGGACGACCTCGTACATCTCCCCGACACAGGGGGCCGACTTCCGGGTCAACTCGCTTCTCACGGGAATCATCGCGGTCCTCGCTGTCAGCGGCGTCGTCTTCCTTCGATACCGTGACGTCCGCATCGCGGCACCGATGGTCCTGACGGCGCTCTCGGAGGTCGTCATCCTCCTCGGGTTCGCCGCCGGCATCGGCTACCCGCTGGATCTGTCGGTCATCGCCGGGTTCATCGCGGTCATCGGGACCGGCGTCGACGACCTGATCATCATCGCCGACGAGGTGATGGCCGAAGGCGAGATCAACTCCAGACGCGTGTTCCGCTCGCGCTTCCGGAAGGCGTTCTGGGTGATCGGCGCGGCCGCGGCGACCACCATCATCGCGATGTCGCCGCTGGCGATCCTCTCTCTGGGCGACCTCCAGGGCTTCGCGATCTTCACCATCCTCGGTGTGCTCGTCGGGGTCCTCGTAACCCGGCCGGCGTACGGCGACATCCTCCGGTCGCTGACGACGATCAACCGCTGATACTGATTACTCTCACTGTTTATGCCCGAGCGCCATCCCCGTTAGCGGCGCTCGGCGGGAAGAGACGAGAGTAATCAGTATGAGGCGCGCGAGCCCGCTTCGATGGGGGTTTCACGTTCGGCGACGACAACGGATCCCGGCAGAGAAACGACTCTCAGCCTACGGTAATAGGCGACTATTTAAATACAAACCCGCATCAATAGCGAAGTGTACCGAAGCGATGACCGTTCGCCGCATCCCGAAACGGGAAAACGAGGTCCGACAGATGTCCACCGACACTAATCTCCCTGATACCGACGGCCCACACGACGTCGACGTTCCCCGCGTCGGCCCCGTAAGCGAGGTCGACCTGCCCGAACAGACTTGCCTCGCGCGGATCGAGGAGTACGACGACGCGCCCGACGAGTGTACGATCTATCCCGCTGACGCGACGCCGACGGAACTCACAACGACGTGGATCTCTGCGACAGAGGAGTCGTACGTCGCGCTGGATGCGATGCGTTAGGCTTCCCGCTGATTTTCCGCTCGGCCAGTACGAAACCCGGACCAGAGCCGACAAGCGAACAGCGTGCGCGAGTAGGCCCCGCTTAATCGAGCCGCTTACGCCCGTAACCGGACTCCGGCGATTGACACGAGGAGCGCAACGGCTGCCGCGACGAATCCGAACCCCGGCGTTGAGGCGCCCGTCGACGGTCTTACTCGGGCGGGCGATCCACAGCAGAAGGCTGTCGTTGCGCACCCACCGGGGCCGAATCGAAAATCAGAACTCCGAGAGCGACGACTGCTCTGCGGCCGCGAGCACGTCCGCTGATGTCGACCACGAAGACCGCGCACACGCCGGCAGTTCGCCCGTCTCGCCGACGTATCTCCGGAGGAACGAGCGCGTCTGCGGATCGCTCGGGTAGCCGCTCCCGATCGGCCCGTACTCGTCGTACTCGGCATCGAGTTCGCCGATCAGTGCGTCGCGCCGGACTTTCGCGACGACAGAGGCTGCTGCCACCAATGGGTCCCTCGTGTCAGCACCGTGTTCGGCACGGACGTCGATCGACGTGCCGGCATCCGCGACACCGTCACGGAGGCGCTCGGCGAACCGCGATTCGCTGACGTCGCCGGCGTCCGCGAGGAGCGCGTCGCCTTCCTGCGCCACCGCAGCCACCGCCTCGGCGTGGGCGGCGACAGTCAAGGAGTTCATATCCGTCTCCGCGTCGTCGATCCGTTCGGTCCCGATCACGGCGACGCCGACCGCGACGTCCGACTGCCCCCGCAGCGTCCGGGCAATCTCCTCGCGGACGGCCACCGAAAGCTGCTTGGAGTCGTCGACGCGGTCCGGAATCTGCTCGGGGGCCCCACGCACTGCGGCGGCGACCATCGGACCGAGAACGGGCCCTTTGCCGGCCTCGTCGCTGCCGATGCTCGTGGCGTCGGCCGTCATTCCTCCGCTGTCTCTTGGTCGTCCGCCTCGGTCGTCTCCTTATCCTCGACTGCAGCGTCGACCGCGGCCTCGGCCGGTTCGTCCCGGAAGTAGGCTTCGTCCTCGAAGGGCTCCGATTCGCCGTAGACGCCGACGACGTCGAGGGCGGTCACTTCGGCGTCGACGTCCAGCAGGCCTGCGAGGCTCGGCTCCGTCCGCCCGTCGTCCCCGGAGATAAGTTCCTTAATGTAGAGCCCGCCGGCGCCGTGGATCTCGACGGTCGCGTGGGTGGCATCCTCAAGTTCACCGGTCGCTTCGTACACCTCGCGTGTCCGGGTGAGATTCGCCCGCCGGTGGTCGACGCGCTGGGGAGTGTACTGCTCGACCGTCGCGCCTTCGAGTGCTTCGAGAGCGGCCGTTAATTCGTCTGCGCCGATGGGGGCGCCGAACGCGACGGTCGCGCGGTAGCGCTTCGAGGCGTCCAGTCCCTTGGTGCGCTCGACCATCTCGTAGGTGGCGAGCCGGAGCCCCTCGACCTCGACGCGTCCCTCGGCGAAGGCGTTGATGTCGCCCTCGAGCCGCTCGACGTCGACGTCGCGGCGGCGCGGTTCCATCACCTCGATCACGAACGGGCGGCCGGTGCCGAGCATCCGCGCGTCGACGTCCTCCCGGCCGGCACCGTGGAACTTGGCGTCGGTGCCGTCCATCACGTCGCGGACGACCGGCGCGGTCAGTCCCTCGACGCTGTCCTCGTAGAGGTAGCCGGTGCCGTCGCACTTCTCGCATGGCTGTTTGCCGATGTATCCCGACCCCTGACAGGCGTTACAGGGCCACTCGGTCTGTGGGATGTCGCGTTCGAGCTTCCGGTACCGGCCGTAGACGAACGCCGAGTGGACGTCCACCTCGACAGTGTCGGCTTCGAGATCCAGCGTGAACTGGACGTCCGGCCGGCCGAAGTCGACGGTCGTGTCGGTGAGTCGTCCGACCCGCTTGCCGACCTCGCGGTTGAACTCGGATTTGAATAGCTCTCCGGCATCCTCGGCGAGACCGGCGGTCTCTCGGAGCAACACCTCGTTCTCTTCGAGGAGCGGCGACGGGCGCGTGCCGACCTGGTACGTGTCGAATTCGACACCCTCGACGGCCGCCGCACATCGCTCGGCCCACTCGTCGAACTCCGCACAGAGTCCCTCACACACCCAGCAGTCCGCGGTGTCGACCGGGGTGTGTGGCTCGTCGTCGTCGAGTTCAGCGGCGATGCGGAGGCTTTTCCCCCGCTCGTCGTTCGTCAGCCCGTGGCTCCGCTCGGCGAAGACCCGGCCGAGACAGGCGTCACAGACCGGATCCTGCGCTACGAGCGCGCGGGCGTCGGCGAGAATGCTCATACGGGATACACTCGCGGCCGCCGCTTCTGTCTTGCCCTTCCAGCGTCGGCAGCGTCCCGGCTCGGGAACCGGCGAGCGTTTATATACGAAGGCGAGGCCAGCGGCCCTGTGACGTAAGAACTGCCCTGCGCCGGATAGCGGGTGTTCGGCACATCGGCGTGGGAAAAATCGCGTCCGTCCCGAACTCCGAACGCGACTACTGTGCCGACTGTTCGCTACTGTGTGTCCGACGGCCCCGACGCGACCGTGCCGCCGGTCCCCACGAGGACACTCAGACGAGGCCCGTCAGCCCCAGCAGCCACCAGACCGCCACGGCGGCTCCCGCGCCGACGATGAGAACAAAACCGAGGAGGACGACGCCGAGTGCGGCGACGACGCGACGGTCCCGACGCTCGCCGCCGGGGTCGTCCAGTCGGGCTTCGAGAAGGCGGACGTTCCGGTCGTTGGCCCGCCAGACGACGTCGAACGCGTCGCCGACGAGCGGGATCGAGCCGACAACCGCGTCGACGAGGAGGTTCAGGCACATTCGCGCGAGGGTCGCCCGCGGGACGCCGAGCGCCGCGGCTTCCACGACGATGTACGCCGCGGCCGCCGTCGCGGTCGCGTCGCCGACGACGGGGAGTAGCCCGAGGAGGGGATCGAGGCCGATCCGGACGTGGATGTACGGGATCTCGACCGCGCTGTCGAGTGCGTGGCTGACCCGGCGTAGCCGCGCTACTCGCTCTGCGGGCGCCGGCTCGACCGCAGGGCCCGGTTCGTCGCCGTCGACGATTTCGACGGTTCCGGGGTCGTCGTCGGGACCGCCGTTCCGGGTAGTCGTTGGCTCGTCCACGCCTGTCTCTCGTGACCGACTCGTATCGGTGTTTCGTCGGCCGATGAGTCGCGCGCGCTACGAAATCCACGAGTCACCGTGGACAACGAGAAACTCGCGCCGCCTTCGGTGACCTTAGGTCCGCGCAGGACGGAGTCCGAGGAGAATGGAGTCTGCGATCCAGACACGCGATTTACGGAAGTCATACGGCGACGTCGAGGCGCTGGACGGGATCGACCTCACCGTGCCGTCGGGGTCGTTCTTCGGGCTCCTCGGCCCCAACGGCGCGGGAAAGACGACGTTCATCAACGTCCTCGTCGGACTCGTCCGCAAGAGCGGCGGCGAGGCCCGCGTATTCGGCCACGACGTGGAGGACGATTACCAGGCGGCGCGCGACTGTATCGGTCTCGCGCCCCAGGAGTTCAACGTCGATCGCTTCTTCCCGATCCACGAGGTCCTCGAACACAAGGCCGGCTATCACGGGATATCCGCGGACCGCGCCGAGGAACGGGCTGACGAAGTGCTCAAGCGGGTCGGCATCTACGACAAGCGCGACACCCGCTTCGATTGGCTCTCAGGCGGGATGAAGCGGCGGTTTATGCTCGCGCGAGCGCTCATCACGGATCCGGACCTCCTCATCCTCGATGAGCCGACCGCCGGCGTCGACGTCCAGCTCCGCCACGAACTCTGGGAGACAATCGTCGACCTGAACCGGCGCGGGACGACGATCCTGCTGACCACCCACTACATCGAGGAAGCCGAGCGGCTCTGCGACGAGGTCGCGATCCTCGATTCCGGCCGGGTGCTCGACGTCGCCAGCCCCGAGGAGCTGATGGACCGCGGCACCGACGACGTCGTCGTCCAGTTGCGCGAGGAACCGACAGCAGTCCCGGACTTCGGGGCCGACGACGACCGGGTGGAGTCTGTCGACCTTGACGGAACGCGACTCGTCGTCACTGCCAGGCAGGGCGGACTAGTGGCGCCCGATATCGTCCGCCGACTCGACGAGGACGGCCACGAGATCGTCGACCTGGAGATCCAGCGCACGTCGCTCGAAGAGGTGTTCGTCGAAATGACGCGGAGCGGGCAGGGACGTGCAACACCAGAGGTGGCCTCGCAGTGAGCACCGAGTTCACGGGGTTTCTCGCGTTGCTCCGCCGCGAGATCCTCCGGTTCGTCCGTCGCCCGAAGAACACCTTTCTCCCGCCCTTTATCACCAATGTGCTGTACTTCTCGGTGTTCGGTGTCATCCTCGGCGAGCGGATCGACACGATAATCGGCGTCCCGTACATCCTGTTTATTCTCCCGGGACTCGTCGTCCTGGGAGCGATCTCCAACGCCTTCGAGAACACGTCGTTCAACATCTTCCACGGCCGGTGGAACCGGTACATCGAGGAGGTTCTGACCTCGCCGCTCCCGTACCGGACGATGGTCGGTGCGTACGTCCTGGCAGCCGCGATCCGCGGCGCAATCGTCGGAACTCTCATTGCGCTCATCGGCGCCTTTTTCACGTCGGTCGGCGTGGTCCGGCCGTTCTATCTCGTCGCGTTCGGCGCCGTGATTACGCTGCTTTTCGCGGCCCTGGGCGTGATCGCCGGGCTCTGGGCCGACGACTTCGACGACCTGACGATGCTGAACCAGTTCATCCTCCGCCCGCTGGTCTTCTTCGGCGGGGTGTTCTACTCGCTGAACGAACTCCCCGCGACGCTCCAGCAGGTGTCGCTTCTGAATCCGATGATCTATATGGTCAACGGGATCCGGTTCGGCTTCCTCGGCGTCAGCGAGGTCGACCCGAACATCTCCTTGGCCGTGCTCTCGGGACTCACGATCGCCGTCGTCGCCCTCGACGTGGCGCTCTTTCGCCGGGGGTACGGGCTGGCAAACTGACCTCGGATTCCCGGCTCCTGTCGACGCCCACACGCCGCGCAGTCGGGCGAATTGACTCAAATCACTGTTTTGGTTACGGGAACCGATTTACCCTCCTGGTGACTCGGTCGAGACGCAGTATGCAAAGCAACTCACCCGTGGCGTCGGCCAGGGCGCTTTTCGTCGTGGCCGTCGTCGCGGCCGTCCTGGTGAGTGCGGTACTCGCCCCCGTTGCACACGACTACGCGACGTCCGCCAGCTCCGACGGGACAGTGTCGGTGATCACGATCTCCGGCACTATCTCTGCGACAACGGTGGACGGAATCTCCGAGGACCTCCGCAACGCACGGACCAACGAGTCCGTGAAGGCGGTCGTCCTCAAAGTCGACAGCGGTGGTGGGGCCGTCGCTCCCAGCGAGCGATTGTACCTCGAAGTATTGCGAACGGCAGAACAGATGCCGGTCGTCGCCTCCGTACAGGGCGTCGGCGCGTCCGGGGCCTACTACGGAATGCTCCCGGCTGACGAGATCTACGTTCTCTCCTCGGCGCAGGTGGGTAGCGTCGGCGTGATCGGCTCGGGCGGCAGCGTCCCCTTCCCGGACTCGGTGATCAGAACCGGCCCCGACAAGGCACAGCCGACCTCGGACCAGCGGCTCCGAACGGTCGAGTCCCTCAAGCGGCAGTTCGTGGGCCGTGTGATGGAGCACCGGGGCGAGGACATCTCCCTCTCGCGTGAGGAGGTCGCCTACGCGAAGACCTACCTCGGTCCGGAGGCCGTCGAGAACGGCTACGCCGACCGGATCGGCGCGCTTCCGGCAGCGATCGATCGCGCCGCGGAGCTGGCCGGAATGGAAGACTACGACGTGGTCAGGCAGGAGCCACCGAACTCGTTCGGTCTCATCTTCCTCGCCAGCCAGACCGATGATGGAACGGAAATCTACAAGCGAAGCGATCGGACGAACGGCCTCGCCCCCGTCACGCAACCGTTGATGGTGGACGAAATCCCCATTCACGATCCGGAGGTGACAGCCAATGCAAGCGCGTGATTTCGTCGCACCTACGGTCGCGTTCGTCGTGATCGTCGCCGTCATCGTCGGCGGTGCTGCGGTGATACCGCTCGTCTCCGGCGGCGACGACCCCGAGGTGACAAACCTCGCCGAGCGACAGACCGACCTCGATGCAGTTCGCGTCGCTCCTGCCGAGGAGAGCGGCGAGATCACGATGGACAGCGACGCATCGGGCAAGACGGTTCTCGTCGACCGAGCGCACGGGAACCAGCTCTCGGAGGAGAAGCTCTCGACACTCGTGACCACGCTGGTCGAGAACGGTCACGAGGTCCGGTTCGTGACCCGAGAGCAGGCCCGCGGGCAGGCCTGGAACAAGTCGCTTCGGAACGCCGACGCGCTCCTCGTCGCGAACCCGGAGGAGCCGTACACCCCGGAGCAGCTCGCTGGCGTCCGCGCGTTCAACGAGGCTGGCGGACGCGTCGTGCTGCTCTCGGATCCGGCCTCCGCCGGCGGATCGGTGTTCAGCCTCTTCGGATTCGGGGGCCCCCAGCCGTCGAACGGAGGCCCCGGGATAGGCTCGACATTCGGCGTGTCGGCCCACTCGGGCTACCTGTTCAATATGCAGGAGTACCAGCACAACTTCAAGCGCGTCTACGCGACGCCTGGCAGCGGGTCGCTCTCGGAGGGCGTCGAGAGAGTCGTCGTCGACGATGCGGTCGCGGTTAGCTCAGCAGGCGGTCAGACCGCGCTCTCGACAGTCGAGCAGACCCGCCTCTCGACGACGCGCCGCGCCGACACCTACGCCGTCGCGGCACAGTCCGGTGACGCCGCCATCGTCGGCGACACCGACTTCCTCGCGCCGACGAACGCTTACGTCGCCGACAATGAGGCGCTCATCGGCAACCTCGCGGACTTCCTCGTGAGCGGCGAGAAGACGTCGAACGCGCCCTCGCCGCCGTCGTCCGAACAGAGCGGGAGCGCGCCGACGCGACCGACAGCGACCCCGTAGACCGACTCGAACGTCCCCGAAGACTTTTTTCGACTGCATATCGCGCCGGCCGCGAACGGACCACTCTTGCCGATCGAGCGCAGAGCAGGCCTATGCGACAGTTCCTCCTCGTCGGTCACGACGCCCCGACGACACCCGAGTTCTCGCTCGACGATCTCGCGGGCGGCGCGGGTCGGCTCGACGTCCTCTGTCGGTGTGTCACGAGCGCTTTCTTCCTCTCGCACGCGATTCGCGAGGACGTGCGGGTGCATCTGGTCCTCGACGATACGTTCACCATCCAGTTCGACGGGCAGGAGCTCAGGCGTCTGAATCCCGACGAACGGAGTACGGCGGCGCTCATCCGCGGCGCACTGGCTGAGCGCCAGGACGCCATCGGCCATCTGCCGGCCGAAAGCTCGCCGGGTGTCTCGGTCCGACGGATGGGATTCGAGGCGACGCTCGAAGATCTCGCTTCCGAGGCGACCGTCGTCGAACTGCACGAAAACGGTACTCCCGTCGCAGCCGTCGATCCACCCGACGAACCCCTGTTCGTGCTCTCAGATCACCGGAACTTCACCGATCAGGAGGCCGCGCTCCTTTCGGACGCCGCCGACGAGCGGGTCCGCCTCGGTCCGGAAGTACTTCACGCCGACCACGCGATCACTGTCGCGCACAATTATCTTGATACTGAGGGGTACACAACGTACTGACGGATGCGCGACGACGAGAACCGCGACCGCGAAACCGTCGACGAAAGTGGGGGCTCACGCCGGACGACGCGTTTCCCCGAGTTCGATGACCGCTTTCCCGTCCCGCTCTGTGGGATCGCCGTGGATCCCGAGACGCGGTGCTCACACTGGGACGACGACGTCGACGTCGTCGCGCTCCGGTTCGGGTGCTGTGAGACGTTTTCGCCCTGCGACGCCTGTCACGCCGAGACGGCGGATCACGACACGGAACCGTGGCCACGGGACCGGTTCGACGAACCCGCCGTGCTGTGTGGCGTCTGCGGGTCGACCCTGACCGCCAGACGGTATCTCGATGGCGACGACGCCTGCCCGGAATGTGGTGCAGCGTTCAACCCCGGCTGTCGTCGCCACCGGGACCGGTACTTCGAGTGACGAGAGGACGGCGCAGGCTCCAGTGTCGCCCGACGCCGCGCGTGTTCGGAAGCGTTAAAAGAACGAACGGCGACGTAACGAGTGCGGGCCGGTGGGGTAGCTTGGTATCCTTCGGCCTTCGGGTGGCCGTAACCGCAGTTCGAATCTGCGCCGGCCCACTTCTCCCGCGTTTCGTTCTCATTCGATCGACAGGTGGCCGTAACCGCATCCTCGCGAGCGAAGCGAGCGAGGGCCAGCGAGACCTGCGGTCTCGCGTGGTTCGAATCTGCGCCGGCCCACTTCTCCCGCATTCCAGCACCTCAGCGACTGCTTTTGATCCTCGAACCCTCTGATCGATCGAATCGGACGTCCTGCGCTCGTGCCGACGGCCTGCAGACTCTTTTCGTGTCGAACAATCAGCGGGCGGAGTTGGTGTCTGCAGATATAACAAATAAAATATAATTGGATGAATTAGTCGTAAAAGTGTAAGTTATACTGTGCGAGATTCTAGTGGATGTATCGGTAGTCAATCTGATGACAGATATAAATTATAGCTCATATTAAAGAAATATCAGAAATATATCCGCAAATACTGTGGGATAATTTCTTTAAGAGGAGACTATTCAGACTTCCTTTCCAATCAGCAGGACGGATCCTCCCGTTTTCGATTCCTGATTCTATCTATATCTCCTATAAATATAATTTGAATGTGTATGTCAATTCCAATTTATTTGGTCTCCTCAGATTGCTGGTCTGCGTGTCGTAGAAACGAACCCGATCTTGTGAACGGGCCCGAAACTCGGAAGACGCGTGGCGCCGTACTCTAATACTCGACCCGCTTTTTCGACTCGATCTGGCCGATCCACTGCCGGTCCTCCAGATCGCCCTCCTCCCATTCGATCGGCTCCCACTCGGGGTCGAAGACGAGATAACCGCCGGCGTTGAATTCGATCCGGTGGCCGCTGACGGGGTCACGCACGTAGAGGAACTTCCCGCGGGAGATCGAGTGCTGGCCGATCCCGTCCGTCGGAATCCCGTGTTCGTTCATCGCGTCGTGGGCACCGAAGAGGTCGTCGGCGGAGTCCACCTTGTAGGCGATGTGGTGGAGCGCGGGTTCGTTGCTCGCGTCCTCGTCTTCGATCACGGCCGCTTCGATCTTGTTGCCGTTGGCGCTGAGGAACGTCCCCCACCGGGAGCCGTCTGCGCGGTTGTAGCGCTCTTGCACGCGGAAGCCGAGTGTATTCTGCAGCCACTCGCGGAAGTCGTTGGCCTCGGGATCCCACAGTTGAGTGTGGTCGATCCGACGCGGGGCGATGGGGTTCGTCGTCGTTCGCGAGTAGGTCTTGTTCTTCAGTTTCGAGCGGCGCTCGGCCGGCGGATCGGGCTTTTCCATCTCGTAGTAGAACTCGAACTCGTGGCCGGTCGGCGTGGTAAAGCGGATCGCCTCCCCCTGGCCGAGCTCCGTGCCGGCGTCGACCCAGGTCACCTCGATTCCCTCGTCTTCGAGGATCGTTTCGAACTCCGAGAGGTACTCCGGGGCTTCGGTCTGCCAGCCGATGTGGTCGACACCGGATTCTGCGGCCTCCGAGAGGACGATCGAGTGATGATCGAACTCGTCGACGGCGCGCAGATACGAGGTGTCGCCGTCGCGAACAACCTCCTCGAACCCCACGGCATCGACGAAAAATTCGAGCGAGCCGTCGAGGTCCGGGGTTTCGAGCGCTACGTGACCGAGTCTGGCTAGGTTTGAGGACATACGTCCAGTGTAGCTGTCTTCGCGTATAATAATTCCTTCGACGAGGAAGTGTCTGCGAGAAGCCATTTGTCGGGCTCGATTAGCACCCGCTATGAGGTTCGGTGAAAAAACGGTTACTCCGGATCCGACTACCGGAGCTGCTCGACTGCCTCTAGCCGCTCGCCTATCACCGACGTCACCGACGAGAGGTCGCCGCCGATCCGGATGATCTGATGGCCGTCTTCGACGGCCGTTTCGATAGCGTCCGGGTCGCTGGCGATCACGCCCGTGGGGATTCCGGCGTCGTGGGCCGCCTCGCGGATCTCGGTGATCGTTTCCGTGACGTCCGGGTGGGTCTTGTCGCCGGGGTGACCCAGCTGCACGGAGAGATCGGAGGGACCGATGAACACGAACCCCAGATCGGGGACCGAGAGGATCTCGTCCAGGTTCTCGACTGCACTGGTCTTCTCGATCATCGCGCCGAGACACACCTCCTCGTCTTCGGTCGCAATGTAGTCCTCGCCGCCGAGACCCCAGGTCCGCGAGCGGCCGCTGGCCATCCCCCGTTCGCCGGCGTCGCCGTCGTACTCGAACCGTGTGGCCTTCACCGCGCTGCGGACCTCCTCGGCGGTGTCGACACGCGGAACGAAGATGTTCCGGACGCCGGCGTCGAGGACTTTCCGCACGAGGGATGGATCGCCGCTCGGCAGCCGAACGAACAGTTCCGTGCCGCCGACCTCCGCGGCCCGCGTCAACTCCTCGAAGACCGTGCTGTCCCAGGGGCTCGGTCCCATGTGCTCGAAGTCGAGCCAGACGAAGTCGATGCCGAGTTCCCCGTAGATTTCGATCACTGCCGGCGAGAACGTCGACGAGCGCGCCCCGAAGACGACGTCACCGTTCTCGATTGCCGCCCGAAAGCCGTTCTGTTGCTGCATAGGCCCCGGTGCGGCAGCGACGTGGTTATACGTTCCGATGGCGGCGACGCCGCCTGCTACGGAAATCTCGTCGACCCAGTGCTGCGGTCTACTGGCCGCAAAAAGACCGCTGTAGAGCCGTAGTTACTCGTCGTCGACGATCTGGAAGCGGCGGCCGTCGGGGTCGCGGAAGTTCGTGATCCTCCGCCCGGTCGCCTCGACGTCGTACGGGCCGACGATGGAATCGACGTCCTTCTCCTCTAAGTCCCCGGTGATGCCTTCGATGTCCTCGACCGCGAACGCGATGTGGTTGATGCCGGGGACCTCCTCTCCCTCGACGGTGTGGATCTCGAAGATCGGACCCTCGCCGTCTGTGGGTTCGAGCTCGAACGATTCGCCGTGGTGTTCGGTGCGGCGCAGTTCCTCGTAGCCGAGTTTCTTCAGGAAGTCGGCCATCTCGGTTGCGTCGCTCGCCTCGATCTCGATGTGGTCGATCTCTCCAATCATACCCGATATCTCCACTCCGACGCTGGTAAACATTCCGGTACATCCGGAGCAGCACGGCACAACTGGAAGTGACGGTGGATACCGATGCCCGGCGGCTGGCCCGGGAGAGGCGACCGTCTCCCCGCGGTTGGTGCTTCTCGTCGCCTACGCGTCGAGCCGGCCCAGTCGCCACTCTTCGGTATCGGAAACCTGATTGAACGTGTAGATGTGGAGGCCACGGATCCCGTACTCCTCGGCGTGCGGCGCGAGCCCATCGACGAGTTCGTCCGGTCTGTACCGTCCGCGGGAGCCGATGAACTGCTTGATGAATCCCACGATGCCCGTCGTCTTCTGGAGGAAGCGGACCGAGTCGCCGACGCCGACCTTCTGGGAGATGCTCAGGAGCTTCTCGTATTTCATCACGCCCGGGATGCCGACCTCGATCGGAAGGTCGATGCCGCGGTCGCGGACTCCGTCGATCCACGCTAAGACCGCGTTCGGGTCATAACAGAGTTGCGTCGCGATGTAGGTCGCGTACGGTGCCTTCTTTTCCATCGCGTCGGCGAGCGTCTCCTCCGAGAGGAAATCGTGGCCCTCCGGGTAGCCCGTGATCCCGATCTCCTCGAACTCGTAGTCGAGGTCGTCGAGTGCGACGAGCATATCGTAGGCCGACTCGAACTCGCCGATCGGCTCCTCGCGATCGCCGCCCGGCACGAAGATGTCCGTGATCCCGACAGCGCGCAGTCGCTCACAGATCTCTGCGAGGTGGTCGGGTCCGCGAACGTACCGCGCGGAGACGTGCGGGACGACCTCGTAGCCCGCTTCGGCAGCCTCCTCGGCGGTCGCGATTGTCGCTTCGAGTTCCAACTGCGGTGAGGCGGTGATCGTCACCGTCGCGCCGTCCGGGAGGTGGGCGACCTGTTCGCCGAAGCTATCGAACGGCATCAACTCGAACCGCGGATCCGAGAGAAGTGATTCGGCGGCTGCCCGCGATTCCGATCCCGTGAGTCCCTTAGAAGCCATTGGTGGAATACGAAGGCGTGTTTGAGGACGGTCGTGTCTCGATACCGGCTGCCGCGATACGCAGGACGGCGGAACGAATCTTTGAAAGGAATTTCATATACTTCGAGTTGGAGTACTGTCCTGATAAAATTTCGCCTCCGACGTCGCTGCCGGTTATCAGCAGTCCGACAGGATGGGGCATCGTCTCCGTGGCGATCAGTTCCCGTACTGGTAGTTGATCGAGACCGTGTTCGCCATCTCCCGGAGTTTCTGGAGGAACTCCGCCTGGTACTCCTCCTCGCGGATGCGGCCCGTGGGGGCGACGAGTCCGAACGACCCGAGGACGCCGTCCTCGACGAGGATCGGGACTGCAGCCATCCCCATCCCGATCACCTGCTCGTCCCAGTCGACTGCATACCCGTCCTCACGGATCTGGTCGAGTTCCGTCTTCAGTACCTCGGGGTCCGTGATGGTGTGCTCGGTCCGCTGTTCGAGCCCTCGCTCGGCGATGATCTCGTCGACTCGCTCCTCCGGCAGATGCGCTAGGATCACTTTACCGGTTGCGACGGTGTGCATCGGCGTCGCGACTCCGGTGTAGGTTCCGAGATTGAGTGCCTGTCTGCCCTCCTCCTGGTGATAGACGATCGCCCGCCCCTCGTTTTCGATCGTCAGCCCGACCAGTTCGTCGGTTTCGGAGACGACCCGCTTCATTTCCGGCTTTGCGACCTGAAACAGGCGGTTTCGGTACTTCATTTTCCCGCCGATCGTGAGGAAGTACGAACTCAACCGGTACTCGCCATCGACGCGCGTCACGTACTGGGTCTCGCTGAGTGATCGAAGATAATCGTACACCGTACTGTCCGGCATCTCCATTCGTTGGGCGACCTCGGATGGTCCTGCCCCGTCGAGTTCCCAGAGGAGATCGAGTACCTCGAACGCCCGCGTGACAGTGGTCAGCGAAGTACGGTCGGTGGCCATACTAGTGCGTCGCGTTCGACCGACGTGAATCTCCCGATTTACTCGGATATATCCGTGAGCTGATGGGTTTGTCCTGGGCGACACAGCGGCTTCACTGCGGTACACGGATGTATTCGATTCCCCGGCCGATGTCCCTCGTCTCGTGACCGGTCGGCTCCGAAAGCTGCTGATGGCTCGGTGACGGGGTGATATCGGTGTGCTGTCCAGTGCGCGAAGCGGGGATCGAGCAACGGTTTGTGCTGTCCATCTGACTTTTATTTACGAGCATATCGGATTACTTTTCGCAAGTAAGGAATGACACCGGGACCTCAGTCGGCGCTGTCGGTCTGATCACCCTGCCCCGTCCTTCGACGCGCTCGGACGGGCAGAGATGCGAATTTACAATAACATTTGTACGTCCGTTATGTGACCGCACGCTCGATCGGATGCGTGACGCTCCGCTGGAGGGTTGAAGCAGAATACCGACAATGTCGGATGTAACAACAGAGCAGAATTATCGATGGCGGGATCTGTTACGTGTCGACCGCCTGTCGGCTGCAGCCTCTGCCCGAGTCGGTTGGATACGCGACACCATCCCAAGATGGGATGCGATCGGGCGTATCAGGGCTGATAGTCTGCTTTCTGGGCTCTTCGGAAGCCGGAGACGAGAACGACGACCGAGCGTATCAGGCGTCGACCGCGACGTACCGGTCGAGGATGGCCTCACCCTGTCGCAGTCGGGTAACGTTCTCGACGAGCTGGTCGATGTTGCCTGCGCGACACTCGCCGGTCATCGCAGCGATGTGGGGCGTCGTGACGACGTTGTCGAGGGCAACGAGGGGTGATTCGGAGCCGAGGGGCTCGCTCGCGAACACGTCCAGGGCCGCACCGCCGATCCTGCCGGCGGAAAGCGCGTCGACGAGTGCGTCCTCGTCGATGACCGGGCCGCGGGAGACGTTCACTAAAAGCGCCGCGGAGTCCATCCGGTCGAGTTCTGCTGTGCCGATCAGCCCCCACGTCTCCTCGGTCAGTTCCGGGGTCAGGATCACGACATCGCTCTCGGACAGCAGGCTCTCCAGATCGGTCTGCTCGCCGTGGACGAACTCGGCGTCGATGCTCGGAACGTACGGGTCCGACATCAGGACGTCGACGTCGAACCCCGAAAAGAGCATCCCGACGCGTTTGCCGACGTTCCCGAACCCGACGATGCCGACCGTGGAGCCGGAAATTCGGGTCCCGAGCGGGTACTCGTCACGCCACCGACCCTCCTCGATGAGCGCCTCCGCGGTCGGGAGCCGTCGCGCGATCGCAAGCGTCAGCCCGAGCGCGTGTTCCGCGACCGAGAGGGCGTTGTGGCCGGGCGTGTGTGTCACCGTGATCCCCGCCTCGCGCGCCGCATCCAGGTCGATCGAGTCGATGCCGGTTCCGAGCTTCCCGATCAACGACAGCCGGGGCGCGCTCGCTATGACCTCCTGTGAAAGCGGGATCCGCGACGTTACGAACACGACGTCGTACTGCGGGAGTTCCTCCCGGAGCGTCGCCGGATCGTCGTCGATTCCGACGGTCACCTCCCAGGAGTCGTCCAGCTGGTCGAGCAACCGATCCGTCGGCGTGATATCCTGATCGACGAGTGCGCGTGTCATATCGGTTCCGAGACCTTCGGGGTACTTTGCAGTTACTCGATCGAACTGCCGATCGACGGCTCCCGATCGTGCATCGTTCGCACGCTCGGGCGTATCGATGACGATAGCATCCGCCTGCGAGATATCGAAGGCTGCGTGGATGCAGCCGAAAAACGGAGTCGAGTGGGACAGACGCGACGCCGGAGGTCAGTCCGGGTCGTTTAGCGCTTGTCTTCGCTGTACGGTGCGTTTGCGACGGTCGCGGTGATCTCCTTCTGCGTGTGGCGTTCGACCCGCTTGTTGTCGTTGTCTTCGGGGTCGCCCCAGATGAGGGAGACCTCCGTGCCTGGTTCGCTGTACTCGGTGTCGATGACGGCAAGCGAGATGAAGTCCCGCTCGTTGTAGATGTAACTCTTGTCCGTCGAGACGCCGACCTGCTCGCCGTTCTTCAGCACCGTGTCGTAGGGACAGGCGGCCGACCGCGGGTGTGGGAAGTCCATAAACTGGTAGGTCTCGCCTTCCCGGAAGAGCGAGGCGAAGACGTCGACGACGTCCTCGGGGTCCCAGACCAGCGTGACCTTCTGGCGCGCGGGATCATCGATCTCGGCTTCGAGGGCCTCTTTGCCGATGAAGTCGTGATCGAAGTCGATGATGTGGCCGTAGCCCAGTTCGATCGGGGTGAAGTAGTAGTCCGTGATGTCGTCGGACTCGTAGCTCCCGCCGATCGACAGGAGTCCGTCGCCGACGTCCAGCCACTCGAGGTACTCTTCCATTCCCTCGTCGAAGATCGCGGGCACGACGAGCGGGATCCAGCCGAGGATCGCGTTCGGCGTCTGGTAGGACTCTGCGCCCAGGTGCTCGATGCCGTACTCCTCGCCGGCGTCCATCACGATCTCCTTGATCTCGTCGCTGATGTCGTAGGGGCCCCAGAACTCGAAGCCGGCCTCGCCCGCCATCCCGTGGCGGAGGAGGTGGACCTCGTGGCCCTCGATAGAGATGGAATCGAAATTAAAGAAGCCGAGATCCGGGAGCGGGTCGTCGGCGACCTCTTTCATCACGTCGATGGCCTCGGGGCCCTGGACCTGGAACCGGAAGTTGTTCGGATCGTCGCCGGTCGCGACCGGTCGGCCCTGAATCTCGCCGGTGACGTCGTACTCACCGGTCTCGATCTGATACTGGAGCCAGTTGTGAGCCGGGCGACTGCCGACACTCAGGAACGTCTCGTCGTCGAGATGGAACCAGATCGCGTCGCCGATGTGCTTCCCGTTGGGGTTGGCGACGACGAGTTGCTTCGCCTTGCCGGGTTCGGTGTTGTCGAAGTTGTTGACGGCGACGTCGGAGTACAGTTCGAGGGCGTCCGGCCCCTCCACGTAGTGGTCCGTCATATGATACGACTGGTCGGCGAAGGCGACGGTCTCCCGCCAGGAGCGCTGCTCCTCGATCCAGTTTGTAATCTCGTCCGGGACCTTGGTGAACTGTCCGACACCGAGGTCACGGGTCAGTTCGACGGGACTGCCCGCCTTCTCGACGGCCGCTGCCATACTATCGCTGAAAGACCACGCTCGTTCGCTCATCGTAGGATTCCACTCCACTGGACTCGCGTTCACTACTTAAGATTTCGGTAGCGAAGCCGGCCGATCCCGGCAAGCAAGTTCATAATATAAAAATCTTCTCTGTAGATGGAACCACTCGCCAATATCGAGCCCGGAGTATCACCGCGCCGAGATGCCTCTCACGAGAGAGTATGCGGGGGAGAGAAATCCGCGCCCCCGGGCTATCTGGGATGGCCGTGCAACGGCTGGCAGTCTCATTCGAGATCCTCGTCTTTGGCACTCAGTCGATCGAGTTTGCCGGTGGAGGTTCTCGGTAGCGACTCCTCGACGAAGCGGTACTCGCGCGGCCGCTCCATCCGCGCGATCTCGTCGCTGTCGAGACACCACTCGTCCAGTTCCTCGGCGGTGAGATCCGGGTCCGACGCGTAGATGTACGCCGTCACCTTCTCGCCGTACTCGTCGTCCTCGACGCCGACGACCGCCGATTCGTTGACAGCGGGATGGGCGTTGAGCACTTCTTCGACCGGCGATGGGTAGACCTTGATCCCCTTCGACATGATCATCAGGTCCGTCCGCCCTTCGAGGTAGACGAACCCCTCCTCGTCCTTGTAGCCGAGGTCGCCGGAGTACCACCAGCCGTCCTCGAACACCTGTTCGGTCTTCTCGGTCCGCCCCCAGGCCCAGACCGGACAGTCGGGGGCTTTGACCGCGATCTCCCCGACCTCCCCCGGCGGCTTGGTGTTGTTGTAACTGCCGTCCTCGTCGATGATCCGGAGCTGGACGCCGGGGACGGGCTTGCCGACGCTCTCGACGCGTTCCTCTGTCAGTTCCGCGTTTTCCATCACCGTCGCGTACGCCTCAGTTGCCGCGTAGGAGTTTTTCACCACCTCGCAGACGTTCTCCCGGAGGCGCGTGAGCGTCGTCGCGTCTAAGACTTCCCCGGCAGACATAATGGCCCCGAGTGAACCCAGATCGAACTCCTCGAAGTTGTCGAGGTTCAGGATCTCGCGCCACATCGTCGGCACCAGCAGTGCCGA
The DNA here is from genome assembly GCF_032113415.1 of Halobellus marinus. Lineage (NCBI taxonomy): Archaea > Methanobacteriati > Methanobacteriota > Halobacteria > Halobacteriales > Haloferacaceae > Halobellus > Halobellus marinus. The sequence goes on from NZ_CP134946.1 coordinate 3,368,475, forward strand.
CGTCAGATCGTGGGCCTCGATCATCCGGAGATAGTCCTCGGGGTCCCACGAACGGAGGAAGTAGGTGGTCGCCCCCGAGACGAGCGCGGGTAACACGACCGAATACCACGCCGCGAACGACGGGGTGAAGACGTGTGGCTGTCGGGCCGATCGGTGGAGTTCGTAGACGCTCACCAGGGTGTTCGCGCGGAAGTACAGCCCGCGGTTCGTGTGACACCAGCCCTTCGGTTCGCCCGTCGTTCCCGACGTCCACATCACGACTGCAACGTCGTCTTCGCGCACGCGCACGTCCGGTTCCGTCGCCGGCTGCCCGTCGAGGAACGAGTCGTACCCTTCCTCGTAGTCAGTCTGTGCGTCCCCGACGGTGACGACGGCGTCGAGGTCGGTCGTGATCTTGTCCTGGAGTTTCTCCTCGTATATTTTGGAAGTCGATTCGTCGACGACCAGGACCTTCGGCCTGAGCGTGTCGATACAGTGTTCGAGCGTGTTCGCCGACGCGCGGATGTGGAGATTCGAGACTGTACAGCCCGCCTTCAGGCCGCCGTTCCAGAGGACCGTATGTCTGAGTGAGTTCTCACACAGGAGCGCAACTCGATCGCCCTGTCCGACGTACTGGCCGAACGCGTTTGCGGCCCGGTTGCTCAGGTCGTCGAATTCGGACCACGTGACCGTTTCGCCGTCGACGTCGTTACCGAAGGCGACCTTGTCCGGGTTGTTTTCCGCCGCGATCCGGGAAAGATCCTTCACTACCGGCACCTCGACGGTCGAACTGTGGTGCATAACCGGGGAGTTCGCAATCATCGTTGTTATACTTTCAGAAAGTCATACACGCCGAAGTCGTCAGATCCGTCTAATGGGCTGTAGCTTCGCAAAATCCATTGAGCCGTAGGGCGGGAACTCGTCCGCCCCGTACCATCGCCGCAGGCGTTCTCGACGACATAGTGAGGCCGATTCTGTTCGCGGACTCAGAGTGAAAAAATAATATATAAAATAATCTATATACATTGTATTATAATGGATTGACAAGCTATTCCTGTACTTGACGAGGCTACCTAGCTGTGCTTTGGTTCGATTTCTCGGCCCAAATTGGGCGCTAACACGTGAATATATGAGTATCAAGATTGCTGCTTTGCCCTACCGAACCGCTGGAAGTGATCTTCTTGGCTGTTTATAAATTTCCTTATAATAAATAGAAAAGATATTTATTATTACTATTATTTTGGTGGTTATTAAACAGATAAAAATTATCGAATTTTCGAACTATCCCGTGTGTGATGTGCCGCCCGAATTCTGCACGTCCAACGGCGGAAGATAGCGTGAGGATGTCGATTCGGCGCGTTCACTCCTCAGTAGTGTCGAGGCCGAGGGTTTCGTTCAGGCCGCAGAAACAGGTCGTCGCGTTGAAGCCGAAGCCGAGCGCGCCGACGCCGGCCAGCAGGCCGGTTTTCCGCTTGCCGCGCCGCAGCGCCTGCACGGCGACGACGGTCAGGAGGGCTGCGAGCAGTCCACGGACGAGTCGATCGCGACCACCGACGTTCTGTTCGAGGTTCATACTCGCCCGGTGGGGTGGCACGAAAAAAAGCGCGTCGGGAGACGAGGACTGCTATAGTAGCGTTTGCAACTGATTGCTCATCCGATCGTATGACTGCGTGCGATCGTGTGAGCGAAGACTTGCAAACGCTACAATAGGATGCAGCGTGTCTTTCAGTCGTCGGCGGGGGTCGCACCGCTACCGCCGTCGTCGGCGTACTGCTCTTTGGTCAGGCGGAGTTTGCCGCCCGCTTTGAGGATGCCGCGTTCGCGCTCGGAGGCGTCCAGTTCGGCGGTCGCCTCCCAGTCGTCGTTCACGCGGATGGTGAACTCGGTTTCGCCGGCGGCGACGGCCTCTGCGACGTCGGTCACGATCTCGACGTCGTCGCCCTGGTCGATCTTCTCGTAGGTCTCCTCGTCGATCGAGAGTGGGACGATCCCGAAGTTGAACAGGTTCGCCTTGTGAATGCGGGCAAAGGACTGAGCGAGAACGGCCTCGATTCCGAGGTACAGCGGACACATCGCCGCGTGCTCTCGTGAGGAGCCCTGGCCGTAGTTCTCGCCGGCCACGAGGACGCCGCCGTCGGCGTCGAGCGCGCGCTCGGCGAAGGTGTCGTCGACGCGCGAGAGGGTGAACTCCGAGAGCTTCTCGATGTTCGAGCGGTACATCAGGATGTCCGAGGTGGCCGGGATGATGTGGTCCGTCGTGATGTTGTCCGCCATCTTCAGGAGGACCTCACCCTGGATGTCGGACTCGAGCGGCTCGCCGATCGGCGCCGAGCCGATGTTCGGCCCCTTGACGAGTCCATCGTCGACGGCCTCCTCGGGCTCGATGATGTCGGTCTTCGAGCCGTCGTACTGGTCCGGCAGTTCGATGCCGGGCGCCTCCAGATCGCCGAGTTCCTCTGCGAGGTCACGCGGGTCGACGATCTCGCCTTTGATGGCCGCCGCGGCGGCGACCTCCGGCGAGCAGAGGTACACGGAGTCGTCTTCGATCCCCGAGCGCCCCTCGAAGTTGCGGTTGAACGTCCGCAGCGAGACGGAGTCGGAGGAAGGAACGTGCCCGATGCCGATACAGGCACCACACGTCGCCTCCGAGAAGTTGACGCCGGCCGCCATCATCTCGGCGGTCCAGCCCTCGCGGGCGAGGATCTCCGAAGCCTGCTTGGAGCCGGGTGCGACGATCATCTCGGTCTTCATATCGATCTCGCGGCCCTTCAGCATCTTCGCGGCCGGGAGGATGTCCTCGTAGCCGCCGTTGGTACAGGAGCCGACGATGACCTGCTCGACGGACTCGCCCGCGACCTCGCGGACGGGCACGACGTTGTCGGGCATCGACGGGGTGGCGATGAGCGGTTCGAGTTCCGAGAGGTCGATGACGACCTCGTCGGCGTACTCGGCGTCCTCGTCGGGAGCGAGTTCGACGTACTCGTCCTCGCGGCCCTGCCGGGCGAGGTAATCGCGGGTCTCCTCGTCGGTCGGGAAGATCGAAGACGTCGCGCCGAGTTCCGTGCCCATATTGGTGATCGTCGTCCGCTCGGGCACCGAGAGCGTCTCGACGCCGGGGCCGGTGTACTCGAAGACCTTGCCGACGCCGCCCTTCACCGAGAGCCGGCGGAGCATCTCGAGGATGACGTCCTTCGCGGTCGCCCACTCGGGGAGTTCCCCTTCGAGGCGGACGTTGACGACCTCCGGCATCTCGACGTAGTAGGGCCCGCCGCCCATCGCGACGGAGATATCGAGGCCGCCGGCGCCGATCGCGAGCTGGCCGAGGCCGCCGGGCGTCGGGGTGTGGGAGTCCGAGCCGAGCAGCGTCTTGCCGGGCGCGGCGAAGTTCTCCTTGTGGACGTTGTGGCAGATGCCGTTGCCCGGGCGGGAGAAGTACGCGCCGTAGGTGCCGGCCGCCGACCGTAGGAAGCGGTGGTCGTCGGTGTTCTTGAAGTCGAACTGGTAGGTCTGGTGGTCGCAGTACTGCGCCGCCAGTTCTGTCTGGACTTCATCGAGGTCCAGCGCCTCGAACTGCAGCCAGACCATCGTTCCGGTCGTGTCCTGTGCGAGGACCTGGTCGATCTCGATCCCGATCTCCGCTCCGGGTTCGAGTTCGCCCTCTATGAGGTGATCATCGAGGATTTTCTCCGTAAGCGTCTGTCCCATAACGTCCGTGAATCGACCGTCTACAAGTATAAATCCCGCGTGTTTGAGGTCAGATATATGCACCTTATACACATACTCTGTCCTAATTTGATATCAAGAAAACGCGCTCCGCCAGTTCCGCCGACGTTCGGGAAACGGACCGCATAGACGGGTCGGAACCCTGCTCACGGCGTTTCAACCCGCGAGAGGTATCGTAGCGTTGCTGTGGAACACGATCCGGCATCGAGAACGATACGGTTTTGCGCGTGGGTGCGGCCGTTCCGATATGTTCCGCGCCGGTTCGTTCGTCGCGAGGTGTATCGACCCCGTCGACGACGCACAGATCCAGCCGAACGGCGTCGATCTCACGCTCGCCGACGTCTTCGAACAGATCGCTCCCGGGCGAATTGGCACTGACGACAAGACCGTCGGCGAACGCGAATCGGTCGGTGCCGACGACGACGTCTTCCACCTCGATCCGGGCGGGTACATCCTTCAGTACGCCGAGACGATCGCGATCCCCGACGAGCACGTCGGCTTTCTGTACCCCCGATCGACCCTGATGCGCAACTCCTGTATGCTCAATACGGCGGTCTGGGACGCTGGGTACGAAGGCAAAGGCGAGGGGCTGCTGCAGGTGCATCACCCGATCCGGCTCGAATGCGGCGCCCGCGTCGCGCAACTCGTCCTCGCTGTGGCCGATCACGACGACGTCTACGAGGGGACGTATCAGGGCGAGCGAACGGAGGAGTGAACGTAGGCCGAGCGCACGGACGATGAGCGGGGATCATCCCCGAGGCCGGACCAGCCGTGCGCCTCGCACAGCCGACATCGACAATCGAACGGGGATACCCAAAGGCACATTTACGCCCGAGTCTAAGTGCTGTTAACTGATGTCCCGGAGTCCGTCGCTCCCAGACCGCCCACGTCTGGACCTCGATCCTGAGATGTCGGACGCTGAGCGTCTCTCGGCGATCCGCCAACATTTCGAACGCCTCCTCAGCGTCAACGAGGAGCTCGACGAGCGCCTCTCGACGGCGACCGATCGCCGCGAGGAACTGCAGGAGGAAGTCGAGCAGCTGAAGCGCCGCAACGAGACGCTGAAGACCTCCTCTCTGTATCTCGCGACCGTCGAGGAACTGACCGAGGACGGCGTCGTGATCAAACAGCACGGCAACAACCAGGAAGTGTTGACCGAGGCGTCGCCCCACCTCGACAGCGAACTCGAAGCGGGCGATCGGGTCGCGATCAACGACTCCTTCGCGATCCAGCAGCTGTTAGACGACGAGACCGACTCCCGCGCGCAGGCGATGGAGATCGACGCCTCGCCGATGGTCTCCTACGACGATATCGGCGGGATCGACGAGCAGGTTCGAGAGGTCCGCGAAGCCGTCGAGGATCCGCTGACGAACCCCGAGATGTTCGAGAAGGTCGGCGTCGAACCGCCCTCGGGCGTGCTCCTGTACGGACCGCCCGGGACGGGCAAGACGATGCTCGCGAAGGCCGTCGCCAACGAGACCGACGCGACGTTCATCAAGATGGCCGGCTCCGAACTCGTCCGGAAGTTCATCGGCGAGGGCTCGCGGCTCGTCCGCGACCTGTTCAATCTGGCTGCCGAACGCGAGCCAGCAGTCATCTTCATCGACGAGATCGACGCCGTCGCCTCGAAGCGGACGGACTCGAAGACTTCCGGTGACGCGGAGGTCCAGCGGACGATGATGCAGTTGCTCTCGGAGATGGACGGCTTCGACGACCGCGGCGACGTCCGGATTATGGCCGCGACGAACCGCTTCGATATGCTCGACGAGGCGATCCTCCGGCCCGGTCGCTTCGACCGCCTCATCGAGGTGCCGAAGCCCGACGAGGCGGGCCGCAAACACATCCTCGAGATCCACACCCGCGAGATGAACGTCGCCGACGACGTCGACTTCGCCGACCTCGCGGCGTCGCTCGAGGATTACTCCGGCGCCGACATCGCCGCGCTGGCCACGGAGGCCGGGATGTTCGCGATCCGCGACGGCCGCACCGAAATCAGGCGGTCGGACTTCGACAACGCCTACGAGAAGATCGAGGACGTCGAGGCCGGCCCGACGATTCCGGGCCCGCGGCCATACCAGTACTGACGCGGGTGCCGAAGCGTCGCTCCACCGACTACCGGGATCGCTTTCTCCCGTCCCAATCCGTAACCGCTTATTCGCTCCGCCGTCGATGTCGTGTATGAGCACCATCCGGATCGTTCGCGGTGTGGGCGATGCGCCCACCAAAATGGCGTCGTACGACGCCGCACTCGCCGCCGCGAACGTCCACAACTACAACCTCGTCCCCGTCTCCTCGGTGATCCCGGCCGACGCGACGGTCGAGGCGGACGACACCGCGCCGGATCTGGGACCGGCGGGCAACCGCCTCACGGTGGTGGAAGCACGCGCGACCACCGGGGGAGTCGGCACCGTCTCGGCGGGACTCGGCTGGACGACCGGTCCGGGGCCGGGTCTGTTCTACGAGGCGACCGGCGGGGATCCGGCCGCGGTCCGGCGGAGCGTGGAGGTCGGACTCGACGCCGGCCGCGACCTCCGCGAGTGGCAGTTCGACGACGAGCGAGTCACCGTCACGACCGCCGAGGCCGACGGCGAGGGCTACACGACCGCCGTCACGCTCGCCGTCTACGGGCAGAGCGAACCGATCATCTGACACCCGTGAGGGACGTCCGCTAGCCGTCTCCGCCGGGCTTCCTTGCCTCTCCGAATCTACTGATTCGGCAGTTCTACCGCTGATTCTGCTTGATTAGTTCACAGACGGCATTTTCGCCGGACGAAAATTCATATAAATTTAATCAACTAAGGTGAAATAAACACTTATTATACATACTCTGACTGGTTCGAATATGGCCAGTGCAAGTTACGGCCTGCTCGCACTGGCGCCACCACTCCTGGCGATCGTCCTCGCGATGACCACGCGGCAGGTACTGGTGTCGCTGTTTGCGGGCGTCTGGATCGGCGCATTGATCGTGGCAGAATGGAACCCGATCGCCGCCACCGCGCTCACGATGGACTGGCTCGTGGAGGTGGTTCGGTCCCCGTTCGACACGAAATTCATCCTGCTGATTATGTTTATGGGCGCCGGCGCGGCCTTCATCTACCGGTCGGGTGGGATTCTCGCGCTGGAACGGTGGATCGGCGACCGAGTCGACACGGCGCGCGAATCGCAGATTCTCACCTGGCTCATCGGCGTGTTCATCTTCTTCGACTCCTACACCAGCACCGTCGTCACCGGGAACGCAACCCGGGAACTCTCCCAGGAGAACCGTTCCTCCCGGGAGATGCACTCCTACGTCCTCGACTCGACGACGTCGCCGGTGACGACGTTCGGGCCGGTCTCGAACTGGATCGGCTTTCAGGTGTCGATGATCATCGCCGGCTTCGAGGCGGCAGCGGTGACGGCCTCGGAACTCGGGATGACTCCCTTCGGACTGTTCTTACAGAGCATCCCGTGGAACATCTACTGCTTTATGGCGTTCTTCATGGTCGGGCTCATCTCCATCACCCAGCGGTTCTTCGGCCCGATGCTCGACGCCGAGTGGCGGTCGCGCTCCACCGGACAGACGATCCGGGAAGACGCCACCCCGCTCTCGGACGTCTCCCAGGACGTGGGTGAGCCGAGCGAAAAGAACCCCTCGCTCGTGAACTTCTTCGTTCCGATCGTGGTGTTGCTCGTCGTCGGCCTCGTCTCGATGTGGTGGCTCGGCGGCGGCTATCAGCCCGACGTCGACATCGCGACGGCGTTCCAGGAGACGGACGTCGCCCTGGGACTGCTGTACGGGGCGTTCGCGTTTATGCTCGCGGGCTTCGTCGGCTCCCTCGGCTACCGGACGATGGATCTCGACGAGGCGGGCGAAACGATCATCGACGGCTTCAAAACGATGAACATCGCCATCGCCATCATCGTACTCGCGTGGGCCATCGGCCTCGCGGCCGAACAGGTCGGCACCGCGCAGTTCATCGTGGACACGATGGTCGGCAGCGGCCTGCCCGGCTCGTTCCTCCCGGTGATCATCTTCCTCGCGGCGATGTTCGTCGCGTTCACGACCGGCACGTCGTGGGGGACAATGGCCATCCTCACCCCGCTCGCGATCCCGCTGGGGTACGAACTGGTCGGCCCCTCGGTCCTGCCGGTCCTGATCGGGGTGCTGTTCGGCGGCGCCATCTGGGGTGACCACAGTTCGCCGATCAGCGACACGACGGTGATGTCCTCGATCTTTGCGGGCTCGGACCACATCGACCACGTCAACACCCAGATTCCCTTTGCCGGAACGGCCGCCGGCGTCACGCTCATCGTCCTCGTGCTGTACGGGATCGGACTCCAGACGCCCTACGTCGCGCTCCCGCTCGCGTTCGTGCTGACGGCTGTCGCGGTGTTCGCGCTCAACAAACTCGACGCGAAACGCAAGGGACTCCCCGAGGTGATGCCGACGAGCGAGGACATCGAGTCCGGCGCGGTGGACGTCGACGCCGTCAACCGCGGGGACGTCGACGGGGTCGACGTCAGTCACGATCACCTCTCGCTGGTCCCGGTGGTCGCGGTCGTCGTCGTGCTCGCGTATCTCGCCCTCGTCTTCGCGTTCGCGACGCTCGGGGGCTGAGCCTTTTCGACAGCCGCCTTTCATAACACGGGAAGCCGCGACATCTAGGGTCGGCTCCCTGGGAAACGTCCAATTTCGGTCGATGGAACCGGTAGCGACCGATCGCCGTCCGCACCTCTGACCGACTGGAGCGATGACGGGGCGCAGGCTGCACACGCCGACCGGCCGTAGAGTTTTGATCGCCGTCGGTGTAGCCACAGCCGATGAGCGACCAGCACATCCACTTCATCACGACAGGCGGGACGATCGACAAGGATTACGAGGCTGGTCGGGGTGTGCGGAACTTCGTGATCGGCGAGCCGGCCGTCGAGCGGATGCTTGATACTGTCGGACGTAACTATCTGGAAATTCTCGGCACCCCGAGGTGCCGAAATATTCCACGAACGTACGTCCGACAGTATGAGTCGTTGACTCCGCCGCCGAACTTCGAGTACAGCGTCGAATCACCGGTGAGGAAGGACACCCTCGACCTGGACGACGACGACCGGGCGGCGATCGCCGCGGCTTGCGAGGGGGCTCCGAGCTCGCGGATCGTCATCACCCACGGCACCGACACGATCGTCGACACCGCACGGGAGTTACCCGAAGGGCCGACGATCGTCCTCATACTGTCGGACACAACTGTTTCAAGATATTTGCCGCACGGGGCGGCGAAATTCTTCATAGACTTGTGTCCGACAGTATCACTGGTGCGGTCCGGCCACAGCGGATGCGGGGGTCCGACGCCGAATTCAATCTCGGGACCGCGATCGGTGCCGTGCAGCCGCTCGATCCCGGGACGTACGTCGCGATGAGCGGCAGAGTGTACCCCACGATGACGTGCGGAAGACCGAAAGTGGGCAGTTCGTCGAGCGGTGAGCGGGAGAATCCCGCCCGAGGTTTTGATGACGCCAACGGCTTTATAACACGTGCCCCCCTATGTCCGCCACTCATCGAAATGAACGGAAACAACCCATACGCGGGCGCTCCCGGTGTCGTCGACGCCGGCCGGCCCGAGGACGTCGAACTCTCCGCGGCGCAGGTACGACGGCTTCGAACCGCCGTCGCGGGCATCGTCTCCCGGACCGAGACGTACCTCCCGGATGGCTACGCGGTCGGGTCGGAACTCACCTACGGCGCCAACGGGCCGCAGGCGACGGTCGCGGTCCGACCGCCCGCCGGTCGCCCGGTCAGTGCGGGCTTTACGCCCGACGAAGAGGATCTCGAATCGGGCCTCACCGACGAGGACCGCGACGAGGTCGCCCGCGGCCTCGCTGCCTCGGCGGCGCTCCAGGTGATGAACACCGTCGGCGACGGCCTGACGCCGACAGCGCGGTAGTCGCAGTCGGCGGATGGAGTACTCCGCGGCGTTCGACGCCGATCTCGCAGCGCTCGAGGCCGCCGCGATCGATCTGGCCGAACGTCACGAGGCGGGGCCGGTCGACGCCACCGATCGCCGGGACTTCGTGGCCAACATCGACCACCTCGTCAACACGTATCCGCTCTCCTTCGAGACCGTTCGCGCTCACGCCGAACACATCAAGCGGATGTACCGGAATCGAACGAACGAGAATACGGTCCGCAAGCGGATCGACACCGAACACCAGGCGTTCGTGGCCGACGTCTGCGACGACTACGATCCGCAGTTCTGAGGTCTCTCCGGGAGAGTCCGCGTCTTACGGCTGTTCGAAAATCACCGACGAGTCACGCTCACTTCCCCCAGAAGGGGTCCCGCTTCCGATGCATATCGAGGTAGTTCGTCAGCGCCTCCAGTTCGTCGGCAGGGATCTCGTCTTTCAGTTCCTGTTCGAGGATCTTCGCGTGCTTCTCGGGGAGTTCGATCCACAGTTCGTCGCCCTCCTCGATCTGGCGACCGACCGTCGGCCCGTCGATGGCGACGGAGACCCGCGTGCCGGACCGGGCCTCCGAGACGTCCTCGCCCTGCTCTTGAATCCCCGATAGCTGGCCGACGCGGGTCGGTTCGTTGCCCTCCCACTTCACGACGTTCTGGTTGTTCTTCACCGTCCCCGAGACGACCTCGACGCCGACGACCGCCGGGTCCGACTGCCGGAAGGTGTGGTCCTCGAGGATCCGGAAGCGTCCCGGTCGAACGATCTTGTCGAGGACCGTCTCCTGTTGGGCCCGTTCGATATCCTCGACGAAGGCCTCGTACTCTTCGACGAGCTGATAGATCACGTCGTCGGCGAACAGCGTCACCTCGCTGTCCTCCAGTTCGTCTTCGGCGTTCGAGAGGACGTCGACGTTGAAGCCGAGGATGACCTGGTGTTTGTCCTCGTTCGCAGTCGAGGCGACGGTGACGTCACGCGGGGCGACGTCGCCGACCTCCGCCCGGAGGATCGGCACCTCCGCTTCCCGCAGGGCGTTCGCGATCGCTTCGAGGCTGCCGAGCGTGTCGGCCTTGACGACGACGCCCTCCTCCTCGGTCGAGACCTGGATATCCGCGAGTTCGGCCTCCACCTCGTCGATGACTTCGCTGCGGTCCCGGTCGCGGATCACCCGGATCGGTGCGCCCGCCATCGCGTCGTCGAGGTCGGGCGCGGCGACCTTGACCCCGGCGGCGGCGCGGGCTTCCTCGACCTTCTCGAAGCGCTTCTCCACCCGGATTTCCGCGTTCGGCCGGGGCTGAAGCAGCGCCCGCACCTCGGTCACAATCGGTCCGTCGAGACCGCCGACGACGACCGTATCGTCCGCGCGGATACTTCCATCGTAGAGCACGACGTCGACGGTCGCTCCGAAGCCGCGTTCGTCTTTCACTTCGAGGACCGTCCCCGCCCCCGGCCCGTCGACGTCGACGGCCATCTGGTCTTTCATATACCGCTGGGAGAGACCCATCAGGACCGCAAGCAGATCCGGGACGCCCTCGCTCGTGATCGCCGAGAGGGGAACGACGCCGACGTTTTTCGCGAAGTTCTGGACGCGCCAGTAGAGGTCCGCCGAGAACCCCTTATCTGAGAGTTCGCCGATGATCTCATAGAGGTTCTCGTCGAGACGACTCCGGGCGCTGTCCGACTGTTCGTCGTAGGTCTTCTGGATCGGCTGCCCGTCGTTCGGATTCCACCCGGGTGTCGTGTCGATCTTGTTGGCGGCGACGACGAAGGGGGTGCCGGTCCGCTGGAGGATCTCCAGGGCCTCGACCGTCTGCGGCTGGAAGCCGTCGTTGACGTCGACGACGACGACCGCGATGTCGGCCAACGCGCCGCCGCGGGAGCGGAGCGTTGTGAACGAGTGGTGCCCGGGGGTGTCGATGAAGAGCAGGCCGGGCAGATCAAAGTCCGTGGGGTCGACGAGGCTCCCGGCCATCTCCGAGACGGTTTCCAGCGGCACCGCGGTGGCGCCGATGTGCTGGGTGATCGACCCTGCCTCGCCCTCGCTCACCGCCGATCCGCGGATGGTATCGAGCAGCGTCGTCTTGCCGTGATCGACGTGCCCGAGGACGGCGACGATCGGTGTCCGTAACGCGGTCGGTTCGGCCGTCGAGGCAGCGTCGGCGTCAGTGTCAGACATAGAGAATCACCCCGGAAAAGTTCCTTGTCTGTAGTAGACTGCTGGACTGTAGTTAAGTCCATCGTCATCCACGGACGGCGTCGTCTGGCCGGGTTTCGCTGATCGATGCCGACGCGGGCCGGGCCACCGATTCGCCCGCGACCGCGTCAGACGCCCGTGGAGTTTATGTAATCGTACGCAGTATCGGAGAGTATGCCGGACGAACTCGCGGAGAACCTCTCCGGGAAAGAAGTGATGACCTCGAACGGCACCTACATCGGGGTCCTGCACAACATCGAGATGAACGTCAAAACCGGGACGATCAGCGACCTGTTCGTCTCGCCGTACGACGACGTCGACACTGACAAGCACCGCTTCGAGACGGCTGAAGACGACGGCGAGCGGAAGTTCAATATCCCCGTTTCGCGCGTCCGAAGCGTCGACGACTGCATTGTCGTAGAACAGTAACGCGAGCGAGGTCAGATGCACGTTCTAGATTCTTCGGCGTTCATCCACGAGTACCACACGACAGACGACATCGCGTCGATCCCGATGGTCCGCGAGGAACTGGAGGGAGAGGCGTCCTATCGCTTCGACGCCGACGAGGGGTCCGGGATGCACATCCACATCCCCGCCTCCGGCACTGTCGAGAAGATCAAACGGGCCGCCCGCGAGACGGGCGACGAGGAGACGCTCTCGGAGACCGACGTGCGACTCCTCGCGGCCGCGTTCGAGCTCGACGGCGTCCTCGTCACCGACGACTACGCGATGCAGAACGTCGCCGACCGGGTCGAGGTCGACGTCCAGATCATCGCCCGGGAGGGCATCTCGGAGACCCGCGAGTGGACGTTCCAGTGTCAGGGCTGCGGCCGCGAGTTCGACGAGGAACGCGACCGGTGTCCGATCTGCGGGACGGAACTGGCGCGGAAGAATCCCGCGTGAGAGGGGTCCGTTCTCTGCCGCCGCGGTCGAATCTACCAGGTCTCCCGCGATCGGACCGAAGCCTACCACGCGACGAGCCCCGTCGTCGTCGCGTAGACGGCGGCGAACTGAACGGTGTTGAACAGTCCGTGGACGACGGCTGGGACGACGAGGTTCTCGCTTTTCTCGTAGACGACCCCGAGGACGCCCCCGAGGACGAGCACGGTCGCAAGGGTCGCCAGCAGGCCGTCGCCGCTGTAGGAGGTCACGTGGATCGCTGCGAACACCGCGCTGGCGCCCGCGACCGCGACCGCGGGGCCGTACGCGCGGCGGAACAACCCCTGGACGATCCCCCGGAAGATCAGTTCCTCGGTCGGCCCGACGAGCAGGATCGTCACCGGAATCAGATACAGGAAGTAGATCGGCTGATCGCTGCCCTGTGCGACGATCGCGCTGTCGGCGCCCTCGATACCCAGCGCGCTCAGTCCCGCGGCGACGACCACGTACAGCGCGATGAGGCCGGCAAACCCGCCGGCGAGCCACTTCAGATCCGCGCGCGTCGGCGTGCGGACCGGGACGAGATTGACCTGATCGGTCACGAGGAGAAAGCCGACACCTGCGATTCCGAATCCGACGAACTGGAAGGCGCTCCGCAGCGCAAGCCCGAGTGCGCTCTCGCGGGCGATTCCCGCCGCGTCGAGCAGCGGTGTTCCCAGGGAGACGGCGATCGCGGCGAACAGGACCACCAGCGCGACGACGACGAAAGCGCCCCCGAGCGCGCGGAGGTGGGTTCGCAGGCCGCCGCTCGAACTCGTGTGAGCGTCCGGTGCCATTGGTTGGTCGAGATAGGCCGTCGGCGCGAATAGGGATGCCGATCTCTGCTGTGCCGTGGCCGCCGAGGGTTTATCAACGATGCCGGGGCCACCCACCCTGTGACGTAGCTATCGCCCCGCGTCGGGAAGCGGTTGCTCGGCACGTCGACGCGGGGAGCGGAGAGTGTGCCGACTGCTCGCCCACCTACGTCCCGCCGGACAGTCAGCGATGCGTCGTCGACGTCGGTACCTCTCCGGCCGGAGCGACAGCATCTTGCCCGCGTCCACCCTATCCGGATCTATGCCCGAGGATTGCCCCGAGTGCGAGCGCCCCCTCGCCCGGATCGAGGTTCCCGCTGACCTCCGCGAGTTCGCCCCCGACGGCGCGCCAGTGGTCGGGTGTTGCCCGCGCTGCCTCCGGACGTTCCCGGCGGATGCCAAAACGGACACCGACGCGGACGACGACAGCGGAGACAGCGCTGATCTGCCGCCGGCGATCCCCGACGGTGACGGCGGCGTCGCCCTGCTGCTCGCGCTCGGTCGGCTCGATTCGCTGGCGACGAACCGCCCGGCGATCCAGTCGCTGGTCGAAGCCGCCGAGGCCGCAGGTGTCGACGTCTTCCTCGCCCTCGATCGACTCGCGGCCGACGAGTCGGTCGACGCACACGCCGATCTGGGGCGTCGTCGGCGACAACTCGAATCGCTGCTGGAATAGTCCGCTGGGCTCCCCGACGCCGATCAGACGCCGGTCGAGTACCGCAGAATGCCGGCGATCCCGCCGAAGGCGTCGTAGAGCTGTTCGCCCTTCTCGAAGTCCGTCGAGATGAACTTCGTCTCGGTGCCGCGCTGTTCGGCGATCGCCATCAGGTGTTCGATGACGTCCTCGCGCCCTTTCTTTTCGGCCTCCTCGCCGCACTCGCTACAGACGTGTCCGGGGTCGCTGTGGCGGCTGTCGACGACCTCGTACTCCTCGTGGCCGTTCGGACACTCGTAGATCACGACGTCCGAGCGGAGGTCCTCCGAGAGGAGGAGCCGATCGACCGAGCCCATCATCAGGTTCTTGCGGGTCGGCTCGAACCCGTAGGTCGCCTGCTCACCGGTGTGGAGGTTCTCGAAGAACTCCTCCATCTCGGCTTTGTCCTTCATCACCTCCTGGTCGGCGAGGACGTCCTGGGCGGCGTCGACGAGGTCGTAGAGCCCCGACTCGTCGGTGTAGGAGACGTCGAACTTCCCGATTACCAGATCCTGCAGTTCGTGGTGGAGGTAGTCGCCGTCGAGGAACTCGTCTTTGGTCGGCGAGGGACCGCCGACGAGGATGCCGTCCATCTCGTGGCGCTTCGGGACGTACAGGTCGTCGGCCATCCCGGCGACCTCCTGATAGAAGTTGTCGATCGCCTCCAGGCGCAGGCGGGCGAACCGCTGGGCGGACTGTCCGCCCTTCCGCTGTTTGCCCGGGACGAGCGACGACGCGGACTTGACCGGCTCGACGCGCTTGCCCTTCAGCCACCCGACGTTCGCCTCCCGCCGGTCGAGGACGATCAGGCCGAACAGGCCCTTGTCCGTCAGCATATCCTCTAACGGCTGGGTGAGGAAGTTCGAGTCGCAGTGATAGCGGAATGACTGGATCGGCTCCGGCGGGCTTTCGAGCACGCGCGTCACCATATCCGTCTGGCCGCCGCCGGCGTCGACCGCGCCGGAGAAGATCACCAGCCCGTTGTCCGGCGGGTAGGTGTCGTAGTAGCGGAGGCGGTCTTTGATCGACGTCAGCGCGTCCTGGACGTTCGTCCGCGTCTGCTTGGACTTGATGTTGGACGCCTCCGAGTGTTCCTGGGTGACGTGGGCGACGACGGAAGAGATCTGCTTGTCCGGGGGGATGTAGATCGTGACGAGCTGTGTGCCGGAACCCTCGTAATCTTTGAGTTCCTCGATGACCTTCCGGAACTCGTACTTCCGGCGGTCATCGTTCACCTCGTCGGCGTCGGTACTCATTACCCGTTCTAGTCCTGCCGGGAGGTAAGTTTGTGTCGGTCGGCCCTGATCGATCGACCGTCTTCGGCGGCCCCAGACCTGTCCAGCCGACCTTCCTCGCTGGGGCAGCTTTCTCCTGTCCGGAGCGAAACGTCAATCAACGAGACCGCCCGGTCGAAACGCCCGATTTCCGGACAGATTTATAAGCCCGACGCGGGAGTCTCGAAACTATGGGACGCGTGTACGCAGTCGTCAGCGCGAAAGGGGGGGTCGGCAAGACGACGACGGCGGCGAACGTCGCCGCGTCGTTAGCCGCCGCGGGGTCGAGCGTCGTCGCCGTCGACGCCGACCTCGGGATGGCAAACCTTGCGAACTCCCTCGGGGTCGCCGTCGGGGACGTGACGCTCCACGACGTGCTGGCCGGAACGGCCGACGTCGAGGCGGCGATCCACGAGGGACCACACGGGATGGCCGTGATCCCGGGAGCTACGGATCTCGACGCCTTCGCGGGCGCGGATCCGGAAGGGCTCGAACCGGTGCTCGCAGAACTCCGCGACCGGTACGAGTACGTAATCCTCGATACGGGCGCGGGGCTCAGCAACGATACTGTCGTGCCCCTCACGTACGTCGACGAGGCGCTGCTCGTCTCGACGCCGACCCGCGACGCGCTCGGCGACACCGACAAGACGCGACAGGTGGCGGATCGACTCAACGTGGCTGTGGCGGGCGCCGCGCTCACTCGCGCTGATCCGTCGGCCGTCGACGACGATGCTGTGGTTGAACTGCTCGACGCCGCGGTCCTGGCGACGATTCCCGACGCGCCGATCGTCGCCCGCGCGTCGGACGCCGGCGAACCGCTCACGACGTTCGCACCGGGGAGCGAGGCGGCCGCCGCCTTCCGCTCGCTTGCCGCCGCGCTCACCGGCGAGAGCGTGGAATCCGACTCACTTCCCGAGACCGGGGCCGAATCGGCCGCGGCCGATGCCGAAAGCGACCCGGAATCGACGGAGTCGCCCGATGTCGAAGCGACGGAGACGTCGGCAGAGTCCGACGCACCTGGTGAATCGACGGGATCCGAACCTGCGGTCGCTGATGCTTCGGCTTCGGAAGACCCGGGTTCGGACGCTTCGGTGTCAGAAGAGCCCGCGTCGGAGGTAGATCCGAATGAGGATATCGTCGTTGCGGGCACCCACGAAGAGGACCTGCCGCCGGACGCGACCGCACCGGAGGACGAGGTGGATGCTGAAGAGTCTCCGCCTGAGCCGGGTTCCGACGCCGAGGACGACGAAGACGCGGAACCCGCCGCCCCGGACGCGGAGCCAGCCTCCGAGGAGTCCACTGCCGACAGCGACGAAACGACAGAGGATGTCGCGGTCGAGACTGACGACGATTCCGCAGCCGAGACTGACGACGATTCCGCAGCCGAGACTGACGACGATTCTGCAGCTGAGACTGACGACGATTCCGCAGCCGAGACTGACGACGATTCCGCAGTCGAGACTGACGACACGAAATCAGGCGAGGACCTCATCAGTGCCGCAGCCGAGGCATCTGCTGTCACTGAGGTACCGGAAGACGAGGATCCGCTCGTCGAACCCGCCGACCCCGACGAGGTGATGGCAGGCAAACCGGACGTCGGGAGTGGCGAGAGCGGTGTTTACACCACGTCGCTTGAGGATGCGGAATCGTCGGAGACCCCCGAATCCGACGATGTCGGTGGCGAAGAGTCCGACCCCGATGACGAGTCTCCTGACACTGAGGCCGATTCCGGCGAGACCGACGGCGCCGCGGCAGAGACAGACGAGGACAACGGCGACGGCAAAAAGAAGAAAGGCCTGTTCAGCCGGTTTTTCGGTTGACACCTCGACGCGACGAAGCGGGAGCTTCTTTTATCCGGGTGTGGTGAGTCGTCGATATGGCAGCGAAAGATACGCGCGTTCCTTTCTGGTGGCTCGTGCTGTTCCTCATTTTGGCGATCGGCGCCGGGGTCGGAGCAGTGATGGCGGTCGGCGGTGATCTGATGGGAAGTATTCTCCTTCCCTTCGTGTAGCACCTGGCTTGAAAGCGCAACCGCTGAATCCGCCTACATCGATTCGGGAGCTTCGATCCCGAGTACATCGAGTGCGTTCGCGACGGTGTGCCGGGACGCTTCGACCAGCGCCAGCCGCGCGGCCGCGACCGCCTCGTCGTCGGCGTTGAGCACCGAGCACTCCCGATAGAAGGTGTTGAAGATCTCGGCGAACTCGCGGGCAAACGTCGCGACGACGTGCGGTTCGAGGTCCGCGGCGCTTTCTTCGATGACGCCAGGGAACCGCGCGATCTCGCGGAGGAGCGCGCGTTCGGCGTCGGTATCGAGGACCGAGACGTCGGCCACGGGCTCGATTCCGGCCTCGGCCGCCTCGCCTTCGATGCCACAACAGCGTGCGTGGACGTACTGGACGTACGGGGCCGACTGCGCCTCGAAGTCGAGCGCGCGTTCCCACTCGAAGGTGATCCCCTTCGTCGGCTGCTTCGAGACGATATCGTAGCGGACGGCGCCGATCCCGACCTGCCGAGCGATGCGGTCGATGTCCTCGTCGTCGAGTTCGTCGTTCCGGATGCGCGACCCCAGCCGTGCTTCGACCTCCTCGCGGGCCCGACGGACCGACTCCTCTAAGAGGTCGTCGAGGTCGACGCCGGTCCCCTCGCGGGTCGACATTCCGCCCTCGGGGAGGTTGACCCACGAGTAGAAGGTCTGTCTGAGCTTCTCGGTGTCGTTGCCCAGGATCTCCAGCGCCGCTTCGAGCTGTTCCGCCTGGAGCTTGTGGTCTTCACCCAGCACCGTGACCGCCTCGTCGAAGTTCGCGAACTTCCACTCGTGGTGAGCCAGGTCCCGGGTCGTATACAGCGTGGTGCCGTCCGAGCGAAGGAACACGAGGTTCTTCTCCAGGCCGAACGGCGAGAGATCCAGCTGCCAGGCCTCGTCCTCGTAGACGGCGTGTTCCGAGTCTTTCAGCCGCTGGACGACCTCGTCGGCGTCGCCGTTGCGGATGAATTTCGTCTCCTTGACGAAGCGATCGAACTCCGCGGGCAGTCGTCCGAGAGACTCCTGCATTCCTTCGAGCACCTGGTCGACGACGGCAGCGACTCGCTCGAACGTCGCCTCGTCGCCCGATTCCAGTCCCTGCATAATGTCGGCGATCTCCGCTTCTGCGGCCTCGACTGCCGCCTCGTCGGCCGAGTCGAGGAAGGCGTTCCCTTTCCGGTAGTAGCGCACGAGGTCGTAGTCGGCGCCCTCCCGTTCCGGCTCCGGGAGATCCGACTCGTCGAACGTCTCGTAGGCCCACGTGAAGACGGCCACCTGCCGTCCGGCGTCGTTGACGTAGTAGTGCGTCTCGACGTCGTTCCCGGCGTATTCGAGCAGACGGGCGACGGCGTCCCCGTAGATCGGGTTCCGGGCGCGACCGACGTGGACCGGGCCGGTCGGGTTCGCGCTCGTGTGTTCGACGACTACCGACTGCCCCGTCGCGGGGAGCGTCCCGTAGGTCTCCTCGCGGGCTGTCGTCAGCGTGTCTGCGTAGTACGCCTCCGAGACGTAGAAGTTCACGTACGGACCCTGCGTGTCGACGCGGGCGATGTAATCGTACGCTCCGGGGTCGATCTCGGCGGCGAGGTCCTCGGCGACCGCGGGTGGCGCTGCGTCGACGTCGCCGGCCAGTCGGAACGCGACGCTCGACGCCAGCGTCGCCGGGACGTCCTCGGGCGGTTCCTCGACACCCAGGTCGTCGACCGGGAGGTCGAGGGCGGTCAGCGCCGCCTCGACCGCCGTCTCGACCTCCGAGCGGAAGGCTCTGAACATACTCCTCGTTCCGGAACGCCAACTAAAGGCCTTTCCGAACCACGCCGTCCGTTTTTGTTTTAATTTTACCACCGCCTTCCTCCTCAGGTGCCCGAAGCCGGAGTATGGACATCGTTCACGGTGTCTATCCGTCGTTCTCGCTATCCGAGATCGACACCGACGCTTTTAGGCTCCGGAGATCACAGATTCGAGATAGGTCCTGTACTCGTTACTCCCCGAGTGGTCCTGTCCGCCTTTATCTCACTTCTGGTATGCATTCCATAGCCGTTATCCTTAACACGGCCCCGGAACTACCTTCTCGTAATGTCAGAATCGGCAGTCACCGCCGTCGGCAACGACGAACTGACGGCGCTGAAGATCGTCGCCCTCGAGGGCGCCCGGTCGGGCCCGGTCAAGATCTCCTGTTCCGGGCTCGCCGAGCGGCTCGACGCCTCGAACCAGACCGCTTCGCGCCGTCTGCAACGACTCGAGGATGCGGGGCATCTCGAACGGGACGTCGTGGCCGACGGACAGTGGGTGTCGCTGACCGAGTCCGGCGAGGCGGCGCTCCACCGCGAATACTCACACTACCGACGGATCTTCGAGGGGACCGATCCTTCGACGGTGGAACTGACCGGGACGCTCACGAGCGGGATGGGCGAGGGCCGCCACTACATCTCCCTGTCGGGCTATATGGAGCAGTTCGAAGAGCGGCTCGGCTACGAGCCGTTCCCCGGCACGTTCAACGTCGACCTCGACGAGGAGAGCGTCCGGGCCCGTTCGGCGATGTCGTCGCTTTCGGGCGTCGCGATCGACGGCTGGGAGGACGACGAGCGGACGTTCGGCCCGGCCACCTGCTACGCTGCGACCGTTGCCGACGGGGAGACCGTCGCGGAACCGACGCACATCATCGTGCCCGAGCGCACCCACCACGACGAGACGCAACTCGAGATCATCGCCCCCGTACGGCTCCGGGACGAACTCGCCGTCGAGGACGGCGACGAGGTCACCATCTGCGTGGAGGCGGTTCGATGACGCGAACGACGACTGACGTCGCGGTCGACTCCGGGGCCGACGACGCTGTCGAGCGCGCGATTGCCGCGTTCGGTGCGGGGGAGCCGGTGTTGATCCACGACGCCGCCGACCGCGAGGGCGAAACGGACATCGTCTATCCCGCAGGTGCGGTCGATTCCGAAGCGGTCGCCCGACTCCGCCGTGACGCGGGCGGGCTGATCTGCACTGCCGTCTCCGACCCCGTAGCGGAAGCCGTGGGCCTGCCGTTCCTCGAAGACGAAATCGATCACCCGGCGGCGGCGGATCACGACCTCACCTACGACGATCGATCCTCGTTTTCCCTACCGGTGAACCACCGCGAGACGTTCACGGGGATCACCGACGACGACCGGGCGCTCACGATCCGGCAGCTGGCTGCCGCGGCCAAGACAGCCCGAACCCCCGGCGTCGAGTACGACTCCTCGGACTTCGCCGCTGAATTCCGGACGCCCGGCCACGTCCACGTCCTCCGTGGCGCGCCCGGACTACTTGCGGACCGCCGTGGTCACACTGAACTGGGGTTGGCGCTCGCGGACGCTGCCGACCTGCCACCTGCTGTGGTCGTCTGCGAGATGCTCGACGCCGATTCTGGGGGCGCCCGAACGCCCACGAGCGCACGCGAGTACGCCCGCCGCAACGACCTCGTCTACGTCGAGGGCGCAGACCTCACCGAGCGACTGGCATAGTCAGCGGTCCAGTTCCCGCCAGCTCCGTTCGGGCTCCCAGCCGACCAGCCGCTGGGCCTTCGTCGTCGAGACCAGCGACTCGTGATCCTCGAACGACCGGTTCGTGTCCGCGTCCGGGTACACCGACTCGACCAGTTCGGCTGTCGGCGTGGACGTGGTCGTGTCGGCCGCGACGGCCCAGAACCGCTCGTGGCCCGCGAACGTTGCTTCGACGCAGTCCCGGATCAGGGCTGCGGCGTCGGCACGGTGTAGATACGCAAACAGCGTGTTGCGCGCGACGTGGAAGTCACCGCCGTCGCGGATGGCCGACACCGTGCGATCGGGCTCGATGAACTCCGCCCGCATCTGGGACTCGCTGGGCATCCACGGAAACCGCAGCGAGGCGATCGTCTCCGGCGCACCGGCCCGGCGGGCGAAGCCGTCGGCGACGATTTCGAGCGTCTGCTTGCCGATGCCGTACGGGTTCGACGGGGTGAGTCGATGGGACTCCCCAACCGGCAGGGCGTCGATTCGGGCCGGATCGGGCTCGAACGCGCCGCCGATCACCGAGAGGCTCGACGCGAGGACGACGGTGTCGATACCGAGTGCCTCCGCGGCTTCGAGAACGACGTACGCGCTCTGGGCGTTGCTCTCGAAGACGACGTGGTCGGGAGCGCCGCCTGGTTCCGACAGCATCCCGAGGTGGACGACAGCGTCGGGACGGGCGGTCGCGAGCGCCCCGTACAGGTCGCCCGCGTCCGTCGTGTCCGCCCGAACGTCCCGGTCGGCGATCTCGGAACCGCCGCGCCGGGAGACGTTGACGACCTCGTATCCCGCTTCTTGGAGCGTCTCGACGACGGACGGCCCGATTCGTCCGGTCCCGCCCGTGACCGCGACAGCCGGATCGCTCATCACGTCCGCCTACGCCCCTCTCGCGGAAGAAGTTCGTGAATCCAGTTCGCCTACTGTTTTATACCCTAGGGTGCAACGCAGGACGTATGGGATTCGACGAGATGGACGTCGACACGATCTGGCAGGACGGTTCGTTCGTCGACTGGGACGACGCGACGGTTCACGTTCTCACGCACGGTTTGCACTACGGCACTGGCGTCTTCGAGGGCGTCCGCTGTTACGACACCGAAAACGGGCCGGCGATCTTCCGCTGGGACGAACACCTCGACCGCTTCTATCAGTCGACGAAGCCGTACGATATGGAACTCCCGTTCTCCCGGGAGGAACTCACCGAGGCGACGCTTGAGTTGCTCCGCCGGCAGGAACTGGAGTCGTGCTACATCCGCCCGGTCGCGTTCTACGGCTACGGCTCGCTGGGGGTCAGCCCCAAGGAAAACCCGGTGAACGTCGCGATTGCGGCGTGGCCGTGGGGCGCGTACCTCGGCGAGGAGGCTCTGGAGAACGGCGTCGAAGTGATGATCTCCTCGTGGCGCAAGCACGCCTCCAGCCAGATCCCGACGAACGCGAAGACGACCGGCCTCTACGTCAACTCGCTTCTGGCCGGCGAGGAGGCCCGGCGGAACGGCTATACGGAAGCGATCGTCCTGAACAAGGAAGGCAACGTCGCCGAGGGTCCCGGCGAGAACATCTTCCTGGTTCGCGACGGCGAGATCTACACGCCCGGCCTCTCCGAGAGCATCCTCGACGGCATCACCCGCCAGACCGTGATCGAACTTGCCCGCGAGCGCGGCTACACGGTCCACGACCAGGCGGTCATCTCCCGCGGCGAACTCAACACCGCCGACGAACTGTTCTTCTCCGGCACCGCTGCGGAGGTGACGCCGATTCGGAAGGTCGACAATGTCGTCATCGGCGACGGTTCGCGCGGCCCGGTCACCGAGGAGCTCCAGCAGGCCTTCTTCGATCTCGTCGAGCGGCGGACCGACGCCCACGACGAGTGGTTTACCTACGTCTAGGAACCCACCTTTTTGCTGCGTCGGGTCGCGCTACGCGCGACCGCTCCTTGCAAAAAGCTGGATCAAAAACGGGCCGCGAGGCTCGCGTTCGCTCGCCTCGCGGTACAATTCAGTGAAACAACCGACGACCGCGTTAACACGCCTCAAACGCGATCCCGGAGGCAAGAAGCGACCCCACGGCGACGATTGCGGCCGGCTATCCGTAGGCCGCCGATCAGTCCTCCGAGCGGGTGTCGATATCGATCGGCGACGGTCGTTCCTCGTCGCCGAAGCCCGCCGACAGCACCCGGGTCAGTGCCTCCTCGACAGTCTCGTCGGTCTCGACGATGTCGTCGGGGTCGACTTCCATCACGAACCCCGTGGTGATGTTCGGCGCGGTGGGCATAAACAGGACGACGCGACCGTCTTCCGTGATCTTTCCCGTCTTGAACGCCGTCATCCGCATCCCGTCCCAGGGTTCGATCTTCACCGGCTTCTGGAGGTCGTCAGTTCCGGACACGGCGGTCTCGACGGCCAGTTTCGAGGCGTTGTAGAGCACCCGAATCAACGGGACGCGGTTCATCGCGGCGTCGAGGTACGTCTCGAACAACCGACCGACGGTCGTCCGCATCAGGTAGCCGACCGAGAGCACGAGCATCACGAAGACGAGAACGGCGACAAAGAAGCCGAACGGCTCGGCCAGCCGTCGGATGACCGGGAGGTCGACGATCTGCGAGTAGAGGTAGTTCAGGACGAACAGGATCACGAGGATCGGCGTCAGGACGACGAGCCCGCTGGCGAAATCGCGCCTCCACGAAGACATTTGTCAGGCGATACGTTCCCCGCTGGGATTAAAGTGACCGCTTTCCCGACGGTCGTGCGGCGAGACCGGCCACACTTTTGTCGCCGCCGCGGGACGGGCGAGTATGGTCTTCGATCTCGTTGCTGTCGCGTTCTGGGTGATGCTCCCCGCCTACGTGCCGAACAACATTGCGGTGCTGGCTGGCGGGGGCGCTCCGATCGACGGCGGCCGGACGATGGGCGGCCGTCGCCTGCTCGGTGACGGGAAAACGTGGCGTGGGACCGCGGTCGGCACTCTTGGCGGGGTGGCGCTCGCGCAGCTCCTGAACTACGTCGAACCCGTCGTCGCCGATGCGATCGGCGCCCCCGTCCCCGCGTTCCCGCTTGCTGCCGCCGTCGGGCTCGCCCTCGGTGCGATGCTCGGTGATATCGGCGCCTCCTTCGTCAAACGTCGCACGGGGCGAAAGCGCGGCGCGGCGTTTCCTGTCGTCGACCAGCTCGACTTCGTCGTCGGCGCGCTCGCGTGTGCTGGCCTTTTGGCTCCCGGGTGGTTTCTGGCGACGTTCACGCTGCCCGTCGTCGCCGTCGTCGTCGTTCTCACGCCCGTGCTCCACGTCGCGACGAACGGCATCGCGTACGTGTTGGGCCTGAAAGACGAGCCGTACTAACCAATCTTTATCTACCCTGAGTCGCGTTGCGTGCGACCGGAACTTCCGCTCGGATACCGCATACGCGACGCCGTTTTGCGGTCGGGCCGGTAGTCGAATCCCGTTGACATCCTCCCCGCGCTGAAGCGCGAGGATTCCCGAGCGTTGGGATATTAAGGTTCGCAACCTACCTGTCCCCTCGGGTGGAACGACCCAGAGGTTTGGTTGAACAGGTAGGCTACTGGCCGTGCCAAACGACCGTTACTCATATCCTCCGTCGGAGGATTCTGAGTTATCTTTCTGCGAATGTTCACTGCTCCATTCACGTCCGCGTTCATCGTCGCACCGCACGACGCACAGACGTACAAACCACGCTCCACGCGATTCGCATCACGCTTCCGACCACAACACGAACACGTCTTCGACGTGTCGCGCTCGCTCTTACGGTCTACGAGGACTCCGTGTTCCTCCGCCTTGTATTCGAGCAACGTGGTGAACCGCTCGAACTCCCATCCGTGGAGTTTCTTGTTCCCACTTCGACCCCAATTCCGCGAGTCACCGTTCTCGTCCTCGCGAATCTTGCTCAAGTCACCGATGGCGATGCGACCAACCTCGTGGTCGATGCACTGCTCTACGACGTGTTTAGCGAGTGCGTGAAGGAAGTGGTCTTTTCGACGCGAGAGTTTCTGACGGGCACGAAGCGCACGACGTGACGGGCCGTTCTCGCCCTCTGTATCGTACTCGTCGCGGGTGAAGTAGTGCTTGTCCTGTTTCAGCACGTTTCCGGGGTACAACTCGGCGTCACCGTCGTCGTAGGCGATGGTGAGGTAGTTCTTGATTCCGAGGTCGATGCCAGCGGTGTTGTCACCGGGTGCATCCTCGACAGGGATTTCGACCTTGCAGACGAGGTGGAGTTCCCAGCGGTCGCCGTTCCAGACGGCCCGAACTTGCTGGATGTTTTCCACGGTCACGTCTGGTCGCGTCTCGTACTCTGCGAGGATGAAGTCTGAGCGGTGCTGTTTGAGGTTGAAGCCTTTGCTCAGGCGGAGTTTGTTGTGTTTGGCGTCGTGTTTGATGCCTTTCTGTTTCCACGTCACGGTGGAGCGTGGGTGGTTGTCGCCGTGTTTGCGGTAGCCGGGTGGGTTGGCGGTCTCGTCTCCGCGTTGGCGTGCTTTGTACCAACTGGTGAACGACTCAGCAAGCTCTTCGAGAACTCGCTGACTTGACTGAGAATGGAGGTCACTGTATCGTTCGTGTTCCTTGAGTTCGGATTTGAGTTCGCCGTCGTCGGGGATTTCCCTGTCTTCGTCCCATCGGCCTTGCGTGTAGTATCGGGCGACGTTCCACAGTTTCGACGCTGCGAACCCGCACTGGTCGAGGTCGTCACTCACTTGGGAGTGGTTGACGATTTTCGCTCGATAGGTGCGGGTTGTCTCCAGCATCGAAACTGTGTTCATAACCAGTTATGTGGAATTCAATATTAAAAGTGACGACTGAGCGTGGAATATCCAGCCGTGCCGTCAAACGGAGTCAGTTGAGGGGTTGTCGGCTGTATCCCCGCCCTGAAGGGCGGGGTTTTAGCCTTGCAACTTCCATAACTCACGCCTCCCTTGGCGGGACTGCGATCTCGATGACCGTACCGGTCGGATCGTTGTCGCTGAACTGCACCCTGCCGCCGAGGAGTTCGGCCCCCCACTTGATTATCCAGAGTCCGATCCCGCTGCCGTGTTTGAGCGACGATTCGGCCCCCGCAGAAAGCACAGCCAGTTCGTAATCGGATATCCCCGGCCCGTTGTCCCGGATCTCGACGGTTACCTGCTCGTCTGTGACGCCGGTGACAATTTCGATTCTGGGGTCGTCGCTGTCGTTGTGCTCGGCCGCGTTTTCGATGGCGTTCAGAAGCACCGAATCGAGGACGCTGTTGACCGACGCGTCCCGACCAGCACGTCGATACTCGACTGTCACGTCCGGGAACCGCGATCTGGCCTCCCTGACACACTCTTCGCCGATCGTGTGCAGCGATCGGAAGTCGGATTCCTCCCGGGCCCGACTGAAGAGCCGGATCGCCTCGCGTCCCTTCTGCCCCAACTCGTCGATCCGGAGGACGCTTTCTTTCATTCGCTCGGCGTTCTCGCCCGACAGGTCCTCGGCGTATCCGAGTAGCAGGTTCGTCTCCGTTTTGATGTTGTGTCGGAGGACACGATTGAGGACCTCCAGGCGCTGTTCCTGTCGCAGAAACTCGGTGATCTCTTTGAACGTCACGACGCGCCCGATCGTTTTTCCCCGGTCGGACGTGATCGGAGTGACTTCGACCTCGAAACTTCGGTCACCCGACCGGGTCTCGACCGTGAGGAAATCGCCGAACGATCCGGACTCGGGGAATTCCTCGTAGTCCGGGATCTTTTTCGGCGCCGGCGACCCGAGTACTTCGTCTCTCGTCTCCTGGAGCATTTCGAGCGCCGGTTCGTTGATGTCGATCACGGTATCACCGATATCGAGGACGATCACGCCCTCTTGAACCCCATCGAACACCAGCTTTCGGGCTCTATTGTTCGGCGCCGGATTCGTCCGCAACAGGTCGAAATGCCGGAGCGCGAACAGGTAGATGACGCCGGAAAACGAGAAGGCGATCGGCGTCGGATCGATGGGCGTGGCGAGAATATCCGCGAGGTACCCCAGGTTCGTGGCCCACGGGGCGATGAGCGCGCCGATGAGGGCGTACGCCTGTTTTCGAAACGTGAACATCTGGCTCAAAACCAGTTCGAGCAACAGGACGCCGCCCGCAGCACCCACCAGATACGTGTAGATCGCCACGATCCAATACCAGACACCTCCGTTCTCGTTTTGGATGGTGCCGGCGTCTATAGAGCCGGTGATTCCGATTCGTAACAGGTCCTGATACGGTCCGAGAGCGACGAGGACGACTGTCACGACCGGAATCGCGGCGAGCGTCGCCACGTATCGTGGATGCATATACCGATCCCGACCGGTGTACTCCAAAGCGAAGAGGATCCACCCGAGCGGGACTGCCACGACGCCGACCCACATTGCGTGCATCCAGAACAATTTCGCCTCGACAGTCGGTGCCTGGAGGCGGAAAATAAGCGTAATCGACCAGAGTACCTGCCCACTCAATAGCAGCACGAGCGCTCTCGCTCCCGGCTTCGATCCTTCCCTCCACGCCAGGATGGCCGAGGCGGAGCCAAGCACGACCGAAAGGAGTAGCGAGAGGAGCAACGGGATTGGTTCCGACACAGTCTTCCAATTTTGCTCTTTGTATACGAAACTTCTGTCACTACAAAGACAACTTGCGTGAGCGACCTCGAAAAAATTGTTTCGGAGACAGCTAGGCGAAGAGTACAACCAGTAGTCCGCCGGCGACGACGACGTGGTTCATCTCGCCCAGCAGTTCCAGTCGACGGTAGTTCTCGCTGCGCCCGACGCGACTGTTGAGGAGGACTGCAAGTGCGCGGCCGGCGAGGAGGACGGAAGCGAAGAGCGCCGGCAGGTGTCCACCGACGTACGCCCAGATCACGACGAGCACTGACAGGGAGTTGATCACGTACAACAGGTGTCGAGTTCGACGGACGCCCACGACCGTCGGGAACGTCGACACACCGTTTCGGGCGTCGTCGCCGATGTCGCGGACGTTCGGGATCTCCGTATTGGCGAAGATGTCGATGAAGAAGTAGACGGCGAGTACGACGACGACAGGGGTGATCGTGGCCCCAGCGAACACGAGGGGCAGGAAGACCATCGCTGTCGCCCACGCCAGCGCGACGAGAGTCGAGTTGAGGATGAAGACCGACTTCAGCCGCTTGATCGGTACAATCGAGGATCCAGGCAGATCCACGGCATACACGACCCACGTCGCGCCGGGGATCAAGGTGATCGCGAGTGCGAGCGGGCCACCGAGCGTGGAGATCGCGATTGCGAGTCCGTACGCCCCTGCGGACGTGATCGAGAGTAAACGCCTGTGCCGGCCGATGAAGGCGCTTCGCTCGGACGTCGCTTCGGGATCGTACTTCACATCGCTGATTCTGTCGCCGACGTACACGCCGTAGGCGACCAGCCCGACGACGACGGGCGCTGGATTCGGTGACAGCGAGAGCATCACCATCGTAATGAGCGTTCCAGCGACGCCCATCCCCACAATATCGAGTTGCGTGAAGATGCATACTTGTTTGATTCGTTGCCCCAGGCCGGAAGACGGCCAAAAACTTCGCCGATTTACGGTGGACGCCCCACCGGAGTTTATCGGTGACTCTGGTGTTTCACTTGACATAACTTCGGAATGGCACCCCGAGAGAACACGCGCTGTTGTCCCTCGGACGCCAAATACGATTTATAGCCACCTGATAATAAACATCAACTGAAAATATCGGTTTGGTGACGGCGACTGGTAAGTCACCATTCCCCCGGACACCTGCCATCTCTGACGGTGGTAGCCGACCCTGGCGTGGACCCTCGTTTGCCTCGATGGGCCGCTGATTCACGATACCCGCCGCCGTTCCGGCAACCTGGGAGGTGTCCGTGGCGTCATACTTTCTCTCCGATGCGCTTCACGCCGCTCCGGCCACAATCCCGTGTTGAACCGTCCCGTTTAAGCGCCTTCCGCGCGCTCGCTCACTTGATGACCAACGACGAACTCATCGCGGCGCTGCGCGACGCCGACGCGATCCAGTTCGGGGAGTTCGAACTCTCACACGGCGGCACCTCCGAATACTACGTCGACAAGTACCTCTTCGAGACCGACCCGGGCTGTCTCCGCCTGATCGCCGAGGCGTTTGCGGCGAAACTGTCGGGCGAAAAGCTCGCCGGCGTCGCCCTCGGCGCGGTCCCGCTCGTCGCCGTCACGAGCGCCGAGACCGACACGCCGTACGTCATCGCACGGAAGGAAGCCAAGGAGTACGGCACCGGCAACCGGATCGAGGGCCGACTCTCGGCGGGCGAGGAGGTCGTCGTCTTGGAGGACATCGCCACGACCGGCAAGAGCGCGCTCGACGCCGTCGAGGCGCTTCGGGACGCGGGCGCTATCGTCGACCGCGTGTTAGTCGTCGTCGATCGACAGGAGGGCGCACGCGAACGACTCGCGGAAGCCGACGTCGAACTCGACGCGCTCGTGACCGCCGCGGATCTCCTCGACGATACGGACGCGAACGGCGCCTGACTCCGGCGTTTCACTGTCTGCTACGGGGCGTTCAAACTGTATTCCACGTTCGTGGTTTCTTTGGCGACTATACGTATCGATATATTCATACTTGCGTAACATCGCACATCGAAATATGAACAGAGCGGAGAAAGCGGCCCTCCAGTTGCAGGCAGTTGCAGTCCTTCGGATGCTCAAAGAGACGCGCACGTACGACCAACTCGCGGAGTTGACCGGTCTCCCCGCCGGCGACCTCAACCGGTACGTCAACGGCCACGTGCTCCCGGGCGCAGAGCGCGCCCGCGAGGTCGTTACCGGCGTCGGCCGCGACGCCCTCGCCTCGGAACTCCGCGACCGCGTCGAGTTCGACGACGGTGGCTATCTCGACAACTCAGATATCGTCTTCGATCAGTCGTTTCTGGACCTCGTCGCGCCCGTGGCGGCCAACTCGTTGGGCTTCGAGCGCCCTGACGTCGTCCTGACCGCCGCGACCGACGGGATCACGCTCGGCGCCGCGATGGCGAGTTACTTCGACGCCCGCGTCGCCTACGCCAAGAAATCGAAGGAGACGGCCGTCGAGGAGTTCATCGAATCGCGGCAGCGGCTCGCCTCCGGAATCGAACTGACGTACTACCTTCCCGAGCGGGCGCTCTCGGGCGGCGAGCGCGTGCTGGTCGTCGATGACCTCATCCGCTCCGGCGAGACCCAGGAGTTGCTTTTGGACATCGCTATCCAGGCGAACGCGGACGTCGCGGGCGTCTTCGCGCTGATCGCCGTCGGCGACGACGGCATCGCGCGGGCCCGCGAACGCACCGACGCACCCGTCGGCGCGCTCTCGACGTTCGAGGCGTAGATCGGCGATATCCCCCTCCGAGGCGTAGGTCGGCGGTATCCCCCTTCGAGGCGTAGGTCGGCGACGACCACTTTCGAGGCGTAGATCACTGACGGCCCCTTTCGAGGCGTAGGTCGGCGACGACCACTTTCGAGGCGTAGGTCGGCGACGTCCCACAGTCGATGAAAACGTTTATCGACCGGATGTGTGATGTGCCGACGTAAATAATGGGACTTTCGGACTCCCTGGGTGGATACTTCGACGTTCAGGCGCACGATTCGTCGGTCAGAACTGAACTGCTTGCCGGATTGACGACATTCCTGACGATGTCCTACATCGTCATCGTCAACCCCGCGATCCTGGCGCAGGCCATCTCGATCGAGGGCATATCCTCGGGCCAGATCCAGTCGATGCTCGCCGTCGTGACGATCATTGCGGCGGCGACGGCGACGTTCGTGATGGCGGTGTACGCCAACCGCCCGTTCGCGCAGGCGCCCGGGCTGGGGCTGAACGCCTTCTTCGCGTTCACCGTCGTCGGCGCGCTCGGGGTTCCCTGGCAAACCGCGCTCGCTGCCGTCGTCGTCGAGGGGATCCTCTTCATCATCCTCACGGCCGTCGGCGCCCGGGAGTACGTGATCGGGCTCTTCCCGGAACCGGTGAAGTTCGCGGTGGGAACCGGTATCGGGCTGTTTCTGGCGATCATCGGCCTCCAGGCGATGGGCGTCGTCGTCGACGATCCCGCGACGCTCGTCGGGATGGGGTCACTCGCGTCGAATCCGGTCGCGATCGTCTCGATCGTCGGGCTCTTCTTTACGTTCGTGCTCTACGCGCGGAACGTCCCCGGGTCGATCATCATCGGCATCCTCGCGACGACCCTTCTCGGCTGGTTGATCACGGCGTTCGGCCCCGTCGCCCCGGACGCGGGACTCGTCGCCGGTGCGGCCACGGTCAGTTACGATATCACGCCGCTTGCGGGTGCGTTCGTCTCAGGGTTCGCCGGCATCGAGGCGTTCACCTTCGCGCTCATCGTGTTCACGTTCTTCTTCGTGGACTTCTTCGACACCGCCGGCACGCTCGTCGGCGTCGGTCAGGCGGGGGACTTCCTCGACGAGGACGGGAACCTCCCCGGCATCGACCGGCCGCTGATGGCCGACGCGATCGGGACGACCGTCGGTGGGATGCTCGGGACCTCGACTGTTACCACGTACATCGAGTCCGCCTCGGGCGTCGAGGAGGGCGGTCGGACCGGCCTGACGGCGCTCACCATCGCGACGCTGTTTGTCGCCTCGCTCGCGATCGTCCCGCTCGCGACGATCATCCCGCTGTACGCCTCCCACATTGCGCTGGTCGTGATCGGCGTCGTGATGCTCAAGAACGTCGTCGACCTCGACTGGGACGACATCACGAACGTGATCCCTGCGGGCTTGACGATTCTGGTGATGCCCTTCACCTACTCGATCGCCTACGGCATCGCCGCGGGCATCGTCTCCTACCCGCTGGTGAAACTCGCCGCCGGCGAGCGTAAGGACGTCCGCGTCGGCCACTGGGTGCTGGCGGGTGCGTTCGTCCTCTACTTCGTCGTTCGGACGGGCGGCATCCTGACCGCGCAGGTGTAGCGCCGCGCTGCTGGCGCCGCTTTCCTTCGCCGGCGAATCGCTCTCCGTGGACCGCAAGAGATTCATCGATGACCCGCTCATCATTCGCGTGTGACTCTTCCGCCCCTCTCCCGCGCGAACGCAGTTCGGCTCGTGGCACTCGTCGTCGTCGTCTCCCTCCTTGCGCCCTCAGTCGTCTCGGCGGTGACGTACGATCCCGCTGAGGACACGAGCCTCGAACAGGGCACGATCACGAGCCCAGCGAACGACTCGACTGTCGTCAGCGTCCAGGGCTTCACGTTCCAGGGGCAAACGAACGCGAAAAAGCCCGCCAGGCTCGTCTCGATCGGGCCGCGCGGAGACCTCGAATGGATCCACAACGACACGGTCGGCGGGAACGCCTGGTTCTTCGACGTCGATCCGCTGCCGAACGGCAATCTGCTCGTCTCCTCGCCGCGGGCGGGTGACACTGTCCTCTTCGAGCTGGATCCAGACACCCAAGAACGCGTCTGGCAGGAGCGGTTCAATATGACCGACACCCACGACGTCGCATATCTCGGTGACGACCGCATCGCCATCGCGAATATGCGGGAGTGGAACGAATCGGCGGGCAGAAGCGACGACCGGGTCGTCATCTACAACCGTTCGAGCGGGGAGTTCACCTGGGAGTGGTACTTCCGGAACCACTACCCCGAAGACACCGACGGCGGCTACAGCGAGGACTGGACGCACGTCAACGACGTCGACCCGGTCGGCGACGATCGACTCCTGCTTTCGCCGCGGAACTTCGATCAGGCCATCGTCGTCGATATGGAATCCAAGGAGATCGTCGAGCGCCTCGGCAGCGACGGCAACTACTCCGTGATGCGCGAACAGCACAACCCCGACTGGCTGGAAAGCGAGAACGGGACGCCGACGATCCTGGTCGCCGACAGCGAGAACAACCGCGTCGTCGAGTACGCGAAGGAGGACGGCGAGTGGATTCGGACGTGGGAGGTCGGTTCGGAGACACTCACCTGGCCGCGTGACGCCGACCGACTCCCCAACGGCAACACCCTCGTTACCGACACCCTCAACCACCGCGTGATGGAGATTACGCCGACGGGCGAGGTCGTCTGGGAGTACTACGCGACGTGGGGGCCGTACGACGCCGAACGGATGGGGACTGAACCGGAGTCGTCGGGGCCCACGATCCGCGATCTCAACAAGAGCGGCTCCTACGCCATCACGGGGAGTGCGAACCTCACTGCCGGGGGGAACGGCAGCGTCGGCTTCGCGGGCCGGGTCCGTGCCACGTTCGCGGGGACGCCGCTCGAAGGGCCGATGCACGAGTTTGCGACCCGCTGGGCGCACGTGACGCCGTGGATCCGCCCGGTCTGGATGTCCGGCTGGGACTTCGCGTGGGCCATCACCGCGGGACTCGTCGGGATCACCTGGGTCAGCGGCGAGGTGATCGCGGGACGGCGGCGGATCGTGGCCGGGGTCAGGCAGCTGTTAGATCGCTGACCGATCCCGGGTCGACGAACGCTCTGTGATGCGTCTCCCGTGCACGCGACCACGTGACTCTTTAAGCGGAATCGCGTACTGAGCGTGATGTCAGATCTCACCCTGTACGAACTGGACGGCTGTCCGTACTGCGCGAAAGTCGTTACCAAGCTGAACGAACTCGATCTGAAGTACGAATCGGTGAAGGTACCTTCCGCGCACAGCGACCGGACCGAAGTGAAGGAGATTAGCGGTCAGACGGGCGTTCCGGTCCTCGTCGACGAAGCCAACGGCGTCGAGGGGATGCCGGAGAGCGACGATATCGTCGAGTATCTCGAAGAAACCTACGGCGCCGCCGCGAACTGAGCCGGTCGGCTGCGGACTCTTTCCCCACTCGCTATTTTCGGCCAAAACGGTCCTGCGCGACGACGATAGCGACGCCGGCACCTACGCTTCTGACGGTTCCTGCGAGCGATCGCGGATGAGTTCGCGGATCGCTTCGGGGTCGTCGATGGCGGCCAGCTCCTCACAGCTGACGAGGGCGGTCCCCTCGACGGCGTCGCGCTTGGAGTCGTCCTCGGTGAAGTACACCGACCGCGTCTGTGTCACTTCCCCGAGCGAGGACATGATCCGGGCTCGTTTCTCGGCGCTCCGGGTGAACGCCGAATGGCCGGTGAGCATCGGGGTGAAATCCCGGCGCCGGCCGTCGTCCTCGCTGACGGCTTTGAACGGGGCACGTGCCGTCGGGTGGACGGTGAACCCCGCCCGCGTCAGCACGTGGACCACGTGTTCGTCGTCGGAGTCGGGATCTGGATCGTCCGGCATCGGCTCCGCGTCCCGGACGTCTCCGGCGCCGTCCATCACTTCGACCGGGCTGGAAAAGGGCTGGTCGAACATCTCTTCGAGTTGGATCGCCACTTCGATGCTCGCGTTCATCCCGTCTTCGTACTTCGAGACGGTGCGCCGCGAGACGCCGAGTTCCGACGCCAGCTGGCCGAGACTCCAGCCACGTTCCTCGCGTTCGTCCGCGAGGAGGTCACCGTCGATGTTGACGTAGAGGCCGCCCGGCGCGGCGTAGATGAGCGGCGGGACGCCCTCGACGAACAGATCCAGCGCCGTATCCGGATTGAACACCGGGACACCGTGGCGGAAGTACACAACGCCCGGTTTCAGGTCCTCGTCACGCGTTCGCAGTCCGACGACCATCGGCGTCGCGTTGAGATAGGTCCCCAGCCGCCGCATCTCCTCGCCAGTCGTCCCGTCGAACGCGTCGATGTTCCCCAGGATCTTCAGGAGTACTAGGTCCTCACCACGGCGCGCGGCGATATCAAAACTCTTCGGTCGGATCTCACAGCGGTCGCTGACGATGAACCCGGCGTCCTCGAGCATCGCCGTGACGTTTCCGACTAGCGCGGACCGCGACATACCCGAAAATACGCGATTCAGCCCATATATGCGTTGTGCCGTCGGGTTCGTCGGCTGAGTGACCAGTTCGACCCCGGTTTCGGCTCCACGCTCTCACTATCCCGAAAGCGGTTAGCCCACGCGTCGATTACGAGATATCGATGGCGATCATCGGCCTCGACGACACCGACTCCCGTGAGCGAGGGATGTGTACGACGTACCTCGCGACGCGGGTCGCCGAGGCGATCGTCGACGACGGCGGGAGGGTCGAACGGCGGCTACTGGTACGGCTCAATCCGGCAGTCGAGCACAAAACCCGGGGGAACGCGGCGCTTGCGCTCCACACAGACATCGATCCCGACCGGGCGCTGAATCTCGCCGCGGCCGAACTGGAGCCGCTGGCCGAAACCGACGATCCCCGGACGAGCCCGGGAGTTGTGGTCGCCGACGATCCGCCCGAGGCGGTCCCGCGGTCAGTGGCCGATTTCGCGCGGCGGGCGGTTACGGACCTCCTGGACCCCGCGGAGGCGACGGATCTGGCCGATACCGCCGGCTACCGCCACCGCGGCTGGGCGGGCGGCCGCGGGCGGATCGGCGCGCTCGCCGCCGTCGGCGCGTGGCGCGCGTTCGACGAGTGGACGTACGAACATATCGCCTACCGCGAATTCGAGCGCTGCGGCTCTCTCCGCGACGTCGACGAAGCGTCGGTTTTCGCGGCCGCGGACGAGTGGTATCCGACCGCGTGGGACACGGTCGATCGGGTCGAACGGCAAGCAGTCTGCATTCCCAGCGCGCCCGGGCCGATCCTCTACGGCATCCGCGGCGACGATCCCGACGCAGTACGGGAACTGGCGGGACGGATCGAGAGCGAGCCAATTGAGCGAGCGGCCACGTTCGTGACGAATCAGGGCACCGACGCGCACCTCCGGGACGGCACTATCGGCGACCTCTCGGACGGTCACGCCTACCGCGTCGACGGCACCGTTTCGACCGAACCGGAGACTCGGACCGGCGGCCACGTCTTCTTCACGCTCTCCGGCCGGGACTGCTCGGAGGAACGGGTCGACTGCGTCGCCTTCGAGCCGACAAAGCGGTTCCGCGATCGCGTCCGGGCGCTCCGTCTCGGCGACGAGATCACCGCCTGTGGGGAGGTGAGCAACGGGACGGTGAAACTGGAGAAGTTCGCCGTCCGGTCGCTACAGTGGACGGCGGAGACGACACCTACCTGCGACGAGTGCGGCCGCTCGATGGAGAGCGCCGGACGCGGGCAGGGCTATCGCTGTCGGGACTGCGGGACGTCGGCGCCGGGACCCGAGACCGTCGATCTTGACCGCGACCTCGAACGCGGGTGGTACGAGGTGCCGCCGTGTGCGCGTCGGCACATCGCCAAGCCGCTTGTCCGCGGTGGCTTCGACGCGCCGGTCCATCCCGAACGATGAGAGGTCGCGGCCACGCCCTGGCTGTCGGATGATTCCCCGCCTCCCGCCTACTTTGCGACCACCAGGATCTCCGTGTTCTCCCGTCGGTCGACGAACTGGCTCCCCGACGGCGGCTTCACGTCGACGACGAGCGTGCCGGTCTCCTGGTTTGCGCGCGTGTCGGCCTCGACAGTGACGGTCGCCACGCCATCGGCGTCCGATTTCGCCGTCACCACCCCCGCCATCTCGGCGCTGCCGTCCTTGACAATCACGGTCGCTCCCTCCACCGGATCGCCGTCGTCGTCGACGACGCGCAGTTCAAGTTCGTGCTCGCCGGGTTCGACGACGTCCGGCGTGGGCTGGACGTCCAGTTCCGAAACGGCGAGCCCCTGTATCCCCGAGACCATATTCAGCATCACGCTCATCGTGGCGACGCCCACCACAAGTGCGATGACGAGTCTGATCGGCAGTCCCTCGATCGCCCGGTCGTCCGCGGCGAACCGCCCGAGTTCTTCGAGCATACCGCCCGTGGTCCCGTCTCCGTATATAAACGCTCGCCCGGACGTTTATTCCGGATGGAGCGGCCACACTCTTCGATGCACGCCGAGGTCCTCGGACGACGCGATGCGGACACCACAGCCGATTCCGACGCGCCGATCGGGCGCTTCGGGAACCACCGCGCCCGCGACGGGAGCCCTGGAGCACCGGTCGGAATCGATCTCGACCGGCCGCACGCCGCGCTCGTCGTGGGCAAACGCGGCTACGGGAAGTCCTACACGCTCGGCGTCCTCGCGGAGGAGGCGGCGCGAGCCCGTGGGATTGCACCCGTGGTCGTCGATCCGATGGGCGTCTTCGGCGGTCTCGCAGCCGAGGCGGCTGACGATCCCGTGCCTGCGCGGGTGATCGATGCTCCCTCGGTCCGCGCGGATGCCATCCCGCCAGGCCGCTGGCCGCGTCTCGTCGGTGCCGATCCGGACGGTGCGGTGGGCGCGCTCGTCTGGGACGCAGCCGCCGCGGCCGACACCCTCGCGGAGATGCGAACCGTCGTCGGGGACGCCGAGGCTGCCGACGACGCCCGGCGCGCGGCCGATAACCGGCTCCGGCGGGCTGAATCGTGGGACGTGTTCGATCCCGACGGACTCGACGCAGGATCGCTCGCCGGGGGCGGGGCGACCGTTCTCGACTGTTCCGGGCTCGACGACGCAGCCGCAAACGCGGTTGTTGCGGGCGTTGCGGCCGCACTGTACGACGGGCGAGTCGACCGATCCGATGGGCTCTCCTCGCCGGAAACGGGGACAGACTCGAAAACGAACACCGACCCGTCCCGGATCGACCGACTCCCGTGGCTCTTCGTCGACGAGGCGCACGTCTTTTTCGAGGGCGTCGCCGCCGCAGCCCTCCGTACGATACTCACTCGCGGGCGCGCGCCGGGCGTCTCCCTTGTCACCGCTACGCAGCGGCCGAGTGCGCTCCCCTCGGTCGCCGTCTCGCAGTCGGATCTCCGCATCGTCCACCGGCTGACCGCCGGGCCGGATGTCCGTGCGCTCGCCTCGGCCGATCCGGCATATCTCGATGGCGACGTCACCGACGCGATGCCGACCGCGCCGGGTGAGGCGCTGGTGGTCGACGACACTGCCGAGGCGGTTCGGACGGTCGCGATTCGTGAACGCGACACGCCACACGGCGGAGCGAGTCCGCGGGCGTCGTCGGTGTCGTTTCCGCCCACCGAGCGCTGCCTCGGTGACTAACCTTCCCCTGTCGCGGCCGACGCCGTTTCTCCCGTCGAACAGGGGCGATAGCGGTAACTGGACGCTACTCGTCACAAGCGGTCATTTACGAAGCACATCCTCGGCCAACCGGAGGGATATGGGGCAATCCGAGGTCCCCGGATCGGTCGAACGACTGCAGTTCGCGGAGACGCGACTGTGGGCGGTCGCGGTCGCGTTCTTCGGAATCGGCGATTTGGTGACGACCACGGTCGGACTCAGCATTGCCGGAGTGTATGAGGCGGGTGTCGTGTCTGGCTTTCTCGTCGAACAGTACGGCTTGGTTTCGATGGTCGCCGTGAAACTCGCTCTCCTCGCCGTGTTCTATCTGCTCTGGCGGTTGACGCCGCGGCCGCATCGGGTCGGTGTCCCGCTCGGACTGGCCCTCCTCGGCGTGATCGTGGTCTGGTGGAATCTGTCGGTGAAGACCGTTGCAATCCTCTTTTGAGCGGTCCTTGCGGACGCTGCGGTCGCCGACGGAACGACTCCTCGCTGCGACGCTGCGCGGGCGATCCCGAGATCCGCCCCGACTGGAAGGGCCGTGAGCACGGTCTGGTCGTCGACTTCCGACTCACCCGAAAGCCGCCCGATCACGGGACCGAAACCGACGAGTAGCCCCTCACCCGATACGGCAGTGATGGCAGACAGGCTCGTGCCGGTGCTCGTCGCGGTCGGCGGCTTCTTCGGCGCGACCTCGCGCTATGCTGTCGGTCTGCTCGTTGCTGGCTCGGCTGGAACGCTCGCGGTCAACGTCGCCGGGAGTTTCGTCCTCGCTGCCGTGATCGGGGTCGTCCGCTCGTCGCGGCTTCGCCTGTTTCTCGCGACCGGATTGCTCTCCTCGTTTACGACCTACAGCACGTTTGCCGTCGAGACGGCAACACGTGCACCACTGCCGGCGTTCGCGAACGTCGGCGCCACCTACGCGCTCGGGTTCGCCGCGGCGTTCGCGGGTCTCGAAGTCGGGAGGCGGTACGCGTGACACCCACGCTGGTCGGGTGGCTCCCGCTCGCGCTGTTCGGCGACATTCTCGCTTCGCTTCCGACGCCGCTCCTCGTCGGCCTTGGCGGGGCCGCGGGCGCACTCTGCCGGTACGCGGTCGACGTTGCCCTCGACGGCGGCCGGCCGAGCACCTTCGCGGTCAACGTTCTCGGGAGCATCGCGCTCGGGGCGCTCGTCGCCGCCTCGCCGGCCGCACCGACGCTCGCATTTGCCGGGACCGGATTCTGCGGCGCGTTCACCACGTTCTCCTCGTTCGCGATCAACGTTGCAGACGCGGCCACAGACGGCCGCTACGGTGTCGCCGTCGCGGATGCGGCCGGCACGCTCCTGATGGCGTTGCTCGGCGTCGGCATCGGGGGACTGATCGTCGGCCTGTGACGTCTGTGGACCCCTCCGAGGTCGCGAACCCCGCTCGAACTCGTTCGAGACCGGCCACAACCTCCTTCTCCGAGGAGCCGTATCGGTACGTATGCGCGTCGAGTGTCCCTACTGCGATGTCGAGGTCGACGTCACGAGTTTGACGTCCCACGTCCGCCGGATGGAGGGCGAGGGACACGGCGTCTCCGGGACGGTCCCGACAGAGCGCGTCGACAGCCCCTGGAACATCCGCATCGAGACCCGGCCGGCCGAGGCGCGCGCCGACCGGGGGACGGACCTCGACGCGGAGTACGTCGAAGAGCGGATCCGCCGCGGCCGGTGTCCCGGCTGCGACCTGGGCGTCGTGGGGCTGAAGGGCGGCGACGGCTGGCTCTCCAGCGGCCGTCGTCGACTGGCGTGTCCGAACTGCGGGTGGGAGAGTCCCGGGTGGGTCACGGTCGAGGACTGAATCCCGCTCATCATAGAGCTTCGCAACCGACAGGCCGCGGAGACGAAATTTTGTCAGCCGAATGGAGTACAGAGTGCCGAGGCGGGATTTGAACCCTGCACAGACGTTCCTGCTCGCTCACTCCGTTCGCTGCGCGGGCGTGCGACTGCTGGTGTTCAAATCCCGCGTTCGTCGTACCCCGATTTCACGAGTGAGCCGCGGAGATGAAACTCCGCGACGTGTGAAATCGAAGAAGCGCCCGAGGCGGGATTTGAACCCGCGTCACGACCGTGACAGGGTCGTATGATGGGCCACTACACCACCCGGGCAGACAACGGAGCACAGAAACGCCCGAGGCGGGATTTGAACCCGCGTCACGACCGTGACAGGGTCGTATGATGGGCCACTACACCACCCGGGCTTGCTCCACTTCTTCGTTGCCCGGTGGCATAATTAAGACTTGCCATCTGATGGCAGCGGAATCGCCCGCGCCGTCCCGTGGCTGTGGTGCGGCGTCGGGACGAGAATCGGATGAGGCGAGGAGAGAAGACCCGCGTCGTCGAAGACTCGAAAAGAGATTCCGGTTTAGTCGTCGGCCGGGGTCGCGGCTGCTTCTTCGGCGGCCGCTTTCTCTTCGGCCTCCTCCTCTTCCTTTTTGTTCTTGATCTTCTTCATCCGGAAGATCTCTTCGCGTTCCTGCTCTTCGAGTTTCTGCTCGATGTACTCTTTGTTCTCGTACAGATCGGGGAGCAGTTTGAACTCGAGGGCGTTGACCCGCCGCTTTGTGGTCTCGATCTCCTTGAGGATCTTCTTCATCGCGGTTTCGACCTCCGCGGCGAGGATGATCGTCTCGAGCAGTTCCTCGTAGGCGTCGGCGGCCTCGTCGATCCGCGCCGAGGAGCCCAGCAGTCCGTAGCCGCGCTGGTCGAGGTTCTTCCGGACGCGTGAGGACTCGATCTGCGGGACGACGACGCCCATAATATTCTTCGATTGGGTCGTGATCTCCGGGTGCTCCTTCAGCGCGGCGGCGGCACCGCGGACGGCGACGTCGCCCTCCATCGCCCGCGCCATATTGATCTTCTCCTGGGCGGTCTCGTACTCTTCGTTCAGTTCCGAGCGGACGTCCTGGGCCTGATCGAGAATATCCATAAACTCCATAATGAGGCCGTCACGCTTCTGTTCGAGCGTGTCGTGGCCCCGCTCCGAAAGCTGGATGCGATCCTCGATCGCCATCAGGTTCTTGCGGGTCGGTTTGACGTCTTCGGCCATTGCCGGAGGGTTGTGGGCGGGGCCTGTTAACCTTTTATTTATTGCCGGCGAACCGCGCCAGACCGGCGTTCTCCGCGCCGTCCATCCACGTCACGATCGCCACGTGCGGGAGCGTCAACACCGAAATAAATACCAGATACAGCGCCGCAAGCGTCCGGACCTCGGCGCCGCTCCCGACGCCGCCGCCGACTGCGACGCCCACGAGGAGGACGATCGAGACGGCCGAAAGCGGTGCAGCGTCCCGCCCGGTCCGGAACAGCGCGGCGAGGGCCCCGGCCTCGGCGAAGGCCTGCCGTGCACCGTCGTCGATCAGGATCAACCGCGCGATATGCCGCAACGAGTGCCACACGCAGAAGTAGATTCCAACTGCAAGAAGCGGCGGGACGAGCAGGAAGAACGCCCACAGCAGAGCTGTCTCGGCGGCGTCGCGTCGCCAGCCATCGTCGGCCGCTCGCCGTCGACCGGCGATGAGGGTTCCAACGGTCACGAGGACGAAGCCGACGCCGAGCGCCGCACGAACGTCGACGGAGAGCAGCCACGACGCGCCGAGGTCGCCGCCGAACAGCGCGACCCACGCATCGACGACCTCCCGGTATCGTCCCGGAAACCGCAATACTGGGACGAGCATCGGCAGTCCGCCCCGGACCAGAAGCGTCCCGAGGCGAACGCCGGCGCCATCCAGATGGGTGCTCCC
Organism: Halobellus marinus; assembly: GCF_032113415.1. NCBI lineage: Archaea > Methanobacteriati > Methanobacteriota > Halobacteria > Halobacteriales > Haloferacaceae > Halobellus > Halobellus marinus. The sequence continues at coordinate 3,410,264 of NZ_CP134946.1, forward strand.
GAGCGCATCGAGGAGGTACAGATCGCCCTGCCCCCAGTGGAGCCAGGTCAGCGCCACGAACAGGCCCGCGGAGACGGCGGGGGCCAGTGCCCACAGCGCCGCGTACCCGACGCCGAGGACGAGATAGACCGCACCGACGCCGAGCAACCACCGTACGGTCGGCTGTTCCCCCGCGGCACGGGCCGGCGCCAAGTGGTCGACGGCGCCGTGCGGAAGCCCGAAGACGAGCAGGCTGGCCGCCAGCGGCACGTACCGCACCCAGGGTGGATACGAGACCGAAAGCCCCGTCACCGTCGCGACCGCCGCACCGAGCGTCAGTACACCGATGACGAGCCAGGCGGGACGGCAGGCCACTGCGGCCAGGAGTGCCTGGGCCTCGAACCCGCGGTTCGACCCTGCTTCCGGGCTACGGATGCTTCGACCGGCCACGGCCTCCTCCGACGGCGACCCGTCCATTCTGTCACACCTCGCGGTCGGTCCACGATCGGAGCCGCGGGATCGACCGCCGCTCGCCGTCGGGGGCCAGCCACCGGTCGGTCACCCAGCCGTAGAGGACGAGCCCCTGCACGACGAACAGGTTCGTCACGAGGAAAAACAGCCCCTCCTCGATCGGCAGTCCGGCGACGGAGATTCCGGTGGTGTACTCCGGCGAGAGGATCCAGATCCCGTATTCGATGGCGATCCGGTCGACGATACTGAGATACAGCGTCGGGACCGCGACCCCGAGGACGACGAGGCGACGGCGAGCCAAAAGCTGCGGCGCGCCGACGGCCCACTGGAGCGCCAGGACCGGTGCCGCCCACGCGAGGATCGCCCCGAGGTAGAACGTCGCGTCGGTGCCGAGCAGCCACAAGCCGCCGATGCCGATGCCGGCGGCGAGGACGACGGCCGCGATTCGACTCCTGATCGGGCGGGTTATCGACGGCCACGTCGCCGGCAGCGACAGATGCGCCAGCCACAGCGCCGTCACCCACGGCTGCACGAGGATGAACAGGTACTCGCCGATCGGCGCGTAGCCGATGGTGGCGAGCGTCGAGCCGTCGCCGTACCGCCACACACCGCGGGCGATGAGGTAGTTGTCCCACGGCGTCGTGTACGCCAGCGCGATGACGGTGATGATCGCGACGCCGACCCAGTAGGAGTGTCGGCCCGTCGAACGGATCGTCGAGAGGCCGTCGAGCCGCGATCGGCTCACGAACCCGGTCGCGATCAGAAACATCGCTACGGGCACCAGAAAGGCGAGGTGAAACTGCAAGTAGGTCAGCTGGGATGTCATTGGATACACTCCAGGGTCCCCACGCTTTTGTTGTTCGGGCCGACGGCCGAAAAAGTGCGGGAACGAGTCGGGTGTGGTTTCGCGTCGATCCGTTCGATTAGTCTGCTGCTTCGGCGTCGCCGACAGCCGAGCCGGCGGCGTCGAGGACTTCACGACTCGACAGCAGGATGATACCGAAGCCGACCTTCGCGACCAGGTCGAGCACCATGAAGCCGGCCGTCTCGATGTACAGGCTGACGAGTTGGAGGCCCTCGGTGCCGATGAGCCACCAGACCGGGTACACCAGCCAGATCACGACGATCAGCGTCCGGAGCGTGCTGAACGTCGAGGCCGCATCACCGGACAGCCGGCTGGCCTTGTCCCCGAGCGAGCCGTACAGCATGTACAGCAGCACGAGCAGGAAGCCCGTGGAGACGCCCCACCAGATCAGCCGGCGTGCACCCTCCGACAGCGCGCCCGGACCGGCCGACAGCGTCGCCACGGCGCCCGTCGCGATCATCAGCATGTCGAGGCCGACGAGCGCTGACAGCTGGTTCCGATCTGCCCCGGCGAGCAGGCCGAGGTCGATAAGCAGGAGCGGCGTGGTGAAGAACCAGTCAGTGTACCGGGCCCAGTATATCGGCAACTCCTCGCCGCCGATCATCACGTTCGTGAGCCCGAAGCCCAACGCCATCGCGAGATAGTTGGTGAACGCGATGGCGGTAATGAATATCGTTACAATATAGAACTCCTGTCGCCGTCTGTTTGTTTCGCCCCAGCCCCTGGCGATGAAGTACAGCATCCCCAGGAACATTCCGAGCGTTCCGATCCACAGCCATATTCCTTCACTACCGGGTTGCGGCATAGTACATTCGGTAATAAGAGGGTGACAATGATAAGTGACGTACACAACTAGTTGGGTATTCTCCCGCCGTCCCCTCGTCCACTGTCCCGTCCCCGCGTCGCTCGGGAGTCGCTACCGGACCGTGTTCAGCTTCCGTCCCGTTCGAGGATCGCGCCGACCAGCTTTCGCTGGGCTGCCCGCAGGTGCTGGTGAAACGTCGATCGGGAGACGCCCATCGTTTCGGCGATTTCCTCACCACTTTTCTCGTGGGGCCACTCGAAGTACCCCGAACTGTAGGCTCTGACCAGCGCAGCGTGTTGCCGATCAGTCAGGCGGGCTTTCAGGTCGGCGACGAACTCCCGGTGGGTTTCGTTCCGCTGCTCGCGGCGCCGGTAGCCAGTCAGTTCCACACGTTCGAACGCGTTGGTCGCGGCGTCTGCGAGCGACTGCGCCATCGTCTCCCGTCCGACTTCGACCGTGACCTGTGCGATCCCGTCTTCGACCTGGATGTTCCGGAGTTCCCCGCCGTAGTCGGACAGCAGCGTCCGAAGTGTCGAACCGGTGATCGACAGTTCCAGGACCGACCCCGCCTCGCCGGCGAGGACGGTGTGGATCTCGATCGCGCCGTCTGCCGCCGTTCGAACGGCGTCTTCGTCGACGCTTATCTCCGTCTCGAAGAGCATCGTCGGTTCTCGCCGGTCGCCGACGCTGCCGGCGTACTGCAGTCGACACCCGAGCGCGGAGGCGAACCCGACCAGCGGATGGTCGCCGATCGCGAGCCGGACTTCGATCCGCTCTTCGCTCTGGAGCGTCCGCTGGCTTTCCAGGGCGTTGATCCCCGTCGCGACCGTCCGGCCGAGAGCCGTCAGGACTGCGCGCTCGTGGCTGTCGAACTCCCCGTCCTTGCGGGCATAGACGCCGATCATCCCGTACATCACGTCCCCGTAGTGAAGCGGGACCGCAGCGACCGCACTCAGTGGATCTTCTATCCCGTCGTCGATCGGTTCGATGTGGACGTATCGATCGTCCAGGGTTTCTCGAACCGCTGCCGCGGTTGCGCTCGCCGAATCCTTGCTTTGCTCCCCCGCTTCGTGCTCCCGAGAGCCGTCTGCCGTCCGATCAGCGGTCGATTCGTCCGACGGCTCCGCCGAGCGGGTGGAGAACTGACAGTCCCTGACGTCGCAGTCCGTCTCGCCGGCGACCACCTCCGGGACGACTGTGTCTGTCGCCGGATCGTACGTGCCGATCCACGCCCCGGCGTACGTCTTGCCGACGATTTCGGCGACCTGCTCTTCGAGATCCCGCCGAGAGTCCGCGCGAGTTACGGCCTCTGTCACGTCTGCGACGACTCCGTCGAGCCGTTCCAGGAGGTGTTCCTGGACCGTCAGCTCCCGTTCGATCCGCGACGCACGGCGCTTTGCTGCGCGCTCGGCCCGCTTTCGCCGCGTGATGTCCCGCTGGAACCCGACGTAGTTGACGACAGTGCCGTCCTCGTCGCGGAGCGGCGCGATCGTCACCTCGTTCCAGAACATCTCCCCGTCCTTCCGGTAGTTCCGGATCTCCACCGACGTCGCACGCCCCGCTTCGATCGCCGCCCGCATCTCTGCGACGGGCGCTTCACGCGTGTCGTCGCCCTGCAGGAACCGGCAGTTCCGGCCGATCGCGTACTCGGGAGAGTAGCCGGTGACCCGCTCGAACGCCGCGTTGACGTACACGAGCGGCATATCCGGTGCCGTCGCGTCGGCGATGGTGATCCCGACCGGCGCCTCGTCCATCGCCCGGGTCTTCAGCGCCTCGTCGACGGCATCCGTGCTCGCCGACGCTGCCGGCGAGTCGGACCCGATTCGCGACGTCCGTTCTGCGTCCGCCGCCTCGCCGATCTCCGGCTTCCCGCGCTGTGCCATAGAACAAACTCCACCCGGAGATACAAAACAAATGTGGCCAGCGGGGTCGAGATCCCGAAAAATTGACTGTCAGCGATGCTGATCGGTCGTTTCGAGGGCTGTGATCGGCAAAGAGCCCCGGCGCTCGGCGGTTAGTCGGCCGTCGCTTCGGTCTCGGTCGCTTCGCCTTCGTCCTCGCGGTAGTACTTTTCGATGAACTCCTCGTCGACGCGGTTGAGTTCGGTCTTCGGTAGCATCGACAGGAGATCCCAGCCGATATCGAGGGTGTCCTCGAGCGGGCGGTTGGTCTGGAAGCCCTGGTCGATGAACTCCGCCTCGAACCGGTCGGCGAAGTCGAGATACTTGTTGTCGCGTTCCGACAGCGCCTCGCGACCGACGATGTTCACCAGGTCCCGAAGGTCCTCACCCTCGGCGTAGGCGGCGTACATCTGGTCGGAGACGTCGGAGTGGTCCTCGCGGGTGAGGCCCTCGCCGATCCCGTCGTCCATCAGCCGCGAGAGGCTGGGCAGGACGTTCACCGGGGGCTGCAGGCCCTGGCTGTTGAGGTCGGGGTCGACGTAGATCTGTCCCTCGGTGATGTACCCGGTCAGGTCCGGGATCGGGTGCGTGTCGTCGTCGCCGGGCATCGTGAGGATCGGAATCTGCGTGACCGAGCCCTCGCGCCCCTGGATCCGGCCGGCGCGCTCGTAGAGCTGCGCCAGGTCCGTGTACATATATCCGGGGTACCCACGTCGGCCGGGCACCTCTTCGCGAGCTGCGCCGATCTCCCGGAGCGCCTCGCAGTAGTTGGTCATGTCCGTGAGGATGACGAGGACGTGATACCCCTTGTCGAAGGCGAGGTACTCCGCGGTGGTCAGCACCATCCGCGGGGTGACCGTCCGTTCGACGGCGGGGTCGTCTGCGAGGTTCATGAAGACGACGGAGCGTTCCAGCGCGCCCGTGCGCTCGAAGTCGTCCATAAACTCGTTTGCCTCCTCGGCGGTGATCCCCATCGCGCCGAAGATGACGGCGAACTCCGATCCCTCGTCGTCGTCGCCCTCCTCCTCTTCGGGGACGCTCGCCTGCCGGGCGATCTGCATCGCCAGTTCGCTGTGCGGCTGGCCCGAACTGGAGAAGATCGGGAGCTTCTGGCCGCGGACGAGCGTGTTCATCCCGTCGATGGCGGAGACGCCCGTCTCGATGAACTCCTCGGGGTACTCCCGGGAGTAGGGGTTGATCGCCGCGCCGACGATGTCGCGTCGCTCGTCCGGAACGATGTCCGGCCCGCCGTCGATCGGCCGGCCGGAGCCGTCGAGCACCCGCCCGAGGAGGTCCTCGGTGACGGGCATCTTCATCGTCTCATCGAGGAAGCGAACCGACGCGTTCTGGTCGATACCACTCGTGCCCTCGAACACCTGGATGGCCACGAGGCCGTCGGAGGATTCGAGGACCTGTCCGCGCAGCGTCTCCCCCTGTGCCGTCTCGATCTCGACGATCTCGTCGTAGCCGATGGCCTCGTCGACCTCGGCGAACACCAGCGGGCCGCTGATCTCGGTGATTGTCTGGTACTCTTTCATGTTAGTAGAGATTCCGGAGCTGGTCGGTGATTCTGGATTTGAGATCGTCGACGTACTCCTCGTAGTCCTCTTGGACGCCGATCCGGTTGATGTCCGGCGCGGCGTCGATGTCGATGATCTCTTCGATCGGAACGCCTGCGTCGAGGGCGTCGAACGCCTCGTCGTTGAGCGTCTTGATCGTCGTCAGCATCAGGTACGTCTTCTCCGGCGGACAGTAGGTGTCGACCGGGTGGAACGCGTTCTGCTGGAGGTACGCCTCGCGCAGGTAGCGGGCGACCTCCAGGGTCAGCTGCTGGTCCTCGGGGAGGGCGTCCTTCCCGACGAGCTGGACGATCTCCTGCAGTTCCGTCTCTTCGTCGAGGACGTCGATTGCCCACTGTCGGACCTCCGGCCAGTCCTCGGCGACTTCCTCTTGGAACCACGGATCGAGCTGTTCCCGATACAGCGAGTACGACTCGTTCCAGTTGATCGACGGGAAGTGCCGCCGTTCCGCGAGGTCGGCGTCGAGCGCCCAGAACGTCTTGACGATGCGCAGGGTGTTCTGGGTGACCGGCTCCGAGAAGTCGCCGCCGGGCGGCGACACCGCGCCGATGGCGGACACCGATCCCTCGGTGCCGTTGATGTTCTCGAAGTAGCCGGCGCGCTCGTAGAACTGCGCGAGCCGAGCGGCGAGATACGCGGGATAGCCCTCTTCGCCGGGCATCTCCTCGAGTCGGGAGGAGATCTCGCGCATCGCCTCGGCCCACCGCGAGGTGGAGTCGGCCATCAGCGCCACGTCGTAGCCCATATCGCGGTAGAACTCCGCGATGGTGATCCCCGTGTAGACACAGGATTCCCGCGCGGCGACGGGCATATTCGACGTGTTCGCGATCAGCGACGTCCGGGCCATCAGCGGGTTCCCCGTCGAGGGGTCCTCGAGTTCGGGGAAGTCGTCGATGACCTCGGTCATCTCATTGCCGCGCTCGCCGCAGCCGACGTAGATGATGATGTCGGCGTCGGCGTACTTCGCGAGCTGGTGCTGGGTGACGGTCTTCCCGGAGCCGAACGGCCCCGGAATCGCGGCCGTCCCGCCCTTCGCGATCGGGAAGAGGCCATCGAGGATTCGCTGCCCGGAGACGAGCGGCGTCCGCGGGGTCTTCTTCTCGACAGTCGGCCGGGCCTCACGGACCGGCCACTCCTGCCGCATCTTGATCTCTTCGCCGGAATCGAGTGCGACGACCGTCTCCTCGACGGTGTACGATCCCGAGTTGATCTCGACGACCTCGCCGCCCTCGTAGTCGGGCGGCACCATCACCTTGTGGTCGATGGTGATCGTCTCCTCGACGGTCCCGACGACGTCGCCGGGCTCGACGGCGTCGCCCTCCTCGACTTCGGGCTCGAACTCCCACTGTTTGTCGAGTTCGATCCCCGGCGCGTCGACGCCGCGGTCGAGATACGGGCTACCCATCTTGTCTTCGAGGATATCCAGCGGCCGCTGGACGCCGTCGTAGATGGTGTCCAGCAGGCCTGGACCGAGGTCGACAGTCAGCGGTTCGCCCGTGTTCTCGACGGGTTCGCCGGGACTGATCCCCGAGGTCTCTTCGTACACCTGTACCGTCGTGATATCGCCTTCGATCTCGATGACTTCGCCCATCAGGCCCTCGTGGCCGACGTAGACGACGTCGTTCATCCGGGCGTCGAGATCGCGGGCGGTCACGACGGGACCACTCACGCTCGCAATAACACCGTCCTCGCGGACGGTTTGTGCTGTCTGACTCATGTATTAGTTGTCCTCCTCCATCAGATCGATACCGATGGCTCGCTTGATCTGGTCGCGGAGGCCGCCGGCGCCCGCGCCGCCGCCGAGGGTCACGAGCGTCGGCTCGATGCTCGTCTCGGCGGTTTCGCGGACGTCTCGCGAGAGATATTCGAGGTCGTCGTTGTACATCACGACGATACCGACGTCCTCGTCTTCGAACACTGCGGTGACGGCCTCGTCGAGCTGTTCGTCCTTTGCATCGTCGGGAACGGTCTCGAACTTCCGGACGCCCGCGAGGCGGAACCCGGTCGTGAAGTCCGGGCTCCCGACGACGGCTATCTCCTGGCTCATATGTTCACCAGCTCCTCTTGGATCTGTTCTTCCGACAGCCCCGCCTCGCGACCGCGCGCGATCGCGCGGATGTTGTCGACCTCCCGCTCCTTTGCGAGGATGTACGAGACGATCGGCGTGATCGAAAGCGGGAACACGTTCCCGAGTGCGCTCGTGTACTCCAGCAGGATCTCGTCGAGCGCCCGCTCGAAGCCGATGAGGCTCTCTGCGGCCTCGAGTTCGTCGAGCGCCTCGGAGAGTTCATCGCCGTACTTCGACTCGCGGATCGCGGCCACGAGTTCCTCGCGGTTCTGCGAGAGCGTCGCGAGTTCGCTCGCCGTAAACAGCGAGCCGCCGTCGATGTAGTACTCGGCCGGGTCGATATCGGCGCCGCTCTGTGCCAGCCGCAATGCGTTCCGGGCGTTCCGGAAGTCGATCTCCGCCTCCAGGAACTCCCGGTACTGCGCCGTCGCTTCGTCGACCGCGAGATCCTCGAGGAGGTGCTCGTAGTACGTCCGATCGACGGCGTTCTCGAGCGGGACGAGGACGCCGGTCTCCTCGTAGTCGTCGTACGCCGCCTCGAGGCTGTCGCCGAACATCGTTCCCGAGAGCCGTTCGACGACGTCTTCGATGCTCGGCGAGTCAAGCAGTTGGTCGAGCAGTTCCTCGTCGAACTCGCCGGCGCGGATGAGGTCGTCCTCGATCGCCTCCCGGTCGGCCTCCGAGTAGAGGCCGCGGATGACCGTCTTGATGTTCCAGGCGTCGAACTTCCGGAGGTAGCGGGCGATGAGGTCGTACAGCCGACCGTCGGCCCACCGGAGGAGGTCCTCGAACTGCTTTGCGAGGTTCCGGTTGAGCGCGTACTCGATCAGATCGACGCCCGAGTGTCGGGCGCCGAGCGCGTTGATCTCGGCCTCGTAGTCGGATTCCTCCATGAAACGGGCGATCTCGGCCGGCCCCATCCGAATCAGCTTGCGGTACTCCTCGTCCCCGTACAGGGCGCTCCGACGCGCCCCGACGCGGGCCGTCACGTACTCGGGGTTGGAACCGCCGGCTGTGCTCATTGGTCGAACAGGATCTCGCTCACGTCCTTGAGGTTGTCCTCCCAGACGCCTTCCAGAACGGAGTCGAAGGTGTTGTTCACCCGAACGCGGGAGTCGGCCCCCTCGACGACGACGCCGCCGAGACAGTCGTACTCCCCGGCGTACTCGAAGCCGTCGAACTCGCTGACGAGCGCTTCGAGCAGCTCCGCGTCGTCGGCGCGGCCGTACACCGACACGGCCTCTTCGTCTTCGAATTCGGGGACGGCGGCTTCGAGCAGCGCCCGCGTGAGCTCCTCGCGCGTCTCCTCGGGGAGCTCGACGAGCTGCTCTTCGACGCCCGAACGGACGTCTTCGAGAACGTCGCGACGAGCTTCGAGCCGCTCCTGTTTGGCTTCGAGCTTCGCGCTGGAAAGCGCCTGCTCGCGCTCCTGTTCGATCCGGCGTTCGACGTCGGCCTCGCGAGCCTCCAACAGCTCCTCGGCGTCCGCCTCGGCCGTCTCGATGATCTCGTCGGCGCGGCGCTCACCCTGCTCGCGTATTTCGTCCGCACGCGCGCGGGCTTCGTCTCGGATGTCTTCGACGACGTTGTCCAAACTCATAGGTGGAAAGAGCGGGGGCGGTTAGACCAGGAATACGACGACCAGCGCGAGGATAACGAGCGTCTCCGGGAGCACGGTCAGGATCAGACCGTTCACGAAGAGGTCGTTGTCTTCCGCGATGGCACCCATCGCGGCGGCGCCGATTCCGCGCTCGGCATACCCTGCGCCGAAGGCGGCGAGGCCGACCGCGAGTGCGGCGGCGGCGGACGGTTCAAGAGCCGGGGCAGCTGACTGCGACTGCTGTAGGAGTGCTTCGAACATTGTTTTGCGTTGGTTGACCGGATAGTCGTCTCCGAACGTGCGTAATTGAACAGACGCTTCTCATAAAGCTTCCCAAACGGAGTCGACGGATCCGGAGAGAAGCGGCCGCATTCGGCGATATTCGACGTTTGCGAACGTTAGACACACCCCCTGTCGAGGTGACCGTAGACCGGTCGTCCGCTTTTGACTCCTGAGCGCGGAGAACCGCGCCTTTGGTCGTCGGAACGGTAAAAATCGGCCGTCGAACGAGCCTAATCCTCGGTGGTAAAGCGTCGCTCGTAGCCGAACGGCTCGTACTCGCGGCCGCCGCCGTCGAAGAACTTGTTGAAGAACTCGACGTACTCGAGACGCACCGCCTGCAGGCCGGCGCTCGTGACGCCGAGCGCGAGCACGAGCAGGTGCCCGAGCACGAGCACGAGGAGGCCGATCAGGATCGTGGCGGCGTCGCCGTGGACGAGTCCGCCGAACATAATCTCGGTCACCTCGTAGCCGTGATAGCTCAGTGTCTCGCCCGGTCCGAGCGCGGCCACCGCTTCGGCGTCCGGCATCCCGCCGAGACCGAAGTGCCACCCGCCGTGGCTGTCGACGTACACGCCGAAGAAGAGGAGATTGACCGTGAAGGCCATCCCCGCCTTCGCGAGCAGCACCGCGGCGATCCGGGTATAGGAGAGGACGTTGACCAGCACGTTCAGGAACTCGACGGCCTCGATGGGTTCACCGACCGCGAGGAGGATGAAGCCGACGAGGAACACGAGCAGCGGGAGCGTGAACGGGCCGTTGACGACCGGGATGGTGAACAGTTCCATCGCCGGGAACCCGTTGAATCCGAGGGGGATCACGCCCTCGCTGGAGAACGTCGTGTAGATGAACTCGGGCGCGACGCTTCGGAGCGCGTCGCTGAAGACCCATACCCACAGGCCGTTCATCATCAGGAGCCACGAGCCGTTCTCGTAGACGGCGTGTTTGAGGTCGTGCAGCTCGAAGTCCTCGATGAAGCCGAAGATCCACGCGACGTTGAGGTGGAAGATGCCGATGAGGATGCTCACGACGAGCCAGCCGCGGGCCCAGTCGACGCCCTCGGGCGAGAGACCTTTCTCGATCGGGGCGTGGCTCAGGCCGACGACGCCCTCCCAGAAGTACGTCGCGATGACGTGGAGGCCGAACAGTTCGCCGTAGAGGACGCCGAAGAGCATCGTGAAGATCCCGGCCGCAAGCGTCACGCCGCCCATACTCCGGAACGCCGGACGGTCGGCGAAGCTGGTGTAGAGGTAGTAGCCGATCGCCGTGTAAATGATGCCGTATCCGAGATCCCCGATCATGAAGCCGAAGAACGCCGGGAACGTCAGGAACAGAATAACCGTCGGGTCGAACTCGTAGTAGTTCGGTCGGTTGACCGCCTTGACCAGTATCTCGAAGGGCTTGACCGCTCCGGGGTTGTCCTGGACGGTCGGGGGTTCGTCGTCGGCCATCACGACCGGACTACCGCCGTCGGCGCGGGCCGCCCCCGCGGTGCCGCCGTCGGTCGCCGCGGTCGCCGCCGAGCCAGCCCCCTCTTCGGGGAACGACTCGCGGACGCTGTCGGTGCCGTCGCGGGAGAACGTCGCGCGTTCCAGTTCCTCGACCTCGACGCGGTCGCCGACCGCATCGGCGATCGCGGCCTCGAACTCGTCGTACCGCTCGCTCGGGATCCAGCCCTCGGCGATGAAGGCGTTCTCGGTCGTCGCAAACGACAACGGTGCCTCGGTCTTCTGGACGTCGATCGAGAGCTTCTCCTCGGCCGCAAGCAGGAAGCCGGCGGCCTCCCGCCGTTCGTCTTCGAGTTCGTTCTCGACGGTCGTGAGCTTCGATTCGAGCTGTCGTTTCTCGTATTCGAGCTCCTCGGCGTACTCGGTGGGGCTTCCCTCCGCGTCCGGCACGTCGATGGAGGCGAAGTCCGCACCGACGAGCGCTTCGTCGAGTGCCGAATCGTCCGCGTCCTCGGCCGGCCGCGCGAAGACGGCCAGCGTGTCGTCTCCGGCGAAAATCTCGTACTCCTGGAGGTCCTCGCTGTCGGCGACTGCGCGCTCGATGGCCTCGCGGTCGCCGCTCCCGACGGCGACGGTCAGCGAGTCGTAGCCCGACAGCAGGTCCAGGTCGATTCCCAGATCGACGAAGGGATCGAGCGCGTCGAGCCGCTCTTCGATGTCTCTGATCTCCCCCCGGAGGTCGGCCTTCCGGTCGTCGAGTTCGTTCACTCGGGTCCGGATCTCTTCGAGTTCTTCCTCCACCGCGTCGTCGGTGACGATCCGGGTCGGTCCGGCGTCCTCGGCATCGACGTCGAGGATGCTCTCAAGCGAGCGGACCGTGACGAGCCGATCGGAGGACTCCTCGGCACCCTCGGTCGGGTTCCCCGGCTCGAACCCCTCCCAGGAGCCGTCGTATTCGGTGACGTGCAGCAGGTTCAGTTCGTGGACTGCCTCGACGACGGGCTCCATCACCGTTTTTGCGCCCGTCACCGAGACTTTGCTCATCTGCTCAGGTCTGAGCATGTACCGCCTCCTCGAACCTGCTGATCGCGTACTCGACGGCCTCCTCGGTGTTTTCTTCGGCCGCCGCGATCAGTTCTTCCCGAGCCTCGCGACCCTCCTCGAGGCGTTTCTCGCGCTCGGCTTCGATCTCCTCGCGGGCCTCGGCGAGCCGTTCTTGCTCGTACTCGTCGGCCTCCGCTTCTGCTTCTGCGCGGATCTCCTCGGCCTCGCGACGAGCCTCCTCGATGCGCTCGTCGCGCTCTTCCTCGGCCTCCGCGATGATGTCTTCGGCCTCGGATTCGACCGTTTTGATCCGTTCGAGAACCTCTGGTCTCGGCATACTCGTATCACCGAAACGTAGCGGAAGCGCCGTATAAGGTGTTTGCGGAACACGTCCGCCAGCGCCACCCAAAACGCGCACTCTGTCGATCTCGATACGGCTGTCTCTTCGGGTTGTAGCGCCACAGGGGCCCAGACGGGGGTGGATCCGCAGCGTTATGATTCTCCCGTTCCAAGCCCCGATCGATGGGTGTCCTCGAAGACAAGGCCAACGCGCGGTTGTTCTACAAGTACCTCTCGCAGGTGTACGACCGGATCAACCCGTTCATCTGGAACGAGGAGATGCGCGACGAGGCACTGGAGTGGTTCGGCCTCGAGGCGGGCGACCGCGTTCTCGACGTCGGCTGCGGGACCGGATTCGCCACCGAGGGGTTGCTTCGCTACACCGACAACGTGCACGGGCTCGACCAGAGCCCCCACCAGCTCGAAAAGGCGTTCGACAAGTTCGGCACCCGCGATCGGGTGCGCTTTTACCGCGGCGACGCCGAGCGACTCCCCTTCGCCGACAACTCCTTCGATGCCCTCTGGTCGTCCGGATCGATCGAATACTGGCCGAACCCGGTCGACGCGCTCGCGGAGTTCCGGCGGGTCGTCGAACCCGGCGGGCGCGTCCTCGTCGTCGGCCCGGATTACCCCAAGAACCCGCTGTTCCAGCAGCTCGCAGACGCGATTATGCTGTTCTACGACGAGACGGAGGCCCAGCGGATGTTCGAGGAGGCTGGCTTCGTCGACATCGAACACCACATCCAGCAGGCGTACCCGTGGAGCCCCAAGGCGATCACGACCATCGCGCGCGCACCCGAAGAGTAAGGGAAAACCGCCCGGCGAGTCGGTGCTCACCCCACGATCCCTCGTACCTGGCCAACCCGGCGACCATCGGCGGACACCGAAACCGACACGACCGCCCCGGGGGTTAGCGTCGGATCGTTCGTCGCGGCGATCCGAAACGCGCCCGACTCTCCCGCCGACCAGCGGCCGTCGCTCGCGACGTTGAACGGTCCCGTCGGCCCGCCGCGAAAGCCTTCCGCCGCGAAGAACGGCACCGGCGGCTGGTGATCGAGGCGCTCGCCGTTGATTTTCACGACGAGCCGAACGTCGTCCATCCGGAGCGTCGGCCCCGCCTCGTGTGTCAGCGCGACCTCGTCGCCGTCGAGGCGGAGCGAGAGCGCGACCATCCCGCCTGGATCTGCTGGCCCGCCACCGCCGATCTGGTCGGTTTCAGTCGCCTCCGCGACTGCCTCTGCGCCGGCGGCGACGGCGCTCCCCAGAGTGACGCCGACGAGGAGGAGGACGACGACACCGATCACCGGCGCGGCCGCGCGTGCTGTCACGGGCCGTCTGGTCGCGGCATCGGATAAGAACCTCCGGGACCGGTTTCGTGCTCGGCCCAGGTCGGCGGACGCCGTTTTCCGCCGGTTTCACTCGGTCGGCGTCGTCGACACCGTCTCAGCGCCGTCCGACGCCGAACTCCCGTTTACTGTTCCGTAGACCAGCGGCGTCGCCGTCGGCTCGACGGTCAACAGGACCACCGAACTGCCGTCGATCGCGGTCACCTCGTAGGTGCCGGCCGGCGCCAGCGTCCACAGCGAGCCGTCCGCGCCGGTCGTCCCGACGACGGAACTGCGGCCGCCGGCGGGCCCGACGGTGATCTGTGCGTCCACCGGGTCGTCAGTGTCGGTGCTGTTGAGCTGGAGCCGGACGGGCCCGCCGGGGTACGTCCGGTAGGCGGTCAGCCGGAGTCCGTCTTTGACCGCCGACGTCGGTAATCCCGTCGAGACCTGGTCTAGCGGCCGGTACTGGTACTCCTTGAAGACGCGGCGGCTTCCGCTGTCGACGAAGGCGACGAGGCGACCACGTTCGTGCTCGATGGTGACGCGCGCGCTGTCGCTGTCGGGGTTACCGAGCGTGTCGTCGCGGAGCCGCCGGTCTGCGATCGTCGGATACGCCGTTTCGGTCGCGTTGACCGCGTCTCCGAGAGAGAACCCACCGTCGTTCGTGCCCCTGAGCGGTCCCCGGTACGTTTCACGGACGTACGTCCCGTCGCGGATGACGCCCAGCGTGATGCTGTTATCGCCCGACTGGACGAAGAAGCGCGCCGACTTGACCTCGCCGCGCAGGACCGCCGCCGCGTGCCCGCGGATCGGCCCGGTCAGCGTGTTCAGCTCCAGTTCGATGTTCCCGAAGCGCGACGAGGAGATACTGAACCCCGGCGTCGACTCCGAAAGCGACTGGAGGCGCGCGCGCCGCCGTTCTAGTTCCCGCGCCTCGGCGTCGATCAGCGCCAGATCGTACAGGAGCCGTCGGGGAGAGATCTCCCCGCGGCCGTACGATGCGATGACTCCCCGCTGTTCGGCACGCAGCGAGACGATTTGCTGTTCGATGGCGCTGACCTCCTGAAGCAGGTACTGCTGGCGGACTTCCGTGGTTTCCGCGGACTCGATCCGCTCGACGATGCTCTCGGTTGCGAGACGGGCGTCCGTCGTCGTCGTCGAGAAGGAGAGGCCGCTGCCGAGTTCGACGTACTCGGTTTCGAGTGTACTCCGATCCGTCGCCTCGGTCGGGATGCCCAGGACGTTGATTTTCGACCCGTTCACGTTCGGGTCGTCGGTCTGTGCCGGTGTCGCGGCCGACGTCGCTGACACGGCTGGGGCCCTCGGCTGGGCCCTGTCGCTGTCGGCGGCGCCCGGGACGGCACCGGCGACCGCCGAGAGCACGAGGAGGAGGGCGAGTGCGATCGGGACGGCACGCATACGCGAAATCTTTGACGGGCCGGTATTAAAAACGCCATCATCGATCCTGTCGGCTGTTCGGCAAAGGAGCCGACGGAGTCGCGTCGACATCGGACCGATGGAAAGCGTTTTGAGCGTTCCACGTGCAGTCCTCGTCAAATGCGGATGCCCGCGCTCGTGGCTGCCCTCCTCCTCTTCGTCGCCGCCGTCGCGCCAGCCTCTGCGCTCGCTGTGGGCGCTGGGGCCGGGGCGGGAGCTGCTGCCGACGGCGCTGTCGCGTCGCCAGTGTTCCCCGCTGCAGACGGACCGGCCGCGCTTGACGGGTCGGCTGTCCGTGCACAGGTGGACGAGGAGACGCCGCCGCGGACGACCGTGGAAATCTCGTTGCAACCAGATCGGAGCGCACGATGGCGCATCGAGACACACTACGCTCTCGATTCCGCGAACGAGACGGAGGCCTTCCGAACGATCGCCGAGCGCTACGAGGCGGGCGAGGCTGACGCGGGACCCGACGCCACGCTCTTCAGATCTCTCAACCGACGCGCCAGCGAGGCGACCGGACGAGAGATGGCGATCCGGAACGTCACGTACCACGGTTCACTCGACGAGGCGGCCGGCCGCGGGACGCTCGCGCTTACTTTCCAGTGGACGAACTTCCTGCGGCGCGGCGACAACGAGACGCTCGTCCTCGACGACGTGTTCCGGCTCCCCACTGCCGAGAGCGACGACCGCCGCACGTGGCTGTCGGTGTTCGACGCCGACCAGGAGATCCTCATCCGGCCGCCGGACGGCTACACGGTGACGGGCACGAGCATCGCCGTCCAGCAGCAGGAGAGCGCGATCGTCCTCGCAGAGCCCAGCGACTTCGAGGGCGAGCGGGAACTCCGCGTCACCTACAGGACGGTCGGTCCCGCCGAGCAACTCCCGATCGGCGTCCTCGCCGGCGGCGGGTTGATCCTGCTCGCAGCACTCCTCGGCGGTGCGTGGCTGCTCCGCGGACGGGACGACCTCCCGGGCGGCGCGTCCACCACGGTATCGAACGGCGACAGCGGGACGCCGGCGTCGTCGAATGGGGCGGCGGAGGGTGACGAATCCCTGGCCGAAGGATCCGCTGGGGGGACTGAGGCGGCGGCAACGGTTGGTGGTTCCGCTCCGGACGACGCTCCCGACACGGAAGGCGGTGCCGCCTCGGGAATCGATCCCTCTCTCCTCTCCGACGAGGAGCGCGTCGAACGCCTGCTGTCGCAGAACAACGGCCGGATGAAGCAGGCGACGATCGTCGACGAGACCGGGTGGTCGGACGCGAAGGTCTCGCAGTTGCTGTCGACGATGGCCGAAGAGGGGCGGATCAACAAACTCCGACTCGGCCGCGAGAACGTCATCTCCCTCCCCGAGGAGGCGGCCGATGACGAGAGCGACAGCGGCCAGTGACGTGAGGCAAAGGCGGTCTGAACGGGAAGACGACGGTGGCCACTAACGTGAGGCACAGCCGGCCTGCGCGGGGAGACGACGGCGGCCGTCAACCACTTCCGACTCGTAGTTCCGGAACCTCTTTTGCCGGCGCATCCTCAGAGGCGGGTAATGGAGTATCTGGAGCGTCGGGTCTCGATGGTGGAGGCCCGCCTCGAGGAGGTCATCGAGGCCGTCGATCCCCCGGAGCTATCCGACGAGGTCGCCCACGTCGCCCTCGCGGGGGGCAAGCGCGTCAGACCGGCCGTGACGGTGCTCGCCTGCGAGGCCTGCGGCGGGGAGCCGTCGGACGCGGTCGACTTCGCGGTCGCCGTCGAGTTGGTGCACAACGCCTCGCTCGTCATCGACGACATCATCGACCGCTCGGACGTCCGGCGCGGGACCGCCAGTGCGTGGGCCGAGTACGGATACGGTCCAGCGATCATCGCCTCCGACGGTCTGCTGGGGGAGGCCTTCGCCCTGCTCTCGCGGAACGACCACGCGACCCAGATCGTCGCCGAATCGATGGTCGAACTCGGGGAGGGCGAGGCGACTGAACTTGTCGCCCGCCCGACCGACGAGCGGGAGTACGTCGAACTGGCCCGCCGGAAGACGGGCGCGTTGTTCCGCGCGGCCGCCGAACTCGGTGCCGTCGCGGCCGAGGCGGATCCGTTCACCGTCGAGGCCTTCGGCGAGTACGCCGAGCGGGTCGGCGTGGCGTTTCAGATCCGCGACGACGTCCTCGACGCCACCGCCGACGCCGACGAACTGGGGAAGCCGACCGGCCAGGACGCCGAGATGGACCGGCCCTCGCTGGTCCAGGTCACCGACCTCTCCGTCGAGGAGGCCAACCAGCGGGCCCACGATCAGTCCGATCGGGCGCTGGAGGCGCTCGCGGCCTCGAACGTCGACGACAGCGAACCGCTGGGGTATCTGCAGGACCTCGCGGAGTTTGTCGTCGTTCGCGAACGCTGATCGGAGGCCGGAACCGGTCCGGGAGTCTCTACGTCGCCTCGGCGTCCGCTTCGGTCTCTGTTTCCGCGGCGGTCGGGAATCGCGATTCTGCGATCGCGAAGGCGAGTGTGCTGAACACGCCCAGAAGCGTCCCGACCGTGAGCCCGACCGCAAGCCCCGTTAGCGAGAAAGACTGGACGCCACCGATACCGCTCGGCAGGAAGAACCCAGAGACGACGTAGAGAACGATCGAAATCGCGACGACGTAGAAGGGGGCGTTGAGGTAGCGCCACTTGAACCGGTCAGCGAGATACTCGTCGGTCACCTGTCCGAGGCTGGAGGTGACGCCGGCGGCTGCGAACCACTGCACGGCTCCGTGGACGAGCGCTGCCAGGACGATCGGCGGCGTGGGGTCGCTGACGCTCGCGCGGACCGTTTCGAGCAGGGCGATTCCCCGGAATCCGCCGACAATCAGGAGCGCCGCGGCGGCGACGTAGGTGATGAGCGTGACCCGGCCCTCGTAGAGCACGTCGCGGATCCGATCGGCGGTGTCGTCGATGGCGTCCTCCAGTCCGAGCCCACGGAAGAGCGTGTACAGTCCCAAAAGCGCTGAGATGATCCCCAGCACGACGGCCCCGGGCACCTCGAAGAGGCTGGCGATCGTGAGAAACGGATAGATGAGAAGCAGGATCCCGAGCGGTACCAGGATCGTCCCGCGGGTCTCCGGGTCCGCGAGCACCTGCTTCATCGTGTAGTAGATCGACTCCAGGTCCTGCGCCTGCCGGACGACGACGCGGCGCACGCTGTCGATAGGGACGCGCGAGCGGACGATCGGCAGGACCGACTCGTCCTGTGCGCCATCGGTGATGACGATCGCGCTGACGTTCTCGCCGGTCGAGAGGCCCGCAAGCACCCGGTCGATCTCCTCACCGATCGCGCGGTTGGCCTTCACGTCGCCACTCTGCGTTCCCGTGACCGCCGCAACCGTCACCGCCTCCTCGACGTCCGGGTCGGCGCAGAGCGCATCGTACTCGTGGATCCCCTGGAACAGCACGTTCACGTCGGAGTCCTCCGGGTCGGCCTCCGCGAGATCGACGGCGGCCGCCTCGACCGCGTCCCGGCCGACGACGGGCGTTGGATGGCCCGTCTTGCGGCCCAGGTCGTCGTCGAGGTCGACACAGAGGACCAAGAGCATTTGGCGGACGTAGGCCGTCGACGTATATCTGCTTTCGGGAGCGCGCGAGCGGAAGCAGGACCGAACCCAAGTAGCACGACTTTTGAGTCTCGGGCCGGTATGTTTCGAGAGAATGATCTCGAAGGGCTGTGAACAGTGCGCGAAAGGGGGCAAGATGGTGCTCTTCGTCTACGGCTACTGCGACCAGCGCGACTGTTTCTACTGCCCGCTCGGCGAGAACCGGAAGAACGTCACCGACGTCTACGCCAACGAGCGCCTCGTCGAATCGGACCAGGACGTCGTCGACGAGGCGAAACGGATGGACGCGCTCGGGACCTCCATCACGGGCGGGGAGCCCCAGGAGGCCCTCGAAAAGACCTGCCGATACCTCTCGCTTCTGAAAGACGAGTTCGGCGAGGACCACCACACCCACCTCTACACCGGCATCACGGGCGGCCGGGAGAACATGCGCCGCCTCTCGGAGGCCGGTCTCGACGAGATCCGATTCCACCCGCCGTACGACCTGTGGGGCGATCTCCACGGCACCGAGTGGGAGGAGATCCTCTATATCGCCCGCGAGGAAGGGCTCACACCCGCCTTCGAGATCCCCGGCATCCGCGCCGAACCGGAGTTCCTCGAATTCCTCGACGAGGGCGCCGCCGAGTTCTGTAACGTCAACGAGTTCGAGATGAGCGACGGCAACTACCGCCGGATGCAGGAGGCGGGCTACGAACTCCAGGAGGGCCACATGTCCGCCGTCGACGGCTCGAAAGAGGCGATCTTAGAGGAGATGGGCGACCACGAGCGGGTGTACTTCTGCACCTCGGTGTTCAAAGACGCCGCCCAGCACCGGAACCGCCTCAAGCGGATGGCAAAGATCGTCCGGCGGCCGTTCGACGAGGTGACCGACGACGGGACGATCGTCTACGGCAAGACGTGGGTCTCGCCGGCGGAACTCGACGCCCTCGGCGTCGACGAGGAGTTCTACACGGCCAAATCCGATCACGTCGAGGTCGCGTGGTGGCTCCTAGAGGAGATGATCGAAGAGGGTGACGTCCCGGAAGGTGAGATCATCGAACAGTACCCGACCGTCGACGGGACCGTCGTCGAGCGGACACCGTTGGCGTAGGTCGTCGAACGGACGCCGTTGGCGTAGGTCGTCGAGCGGACGCCGTTGGCGTAGGTCGTCGAGCGGACGCCGCTGGCGTAAGCCGCCCACGCCGGATTTTCAGCGGGAGCGCGGGGATCGACGGTCCCCATCCGCGGTCAACGCCAGAAAGACACTCGGGAGCAACGCGGTCGCCGCCCCGGCGAGCAGCCACTCCGTCAGCGGACCGCCGTCGAGCACCCCGACGCCGACGAGGCCGACGCCCAAGAGTCCGCCTGCGACTGCGGCGCGGCGTTTCGTCCGGACGCCGACGGCGAGGCCGCGTTCGTTCCCGTAGAGCGCGCACCCGAGAGCCACGGCGCCGCCGACGGCGACGCCTACGAGCGGCCGGTCGACGAACAATCCCGCGACGAGCAGGAGGAATCCGGTCGCGGCGCCGGCGAGGACCGTCGTCTGCGGCGGGAGCGGATTGACGTCCGCGCCGTAGCGCGTGGCATAGGCAGCCGGGGGAACGAAGAGCACGACTCCAACGAGGAGCGCGAAGAGTACGCCAGCAGGCGTCGGATTGCCGAGGAGGGCCCCGAGCGCACCGAGTGCGGCGACGAGACCACCGGCAGCGAGCACGGGTCGGGGCCGGATCGTCGCCGCGGGGTCGTCGTCGCGGACGATCCCGAAGGCGACGAAGGGGTAGGAGACGCCGGCCCCGATGACGACCGTCGCGTAGAGGCCCCACCCAAGGGTCACACCGGTGACGAGGGCCGAAAGGCCCAGAAAGACGCCCGTGACGACCGCGAACTCGGGGACGCGACGGCTCATACCCGGACTCGGGACGAGTCGAGTGAAAGCGTTGCGGTCGCGGGAGAACGGTACTGATTACTCTCACTGTTTCCCGCCGAGCGCCATCCCCGTTGGCGGCGCTCGGTGGGAAGAGACGAGAGTAATCAGTAGGGTCGGTTCGGCAATCCGACGGCGGGAACGGTCCGTCGCTCGCGTGGCCGGAACTGTCTCACTCTCCGGCCGATCAGGGCCGTCCACTTAAACCCACAAGCGTTTAGACAGGCCGCGGAGTAACTGCCACTATGTCCGACTGTCCGCTGGCCGACGACTGCCCCCGGTACTCGGAGCGCATCGACGGGATGGGGTGCCAGTACTACGGCGACCGTGGGGGCGCGGAGTGGTGTAACAACTACGACCAGCCGATCCGCGACCTGAAGGCCCAGCCCGTCAAGCCCGGGGAGGAAGTCGTCGTCGAGGTCGACGACATCCACGAGAGCGGCGCGGGCGTCGGCCGGACGGACGACGGGTTCATCGTCCTCGTCGACGGCCTTTTGCCGGAGGCGCGCGCGGTCGTCCGGATCCACCGTGTGAAGTCGAACCACGCCACCGCGAAGGAAGTCGTCGAGCGGCTGCCGCTCGACGAGGACGACGCGGACACGGACGTCGATACCGCCGACGAGGAGGAAGCCGACGACGATGACGACACGGAGACCGGCGACGGACTCGACCGCCGGACGGCGCTCGGCAGCCGCGACAACTTCTGGGGCGGGTAGTACGCCCGCACATCCGGGGCAGACGGTTCGGACAGCCGTTCTTCTGGGGACTTTTTTGCGCGTGGCCGCGTAGGCAACGGTATGGACGAGGTCGATGACGGCGAAGCCGTAGACGTAGACGTCGACGCGATCCTCTCGGAGACGGGGTTCGATCCCGAGGAGAGCGTGCTCACGCGACGACAGGCGGAGGTGCTGGCGCTCAGAGAGCGTGACATCCGCCAGTCCAAGATCGCCTCGATGCTGGGAACGTCCCGGGCGAACGTCTCCAGCGTCGAATCGAGCGCGCGGCGCAACGTCGAGAAGGCACGCGAGACCGTCGCGTTCGCCGAAGCGCTGGCCGCGCCGGTTCAGGTGTCCGTCGAGGCGGGAACGGACCTCTACGACGTCCCGAAACTGGTCTACGACGCCTGCGACGAGGCCGGCGTGAAGGCCAACCGCACGGCGCCGGAGCTGATGAAGGCAGTGTCGGATGCCGCTGGCGACGCCGTCCAGGGGCGCGAAGTCCGTAAATCGCTGCTCGTCGGGGTGACCACGAACGGCCGCGTCGAGGTCCGCCACTCGTCGGTCGCGACGGCCGACGACTAAAACTCGCCGTGGTCCCGTAGCGCGCCGACCAGCGATTTGACGGCCTGAGCGCGCGCTTTCGGGACTACGAGCACGCGGTCGTCCCAGGCCACCACCGCCAACTCGGAGACGCCCACAAGCGAAACGTGTTTTCTGTCGGCCGCGACGACGTTGTCCCCGGCGTCGAGCGTCCGGAGCGTGACATCACCGGCGACCACGTTGCCGTCTTCGTCCGCGGGGAGCACTCGCTGCAGGGCGTCCCAGGCGCCGATGTCGTCCCACGTGAAGGAGACCGGCACGACCGCGATCCGGTCCCACGTCTCGAAGACCGCGTTGTCGACGCTCACCGGATCGGCGGCCTCGAACGCCGCGGTCACGGTCGGGTCGTCGCCCAGGTCGCCTGCGCTGTCGGCCGTATCTTCACCGTCACCGGCCGCCGCTTCGGCGGTACGAAGCGCGTCGACCAACTCGGCAAGCGGCGACGCCGCGGCCGCTTCGAGGAACGCGGCGGGTCGCCAGGCGAACAGGCCGGCGTTCCAGTAGTGGCCGGCGGCGACGTACGCTTCCGCGGTGTCGGCGTCGGGTTTCTCGTGGAACGACCGGACGGGGTACCACTCGACGTCGCGGTCGGTCGATGCCTCAGTAGATCCGTCGGCGTCGCCGACGGACTCCCCGGCCTCGGTGGATTCGTCGGCGTCGTCGATCGCGGCCTCGATGTAGCCGTAGCCGGTCTCCGGCCGCGTCGGCTCGACGCCGAACGTGACGAGCCGGTCTGTCGCTGCGGCGACGGCGACGCCGCGTTCGATCGCCGGAGCGAACCCCTCGCCGACGAGGTGGTCGCTCGGGAGCGCAACGACGACAGGGTCGTCGTACGTGCGATCGATCCAGTGGGTCGCATACAGAAGGGCCGGTCCGGTGTCCCGCCCGACTGGTTCGACGAGTACTGTGGCTTCGGGCACGCGCTCGCGCACGCCATCGACGTACGTGTCGCGGGTGACGACGACTACCTCGTCTGTAACCTCTCGCGCCCGCGAGACAGTCCGTTCGAGGAGCGACTTCTCGCCGGCCAGCGGGAGGAACTGCTTCGGACGATCAGAGCGGCTGGCGGGATACAGCCGGGTGCCGGTGCCGCCGGCGAGAACGACGGCGACGACGGGATCCGGCTGGGGCGCGACGGGTGGTTCCGCGTCGGTCATCACCACGTCTCCACGATGCCGTCGCGGACGTCTTCGACACATCCCTCGCAGTCGGGGTGACCTGCCTCGAAACACTCGGGATGGCCGTCGTCGTCGACGTGCACGGTCCGCTTGTCGGCGTCGCGGCGGCAGACGAGCCTGACGCGGCCTGCCTCGTCGCGCGGGAGCGACGGCGGCACTGCTCCGCTCGCGGACTTGTCGCCGCCGGACTCCTCGCGACCCTCGCGGTAGGCGTCGCGTGCCTGGGCGTACTTGCGGCCGGCCTCGCGGAACTTCTGCCGGACGAGGCGTTCGAGCCGGTCCTCCATCGGGGGAAACTGGGGCCGGAACCGGTATAGATCCGTTGGTGGTCTGGTCGCGGGTTTGCGGCGCCCTCGGAATCGTCTCGTCACCGAACGTCAAATCCGGATTGGACGGCCGAAGCCGCCCGATATCGCGTGCTATTCCACTTTCACCCCGGTCACGACACTTTATTACTCATCGGGAACCAACCGGCGTGTGCCTCCCAACGAAAACCAAGGTGGAGGCGAGTGAAACTATGTCAGACCTGCGAACACACGCAGCGGAGATTGCAGAACAGTTCTCGGACCACCTCGACGTGAGCGAAGACGAGGTCGAAGAGCGACTGCGGAACCTCGTCGAGGAGTACCGGGTCCCAGTCGAAGAGGCGCGACGGTCGGTCGTCAACAGCTACCTCGACGAGGCCGACCTCGAACGCGACGAGATCGGTCGCGGCGGCAACGACGAGGTCCATCTCACCGACATCGACGAGGACGAACAGTGGATCGACGTGACCGCGAAGGTCGTCGAGCTATGGGAGCCCCAGAACGAGGCGATCGCCCAGGTCGGCCTGCTCGGCGACGAGTCCGGGCGGACCAAGTTCGTCGCCTTCGAAACCTCGGACCTCCCCGACTTAGAGGAGGGAGCGGTCTACCGCCTCGGGAACGTTGTCACCGACGAGTACCAGGGCAACTTCTCGGTGAAGCTCAACCGCACCACGACGATCGAAAAGCTCGACGAGGACATCGAGGTCGGCGACGACGCCGTCACCGTGGAGGGGGCGCTCGTCGACATCCAGTCCGGCAGCGGGCTGATCAAGCGCTGTCCCGCGGAGGGCTGTACGCGCGTCCTGCAGAACGGGCGCTGCTCGGAGCACGGCGACGTCGAAGGCGAGTTCGACCTGCGGATCAAGGGCGTCCTCGACGACGGCGCCGCGGTCCACGAGGTGATCTTCGGCCGCGAGACGACCGAGGAACTCACCGGAATCGAACTCGAGGAAGCCCAGCAGCTGGCGATGGACGCCCTCGATACCTCGGTCGTCGTCGACGAGATGCGGCAGGACCTGGTCGGCCGGTACTATCGGGTGTCGGGCCCGGAACTCGGCCGGTACGTCCTCGCCGACGAGGTCGAACGACTCACCGAACCGGCGGATCCCGAAGCGGTCCTGATCAAAGCGAGGTCGATCTGAAATGAGCGCAAACGACATCCCCTCACGAGAGGTCGCACGCCGTGTGTTCGCAGACGAGTTCAACGACGCCGCCTTCACCTTCAAAGAGTCCGACGACGACCGCGCGCCGGTCTACGTCCTGCTGCCGACGGGGGCGAAGGCCAACCGCGTGTTCTTCGTCGGGACGCTGACGGAGAAAGACGACGTCGGCGAGGACAACGAGTACTGGCGCGGCCGGATCGTCGATCCGACGGGGACCTTCTTCGTCTACGCCGGGCAGTACCAGCCGGAGGCCGCGAGTACCCTCCGGGATCTGGAGCCCCCGGCGTACGTCGCCGTTGCCGGCAAGCCCCGGACCTACGAGACCGACGACGGGTCGGTCAACGTCTCCGTCCGGCCGGAGTCGATCGTCGTCGTCGACGCCGCCACTCGCGACCGGTGGGTCGTCGAGACCGCCGAACGGACCCTCGAACGGATTGAGGCGTTCGACGCCGAGGGCAACGAGTACGCGCGGATGGCTCGCGAGGAGTACGACCTGCCGATCGAGCGGTACACCGAATCGACGATCTCGGCACTGGAGAGCCTCGAAGAGTCCGACAGCGACGAACTCGGCCTCGGCGGTGGCACCACGGATAGTGGCGCCGGTCCCGGGGATACCGCGGACGACCTCCAGCCCGAGCCGTAGGGTCCCGACCTCCGAGCGCCGGAGTCGCGTTCCCTCGATGCACCGGGCTCGATTCCGGAGATCGGGGGAATGTCTGACGAACCATTAAGTGGATCGGCCGACGAACTGTCGGATACGCTATGGGCAACAAAAACAAGACAATCTCGTTCCGCGTCAACGAGGACGCGTTCGAGACGCTCCGCGAGATCGCCGAGGAGCGCGACATCTCTCTGTCTGCGGTCTTCCGCGATTACGTCGACACGCTCGTTGCCCACGACGGCCAGGTCCAGGTCGTCCCCGAGCACGAACTCGAACAGCTCCGGAAAGGCGACGAAGAGGAGAGCTTCCCGCCGAAGGTGAAGGTCCCGAAGAGCTTCATCCGGGAGCACGAGCGCCTCGAACTGGAGGCCGACCACCTCCGCGAGCAGCTCGAAGAGCACAAGCGGTACGTGAACTACCTCCGCGAGCAGCTCGAAGACGAAGACGAGGAAGTCATCCAGCTCGAGGACCTCGACCAGAGCGAGGCCGACGAACCCTCCTTCCGACTCGGGTGAGGGTCGTGTGCGGGCGGGGCTTTCCTTCCGCCTAGCCCGACAGCGCCTTCCGCGCCCGCCGCAGCTTCTGTTCCATCTCCTCGTTGCCCTCGACGCCCGCGAGCGTCTCGGCCGCTTCGAGCGTCCGGACCGCGTTGTCGAGGAACGACAGCACGTCGCCGGGGTACGCATACAGCAGGTACTCGTCGCTCATCACGTCGACGATGGCGTCGGGGCCGAGCCCCTGGGCGCGCAGTTCCAGCAGATACCGGATGAACTGCCGCTCCGGGTAGCCCGTATACAAGTCGTCGGGGTTCTCCGGGTCGAGGAAGTCCTCCGCGAAGTCGAGCAGCCGGTCGCGGGTCGCGTCGTCGAGTTTCGCGAGTCCCTCCCCGGAATAGAGGACGTCCATCGTCGCCCCCTTGAACGCCCCCTTCGGGATATTCACGTCCAGCTGGGAGACGATCTGTCGGTGGTTCTTCAGGTATATCTTGTCCGTGATGGCCACGCGTGGCTCGTCGTAGGCTGCTGGGCGGCAAAAGCATCCCGATGCGAGCGGAGCGTCCGGTCGACCGCTCGCAGGCGAACAGGTCGAGTCACCGCCTGCTGAACAGGTGGGGACCGGCGCTGTGTGACGCCGACGCACTCCACCCGAGAGTCGTAACGTATTTGGCTCCGACGGGGGTACCTCAGGGTGCGTGTCCGGGTTAGGGTAGTGGACTATCCTTCAGCCTTGTGGAGGCTGAGACGCGGGTTCGATTCTCGCACCCGGACCTCACGGCTCCGCCGTGATGCGGTTTTCCGGTTCTCACACCACGGAGAACCAAATGTCTCAAGTCAAAAAGGCGGGTATCCGACTGGTCACCAAGCCGGCTGAGGACTACCTGTCAGAACGTCAGTTGACGGACTATCGCGAGCATCGAGAACGCCTCATCGACTGGATGGTAAACATCGGGAAAGACCCCGAACACGGAGACGGATACGCATACGACACCGCAAACGGCCGCGCCTACCGACTCGATCTCTTTTATCGGAACGTCTGGAAAGAGCAAGAAGGGCGCTACACGACCGAGATCACCCACGATCACGCCGACGCCTATATGAAAGAACTCGCCTACGGGGACACTTCACAGGAAAACAAGGCGAGCCACCTCAAAGCGGTCAAAATGCTGTTCCGGTGGCGGGCATACGCCCTTGACGGCGAGGAGTGGGAGCCGGAAATCACATTCAGTCCCAACACCGGGAACACGAACCCCAAGGACTTCCTCACCCGGGAGGAGCGCGGGGCCGTCAGAGAGGCTGTACTTGAACACGGGAGCGTCCCGAGTTACAACGCACTCACGCCCGAACAACGCGATAGATGGAAGATACACCTCGCACAGCGCTTCGAGATGCCGAAGAAGGACGTAGGACCCGACGAGTTCAAGCGAGCCAACTCGTGGAAGGTCCCGAGCCTGTTCTGGACCGCACTCGATGCCGGTCTGAGGCCCATCGAGGTCCAGCGGTCGAAAGTCCAGTGGTTGGATATACAGAACGCGCTCCTCCGGATCCCGAAACAGGATTCCAGCAAGAACAGCGACAACTGGACCGTCTCATTAACGGACCGTACCGCGAACGCTCTTGACCGGTGGCTTACGGAACGAGCCACATACGACAAGTATCAGGATTCGGACTCGATATGGCTCAATCGGTCCGGGAACCCGTACAATCACCACTCACTGAACCGTTTGTTTCAGAAGGTCTGTACGACCGCAAGTATTCCATCGGAGGGACGGACCTTCTACTCGATCCGACACTCAACGGCGACCTATATGGCCCGCGAGGAGGACTTGGCGGCGGCTCAGGCTCAACTACGGCACAAGAGTCCGCAAACTACGATGAGATACGACCAAGCACCGGTCGAAGATAGGCGGGACGCACTGAATAGGATGGGATAAGCCACAAGCCTCCTTTCTAAGAATACAATATATATTTGATATATATACGGGGCTAAATCGACGGTTCGGAAACGGCTTCAACGCACTTCTTCGGGCTAATTGAGCAATAAGAAATCCAGATTCGACAAGTACCCTTCTGAGAAATATAATTTAACCGATATATTTATACGACTACAAAAGAAACGTAGGGTATGGGTCTGAAACCATCTCCACGCCAAGCCGTCATCATCCAAGAGCGTGTCAAAGAGGCCCTCCATAGTGACCGACTCCCCCGTGAGGAACAGGAGCTACTACGGGAGTTCGACGCCGACCTTGATCGCTACTTGGAATAGATAGCGCATCGGGGACCGAGCCGAAACCGTCGGGAGGGAGGGGGCGCGATCCCTTCGGATAAACAACATCCTCAGTAGCTCCTTCATACTTTTAAAGTTTCAATTGAACTAAAAGAGTATGGCTAAACGCCGACAATTCATTATCTCACTTGGACTTGCGGTTGGACTTGCGGGCTGTAGCGGAGATCCCGATACCGACTCTGGTGGGGATCAAACACAGTCGCCAACAGATACCCCAACAAGTACACCAACAGACACACCGACAGATACGGCCACCTCCACACAAACAGAGACGCCAACAGATTCACCAACGCCGGAACCCACCGAATCCGAGGATGTTTCGTATCAAGTTAGAATAGTCTACGATGGAGAGTGGCAAGGAAGTATCAGTGCTGGAAGCACCTCGCGCTCAATAGATGGCTCCGGTACAGATACTTACGATATTGATGGAGACCCGTTCATCGTTTCGGCAAATGCCCAGAAGAATGACGATAGTTCAAGGGAATTGACGGTTCAAATCTTACAGGACGGCGAGGTAATTGCCGACGAAAGCACCACCTCTGAGTACGGGATTGCCCAAGTCACCTCAGAAGACGATACAAGTGGTGGGGGCGACGGCGGTGGCTCTGAGTCGTCCTTCTCAGTTAGGATTCAATACAGCGGGGAGTGGCAAGGAAGTGTTGGTAGTGGAGGCTCTATCCGATCAGTTGATGGAAGTGGGACCGAGACATTTGACATAGAAGGTAGTCCTGACATTATCTCGGCTAATGCCCAGAAACAGGACGACAGTTCCGATACTCTGACCGTTCAAATTCTCGAAAACGGAGAAGTGGTTAAAGAATCCAGTACATCCGCCGAATACGGACTTGCACAGGTGAGTTACAGTAACTTTTGAAAGTACTACCGTAGCTGTTACTGGGATCCCGACTCTACTCGGTGAGGGAATCTAATCGGTACTGTCCCAATTGTAGGAATGATTCCCGGTAAGGGGCCTTCCTGAATCCTTACACACGCGGGAAATCGTCCCAGTTCACGAGCCGGGTAAGGCCTCTCAGCGATCCGGCAAATCGAATGGTGTCAAAACCTCCCTTACGGAGAATCTTTGATGGACAGGAAGGCAAGGCGACGTCGGGGAACGTAGATCGGCTGGCTACGGGATTCCGTAAGGGGCCTTACCGACTCTCAAAATATCACTCTCAAACATCCCTCATAGGGCGGTTTTACTTAACCAGCACAGACTGAGTTTCAGGACCAGTGACCGACAAATATAACAGAATAAATTACTATCTGTTTATCGTATAGTATGTTTCATTTAGGCCTGTGATATGCTCTTTAGATGTTTCCAAAATACTATCTCAATAATTTCTGTAAATTCGGCATAGCCTATATGCTCCTGTGCGGCTCGTGGTGAGGTTTTCAATGTTGGATGAACATTACCCCTCAAAACAATTAAAAATCAAACTGGAGACATCCTCGTGCGACCGAGGGTCTGGTGGTCCCTACTCTATACCCTCAGTTACACATTCTGACTAAAATGCCGAAAGAAATCGGGATCTTCCGTCATCAAAGAAAGCTCCGGGAAAGAAAGGAAGGGGGAGACTTACAGTGGGGGTAGGATTGATTGGAGTGCGGAGGGTCCTAATTGGGAACCGCTGTCCGGTTCCAGAAGGTTTGGGTCCAGAAGTTCCTATCCGGCGAGAACCCAGCAACCTATACCATACCGTACAGCACAGCACCGCTTACCGCTACCGCAACCGCACCGCTGTCTGGTTTCAGAGGTTCCGGCTCAACGAGAACGAAGGGTACGTACAACACCTATTGGATACCGCTTGTCCCTTTGGGTACCGCTGTTCGGGCTCCAGAGGTTCCCGGTTCGACAAGAAAGGGAGACTACGGACAGCATACGGCTCCTGTTCCTGTTATCACTGTAGAGAAGCACATACAGACCCCATACATCAATAGTGGGACCAGTCGGACATACCCGTGTCGTCCTATTACGGCTCGTGTAGGGGCTTTCATCTAAAATACGTAAACCTCCCTATGTCGAACCTAAACGTTCCCCTCGGTGGTTCCTACGGTGGTCTAATAGGAATCCCGGGTATTTGATAAGGTAGATGTAGTAAATGTCTGGATTAGTATATATCAGGGGATAAGTCAAGGATCAGTTTGTTATTGCCGGTTGGCCGAGACGTGCCTGTTCTCGCCGCTATCGAAAGATGATACGAATAAACTGGATCTCGTTTCTATAAATCCTGATCCGTGAAAATTAATCGGGTACTGTTTTCGGCTAACCACTCCGAGTGTGATTTGTATTCAGGATCATACTCGGCGACAAGCGCCCAGAAATCGTCAGTATGGTTCTGTTCTCGAAGGTGTGCCAGTTCGTGAATCACGATATAATCGACTACGTCGGGCGGAGCCATCATCAACCGCCAATTCAGGCCAAGGGTCCCCGTCGTTGAACAACTACCCCACTTCGTCCGTTGGTTTCGGACCTCAATCTGTTCATACTCTACATCCATCTTGTCGGCGAAGTGTTCAGCACGGTCCTCGAAATAGTCGCGCGCTTCTCGTCGGTACAGGGTTTCCAATGCCCGCTGTATCGAAGTCTGGTCAACGTGGTGTTTCGCTAATCGGAACTCGGACTCAATCACCGCCGAGGAAGACCGCTTCTCGACAACAACCTCAAACGGTTCGCCAAGGTACGGGAATGTTTCTCCGGCGACGAACTCCCGGTCCGGAATCTGTTCACGGTACTCGTCGTACTCTCGTTTCTTCTCGATAACCCATACCGCGTTCTGTTTCAGAAGTTCCGAAGGTAGTGTCTCGTCGGATTCAGGAAGCACGACCTTGACACCGTGAATGTCCACGTCGATCCGGGGTTTGGACGCTTCCCGGCTCCGTTGTACGTCGTACTCGACAGTATCTCCCAACAGTTCTACTGACTGGCGGCTCTTAGCCATAGTTCTGAATGAGGTAATTCCGAATATTGTCTACGAACTCGTCGTCATCCCGAATCAAGTGACCGAGGTCGTGGTTCTTCACCAGCACGTCCAACAAGATCCGCTCGATCTCCCCGATGGTCTGTTTGTTCGTCTTCCAGCCGGGGTATCCACGATCAACTCGATCCCGGAAGTTGGTGACGATCTCCTCGGCGACCTTCTCCGCCTGTTCATCGGATTCGATTGCGTCAGGAGTCTCCTCTGTCAAGTGCGTATAGATAGCGAACTCGGCATCATTCATTCCCTGTTCGGCGGCCTCCTCCTCCACCTCCAAGACCGCTTCCTCGACTGATTTCAGGGCTTCAACCGCTTCGGGATCATCAATCTGGTCACCTTGCCACCGTTCAACAATATCAGTCACCCGCTCACTGAGCCGCTTGTATCGGGGGTTTTGGTTCTCCCGGGGGTGGAGGTGTTCACGGGTGGCGTGGGCAATCTGGGAGGCTTTGACCCCCGGATTATCCAGTTCCTCAACGTCCTCCAGATACTCCTCACCGAGTTCGTACGTGGGGAAGTCCCGCTTGATCTCGGGAATGTCAACGTGTTTGTCGATGATCTCGCGGGTTTTCTCCCGCATCTCGTCTTCGGGGCTGTTCTCTCCCGACGTGGTCCGTTTGAAGGCGACGTGAATCCGACTTAGCCACTTGTAGTCCCGTTCGATCCCCTCACTCACCAGCCGTCCATCGGGGGCAACCGCCTCGTAGAGATTCTGGAGCCGGCGGAAGTTCTGTTTGAACTCCCTACGCTCTGGATGTGTACTTACCCGTTCGACAGCCGCCGACGTTGCCTCTTGCGTGTCCTCCTTCGGAATCCCGTCGAAAATATCCAGTACCCTTTCGGTCTGTTCGACAAGATCCTCGTAGAGTTCGTCCTTGTCCCGGGCGGCGTAGGCTTTCGTCTCGGCGTCGTAATCAAGCGCCTCATCGATATTCTCGAAGACCCCTTGGAAGTCCACGATCTCGCCGTTCTCCTTCCCGGAGGCCGGCCGGTTGGTCCGGGCGATGGCTTGCATCAGATTGTGATTCTTCAGATTCCGATCCAAGTACATCGTCTTGAGTATCGGCGCGTCGAAGCCGGTGAGAAGCATATTATGGACGACGAGGAGTTTGGGGTTCTCGTCCTGTTTGAACGCCTTGACGATGCTGTCCCGCTCCTCTGAATCCGTGTGGAACTGATTGATGAGGTCGGGATCGTCCTTGGTAGAAGTGTATAGGACTTCGACTTCATCCTCGCCGCGTCGTTCGATCAGCCGCTCTCCGTACATCGCCGCCGAACGCCGGCTCGGAGTGACGACCATTCCCTTCCAGCCGTTGGGGGCCACCTTCTCGTTGTAGTGGGAGTCGATTTCTTCGACCGCCCGATTAACACGGGGTTTGATTTCGGCCAGCGTGGTCGCGGTGACGTTCTCCCGGATGGCTTCGCGCTTCTCGTCGGTTGTCATCCCCCGGAATCTCTGTTCAAATTCCTCGTCCAGCCCGGCCTCGTCGATCTCCCATTCCATCTGGTGACGGAGTGTGAAGTACACGGGAAGGATCAGGCCGTCATCGATCCCCTGTTTGACCGAGTACCGGTGGAGGTAGTCTTCGCCCTCTGGGGAGAACTCACGGAACGTGTTACGGTCCTCGTGTTTCTCGCCCTCTCTGACCGGTGTGCCAGTAAACCCGAAGTGGGTACAATCGGGAAGGGCGGCGTCGAGCCGGCTTCCGAGGTCGGCTTCCATAAACCGGTGGGCCTCGTCGGACATTACGACCACCTCGTCACTTCCCTGTACGTCGGGATCAACGTCCTCGAACTTCTGGATCGTCGTGAGAACGAGCTGGCTCTGACCTTCCTCGATGAGCTGTTGGAGATGATTGATGCTCTCGGCTTCCGTCCACTGTTCCAGCGAGAGGTTCGCCAGTTGGTCCCGCATCTGGGAGTTCAGTTTGTCGGTATCCACGATCACGAAGACTTGCGGATTGCGGGCCACGGTCGGTCGGGACAATAGGTTCTCAGCGGCGTACAGCATCGTGAAGGACTTCCCTGACCCTTGGGTGTGCCAGATCAGCCCCCGGTCGTGGACGCCCTCTCGGACTCTCTCAAGGATTCGGTTGACCGCGTAGTATTGCATATACCGGGGGACGATCTTGGCGTTGCCGCCGGCCCGCCGCTCGAAAAAGACGAAGTGTTTCAGGAGATCCAGGATCGTCTCGGGGTTACAGAGTGCGGTGACGGCTTGCCGCATCTCGTTGTCGTCTTGGAACCGCTCGGGGGCGTCGTTCCACGGTTCGTAGAACTCTTTTGGGGCACCGACAGCACCGTAGCGGAGTTCCATCGTATCGGCGGCGATATTGAACAGACCGGGAACGAACAGCCGGGGTACGTCCTCCTCGTAGGCTTTGAGGTCGCTGACGGCGTCGTGCCAGTCGTTGTCCTGTGCGAGACTCTTGAGTTCCATCGTTACCAACGGAATCCCGTTGACGAACAGATTCACGTCCGGTCGGATGGTCGTCTCTCGGGAGACAGAGAACTGGTTTACTGCGTGGAATCGATTATTCTCGGGATTCTCGTAGTCTATCAGGTCAACGTAGACCGTATCGGTGGTGCCGTCGTTGCGCTGGACGGTGAACGTCTTTCCCTTGTCGAGTAGGTCATAGAAGTCCTGATTGCCGTCCATCAGGTTGTCGGCGTCGAGATCGCGACGAAGTGAGGAGATGAATTTCCCGACGTTGTCTTCGGTTACAGGATCGTTGAGTGCGACGACCTGTTCGGCGAGAAGATCCCAGTAAATAACTTCGTGGCTGTCGCGTTCGTAGTTTTCATCGAGAACCTTCGCACCATAGCCGCTGTCCTGTCCGTGTGTCTCCCATCCGACGCCGTCAAGCCACGAGAGAAGCGAGCGTTCGACTCCCCCCTCGGATGGGATGCTAACCATATTGGGCGATTTCGTCTGGCACCTCTATGTTAGTGACGGTTGTCCTGACTGTACCCGAGAGAAGGTCTTGCATTAGGCCACGCTTGAGGCGTTTTAATACGGATAGGTGTTGTCGATTTATTCGTCGTCCCTCATCATATGCCGAAAGAACATCTACAACCCTCTGTTGTTCCTCAATTGGTGGTTTGAATATGTCGAAAGACTGGAAACTGCTTTTATTGACTATTGGTATTGTTGTTTGCCCGGCTTGTGATTCAATAAACCCAGATAATAGTTGAAGATGGTAATAGAGAAACTCAGGAAGATATTCGGACTTTTCTATAACTACAGAATTTATTTGCTGATTAGTTGTAACTTCACGGTCAGCGATAGCAACTCTACCAATATTCCCGATACAACTCGTCATCACCGAACCTTCTGGTATTGGCTTGGCTTCGTTACGACCCTTCTCAGAAAGCGTTCTCTCAGAGGTTCTCACATATTTTCTTTGAGAGAGTGTTTCAGGAGATACAAATGGTAGGTCACCACCGAAGTTGTCCTCATTCTCTGTTGACGGAGTATCTCCGGTGACCACCCTTCCGATAGAATCTATTTCGGTTACTTCCCAAGAGGCCGGAACTCGGAAAACCTTCGGACCAAGCCTTTCCACCTTTGTTCCGGAATTAGAATCTGTAGTTGTT
This sequence comes from Halobellus marinus, assembly GCF_032113415.1. NCBI lineage: Archaea > Methanobacteriati > Methanobacteriota > Halobacteria > Halobacteriales > Haloferacaceae > Halobellus > Halobellus marinus. The sequence goes on from NZ_CP134946.1 coordinate 3,444,873, forward strand.
TTTCGTTTCCCGAACAGATTTCGGAGCAATCCACTTTGCACAGTACCAATCTGTTCAATAATCGACTCAGTATTCTTAATTGCCCGATCAATCGTGTAGAGTATGGTGGCGATTTTGCGCTGTTCTGGGAGTGGTGGTTTTTCAATCTCTACTTTATCTAAGAGATATACAGAAAGGTGGTTATGGGTGGTTGACCCACCAATCGTCTCAAGTTCGTTCTTCATTGATAGGAACTTATTCGCTAAATAGTAGGAATTGAAGCCTCGCTTAATCCCAAAAGAATTGAATTGCTGGTTTGTCGCCATTCTTTTTTGATTGATGCCGACTTTCCCAATAGAGGCCGTACAACTCAAAATAACAGACTTTTCAGGCACTATTTTTGCCGTACAATTTTCTAATCCACTTTCTGTTATGGATTCTTCTGTATTATAGATTAAATTGACTTTGCCATCTTGTACCTCGCTATTCGACAGCCAAGGAATCTCTCCATTCCAATAATCAGAATTGCTCTTAGTAGGAGTATCTCCAGAGTACCGGGTAAAGTATGATTCATCACCTAATTGGATGGTCTCCCATTCCATCTCGTGTTCGTCGTCGTTAACGAACTCATCTAACGTCGCCTCCTCAGTCATAATTCAACGCCTCCATATGTTCGTTTATTGTCGCCTCGATCTCCTCCCGCTCATTCTGTAATTCGCGCAATCTCGCCAGTTCCTCCTCCACATCAATATCTTCCTCCGGCTCGGTCGTGTCCACATACAGCGCGATATTGAGATTGTAATCGTTCTCTCGGATCTCCTCTATCGACACTGTCCGGCTCACGCGCTCCTCAGTCGTCCACCCACGGAAGTTCTCTACGATGTGGTCAAGCCCGTCCTCAGTGAGTTCGTTCTGATTCGACAGTTCCTCATAGAAGTCTTCGTCAGCGGCGTGAATGAACTGTACTTCACCCTCTCGCTCGGCGGGCTTGTCCGTGTTCAGCACGAGGACCGCCGAGGGGATCGAATTGTTCTGGAATAGATTCTCGGGAAGCCCGACGATGGCCTCCACTATATCGCTCTCCAGCATCGGCTCCCGATACCGACTCTCGTGTTTCCGGAACAGCACGCCGTGAGGGATGACGATCGCGGCCTTGCCCCCCGCCTCATCGCGCTCGGGGCGCTTGAGTTGCTTCGCCATATGCATAATGAAGGCGTAGTCACCCCGATCCGCACGCGGGAGTTTGTCGTGCCAATCGAACCGTCCCCACGGATCGTCTTGGAGTTCGTCTTTCGCCCAATCAGCCGAGAACGGGAAATTGGCGAGGACACGGTCGAAGCGAGTGAGTTCGCTGTTCTCGTCGTCGTCGGTGAACGCCGGACTCGACAAGGAGTCTTCCCGCTCAATCTCTCCTTCCAGTCCGTGAATGGAGAGGTTCATTTTCGCAATCGCCGCAATATCGGGATTGATCTCCTGTCCGGTGAACGTGAGTTTCGTCGGATCGCCGCCCTGTTCCTCACGGTAGTACCGGGCGGCCTCGATCAGCATCCCGCCAGAGCCAACGGTCGGGTCGTGGAAGTCCATCCCATCCTCGAACTCGTCCACGAGCCGGACACAGAGATTGACGATGTGGGGCGGAGTGAAGAACTGGCCGCCGGACTTGCCCTCCTCCTCGGCGAAGTGCCGCACGAGATCCATATAGGCCTCGCCGAGCATATCCGGAGGGACGCTGTCCCGGTCAAGGTCGTAGCCGTCTTTCGAGAGGTGTTCTACGAGTCTCCCGAGCCGGTCGTCACCGAGGGCGTCGGCTTCGATATAGTTCGCGCGGAAGACCCCTTTCAGTTCGGGATTCTCCTCCACAAGCGCCTCGAAAGCGTCGTTTAGTGCCTGATCAACCCTATCGCTGACATTCCGAATATCTTCCCACAAGTAGCCTTCCGGGACAACAGGAATATCGTAGAGGTTGTTCCGACGGGCGAACTCCTCGCCGTATTCTTCGAGGTTCTGTTCGTACTGTTTCTCGAACTCGTCGGAGATCGACTTGTAGTAGACAAGGGGAAGGATGTATTCCTTGTAGTCGGTCGGATCGACGGCGTCGCGGATTATATCGGCACACTTGAACAGATGAGATTCGAGGTCATCCAACGAGACGGGCATAGGGTATCGGTTATGTCCAACCCGTATATTTGCTATGGTGGGGAGTGGGATCGCATCTGGATCAGTATTCGGCGAGAAGGGGGGAAGTTTCTGAGTATCTGTTCACGATAAAGAATCCCACACTCCTCTTTCGAGGTTGGATCAGGATTTTTCAGAAGTATTCCAAACCACCCGGATACGACGAGAACGCCGCGACTCTATCTTGACCGCACCTCCGATTCTGTATCTCGGTTCGGGTGCTGTTCGTTTGTCCCCCCGTTCTTGTCGGTCAGGACTCCGGTATCGGCGGGAAGCGCGGGACTCTGTTCAAGTCGTTTTCTGTTCCGAAGGAACTGGCTATCAACTTCGGACCCTTGCGCTTGAATCAAGATCGATACAGGATCGGTAGAAGTACCGATTAGGATCTGACCCGGCTCCGTTATTGACTCTCCTCACTACCAGTAATACACGTCGTCTTATATAGGGGGGTAGGTCGGACTACAGATACCGATGAGACATATTCGTCTGGCGTGACTTTCGTCCTGAATGGTAAGGTTTCAGTTCACTACGAAGCTTCTCAATCGCCTTCGCTATGTAATCCAGTTTCAATCCTAACTCCTCAGCCATACGGACGAACTCTGGATCGTTGTCCTCCGGTTTCATCGTCGGGTAGTATTTCCGACCGTCTTCGGCACAGACAAGCGCACACATACAGAAGGCGGCCATCCGAACGCCACCGAGCTGGCTATACTTCCGGAAGTCCGGGATTGTGAACCGACTACGACCGATTCCTTTCTGACGATCCGTGAGATGAAGCTGGGAGGCGATACTGTCGTACATCGCTAAGTTCTCAATCAGACGCTCGTGGTTCTCATCTCTCCAGTTGAGGTTCCATCTTCCGCTATTGTACTTTGAGAGATCTCTATAAAATTTTGCCTTGTTTTGCCGCTAGCTGACTGTAGTTTCAGACGCTCTCACAGGAAAATACCGTCAAGCTAACCGGGAATTGGACGCCGTCTGGCGATATGGGATCGCTCAGACGGCTCGCTCGGATGTGTCGAGATCTTGCCAAACAGCACGTAGATGACCCTGACGTACCCGCCGCGCCGAACGGCGCGGACGGGTACGCCAAGTGGACACAGATTGCGTTGATTTTGTTCCGCGTTGAGTTGGAGAAGAGTCTTCGTGAGACTGAAGACTACCTCAACGAGATGCCCGGTATCCTCGCCGTATTTGATCTCAACGAGGCACCACACTACAGTTCGTTCTGCCGGTGGGAAGACGAGTATCGGATGCGTGAACTCCGCCGCCTGCTCCGCGCTTCGGCGGAGCAGGCGGGCTGGAGTGGTGAAGCCGCAATCGATGCAAGTGGCTTCCAGCGTGATCAGACCAGCTATCACTACCGTGACCGTGCGAACTACTCGTTCCAGTCGATGAAGACAACCATCTTGATCGACGTGAACTCGCTAGCGATCAAAGACGTTCATTTCACGACACAGAAGGCGTGGGACGGCCACATCGGGATGCAGGTCTTCCGCCGGAACGCGGAAGACCTGCGTGTATTGTCTGCTGACGCGAACTACTCGTGGGGCGAACTCCGTGAGGAGTGTCGCTCGAACTCAACGCGACCACTGATCAAGCACAGGGAACAAACACCGTTGCAGAAGGCCCACAACGCCCGAATGACCGAGGATTACAACCAACGCTGGATGAGTGAGACGGGCTTCTCGCAGTTGAAAGAAGACGACGGCGAGAAGCTCCGCTCCCGGAGCTGGCACGGCCAGTTCCGGGAGCTGACTCGGAAGTGCATCGTCCATAACCTAACGCAGGCGGCGAGTTAGGGCTCGCCGCCTGCTCCCCTTCTCCGGACGTATCCGGGAGAGGCATCGCCGTCGTCACCGAAACAACGAAGCAAGATACCATAGTTTTGACCCTTCGGCAACCGCTGTCAGTAACAGCCGCTGTATCTTCTGACTGTAAGAACGCACCTCTGACAGCGTGAGACTACAAACAATCGACCCTACCCCGTCGCTGTCTTGCGTTCAACAAGGCATAAAATTTCCAGAAGAATCGGCTCTCGTCCATCCGTTTTCCCGTGTCGTACATATCTTGATACCAGAATATTGTAGCATTGTGCGTATCTCGTTCTGTTCTCGGCTCTGGGTTGTTTTCGTCGTACATTGGGTTCTCTGGGGTGGGAACAACAGTCATTGGTTAGGACGCGACCTTCCCGCCGCTTTGGGAATTGAGTTCAGAAGAAATGTCCACAGTTGCCGCGCTCCGCTGTCTCCCCCATCTTAGTCTCAACGACTGTGTTAGTTCTACCGGTCGTTGTCGTGCGATTTGCGTTGTCTGGAAGGCCCCTTGCGCGCCCGAAGACTCCGATCATCTCGGGAACCGGGTAACGGCATTTAGTTATCGGAGATCTTGACTCGTGTCAAAATCGATTTTAGAAAGATACAGTCGGATGATGCTGGGAGTAGGGCCTTTCTTGTCGAGTTAGAAACCACTGTCGTCGGCCAGTCGTATTAGCTTCGGACCCACTGTGAGTATCAATACGATCATCGCCAGTCTCCCCGCAAGGTCAAACAGGGCCATCGGATTTTCTGTGAACCACCACATAACGGGTTTGAGAAAGGTGATTCCGTAGAATTGAGCCAGTATTGTCGAAATGACGGCTCCAAAGACGGCTGTTATGAGTAGTGCTGAAAAGTACCGAAGTTTTCGAGGGCTGGCAAACTTGTCAACTATATACTACTTTAGTCGATTAGACAATAAATATTTCTGTGGATCTCCCGATGAAGTCCTCTCGGGGCGCCACTCGTTGAAGCGGGCCGAGTAAAATATAATCATCCGGTTTAGTTGGAGGAGGAGTTCAAGAAGGTGTGTTTCGGTCCGTTAAGGACTTCTCGGAGAGCCTAACGTGGTTATATAGCCCCTTTCTCGTTGGATTACGACTCCGGATACAGTGGGCTGTCGCCCTGACAGGCTTGATTCAGGCTCAACCGCCAACTACTCCACTTGTATATATCATAAGTAGGATACTTGGCGATTCAGAGTCTGGAACGGAGAGTCCGTCTGGGTCTGTACCCCGGAGAGACGGGACCGACGAGAAGGGGGGTGTTGGGATGGCGCGGGGTTCTCGTCGCGTACACTCTTCTGGTTTCAGACAAAGAATGACGAAAGTTGTTCATACAGATAGAGACACTATTCTCGATGAACCCGTCCGTGAGTTTTTGATCGGTGGGGATGTACCTCCCTGATATGACATTCACCGCGAGTTGGCACAATCTCCTCGAAAACGCGGAGGAACTCCCAGCGGACGCGACACTCCTTACACCACTCTCTCGAAAACCGTTCCGAATCACCGACGTACAGGAACACCGCATCCTCATTGAGTACCGCGACGACGATGGAACAGTCCCGCTCAAGCGAGACCAGTTCGAGACGCTTTACGAACAAGTCACCGATGGATGGGGTGGCTTCGACCTCGACAATCTCCCTCCGGACGCCGGACCCTACGCGACCGTCTTGAGTCTCCATCCACGGTTTTCGATTGACGACCGAGAGGGGATGCTCACTGAGAGTGATACACCAACGAGTTCCCGGTTAGTTGATTCCCACGAGGCCCAGCGTGATGAAGACGAGCGTGAGGAGCCGGATATTCCGGTCTATGCCGACGCACTCTTGCTCATCGACGCGCTCGAACGGCACGATCCAACCGACCTCGACGGGATGGAGACACCCGCACTTGTGAACCTCTACACGCTTCTCTCGGACGTACAGCGGAACGCCAACGATCTCCGGCAAGAGGTACGGAGTGTTCTCCTTGACCGGCTCCACCACGATCAGCCCGTCTCTGGTCAGTACGGCTCTGTCCAACGGACCACGCGGCGGAATCGGTCGCTAAAAGACGATGCTGAAGTACTGGATGTACTGGAAGAAGCCGGGATCGGCCGAGAGCGTGTAACGAGCGTTGACGCCAGTAAGGTAGATGATACGCTTGAAGTGACGGAACTCAGCGAGACCGACGTGTACGAGATCGATGAGAGTGAATATGTCCGGAAGGCCGACGTAGACGAAGAAAGCAAAGAGACACGCCTCCAAGGATTGAAAGATCAACTGGCCGCGACCGACGAAGACACTGAGGAACTACAGGCGGAGATCGAGGAACTGGAACAGCGGATTGCGGACCTCACCAGTTTCGACTCGGCGTCATCCTACCACACGCAATCAAGAGGCGATCTGTAACGGCCAATCGCTCAATACAGACTATCGGTCCACCGGTTTACTTTCACTCCGGTTAAAGAAGGTTTATGACAAAACGTAGGAAATTCGTAACTAAATGACTGTAGGAATTGGCGCGGTTTGCGAAGCGGACACTGATAATCCAAAAGTCGTCGTAGCGGCAGACCGGCTCGTTACGAGCGGACAAGCTGCACGTCGAGAATACGAACACACGAGCAGCAAAATGCTCTCTATACACGGCACAAATGGAGACAATTCAGTGTGTGCTGTTGGTATCGGCGCTGGATCGGTATCATTAGCTGACGAGGTATTCTACAAAGTTGATCAGAAGGTTGCAGGAGCGCCACCTGAGTCTGCTCGTTCACTGGCTCAGTACGGTATGTTGTCGCTCCAAGAGGTTGTCCAAGAAACAATCAATCGTCAAGTGCTCAGTCCTCACAACCTGAATCTCCAGACATTCAACCAGACTCAAGGACAGATGAACCCCCAGGTTGTCCAAGGAATCTACCAAGAAATCACACAGAAGAAGGACGAGGTACTCCAGCAGGTGAATATTCTTCTGGCAGCGGTCGATTCAGAAGGAGCTCACCTGTACAACATTCGGCAGAATGACCTGGCCCGCAACGATACGATCGGCTATCTCACAGTCGGAAGTGGTGCAGAGCCAGCAAATTCCACATTTATCCGTAACAGATACGACGACACCTGTGAACTCGACGACGCTCTCCTTGATGTCACCGAAGCGAAGGCCCAAGCAGAGGAGGCTCAGGGAGTTGGTCGGAAGATGGACCTCGCTGTTCTCGACCAATCGGGCCGCCGGGATCTCGATGACGACGAAATCGAACACCTGCGGGAAGTATACGAAGAGGTAATCAAAAAGGAACAGTCTGCTCGGCAGAGTGTCATCGAAGACCGTGACTACTCTCTCGAATAGAGCCGTAGTGAAAGTAAAACAATTAAACAAGAGAAGTAATAGTCAAACTGTAAAGCGTATGTTGCAAGAAAACGAGGCACCAAAATCAGGACCATCAGCCCTTGAAAAACGCATAGCTATGGGTTTGGGAACACCAAGTAATCCACCACCCCAAGAAGAGATCGATTTGGAAGAGTTGATAGCCGACGAAATACCAAATTTGGACGCGATTGAATCTGAAGAATAAATCTTCTACACCTATCTGCTCTCCAATAACAATACGAGCAGGGTCCAGTAGCCTGAGACGGTCTTCAACCCCAACCACTACTATAACTTTCCGGTAGGAATTTCGGTTCGGAAGACACGAAATCCCCACCACATAGCATTAATCCGAAAACCACACGCATACAAACCCTGACGGCCGATTCGCCCGTTACATAGTGAAAATAATCCGCGTGAAGTGGTCTTCGGGATCTTAACGCTGATCGGGTAGTGTTACGCGCCCTTTCTCGCCAGTTTGGGGTGTTGTTTCTGGGTGTCCGGCTGGGGATCGGGACTCAGTGAACCTCCGTTGACCCTCGCGGCTTCGAGGGGGGTGTTTATATGGGGTGGCACCGTGGGTGTTAGTGAGAACCGGGTTAGGGTCCAACTATGGCCTAAGCGCGTGTTTTGCGCAAGTGCGTAAAACAGCGCTTGTGGAGGCTGAGACGCGGGTTCGATTCTCGCACCCGGACCTTCTCGCGACGAACGGACGTGAGGAGCGGAAGATCCGACAAAGAATCGAATCAGAGCGTGAAGCGAACTGAACGACCGTGATTCGGTTCTCACGTCCGGATCTATAGCCTAGCCGTTTTCCTGTCTATGAATATGCGAGACGGGAGCGGAATCATAGCGCCTTGCCGAGCGTCGTGAGGCTGTTGCGTCCAAACAGGGGATGACTCACGGGACCGGCGGTCATCCCAGGGTACGTCGTGGCCGCTGTGAGACACGCCTCACGTTCCGGCTAACATCCCGATCGAATACTATCGTGGCGTTCGCGAGTCTTCGCTCACACGGTCGCACGACTGCGTGCGATCGGATGCACAATCGGTTGCGAACGCTACAATAGCGATACAATACTCATCCGTCAAAGTGCACATAACAATACAAACACTTCTTGAAGGTGCCAACGGGTGCTACACCCAATGGCTGACTACGACCCACCGACGGTCGAGACGTATGGTAACGTCGAGGAACTGACGCAACGCGGCCACGACGGCGGATACGGAAAGAACGGCGGTGAAATACTCGACTAGTAGTTGTCGCCCGAGAACTGCCCGCTGAAGGACGCGGTTCCCCTACCGCGTTCCTCGCCAAACAGTGCATCGTACCGGTCGCGAAACCGCCCACGGCGTCACCCGAGGCGCTTCGAATCGCTTGAGAATACGGCCGGTCGACCGGTTTAAACTAATCATAACAATAGTTTGGTGAGACACGCAGTGCCCTATGGCATACGAAGACTACCACGATAACGAGAAACTCATCGTCACTGTCGCGACGACGGGCGGCGTTCACGGCAAGGATGCGAACCCGAACCTTCCGGAACAACCCGAGGAAATCGCCGCCGACGTTCGTGCCTGTGAGGAACTCGGAGCCTCCATCGTTCACGTTCACGGTCGTGACGAGCACGGAGAGAACGATGCCTCCCGGCTGCAGGACGTCAACGACGCGATCAGTGATCGCTGTGACGACATCATCATCCAGAACACGACCGGCGGACAGGGTCCGATCGAGGAACGGATCGAAGGGATCCGAACGGATCCACCCCCGGAGATGGCGTCACTCGATCTGGGACCGTTCAAACGGGATCGGCATATCATCACCGAACACACCCGTCAAAATATCGAGACGCTCGCCCTCGAGATGCGCGAACGGGGTATCAAGCCGGAACTTGAAGTGTTCAACGGCGGACAACTGAACGAGGCCTTCCGACTGATCGAGAAGGGACTGCTCGAACCGCCCTATTACGTCAACCTGATCTTTGGCGGATCGGCGTTCACGATCCCACGGCCGAAGAACGTGGTCAACCTGGTCGACAACCTTCCGCCGACGGCGGAGTTCAACGTCCTCGCGACCGGGGCTCACCAGATTCCGCTGACGACATTGAGTATCCTCCTCGGCGGGCACATTCGGGTCGGCCTCGAGGACAATCTCTACTACGCGGAGGATCGGCTTGCGAGGAGCAACGCCGAACTCGTGGAACGAGCCGTAGAGATCGCCGAACCCCTCGGGCGAGACATCGCGACACCCGACGAGGCGCGGGAAATCCTCGGAATAGCGTAAACGGGTCCTAACAAAGTGAATCAGGCGTGGGGATCCGTGTATGACCTGCAGCTACCTCCGCTATCGGTCCAGCGACGGGAAGCACGACTTCGACCACGAACGGCCCTACTGCACCGCCACGGGGAGTTTTGTCTCTCCGATGCGTGCCGACATCTGCAACGACCGGCACGACTTCTCCCATACGACACACTGTGAGATCTACCAACGGGTCGCAGAACGGACGGCCGATGCTGCGGTTGGGACGCTCGATTGACCGGGATTGTGTGAGTTACCCACGGCTACAGTCGTTGGCTTCTGCCCTCGCAATTAATGTGAGACCGACCACAGTTCCCGCGCAGCCTGGTCGACCGGATAGCCGTCTATACTCACTCCGTCACGGAACGAACGGAGTCCCAGCGTGAGCTGGCGGCTTTGGTCGGCCAGAACTGATAACGGAAGCCGACTCGACGAGAGAAACCCACGCTTCCGGAGGATACGGGGGGGAAACACCGGTTCGGGTGCTCTCAGTACGTCGCTCTCGCTGTAGTCGGCGACGAGGCGGTCGAGGGCACACGCAACGGCAGTCGTCCAGTTCTCGCCTCCGGTCCGAGGCACGACGTCGACTATCGACGTGACGGACAGTTTCCCGTCGTTTTTGAGAGCGATGATACCAGCCAGTGGCTCCCCATCGCGCCGGGCGATGTAGGTTCTACTGGGTTGCCACTCGGGACTCCGGAACCGCCAGCGGTAGAACGCCTCGTCGCGCACGATGCGGGGTTTCTTGGGGCGTCGCTGCCGGTAAAGCGAGGCTAAGGTTTTCTCCGGAACGGTTTCGGTTCGTGTCACAGTTATCTCCGCAGGTGACCCCGAAGTCCGATCGCGGACTGCGAGATGCGTTCGTGAGAGGACCGATGCGACCGGCGATAAAAGCGTTGTAACCGTATCTCGTGTTTTGGCATCCACGAGCGCACTGGCGGTTTGTACCCGGCAGTACGTCTCGTGATGTCCCAGCGACGACCACCCCATCTTCCGGTATCCAGGGAACGATCTGTGGTTGGAGTGGCTGAATAGGAATGCTGGCTCGGCGGTTTCGTAGTGCTGGAGCGCTAATTCGGTCATCGCGGTGAACAGCCCGCGACGTCTGTGATCGGGATGAATCAGCGTGTCTCGCGTCAGCAAGGCCAGTTCGCTCGCCTCGCCGGCTCGTACCCGAAACGCGGTGAACGGCCGTACCCCGACTATGTCGCCGTCGCTTTCGACCACGAAAAGCGGCACGTGATCGACGTACGGGTTCGCAACGTACGTTTGCCGGAACCACTCCTCGTCGATGCCCGCATACTGATGGGTCGAGAGGAGATCGACGACTTTTGCGGTGTCTTTCCTTTCGTACGGTCGGATCCGGTAGGTGACGCCCTTGCGCGTCGTCTCCATATGCGACCCGTCCGGGCCGGAGACCGATTTCGTCGCCATACCTTGTCGCAGCGCAATGGATTGGTTTGTTATGTTGTCTGTACTAGAGAAACGAGGGCGAGTACTCCGACCCACCGGGGGCGAGAGTGAAGCCCGACAGCCGCCCACCCTATCGCCCGTAGTCCCTTACGGAGTCCAAATCGTCTGCATCAACCAGCCACGAACCCAAGCTCGATAGTCTCCGCCGAGCCACCCCGAGACCCTTCGAAGGCCGTCCCAAACGGCTATTGTCGGTCTTGCGGGGTTAGGCGGTCTATACTCATACTCCGGTCGCCGGAAGGGGTGACTATGGCAGCGCTCAACACACAGACGACCGTGGTCGCCAAGGAGGAGCACGTCGCGACTACCGTGGACGGGGAGACGATCCTCCTGAACAAGGAGAAGGGAGCGTATCAGGGGCTCTCCGGCGTTGGGCCCCGAATCTGGGAGCTGATTCAGGAGCCGACGACAGTCGGGACACTCGTCGAAACCGTTTCCAGCGAGTACGACGTCGCGCCCCAGCGATGCGAGCGGGACATTCGCGAGTTCCTCCGGGAGATGGCCGCCGAACGTCTCATCGAGATCGATGATCAATCTGTTCTGTAGGTTCGCCTCGCTGTCTTGGGAAGAGCGATTCCTGCTGTGTATCTCGACGGTGCTGCTCCTTTCGTGCCGGGTGCTACTGGCGCTGTTTGAACTCGACCGGACGCGACGGGGTATTTCCCGGCTCGTGAGGGCGTCGCCGGCGGTTACGAGCGTCGAGGATCCGGATCAGATCACGTGGGCAGTGACGTCTGCGAACACCGTTCTCCCGGGGAGCGGCACCTGTCTCTCCCAGGCCATCGTCGGCGCCACACTCCTTGCGGCCCACGGCTTTCCTGCGACCGTCCGACTCGGGGTTGCGAACCCCGAGACGGCCTTCGAGGCCCACGCGTGGGTAGAGCGGGAGGGAACCGTCGTCGTCGGGGATCTGACGGATCTCGATCGGTATCGGCGAATCTCGAGTTGGACCGTTAGTGCATAACTTAAATTTCGGGTGTACAGTAGCTCATATATAACGAGCTGGCAAAGTATATATAACAATACGAATATTTAACGAAGGAGCCGATGGGTGCTACACCCAATGGCTGACTACGGCCCTCCGGCGGTCGAGACGTACGGTAGCGTCGAGGAGCTAACGCAGGACTCTTACGACGGCGGATACGGAAAGAACGACGTGCTACGATAGCCGTCGTCGCCTGCGAACTGCCCGCTGAACGACGCGATTCCCCCGCGTTTCTCCCCGGATAGAGCGTCCCCGGCACGTCGTAACAGCCGTGAGATACGCGTCCCATCCCGGTAATAGTCAGTCGCGGATCCGACTACCCTTATCCGACCTGCATCCTGTAGAGGGACGCGTACTGACCGTCCTCCGCGAGCAGTTCACTGTGGCTCCCCGTCTGCGTGATCGTGCCGTTTTCGACGGTGTAGATCCGGTCGGCGTCGGTAACCGTCGAGAGTCGGTGGGCGATAACCACCAGGGCACAGTCCCGGTCGATTCCCTCGATGGCATCGTGGACCTGCTGTTCGAGGCTGGAGTCGAGGTCACTCGTCGCCTCGTCCAGAATCAACAGATCCGCGTCTTTCAGTAGCGCCCTGGCGATGGCGACACGCTGTCGCTGACCACCCGAAAGACGGACACCGTCGTCGCCGAGTTCGGTATCGTACCCGCAGGGCAGCTCGTCGACGAACTCCGTGACACGCGACAGCTCACAGGCCCACTCGATATCCGACCGACTGGCGTCTGCCTGTCCGATAGCCACGTTCTCTGCCAGCGTCGTGTTGAAGATGTGGGGTTGCTGCCTGACGATCGATACCTGCTCTCGCCAGTCACTGAGATCGATCTCGTTAATCGGGACGCCGTTGGCGGTGATTCGACCACTTTCGGGTTCGTACAGCCGACAGAGGAGCGAGGCGATGGTCGACTTACCGGCTCCGGACGGACCGACGAACGCGACGAACTCGTCAGTGGTGAACTCAAAGGAGACGTTCGAGAGAACCTGCTGCGTCGAATCGTACGAGAACGAGACGTCGTCAAAGGTGACGTTCTCTATGGACTTCGGAGGCGTCCGGGAACCGTCTTTGGGCTCGCGTTCACGCTCGATATCGTCGATGAACTCCTGAACGCGGATGAGATGTGGGAGCCCCTGTTCGAGATTGTAGACCGTTCTGTTGATTCCGTTCACCATCGGAATGAAGCGAAACATCGCAAACAGGAAGGCGCTCATCGCAGCTAAGGAGAGATTCGCGATGACGAACGCCACGTAGATCAACAGAAACATCGCAACGGAAGCAGCGAGCCTGTAGCCGTTCGCAATCGCCGCCTTGTTCCGATCGACTTTGGTCTTCGCGGACGTGAACTGCTGTGAGGCGTCTCGAAACCGCGACAGAACCTGCTGCTTGAGACCGAACAATTTCACTGCACCGATCCCCTGTGTTCCCTCCTGGGCCGCGCGCTGGATTCGCTCGTTGGCCCGGGCAACCCGCTCTCCGACCGAATATCCGGACTCGATGAAAAGGCGGGAAAGGACGACGAGTGAACCGAAAAGCACGATACCACCCGCCGTGAGACGCGGCGCGAAGTAGAACGCGACTCCGAGATACACGAGGGCGAGAAACGTCTGTTTGATGAGCTCGACGATAGTGTTGATCGTTCGGCCCGCGTACTTCGCTTCCGTGATGATCGTGTTCAGTATCTCGTCGGACCCCTCCTCGTCGAAGTATCCGATCCGTGCGTCAAGGGCTCGCTCCAGTGCGGTGACCCGGAGTGCTGTGATATACTGCGCTCTCAGACCGGCACGGAGCCAGGCCACGAAAAAACTGAGCGTATATCGAACCGTCATCACTCCCATAACTCCGGCGACGAGAAACCCGATCGTAAACGGGATACCGAGCGTCGCGTAGATCCGTTCGAAAAGCTGGATGACGCCACCGGCGTCCCCGACGCTGCCGCCGGCCTGGACCGTTTCGACGATCGGAACGAGAAATCCGAGACCGATTCCCTCGAGTGCCGCCGCCACGATACTCAGGAAGACAATCGCCAACGCGTGTCCCGGCCGATACATCGCCACCCGGTAGAGCCCCCGGAGTTTTCGACGTATCGCGTACGTCTCTTCCATTATTCCGATAGGCAGCCCCATCGAACAAAATTATGAGCCGTTTACCGGATACTGTCGTCCGATTCCACAGATGGACGAGGCGAGCGCCTCGGGGGGTCGTTCGAGAGAGCTCCGCTCTCTCGTGCTGACGAGCCGTCTCCGTCGTCTCGAACCACTTGACACCGAGGGGTCACAGATACCAGCGACACATAACGAGCAGCAGCCCATCCGTTCACGGATTTGCAAGGCGGAAGTCCACGACGTTCGTCGTGGGTGGCTGACCGGTCGCATCGAGTGTCGGCCGCGGACGTTTCGGTAAGCTTCCACCCGTCAGTGTCGTTTTTTCTCGACCACCCCAGCAGCCCGTTATAGAGAGAATACTAATGGAGGTATCTCAGGTAGTCGGCAGTATGTGTAGCGAAGCGGTCGATCGGACCCACGCCACGAGGACAGCCCGCGACAGCCCGAATCGGGACCTGAAGAGCCGAAGCGTGGAGACGTGACCGTGTCGACCGAACCCCGTCACCGTCTGAACGCGTTCGGATTGACGGTCGCCTCGGCGTTCGAGATACCCGAACTCCCGGACTCGAAGAGTTCCGATGGGGCGGATGTCGTCGTCACGCGGCGATCGATCGACCGACCGGCGGACGCCCGAGACGACCAGACTGTTTATCAGAAAGGCACTGACGAACAGTTGCTCCTGTACGAAGCGGCGAACATCTCGATCCGCGGAGGCCGCGAGATATCCGTCGACCCCGATCCGACGGTACCGGAGGAAGTCATCCGACACGTCATCATCGGTCCTGCGTTCAACTATCTCCTCCACCAGCGCGGCTACCTCGTGTTACACGCGAGCACCGTCGCAATCGGGGACACGGCCGTCGCATTCGTGGGCGAGTCGGGAATGGGAAAGACCACGACTGCCACGGCGTTTCTGTGTGCCGGTCACCGCGTCTTGAGCGACGACGTCGCCGCCATCGAACTCGGTTCTGCGGGGCCGCGCGTCCAAAGCGGCTATCCGTCGATCAAACTGGACCCGTCGATCGTCGACCGGCTTGACGTACCGGTCGAAAAACCGCATCGAACCAGTCGGCTGCGAAATCGTCACTTCCACGGACTCAGACACGAACAGCCCGAATCGCCCGTCCCCCTGAAACGTATTTATGTCCTTTCTGACGGCACGAACGCGGCGGTTCTTCCAATCGAACCACGAAAGCAACCTCCCGAGTTGGTTCGACATACCTACACGGTCCCTCGCACCGATGACTCCGAGGAGATCGAATCGAACTTCGTTCGGTGTACTGCCCTCGCAGAATCGGTTCACGTTCGCCGGTTACGTCGGGAACGGGATCTCGGGAAACTCCCACAGCTCGTCGAATTAGTGGAGGAGGATATAGATGCGGACACGGATTAAGCAAGAGGATACACGGAATCCGGCCGTCGAAGAGTCTGCCCCGGAGGTCGAACTCCTCCGACGCTGTTTGCTTCCCCCATCGATGCAAGCGGAACCCGCCCGGATCCGAGTCCTCCTCGAAGAGGACCTCTCGTGGGACCGAGTACTCGAACTCGGCGGCAGTCACGGGATACTCCCGTTACTGTACCGTCACATCGAGAGCACTCCTGGACACGACGTCCCGGACGCCGTGGTACAGCGACTCCGCGATCGGGCCCACTCGACCACGATACGAAACCTCCAGTACACCGACGAGCTACACGGGATCTTCGAGAAATTCGAGGAAGAGTCGATCCGTGCGATGCCGTTCAAAGGCCCGATACTGGCCGCGGTCTCATACGACGATCTGTCGCTGCGGGAGTTCCACGATCTCGACGTACTCGTCCACAGACAGGATATCCCGGCCGCCGTCGATCTTCTCGAAGCTCGTGGCTATGAGTGGGTCCGTAATGCACCACGTCTCGACGATTCGCCACTTCTCGGCGGTCCGTATACGATGCCGTTGGTCTGTGAGTACAAGTTAGAACGTGCAGATTTGAAGGTCGAGGTCCGATGGCGTGTCGGCCAATCGCAACTCCCATTCGGACTTGGGTTCGAAACGATGTGGGACCGCCACGACACCGTCTCCGTCGCTGGGGTCGACCTTCCCGCGCTCGATCCCGAAGACAGACTATTGATGCTCGCATATCACGGCACGAAACACCGGTGGCATCTGCTGAAGTGGATCAGCGATTTTGCAGTATCGCTCGAGGGAACGGACATCGAGTGGTCACGGCTTTTCACCCGAGCTAGAACATATGGCGTCGAGCGGAAGTTACTGATCGGAACCGCTCTGGTGTCCTCGATACTCGATTATACGGTCCCCGAGTGGGTCGATCGACGGGTCCGAAACGACAGCGTTGCCGAAAAACTCGCAGCATCCGTCGCGGCGGCGATCGAAGATGAGCCCGAACGACCAAGTGCGACTGAGCGCCTGGTTTACAACGCCACGGCATCCGATTCACCGAGGGACGCTTTCCGGATGCTCCTCCACCGTGATAGCCTGCACCCGATGGTGCTGGAATACGAGTGTCTCCCGCTTCCGGGAGCGTTCCATCCCCTGTATTACTCTGTCGTCCCGATCCGTTTGACTGTCCAAAAGCTGATGAAAGCGCTCCGGTGATCGCCCGCGTCATCGCTGTCGCTCATCCACGGCAGACTGCGCATCCGGCAGCGGTCGAACTCGTCTTGTTCGACCTCGCATTGGATTTCCGCGTGGCTCCCGGTATCGATCCGGGCCAAGTGGCAGAGAGCGTGTCCGGGGAGCGTGACAGAGTCTTTTGACGACGCCGACGAGAATCCGGTGGACTGCGCCTCGAGGACGTATTCTTCGGTGCGGAAGAGTCTTTGACCGGACAGATGGTCTCTCCTTCGCGGACGACCGGCGTGGGCCCTCCTTTTCTCTCGACGAGGCCGCCGGTTTGGCCCGCAGCCACAGTTTCTCCTCTCGGAGCGTTTGCAGCTGATTTCTCAGCCGATCCCACGCCGTGGGGCGATCATCTGAGTGTCGCCTTGCAAACGCCACTAGAGCGCGCGTCGCTCACTCAGTACTGATGCCACTGAACTTATGCGATGAGAGACCGTCACGCCTCCAATGGCTGATCGCACTCGGGACGGGGATGGAAAGCTGCCATCTACCGCTGAGGACGCCCTGAAACGACTCTTTCGCGACGGGCGGACGAACGCGATGATCGCGTGGCTGCTCGTCGGTATCCTTGCCGTGGTGTTCGTCGAGAGCGTGCTGGACCTCGACTACGGCTGGATCCTGTTCGTCGCGGTCGTCGGCGCTGTCGTTCTCATCCCGCCTGTCGCGCACCGGGACTGGCACGTGATGCTGCCCTGGGAGCTGCTCGTCCTCGCGCTGCTCCCGATCTTGGTCCGCGGACTCTTCGGCGGGACGGTCGGCACTTTCGCGACCTATCTCGCGTTGGCTGCGCTCGCGTTGATCGTCATCGTGGAACTGCAGATGTTTACTACGCTACGTGTCACCCACTGGTTCGCGATCGGCCTCGTCGTGCTGACGACGATGGCGACGGTCGCAGCGTGGACGATCTTCCGGTGGAACGCCGACCGGCTGCTCGGGACCTCCTATCTCGTCGACAACGAGGCGCTGATGATGGAGTGGCTGTACGTCACCCTCGCCGGCCACGTCGCGGGCCTGCTGTTCGATGGCTACTTCAGACGACGCGACAAGGCGCTCTGGCGGGCTATCCGGCGGGTGATACGCCGATGACGCTGCTGCCCCGCCCCTCGCTCCGGAACCAGCGACGGCTCACCCGCGGGATGCAGCTGGTGCTCGTCGGGCTCGTCGCCTACGGCTTCCTCGCCGGCCAGCCGAAGGCGATCACGAACGGCGGCATCGCGCTCGTCATCACGTTCCTCCCCGCGGGGCTGCAGCGGACATACGACTTCCCGCTCGACCCCTGGCTCGCCCTCTGGATCACGAGTTCGGTGTTCCTCCACACGCTCGGGTCTGCCGGGCTCTACGGGCAGATCTTCTGGTGGGACAACCTCACCCACGCGATGTCGGCGTCGCTCATCGCGGCCGTCGGATACACGGCGGCCCGCGCGATCGACCTCCACCACGACGAGATCCACATCCCGCGGCGGTTCTTCTTCGTGTACATCTTCATCGTCGTGCTCGCCTTCGGCGTCGTCTGGGAACTGTTCGAGTTCGGCCTCGACATCGCCGCGGATGCGACCGGGCTGACGATGCCGCTGGCCCAGCACGGCCTCGACGATACGGTCCGCGACTCGATGTTCAACTCCCTCGGCGCCCTGATCGTCGCCGTCTTCGGGCAGGTCCACCTGACGAATCTCGCCGAGACGGTTCGGGAACGGTTCCTCACGACGGACCCCTGAGGCTCGCGGCCCGACACCCGACAATCGCCGCTCACGCCGGAGCAGTCCCAACCGCGGGACGACGACTCTCCGCAACTCCAGGGACGGGCCCTGTTCTGAAGCGGGACGGACGATACCGAACACCTTGCGGTAGACACTGTTCCTCTCGATTTCCGGAACTTCGGGAACCGTAGCCCCGTTATATCGCTCCGTCGTGCGACTGTAGATCTGTAAGGTGAACCACGATGAGCACAACAACGGAAACGACCCGAACCGCCGCGACAGAGACAACCCTCGGTGACGTCCTCGACTTCGATCTCGGAGGCACGTTCGCGGGCTACTGGCTCGCTGTCCTGCGCGTGATCACCGGCTACTGGTTCCTGCACGCCGGCTTCACCAAATTCAGCTTCGTCGCGGGCGAGCCGTTCGACGCGACCGGGTACCTGCTGCAGGGGACCGGTGGCAGTCCGATCCACGGTCTCTTTGCGTGGGTCGCGAGCACGCCGTGGCTGATCGAGTTCACGAACCTCGCGATCCCGGCCGGCGAGTTCCTCATCGGCCTCGGGCTGATCGTCGGCGCGTTCGTCAGGCTGGCGTCGTTTTTCGGCGTCGTCCTGATGACATTCTTCTACCTGGGGAACGCCGACTGGGCCCACGGCCTGGTCAACGGCGACCTGATGGGGCTGCTCCTGTTCGTCACGGTGGCGACACTCGGCGCGGGCCGGATCCTCGGCCTCGACGCCTACATCGAGCAACTCGATCTCGCCGACTCGAAGATCGCGAAGTTCCTCCTCGGGTAGGCGATCCGCCGGAGCGCTTTTTTTAATCCCTCGCCGCCGTCCTGTTTCGACCGCGTTTTGATCCGGGAGTATTTCGTTCTCGCCGCCGACGTGCCAGTATGGCGATCGATCTACGGAGCGATACGGTGACGCGCCCCTCCGAGGCGATGCGTACGGCCGCGGCCGACGCCGACGTCGGCGACGACGTCTACGGCGAGGATCCGACGGTGAACGATCTCGAAGCCGCTGCGGCCGATCGCGTCGGCACCGAGGACGCGCTGTACGTCCCGACGGGGACGATGGGAAACCAGATCGCCGCGCGCGTCCACACCGAGCGCGGCCAGGAGGTGATCCTCGACCGCGAATCGCACATCTACCGCTGGGAACTCGGCGGGCTGGCGCAGCTTTCGGAGGTGCAACCCCGAACCGTCGATACCGCCGACGGCGTCCCCACACCCGAGGACGTCGCGGCCGCGTACGTCGAAGAGAGCCTCCATCGTCCCGGGACCGGGCTGCTCACGCTCGAAAACACGCACAACGCCCGCGGCGGCGTCGCGGTTCCGCCCGAGTCGATCTCGGCGGCCGCGGCGGCCGCCCACGACCGCGACGTCCCGGTGCATCTCGACGGTGCGCGGCTGTTCAACGCCTGCGTCGCGCTCGACGTCGCGCCGGAACGGATGGTCCGCGACGTCGATTCGGTCCTGTTCTGCCTCTCGAAGGGGCTCGGTGCGCCCGTCGGGTCGATTCTCGCTGGCGACGCCGAGTTCGTCGCGGCCGCCCGCCGCGTCCGGAAGCTCTTCGGCGGCGGGATGCGGCAGGCGGGGTTGATCGCCGCGCCCGGCCTGGTGGCCCTGGAAAACGTCGAACGGCTCTCGACGGACCACGACAACGCGGCCCGACTGGCGGCCGGCCTCGATGCGATCGACGGCCTCCGCGCCCCCGAACCGGACACGAACATCGTCCAGGTCCACACCGACGCCCTCGGCGTCGACGCCGAGGAATTCGTCGCTACCTGCGAGGACCACGGTGTCCGCGGCGGCGCCCACGGGCCGACGCTCACGCGGTTCTGCACGCATCTGGACGTCGACCGCGCGGATATCGAGACGGCAGTCGAGCGGGTCGCCGCGGCGGTCGAAGAACTGCGCGACTGACGGAACGGGGCTGTGGGCCGCCGCCGCAACGACGGCAGTCCCGACGCGGCGGCCTAGACTTCCGGCTCGATGAAGACGTCCGTCACCCGGTCGTCGACGTCCCGCAGTCGCGTTTCGATCTCGCCGATCAGTTCGTCGATCTCCGCTGTCTCCACCTCCGGGTCGAAACTCACGTCGGCGGTGACGAGCACGTTCTCGGGGCCGACGAACACCGTCCGGAAGGTCTCGACGTGGACGACGCGGGGCGTCTCCCGGACGGCGTCCCTGAGATCCCCCTCGACGTCGGACGCGAGACTCTCGCCGAGGAGCAGCCGCTTGTTCTCCCAGGCGAGCGCCAGGGCAAACCCCATCAGCAGCAGTCCGATGAGCACCGCAGCGATGGCGTCGTAGACCTCGTTGCCGGTGGCCTTCGAGAGGAGGATGCCGACGAGCGCGATCCCCGCGCCCAGGAGCGCGATCGCGTCCTCGGTGAAGGCCGTCAGCGTCGTGACGTCGCTCATCTTCCGGAACGCTTCCCGGAGACCGCTCCAGCCGTACTTGTCGATCTGCCGTCGGACCTCCGCGTTCGCCTTCGCTAAGGCGTAGCTCTCGAAGCCGATCGCCCCGAGGAGGACGACGATGTTGACGTACCAGGAGGGAAACGTCGCGCCGGCGAAAGAGAGTGTCCCTGGGAGGGCGTGGCCGCCGTGGAAGACGGCGTCGTACCCGTGTTTCACCGACTCCCAGCCGGCGATCCCGAAGAGCAGCACGGCGACGAGAAACGAGTAGAAGAACTGTGCCTTGCCGTAGCCGAACGGGTGTTCGCGGCTCCGCTCTTTCTCGCTGTAGCGGATGCCGACCAGCAGGAACACCTGGTTGCCGGTGTCGGAGATGGAGTGGTACGTCTCCGACAGCATCGATGGGCTGCCGGTGAGGAGGAATCCGCCGAACTTCAGGATCGCGATGGCGCCGTTCGCGAAGAGAGCCGCGAGGACGACGCCTTTGCTTCCGGCCATACGTGCTACACTGGCGACGGCGGTAAAGTGGTTTTCACCGCTCGTTCCAGCCCCCTTCGGGGCGGACGGTTCTTGTCGGCAGCGCTCGTAGCCTCCTCTATGCTCACCGTCGTCTCCGACACCCACAGTACCGACTCCCACCGCCTCTCCGGGCGCACGCTGACGGCCGTCCGCGAGGCCGACGTCGTCGCCCACGCGGGCGATTTTATGCGCGAATCCGTCCTGGACGACTTCCAGCGCGAGGCGTCCCGGCTGTTCGCCGTCACCGGCAACAACGACGGCGCAGCGATCCGCGAGCGGCTTCCGGCGGCGCGCACCTTCACGTTCGCCGGCCTCACGTTCGCGATGACCCACACGCGGCGGGGCGGACCGACGGCGCTCTCGCTTTTCGGCCGGGAGCGCGGCGCCGACGTCGTCCTGTTCGGACACAGCCACCGCCCGACGTACGACGCCTCGGGTGAGGTCGTCCTCGTCAACCCCGGGAGTCACGCCCAACCCCGCGGCTACCGTGCGGCACACGCGGAGTTCGAGGAACGGCCGGGCGGTGGCCTCGAGGGGCGACTCGTCACCGTCGACGGCGAACCCTTCGAGTCGTTCGTCGTCGAAGAGGGGGAGTAAAAAAGCGGGGAGAGTCGGGCCGTCGCCGGTCGGCCGGTCGCGTCCGGACACCCCCTGGGGGGCAAGGGGGATGGGGATGTCCGCCGCGACCATCGAGGGGGAGTGTAGGCGCGTTTGTAACCGCTCTCCCGTCCGATCGCACGCTATCGAGCGATCGTGTGAGTGTGGATTTGCAAACGCTGGCCTTGTTGCACCCCGGAAAGGGAGGCAATCCGGGTGGAGAGCCGAAGCGACGACGACCCTGCACGCTGTACTGTGGCCCCGGAGATAATATAGGCGACGTTGACTCAAACTGTCGTTTCAGCCACGGCGTTTGCCGGGGCGCGAGCGCGATAGCTCTCCCCGAACCGGGCGCTACTGCCGCCAGACGAGCGCGACGAACGCGAGAGCGACGACGCCGCCGAGGAAGAACAGCACGCCGGGCGGGAGTCCGGCGACCGCCGAGGCGACCGCGTCAACCGGTCCAGCCCCGCCCCCGCTTTCTGTGACCGTCCGCGTTGTCTCGACGGTCGTCTCCACCGCGTCCGCGACGGTTCCCATCGGCGTCTCTGTCGGCGTCGCCTCCGGGGTGGGCGTCTCGGTCACCTCCGCGACGCCGACCTCGCCGCCGTCGCTCGGCGTCTCCGTGGGCGTCGCCGCATCCTCCTCGATCGGCGTCTCCGTTGCTGTCGGCTCGGCGGTGGCGTTCGTCGCGCCATCGACGTCCGCCGCATCTCCCCCGGCACCTCCGTCGCCGCCTCCCGCAGACAGCGTCGGCCCGGTGCCCCGTCGAACCAGGCGGTCGACGATGACGCTCCCGAGGGCGACGGCGCCGAGTCCGCCGAGTAACTGTGTCAGCGCCGACTGGAGGCCGCTCGTGTCGTCTTCGTCGCCGGCGACAACCACGAGCGCGCGATCCGACGGTGCATACACCGTCATCTCCCGTCCCTTCTCGGAGTAGGCGGTGCCGGCGGATTCGATCAGTCCGGCGGTTTCGAGCCGTTCGAGGTGATACTGCGCGTTCTGGATTGTGGTATCGACCCGCGTCGCGATCTCGGAGGGGGTGGCTGGCTCCTCGTGGAGTTCAGCGAGGATCCCGCGGGCGGTCTCCGAGGAGATCGCCGCGAGAAGTTCGTCGACCTCGTCGCTGTCGAGCCCGACGACTCGCGGCTCCTTGTCCTCGTCGTCAGGCAACTCTGGCCGGGAGGGCAGAATGTCGGCCATTTCTCGAAGTACTTTCCGCGCATCTGTGATGAGTCTTCTTCTCTCCGAGTCGCAACCCCCCTCGGTGGCCCCGCCGGGGAACGAACCCACCTCGAAATCCCGCGTTCCGCACGGGGACACGGCGAAACGGTTTTACTCGCGCCGGGGAAAGCCCGGGCTATGCCCCCCCGTGAGCCGGGTTTCGTCGACCGACTGCGACCGTCGACACTGTCGCCCCGGGCGCAGACACTCCCTCCCGACGGCGAGGTCGCACAGATCGACGTCGCCGTCGATTTCGTCACCAGCAACCCCGCGTTGGTACTGCTTTTGCTCTTCTTGCTCGGTTTCGTCTTCTTCGCGTACCTCTTCGTCAGGCGGACGCTGACGGGGCTCCGCGACGGTTTCGACGACGGGTATCGGGGGAAATAATCGGCGATGGTCGCTACAGGCACCCTCGTCACGCTCGTCGTCGCCGCGCTCGCGAGCCTGTTTATGGCGTGGTCGATCGGAGCGGGCTCTTCGGGGTCGACGCCCTTCGCCCCCGCGGTCGGCGCGAACGCCATCTCGGTGATGCGCGCCGGCTTTATCGTCGGGGTGCTCGGGCTTTCGGGCGCCGTCCTCCAGGGGGCGAACGTGACCGAGGCCGTCGGGACGGAACTCGTCGTCGGCTCTGTACTCACGGCGACCGCGTCGACGGTCGCGCTGCTCGTGGCCGCCGCGCTCGTCGCGATCGGCGTCTTCGCGGGCTACCCGATCGCGACGGCCTTCACCGTGACCGGGGCGGTCGTCGGCGTCGGCCTCGCGAACGGCGGCGGACCAGCGATCGCCAAGTACCAGCAGATCCTCGCGCTGTGGGTGCTCACGCCGTTCGTCGGCGGCGGGATCGCCTACGGGACGGCGCGCTTTCTCCGGAACGAGTCTGTCCCCGAACGTGTCGCCGTGCCCGCACTCGGGGGACTGATCGGTCTGCTCGTCGCGAACATCCGGTTCGCCGCGCTCGGCGGCGAGGGCGGGCGCTCGCTGGCGGAGGTCGGCGCCGCGTCGACACTGGCGATCGTGCTCCCGGTCGTCGGGATCGATCTCGGCGTCGCCGCCGTCACCGGACTGTTCGTCGTCGCCTCCTTTGTGCTCGTCCGGCGGGAGATTCAGATCGACGCAGCGCGCGGGCAGCGTCGGTTTCTCCTCGCGCTGGGCGGGCTCGTCGCCTTCTCGGCGGGCGGGAGTCAGGTCGGCCTCGCGATCGGCCCGCTCGTCCCCCTGCTCGATGCGGTCGCGGTCCCCCTGCCGGCGCTGCTCGTCGGTGGGGGTATCGGCCTGCTTGTCGGTTCGTGGACCGGCGCCCCGCGGATGATCAAGGCGATCTCACAGGACTACTCCTCGCTGGGACCGCGGCGCTCGATCGCGGCGATGATCCCCTCTTTCGCCATCGCGCAGGCGGCGGTCGCGTTCGGCATCCCGGTCTCCTTCAACGAGATCATCGTGAGCGCGATCATCGGGAGCGGCTACGCCGCCGGGGGTGCCGGGGTCAGCCGCGAGAAGATGCTGAAGACCGTCCTCGCGTGGGTCGGCTCGCTCGCGTTGGCGTTCGGCGTCGCTTACGCCGGGTTCACCGCAGTCGACGCCGTGCTGTCGGTGTAGGGGTTCGGATTCCCGCGACGATCGAGACAGCGATCGGCTACTCGTCCGCCGTCGACTCGGCGGACTCCGAGACCGCTCCCTCGACGCCGTCTCCCTGCTCGGAATCCAGCATCTCGGGGATCGTGATCCGCGCTTTCATAATCCGCGTGTTGTCGACCTGTTCGACGCGGATCGTGATCCCGTCGTAGGTGATCTCTTCGCCCTCCTCGACGAGTCTGCCGGCGCGATTGAAGATGAACCCCGCGAGCGTCTCGAACTCCTCGCCCTCCGGGAGTTCTAAGCCCAGTTCCTCGTTGACCTCGTCGATGTTCACCTCGCCTCGGACGAGCGTCTCGCGGTCGTCGACGGGCTCGAAGGCCTCCTCCTCGTCGTCTTCGAGGATGTCGCCGACGATCTCCTCGACCATATCTTCGAGCGTGACCAGGCCTTCGGTGGTTCCGAACTCGTCGATGACGATGACCATCCGCAGGCGGTTGTCCTGGATCTCGGTCAGCAGTTCGTCGACGTTCTTCGACTCTGGGACGTGCAGGGTCGGCTGGACGAGGTCGATAAGATCTGCCGTACCCTCACCGTAGTACTTCTCCCGGACGAGATCGCGGATCGTGACGACCCCGATGATGTTGTCGAGGTTGCCGTCGTAGACCGGGACTCGTTCGTGGTCCGACTGGGTACAGGTCTCGATCGCCTCGTCGATGGTGGCGTCCTTCGAGACGGCCGTCATGTCGAGCCGCGGTGTCATCACCTCCTTGGCGATGGTCTGGTTGAAGCGGAAGATGCGGTCGAGCATCTCCCGTTCCTCTTCCTCGATGACGCCCTCGCGTTCGCCCGTCTGGATGAGATCCTGGATCTCATCGCGGGTGATATAGGAGGTCTCGATCGCCGACCGGCCGCCGGTCACCTTGTTGATCACGCGGGTCAGGTAATCGAAGACGACGACCAGCGGCAAGAGCGCGTACTCTGAGTACTTCAGCGGGCGGGAGATGCGGAGCGCCCACGACTCGGTGTTCTCGACGGCGTAGGACTTCGGCGCGCTCTCGCCGAAGAGCAACACGAGCGTCGTGATCCCGAACGTCGAGGCCAAAACCGCGGTCCCGGGATCGAAGTAGATCCCCACGATCGCGGTCGCGATCGACGACATCGCGATGTTGACGATGTTGTTTCCCACCAGGATCGTGACCAGGAGCCGATGGGGGTTCGACTTGAGTTCGCTGACGGTCTCCGCTCTGGGGACGTTGTCCTCGACAAGGGAGTCGACGCGGTGTTTCGCCAGCGAGAACATCGCGATCTCCGAGGAAGAGAAGAACGCCGAGAGGGCGATGAGCACGAGGATCGCGACCGCGCCCCCGATCGTGACCGTCGTGTTGGTGATCGGGACGGACTGGAGCACCCCGGCCGCGCCGGCCGCCGCGGGGTCCACCACCCCGGCGGCGCTCCCGGCGTCGATTCCCCGGCGCCCCTGCGTCTCGAAAGCTGTGAGTAGCGGAGACAAACCCATAGAGCGACGGCACGTTGTCCGGCCCCGGAATTAAGAGTTACTCTCACGCCGGCAATCGGTACGACTGCCCGCGTCGGTGACGACGCCTCGGCTCCCTGCCGGCAGTCGTTTCGGAGCCCGGAGACCGGAAGACGTGGACGAAGCATAAGGGAACGACGTGGACGAAGCGCTTAGGGGTACGTCGTACATAGAGACGGTTATGAGCGGTTCCGAACCTTCGATCACGTTGTATCGGCTCCAGGCGTGCCCGTTTTGTGAGCGCGTGGTTCGCGTGCTGAACGAACTCGACCTGTCGTATCAGTCCCGCTTCGTCGAGCCGATGCACTCCGAGCGGAACGTGGTGAAGCGAATCTCCGGGAAGCGAACAGTCCCCGCCATCGTCGACGAGAACACGGGCGTGACGATGTCCGAGTCGGCGAACATCGTCGAATACCTGGAGAACACCTACGGCGCGGAGGGGGCCGCATAATGGTCGACTTCGAGGTCGTCTCCCTGCCCGAGTCCGATCACCCCGACGTCGGCGACGTCGCGCCGGACTTCACCCGGCCGCTCGTGAACGGAGAGTACTGGGAGGACACCGCGCTTTCGACGGTCACCGAGGACGGACCGACACTGCTCGTCTTCCACCCGATGGACGGCGCGTTCCCGACGACGTACATCTGGAACGAGATCGACGACCGCGGGTTCGCCGCGGACGTCCAAGTCGTCGGCGTCTCCGTCTCCTCGCCGTACGAGCACAAGGACCTACTCGAAGCGCGTGCGGAGGACGCTCGGCTCTTTTCGGACCCTGCGGCCGAGGTGGCCGCCGAATACGGCGTCGTGAACGACCTCGACGGGATGACCGGCGTGACCGAACATCGCCCTGCGACGTTCCTGCTCGATACTGACCGAACGGTCCAGTACGCGTGGGTCGCCCCCGAGTGGCCCGCGTTCCCCGAATACGACGACCTCGCGGCGGCGATCGACGACCTCGTCTGATCACGGTTACGACGGCCCCGGCTGACTCCTTCCCGCCGCCGCGTGGTCGTCGCTTGCGACACCGAGGCGATGCCCTCTTGACCGTCAGCCTCGGACTATCCGATAGATGGCAGAGTTCGACGCGACTACGGAGGATGCGCTTGCGGCGGCGGCGCGCGCAATCGACGACGGTGAGCCCGTCGTCTACCCGACCGAGACGGTCTATGGCCTCGGCGCGGACGCCACCGACCCTGCGGCAGTCGAGCGGGTCTTCGAGATCAAAGGCCGGGACCGCGGCAACCCGCTTTCGGCGGGCGTCCCGAGCATCGCTGTCGCGCAGCGGCACACCCGTCCGACCGATCGCGCGCTTCGGTTTATGCGGGCGTTTCTCCCCGGCCCCGTGACGGTCGTCGTCGAGCGCGGGCCGTCGTTGCCTGACGTCCTCACCGCCGGCAGCGACCGGGTCGGCGTCCGCATTCCCGACCACGCGGTCGCGCAGGCGCTGTTCGATCGGGTCGCCCCGACGCCCGTGACGGCGACGAGCGCGAACCGAAGCGGCGCGCCGAGCGTTACCGACGTCTCCGCGCTCGATCCGGGGCTCCGTGACGCCGTCGGCGTGGTTGTCGACGGCGGTCGAACTCCCGGCACGGAGAGCACAGTCGTCGACCCCGAGCGGAACATGATCCACCGCCGCGGCGCGATGGCCGACGCGATCGTCGCCTGGCTGACCGAGGAGACCGGCGCCGATCCGACCGTCGACGACGGGTGACGCCGCGGAGCGTCGGGTCTACCCCAGTCCGAGCATCGTCTTGAGCGAGCGCGTCTTCGTTCCGCACTGCTCCCGATACTCGCAGGCGGCGCACTTCGACTCGTCGCCGATCCGTGACGGAACGCCTGACAGCGACCGGACAGTCCACAGCGTCCGGCGGTAGGCGCTCTTGTTCCGCGTCGTCAGCCGGACGGTGCGAATGACCCCGTGCGTCGGATACTCGACGAGTGCTCGCGGGACGGGGCGCTCTCGCTCCCACGCGAGCGCCTTCGCGACGGCAACGGCCCGCACGCGCTGCGGCTCCCAGACACCGCGCGGCGGCGGGTCACCGGGCGAGATAACCGTCGGCGTCGGCGCCGGGGGTGGCGCCCCGTCGCCGCTGGCTGATTTCTGGCTCCCGTTCGGTGACGCTTCCGACACCGCCGCGTCGACCGGTTCGAGGACCTTGTGTGCGACGCCGTGGCAGTCGCGGCCGACGAGGAACCGTTCCCGAATCCCGGGATCGACGAGGCGGTCGTAATCGTCGCGCTCGGCCACCCGCCCGAGGTTCGACCGGTAGGTTTCCGGATCGACGTCGATCGGGCGGTCCCGGAGCGTCTCGTCCCGCGCCGTGCGGAGCCGTTCGTACTCGAACGCGAGTTCTCTCGCGGCGACGACGCCCGGCGGCGGTTCGTGATCGTCCTCCCGCCGGGCGTAGTGGAGTTGCCGCGGGCAGTAGGCGGCCCGCGCGAGCTGTGCGATCGGAATCGAGTCCTCGGGTGGCGGCACGGTGGCCGTGGCCGCGGCTTCCTATTTGAAGGATCGCCGTGGGACGGCACCGATGTCGCCCGTTACCGCCTGTTCCGGTGGTCCGTTGTCACCTTCCCGTCACCTGTCGCCGGGCTGTCGGTCGACGATCTCGATCTCGATCTCGAAGACCAGCGTCCGCCCCGCGAGTTCGTGGTTGAAGTCGACCTCGACGGTGTCCTCCCGGACGGCGACGACGTCGCCGTGAAGGCCGTTCTGCGCGTGGACGTGAAGCCCGACGCTCGGCGGTTCGCCGACCATCCCCTCGAACGTCTCGCGGTCGTACTCGCGGATGCGGTCCTCGCGAATCTCCCCGTAGGCCGATTCGGGCGGGATGGTCACCGTCGCCGTCTCGTCGACTCCCATCCCACGAACGGCCGCGTCGAGTCCCTCGATCACGTCCTCGTCGCCGACGATAAACGAGAGCGGTTCGTACTCGCTCTCCTCGCGGCCCTCAGCCGCCGTGAGATCGTGCTCGGCGGCCACGGCGTACTTCGAGGTCCCGAAAACCGTGCCGTCCTCGAACCGCCCGACGTATTCGATAGTGACCCGGTCGCCAACCTCGATGCCCATACGCAGGGCTGTGGGAGCGACGCGGAATACGCTGTCGGGTCTCGGTCGGGCCAGCCTGCCCGGTATGCTCGTGGTTGCCTCGTTCGGGATCGGCTCACTGCGGGAGTGTTTCGTCCCGAGATTTGATGTTGACGGGGGAGGAAAGACGCGGCTATGACCGACGACGACTCGGTGTTCGATCGCGTTCGCCGGACGATTTCCGGACCGAAACCTGCGGAACAGGCCGAGACGCTCGCCGAGCGCGCCCGGGAGGACCCGACCGCGCTCGACGATGCCGACGTCGAGTCGCTGATCGAACTGCTCGATGCCGACGATCCCGACGTCGTCGGCGACGCACTGGGCGCGCTCAAATCGCTCGCGGACGAACGGCCGAGCCTCGTCGAACCGGCACTGTCGCCCGTCGCCGAGGGCCTCTCCGAGCGACCGGAGGCGGAGTGGTACTCCACTACCCTCGGCGACGCGTCGCAGTCGTTTCTGAACGACCTCGCCCGCGGTTCGATCTTGCTTTGGGTCGCCCAGGAGAAGCCCGAAGCGCTCGATCCGGTCGTCGACGACCTCGTCGAACGGTACGAGGACGACACCATCGACCCGATGTCTTTACTCGCGCTCGCGTCCGTCGTCGCCGACGCGCCCGACAGCGTCGACATTCCGCCGGAGCCGTTCGTCGAACTCGTCGCGGACGCGCTCCGCGGAGCGGTCGAACCGGCCGACGAGCCCGGCGGCGACTGGGAGAACGTCAGCCTGCAGCCGATGGCGACGACGGGCTATATTGACCTGCTTTCCTCGTTCACCGCCGCGACGCTCGACGACGATGCGATCGAGGACCGACGCGACGCGCTCGAAACCGCCCGTACGAAGAGCGACGACGAGGAGGTCGTCGACGCGGCCAAAGCGGCGTTGTCCGCGGACGGATAGGCCGCCGGGAGACGCTCCGACCGCCACGTCCGTGAGTGAGATCACCCCGGTACCGACCGCCACGTCCGAATGGAGTCGGCCCGGCCCCGACAGAACGCTTATGCGCGCTCGTCCGTGAACAGGGGTATGGCTGAAGACACCGAGAGCACCGACGCTGGCGGCCGCCGGGCCCCGTCCCGGCTCGGCCGGCTGCTGTTCGGCCTGGGCCTCGCGCTGCAGGCATCGGAAGATTTCCGCGATATGGAAGACACCATCGAGTACGCCGAATCGGCCGGCGTCCCGATGCCGGATCTCGCGGCGCCGTTCGCTTCGGGGATGATGCTCGTCGGCGGCCTCGGCGTCGCCCTGTGGCGGTTCCCGCGGATCGCGACCGGCGCCGTCGTCACGTTCCTGGCGGCGGTGACGCCGACGATGCACGACTTCTGGAACGCCGAAGAGGGGTCGGCGAGCGGCGAACGGCTGGCCTTTTTCGGCAACCTGGCGATGTTCGGCGCGGCGCTCGTGTTCCTCCGGGAGGCCTTCAAATGAGGCTCGATACGTGACAGATCCGACTGGGGGCAGCGCCGGTTCAGACTCCGACGCTGTCCCCGGTTCCGGCGCCACCCCTGGCTCCGACGCTGTTGCGGGCTCAGGCTCCGACATCGACCGACGGACGCTTCTGTCCGCCATCGCGGGCGCCGGAGTAGGCGCCCTCGCCGGCTGTTCGGCCACTGAACGGGGGGAAGACAGCGAGACGACCGAAGTCGCCGACGAGACGGCCAAGGAGTTGGCGACCCGATTTGCACCCACGCTGTACTTCGATCAGGCCGAGCCGTGGCTGCCGACGGACCCGCGCCCGTACGCAAGCGAGGTCGACGGCGAGTCGATCGTCGACGGGTTCGACGCTCTCGACGGCTACCACGAGCGGTACGCCGAGATGGGCGAGCCGCCGGACCCGGCGGTGTTCTACAGGGCCGTCGAGTACGACGAGTCTCCGCTCGTCGTCGTGCAGTTCTGGATGTACTCGGCGTTCGATCAGTTCACCGCGAACTTCCACTGGCACGACTGGGAGGTGCTGCACGTCTACGTCGACACCGAGACCGACCGTCCGCAGCTCTACGTCGCCAGCTCGCACTCGCGGAAGATACCCAACAACGAGTTCCTCGACCCCGAGCCCGAGATGGTCCCGCGGATCCTCTCGGAGCTCGGCTCTCACTCCAGTGCGCTGTCGGTCAACGACGAACCCAACCGGTTCCAGCGGCTGGCGGGCGGGGATCTCGCCGCCGACATCACGAACTCCGCCATCGAGAGCCTGGAAGCGCTTTCGGAGCTGCCGCTGGCGTA
Source organism: Halobellus marinus (assembly GCF_032113415.1). Lineage (NCBI taxonomy): Archaea > Methanobacteriati > Methanobacteriota > Halobacteria > Halobacteriales > Haloferacaceae > Halobellus > Halobellus marinus. Next base: position 3,476,550 of record NZ_CP134946.1, read on the forward strand.
CGGGCTCCCGCGCGACGAGGGCGGTCGACTCCCGTTCGTCGTTCCGGAGTACGAGGGCGCGCCGGTGTACGAACACGACCGGCTGCCGAACGTCGACAGCGAGTCGCTGGTCGACGAGGAGCTGACGATACGTTCCTTCGAGGCGCTTACGTCGCCGCCGACGGACCTCCCCGAGCGCTCGACCGGGATAGTCCTCCGGCACGCCGAGCGGGAGGAACCGGCCGCCGAGGACGCTGTCGCCGACGAAGAGGCGACCAGCTACGACTACGAACTCCTCCCGGCGAGTGAGGTCCAGGACATCACGGATTACACGGGGCCGCAGCTCAGCTTCGAGTTCGCAGTCCCGCAGTTCGCCGAAGACGCCGTCGCAGGGCACATCACGACGACGGGGGCGCCGTGGGACCAGCCCCGCGTCGAGAACCCCGCCGCGGACATCACCGACCCGAACCACCGGCGAGAGCTTTCGAACCGGTACGACGCCATCGGTGACGCAGCAGCCACCAACACCGTCGTGACGCGAATCACGGAGGCGATCCCGACCGACGACGCCCCCGAGGGGGAGGGACTGACGACCCAGGCGGGAACCGTCGAGGCCATCGCACTCCTCGAAAGCGAACCCGCGATGGTGCCGACGTTCGGCGGCGTCGCCGTCGCCCGCGACGTGCCCGAGGGAGAACACCGACTCACCGTCAACGCCGCCGGACAGGCACCCCACAGCCAACGGCTGACCGTCGGCGGGGGAAGCGACGACACGGCGACAGCAAGCGGGAGCGACGACACGGCGACGGCAAGCGGGAGCGACGACACGGCGACAGCAAGCGAGACCGACACGGCGACAGCAACGACGGACGCGACCGCGACATCCGGCAGCGAGCAGTCGACGAGCGACGGATCGGACCCCGCCCAGCGTATCACGACTGCGGGCGTCGATACCGAGATTCCGCTCGTCGCGCGGGAGAACGCCCAAAAACTCGAAGTCGACGCCGAGGGGACCGACGCGGACCTCTCGGATCTCGCAGTGGAGGACGACTTCGCCGGGCGGCTGTACGACGCCCCGATGGACGGCCCCGATGCCGTCTACGTCCACCGCGGCGGCGCGTACACGACCGAGGTGCGCGACACCGAGGGCGAGATCGGCGCGTTCCGCGTGAACCCCGATCCCGACCCCGACGCTGATGACGACGACGCGGCGACCCCTCCGTCGGTTCGGATCGACCGCCCCGATACGGGGAAGGCGTCGCTCTCGTCGTTCCTCGCGTCGATCGCCGCCGAGACCCGCGACGAGACGGCCGAACTGCTCGACGACGACACCGACGACACCGGCGGTGACGGCGGTGGGACCGCGCTCGACGGCCGCGAGAACTCCCTCCGCGGGCTGGTTCGAGCCCTCGAAGCCATCGTCACGGCAGCCGAGCGCGCGGCCGAAAACGCCCGCAACGGTAACGGTCAGCGCGCGGACCGGAGGCTCGACGCCGTCGCGAACGGTCTCGAAACCGTCGTCGAACGGATCGAGGCGGCGAGCGAGGACCTTCCCGATCCGCTCACGAACGCGGCACGCAATCGCGTCGAGCAGGCGACCCGACGGACCGAGCAGGCGAAGGCGGCCAATCGGTTGTAGTGCGGAAGGCTTCCCGCTGTACCCCCGGCGGACGGAAGCAGTCAAGGCAGTGGCGGCACATCCACCGCTCGTGCTTCGGGACGCGCCGCTCGCGGCGGTCGCCGCCGACCTGCGCCGCGGGCACACGGATCCGGCCGCGTACGTCGAGACGCTACAGGGACGCGCTGCAACGGTCGACGCCGAGATCCACGCGTTCCGTTCGGAGAGCGGGGGGACCGACCGGTGGGCGCGTGCCCGCGAGCGTGCGAACGAACTCACGAAAGCGAACTCTCGGCCGGCGACTCGGCCGCCGCTGTACGGCATCCCGGTGGGGGTAAAAGACATCTTTCACGTCGACGGCTTCGAGACCCGCGCGGGCTCCGACCTGCCCCCGGACGTGCTCTCGGGCCCGCAAGCGACAGCCGTGTCGCGGCTCGTCGACGCCGGGGCGATCGTGCTCGGAAAGACAGTGACCGCGGAGTTCGCGTACTTCGACCCCGGGGCGACGCGGAACCCCCACGACACTGGTCACACACCGGGTGGCTCCAGCAGCGGGTCGGCCGCCGCGGTCGCTGCCGGGCTCTGTCCGCTCGCGCTCGGGACCCAGACCATCGGTTCCGTCATCCGGCCGGCGGCGTACTGCGGCGTCGTCGGCGTCAAGCCGAGCTACGGACGGGTACCCACGGATGGCGTCATCCCGGCCGCGCCGTCGGTCGACACGGTCGGCTACTTCACGCAGGACGTCGCGGGGGCGAAGGTTGCGGCCGGCGTGCTCTACGACGACTGGCGCGCGCTCCCGACGCCTCCCGAGCGGCCGACGCTCGGCGTTCCCGAAGGCCCGTATCTCGAACAGGCCGACGAACCAGGGCGGCAGGCGTTTGCGGCGCAGGTCGACCGGCTTTCGGCGGCCGGCTACGACGTCGAGCGGGTGAGCATACTGGACGACATCGCGGCCCTCAACGAGCGTCACACTGACCTCGTCGCCGGCGAGATGGCGCTCGCCCACGAGACGTGGTTCTCCGAGTACGCCGATCGATATGCATCGTCGACCCGTGACCTCGTCGAACGCGGACGGAAGACGACCGTTCGAGCGGTCGCCCGCGCCCGACGCAGCCGACACGAGCTCCGCGACGCGCTGGAGAATCGGATGGACGACCGCGCTGTCGACGTCTGGCTCGCCCCCGCGGCTCCGGGACCGGCGCCGTCGGGCATCGACGACACGGGCGACCCGGTGATGAATCTCCCGTGGACGCACGCGGGACTCCCGGCCGTCTCGCTGCCGGCGGGGAAAACTGACGAGGGGCTCCCGCTCGGCGTGCAGTGTGTCGCGCGGTTCGGCGCCGACGAGGATCTCCTTTCGTGGGCCGAGGGGCTCGCCGCCGCGCTGCCAGCGGCGCCCTAACACGTCACCGTTCAATCGATTGACGCCGCTGCTTACCCACCCGTTCTGCGGCCTCGACGACGGTCCCGAGTGTCCGCTGGACGTCGTCGTCCCTGAGCGCGGACAGAAGCCCAAGCATCCCGACCTTCCGATCGGCCGCATCCTCGTCGGCAACCGCGCTCGCGCCCGCTTCGACGGCTCCGAGCACCTTCGGATCAGATACCCGTTCCGCGGCGTCCGCCGCCTCCCCGAGTTTTTGGCCGAGTTCGTAGTAGTCGGCCACACTCCGATCGGCGGCGTCACCGAACCCCTCGAGCAGGGCCGCCAGCCCGTGGAGCGTCTCCATATTCTCGCCGACTCGCGTCAGCGTATCGACGGTCTCGCTCCGATCGAACGCGCCCGCCAACTGCTCGATATCGCCCCGGAGAGCCGCGAGCTCCTCGTCGCTCTCCGGCGCCAGGTCACCGATGGTTTCGCTCGTAACCTCGAGTACAGCCAGCAGGTCGAGGAACGTATCGGTGTTGTGGCCGAGGCGGCGCAACAGGGTGAGGGTCTCCTCCCGTTCGAAGGCGAGCCGAAGGGCCTCGATCTCGCCGCGCTGCTCGACGGCGACCGATCGCAGTTCCGGAGCGAGGTCCGCCGAGAGATCTCTCGCGACCGAGAGCAAATCGAGGAGGTCGGCGAGCGCGTCGGCGTTCTCCCCGACGCGCTGGAGCAACACCAGCGTCTCCTCCTGTTCGAGAGACGCCCTGAGATCGGCCAGCGGTTCGCGGTTCTCCGCGGCCGCAGAGCGAAGCTCCGGTGTGAGATCCTCGCGCAACCCCTGGATCGCGGCTAGCAAGTCCAGCAGTTCCGCCAGGTCGTCGGCGTTGGCCTCGACGCGGGCGACCAGTCGCTCCATCTCGGCTGTTTCGCCTGTCGATACCGCATCGCCGATCGTGTCGGACGTATCGCTCATCGTCAGGGCACCGGGTCGTAACCGCGCATCCAGACGTTCCAGTACAGCGAGGGGATCACGTTCACGTCGAGGATCCAGTTCAGCCGGCTCACGACGGGCGCCGAGATCGACTCCTCGTAGTCGAACTCGGCGATCATCGCCTTCCCCTTCTCGGTGAGGATCGGACAGGCCGTGTAGCCGTCGTAGCCGTCGTTCAGCCGCCGATCTTCGAGAAACGCCTCGACGTTCTCTGCGACGACGTGCGACTGTTTGCGGGCCGCAGACGCCGTCCGCGACGTCGGGACGTCAGCACAGTCGCCGACGGCAAAGATCTCCGGGTACGTCTCGTGCTGTAAGGTGTGATTGTCGACGGAGACGTACTCGCCGCCGTCGGTCAACGGCGACCCTTCGACGAGGAACTCGTGACCGTACTGCGGCGGGACCGGGGCGTAGAGATCGTACGACAGTTGCTCGCCTTCCGCGGAGTGGACCACCTGGTTCTCGTAGTCGACCTCCGAGACGGTGAACTCCGGAACGAAAGTGATGTCTCTGTCGGCCCATATCTCCTGGACCCGCTCCTGGTACGGTGCTTTCGGTCCCGTGCCGAACACCTCCGAGCCCGGTTTGGTCATCACGATCTCCGCGTCGTCTCTGATTCCGCGCTTCCGGAGATACTCCTCCATCAGCATCGAGAGTTTCAGCGGGGCGCCACCGCACTTGATCGGCGTGTCCGGGACGGTAACGAGGAAGGTACCGCCGTCGAAGGTGTCGACTGCGTCGCCGAGCGCCTCGGCCGCCGAGGCGTGGTAGAAGGGATAAACGCTGTCGGTTCGGTTCCATCCCTCCTCCATCCCGGGGACGGCGTCCGGCCGTCGGTTGTTGCCGGCAGCGACGACGAGGATGTCGTACTCGTAGTCGCCGGCCTCGCCCGTGACGGTCCGCGTTTCGGGATCGACGCCTGTCACGGTGTCTTCGACGAAGGAAATCTCGTCGTGGAGCAGGTCCCGGGCGTCGCGCGTCTGGTCGGCCACGTCGAGGTAGTCGAACGGGACCAGATAGTACGACGGCTGGTAGTGGTGTGTCCGCGATTTGTCGACGACCGTGATGTTTGCGTCGAGACGGCGCCGGAGGATGTTCGCTGTCATCGTCCCCCCGGCACCCGCCCCGAGGACCAGAACGTCCGGTTCAGCGCTCGAAGAAGTGGTTGTTGTCATCTGTCTCGTGGATCCGCTGTCTCGTACTGTTCGAACGGTGCGACGCAGAATCGCTCTCTGGATGGCTCATCCGCCACTGCCCTCGATAGTCTCGTTCCCGACGCCGCGTGCGAGGGCGACGAGATAGCCCATCCCCGCTTTCACTTCCGGATCGCGAAGTGCACGCAGGAGCCCGACCGCCCCGACCGGCTCGGCTGCGTCCGTGTCTGCCTGTCCGATGCCGGCAAGCAGGTGTGTCAGGGTTGTCCGCACCTCGTCGTCGGCGGCGGTGTCCGCGACCTCCCCGAGTGCCGTACCGGTCTCGGTGAGCGTCTCGATCATCTCGTCGTCTGCAGCGTCGGTCACGAGCGCGAGCGCGTCCGCGAGCTCGAACAGCCGGTCCAGCGTCCCGGTCCGTTCGAGCGCGGCCAGGCGTTCGACGGTCGTCGCCAGCTCGTCGCCGTGCTGTCCGACAGACGCCGTCAGTCTCGCGGTTTCGGGCTCTGCAAGCTCCGAGGCGGCCATCCCGAGCGTGGTCGCGTCGCCCGTGAGTCGTTCGACCATCTCGTCGTCGAGCCCGTCTTCGACCAGCGCGAGGGCATCGAGGAGTTGCCCGAGCTGTCCAGACCGTTCGAGCAGCGACGCGACGGCCTCGGGGTTCTCCGCGATGGCTCGCTCGACCTCGGGTGGAACCGTCGTCTCGCTGTCGCTCTCTGCGGGTGTACTCATAAGACCCCCCTGGCGGTGAGCCAGTACGACTGGTTGTAGCCGAGTTTCGACCAGTGGAGCAGCCGCGAGGGCTCCTTCGGCACCGGCTCCTCGTCGTAATCAAAGGAGATGTACGTGCCCTCGTCCCGCCCGCTCTCGATGAAGCAGACGGTCTTGCCGTCGTAGCGGGTCGTCGGCTGCTCGCCACGCGCGACGCTGGCCAGCCGTTTCGCGAGCGCTCCGGCGGCGTAGTGGGCAGCGCTGCCCGCCTTGCTGGTCGGGAGGTCGGCGACGTCACCGAGTGCGTAGACGTCCTCGGCGTTCGTGGCTTCGAGGGTGTGGGGATCGACGTCGACCCAGCCGTCCTCGCCGAGTCCCGCCTCCCGAACGAGATCGCTGCCCTCGTGGGGAGGAATCGCCACGAGCGTGTCGTACTCGAGGCTGCGTCCCTCGACCGTGTGCAGGACGCCCTCGTCCGGATCGACCTCCTCGGGATTGAAGAACGTCTCGACGTTGATGTCGCGGTCCTCCATCAGGGGCCCGGACCACTCGGCGACCGACTCGATGCCGTGTGCGCGCCCGATTGGATACGTGTACGTGATCTCCACGTCGTCGCGGAGACCGCGTTCACGGAACCAGTCGTCGGCGATCAGGACGAACTCCAGCGGCGCGACCGGGCACATATGCGGCACGCCGATGACCGAGAGGACGAGGTGGCCCTCGGTGAACGACGCCAGTTCCTCGCGCAGCGCGGTTGCTCCCTCCGGATTGTAGAAGTGGTGTCCGCCCTCGGCGAGTCCGGGAGTCTCCTCCGGGGAGACGCTTGTCCCCATCGCGAGGACGAGATGGTCGTACGCCAGTTCCTCGTCTTTGCGCTCGAATGACACGCGTTTCGCGTCGGTGTCGACGGCCGTCACCCGGTCGATCTCGAGGTCGACACGTCGGTCGATCAGGTCGGACAGCGGACGGCGCGCGTCCGCCGGCGTCTTCTCGCCGAACGGGACGTACAGCCACGTTGGCTTGTAGACGTGGTCTTCGGTATCGTTGACGAGCGTGACCTCGACCTCGCCGGCGTCGATCTCGCCGGCGAGGCGGTCGCTCAGGTTGTTCGCCAGCACGGATCCCGCTGTGCCTCCGCCGACGATGAGAATGCGTTCGCTCATTGTACTTTGACGTAGAGATCCCAGTGGTCGCCCTGATCGACGACCTGTAGGAGTTCGTTCCCCGATTCGTCGGCCCACTCGGCGAGGTCGTCTTGCGTCCGTTCGTTCGAGCTTTGCAGTCGGATCACTGTCCCGGGGTCGACCGATTTCACTTTCCCGATAAGATCCATCAGCGGCCCGGGACAGGACGATCCGACCGCGTTGACTGTCACATCGGCGTCCGGTTCAGTTTCCGACATCACCCCGGAGTTCGGGATATGAATCAATAATTGTGAATTTGTCGTGCGACAAGTCACCCCTGCTCTTCCGGGCGAGCACTGTCAGCGGACGGACGAGCCCCTCCCGTCGAGGTGACTCCTGCCGCCGGTCCGGGTTGAGGATAACAGTAGGTAGCTTTGAGCTAAAATCGATACACAGCCGGGGGCTTGTCTCACGACAAAGTGGCGGTTAACTCCGTTTGCTCCGTACCTGCGACTGTCAGCACGAGTGCCGTCACCGACCCAACAATGATCGACCCAGTCATCGCAAGCCGGCTCCAGTTCGCCCTCACCACGATTGTTCACATCATCTTTCCGGTGATGAGTATGGGCTTGGCACCCTTCCTCGTCTATTTCACGTGGAAAGATATTCGAACTGGCGAGCCGATATACGAACAGTTGCGTCGTTTCTGGACCAGAATTTTCGCGGTCTCGTTCGTCGTCGGGACGGTGACCGGCATCGTCCTCGAGTTCGAGTTCGGCACCAACTTCGCGGCGTTCTCGACGACGGCGGGCGAACTGTTCGGCGGGCCGCTCGCCGTCGAGGGGATGATGGCGTTTATGCTGGAGGCGACGTTCCTGGGCGTCTTCGTCTTCGGCCGCGAGAAGGTCGGCGACACGCTCTATATGATCTCCGCGGTCGCCGTCGGGCTGGGAACGTGGCTGTCGGCCGTCTGGATCCTCATCGCCAACTCGTGGATGCAGACTCCCCGCGGCTACGAACTCGTCACCGAAAACGGGCAGATGGTCGTCCATCTCGTCGATCCGCTGGCGGCGTACTTCAACCCGCGCTTCGGGTATATGTTCGTCCATATGCAGAACGCGGCGGTCGAGTCGGTCGCGCTGTTTATGGCCGGTGTCGCGGCGTACTACGTCTTTCGGCATCACGTCTGGGGGTACCAGATCGAGGACATCGATTTCTGGGAGACGACGCTCAAAATCGCTCTCGTCGCGCTTCTCATCACAGCGCCGCTGCAGGTGCTCCACGGCGATATGTACGGCCGGCACGTCGCTGAGACCCAACCGCAGAAGTTCGCCGCGATGGAGGCGGTCTGGGAGACCGACTCGTACGTCCCCGAGTACATCATCGCGGTGCCGACGAACCTCGAAGACATCACGAATCCGCGGGCCAAGGAACTGTTCGGGATCGGGATTCCCGGCGGCGCGTCGTGGCTCGCAAGCGGCGGTGATCCCACCGCGGAGATACGCGGGTTGAACTCCTTCGAGACCGAGGCACCACCGGTCGCGATCGTGTTCTGGGCCTTCCGGGCGATGGTCGGCCTCGGCTTCTGGTTCATCCTGCTCGCGTTCTGGGGTGGCTACCGGTGGTACTCCGGAGAACTGTTCGAGGACGACCTCCTGCACAAGGCGTTGATGGCGTCGTCGCTTTTGGGAATCGCCGCCACCGAACTCGGGTGGATCGTCACGGAGGTCGGCCGGCAACCGTGGATCATCCAGGGGGTGATGCGGACGAGCGACGGCGTGTCGTCGGGGCTGACCGCGACCGAGGCGACGATCACGCTCGCCGGCTTCGCGACCGTGTATCTCGGCCTCCTCGCGCTGTACACCTACGTCGTCGCCCGGATCATCCGGAGCGGGCCACCGAGCGAACTGTCGCGGCAAAAACAGCGGCCGACGCCGGAGACGCCGTCTGTGGGGGTGAGTGACGATGACTAGTCTCGCTGCGCTCGGTGACGGCCCGCTGTTCGGTCTCCCGTTGCCGGAACTGTGGTTCGCGCTTTTGTTTGCGATGCTCGGGACGTTCCTGTTCCTCGACGGCTTCGACTTCGGGGCCGGCGCGATATTCGCGACACTCGACGACGAGTCGGAACGCGAGACGGTACTTTCGGCCATCGGCCCGTTCTGGGACGGCAACGAGGTGTGGCTCGTGGTCTTCGGCGGCGCGCTGTTCGCCTCCTTTCCCTCGGTGTACGCCGACCTGTTCAGCCGTCATTACCTCCTGATGTTCGGGATTCTGGGGGCGCTCATTATGCGCGGCCTCGCTCCCGAGATGTACGAACAGCGCCACGATCCGGCGTGGCAGCGCTGGTGGGGGCGGCTGTTCGTCGCCGGGAGCGTCCTCGCCCCGTTTCTGCTCGGCGCCTTCGCCGGCAACTGGCTCGCCGGGAGCGCCCGCTCGTTCACGCTTGTCGGAGTTGTGGTCGGGACGGCCGTCACGCTTCTGACCGTCGTCTCCGGTGCCGCGTTCCTCCGACTCAAGACCGAACAGCGGCTTCCCGACAGGATCGTCCGGTACGGCGTCTTTGCGGCCGGTGGCTACCTCCTCGCGGTGGTGGCGACGCTCGCCGTGCTTGCCATCCGACTGCCGAACGGGCTGGAGATGCTGCTGACGCTTCCCGTCGTCGGGCTGGTGGTCGCATCGATCGGCCTCGCTGTCGGCTATGTCCTCGCCCTCCGCCGGGACGCAAATCTGCTCGCGCTCGGCGCGGCCGCCGGGCTCACCTACGGACTGGTCACAGTCGTCGCTGTCGTGATGTACCCCGCAATCGATCCTGCGACCGGAGTGACGGTTCGCGATGCGATCGTCTCGACGCTGCCGCTGAATCTGATGTCGCTCGGTGCGGCGCTGTTGTTGCCGCTGGTCACGGTGTACTTCATCGTGCTCTACTCGGCGTTCAGCGGTCCGATCGGACCGGAGGAGGCGTACTGACCGTGTCGGGTCCTGTTTCAGGTGTCGGCTCCGATACCCGCGTCCGGTTGGCGTCACGGATCCTCATCACTTGGGTCGAACTAGTCGCTGTCGGGTTTGCGGGAGCGCTATTCGGAGAGTTCGTCTCCGGCCCACCGCAGTTGATCGGCTACCTACTGACGGTCCTCGCACTGGTCGGAGTCTTGCTGTACAACGTGGACAGGCTGGTCCTCGGTCGGGTTACCGATGTTCAGTGAGGACTGCCACCCGTGTTGTCCCGCGCGTGTTCGCCCGAAGCGGGACCGCCGGGTCGGTACTCCCGATCGTTCCGGCAGCCCGGGCGCCGTTGCCCGTTGCTCTGAGGCCCGGCCCGATCAACTCGGCCGGTGTCCGTTGCGACCGGACAGCACCCCGCTCCGTCTGAGGCCGATACCGAATAGGATAACGGCACTGGGGACGAAGAGCGTCGCACCCAACGCCGTCACGATGTCGTCGTTCGTCACTCCGTACGCGATCCCTGCGGTCGCGACGAGCAGCGCGAGAACCGCCGGGACGCAGAGGCGACACCGGAGCGCCGGGGCGATTCGCCGATCGAATACGTCACGCAAACGCATACAGGGGCAGCTACGGACCGAAGGAACATACACTGCAAGTTGGCGTAGTACAACATCCGACCGTCCGACAGTCGCTGGAAGTGATGGCAGCATCGCCTCGCCTCGCAGGCTCGAATATGTACGATTTTAGCTTCACAATCACGTACGACACCGGTGCTGACGAGTATACCGACCAGTTCATCGATCGGGAGTCGCTCCGCTCCGAAGCACTCTACGCGTGTCTGGATCCCTCGAAGATGTGGGTGCTGGAACTGGTCACCGGCGATCCGGAGGATCTGACGGCCCTCGATGAACTGCTACTCGACGAGTCGCTCGATCGCTACTCGGTCAGTGGTCGATCCTGCGAAGCGACCCGCCACACGAGTCAAATCACGGAGAAGAACCGCCAGCGGATGACGTACACCTACGTCTCCGACGTGTCGTACTGTGATGCTATCCCGCTGATCGCAGTCAAATACTTTACCGATGGCCTCCTGTTCAGGCAGACCCGCTCCGGCGAAACGGCCCAGTGGCATATCCTCGTTCAGGACGACGAGAACGTGGGAATGGTGTACGATACGGTGAGTGGGCGACTCGCCGACGGCCTCCAGTTCTCGTTCGACTATCTGACCGAACTCGACCAGTGGGAAAGTCGGCTGTTGTCGCCGAGCGGGATCCGCGCCGAGCAACGGGAGGTCCTGACCGCGGCGGTGAACCGCGGCTACTTCGAGACGCCCCGTGAAATCACACTGGACGAACTCGCAGCCGACCTCGAGCTCCCGCGATCGACGGTCTCCTACCGGCTCCGTCGTGCGACTGCCGAACTCGCAAAAGCCTTTGTCGATCAAGACCTATGATCACGAGAACGCCCAGCCCGGAACCCGAGAGTGGCCCCCTGAGAGGAACAGTATGAGCACGTCTCCCTATCCATCGTCCGTGTTGGTCTCCCCCGACTGGGTCGCAGACCGGCTCGATCGGTTCGAGTCCGCCGATCCCGGGTACCGGCTCCTGGAGGTCGACGTCAACACGTCGTTTTACGACTACGGGCACGCGCCCGGGGCCGTGAAAATCGACTGGGAGACGGATCTTCGATCGGACGATTACCACGACATCGTCGGTCCGACCGAACTCGAACAGCTCCTCGGATCCTGCGGTATCACCGACGAGACGACTGTGGTCGTCTACGGCGACGACTCCAACTGGTTCGCCGCCCATATGTACTGGCAGCTCACCTACTACGGGCACCCCGACGTCAGGATTATGGACGGCGGCCGCGGCTACTGGGTCGACCACGATTATCCGCTGTCGAGAGAGCCAGTCACCCCACCGACGGTGTCGTACGGCAGATCGTTGTCGCCGCCGGCGAACCCATCAGTCAGGGCCTCCCGGGAAGAGGTACTGGACGCGATCGAGACCGACACCACGTTCATCGATGTTCGGCTCCCCGAAGAGTACCGGGGCGACATCACGGCCCCGCCGGGGATGAACGAGATGGCGATGCGTGGCGGCCACATTCCTGGGGCGGAAAACGTGTTCTGGGCCGATAACATCCGACCGGATATGCGATTCAAACCGCCCGCCAAACTTCGGGAAGTGTACCGCTCGCGCGGTATCGAGCCGAGCGAGGATATCATCGTCTACTGCCGGATCGGCGAACGGTCGTCGCTCACGTGGTTTGCCCTCTCGGAACTCCTCGGCTACGAGTCGGTTCGCAACTACGACGGTTCGTGGACCGAGTGGGGGAATATGATCGGGATGCCGATCGAGACCAGCGAGTGAACCTCCGGTCATTGGCATACCTCTGCGAAATGGCAATCGCTGGAAAAATATTCGCAAAATAAAAATCTTTCTTTGTCATTCAGAATGTAGACATCGCAGTATTGTTTATTTGCTCCAATACCGTTGGACAAAACGCAATGACAGGCTCCACAACAGAGGCGGGCGATGCCGCGAGGCCGCCTGGTATCGGCGAACCGTTTCCACAACTTACCGTGCAGACGAGCCACGGTGAACTGACGATCCCCGACGACTACGCGGGGCAGTGGCTCGTGCTGTTCAGTCACCCCGGCGATTTCACTCCGGTGTGTACCTCGGAGTTCGTCGCCTTCGAGCAGCGCCGTGACGAGTTCGAGGCACTCGACGCCGAACTCCTCGGGCTGTCGGTCGATCGCGTCCACTCACACATCAAGTGGACCGAGTGGATCGCCGAGAATCTCGACGTCGACATCCAGTTTCCGATTATCGCCGACGATCAGGGCTCGGTCGGTGAGCGGCTCGGGATGATTCACCCGGAAGCCGGCACCTCGACAGTCCGTAGCGTCTTCATCGTCGATCCCGAGGGCACGACCCGCCTCGTGTTGACGTATCCGATGGAGATCGGGCGCAACATCGACGAAATCCTCCGCTCGCTACGTGCGCTTCAGAAGAGCGACGCCGACGGGGTCGCAGCACCGGCCGACTGGCCGGAAAACGAAACGTTCGGTGACCGCGTCCTCTTGCCTCCTCCGGGCACAGAGGAGGGCGCCAAAGCGCGCCGGGCCGAGGCGGCTGACGACGACGCCCTCGACTATTACGACTGGTGGTTCGTCACGAAAGCGCAGTAAATCACGGATCCCTCCGTCACCACGACGGCAGAAAGGGAGTCCACCGACAAGCCCACGATTTCAGTCGTGGGTCACTGATACTCGGTCCTGTCGGCCGAGCCTCACCGGTGTATCCGATTCCAGCGCACCTTATTATAAAATTTCTATAATATATTGATAAATTATATTTTGCAATTTTATATAAAATTCCGGTCCAGGCAGGAGCACATTTACCGATAACCCGATATTTAACTATACTGGTAAATAATTTATCTACGATCTTTTAGACGACTGAATATTCGGTAACTAAATTGATACCAAACTAGTATACGATACAAACCGATCGACATAGAGCCGGTATTCCTCTCCTACGCGGCAAATATATCATCTTGAATTCATCGTATTCGTCCAATCGGCCCGCAAAAAGAGTAATTCGACTGTAAGGTTCGACACAAACTGACAGAGTCTCGGGTGGCCTGGCTTCGATCCACTTTATATTTCCCAACAAAGAAATCTACTATATACTAAGAAAAATTATACTTACGATTACTCCCCCCCTGAGACACAATTTTCCGGTCGACTACGGACGTCGCTTCGAGTGACAGGAGTGTCTGTCGCCCGCTCCACCCGCAAAAAGGAACAGACGTACGTTTGTTATTGCAATCGCACAGGCCGGCAGACGACTTGGGGGCCGGAGGTCAAATCGCTATCGAGCCGGGATGATCCCGACGGCCAGTTCCACCACCCCCGGTGTATTTGAAAATGACTAACGCAATTCCACATTGTGGGATAACTGTTCGCCTGATTGATAGCCGAATTCGGTTCCTTTTTCCGGTATATCCGATTCAGGCCCCCGATTCGAGGTGGAAGTCTGAGATTTTTGCCCATTATTCCCGGAATTTTTTTCTGACTGCGACGAGAGCGCAATTCGAATATGTGGAATCCCCCCCAAGTCGTGGGTACTACGAGTAGGTGACGTTGAGTTCGATGACGTTGACGGTTTCGAGTACCCGCTTGGGCAGTGACTTCCGGAAGTGTTCGTCTCGGATGCGATGGGAAGGACCGGACACGCTCACCGCGCCGAGGATGCGGTCTTCATTGCTCAGAATCGGCGCTGCGACGCAGCGGAGTCCCTCCAGTCGCTCCTCGTCGTCAAGCGCGTACCCGCGCTCTCTGATCTCCTCGAGTTGATCGAACAGTTCTCCTCGGTCGGTGACCGTCCGCGGCGTCGTCGGTTCGAGTCCGTGCCGCTCGATGATTTCGTCCACTCGGGACTCGGGGAGGTGTGCCAGAATCGACTTGCCGAGCGCCGTCGAGTGCAGTGAGACCCGCGTGCCGACGTGTGCCTCGACCTGGACCGCCTGTTCGCCGCGCGCCCGCTGCAGATACGTCCCGCGGCCGTGCTCCTCAATCAGAAGATTCGCGAGTTCCCCCGTTTCCTCGGCGAGACCTGTCACTTCGGGTTCCGCGATCTCGTAGATCTGCCGTCGGTTGCGGGCGTACGCGCCGAGTTCCAGGAACCGGATTCCGACCTCGTACTGACCGTCGTCGTTGACGACGTACTCTTCCTGTTCCAGCGTGCTCAGGTAGTTGTGCACGGTGCTTCTGGGGAGGTCGGTGTGTTCTGCGATCTCCGATACGCCGGCACCGTCGAGCGCCTGTAGCCCCTCGACGATTCTGAACGTCGTTTCGGTCGACTTGATTGGGTTTTTTGCTGGCATTTCGATGATACTGTCTTTTTGTGTTTTCTTGTTAAATGTTATCCCACATTGTGGAACGCGACTTTATTTTCGCGACGCGGGCCTCGCTCTCGTCGACGAAGTGGTTAGCCTCGGGAAGGCTGTCGGTGACCCGGCTTGCATCGGCGCTTCGGTTTTCTATACCATCGTATATTGATGTTTGGGTGCGGTTCGCAGGCCGGGTGTCTCTGTAGCGGGAAGGTATAAGTCGGAGACCCGGTATGTGGTTGACGCAATGGTTCGTCACGACCGATTGAGCGACCCGAACGCGGAGTACACTATGCGCGACCTGTCGCGAGGGACCCTTGGGCTCGGGTCCGGTGGGGAGATACGCGACGCCGAAATCACTGACGTCCAGACGACGATGGTCGACGGGAACTACCCGTGGATCCTCGTCCGGGTCTACACCGATGCGGGCGTCGTCGGAACCGGCGAGTCGTACTGGGGCGGCGGCGACACCGCCATCATCGACCGAATGAAACCGTTTTTGCTCGGGGAGAACCCCCTCGACGTCGACCGACTGTACGAACACCTCGTGCAGAAGATGTCGGGTGAGGGATCGATCTCCGGGAAAGTGATCTCGGCGATCTCCGGCGTCGAGATCGCGCTCCACGACGCGGCGGGCAAACTCCTCGAGGTGCCGGTCTACCAGTTGCTCGGGGGCAAGTACCGCGACGCGGTCCGGGTCTACTGTGACTGTCACGCGGGCGACGAAGCGGAACCGGCCACCAACGCCGCCGAGGCCGAGCGCGTCGTCGAGGAACTCGGGTACGACGCACTGAAATTCGATCTCGACGTTCCCTCGGGCCACGAGACCGACCGGGTGAACCGGCATCTGCGGCCGGCGGAGATCGAGCACAAAGCCGAGATCGTCGCGGCCGTCACAGAGCGAGTCGGCGACCGCGCGGACGTCGCGTTCGACTGCCACTGGTCCTACAGCGCCGGGAGCGCCCGACGGCTCGCCCGCGAACTCGAAGCGTACGACGTCTGGTGGCTCGAGGATCCGATCCCGCCCGAGAACCACGATGTCCAGCGGACCGTCACACAGTCGACAGCGACGCCGATCGCCACCGGCGAGAACGTCTACCGAACTCACGGGACCCGCCGCCTGCTGACCGAGGAGGCCGTCGACATCGTCGCACCGGACATCCCGAAAGTCGGTGGACTGCGCGAGGGAATGAAGATCGCGAACCTTGCCGACGTGTTCTACGTGCCCGTCGCTATGCACAACGTGTCCTCGCCGATCGGGACGATGGCGAGTGCGCATCTCGGAGCGGCCATCCCGAACGCCCTGGCCGTCGAGTTCCACTCCTACCAACTCGGGTGGTGGGAAGACCTCGTCGAGGAGTCGGGACTCATCGAAGATGGCCGGATGGCGGTCCCGGACGAACCCGGTCTCGGTTTGACCCTCGATTTGGACGCTGTCGAGGCGAACCTCGTCGAAGGCGCGGAACTGTTCGACGAGGCGTGAGACTCTCAGACACAAGTCTGTGACAAACTCCGTCACCGGAACCGAAGAATCGCGTGAACTAGCCGCTTCGAAAGTGCGAACAGGTGTCACCGCGACGCAGGTAACACAGCGTTGAGACCGCAGGCCCGCGGATTCGGACGCTGTCCCAGGACGCGCTATGTCCGTCCGACCGGGTACACACGCTCTGTCGGCGTAACTTTCATATGTTGATACGGAGAGTTGGGGGTATGCGGTATTATCAGCTCAGCCGACGAGGGCAGTCTATACTGGCCGTCGAGACAGACTCGGGCGCCTACGATCTCACGTCCGTGAAGCCGGATCTCGACTCGTTCGGAGCGCTCGTCCGGACCGCCGAAATCACCGACCGCACGCCCGACGAAGTGGCCGAGCCACATCTGAGTGGTGCCGACACGCTTTCGACGGAGGAGGTGAGAGAGACGTGCGGTCTCCCGATCGATGTCGATGAAGTCTGGGCAGCAGGGGTAACCTATCAGATCAGCGAGGAGGCCCGCAGGGGAGAAAGCAGTATGCCCGAGATGTACGTCAACGTCTACGACGCCGAGCGGCCCGAACTGTTCTTCAAATCGACCCGGGATCGGACCGTCGGCCCGGACGACGCCATCGGGATTCGGGCCGACTCGGACTGGAACGTCCCCGAGCCCGAACTCGGGGTGGTCCTGTTCCGTGGCGAACCGGTCGGGTACACGGTCGGCAACGACGTGAGCAGCCGCTCAATCGAGGGGGAAAACCCACTGTACCTGCCGCAAGCGAAGGTGTACGACCGTTGCTGTTCGCTCGGTCCCTGCATCGCGACGGACATTCAGGACCCGCAGACGCTCGATATGTCTATGCAGATCTCACGCGACGGGGAGACAGTCTACGACGGATCGACGAACACTGCCGGGATGGTCCGAACCTGCGAGGATCTCGTCTCCTATTACACTCGGCACAACACGGTCCCCGACCTTGCGGTGTTGCTGACGGGGACGTCGCTGGTTCCCGAGGAAGGGTTCTCCCTCCGGGCGGACGACCACGTGACTATCGAGATCGAGAACATCGGTATCCTCTCGAACCCCGTCGTCAGCGTCTGACTGATATCTTCTCGAACCCCGTCGTCAGCGTCTGACTGGTATCCGTTCTTAACCCCAGTGACCCGCTGGCGTGTGTATTTAAGTGAGTGGTCGTTCCTGTTTCGGTATGGAGTTCCCGTTCGAAGACTTCACTCTCAGGGACTGGCAAACGGCGGAGGATCCGGGGACCGTGCGGGTCGCGATGATCGGTATCGGCTGGTGGACGCGGGAGCAGGCGATTCCTGCGGTCCGGGAGTCAGCGTTCGTCGATACAACTGTCCTCGTGAGCGGTTCGATGGGGAAAGCGCGGGAGGCGACTGGTCTCGCTCCGACGATCGAACACGCGATAACGTACGAGGAGTTCCACAACGGCGAAGCGTCGGAGGCCTACGACGCGATCTACGTCTGTACGCCGAACGCACTGCACCTGCCGTTCGTCGAGACCGCAGTTCGACTCGGGAAGGACGTCCTCTGTGAGAAACCGATGGAGGCGACCGTCGACCGGGCGAGCGAGATCGTCGACCTTACAGCCGACAGCGACGTCGACGTGATGATCGCCTACCGGATGCAGACCGAACCTGCCGTCCGCCGGGCCAGGGAAGTCGTCGCGGCGGGACTCATCGGTGACCCGGTACAGGTCCACGCGAATATGTCCCAGCCGCTGCTGGAGATGATCCCGGACCCCGACCAGTGGCGTCTGGACCCCGACCTCTCGGGTGGCGCCACGGTGATGGACCTCGGGCTGTACCCCATCAACACCGCGCGGTTCGTCCTCGACAAAGATCCCGTGGCGGTTCAGGCACGAACGACCCACGACCGGGCGGAGTTCGAAGACGTCGGGGACGAGCACGCCGTGTTCACCCTCCTCTTTCCCGACGGTGTCTCCGCGGCGTGTACCGCCAGCCAGGGAGCCTACAAATCTAGCCACTTCCGGGTGACTGGCACAGAGGGAGAGGTGGTGATCGAACCCGCGTTCTACAACTCTCAGGACCGCGGATTCCGGATTTCGGTGGGCGGAGAACGTTACGATGTCGACTTCCCGCAGGTCGATCAGATGACCGAGGAGTTCGACTACTTCGCACACTGTCTGCTGACCGGAACCGAACCATACCCGGATGCCGAACACGGCTTCGTCGATATGCTGACGATGGAGGCGGTCTACGACGCCGACCGACGGGACCAGACAGTGGAGATCCAATCGCGGTGATGTAACCTGGCGCGCGTGCGGAGAATCGGGGACCGAATCCATCAGGTACTTTTATATACTTTCTCTAATGATGGTGTGGTATGCCATCACCAGATGGAGGTTCCGATGGTAGTATTTCGATCGACGTGGGGACGAACGTCTCACGCCGGACCGTCGTCAAACAGATGGGGGCAGTGGGTGCGGCGCTCGGACTGGCCGGGTGTCAGACGCAGGACGACGAGAACACGACCACGAGCGGGAACGGTGACAGTGGAGACGGGGGCGGACAGAGCGGCGACGGGACGGTCGACTTCGACTTCGAGTTCTCCCGCCACCCGGCCGTCGCCCCGCCCGGCTGGGAGCCTTCGAAGACCCGCGAGGGGTCGGGCCAGAACGAGCGCACGGCGGTGTTCGTCCTCCAGAACATCGACAATCCGTTCTTCATTCCGATGACCTGTGGGTTCCACGACGCGCTCAACGTGTTCGGCTGGGACGGCCAGGTCACCGGGCCGCCCGCGGACGGTGGCATCCCGGACCAGGTGAGTCTCATCGAACAGAACGTCTCGAATAT
Organism: Halobellus marinus; assembly: GCF_032113415.1. Taxonomy (NCBI): domain Archaea; kingdom Methanobacteriati; phylum Methanobacteriota; class Halobacteria; order Halobacteriales; family Haloferacaceae; genus Halobellus; species Halobellus marinus. The sequence continues at coordinate 3,495,648 of NZ_CP134946.1, forward strand.
GGATCCCGGCGACGTCCTGGTGACGACGGTACTCAACAACGAGGCCTACAACGACGCCATCCAGAACGCCTTGGACAACGACATCGCCGTCATCAACGGCCACTCGACGCCGGCAACCAGAGACTGGAACTACGACTACATGACCGATGAGGTCGGGTTCTCCTACCGGGACGAGCCGATGATCATTCCGCACGTCGGCATCCGGGACGCACGGGGCGGGGCCGCGATGGCCGCGGAGGCCTACGACCGGATGCAGGAGAAGATGCCCGACAAGGACGAGTACACCGTGTTGATTACGAACGAACTCCCCGACAACCCCTCGGTCACCAGACGAGTCAACCAGGACGCCGCCGACCTCGGAACCGCCGAGCGGTATTTCAAGGCCCAGAGCGATCCGTCGGTGAGCCTCTACAACGACCAGATCATCAACCCGCCCCCGAGCATCGCGGACGCCCAGAGCCAGATCGTCAACACGATCTCCGGGGAAGACATCGACGCGGTGGTCTGTTCGGCGTTCTGGGGTGCGGTCGGGGCGGGACAGGCCCTCGAAGCGGGCGAGCTCGAAGGTCCGATGGTCGTCTGCGGATTCGACCTGTTGCGCCCGCTGCTGAACCAGATCGAGGCGGGCAACGTCGACTTCACCGTCGGCCAGGACCCCTACAGCCAGGGGTTCCAGAACATCCCGATGGCGTGGATGTATCTCGAACGCGGCATCGAGATGAAGGACCTCGAGTGGGGCGTCTCGGTCTGGGACGACGACAACGTCCCCTTCGCGCTCGAACGCAGGTCGTGGGCCGGCGACAACGGGCTCCTGCAGTGGCAGGAGAGCAACTACGAGTTCCTGCAGTGAACCAGCCCGTCCGAACGCACTGACAACGCACTATCGAGCTTACTCAATATATGTCTGAATCAAAATCGGACGGCGAATCGGAGTTAGACGGAGTCGGATCCCCGCGGCAGGAGACCGAACGCGGTTCGGAACCGACCGTCGAGGGAACCGACGAGAACGTCGTCCTCCGGACGAAGGATCTCACGAAGTTCTTCGGGGCGCTCGAGGCCGTCAGGGACGTCAGCCTCGATGTCAACGCCGGCGAGATCCTGGCGATCGCCGGCGACAACGGCGCGGGCAAGACCACGTTCATCAGGATGCTCTCGGGCGTCCTCCAGCCGACGGCCGGATCGATCTACCTCCGGCAGGACGGACGGCTGGCCAAGCAGTTCTTCTCGTCTTCGAAGGACGCGATGGACGCCGGCATCGCGACCGTCTACCAGGAACAGCACCTGAGTCCGAACGCCACCGCCGCGAACAACATCTTTCTCGGGATGGAACCGCTCAAAGACGGACCGGAGGGGTGGCTGTTCCGCCGGACGGACGAGGAGTATATGATCGAGGAGAGCCGGAAACTGCTCGCGGAGATCGGGTTCGACTTCGACCCCCGTTCGAAGGTGAACGAACTCTCCGGCGGGCAGAAACAGGCCGTCGCGGTGGCCCGCGCGCTCATCAGGGACCCGCCGATCATCATCCTCGACGAACCGACGTCGGAGGTGTCGACGACCGGAACCGACAAGATAATCGACCTCGTCAGGGGGATCCCGGACGGCGAGAAGTCGGTGATCCTCATCTCACACAAGATCGACGTCGTCGTCGACGTGGCCGACCGGATCGCCGTTATGCGCGACGGAGAGGTTATCGAAGTGCTCGACACCAACGAAGACGACATCGAACGCATCGACATCGTCGAACGGATGCACAGAGAGCGGGAGCGCTGATCCAGAATGGCGACGGAATCAGCCGGCCTGGGTACGCGGTTCAGAACGACTGCAAGCAAGATCTTCGAGCGGCGGGAGGGAAGCGTCCTCGTCGGTCTCATCGCGATCTTCTTCGTGGGCGTCTACATCGACGCCTCGCGGTTCCTCCTCCTGGACAATATGGCCCGGATTCTCCGGTCGGCGTCCACGACGGCTATCATCGGATACGGCGTGGCGCTTTTGATGGTCACGGGGGAGTTCGACCTGTCCGTCGGGTCGATGTACGGCGTCGCGGCGGGAATCGGTGCGATCCTGATCGGCGGCGACGCGTTCGGTTTCAGCCCACTTTTCGTGGTCACGGTCGTGCTGGTGTTCTCCGTCATCTTCGGCGTCACCCAGGGGCTGGTCGTGACGAAACTCAAACTGCCGTCGCTGATCGTCACGATCGGGACGCTGACCCTGTTGCGCGGCGTTCACCGGATTCTGATCGGCGGCACGACGGCGTCGGCCGGAGACGTGGGGCTGCTGAAGTGGCTCGGCGGCCCGATCATCCTCGCCGATATGCCGATCTTGAGCGGGCCGATCACGTACCAGGTCCCGTTCGTTCACGCCGAGGTGAAGACGTTCGACCAGTTCTCCATCATGATCGTCTGGATCTTCGTTCTGCTCGCGGTGTTTCACTACATCCTGCATTACACGCGCTTCGGCCTCCACGCCCGCGCGACCGGCGACAACATCGAATCGGTCGAGACGACTGGAATCGACCCCGAGATCGTCAAACTGGGGTGTTTCGGTCTCGCCGGACTGACAGCAGCGTTTGCGGGGCTTGCCTTCCTCGGGCGCTTCGGGTCCGTCTCCTCGGGATCCGGGAGCGGGCTGGCGCTTGTCGTCATCGCCGCGGTGGTCCTCGGCGGGACGAAACTCACCGGCGGTGAGGGATCGATGGTCGGCGTCCTGTTCGGCGCGCTCGTGCTCGCGACGGCCAACAACGTCCTGGCGCTTGCCGGACTGAACGTCAGCGGCTGGCAGGGGGTCATCACCGGCGGCTTCATCATCGCCGCTATCGGGCTCGACGTCATCCTGAAAGGGTTCAGCTACGACCTCCTGCGGGCGTGGTACGCCGAACCGCTGGGGAATCTCGTCCGGTCGCCGCGTGAGTTCTTCCGGACGCGAGCCGAACAGAAGACGACCGACGATATGTTCGGATTCCTCGTCCTGACGGTCGGCGTCACGGCCGTGGCGACGAACGTCCTCGCGTGGCTCCTGGGGAACCAGACGGTGGATTCGGTGGTGGGACTCGGCGTCCGGGAGTTCAAACTGTTCCTGCTCGGCGGCTGGCCCGAAACGGTCGCACAGGTGTACCTCTTCTTGATGTTGATGGCACTGGTGGCGTACGCCGCGATCGAGATTGCAGCCCAAGCCGTCGATAGCCCCGGTGACTACGAGGACACACTCGTCACGGTCTGCTACGGGCTGGCCGCCGCGCCGCTGTTTGCGATCCCGATCGTGATGGTCGGCTACGACATCTTCTTCCTCGTCTCTCCGATCGTCTCCGCTCTCTTCGTATCCGTGCCTATTTTGCTTGTGATCGGATGGACGATGTACGCCGGCGTCGCAGAGCGTCACGAGCTCCCCCGCTCGCGGTCCCTTATCGTCGTCGCCACAGCTATGGTGTTTTGGCTCGTCGTTGCCGGCATCGTCGCTGCCGGGCTATCGACCGGGTGACAGCCCCGCTCGAGCCTGACGCGGCGATCCGGCGTTTTCCGAGCCGTCTCTGCCGACGAGCGTCGAGCCAACTCCGACACAGTGACGGCTCGCCCGGAGCCGGCTTCTGTGAGCGTGCCGGAGGCCAACAGGATCTGGATGATCGATAGCCCTAGATTTATTTTAGATCCTAGCGTTGTCGACCGTATGGACATTGGAGTCCTGACTGTTGCGCTCGGTGGTGAACCGGTAGACGAGGCGCTGTCGTACCTCTCGGGGATCGGCGTCGACGCGGTAGAGTTCGGTTGCGGTGGATTCGTCGGCGAGGACCACCTCCCTCGCGAGGAGTTCCTCGACGACGAAGAGGCCCAGGCCGATCTTCTCGACCTCGTCGACGAACACGACCTCCGCATCAGCGCTCTGTCGACTCACAACAACCCGCTTCATCCCGACGAGGAACGCGCTGAGCGTGCGGTCACCGAAATCAGGGAAGCGGTCCGCCTCGCTGACCAACTCGGCGTCGACAGTGTCAACACGTTCTCGGGACTGCCCGCGGGGAGTCCGGCGGGCGAGGTTCCGAACTGGATTACGGCTCCCTGGCCGCCCGAACACGCCGAGGCGCTGGAGTACCAGTGGGAGGAGGTCGCCATCCCACGGTGGAGGGATCTCGCCGACCACGCCGCGGAGCACGACGTGAATATCTGCCTCGAGATGCACCCGAACATGCTGGTCTACGAACCGACGGGCCTGGTCCGGCTCCGAGAGGCGACCAACGAACGTATCGGCGCGAACTTCGATCCCTCACACCTCTACTGGCAGGGGATCGACGTCACAGAGGCGATCCGCTTCCTCGGCGACCACGACGCGATTCACCACTTCCACGCCAAGGATACTGGGCTCTACGAACACAACGCCCGCGTGAAGGGCTACCTCGACACCAACCCGTACACGGACGAGCCGAACCGATCGTGGCTGTTCCGATCGATCGGCTACGGCCACGACGAGGCCCACTGGAAGGAGGTGGTCTCGACGCTCAGGATGGTCGGTTACGAGGGCGCACTCTCCATCGAGCACGAAGACTCCCTGACATCCGGCCGTGAGGGCCTGGAGAAGGCGGTCGATATCCTCCAGCGCGCAGTGTTCGAGACGCAACCCGGCGATGCCTACTGGGCGTGATTCGATGACACTGTCAGTAGGCTTCCTGGGCTACCGGTTCATCGGCACGGCCCACGCGAACGCGCTCGCCCGGCTTGGGATGTTCTTCCCGGATGCCCCGGCCGTCGAACGCGACGTGCTCGTGGGACGCGACGAGGAGGCGCTGTCCGAGGCCGTCGACCAGCTCGGATTCGATCGCTATGCGACCGACTGGCGGGAAGTCGTCGATGAGGTGGACGTCTTCTACAACCTGGGACCGAACAACGTCCACGCCGATCCCTCGATCGCCGCCCTCGAGGCAGACACCCACGTCTTCTGTGAGAAACCGCTCGCACATACTCTGGAGGACGCAGAGCGGATGACTGAGGCCGCCAGGGACAGCGATGCCACCGCCGGCGTTGCGTTCAATTACCGGTTCGTGCCCGCCATCCAGTACGCCAGACGGCTCATCGACGAGGGGGAACTCGGCGACATCCACCACGTCCGCGCGGAGTACCTGCAGGACTGGCTCGTCGACCCGACAGCGCCCTGGAGCTGGCGCAACTCTGAGGAGATTGCCGGCTCGGGCGCGCTCGGGGATCTGGGGGCGCACTCGCTAGACCTCGCGCAGTACCTCCTCGACGAACAGATCACGCGCGTCTCCGGCCACCTGAAAACGTTCGTCGACGAGCGCCCCGTTCCGGGCGAGTCCGGGTCGGCGCTGGACGCCGAGGGTCAGGACGCCGTGGAGACCCGGCCGGTCACGGTCGACGACGCCTACACGGCCCAGGTCGAGTTCGGGAACGGCGCTATGGGTGTCTTCGAGGCGTCGCGGTACGCCGCCGGGCACAAGAACAGCAACGTCATCGAAATCAACGGCTCGGAGGGCTCACTCAGGTTCGACCTCGAACGCCTCAACGAGCTCGAAGTCCACACCGGCGACAGCCGCGGATTCGAGACCGTGATGGTCACCGATCCCGGCGATCCCTACGTCGACCACTGGTGGCCGCCGGGGCACGTCCTCGGCTGGGAACACACGCTCATCCACGAGAACTACGAGTTCCTCACTGCGGTGGCGTCCGACGAATCACACTCGCCGGACTTCGAGGCTGGGCTGGCCGTTCAACGCATCCTCGACGCCATCGAACGCAGCGACGATCGCGGCGAGTGGGTTTCTCTCTGATAATTACTCTTCTTACTATTTACCGCCGCTCGCCGCTCCCGTGGGCGGCAATCAGCAAGCAGAGACGAGAGTAGTCCTTATGACTCCTCGTTGTGGGTAGAACCGACATATATCAATATCCTGTGTATAATTCAAATCTATTACTTTGGCACTACGCGTTCGTCCTCGGTTCGGCTCGGTCGTTGCTCGATACACGATTTTCGACATCGAATCCGCTAATAACCGCTTAATTCACGATCAGACGACTGCCGTTCGTTGTAGCCCCCTCTCTGGTATAGAAACTATAGATTCGAAATCTAGATGCATTTATTAATTAAAAACTAAACCCTCCGCTTAAATGCTCAAAACTTCACTCTTATTGTATAGTTATACTGTACCGAAATTACGGACGCGACGGCCCGTCAAAATTAACAGGCAATTTATGAATCTGCAATACTATCGGAATAATTATTTTTACAGGAGCAGCACGGCTCAACTGTCGGAGGCCCGATGGTATACTGTCGGCGGAAACTGTTGATACAGTCGCTCGCCTCGCTGCGAGCGAGCAGGCGTATCAGGACTTTCGTCCGACAGTATAGTCACGTGCCGCAGACGCGGTATCGGCAGAAGTACGACCACGAAATGACCGGTGTACCGGCAAACGCTGTGGCGCAGTCAAGCCCCGGGTTATTCACCTATACCGCTTGTAAAATGGGACTGTTGGAGATTGTACGCACCGCGTATGGGTCGGGGCGGATTCGAACCGCCGGCCTGCTCCGTGTGAAGGAGCCGTCATAACCGGACTAGACCACCGACCCGCACGCCGAAATTCCCCGTCGCCGGACTTAAGCGTTCTTCTTCGCCACCTTGCCGGCATCCAGTTCCTGCGGCATCAGTACGACGGGGACTCCTCGGGGATGCCATCGCGGGCGTTGACCAGCCGGCCGAACACGAACAGCGCGTCCGAGAGCCGGTTGAGATACCGGATCGCCTCCGCGTTCACTGGCTCGTCGGCCGCGAGTTCGACCGCGCGTCGCTCCGCCCGTCGGACCACCGCCCGCGCGTGATGCAGGGTCGCGCCCGCCTCGCTGCCGCCGGGCAGGATGAAGGACGTCAGCGGGTCGAGTTCCGCCTCCGCGTCGTCGATCGCGTCCTCTATCTCCACGACGTGGGACTCGGTGATGACTGGATCGTCCTCGTCCGGATCGGGATTGGCGAAGTCTGCCTGGACGATGTGGAGGTGGTTCTGGACCGATTCGAGCGTCTCGTCGACGTCGTCGTAGCCGGTCGGACGGGCCGTGCCGAGCAGCGCGTTCGCCTCGTCGACGGTGCCGTAGGCCTCGATTCGGGGACTGGTCTTCGAGACGCGCGACATATCGCGCAGGTCCGTCATCCCCTCGTCGCCGCGGCCGGTGTAGATCTTCATTGCTCCGCCGCGAGCGTCTGTTCGACGTACTCGACGATGTTCTCGCTCTCGTTCATCGTGACGCCGCGTCCCTCGTCGATCAGCACAGGAACGGACCGCTGGCCGCTCACGCGCTTGACCTCGTCGCGTTTAGAGTGTAGCGCCTCGACCCACACGGTCTCGTATTCGATCCCGTGGGCCCGCAGGGCGTCGTGGACGGTCTCACAGTACGGACAGCCGTCGAGCGCGTACAGCGTGATGCGCATACACCCCGGTGGCTCGCCGGAGCAAAGAGGGTTCCGCGGGGTGGGGGCGCCTGCTGGTCCCCGTCGCGGCCGATCTACCCCACCGAATCAAGTGGGCGCGTCGCGTACACTCACCTATGAGCGTGACCGGTGTCTGTCAGGTGTGCGAACGGCGCGAAGCCGAGTACGTCTGTCACCGGTGCGGCGCCGCCGTTTGTACGGTTCACTTCGATCAGGACAAGGGGCTCTGCGTCCACTGTGCGGATCCGGACGGGAAAAACGATGTCTTCGCCGAGGGCGAGGAAGACGTCCCCGAGTTCAGATGATCGGGTCGGCTTCCGTCGCCGGTGTGTCGAGTCGGATCCGCCGACAGCCGGAGAACTTGGGAGGCAGCTGTGCCGACGAGCCGCTGTCTGTTGTGACTACGATTCGGTCCGGTACTGGTTCAGTCGCTTCTTCAGTTTCCGGGCGGCGGCGCCAGCGGCCTTCGCGAACTCCTCGCCCCGATCCTCGCCGGCGAAGATGATGCCGCGGGATGAGTTGACGAGGCCGACGCCGTCGGCGAGTCCGTGTTCGACTGCGGCTTCGGCGTCACCCCCCTGTGCGCCGATCCCGGGCACGAGGAACGGCAGGTCGGGGACCTGTTTGCGGATCGATTCCAGTTCGTCCGGCGCGGTCGCGCCCACGACGAGGCCGACGTTGCCGTGTTGGTTCCACAGATCTGCGAGCGCCGCGACCCGCTCGTAGACCGCCTCGCCCGAGGCGAGTTCCAGATCCTGCAGGTCGGCACCACCGGGGTTCGAGGTCCGACAGAGCACGAACACGCCTTTCTCCTCCCGATCCAGAAACGGCTGCAGGGAATCACGGCCCATATACGGATTGACCGTGATCGCGTCGACGTCGTCGAGCAACTGTGCGTACTGGCGCGTGGTGTTCCCGATATCAGCGCGCTTTGCGTCCAGGAGCACCGGGACGTCCTTTCCCTTCGCGTACGCGATGGTTTCGCGGAGCGCCCGCCAGCCCTCGGGACTCTCGTAGAACGCGGCGTTCGGCTTGTAACAGGCGGCGTGTTCGTGGGTCGCGTCGATGATCCGGCGGTTGAACGCCCACTGCGGGAGCTCTCTGTCCCGGAGGTGATCGGGAAGCCGCGAGCGGTCGGCGTCGAGGCCGACGGAGACGACGCTGTCGATACGGTCGATTCGGTCCCCGAGCCGGTCGAAGAAGGGTGCGGACATACCCGAATCTCGCTGCCCGCTACCGAGTAGGTTTCCCTTCGGTTCGAGCGACCTCGCCAATTCGCGATTTCGCCAACTCCCACGCCGTCCTTCCGGCGCTCCGTCAAGAATCACCCGGCGATTACCGGATCCTGGCGAAGTATGGAGCGGTTATCCCGTTCCGGATCCTATCCTCCGTATGGGCGAGACGACCTACGAGACGATCGATACGCTGGTCGAAAGCGTGCAGGAGGACGTTGCTGACCCGGATCTCGTCTTCAAACTCAGGACGGCCCGGCAACTCCTCCTCCTGTTGCAGGAACGGGAGGACGCCGGCCGCCAGGTTCTCGACGAAGTCGAGATCGGGGCCGACACCCGCGAACGACTCGAACGACTCGGCTATCTGGAGTGAGCCGAACCCTCGCAGTCCCGACTCTCTCGGGGCCCGTCCGAACCGGAAACCGTTAGGCCCGGCCCCCGGAAGGAGGGCGTATGACTGACGCCGCGATCCTCGCCGAGCGCGTGCGGGAGGGGGAGCTACGGCTCCACGAACTGGACGACCACGCGGACGCCGATGTCGCCGCCACGGCTCGCCGGCTGGTGGTCGAATCGCAGGCGGACACGTCGCTTGCAACCGTCGGGGAGTACGGCTTCCCGGCCGATCGCGCCGAGTCGAACATCGAGAATATGCTCGGGACCGTCCAGGTCCCGCTGGGCGTCGCCGGACCGGTCACGGTCGATGGCGGCGCCGCGAGCGGCGAGACGTACCTGCCGCTTGCGACCACGGAGGGGGCCCTGCTCGCGAGCGTCAACCGCGGCTGCTCGACGCTCTCGGCGGCCGGCGGCGCGAGTGCGCGCGTGCTCAAATCCGGAATGACGCGCGCGCCGGTGTTCCGCGTCGCCGACGTCGTCGAGGCAGAGGCGCTCGTCTCGTGGGTCCGCGACAACAGAGGCGAACTCGTCGATGCCGCCGAGTCGACGACGAGCCACGGCGAACTGCTCGACGTGACGCCGTACGTCGTCGGCAACTCGGTGTACCTCCGGTTCCGCTACGACACGAAGGACGCGATGGGGATGAATATGGCCACTATCGCGACGGAGGCCGCCTGCGACGTCGTCGAGGGGGAGACCGGTGCGGACCTCGTCGCGCTCTCCGGGAACCTCTGTACGGACAAGAAGCCCGCCGCGATCAACGCGGTCGAGGGGCGCGGCCGCTCGGTGACGGCGGACGTGACGATCCCCCGCGAGGTCGTCGAGGAGCGCCTGCACACGACGCCGGAGGATATTTCCGAACTCAACACCCGGAAGAACCTCGTCGGGTCGGCGAAGGCCGGCAGCCTCGGCTTCAACGCCCACGTCGCCAACGTCGTCGCGGCGATGTTCCTCGCGACCGGGCAGGACGAGGCGCAGGTCGTCGAGGGCGCAAACGCCATCACGACCGCGGAGGTCCGCGAGGGGGGCTCCGGGTCCGCCGACTCGGCGGCGTCCGGCGGCGACCTCTACCTGTCGGTGTCGCTCGCGTCGCTGGAGGTCGGCACCGTCGGCGGCGGGACGAAACTCCCGACGCAGTCCGAAGCGCTCGACGTGCTGGGCATCCGCGGCGGCGGCGACCCGCCGGGATCGAACGCCGATGCCCTCGCGGAGTACATCGCCGTCGGTGCGCTCGCGGGCGAACTCTCGCTTCTGTCGGCGCTGGCGTCGCGGCACCTCTCCAGTGCGCACGCGGATCTGGGCCGCTGACTGCTGCTTTGCCTCAGCAGCCGTCGTGCCCCTATTCGACACGCTCGTCGACGTCCCGCTCCGTACCTCCGCCCGATTCGCCGACGACGAGCATCGTTCCGAGAGCGACCAGCACGCCCCCGACGAGCAGGGCCGGTGTTTCCGGGATGGCCACGTCGGCTCCCCGCTGCGCAGCGAGCCCGACCGACAGCGAGAGCCAGCCGACGCCGGCCAGAGAGAGGCCGACGCCGCGACGCCGTCGGTCCGCGCTCATCGCCACGGTCGCAAGAATGGTGTGACCGGCGAGGAACGCGGCGCCCGCGAGCACGAGCTGTTGGGTGATTGCCGCCGCGATCGCACCGGCTCCAAAGCACCCGATGGCGACGGCGCGTGTGAGCGTGCCCACGAGTTCCGAATTGCGGACGGGTCGCTGTCCAGTCATTGATCAGAGCAACCGATAGGTACCGTTCGACTCCGATACCTCGCCGCGGCGTGTCAGTTTCGTCAGCAGGTCCTGTGCGTTCTCGGCCGGGACCCCGCGCTCCTCGGCGTAGGCCACGATCGACTCCGTCGTCGGTGACTCCTGGGTGCGAACTGCCTCGCGGACGATCTCTTTGCGACTCTTCGATTTCGGCTGTCCGCTCGTCGCGCGTTCGCCTGCGGCTTCGACCGCGTCGGGATCGAGGCCGGAGCCGTCGAGGTACTCCCGGTCGTCGACGCCGCGCTCGTCGAGTTCCCGTTCCATCTCCGCGACGTGGGCCGTCTCCGCGAACGCCTCGCTGTTGCCGCCGCGTTTCGCGAGCAGCGCGGCCCGCGCCTGCCGGGCGGCCTCCCGGTCTTCGTCCTCGACGAACCGCCGGAGCTTCTTCGTCCGGTGCGTCTTCCCGCACCGCGGACACGTAGCCGTCTCGGCGGCCCGCGCATCCTTCAGGAGCCACAGGTGCTCGCAGTCGCTGCACCCGACGACGGCGTACATACCCGTTGGTTCCGCGGCATCGGATTTGAACCTTCGGCTCCGGGGACCCCGTGTGTCACACACGCGGTTAGCTCTCGACCGGAACGAACGCTGCCTCGCCTTCCTCGAAGGTAAGTTTCTCGCGCTGATCGATCGTGACTGCCTCCCCGACTTCGGAAACGAGTGCCTCCGACACCCGAAACGACGACAGACGCGCGGTATCCTGAATCCACGCGAGTCGCGCCTCGTCGGGACGGTACTGACCGAGAGAACCGACTGCGGCCCGGAGAGCGTGGGACGGAGACGGGAGCGCAACCGGGATTGCGGATCGTGAGAGCGACCCGCTCGTCAGTGCGTTGGTGTACATCTGATCGAGATCCAGCTCCGCGGCGACGTCGGTCGTCGTCAGATCCGCGAGTCCGATCCCGTGACCGTTCCCGTGGGTCGCGTCGGTCAACCCGAGCGCGACGATCCGATCGATGTCGGGTGACCCCGGTTCCACCGCGTTCAGCACCCGATACCGGCCGACCACGTTCGTGTCCATCCCCGAGCCTGAGACGTCCTTGCCGATCTCCTCGACGACAAGCACGTCGAGGTCGTCGAACGGCAGCGTCGGGAGGTACTCTTTCGCCCGCCGCAGGAGGCCCGCCTCGGTCTCCGGCAGATCCGGAGCAGGGATGCCCTCGATGTGTGCCGGCCGATCGTGGAAGTTCTCGACAATCCCGACCCCGCCGATCACGGGGGCGTTCGATCGAACCACGTCGAGCGCACGCTCGATCGTTTCGACGTAGCCGTGGCTTATCGCCGCTTCGTGGAACGCCCGTGCACCAGCCTGTTTGCCCAGCCCGACGGTGAGCATCTTGCAGAGGCCGCTCTCGAGCGTTCCGGAGAAGTTCGTGTGAGGCTTCACGCGGTTGATAACCACGATCCCGTCGGCTTCCAGCGCCGCCTTTGCGATGGGGATCGACTGACCGCGATCAGTCGTGCCGAGGGTGACGGTATCCATCCGGGCGTCAATGGGGCAGCCGAGTGTCTCCTCGGTGAGCCCGAGCCCCGCGAGCGTCCGCCGCTGTCCCTCGGCGGATGCGCCGCCGTGGCTCCCCATCGCCGGTACGACCACCGGATCGTACCCGGCTGCCGAAAGCTCCGCGACGACGGTCCTGGCGATCAGTGCAATGTCGTGAATGCCACGGCTGCCAACTCCGACGGCGATGGTGCCGCCCGCGGGGACCTCCGAGAGCGGCAGGGACCCGACCGCGTCGCGGCTGGCACCGCGTACGTCGTCCACTTCCGGGGTGTCCGGATCGTAGGTCACCCTCGCGAACGTCGGCAGCGGCGGGTCCGGAAGCGCCGCATCGACCGTTTCGGCGTCGGGAAAATCCATACGTGTACGTCTGCGACGGCGGCAAAAAAAGTGATACTGTCGGCTGTCGGTCTGTGAAGAATTTCGCGATCCCGGGGTCGCGAATATCTTGAAATAGGGACAGCCGACAGTATGAGTCGATCCGGGAGAACACTGCGGCCTGCCGGGCCGCCCGAGTAATCAGGCCAGACCGTGAATGTTCTCGACGACCGCCTCGGCGAACTCGGAGGTCGAGAGCTTCGTGCCGCCCTCGATCTGTCGGTGGAGGTCGTAGGTGACCTCCCCCGAGGAGATGGTCTCCTCGACGGCGTCACGGATGAGTTGTCCGGCGTCCTTCCAGCCGAGGTACTCGAACAGCTCCCGGCCCGAGAGGATCATCGCCGTCGGGTTCACCTTGTCCTCGCCCGCGTACTTGGGCGCGGAGCCGTGGACCGGCTCGGCCAGACAGAGACCCTGGCCGTAGTTCGCGCCCGGCGCGATGCCGAGACCACCGATCTGCGCGCCGGCGGCGTCGGACATGTAGTCCCCGTTGAGGTTCATCGTCGCGATGACGTCGTACTCGCTCGTCCGGGTGAGGAGTTGCTGGAGCATGTTGTCCGCGATGCGGTCGTTGACGACGAGCGTCCCCTCGGGCGCCTCGCCGTCGTACTCCTCCCAGAGTTCGTCCTCGACGATCACGTCGTCGCCGTACTCCTCGTCGGCGACCTCGTAGCCCCAGTCGCGGAACGCGCCCTCGGTGAACTTCATGATGTTCCCCTTGTGGACCAGCGTGACGGTGTCGCGGTCGTTCTCGAGTGCGTAATCGATGGCCTCACGGACCAGCCGCTTCGTGCCGAACTCGGTGATCGGCTTGACGCCGATGCCGACGGGGCCGTCGTGGATCACGTCGTCTTCGCCCATCTCCTCTTCGACGAACTGCTTTACCTGCTGGACCTCGTCGGTGCCGGCCTCCCACTCGATGCCGGCGTAGACGTCCTCGGTGTTCTCCCGGAACGTGACCATATCCATCTCGCCGGGGTTCTTGACGGGCGAGGGAACGCCGTCGATGTGATAGGTCGGGCGAACGTTCGCATAGAGGTCGAGTTTCTTGCGGAGCGCGACGTTCAGCGAGCGGAAGCCGGCGCCGACCGGCGTCGTGAGCGGCCCCTTGATCGCGGCGCGGTGCTCACGGATCGCCTGCACCGTGTCCTCGGGGAGGTTTTCGCCGTACTTCTCCCGAGCAGACCCACCGGCGTAGAGGCGCATCCACGCGACAGAGCGGCCCGTCGCCTCCGCGGCGGCGTCGAGAACCTTCTGTGCGGCCGGGCCGACGTCGGTGCCGATTCCGTCCCCGTGGATGATCGGGATGATCGGCGTGTCCGGCACGTCGAGTTCCCCGGTCTCCTCGTCGGCGAGCGTGATCTTCTCCCCTGTGTCGGGGACTTCGATCTGGTCGTAGCTCATAAACATCCGGCTCTTTCCGCACCGGCACTAAATTACTGCCGTTATCGCTCCGAGCGCGCGCAATTCTTGCGGCAGCCTGCGAGGTTTTGACGCTTCTGCCGACACCGCGCCGGTCGTGTCCGGGACGAACACTGATACTGATTACTCTCGTCTCTTCCCGCCGAGCGCCGCCACCGGGGATGGCGCTCGGCGGTAAAAAGTGAGAGTAATCAGTATGACGGGTGGGGTTCTTGTGCGCAGGTCCCCTTCGGGGAGATGATGACTGACGCCGACGCGGAGTCGACGACCGAGCGGATCACGATCTACTCCGATTACGTCTGTCCGTTCTGCTATCTCGGGCGACGATCGCTCGCGGAGTACCAGGACGGACGCGAGGAAGAACTGCGGATCGACTGGCAGCCCTACGATCTCCGTGCGGGCAAGCGAAACCCGGACGGCACGATCGACCACGACGTCGACGACGGGAAAGACGAGTCGTACTACGAGCAGGCGAAAAAGAACGTCCGGCGCCTGCAGGAGGAGTACGGCGCCGACGAGATGGAACTGGACCTCGCGACCGAGGTCGACTCCCTGCCCGCACAGCTCGTCTCGGTCGCGGTCCGGGAGCAATACGATCACGAGACCTGGCTCGACTTCGACGAGGCCGTCTTCGCGGCCCTCTGGCACGACGGCCGCGACATCGGCGATGCGGACGTGCTGGTCGACCTCGCCGACGACGTCGGCGTCGACGAGTCTGACGTCCGCGACGCCCTCGCGGACGAGGAACGCCGGGCGGCGCTCAGAGAACAGTTCCGCGAGGCCCGTGAGGCGAAGATTACGGGCGTGCCCACGTTCGTCTACGACGGCCGCGCCGCCCGCGGGGCCGTGCCGCCCGAGCAGCTACAGCGGCTCGTCGACGGCGTCTGAGCAGCGCCGGCACGATCGGCGGAAAAACAGCTCTCCGACGGCCCGGGCACTCACTCCTCGGCGTCGCTTGCGGCCGACGAATCACCTTCAGCGCCGCCGTCGGTCGCGACGGAGGCCGGATCCTCGCCCGTCGGCGTCGCCTCCAGCCACTCGTCGGCCCACTCCTCGATCTCGTCGAACACCGGGCAGAGCGACCGTCCCTTCGGCGTCAGCGAGTAGAACGTCGCGACCGGCGCGTCCTCCTCCAGCCGCCGGTTGACGAACCCGAGGTCCTGGAGGTCGTCGAGGACGCGGGAGAGCGTCCGGGAACTGGCGTCCGTCGAGCGTTTGAGTTCGTTGAACCGCTTTTCGCCCTCCTGGAGGTCGTGGAGGACGATCAGCCGCCACTGCGAGCCGATCTGTTCCAGCGAGTCGATCACCGAACACGCGTCGTCGACGTCGGACGTCTCTGGGGGCACTGATGTCACCTGGTGACTCCTTCGTCCGCGAACCTACAAATGGTTTCGCCTCTATAGTAGGTAACAGAGCGTTACTACGATTACGCCTTCTACCAACAATGCAAACCAACGGACTCCACCATGTTACGGCCGTCGCGGGCGACCCCCAGGCGAACCTGGATTTCTACACCGGAACACTCGGCCTGCGGTTCGTCAAGCGGACGGTCAACTTCGACGACACGACGACGTATCACCTCTACTACGGCGACGAGACGGGCTCGCCGGGCACCGCCTTCACCTTCTTCCCCTTCGCAGGAGCACGACCGGGACGCCCCGGCCGGGGACAGGCGGTCGCGACAGCCTTTGCCGTCCCCGACGGCAGCCTCGACTACTGGAGCGAACGGCTCGCAGCCTCGCCGGCGACCGTCGGCGACCGCCTGACGCGCTTCGGCGCGGGCGTGCTGCCGTTCGAGGATCCCGACGGCCAGCCCCTGGAACTCGTCGAGACCGACCCTGACGATTTGCCGATCGAGCCCTGGACCGGTGGCCCCGTACCCGACGACCGGGCGATCCGCGGGTTCTTCGGCGTCACGTTGCACTCCGCGAAGCCCGAGGCGACCGCGAACGTGCTCGACATCCTCGGTTTCGACCGCGTCGGAAGCGAGGACGACGGTGGAGAGCGGGTCCGCTACGTCGCCGCCGGCGATCACGCAACCGTCGTCGACGTCCTCCACCGGCACCCGCCGCGGGGCCGTCCCGGCGTCGGTACCGTGCACCACGTCGCGTTCCGTGCCGAAGACGAAACGGAGCAACTGCAGTGGCGTGACCGCCTCTCGGAGGCCGGCCAGTTCGTGACACCGCAGAAGGACCGGCAGTACTTCCAGTCGATCTACTTCCGGGAGCCCGGCGGGATCCTCTTCGAGATCGCGACCGACGGGCCGGGCTTCACTGTCGACGAGGACGTCGACGCGCTCGGCTCGGCACTCAAACTCCCCGAGTGGCTGGCGGACGAACGTGAGGGGATCGAGGCCGCGCTGCCGTCGCTCGATCCGCCCGAGTCCGGTGTCGATGCCGACCCCGGAACGGACGCACCGGACGGTGAAGCGGCGGCTTCGGCGAGCGATACGGTCGCGTCGGACGAGGAATCGGCGACCGCCGCGAGCGCCACGACCGCGCTCAACGGGGGGAAGAACCGATGAGCCATCGGATGCCCGGAGGCGACGACCCTCACGGGGATCAGCCGATTCGAACCGCTGGCGCCGCGCCGGACGAGGCCGACCTCGCGGTCGTGCTCGCCCACGGCCGCGGCGCCCGCGCCGACGGGATGCTCCAGTTCGCAACCGAGATCGATCGCGAGGGAGTCCACTACGCCGCGCCGCAGGCACAGCGCGGCACCTGGTACCCTAACCGTTTTCTCGCGCCGACCGACGCGAACCAGCCGCATCTCGACTCGGCACTGTCGCATCTCGGCCGCGCGGTCGAGGAAGCGCGGTCGGGCGGGCTACCCGCCGAGAAGGTCATCCTCGTCGGCTTCTCGCAGGGCGCGTGTCTGGTCTCCGACTTCGTCGCGCGCGATCCGCGCCGGTACGGCGGCGTCGTTCTCCTCTCGGGCGGACTGATCGGCGAGGAAGGTCGCGAGTTCGACTACGACGGCGACGTCGACGGAATGCCATTTTTCCTCGGCGTCAGCGACGACGACTCACATATCCCGATGTCGCGGGCCGAGGAGACCGTCGACGTCTTCGAGCGGCTTGACGCCGACGTGCGCTTCGATCGCTACAGCGGCCGCGGCCACGGGATCTTTCCCGAAGAGATCGAGTACCTCCGCGAACTCGTCGCGAGCGTCGCCGAGTAAGGCGGTGATCTCCTCGATCGCATTACTGCACGGCAACGGCTCCTTCGGAACCTCTTTGGGCCGTTCGACCGACTATCCGGGTATGAGCGACGGACCTCTCGACGAGGAGACGATGGAGAAGTACAGAGAGGCCGGGTCGGTTCTCCGGCAGGTACTCGACGAGGCGGCCGAACTGGTCGAACCGGGCGCAACCCACCTCGAGGTCGCGGAGTTCGCCGAGGAGCAGATCTACGACCGTGCCGACGGCCCCGCCTTCCCGGCGAACATCAGCGTCGACGAGGAAGCCTCCCACGCCTCGCCCGGGCGCGACGACGACACGGAGTTCGGCGAGGAGATGGTCTGTCTGGACTGCGGCGTCCACATCGACGGCTACATCGCCGACGCCGCCGTGACCGTCGACCTCTCCGGCAACCCCGAACTCGTGGAGGCCGCCGAGGAAGCGCTGGACGCGGCGCTCGATGCGGTCGCCCCGGGCGTCGAGACCGGCGAGGTCGGCGCCGCTATCGAGGACGTGATCCGCGGCTACGGCTACACGCCGATCCTGAACCTCTCGGGCCACGGCGTCGCCCAGTGGGACGCCCACACCGGGCCGACGATCCCGAACCGCGGGACCGACCGCGGCGTCGAACTCGAAGTCGGCGATGTGGTCGCGATCGAACCGTTCGCGACGACCGGCCGCGGGAAGGTCACCGAGGGCTCGAAGGAGGAGATCTACAGCCTCGAAAACGACCGGTCGGTCCGGAACCGGGCCGCCCGCCAGGTCCTCGAACAGGTGACCGAAAAGTACCGGACGCTGCCCTTCGCCGCCCGCTGGCTGGAGTCGGGGCGCGCGGAGATGGCGGTCAAGCGCCTGTCGCAGCAGGGTGTCCTTCACGGGTATCCGGTGCTAAAGGAGGACGACGGGGAACTCGTCGCCCAGGCGGAACACACCGTCGTGGTCACCGAAGACGGCTGTGAGATCCTGACCGCATAGCCGATGGAGCAGGTATTCGCACCCTGGCGGATCGAGTGGGTCGAACGCGACCCCGAAGAAAAGAACGTCGAGGGCTGTCCGTTCTGCGTGCTGCCCGAACGCGACGAGGACCGCGAGAGCCGGATCGTCGCCCGCAGCGAGCACTCGTTCGTGATTTTGAACAACTATCCCTACAGCCCCGGGCACGTGATGGTCATCCCCCGCCAGCACACCGGCGAGTGGGGGACGCTCTCGGACGCCGAACTGCTGGATCACGCCCGCCTGAAGATCGCGACGATCGACGCGCTGGACGCCGCACTCGGCCCGGATGGCATCAACGCGGGCGAGAACCTCGGCGGCGACGCCGCGGGCGGGTCGATCGACGACCACGTCCACACCCACCTCGTGCCGCGCTGGAGCGGCGATACGAACTTTATGCCCGTGATCGGCGAGACGCAGGTGATCGTCGAGGCGCTCGAAGACACCTACGATCGCCTCCACGAGGCGTTCGCTGGACTGCCGACGGCGACTGCGACGAGCGAGGACGCTGACCCGGAGCGGGCAGTCAGACTCGATCTCGACGGCTGAGTCGGCAGGCATCTCTGGAAAATACGCTTTAGCTCACCGTTCCCCTTAGCCCGAGGTTTATATACGAATCCGCGCCCAGATGCTCCGTGATCTGACGACAACCCCGCGTCGGGCCGCGGTTGTTCGGCACGTCGGCGCGGGATCGATGGCGACGACGCTGCGAGGGGGCGTCGTCGACGCGGGTGCCGACTGTACGCCACGAAATATACGGATCCGACGGTGCGGGATCAGCCTCGGCAAGCGACGGCTGTCGACGAACCGCCCGGGCGGGAATGGAAGGGGCCGCTCGCTCGACGACGGCGCGCGATGCAAGCACCGCAGCGAACGGAGTGAGCGAGGAGCGCAGCGAGCGCCCCGAGCGCCCCGAGTCGAGCGAGCGGGGGCTTCCGAGGACATACCTGTCCCTCATTCCACGACTTCACTCCAAACTAACCAGTACTCGTCTCGCGACCGAAGCGCCTTAGCCCTGGGAGCGGTACGCTCGGACGATGAGCGACGACCGGAGGCGCGTCGTGCGCCGCGTGGGCGCGGTCATCTTCGCAGTCAACCTGGCGCTCGTGCTCGCGAAAGGCGGTGTCTGGTGGGTCACCGGGAGCCTCGCTGTCGGGTCGGAGGCGGTCAACAGCCTCGCCGACTCCGTCTACAGCCTCGTGATCCTCGCGGGGCTGTACCTGACGACCCAGCCGCCGGACTTCGAGCACCCCCACGGCCACGAGCGGATCGAACCGTTCGTCTCGCTTTTCGTCGCTGTCGGCGTCTTCGCCGCGGGCGCGGCCGTCCTCTGGAACGCCGTCACCTCGGTGCTGAACGGGACCTACGGCGTCGAGGCGGGTGTGGCGGGCGTGGCCGTCTTGGCCGGGACAGCGGTCGCGAAGTACGGCCTCTATCGGTACTGTCTCCGGGTCGGCGAGGAACGGCACTCGCCGGCGGTCGTCGCCGCTGCCTTGGACAACCGCAACGACATCCTCACCGCCGGTGCGGCGCTCGTCGGTGTGCTTGGTGCCTCCTTCGGCGCACCGATCCTCGACCCGATCGCCGCCGGGGTCGTCTCCATCGGCATCTTCTACACCGGCTACGAGATCGTCCGCGACAACGTGAACTACCTCGTCGGCGCGGCGCCGCCGGAGGAGCTCCGCTCTCAGATCCTCGAACGCGCGCTCGAACACCCACAGGTCCGCGGCGCCCACGACGTCGTGGCCCACTACGTCGGGCCGGAGGTCGACGTGAGCCTCCACATCGAGGTGGAGGGTGATATGACCCTCTTCGAGGCCCACGACATCGAATCCGCGGTCGTCGAGTCGATCCGGGAGATGCCGGAGATCGACGACGTGTTCGTCCACGTGGATCCGAAGGAACTCGGCGAGTGGAAGGAGGATTCGGAGGCCGATCGGCTCATCGGCACGGCCATCGCGCGGGATCGCGGCGACGTCTCTCAGTCGGAGTCCACCGACGGGCGCTCGACGGCGGCCGACTCCGTCTCCCCGTCCGCCGCAGACGAGGAGGTAGCCGATGCCGACGCGGACGCGACTGACTCGAGCGGCTCGCCGAACGCGTAGACCGTCTGGTGGCTCGTCACCTCGACGGTCAGGAAGTCCCCGGGATCGATCCCGTGGTCGCTCGCGTTTCGGACGATGACCTGCCGGTAGGCCCCGTCGCGACACTTCATCGAGTCGCCGGTTCCCTCCCGGACGGCCATCACCCGGCGGGTCTCGCCGACCATCGACTCGTAGGCCTCGGCGACAACGTCCATCTTCAGGTCGGACATCTCCTTCGAGCGCTCTTTCTTCACCGTTCCACCGAGACCCTTCAGGTCGGCAGCGTCGGTGCCGGGGCGCTTCGAGAAGCGCGTGATGTTGACCTTTTCCGGTCGAATTTCGCGGAATAGCTCCATACTCCGTTCGTGATCTTCGGCGGTCTCCGTGGGGAACCCCACGATGAAGTCGGTCGAGAGCGTCCAGTAGTCCAGCCGCGAATCGAACGTCTCGACGATCTCCCTGAATTTCTCGACGCGGTGCTGCCGGCGCATCTCCTCTAACACCTCGTCCGACCCCGACTGGACTGGTAGGTGGATGAAGTTGTACAGTTCGTCGTGGCGGGCGAAGACATCAGCCAACTTCTCGCGGATCCCGTGGACACCACCGGGGTTTGCCATCCCCAGTCGGACTCGGAAGTCGCCGTCAATCTCTGTACAGATCCGATCGAGCAGCTCGGGGAGCTTCCGCTCGCCCGTATCCCAGCCGTACACACCAGTGTCCTGGCCGGTGATTCGGAGTTCCTTCGCGCCGGCGTGGACGAGCGCGCGGGCCTTCTCGACGTTCTCCTCGACCGGCGGGGAGTCGACGCGGCCGGTCGCGAACTTCGTGATGCAGTACGAGCAGTTCGACAGACAGCCGCGGGCGATCGGCAGGATCCCGACGACGCCGTCTAAGACGGGTTCGGTCCCCGGACCGGGCGTCGGACACTCGCCGTTCGTCACCGCTGCGGGCACGTCGTCCCAGTGGAGGATCTGCGCGTCGATTTCCTCCTCGCGGAACTCCTCGCCCTGCGCGAGCGCCATACAGCCGGTGATGATGAGATCTGCCGTGTCAGATTCGAGTTCTTTGGCCCGGCGGAGCATATTCTGCTCCGTCTTCTCGACCACCGTGCAGGTGTTCATAATGGCGACGTCGGCATCCTCCGGTCCCTCCACGGGGTAGTGGCCGGCATCGCGGAGCGCGCTCTCTATCTGCCGGCTCTCGCCGCGGTTGGAGGTACAGCCGTACGTCTCGATGTGGTATCGGGCCATTCGGTCTGTGGGTTCTACCAGACCAGCGGGCAAAAACACGGTGGTTCTCGGCGGCGATCCGATCGCCGAGGCTGGGGCTGCTCGGAATCGATGGGCGATCTACCGACGTTCGACGGTCGAAAAAGGTGGCCCGTCTCCGGGTCAGTTGAACATCTGGCGCATCATCGGGATACTATGTAGAAATAGTATACATAGACAGTCGGCGTAGGCAACGAAGTCAAGACGTCTCCGATCAGTCGGGTCATAATTCTTGACGGCAGCAGAAAATGACGGAACGAAGAACTATGCTCTTGGCGGTTCCCAACCGGACGTTCTTGAGGAAACGAATGCTGTCCCAGAGAGCGAGGAAACTATTGATGACGGGAACTCCTGATACTGTCGAGTGTGACCGTAGGTCAGGCGTCTGTAAATTCGGCAATTGAGTGGTTCGGGCTGTCAGTGTTCCACTTCCCGATCTGAATGAGGTCGTAAGTGTCGAGGGAAGCCTCAACCTCCTCGCCGAGTTGTGCCTGAACCGTCGATGGGAGACTATCGACGAGAATCGCAGTGAGTGCGTGCTGAGTGAGGAAGTAACTGGTAGCGAGGCTCGTCGGGGCGATAACGATGACGTCTGCGGCATCGATGTCGTCGAGTGCGAGCTGGGCATCACGATGCTGGAGCACGGTTGCATCGAGTTCATCGACGGGGAATAGCCCATCCGCATTCCCGTAGTCGATACTCGCCCCCGCCGACCCGAAATGCCCTTCGAGCATAACTAAAAGTAAATATATTCTCATCACGCATTAAACCTGTGGTGGATAGCCCCTATGCTTCTCGACTCCAACGGCTCTCGCTCCCACAGCTTGACCATCCCAGCCGCCTCACCTGTCGGTATGCCCCGCGATTTGTATGAGTGCACAGCGGCCGAACTCGCCACGCACTCGGTGGAGTCCCTCGACCGCGACACATCACCAGACGTCGCCGCCGCGTGGCTCGATGAGAACGGCTACGACGCTGCCCCCATCTACGACGCAGACGACCCAGTCGGGTTCCTGCACACAGACGACGTCACCACGGACGACGACGGCGATACCCTCGACGACTATATCACCCCGCTGACCATCGACTACATGATCAGCGGCGACGCCGCATTCCCCGCCGTCCTCGATGCCCTCATCGAGCACCCTGTCTACTTCCTCGGTGGCCACAACCACGTCACCGGCATCCTCACTCGAGCCGACCTCAACACCTCCCCGGCACGCATCTACCTCTTTGACCGCATCACCTACCTCGAAGAACACCTCCGCGAACTCATCATCGATCAAAAGCCCGACTGGAAAAAAGCCCCTGTCACGCCAGAGGAACTCGACGGCATCAAAGACCGATACGAAGACGCGGAAGCCGCCAACGTCGCCTTAGACGAAATCCACTACGCACAATTTTCGACCCTCGAAACCATCGTCACCAGTGTCGAAGCCTGCTGGGAAACCTGCGGCTTCTCCACCAAAGGCGCTGCCGAGTCTCGGCTCCACGGAGTGACCGAACTCCGCAACGACGTCGCACACGCAAACCTCCTCGTCGAAAACACCGACAGCAACGACTTCCTCAGCAGCGGCCGTACGACAGAAAACCTCCTCAACACGCTCGAAACCATCAACGACGCCCTCACCCACCTACAAGACGCAGGGTACGATCCCGGAGCAACTCAGCAACAAGGCACGCAATCACATTCTGATCCCTAATATTGCAACGGTTCACCAGGACGGTTGGTTCAGAATGACCTCCATCTCGTATTCATACATCGTTAACTCAGGAACCGCGGAAATCGCATATTCGAGTTTCTCCGATGGTTCACTCACGACGAGCCGCCCCTCAACGTCGGCGTCAGTGCTCACGCCTTCCAGATCTTCGAGGTGCTCATCAACCCAGCCAACATAACGCAGAAGTTGGCCCACCGCTCGATCACTGGTACTGCCTTTCTTCAATTCGAGGACACAGACAAGTTCTTTCGACGTATGCACGAGCAGTATATCCGGTCGGCCGATACCGGTTGAGAACTCGACCCCGGCTTCTGGATCGTCCGCATCGCTATAGATCTCCCACTCCTCGGAGAGTTCCATTTGATCCCAGTGATTGACGAGATACTGTTGGAGGTGCCGCTCTTTGACGAATTCTCCAGTAGATTCCGTATCCTCTCGCATCTCGCGGGGGTCCTCCTCAATTTCTACAAGATATCCGAGGAGCGCGTCGAGATCCCAGAGATCGAGGTCTAATTCATTGCTGAGGCCCAGTAGAACTTCGTTCACTCGCTCATATCGCTGACCGAAATCGCTCCCGTACTCGAAATCAGGCCAGATGTCCAACTGTTTGAGAGCCTCTTCCGAGCGGTTGTTCCAGACACCGTATTTCCCGGGATAGGCAGTCACGAGAATCGCAGAGATCGTCGCTTTCCCCATGCCATCGACTTTCTCCTTGGTGGCCTGGACACGCGACGAAAGATCTTGCTCCTCATCTATGAGCGTCTGCAATCCGTCTCTGAGCTGTTCCATGTCCTCCGTCATCATGGAGCGTTTCCGATGGAGACCGGTCCAGTGACGGTTGTTCTCGTATAGGAGGAACTCTTTGAACTCCTGTTCGGTGAGACTCCCGATCTCCTCAGACTGGAAGAGAGGGCGG
The DNA here is from genome assembly GCF_032113415.1 of Halobellus marinus. NCBI lineage: Archaea > Methanobacteriati > Methanobacteriota > Halobacteria > Halobacteriales > Haloferacaceae > Halobellus > Halobellus marinus. The sequence goes on from NZ_CP134946.1 coordinate 3,519,919, forward strand.
TATTCGTCGAGAACAGAGTCTTTGTGTTCAATAGATTCCGGCGGATCTTCCCTCATATCCCTCTCCGCCGCTCGCAATCGTTCAACCGCTGAGTCAATATTCATAGGCCGTGATTTTCGCGGAGTCGTAATAACGCCTGTGTGGTGCCCCAACCTCTTTGTGAGTGCGTCCTGCCATCACAAGCAGATGGAATCAATACTGACGCAAACAGCATAACCGATATAGGGGGTTTTCCCCGCATGAAATCATACAATTGGTTCGAATCATTGAACCGCAAGAAGTAGACATAATCTAAATCTAGAAACAACATATGTCGTCTGAAAGGTATCCAAGCGACTGGGATCAACGCCGGAAACGTGTCTATCGGCGGGATGATTTTACGTGCGCAAACTGTGGACAATCTGGCGGACCTAAGGGCGACACCGAATTGCACGCGCATCACATAGTACCGATTAATAGTGGCGGCAACCACGCTACTTCCAATCTTGTTACTTTGTGCGAACATTGTCATCGAGCAATCCACACGGAGGCAGATGCTCCTACTGTATCCACACGAGAGTCCGTTGCTGAGGCCACTGATACACAGGAAGCGCTCAATATCATGGGAAGAGTAGCCGGAGAGTTCTTTGATGACCTGACGACATTAGCACAAACACTTGACGGCGTGACTGTTGCACCTGATGAGAGGACGCTCGATAAACTGTCTGAACACGCAGAAAGCCTTCGTCAGGGGAGCCCGCGGCTGAAGTCGAATCTCAATCAACTCGAGAACTTCGAACCACTATACCGTCGAGACGATAAACTAGCGGAACTCGTCGAACGTTACGTCAGTATCCACAGGGAGCTACTAGAACTTGCCGTTGAATGGCTTGAGCAAACTGAAGAAATCATAGACATACTTGGGGTTACGCGCCAAGCATCTTGTCCCAACTGTGCTGTCGGTATCGCTCGGGAAGATGGCACCTGCGACGAGTGCGGGGCGACACTGAATGTTCCCGAGGAGGATATCTGGACCGACTTTCGATCCACTCGGCAGAAATTGAATGAACTCGAAGACAGATTCATAGAAAAGAGTGATACTTCTGTTGAGGTGACCAATTCGATTACAAATCAGGTACAGGGCTGTTAAGTATAGAAGACACACGCTCTGTAAACATATTTTCTCGATACCTCACTGCTACTCGTTCATATTCGCGGTCAGTGCCGCGTTCGCAGCACGCCGCATCTTAGCAACTGTTGGAATGGAAGTTCCCTCGTCAATCATCTCCAGTAACGTCGTCGGGGGCTCTTCCGAGTCGCTAGGTGTATCTGGGTGTTTCAGTCGATTAACCATACTGCCCCACGCCTCCGCTTCGTCGTGATCGAGATCAGTTTCTTCTACGATCCGGTGTTCGGGACTCGTGCTATAACCGGAACACAAGACATTCTCGCAGACGTAGAAGAGGTTCGCAATACAGGTCCACCGCGTTCCGGTCAGGGCGTCGTCGTACATATGAAGCGCTATCATCATATCGACCTGTGGATTAGATGCGGCTTCGGACTCCCGAACTGCACGGACTCTTTCGTAGACGTTCGGAACGTCGCCAGTGATCGTAACGCGGTCGGGGACCTCCTTCGTCAGTGCGGACTGGATTCCCAATGCCCCCGCTGAAAGATGGTCCTTGTAATTGAACCGACCGCGTTCATCGACCTCGTGATATCCGCTGACAACGCGCCCCGGATTCTGAGCAAAGACTACAGGGTCGTCAGTACAGAGATTCAACGTCGTGACGAAATCGACGATGTCGCCGTAGTGTCGGAGTGGCTTATCAAGGTGATCGAACCACCCCTCTGCTACGACAGCCCACCAGTGGCGGTCTGAGTGGGGGACGGTTTGGTTTTTGATTCCATCGGGGGTTTTGAGCGGGATCTCGCTCTGCTGATCGATGCTAATTTCCGATGTTTCGACCTCTATCTCCTCGACGCTCGTTGCTTTCTCTTCCACGTACGGTAGTGTCCCCGTATGAAAATCGCTCAGGGGGCGCAGATAGAGGTCGATAGCCTTCATCGGTTCAAATGAGTGCCGTCCACGTAATGAAATTTGAGGAGAGGGGTTCTACGCGGAACTCGAGTCCGCAGAGGCGTTATTGACGAATGACTGAAGTTATGCAGACGTTCTGGCACCAGTCTTGGGGATTAAATAAACATCACTCGCGCGCAGGGACATCTCCAGTGGGATTCGGGAACTCACAGTGTCGCCGTAACGGACAGTCGTCGCAATCGGGGGAGCGCGCTGTGCACACCTGGCCTACGAAGTCGAGCATCGCGTGGAGAAAGTCACTGCTCCGACCGGCGGGAACGATCGTGTGAACGATAGCCGTCAGGTTGGGTGGACGACAGTGTTACAGTTCGGGCATTCTGCCCAGACAGCGGGCTGTCCGTCCGTTGTCTCGTATTCAATGAGGACGTCAATCCGTCGGATTGTTTCGCCGCAGTCGGGGCATGTTCCGAGATCTGTTGCGGATGGGGACGTTGCTGCCATGTTTAGCCTCTGGATAGTAGAGAGGGAACGAGCGTGTGACTTGTTGAGGGTTTGCACCCTCTGAATGTGGACTTGTACCGGCTGGGATAAATAGGCCAGCCAACCGCGCTGAAAGTGAAACCACTCGAAGTTAGCCGTATCACCCCTGTCTTCTGTCGGGAGTGTTTCCTTCAGAGCAAATTAGGCCACGATCCACCAGTCGTCAAGTACAAGAGGATCTCTCGAAACTCCGAGCGTTCATATCTACGCATAACCTGTCCCGTCGACGGACCTATGCAGCGCGATAGAAACTCCGGAAAAGCACTCGACGACCACGGCATCCCCGGACCACTCGACAATGCCGTTGCTGCTACGCTCGACGCCTACGACGAAAACCCCGGACGCAAGGGCCGCGACGAACTCCGCGAAGCCGTCGCGCGAATCCACCATGCCTTCCAGCGCGACTTCCATGAACTCGACACAACCGGGCCCGTCGCCTACTATAACGGTATGCTCGTGTACGTCCTCCCCCTCCCCGAATGGGAGAATCTCTGCACCGACCGCGAAATCTGGGCCAACGCCCGCTCGTGGACGCACCGCATCTACCTGCACGCAGCGCGCCGCGTCGCCGAGTCTGATCCGACCGTCGCATTCGACCACGCACGCGACCAATACCAAGGCGAAGATCGGCGCGTCGTAGTCGTTGAGCATCCGTAGCCGTGACCGGGGGCCGCCCGAAATGCCAACCGTTCATAAGTGAGAGATTCCTGCGACTTTGGTGATCCGCTATGACAGGGACAGTAGCGCTCGACATCGAAACGATCAGCCCGAACCTCGGTGACGGGGAAAACGTCGATTTCATGGACTCGCGGGACTTCCAGCTCGTTGCGGTCGGCGTTGGGCATCGCCTCACACCCGACAGCGACATCGAAATAGACGTCCTTTGGCGTTCCGGCATCGAAGACGGGGATGAATACGAACTTCTCTGCGAGCTCGTGTACTGGCTCACCGAACGTCACGCCGACGAACTAATCACGTACAACGGTGTGAACTTTGATCTGCGGCACATCCGCGGCCGTGCACAGATTCTCGCCGATGCAGTCGGCGACGAGACCCTCCCGGAAGCCGTCCACGTTGCGCTTCAGCGCCCGTCGTATCACCGCGATTTGATGCACGACATCATCTCCCAACACGGCTACCGTATGTCCCTAGAGGACGCCGTCGAAGAGCACACCGGCGCCCGACCGCCCGCATTCAGCTGGAACGGGGAAACGATTGGGAATGGTGACATCCCGCGGCTGGCGCAGAAATGGCTCACGCATCGCAGCGGGCTCGCTGACCTCGGAGACAGAGCACCACAACTGCGGAATACTCTGGAGAACTACATCCGCGCGGACATTGAGCCGCTCTTCCGGCTACACGACAATCTCGACCGGTGACGATTAGGACCCCGCCTGCCACCGTACGCGTATGCAGCGATTCTCTGAGGGTGACACGGTTCGAGTCGATATTCCCGATGAGACGGACCCTGACTTTGACCGCTGGCACGGGCGGCACGCGACGGTCGTGGAAGTCCTCGGAGATGACGCCGGCGAGGAGACTGGAGACGAGCGCGACGACGTGCTATACCGCGTCGAAGTCGAGAATGGTGACCGGATGGATTTCCGCTGGCGCGACCTACGACCAAAATAGCCGCTATTACCCAGCACCTCCCTCATTTTCGTCGGTGAACGACTCGAACGTCTCTTGGTCATCCTCTCGGAAGTAATCCTCTACGCGCTGCTCCATCACCATTTCTTCTACTCCAAGAATCGCGCCCATGTGTTCCCGTCGGAATTCATATCGATGCGTTCCAATCTCTTCGCACGCATCGATATCCTCCAGAAAGTCAAAGACTAAGTCTAAATCACCGGGGTTCACGTTATGCCGCGGCGCGAAATGGTCACGTATCTCTTCCCGCGAAACCACCACGCCATCGTCGTGATCCAACGCCTGCTCACCCCAAATATCCGTCACAGCAACCGCCAGAATCTCCGGTTCCATCCCCTCCGTGAGCATAATTTCATCCGGCGGATTCTCCGGGAGCGAGACACCGGCGCGAAGCGCTGATTGCATCGCACCATCGTCGTCGAACTCTCCAGCGAGCACCCGAAGGTCACCGCCGTAATCCTGCGTCATCAAGACAGCGTGTTCGGTGACTCGGGTAAGCGCGTCACGGAAATCCGCGGACTCACTCCGCGTCTCCTCCACGAACTCCTCGTCCATATCCTGGTAGACAATCACTGACTCCACCGCGGTCACAGAGCCGTCATATTCCGTTTTCTCCCGGACCTGCGCATTCTTCAGTTCCTCCTCGGCGGTCTCGATCGTCACCTTGTCGCACTCCTTCATCTGCCTGATATCGCGCTCATTGATATTGTGCCCGCTCTTGATTTCGCACAGCGCACACGTTGATCCGTCGTACAACACGATATCTGGCTCTGCTTCGATATCACGTCCTTCGGATTCGTCTTCGAAGACAGGGAACATCACCGGAATACGGACGCCGCGAGACGACAGTGGGGGGTCGGCACGCGCGGTGACAGCTGAATAAAACAGGTTGTAGGTGTTTACTTCGCGCCGTTGCCGCTCCCCAGCTGTCATCGTCATATCTACTGGACGGCCACCGGATTCTGCCGTTTTTGCAGCGAGTACGTCGAATCAAGCTCCTCGTAGACTTCGCGCACGAATTCACGAAGACTCAGAGCGGTTGTCGAATCACGTGCATACAACACGATATCTGGTGGCTCTAGAGCGACGTCGAATGTCTCGTCGTGCTCAGTGTCCCACACGCGGAGTTTCGTTCCGCCATCCCGGATACCATGCCGGTACCGGTTCCCGTTCAGTACGCGTGCCTCAAGCTCCTCAACGAGCTCTTCCGGCGTGGCATCGTCCCGATCCGGATTGGTGAGCTCCACAGCGGTGAATCCATTCACGGAGAACCCGTTATCCAGCGCGTCGAGTTCTGGCGGGAATTCGACGTCGAAACGCGCACGATCAAGTTCCTGGTAACCTTCTGTAATCCCGAGCAAGGTTTCGACGGCCTTCGGTTCTGACCCGTCTCGAACGGAGCGCATCGAGATCCGGCCGTTGTTTGTGTTCGCTCCCTGTATCGCCGTGCTCGGAGAGTTCGTTTGGTCAAAGTCGATGCGTGTGGGCTTCGCATCGAACGCTTCCTCAGCTTTCTCTAAGTCACCCGGTTCGGCGCCGGTGAATCGAAGTGTTGCATCGCGTTCCCGGTTCGGAGCGTGGTACTTCGCGGTAAATCCGGACACGCGTGAATCGCTGATATCGCCGGTGAGGTCCTCAAGGTCGTCTGCTGAGAGGTAGAGGCGTTCAATGCTTGGCAAATAGTCTAACAGCCGTTCGATGGTTTTGTCTCGCCAATCGGAATGTACGGTTGTGAGAACCCATAGATAGTCTTCCTCTCCACTCGGCCCGTTCGTGGTGACGAAGAGGAATTCGTCTTCACGACCTTTCTCCGGGGTAGTGATGGTGACGATCGAGATATCGTCATCGGCGATATCCTCGGAGAAGGTGTGTTCTTTGGCGAAGTTCGCAGCGTGACCGGTGATACGGTCGTCCTCGGTGAGTTGGTGCACCCAGTAATCGAGGTCCCCAATCTCGAATCCTTGGTTGTCGCAGAGATAGATATTAAGGTCGGTATCTCCCCCACTCCGTGTTTCTTTCTCATCCATATCCTCGTCGGTTTTCACGACGTATTCGACGAGGTTATGGAGAATATCGCGTTTTGATTTACCCTCGAAGTCGGCGGGGTCAAAGTCCATACTGGGGGTGCTCCGTGTGTGATGGTTTTGTCGGCAACCGTTTTATGCTACGATTCTGGTTTAGACGTGCCACCGTGATTGACAATAAGATTATTCACGATTGTCTTACATATGCGTAGTCGGTCATTCCGCGCGCGACCAGAGGACGACGTTCGAACTCGGCTTCCGCTTGATCACTTTCCCCTCCTCAGCTAACCGATTCAAATGATAGTTCAAGGTACTTCTCGGAATATCCGCCCCGTCGAGTAGCCCCGGGATCGTGACGTAGTCGTCCTCCGGGAGTAACTGGAGGATGTCTTCGTCATCGTATTCAGGAGTGTACTCTCCGCTTTCTGCTCGTTTTCGTTCTGGCATATCTATTAGTATGGACCGGCTTCGCAGACCTTTGTCTAATCTACCAATGGGTATTTAATTGGTAGAAATTATTTAAACCTTTGGTAGGTCCGACAAAGGTATTTACATTCGGGTGGACTACGATAGAATGTAATGAGCCAACCCAACTCTCGGGGTGACATCCACCCAACCGACGCACCACAACCAATCCCTACCCGGAAAATCACGGACGTAAAACCAGGACACATCAAGGCGACGCGAATGCAGGGCGCCGCGAACGCGGTCGCCGAATGGATCGCCGACGGTGTCGGCGAACTCCTCAGCTGGACCGACCCGGAGCACGTCGATGACGACATCGCCATCGTGAGCGTGGACCCCGATGATTGGGACGTATGCAAGGACCAAGTTGATGCAAGTCAGGAGGCCGTCGATGCGATGCGGCTCGCTCACAACGCCACAGCGCGCAAACACGGACTCAGCACCGCTACCGCGGACATGATGGTCATCCCACGCAGCGTAATCCCCGACGAGTACAGCGTCGAAGAGTGACGCTCCGGGACACTCACGTCCCGGTGGTCCGTGAACCCGCGGCCGCGACCCAGGTCACCCTCGGGACGCGCCACGGCACGAGACTAACACAACAACCCCCTCCAACCATGACGCAGAGACAAGATATTCCTCCAGAACAGTACGCCGAAATCAGCCCCACAACCGACAACCACGGGCGTTTGCTCCTTGTCGTACAAGAACGACACCGAGACGGATACCAAGTTCACGCGCTCTCAAGCCGTGAGCCCCTCGAGGCGTATAACGACATCCTTGACAAGCACCAAATGGAGGACGGCACGATCAGCTGGGGAGCAATGACAGAAGAGGAGCAAGACACGGTTCTCGCGGAACGAGACGTAGATATTGCAGCTGCCGATGTCCTGACGTACGAACTCAACACAGACGAGTGACGCTTCCGCAGCAGGACATACACACCGATTAGTCACAGGTCTATCTACTTTCCCTGGGCTACCGGTACTCCTTCGCCCGGATTATGTAGCTGTGAGAGTATAGCACGACGACGCACACACCGAGTTTCCGGTCACTGATAGTCTCAATCTCTGGTACTAACGAGGTGCTGCACCGATGTCGCTATTACCGTTCACCGAAGGCTTCGGTGAACAGCTGTTCTTGCTCGTCGTCAAGATTTAACCGGAACTGGTACTGGTCATCCGCCCAGTTCGCCTTGATAATCGACCGGCGGAACTCCTCTGAATGCTTCCGAGTTAGTCCGGCTAAGAGACCTGACGTCGTGCCACTCCCATTCGTTGAGAGTCCGTACTCCTCCTCCATCCGGCGAAGGATTTCCTCATTACGAACCCAATCGTCTTCGCTCCACAAGATCCGAAGGAAGGCATCCTGCTTCGCTGTCAACCGCTCGAAGAAATCAGACGGAACGTGCCCAGCCACCTCTTCGGGATGATCAGCTTCCGGTTCTTCGGGTTCCGGGGGCGTGATTGCCCATTCCTGAAGCGCAAATTCGACAAGCGCATTCTGCCGCTCTTGGATCGCCGCCCTGTCGAATTGATCGTACTCGACCAGTTCGCGCTGGACGCGGAGCGCTGACGACGCGTAGTCCTTCTCTCGTCCCTCGCCGGCGTGCTTCTTCTCGTCGAACGGGAGATTCCCGTACGAGCTATTCCAGTACCGACTGGCGATCGTCAGATTCCCCAATCGATGCACGTAGTCGTCGAACTCGTCCTCCAGATCAGCGGGAATATACGCGTCGTCAAGTTGCCGCGCTAAGATGTGCTCAACCGAGAATTCACTCGAGAGAATCTGTGCGAGATTCTTGAGCACCTCCTCGCCGATCTCCTGTTCCAGTTGTTGGCCGTAATAATAGAGGAGGTACTTGATATCCTGGCTGGAGTTCGTCTGATAGAATTCGGGGTCCCGGAGATTCCGCTCAAACCGTTCATCCGACGTATACCGATTCGTAATCGCGTCCAGTCGAGACACGATGTCTTCGTGGTCCAGCGATGGCTTCGTATGAATATCGTGAGCGAGACGAACTAACCGGCCACGACCTGTATCGGCCCGGCGGCTATCAATCGCGTACATCCGGAACACGAGCGTTTCACACGCATCAATGATCGCAGTCAGCTTCTCGTCCTCATCACCGAATCGCAGATACGACGCCATGAGCACGGGCAAGATATTCGCTAACCGACCGAGTTCCAAGAGCCGGCGCAACGACGCTTCAACCTCCGCGGAATGCTTGTCCGGCTCGAAGATAGCCGCGAACGCCGATGCTGCCTCTCGTAGATCCTGCACGTAGCTGTCGATCTCCTCTTGCACCGCCTCGTAGTCACCAGCCCGGTATTGCTCCCGGAGGCGCGTCTTCAGCGTCTCGAAGCTCTGGAAATACGTATCGGAGTCGTACCCATCGTACATCCCCCAGTGGAAGCGCTGGAAGCTGTCCTCGTCGAAGTCACCGACACGTTCGTGCCCGGTCGAGAGAATGAACAACTCGCGGTAGATACTCCCGAACCGTTGCTTGATTTTGGTCTCAAGCGCTCCCGTCTCGCTCGACCGGTCATCCATGTACATGAGGAAGCTCTTCGTTTTGTCGAGCGTAGAAAGTGGCTTCCCCCGGTCGTTCAGGCTCTCGAAAATCGACGCTGCCTCAGCTTCCGCATCAATCTCAACGACATTAACGCGAACATCATACCGCAACCGCTCTACTAGGTCACGTACCGACGTGTCCTCCGGGAGGTCTGCAAACTCGCTCTCGAAGTACTCGTAGGCCGCCCGGAGGCGATTCTGCGACGGCGTCTTCGTCTCGATATCCGCGCTCCCGAACAGACAGTCCCGGAAATACTCCGTATCCTGATCCTGCGGAAGTAGTCGCGGTCGTTCAGTCACCGGAAAGACAAGATTGTCTTCCGCCAGCGTCTCCGCGACGACATCATCGTATTCGGAGGCCACATAGAGGAACAGCAGCGCTGATGTCAGCCGTTGTTGGCCATCGACAACGTCGAAGACCTCAAATCGGCGACCACGGTCCGTGCGAAATTGTCTGTCCTGACTATCGAGAATTACGTTTCCGAAGAAGTGCGTCGTGTCTTCGGGCAGATACAGTAAGTCCTCGAAGAGATCCTGAAGTTGTGATCGCTCCCATGAATAGCTCCGTTGGTACCCGGGGATGTCGAAGAGGCCGTCCTTGAACAGCGAATCCAAGGAAACGGTTCGTGTTTCCATACCCCATTATCAAATTGGGCCCTGTTGGTTGTTTGGCTTGAGGGGAGTCCAGTAGGGATGATTCACCCCCTACACTGTTGATTCATCGCGTCCGTATCTCGCGTATGAGCAATGCGCTCGGGGAGCAACTAACCGACCTCGACGTCGGGGATGCCATCACGGCCATCGTTGATGACTATCGATACGAAGGGACTGTCATTGATACTGCCCGCCAGAAGTGCGAACTGAATCAGGGTTTTATGGAATCCGGATACCTCGCAGTCTATTTAGAACTCACCCGCACGACGGTCGAGCAAAACGACCTCTCAACTAGTCACATCGTGATTAGCGCCGAGGAAGACGCCCCCCGGTCTTGGGATCAGCCAGTAGCATCAGCATATGACCAAACAAATGAAGAGACAACAGCCCGACTGGGAGAAGTCACGACAATCGAGACTAGCGAAAATAGTAACGACTCCGGGTGAGACACTCAAATGACAGTCTCTGAGTAGAGAACGGGATTCCGGAGGCCTAATCTCTCCAAACCGATCACTTCTCCTCGAGGGCGTATTCGTGACCAGGCTTAGCGATCGTGAATCCCCACAAGATGAACAACGCGAGGAGGAATCCGGGGAAGAAGCCAGCGAGATGCCCGACCATCGTGCCAACATTCGAGCCAGGGAATAGACTGACGAGGGCGGTCCCGAACGTTAGGAGCGCGAACAGACTGGTGACAACGTACTCGCGTCGCTCCAAGGAGTCAACTGTGCGCGTGCGGTACAGGTGAATCCCAATGAGGGAAACCCCGACGACGCCCAACATCCCGATGAGAATCGTGCTGAGGTCAGTTCCGAAGAGCTGGTTGATCGCCCAAGCGATGCCGCCTGAGTAAATCAGGAGCGCGGTGAAGAACGGCCATTCGAATTCGCTTACGCGGGTACAGTACGTCGTGAGTGCGAGCGGGAGATAGGCCGCCATCGCAGCGATCGGCTCACTGAAGCCGACGGCCTCGTAGCTGTGGAAGAGAGGTTGATGAATGAGGACGAATTGGAGGAACAGGTGACTGAACAATGGGACGACGAGGAGACAGAGGAGGAACACGCCGATATAGTGGGCTCGATAGCCGGCGGCAGTGAGGAGCAGGTATTCGAGACCGCCGATGAGGAAGAAGCCGACGAGATTGCTCCCGAGGTGTAGCCAGGATCGGTGCGAGAGATTGGACAGGTAAATCCCCCACAGACCGGGGTTGGCGATGTCGTATTCGAACGTCGCGGGATCCGTCGTGACAAAGATCGTGGTCAGGATGAGTGCGGGGGCGATGAAGAGGATGAGGATGTCTCTGATGAAAGATGGACTCCGGGCAGCGGCGATCTGTGGGAGTCGGACTAATCGAACGGGTGCTGTACTGTCCGTCTGGGACACGGTGGCTGAGTCGGACATCCACGTGGATGAAGCGCGGGGAGTGAATTATAGGGGTGCGCGACTGTCGTTATGACGACAAGGGAGTTTCAGACGTCGCTACGCCGACATCAGGTATGTCTGAATCAGAATCCGACGCGTCGTCACGACGACATTCGCCGAGCCCGTACCAGAAAGAGCAGGATCCAGCGATTATCGAAGTGTTCTCGGAGGCTGACCAGCCGGTCCTGACGACCAAGGAGATCGCCGACAAACTCGAGCACATCGGACTGAAGCAGACACGGCGACGGCTGTACGACCTCGTTGACGAGGGAATCCTTGAGACGCGAAAACCATCTCGGGACCGGATTTGGTGGCTGGTCGCCGAGGTCGAAGAACCACTCACCGTTCGCTATCCGTTACTACGACACGTCCGAAACCGGTTGGAGATCTTCATTACCGTTCTCGGTGCAGGAATCGGCCTGATTGGCGCGTTCGCCGTGATGCTCTTTCTCGGTCTCGACGCCCACGGTATGCAACCACCTCTTATCGCAAGGCAAGACATCCTCGTCGCTGGCCTCTATTCCATCGCGGTCGGTATCTCAGGAATCGTTGGCGGGATTGTCGCAACTCTCATCCTGTTCGTTGGCCGGCGGTACCTGGCTGACTATCTACCAGACTGGCCCGGATAAATCGAGGTCTCGATGACCAGTAACACTGTGACCTTCGCTATCTCCGAGGCGTTTATCTCCGGTGTGTCGCGTCGCTGGTGAGGAGCGCGTCGATGTCGCAGTCGAGCCAATAGGCAGTCGCGTGGGGAACGATGAAAAACACGAAGACCGCATCTGCCACGATGATTGTGACGAGAGCGACGGGACTGTGGAGGCCACCCCACTTGATCGAGCCGTAGGTGACGACCAAGGCGACGAAAGTGCCAGTTATGAGGGCGATGTCGAAGGCTTCGACAGCTGCCAGCGACGGAGAAGTACCATCTTTCTCTGAGTTCTCGGAGGGTCGTTTTGTCGTCATAGTGAATCGGGCCTCGCAATTTCGAAGGTGGAGCGCTGGATATCAGCGGATTTCAGTTCGAATTGTCGCTTCCCCGCTTCAATCGGGGCGATCTAGTCTCCGTCGACGAAGTGTTCCGCGACTGCTTCGTCGAGGTGTGTCTGGGCGATCGCGGCTGCGCCTTGTTCAACCGCGTTCCGAGCAGCTTCATTCACGATCGTCGTGAGCGTGGCGGCTGTCGCCCCCTCCGTTTCCGCTGCAAGTCGTGACAACTCCTCGGAGGAGACGCGAGCGGGGCGGTCCGCGAGCTGTTGTTCCAGGATCGCGGTTCGCGTTGGCTTGTTCGGCGCCGTGAATTTGAACCGGCGGTCGATGCGTCCATTCCGGATGACTGCCTCGTCAAGTTCGTCGGGGCGATTCGTCGCGCCGATGAAGAGCGTGTTATTCTCGGCCGTGCGTTCGAGGTACGCCAAGAACTCCGTGACGACCTTGTTGTCTTCCTGGTGTTTTTCGTCGCCGCCGCGACGCGGGAGCAGCGTGTCCAGTTCGTCCGCGATGATGACCGCTTGCCCGTGTTCCTCACCGATTCGCGCTGCTTCGCGGAAGAGACGCTGGACATGGTCCGTACTCTCGTTGACCCAGCGGCTCTGGAGCCGGCCAGCAGTCAGCACGACGAACGGGTATCCCAGTTCGCCGGCGAGCGCTGTCGCGGAGTACGTCTTGCCCGTGCCCGGCGGCCCGCCGAACAGCAAGTTCGGGACGTCGATGCCGAAGCGCTCGTATTCGTCGCGCTTCGGGCCGAGCGGCCGGATGACCGAACGACGCAGCTCCTGCTTGAGGTTCTCCATCCCGCCGACATCGTCTAGCGTGCGCTCCGGGGCGGACCGCCACGGGAACGACAGTTCGATGTCGGATCCCGGCAGGATGTCATCCGGGTTACTGACGCTGCTGTCGGTCGCTGTGGATGTCGTTGTTGTCATAGTTTAGACGGGGTAGATGCCGCGAACCTTGATTTCGGGACTGGGACCGTGCGCTTGGAGGGTGTCGGCGACGTCGGTTTGGTGCCGGACGTCCGCGACGAGTTTCGTGATCCGCGCGGGGCTCAGCGGGACGTTGTACCGGCGGCGCAGGCGCTCAGCGTAGGCTGGGTCGTCTTCTTCGAGGCCGGGTTCGTGGACGGCGCGATCCCGGAGCGCCAGCCGGATGACGGCGAGGTCCCGGAAATCCGCCAACCCGAGCTCCTTCGCCCGCCAGTCCTGTTTGTTTGCCTGGTCACCGTTATCGTCGCCGTGCAGGAAGTCATGGCAATCGTGGCAAACGCTCGTTCCGACGTCGGCCTCGTACTCCCAGTGGTGGTAGCCGAGGTAGTCCTCCTTGAGCTGCGACACGGGGCGGGCACACAGCGGGCACGTGACCTCCCAGTCCCAGCCCCACGCCTCGGCAAGAGCCTGCGCCTCGTCCGAAAATTCCCGCGTGTGCGGCAGGGTGTCATCGACGACGCCGACGCGCAGCTGCTGCTCCCAATACGACTGGACGACATCCTGGAGTTCGTCAGTGGGCGGTGCCGCTTTTCTGATCCATGGAGAGATGACGACTGACCAGCGGCGGAGCGTCACGCGGCAATCGTTGCAGTCCGGTTCGAATCGGACGAACGGCTCTGGGAGTCCTTCGTGGTACCGCGCGACCGTCTCGCCGCATCCCGGACACAGGGCAACACAGTCTCCGTCCTCGAAGCGGTCCTGTTCGATCGCTTCTTCGAGGACTATCCCGATGTCGGACGAGGGCGTCGACGTCGCTGGATTCCGATGCGTCTGCGACTGGGGTCCGTTGGATTCAAACGGACGCGAAGCCTGTTTGCTCATGGGTGGATCTGCTCCATCAGAGAAACCCAGTCCGGGTGTCTCCAGCACCCGGGCACATTCATACGCCCCGAGGGGACCGGATTTCTCAGATTATCATAGTGGTTAGACTAGTATAAATGCCGGGAGTTTTGCCCATCGGATGCAGAAAAGCGACTTCCCGTAACGGTGGATGGTTCCCAGCAGACCAGTACTTCTCGAAACTGGTAATCCAAATCCTCTCAACCGGAATTGTCAACGGTCCACTCATCCTCCTCTCGTATTGAGTTGCTCACCAGTCCTCCCGATCTTTCATTGATGTCCAACTTCGCTTTCTCTTGCTCCTATCCCGCGAATTCATCTATCTTAGCACAACCTGAGAATTGTGACCGACCTTAGCACTACCCTTCGATTTTGGCTCTCTTGCACATCCAATGAACACGAAACCAGTTAGTAGGCGGATTTCTGTATGAATCGGGGCTTACGTTTAAGTCAATCTTGTCGATACATAACTTCGGACCTCAGGTCCACCAAACAAACAACACGACGATTATGACAAGCGAACCAGTAGACAGACTCAAAGAGAAATACGGCGATATCGATCGAATTGTCGTCGATCCTGAGGACGTTATTGAGGCGATCTCATATGCAGAGGAGCCGGATGGAAGCCAGATGTCGCAAGGATCCAAAGTACTTCGCGTCTGGCCTCCTTTCGAAGGATGTGTCAAAGCCGATGTGTTCTTTAATGAGGCCGCAACGCGCTACCCATCCAACATCGAGCAGCCACTACACATCTCGCCATTCGCATTTCTCAACGAAGACGCGGGCTTCCGGAAACGAATAGCCTACCCAAACTGGTTAGAAATAAGCCGAAAAACTGCTGAAGCACGAGATTCCACACCCGAAGAGGTTGATGAAGAAGCTGTCGAAGAGAACTACGACCTTGCGCTTGAAGATTATCATCGGCAAATACGGAAGCGGCTCGCCGACGAAATAACACCGGATAACCGATGCGGATATACTGAACAGGCTCTCGCGGGCATCTCAGTCGAGTACCGCGAGGAAGAAACATAGAGTGACATGATTTAGACGGTTGGTTCAGCACTTTAGGAGACGGGGAGTACATCTCTACCTGCGATCTGAGATATACCCCCACAATTTCCTGAGAGAGGGACTGAAATACACTCTACCTATCGAATTCTGGATCGTCGAATCAACCACTGTTTCCTGAGAAGCAAGTAGACTACCCAACCGCTTCCTGGGAACCACCTCTCCTGCCACCCCTTACTGTTACTCTGCCTGCCGAATCACGCTATCGAGTTGTATTAGGGTCTGTTCCGGAACCCATTGGCGGAACTCGACGGAACTCTCGTCGAAGTCGATGCGGACACTCGGGTTTGAGGGGATCGTATCGCCCGTCCGGAGGTTGAGTCGTACCTGTGCGGTACTCCGCTTGGTGTCACTCCTGGAGAGCAGGTCGTCAACTACCTCGTCCCCACGTACGTCCTCGCGCCCCGAATCACCCCGTTCCTCGCCGGTGACGTCGATACGCTCTGTTCCGGCCCCGACGGACGTCACCGCGAGAGACAGCTGTTCGTACGCCGCGACGGCGGCGTCCTCGAACCGCCCCCGAAACCCGTCGTCGCGGAACGAGACGGAAGTCCACTCGGACAGGTCGGGGTGATCCCGGAGAGCCTGGACGGTTCCCGCGGCGAGGTCACTGTCGTCGGCCCGGACCGCGAGAAGGTCCGTTCCCGGATCGAAGGTGGCGACGGTCGTGACGCGCGCGTCCTCCGACACGGAGAGCTGTGCCTGCGTTCCGCCCTCCGGGACGCTACAGACGACATACACGCGGTCGTGCAGCTCTTCTACAGTACGTACTTGTCCGCCGAACCCACCTGACTCGGTAAGGTCGTCGAGTTCGGACGGAGACACGTCTGTCAGCCCGGGTAGTCCGAAGTAGTGGACCGTTTGTGGAGCCGCGTAGCGCGCTTGGGCGGCCGCCTGGCGAAGATCGACTTGTGAGAGTTCATCGAGGAACCGCTCGGGATCGTCATCGTTGTCGAGTTCGTCTGCGATGTCGGCCGCAGCGAGCGCTCGGCAGAGCGCAGCACGAGAGGGGAGTTCCAACAAGAGATCCACTGGAGACACATCGTCCGCGGTCGGGTTTACAGGGAAGGTCATATCTCGAAAATCTCTCCTCCGGTTCGTTATTCTTCTGCTTGGTAAGTCTCGACGCCGCGCTGTTCCGCATTTTTATATGGCTCGTCCGGATAGAGAGGGACAGCTAATGTCTCAGCAGGAACAGAGTGACCGGGAAGAAGGCCGTCCCGATCTCCCTATCGAACGCGGATTTCCCATCGAACGCGTCAACGAGATTGCCGAGAAGGAGAGTCGGGCTAAGCAGTATTACCGCCCCATCTACACTATGCACAAATGGTGGGCGCGCAGGCCGGGTTGTCTCTTCCGTGCTATCTCCCTGTACTCGTTACTCGACGAGAACACGAATGCGGACGATGTCAAAGTCTACGAACCGGGCGAGAATCAGCAGCTCGGAAACAACGGACTGGACAAAGACGACCTCGTTGAGGCAATCGGCGACGTTGATATGGACGATCCCGAGTCGTTGTGGAACTTCTACCCGAAGGACGTCCGGATCAAGGATAAAAAGATTCTCGACCCGTTCATGGGCGGCGGGACGTCACTCGTTGAAGCGTCACGTTTCGGCGTTGATTCGGTCGGCGTAGACCTGAATCCGGTCGCATGGTTCGTCACGAAGAAGCAACTCGATGCTGGTCAGACTGACGTTGAAGACCTAGAGGAAGCCTTCGATCAGGTCAAGGAGGATGTCGCTGATGAGATCAAGCAATACTACAAAACCCCTTGTCCGAATGGCGACCACGAAGCCGACGTGATGTATAATTTCTGGGTCAAAGAACTCGATTGCGTATCCTGCGGTCATACTGTACCTCTATTTAAGGACTACCGTGTCGCTGCTGGCCGCTATGAGAATGACGCCAAGTATAACGTCCTCTGCCCGGACTGTGGCGCTGTTACGCTTGTGGATAATTGGCAAGACGAGAGTGAGTGTACTGAGTGTCATCACGAGTTTATTCCGAAGAATGGTCATGTCTCTCGTGGTGGGTACTATAATTGTCCCGAGTGTGGCCAGAAAGAATCTATTGTAGATGCGATTGCAGAACAGGGGAAACCTAATACCCGAATGTATGCAATCGAATACTACTGTGAAACGTGTGAGGAACAGGGCTTGGGCAAGAGTGAATATAAAGGGTATAAGCAGGCCGAGTCAGAGGATAAACGTCTATTCGAGCAGGCAAAGCGGGACTGGAATACTCGAACCGATTTACACGAATATGTACCCGCAGGTAAAATTCCAGAGGGTGCAAAAACGGCGGCTTCATCCGTAGACGGTAGTGATGTCTTCCAACACGGCATTGAGAAATGGACAGATATGTTTAATGAGAGGCAGTTGCTTTCTCTTTCGACCCTTCTCAAATCGATTGACGATATAAATGATGAGAACGCACGCGAATATTTACTACTTACATTTACAGAAACGTTAAACTATAACTGTAATATGGTCGTGTACAATGCTGGGAAAAATCTTCTTGCGAACATTTTCAAGTCTAACGCTTTTGATCCTCCAACCAAACCTGTCGAGAACAACGTTTGGGGGACTGTTTCGGGAACAGGAACATTCTCTAATATGCGAGATATGGTTCTGAAGGCTGTTGAATACGCTAATTCTCCAACAGAGCGGTATATCTCAGAAGGGGAAACCCACAAAACGCCGAAATTTGCACAGCCAATCGGTGAAAATGCGGAGATCTACCAGGATGATATGCGAAATATCACGGCGGAAAACGAATTTGATGCGGTTATTACTGACCCACCATATTATGATAATATCATTTATTCTGAGCTGTCAGACTACTTCTTCGTCTGGCAGAAGATCCTCCTTGAGGATGAGTATGCCGGATTTGACAGGGACCAGACTCCACGTGCTGAATCTATTGTCACAAATCCATATTTCGATAAGACTGCGGAAGATTTCGAGCACGAGATGGGAGAGGCGCTTAATGTTATCAATCAAGCCCTTAAGGAGGACGGAACACTCGCGTTCACCTATCATCATAGCGACGAGGAATCCTGGGGAGAACTTCTCGCATCGCTCTGTGAGAATAACTTCGAGGTGACAGCAACGTATCCGATAAATTCCGATCTGAACAAGTTTATCGCAGGTGAGTCAGTTGCTTTCGACATCGTCATCGTCGCTAGACCAACAGAAAGCCGACAGCCAATCTCATGGGACTCGCTACGCCGCCGTATCGTCCGAACTGCCAGAGAAACCCGTGAAACGCTCGAAGAGAGCCGAGAACTCGCAAGCGGAGACATCGGCGTCATCGAGATGGGGAAGTGCTTTCAGGAGTACTCCAAGCATCACGGCGAGGTTCACCGAGCCGGCGAGGTGATGTCTGCGAAGGAAGTTGTCGATGAGATCTACGGCATCATCCAGGACAACGACCGCGGCGAGCAGGACATCTATCGAGACCTGCTTGAGGAGCCAAATCCGACGTACAACGACTTGAACAAACATCTCAAGCGGTCGGACGCGTCGGAGGAGCAGATGAAGGACATGCGGCTGTTCCGTATGGAGGGAGGCGACTTCGTCCTCACCCATTGGGACGACGAGAAGCGTCAGGCCTACGTCCAGAGCAAGGTCGAAGAGGGCAACGGCGACCTCACGACGCTGGACAAAGCGCACTTCCTCCGCTACCGCTTCGAACAGGGGAAGTCCACCAGCGAATACCTCGAAGAGTGGGACATGGACGAACTCCGGGAACTCTGCGAAGGGTTGGCCGAAGCGACCGGCGACGGGACGTACCTGAAGATGATCGGCGTCGATACCTCGCTGGCGGAGTTCAGCGACAACTGACCCACCGTTAGCGGACTTTCCACTATCGCAATCGACAATCAGTCTATATCGGTGAAGGATAGTGTCCGTGTACCCTGTTCTTTATCGTATTCTCTCGCATTTTCATTTCTCCATGTCTCGTAGTCATCGCCCTCGTTTTTGAACCGCGCAGCCCATACATTCTGAAACTCGTGGCCGTATTCGGATAACTGGAACGCGGATTTCTCATCCTGATACCAGTATCCTTCCACTAGTGCTCCCGCTTCCTCACGGAGGAGCAGAACGATATCCACAATTGGCCACTCTTGCCAGTCTCTTTTAGCTAAAAATTCATCTGCAACCTCGCTCAAGTACTGGTCAGATCCGTCATAATTATCCTGACCACCGATCTCTGCAAGATATTCGTGAGTCGAAGTCTGAGACACGCAGCTGCTTGATTCGACTATTTCCAAGTCAGGGTCTGGATCATCCCCCGTCTCGATCCCGAAGTCTTCCACCCACTTCTCAACCTTCTCACGTTGCTTGGCTCCAGAGTTGGGAGCCATGATAATTCTATTTGCCATCCATTTTGTCGCGGCAATGAATTTCCTCCAAATTTGGGATGCGTTCGGGTCTTCGGCTTGTGGAATCCCCTTTGCGTCGAAATCAACCTGTATATTCGGTGAAAACGGATTGAATACCAGACGGAATTCTTTCTCGATGTCGAAGTCTTCGCCTTTGAAGAAGGAGACTGTAGCAGGCCATCCAGCCGGTTGAAGGCTCTCATCTTTCCAGCGTTGTTGGTAGCGGCAGGCGCCAACTTTGATATCGCAGTTGGGATTCTCAATTGCCAGATCCCACTCTGGAGTTTCGGTTAATCCGCCCGCCGGGTTATTATCGTCTGGGTCAATGGGTTCCCATAGTAGACCAGATAAGAACTCACCAACGGTCGTCTCAATGGCACACCCCTCGGCAAGATTCGGACTCCGAGTATATCTTTCCCATATGTCATTATCTTCGTCAGTTCCCATGCGCCAACAGTTTGCGAAGTGCTGCTTCCGTGCGTTCTTGTGATACTCTTTGGCTCCTTCTACAAACTCTTCGTCGGAAGCTGTGTCTACATCCTCATCTAGTCGTTGTCGCTTACGATAAGAGGCCGCTGCGAGTGCCCCTCGAAACGTACTTTCACGCTGGAAATTTTCTACGACACCTTCGTTGTCGTCGTTGAACTCGGTCAGCTGCTTGGAAAATAGTCCTTCCTCAAAAAACGTGTAGAGATCTCTTTGTTTTTCGATCGATCGGTATCGTCGAATGATCATCTGACTAGACGGGAGAATAGCATATTTGCAGCGAGGGTTTGGAAGATGATTCCGGGCGATCATGCGTACTACGGCTCTCAGAAACGTGTTGAATCTACTGATAGCAATACGACACCAAGTGTCGAGGGTCGCGTGAATCAGGGGTCAAAGTGATTGACGTTGTTCTCAAATAGAGGGCCGAGATGTCGCACATTCATAAGGCGATGCCACATCTTACCGAACAACGATGAGTGCGGACGCCATTCCTGAAACGACAATCGACGAGACCCTGACGCTCAGTCGGGAACTCACGGAGGGGGATAGCCTCGTCAAGGGCCAGATTCGCCTCTACGACGTTGAGAGCGACGCGGGAACCCTCGAGTCCGATGCGGAACGGTTCTTCGACCGGACGCTCCTGACAGAGGGCCTCGAAGACTCGCTGAAACGCCTGCGCGATACCCTCGAAGGTGAGGATAACATCCGCATCCACGAGATGTACGGGCCCTATGGGACGGGGAAGTCCCACCAGATGGTGGCGATGTACCACTGCTTCGACTCGCCCGGAATGGTCGAGGAGTGGGCTGACGGTCGGATCGAAGGACTCGACGGCACGCTCCCCCGCGACGCCGTCCCGATTGTTGTCTCTCTCCAGAAGGAGCAGTACGAATACCTGTGGGAGCCGCTCTTCGAAGCGCTTGATTACGACCTCGACGAGTCGGAGTACGAGGACGGCGGTTACCCCGACATTGACACGATTACCGACGCGGTCGGCGACCGGACGGTCGCGTTCCTCGTGGACGAGCTCGAAGACTGGTTCGGCTCGCTCGAGGGGCGCCGCAAGAGCGCGAACAAGGGATTCCTCCAGGCGCTGCTCGAAGCGACCTCGCGCACGAATCTCTTCGCTATTATCTCCGTGCTGCGCGAGGGCTCCGACGTCCACGACATCCTGTCCCGCCAGGAGCGCGTCGAGGTCAACATGTCCAACCAGGTCGATATCCGGGAAGTCCTCCGCCACCGCCTCGTCGAGCCCGGTTCCATCGACCAGTCGAAGATGCGCGATCTGGTGGACGAGTACATCGAAGCCTACGCCGAGACTGACTATGTTGACCTCCCGGACGGCCTCCGCGACGAAATGTACGAGACGTACCCCTTCCACCCCGAGCTCATCGACGCGCTCAAGACGCGGTACTTCGCCGAGACCGAGTCGGGCGCGACCCGGGGAATGCTCTATCTCTTTGCGAAGGTTCTCGTTGACCGTCACCAGCAGACCGACCTCATCACTCACGGTGAGGTTGACGCCGTCGAATACAACGACGAGCTCACCCGCATCAACGTCGAACACGCCCGCCCCGACCGCTGCTACGACGACATCGTCGAACGCCTCACCGACGCGGACATCGACTACGGCCGCGACATCCTCAGCACGGTCCTCATCTACTCGCTCACGCCCGGCCTCGACGAGGGCGCGACGACGTCGGACATCGTCGTCGGCACGTTCCACGCCGGCGACCGCGTCAACGACATCATCGTCGATCTCGAGCGCCTCCAGGGCGAGGTTTACCACCTGTGGCAGTCCGACGACCGCTTCGTCATCCGAGAGGACGAGAACCCGCGGTCGCTGATCCGGAACGCCGCCCGCGACGTCGAGCCGGGGGAGGCGATTGAGCTCATCGGCGACACGGTCGAACGCCTGTTCGGCTCCAACGCGTACGCGGTCGGCTTCAACGAGGACGGCGAACTTGAGAGCGTCCCCGACAGCCAGAACGTCAAGGTCGTCGTGAAGAACGGGCCGTGGGACGCCGACAGCGTCGCCGAGATCATCAAGAACCAGCCCGCCGGCCGCCAGTGGCGCAACACGCTCGTGTTCGTCCAGCCGAAGAACGGCAAGACCATCTCGACGACATCCCAGCAGGAGAAGTTCCTCAGCAAGGCCAGGGAGGTCATCGGGGCGCGGCTCCGTGAGGACGACCAGAACCTGAGCGAGGAGATACGCGAGGATATCGCGGAGCTCAAAGGCGAGTACGAGGACGACCTCCTCGACCGCCTGGAGGGCGCGTACGGCGAGGTCATCGACGGCGACGACCTCCTCAACGAGTTCGAGTACGCTGCCGAGATGACACTTGAGAACTTCGTCGCCGCGGAGGACGAACTCGATGCCGGGAACATCGCGGCCGCCGCCGAAGCGGACCCGTTCGACCTCCAGCGGCACGCCTGGGACATCGTCCGCGACCGTCTCGACAGTCGCTCGGAAACCTCCGTCGAAGACATCTACGAGCAGTTCCTGATGGACCCGACGTACCCGATTCCGGGCAGCGTGGGAGCGGTCGCCAACGCCGTCGAGGACGGTCTGGACGACAAGCCCGTGCTAGCCCATGACGGGAGTCAGTTCAGCGACGACCTCCGGAACCTCGACCGCGACACGACCCTCGTCTTAAAAGACGATGTGGAACAGTGGTCAGTAGACGAAATTACGACCGCGCTCCAGCGCGAGTTCAGTGGTGAAACGACAGAAGTCGATATCGGTTCTTTCGAACGCGATATATCGACAAGGACCGATGTCTGGCTCGTCGATGATGACCCCCACGATGCAATAATGCGGGCTGTCGGTCGGCTCGCCAACGAAGACCACTACGTCCTCGTGAGTGGCAACGAGATTGTTTCAAAAGCACGATCCGATGCAAAGCTCCGAGATGTCTCCGACGCTCAAACGATCGGTGCCACCGAAGTAGGCGAACGCATCCGAGAAACGATCGACGCCGCGGGAGAGGCGGATACCTCTCAGGTTCTCACGACAATCCGCAACGACACCGAAGTGTATCTTCCACAAGACGACACAAAAAGCGCATTCCATGGCGCTGTAAACACCCTGCTATCCGAGGAGTACAAACTGAAAACAGACAGCGATTATGTCGGTTCACTTGGCAAGCGCCACCCGACGACTGTGACCGTCGTGCCTATGATTCCTGACGATGTGGGAGAACGTATTTTAGAGTACATCCGAGGTTTGGACGAAGAAGAAACGTTCCAAGTCGGCGATATCAAGAAGGAGTGTGCTCCTGACCACGACGAGGACGCGGTAAAACATTTCCTCCTCGATCACCTCGGCGAGAGCGATCCACACTACATTGTTCACTCGACTAGGTCGGAAGATCTCGATGATTGGTTCCCCGGTGCCGGGTTCCTCATTCCACCAGGAGGATGGACGTTCGAATATCAAGGTGACGACCCAGCTGAACTCAGAGAAGAGTGGCAGGACTCTCACGAGTCAGGGACCGTCACATTCGGGTCGATATCATTCAATACCGACGGAGGAGGGGGCGCTCCTGGAGCCCTGCAAGCTGTTGCCGAGTTCCAAAAATCACATACTGACCTCAAGCTAGAGCATGGCCAATCTCACGAAACTATTGCTGATGTCCTAGAGAACATTCCAGAATCTGCTAATGGTATCGATATCACGATTCAATTCCAGTGACGCGAACACCTAAATACGAAACCGATCCCATCATTTCCCATGCCTGATTCGAACGGTTCGCGGTCTGATCTCCCTATCGAGCGCGGCTTTCCCATCGAGCAAGTGAACGATCTTGCCGACCGCGAAGGCCGGGCGAAACTCCACTACCGGCCGTTGACGACCATGCACAAGTGGTGGGCTCGACGGCTCGGCAGTGTCTTTCGTGCAATTTCGCTGTACTCCCTCGTCTCCGACCCCGATCGAGTCACCGTTCGTGACCCGGACGAGAAGGACCACGACCTCACAGACTTCGACGAAACGTCCGGGGACGCGGATACTGTCGATGTCTCGGAGATGATCGAGAACGTCGATTTGGCTAACTCCGACGCTATGTGGGAGCTCTACTCCAAAGACATCCGTGTCGAAGACACCGATGTCTTGGACCCGTTCATGGGTGGCGGGACGAGTCTCCTCGAAGCAATTCGATTCGACGCGGACGTGACTGGCGTCGATCTCAATCCCGTCGCGTGGTTCATCACGAAGAAAGAACTCGAAGCCCACACCGTTGATCCCGAGGCGCTTCGAGACGCCTTCGAGAACGTCCAAGATGCGGTCGCCGAGGAGCTCCAGTCGCAGTACAAGACGGCGTGTCCCAACGACGAAAGCCACGTCGCTGATGTCGTCTACGCGTTCTGGGTCAGGGAACTCGACTGCACATCCTGCGGAGAAACGGTCCCGCTGTTCAAGGACTACCGTGTCGCCAAGGGCCGGTACGAAAACAGCGACAGGTACCACGTTTACTGCCCTGACTGCGGGAACGTCTTCCTGACAGACGATTACCAGACTGAGACAGTCTGCTCGGACTGCGGCAACGAATACGTCCCGGAGAACGGCCCTGTCTCACGGGGCGGTAATTACGGCTGTCCCTCTTGCGGCCTCAAATATCCGATTGTGGATGCGATAGCTGACGGGCAGTCGTACGCAGAGTCACTCTACGCCCTCGAGTACTACTGTACGGAATGTGAGGACGAGGGGAGGGATCGCCCGACGTACAAGGGCTACAAGCGTGCAAGGGACGAAGACGTCAAGCGTTTCGAGCAAGCAGCAGATAGTTGGGAGAGCGAAAATGCCCTCGCCGACTATGTTCCGCAGGGAGACATCCCTGAGGGCGCGATTACGACGTCGTCGTCGATCAGCGGGAACGACGTCTTCCGCCACGGATACGAGTCGTGGGAGGACATGTTCAATGACCGCCAGCTCTACTGTCTATCAACGCTCCTCCGTTCGATTGACGAGGAGGTAGACGATCAGACCGTCAAGGAGTACCTCCTGCTGGCGTTTTCGGATTCGCTGATGTTTCAGAACAACTTCTCCATCTACAACGTCAACGGAAACAAGATAGAGGGGATATTCAGGCAGAACTCATTCACCCCGGAGGTCGAATACACGGAAAACAACGTCTGGGGAACGCGGGCCGGCCGCGGAACGTTCCGAAATACCTGGGACAAGGTTGTTGACGCCGTTGAGTTCGCTCAGTCACCAACGGAACGATACATAGAGAACGGTGAAACCGAAGAGACAGCCCCCTTTGAGAAGCCTGTTGGTGGCGAGTACACGATCCATCAAGGCGACCTGCACGACGTGGATCTGGAGTCGGAATACGACGCTATCATCACCGATCCCCCGTACTACGACAACGTTGTCTACTCCGAGGTATCGGACTTCTTCTACGTCTGGCAGCGTCTATTACTCGGTGACGAATACGAGGGATTCACGCCTGAAACAACCCCGCGCGAGGAGAGCATCGTCGCCAACCCGGCAGAAGGGATGGATTCAGATTCGTTCGAGTCAAAACTCAGAAGTGCGTTTTCGCGGATGCGCGACGTTCTATCGGACGACGGTGTTCTCGTGTTCACGTATCGACACGGCGACGAGGACACCTGGGGGGCGCTTCTGGAATCACTGTGCGACGAAGGCTTCGACGTTACCGCGACGTATCCGATTTCCGCGAACCTCAGCGAGTTCGTCGTCGGCGACGAACTCAACTTCAGTGTCGTCGTCGTCGCTCGTCCGGCGACGGACCGAGAGCCAATCAGTTGGTCGTCGCTCCGCCGCCGTGCTCACCGGGCCGCGAGCGAGACGCGCGAAAAGATTCAGGCCGGACAGACGCTCTCTGAGGGGGATATCAGCATCGTCGAAATGGGTCGCTGTTTCCGCGAGTACTCGAACCACCACGGGAAGGTACATCGCGGGGGAACAGTGATGTCTGCGACGGAGATCGTCAGCGAGATCTACGACATCATCTCCGGGAACGTCACACCGGACGAGATCTACCTCGACCTCCTCGAGATGGACGAGCCCACCCTCGACGACGTGACTCGGTTCTGTCGGGGGACCGATATCGACCCCGATGATCTTCGTCGACGCGGCTTGTTCGTTACTGACGACGGTTTCGAGTTGACGGACTGGCGTACAGAAGAGCGAATCGAATACCTCCGCGGACGGTCCACAGAGGAATTGACGCCGCTCGAAGGGGTACAGTTACTTCGCTATCGGGACGCGCAAGACGTGAAGCCACCTGACGAACAGCGTGACCTCGACGTGACCTCGGAAATGATCGACGTCGCGGAGGAGTTGGCGAGGCTGACTGGAGACGAGGGCTACGAGGCCCTCTTCTAACCTTGGTGCACTTTGATACCTCCGTAATTCGAGGACGACACCATGAGTGATATCGACGCCGTCGCGGGGATGTACAATATCGTCGATCGAAGGAGAAGGGAAACTGCCGACTATCAGGTTCCCGTCGGGGAGTTCATAGCGAAGCTCGAAAACCACGATCTGCCACAGGAGATCTGTGTCGTTGGACTCGGTGATGTCCTCTCCGGAGACGAGGAACTGCGTGAGTCGCTCGTCGATACAATGCGACAGGAGATGGACTATCTCAACGGCCAGCGACCACTGCCAACCGTTCAGTTCGCAGTTGACGGCGAGTTCCAGAACGTCGGTGATTCATTTGACGTCGAAATAAACGGAGAATTCCACGCGCTAGAGTCCGTATTCGGCCGGCAGATGAAACAGCGAGAACCAGGCTGGCTCGTAACGACGTTTCGAGTGTAATCTAGTTTTCACAAACTGTGAGGTACTTAGGCTTGACAGAACCAGTCTGCTGAGTAGAGATAAGACTCAGTAGGTTGTCTTCCCTTCGTTGGCGCCGATGAACCGCGACCTGGGAGTATAAAGGCCCAAACGGAGTATTTACTTCGACAGATGGGTGAAGGAGAGTTATGCTATACTCTCACCATCGTCGCCGTCTGGAACAGCTACAACCTCAATTTTAACGACACCAACTGCTTCACGGCCACAGCGATCGCATTGCGGCATTACGTTCGGGATGCCACCACTGATTGTGATGATATCGTGACCGTCCGGGCAGGCGACGAACGTCGTTGCACGGTCAAGTTTTTGAGCCAGTTCCTTTGCCGACTCCGGGGAGTAACCGACACGGAACGACCCATGTGTCAGAGTCTCCACTTCGAAGATGACCTGATCAGCGTTGGAGTCCTGATCGCTGACCCCAGGTTCGTCGCCGTTCATATTTTTGCCCCGTGATCGGCGAGCCATCCGAGTCTGTCACAATCATCCCAATCTCTTCGAGAGTGGGTCTTCAAGTTCGTGGATTTCGATGCCCTCAGTCCCGAATTCGGTATGTTTGTGTTTGAGTCGATCCACGCAGGGTTATTCGGTCGGTGGCATTGTTTGCTTGCCATCACCCCCAATTTCGTGTAATCTCTCAGTGAGGATGTTCCTCACCCGGGGGTGAGCATAACATTTTTAAGATTCGAATGGAGGTTATCTCGGTTGAATTCAGAGGAATCTCGATTGCGGACAAGATACACTACCTGTATGTCGCACGGCTGTTGAAACCCTCCCGATTCGAGGATATCTGGCAGACCCCCCTTTCCCATGTTACCATCACATTAGTGCCCAGGGACCTTCCTTCGAGACAGTGACTCCCCCCTCCCCCTGCCGGAGAAAGTACAAGGTCACCCGGCCATGGTCATCGGCTGTATCAGTCGTATAGACGGGGACACACGTCGTCTCGTGTTGCGGATAGCGCGGCCGATCGTCCTCGTCCGTCTTACCGCATGCGTCCTTGATGCGGGATTTCGTCCACTGGCCCTGATTTTCGAGGTCCGGCTTGTTTGGTCCGTACGTCGAGAACGCGATGTCGTTGATCACACGGGCAGCGAAGGTTGCTGGATTACTGATTGCGAACGGTCCCGTCGTGTCGTAGACCTCGGAGAGGTTGTCTTCAGAGACGTCTTCTAGGCAGAGATGGCTATGCTGCACCGCGCTGAACACACTGAGCTCAGGATATTTGAGCGCGAGCGATTCGAGTAGGTACTCCCGTGTGAGTCGTTCGTACTTATCACAGGTGAACTCCTCATCGGGGGAGATCACCTCGACTTCCCCACCAGTATTAGTCACCGGGAGGCGATCCCGGTGGTACTGTGGGCAGAGAAAGGCCATCCGGTCGGTGTCGGTGAGATACGCGTAGGCGAACATCCGCGACCGCGAGGCCGAATCGTTTGCCGGATTCTTTCCTTGCCGGTAGTACTTCGAGTCGAGAACGGCCAACGTTTCGTCGCCGTCGGTCAACAGATGATCGGGCTCGTGCGCGGCTTCCGCATTCCCCTCGAAAGGGTAGAGACGGGGTTCATCCTCGCACTCGACATCAGACAGCCGGTCCAAGTGGTCGATCGCTCGCAGTGATTCGAGTTCCCGTCGGAGAACTCGTTGCGTATAGTCCTGAAATAGCGAGTTCATGCTCAGCGCGTAATCCACGAGTAACTCCTCGGGGCCGCCACCGGTCTGCCCCAAGAGAGCTGATGAGAGAATCGACTGCGACGTATGGACCGCTCGACGGTAGTAGTGACGTTGCCGCGGAAGATCAGCCAGAGAAAGCCGTCGATACTCCCCGAGTTGCTTCTGACTGCTCTGAATCCCGCGGTCCTCAATTTCCTTCACCTGTTGGTGGACCATCGACAGCAGGAGATCCTGTCGCGGATGTTGGTGACCGTCACGCTCCTGCTGAAGCAATCGTAGCAGGAGCTTCCCCGCCATGTGAATGGCTTCGTTCACCGGGTTCGCGTAATCGACCTCCGTTTCCACCCACGTCGGCTCCGGGTTTCCCGTCGCGTGATTCATCAGCGTCTGAGCGACGTCAACCGATCCGAGTCCCTCGTACCCGTCCCGTCGTCGGATATTGAGGTCCCGGATGAAGCCCTTCTTCGTGATGGTCTTGACGCCGTGTACGTAGTTGATCGCTAGTATAGCGATGAGCTGGGACGCTTCGATCTCGCCGGCAATCAGCTCCTCGAGCGGGATACCGTAGTGTGACTGTGTGCGGTCGATATCGTAGACCGTGAGGAGCATCCGGATGACGTTCTCCCACTCGATTTTCGGCTCGACCTGAACGCTCATCCCGGGCACGAGTTTGACGATCCCAACGACGTCGGAGGGTTCGACGTGGAGCGAGTTTTCTACGATTCGGGCGGAGAGGACGTGAAGCGGCCCAGAATCGCCGTCGTCTGCTTCCGCACGGAGTCGCGGGCGTTTCTTCACGTACCGGCTACCTTCTTGGACGAAGTTCGCTGCTCGGAGTTCGTCCCGGAGACTCTCCGGGTCACAGCCCTCGACGATCAGCTTCCGATTTTCCTGGACGGAACAGAGTTCCGTTCCGTACTCACATCGAACTGCGTTACTCATAGGCGCTGACGCCCATCTCGCGCTCTTCGGCCTTGGCCTCCCTGGCTGCGAGGTCGATCGCCGAGGACAGGTCGAAGGCCTCGAACTGGTCGTCGAGCGTCTCGTAGTGCGTCGCCAGTTGGTTGATTTGGGGGAGCGACGCGCTATTCAAGAGCCGGGGAGCGATGTAGGTCGAAAACGCCTGCCCGACTGCTGTTGCTTCTTCGCCTTCGTACGGCCCGCCTTCCTCACAGGCACTCTTGAGGAACTTCGTGACGTCCACGTAGTGCATCGGTCCGAACTCCATGATCCCGCCTTCGCCGCTGGTCGTCGTTCCGTTGTTGACACCGTCGTGGTGGCTCTCGAAGAGGTCGTGAAGCCGTTCCTGGTCAATATCGATGTCCGGCCCGAGTTCGCCGATCCAGTCGTCGAATAAGTCCGCTCGTTGTTCTTCCTCGTAGCGGCTCAGCTCTATCATCGCAAACCGGCGGGTAATCGCGTTATCGAGTTCGTTGACCGTCCGGTCCGACATGTTCATCGTACAGATGATCTTGACATTGTCGTTGAGAGTGAGTCGGTTCCCCTCTTCGTCGCGGAAGATCGCTTGATCGTAGTCCTCAATAGCCGTGTACAGAGGCCCGAAGACTTGGGAGATGTCCGCCCGCGTTATCTCGTCAATGATGACGCCCCAGTTGTCGTGATACTCGTTCGCTTTCTGAATGCCCTGGGAGACACAGCCTGCCTGCCGAACATAGTTAATATCGCCGTCGTCGGTCTCGGGCTGGATACTACCGGTGATGTCCGCAGGCGTCCAGCTGGGCGTCGCCGTAGAGATAGAGTAGTTGATACAGGTTTTCAGGGCGAGTTGCTTTGCGAAGTAGGTCTTCCCAGTGCCGGTTGGGCCGTAGAGGACAATCGGTTTGCCGACCTCAAGGGCAGTTTCGGCATTCTTCTGGACGGTGTTTGGAACCCGAATGTCGCCAAGGGTGTCGTTCCGCTGTGCCACCGTCTGCTTAACCGAGAGGGGAGCCGTCTGAGACGTTAAGATCGTTTCCTTGATTTCACCCCCGCTTCCCGGGACATCTACGTCGATATTCCGGTTTTCGACTAAGTACCGGATGGCGTCGGGGTCGTTGGTCTTGTTGATGAATTCTTTCGCTTGAGCCGCGCCGCCGAGAATGAACCCGCTGAATTCTTCCGCCTCTTGACGGTCGTAGTCCTTGAACTGAGGCTTCCCGCTGCTCATTACGGGGAAGGTATCACCGATGTCTTATAAAATGCCCCCTGAAGCAGGAGCCGGTTCGACGAAGCATTCACCCGGTGTGGTCATCCCTATACTGCACAACGCATTTGACAGTCTGAGGTATCTATGCAGGTATGGATGATGAGGACCTCGTCGATGTCGAGGTCACACACGAGGCCCCCGACGATATCTCGGAGGCATTCTCTGCTGAACCCTCGGAATTCCCGTTTCACCGTCTCACTGTCATTGCGAACCGACTGAATGCAGGACAGCCGGACACAGAACTCCGGTCGCTCTCGAGCGTCGATGAAGAGCAGGTCAAGCTGCTCGAACACCAAGTTGACGCCGCCCATCGAGCGCTGTTCGAGATGGGCGGGAAGGCCTTGCTCGCCGACGAGGTTGGGCTCGGCAAGACCATCGAGGTCGGAATGATTCTGAAGGAGATGCATTACCGGGCGACGGACGATTCGGTCCTCATCTTGACGCCCGCCCAACTCGCAAAGCAGTGGCAGGGTGAACTCCGGGAAAAGTTCGGTCTCAACTTCGTCTGTAACTACGACGACGAGTTCCAGGGATTCGACACCCACGACCGCATCATCTCGAGCATCGACACGGCGAAAAGCGACCGATACCGCCACAGCGTCCTCTCCCGAAACTGGGACGTCCTCGTACTGGACGAAGCTCACTACGTCAAAAACGAGGACACCGATCGGTACGAACTCATCGACAAGCTCACCTACGACTACGCGTTCTTCCTCACGGCCACCCCGATTCAAAACGAGCTGACCGACCTCTATAACATCGTCTCCCTACTGCGGCCTGGGTTGTTCGGCAGCCGGGAAACGTTCCACCACTACTTCGTGGACAACGGCCAGGACACACTGGTGAACCGCGACGAGCTACAGCAGCGTCTGCACCAAGTGATGATCCGGAACCGGCGGGCCGAAACTGACATCGATTTCACGAACCGAGAGATCGATACGCGCACGTTCCAGCCGAGCAATAGCGAGCGCGAACTATACGACGCGGTGACGGACTACGTCCGAGAGGCGTACAGCGAGGATCGGGGGCAGAAGTTGGTTCTGATGATGCTGCAAAAGGAGGTCGTGAGCAGTCCTGCGGCCCTCGAGAAAACGATTCGAAAACAGCTAGACGAGAATAACAAACTCACGCATCGAAGCGAACTAGAGACGATTCTGGAGAAGATCGATGCCATCGAGACAGTCACGAAACAGGAGCGGCTCTTCGATATCGTCGAGGAAGCCCGTGAACACGTCGAGATGGGGAGGGTCATCGTGTTCACGCAGTTCCGGGCGACCCAACAGCAGGTCTTGGAATCGCTTCAGGAACAAGGGTACACGACCCACGCCTTCCACGGCGGACACTCAAGTCAGGAAAAAGAAGACATCGTGGATCGGTTCCGGGAGGAAGGCGGGGTTCTCGTCTCGACGGACGCGATGAGCGAGGGGCGAAACCTCCAGTTCTGCAACATCATGGTGAATTACGACCTCCCGTGGAACCCGATGAAGGTAGAACAGCGCATCGGTCGGATTCACCGCATTGGCCAGAAGCGAGAGGTGTTCGTGTTCAACATGGCGCTTGAAGGGACGATCGAGGAGTACGTGCTGGAGCGGTTGTACCACAAGATCGACCTGTTCCAACAGACCGTCGGAGAACTGAGCACGATTCTTACGCGCCTCGAAGACTCCGGGCAGGGATTCGAAGAGGAGATCTTCGAACGGCTCGTCAACGCGGACTCCGAAGCGGACCTCGAAAATGAC
Organism: Halobellus marinus; assembly: GCF_032113415.1. Lineage (NCBI taxonomy): Archaea > Methanobacteriati > Methanobacteriota > Halobacteria > Halobacteriales > Haloferacaceae > Halobellus > Halobellus marinus. The sequence continues at coordinate 3,552,487 of NZ_CP134946.1, forward strand.
TTCGAAGCGATGGCGGTTGATCTCGAGGAACAACAGGAACTCTCCGAGAAGGTAGAGAACTTCAACAGCGCCGTCTTCGAGAACTTCGACCTGGGTGCGACCGATGACTGATGCCACACTCTCCGTCACGCAGTCGAGACTAACTGCGTTCACCCGAGACTATCTGCAAACCATTGGCGCGTCCGTCCACGAAGACGGATCTCGATGGCACGTCAACCTTCCCGGCCACATCGACGTCACGTTCGGCGACGGGAGCGAGTTCGATGTCGTCCTCGAAGCCAACCCCAGTGAGAACAGCGGGCAGAATGAGTTCGTTCCGGCCCCCGAGAGTGAATTCGCTCAACAGTTACTCGACGAAGCCATCTCAATGGCCTCCGTCGGTCGGTTATCAGTTACCGACGAACTCTCAGGAGGCGAGTACCAGTACCCTGACTGGATTATAGAAAGCGACCTCCAAGTCGTTGATGCTGAGTTCACTCCGTATTACGACCGTGAGGCGGTATTCGCGGTCGTGCAGGTCGGGGTCGAAACGGTGAGCGAGTACCAAACGCAGTTCCTCGAGGCCGTCACCATCGATGCTTCGTCGCAGGAGGAATTGGCTGAGATGTCGGAAACGATCCTACAATCCTTCTATGATCCGAAGAACGCACCCAGAGACGGAACCCCGGAAGAGAATGCCGTAAGTGGGTCTATCGAGGTGAATACGTTTGAGGAGATTGTCACTGAGTGTCAACAAACCGCACTCGATAATGTTCGTGGAGCTATTGACGACCTCCGTGAGTCGGCCTCGCGTGCAGCCGATGCCGAGTTTGATGAATACCGACAGCTACAGAATCAACAACTCGGCGACCTTCGGGAGGAGATAGAGTCGGTGACGAATCAACTCCAGAACGTCGCGGATGATGTCGATACCGCGTCGTCCCACGAAGACCGAGTTGAGGCTCTCGAAAAGCGGGAAGAACTCCAAGCGAAGATAGAGGAACTAGAGGAGAAGCGATCGGATATCCTCGAGTCAAAACAACAGGGGTTCGAAGACAAGCGACGTGAGATCTATCACCGACATCAGCTCGAAGTTCGAACGAAACCAGTAGCTGCTACCCTTGTCTCATACGAACGCGGGGAAATCGAGCTCCAATTGGCTAACTCCAAGCGAAGCGAGACCATGCGAGTCCCCTACGGAGCAGGTGCCGGGTGTTTAGATACCGTCACCTGCATCAACTGTCAATCGAAGCTCTCGTCTGGTAATCCTGTCCAGATAGGGCCTACAGGGATCCAATGTTATCAGTGTAGGTAGAATGGGATTGTTGTTGGGGTTATTAAAATGACTGTCGTATGGTCGGATACGCGATGGCCATATGTCACTCAGTTCTGCGACAGCCTTATACTGCAAACATCTGATTGATTTCTTGTGTCTATTAAGCAAGCAAAGCCCCTCCAGCAACTCTACGAGGAGGTTCACGGCTACGACCTCGTCATTGTGCCGGATGCGCCGCTTGCTAGTGCCCTCAACCGTCACCTTGAGCGGCCACGACTAGGCGACTTCGCAACGACGCCCCGCCGTGCTGCTGCTGGCCGCCGCGAACAGGTCGAAGAGCGAACCGTCTTTCTCGAACTTCTCCACGAAACGGATCTCTCTTGGAAGCAGGCCGCGTACCTCGGCGAGGAGATTATCCACTGCTGGGAGTATACTGGCCGCCCCGACGCTATCCTCGAATACGAACAGTTCAACACAGCGAGCGTTGAGCAGGCCGTCGAATACGTCCGAGAACTCGACACGACGTCGCGTCACCTGACGGACTATACCATCGACGGGGCGAAGGAGGTCGCCGTTATCGGATACCCACAATTGACAGAACTTGAGCGATCGATTCTTCCCGACGACCACGATCGAGTTGACCGATTCACAGACCAGACGTTCGACCGCCCACCGTTCCGTCTGTTCGATACCTCCGCGGACATCATCGATGCTCTGCTCAACACGGTCACTCCGGAGAACGCCGACGATATCGCAGTCGTCCTCGACGCCGGGAGTGAGTTCTCCGCGCTGGTCGAGTCCGCACTCGACGCTGAAGACGTCCCATTCTACGGTGGCCCTGGGTTCCTTGATGACCGCGATCATCGAACCTTCCTGCGCCTTCTGCGGGCAGCCTTCCGTGGCCGCGACGTTCGCGTCGGCGATGTCCAGCCTATACTCGAACACCTTGGTCTCGATCTTGGGATTAACCACGATGAGAAGCGCCTCCACAGGCTCGATGCCCCAGAAGCAGAGGAGTTCAGTGACTGGTGCGCCGCAATCCAACGGGGGGACTGGACGTTTGAAACATCACTGACTGAATACGAGTCACTCCGTGGGGGCGCAGAGTTCGAGGCGTTCCGTGAGGAACTGGAGACGCTCGGTATCGCCACGCAACCCGTGACCGAAGCCCGCGTTGACGACCTCGAGTTCTATCTTCAGTCGTATGAAGTCCCCGTCGAGCACGAGAACGAAGGGGTACTGCTCGCTGATGCGACTTCGGCGACGCACGTCGATCGCCCGCTCGTGTTCTATCTTGGACTGGATGACGACTGGACACGAACGCCGCCCCACCGCCCGTGGGTCGATCGAGAGACGGAGTTCGAACGACATCTCCGACAGTTCCAGTTGTTGCTCCAGAACGGCGCGGCACAGTACTACCTCGTCCGGGACACCGTCGGTGGTGACCCAGTCACACCGTGTCTCTACTTCGAAGAACTACTCGAGGAGTCCTTCAATCGATTCTCCGACCTCGGTGCCGAACGATACACCGTTGACCGGGAGGACACCGAGTCCGGCTTCGAAGCTGATTCGACAGCTGTCCAGCCGGAGACCGTCTCGACGATCAGTCAATCCAGTCTCAGTACGTATGTGAATTCACCACGTGACTACTTCTTCGACCGCCTCGTCGAGTCACCGGACAAGGATTACTTCCGCGAAGGGAATCTCTTCCACGATTTCGCCGAGTTCTACGTGCACCATCCTGACGCCGTCTCGACAGACCAACTCGAGGACTTGGTTGACGTGATGGTCGAAGAGATGGAGCCGTTCGTTCGAGACGTGGACCGCGAGGTTCATCGGACGCGCTTCCGAGCCGGGTTATCGAATCTCATTGCATTCCTCGATGAACACGCACCCGATGTCGGTGACTTCACCATCAATGACCACCAAACGGCTGAGAATACGTTCGCCAACGCGTATGACCGTCCCATCGGTGCCGATATTACTGAACGGGAGTTCGATAATGAGGAAATCAGCATCGATGGGAAAATCGATCTTGTTCAGTCCGCGACGCGACTCGTAGATTACAAGAGTGGGTCTCAGAAGTCCGCCTCGCAAGTGGTGAAAAACTCGGCGCTCGAAGACCTCTCTGATACACCGAATTTCCAAGCGCTGCTGTATCTCACCCATCAACGGTCGCGGCAACCAGACGAACAACTCGAGTTCGTCTTTGTCCACTTTCTGGAGAACATCGATGACATCGTGCGTGGAGAGGCAAACCTCGAGGATACGCTCACGACAATCACGTACTATCCAACACCGTACGTCGAGTACATCAAACGCAAGGCGACCTTTGCCCAGTTGCGGGATGACGGTTCGAACGATTGTCAGAAGACTCTCTCCCAAGCAACCTACGACGATTACCTGACTGTCTTCGAGGCTGCTGAGTTCCCGTCGACGCGAGAGAGCGACGCACTCATCGCCTCAGAATTCGGGGAGACGTTCACGGAGAGGATGCAAGACGTCGTGGGCGATTACAAGTACGTTCAGAACGGCTGCGAGCAAGCGATGCGGGACTTGATGCGGATCCGGAATCAGAACTACTTCGAAGATGACCTCGATGCCTTTGAGGAGTTCGTCGAAGAACGGCTCACGGAACTAAACGACCGACGCGCTGGGGGAGAACGCTTCCCCGTGGCAGACTTACTTGACGAGCCAAATTATCGACGCGTCGATCACCGGGATCTCCTCCTGGAGGGAGACCGATGAGCGACAGTGCCACCGACTACGACGATAGCCCGAGTCCGAACACGAAACAACAACGGCTCATCAACAACGTCGAAGGCACGTATCTGGTCGATGCTGGCGCCGGGACGGGGAAAACGTTCGCCGTGACCCGTCGCTATGCGAATATTCTCGATTCGACGACTGCCTCCCCCGAGGACATCCTTCTGATCACGTTCACTCGCAATGCTGCGACGGAGATGAAAGACCGTATCGTCAGCCACTGCGACTACAGCATGGCGGAACTCGCGGATGCCCCGATCCAAACGTTCCATAGTCTCTGCCACGACATCCTCCAAGAATACGGGTTCGACGCGCCGACGCGGCTCGGGATCGACGACCGTATCCCGAGTACGACCCGCATTATTGAGGACGACATCGTCGAGGAAGCGCTGTTCCAGGAGTTCTTCGAGCAGTTTACCGACGATCACCCAGAGTATACAGACATTCTTCGGACGGTTTCTTCCCCACCAGAGCTATTGGATCTCATCAATCAACTCGCGGCAAAGGGCGTGTTCCCAACGAGCGAGGGTTGGTACCGAGATGGGGAATCCCATTTGGATGGTGACTTTGACGCGTTCAAACAGCAGTTCGACGAGCTGAATCAACCGCGGAACGGCGGGAACAAGCAGTCCCGGCTTCGCTCAAAGCTCTACCGTTATGGACAAGACAAGTGCTATCTTCCGGACGCCCCGCCGAAGTACGAAATTCGTGGTGATGGAAAGCAAGTCCCTGACGATCTCGCCGCGCGTGTGTTCGACGACAACCGTGAGCACCTGAAGGCGTTCGTCCACGACCTCTACTATGAGTATCTCGAATTCGCGCTGTCACGGAACTACCTCAACTTCGGGTTTCTCCAGTTGTTCGCGTTCGTTCTTCTCTGTGAGGATCATCAGCTCCGGGAGCAGCTGAGCTTCGAGTACGTGATGATCGACGAGTTTCAGGACTCCAGCGAGATCCAGTTCAAGCTCGCTCTTCTGCTTGCTGACACGGACAACCTCTGTGTCGTCGGTGACTGGAAACAGAGTATCTACTCGTTCCAGTACGCTGCTGTCGAGAACATTCTGGAGTTCCGCGATCGCTTGGATGAGTTCGCAGCCGACCTCAATACCGACCACCAGCGCATCACGTACGATACGTCCACCGTCCAAACGATCGAACTCGAGAAGAACTATCGGTCTACCCAGAGCATCCTCGATTTCTCGGAAGAAGCACTCGTCACGCCTGCCGCGAACTATGACTCGGTCGATGAAGCCGACGTCCGCGACCGGATCGTCCACCTGAATTCGACGGCTGATCACGACAATTCGACCATCGAAGCGCTCCAGCACGACGATGAACACGAGGCCATCTTGGCGAAAATCCATGAGATTGTCGGGAACTCCAACTACCAAGTCAAAGCTGACGATGGCAGCCTCCGGGATCCGGAATACCGGGACGTCGCCGTGTTGACGCGGACTCGAGACTTCGGCCGCGAACTCCAGGCAACGGCTGATGAGCACGATCTCCCGATGGCTTACGAAGGTGGTATCGAACTGTTCCGCACTGACCAAGCGAAACTACTGCTCGCGTGGCTTCGTATTCTCGAGTCGAATGCAGATCGTGGGTGGGCGCCGGTTCTCGAACGGGCTGGCTATACTCTCGACGAAACCGAGCACATCCTCGAGACTGAGTCGTATCCGGATGAGATGGTCGCCTTCCGGGACAAGCTCGCAGAGACAGAGACCCTCGGCGGCGTCATGCGCCAAGTGTTCGACCGCTACGGGTTCACTGGTGACCGGGCAGATGTTCTGCTGCATACGGTCGAATCTATTCGAGAAACAACGACCCTCACCCGGGGCGACCTCATCCGATTCATCACGCAAGGTATCGAGCAGGGGAGTACGCACGAGGTGAACACGGGAGCAGGCGACAATTCGGTCACTGTCCAAACGATTCACGCGACGAAGGGCCTGGAGCACCCAATCGTCATCCTTGCGAATATGAACGCTGGACGATTCCCGCCGTCGGGAGGGGATAGTCCGGCCATCATGTACGATGACGCTGCTGGGCTCCGACAGCGCAAAACCTTCGCCGAAGCCCACGGGCAACCCTACATCTACGACAACTGGAAGACAGACGTCATCAGGAAGTGCTTGTCGCAGAACTACGATGAGGAACGCCGACTTCTCTACGTCGCCATTACCCGAGCCGAGAATCACGTCGTGTTCACAGCCGGGAACGACCCGAACACGTTCCTCACTGAGCTACCTGTCGGGGTTGACGCTGGTAGCGACGAAGTCCCTGACTTCGCTATCACAGACGACGAGCAGAAGACGCTGGACGTGTCCCTGCCTGAGCAGGTTGGGCCAAGAAGTTACTCGCCACACTCGTTGATGGACGAGACAGTCTACGAGGAAGTTGAAGGGGGCGCAGGCAAGGAGTTCGGCTCACAGGTTCACGACTTCGCTGAGCAGTACGTACTGGGAGAAGAAGTCGAACCGCAGAACTCTGATGAGCAACACGTACAGTCGTTTATCGACTCGCTGTCCGGCGAACTTCGCCCTGAGGAGAACGTCTATCTCCCGCTCGAAACCACGAACGGACGGGTGACGCTCTCCGGGGTGATCGACCTCCTACACATTACCGCCGATTCAATCGATATTGTCGATTATAAAACAGACCGCGGGCGTCACGCTGAGGACGAATACCGGAAGCAACTGAGTGTCTATTACCACGCACTCGACGAACTGTACCCAGACCGGACGATTACGCCATCGATACTCTATACGCAAAGAGGCACACAGGTGGAAATCAATCCCCTATCGATATCGGCCATTTCTGACCGCATCGAGAGCAAGTGAAGTCACCGATGGCGGGTGCGTACTGAATTTATGCTTAGTTTTAGCGTCACTGCCAGTGTGTCGTACTCACTGTCAGTGTGCAGTAGAGAGTCTAACACCCCTAAACTCTTTTGTACTGAGTTACCTCGATGGAAATGTGTCGCTCCACGAATTGGACCCCTCGGCCCTCTCCGAGCCACAACGCACCGTGCTCCGAGCGATCGGATGGTGGTACAATGGCGTCCAGGTCTCCTGGAATAACACCGCCTACCGACTCGGCGAAACGATCCCTCTCGACATCGAAAACCTCGTCCGCATCCGGTTAGGCAACGTCGAAGGTCTGGAGCTCGATGCTTGGGAAGACACGTACCGGCCAGCCTACGAGTGGCTCTACACCGATGGCTGGCTCCAACCCGTGATGCTCTTCCGCAAGCGCATCAACTGGGCACCCAGCCGCGCCGCGCGGCAATTCCTTGACGACGACCTTAGTGTCGATGACCCCTGGGCAAAGTACGTCCCCGACGCGTACGACTACAGCGGCGGGCTCGTTGGTGACCTCAATGAAGGAATGAAGCACCGATGCGGCGTCGAATTGGTCAGGTCCGCATTCCCAGCAAAGCGGTTCAGCGGCTTCGAGATGTACCCCGGTGACGGATCCGAACCCCAACTCGACATCCACGCAGTTCGGCAGGGGACGGCGTGGGGGATCGAAATCCTCTGCGACCACAACAACCGGGACGCCTACCGGCGGAAGTACCAGCAGGCGGCCCAGACGAATCGTTGCATCTACTACGTCTTCCAAAATCGACGGCTGGCCAACGAGTGCCTGAACCTGTGGACCGAAGCCGACGACGTCCAGTGCGACATCGTCAACTATCCACTCAATCCTGAACAACGGTCAATGCAGGACGCTTACGAGTACGTCCGGCGCAGCGTCGAGAGCGCTGATCGTCCTACCCCTGGCATCCACCAAATCAACACCATTCTCCGACTGTACGATCAGCTGCTCGACGACGGTGAGTGACAACCACGTGTACCCGTTGTACGTCCCCCTATAATATTGGGAGTTACACCGAGACGCGCGGTATGTTACCTCGAGATAGGAGTCCGGAGGATGCGGAAACCATCGGTGTAACTCTGAAAGGGTCGGTGTAAGAAATCGTCGGTGTAAATCACCCCGATTACACCGGGACACACGGTTTACACCGCCTGATTTTACACCGGATTGGGTAATCATCGCTGCTGCGCGGAAGCAGAGAGAAACTCTCAGAACCTCTCTTGGAATACCTATCGTTAATCCTCTCAAGACATCTATCGATCAATCAATCGGACACTCTCTCATTATTACGAGTGAGTATCCTCTCAAAAGCTCAAACGGATTATCGAGAGGGTATCCTATAGCTCACGGCGAACACGACGGGTCTTTGCCTCCCGAAGCGCTTCAACAAGTCCTGGCTCAATTTCCTTCAAACCGACCCACAATATGTACCCGAGCAATTCGCTTTGACTGCCAACTTCGACATTTCCTTGTGATTGCTCATCCAACTTCTCGGCGAGCTGCTCTTTTCGTCCGGGACGCTCTTTCAGAACAGCGAAGACAGCCGCGAGATCCTCATTCCAGATGTGCAAGGCCCGATCGTTTTCTTCGAGATTGTCGAACGCGTTATCGATCGCAACCACGAGATCCTCCTCTACGGCCTCGCTGTTACTCTCCCTCTCCTGTTGTTCGGTTTCTGTCTGCTCCGACGAGAGATCCTCGGCTGTAATACTACCCTCGCCAGATGTCGAATCGTTCGTTGTTGCTGTCTCACCAGTTGGAGTTGTATCTTCCCCCTCCTGCTCGTTCTCCGCAGGACGCCCTTCGCTACCAGCGCTGGCCAGCCGGTCACCCATCTCTGTTCCCTGCCGGAGTTCTTCTATCTCATCTTGGTCGTCAGTCATATTACCTGCCTCTCGGGTTCTTGCAACCGCTGGATGAGTTCCTCGGAGTTTCGGATGAACGCGCGACGCGCTTTCTTGGCCGTCTCTGAGGGCGTTTCAAGGCGGAACGCTGTGTGCCCGTCAGCCGCCGCATTCCGAATGTCCTGAGACTCCGGAACCGCTAATGGTGCGACTGTGTTTGGATATTCCTCCTTGATTGTCTCAAGATATCTGTCAGAGAGCTTAGTACGCAGATCGACTTCTGTTGGGAGAACCATCGTCAATTCAATTTCGGCGTCAAGCTGCGTCTGCATCCGTTTGAGATCTTCTTCCAACTCTCCCAGCTGTTGTATGCCGAAGGTCGCAGGCTGTACTGGGGCGATGACATTTTGCGCGGCCCACAACCCGTTGTAGGAGATGTTGTTTGTGACCCCCGGCAAATCGATTAGGATGACATCGTAGCGGAGCGGATCGACGTATTCATCAAGGAAATTATTGAATCGAGAGTAGCGCTCGCTGGCATCATCGATGTTTCCCAACTCCGCGTCCAGTGCATCAAGGCCTGGATGCGCCGGCATGATATCGACGTGTTCCTCAGTTGGGATGATGAATTCCTCGACGACATCATCACCTAGCTTCTCTACTATCGATGGCCACTCCGGTTGGAATACCGTCGTGATATTTGGCCAATCGTCGTCGTTCTCGATTTGTTGCTGGTAGCGTTCCCACGTACCGAACTGCTTTGCGAGATCCCCTTGCTTCCCAGCAAGATCAATGAGCAGTACTTCGTGGCCCTGACGAGCGCACGCAACGCCGATATGAGCGGCTACTGTCGTTTTTCCGACCCCGCCCTTGTTGAGGAAGGTCGCTGCTCGTAGAGTGTCCTTCATATTGGTTCACCTCCGATACTCCCGATTGCTTTCTCTCTTGGGGGACCAATCGTCCCGCCGAGCGGAATGGCTCTCATTCCGCACTTGTGTATCGATGGCTCTGGTATATACCCTAGCCCCGGGTACTCATCTTCTGAAACCCCTAACCGACTGTTGCCTTGACTAAGTATTTGGATTCCTATAAATCATCAACCCAAATCTCCGAATTCGTGGGATTTGAATCCCATAAACGAGTTTCTACACTCACACTATCCGTTCATAATTTTCATAGAACGTGCAGACATACGAAGAGACAGTTCCGGAAACGATATTCAGAGAACTACGGAAAGTGTGGTACATAGCAGCGAGGGAGAGAGTTAGGGGATATTGATCAAGGTCGTCTCTGCCAAGGGTGTGATCTGACAGACTGCTTTTTCTCACGTGTTGTCGCCGGTTCCCTCGCGTAGGTGAATTTGGTTTCAACGCTTGAGGACTCGATCAATGTAGGGATAGGGACGACTTTGTCGATAATCGCTTCGATGCCACGGGAAGGGAATCCTCTGACGATTCCTTCCTAAAAAATGTTACTCTCACCCCGGGGTGTGGGACGCCCTCACCTAGAGTCTGCAATTACCCTTCACTTGATGTCAGACACTGAGTCTGAATCCGCCAACACCCTGGATTCGGACAACCAGTTCGCAGAATTCAACGTCTCGGTCACTACATCAACTCCCGAGGATACGGATTACATTGTTACTCTTCAGGCACAATCACCTTCCGAAATTTGGTCAGAAATTGCAACGACTACCACATTCCGCCTCAATCTCGTAAAGGCAGTTTTTGATCTCATCTCTGGTGATCCCCCATCGCAATGGAATAGAACTCTGCATGATCACGGGATAACTGCTCTCAATGGCGCATATGCGGACGTCGTTCGAAGTCTTGCATACATCGCGTCCAACCAATCAGATATCCCAGCAGACGACGGTCGTCCCCTCACAGTCCCTGAGAAGATCAACCACGCCTTCACACTCACCACCCAATTCGGTTCACCCGGGAACAGTGTTCTCGGCTGGTCTCTTCGACTTGATGAAATCAAGCATGGGCCGCTTGCTCTGATCGATGCAGCTTCAGTAACACAGTCTCTCGGTGTGCGGATTGGTGATCAGTTCAAAGACCAGCGAGCCGATCATCGCCGTGAGATTTGTCAGCTTCTAACTTGGCTCGCAGAAACGGTCAATCTCACCATCATTGCATCGCCACAGAATCAAGCCTGGCTTCGTGACCACCATCAGCAACATCTCCCGGAGTGCGTTAGTGAGCAGTGCAGTATTCGGGTGCATGAGGGATCCCGCTTTGAAGAACTCATCGCAGAGGCCCATGCACAGCTCAAGCCAGCAAGTAGAGAAGTACGGATTCTACGCGAGCTCGCTACTCACCAATCGCAGACAGTCTCATACAGCACGCTTTACGAATCGCATGATGTCTCGCCTTCGCGGATGCGACAGTGCTTCAATACGCTCGCCGATCTTGACTTGGTTCGAAAAATCCAGCGTCAGAACGGACATCATATCAAACTGACCGCACTAGGCGAGGCATATCTCGAACAACTCAGTGACCAGGATTCAGACGCGGACCAACCGACCGGACATTCGTCAGACCATAGCCGTGTCTCTGCAAGGGAGGAAAAAGACAACCACCGTGCGCAGCCCCGAACCAACGAGACCGGCAAAGTCGCGGCCACCCGCCTTGATCGGCACGAGTTCTCCGCAATCGTTGCTGGCGCCCCTCAACAAGGCATTGGTCTCGTGGACCACCCGATCGACCGCAAAGATGACGGTCGAGAACCAAGCTGGTACTACGATGCTGCTACTGATCGACTCGTCGTCAGCGCAGAATGGCACAACCCGATGCAGTACCTCGTTGCAATCACACACGCCCTTTCTCACTCCCAAATCTGGACTACTGTCCTCCCACCATCTCGACTCGAGGAAACGGTCTCACTCGACAACCTCGCAATCAGCGATACAGCGCTCCTCCGTGATGCTCGTTGTCTCGGGTATCTGAGCGACGCCACCGAGACTGGAGAACAATTCCTTGCAGCACTAGGCGACGCCCGTGACGAACTGCTCGCAATGACTAAGAATCTTCACCACGGCAACTATGATGATCGCAATCAACACCGCGCAGCAATTCTCCGAAACGCCCTCGGGCTGACTGGGACAATCGTCCATCTGCTGGATCTCGTCGGCATCAATCTTACCCGCGAAATCCGTCTCCCTGACTTCACCCGTGACTATGGCCCCGATCGACGGGAAGACGTTCTCACGAACCTGGCGATGATGGCCAGTATTCAATCAAAGTATGGCGCGTTTGCTGCTTTCCGCCAACTGTACGAACCACGTGAGAAAAAACGACAGACAGCCCTGACACCAGCAATTGATGAGACAGACGACCCCGTTGGTGAGCTCATTGGAGGATTCACTATCGTTGGTGACGGAGTCACCGAGCTTCAGTCATCACTGGCAACCGACTTCCAGACACCGTACACGGTTCACGATGAGGCACCAGAGATTGCAATTCAAATTCCAGTCCATAACCGGACACGGATGCGTTCCGCGTCTGAGACAGCGATCCGTCAAGCGCTATCCGAACAAGAAAGCTCACTCCAACCGTTATGCAAGCTGCTCATTCACGCATACACGGGAACTCCATACGATGCGGCCCGTGTTGCTCAGTATCTCTCCACGGCATATCAAGATCTCGCTGATTTGACACCCACGGAACTCCATACCGGAATCGCTACGCTGGGTAGGAATCGGATTTTCCCTGACGAGAATCCGACAATCTCTAGCGTCACCCATGCCCTACTCCAAACAGGCCCGACGTTGTCGCAAGCCGACGCAGCTGAGGCAGCAGATGTGAAACCTCGTTCATTGCGTCGGAACGAGACGCGACTCTCGGAACTCGGCTTGCTCAACGAAACCAACCCGGAGTGGGTATTGAGTATCCCCCTTCAGGCGGCGACATCAATTCCGTCAAGTCAAAACCAAAACGACGTCACCGTGAATCAGATCAGAAATCCAACTCAACATACGCAACTGATGAATCTACTCGAAGAGAAGGCCCGTGCCCAGACCACAAATGCTGTCTCACAAGTACTTCTGGGTGATTCGAATTAGTCAGAGGACGAATTGCGCACAGGGAAGGCACTGCCGTAGGTTGTCAGATATTTCACTGGCACATATTGCTGGGTATGTTTGGTCGAAGGCATTTGCGGGATGATGGTAGGTATTGAAAATTGCAGCAGCGTTAGTTGAGTTAACTGTTCCTAACGAATGTCCGGTCGGTGGTTAGGACTATATATTCATTTTCCAACAATACCCTCATAGCTGAGTAAGCAGGTGTATCAACTACACTGATACTGTATCGTCAAAAGAACCATGACTAGTTCTGCCGGGCAGATAGTCTACGTTAGCAGTACAAGAACTACCTTCGGAATGTCCGGTAGACCGGTATCGATTCAAGCCGTCACAGAAAGATTCACACACCCCGACGCCGTCTGGTGGTCAGTATCCGCGAAATTGGGATCTTTAAGTGAGGGTAGGAACGACTAATCGCCTGACCAAAGACAAAATACGTGAATTGTTAACGTGAGACGTGACAAGTATTCTGTGACGGCCTCCGGTATCGATTCACAGCTTTGACGATCGATAGTGTCACAGGTAACCCTACAACCGAGAAGCGTCAGGCCGGGTTTGTGAGGCGATTATTCAAATGTCATCGACTGCTAATCACGATTCAAAGACAGCCACTTCTGAGCCCAGTCTTCGATTTCACTAACCTCGACGCGTTCGGTGTCGTACTCAACACCCCGAGACTCTAATCGTCGTTTTGCGAAGTCTGTCTTGTTGATTGCGGGACGATACCATTCTGCGGTCAGGTCGTGATACGATGCTGGAACGATCGACGATTGAGTCCCTTGGTCGAGATAGGCCTGTGAGATTTTCCCGTAAACCGCTGCGTTTGCTAAGATGTATGCGGATGCGAGGCCCAGGTCTCCCTCTAGGCTCATCATTACCCCACCAGGGAAAATCGTTTCAAACCCAGAGACCTGAGTTCCTTCAACCGAAATGGTGTAGGACTTCTGTTTCAGTTTCTCTCCCAGAATCCTCTTCGTTGCGGCTTTTTCCTCAGTGATGCGTGCGTCTTCGACGAGGGACTTGAGCTGTGCAGCGAAATCGTCGCTCAGGTCGTATTGTTCGTCTGTTAACTGCGGACTCATAGGACCAACACCTCCCTCGCAGCAGTCGTGTTGCCCAATGGATCGTACAGCAACACCAGAGCGTTAGGCCAGGGGCGATTCAATCGGCGGCACAGTATTCCTGCCATCACCACCAATTCAGTGCACAATTCTAGTGAGGGCGTTCCTCTCCCCGGGGTAAGCGTAAAGTCTATTAAACCAGAACAGCGGGAGTGGGATTAATCGATGGATCCTGAGGAATCTCGGAGCCCACAGAAACAATACTTGTATCAAAACGAGCGGAAATATCTACTGTCTGAGGGGACTGGGTCAAGATCCGAGGGGGAAATTCGAAAGCAAATCAGATCTGAACGCCTTCCAAGGCTCACGAACCGGATTCAGCACCTGATTGACGACGTTGCGCTCCTCAATAATCGGGATTTTTTAACCTCCGAAATTTGGGAAGATGGATGGGATCAGCTGCAAGATCTAGAGTACCGGCCTGAATTACGAGATCCCCCTGTGTGGCTTCCAAACACAGAACTTAGCGGATTCACGCGGATCGGATTCGTTCTAGGTCAATTCGCGCGAACTGTAAGTAGCGATGTCGGGCCAGACTATGATTCAGCTCAACTGACTTGGGGATTCCTCCTTGGAGCTGTTGGCCGACCACAAGGGAACTATCGAAGAGAACACCGCGAAATAGAAGAAATTCTAAGAACTATTGAAAAACAATTTTCACGTCGAAAGGAGACTGTTGAAGAGCAAAAAGTAGAGACTGAGTCTCAACGTCTTGAGGACGATCTCAGTATTTCAACCTCGGTCCCCACTCTTTTCGATGGAAGTGCGTTTCGAGAATACCAAGAAAAGGCGGCAGAAGAAAGACAACGAATTAAGAATTCGAATGAACCTACAGAATCTGAATTTTTCCAATTGCTAAACGAAGTAATAGAAGCAGATAGTGAGAAGATAATCTCTGCTTCAAACCTTTCACGGCGTATTCGCCGAAGTATTCACGAAATACAGGAGACAAGTCGTCGGAAGGTCCCCGCTCAAGACCCATTCCAAACCCTGTATGACGCGGATGGAGCTATGAATTCTGGGAAGATTGCCGCGGACTGTGGAACTCATAAAAAGATTGTCTCATATCTGATGGACACGTTAGCAGGTGAAAAAGACGCTGAGTTGTGGGCAGATTATCCTCTCGTTGTTGAGGATCCTCAGCGGAGAGGGCGAAAGTGGGAGATGACGACATTTGGAAAACTTGTCGGGGCCTGTTTGTTTGAGGAAGAAGGGATGGAAACAGTACATCAGGCTTTGGCTGAGACCCTTACTAATGGGACAGCTGAGGAGGAATATATTGAACTCATCAAGGAGATTCTTGAGCCGGACGAAGACTAACCCAGCTCCTCCGTACGTTAGCAATGGATAATCCCGGTGATCGGCATGAGCCATTTTTGCTCCTATCTATAACACGCACCAATTTCAACGTACAAAGCTGGTTAATAGATAGAGGGGTTGTCTGCATACGGCGTCATCAACTCTCTATCTCCGATCCTGTCCGGAAACTTGTGAGTTCGTCGATGCGGCGTTCTAGGTCCTCGATCTCCTGTCGGAGCTCCTCTGTTTCCTCGTCCTCTGTGCCGGCGAGTTGATCCTTGAGCCCCTGAAGACGGGTCTCTTTCCGTTCCTCGTCTACCTCGGCCTTCCGGACGTACTCGGACTCTTCGATGTCGTACACGTCGTCCGCTGACAGTTCCGTGACCTCCAGGGCGTCATCTACCTTGTCGCGGTCCACGCCCAGCACGCGCTCGCGGTCGATGCCAGCGTCTTCGAGCGTCTCCAGCACCTCTTCCTCGTCTTTCAGCGAGCGGTTTCGGCGTGCTGTCCGCTGGACGGACCCGAATGGCCCGCTGACGGGTCGATCGTGGTGGAGGCGGTTCAACAACACGTCGGCCACGGCTTGGCGAAGATCGTTTGCGTTCCGCTGGACATCTGAGAGCAGGGTGTAGAGGTTCACCAGCGCGTCCGTTTCCACGTCCTCCAATACGTCTACCTCGTGGCGCTCGAGCGCATCCACGAGCAACAGCGCGTCCGCGTACACGTCCAAATCCGGCTCCGTGCGGTCCTCCTCCGCGGAGTTGCCTTCGTCGTCGAGTAGTTGGCTGGTGGTGGACCCCTCTTTCTCGACGATTATGCCCCTGTCCTCGTCGATCTCGAAGCGTGGATGCACGCTCAAGACAGCCGGATACGGGTCGGCATCGGGAGGGAGGCGGTCAAGTTCGAATCCGTCCGGCTCATCGGTGATACGATGGTAGAGTGTCTCAAACTGGTCTCGTTGGAGCGGACGGGTCTCGTCGATGTCGCGGTCGAGGAATTCAATGATGACCCGTTGCTCCTGTACGTCCGTGACCTGAAATCGGTTATGCGATAGCGGCGTGATGAGCGTCGCATCGCCAGGAAGTTCTTCAAGCTCGTCCAGAAGGGTGTGCCACGAGACGCTGAAGGCCATACCTGAGTCTGTTGGCAGCGACAGCCAAAGTCGTGTGGGTCAAGGAGCCGAAGTCTACGACGGGACCGGTTACTCGTCGTTTAGCCCATCAGAAATCATCTCTTTGAGTGTCGGGCCCTTGCTGAATTGTACGTTCTGTCGTGCCTGCTGGATGTGTTCTAGCTTCTTGCCGCTTACCTTGGCCATCAGCTCGTTTAGACGAGCAAGAATCTCGTCGATTCGATCCTCGAACCCCGCCATTTGATACGTTACTGTGAGATTCTTGAGTCCCTTGATAGCGGCCCGTCGCACGCGCCCGTCGTCGTCATCCAGAGCCGCCAAATAGAATTCCTCGAGACGGTCCAGAGCCTGCTTCGTGTCTCCCGGCATCAAGTGGTCCGATACCTCGGCTTCGGAGTCAGCCTGTTCGACCACCTCGAAAAGTCGCCGCCGTGGCGCCAGTTCCCGTGCGAATCGAACGACGGACTGCCGCTGATACCCGTTGCCCTCCTCGTAGAGCTCCAGACACATCTCGAAGGCGTCGTCGAACAACTCGGCCCGCTCCTCCGCCTCCATCTCTTTCAGTTCCTCGATCGCTGGGTTCACCTCGTCTGGGTCGCCTGACGCGAGTGCGTCCCGAAACCCGTCGAGTTGCTCGGTCATCTGTGGTCAGGTGTCCGAGAGGGCGTCGAATTTCTCCGGGTTCGATTCGACCAGTTCGGGCGGAATACCGTACAGTTCGGTGATGATGCGCCGCATCGCGTCCTCGCGGTCGATGTCGTCGTAGCCACGATATTCGAGCAGGGAATCATACGCTGCCTCGTACCCGTTGCCGTCCTCATCGTCTTCCGTAGCGACGACGGTCCAGCCCCTCTCAGCTTCGAGATAGGCGAGGGCGACGACAGTTTCCTCCATGAACAGCAGGACATCGTGTATCCGTTGGTGGCCGTCGTCCTCCCTGATGCCCTCCGGTGTCGCTGGAAATACGAGGTCAATCCCGTCCCCATCGGAGAGTGCGTCGGCTTCCGCCTTGGCGAGGGGGCGGTCGGGGAGACTGTCAAGCATATCCGGCCGTTCGATGGCCACGCCATTAGTCGCTGTTCTCGTCAAAACATATAGCCACGTCCGTCCCAGTAGTGCCAGTCCGCGACCGCTTGCTCCGTGTCGGGGTCGGCGTCGATTGGCTCCAGTTGTGCCAGCGGCACGCCGAGTTCCCTGTCCATCCACTCGATGGTAACGAACATCTCGCTCTCCGATGCCTCGACCGAAGACATCTCCACGACCTGCACGGTTTCGCCCTCCTCCAGCGGCGACACTTCCCGCTCTTCGATACAGCGTGCTTCGAACGGAAATCGGATTGTATCCTCGAGATAGGTGTACCAGCCGATTGCCCGCTCGTGCCGGTCGTAGGCATCGACGACGATCTCCATCTTGATCCGCTCCTCGCGTTCCTCGTCCTTGTCTACCTTTGCCATAGTTCATAGTAGGAAGTCCGAGTGTAAGATGTACAGGGAGAACTTCAGGGAGGAACGACACCGAGATTCGGGTAGCTACCGACGTGCAGGTTCGCGGGGGCCGAGGACAGACATCGATGGACGACCGCTGGGAAGAGCGGTCGGCGAGATGCCAGCGTGTGACACTACGACAATTTGTGGCCGCAGTTCGGACAGAAGATCTCGTCACCCTCCAGCAGCGAGAGGCATTCGACACAGATTCGATTGCTCGGCGAGGTGGCGATATCTTCAAGAAAATCCATCGCAGTTTGCGACTCGGCACCCGGTCCATAGCCGTCAGCGTAGCCCGGCAGCGTCGAGGCCCACTGGACGGTTCCGTCGTCATCGACGACCGCGACGTTCCCGGCGATGTCGAGTTTCCCGTAGCGCTTGAACGCCTCTGACGGGGTCTGGTCGATGCGCTGATTCAGGTCGGAGTTTCGCTTCAGGTCGCGCTCGTAGATATCCTCGGGTGTCAGCGACCGTACGTCGCCCGGGAAGTCCGTGATTGTTCCGTGCTGGTCGTCGATCCGGTTGATCTCGACGACGATACCGTGCTCGTCGTGAAGCCTTTGCAAGAGTCGGAGCGCGTGGTCGTGCCACTCGCGGACATCGGCGTCGGCGTAGTAGCGGAGGATCATGCGTCCGGATCAGTTTCTTCTTCGGCTGCGATACGATCCGAGAGGCTTTCCGTGAGCCATTCGTTGGCGAGGTCGCTCGCACGATCAACCATCTCGTCGTGACTCAGTTCTTCACTCTCGAAGGACTCGTAGACGCGCCATCGTTCCGCGCTCGGATCGAAGACGATCACGTGCGTCTTCGCTTCCATATTCAGGAGGAACGCTTCGATTGCCCCAGGTGTTGAACCCGGGAATCCCATCGCTCCGCGGATTTTCGGATTGTCGCTTTCGGCAATTTGCCTCACGATGTCGTCCGTAATGGGTTGGTTCGGGAGCGACGAAAGAAACGAAGGCGAAGTCTCTGAATCGTCGGACATGTATGATGATTCGTTCCTCCGCTGTTTCTACAAATCTCACACCCCTAAATCTACGTTACTAAAGGCGTCATTCACAACCTCTTCACTTGGTGCATTTAGATATGGTTCTATCGCGGTGAAGCTATCCCATCCACCTACAGCCATAACCACTCTCGGGTTCATTGATTCATCTACCAGTAGACGTTGAGCGAACCGTCGCCGTAGGTCGTGGCTGGCCACGTGGCGAAAGTCGTCATCACCTGTCTCACCGGCCGTCCGTTCTGCGATCCGTTTCACAGCAGCGCGGATCCCACTTTCGGTAAGATTAATGAACGGGTCACTCGGCGCTATGTCGTGTTCCTGTTGATATTGGTGAAGGTCGCGTTCAACATCTACTGGTAGGTATGCGTCGCGTGGCTTTCCGCCTGAACCGCTCGTGTCCTTGCCTTCTGGTACTCGAAGCCGATAGTGTTCACCATCAGACGTCCGCTTCACGTGTTTTGGACATACTTGAGGGATCTCGAACGCCCGGAGACCAACATATCCACCCAACTGAATGATCAGGTCGTTACGAGTGCTCCCTGCATGGCGGCGTAGTTGATTCAATTCGTCATCAGTGAGCCATACCTTGTACTGTCCCTCTTTGTCGGTTGCTTCTAATCTCATCAAAAATTCGGTTGATGCTGCCTATTTGGATTCATACTTGTCCGCGTTGTCACGCATCATCCACCAAGCGATCTCGATGTGCTGCCACGCTTCGTAGAAATTCGCCTCTTCTTTGTGATCGAACTGAATGTTCTGGAGCGATTCAACAGCCTCATACAGCATATCTTCGACATCTTCAACATCCTTTTCTCCGTGCTTAAACTCCGTGACCAACTCTGCTTTTCGTTCATCCTCATCGTCGAATTGGTCGTCCAGCCTTGGCATACTAACTTATTATAATAAGATACTATTAATGGCTTGGGGATAGCCTGCTTTTCGGGATGGTATGCCGGAGATAGTGAGGTTCAGTGGCGACTTATAGAACAAGTCGTCACTAAGAATCTCTTCTTTCTACGAACCTCTGAGTGAACGCGACGGTCACTAATTGGCATTTTAAATCTCTCTTTGCGAATACTTCACTCCACAGCGGGTCAAATATTCCAACTTCCTACAGAATCGCTTGTTCAATATCAGACCTTAACCCGTCAGAAGAAAAACTTTAATACAAATATAAATTGCAGTACAGAGACACCTTTGAACAGATGGAGTAGTCTGGTTCAATATAAAGATGTGAGGGCACAGAGCCGCACAGGAATTATATCCCCTATGGAATACAATTAGCCATGACCTTGTCAAAGGCTTTGGAACGAGTAGCTCAGACCAATTCCCAAGCTGTTACAGAGTTTTTGGAGGAGTACTTGTCCGATGCTGAGATTGAACAGTCGGTGAAAGACCAACTCCATGAAATAGCTATTCGATATGCCGTTAAAACCGATATGGAGCAAAGCTTGGAGGGAGTTACTGACCTTGCTGATCCTAATTGGACCCCAGATCCACCACATGCACGCGATGATGGGGAGTTGAATATTGTCCGCCGATATATGGATTTATCTAGTTTTCAATCATTGATTGAGTCTGGACTATGGTTTAGCCGAGTAGATAATTATAGTGATAGCTTTGAGGGTAAGTATCCCGGAGAAATTCTCAGACGCCGGTGGAGAACATACGAATATAATGAAATGGAGGGAGACCCACAAGTACCTTACAATGACTATGATTATCGGAAGGCCAGGGACGAAATAATTAGAAAACAGTCATTTACTTCCTGTTGGAGATGGGGTGGAGATGAATCAGCTGTATTTTGGGACGCATACATTCAAAATGAGGGGTTGGCTATTGAAACTACATTTGATAACCTCCGGGAAGTTCTGGAGAATTCGGATTTTGAATTCGTTATAGGGAAAGTCGAATATATTGATTATCGAACAAAGACATTTCCAGTAAATCCTGTTGCACAGGTTTTTCACAAAAGAAATGGGTTTACAGATGAAAGAGAATTAAGAGCGTTAATTCGGAGTGAGGCCGATGAAGTATCTTACAATATTGAGACATCGGGTAGTATTGAAGTTGATGTCACAAACTCTCCTGGAATCAGGGTTCCGATCGACCCAAACACGCTAATTGACAGGGTAATACTTGCACCCGGCACCAGCCAATGGGTCGTTGACCTTATTTCAGATATGAAAGACACATACGATTTGGAAATATTCGTCGATAGGTCAAGGCTCGACGCTAAGCCGGATAGGACACGACCGAAGAAGGTCGCGGATGGTGTGAGTGAAATCATTAAGGATGGAATGCAGTTATATCGAGTTGAAAAACATTCCCCAGAAAAATACGATTTATCTGATGACGATCAATTCGTGTTGTTAGCTGTGTGGGTTAATTCAGAATCCTATCTACGAGAGGTTCATCAAAAAGTCACGGAGCTACCATATTCGACCTTCGATTCTTCACCGGATTATGGTGAGGGGTGGAACGCCGAACGTGAGAAGGTACAATCTCACCTGAAATCATTGCGTCGCAAAGAACTCATTACCAATGACGGCCCAATGTGGTCTATTACTGAAAAGGGAGAACAAGTCGTCAGGCACCCATATATCGATTCCTAGCAAGCCGACCAAATTACGCAGGTCTTGAACGATGAATTCGTTTCCGGCCCGGATAGAGTTCAGTTATTACGAACACACTCATACCCGGTTTTCGTGTCGTCTACCCCAACTGTAGAACTCAATGATGGAAGCACCTCTGCTGACCCCACTTCGCTTATCTGAATAAATTGTGACAGTCCAGTTAAGCGCGATCATTTCTGCGATCCAAATAACTGGATCTCAGGAACCAATTCGAACGAGAGTACCGTATTGACTACCGGCTCAAGCTATTTTGACTGATTTGCTGAATTCGTGCGTTGTATCTTGCAGGCCTCAAAATGGCTCCACCAATAATCCCCCAACACAAGAGCTAGACTAAAAACTCGCCTGGTAGTTGTTGATGAGTTTTTCCTCATCGGGCTCTAAGTATTCCATCGTTCGTTGGATGTCAGCGTGTCCGGCCATTCGACGGGCTTGATGCAGATCGATTGAGTCGCAGTTATTCACCCAGTGACTGATGGCAGCACGACGAACCCGATGGGAAGTGATGAGCCATTCATCAACATCCTCTGGAATTCGTGCCGGATTCGCAGGACGCAGAGGTTCCTGCACGCCTGCATTTTGTGCAGCCTCTTTCACGATATCGCTGATATGAGCAGGCTCCATCTGAGGTTTATGGGTGGTCAAGAATAGGTGCGAACTTTGATCCGCGTAGCGGCTATACGATTCTCGCTTCTTGATCCACCGTCGCAATTGGTAGTCAAAATCTGCTGGGTAACAGACGTTTCTAATGTACAAATCGGGATGGTCGTCAGGATTCAATTTCGACGACCGAATCTTGATAGTGTAGTCGTCATGGTTGATCTTGTCTACCTCCATCCGGGACAATTCGTCAGCGCGACAGGCAGTAAACCAGCTCAGCTTCAGCAGCACCTTGTTTCGCAGTTTTGTTACTGGGTTCTCTCCCGGGACATGATCAAACAACTCCCGGATAGTGTCTGGCTCAATAGCGATGATATCGGATTCCTTTTCGACCTTGTGAACTTGCACGTACTCCGGTGTTTGACTGATATCGTACTCCTCACCGATATCTAGATCGGAAGTCGGTAACTCGTCGAAATCCAGCTCATCCACGTCCACCGATTCAGATAGTTCTCTATAAAACACGCGGATGGAATTGAAGTAGCTACTTACGGTCGTTCCCGCCTTCTCATTCCGGATCCCCTTGATATACCGTTTCACGTCGTCTTCCGTCGCATCGCGTGGATCAACGTCGTTCTGCTCACACCAAGCCAACCAGTACCGCGATTCTCTTTTCCGCGTTTCAAACGTGGTCTCCGGCGGATCCTTTCGTGCAAGGAACTCCTCGCAGAACCGCTGATGGAGATCAGTATATTCGTTCAGCTGTTTTGAGTCTGGACTCGAAAACTGACCCTTCTCGTTACGCACGGAACCACCTCCGTTCATTGTCAATACTATCGGAGTCCACCTCTACATGCGGATTACTCTCGAGGAACAGGAGTGCTTCTTTGACCCCCTCTTCATCAACATCACTCCGCACTTGGTCAACTATCTCTGAGAGAGTCAAACCCGTTTTCTCATCTTGATAGCTCGGGAGAATATCGTGTACTTCAAACGCTACATCTTTGATTTCCTCGTCACTAAGCTTACCTTCCTCACCTGCTACGTTCATCACCTCCTCTCTAAGCGACTGAATCTCCTTCCGAACAGTATCAAACTCGCTTTCAATCTCAGACAGATCTATGTCTACTGCTGCTCCGGCACCGTATTCCTCCAAAACGTCCTGACGGACGTAATCGTCGTCGAGTTCGTGCTCGACCGCTGTTGTAATCAGGTTCGTTAGCGTCCCGTAGCCCTCCTCTCGGGCTTTCCGTTGCCACACCTCTTTCGTCGTGGCAGGGACACTGATGTGGATCTGCTCGTTATCCGGCATACCCACGGCTATGTAGGCCACCTACAAAAAGCTATGTAGAAATCGTGTAGAAGGTTAGCCGAACATCTCGCGCATCATCGGATGCATCTCCATCAGCTGCTCTTCTGCGATCTCCTCGTACAGCTTGTACGTGATAGAGACCGTAAGCAGCAGTCCCGTTCCGGAGACGCCGCCGATCGTGCCCAGCATATTCGCGAGTACGGCCAGCAGGCCGACTAAGGCGCCGCCGATGACGGTCACCTGCGGGATGTACCGCTCCATCACCTTCTCTATGACCTGCGGGTTCCGCCGGAAGCCGGGGATCTGCATCCCGGAGTTTTGGATCTGCTTTGCGGTCGCCTCGGGGCCCATCCCCGTCGTCTCCACCCAGAAGATGGCGAAGATGGCGCCGCCGATGATCATAAAGGTCAGATCGATCGCTACGCGAGCGGCGATCGCGGCGGGTTCCTGGGAGGTGAATCCGAGGAACCACATCCAGTCCTGTCGGGTCTGAATCGGCGCGAGATACCAGAACAGGCCACCGGTGACCTGGCCCTGGCTGTACTGACCGATCCAGGCGGGCATCCCCGCCCACCAGTTGTTGAGGATCTGGCCGAGGAACTGGAGGTTCGCCTGCAGCGCGCGAACGAGGATCATCGGCAGGACGCTGGCGTAGATGAGCTTCACCGGGAAGCGGCCCCGGGCGCCCTTCACGTTCGCGTGTGCGAGCGGAATCTCGATACGGACGGACTCCGCGTAGACGACGATCCCGAATATCAGCACCGTCGTGATCAACGCGAGGATCTGTCCCTGACCGAGGAAGAGATCCGAGAGTCCGCCGGGGGTCAGCGGCGAGCCGATCTCGACGGCACCGGTGATGATACCGATCCACGTCGGGAAGAACCCGCTCTGCCCGCCCAGGCTCTGCCAGCTGAACAGCCCGGCGACGAGCTGCTGGCTCACGCCCGCGATGATGAACAGCCCGACACCGGAGCCGACGCCCCACTTGCTCACGATCTCATCCATAAACAGGATGAGGACGCCGCCGACGAACATCTGGGCGAAGATGATACCCCGCACACCGCCCGTCCCGATCCCGAGTGACTGCCCGAGCGCCTCACTCGGCGGCAGGAAGTTGCCGGCAAACACCATCGGCAGCCCCGTTAGACAGATCATCACGACCACCAAGAGCTTCTGGAGGCCCTGATACAGTATCTGGTCGCGGGGATCGTCAGTGTCCAGGCCCAGCAGGTCGGCACCGCCGAGCAACTGGAGAACGATGCTCGCCGTGACGATCGGGCCGATGCCAAGTTGCAGGATCGACCCCTGCGACCCGGCGAGGATACTCCGGAACTGCCCGTAGAAGTCCCCGCCCGGCCCGCCGGTCTGCAGCCCGAACATCGTCACGTTTGTCAGGAAGAAATACAGCACGAGGATCCCGGCGGTCCAGCCGAGCTTCCGGCGGAACGGGACGTGTCCCTCCGGACGCGCGACTGACGGCATCCGCGTCAGCACCGGTTCGGCGGCCTCCTTCCATCCCATAGTTTACTCCTCGGTGTCGTCGTCTTCGTCTGCGTCGTCCTCGGCGGCGAGTTCCTCGCCGCGTTCGGTGAGTTCGACGCTCCCGCCGGCGCCCTCGATGAGTTCGACCGCGCCGTCGGTGAACGCGTCGGCGACGACCGAAAGCTCCTGTCGGACCTGTCCGCCGCCCAGCACCTTGACGATGTCGGCGTCGTCGTCCTCGACGACGTCACGGACGTCGATGTGGTAGCCGCCGTCCGTCTGTTCGGCCAGGTCCTCGGCTGCGAGCAGCGCGGCGTCTTCGTCCAGTTGACGGACGTTGACCTCCGCGACCGTTCGCGTGGCGTCTTCCGGCCGCTTGAAGCCGTGTTTGCCGATCGGTTCGTAGTTGTGGAATTCGTGTTTGTCGCGACCTGCCCGGCCGCGGCCGCCACGGTGGCCGGCACCGCGCCGGTTCTTGTGCGTGCCGCCGCCGTGCGTTCGGGAGCCGCGCTGGCGTCGTTTCTTCGAGGTCATCGCATTGCCTCCAGGAGTTCGTCGATCCCGTCGGTGTCGTGTTTTCCGAGCTGTCCGCCCTCGGTCGTCGGGTGCTTCTGGCCGCGGTGGCCGCCGCGCGGCGGGTGCAAGCGGAGCACCGGCGAGAGTCCCTGCTCGCGCAGGGTCGTCTCCTCGTCGACCAGCGCTTCGGCGAGCGCACTGAAGTCGTCGTAGTCGGTGTGCTCGGTCAGCCACGCCTCGTCGACCTCGGCGTCGCCCTCCTCGGGCTCGGCCCGCGTGGCCAAAAGCGTCTCGACCGTCTCGACGCTGGGCTTGCCGTGGGCGACGTAGTCGTTGACCTTGGTAATCATCCCGCGGTAGGTCTCCGTCTCGGGAACGAGAGCGCAGTGGTTCACGCGGTGGATGTTGAGCATCTTCAGCGTGTCCCGCACGGCGCCGCTCATATTGACCTCACCGCGGATCTGAACGATCGCCTGCATCACTCGCTCACCTCGCCCTCACGTTGCTTGGCCCTGGCGCGTCGGGGCGTCCGCGACTGCGAGGCGTTCTTCAGCGCGTTGTACGTCGCCTTCGCGAGGTTGACCGTCGTCCGCGTGTTCCCGTTCGAGCGGGTCCAGGCGTCCTGGACGCCCGCCAGTTCGAGGATGTTGCGGACGGTCGGGGCGGCCGCGAGGCCGAGCCCCTGCGGTGCGGGCATAATCTCGACTGTCACCGAGCCGGCCTTCCCCTCTGCCTTCCGGGTGAGGGAGTTGCGGCCGCCGGCGGAGTCTTCCCACGAGCCCGACCCGCGATCCACCGAGATGATGTTGAGCTTCGCGACGTCGATCGCCTTCTGGATCGCGGAGCCGACCTGGTCGTCCCGCCCCTCGGCGTAACCGAGGAAGCCGTCGCGGTTACCGATCGCGACGACACAGCGGAACTTCACCCGGCGGCCGGAGTCGGTCATCCGCTGGACCATATTGATGTCCAGCACCTCGTCGTCCAGCCCCGGCAGGAGCTGATCGACGAGTTCCGGCTCTTTCAGCGGCAGTCCCGACTCCAGGGCCTGCTCCATCGTGGTGACGTCGCCGTCCTGTACCATCTGGCCGAGCCGCGTGCGCGGCGTCCAGCCGTTGTCGTTGCGTTGGCTCATGCGTCCTCCTGTAGTCGCTCGAGCACATCGTCGAAGTGCTCAGGGAGTTGCGTGGCGTCGAAATCGCCGCTGTAGAGCGGCTCCTCCAGCTGCTCGGCGTACTCGGCGATGTGCTCGCCGCGGTTCCGAGACCAGTCTGCGAGTACCGACTCGTTGTGCGGGATCTCGAGGCCAGCGTCGATCGCTCCTTCCTGGATCGCGAACACCTTGTTGCCGGGTGTCGCGGTGTTCAGCCCGATATCGAGGACAGCCTCGTCGAGGCCGGCCTCGACGGCGCGCGTCCCTGCGAGAAAGCCCGTGAGGTACGCGCTGGGAAGGTTCCCGGTTGGGGCCTCCCAGCCGTACTCTGCGAGATCCTCGGAGGATGCGGCCGCGTGCGTTTCGTCTCCGTCCGGTCCGGGGGTGATCAGCTGCGCCCTGACGTGCTGGTTGCTCACGCGAGCAACCAGGCGTGGCTTGCCTGATTTCAGCAGGCGCAACCTCTGGTGGTAGTCCGTCCGGACCTCGCGCCGACGTCGCATCGGCACCGTGTAGCGTGGTCCTGTTGCCATTATTCTATCTCCACATCGTAGTTGTTCCGAATGTATGCTTCGAGCCGCGCCACGTCCTCGAACTCGCCGCCCGACGCCTTGTTGTACACTTCGCGGTACTGCGTCGGGTCGAGCGGACCGTCGTCGCGCAGTTCCTTCAGGCGACGACGCTGAGCGCGGATGCGGCTGACCCATTCGTCCTTCCGTTTCTTCCGGCCGCCGGCCTTCCCCTTGCGGGAGCCGGGACCCTTGCGGTGGCCGTAGGCGCGCTTCGCTGCGCGCTCGCGGGCACGACCCTTGGAGTTACCCTTCGCGTCCGTGGCGCGAATGGTTCCCTGATCGACGAGGTCGCGGATATCCTCGCGAGTGATTGCCTCCGCGATCTCGTCTTGCTGTTCGGGATCGAACCAGACTCGGCTCTTGCCGACGTCTAAGACGTCGGCGGCCATCCGTTTCTGTGCTTTCAGATCCGTCATTCTTCGACCTCCACTTCGACGTAGGTCGGGTTGAGGACGCGGATCTCGCGGTCCTCGGCGACCTCTTCGATTCGCTCGCGCTTCCGTCCGCCGACCTTCGAGGCGATGCGGACCGCCTGCGTGTCGCCGTCGACGCCTTCGAGGTCGTCGACGTTGTGGACGCGCACCTCCTCGAAGCCCGAGGGGTGCAGGCCGCGAGCGGCCTTCGGCGAGCGGAAGCCCGCCTCGACGGAGTCGCCTTTGCCCTTAATTCCCCGGCGCTGCTTTGAGAGGTTGCCGCGGGGCTTCCGCCAGGATTCGGGCACGCGCTTCTTGGCGTGGTACTTCTGCCGGCGGAACGCGGGCTTGCCCTCGCGGTGTTTCTGTCCGAGCGCGCGGGCGGTTTCCTCGTCCAGTTCCGGCGTCTTGTCGGCGTGACCGCGGGGTCGAAGTTCGGTTTCGACTTCCTCGGTCTCCGCTTCGTCGGTCTCCTCTTCGACCTCGGCTTCGGTCTCGTCGGTGACCTCGAGGCCACCCACGTCGGCCTTGATCCGGGCCGCAAGAGCGTTCCCGACGCCCTCGACGTCGGCCAGTTCCGACTGGCTCGCCGCCTTGACGTCGTCGACCGACTCGTAGCCGGCGTCTCTGAGCGCCTCGGCCTTCGAGGGGCCGACGCCGCTGATGTCTTCGAGTGTTTCGATTTCGTCTTCGTCGGCCATATCAGGCACCACCCGTCTGCGGTTTCTGCGTGATGTAGACGCCGTCCTGGAAGACGCGCGTGTCCTTGTCCGTCACGCGAGTGAGCTGTTCGATGTCGGCGGCGGTCTGCCCGACGTCCTCTTTCGAGGGGCCCGTCAGGGTGACCACTTCGCCGTCGACCTGTACGTCCGTGTCTCCGCGGATCGGTGTCCGCCGTTCAGACCGCTCACCGAGGAAGTTCTCGATGACGACCTCGTCGCCGTCGACGTCGACCTGCATCGGGAAGTGGGCGTAGTAGACTTCCATCTCGTACTCCCAGCCTTCGGTGACCCCGTGGATCATATTCGTCACGTGGCTCTCGAAGGTCCCGACGGTGGCGTTCGTCTTCGCGTCCGTCTCCTCGGCGGTGATGACGACTGCGCCGTCCTCGACGCTGACGCTGACTGAGGGGTACCACAGCGTCCGGGTGACGCTGCCGTTGGGCCCCTCGATCGTCAGATCGAGGTTCGACACCTCGGCGGAGACCTCGTCCGGAATTTCGATTTCTTTGCTGGTCATAGTCTCAGTACACGTAGGCGATTACTTGGCCACCGATACCCGCCTCGCGGGCGTCGTAGTGGCTCATCACGCCGTGGCTCGTCGTGACGATGAGCGTCCCGTAGTCGCGGGCGGGGAGGTATCGCTTCTCCCACTTCTCGAACTCGTCTGCGCCCGCTGAGTAGCGGGGCTTGACGGCGCCACATTCGTTGATCGCGCCGCTCAGTTCGACCTCGAACCGTCCGGCCTTGCCGTCGTCGACGAACTCGAAGCCGTCGATGTACCCGCGGTCGTAGAAGACCTCGAGGACGGAGCCGATGACGTTGGAGGCGGGCTGTATCTCGTGGGACAGGTGGCCGACGCTCTCGGCGTTGTCGACGCCGGCGAGCGCGTTGGCCAGTGGATCGTTTCCTGTCATCGTTATCGATACTTCTTGAATCCCATCTCGCGGGCGACCTCGCGGAAGCACTGCCGGCACAGGTAGATCTCGTATTTACCGACGAGACCCTGATTGCGGCCACAGCGTCGACACTCGTGGCTCTGGCCCGTGCGGCGGGTCGCGTGCTCGCCCGTCTGTTCTGTCTCTGATTCGCTCATGCTGTCTCCTCCGCGTCGACGGTGACGTCGAAGGTCTCCTCGACGAAGGCCCTCGCGTCCGCCGGCGTCAGCCGGTGGCTCGACGGGATCGAGCGCGACGCCTTGTCGCGCTTTTTCACCCGGTAGCCCGGACGGACGAGGTTGACCGTCACGTCCAGGCCGTAGATTCCGATCTGCGGGTCGTACTCCTGAGACGGGAAGGCGGTGTGTTCCTCGACACCGAAACTGAAGTTCCCGGTCTCGTCGAACTGCCGCGCCGAAAGCTCGGTCAAAGGCAGCGCCGTCTCCAGGAACGCTTCGGCGTTCTCGCCGCGAAGGGTGACCTTCGCGCCGATCGGATCGCCGGTGCGGGCGCCGAACTGCGTCGCGGCGCGGGTCGCCGTCGTGCGGACGGCTTCCTGTCCGGTGATCTCTTCGAGGATCTCCTCGCCGTTTGCGAGTTCGCGACCGCCCTCGCCGACGCCCATGTGGACGACGACCTTCTCGATCTGCGGTTCGCGCATCTCGTGGAACGTCGCGTCGCTCATTCGTCGTCACCTCCGTCGGCCGACTCGTCGTCGGCCGCCTCGTCCGTTTCGTCCGCGTCCGCCTCGTCGGCGTCCGCGTCAGCGGCCGCATCCTCGTCGTCGTCGACGAAGTTCTCGTCGATCACGACGACGTAGTCTTCGATCGTCTCGAAGCTGCCGCCGTCGGTTTCGACGGTGACGGTGTTGTCGCCGCTCCCGGCGGTGACGGTGATCTCGTCGATCTCGCCGATGTCACCGGAGTGGGTGCCGTCGACGGCCGTCACGAGCGCACCCTCCTCGAAGGGGAAGTGCGCGACGATCTCCTTGTCGTCGTTGTCGACGACGAGGGAGTCGTTCGTGCCGTACTCGTCGCCCCCTTCGTCGATGCGGACGTTCGTGCCGTCGTGCAGCGTCAGCTGCGTCTCGCCGCCGTGAACGTCCTGCTTTCCGACGATCTTGCCGAGACGACTCCCCGCCGCCTCTCTGTCGATCGGCGTCAGGGAGAGCCGGCCGCCCTCCTCGGGGAAGACGCGGTAGTACTCTTCGCGCTCGGTGAACGCGAGGATGTCGAACATCCCCACCGGGCGCTGCTCGTCGGAGACGGCGTCGCCGTTGACGAGGACCGTGCCCTCGTTCAGTGCGAAGCGCGCCTCCTTCTTCGAGTCGACGTAGCCGAGCACGTCCCGCAGCAGGACAAGCAGGGGGACCCCTGCCTCTCCGTGCGGACCTGCGCCGGCCTTGACGGTGAACGTCTCCGTCTTCCGTTCGACCGGCCAGGCGTTCGGTGCCGACAGTCGCTTCTGGTGTCGCGTCATTGTTCGTCCTCCGTCGCCTGCAGGCGCTCCTCGCGGCGGTCGTCTTCGAGGTCCAGTTCGGTCACGCGGAGGTTCGAGGCGTCGAGCGGCCGCGGCACTTCCTCGCCGTCGGCCTTCTCGATGGTCACGTCCTCGACGTGGACGGCGGTATCGCGGAGGTCCACGTCGACGACTTCGGCTTCCGTGCCGGCGTCGTCGCCGCGGAGCACCTCGACGGTGTCGCCCGCGTTGACGCGAACGTTGCGCTGTCCGTACTCCTCGCGGAGGTCCTCGGACAGCGTCGCGCGGACCTGGTCCTGCCGCTCGTGCAGAGGCGCGTTCTGCGTGCGTTGTCGCTGTTTGCGTGGTTGTTTGGTCATACTGTTCACACGATCATCGTCGCTGTCGATGCGATGCTCCCGAAGCGCTCGGCCACCTCACGCGCGATCGGTCCTTTGATCTCGGTCCCGCGCGGCTCCTCCATCTCGTCGATGATGACGCCGGCGTTGTCCTCGAACTTCACGCGCGTGCCGTCCGGGCGGCGGATCGACTGCCGCTGCCTGACGATGACGGCTTCGAGCACCTGGCGGCGCATCTCGGGCGTCCCCTTGGTCACCGAGACGGTGACCTGGTCGCCGATGCCCGCCTTGGGGTGTCGGTTCTTCGTTCCACCGGAGCCCTTCACGCTGATGACCTTCAACTGGCGCGCGCCAGTGTTGTCGGCGCACGTGATGAGCGAGCCTCGTTCGAGGCCTTTCGTGACGTCGGCTTTCAGGGCCTCCATCACTCCTCACCTCCGAGGGTCTCGACCACGACGTGAGCCTTGGTCTTCGACAGCGGTCGGGTCTCCGCGATGCGTACCGTGTCGCCCTCCTCGATCTCCACGCACGGGGGTGCGTGGGCGGGGATGCGACTACGCCGCTTCATAAAGCGGTCGTACTTGGGAACGTGAACGTCGTATTCACGCTCCACGATGACGGTTTTCTCCATGTCGGTGGAGGCGACCGTGCCCTCGAGCGTCTGTCCGCGCACGGAAAGTGTCCCGTGGAACGGACAGTTCTCGTCGGAGCAGGCCTCCTCCGGTTCTTCTACGTTCAGTCCTATCGCCATAGTGTGTCACCTGCCTTCTCGGTCCGCAAGGCGGGTCGTGAGAGCAGACGTGTGCCATCCACCGTAACGTAGGCCGCGCCCTCGCACGTCCCGGATGGGGACGCCGCTGCGTCGTCCGCAGCGGGCCGACCCGACTGACCGGCTTCCAATCCGCCGGCAGTATCCGATCGGAGTTCGGACGCGGTCCCCGACGCCTTCGCGGCGTCGGCGGCTTCATCTGTATCCGTCGCTTTCGGTCCGGGCGTACCCCCCCGGGCGGGGAGCTCGAACTCCAGCGTCGAGCCGCGCTTCGGCACCTGCTTCACCCGAGTGCAGTCGGACCGACCGTCCGGGGCCGGTCCGTCGCAGTCGCTGACAGCCACGCGAAGCGTCCGCATCGTCTCGCCGACGACGCGGCCACAGATCCCGACGAGGTCGGGGTTGGGCGCGTCGGCGACGGCCACGCGGAGGCCGTTGAGTTCGTGTCGTGTCAGCGTCTCGGGTGTCAGTGCCATTGCGGTGTTACTCCTGGTCCTCGTCGAAGTCGCCTTCTTCGGCCTGGATCGTCTTGATCCGCGCGATGGTCCGCTTCAGCTCGCCGACGCGGCCCGGGTTCTCCGGGGCGCCGCCGGCGGCCTGCTGGGCCTCCATATTCAGGAGTTCCGTCTCGAGCCCTTCGAGTTCGGCGTCGCGCTCTGCGGCCGTCATGTCGCGGATCTCTTCGGGGTAGAGGATCGCCATTATTCCTCACCCTCCTCGTCGGCGGCGTCTTCCGATTCCTCGGCCTCTTCCATCTCGTCGAGCAGTTCCTCGGCTTCGGCCTCGACGTCCTCGTCGAGTTCGTCGAGGTCGGGTTCCTCGCCCTCCTCGGCGTCGCCGGTCTCGACGGGGTCCTCGTCGGTCTCGTCGATGACTTCCTCGACGACTTCCTCGTCGATGACCTCCTCAGGCGTCTCGTCGGGAACTTCGACGTCCTCGTCCTCGCCGACGTCCGGGATCTCCTCGGGCTCCTCCTCGAGGAGCGATTCGACGCCTTCGCTTTCGGCGATCTGTTCGACGGGCTCGATGTCGACGTCCTCGTGGATCTCGAAGTCGTCGGGCAGCTTCGCGCCCGGCGGAATGATCTTGACGGTCACGCCGATCGTACCGAGCTTCATCACCGCGACGCCCTGGCCCTCGTCGACGATCTCCTGGGCGGGTTCGCCGTTGTGCTTGATGTAGCCACGGTTGAACTTCTCGACGCGCGAGCGCGCACCCGTGACCTTCCCGCTCAGGACGATCTCGGCGCCGAGGGCGCCGGACTCCATAATGCGGTCGATCGTCGTGTGGCCCGCCTTGCGGAAGTACCAGCCACGCTCGAGGGCGTTGGCCAGCCGGTCCGCGACGATGCGGGCGTTGAGGTCGGGTTCGTCGACCTCCTGGACGTCGATCTGGGGGTCTTCGAGGTCGAACCGCTCTTCGAGTTCGCGGGTGACCTTCCGGATGTTCTTCCCGCCCTTGCCGATGACCATTCCGGGCTTTTCGGCCTTCAGGACGATCTGGGTCCCCATCGGGGTCTTCGCGACGTCCATCCCGCCGTAGCCGGCGCGACCGAGTTCGTCTGCGAAGAACTCGTCGATCTGCGAGCGCTGCAGTCCGTCCTCGATGAACTGGTGTTCGTCGGCCATTAGGCTTCGACCTCCTCGATATCCTCGATGATGAGTTCGACGTCGCAGACCGTCGTGTTCCAGGGGTCGGCACTGCCGAACGCCCGAGGTTTGCGACCCTGGCGTTCGCCGACCTTGTGGGCGGCGACGTGTTTGATCGTCATCGACTCGCCGTCGAATCCCTGCTCGTCGGCGTTCGACGAGACGTTCTCTAAGAGTTCGAGAAACGCCTTCGAGACCTTCTCGGGGTACCGTCCCGCATCCCAGCCGTCGATGTCGGAACGGTGTCCGACGCCGGTGTTGTGCTGTTTGAACGGGACGGAGCGTTTCTCGTCGATGACGTCGTTCAGGTACGCCTCCGCGTCCGCGACGGTCTTGCCTTTGATCTGCTTTGCGACCGCCTTGCTGTGCTTCAGGCTGATGGGCCGATCGCGGAGCATCCCCTTGGCGGTGGTCTCCGGGTCGGCCTCGACGCTGTAGTTGATACCCATAATTTATTTGAGCGGCACGAACTTCGAGGACCGGGTCGCGCCGATGCCGGCCTGGCCGTGTTCGACCGACGTCCGCGTCAGCTGGAACTCGCCCAGGTAGTGGCCGATCATTTCGGGTTCGACGCGGACGCGCTCGAAGGACTGCCCGGTGTAGACCTCGAACGTCTTCTCGACGAACTCGGGCAGCACGGGCATGTCCCGGAGGTGGGTCCGGATCGGATCGTTGGCCGTCTCCTGAGGACCGGCCTCGCGGGCCTTCTCCAGCAGCTTCTCCTGCTGGACCGACAGTCCCCGTTCGATGGTTCGCCGCTGTCGTGCGGGTAGCAGTTCCGCGACCTCCTCGAGCGACATCTCCTGCAGCTCGTCGAGCGTGTGGCCGCGGTAGGTGAACTCACCCTCGCGGCCGGTTCGGTATTCGGAACTCATTAGTTGTCTTTGCCTCCTTTGCCACCGCGACCGGTGCGCTTCGAGGCGATGTCACCGACCTTCCGTCCCGGCGGGGCGTCCCGAGAGACGGATTTCGGCTGTCCGGGGTGCTGGCGGCCGCCGCCACCGAACGGGTGGTCGACGGCGTTCATCGCGACCCCGCGGACGCGCGGCCACTTGATGCCGCGCGCTTTCATCTTGTGGTGCTTCTTGCCCGCCTTCACGAACGGTTTCTCCGTGCGGCCGCCGCCGGCGACGACGCCGACGGTGGCACGGCACTGCGGGTTCAGCCGCTTGACCGCTCCCGAGGGGAGCTTCACGATCGCCACGTGGCGGTCGTGGGTGACGAGCTGTGCGCTCGTCCCGGACGCGCGGGCGAATTTCCCGCCGTCGCCGGGCTGGCTCTCCACGTTGCACACGGGGACCCCTTCGGGGATCTCCGCGAGCGGGAGCGTGTTGCCGGGCTTGATCTCCGCGGAGACGCCGACCTGGATCGTGTCGCCGACGGCGACGCCCTCGGGTGCGAGGACGAGGCGCCGGTCGCCGTCCTCGAACTCGACGGCCACGACCGGCGCGCTGCGTGCGGGGTCGTGCTCGATGTCGACGATCTCACCGGAGATGGTGTCGCTCGATTCGTCTTTCTTGTGCGAGAGTTCGGCCTTGTAGCGGTGCGACGGCGCCCGGAACGTGGACGTGCCGCGACCACGACGCTGGCCCTGAATTCGTCGTCCCATTGTCAGAACACCCCGATCCGTGAGGCGACTTCCTGCGCGTCGTCGTCCTCGCCCAGCTGGACGGTCGCTTTCTTTTCACCTTGCGGTGTCACCTGCGTGTTGACGTCCTCGACGGACACCTCGTAGCGCGATTCGATCGCCTCGGCGACCTCGGGCTTCGTGGCGTCTAGGTCGACGATGAACTGGAGTTTGTTGTCGAAGTCCATCTCGTCCATCGCCTTCTCGGTGACCAGCGGATGCTCGATGATCGAACTCATCGGTCGGCCACCTCCTCGATCGCGCTCTCGGTGAAGAGCGTCAGCCGCCCGGCCTGCGTGCCGGGGGCGAGGTCCTCCGCGCCGACGCCGGATGCGGTGACGACGTCTGCACCGGGGAGGTTCCGCGCCGCCTTCGATGGCTCCTCGCTCGTGACGAAGAGGATCGATTTCGGGCGCGTGTACTTCCGCCCGCGGGTCTTGCCGCGGCCGGCCTTGATCGTCTTGTTCTCGTCGGAGCGCTCGATGTCGGCGTGAACGCCGAGCGATTCGAGCAGGTCGACGACCTCGCGGGTCTTCACGAGGTCCTCGAAGTCGTCGGAGACGACGAGCGGGAGTTCGACGTCGTCGTCGAACTGGTGGCCGCGCTCGCGGACGACATCTTCGTCCGCCGTGGCGGCGATCGCCGATCGGACGGCGAGTTTCCGCTCTTTGGTGTTGATGTCTTTGCCCTGGTCTTTCTCCGCCTTCGGCGGGTGCGCCTTCCGGCCCTTGACGGCCTGGGGGACGCGCCGTGCGCGCCCGTTCTCGCGGGGGACGTGCGCCATCCCGCGGCCGCTGCCGAACGATTCGGCCGGAGTTCGCAGCCCCGCGTAGGGGTCGGCACCGTACGCCTGTTTTCGGTTGGCCTGCGCGGCGACGACGGCGCGCTCGATGAGGTCCGGCCGGAAGGTCGTCTCGAAGACCTCCGGCAGGTCGAGCGTGCCGGCGTCGTCGCCGTTCAGGTCACGAATTGTTGCCTGCATAATTTATCCCTGGTTCGATTCCGTCGATACGTAGCGTACTTCGGGGTCGAGTCGCGGCTGATCGCCCGGGCGGACGGCCCCGCGGAATCGCAGGAGCCGTTTGTCCGGCCCCGGAAGCGATCCCTTGACCAGCGCGTACGGCCCGTCGACCTCGCCGTAGCCGACGAAGCCGCCGTCGACGGTCGGTTCGTCGCCGTCACCGAAGTCGATGAGGCGTTTGTTCAGTTCGGTGCGCTGGTGGTAGCCCGTCTGCCCCTGCTGGGGGACAGTCGAGCGCACGCGGGAGGGGTTCCACGGGCCGAGGTTACCGATCCGGCGCCGCCAGCCCTGACGGGCGTGCTTGCCCTTCCGCTTCTGGACGCCCCATCGCTTGACGGGGCCCTGCGTCCCTTTGCCCTTCGTGACGCCGGCGACGTCGAGATACTCGCCGGCGCGGAAGACGTCGGACAGTTCGTGCTCCCCGCCGTCTTCGACGAGGTCGAGCGCGAAGTCGACGCGCTCCTCGACGGAGCCGCCGCCGACGCGCGTCTCCATAACGTCGGGCTTCTTCTTCGGGACGTTCTTCATCTCCGCCGGGACGGTGTGGGTGATGAGGCGGACGTCGTCGACGTCGCCGGCCTCGACGGCCGAACGCAGGTCTGCGGCGTCCTCCTCGAAGGTGTTCTCGTTGGGGAGATCGAGGGTCCGATCGAGGGACTCTGCGAACTCGCCGGTCCACACCTCCGTCAGCGGCTTTGCTCCGTACGGCGTCTCTTCGTAGGCTCGAAGGGCGACGGCGCGCATCGGCGGCGTCTCCACGACGGTCACCGGGACGGCCTCCTCCATCCCTTCGCGGGGGGAGTTGGCCTCGTCGTTGACCATCATCACCTGGGTCATCCCGGCCTTGTAGCCGGCGAATCCCTGGATACCGGGTGCGCCCTCGTCGTCGGGCCACGACCGGATGCGCGGAACCTCGGTGGTCGCACGCTTGCGCGGGCTGAAGCCCATCGAACCTTTTCGTGGTCTGCTTGGTTGTGGCATGTGATCACTCCGTGAGTGTCAGGGGCGCGAGCGAGGCGAACATCGCTTCTTCGGTTCGCACTACCTCGCTTCCCTGCTGCGGAATCGTATTCAGCCAGAGGTCGAACCCCGGACCGTCAGCGGGTTCGACCGCATCCTCGACGTCGATGTCGAGAATGGCCGGAAGCCCACGACCGGGCGACCCGAACGCGACTGTCGCGCCGTCTCGTTCGATGCGGGCGGCGAGATCCGGCAGTCGCGTGGTGGTCAGCGCTTCGCCGTGGCGGGACGTCGCGATAGCGACACCCGAATCGGCGCGGTCGAGCGCTTCCTCGAGGTCCGTGTGGGACACGTCGAAGCCCGGAACGGGCCGATCGACGATCCGTGCACGGACCGGTTCTCGCGAAGAGATCCTGATGGCGACGCGTTCCCCCTCCTCGACCTCCATCGACGGAGGCACAAAGAGGGAGACCGGGTGTTGCAGTCCGCAATTGACCCGAACGCGGCCGTCAGGTCCGACCTCGGTCACGATTCCCTGTGTTAACGACCCCGAACCGTTCGATTCGGAGCCGGTCATAGACGGGACACGGAGGGGCGGCAGCACGCCGACGTACTCGAGTTCGTCGCGTCGCCCCCAGACCTCCTTTCGGAGGTCCGGCGGCGTGGCGGCGTATCGCAGCACCGTTTCGACGAACTCGCCCCCTAGGCGTCGTTCGCCTTCCCGGTCGGGGAAGACGACGAGCCGATCCGCCCGGAACACCGTCGCCGCGCGGGCGACGTAGCCGAGTTTGCGAGTTGCCTCGCGTTTGTCTTCGGCCTCCCGGACGAGAGAGGACGGCACGAGCACGGTCAGCGTCATACCGGTCCCTTCTGCGTCACGTCTAGACTGTACCACTGATACCGGAGGGGAACCTAAAAGAGTAGCGAAAGCCACCCGGGGCTGTGAGGCCGTCACACGCCGGGATGCGGCGGTTTCACGGTGTGCAAATCGTGGGAGCCTCCCCCACGCCATCACCCGGTTTCCCGCCGAGTCGCAAGTCTTATTTATCAATCCCGTCTGGTTTCGAGTGCAGACGACGGACGCGCGCTGGTAGTGTAGTGGTATCACGTGACCTTGCCATGGTCACAACCTGGGTTCAAATCCCAGCCAGCGCACTTCTCCGATATTCACCCCACGAGTGCCGAGTCTCGTCTCGGCACGGACTCGTGAATATCGGTGTCGAAGCTCCTGGGATTTGAATCAGGGAGTGAAGCGAGCGAATGCGAGCGGAACGACCGTGGTTCAAATCCCAGCCAGCGCACTTCTCTCGAACTCTACCATTCAGCGGCGCGTCTCGTCGCGCCGCGATCCTGGTCGAGTGAGTGCGACACCTGGATTTGAACCCGACGAGTCGCAGCCCGCGCAGCGAAGCGAGCAGGACCGTCTCGGCTCGGTTCAACATCCCAGCCAGCGCACTTCTCCGATACTCACCTCACAGTACCGAGTATGATACGCACTTCTGAGCCGCCCTCGAAGGGTCCGGTGAACTCTGCCAGGCTCCTCCCGTTGTTACGGGAGGAGAGAGATGAGTGATTTTTTCACCAGTCTTCGCCCCTCCTCCGTCAGTTCTCCTTTCGCTTTGCCGTTCATAATCGTCGCTGGAGCGATCGTGTACAGCGCCCACGGCATCAGGTATGACGCGCCGGTGAAGGAGATGCCGTCGAGGTGCTCGTCCGTGAGTTCGGGTGTCGTTTGCGGATATTCTCCAGCACTCGTTCCGACACACATCACCGTACAATCAGTGGCGCTGAACGGGTGTGTTTCGTGTGCTAAGACGATAATTGGTCGTTGTACGTGGGCATCTGTCGGGTCCTGCGCCCAGCGAACGTCTCCTGCTGACAGTTTACTCATTTCCGTCGTGGGTATCTGCCTCTAACGCCGTGAGTTCTGCTTCGAGCTCCTCGTCAGTCCGATCTTCGCCGAGCTGTTTCTCGGGTTCTTCGGGCGTTGTGTCCGGATCGCGGTGGTGACCGAACATCCGGTGGACTTGATCCAGACTAGAGACATACCGGTGGAGGTCTTTTCGTTCACTCAAGGCGTGGTAGTAGCCGTCCGCAGTTTTCCCGATATAGCCGTCGTCGTAGAGGCGTTTGAGTGTGGTTGTAGCGGTCCCCCGGGGAATGTCGAGCGTTTCCTTGATCTCCTGAGGGGAGTACCCCCACTCGGGGTTTTCATACAGATAGACCACGATGTCGGATTTGGTAGTGTCTGGTCGCAGGTCGATTTCGGGATCGTGATCTTCGAGGAACACAGGCATATGTAATCTGATGTAGTCGATTGTGTCGTAAAACTATTTCGCTCAGTACAGTCGATTCTGTTATCAGCCTGGTTGACTAGCGGCTTAGGTTAGCTTCTTTAATTCTCCTTGGTCATCTATTCTCAAATCTTCCTATTCCAAGACAATATCCAAATCTCCCACTATTTGTTCTCTTTCTTTATCATTCCAAATGTAGTGTCTGGGGTGAACCAGTTTTTCAAGTATTGACGATATATTTGATGGATCATCATTTAGTTCCTTGAGATTTTCTAAAACCGTGCTCTTTCTTGCACTCTCTAAATCTATACCCTTTTCTTTAGCCTCTACTGGGAATGTTGAAACCCACTTATGTATACTGCCACTACCTCATCGCGGAGGAGGGCCTGCTGGACGAGATCGACATCCCGTATATCCCGGGTACGGGTCGCGGCAGTCGAGCGCTTCTCAACGACGAGCCGGAACACCCGAACGGGTCGGATATGCGCGGCCAACAGCGGGTGTCCGGCGGTTACTATCTCCTCACGAACCTGAGTTCCGACGACAAGATGCGCTACGTCTCCGAACTGCCCGAAAAGGTGGGCCTCGAGTGTGAATTCTCGGGTGGGTGGTGAGTGGGCTCCCGACAGCGACTCGTGATCGACAGATTGCAACCGTGTTCCCGGTACTAATCTCACCGGCACATTTCCCAGCGTATAGGAAAAACCGGCAGCGATTACCTATCGGACGATTGAGATACTGATGGAGGTACAATTATGCCAGTCGAAGACCTTGCCCGGAGCGACGTAGTAACGGCCGATCCCGAGATGCCGGTCGCTGAACTCGCGGCCACGATGGC
This sequence comes from Halobellus marinus, assembly GCF_032113415.1. Classification (NCBI taxonomy): domain Archaea; kingdom Methanobacteriati; phylum Methanobacteriota; class Halobacteria; order Halobacteriales; family Haloferacaceae; genus Halobellus; species Halobellus marinus. The sequence goes on from NZ_CP134946.1 coordinate 3,592,674, forward strand.
CGAGGAGTCGGTCGGTAGCGTCGTGATCACCGAGGACGACACACCGGTCGGAATCGTCACCGATCGGGACCTGACCGTCCGCGTGCTGGCGGAAGGAGTCGATCTGAGCGGGCTGGTCGCCGCCGACGTGATGACCGAGGACGTCCAGACGATCGATCGGGATGCCGGATTCTACGAGGTAGCAGACCTTATGAGCGACGAGGGGATCCGCCGCGTCCCCGTCTGCGACGGTGACGAACTCGTCGGTATCATCACGGCCGACGACCTGACGGAACTCCTCGCGGACGAACAGCAGCACCTCGCGGGGATCATCCGCGCCCAGCGACCGGCGTACTGACTACCCCGACAGGGAGGCCCGTAGCCTTTCGGGATCTCGGCCCGATAACGGCAGGAAGGCCGCGGTGAGGATCGCCCCATCGTGGTCCGCTGCCGACGCCGCCGACGAACGTTTTTGCAACCTGGGGCCGAATCCCGCAGTATGACTGTTGTCGCGCTTTTGAGCGTCGCGCCCGTGATCGAGGGGAGTATGTCCGCGGAAGTGGCGAAAGCCGTCGACGCCCTGGAGGCGTTCGACGTCGACTACGAGACGAATCCGATGGGGACAGTCATCGAGGCCGACGACGTTGGAACGCTGTTTGCGGCCGCGGAGGCGGCCCACCGGGCCGTCGACGCTGATCGGGTGAGTACGGTGCTGAAGATCGACGACAAGCGGACGAGCGAAGAACGCGCACGCGAGAAGGTAGATGTGGTGGAGGACCACCTCGGCCGGCCCGCCCGCAGCGAGGAGTAGAAATCGCGGCCGAACCGCCTGCAGCGACCCGTCGGTTGCTCCCGGCGGGGGCCGTCAGCCTACTCCCGACGCAGCGCCAGGAGCGCGGCCCCGGCGAAGGCGATCAGTCCCGCGATGACGCCGAATCCGGGCGTCGTCGTCGACGTCTGGACCGTCGGAATCTCAGTCATCGTCGTCGTGGACGTCGTCTCCGTCGTCGTCTCCGTCGTGGTCGTCGTCGGCGTCTCCGAGGTGGTCGTCTCCGCGGGCGTGTCTGACGTCGCCGTCTGGATCACCGGCTGGACGGTGCCGTCGGCGGTGGCGTCCGGCGCCGGGCCGATGTCGCTGACGGTGATCGTGTAGGTGTCACCGGGGCTGGTGTCGTTGAACGAGAGCGTTACCAGGAACTCGCCATTCGAATCGACGGTCGTCTCTGCTGTCTTCAGGAATGCCGGCCGGACGCCGTCGCCGCTCCGGACCCGAATACTCAGCTCCGTGCCGGGCGCGACGGTCGCCTCGCCGAAGATCTCCTGGCCGCTGACCTCGGTGACGTTGAACGGATCGTTGATCTCGATCTCCGGTTCGGTGAGCGAGTGGCTCGTCTCGACGCTCTCGTCCTCGCCGTCGGCCGTCAGGTCGAGGTCGTTTTCGTCCTCGCCGAAGACGGTGAACGTGGCGCGGAGGTCGTCGTCGGCATCGACCGTACCGCGCTCGGTCTCGTCGGGGTCGATGACGCCGTCCCCGTCGGCATCTTCGACGCCGTCGGGCCCGTCGTCGCCGGTCCGCGTGACCACGTAGTAGGTGTCGTTGGCCGAGTCCGCAACCACACGCGCGTTCGAGCTGTTTAGTTCGAGCACGAGCGGATCGCGGTTCGGGCCGGGATCCTGCTGGACGATACTGAACTGCCCGGCGGGGTTGTCCTCGCTCCCGTTCGCGAAGTCGAAGAACTCCGCGGTGACCGTGTCCTCGCCGCGGGCGTCGAGGGCGCCTTCGAGCCCCGACGCCTCGATCTCGTAGAGGACCGTGTCGCCGACGGCGACATCGGAGGTTTCCGTGACGTATTCGCCGGTCCCCTCGCGGATCTCTTCGGGGTCGTTGAGGCTACTGTACTCGTTCCGCGGGGCAGTCAGCGTCCGGATCGACGTCGTCGATCGCTCCTCCAGCGTGAGGAGTTGGACGTCCGTCTCGCGGCCCCCGGTCTGCGCTGACAGCGGGTACGCCTCGGCGTCGAGCAGGTTCGAGACGCCGATCGTGACCTCCCCGTCGACGATCTCGTCGTCGTCGCTCACGCTGAACAGGTCGTTCTCGCCGCTGAACGTGTCGGTTCCGAACGACGTGGCCTCGTAGGTGTTGAAGTAGACGGTCACTTCGCCGTCGCGGTCGTCACCGTCCCCATCGCGCACCGTCACGCTCGCCTCGTAGCCGGCCTCGTCGTCACCGATAGTCAGCGTCGCTTCGCGGGTGTTTTCCAGCGTGAGCGGAATGGCGACGACGTCACCGCGGGCCTCGCTGATGACGTTACTCGGCAGGAGCACCTCGGTGTCGCCCGCCTCGGTGACCTCGATCGTGTCGGACTCGACGGTGACGCCTGCTGCCGTGTCGGTCGCGCGGATCGTGTACTCGCCGGTTTCGAGGTTCAGCGATTCCGAATCGTAGCTGAAGTCGTACTCGCCCTGTCCGGAGAGGTCGACGAACCGCTCGTCGACGACCTCGTCGCTGTCGTCGAGGAGTTCGAGGCGGATCTCGCGGCCGCTCACCTGTGCCGAGACGGTCCCGTCGATCGTTTCGAGCGTCGTCACGTTTCGATCGTCGATCGAAACCGAGAGATCGAGATTCCGGACGGTGATAGAGGCGGGTCCCTCGCCGTCGATGTCGGCCTCGTAGTCACCGGTCTCCTCGCCTTCCGTGTCAAAGAGGAAGATACGGCTGTTGACCCCGGTCGATCCCTGGAAGAAGTAGTTGTCCGTGTCGTCGTCTGTCCCTTCGAGCGTGACGTCCGTCTCCGAGTTCGCCGCCACGATGGAGACGACCGACCCTTTGTAGACGTTCGTATCGTCACCGGCTCCGATTGTTGTCGGAGCAAACGTGATCGGCTTGTATTCCGGATTGTCAGGGTTCGCGAGCGAGTTTCCGTCGGAATCGACGATCCCGTCTTCGAGTCGGAGCGTCAGATCCCGACTGTCCGTCTCGTTGAGTTCGATGATCACGCGACCCTGGGCCTCGTCGACGCTGGTGACGATATCACCCGTCACCTCCTCTTCTTCGTCGACGTAGAGGCCGTAGTTGGAATCGAAGTCCTGGATGTCTTCGGAGAACGCAACTTCGATTGCGGGCGTTCCATCAGACTGGACGAACTGGATCGCACTCAGGAACTCCGGATCGCCCGGTTGGCCGCCGACGTATCCCACGGTGATCTCTTCGGTCCTCAATTCGGACCTCCCGCCGTCGTCGCTGACGTCAACCGCGACGTCGTAGGTCGCTTCCTCCTGTCCCTCGGGTACGGCGGGACTCGTCAGATTCAGGCTCCCGGCGAGGTAGGCCGACTCCGTCGACAGCTGATCGGTGTACGTGAGCGTATTGTTGCTCTCGGTCAGCGATCCGAGTTCGGAACCGGTAGCGTTCTTGACGACGACGTCGTGCGAGTTTATCGTGAACTCGCTCGGGACGTCGATCTCGAACGTGGAGTCCTCGTTCGTGTCGAGGCCGTCGATCGAGTAGTTGAATTCGTGCCGGTTCTCGGTTTCCTGGTCGACCTCAGTCGGCGAGAACCCGCCGTCGCCGATCGAGAGCGTGTCTGGAACGTTCTCGACAGTGATCGTCTCAGCTGTCGAGCCGGTCGTATCGTCGTTGTCGCTCGCGTTGACTTTGACCTGGTAGGTGTCGTCACTATCGACGGACGGACTCCGGAGCCTCACGTCACCATCGAGGTAAATGTAGTCAGTGGAGGGGTTCGCGGTGAACGTCAATTCGTTGTTGTTAACCGTTGGCGTGCTGTTCAACACCGTTCCGCTGGCGTTCGTCAGATTGACGTCTCTACTAACTAGGTCGAACTCGACCGGAAGCGACAGCGTGACCGTGGTTTCGCCGGTCGTGTTGACGCCGGTAACGTTGTATTTGAACGAGTAGGTTTCTTCCGTGTCTTCGTCGACACTGGTGGGTGAGAACGACGGTTCTCCGTTGATGCTGCTATCTACGGCGGCGACGCTACCGGCGAACGTCACGCTGCCGGCGACGACCGACAACACGACGAGTACTGCGATCGAAACTGCGCGTATCTGGGAGGTGGCTCGTGTCATAGTGAGGGGGTTCGTACTGCGTATCGGCGGCCAGTTGGTACGACCGGGCCGCAAGCGGGGACTGTCGTCGACTGCGGCCGATATCGGCGAACTCGCCTCGGTTTCGGGGGCAGATGAGGCGGCACAGCTGAGGCGTTCGAGCCGCAGAGACGGCTGTAAAAAGAATCACGCAACACTCCAACATAGGCTTTGTGTCACCCGTCGGTCAGGCTCCGCGGTGTTCGTCTGATTCCCCGCTGAATTCGGGCTATCGAAAGTGCACCGGGGCCCTTCGTCAGTATAAATCGGTTTTTCGGCTCCGGAAGGGCGTATTTGGCGACGAACAGCCCTCTCCGCTGATCACAATGCTCTTTTCGATCCGCTCAGACGGCCGGCCCGCCTTCGGAGGTCCCGACGAGCCAGGTCCCGAGGGTCAGAAGCGCCGTTCCCCCGACGAGCGCGTACGTGAAAAGCTGCGAGGAGATCGGATAGACGGCCGGCAGAAACAGAAGCGACCCGACGACCATCAGGGCGATACCGGCGAGCACACGAGTGCTGTCGAACAGTCCCATACCGGTCACTACGAGTCCGAGGATATGGACTTTCCGCTTTTCCCGCACGTCGGAGAGGGCTTAAGCCCGCGCCGTCCGAGGTCGTGGATATGGACGCGGCGATCGTCACCGTGGGAAACGAACTCCTCGCGGGCGACATCGAGAACACGAACGCGACGTGGCTGGCGAACGAACTCACCGGGCGCGGTGTCGAGGTCGCACGGATCATCGTCGTCCCCGACGAGGAGACGGTGGTCGCTGCGACGATTCGTGAGTGGGCCGAGCGGTTCGACGCCGTGCTGGTCACCGGCGGCCTCGGCGGGACCCCGGACGACGTGACGATGCCTGCCGTCGCGGCCGGTCTCGACCGCGAACTCGTCGTGAATCCGGTCGCCGAGGCCGACGTCGAGGAGACGCTGGCGCGGATCTTCGAGGAGAACCCCGACCTCGACTTCGAGCTGCGTGCGGAGTGGTACGCGTCGATGCCCGAAGGTGCAACGCCGATTCCGAACCCCGAGGGACTCGCGCCGGGCTGTGTCGCGGACAACGTGTACGTGCTCCCTGGAATCCCCGAGGAGATGGAGGCGGTCTTCGAGAACGTCGCCGACGCGTTCGGCGGCGAGGTCGCGACGCGGACGCTGTACTCGCCGGAGCCCGAGGGCGCACTCGCGAGTCACCTGGGGGCGGTCGCGGACCAGTTCGGCGTCCGCGTCGGCAGCTACCCGAACAGGGGCGCCGGGCAGACGCGGATCAAACTCACCGGCAACGACGCCGCGACGCTCGAAACCGCGGTCGAGTGGCTTCGCGAGCGGACGGATGTCGCGCTCTCGACCGGGGAGTACACGGAACGGGACAGTTATGACGACGGGAGTACGGAACAAGAGGATTCAGGTGACGAGAGTACCGGGCGAGACGATTCCGTCGACGAGGATCCAGAGCGAGACAACCCCGGCGACGAGGGGGCTACGCGAGAAGCGGAGCCCAGCGAGAGAACCTGACAGTCGGCCGTCTCACCGCGCCCTCGGGAGATTCGACCGCTCCCGGCTGGTGAGCGACAGCGTCCCGCGGGACTGGATGATGTTGAACGCCGTCACCAGATCCGTCCGCGAGATGAGCCCCACGAGGTCGCCGTCGTCGTCGACAACCGGCAGCCGGCCGACGCCGTTCTCCTGCATCTCCTGAAGCGCCGTCATCGCGTCGGCGTCCGGGCCGATGGTCGAGAGCTCGCCCGACATCACGTCTTCGACGCGGTAGGCGTCGCGTTCGACCTCCTTGACCGAGCGGGCGTCGTCGAGCGTCACCATTCCGGCCAGGCGACCGTTGCGGAGCACCGGATAGCCCGTATGCCGTTCGCTGAACATCCGATCGAGGAGTTCCGCGACGCTCGCGTTTGCGGTCACGACGTCGAGTTCGTCTACTGGCGTCATCACGTCCCGGACTGTCACGTCCTGGAAAGCTGCCTTCATCACGCTCTGCTGGGCCTCCGAGGACGCCCCGATGTAGATGAAGAAGGCGAGGGCGACGAGAAAGAGGTTGGCGAACAGCCCGAACAGCCCGAGCAGGAACGCGAACACCTTGCCGACCTCGGCGGCGATCTGTGTCGCCTGCGCGTGCGGCCGGTTGCGGGCCAGAAGCGCCCGGAGGACGCGACCCCCGTCCATCGGGAACCCGGGCAGCATATTGAACACTGCGAGGACGATGTTGGTCAATGCGAGATAGCCGACGACGAACTTCACGGGATCGAGTGCCGTCGGGAGAACGAGAAAGGCGAGATAGGAAGCGACCCCCAGGCCGACGCTGACGATCGGTCCCGCGACCGCGATCAAAAGCTCCTGCCGCCAGTCTTCGGGCATCTCTGCGAAACTCGCGACGCCGCCGAAGAGCCACAGCGTGATCGAGTCGATCTCGTAGCCGTAGTGCATTGCGACGAGCGAGTGGCCGAACTCGTGTAACAGGACACAGACAAAGAGGCCGATCGCTGCGGCCGCTCCCAGCACCCACTGCATCGAGCCTGCCGTGAGCGGTCCCTGGTCGATGACCGAACCGAAGAGGTTGTTGATGACGCCGACCAGCTGGGCGATGTCGGTTCCGATGAGCCACGCGAAAAGCGGGAGAACCAGAAGAAACGTGAGGTCCAACTTGATCGGGATACCGAACGCGCTGCCGATACGGATTCCGCGCATACCGACGAGTAATCGGGGACGGGACTTAAGTCCAACCGCGACACTCGACAGCGGTCCGGACTCGCGTCCGCCGGGCCGATCGGATCACCTTCCGGATCGCAGACGAACCGCTGAAATACCTCCTCGCCCTACGGTCAGGCGTGTCTCAACAGGTCGGCCGCGTCGATACCCTCTTCCTCCACGAGGTCGGCGACGACTTCCTCGTCGTCGTCGAGCGTGACGGCGAACGCGTCTTCCGTGCGGTGCTGGAGCTGAAGGAGACGGATGCGGGGCCCCGCCCCGCGAAGTTCCGCGTCAAGCGCGGTTCGACCGAGGACCCCCGCGACCCCAGCCAGTTCGTCGAACTTGCCCGCCGCGCGTCGCGAATCCGCATCTCCGAGCAGACGTCGAAACACCGCCGCGAGGAGCTACAGGAGATGCTCGACGGCTACCAGCAGGAGGCGCTCGTCGTCCGGACCTGCCGGTACTGCGCGTCCGACGGCCGGTACTCGCCGATCACCGAGGAGACCGCGATCAAGACCGACCGCGAACACATCTGCCCCGACTGTGCGAAACGCGAACTGGAGCGGGAACTGGACTTCTCGGCGTCCGGCCGGCTGACCGGAGCGGCCCAGGAGCGACTCGAAGATCTCCTCCTGGAGACCCAGGATCTCGACCGGATCGCGAGTCTCCTCTCCGGGGGGCTCGACCCCGACCTCACCAAATTCGACACGGTGAGCGCGACGACCGACGAGGTCGACCTCGTCGAGACGTCGACGCTCGATCTCCACCCCGAGTTCCAGCGGCGGGTCGAGGATCGCTTCGACACGCTGCTGCCGGTTCAGTCGCTCGCGGTCGACAACGGGCTCTTCGACGGACGCGACCAGCTCGTCGTGAGCGCGACGGCGACCGGCAAGACGCTCGTCGGCGAACTCGCCGGCATCGACCGCGCGCTGAAGGGCGAGGGGAAGCTCCTCTTTTTAGTCCCGCTCGTCGCGCTCGCGAACCAGAAACACGAGGATTTCGAGGAGCGCTACGGCGACGTCCTCGACGTCACCATCCGCGTCGGCGCCTCTCGGATCAACGACGACGGCAACCGCTTCGACCCGAACGCGGACGTCGTCGTCGGCACCTACGAGGGGATTGACCACGCGTTGCGGACGGGGAAGGACCTCGGCGACGTCGGCACTGTCGTCATCGACGAGATCCACACGCTCAAAGAGGAGGAGCGCGGCCACCGCCTCGACGGGCTCATCAGCCGGCTGAAGTACACCAACGAGCGGCGAGCCGAGCGGCGCGGGAGCTACGACGGCGCCCAGTACGTGTATCTCTCCGCGACCGTCGGCAACCCCGAGTCGCTGGCCGAGCGACTCCGTGCGACGCTGATCGAGTTCGAGGAGCGCCCGGTGCCGATCGAGCGGCACGTGACGTTCGCCGACGGCCGCGAGAAGCCGGATATCATCAACAAACTCGTGAGACGGGAGTTCGACTCGAAGTCCTCGAAGGGCTACCGCGGGCAGACCATCGTCTTCACCAACTCCCGGCGGCGGTGTCACGAGATCTCGCGGAAACTGGAGTACGACGCCGCGCCGTACCACGCCGGACTGGACTACGGGCAACGGAAGCGCGTCGAACGACAGTTCGGCGACCAGGATCTCGCGGCCGTCGTTACGACCGCCGCACTCGCGGCGGGTGTCGACTTCCCCGCCTCACAGGTCATCTTCGACTCGCTGGCGATGGGTATCGAGTGGCTCTCGGTCCAGGAGTTCGAGCAGATGCTCGGCAGAGCGGGCCGCCCGGACTACCACGACCAGGGGAAAGTCTACCTGCTGGTCGAGCCCGACTGCACCTACCACAACACGATGGAGATGACCGAAGACGAGGTCGCGTTCAAACTCCTGAAAGGCGAGATGGAGGACGTCCTCACCCGCTACGACGAGACCGCGGCCGCCGAAGAGACGCTCGCGAACGTCGTCGTCGCCGGCAAGCGCGCCAAGCAGCTGAACGACCGGATGGTCGGCGACGTCCCGACGAAACACGCGCTCGGCAAACTCTTAGAGTGGGAGTTCATCGACGGCTTCGCCCCCACACCGCTCGGTGATGCGGTCTGTCGGCACTTCCTCTCGCCGTCGGACGCGTTCCGGATCCTCGATTGCATTCGCTCGGACACCGAGCCGTACGACCTGGTCGCGGAGATGGAACTCCAGGACGCGTTCTGACCGACGGGTCGAACGAAATCCTTTACTCGCCTCCGGAGCGATGTTCGACTACGGGACCGTGGGTTAGCCTGGTATACTTCGGGCCTTGGGTGCCCGTGACCCCGGTTCGAATCCGGGCGGTCCCATTCTACTTATAAACAAAGAGGAATTTATTGCCGGTAGTCTCATCTGTCGTATCAGGGGGTGGTCAGCGTGGCCGCCTCGAAGAATTCAGGTGGTTCCGACAGAGATTCGATATACTCGTCTGACCAACTGCGTGACGATCTCGCGACACTACTTCTTGAGCGACTGAGCGACGAACCGCTCACCTATCTGCACAGCAGCGACCTGAGCGAACACCTCGATACGAACGCAAAGCGAGTGGGTCGAAACCTCGAAGCAGCGGCCGGACGCGCCGGTATTCGAGCGGAGATTTGGGCTCACAACGGTAACTCGACGACGTGGCTCGTCGAGGCTCTCGACCATCGATTCGAGCAGTACAGACTCGACGTTCTGCTCGGTAACGAACTCGGCAAGCGTGGCCAACGGTACCGTTTTGTCCTCGTCGATGCTAATCGTGAATCGCACGTCGATTGTGGCGTGTATGAGTTGCCTCGTGGGTTGGACACCAGAGGCGACCCCTTCCTTAGAGGAGTCAGTTGCTACTGAACTCTAGAGGACTTTGTGACACGATCCAATCTCTGGGGCCGAGTCGTTTCTGTTCGTGTGGCTACCTCTTGACTCGGTTCGACTGAGACCGTTTTCAACCGTCGAACCTGTCCACGCAGTCCCGACAGACGTGCTCTCGTCGCCAATCTTCGATGCTCTCGACTTTGAGCCCGATCTGACGGTAGTGGAAAGGGGATTTGTCGGTCTCGTGGCCACACAGCGGGGCTTCGTTCTGGTCTGGAAGGTGCAATTCGTCGTCCTCTCCTCGAATCCAGTGCTCTTCGTCATTGGGTGGTTCAGGGTGCATCTACTACCTCCAGTCGACAGTCGAGCGCGCCGGTCGACGTCTCGCCGTTCGGTTTGGTGGAATAAGACATAGTTATTCGTGCTTATAAAACCGGATCTTCGAGAATGTCACTCGAACGATTGGAGTTCGGTCTCTTCGAACATCGTCTCGTAAATTACACCGTTGGAATCGATCCATCCCAACTGTTCTTCCTCTGCCATCGTTCCGTAGATGGCTCCGTTGGAGTTGATCCATCCCAACTGTTCTTCCTCTGCCATCGTTCCGTAGATGGCTCCGTTGGAGTTGATCCACCCCAATTGCTCCTCTTCGGCCATCGTCCTGTAGATCGCCCCGTTCGAATTTATCCAAGCCATCTTTCGAGATTCGACGGTTGGCACAGGCAGTTTTATGCGTGTCGTTCGATGAGAGGACCGAGACCGAGCGGATCGAAGCAAACACGAAGCCCAGAGCGGACGTGAAGTTAGTCCTCGTACCACCCGGGAGCGTCGACAGCGCCCGGAGAGCGGTCGTATCTGACCGTTACCACGACCCGGGACCCGGTGTTCGGATGTCGGTAGGTTACCCGGATACCACGGATCCAGCCGTCGGGTTCGACGACCGCGACGGCGCGATACGCCTGCGTTTCGTGGTCGAGTGTGAGCGGGTCTCCGGTCGCAACGAGTCGGTATCGGGTCCCCCCGCCGATGGTGTGTTGCTCGACGTCTGTCTCGGTCGTGTTCAGATACCGCAATACGACGAACCGTGTCCAACTGTCGATCACCATCGAACCGTTCCGGAGGGGTCTGAGACCCCGGCGCTGGAATGTCGTCGTGTTCCCGCGTTCGATACGGAGATACACCCCGGACCCGTCAGCGAACCGCTCGATTCGCCCGGTTGTACTCGTAAGAGAGGTCCCGGTAAACTTCGTTTCCCGGACAACGTAGTACCGCGAATCGGACTCGACGTGGGCCCTGATCGTGACCGTATCGTTGGCGTCGAACCCGGACCGACGGGTGTCGAACCCGGTCAGAAACCGCGGCCCGGTGAACGTCGCCTCCATCGCGACCGGGTGAGCCTGGATTGCGTCGGTGTGTGCGCGCGCGAGGCGGTCGGGATCGCGGATGACCTCGGGTGATACGCCCGCGGTCCCAGTCGGAGTTTGCGTGGCGAGCGTTTCACCGTCCACCTGGTCGTCTGTGACGGCGCTGTCCGGCTGCCCTCCGCTATGGTTCGACACGCCACCCGGTGTCGATTCACCCCAGATGAGGACGCCCGGAACGACGCCAGCGAGCACTAGTGAGGCGACCGCGATGGCGATAAGGAACCCTGCCAGCACAGCGGCCCGCCCGGGCAGTCGTGTCGCTGAGCTGTCGTCGTGATCAGTGTCGAACTCGGCGCCGAAGTGGTCTCGATACAGTCGTTTTGCGTCCTCCCGTTCGACGGCGTAGAGGAGTTGCTGGTAGAGCGCGCCCGGATCGAGTACTGATACCCCCGACCCACAGTCGAGGTCGTCGACTGTCGGCCTGGATTGCCTGGGCAGGAGAGCAGCCAACGACTCGAAGCGTGACGGGACGACCACTATTTCGTCGACATCGCCGGCCACGGGTGGAGTTTGACCGACGTGAATCCGTTTCGTTTCCTGGCCCCGGGTCGCAACGATGAGGCGGCCGTCGCGGTCGGTGTCCCACTCTCGGGATCGCAGGACCTCGGCGACGAAAGCCGCTCGCTCGTCGGGGGGAAGCGATCGGAACTGGCTCGCAAACTGCTCGAATGGTGGCGGCACAGGTCAGTAAACTATCTGCCGCGTGTGCGCGGAGATGATCCCGTCCACTGTCGTCTGAACCCCTCGGAGTGGGGAACAAGCATTACTATCTTTTTTCGTGCATACGCCGAAAAGCCTTCGCTGAGAGGCACGACTCACAGAATCGCGAACGAGAGCGTTGGCACCGCGTCGGCGTTGACTCGCGCGGAACAGCGAACTTCGCCATCGGCTAGTTTGACTTCCTCCCCGCGCTGAAGTGCGAGGCTTTCTCCCCGCGTTTCCGTAATCCACCAGCAGGGTACCTTCGCCGACTTCGAGGGGGACAGTGGCGAGACTGAGACTGACGTGATTGCTGATCACGACGCGTGGGGCGTCGACACCGAGTGAATGTCCCGGGCACGATTCGATACGTCTGTTCGCCTCGCCGCCGCGTCTCAGCTCGATAGCGCATACGAGCACGCGCTTCCGAGTCGACGAGACGCGACACTCCTCTGTATTGCCGATCAGTTTGCCGTCCGCTCCGGTGGATTTTCCGCGTTACAGCGAAGCGCTGGACTCGATTATCACTACTCGCGCAGGGAAGGAAAGTCCCCTTCACGGGTGAACACGTACGCGGGAGAGCGCCAGAAACCCTCGTCGATGGATTCCTCATCACTCACCTTCCGCAGCTCTGTCATCTGGAACGGCTCATCGAGCCTGCGCCCGTGCTCTACGATGTACGTCGTCGTGTCGAGTTCCTCGTTGTAATCCGCATAATCATCGTCCTCGCTGATCTGCGATCTGAACTTCTCTGCCTTCTGGGATTCGGGATCAGGGTCGAGGATGAGATCTGTGATGATCCCCGTATGAGTCACCATATCGCCGGTGCGATAATAGATTGGGAGCTGGCCGTGGGCATCGAATGCAGCGGCTGCGGACACGAGCCGACTCCCGGATCGGTGTGTGATTTTGGTACGGTCGACGAGTTCCGCCAAGCGATCTGAATAGTTCTTGGAGAGAATCGCGACGTTCCGCTGCTTTCGGACTTTGCGTTGGAGACCCGACCACTGAGTCCGGTTGCTCTTTAACCTGGATTTGTCCAGTTTCTTCGCCTCCCCAAGGTGTTGCATCATCTCGTTGAGAGAGGAATCGTCCGCCGGTTCGGAGGATTTTCCTGCATCATCCATTACCTAACGTTGGGCCACTTCCGAGTATAGATGTTTGGAGGGACACGAGCCACTCCTGTGGAATTCAAATGGCTTCTCGAGGCACTCTCTCGATGAACGGTTGAATGGGAGGAATGAGACTGCGGTGAAGCCGCTAGTGATGCAATGCCCGACGAGGATGTCGACAGCCGAAGCACAATTGGGTCCGCGTCGAGAGACCATACGCGGACGACAACTGCGCTTGCTATCAGTGTCGAGTGGCTACTGTACGGTCATTCAGCCACTCGGACAACTTGCTTTCCGATGTTGTCGCCGGAGAACAGTCCGAGGAACGCATCTGGAGCGTTCTCTAGGCCTTCCACGACTGATTCACGGTGCTGGATCCGGCCGCTCGCAACCCACGTCGCGAGCTGTTCGCTCGCCTCCCCGAACCGTGTCGCGTAATCGGCGACGAGAAGCCCCTGAACTTTCGCGCGTGGCGCGATGAGTTGCGGCAGCTTCCGCGGTCCCGTCGGGACGTCCTCGTCGTTGTAGTGGGCAATCTGTCCGCAGACAGCCACGCGAGCGTCGAGATTCAGTTGCGTGAACACCGCGTCGGTGATCTGTCCGCCGACGTTGTCGTAATAGACGTCGATGCCGCCCGGTGCGGACTCCTCGAGTGCAGTTCCATAGTCGTCGGTCGCTTTGTAGTTGATCGCAGCGTCGAACCCGAGATCGTCGGTGAGCCAGCGAGTCTTCTCGTCCGACCCGGCGAACCCGACGACGCGGCAGCCGTTCAATTTCGCGATCTGGCCGACGACCGATCCAACCGCACCTGCGGCCCCGGAAACGACGACGGTATCGCCGGGATTGGGGTCGCCGACCTCGAGCAACCCGAAGTAGGCCGTCCGGCCCGGCATCCCGAGGACACCGAGGTAGGCGGGCAGGTCGGCGATATCGGGATCGACAGGGGCGACGTCATCCGCATCGAGAACGCTGTAGTCAGCCCACGTTCCCTCTCCGGTCACGAGATCCCCTGTGTTGTACTGCTCGCTGTTGCTCTCGACGACTTCGCCGACGACGCCGCCTTTCAGGACATCTCCGACGTCCCAGGGCTCTGCGTACGATTCGCTGTCCCGCATCCGGCCACGCATATACGGGTCGACAGAGAGGTACTCGACACGTACGAGCAGTTCACCGTCGGAGGCCTCTGGTAGAGGTTCGTCTCTCAGATCGAAGCAGCCCGGGTCTGGTTCGCCTGTCGGTCGTTCGACGAAGTACCAACTGCGGTTCGAGTCTTCCATATAGTGCTTCGGCTCGTCGTGTGCAAGAGACTTCGGGAGTTCGTCGACCGCGACGACGATGACCTCGCCACCCCGGGTGCGAAGATCTCCGACACCGACGTCGGGAGCATCAATCAGTACGAGGACCGAAACCCCGGTCTGTTGCCCATTCGGCGGTCCCACTTCCACTTTTCGCCCGGTCGCTTTGCTCCATCGCAAAAACGGAGGGAAGAATCCGCAGTGGTGGACTCGAACTACGCTCCAGTCGCTGCCGACGTTTTTGTCTGCTACAGAATGTCAGATCATCTATAAGCAATCCTGTGACGTATAGAGGCCGATGAAATCAATCGTCGAACGTCGTCCTGTCGCGGTAACGCTCGGAATCGGTGCCGGTATCGTCGCACTGGCGGTTTTCAGCCGGCTCGTGCTCGAACCACTGTTCCCGCAGTTGACGCAATCCGGGATCGGACTCATCCTGAACTGGCTGTTTGTCGCGTTCAGCATCGGGCTCGTCGCCTGGCTCGGGTGGTGGGGGAAGATACGGCTCACAGCCCGCGTAAACCGTCGGGCATTCGTCTATCTCCTGCCGTTTGCCACGATCGTGTTCCTGCCGGTCGTCTTCGGGATGGCAGTCCCGGAGGTTTCGCTCGTCGAAGGCGAGACCCTTCCTGCCTGGCTGACTGTCGTGCTCATCGTCGTCGGTGTGGCTCTCGGAGCCGCGATATCTGAGGAACTCCTCTACCGCGGGGTACTCCTCCGCGCGCTGGAACCCCGCGGGCGGCTGTTCGCCGGCCTCCTGACGGCGACCCTGTTCGGACTGACCCACGTGTCACAGATCATTCTCGGCGGGCCAGCCATAGAGTGGCTCGTCAGCATCATCCTGATCATTCCGATGGGGATCGGCCTCGCCGCAGTCGCGTTCCGGTTGGAGAGTCTCTGGCCGCTCGTGGTCTGGCATCTCGCCGTCGACGTGACCGCTCTTCACGCAGCCAGTATGCCTACGGGCTACATCGTTGCTCTCGTCGCGCTGACGATCATCATCGGCGTGATGGGCATCTGGCTGCTCCGCAAGGACGATCAGGCCGCTCGCCTCGCGACCGCGCACGACGCTGTAGATACGGCTGTCCAGCCAAAGATACTCTGACGATCCGTTCCGTGATGATCTCTACCCGAGTAGTCTTCTCTTCACTCCACCTGGCTCGTCATTGGCTCCGCTATCACACAACTGATCAAATAAAAATTCGCTGCGAGGTGGCAGCTGGAAAGCGACCGTGTCGGAACCGTCGTTACGCCGCCGGTTCGGCGGCCGGCGTGGTGCCAACGAACTTGTAGACGGCGTAGACGGCCCAGATCAGCAGTCCCAGGATGATGATGTACGACCGGAGCAGGATCGGGATCAGCGCCTCGTGGACGATCTGACCCTCGCCCGACACCGGGTGGGGACTGCCCGCGATGATTTCTATCAGTCCGATCACGACGACACCGAGCACTACGAGCCCGCCGCCGCCGTACATTGCGACCTTGTCGATTGTGTTGAGTTCACTCATACTATCTCACCTCTTAGCCGATCAGGTACCGCAGCCGCGGATGGTTCTTGACGAACTCGGTCCGTGCGAGAATGGCGTCGATGCCGAGGACGCGTCCCGCACCGAGCGTGGCGATCATCGCGAACACCAAAAGACCCATCAGCTCGCCCGTCACGAGGCCGTGGGCCCACCCGCCGGTCTCCCCGTTGATGAAGTAGAAGAACGTCATCAGGAACGCCCCGAAGAACGCGGCCAGACGCGTGAGCGCTCCGAGAACGATCCCGAGGCCGATCAGGGTCTGTCCAACCGGAACCATAATGTTGACCAACGCCAACCCCGCATCCCCCGAGAACAGCGTCACGATGGGAGCGAGGCTGGTCCCGGCTGCTGCGCCGCCGACGAACCAACTGGCGTCAAACGGCCACGCGAGGAACTTATCGAGCCCCGCGTGGAGGAACCACCAGCCCACTGCGAGCCGCATTATCACCAGCCAGTACGCTAGCCACGGCTCCGAGAGGGTGAACGATACGTCGCGCCCCAGCAACTGTGTATCTATATTTGTCGTCATCGTTCCAGTCCCATATTAGATACATCAGTTATTAAAAACTTGATATCGTTTTTATAAAGTGGGAGCCAAACTAGTCGGGGTTATTTAAATAGTAGTGGACATTATCCAAAATACCATTTAAATTATATAATACGGAATACTATTCGCCGATGGTTTGAAGCTCCGATCCCGGACGCGGTCGATCGACACGGACACGACAGTGTCGTTTCCGCCAGAATATCACTTACTGAAACGACGAGACGCTATCGTCCGAGTGATCGATTACCGGCGGCGCTGTCGCGTCGCGTTCGGTCGACGGCCGGTGGTTTTCATTCCTCGTGTTCGACACCGGTGATCTCGAATCGGGCGCCCCCATCCGACGCCTCCGTGATCTCGATTTCCCAGCTGTGACTCTCGACGACCTGCTCGACGATGTTCAGTCCGAATCCCGTCCCGTCCGTGTCTGTCGAGTAGCCCATCTCGAAGACGTCCATCCGCTGTCTTTCGGGGATGCCCGGACCGGTATCTTCGATATAAAATCCGTCGTCGAGGGCGCCGACGACGATCGTTACCGCTCCGTCGTGTTCGTCGGCGTCCCCGTGAGTGTCCGAACGGGGGCTCGTGGAGCTATGCTCCACGGCATTCCGCAACAGATTCTCGAACAGCCGCCGGAGACGGCTCGGATCGGCGCGGATCGTCCGGTTGTCGACGACCCGGAGCTGCGCATCACC
The DNA here is from genome assembly GCF_032113415.1 of Halobellus marinus. Lineage (NCBI taxonomy): Archaea > Methanobacteriati > Methanobacteriota > Halobacteria > Halobacteriales > Haloferacaceae > Halobellus > Halobellus marinus. The sequence continues at coordinate 3,609,557 of NZ_CP134946.1, forward strand.
AGTCGCGACGCTCTGCCAGCACCGCTTGGCGAACGGCGCCAGTTCGATCCACTCCCGATGGCTATCGTCGTCGCCGTCACGGGCGAGCGTCAGTAGGTCCTCTATAAGATCTTCCATACGCTCGTGAGCCCGTTGGACCTCTGCGAGGTGCTCGGTGTCGCACTCCTCGCAGGCGAGTTCGAGACGTCCTTCCGCCACGTTGAGCGGATTGCGGAGGTCGTGACTGACGACGGACGCGAACTGCTCCAGCCGCTTTTCCCGTTCTTTCCGGTCCGTGATGTCGCGGGCGATACTCAACACGGCTGTTTCCCCCCGATACGAGATGAGCGTCGCGCTGATTTCGACGGGAATCCGCGCGCCGTCTTTCGTCTCGTGGACCGTCTCGAAGACCTGGATCTCGTCGTCGACGATGTCGTCGATGAGGGCCGAAATCTCCTCGCATTCGAGATGGGCGTCGATGTCGTGCGGCCGCATCGACAGCAACTCCGCTCTCGTGTAGCCGGTCCGTTCGACGGCGGCGTCGTTCACCTGGAGAAAGGTCTCGTCGTCGGTATCGATGACCCACGCGGAATCTTCCATCCCGTTGATGAGATCCTCGTACTCCTTTCGGGCCTCTTCGAGGGCGCGTTCGCGTTGCTTCCGCTCTGTGATGTCGCGAGTAACGCTCACCACCCCATCGATGCGGCCGTCCCGCACGAGCGGTGTGAGGCGATACTCGACGAAGGCATCGCCGTAGGCGCCGAACACCGATTCAAGCTCGCCGCGCACCTCGTCGCGGTCGCCGTCGAGGAGTTCATAAAACGGATCACCGTCCGCTCGCGCTCGAACCGTATTCAGGAACGCGCTCGGTTCTCCCACTAGCGCTTCGGGAGCCGTCCCGTACACCTCCGCCAGCCGTTCGTTGACGACCACGTAGTTTCCCGCTTCGTCGTAAATACAGGCGGCTTCCCTCATCGCGTTCACCATCTGCTCGTATCGCCGGAGGTTCGCTTCGCGTTCCTTCGCCTCAGTGATGTCCCGAGAGATGACCATAAATCGGGGCTGGCCGTCGTTTTCGGGGAGCCGGGTGACGTGCACTTCGACGGGAAACCGCTCGCCGTCGGCGCGCCCGAACTCGGTTTCGACCTCGAACCGGTCCCCGGGAGCCATCGTCTGCCACATCTCACGGATTCCCTCGGGATCGAGTTCCCGATCGATCTCCCAGACTTTCTTGCCGACGAGTTCCTCCGGTGGCTGATCGAACACCTCACAGAACCGCCCGTTCACGTCGACGATTGTCCCGTCTTTGTCGTGGATATTGATCATATCCGGGGAGTTCTCGAACAGCGCTTCCAGCCGGGCGGTGGTTCGTTCGAGTTGCTCTTCCCGTTCCTTTCGTTCGGTGATGTCAGTGATGAACCCCTCGAGCGCTTGCAGCGACCCGTCCTCGTAGATCCCCCGACCGCGCTCCCACATCACCTTTGTGTCCCCGGTTTTGGTGATGATCCGATAGGTGATCTCGAACGTTCGGTCGCTATCGAGGGCTTCCTGCACCGCCTCCCACATCGGCTCGCGGTCTTCGGGATGGAGGATCGTCTCACCCCACCGTACCTCGTTTTGCTCTAATGCGTCGGCCGGGTAGCCGGTGAGCGATTCGACGTCGCCCTCGACGGTCTCCATCGGCCACGCCGGGTCGTTCTGACATCGGTAGACCATCCCCGGGAGGGTGTCGATGAGCGTCTCCAGCCGGCGTGTTCGTTCCGAAAGCTTCCGCCGGGACCGGTATGCCTCGACGGCGTTCAGGATCCGGTTTGCGAGGAGTTCGTACTGCTCGGTCCCGCTTCCCTTCTGCAGGTAGTCGGTCACGCCGGCGGAGACGGCGTCGCTTGCGACTTCTTCGGATCCTCTGCCCGTATAGAGGATAAAGGGGAGGTCGCCGTGATTCTCGCGAACCGCCCTGAGGAACTCGATGCCGTTCTCGCCGGGCATCTCGTAGTCGGAGACCACACAGTCGATGTCGTTTTCGGCCAGCAGTTTCCGGCCCTCCGCAGCGTCGCTCGCGATTCGGACCGTGATCCGGTCGGTCTTGCGTTCGAGATACGTGGCCGTCAGCTCCGCGACGCTCGGATCGTCGTCGACGTGCAGCACGTCGACCTCCGACGGATCGCCAGTGGCCGTCATAGTTATATGCTCGTTGGCGCAGCAAGGATGGGACCGGACTTAAGCAGTGGCCCTCGTGGCTCGCTCGAAACGCCTCGATCGGCGTCTTATCGGGCCTTCACTCGCAAAAACCCGTCAGCGACCCGCCTCAGGGTCTATTTCCACTCCGCCGAATCGCTCTTGGATCGGAGTTTCCCCTTCGCCTGCCGGCGCTCGGGCCAGACAGTGAGCGCGATGATGGTGGCGTAGTACGCCCCGACAGCCACGAGGACGATCCGTCCCGGCAGCCCACCGACGGCAGCGGTACCGACGATGCCGACGTCGGTGTCGGCGAACACCGTCAGCCGGACGATCCAGGCGCCGACCAGGACCGTGATCAGCGGGAAGTAGATCCGGCGCAGTCGGCGGGAGATCGCCTCGATCGTCGGCGTCTTTATCACCGGTTTGCGGAGGTCCTCGCTCAACAGTTCTCGCCAGGCGGGCTGTTTTGCCCCCTCAGGATCTAAAGCGTTCGCGAACACGTTCTCTTCGAGCAACCGAACTCTGGATCGCCAGATGTCGTAGATGCGGTAGCGACGCGCCTCGATCCAGAAGAACACCGTCATCATCACCATCCCGACGAGGAGGATGTAGTGTGGCCGCGCGTCGCCGGAAAACGCCCACGTCAGAAGCGTCGCGATCAACACGACAGCCCAGTTCGTCGTTCGATCGATCCGCGTCCGCCACGACGTCGCCCGGCCGAGTTCGCCGCGGTAGACGTGACCTATGAGCGAGAGGAAATCCGAGCGGTCACGCGCTGCTTCGCCGGCGATATCGCGGTCTTCGGGGGATTCCGGGTCGAAATCCGAGGGAACGTCCGACATACTATCCGTACGTGGAGACGACGGGTAAAGCCTCCTCGCCCGTGAGAGTTCTCTCGACTAGTCGGTGAGCGAAACTTGATAGCAGGGTAAACAGGTGGCGGACAACTGGCGAGTCGCGAACTAGCGCCAGCCGGTGCTACGGGAGTTGTGAGCGAAGTTAGGTGGCTGGGGAGTTGCGGCCCCAGTTCCCGGTCGGCCAGCGACCGACAGGGAAGGAGGTGGGCCAACACGGATTTGAACCGTGGACCTCCCGGTTATCAGCCGAGCGCTCAACCTGACTGAGCTATTGGCCCAGGTGAGCGCGTTTATTCGTTGATCGATGAGTAGTTTAAGCGTTTCCTTTCGGTAACGCCGGGGGGCGCAGTCCCCCGATCAGGGGTTGTCCTCGCCGGACCGACCGTACTCCTCGGGATCGAGATTCACCACGTCGTCGTCGCCGGGAAAGCCGCCGACCCAGACGTTGCCCGAGACGAAGCCGCCGGTCCGGCGGTCCAGGTACGGGCCGAGGACGTACCGCTTCAGGAGTTCGCGGATCGGATACCGCGTCACCGGGAGCGCGAGCGCGAAGCCGAGCGCGTCGGTGACGATCCCGGGCGTCAGGAGGAACGCGCCCGCGGCGATCAACAGCCCGCCGTCGAGCAGTTCGTTCGTCGGCACCTCCCCGGTCGCGGCTTTCCGCTGGAGTTTCGCGAGCGTGTGGCGGCCCTCTGCGCGGACGAGCAGCATTCCGACCAGGCCCGTGAGCACTACCAGCAGGACTGTCGGGACGAACCCGATCGCCGAGGCGACCGGGAGCAACAGGAGTGTGTCGGCCAGCGGGATGGCCAAAAGCAGCGCGATGACCCAGCGCGTTCGCATAGCCAGTTGTTCGGGGTCGCCGTTGATAGCCCTTGTGTCACAACCGGGCGCTATGGCGGTGAGCGCTGCCCCAACCACACCTCGAAGGGCGTCACTATCGGACACGACTGTGTCACGAGATTCGCCTCACGGAACGCTCGAGTGACTCGTGTCCGACAGTGTTACCACCGGGCACGCCGGAACGCGAGTATGACCGACGACCGGACACACGTCGAGTGGCGGGAGTGGGGCCCCGCGCCGTTCGAGGAGGCCGAGGCGGCCGACCGGCCCGTCCTCCTCGCGCTGACCGCGACGTGGTGCGACAGCTGTCACGAGATGGACGCCGAGACCTACGGCGAGCCGCGGATCGCCGCCAACGTCAACGACGGGTTCGTTCCCGTCAGAGTCGACGTCGACCGCCGCCCGCGGGTTCGCGAGCGATACAATATGGGCGGCTTTCCCTCGACAGTCTTCTGTACATCATCGGGGAAAGTGATCACGGGTGCGACGTACCTCGGTCCCGACGGAATGCGGCAGGTGCTGAGTTCAGTCCGGGAGGTCTGGGCCGACCGCGGCGACGACGCGGGTCGCGTGCCCCGGGCGCTGACCGGCGATCCGACGCCCGCCGGGCCGGTCGACGACCGGATCGAGGCCCACATCGCGGGCCAACTCGACGAGAAGTGGGACGACCGCTTCGCTGGCTGGGGTGACGGCGCGAAGTTCCCGCTCCCGCGCACGATCGAGTTCGCGCTGAAACGATCGCGCGAGCAGGCGACGGAGACGCTGGGCGTCATCGGGGGAGCACTCTACGACGACGACGTCGGCGGCTTCTACCGCTACGCGGAGGGCAGAGACTGGACCGATCCGCACCGCGAGAAGGTCCTCGACGCCAACGCCGCGCTCGTCCGGGCGTTCGCGAACGGCTACCTCTACACCGGCGACGAGTCGCTGCTCGCTCCCGCCGAGGGAACGCGGGAATTCCTGGTCGACCGCCTCTGGAACGGGTCCGCGTTCGGCGGGAGCGTCGCCCCTGACGATCCGGCGGCTGACGACGATATCGACCCCCGACGTGACCTCACCGCGTACGCGGGCGCGAACGCGATGGCCGCGGATGCCTTGCTAACGCTCGCAGCCTACACCGACGACGAGCAGTCCCGGGAGTACGCCGAGCGGGTGCTCGACACCCTCGCGAGGGACTTCATCGACGAGGACGGCATCGTCTCGCACGCCGCCGATGACGGGGCGCAGGCCCCCGAACTCCTGCTCGAAGACCACGCCCGGGTCGTCGCCGCGATCACGCGCGCCCGACAGGTGCTCGGCACCGAGGCGCTGGGCTCCGGCAGAGATCCGCTCGCGGTCGCCCGCGACGTCGCCGATCAGGCGATCGAGACGCTGCAGGAACCCGACGGCGCGTTCCGCGACGGACCCGCGGAGGGCGTTGGCCTCCTCGATCGCCCGCTGCGACCCCTCGACGGAGCCGTCGAGATCGCCGAGGCCCTCCTCGATCTCTCGGCGCTGCTGGCGGAGACCGCAGACGCGGACGCGAAGGACCAAGGCGACGACAACGCGCCGGCAGGAGAGCGATACGCCGACGCCGCACACGCTGCCATCGCCGCGTTCGCGGGGGCACGCGACCGGATCGGCGTCCAGGTGGCCGGTTACGGTTCGGTTGCAGCGCGGCTGACGCGCCCGGATCTCGTGATCGCCGTCGGCGACGCCGCCGGGACGGACCTTCACCGCGCGGCGCTCCGCGTCGCCGACCACGAGGCCGTGGTGGTCCCGGACGCTCCCGGGGTCGACGATGGCGTCGCCGTGGTCCGCCGTGGCTCGGAGACCCGGGAGTCGACCGCGCCCGAGGCGCTGCTCGATGCGGTCGCGGCCCTCTCCAGTGACGCGTGAGACGCACCGGAGTCGGAGGGAGAGCGCACCGGCACTGTAAACCGTCGGTTAGTTTTTGTTCGTGGCCCAAGAGGTGTCGGTATGGCGAGCCTCAGGGATCTCGGTCTGTCCGAGTACGAAGCCCGCGCGTACCGGTCGTTGCTCCGGACCGGACCGACAACGGCCAAGGAGTTGTCGAAGACGAGTGACGTCCCGATGGGACGGATCTACGACGTCCTCAACGGGCTGGAACAGCACAACCTCGTCAGAAGTCAGACCGCGAGCCGACCGAAGAAGTACGTCGCCGTCGAGCCGGATACGGCGCTCGACCGGCTCCTGGAACGACAGCGGCGGAAGCTCCGGGAACAGGCCGACCAGTACGAGCGCGTCGTCGACGAACTAACCGACGAACTGGGAACTGCCGGGCCGGTCGACGGCGAGTTCTGGACCGCGACAGTCGGCACCGAAGACTCGATCGACCTCCTGGTCGAACGCCTCGCTGCGGCGGAGGAGTCGCTGATCATCGTCGCCGGCGGCGTCTCGCCGCAGTTCGACCTGGGCGCGGTCGGCGAACGCGTCACGGAGGCGCTGGAGGCCGCCCTCGACCGCGGCGTCGACGTCTCCGTGCTGATGGCGCCGGAGCTCGTCGAATCCCTTCCGGCGAGCGTCGGGAGACGCTACACGGAGCAGCTGGTAGACCATCCCGAGTTCTCGGTCCGGACGGCGCCGGGGCTCTCCGGGACTTTCGAACTCGTCGACAACGTGGAGGTGTGTATCGAAGTGCCGAACCCGCTCGACCCGGGTGAACCGTTCGCGATGATCGATCTGAAAGACCCCGAGTTCGCCGGGGATCTCCGCGGGCGGTTCGACCCCCAATGGGAGGAAGCGGAGCCGCTCGCGCGGTCGTCGTTCTCGGGTGAGTGACTGTCGGCCCGGAGCAATCGGCTCAGGCGGGTGACTGTCGGCCCGTAGCTACCGGCTCAGACGCGAATGATCGTCAGCCCGGAGCAATCGGCCCGAGCGAGCGACCGTCGATTACTGGCCGTTCAGTTCGGCGCGCAGTTGTTCGAGCGTAACCTCACGCTCTGCGTGGGCGTTGTGCTGGTGGATCGACTCGTCGTTCGACTGCTTCATCCGCACGACGGCGTCGTCGGCGAGGTGGTCGAACTCGTCGACGACCTGTTCGGCCATCGAGCGGACGCAGTCCTCGACGAACTTCGCGTTCGCGTGCGAGTGGTACGTCATAAAGTCCTCGTCGGGGCGCTTCGCGAGGTTGTAGATCCGGGCGGACATCGAGTCGCGGGCGATCTCGACGATCTCCATCAGGTCGACGTCCGGCGAGCCGTCGGCCGTGACCGTAAGCGTCGCGTGCCCGCGCTGGGAGTGGCCCGGCTGTGGGACCTGTTCGAGGAACTCGTCGATCGTCTCCTCGTCGACGTCGAGATCGTGCATCACTTCACGTGCTCGGGAGGCGGACATCCCCTGCGAGCACGGACAGACCGTCATTCCGACGACCTCGGCGCCGATCTCCTCGCGGGTCCCCTCCTCGGTCGCCGTCGCGCTGGCGACGATGGTGATGGTGCTCTGGGTCGGCAGTTCGCTCGCGGGCGTGTCCTCGCGAACGACGAAGTCCGCCGTCATCCGGACCTCGGCAGTCGAGGTGTACTCGTGTTTCTCAAGTAGCCGTTCGGCGGCGTCGCCACACATATCCTCGACGCGGTACGCCGGCTCCGAAACCGCAGATTCGAGCGTCTCGTCGATGACCTGCATATTCCGGCTCATATCGATCCCCTTCCGGCCGCTCGGCAGATCGACGAACACCTCGAAATCGGCCATCAACACGAGCGGCCGTTTCCCGTCGCGTGCGATCTTGACAAGTTTCTCGACGTCGGTGACACCGACCTGGCTCAGCCCCACCGTCACGTCGGGCTGGCTCGCCTGCACGTCAGGCAGCTGGTGACTCATTGTCATTCCCGAAGGACGCAGTTTGATTAACGCTTTCGTTACCTGAATTCTGCGAGAACTGTCTTTTGAAGGCCTGAAACGCTCAGATTCGAAAGGGCTGTATTTAGCTATCGGCCGATTCCACCTTCGGGAGTTCGACGAAGAAGACGGCTCCCCGCGGGTCGTTGTCCTCGACCCACACGTCGCCGCCGTACGCCTCCACTAACGTTTCGACGAGATAGAGGCCGATCCCGGTACCCGAGCTTTCCAGTCCCTTCTCGCCTTTCCCGAACACTCCCTCTTTCTGTCTGTCGGGAATGCCTGGCCCGTTGTCCGCGATGCTGATGAGTGCCGTCTCCGGCCGTTCCTCGACGGCGACGTCGACTTCAGGGATCGTCGAGTCGTTGTGCTGGATCGCGTTGGTCAGCAGGTTCCGGAAGACGGAGTCGAGCATCTCGTCGGCGACGACCGATATCTCCGGGACCGACCCGGTGACTGTAATGGCCGCGCCGGAGTGCTTCGAGCGGACCTCGTCGAGTTCGCTCTCAAGCGACTGCCAGAGGTCGACGCGGTGCCGGTCTCGGTCTGCGGTCAGCATCACGTCGGCGATATCCCGTGCCGTCCGGGTTAGTTCGACCGCGTGATCGGCGCTCTGTCGGATCGTCTCGACGTATTCCTCTCCTTCTTCGTCGACGTGTTCCCCCAGGAAATCGGTGTACGCGGTCACCAGCTGCAGATCGTTTCGAATGTCGTGACGCAACACCTGATTCAGGATGTCGAGGTTGTCGCGCTGCTCTTTGAGCCGCTGTTCGTACTCCTTCCGCGTGGTGATGTCCTGCAGCACGCCGTCGAAAACGGTTCCCTCCTCGGTATCACGCGCAATCGCGGTGACGGCGGCCCAAAGCTCCTCCCCGGAGAGCGTCCTGAGCTTGAGTTCCGCCTCCGTGACCGCCCCTTCCTCGCGGAGTCGCTCGCTGAACGCCTCCCGCTTCTCAGGATCGACGTAGAGGTCACGCACGGGCTGCTCTCTGAGTTCCGCCTTCGAGTCGGCGTCGAAGATGTCGACCATCGCGTCGTTCAGGAGCGTAAACGTCCCGTCCGACCCTGGCGTGTTCTGGTAGACGCCGATCGGGAGGCTCTCGACCAGGCGCTCGTAGCGTTCCAGTGCCCGCTCGTTTCGTTTCCGGTCGGTGATATTCTGGATGATCTTGTGGACGTGTCGTTCTCCCGAATCGTCCTCCGAAACTGAGGCCGTGACGATCACGTCTCTGACGTCGCCGTCGAGGGTTACCAGCTGCGTTTCCCGGCTCACGTCGTCCGTGTCGCCCTCGCTGAGCTCCTCCAGCAGCTCCGCTCGGTCGCTCGGATCCACGTAGAAGTCGGCGAAGTCATACTCGCACAGCTGGTCGGCGGAGTCCGCCCCCAGACACGACACGAGTGCGGGATTGACGTACTCGAAGGTCCCTTCGGGCGTCAGATCCGTGCGGGCGACGCCGCTCGGGACGGTTTCCAGCAGTTCGTGGGCGAGTTCCAACTCCGCGCGGTCCTGGCGCTGTGCCGTTATGTCCTCCTGAAACCCGACGAAGTTTACCAGCTCGCCCGTCTCGTCGTGGACGGGTGCGATCGTCACGCGGTTCCAGAATTCGCTCCCATCGTTCCGATAGTTGCGGAGTTCGACGGTGACAGGCTCTTCGGCGTCGATCGCCTCCCGCAGTTCGGCCACCCGCGCGGAGTCGGTCTCCGGCCCCTGGAGGAACCGACAGTTGCGGCCCAGTGCCTCTCCCGCCGAGTAGCCAGTCAGGCGCTCGAACTCGTCGTTCACGTACACGAGCGGGTTGTCGGCCTGTGCCGGATCCGTGATCGTGATCCCGATCGGCGCCTCGTCGATCGCGCGGGCCTTCCGCTTGCGGTCCCGCCGCTTCTCGGCCCCTTCTTCGATCTCGGTCACCCTGACGAGGAGCAGGTCGGCCGCCTCGACGGTGATCGACGACAGGCGCAACTCGACAGGGACGGACTCCGCCGCCCGCAACCGGCAGTTAGTGGGTTCATCGTCGGTCGCGGCCGCGTCCAGTCGATCCAGTAGCTCCCCCTCTCCGTCGCGGATCGGCACCACGTGGTCGGTGACGTCCTGGCCGCGACACTCCCCGCCGCCGTGTAACTCCCGATACCGACGGTTGCAGTCCCGGATCGTCCCCGTTTCGGGATCGACGATCGCGAGTCCGTCGGGCGCGTCATCGAACGCGGCCCGATACGCGGCGCGTGGTAGTTCCATACTTCAGGCTACGCCGTCCTGGAATTAAGGGGTTCGGAACGCCCCAACCCTCCCATCGCCGACGAGCCCGGCTCCGACAGCGACGGCGCCGCTACGGCCAGTCGTCGCGTTCTTCGGACTCGAAGGGATCCGCCGCTTCCGACTCCCCGGCCAGTTCCCAGCCGGCGGCGTCGGCGGCGTCTTCGAGCGGGAGATACTCCCATCCCACCGACTCGGCGAGTTCGGCGTCCTCGTCGCTCGTCCCGACGAGGACGTGTCGGTCGGTGTCGAACTGCTCTTTGACGTTCGTGAGACTCTCTGCTACCCCGCGCGGTCCGGAAAAGAAGTCCTGTCGAACTCGGTGTTTCCGGGTGAAGTTCGTGACGACGTAGGTCGGTTTCTCGCTGACGACGCCGACGTATTCGGTCCACTGGCGTGCGTCGTTGAACACTGCGTTCGGATCCGCGAGGCTCTGGAGTGCCTCCAGCTCGAACGCCAGCGTCATATCCGCGTCCCCACCGGGGCCGCCCGACGCAGAGGGCTCGTCGCTCATACCCGCCTGTATCGCTCACTTGCCGAAAACCCCATCGGTCCGGATCGCTCATTCGCCGAACTCCCACAGGTCCGGATCGCTCACTTGCTGAAAACCCCACCAATCCGGATCCTCCCACGGCACCGCAATCGAAGAGCGGTGTCGCGACCGAGACTCAGCCTCAGCGAACCCGGTAGTACTCGGTGAATCGGACGACGTCGCCGCTGTCGAGCCCGTCCATTTCCGGCGAGTGCGCTGATCCGTCGACGGCCGACAGGAACGCGCGCCGATCGTCTGCCGACAGCTGATCGAGATCCCGGACGCGGTCGGTCGGGTCGATAGCCGCCGGGCGACACTCGACGAGCGTCCCCCCGTCGAGCGCCTCCGGACTCCGAAGTGATCGTGACATACGAGAACGAATAACACGGTCGAAAATAAAGGTTGTGGCGAATCGACAGACAGTGTCGGGATCCCCCGGATCTGAGCTGGGATCTCTCAGACGGAATCTATGGAACAGTCGGATCTCCCTGCCGCGAGCCGAGAGCGACGCGACGCTATTCGGCGGCTTCCAGGGAGAGTTCGTCGAGCTCGAAGGTCTCCTGCATCAGAACATCCTTCTGGTCGGCGACGACCCGTCCCTCGCGCATCAGCTTCTTGTACTTCGACTGCGGGGAGAGGTCGCCGATGAGAACGCCGCCGACGATCCGGCCGTCTTTGAACGCCAGCCGACGCCACTCCGTGTCGGAGTACTTCGCTTCGGCCTCGTCGTCGCCGAGCGTCGGGTGACCAAAGGAGAGGAAGGGGAAATCGAAGTGCGTGATCGAGTACGAGGAGACCCACTCGAACGGTTCGGAACCGTAGTCGACCATATTCTGCGCCGCGATCGACCCTTGCTCCTTCGCGGAGCCCCACGCGCCGTTCTGCGCGCGTTCGCCGAGGAGCAGGTCGTTGAACTCCGTGATGTCACCGGCCGCGAACACGTCATCGTGGTTCGTCTGCATATACTCGTCGACGATGATGCCGTCGTCGCACTCGATCGGCGTGTCCTGCATAATTTCGGTGTTGAAGTTCAGGCCGATCGCGATCCCGACGAAGTCCGCGTCGTACTCGTCGCCGTTGGGGTCGACCGCAGTCGTCACGTGGCCGTCGTCGTCGACCTCGAAGTGGTCGACGCCCGACTGGAAGACGGGGTCGACGCCGCGCTCCCGGAGCGCCTCGTGGATAATCTCCGCTCCGTCTTCGGAGAGCGCGTAGCGCCACCAGCAGTCCCCGCGCATCAGATACTTGCCGTCGACGTCCTGTGCGGCGGTGATCGCCGCGAGGTCGATTCCGAGCAGGCCCGCCCCGACGACGACGGAGTTGTCCGCCTGCTCGATGTGGGATTTGATCGCGCGGGCGTCCTGGAACGTCCAGAAGTGATGAACCCCCTCGGCGTCGGAGTTTTCGACGGGGAGCTGTGTCGGGGTTCCACCCATCGCGACGAGCAGTTTGTCCCACGAGAGCACCTCGCCCTCGTGCGTCTCGATGGTGTGGCCCTCGACGTCGATATCGACGACGAGCGTGTTCAAGCGGAGGTCGATGTCCCGGTCGTCGTACCAGGATTCATCGTGGATCGAGATGGGCGCTTCCGGGAGTTTGCCTTTGGCGAACTCCTTGATCAGAATCCGGTTGTACAGGGCTTCGCCCTCGTCCGTAAGCACGGTGATATCGGCGTCGGACTCCTCCTCGCGGAGGGTCTCGGCGGCGGAGCTCCCCGCAACACCGTCGCCGATGATCACGTACGACTGGGTCATATCGATCGATTCGGGTTCGGGGTTAATGTGGATTGCTATACGTTCGGCTGGACGTGCGTGTAATTATTACACATACCGCTACCGGGATCTGCCACCACAGCCCCGACCAGTGCGGTTCCCCCGGACGATCACGGCTCACATCCCCGGTCCGTACGACAGTCTTACTCCAGTTTGCCGAGCGCCTCGAAGAAATCGGTGGCCGGGCCGGCCATCCGTACCGGCTCATTAGCGAGCTCGACGGTTATCGACGCCGGCGGCTCCAGATACTCGCGGATGCGACCGTCGACGACGACGACCGCTTCCGGGGTTTCCTCGACCGTGAGCGAGACCGTCACGTCACGGTCGACGACGAGGGGTGGCATCCCCTCCCCGGCGGCCATTTCGGTGACGACGAACCCCGAGACGCCCGGGTGGATCAGCGGGCCGTCCTCGCTGAGGTTGTACGCGGTGCTGCCAGTGGGTGTCGAAATCAACACGCCATCGGCGTGAGCGTCAGCGTACGTCGAGTCGTCGATCCGCACCTCGATCGACGCGCCGCCGCCGGGGCCACGCTGGGCGCCCTGAATCACGACTTCGTTGATCGCGGGCGGGAGTGACCAGCCGTCGCCCCGCACCCCGAGCCGCGGCATCGTCCGCGTCGGCACCCGGCCGTCGGTCCGGAAGCGCTCTACCTCCCTGAGAACGGTCTCGACGGCCTCGTCAGGAGCGACAGCGTTGAGAAAGCCGACTTCGCCGAGGTTGACGCCGATGATGGGTGTTGTCCGGGCACCGTGGGCCGCAAAGAGAAACGTTCCGTCACCGCCGATGCTCACCACGAGGTCCGCTGCGTCGAACTCGTCGACGGAGCGGCCCGGGACGCCGAGTTCGGCAGCCGTCGCCGCGTCGAGCCATACCGTGACGTCCTCGGCACGGAGCTGGTCTCTCAGCCGCTCTGCGAGGCTCGCGGTCCGGTCGTTGCCCCACTGTGCGACGATGGCCACCTTCATCTGTCGACGGATTCACCGCGCCGCGCAAAAAGGGCTCCGTCACGGGGCGGCGACTCCTGACCGACACGGGCAACATTCAAAGCCTCGCCTCCCGTCGGGTAGGCCAAGGGAGATGGTCCAGATCCGGAAGCGCCTGGGGGGGCGGAGTCGAATGCCGGTGCTGTCCCTCGAACCGAGAGGCGGGTGAAAAGCGTGAGTGACGACGATGACTGGTTCGAGCGGGCGCTTCGGGAGGAAGACGATGCCGACGCCGCCGACGAATCTGCAGCCACCGACGAAAGCGCAGCCACGGACACGACTGCGGATGCCAGGGATACACCGGACAGCGATGAGGCCGCAGCCACCGACGAATCTGCAGCCACCGACGAAAGCGCAGCCACGGACACGACTGCGGATGCCAGGGAGACACCGGACAGGGACGAGGCCGCAGACGCCGGCGAATTCGCGGACGCGGAGGCCGATGACAGGGGCGCTGGCCCATCCGCCGGAGGCGATACCACGGCGAACGCCGGTAGCGCCGACGCGGAGAGGCCCGAACTGGACGCCCGTAGCGAGGCTGGCGCCGACGACACCGAGAGCCCCTTCGAGGAGGACTTCGGCTCTGCACTCGCGGACGCTCCGGACCCGGGGGTCCCCGGAAACTCGGGCGACCCCGACCGGACGGTAGTTGGCTCGTCCGGCGGGGCCGACACCGCGGGGCCGGGAGGCGAACAGCCGTTCGATCTCTCCGGCAGCGACGACGACTTCGGCTTCGCCGACTTCGGGGATTCGGGAGCCGAGGACTTCGAGGAGGCGGAGTTCGACTCCGATCTCGATCGGATCGACATCGGGATCGACGGTCTCGATCAGATGATCCTCGGCGGTGTCCCGATTCGCTCGCTGATGGTGGCGATCGGTTCCGCCGGGACCGGGAAGACGACGTTCGGGCTCCAGTTTCTGAACCACGGGCTCGAAAACGGCGAGAATGCGGTCTACATCACCCTCGAAGAGAGCAAAGACCGGATCGTCGGAACCGCCGAGGAGAAGGGCTGGGAGTTCGAGAAGTACGTCGAGGAGAACCGACTGGCCGTCGTCGACATCGACCCCGTCGAGATGGCAAACAGCCTCGACAGCATTCAGAACGACCTGCCCGGCCTGATCGAGGAGTTCGGAGCCGATCGACTGGTGCTCGACTCCGTCTCGCTGCTCGAGATGATGTACGAGAGCGCGCCAAAACGCCGGAGCCAGGTGTTCGGGTTCACTCGGTCGCTGAAGAACGCCGGAATCACCACGCTTCTGACGTCCGAGGCGAGCAAATCGAACTCCTACGTCTCCCGCTTCGGGATCGTCGAATACCTCGCCGACGCGGTGTTCGTGCTGCAGTACGTCCGCCCGAACGACTTCCGGGAGACGCGACTCGCAATCGAGATTCAGAAGATCCGGGACGCGAACCACTCCCGGGAGACCAAGCCCTACGAACTCACCGAAGATGGAATCAGCGTCTACCGGCAGGCGAACATCTTTTGATACGGGTCACGCACCCGAGCGCACGCTGTCTGTGCGATTGCGCGAGCGAAGGCTCGCAAACGCTACTACGGTAACGGGCCGAAGAGGTCAGGAACGCACGATATCCCCCAACCCGGTATAAGTGGGTTAAACGCTTAAGATACAGAACAATACGGGTACGGGTCCTCTGTTCCGTATATGGCACAGCGGAACCACACCGGCGACCGAGCCAGAGCGACTGAATCGAAATTCTACCTCCCCGCCGGGGTCGGCCCGTCGTCTATAAGCAGCCGGTTCGAGGGTATCTGGGCGACGCTATTCAACCATCAGGTCGGACCGCGGAAGTAGATTCTAATGTCGGAAGACCAACAGCATCCGAACCATCCCAGTGTCGACCAATCGAATCGGACCGTTCCCAGAAACCTCCGTCAGACAGGCGACGCCGACGTTGATCTCCTGATCTCCACCCGGGTTCGGAAGTCACCGTTTTGGCACCTCTCCGTCGAGGAGGGGTGTCGGCAGGCGACGGTCTACAACGATATGTACCACCCTCGCGGGTACATCGACCCCGAAGAGGGAGGACTGGAAGCCGAGTACGAACACCTGGTCAACGACGTCACGCTGATGGACGTCGCGGTCGAGCGGCAGATTCGTGTCGCGGGGCCTGATGCCGAGGCGTTCGTCAACTGCGTCATCACGCGGGATGCGACCGACATCGAGACGATGCGAGGCAAGTACGCCATCTGCTGCAATCAAGAGGGCGGGATCCTCAACGACTTCGTCCTGTTGCGACCCGACGACGACGAGTTCTGGTTTTCCATCGCCGACTCCGACCTGCTGCAGTGGCTGCAGGGGGTCGCATTCGGAACTGACTTCGAGGTCGACATCGACGAAATCGACGTCTCGCCGATGCAGATTCAGGGTCCGAAATCGCTCGACGTGATGGAGTCGCTCATCGGTGACGCGGTCGAGGACGTTCCGTACTACGGACTGCTGGAAGCGACGGTCGCCGGTGTCCCGGTGTTGGTGAGTCAGACGGGCTTCTCCGGAGAGGCAGGATTCGAGATATACGTCCGCGAGGCGTCGAAGAACGCCGAAGCAGTGTGGAATCCGGTACTCGAAACGGTCAAAGCCCACGGCGGTGCCGCGACAGCGATATCCCACCAACGACGTATCGCTGCCGGAATCCTGTCGTTGGGGCAGGATATGGACCACGAGACGTCGCCGTTCCAGGTCAATCTCGGCTATCAGGTTCCCGACGACAAGGACGCGGACTACGTCGGCAAAGCGGAACTGGAACGCCAGAAGGAGGCTATCGAGAACGGTGAATTCCCGTTTACGCACAAACTGGTCGGCCTGAAGATAGCCGGCGAACCGATCCGGGACTACCCACCGGACTTCTGGCTCGTCTCGGACCCGGAGACGGGCGAGGAATGTGGCTACCTGACGTCGGCGTGGTGGAATCCGGAACTTGAGACCAACATCGGGCTCGGATACGTGCCAGCGGCGAAACTGCAGGCCGCGACCGACGTTCCGCTCGACGACTCGATTTACGACGCGGATGTAGACGTGGAGTTCGAGGTACACCTCCCGGACGAATACGCTGAGGAACCCGGAGAACCCGTATACGCGACGGTGGCGACGGTTCCGTTCAAAGAGTCGGTCAATCCCAGCGCTCGCGAACAGGCCAAGATTCACGCCAGAGACGATATGGACGAGTGAGACTGATCACACTCACTGTTTCCCGCCGAGCGCCGTCGAAGGGGGTTGGGATCGTGGAGCAGAGCCGAGAGTCATCAGTATGAGAGCCGTTGCTCCGAAGGCGGGCGGTGACGGTCTCGGCGGAGCAGTACTCCAAGATGCGACTCGTATCCACGACTCACGACCAACCGACTCAGTTAAGCCACTACACGGCCATCGTTACAACCCCGGTCGCGAGTATCGCTATATAGATTTTCACCAGACAACGCCCGATTGGATGGTTTTCTGTACTAGCACTCCCACCCGACAAAACAATGAGCGACATTAAGGCAGATGTCAGAGCCAAACATCCGGATATAGTGCTCACAGGGGCCGTTACTCACGACCGAAGCTCGAAGGTCACGTCGGTCTCGGAGGCCGGAACTGACCCAACGTCGGGAAAGTTCTTCTATCGTATCGAATCAGCTGATTTCGACCGGTTCGAAGACGGATTACGGAACGATCGGACCGTCGGTGCATTCGAACGAGTCATCGAGACCAGAGACGAGGAGGCGATCTACAGCTTCGAGTATACGGACGAAGCGAAGGTCCTCTCACCGGTGGTTTCGGCCGCGAACGGTGTCATCCTCGATATGAAGAACGACGAGAGTGCCTGGATCCTGACGATATGGATGCCCGAACGAACGGATCTGGTCCACCTCTGGGACTACGCACAACAGAACGACATCGATATCGACTTACTGCGCGTCAACGAATACGACGGCCTGGGTAATACGGACGCTGGGTTGACCGATAGCCAACGGGAAGCACTCCTCGTCGCATTCGAGACAGGGTACTTCGAGGAACCACGGAACGCAACGCTCGGCGAACTCGCCGCTGAGTTGGACATCTCACAACCTGCAGCCAGCGGTCTCCTCCGACGTGGAATCAAGCGACTCATCACCTCGTCCCTGCTGGATGACAGCGAAAAGCGGGATTGATCGAGGCTACTCGGTGCAGTACTGACGATGAGCCCCTCCGGGCCGCACTCTCCGGACGGATGATTCGTCCTCCGCTGGCGTGAAACTACCGCCTTCTGACGGACTCTCCGACGCTCTCAATACAGGAGTTCGGCGTCGTCTTCGATCATATACAGCGTCCGCGCGGCGATGTTGACCGCGTGGTCGCCGACGCGTTCGAGATCGCGGATCGTGAGTAACAGCCTGGAGATATCCCCCATATACGCCTCCGCGTCGGCGGTCCGCTCGCCGAACGGGTCGCCCTCGATGAGGTCGCGGACGACCGTCGCGCTCGCGGCCTCACACATCGCGTCGACCTCGTCGTCGTGCTCGGCGACCGCATAGCACGCTTCCACGTCCTCGTCGGCGTAGGCGGCCATCGCGGATTCGAGCATCTCCAGGGTCTCGACGCCGATCTGCTGGACGTCGACCTCCGGGAAGACGTCCCGGTCGGCGTCTTCGGCGTACTGCGCGAGGTTCACCGCGAGGTCGCCGATGCGTTCGAGATCGGTGATGAGTTTGAACGACGCCGCAATAAAGCGGAGGTCGGAAGCGACCGGTTGCTGTAGCGCGATCAGATCGACGCACTCGGCTTCGAGATCGAGGTACATCTGATTGACCTCGTCGTCGCCCTCGACGACCTCTCGGGCGACCTCGCTGTCCTTCTGTTCGAGCGCATCGAGGCCCAAGCGGAGCCGCTCGGCGACGACCTCGCTCATATAGAGAACGTCGTCTCGGAGGCTCGCGAGCGACTCCTGGTACTCCTCTCTGGGCATAATTACCGGATCACTCGATTGCGGTTTAATACTGTCGAGGCGGGGAGACCGAACGATACCGACGGGGGCAGATGGACACGCATCGGTCGGTCACCCGAACTTTCCGGTGATGTAGTCTTCGACTCGCCCGCTCTCGGGGTTCTCGAAGATCTTCCCGGTGTCGTCGAACTCGACGAGTTCGCCGCCGGTGAGAAACACCGCCGTCTGATCCGAGATGCGGGCGGCCTGCTGCATATTGTGCGTGACGATGACGACCGTGTAGTCTTCGGCAAGTTCCTCGATCAGATCCTCGATCTGGGAGGTCGCGACCGGATCCAGCGCGGAGGCTGGCTCGTCCATCAGGAGCACCTCCGGATCGGGCGCGATCGCCCGTGCGATGCAGAGCCGCTGTTGCTGGCCGCCGGACAGTTCCAGCCCCGATTCGTCGAGGCGGTCTTTCACCTCGTCCCACAGCGCAGCGCGCTTGAGCGACTCCTCGACCATCTCGTCGTAGTCGCCGGGCTTGTCCTGGATCTTCAGCCCGTAGGCGACGTTGTCGTAGATGCTCTTCGGGAACGGGTTCGGCTCCTGAAACACCATCCCGACGCGCCGTCGGAGCGCCACCGGGTCGACGTCGTCGTCGTAGACGTTCTTCCCGCGGAGATAGAGGTCGCCCTCGACGCGCGCGCTGTCGATGAGGTCGTTCATCCGGTTGATACACCGGAGGAACGTCGACTTCCCACAGCCCGAGGGACCGATCATCGCGGTCACGCTCCGTTCGGGGATGTCCATCGTGATTCCCGAAAGCGCCTGATCGTCGCCGTACCAGACGCTGATGTCCTCGGCCCTGACGACCGTCTCGCGGTCCCGGAAGGCTGTTTCACTCGCGGTGACGCCTCCGCTGACGTCCGTCCGGATCGACATCCCATCGTCGGTCGGATCCCGCGTTCGATTCTCCTGTGCCGTCCGCTCGTTGTGTGTTTCCTTGCTCATTGTCAGTCAGTCCGTTCGAATCGGTTCCGCAGGACGATCGCGACGGAGTTCATCGCAAGCAGCACCGCAAGCAGGACAACTACCCCGGCGGGAACCGCCTTGGTATAGAAGTCCTCGCTCGCGAAGAGGGTCGACCACGCGTACACCTGCAGCGGCATCGCGCTCACCTTCGACCCGAACCCGGTCGGGAGGTTGAACACGACGTTCGGCGCGCCGATCATAATCAACGGCGCCGTCTCGCCGATCGCACGGCCGAGCGCGAGAATCGTGCCAGTCAGGATACCGGGGAACGCCTCCGGCAGCACGACGTTCTTGACGGTCTGCCACCGTGTTGCGCCCATCCCGTAGGAGGCCTGCCGCATATCCGCCGGGACTGACCGGATCGCCTCGCGCGCGGAGATAATGACGATCGGCAGAATCAAGAGCGCAAGCGTCGCGCCGCCGACGAGCACCGTCCCCGCCGACCGTCCGAGGTACGTCACGAACACCCCGAGACCCAGCAGCCCGTAGACCACCGACGGCACGCCAGCGAGGTTCGAGATATTGACGTCGACGAAGCGCGTCAGGGCGTTGTCCGGCGCGTACTCCTCCAGGTACACCGCCGCACCGACGCCCAGCGGGAACGACAGCGCCGCGACCGTCACCATCAGGAGGATCGAACCGCCGATGGCGGGGTACAGGCCCGCTTCCGCCGCAGTACCGCTGTGGGCGGCCGTCAGGAAGCCCCAGTCGACCCACGACTGCGGCCCGGCGAACCCGAGGGCGTCGACGGCCGCGGCGCCGACCAGCGCTCCGCCGCCGACCGTCGCGGCGAACGCCAGTCCCAGCGGCGACCCCTCCTCGGCTGTCGCCCCGCGCCAGGCGTACGTCACGGTGGGCACGAAGGCGACGCCGGTGATCACGACCGCCGGGACCGGATCGACGCCGACGACCGGGCCGCCGAGGCCGGCGACGACGCTGGCGAAGAGCGCTGTGCCGCCCGCGAGTAATCCTGCCTTTCGGTTCCGGACTCCAGCCACGAACGAACCGACTGCAGCGGCGGAGCCCACGCCGACGACGGCGACGACGAGCATCCAATCGAGCGGGATCACCGGATAGAACCGGACGAACCGGACGAGACTCGGAAGCAACTGCGGGACGCCGAGGGCGTTCCCCACGGGCCCCGGCAGGCCGAACAGCGAGAGGTAGAACGCGGCTGTCGTCGCGAGCAGCCGCGCGGTGAAGGTGATCCGGTGGGCGTACCGGGTGAGAACGACCGTGACCGCGGCTGGGACGCCGACTCCGAGCGCGACGGCGACGGCGTCGATCGGGAACACGACGTCGATCAAAAGCAGCGCGACGCCGCCGCTGAACATCAGCGAGACCACCAGCATCCCGACGAGCAGGGCACCGAACGTGAGCGCGCCGGGGTCACGACGGCGGACCATCCAGCCGACGAGCAGCGCCGGCGCGACCAGCGTGAGGAAGAACGTCAGATGCCAGCCGGGGTCCGCGGTCAGCGGCCGGACCGCGTCGTTGGCGACGTAGACGACGAGTATCGCGAGCGTGACGATCCCGACCATCGTCGCCGCGAAGAGCAGATAGCGGAAGACGGTGTCCGCGACCCGACTCACCTGTCCGAAGCTCTCGATGGTGTCGGTTTCGGCAGCCATCTCAGTACTCCTCCCGGTACCGCTGTGCGACGAGGTCGCTGATGGCGTTCATTATCAGCGTGATCACGAACAGGACGAGGCCGATGGCGAACAGACTGCGGTAGGCCAGGCCGCCCCCGGTGATGTCCCCGAGGAGCAACTGGACCATCGCCGCCGTCATCGGCAGCGACCCGTCCAGAAACGACGCGGGGTTGACCGGGTTGAGGAACTGCGCCCGCGACCCGGCGGCGATGGTCACGGCCATCGTCTCGCCGATCGCCCGCGAGAGCGCGAGGATGAACGAGGAGAAGATCCCCGACAGCGCCGCGGGGACGACGATCCCGGTCGCGACGTCGAACTTCGTCGCCCCCATCCCGTAGCCCGCCTGCCGGAGGTCGTCGGGCACGGCCGACATCGCGTCCTCGCTGATCGAGGCGACCATCGGGACGATCATGATCCCGACGACGATGCTCGCAGAGAGCATATTGAACGTCCCGATCGACGGGAAGACGACCGAGAGCGCGGGCGTGATGTAGATGAGCGCGAAGAAGCCGTAGACGACCGTCGGGACGCCCGCGAGGACCTCCAGGGCCGGCTTCAGCACCGACCGCGCTCTCGGGGTGGCGTACTCGCTGAGGTAGATCGCGGTCGCGACGCCGAGCGGGATCGCGATGACCGCCGAGCCGATGGTGACCATCACCGTCGCCGACACGAGCGCGAGGACGCCGAACTCGCCGTTCGTTATCTCCCAGGTCGTGCCGGTGAGGAAGTCGACGAGCGACGCCGTCTCCCCGGTCACGCCGAAGAGCGGCGCCGTGATCGTGAAGAACTTCGACGCCTCCGAGACCAGCAAGACGACGATGCTGACCGTCGTGACGATCGAAAGCGCGGCGCACAAAAAGAAGAACGTCCGCGTCAGGAGTTCTCTCGGCGCGTTCGCCGTCTGCGTCGTGATGTCCGTCTCCAACTCGTCCGTGCTCATCTATGTGCCTCCGTGGGAGCGTCCATCCAGCGGTGAATGCAGTCAACCATTGTCCGACGGCAGTGGCTGCGGTCAGTCATCGCCTGACAGCCGTGAATGCAGTCAATCATCGTCCGACAGCCCCTCCACAGCCGCGTAGATCCGGCCCAACATCTGTTCCCGTTCGGACTCGCTCAGCGGGACGTAGCCGACTTCGTCGGCGACGATCTCCCGGCTGGTCGCGTTGTCGATCCAGAACCGGGCGAACGCCTCGACGTGCTCCTTCCGGAGCGCAGAAACCTTCGGATACGTGAAAAGCGGTCGCGAGAGCGGCGTATACTCCCCTTCGAGGGCGGTCTCCAGCGACGGCTCGACGTAGTCGCCGTCACCCTCGCTGATCGGGACCGCCTGAACGGTCTCCTCGTTCTGGCTGTAGTACGCAAAGCCCAGATAGCCCATCGCATACGTCGAGCCGGCGACCCCCCGCAGGATGGTCCGGTCCTGCTCTGTCGGCGAGTAATCCTGCCGGTGGCCCGGTCCCTCCTCGCCGATCACGGCCTCGTTGAAGTAGTCGTACGTTCCGGACGCGTCGGAGGGGCCGTACAGTTCCAGCGGTTCCGCGGGCCACTCGTCGTTGACGTCGGCCCACGTCTCCGTGTCCGATTCGGCGGACCAGATCTGCCGGAGTTGCTCGACGGTCAGCCCCTCGCCGATGAAGTCGTTGTCGTTGTTGACGATGACGGTCAGTGCGTCGGTCGCGACCTTCAGTTCGACCGGCTCGACGCCGTTGTCGGCACACTGGTCTTCTTCCTCCGGCTGAATCGGCCGGGAGGCGTTGTTGAAGTCGGTCTGCCCCGTACAGAAGTAGTTCGCAAACCCCCCGCCGGAGCCCGTCGACTGGAGGCTGGTGTCCACCTCGGGGTGTTCCGCCTCGAACCGTTCCGACATCGCCGTCGCGAGTGGGAACACCGTCGAGGAGCCCGCAATGTCGATATCGCCCGAGAGGGGTCCCGAATCGTCGTCGCGCCCGCCGCCGTCTGAACCGGCTGCCGTCGGCTCTGCGCTCGTATCGAGATTCGGATTCCGCTGGGTACACCCGGCAAGACCGAGCACGCCGAGGCCGCCGATCCCCGCGAGGAGATCGCGGCGCGAAAAAGTCCGGTCGCATCTGGGTTCGCGACTCATTATCTCTCCGTATCCGTAGGGATAATAAAACCGCTACTAATATGGCTATATAGATGAAATACCGTTCTATATTTTGCCGAGTGCCCGAGATCCCTGGTAACCCTTCTCGTGGTAGAGTCCTCCAGTTCTCGTTCCGGAGTTGGTGTGATTAACTCGAAATTGCGAAAATATCCCCGAAACCGGCGGCCTCCTCCGCTGAAAACAGATCCCGGCGTGCAGCGGCTCGGTTCGATTCAGACTGGGCAGATCTTCCGGGTCGGCGTCGCGCCGCCGTGATTTCGACGCGTTACCGACGCCAGCGACGGGAGGAGATCACCTCTCTATATAGATATGAGCAAGTTTATATTGGGAGCTTCCCAACCGCCGGCTATGGTGGAAACCCGGAAGGTGCAGGTCACCGGCGGATCGACGTATACGGTGTCGATTCCGAAGGAGTGGGCGACTGAAAACGACGTTTCGGCCGGGAGCGTCGTCGAGTTCTATCCGGAAGGTGACTCCCTGTTTCTGGCGCCCGCAAACGGCGAGGAACGCACCGAGGGAACGCTTGACGTGACCGACCTCGAGGGCGAGGAACTCACGCGCGCGGTGACGACGATGTACGTCAGCGGCTTCGACATCATCTCGCTGCAGAGTTCACGCATCACGACCGGTCAACGGAAGACGATCAGGGAGGCGACCCAGAGCCTCGTCGGCCTCGAAGTCCTCGAAGAGACCAGAGACGAGGTGGTCATCCGCGACCTCCTGGACTCGGCGGAGCTTTCGATCCACACCGCGGTCAGGCGGATGCGTCTCATCTCGCTTTCGATGCTCTCCGACGCCGTCGACGCACTCGCGGAACTGGACGAGGAGATGGCCCGCGACGTGATCCAGCGCGACGACGACGTCGACCGGCTGTGGATGGTGGTCTCGCGTATCTTCCGATCGACGCTCCGGACGCCGAAGGCCGCCGAGGAACTCGGTGTCACTCGGGAGGTCTGTTTCGATTACCAGTCGGCGGCCCGTCAGCTCGAACGGATCGCCGACCACGCGACGAAGATCGCACACCTCACCCTGGAGTTCGAGCAGCCGCTCCCCCAGGAGGTCGTCGAGGCGCTCACGAAGCTCCGCGAGGAGTCACACTCCATTATCGACGACGGAATGAACGCGCTCTTCACCGAGGATAGCACCGAGGCGACGGAGCTCGCGAACGACGCCCGGGAGTCGGTGCAGGGGATCGACAAACGGGCGCGCGACGTGGACGAACTGCTGCAGGAACTGGATCCGGCACGGGCGCAGCTGCTGGGGCTGATCGTCGACTCGGTCTCGCGGAGCGCCGACTACGGCGGCAACATCGCCGAGACCGCGCTCCAGAAAGCCGCGCCGTCGCCCTGACGCCGCCGTCCGAACGACGCTATTCTTCGACCAGAACGGCGTTGACCTGTCCCGTCTGGCCCGGTCGGGAGGTCACGCGGGCGCGCCCTTCGTCCGTCTCGATGATCGCACCTTTGGTGATGATGTTCCGGCGGGCGTAGTTAACGTTGGCCGGGTTCTCGACGACGTTCTCGATCGAGGCTTCGGTCACCTCGCCGTCGATGGCGACCTGCGCCACGTTCGCCGAGAGCGCCCGGATCTTGTGGTCGTCGCCGCGAGCATCGATGACCTGGAACCGCGGCTCGCCGACGGTCGTCTCGGCGGGCTGCCGGCCCAGTTGGTGGCGCTTTTTGTCGTGCGAGCGTCGGCGTCGACCGCCGGTTCGCTTCCGCTTGGAACGTCCTTGGTCCTGCATACGGGGTAACTGGCCGGGTGAGTACTTCAATCGCTCGAAGTGGGGACGTGTCGAACTCCCTCCGGCAGAGGCCGCAGTCGGTCGCCTCACGCGCCGCTACGGGTTGTTGTCGTCTCGTCGCGGGGCTGGTGGCAGCAGACCGAACGACACTGACGGCTCTCCGTCGGTAGTTCCTCGAAAAGGGAGCAGCCGTCCGGGAACAGCCCGGACGGCCGCTGCCGCCCTGAATTGGTCCCCGCTGACGCTTCGGCCCTCCAGACGAAGCGTCGTTTTGGCGAATGGCTGGTAGACACTTAAACGTGCCGCACTCGGAAACGACGATTAGCTGGTTGATACGTCTACGACGCCGTGATGCGAATATCTCCTGTGAGGACGCGACAACCTCCAGGCGGCTTTTTCGACCGCTGCCTCCGACCGGACCGGGCGGGACCCGGACGCGGGACCCTTTTGTCGTCGCGGCGTCTGTTGCAGACAATGACTGAAAGCGACGAGGACGACGCACTCGCGCGCGCTGAACGCGCCGCCGGGAGCCACGACTCGATCGAGCGCCGGGAGGACCACTACGCGGTGACGACGACAGCCTTCGAGGGGGAGATCGAACTCGGGAGCGACGGGAGCGCCGCAGTCGTTTCGCTGACTGTCCGGGTTCCGACGCTCGATGCTGTGACGGAAGACCGGGTCGCGCCCGTCGTCGAGGACGGCTGGTTCGACACCTTCGCGCTCCGGACCGAGGACGTCGACAGCGCGATCGCTGGCTCGGATCCGGACGTCGACGTCGAGCGGGCGGCGGACGCCGTGATCGTCCGGATCACGCTCACCGGTCTCGACGCACGACGCGCAGTCGATGACGCCGTCGCGGCCGTCGAGTACGTCGAAGGGACGTACGTCCAGGGGGTGATCCCCGGCTACCAGTACACGGAGCCAGTGACGGGACTGATCGAACAGGCGGCCGACGCTGCGGGCGGAAGTCCGGGCGGTACGCCCCTTTGATACTGATTACTCTCGTCTCTTCCCGCCGAGCGCCACCCCCGTTGAGGGCGCTCGGCGGGAAAACGTGAGAGTAACCAGTATGAGCGGCTCCAGTCGACGGTGGGGCGCTACTCCATCGCGATGTACGTCTGGGTGTCCTCGATCCCCCTCAGTTCGTGGATCGACGTCGCGATCGACTTCACGTCGCTCGGGCCCCCGACCTTGACTTTGACGATGTAGTCGACGTCGCCGGCGACGACGCTGACGCTCTCGATGCCGCCGTCGATCTCCGACATCTCCGATTTCAGCCGGTCGACCTCCCCGGTTGCCGCCTTCACCATCACGTAGGCGATAACCATCAGGCCGTCCCCCCTTCGGGCGCGAGCGTTTCACCGACGATCAGCTGTCTGACCTCCTCTAACACGTCGAAGTCCGCAATGACGGCCAGCCGATCGCCGACCTCCAGGGAGTCGTCCGAGAGCGGCAACCCCATCGGATTGTCGGCCTTCCCGAACGCGAGAACGCGGGCACTCGCGGGTAACGCTACCTCCTCGATCGTGTAGCCCAGCATCGGCGAATCCTCGGTGACCGTCATCAGGACCACCTGAATGTGCTGGGCGACGTCGGCGATCGCCCGTACTGACCCGCCGAGCAGCGCGTTCTTCGCGCCGATCGCACCGAGGCGTTCGGGGTAGACGACCTCGTCGACCTCGTCGGCGTACTCGCGGTAGACCTCCTCGCGGTAGTCCTCGTCGACCCGGAGAACCGTCCACGTGCGGTGGTGTTTCGCGATCGAACACGCCGCGAAGTTGACGTTCAGGTCGCTCGTCAGCGCGCCGAGACCGTCGGCGCCCTCGATGCCGGCATTGAAAAGCACCGACTCGCGGGAGCCGTCGCCCTCGACGACGTCGAACCCCAGATCGCGGGCGCGCTCGGCGTTGTCGCGGTCCCGTTCGACGAGCGTGACGGCGTGTCCCTCGTCTCTGAGGACCCGGGCGGTCCGGAGTCCGACACGACCTGCACCAATGATAACGAACCGCATACAACGACGTACGCCGCCAGGTGTGAATAATGTTTCTCCGGAACGACCGGTCGGGATTCCACCGACGGCACAAACTCTATGAGAAGGTATCACGTACCGCGACTGTATGGTCGACGCGTTCATACTGGTAAAAACCGGCGCAGGGGAGTCCGAACGGGTCCTCGACGACGTCCGAAAGCTCGCAAACGTGACCGAGGCACACGTCGTCGCGGGGGCCTACGATCTCATCGCCGAGGTGAGTGCGGATGCGGTGTACGAGATTCTCGACGCCTCGGCAAGCGGGATTCAGGGGTTGGCGGGCGTTACGGACACCAAGACCTACATCTCGATGGACGATTAATTACCCCCGGTCGGGTGAGCCGGCAGCACCGCAGACTGCAATGGAGCCCCGGGACCAGGAGCCGAACGCGTAAAGTTCTCTGCCCCCCTATCGCCGGTATGGTTTCGGTCCTCGGACTCGTCCTCTTCGGGGCGGTGCTTGCCCTCCAGACGCTCTTTGCGGCGGTGTTGACCCGGTTCTTCCGCCTCCGCCTGCAGACGCGCTGGGGGTACGTGATCTACTCGCTCGTGCTCATCCCCGTGGTGTTGCTCGTGACGACGCTCGTGTTCTTCGGCGTCTTCCCGATCGGCGCCGGGTTGAACCTCGGCGCGACGGCGCTGCTCGGCGCCGCCATCGGCATTCCGCTGGCGCTCGGATTCACGATCGATACGCTCTACGTCCCGGCTCCCGAGGAGTACGACCTTCCCGACCGGCAGTAGGAGAACACACGGCGTCGTCGCAATCGTAGAGGACTACGATCGCTCGCCGTCGATCAGTTCGTCGACGCGTCGCTCGACAGTCTCGGCGACCGCCGATGGCGACCGGGCGGCATCGACCCGGACGAACCGCTCGGGGTCGGCCTCGATCAGGCGTTCGTAGTTTTCTCGAACTGCTTCGAGGTACGAGGCCCGCTCGAACTTGTTTGTCGCGCCCGCTCGCTCGGCCCCCGTCTCGGGATCGATATCGAGGTAGATTGTCGCGTCCGGCGGGCGGGTGAAGGGCGCGTGGATCGACTGGATGTATTCGAGCGGGTCCAGTTCGTCGGCGAGTGGCGAGTCCGCAAGCGCCGCCGCCTGGTAGGCGAACCGCGAGTCGGTGTACCGATCGGAGATCACGACCCGGCCGTTGGCTAACGCGGGGCGGACGACCCGCGAGAGGTGATCGGCGTGGTCGGCGGTGAACAGAAACAGTTCCGCCAGCGGGTCGGCGTCGTCGTCCCGCATCGATCGCGTAACGCTGTCGCCGTACCACGACTCGGTCGGTTCACAGGTGAACACCGCGTCGGGCCGTCCCTCCCGGAGCGACTCCCAGACGGTGGTTTTGCCGCTCCCGTCGAGTCCCTCCAGCGTGATGAGCATAGTTCGACGTGGCGGCCAGGTTCGTTAAAACCCATTGGGTCCCGGTTTCGACGCTGATCGGACCCCGGCAATTACCTTTACATCCACCCGGAGAGTTATCACGGGTATGAAAGTACTAATCGTCGGCGGCAGCGGCTTCATCGGCAGCACGCTCTGCCGGGAACTGCTCGACCGGGACCACGAGGTGACGGCGCTTTCGCGCAGTCCGAGCAGCGACGACCTGCCGAAGGGCGTCAACAAGGTGATGGGAAACATCAGGAAATATGACACGATCAAGAGTGCCTTCGAGGGCAAAGAGGCCGTCTACAACCTCGTCGCGCTCTCGCCGCTTTTCAAGCCGAGCGGCGGCGACGAGATGCACGACAAAGTCCACAGACGCGGCACCGAAAACGTCGTACGCGCGGCGGAGAAACACGGCGTCGATCGGTTCGTCCAGATGAGTGCACTCGGCGCCGATCCCGACGGCTCGACGGCGTACATCCGCGCGAAGGGCGAAGCCGAGGAGATCGTCACCGACTCGGTCCTGGACTACACGATCTTCCGCCCCTCGGTCGTGTTCGGCGACGGCGGCGAGTTCGTCTCCTTTACGAAACTGCTGGCGCCCCCCTACATCAGCCTGCTTCCCGGCGGCGGCCGGACCCGCTTTCAGCCAATCTGGGTCGGTGACCTGGTTCCGATGCTCGCTGATGCTATCGAGAGCGACGATCACGTCGGCGAGATCTACGAGATCGGCGGGCCGGATCAGCTCAGGCTCGCCGAGATCGCCCGGCTGATCCACAGCTCGGACGGACGGTCGACCACGGTCGTCCCGCTTCCGATGGCGCTCGCGAAGATCGGCCTCTCTATCGGCGACGTGCTCCCCGGCTTCCCGATGGGGAAAGACCAGTACCGCTCGCTGCAGTTCGACAACGTCACCGACGACAACGATATCGAGGCGTTCGGGATCGGCACCGGCGAACTCACGACGCTTGACGCGTATCTGAACGGTCGGGCCGGAACGGGAAAAAGCGACACCGCCGCGGCGGCAGACTGATACTGGTTACTCTCACGTCTTCCCGCCGAGCGTCACCCCGTTGACGGCTTTCGGCGGGAAGAGACAAGAGCAATCAGTATGATACGGCGGTTTCTCTCGAACATCGAACCGGAGTGACACGACACCCGACTATCTGTACTGCTCGCAGCGGCCACCTACTGCGGCGGTTTCCGCGTGCCGAATCAGAGACGCTGTTCCGGCCGCACAGGGAGGCCCTCTGCCGAGTGTCTCGTTCGCTCATTATGAAGACTGATAAATAGAGTCGCCAACGGGACAGAACCGTCCCTAAGGTGTCATTAAGATGCCGCCGCTGTCGTGCGTTTTCTGTGGTTTGAGGGCCGAGCCGTCGATTTCACCCCATCACAAGGTTTATGTCCGCCTTCGCACTGGTATACACCCAATGGCGAGGGGACCCATTATATGAAGCTTGCAATGATCGGTTTCGGGCAGGCCGGGGGAAAGATCGTCGACAAATTTGTCGAATACGACAAGCGCCACAACTCGAACATCGTCCGGGCGGCCATCGCTGTCAACACGGCGAAGGCCGACCTGATGGGACTGGAGCACATCCCGAAGGACAAGCGGGTCCTCATCGGCCAGTCGCGCGTGAAGGGTCACGGCGTCGGCGCCGACAACGAACTCGGCGCGGAAGTCGCAGAGGAGGATATCGACGAAGTACAGGGCGCAATCGACAGCATCCCGGTCCACGAGATCGACGCCTTCCTGATCGTCGCCGGTCTCGGCGGCGGCACGGGAAGCGGCGGTTCGCCCGTGCTCGCGAAACACCTCCAGCGGATCTACACCGAACCCGTCTACGGCCTGGGGGTCCTGCCCGGCAGCGACGAGGGCGGCATCTACACGCTGAACGCCGCGCGATCCTTCCAGACGTTCGTCCGGGAGGTCGACAACCTCCTCGTCTTCGACAACGACGCCTGGCGGAAGACCGGCGAGTCCGTCCAGGGCGGCTACGACGAGATCAACGAGGAGATAGTCACCCGGTTCGGCGTCCTCTTCGGCGCCGGCGAGGTCGGACAGGGTGGCGAGGTCGCCGAAAGCGTCGTCGACTCCTCGGAGATCATCAACACGCTCTCCGGCGGCGGCATCTCGACGATCGGCTACGCCTCCGAGACGGTCGAAACCGACTCCTCCGGCGGCGGGTTACTTTCGCGGATCACGGGCAGTGACGAGGACGACAACCTCGATACCGCTCACACGACCAACCGGATCACATCGCTGGTCCGGAAGGCCGCACTCGGCCGGCTGACGCTTCCCTGCGAGATCGAAGGCTCCGAACGCGCCCTGCTGGTTCTGGCTGGTCCCCCGCGGCATCTCAACCGGAAAGGCATAGAGCGCGGGCGGAAATGGATCGAAGAGCAGACCGGCAGTATGGAAGTCCGCGGCGGTGACTACCCGATGGGAGACACGAATCGGGTCGCCTCAGTCGTGCTGCTCTCGGGTGTGACGAACGTCCCCCGAATCAAGGAGCTTCAGCAGGTCGCCATCGAAGCACAGGACAACATCGACGACATCCGATCGGAGAGTGAAGACAACCTCGAAAATCTAGTTAATGATGACGAAGACGAGTTGGAGTCGCTTTTCTAAGCTCGCGCTGGCCTGTCTCTTCGTCCTCTCCGTCGCGACGGTCCCCGCCGCTGCCGTCTCCGTGGGGGACTCGACCGTCACGAGCGACGCGGAGGTCGGAACCGAGGTCACCGCGACAGTCACGCTGACCGAATTGTACCAGAACCCCTCACTGGAGGAGTGGACGCTCGCCGGGAACACCGAACTGACAGACGTCACCTGGACGGTCGTCTACTACGACCAGACCGGCTCGAAGGTCTCCCAGGAGTCCTACGACGGCCAGTCCTTCTCCGGCGCGTCGATCGTCGCCGACGACGGTACCAGCGAGGTCGAGATCCGCATCACCGGCACCGTCCCGTCGGTCGACGACTACACGTACGACCCGGCGCAGTCCTTCACCGTCCTCGCGCTCGAACAGACGCGTGAGGGCGGGTCGACCAACGAGATCGACACCTGGTCTGCGACGCACTACACCGAGGAGAGCCGGGAGGCCCGGACCGCGATCGACGACGCCGCCGCGGCAGTCGAGCAGGTCGACGATGAGGAGGCGGAACGACGGCTACAGAACGCCAAAGAGGCCTACAACGGCGAGGAGTTCTCCCTCGCGACCGACCTGGCCGGACAGGCCCAAGAGCAGGCAGAACAGACCCAACAATCGAACCAGCGGTTCCGGCTGGCGCTGTACGGCGTCGGCGGACTGGTCGTAATCGGGCTCCTCGTCGGCGGGTTCCTCTACTGGCGCTCCCAGCAGAACAAACCCGACAAACTCGGCTGATCGCCGGACCATCCTTTCGATGCTGGTTTTGGTTCCCTACACCGGCCGCGATCCGAAGAGTAGACTCTCTCCGCTTCTCTCAGCCCCCGAGCGCCGCCAGTTTTCGCTCGCGATGCTCCGAGACGTCGTCGAAGCGGTCCGTGAGGCCGGCGGGACCCCCGAACTCCTCGTCCCCGAGCCCGTGATCACCGCGGACGATCCCGTCGCTAACGGGGGGTCGGCGGACGTTCTCGACGGCGTCCCCGAAACCGTCGACGACAGGCCGCTGACTGTCGCAGTGAACGCCGCACTCGACCGACTCGATCGAGGCCAAGCGTCGGAACTGGCGGTCGTGATGGCCGACCTCGCGCTCGCGACGCCGACCGCGCTGCGGCGGCTGTTCGCCGCCGGTGGCGACGTCGCCATCGCACCGGGGCGCGGCGGGGGGACGAACGCGCTCGTGGTTCGGGACCCGGCGTTCTCGGTGGATTACCACGGCGCGTCCGTCCGGGATCACCGGGAGATCGCTGCGACGGCGGGGCTCTCTGCCGACGTCGTCGATTCGATGCGACTCGCGACCGACGTCGACGAGTCACCCGATCTGGTGGAAGTGCTGTTGCACGGCCGCGGTCGGGCCCGCGAGTGGCTGGTCGACGCCGGATTCGAGATCGACGCGGACGACGACGGCCGCGTCGGTATCACCCGGTCGTGAGTCGAGCAGCGTTGGTTAGCGGCAGTTCCGACGGTAGCAGCGCGTGAAGAGTGGCGAACAGTCGGCACATCACGACTTCCCGCGCCGACGTGCCGAACTACCGTCGCGTTTGCAACTGGTAACGGATCCGATTGCACGCCGCCGTGCGATCGATCACGGGGAGACTTGCAAACGCGACGATACCGCAACCCGACGCGGGGCCGTTCCTACGTCACACGGTCGCTGGCCGCCCGATCGGATATAAACCTCCGTATCGGCGTATAATTGTTTGAGGTGAAATAATTACCGAGGGTTCTTTTCAGTCATTCACATAATCCGTTTTGATTATTCTTGTTCAGCCGATGTATCAGAATTCCAAGTTAGACGCCGTCCGTCCGAGTGGATTCATTACGTACCGTGTCGGGGGTAATGAACCGCCTGTAGAAACCGGTTGAAAGACCCGGGCGGAATCAGCATCTCGTCGGTAGTGGCCGCGTCAAATGAACCGAGATCCCCGAACCGGACGCAGCAATCGTAGCTGTGTCGTTTGTACCGAACGAATCGAACGCCTTGCTCTGAGACTCTCCTGCTGTAAGGTCGTCGATTGTTTTGCTTGTTCCATTGATGGTGATGTTGACATCCAGCGTTGTCCCGGCGGAAAACCGATTGGTTACGGTCACCTGTAATGTATTGTCACTACACTCTCTTTGGATGCCAAGATAGGCCTCGTCATCGGATACAACAGCAACGTCTACGTTCCGATCGGCAGCCACTGAACTAAACGCCGTAGCCGGGACAACGAGAGATCCTGCAACAAGCAGCGCGACGACAAGTAAAAAATATCGCCTCCACGTCATCGACGTTCAACCTCCGGTGGGGCGCCACTGTTGCCGAGTTTCATACGCTTCGTGTCGTACAGGAACACGAGAGACGACACGAGAAACGAGGCCGCGAAAAAAAGAGCCCATTCGAAGTCGGAGAACGCTGTCAGCGGCGCCACGTTGAAGCCGACGAGAACGAGCAAACCGAAATGCACCGCAGAGAGACCAGAGAAATATATCCCCCACGGAACGTTGCCTTTCTCGACGATTTCCGCATAGACGTCAATCTCGTCTAGGGTAGGAGTGGGTTCGACAGTGCCATCACGTTTGTTGAACCCGACGAGACCGACGTCCTGCATCTTCGGGAGATGCCGTTGCTGGAGTGCCGAGTACACGTACTTCCGCTCGTTCGAGGTGATCTCCTGTCGTGCTTTCTTGTGCTCCCAGGCTGCGATCTGCTCAGCCATCTCCCCCAAATCGGTTCGTCCGTCCACTTGCTGCAGATAGTGAAGCGTGTAGCGCCGTCGTCTGTTCGCGAAGATGTCGTATAACTCATCAGCCGAAGGATTCTCACTATGTTCATTCGTCGAAGGGTTCTCACTATCTGGCTCCGCTTTGCTAGGGACATTTGAACTGGCCACCTCCCCCGTCCGGGACATACGGAGAGACCCTTCGTGTACCCCGTACAATGTTATTTTGAGGCTTTTTTAGTAAGGCGATAGTAATCGTAAATTGAAAAGTACGAACGACTGTTCTCGGCCTCCACGAAACTTGTAGCGGAAGTCGCTTGGACTCCAAGAAAAACGTCGTTAACCCCGAGAAACGGCTTCTCGCGGCGGAATACGATATCCCTAGCCATCTATGCGATGAGTGCGCGCCGCGGCCGACGAAAACGAGGTTACAGAGGCGATGTCGGGCTCGCTGGCGCGACAAACGAGGTAGAAAACCAATGCAACGACGCAAATTCGTGGTCGGACTCGGATCGCTCGCCGCCGGCGGGGCGGCTGCAATGGGCACTGGGGCGTTTGGCAGTGTTGAGGCGACTCGGACTGTCGGCGTTAATGTGGCAGGTGACGCGAGCGCGTATCTCGGTCTGGAGGAGACGTCACCGTACGCGGAGTTTAGCGGGGATCAACTCGTTCTGGACTTCACTAACAACAATAACGGCGGCAACGGTATCAATCCCGACTCGGTGACGACTTTCGATGGCGTTTTCCGGATGACCAATAACGGCCCGAACGACCTCGACATCACTATCGACAAAACCGGACTGAATAATCCCGGTAGATGGCATTTCGTCCCCAAAGAAGTGTACGAAGAGTACAGT
Organism: Halobellus marinus; assembly: GCF_032113415.1. Taxonomy (NCBI): domain Archaea; kingdom Methanobacteriati; phylum Methanobacteriota; class Halobacteria; order Halobacteriales; family Haloferacaceae; genus Halobellus; species Halobellus marinus. The sequence goes on from NZ_CP134946.1 coordinate 3,643,870, forward strand.
GGAAGCTACCCCGAAGATAGCTTCTACCCGAGTTGGGACAACTTCGGCGGGTACGAATCTACCAACGCAAGTGGAGGCGGTCTTGACTCGGGTAACTCTACGCTAGTTGGTGTGGCGATTGACGCGCGGGACAAGACCAGCCTCAAAGGTGGCGAAATCACATTCGCCGTCACGGATGAGGATGGGCCATACGGAAGCGCCTAACGTCTTGAATGCGTAATTCTCGGCTGGACCGTCCTCCTCTATTTTTTGGCGTAATACATCACGACAGAGAAGTAAATTCACATTTGTTGACACGGCTGCGACTACAGAGGAGGCACGCTAGGAGTTCGCGCGGAACTGGTTAGCACAGCGACGATAGGGTCTTTCCCTAACTGGGCATTTCAAACTGTCTCTGAATTTCTCCACTTTCAAGCTCAGAGGGATTTACTCCGATAATCGAAACAACCGCATAACAAAACCTCTGTAGTGACATTTTCTGTCTCGATATGGGACTGCGGAAGGTGGGGATTGTCGTTCTACAACTCACGGTCCTTCTCATCGTGCTATTCCTGATTCTTGGATCCGTTCTCGGCCAACCAATCCTCTTGGGGTACGTTGAGACAGACAGTATGTCCCCGACGCTGGAACCCGGAGACGGATTCATAGCCGTCCCCGTACAGATCGATTCCTCCGTAAGTACGGGTGACGTCATCGTGTTTCGTGCGGAGGAACTCCAAGGCGGCGGTCTCACGACCCACCGCGTCGTGGACGACACGGAGCGCGGATTCATAACGAAGGGAGACGCGAACCCGTTCACTGACCAGAGCGATGAGGAACCACCGGTCAAACGTGCCCAGATAGTCGCCACAGCTTTCCAGGTGAATGGTCACGTCGTCGTCATCCCGTCTCTCGGGACCGCCGTTGAGGGCATCCAGTCAATCCTCTCGACCGTCCAGCGCCAACTCGCCATCCTTCTGGACCTATCCGCGCTTGCAGGAACCCGGGGCCTCGCGTATCTTCTCTTCGCGGGGACGGTGCTCTGGTACGTCGTGGGCGAGTGGCGTGCCAAGCACGGGAAGGAACGGGGAACGGGACCGCGTCACGTCGCGGGTGACGGGCGTCGACAGCCGACTCGTGATGGGGGCGTTCGCAGCGATACTCGTCGTGGGGGCGACGGCGGCGATGGTCGCGCCCGCGGGCACCCAGGAGTATGAGGTCGTGAGCGCGGAGTTCTCCTCCGAGCGCCCGAACGTCATCCCGGCCGGCGAATCCAAGACTCAGCCGTACGCGGTCGGGAACGGCGGGCTCCTCCCGGTCGTGACGTACCTCGAACCCGCGAGCGAGGGCGTCGAGGTCCAGCCACGCGAGCTATACGTCGAGGGGCAGAGTGTGGCAAACGCGACGGTGACACTGCACGCGCCACCGGAGACCGGCTACTACCGGCGGTTCGTGACCGAACACCGGTACCTCGCCGTACTCCCTCTCCCCCTGATACGGGGGCTCTACGAGTTCCACCCGTGGGCGCCTATCGTCGTCATCGACACGCTGATCGCGGTGCCGTTCTACCTCGTCGGCGTGGCGCTCGTCGGGAAGGGTCGCATTCGGCGACGCTCCCGGGACCGGGACGTCTCCACAGCCACGCGCGTCCGGCGGGCGGTCCGGGGCCTCTACCGGTGATGTCGAGGGTGCCCGGCCACCGGCAGTCGTCGGTCCCTCATCGGGGCTTGAGAACTTCGAACCGTCCACCGTAGTTGTCCTGCACCCAGTCGTCGATCGCGGCGTCCAGTTGCTCGTCGGCCGCAGCGAGGTCGCCGGCGTCCACCGATGCGAGATGCTTCCACTGTTCCCGTGAGTCGTCGAAGCAGAGTGCATAGGCCGTGTCGCCCGCGGCGATTTTGATCGCGTAGATGCGAATCTCGGCTTCCTCGACGATACCGCCATAGGTGCTGACCTGAAAGCGGTCGTCGTCAAGTGCAGCGACGTCTCGTCTTCGGAGCGGTCTACTTGGGAGACGAGTGATTGTCCTCATCTTTGGCTTTCCGTCGGGAGGAGGATACCCTCTACACGGAAAGTTATGCACAACAAACACTCTCTAGAGCTCGATTTAGGAAGAAGAGGGTTACAACATATGGTCACCTTAATCGGAGTAACACTTTCTTTCAGCAATTACGAATCCAATTACAAATACGTGAGTCGTAGTAGTCTGTCGAGATGGCCAACTGGCTGCTTCGGCTTCGGGCGCTTCTCGACGAGCAATTTGTGGTCGTCGTGGCTGCACTCGTCGTGCTGGCGCTTGTGGGCGGATGGCTCACCTACACGACCCACGCCAGTCCTAATACCACCACTGAAGAGCGCATCGCCTCCTCCTGGCAGACGACAGGCTCGTTCAACCATTCCGCAACTGTCACAGAGAAAAATTCCGTGTATCCTGTCGGCACCACGCTCACCAACCGCTCGATCTACTTTACGGATATTTCGCCGTGGTTCAACGGGACGTACACATTCAGGTACGACGCGAGCGAGCGTGGCGACCTGAACGGGAGAGTGGCCCTCCAGTTCGTCTTGCAGAGTGTCGAGGAAAATCAGGAAAGCACGACTGTGGTCTGGCAGACCAATAGATCGTTAGAAACAACGTCCAGTGATTCGATCCAGCCCGGAGAGACGATCCGTGTGCCGTTCTCGGTCAATATGAACGAGACGACAAATCGAACAGAGGTAATTGACGAACAACTCGACAATGCGCCAGGACAACCGGAAGTAGTTATCCGCGCTACTGTCGATATCCAAGGAACAGTCAACGGCCAGCAGGTTGACCACGTAGTAGAGCACACGCTACCAGTCGCGCTGGAGCAGGGGACCTACCGGCCAGCCAATCAGGGACGAATAACCGATCAGTACGAGGCGACTCGGACAGTAACGGTCCAGCAGACATACGGACCATTACGCACTATTGGTTGCCCTGCTCTCCTCTTCGGGTCAGGCGTGGTCCTCGGGGGTCTTGTTGCAGTCCGGAGCAGGGGCCGACTTGCCCTCTCCTCAACAGAACAGGAATTGCTCGCCTACGAAGACGAGCGCGAGGACTTTGATGAGTGGATTTCGACGATCAAACTGCCGGACGAAGCATTTGACCTCCCACGGGCCGAGGCGGCGTCACTTGGCGCACTCGTGGACTTTGCAATCGACACCGACAATAGCGTCATCGAAGATCCGGACGACGGCGCATATTACGTGGTCCACGACGGCTACCTCTATACCTATCAGCCATCAGTCTCTCGCGGTGAAGGAAGATCTTCCCTTCTGACAAAAGATGATTCCGACGAACCTGAACAGACCGGCGGAGAGTCTACGGTGACGCCCGCGACAGACGACGAATTCGACTCTTCTGAAGGAACACCAACAGACGAGTAAACGACATCTAAAGGACAGCACATATTATGAGTCTGATAAATGGCAAACGATGACGATGACGGCTTCCTATCGCCGACCCATCAGACCTCGATGCTGATACTGTCGAACGTAACTATCCGGAAATTCTCGGCACCACGAGGTGCCGAAATGTTCCACGAAATTACGTCCGATTGTATGATTCTTGTCGGGATTTACAAAAGCACGAGGAGAAAGCCTCGCGCTTCAGCGCGGGGAGGAAGTCAATGATAACCTCCGCCGGACCGGGAGCAGCCACCGGTGTTGGAATCCCCGCAGAACCCCGGCACAGGCCGCCGGAAGCACGACGGTTTTTGTAGCTGTACCCTGACACCGGACGTACACACGATGTTCCCCGCGGCCGACGACTACCCTGTCGACGTCGACGTTTCGGAGCCCGCAGTCGAGCGGCTGCTGGCGGTGACGCCAGATGATGTCGATGCGGCCGGGGAACTCACCTTCGCGCGGAACGTCTTCATCCCGCTGACGACCGCCTGCCGGTACACCTGCACCTACTGCACCTACTACGACGTGCCCGGCGAGGCGACGCTGCTTTCACCCGAGGAGGTCCGGCGGCGGCTCCGCGTCGGCGCCGACGCCGGCTGTACGGAGGCGCTTTTCACCTTCGGGGACGAACCCGACGAACGGTACACCGCCATTCACGACCAGCTAGCCGAGTGGGGCTACGATGACATCCTCGGCTACCTCCGGGACTGCTGTGAGATGGCGCTCGACGAGGGACTGCTTCCGCACGCGAACCCCGGCGATCTGACGGTCGCGGATTTCGAGCGGCTCGCCCCAGTCAACGCCAGTATGGGCGTGATGCTGGAGACGACAGCAGACGTCCGCGCACATTCCGGAACCCGCCGCAAGACGCCCGGTCAACGGCTGAACACCATCCGTGCGGCGGGCGAGGTCGGCGTCCCGTTCACGACGGGTCTCCTCGTCGGGATCGGGGAGACGTGGCGCGACCGCGCCGAGAGCCTGCTTGCCATCGTGGCCCTCCACGATCGGTACGACCACGTCCAGGAAGTGATCGTGCAGAACGTCGTCCCCAACGAGCGCTCGGATTTCGAGCGACCGTCCGTTCGGACGATGCGCCGAACCGTCGCGATGGCGCGTGCGGCCCTCCCGCCTTCGGTATCGGTGCAGGTTCCGCCGAACCTCTCGCCGACCCGAGACCTCCTGGACTGCGGCGTCGACGACCTCGGCGGCGTCTCCCCGGTCACCGAAGACTACATCAACCCCGAGTACGCCTGGCCCGCACTTGCGGAACTCGAAGGCATCGCCGACGCGGCCGGCGTTCCGCTCTACGAACGGCTCCCGGTGTACGACCGCTATCTCCCGGCACCGATCCGACGGGACGACTTCGACGGTACCCCAGCCACGGGACAGTGGGTCTCGGAGCAGATTCTCGAGGCGATCACCGCAGACGACGTCCACGGCGAACGCTACCGGGGTGTCGCACGGCGCGACGGCCCGCTCGCAGTCGAGCCATCGTCCGGATCGGCCGACTGATATGATTACTCTCGTCGCTTCCCGCCGAGCGCCGCCGACGGAGGTGGCACTCGGCGGCTAACAGTGAGCGTAATCAGTATGAAACACTGATGGTCGATATCGACGAGCCTACAGGTCGATCCAGTCGGGCACCCGCTTTCTGACGAGCGTGTACGCTGCCGCAAGGAGGATCCCGCCGACGACGAGCGAGCGCAGCCACCCCTCGAACGTGAGAGCGGCTGGAGCCGCCAACACGACCGTGAGGAGGAGGTCCTCGGGTGCACCGTCGTAGCGGACGAGGTAACGCGGACGGACCCACCGCCGCCACGGGTGGAGATAGACCGCCTGATCGGAGGTCCGCTCCCACGGCCGGAGTTCCTCGCCCGCACCGAGCCAGTCGGACGCCGAGTGCAGGCCCGCCGCGAGCAGGAACAGGGCGATCCCGACAGTGATCGGTTCCGGAGCTACTACCGCGATGGCGGCGGCACCAACTCCGAAGATCGAGTAGTAGATCGGGAAGTGCAGCGTCTTGCGATGGACCCCGACGAAGAGATCCAGATCCGGGAGGACGCCGCCGAGCATCGCCCCGACTGCGGCAGGGAGCGTGAGGTGTGGTGCGACGGCTGCGACTGGCACCGCGAGCAGGAGACCGGCGGCCACGTGCGTGGTGACCATCATCGAACTGGTGAAGGGGCGCGACGGATTTGAGTGTGTGGTCGGGTGCGCCGTCCTGTGAGAGCGGCAGCGAAACCGCGCGAAGCGGGCTAGAACAGCGGTTCGATATCCCCGTCGCCGCCCCAGATGAGGTCACGGAGGGCCTCCGGGCGCTCCGCTGCCCGGGCTTCGAGGTTTCGCTGCGTCTCCGCGCCGATCTGCTGTAGTTCCTTGATCCGCGGGACGTCGGTGACGCCCGAGAGAACCACCAGCGCCGCGACGTAGTCCGATTCGGGGATCGGATAGTCGCCGCCACGGACCTCCATCGTGCCGGTCGCCTCCTCCAGCCACCGGCGCGATCCCTCGATCCCTTTCCGGCTGAGGTACTGCGGTGGACCGCTGACGACGACGAGTGCGCGCTCCGTGCTCTCGACGTTCGCCGGGAGCATCAGGTTTCCCAGCGTCGCCCGGCGCACGGTGGTCGTGATCCGGTTCACGACGTCCGTTTCGTCGGGATCCGGGGCGCGCCGGCCAAACAGCCCGCGGGAGGGTCGATCCAGACGGGAGTTTGCGTAGCCGATCGTCGTCACGCCGCCCCCGGAGAGCGTGTTGATGATCTCCGAAGCGTCGACGACCGACTCCGGGACCGGAGGCTCCGACACCTCGCCGGCACTCAGCAGGACGCCGAGGCGTCGCGCGATCTCCCCGTTGGTGGTCGCGTAGCCGCCCTGGAGGCTCTCGCCCGAGCGCCGCCAGGCGTCGTTGTCGAAGACGAGGAGGTTGTCGACCTCCCGGACGAACGTCCGGAACGATCGCGCGGCGTTCAGTGTGTAAATACCACCCTCGTCGCTGCCGGGCAGAATTCCCAGGCCGTAGACGGGTTCAGTGTAGAGCCGGGAGAGTTCGCGAGCGATCACGGGTGCGGCACCCGAGCCCGTCCCGCCGCCGAGGCCGGCGATCACGAGGAACGCATCGACTTCGTGGACAGGGAGATCGTCGATCGCGCCCCGTACCTCGTCGATGTCCTCCTCGGCGACGGTCACGCCGAGTTCGTTGTCGGCCCCGCACCCGTGCCCTTTCACGCGCGACTGGCCGATGAGCACGCGCTTGTCCACCGGGATCATTCTGAGCCCGAGCAGATCCGCCCTGGCGGAGTTGATCGCCACGGCGTCGGTGACGAAGTCGACCCTGCTCGCCGCCTCGTAGTCCAAGATTGCGTCGGCGACCTTGCCGCCGGCCTGCCCGACGCCCAGAAGTGCGATCTTCATTGACGGTTCGAGGTTCGCCGCCGAGATCAATAAGTGTCGGCTGTATCAGCGGCAGCGTCTTCCGTCCGGTCGTCCGACCTGCTGTCTCGGATTTCCCTCAGAACCGGTGCATCGAACTTTCCTCAAAATCGGTGCAGCGGATTTCCCCCGATCCCGGTGCGTCGTCACGTCGGAAAACGGTGTATCGTCACGTCGAAAACGGTGCGTCGTCAGGTCGGACAGTTGCGCCGAAACTCTCGGCGGGAAAACGCCCGTCTCTCGCCGGAATCAGTCGTCGGCGCTCGCCACGGGCCTCGATCCGCGTTCGGCCTCATCGAGCAGCGGCGTCCCGTCTGCGTGCGGGCCCAGTCGCGGCCCGTGCGGGGGGTCGTCGGGATCGAGTCGCCGCGTTTTCCGGTAGTCCGTCGAGCGCTCGACCGGCGGCCGGCCGATCGCCGACAGCATCTCGACGTAGTCCGAAAAGGAGCGGAACTCGCCGTAGGTGCCGCCGGCCCGCGTGGTGATCTCCTCGGACAGGATCGTCCCCATAAAGTCGTTCGCGCCGCAGTTGAGCAGCTTCAGCCCCTTCTCGTCGCCGAACTTCACCCACGAGGACTGGACGTTCTCGACGTTGTCGAGGAACAGGCGCGCGACCGCCACGAGTAGTTCGTCCTCGGCGTCGCTCGCGCCGCCGGCGACGATGCCGCGCTCGTAGAGGGGGGTGTTTTGGTGGATAAACGAGAGCGGCACGAACTCGGTGATCCCGCCCGTCCGATCTTGGAGGTCGCGGATCACTTTCAGGTGCTCGACGCGGTGGGCCTCGTTCTCGACGTGCCCGTACATCATCGTCGCGGTGACGTCGAGGCCGGCAGCGATCGCCCCTTCCATCGCCGCGACCCACTCACCGGTCGAGATCTTGCCGGGACAGATGACGTCCCGGACCTCCTCGACGAGGATCTCCGCGGCGGTCCCGGGCGCGGAGTCGAGGCCGGCGGCCGAAAGCTCGCGGTAGACGTCCTCGTAGGACCACTCGGTGCCGCGCCGGGCGTGCTGGGCTTCCTCGGGCGTCATCGAGTGGAGGTGGACGTCGCCCACCGACATCGCGCGCATCTGTTCGACGTACGTTCCCGGATCCGTCTCGTAGACCGCGGGGGGCTTGTAGTCGACCTCGCTTTCGGGGTCGCCGTAGCCCGCGAGGATCTCGTGGTGCTCCTCGTTCAGGGCGAACGCCGGATGCAGCCCCGAAACCGACGTCACCTCGTAGATTCCCATCTCGACGGCGTCGTCGACGATCGCCCGCGACTCCGCGGGCGTCTTCGTGAACCCGGCGTGGTCGCCGTCGTGGGCGGCCTCGAACTGGTGGGCGGTGTCCTTGAAGTTGCAGAACAGACAGCCCGTGTTGCAGGCGGTGGTGACGTTGTTGTTCAGGTTCGCGACGAACGTCACGTCCTCGCCGACGACCGCTGCGCGCCGTCTGTCGGCCGCTTCGAGCACCGCTTCCTTCCGCACCGGATCGATCCCTTCGCTGTCGGTGCCCGTGGTCAGCAGTTCGATCCCGTCTGGGACCGTGAGTCGCTCTCCTGCCCGGGCTTTCGCCAGCGCGTTCTCGAACGACTGGTCCGTCTCGGGGACGACCGAAAAGTCGAACTCGGGAACGGACCCGTCGTCGGCCGGCCCTGCTGGCTCGCGCATACTGGCGACAGGGCGGCCGTCGACAAAAAGTGAGGCGGTACCGGAGCCGGTGCCGTCGCTTCCGGTCGGGTCGATCTCGCGGCCGGTGTGTCAAACGCCGGGAGTGGAAGCCTTCTTGTGCTGCGGCGACGCCACTCGGCGTATGACCAGCGTCAAAGAGTTCGGCATCGAGACGGAGCCGACGGCCACGGAACTGGGTCGCGGACGGTTCGTCTTCACCGACCAGTACTCCGTCTTCGACTGGGGGGAGATGCCCGATCACGTCCCGCGGAAGGGGGCGTCGCTGTGTACGATGGGCGCGTACAACTTCGAGTTACTCGCCGACAACGAGATCCCGACGCACTACGCCGGCGTGTCTCCCCCCAGTGAGAGGGACGGAAGCGACTGCGACGACGCGGCCGAGGAAGACGACCGCGGTCCGATCACGCTCGGCGAGTGCACCGAACCCCCGCGCGAGATGGCGATCGAACTCACGCAGGTGCCGGATCTCCCCTATCTCGGCGACGACGAGTACGACTACGACGCCTACCACGACGCGGCGGGGGAGAACTACCTGATCCCACTGGAGATCGTCTTCCGGAACACCGTTCCGGTGGGATCGAGTCTCCGCTCCCGCGGCACGCCCGCGGAGTACGGCCTCGACATCGCCGAGTGGCCCGACGAGGCCGTCGATCTTCCGGATCCAGTCGTGGAGTTCTCCACGAAGTACGAGGAGCAGGACCGCTATCTTGCCCGGGCCGAGGCCGACCGGATCGCCGGGATCGCCGACCTCGACGACCTGGAGGATCTCGCACTCGCGGTGAACGACGTGCTGAACGACCGCGCGGCGGCGCAGGGATTCGTCCACGAGGACGGCAAGATCGAGTGTCTCTTCCACGACGGGACGGTCAAGGTCGCCGACGTCGTCGGCACTTTCGACGAGAACCGCTTCTCCTACCAGGGCCAGGAGGTCTCGAAGGAAGTCGTCCGGCAGTACTACAAGCGGACGGACCCCGACTGGGTCGAGGCCGTCGGTGCGGCCAAATCGGAAGCGCGCGAGTCGGGCGTCGCTGACTGGCGATCCCTCTGTGACCGCTCGCCCGACCCGCTCCCGAGCGACGTCCTCGACGCCGTCTCCGATCTCTACGCGGCGGGCACGAACGCCTATACCGGCGCGGTGTGGTTCGATGCGCCCGATATCGACGAGGCGGTCGACCGCGTGCGGGACCTGTAACGCCCCCGACGGCTCCGGAGCTCGCCGCAGAGAAACTCACGTTCGTGTATACCCGTAGCAGTCCAAAACGTCTTTTACACACGACCGCGCACTACGATTCGATGACGACGTACACCGCGACGGTGACGGTCCGCTTGAAACGGGGCGTTCTCGACCCCGAAGCCGAGACCACGAAGCGCGCCCTCGAACGGCTGGGGTTCGAGCTGGATGCGCTCCGCTCGGCGGACCAGTTCGAGGTCGACCTCGACGCCGCCTCGGCGGAGGCCGCCGCCGACCGCGCCGACGAGATGGCCGAACGCCTACTCGCGAACCCGACCATCCACGATTACGACGTCGAGGTGGCAGAAGCCTGATGAGCGTCCTTTCACCGACACCGACCGTCTTCGCACGACACGGAGGTCGATCGCCGTGACGGTCGCTTCACTGACACCGACCGTCTTCGCACGACACGGAGGTCGATCACCGTGACGGTCGCTGTCATCACCTTCGGCGGCTCGAACTGCGACCGCGACGCCGTCCGTGCGCTCGCCCACGTCGGCGTCGACGCCGAACGGGTCTGGCACGAGGACGGCCTGCCGGCGGACGTCGAGGGGGTCGTGATCCCTGGCGGCTTCTCCTACGGCGACTACCTCCGTGCGGGCGCGATGGCCGCCCACTCGCCGATTATGGCGGACGTCCGCGAGGTCGCCGCCGACGGCGTCCCCGTTCTCGGCGTCTGCAACGGCGCCCAGATCGGCTGCGAGGCGAAACTGACGCCGGGCGCGTTCACCACGAACGCGAGCGCGCGATTCCAGTGTGAGTCGGTCCACCTGCGCGTCGAGAACGCCGACACGCCGTGGACGGCCGCCTACGACGAGGGCGACGTCGTCGAGATCCCGATCGCCCACGGCGAGGGGCGGTTCGAGATCGGTGAGGACCGCTACGACGACCTCGTCGCCGAGGACCGGATCATCTTCCGGTACTGCGACGCCGACGGCAACGTCACGGCCGAGGCCAACCCCAACGGCTCCCGCGGAAACGTCGCCGGCATCCTCGGCGACCGCGAGCACGTCGCGGTGATGATGCCGCATCCCGAGCGGGCGACGCTCCCTGATCTGGGTCGGAGCGTCGACGGCCAGGGCGTGCTGTCGACGTTCGCCTGACCGGACTGCGGCCTATCGGAAACTCGATTCGCTGTCTTTCGAAGAGAACAACTGCCGTCGGAAAAACGGGACTCCCCGTGTAATGGAGGGCTCAGTAGCGAACGCCCGAGGCCCGCGGTTCAGGCCGCGGGGCGTGCCTCGTCTTGGGCTTCTGCCTCTGCCTCTGCTTCCACCTCTGCCTCTGCTTCTGCTTCCACGATGTCTTTCGTGTTCGCCAGATGCATCTCGAACTGGCGGTTGGTGTAGCGCGTCGCGACCGGTTCGAGGACGCTGTCGAGGACGGAATCGCCGAACTCGTAGGTCGCCTCGTGGGCGATCTGCGTCCCGTTGTCGGTCTCCGAGTAGTGGATATCGATCTCGCTACCCATTCCGGACCCTTCCACCGAGATGTGCAGGTGCTCGTTGGGTTCGACGATCTTCATCTCCATCTCGACGTCCTGGGCGATCCCCAGAATCTTGTAGACGGCGTGCATCCGGGCTCCTGTCTCCGTCTCCTCGACGATTTCGAGGTCGCGCAGGCTGGACATCGTCCGCGTCCAGTTCTGCGGGTCGGTGTCGAAGGCGAAGACGGTCTCGACGGGTGCGTGAATCTCGATCGTGTGCTCGAATGTGGACATTGTTGTAACTCCTTCGTCAAATCGTCGCGCACTCGCCTCCGATACGACGACCTCGGGCGCCTGCGTCGTCTGACTACCCCTACAGAGGCGCGCTGAGGAGATATACTCGTAGTGAACTGTGATAGCACCCCGCCGCAGACGCCGCATCGTCAGCAAGATCCCTCTCGCCGACGTCACCTTCGTCAGCAAGATCCCTCTCGCCGACGTCACCTTCGTCAGCAAGATCCCTCTCGCCGACGTCGCCACCGTCACTGGCAGGGCCATCCTCGTCGGTTCGTCGTCTCCCCGGATCGAACAGGGGGTCGCTACCGCGCGAGCGGCATCCCGTAGCTCCTCTCTTCGTCGAGGACGTACTCCCAGGTGGCTTCACACTCACAGGAGACCTGCTCGAACACGGCGGGATCCTGCCGGCGGTCGAAGTCCTTGATCGCCTTCTGTACTCTATCGTCGCACTCGCCGCAGTTGTGCGGGCCGCGGTCGGAGCCGTGACCGACGGGGTCGGAGACGACGATGGCGTCGACGTCGGCCGTCGCTTCGAGGACCCGCGTGACCGACCAGAGCCACGGCGGGCGGTAGCCGCCGCGGAAGAACAGTTCGTCGACCATCGTGTACCGCTGGACGTTCGTGGGATTCATCGAGACCGTGTGACAGCCGTCGACGGCGGCACACCGGCGGACCGACGAGATCATATCCTCGACCGCCTCCGATTCCGTGAGAAACGGCGGTTTCAGGAGGAGATACGCCTTCACGCCCGCCTCGACGTCTTCGGCGTCGAAGTCGGCCTCGGCGACCTCCTCGCAGGCCGCCTCGAAGTCCGCGAAGTCGAAGTACTTGTTCACGCAGTCGTGCCGGACGCGGTCGGTCGCGGTCTCCAGTCCGACGGCGACGTCCGTCGACAGGCCGACGTCGGTGAAGTCGGCCAGCTTCTCCCGGTCGACGAAGTCCGGAAGCGACTCGACGACGATCCGCTCCCGGTCGGCGAACGTCTCGGCGATCGCTTTTCTGGTCTCTTCGCCCACCTCGCGCTCGTCGAGGAACGATCCGGAGGTGTATATCTTGATCAGGTCCGCGGGCTCGTCGGCGTTTTCGGCCTCGTGTTCGAGACACACGTCGATCTGGTCCATCAGGGCATCGTGGGTGACGCTGCCGCCCTCGACGGACTCTGCGACGTAGCCGCACATCGTACAGCCGCCGGCGCGGGCCCACCGACAGCCGCCCGTGTTGAGGATGATCGTCAGCGAGTCGACTACCCCGTCGGGCGTGTTGTCCTCGTCGAGCCACACGCGGGTGGGCTCGTGCGGATCGTAGTGTTTGTCCTTCTCGGCTCTGATCTCCCGCATCACCTGATTGTGGGCGTCCATCCCCCGCCCGCGCTCGTAGCTCTCGGGGCTCGGTTGACTCATTGCTCCGATGTAACCCACGGGCCGGTAAATCTCCGTCGGCTGTCGATCACGCTCCGGTCCGACGCAACATACGCGCTTGTTGACGGTTTCGAAAATCGGTTACGATCCGACGAACGTAACTTATTCTGGTTACTCAGTCGTGGTAACGCATAATTGATTTCAGTCCGTAGTAAACTACGGATATTAACTATGACTGATCTGGGCGGATTCAACGACCACGTTGCACGAATCGACCTGACGGAGGGCGACGTGCAATACGAGAGTATCGACGACGAGGACGCGAAGAAGTACATCGGTGGGCGCGGCCTCGGCGTGAAATACGTGTTCGACCAGGGTCCCGACGTCGATCCGGAGGGCCCGGAGAACCTGCTCGCGTTTATGAATGGCCCGCTCACGGGCACGCAGGCTCCGATGAGCGGACGCATCGCGGTCTGTACGAAATCCCCGCTCACGGGGACAGTGACCGACTCCCACCACGGCGGCTGGTCGGGCGCCCGACTCAAGTGGGCGGGCTTCGACGGCCTGCTGTTCGAGGGACAGGCCGACGATCCCGTCTACGCGTACGTCGAGGACGGCGAAGTCGAACTCCGTGACGCCTCCGACCTGTGGGGCAACGGCGTCCACGACACGATGGACGCGCTCGAGGAGGAACACGAAGGCGCGTTCGGCAAGAACCTCTCGGCGATGGCGATCGGACCGGGCGGCGAGAACGGCACCAAGTACGCCTGCATCGTCAACGAGGACGACCGCGCGTCCGGTCGCGGCGGCACCGGCTGTGTGATGGGCTCGAAGAACCTGAAGGCGGTCGTCGTGAAGTCCGGCACGCGGATGCCCAAGCCCGCGGACCCCGAGCGGTTCACCGAGGGCTACCAGCAGGCGATGCAACTCATCCGCGAGTCCGACGTCACCGCGCCCAACGAGGGCGGACTCTCGATGTACGGCACGAACGTGCTGATGAACCTCACCGAGGAGATGGACGGGCTTCCGACCCGGAACGGTCGGTACACCTCCACCCACTCCGAGGCCGACGAGGACCCGAGCGAGCCCAACATCGACGCCGAGAACGTCTCCGGCGAGAACGTCCGCGAGAACATCCTCGTCGACGAGCCGACGTGTCACTCCTGTCCGGTCGCCTGCAAGAAGGAGACCGAGGTCACCTACGAGCACAAAGGCGAGGAGATGAACGTCCGCGGCGAGTCCTACGAGTACGAGTCGGCGTTCGCGCTCGGCCCGAACTCGATGAACGACGACCGCGACAGCATCGCGGTGATGATCAACAAGTGCAACGACCTCGGGATCGACACCATCGAGGCGGGCAATATGCTCGCGATGGCGATGGAGATGACCGAGCAGGGCAAACTCGACGACCTCGACGACGACCTCGAGTGGGGCGACACCGAGCATATGATCGATCTCCTCGACGAGATCGGTCACCACAGCTCCGAACTGGGCGAGCTCCTCGCGCAGGGCGCCCGGCGCATCGCCGAGGCGCGCGACGCCCACGACAACTCCCTGGCCGTCAAGGGCCAGACGATCCCCGCGTACGATCCCCGCTCGATGAAGGGGATGGGCATCGGCTACGCGACCTCGAACCGCGGTGCCTGTCACCTCCGCGGCTACACGCCGTCGGCGGAGATCCTCGGGATCCCGGAGAAGGTCGACCCGACCGAGTGGGAGGGCAAAGGCGAGCTGTGCGCGCTCTTCCAGGACCTCCACGCCATCTCGGACTCCTTCGACATCTGCAAGTTCAACGCCTTCGCGGAGGGCATCGACGAGTACGTCGATCAGTACAACGGGATGACCGGGCTCGACCTCAGCGAGGACGAACTGATGGAGGCGGGCGACCGCATCTACACCCTCGAACGCTACTACAACAACCTCGCCGGCTTCGACGGCGAGGACGACTCGCTGCCGGGGCGCTTCGTGGAAGGCCACGAAGAGGCGGTCCCCGGCCAGGGCGGCTCCGAGGGCGAGCTGTGTGAGCTCGACAAGATGAAAGAGGAGTACTACGAGCGGCGCCAGTGGGTCGACGGCGTCGTCCCCGACGACCGGCTCGACGAACTCGGCATCGACGTCGGCCCCGGAACCGGCGTCGAAAGCGGCGAGGGCGCTGCCCCGGCCGACGACTGAGGACGCAGCCGATTCCGCTCCGGCTTCACGAACCCCATTTTCTTTGCGCTCGCTCGGCAGCGGTGCCTGTCGTCCGTCTCTTCTCGTCTCTCCCCTCGACCCGTCAGTCGTCGCTCCCGGCCCGATCCAGCGCGGCCAACACGCCACGGACATTCAACGTGTCCTCGGCGCGGGCCTTCCGCTCGCCCCAGATCTCGATCATATCGGAGTTCTCGGCGAAGTGCTCGATCACCGCCTCGTCGTCGCCGAGTTCCGCCCGCTTCTGGCGGACGGCCTCGACCCACTCGACCAGGGTCCGCTTGTACCCCTCGAGCAGTTCGGGGTCATACTCCCGCGGCCCGAAGTGTCCGAAACACAGCGTCTCCGGCGCGATATCCTCGATCGTCCGGACGTCTGCGAGACAGCCCTCCAGATCGAACTGCGGCGGCGGCGACGTCTCCCGGATCGTGTCCCGCTCCGGGACGTAGATACCCGCGGCGTCGCCGGTGAAGAGCAGGTCATCGCGGGAATCCAGAAAGACCGTCTGATGCGGCGCGTGGCCGGGCGTGTGGATCACCGACAGCGTGCGGTCGCCGAGATCGATCTCGTCGCCGTCGGTGAGTCCCTCGATCCGGTCTTCCGGGACGGGCTCGGGATCGGCGTAGAACTCCCACTGGTCGCCGACAGCATCCTTCGTGCCCGCGACGAGTCGGTCGGGATCGACGAGGTGGGGGACGCCGATCTCGTGGGTCCGGACCGTCGCGTTCGGGCAGGCGTCGGCGAAATAGCCCGCGCCGCCCGCGTGATCGAGGTGGACGTGCGTCGGGAGGATATGCTGCACCGCCTCGCGGTCGATCCCGACTTCGTCGAGGGTATCGAACACCAGTTCGCGGTTCTGGCCCGTTCCCGTATCGACGAGCGCCGGCTGGGCCGCATCGAGGAGATACACCGTGCCGTACCGCGGCACGCCGTGGGTTCCAACGTCGACGTAGTAGACGTCGTCCGTTCCCGGTACTGCGGCGAGATCACCGATAGCCATAGCGGATCGGCGGTGCGCGCCGAAAAAAGCGTTCCGTCCGGCGGGCCGTCGTCGGACGAAACCGCCACCCGTTTATCCGGCGCGGCCGACTCCCGGGTATGAGCGAGACACTCGACGACGATCTCTACCAACGGACGCTGCACCTTTTGGAACCTGGCGATATCGAACTCGTCGGCGCTATCGTCCACACTACGCTCTCCAGCGAGGAGGACCTTGAGTTGCAGGAACTCACGGTCGACGTGAACGAAGTCATCACCGACCACGCCGGGAAGGGCGAGACCTACATCTACGCCGGCAACGACACCGACGAGTTCGCGTCGAACCAGTTCCAGGGGCTGACCCTCGACGACGACGCGTTCGTCTGGGAGTGTCAGCAACTCCTGCGCGAGGGAACGTTCGACGTCGTATTCTACTACGAGGCCGGCCCCGACCAGGGGGCGCTCGCGGAGGACCTGACTGCGCTCGACGGGGTCGACGACGTGACGACAGTCCCGTAGCGTCCTGCGCTGTTCCGCGTCCCATCCTGACCCGCGGTTAGAGGTCTGTGCCGCCGGAACGCCCCCGGCGACGACACCATCTCCCGCCGCAACGATGCTGGTGGCGATCGCATTCATTCAAATCTGAGTAACAAAGGTAAATACGGCTTCAGCGAGTGTGACTGCATATGGATCCTGAGACGACGACACGGGAAGAGCCGAATCCGGATGGCGTCCCCGAGTCGAGTCGGATCCTCTCGGAGTTCCGCAGCAAGGAGCTCTCTCGCCACCTCGCACTCTTCTACGACTCCCGAGAGATGCAACTCGTCGTCTCAGCAGCCTTCGCCAAACACGAGCTCCAGCGGGGGCGGCGGTTCCTCTATCTGTACGAGGACAACGACGAAGCCGACGTCAGGGTGGCGCTGGGGATGGCCGATATCGACGTCGAAACGCGGCTAGCCGACGGCGACCTCAAACTCGAGGACGCCGCCGACGTGTATCTGAATGGGCAGTTCGACCCGGATTCGATGATCCAATCGCTCGACGACGCGACGGGCGCAGCACTCGATGCAGGATACAACGGGCTGAGCGTCGCAGGGGAGAACACGTGGTGTTTCCACACGAGTCTCTCGTTCGATCACATCATCGACTTCGAGTCCCAGTTCGACGCCCACGCGCCGGAGCTTCCGATCACCACCCTCTGTCAGTACAGTCTCGACCGGTTCGACCAGGAGTCGATCGGGAAGGCGCTGTGGACGCACGAACAGATCATCTACCGCGGGCGGATCTGTGAGAACCCCTTCTACGTCCCGCCCGCGGAGTTCCGGGAGTCGGAACCGTCCCAGTCGGAAGCCCGACTGATGCTGGAGCAGGCACGGAGCCTCTCGCAGGCGCGCCGGGATCTCGACATCCGCGAGCAGCGGATCGAGGTCCTCAACCGGACGCTCAGACACAACATCAGAAACGAGACGAACATCGTTCTGGGCCACCTTGAAGGGGTGCTGGAATCGGATCGACTCTCCCCGGAGGAACGACGCCGGATCGAGATCGCACGGGAGTACGTCGAGAAGATCTCCCGGACCTCCGAGAAGGCCCGGTACGTCGAGGCGACCCTCACCGACGACGAACTCGAACCGATCGATCTCGGGGCGGTCGTCTCCACGTCGGTCGAGCAACTCAGACGGAAGTACCCCGCGGTCGACGTCACGACGTCGGTAGCTGACCGGCCCACATTGCTGGCCGATCGGAACCTCCGTGAGGCCGTGGACGAACTGCTCGAAAACGCCGTCCGACACCAGGACCGTTCGCCGCCGGTAGTAACGGTTTCGCTCGACAGACGAGAGGGCGATCGCGCGGTGGTTCTGGAAGTCAGTAACCCCGGGGAGCCGATTCCGGAAGACGACAAGCGCGCGCTCCGGACCGGCGAGGAGACGCCGCTTCAGCACGGCCGGGGGATCGGCCTCTGGATGGTGAAGTGGATCGCCGAGAACTCCCACGGGCGGCTGACCTTCCCTCCAGCCGAGACCGGCAGCCGCGTCCGGATCGAACTCCCGCTTGAGGCCGTGGCCGATCTCTCGCCGGAGTCGACGTAGCGGCGCGCGACAGGCAGCCCCGTGGCGGGGATCGATCCGGCCCTTCGAGACGCTTATCCTCCCGGAACCCCGACTCGACGGTATGAGCGAGGCAGACGCGGAGACGGCGGACCTGACTGAACTCGATCGCGCCGTCGTCAACGCCTTCCAGGGGGGGTTCCCCGTCGTGGAGCGTCCCTTCGAGCCGGCCGCAGCCGAACTGCGGGAGCGCGGGGTCGATGTATCGGCGACGGAACTGCTCGAACGCATCCGGGCGCTCGACGAGGCGGGCACGCTGAGCCGGTTCGGGGCGCTCGTCAACGCCGAGGAGATCGGCGGCACGGCGACGCTGGTAGCGATGCACGCCCCCGAGGATCGCTTCGAGGAAGTAGCCGAAACGGTCAACGCCCACCGGGAGGTCGCGCACAACTACGAGCGCGAACACCCGCATCTCAACATGTGGTTCGTCGTCAGCGTTGCCGACGACGAGCGGGTTCGGGACGTCCTCGACGAAATCGAGGCCGAGACCGGCCAGGAGACGTACAACCTGCCCAAACAGCAGGAGTTCCGCGTCGAGGCGAAGTTCCTCCTCGACGGGCCGATTTCCGACGGCGACGTCGACCTCTCGGGGCTCGGGCCCGACGTGACACCGACAGATCGGCAGACGCTCACACCCGACGAGCGCGACCTCGTCGTCGAGATTCAGGGTGGCCTGCCGATCACCGCGACGCCGTACGCCGACGTCGCCGCCGCGATCGACCGCGATCCCGCGTGGGTGGTCGAGACGATCAAGCGCTTCGAGCGCGAGGGGAAGATCCGCCGCGTCGGCGTCGTTCCGAACCACTACGCGCTCGGCTACACCGAAAACGGGATGACCGTCTGGGACGTCCCCGACGACCTCGTCGACGAGGTCGGTCCCGCGGTGGCGTCGCTCCCCTTTGTGACGCACTGCTACGAGCGCCCGCGCCACGAGGGCGTCTGGCCGTACAACTTCTTCGCGATGACGCACGGCCGCTCCGAGGGCGAGAGCGACCGCCGCATCGAGCAGGTGCGCGAGACGATGGCGGAGTACTGGGACGTCGGGGACGACGACTGGGACTCGCTTTTCTCGACTGCGATCCTGAAGAAGACGGGGATCCGCCTCGACGAGCGCGCCGCGGCCAACACGGAGTGACGGGGGCGATGCGAGGCCGATGATCCCACTGTATCACGACTTCACGGACGAGACGGTGCTGGTCTTCGGCGGCGGCCCCGTCGGCGCACGGAAGGCCCGCCGGTTCGCGGCGGAGGCCGACGTCGTCGTCGTCAGTCCGGCGTTCGACGACGCGGAGTTCGGGAGCGCCGAGTTGATTCGGGCGCGACCGACGCCCGAAGACGTCGTGGAGTGGATCGAGCGGGCGGCGCCGGCGCTCGTGGTGGCCGCGACCGACGACGACCGCGTGAACGAGGCAATCGCCGATGCCGCCAGCGCGCGGGATGTGCTGGTCAACCGCGCCGACAGCAGTGCGAGCGATAGCGCCGACAGCAGCGCGAGCGAGACGGATGCCGACAGCGGCGCGAGCGAGACGGCCGGCGACGGCGTCGCCGACGTGGTCGTCCCCGCAACCGTCACCGACGGCGACGTCCGCGTCGCGATATCGACGGGGGGACGGAGCCCAGCGCTCGCGAAGTATCTGCGCGAACGGATCGAAGCGGAGATCGAGGGGGCAGAGGCGATGGCGGCGCTCTCGGGTGAACTCCGCGCCGAGTTGCGAACCGCAGACCTCGATCCGTCGACGCGCCGTGATGCAATTCGGGCGGTGGTTCGCGACCCGGAGGTTTGGAAGGCTTTACGTACGGGGACGTCCAATCCCCGCCAAGAGGCGACACGCGTGATACGCAACACAACGGGGGGTGACCGATGGACGCAGGAGTGATCCGTGGGGTCCGTGTGTCGCACGAGCAAGCGAGCGTCGACGAGATCGAGACCGTCGCCGCCGCGGACGTCCGGACGTTCGTCGAATCGCTCCTCGACACCGACGGAGTCAGCGAAGCCTTCGCGCTCCAGACGTGCAACCGTGCGGAGGCCTACGTCGTCGCCGAGAGCGAGGACGCTGGACGTCGCGCGCTGGCGGAGTACGTCGCCGACGTCCGCCCCGAGGCGGTCGTCGAGATGACCCACGAGGAGAGTCTCCGGCACCTGATGCGCGTGGCCGCGGGGCTGGAATCGCTGGTGCTCGGCGAGGACCAGATCCTTGGCCAGTTCAAGCGCGCGGTCGAGACCGCACGTGGCGTCGGCGCGCTCGGCCCGACGCTGGAGACCGGGCTGACGAAGGCCGTCCACGTCGGCGAGCGCGCGCGGACCGAGACCCGGATCAACGAGGGCGCCATCTCGATCGGGTCGGCGGCCGCGCGACTCGCGTCGACCGAACTCGACCTCGACGGGGCGACCGCCTTGGTCGTCGGCGCCGGCGAGATGGGAACGCTCGCCGCGGAAGCGCTCGCGGATACCGCCGTCGACGAACTGGT
Source organism: Halobellus marinus (assembly GCF_032113415.1). Taxonomy (NCBI): domain Archaea; kingdom Methanobacteriati; phylum Methanobacteriota; class Halobacteria; order Halobacteriales; family Haloferacaceae; genus Halobellus; species Halobellus marinus. Next base: position 3,664,443 of record NZ_CP134946.1, read on the forward strand.
GGTCGCCAACCGGACGGTCCCGCACGCAGAACACGTCGCGACCACAGTCGAGACCGACGCGCGGGCGGTTTCGCTGGACTCGCTGCGGGACGCGCTGGAGTCGGCAGACCTCGTCGTGACCGCGACGAGCCGTTCGGAGTATCTGCTCGATCCGGTCGACCTCGTCGCCGCCGGCGAGACGGTCGTCATCGATCTCGCACAGCCGCGTGACGTCCACCCCGAGGCCGCGACGGTAGCGGATGCGGTCGTCCACGATATGGACGCCTTAGAATCGGTGACCGAGGAGACGAAGGCGGCCCGCAAAGCCGCCGCCGAGGAGGTCGAGGCGATGATCGACGCGGAGTTCGAACGGCTGCTCGCGGACTACAAACGGCGGCAGGCCGACGCGGTCATCAGCACGATGTACGAATCTGCAGAGCGGATCAAATCCCGGGAGGTCGACACCGCGCTCTCCCGACTCGATTCGAAAGGCGAGTTGAACGACGAGCAGCGCGAGGTCGTCGAGTCGATGGCCGACGCGCTCGTCGGACAGTTGCTTTCGGCGCCGACCCAGAGCCTTCGGGAGGCTGCCGTCGAGGACGACTGGTCGACGATCCAGACGGCGATGGCGCTTTTCGACCCAGAGTTCGAGAACTTCTCGGCGGTGGCGGAGTCGATCACCGACTCGGACAGCATCGGCGGCCACGTCTCGGCGACCGAAGCGGAGGCCCCCGAGCGGGGCGACGAGAAGGGCGAGAACGACGGGGAGTCCCGATGCCGCGGTGATCGCGAGGACATCCCGAAACACGCTTTCGAGAGCGTCTCCGACGACTGACGTCCGTCACCGGTGCGGCTTCGCCAGGGCCGCGGTCGAGAGTCGCGGGAAATCGATCCCGCAGGTTCGAGGGACCACTCTCGCAGGTCGGCGAGGGACCGTCGCTGCGTTCCCGAACTGGGCGAAATATTATGCGGCAGGCGATCGAGTCCTGATGTATGGCCGAATTACTGTCCGACGACGAGATCCGTTCGAAACTCCCCGAGGGGTGGACGCTCGACGGCGACGAGATCACCCGAACCTACGAGTTCGGGGACTACCTGAGCGGCATCGCTTTCGTCACCCAGGCCGGCGAGGTCGCAGAAGAGGAGTTCCACCATCCGACGATGATCGTGCGCTACGAGGAGGTCGAAATCCGACTCTCCAGCCACGAGGAGGGTGGGATCACCGAGAAGGACATCCGCCTCGCGAACCTCTTCAACGCCGAATACTGATACTGTGAGGATCTGACTGACCCTCGAAGCGACCTCGATTCCCGGCGACAAGTGCGGGTGTCGAGAACCGATGCCACCCCCTGCCGAAACCCACTTACGGCGGCCCTGCGTAGATCTCCCCCCGATGTCCCCCGAGTCCCAGGACGACCCCTACGACTTCTGGCTGTTCGACCTCGACGGCACGCTCGTCGACGTCGAATGGTCGTACACCCGCGAGACCTTCGATCGGGTCGGCCAGCGACTCGGCCGGGAGTTCACCGATCGCGAGGCCGAGATTCTCTGGCACGGCCTCGGCGGCGCGCGTGACGCCCAACTCCGCGCGTGGGGATCGATCCGGACACCTTCTGGCCGGCGTTCCACGCGATCGAGGACCCGCAGGCCCGCGCAGAGGCGACGTATCTCCACGACGACGCCGCGGCGCTCGTCTCCGATCTCGTCGCCGCGGACGTCCCTGTCGGCGTCGTCACCCACTGCCAGGCGTTTCTGGCGGAACCAGTGATCGACCGGCTCGACGTCGGCGACTGGTTCGACGCGTTCGTCACCTGCACGCCCGAACTCGGCTGGAAGCCCGATCCCGCACCGGTCCAGCACGCGATCGAACGGCTCGGCTTGGACCCCGCCGATCCCGGTCGGGGGATTCTCGCTGGCGACGGCGCAAGCGACGTCGGCGCCGCGTGGAACGCCGGCCTCGACGGCATCCACGTGGAGCGGCACTCGCCGCGGCGGCGCGGGCACTGCGTCCTCGCGGATCACCGCGTCTCCTCGTTCGACGAACTGCCCCTGGGCCCAAGCGGCCACAACGTCGCTGCCGACGGCGGCAGCGTCCAGTAATCGTTCTGCCGGGATCCGGCAGCGTCCAGCAGCCATCCCACCGGAATCCCGCAGCGTCAAGTAGTCGTTCCGCTGGGACCCGCTCGAATTCAATTCTGTTCTTGCTCGTGGTCGTAGCCTGCGAGCCCCTCGAAGACGTCCGCTGCCGTCCCGAGCACCGAAGCGAACTCCTCGACCCCGGCCTTCGCCGCGCGGTCGGGGTTCGCGCGTACCCGGACTGACTCGGTCCCGACCTGGACGAACCCGAGTCCCAGTTCGACGGCCGTGGCCCGGAGCCCGAGTCCGGCATCGGCTTCGCCGCGGGCGACCGCCCGGGCGGGGCTCTCGAACCCCTTCGTTCCCACCTCGAAGCCGCGGATCGACTCCGTGAGATCGCGGCGTTCGACGTCGCGGTCGGCCGCGAGATCGTCGAGCGCCACGTCGAGACTCCGGCGGACGCCGGCGTCACCGCCGCGGTTGAGGAAGGCGAGATCGCGGTCGACCAGGTCCGAGAGCCCCTCGACGCCGTCAGGGTTGCCGTCCGGGACGACAAGCCCCCACTCGCGCGTCCAGCCGCCGAGGTCGACGCTCTCGACGTCGCGCTCGACCGGACCGGCGACGACGGCAACGTCCGGGACGCCGCCACCGAGGCGGCGCAGCCCCTCGCGACTCCCCACCGGCAGGAACCGGGGGTTTTCGAGGCGGTCCAGCAGTCGCGAGAGCGCGGGATCGTCCTCGCCGACGGCAAGCAGGGTCGGCGCGCGGACGTCGGGAGAGAACAGTTGCACCTCGACAGTCTCGCCCTGATCGAGGTACTCGGTGTCGGGATCGACCGCGACGACGCCGTCGGCCTCGACGAGGGAGGTCGTCGCGCCGGAGCCCTTGTCCACCGGATACACCAGCATCTCGTCGTCGGCATCTGTCACGAGGCCCGCCGGCATCAGTCGGAGTCGCCCCTCGCCGTAGCGCTCGCGGACGGCCATCCGCCCGCTGACGGTCGCGGTCTCCGGCTCCGGGAGCCCGGCCGCCTCGCGGATCGGGGGCGCGACGAACGTGCGGAAGATGGTGAGCGCGGAGACGGGGTAGCCCGGTAGTCCGATGTAGGCGCTCGTGCCAAGTTCGCCGACGAGCATCGGCTTGCCTGGCTTGACTGCGACGCCGTGCAGGAGCAGTTCGCCGCGCTCCTCGATGACGCGGTAGATGACGTCGACCGCCGACGCGGAGGTCGACCCCGAGGAGAGCACCAGGTCGCACTCCTCGGCGGCCGTCAGCAGGAGCCGCTCCATCTCCTCGTAGTCGTCGCCGGCGTGGGGGTAGAGTTTCGCCTCTCCGCCGGCCTCTTCGACGCCTGCGGCGATGGTGTAGCTGTTGACGTCGTAGATCTCGCCGCGCTCGCTGTGGAGTTTTTCTCCCGGTCGGACGAGTTCGTCGCCGGTGGAGACGATCCCGACCGTCGGCCGCCCGCGGACCGGGATCTCGTCGATCCCGAGCGCAGAGAGCAGCCCGATCTCCCGCGGCGTCAGTCGCGTGCCCGGACCGAGCGCGCGGGCGCCCGCCGCGACGTCCGTGCCGGCGAGCATCACGTTGTCGCCGGGGGCGACCGCGGTGCGCGCCGCGACGACATCGCTCGCACCGTTCTCCGTGTCTTTGCTCCCCGCAGAACGTGTTTCCGTCCGCTCGACCATCACGACGGCGTCAGCTCCGTCCGGCATCACCGCGCCGGTCGAGATCTCGACCGCCTCGCCGTCCCCGACCGCGACGTCGGGTTCGGCGCCCGCGTGGACGGTTCCGACAAGATTCAGTTCGACCGGGTCGGCCTCGTCGGCGCCGAAGGTGTCTCGCCCGCGGACGGCGTAACCGTCGACGCTCGCGCGGTCGAACCCCGGCACGTCGAGGTCGGCGTCGATCCGCTCGGCGAGCACGCGTCCCCGCGCGTCGGCAAGTCGGACGGTTTCCGGTTCGGGCGTGAGGTCCAGTGACGCGATGGCCTCGCGTGCGACCTCGGGAGCGACGAGGTCGCGGAACTGCTTTCGGTCACTCACGCCGACCACTCCCAGTGTTCGACCGCGACGCGTTCGCCCGCGTCGTACCCCTCACGGTCCTCGGGCACGGCAACCCAGCCGTCGGCCAGCGCCACCGAGGAGAGGACACCCGACCCGGACGCGCGAGTCGGTGTCGCGGTTGGGAGCGAGTCCTGCTCCCCGTCCTCCTGACCGCCGCCGTCGTCCCCCCGCTCTCCGTCGTCGGAGGTATCTCCCTCGTCCAGTTTGACCCGCGCGAACGTCCGGACGCCGGGCTCGCTCGGGATCTTCCGGTCGAGGCGCGCCGTCGTGGTCGGCGGCGGGTCGTCCGGGAGATGGCCGATGTGTTTCACGAGTGGTCGGAGGAACTGGACGGCGTTGACGATCGCCGCGACCGGATATCCCGGCAGCATCACGACGGGCGTCTCCTCGACGACCCCGAGAGCGACGGGGTGCCCCGGCTTGAGCGCGACGCCGTGGACCAACACCTCGCCGAGGTCGTCGACGACCTCCGGGAGGAGGTCGCGGGCGCCGACGGAGGAGCCGCCGGTTGTGACGACGATATCCTTCGTCAGATCCCGCTGGATCGCCGCCCGGAGCGCCGACTCGTCGTCGGTGACGACGTTGCGGTAGGTCGGGACGCCGCCCCAGCGCTCGACGAGTCGGGAGACGGTGAGCCCGTTCGTCTCGATCACCTCGCCCGGCGCGGGGTCGGACTGGACCAGTTCCTCGCCGGTCGGGATCACGCCGACCGTCGGGCGCTCGTACACCTGCACGCGGTCGATCCCGACCGACTTCAGGAGCCCGAGATCCGACGGGCGGAGGCGGTGACCCGGATCGAACAGCCGCTGGCCCTCGGCGACGTCCTCGCCGACCGGCGCGACGTTCTCCCCGTCGGTCACGGCGTCGAACACCTCCAGATCGTCGCCGACGCGCTCTACGTGTTCGATCATCACGACGGCGTTTGCGCCGTCCGGCAGTTCGCTTCCGGTGTGGACGCGAACCGCCCGCTCGGGGCCGACGGACGTCTCCGGAACCGAACTGGGTTCGTCGTCGGCGACGCGGAGGATGCCAGGCGAGCGATCGGAGGCGCCGAAGGTGTCCTCGGCGCGGACCGCCCACCCATCCATCGCCGCGCGCTGGTAGTCCGGGACGGCCCGCTGGGAGGTGACCGCTTCCGCGAGCGCCCGGCCGTCCGCGGGGACGAGTGAGAGTCGTTCTATGCGTTCGTGTGGCGTTGCCGCGTCGAGAACCCGGCGGCGGGCCGCGTCGATACGCGTCCGGTCTTTGAAACCGGCCGTTCGCCGATCGGGTGGTGTCTCGTCTGCGTCCGGGGAGTCCATACCGGACGGTGGCGCGCGAGTACAAAAAGAGCCGCGGCACGGCCCGCCTCGTTCATAATGATTACTCTCACTGTTTCCCGCCGAGCGCCACCCCCGTTGGCGGCGTTCGGCGGGAAGAGACGAGAGTATTCATTATCAGCGGCGCTTTCCTTTGCCGGGATCTCCCAATCCCGGGACGGATCGTCGGCCTGAAGAACAGCGCATTGTATCTCTTGTGGCCGATCTCGGACGGTTCAACCGCGGCCTTTTTCGATCCGCCGCCCGTACCGGCGTATATGTCTGCACTGCGGGATGCGCTTCAGGAACTACCGGAGTCGGTGTTCGCCGATCTACTCGAATCCGAGGAGGCGTATCTGATCGTCCTCGACCTCCCCGGCGTGACGGCCGATACTGCCGACCTCACAGTCGAACGCGGGCGACTCGTCGTCGAGGCACGGCGCGCGAAGGACGTCCCGGCGGAGTTCCACTACGTCGAGGAGGATCGACCGTTGTTCGTCGACGCCGAACTCCCGCTGCCGCCAGATGCGACCGGTGCCGGCGCGTCCGCCGAGGTCGATCGCGGCGTGTTCACCGTCCGCGTGCCGAAGCGCGGGGCCGCGCCCGATCAGACGATTCCGATCTCGTCGGCCGGCGAGGACGAGTAACCGCCGGGTGGTCACGCAAGTGAACCTCCGTGCGTACTGGCGGTTTCTGATCGTCGTCCGGCAGTTCTTCCCGCTGATCGTCGCGTACACGCGGGACCGCCGGAAGTACATCCTCTTCGGCGGCAGCCGAAGCGTCGGCACCGAGACGCAACTCGAACGGGCGGAGATCCTGCTGGAGACGCTTTTGACGCTCGGACCGACATTTATCAAGCTGGGGCAGTTGCTCTCGACCCGGCCGGACATCCTCCCGCCGGAGTACGTCGACGTGCTATCGAGCCTCCAGGACGACGTCCCGCCGGCGCCCTGGGACGAATCCCGGGTGGTCATCGAGGACGAACTCGGTCCGGTCGACGAGGCGTTCGACGACTTCGATCGCGACCCGATCAGCGGTGCGAGCCTCGGCCAGGTGTACACCGCCGAATACGAAGGCGATCCCGTCGCGGTGAAGGTCCGCCGGCCGGGGATCGAGGACCTCGTCGAGGCCGACCTCCGGGTGATCCGCTGGTCGCTGCCGATCGTCCGCCGGTTCATCGGCGAGGGACGCGCGTTCTCGCTCGAAAACCTCGCCGACGAGTTTGCGAAGACGATCCGCCAGGAGATGGACTACAGCCGCGAAAAGCGGATCCTCCAGGAGATCAAAGCGAACTTCGCGGACAACGAGCGCATCCTCATCCCGGAGCCGATCGACAACCGCTCGGGCCCGCGGGTGCTCACGATGGAGTACCTCCCGGGCACGAAGATCAACGACATCGAGACCCTGGACGGGAAAGGCATCGACCGCACGGAGCTCGCGACGACGCTCCAGCGGGTCTACCTGCAGATGATCGTCGAGGACGGCGTCTTCCACGCGGACCCGCATCCGGGGAACCTCGCGGTGAACGACGCCGGAAAGATCATTTTCTACGACTTCGGAATGTCCGGGACGGTCGATTCGTTTATCCAGAACAAGATCATCGACTTCTACCTCGCCGTCGCCAACCAGGATATCGACGCGATCCTGGACACGCTCATCGAGATGGGCACGCTCTCCCCGGACGCCGACCGGCAGGTGATGGGCGACGTGATGGAACTGGCCATCGCCGACGCCCGCGGAGAGGACATCGAACAGTACCGCGTCCAGCAGATCATAGAGCAGGTCGAGTCGACGATCTACGAGTTCCCGCTGCGGCTCCCCCGGAACCTCGCCTTGATCCTCCGGGTCGCCACCGTCGTCGAGGGCGTCTGTGTGACGCTGGATCCCGACTTCGATTTCATTTCGGTCGCGACCGACTACCTGCAGGAGGAAGGCTACTACGAGGAGACCGCGCGGCAACTGATCCAAGAGGGCGGCCAGCAGGTCCGAGAAACCTCGCGTGCCCTCTTCGAGGTCCCGCCGAAACTGAACCGCACGCTCGACCGGGTGGAGAACGGGAACCTCGCTGTCAACGTTCGGCTGGAGGACGAAAACGACGTCTTAGACCGGCTCGCACGGCGGATCGTCTACGGTCTCTTCGTCGCCGTCGGCGCGCTGTCGACGGCGATCCTCTACGCGTTCGAGGGAACGAGCGTTCTGCCGGCGGCCGTCGCCGCAGTGCTGACGCTGCCACCGCTTTTCGCACTCTACCGGTCGTTCCGGCGGAAACGCGGTATCCGGGCGAAACCGCAGTTCACCAGACAGAGTATGCGCGACCGTCGTGAGTAATCGGGCGGCTACGGCCCGATATAGGCGTCTGCGGTCCCGCTCCTGTTATCACGGTTGAATATTTGATACGTACGTTTATGCAGAGAGAGAAACGAGCGACGGGTATGACACGGTGGCGAGCCGTCGCGGCCGGGTTCGCACTCGCGGCCTGCAGTGAGACGCTCGTCTTTCTCGGTACCGGCCGCGTGACGCTCGTTGGGGGCCTGGCCGGCAGCGCGCTCGCGGGCTACCTCGCCAGCGGGCGGCTTGACGACGGAGCGTGGCACGGCCTTCTGACGGCGATGGCGTGGGGAATCGTCCTCATTCCCGGGCTGGTCGCACTCTCCGTCATCGCTGACGCGCCGCTGCCGTTCCCGATCGAGTATCTGCTGCCGCTCCTGAACACGCCCGGCGAGGCGACAGCGATGATCCTCCTCAGCGCGAGCCTCCCGAACGTCGCGGCCGGCGCCCTCGGCAGCGTCGCGCGGCGGGAGGACGACCGGACGCAGTCGGCGGACGGCGCCTCGACCCCGAGCCCTTCGGACGGCGATCCCGACGAGATCTGATCGCGGTGGTCGGCCCGTTCGGTCGCGTAGCCCGTCACACACGCGGACGGCGCGTTTCCAAACCGTTTATACCTGACACACGACAACCCGGAGGTATGCCGAAAGAGCAGAAGCAGGTCCGCGATCTGCAGGAAGGCAGCTACGTGATGATGGAGGACTCGCCGTGCAAAATCAACGCCTACAGCACCGCGAAACCCGGCAAACACGGGAGCGCGAAGGCCCGGGTCGAGGGGAAAGGGGTCTTCGACGAGAAGAAGCGCTCGCTGAGCCAGCCGGTCGACGCGAAGGTGTGGGTGCCGATCATCGAGCGCAAGCAGGGGCAGGTCGTCTCTGTGACCGACGACGACGCCCAGATTATGGACCTGGAGACCTACCAGACGTTCACGATGCGCATCCCCGAGGGCGAGGACCTCTCGCCCGACGACGAGATCGAGTACCTCGAGTACGAGGGCCAGCGGAAGATCGTCTGATCGGTGATGTTCCCTGGGGCGACCGCACGGCGCGACGACGCCGCGTACGTCGTCGTGGGCGCCCCGCTGGACCTCTCGACCTCGTTTCGGCCCGGAACCCGGTTCGGGCCCGAGCGGATCCGGCGGTTCGCCCGGCCGTTCGACGACTACGACCGGCGAACCGACCTGCGTTTCTCGGACTGTTCCGTCCACGATCACGGCGACGTCCGCGCCTGGGACGACGCGCCCGAGTACCTCGCGTGGCTGACGGGCGAACTCGGTGACATCGTCCGGGACGGCGCCGTCCCGGTGCTGTTCGGCGGGGAGCACACCGTCACCGCGGCCGGCGTCGGCGCCGTCGACCCGGACGTCTTCGTCTGTCTCGACGCGCATCTCGATCTCCGGACCGACCTCGACGGCAACGAGTACAGCCACGCCACCGTCACGCGGCGGATTCTCGACGACCTGGAGGGCGTTACGGAGAACGACACCCGGGGACCGGCGACCAACAGCGACCAAGCGGCCGAGACCGGCGGCGACACCGAGGAGGCCGCCGCGCCAGCCGGCGTCGAGGAGGCGATCATCCTCGGGGCCCGGACGGGATCACCCGAGGAGTGGGACCGCGCGGACGGCGACGACGTGACCGTCGTCGCACCCGAAGCCGTCCCCGAGTTCGATCTCGCGGGCTGTCTCGACGGCCGCACGGCGTACCTGAGCGTCGACGTCGACGCTGCCGACCCCGGGTTCGCGCCGGGGACCGGCACCCCCGAACCGTTCGGGCTCACCCCGCGTGAGCTGCGCGACGTCGTCCGGACCGTCGCCCCACACGCCGCTGGCTTCGACGTCGTCGAGGTCAACGACCGAGACGACGGACAGGCGGCGTCGCTGGCGGCGAAGCTCTGTCGGGAGTTCGTCTACACCCACGCAGCGGCAGGAGAGTGAGCGATCGGCCGCCTACTGGACGCTCTGTCGACCTTGCTTCTCGTCGATCTGGAGTTCGTACCACTCGAACTCCAGTTCGTCGTAGGGACGCCTGAACACGTCCAGCGACGCGATCTTGGCGTGGGCCGCGAAGATTCCTGCGGTTTTGGCGTTTCGTTCTTCGGGGACGGGTTCGAGAGTACCTTGTACCACGACGCTCCGCCAGTCGGTCACCGAGTTCCACTCGTGGACCGACAGCGACACCCGGTTGTCCCGCTCGATGTACGCGGCCTTCCGGCTGTCTTCTCCGAAGGAGAACTGAAAGATGCACCGGTCGTTGACGCTGTCGTAGCCGAACGACATCGGGATCGCGTACCCCCCGCGCTCGTCGCCGAACGCCAGCGTCCCGGCCCCCATCGACTCCAGGCACCGCGCGATCTCGTCGTCATCCATCGCGACGCCGTACTCTTCGAGGGACATCCTCTCTGGACGTGGGGACGGCTCCGCAATGAAACCTCTGTATAGGCGCTAGTCGGGGGACGTGTCGACAGAAAGTATCTACCCGCTGGGCGCTCGACGGTGGCGTATGCAACTCTCGACGCTCACGGAGCGACTCGACGATCGGCTCGACACCGACGCGTACGCGGACGTCGACGCCAGCGCCAACGGCCTGCAGGTCGGCCCCGAGACCGGCACTGTCGGCCGAGCGGCCGTCGCGGTCGATGCTGCCGCGGCGACGATCGAGGCGGCCGCCGACGCGGACGCGGATCTGCTCGTCACCCACCACGGCCTCGTCTGGGGCGGTCTCGACCGGGTCACCGGACGCGAGTACGACATCATCGCCGCCCTGATCGAGAGCGACATCGCGCTGTACGTCTCGCATCTCCCCTTAGACGGCCACGAGTCGCTGGGCAACGCCGCAGGACTCGCAGACTACCTCGGCCTCGACGCTCAGGAGCCGTTCGGGACGCTCGGTCCCGTCACGATCGGGCAGCGCGGACGGGCCACAGAGCCGTACACCGTCGCGGAACTCCGTTCGGAGTTGGCCGGGCTCGATACCGGCGGACGGGAACCACAGGTACTCGACTTCGGGCCCGAGACGATCGAAGACGTCGCTATCGTCACCGGATCGGGCGTCGATTGGCTCGACGAGGCGGTCGCCGCGGACGTCGACGCCCTGGTTACCGGCGAGGGGAAACAGCAGGTCTACCACGAGGCACGGGAGGCAGGAATCAACGTGTTCCTCGCCGGCCACTACGCGACGGAGACCTTCGGGGTCGAACAGCTGGGTGAGTTGCTCTCGGAGTGGGGTGTCGAGACGACGACCCTCTCTCACCCAACCGGGCTCTGACCGACCGCGACACGCCGCCAGCGGACGGGGGTCGCTCGTGGCGCTCCGAAAGCGTTCGCTTTCCACAGCGGGGGCCGGGACGCCCTCTCGATCCCACCACCGAGACGCGATAATATATCTACTGGCCGACGATTATCACGTCGGATAATCGGCGAGTCGGATTTTTACTTCGGGTCTGGCAAGGAAATCTCAGATGCCAAGATCAGACCCGTTCGAACATATTCGGTCGAGTTACGGGGCAAAACTCGGCGTGGCGCTGCTCGCGGTCGTCGCACTCGTGGTGGGGTTCGGGTTCGTCGTCCAGGAGCAGACGTCAGCGACGTTGCAGGACGAGGTCGAGACCGACCTCCGCACGTCGGCCGAGACGCGGGCCGCGGAACTCGATACGTGGCTGAGCGGTATCGAGGGGCAGATTCGGCTTCACTCCACCCGGGACGTGATCAAAAGTGGGGATACGGAGGCGATATCGGACCATCTGAGACATACAGCCGAACACGATGCGTTGCCGGAGGGAGTCGTGGCAGTCCACTACTACGATATGGAGTCGCAGACGATCGAAGCAAGCTCGATGGAGACGATGGAGGGCGTGAACCCGGGCGACGAGGGCGCGCCCTTCGCCACTGACCCGCCGACGTTCGAGACAGACGACGACACGTACGTCACGTCGCCGTTCACCGTTCAGGTCGTCAACTTCCCGGTCGTGTCGGTGATCTCGCCGGTCGAGGGGGCAGACGGAAAGGCGCTGATCTACATGATCAACCTCAAGGCACACACCCAGTCGTTTGCCGACTCCGCGGGTGTGGGCTCGACGGTCGTCGTCGACGGTGAGGGGCAAATCGTCGCGCACCCGAACGGGGAGCGTATCCTCACCGACTACCAGGGCGACGCGGGCGTGCTCTCCGAGGGCGGCTTCGCAGAGCAGGGCGACCTGCTCGTGGCCGGCGCCGGGATGCAGTCCCACGACTGGACGGTGGTCGTGCGGACGGACCGTGCGGCGGCGTTCGCGCTCGGCGATCAGATCACCTCCTCGGTGGTGGGGCTCATCCTGCTCGCGCTCGTGAGTCTCGCCTTCGTCGGCGTGGTCGTCGGGTCGAACACCATCGTCTCGCTCCGGCACCTCGCAGCACGTGCTGACGCGATGGCGAAGGGTGACCTCGACGTCGATCTCTCGACGACGCGGACCGACGAGTTCGGGACGCTGTACGGCTCCTTCGATCAGATGCGTGGAGAACTCCGGTCGCAGATCCGGGAGACCGAACGGCGGAAAGAGGAGATCGAAGAGAAGAACCGGGCGCTGGAGGCGACCGCCGCCGAGTACGGCGACGTGATGGACGCGGTCGCCGACGGCGACCTGACCCGGCGACTCGACACCGACACCGACAACGAGGCGATGAGCGACATCGCCGTCTCGTTCAACCAGATGCTCGATGCGGTCGCCGAGACGATGGCCGAGGTCAAAGCCTTCTCCGAGCACGTCGTCACCGCCGCAGAGCGGGTCGACGACGGCGCCGACGAGGTGACCGACGCCTCCGAACAGGTCACCGACGCGACGACCGAAATCTCGGCCGGCGCAGAGCAGCAGACGGAAGCGCTGCACGACGTCTCCGAGGAGGTCGACGCCCTCTCGTCGTCCGCCGAGGAAATCGCCGCGACCGTCGACGAGGTCGCGGAGGCCTCCGAACGCGCCGCCTCGATCGGCGAGGAAGGCGGTGCGTACGCCGAGCGCGCCCTCGAAGAGATGGACGCCGTCGAGCGGACCACCGCGGAGACCGCCGAGGAGGTGACCAAACTCGCCGAGGAACTCGACGCCGTCGGCGAAGTCGTCGAGGTCATCCGCGACATCGCCGAGGAGACCAACCTGCTGGCATTGAACGCGTCGATCGAGGCTGCCCGCGTCGGCAACGGGTCCGGCGGTGCCGACGGGGCCGGGTTCGCCGTCGTCGCCGACGAGGTGAAGGAACTCGCCGAGGAGACAGCGAGTTCCGCCGCCGAGATCGAAGATCGCATCGAGCGCATCCAGTCGCGCGCCGGCGAGACGACGGCGGCGATGACTGAGACCAGAGAACGGATCGAGAGCGGCGTCGAGACGGTCGAATCGGCGATCGACGCGCTCGATAGCATCGCGGACGCCGCCGAGGAGACCGACGAGTCGATTCAGGAGATCCGCGACGCGACGGCCCAGCAGGCGTCCTCGGCGACTGCCGTCGTCGATCGCGTCGACGATGTCGCGGCCATCGGCGACCAGACGGCCGACGAGGCGGCCGACGCGGCGGCCGCGGCCCAACAACAGACGAGCACGATGACGACAGTGAGCGACGCGGCCGAACAGTTGACGGCACAGGCACGCGAACTCCGGACCGTACTCGAGGACTTCCGGGTCCCCGAAGAGGCCGGCGGTGATCTGACCGGCGGCGATTTAACCGCTGGCGGGACCGTCGGTGACGGACTGGGCTCCACCGACGGCGTTGGCGACGAACTTGCCACCGGCGACGACGGCGACGACGCCGGTTTCGAGTTCGGGAGCGACACCGATTCGGACGTCGAACTGCGCGCTGACGGCGCCGACGCCCCTGAATCGTGGGACCTCGACGGCAGCGGGGAGGTGAGTGAGTATGCAGTTCGACGCGACACTGTGGCTGTGGGTCGGCCTCGCGGGGATGACTGCGGGGACGCTCCCGTCGGCCTACCGGTTCCTGATCGGATCGGAGACCCGTGATCTCACGGCCGTCCTGACGGGCATCACCGGGATCGCCTCGGTCGCGTACCTGCTGATGGCGATGGGCTACGGGTTCGTCTCCGTCGGCGGGACCGAAATCGAGATCGTCCGCTACATCGACTGGCTCCTGACGACGCCGCTGATGGTCCTGTATCTGGGCCTGTTGGCGCGGTCGGGGAAGCGGGTCCTCGGCGCGCTGATCGCCGTCGACGCGGTCGTCGTCCTGGCAGGCATCGCCGCGACTGCGACCGGCGGCGTCACACGCTTTGCGCTCTTCGGCCTGGGCGTCGTCGCCTACCTCGGCCTCGTGTGGCTGCTGATGGTGACGCTGCCGCGCCGGGCGTCGTTCGACTCCTCCCGCGTCTCGGGGACGTTCACGACCCTGCGGAACCTCACGGTCATCGTGTGGACCCTGTACCCGGTCGTATGGCTGCTCGCGCCGACCGGCACCGGCCTCCTGCTGCCGGAGACGGAGGCGCTCGTGTTGACGTACCTCGACATCGTCTCGAAGGTGGGCTTCGTCGCCGTCGCGCTCCGCGGGATGGAGGTGCTCACCGACGTCGGCGCCGACGTGAGCACGGTCGCCGACTAGCTACCGTTCTTTCTTCGGGCAACGTCGCCGCAGGACCGCGACACATAACCGATCGGACCGCCGACGAGGGGGTATGAGCGACGACGCCCCCGACGAGGCGACACAGGACGGTAGCGGTCACGAGGGACCGGACCGCGAGGAGTTCCACGAGGCCCCGATCGGGCACGCGAAGGTCCGGGCCGGGATGAGTGTCGGCGAGTTGGCGACCGAGTACGGCAAGGCCGGGATCGGCGCGGCGACCGTCGACCGCGCAGTCGACATCTACGCCGAGATGCTCGCCCACGAGGACGTGACGAACTTCTTCGGCCTCGCCGGCGCGATGGTCCCCACCGGAATGCGGGCGATCGTCGCGGACCTGATCCGCGACGGCCACATCGACGCCCTCGTGACGACCGGGGCGAACCTGACCCACGACGCGATCGAGGCTGTCGGCGGGAAACACCATCACGGCCGGGCGGATCCCCACGAGGATCATCCAGCGGGCGAGGCCAGCGACATCGACTCGGCGGCGACGGTCCGTGAACACGACGAACACCTGCGCGAGGAGGGCGTCGACCGGATCTACAACGTCTATCTCCCCCAAGAGCACTTCGCGCTGTTCGAGACGCACCTCCGCGAGAACGTCTTCCCGGAAGTCGAACGTCGCGTGTCGATCCAGGAGTTCACCGCCGAACTCGGGCGGGCGAACGCAGAGCAGAACGACGCCCGCGACGTCGCGGAGGATCCGGGCATCGCCGCTGCGGCCTACGAACACGACGTCCCGATCTACTGCCCGGCGATCCAGGACTCCGTGCTCGGCATCCAGGCGTGGATCTACTCGCAGACCTCCGAGTTCGGGCTGGACGCGCTCGGCGATATGACCCACCTCTCGGATCTGGCGTTCGACGCCGAGCGGGCGGGGGCGATGGTCGTCGGCGGCGGCGTCCCGAAGAACTACGTGCTGCAGACGATGCTGACGATCCCCGACGCGTACGACTACGCGGTCCAGTTGACGATGGATCCGGACCACACCGGCGGCCTCTCCGGGGCGACGCTGGACGAGGCGCGTTCGTGGGGCAAACTCGAACGCTCCGCGCGGAACGCGACGGTCGTCGGCGACGCGACGATCACGCTCCCGCTCGTCGTCGCGGCCGCACGGGAGCGTGCTGTAGCGAAGCGCGACGGGGCAGAGTAATCGCGGCAGCGATCGAGGGCGACCCATAACCTCCATCCTCCCGCTCGCGAATCCGTGACACGGAACGGCTATACGGGCCCATCCTCTCTTTCCTATATGGACTACGCTGATTCACTCGATCGGGCGCTCGATTCGCTCCCGGAGCGGAACGAGGAGCAATCGCGCCTCGACGTGCCCGACCCCGCGGGCGAGACCGACGGGGCGTTCACCCGACTGACGAACCTCGGCGACATCGCCGAGGCGCTCGGCCGCGACGTCGAACACGTCCACCGGAACATCCAGGGCGAACTCGGGACCAGCGGCCAACTCGAGGACGACCGCGCGCGGTACAACGGCTCCTTTACTGTCTCGGACTTCGAGGCGGCGATTGACGAATATATCACCGAATACGTCCTCTGCTCGGAGTGTGGCCTGCCGGACACCCGCCTCGTCACCGAGGACGGCGTCGATATGCTCCGCTGTGAGGCCTGCGGGGCGTTCCGTCCTGTTGCCAAGCGCGCCGCACAGACGCAATCGCAATCCGGCCCGGCCGTCGAGGAGGGCCAGACCTACGAACTGGAGATCACCGGCACCGGCCGGAAGGGCGACGGCGTCGCCGAGAAGGGGAAGTTCACGATCTTCGTCACTGGTGCGCGCGAGGGCCAGACAGTCCGTGCGATCGTCGAGCGAACCAGCGGGACGCTCGCGTTCGCCCGAGTCGTATAGCACAGCAACTGCGGCGACGGGCCTCGGAACGTTCTTTGAAACCGCTTTCGTATCACTAGGTGGCCGATGACGACGGCACCGTTCCGAGCCGGGGTGGCGCTCGGCGACGACGAACCCTATGAGTGCAGAGGCCACTATTTTTGGCGGTAGAGGGTATCTCTGACGTAATCTGGTTGTGGTCACGGGAGACATAGACCCCGGTCAGGCTCCCGCATAGAAGGTAGACACGGATTTAAGAACGTTGCCGAGCAATCACACGGTATGGCCGCCGAAATTTCCGACCGTGTTCGAGAAATCGCGGAGGCCCGCGGCCTTCCGGAATCCGAAGTGTTCGAGCGGGCACTCGAACGCGGGCTCGAAGACCTGTGGGAGGACCTCGTGCTCGCACAGTACCTCGATGGGGAACTCGACCGCGAGGAAGCCATCGAGCACGTCGGTCGGACGAAAGTCGAGCGAGCGGAGCGAGAGCGTGCGGTCGTCGAGGAAGACGTCGACTGGGGTTTGAACGCGTGACGCTTGCGGCTGTCGCGGACGCAGGACCGCTCATTCACCTCGCCGAGATCGACTCGCTCGAACTGGTCGCGACGTTTGACACACTCCTCGTTCCAGAGACGGTTCACAAGGAGGTCGATGCCGGTGGTGTTCCGGACGGGCTGGCCGACCTCTCGTACGAACTCGTCGAAGCCGACGAAAGCCGAGTCGGAACTGAGGAACTGGACGCCGGAGAACGCGCCGCGATTGCGGTCGCAAAAGAGCGGGGAGTTGTTCTTCTAACCGACGACCTCGCCGCCCGAGAGACAGCATCCGACGCGGGCGTCGAAGTACGCGGTTCTATCGGCGTCATCGCGCTCGGGTATGGTCGCGGGTTGCTCGACGGACACGAAGCGGCATCCCGTATGCGAGCACTCCAGCGTGAGACGAGTCTCTTCGTGACCGAGGCGGTTGTGGAACGCGGCATCCAGATGCTGGACGGACAGTAACACGACGAGTGGGCACTATAGTCGCTCTAAACACATTCACTATGGACAGATCGTGAGTCGTGAGTGCCGAGGCCTCATATAGACGTTTTTCAGATGGTAAGAATAGTCGGCGGGTCTTTGTGAGACGGCAACGAATATCGCTTGTTGGCAGTACAGATCCATCTGCAGTGAAGCGCAGCCAACCGGAACGGAGAGACACCTACTATGGACATTACAAACATCGTTTCAGACGACTACGTCGAACTGTCCCCGGAGACTCGCGTCTCGAAGCTCGCCAGCACGTTCGAGAATCCGACCGTCAAGGGCGTCGTCGTCTACGGCGATGAATTCGAAGGAGTCGTCACAAGACGACAGCTTGCAACCTCCCACCACCAGCCGAACGAAAAGCTCGGCTCGTTGGTATGGCACGTCCCCCGACTCGCTCCCGACGAAGACGTTCGGAAGGTCGCACAGCTGATGATCGACAGCGACTCCCATCTGCTCCCCGTCTTCGAGGGACGAGAGCTGATCGGCGTCGTCACAGTCGATGGGATCCTCGAGGCGGTCAAGCCGTTCCTCGATGCAGCGACTGTCGCCGAAGCTGCCAGTAGCGACCTCATTTCGATCGATCCGGATTCGACGCTCGGAGAAGCACTTCACGTCTTCCGTGAACAGCGGATCACCCACCTTCCTGTCGTCGAGAATGATTCCGCAGTCGGCATCGTGAGTCTCTACGACCTGACGGATTTCACCGTCCGAGCCACGGAACAGAGTCAATCCGGCGACGCAGCGGGTGTCGACTCGTTCGGCGGGGATATCTCCGCCAGTGCTGGTCGTGCCCGAGGTGGTGGGTACGGTGCCCGCGAGGGGGAGCTCGCACGACTGTTGGACCTCCCTGTGCGGGACGTTATGGTTTCGCCGGTGCGGACGATCACCCCGGCGGCAACGCTCGACGAGGCCGCCGATGAGATGCTCGAGATCGATGCGTCGTCACTGGTCGTCACCGAAGACGGAACTCCCGACGGAATCGTCACGAAGACCGACGTTCTCGACGCGCTCACCTGGGAGGCGGGCGGGAACCGGGGTGTCCAGGTCTACGGCATCGACCTGGTAGACGATATGAGCTACGATGAGATCGTCGCGATGGTCGATAAATTCGACGACAGGGATCACGGTATGAGCGTCCTCGACGCCAAGATTCACCTCCACAAGCACGATGAGAAACGCCGGGGGACGCCGCTTTTGCTCGCCCGGATTCGTCTCCATACCGACCGGGGGCTGTACATCGCTTCCGGGGAGGGTTACGGCGCGAATCACGCGATCAACGAGGCACGGGACGTCCTGGAACGCCAGATTCGGGACAAGAAGACGCACGGCCGGAGCAAAAAACCCCGAAGCGAGGAGTTCTGGGAGAAACGCTTCGGCTGGCTACTCGAGAGCGAAGGTTGATACCCTCTCCGCTCTGGTGAGTGCGGTTCCCGTTGGGATATTGTGGGTGTTGGACCGCTCTCTGATACTGATTACTCTCACTGTTTACCGCCGAACGTCACCCCCGTTGACAGCGCTCGGCGAGAAACGACGAGAGTAATCAGTATGACAGTATCAGTCGACGACGATGGACCCTTTCATCCCGAGCGACAGATGTGGCTCACAGTGATAAAGCGCGATTCCGGAGTCGTCGAACGTGCGTGAGTATTCGATGTCGTCCCCCTCGACTGCCTCCCCGGAACTGAACTCGTAGTCGGATTCGCCGAGCTGATCGTCAGGTTCGGCTTCGACGTTGTGTTGGCCTCCTTCCCCGGTCCACTCCCACAGAACTTCGGTTCCGGTCGAGACGGCCACTGCGGATGGGCCGTACGCGAACCCGTCGCCATTGCCCTCTGCGCCGACATCTATCGTCACATCGCTCTCGTCGCGGAGATCCACGATTTCCCCCTCGTACGTATCGTCCGCATCGCCGATATCCGTCTCAGTCATCCACTCGTCGACGGCCGGATACTCACTTCCCGGAATCGCACCAGCACCGTCGCCGTTGCCGTCGCCACCACAGCCGGCCAGCCCAGTCAGCCCAACGGCCGAAAGCACACCGAGGGATCTGAGTACGGTTCGTCTGTCTGGTTCGGTGAAGGAAAGACGTGGCGTGTCCACTATGAACTGCGGGGCCGGACATATACGCTTGCTCTAATTTCTTGTATCGCGGGAATCAGCGAGCAACGACCGAACTGGACAACTGATCCTGGATCTCCCCGTTGTGTTCGACTGCCGTTGATCGAATCGCTATAACGTCCTACACAGCCTGTGTCCTGGTATCGGTGATCACGAATATCGGGGCATCGTCACCAACTCCCGGAGCGGTAGATAGAACATCAGATGCTCCTGTCCGAGATCTCCCGGTGTCGGCCTGTACGAGCCGCCGGTATGGACTGCTCGGGCGACGAGATAGTTGTAGCCGAACGTAAGTCCGAAATGATCCTCGATGAGTTGAACGGGTTCCGCAGACGACAGTTCGTCGTAGATCGCCTGGCCGTGGGTCCGCGCAGTGTCGCATCCCGGTTCGGGGAAAAATTCCCGAGCGAAGAATGCATAACGACCCTCCCAATCGGAGAACCGTGGCAACACCTCGTCGAGAGAGACAGCAATGCCATCTCCGAGCGACTCGTCGGCAATTCGGTCAGCAAACGGCTCGATCGAGCGCCATTCGGGCGATGGAGCGGTCGCCGAGCGTTCGTGATAAAACTCGATACAGCAGTCTGGATAGCCGTGTAACCGACCCTGATACCGTTCAATTGTTGCGACGAGTCGTGCAGAATCCCATCGATGTTTTCTCGAATCACGTCTTCCGGCGTGGTGGATTCTTCACTCCCGAAGAAATAGACGCGCGCCCCGTAGTGGAGACGGTCTCCGCTTTGCAGCCATTCCGGGACGACGAAACACCGTCCGGGGAACTGACGCTTCAGAAAGTCGATTTCCGGGATTCGTCGTAATTCCCGGCGGAACCGAGTCGACGCGGTCCAGAGATCCGCTTCCGTGAGAGAATCAATATCGATCTCAATTTGCCTGTACCTCTGCAACGATTCTCGGAGGTCCTGTGGTCGTTCCGCGAAACCCGGGGTGGAGCGTTCTTCGGAATCGGCGTCGAACGCCTCGAACGCTCGTAACTGCCCGGTGAAATATGTGTCGTCGAGCTGAATACTCGTCCCCCGCCGCTGCCCCGCGAGCACCGGGGAACTGTCCAGGGCGACAAACGCTGGCAGTGTGCCGACGACGTGTTGATGATCCATTATGTTGGATACGGGATTCCCGTCCGGCGTGTCCGTGTTCGACGTCGATCTCTCACACTGTCGATGGCTACTGACTGTGATGAGCTATCGTCAGGAGAGATTCCCTGTCCTTCGGACCTACCGGGAGTCACATCATTTCCCCCGCTCAGTAGTGTCGATACCGACAGCCTCGTTGATCGGACACTTCTGGGTTGTGCCAGTCACGAGGAGGATCACGCCAACCACGAGCGCGACGCCGCCGATGACGGCCCCGGCACCCCAGTAGCCCAACAGGGCGGCAATACCGGCTATCCCCGCTATGATACCGATGACGATACGCCCAGTTCGATCTATTCCGCCGACATTCTTGTTCATCTGTTTTCGGGTAGTAGGTTGTCGAGCGGCACTATTGTTATTGGGAGTTATTCTCAGTCGCTTGGAATCACTGTCTCGTCCGAACAAATTAGTCGGCTGTGAGGTCTGCGGTTTCTTCGACGTTCGGATGCGGGCCCCTTCGTCGGCCAGTACTGGGAACTGACTCGTGAGTCGAGACCGTCTCGTTTCGATGTCTGGAGGATATCGTGACGACGGAGGCCACGGAGTCGATTCGTTTCCGTCGGTGGTCACGGGGCGTAGGTTCCTTCCAGTTGCGCCTCGGCAATGACCTTCCCATCCATCGCTGATTCGAGTTGGTCCTTTGTCGCATTCGCGTCGAGATCGAGTCGCTGATCCAGCGCGAAGAGGCGGAATCGATACGTGTGTTCGCGATCCGGCGGATTCGGCCCGCCGTACCCGCGTTCTCCGAAGTCGTTGCGTCCCTCAACAGCTTCAGACGCGTCCCAGTCTTCGGGGATCGTCGAGGTGCTCGGATCGATATTCCAGACCAGCCAGTGATCCCAGATCTTGCCAGCCGGCTCGACAGCATCCGGGTCGTCCATCACCAACGCCAACGACTCGGTTTCCTCGGGTACGCCCTCTATTTCGAGGGTTGGATTCACGTTTTCGGCTGTGTAGCCATACCGCTCCGGAATCGGCTCACCGTTTGCAAACGCCGGACTCGTTACCTGAAGCGCGGTCATCTCTACTACAACGGCAACTCCAATACAAATGAAAGATGGTGAAATTATCACAGCTTAGGAACTGTAGTCAGGTCTAACTGATCAACGCGAGTGGGAACGGCCGGACTATGAGTGACTCCGACGACGTGGATACGGCCGTCCAGCGGGTACGTGACGCCTTCGACGAGGCAGTGAGTGAGGCCGAAGAACTGAGCGACCAGGCACGCGAGAGCGTCGAGGACGCGATCGACGACCTCGAGCAACGGCTCGAGTCCCTCCAGGACGAGGAGTGACCGGTACTCTGCCGGGAGAGAGTATTGTACCGGCTCGACCGTCGCGAACCATAGTAGCGTTTGCAAGTCTTCACTCACACGATCGCACGCGGTCGTGCGATCGGATGTGCAATCAGTTGCAAACGCTACTATAGCCGTCCGTACAGACACAGTTGAGAGACCCAGAACGGGTGATCACAATCTCGAATAATCGGCAGCCGGAGCCCTCGTCGTGGCCGCAGCGATTCTGGCGTTCTACGACCGTCCGACGAGTCCCCTGTACTTGCTGTCGCACTCGGTTTCCTCCTGGTCTCTCTCCTTCGGCGTCGGATGGGACATTGCCCCTCGTCGACAAAACACGTCTGGGGGGTGAGGCGACACTTTGGTGGTCGCGGAGGGTTGTCGGGGAGGAAATCCACTCCTTCGACGCGGACCCGACACCAGATACTTGGTTTGTGATAACGAGCCCCACAGATATGGGGACTGATGCAACCGCCGGATTCGGCTACCTTTCGCCGGACACCATCGGCCTGTTCACCGATCGATACGAACTGACGATGCTCCGGGGATACCGAGACACCGGACACACTCCCCGGGCAACGTTCTCACTGTTTTACCGGTCTTTACCCGAAAACCGCGGGTACGTCATCGCCGCCGGTCTCGAACAAGCTATCGCCTACCTCCAGGACCTCACGTTCGATGACCGTCAGCTCACCTACCTTCGAGAGGAGGGGTTTCCGGAGGACTTCCTCGAGTACCTGGCGGATTTCAGATTTACCGGCGATGTTCGTGCTGTCCCCGAAGGAACCGCCGTCTTCCCGAACGAACCTTTCCTCGAGGTAACAGCACCGATCGACCAAGCGCAACTGTTCGAGACGCTGTTTCTCAATCAGATCGGGTTTCAGAGCCTGATCGCCACGAAAGCCGCCCGTATGCGCGACGTCGTCCGCCGGGAGGGTAACGACCAGCAGCTCGTCGATTTCGGCAGCCGACGAGCCCACGGGACGGATGCCGGTGTCAAGGCTGCCCGTGCCGCCTACGTGGGGGGCGTCGACGGCACCTCGAACGAAGCCGCCGGGGCACTGTTCGGCATCCCGGTCTACGGAACGATGGCGCACTCGTGGATCCAGAGCTTCCCGAGCGAACGAGCCGCCTTCGAGGCATTTACCGAGGTCTACGGCGAGGAGACAGTACTGCTGATCGACACGTACGATACGGTCGCCGGGGCGAAAACCGCACGTGACCTCTGCCAGGAACTGGATATCGACGTGCGCGGCGTTCGCCTCGATTCCGGCGATCTCGCCGCACTCTCACAGGAGGTTCGCGGGATCCTGCCGGATGACATAGATGTTTTCGTCTCCTCAGGTGTCGACGAGTATTTCCTGCAGGAGTTTTTCGACGATGCCGGTGTCGCTGACGGGTTCGGACCGGGAACGTCGCTGACGACGAGCAAAGACGCCCCGACGCTGAATCCCGTGTACAAACTCGTCGCCGTCGAGGAGAACGGCACGATGCAGCCGAGTATGAAGCTCTCGAAAGGGAAAGTGACCTATCCCGGAGCAAAGCGTGTCCGCCGGTTCGGCGACGACACGTTCCAGCGCGATGTTCTGGCGCGCACCGACGAGGACATCGGCGGGCGAGAACTCCTCGTCGAGGTCGTGACCGATGGCGAGGTCGTGTACGACTTCCCGGCCCTCGATAAGATCCGCGAGGAGGCGATGTCGACTCTGGAACGACTGCCCCCTGAGGTTCGGGCCGTCGAGAATCCTGCTGAATATCCCGTGGACGTGAGTGACGGGCTCACGACGACTGCGGAGCGGGTTCAATCGGAGTTACGGCGGGAAATGGGGTTGTAGCAGAGATGCATAGCGTCTGTGACATTTCGGCGTCGCAGCGCGCACCGGCGAGGAAGGAGGCAAGTATGACACATTCGCACAATATGTCGGTAATCACGAGAGATCGGTTATCCGATCCGACCGGAACCTGTTTGCGCTCGGTTCGGGCGACCCGAACAGCGAACGGTGAAGATTGCCGAAGCCGGCCCCGAATACGTCTGGGAACGGAGAATCTCAGTGAATAATGGCACAAGACAAATCCGATGACCACACCCCGTGGTCGCAGTCGATTGCTGACGTCTTGGCGTGGGCGGACGTCTCTCGTGACGAAGGGTTATCGGACGATCAAGTAACGCGGAGACTGGAGCAGTTCGGCCCAAATGAGCTACGCGAGGCGGAAAAACGACACTGGGCGGACGTGCTGGCGGATCAGTTCAAGAGCTTCATCATCCTGTTACTCGCAGTCGCGGGACTGGCGGCGTTCGCGATGGGAGACGTCGTCGAGGCGGTCGCGATCTTCGCCGTCCTCGCCATCAACGGTGCCATCGGCTTCGTCACCGAGATGCGGGCTATCAGCTCGATAGAGAGCCTTCAGGAGATCACGGAGATCGAAACGCGGGTCCGTCGAACCGGTACGGAAACAACGATCCCGGCAGGCGATCTCGTCCCGGGCGACATCGTGATTCTCGAAGCCGGCGACCTCGTTCCGGCCGACCTCCGGATCATCGACCCGTCTAAGCTCCAGGTCGACGAGTCGGCGCTCACTGGCGAATCGGTTCCCGTGGGGAAGACGAGTGACCCGCTCGAGGAGGACGTTCCGCTCGCCGAGCGGGAGAATATGCTCTACAAGGGGACGTACGTGACGCGAGGGTCCGTGGAAGCGGTCGTCGTCTCTACCGGCCCGGACACGGAACTGGGACACATCTCGGCCTCGCTTCGGGAGGCGGCCGAAGAAGAGACGCCCTTGCAGGAGAAACTCGACGAGCTGGGACAGAAACTCGTTCCCTTCCTGCTTGTGGTTGCGACGATCGTCCTCGTGTCCGGGTGGCTCCGTGGGCAGGACCTGTTCCTGATGGTCGAAACCGCCATCGCGCTCGCGATTGCGACCGTCCCGGAGGGACTCCCCATCGTGGCCACGCTGGTATTGGCACGGGGGATGTGGCGAATGGCGGACCGTAACGCGCTCGTCACCAATCTGGCGTCCGTCGAAACGCTCGGCTCTACCACCGTCATCTGCACCGATAAGACGGGAACGCTGACGGAAAATCGGATGACTGTCGCCGAATACGAGCTGGCGAACGGTACCGTCGCGGTCACCGGAACTGGGCTCGAGACCGACGGGACGTTCCAGCAGGACGATCAGGAACTGGACGAACCGCAGGATCCAGTCGTGCAAGACGCGCTCGAAGTGGGAGTGCTGTGTACCAACGCGTCCGTAACCGAGCACGAAAGCGACATCGAAACGTCTGGGGATCCGATGGAGGTTGCGCTCCTCATCGCGGGGATCAAGGGCGGGATCGAACGGGACGCACTCCTCGACTCGATGCCGGAAGCCCGCGAAGTCTCCTTCGATCCGTCGGTCAAGATGATGGCGACCTACCACGAACTGAACGGAGCATACACCGTTGCTGTGAAAGGGGCCCCGGAAGCCGTCATCGACTCGGCCACGCAAGTGAAGACTGACGGTGATACCGAGGCGTTGACCGACAGCGAGCGAGCGAAGTGGCTCGAAAAAAGCGACCGGATGGCTGAAGAGGGGTTACGGGTTCTCGCTCTCGCCCGGAAGGAGGTTGACAGCACGGATGCCCCCCCGTACGAGGACCTGTCGCTACTCGGTTTGGTCGGATTCATCGATCCGCCGCGCGAGGAGGTCAAGCCGACCATCCAGCAGTGTCAGGACGCCGGGATGCGGGTCGTTATGGTGACCGGTGACCACGCGGGGACCGCGAAGAATATCGCCCACAGTGTCGGGCTGGTCGACAGCGCCGATGTGGAGGTGATCGAAGGCCGCGAACTCGACGACCCGGAGACCCTTTCTCAGGCGGAAACCGACCGGTTCGTGAACGCGTCCGTGTTTGCGCGGGTGAACCCCGAGAACAAGCTCGATCTGATCGACCTTCACCGGACGGCCGGCTCCATCGTCGCGATGACCGGTGACGGAGTCAACGACGCACCAGCGCTGAAGAAAGCCGATATCGGCGTCGCGATGGGACAGCGAGGGACGCAGGTCGCCCAGGAAGCGGCGGATATGATCCTCAGGGACGACAATTTCGGGAGCATCTACCACGCTGTCAGGGAAGGACGGACCATATTCAACAATATCCGCAAGTTCGTGCTGTATCTTATGTCGTGCAATCTTAGCGAGCTTTTGGCCATTTTGATCGCGGCGTTGCTCGGGTTTCCGCTCCCCTTGCTCCCGTTGCAGATTCTCTTCCTCAACGTCGTGACCGATATCTTCCCGGCGTTTGCACTCGGAGCCTGTGAAGGAAGCAGGGACATTATGGATCGCCCACCCCGGGACCCCGAGGAACCGATTATGACCCGAACGCACTGGGGCGAGTTGGGGGTATACGGACTGCTCATTTCAGTCTCGACGATCGGCGCATTCGTCATCGCTGGTGGGATGTACGCCGGCGGTCTGGAGACCGAAGAGGTCGTCACGATCTCTTTCCTGACGCTTGCGTTCGCGCAACTCTGGCACGTGTTCAATATGCGGGAGATCACGTCAGGGATTCTCCGAAACGAGGTGACGGAGAATCTGTACGTCTGGGGGGCACTCGGCCTCTCGACGCTGATCCTTTTCGGTGCCGTCTACCTCCCCGGCATCTCGTTGGCGCTACGGACAACGCCTATCGGGCTCGATGGATGGCTGGTCGTGTTCGGAATGAGTCTGGTCCCGCTCGGGATCGGACAGCTCGAACGGGAGTACCGGCGGCGGTTCGAGACGCCAACGTTCCCGCCGATACTCGAAAAATTGACATCCTCACTGCCCTGATACTGATCACTCCCGTCTCTGACCGCCGAGATCCGCCAACGAGAGTGGCGCTCGATGGTGACGTCGGATCCCAGCTACCGGGTCCTGCCGACCAACCAATCCTCGCGTATCCGCCCAGTCCACCATTTTAGTACGTCGGCCGAGAGATGCGAGTATGAACGCATCACGACCGACAGCCGCGGCCAGTCGATTCCACCGATGGTAAACGTCGCACTCTCGGTGGGACAGCTCGCCATCGCGCTGTTTCTGGTCGTCCTGAACGGCTTCTTCGTCGCCGCCGAGTTCGCCTTCGTCCGGATCCGCGGGACGTCGGTCGATCAACTCGCTGAAAATGGACGGACCGGCGCCGGCTCACTCCAGACGGTGATGGGCAACCTCGACAACTACCTGGCGGTGACCCAACTCGGGATCACCCTCGCTTCGCTGGGACTGGGGTGGGTCGGCGAACCCGCCGTCGCGTCGCTTTTGGAACCCGTCCTGGAACCCCTGCTCCCGGCGAGTCTGATCCACCTGGTCGCTTTCGCGGTCGGGTTCAGCATCATCACGTTTCTCCACGTCGTCTTCGGCGAACTGGCGCCGAAGACGCTCGCGATCGCCAGGACGCAGACGCTGTCTCTCGCGCTCGCCCCGCCGATGATCTTCTTCTATTACCTCTTTTACCCCGGTATTATCGTGTTCAACGGCACAGCCAACGCCTTCACCAGCCTGCTCGGCGTGCCGGCGGCCACCGAGGCCGACGAGACGCTCGGCGAGGGCGAGATCCGGCGGGTGCTGGCGCAGTCCGGCGAGGAGGGCGAAATCGACACGACGGAGGTAGCGATGATCGAACGCGTGTTCGACCTCGATGACACCGTCGTCCGGGAGGTGATGGTCCCGCGTCCCGACGTGGTGAGCGTGTCGACCGACGCCACGCTTTCGGACCTCCGGGAGACCGTCTTCGAGGCGGGCCACACGCGCTATCCAGTCCTCGACGCCGACGACAGCGACCAGGTGGTCGGCTTCGTGGACGTCAAAGACGTCCTGCGAGCAAGCGAAGATGGCGACGCCGCCACCGCTTCGGACATCGCTCGCGACATCGTCGTCGTCCCGGAGACGACGACGATCAGCGATCTCCTGATCCAGTTCCGGGAGGACCGACAACAGATGGCCGCCGTCATCGACGAGTGGGGCTCCTTCGAGGGGATCGCGACCGTCGAGGACGTCGTCGAGGCCGTGGTCGGCGACCTTCGCGACGACTTCGACGTCGACAAACGGGAACACTCGATCCACAAGCGTGACGACGGCGAGTACGACGTCGACGGCGGCGTCCCCATCGTCACGGTCAACGACACTCTCGACACCGACTTCGAGAGCGACGAAGTCGGGACGATCGGCGGACTGGTGCTCAGCCGGCTCGACCGCGCGCCGACTGTCGGCGACAGCGTCGAAATCGCAGGGTGCGTGCTGGAAGTCACGGGCATCGACGGCACCCGGATCTCGACGGTGCGGATCCGCGAGGGCGACGAACCGGACGTCGGCGAGGAGTGAACCGGCCGCAGTGGCCCGTGAGGCTGTACAGAATTTGAACGGAGTTTGAACAACCGATTTGTATACTGCCGTCGGTACTCCGGGTATGACGGACGACTCACACGACCGCCACGGCAGGAGCAGCCGTCGGACCATCCTCGCCGCAAGTGGCACGCTGGCGACGAGTTTACTCGGGGGGTGCCTGAGCGGCGGTGGGTCGGCCGATGGGGACACCGAAACCGGCGCGACCGACGGAGCGGCGACGACCGACGGGATGGCGACAGAGACAGCCACGCCCGCATCGGACGAGTGGCTCTTCACGGAACTGTCGGCCGTGCGAGGCGGGGAGACGTTCACCGTCGATAGCCTCACGGCCCCGGTGGTGATCCAGTCGTTCGCAGTCTGGTGTCCGAAATGCAAGCGGCTCTCGAACCAACTCGCCCAACTGGACGGGACCTACACCCTGCTCGGACTCAACACGGATCCCAACGAGGACGCCGCCAAAGTCCGGCAGCACGCGGAGGAGAACGACTTCAGCTGGCGATTTGCGGTCGCGCCGACGGAGATGACGGAGTCTCTGGTCGACCGGTTCGGCTCGACGGTGGTGAACGCCCCGAGCACGCCGGTGATTGTCGTCTGCGAGTCGGGAACTGCGACGTTCCTGTCGGGCTCCGACAGCACGCGCCCGACTATCCGTGAGACCGCCGAGGAGTGCTGAGATGTCGCTCCTCGGCGAGGCTGTGACCTCGTTCACGCTGGGGCTTGCGACGCCGCTGTCGGCGGTCTGTGTCATCCCCCTGTATCCGGGGTTCCTGGCGTTTCTCTCGAACCAGGGCGAGGACGGACGATCGGTCGCCGCGCTTGCGGCGCTGGTCGCGCTGGGGGTGGTCGCTTTTATGGGCGTCGTCGGGATCCTTTTCACCACGCTCCTGCAGACGTCACTGACCGCCGTCGTCGAGGTCGTCTCTCCCGTCGCGTTCGGCCTGCTGGCGCTTTTTGGTGTGGTGCTGATCGCCGACCTCCACCCGCAGTCACGCCTGCCGACGCTGGAACCCCCGAGCACGCGGTATCCGTCGCTCTCGGCCTTCGTCTACGGTGCGTTCTTCGGGGCGATCGTGTTGCCGTGTAATCCCGGCTTCATCTCGGTGTTTTTCGCCCGCGCGTTCCTGTTTTCGGATCCGGTGGCGAGCATCACGAACTTCGGCGCCTTCGGGCTCGGGATGGGAACGCCGCTTTTGCTCTTCGGTGTCGTCTCCGAACCCTTCCGGAACCGGGTCCTGACCGCACTCACGACACACAGGCGGGCGGTCAACGTCGGGACCGGGGTCGTGCTCCTCGCGATATCGCTGTACTACCTCCTCTTCGTCTTCGAGGTCGTCGGTTCGTTCGGATGACGTCCGGGACTTCCGCAGGCGCGCGCATACTGATTGTTGTAACTTTTTCCCGGTGCCCGTCACCCCCTGGTACCGGCGAACACCGGTAAGAGACGACAACAATCAGTATCAGGGCACGTACCAGATCCCGCGTTCGGTGTCGAGCAGGGAGCCGACGACGACGTGCGGGAGCGCGACGATACTGATGAAGATGCTCCAGAAGGCTACGGCTCCAGGGAGGAGGTCGCTGCCGGCAAGCGGGTTCGGCACCGCCCAGTAGACCGTCGCGAGGACGAGAAACGTGGCGAGTGCGCCGGCGACGAGCACGCCCCACGCACGGAGGGCGACCGCCGACGCCCCGCCACCGCCGATGATGTCCCACTCCTCGTCGCCGACCGGCTCCGAGTCGACGGTGACCGTCCGGGCGACCTGCCGCGCGGAGTACCAGAAGGGGAAGTACAGCCCGACTGCGATCAGAACTGGGACCGCCGCGAAGTACGCCGCGAGCAGGAGGCTCTCCCCGGCGTCGACCAGCCACGAGCGGCCGCCACCGCGGACGTACCCCAGGCCGACGTGCGTCGCGAGCGCGAGCCCGTAGCCCGCCGCGATCAGGGGCCGGGTCGTCCCGAAGTGTGCGGCGTAGGGCCCGAACGCGCTCGGATCGACGAGGCCGACCATCAGCGCGCTGAACGTCGCGAACGTGTCGGGGTGGAAGACAATCGGCACGAGCATCACCGCACCGCCCCTGACGCCCGCTGCAAGCCAGCGCTGGGGTCGCGTCCGGAGATGCTCGGTTCCCGACGTGGCGTCGAGTACCTTCACCCCGCCGAGACCGCCCTTCGCCATCGCGACGGTCACTGCGAGCGCGAGTCCCAGCACGGGCGCGACGAGCAGCAGGCCGACGAAGCCGGCGATTGCCCCCAGGTAGATCGCGACGTAGCGCCAGCGGAACGACGGGCGCCGACGACGGAGGTTCTCGAAGTGCTCGTACCCACCGTGCGGGAGGTTCAACGCGACCATCCCGACGAGGTAGAGCACCATCTGCGCCCGGAGCGGGACACTCGCTCCCGCCGCCCCTGCGGCGGCGAACCCGACGGCGAGGACGAGCAGTGCCGCCCGCGAGAGCGGCAGCGACGGGTGGGCGTCACTGTCCAGCCAGAACCGACGGACGGAACCGATCCTTAGCGCGTTCATCATCGGGCGGTCGGGACCGATCACATATAAAAAACCAGCCAAACTCCAGCGGACTGAAAACGGCGGGCGCGCGGATAAGCGTCCGGTCCGAACGGGCGCGTATGTCGGCTCGGCTTTCCGGAGATGCAACGGTCTCTATCGTCGGCGGCGGCTTCGGCGGGCTCGCGACGGCCGCCTACCTCGCCGACGCGGGCGCCGACGTCCGCCTGCTCGAACAGCACGACCGCCTCGGCGGTCACGCCGGCGTCCTCGAACGCGAGGGGTTCCGGTTCGACACCGGCCCCTCGTGGTATCTGATGCCGGACGTCTTCGAGCGCTTTTTCGCCCACTTCGGTCGCTCGCCGGAGGATTTCTACGACCTCGAACGGCTGGATCCGCAGTATCGGGTGTTCTGGAAAGACGGCGACAGCGCGACGATCCGGCCAGAGCGGGCGAACGTCCACGACCTCTTCAGATCGTACGAGACGGGCGCGGGCGATGCGCTCGCGACGTATCTCGACCGCGCCGAACGGAACTACGAACTGGCGATGGATCGCGTGCTGTATGCGGGCAGAGAGCGGTTCCGCGAGTTTCTCGACCCCGAGTTGTTGCCGCTCCTCCCGCGATACCGGCTGTTCGGAAATATGGATCGCTACGTCTCCCGCTACGTCGAACACCCAAAACTCCGCCAGTTGCTGGAGTACACGCTCGTGTTCCTCGGCGGCTCCCCGCACAACACGCCCGCGCTTTACAGCGTGATGAGCCACGTCGATCTGAATCTGAACGTCTTCTACCCGGAGGGCGGGATCGCCGGTGTCGTCGACGCTCTCGCCGACCTCGCACGCCAGCGGGGGGCCGAGATCACCACGGGCGTGACTGTCGAACGGATCGAGGGCGCCGCCGGCGACTTCCGGCTCCGGACCGATTCCGGGACGCTCGAATCGGATCTCGTCGTCAGCAACGCCAACCCCGCGTACACCGAGCAGGAACTGCTTCCCCCATCGTCGCGCGATCACGACGCCGACTACTGGGAGTCGCAGACGTACGCGCCCTCGGCATTGATGCTCTATCTGGGCGTCGAGGGCGACGTCGACCCGCTCGAACACCACACCCTCGTCTTCCCGACCGACTGGGACAAGCATTTCAGAGCCATCTTCGACGATCCCGCGTGGCCCGACGACCCCGCGTACTACCTCTCCGTGCCGTCGAAGACCGACGAGTCGGTCGCGCCCGACGGCCACCACGCGGTCGTCGTACTCGTCCCGATCGCGCCGGGGTTGGACGACACGCCCGACGTCCGTTCGTCATTCCGCGATCAGATCCTGGCGGATCTGGCGATCCAGACCGGCGTCGACCTCCGCGACCGGATCGTCGTCGAGGAGCGCGCCTGCGTGCGCGAGTTTCGTGAGCGATACGGCAACCCGGAGGGGACCGCGCTGGGGCTCGCACACACGCTGCTGCAGACCGGGCCGTTCCGCCCCGGCCACCGGGCCGGCCTCGACGGGCTCTACTACACCGGTTCGTACACCGCTCCCGGGATCGGGATGCCGATGTGTCTCATCAGCGGGGAACACGTCGCGACGGCGGTTCAGGCAGACTATCCCGGTCTGCTCGATTGAGAGAGAAGTGTCGGGTAACGCCTGCGGGCGCGGTTGCTGCCGGGTCCTCACCAGACCTGGAAGAGGATCGTGAACGTCGCGTAGGCGCCGGCCGTCGAGAGGATCGGAACGACGTTCTGCATCACGATCACCCGCCCGGTCGTGGCGGGATCGAACAGGTCGGCCGCCGTCGGGATATCCTCGGGCTCCTCCTCGCCGATCGCCGGCGCCTCCTCGCCGGGTTCTTCGGCCTTGAGGGCGCCGACAGAGACGTTCGGCGAGCTTTCGCCGCGCGCCACGTCCGGGATGGTGGACGTCCGGGTCGCCCGGCCCCAGCCGAGCCCGACGATGGACGTCGTTGCGATGATGACGAAGGAGGCGGGGATGCCGATCGCCGAGAGCCCGGTCACGATGATCGAGGAGACGACGGCCACGACGATAGCGGCCGTCAGCGGCAGGTCCGTGATGTCGTTGCCCAGCGTGTCGAGCGTCCGGCGTGCGATGGTGAACGCTCCGACCGCGACAGCCAGACAGCCGAGGACGATCAGGAGGTTGATATCGACGCCGACGCCGACGAGCGGCGCGATGGCGTTGGCAATGTTCGAGGTGCCCGAGGAGAAGGCCATCAGACAGCCGATCGAGACGACGACGGCCGCGCCGGCCAGTTCGCGTCGCGTGGTGTTCGGGCCGGTGATCGGTCGGGGAACCGAACCGGATCGGTCGATCTCGATCAGCGGGCCGGGCGTGTTCTCGATCGCGACCCAGGCGTTGATTCGGGTGTAGAAGTACCGGCCGATCATCCCGGAGACCCAGAAGCCGACGATCGGGGCGACGATCCACCAGATCGCGATCTCGCCCATCACCTGCCAGTTCAGTTCCCCGGCGGCCACACCGAGGCCGGCGATGGCGCCGACGGCCGTCATCGACGTCGACGCCGGGACGCCGAAGTAGTTGCCCACGAACAGCGCGCCGCCGATGAAAAAGAGCACGACGATGCTGGTCTGGATCGTGAACACGGCGGGGTCGGTGACCAGTTCGGTGCCCAGCGTATCGACGACCCGGCGGCCGATCGTCCACGCGCCGACGAAGAAGAACACCGCCATCAGCGCTGCTGCACCCGTTTTTGAGATCGCATCCGCTCCGACAGCCGGCCCGAACGCAGGGCCTGTCGTCGCCCCGCCGATGTTGAATCCGACAAAAAGCGACACGGCGATCCCAACGAGAAGAAGCACTTCGACCATATCCTGAAAATTGGGCGCAGTCTCTTAAGCGATTGGACCTCCGGACGTCCCGTGTCGCTCCCGCGGCCGAACAAACGGCTATTCGTACCTGGAGCCGAAACCACTCTCTGTGAACTCGCAAAGCGAACCTGCCAAATTGACAGGGAGGGAGCAATGACGCCGGCACGCGTCAACTTCATCGTCGATCTCGCCTACGGCGTGACGATCTTCGTCGCGATCGGACTGATCCTCCTCGTCGGGACGAGCGTCGGCGTCGCGTTCGGCCTCGGCGTCTTGGTCTCCTACGTCATCCACATCGGCTGGAAGATGTCGCGGTTCGATCCCGACTGGATGACCCGCGAGGTGGCCGAACGGATCGAGGAGACTGTCGGCGAAGAAGTCGAGAAGACTGTCGGCGATACGGTAAGCAAGGAAGTCGAAAAGACTGTCGGCGATACGGTAAGCAAGGAAGTCGAAAAGACTGTCGGCGAAACCGTCACCAAAGAAGTCGAGAAGACGGTCGGCGAAACCGTCAGCAAGGAGGTCGACGAGGTCGCCGAGACGGTCTCCGATGAAGTGTCTGACAAAGTCGAAGAAAAGGTCGAGGAAACAGTGGAAGAAACAGTCGAGGAGACGGTTGAAGAGACGGTGAGTGAGGAACTCGACGAGGCTCTGGAGGACGCCGCCGACGGAACGGACGAGAGTAACGCGGCCGACGACAACGAGGTAGAAACGGGATCGTAACCCACCGTCTCCGGTAGCCAGCCGACGAATCAGCCTCGATCGAATGATTACCTTTGGACATACTCAGAGATATTATAGTACCATAACTCATATTAGGGGCGATAGAGTCCCCACAGACACGAATGACCGCCGACCGTATTCGGACGACTCATATCGGAAGCCTCCCGCGATCGCCGGACCTGCTCGAACTGCTGAAGCGGCGTCAGGCCGGCGAGGACGTCGACGAGGAGGAGTGGCACGACCGCGTCTGCGAGGCAACCGCATCCGTCATCGAGCGACAGGCCGATATCGGCCTCGACATAGTGAACAACGGCGAACAGCCCCGTGTGTCGTTCAACTGGTACGTCGCGAACCGCCTCACCGGGATCGGCGATACCCGCGATGCGCCGCTGTGGGACGACCTCGCGGACTACCCCGAGTACGCCGAGGAGGCCTTCGAGGCGGAGGGAATCGATCTCACGAAACAACCGTCCGTCACCGGCCCCGTCGAGTACGCGGGCGAGGAGGCCGCCCGCGAGGAGATCGACACCTTCGTCGAACTGCTCGACGCCGCCGACGCCGACTTCGAGGGGACGTTCCTGACGGCCGCCTCGCCCGGCATCGCCGCCGCAACGCTCGTCAACGACTACTACGACTCCCACGAGGAGTTCCTCTCCGTCGTCGGCGACGCGCTCAAGCGGGAGTACGAACTGATCGCCGAGACCGGCGCGACGCTCCAACTGGACGCCCCCGACCTCTTGACGACCGGTCACCGCGGCTTCGGGGACAGGCCGATCGAGAAACTGAAGCCCATCGTCCGGATGCACGTCGAGGCGCTCAACGAGGCGACGGCCGACATCCCCGACGAACAGATTCGCGTCCACACCTGCTGGGGGAGTTACGAGGGACCGCACCACCGCGACAAGCCGCTCGAAGAGATCCTGCCGATCCTCTACGATCTCGACATCGGCGGCCTCTCGATCGAGGAGGCGAATCCCCGACACCAACACGAGTACCGCGTCTTCCGCGAACACCCGCTTCCGGACGGCTGGACCCTGATCCCCGGCGTCGTCGACGTCAAAACGAATATCGTCGAACACCCCGAAGTCGTCGCAGACCGCCTCGAGCGCGTCGCCGGGGCCATCGACGACCCGACGCGGATCGTGGCCGCCCCCGACTGCGGGTTCGACACGCAGGCCGGCCTCGCGATGGTCCACCCCGAGATCGCGTGGGCGAAACTCGAAACGCTCGTCGAGGGCGCCGAGGTCGCGACCAAACGGCTGTTCGGCTAGGCTCGCACCCTCTCGGACTGTTGGGAGATGCTCACACTCTCTCCGACTGTTGGGAAAAGCGCACACTATCTCCGACGAGGACGGATCTGAACCAGGGCCCGCGACCGCCCGCCAGACCACAGCCGCCGTTTCATACTGATTACTCTCGTCTCTTACCGCCGAACGCCGCCAACGGGAGTTGCGCTCGGCGGTAAAAAGTGAGTAATCAGTATCACTCCGTTGCTGTGGGAAGCGGCTCCACGCGGAACACGTAGTCCTCGTAGACGCCGTCGAGGTTCGTCGGGCTCTCGGCGGCCGTATGCCGCTGACAGAGCGCCGCCGTCGCCTCGACGGCCCCGTGTCCGGTTTCCTCCTGGTATCGTTCGAGCACCAGAAACGTCGCTGGCTCCGAACAGTCGCGGCGGCGGCACTCCGGCGGCCAGTCCTCGTCTGACTCGTCGGTGCGGAGAATCGGTGGTTCCTCCTCGTCTGCACGCTCGCGGGCCTCCCTGATGTCCCGTTGCATCTGTCGCCGCTTCTCGTCGGCGGCCTGCTTCTCGCGTCCTTCCTTGGTGTCTGCCATACTCTCTAGTTCCACGGCGGGAAGCATAATCCTGTGGCCAATTCTCATAATGGCTGCTGTAACTTTCACCGATGCTCGTCGTCCCCGGTACCGGCGAGCACCGGGGAGAGACGACAAGAGTCATTACCAGTCCACGGCGGGCAGTTTTTAGTGCCGCATCTGGCTGAACCCGGTATGGGCAGTTCGACCCGGGTACTATACGTCGACGCCGCTGCTGATCCCGACGCGGCCGTCGCGGCGTCACTGGCGAACGCGATCAGTTCACCGTGACGACGGCGACGCCCGACGAGGCCCTCGATCGGCTCTCAGCCGGCGACTCCGGGGCCGACTGCATCGTCAGCGACCACCGTCCACCGGACCACGACGGATTGGCGACCCTGAAAGACGTCCGGTCGGTCCGTCCGTACCTCCCTTTCGTCCTGTATACCGCAGACGGATCCGAGGCGGTGGCCAGCGAGGCGATCGCGGCGGGCGTGACCGAGTACGTCCCCCGGGACGCTGCCGCCGCCGTCGACACCCTCGCTGCGCGGATCGAGGCGGCCATCGACCGAGGACGGGAACGCTACGACGGCCTCCGGGAGCGCGATATGACGATCGAACTCCTGCGGGACCTCTACGACGTGACCACCGACACCGAACTGACCTTCGACGAGAATGTCTCGCGGCTCCTGCAACTGGGCAGCGAGCGGCTTGACCTCCCGTATGCCTTCCTTTCCCACATCGAGACCGACGAGGGCGACGCCGAGACCGGCGGTACACAGCGGATCGTTCAGTCCCACGGCGACCACGAACTGCTCCAGACGGGCGAGTCCTGCCCCTCTCGACGGCCTACTGCCGGAAGACGATCGAAACGGAGGGCTTGCTCGCGATCGCCGACGCCGTCGACGCCGGATGGGAGACGGATCCGGCCTACGAGCTGTTCGGACTCGGCAGCTACATCGGCGGCAAGGTGTCCGTCGAGGGCGACCTCTACGGGACGCTCTGTTTCGCCTCGACTGACCCCCGCGGCCGACCGTTCACCGAGGCCGAGCAGACGCTGGTGCGGCTGATCAGCAGGTGGGCGAGTTACGAACTCGACCACGATCGGATGACGAGCGAACTCCAACGACAGAACGACCGGCTCGAAGGGTTCGCGAGCGTGCTCGCACACGACCTCCCGAACCCGCTGAACGTCGCGGAGGGACGGCTGGAGTTGGCACAGGCGGAGTGCGACAGCGAGGATCTCGAGGAGGCCGCGGACGCACTCGAACGAATCAGTTCGCTGATAGAAGAGGTCCTCACGCTCGCCCGGGAGGGACAGACAGTCACGGATTCGGAGTGGATCGACCTCTCGGAACTCGTCACGAACTGTTGGGGGAACGTCGCGACAGCGGACGCGAGGCTCCGCGTCGAAACCGATCGCAGAATCCGGGGCGATCCGGGGCGGCTGAAGCGGCTCGTCGAGAACCTGGTTCGCAATAGTATCGAACACGCCGGCAGCGACGTCACGATCACCGTCGGCCCGCTCGAGGACGGCTTCTTCCTCGAAGACGACGGTCCGGGGATCCCGCCGTCGGATCACTCGGGGATCTTCGAGTTCGGATACACGACCGATAGCGACGGGACGGGCTACGGCCTGGCGATCGCCAAGGAGATCGTGGAGGCACACGGCTGGACGGTGACGGTCGCCGATGGCGACGACGGCGGTGCCCGGTTCGAGATGCGGACCTCAGCGTGAACGGGGACGTTCGCGTTGTTACTGCCGAAAAGATGCCGTTCTATTACAAAATATGATATCTGAACGCTGCTCTCCGCCATCTTTATCGAAAGATTTGATCTCCTAAAATCCCGATAAAAGGCCTAAATAACCCATGAACGGGGAATTTTTAGAATCTGGGAATCATCGGGCCGTCAATACAGTACAAATCCGGAATCTGATACTGGACGGAGTTACTATGGCACTTATCGAGTGGGACGACGAGCGATACAGTACCGAAATCGATCGGATGGACGAACAGCATCAGCAGCTTTTCACCCTGCTGAACGACCTCCACGAGGCGATGGAAGAGGGCCACGCCGAGGAGGAAATCGGCGACACCCTGCGGGAACTGGAACGGTACACGGAGTACCACTTCGGCGACGAGGAGGAGTTCGTACAGGGCTGTGGGTACGCTCAGGACTGTTCGGACTGCTTCCACGACCACCAAGAGATGCACGAGAACTTCGCCGCGAAGGTGACCGAACTCCGCGAGAAACACGAGAACGGCGAGTACATCACGATGGAGGTCCTCCAGTTCGCGCGCGACTGGCTCGACTCCCACATCGCCGGGAGCCAGCAGGATATGGGCTACAGCGAGTACTACGAAGAGGAGGTCGACGACTACCAGTTCGAGTGAGACGGACGGTTGTACCGTTTCGTCGGTGATCGTCCGAAGCGGTCCCGCGATCACCGGTGAGATGCTACAACAGTCCGTATGAGGGCTGGTCCCGCGCGACGGCAGCCACCTACGCGTACGGCGGTCGCTTCCGACGGGCGAACGGCCGATTCTTCGCCGTCGAAAGGGATAACGCCCGACCAACTAATCAGCACGTATGAGCACATACGCAGACGTATTCGGACAGGGCGGACTGAACTCCGAGGTCGACGAGTCACAACTGGTCGAACGGATCGGGCTCGACGACGAGGAGATCCAATGGCGGAAGGACTTCCTGAACTTCGGCGACGACGACGCTGCCCGGCTTGCGTCGCTCGCCGCGACCTTCGAGCAACACGAGGACGCGGTCGCAAACGCGTTCTACGATAATCTCACAGAGCACGACGAGACCGTCGAGGTGATCGAGCGGTCGCCGAAGGATGTCGAGGCGCTCAAGCAGACACAGCGAGCGTACTGGCGGACACTCACCGGCGGCGAGTACGGCCGGGAGTATTTCACCAACCGTGCGCGCATCGGCAAACTTCACGAACTGCTCGATATGCCGGAAAAGCACTATATCGGGCAGTACGGTGTCTACTACGAGCTTCTGTTCGACGTGATGAACCAGCGGATGCAGTCGCAGGTGACAGAGGTCCTCGAGTCCGCCGGCGTCGACGAGGAGACGATCCTCGACGTCCACGAACAGATCGACGACGGGGTGGACGAGACACTCTCGGCGCTGAAGCTGATGAACCTCGATATGCAGGTGGCGATCGACACCTACACCGCGAGCCGGGAGGCCGAACTCGAAGACGAGATCGAACGCCGCCGGCAGATCGCCGAGGAGACGAACGAGGCCGCCCAGGATCTCCAGGAGTTCGCCAACAACGTCTCCCAGAGTTCCCGACGGATCAGCGACCTCACCGACACCGAGGCCGGCAACATCGACGAGATCCGCGCGGAGATGTCGAACCTCAGCGCGACGATCGAGGAGATCGCCGCCACTGCCGACGAGGTCGAAAAGACGAGCGAACGGGCCGTCGAGGCCGCAAAGGAGGGCCAGCGGTCGGGCGCGACGGCGATCGACGTGATGGAGGACATCGAGGCGTCGGCGGAGCAGATCGGTACGAGCGTCGCGGGCCTCCAGGACCGCACCGAGGAGATCGACGAGATCGTCGACGTGATCAACGACATCGCCGAGCAGACCAACCTGCTCGCGCTGAACGCGTCGATCGAGGCGGCGCGGGCCGGCGAAGCCGGCGACGGCTTCGCGGTGGTCGCCGACGAGGTCAAGAGCCTCGCCGAGGAGTCCCAGGACCAAGCCGACCAGATCGAGACGACGATCCGCGACATCCAAGGCGAGATCGACCGGACCGTGGAGAATGTCGAGGCGACGGCCGCGGACATCGACACCGGGATCGATCGGGTCGAGGACGCGATGGAACAGCTCGACGAGATCGTCAGGGTCGTCGAGGAGGCCGCAAACGGGATCAAGGAGGTCTCGAAGGCCACCGACGACCAGGCCGGGAGCGGCGATCAGATCGCCCGGATGCTCGATGAAGCGGCCGACCGCATCAACGAGATCAACGAGGAAATCGACGAAGTCGCCACCGCGAACGAACAACAGACTGCCAAGGTGTTCAAGGTCACCTCGGACCTCAAACAGCTCAGCCAGAAGCTCTGAGAGCCCGACGGTGCCCCTTTTGCCCGTATTCGCCGAGTCCTGGCCGATATTCTTTCGCCCGGGCACTTGCCGAGTGCTATCCGGCCATCCTCGCGACCGGTAAGACAATCGGATCTCGTCCGCTCTCTTTCGCTACCGGGCTGCCGATCGATTCCGTCCACCCACCCTCGCGACTGGTACAGCCGGCCGAATCCCGTCCGTTCGCCAACCGATCCTTTGAGGGTCCCGCGGCCCCAAAAGCGATTGATGGCCGAAGATGACACCGGGAGCGGACACGAGGGGGAGAGACGCATTTTCGAGCTGACGCGGGATAAAATCCTGCTCGTGACGTTGCTCTTCGTCGGGATCGCGGGTTCGGGGATCGTTCGCCGGCTGCTCGGCGAACTCGGCTACGACGGTCTCGGTGCGATCGTCTTCATCCTCGGCTACGGCGGGATGGTGTTCGCAATCTGGTACGGCTGGATCCGTCCGATGGACATCACCGGCCCCGATTGATCGCCTCGCGACCAGTATTCGACCGACAGACGTCACTGGCCTCGATTGATCACCCCACGACCAATGTTCGACTGATCGACTGACGGGTCGCCCGCGGTCGCCCCGAGCGGGATGGGTTCGTTCCCACGATCCCGCGGAGAACGGAACTTTAATACTCGATTCGCGCCGAACGTCCGGATAAGAATGCTCCCCTACAGCTCGTCGACAGTTTCCTGCTCCAGTACAACGTCGGGCAGGCACTCTTGCTCGGGTTCGTGGTCGCGACAGTGGGTGTGCTGCCCCTACGATCACAGAAGCTCCTCGCGCTCAACGTGATGCTCTTCGGTGTGATCTTCGCACTGACGCCGCAGTCGCTCGTGCCGATCCATTACCTGTTCCTCGGGCTCGGACTGCTCGTCATCGGGCCGGTCCTGTACACGACCGCGAGCGATTGACCGACCGCCGGGACGCCGCCGTGGGAGCCCGGAGCGCGACGTTTAACCCCGACCGACGAGAACGACCGGTATGACACAGCCGCAGGTTCCCGGCGGGGGCGGCGAGACGCTCGAGTTGCCGTGCGGCGAGGATATCGACGTTCGGCGGCTCGACTTGGGAATGCGAGAGTACGAGTGCGACTGCGGGGACCGCCGCGGTCGTGATGGACGTCCACCCCCGGAGCGGTTCCTCCCCGACTTCCTGGTCTCGGTGCTCCGCGAGGCCGTCGAGACGACGAGCGAGGAGATGCCGGAGTTCGGGACGGCCCACCTGATGGGGATGGTCTTAGAGGAGTTCCCCGGAGACGTCGCCTCCGCGGACGTGAGCGACGACGGCGACGTCGGCGCCGGGATCGTCTGGATGACCGACTTCGACGCCCGTCGCCTCCACGAGATCGTCGTCGAACTCGTGGTCGAACTGATGGAACACGCCGTCAGCCACGCCGACGCGGACTCGGCGATCGCGGAGTTCGAAGCACGGATGCACGAGTTCGACGTGAGCGAGTTCGTCAGCCAGTACCGTGCCGAGCGTGATCTCTCCGCGGACGACGTTTCGGTCTGAGATGTCGGCTGGGCGCGCTCGCCACAGCGCACGGGAGAGCCCGGTTCGGATCGATCGGGGACTCCCTCAGAACGCACATCAATCCGACTGACTGCGGCCGTCTGACGCCTGTCGCACTGGAATCTAAGCCCTCCCAGGTCGTGTCCCCGAATATGATCGCGACCCGGCCCTCCGGGTTCGAGGAACTCTACGACGTGCTCGCCGACGCAGACGAACCGCTGACCGCACGCGAGATTCTCGATCGCCTGCGGGAGCGCGAGGTCGACGCGTTCGATTCCTCCTACCGCGTCGCGACCGTTCTGGGAAAGATCGCGGAACGTGGCGGCCCGGTCGTCGTCGTCGAGGGGAGCCCGTACCGCTACCGGGTCGAGGGACGGGACTGACGTCGGAGCCTCGGTCAGTAACCTGCCCTCGCTGCCGAGCGGTGCGTCCGAGTGCCGTGTCGCTCCCTCCGGTTACGAATTTCGAAATCGACTTTCGCATCTCGTAGTAATCCGCCGGGCTTATTACGATGTGCGGACTTCGTCTCAGTGATGACTGACGAGGACATTTCGACCGGCGGTGCAGCGACGTCCGAAGACCGGACGATCCTGCTCATCGGCAGCGGACCGATCCAGATCGGACAGGCGGCCGAGTTCGACTACTCCGGCGCACAGGCCTGCCGGGCGCTCCAGGAGGAGGGCGCCCGAGTTGTCCTCGTCAACTCGAACCCCGCGACGATTATGACAGACCCGGAGATGGCCGACCGGGTGTACATCGAACCGATCACGCCCGAGGCCATCGCCGAGATCATCCGCGAGGAGAAGCCGGACGGCGTCATCGCCGGGCTGGCGGCCAGACCGGGCTGAACGTCACGGCCGAACTCGCCGAACAGGGCATCTTAGAGGAGCACGACGTCGACATTATGGGCACGCCGCTGGACACCATCTACGCCACGGAGGACCGCGATCTGTTCCGGCAGCGGATGGAGAACATCGGTCAGCCAGTCCCCGAATCGACGATCTCTCTCGACGACGACGAGGAGGTCCAGCGGCTAACGGAAGAGGACCT